>CAVPSL010000001.1:0-1266500 GCA_963708405.1 uncultured Actinomycetes bacterium
AATCGTCGGTGAAGATGCGGCGGATCGAGTCGGCGAAGGTGCCGGCGGTCGAGAGCACGGTGATCTTGTCCGGGGCGCCGGGGCGCAGCGGCAGCGTGTCGGTGACGACGATCCGCTCGATCGCCGAGTCGGCGAGCCGTTCGTAGGCGGGGCCGGAGAAGACGCCGTGGGTGGCGCAGGCGATGACCCGCGCCGCGCCCTCGTCGAGCACGGTCTGGGCGGCGGCGCAGAGGGTGCCGGCGGTGGCGATCATGTCGTCGACCAGGACCGCGGTCTTGCCCTTGACGTTGCCGACCACGTAGCCGATCTCGGCGACGGCCTGGGCCGGCCGCTCCTTCTCCATCACGGCCCACTGGGTGCCGATCCGGCGGGCGAAGTTGCGTGCGGTCTTGACCCGGCCGGCGTCGGGGGAAACGATCACCAGCTCGTCGTTCAGTTCCTGGTCAATGAACCACTGGGTCAGCATCGGCATCGCCGTCATGTGGTCGACGGGTACGTGGAAGAAGCCCTGGACCTGACCGGCGTGAAGGTCCATGGTGAGGACGCGATCGACGCCGACGCCCTCCAGGCACTTGGCGACGATGCGGGCCGTGATCGGCTCGCGTGGGGCCGACTTCTTGTCCTGGCGGGCATAGCCGTACCAGGGCATGACGGCGATGATCCGGTGCGCGGAGGCACCCTGGGCGGCGTCGATCATCGTCAGCAGCTCGACCAGGGAGTCGTTGGGGGTCATCCCCTCCTGCTCGTTGGCGCAGGTCGACTGGACGAGGAAGACGTCCGCCCCACGGATCGACTCCTCGTAGCGGCAGTAGACCTCACCGTCGGCGAAGGTCTTCAGCGTTGCCTGGCCGAGGTCGAGGTCGAGCTTGCCGGCGATCTTGGCGGCCAGATCCATCGAGCTGCGGCCACCGAAGACCATCATCCGCTTCGAGTAGTCGTGGGGGATGGCGGTGGCCGCCTGCGGGCGCTGCTCGATCGTGCTCACGCGCTCTCGTTCCTCTCGCATCTTCGCCGCCTTGCGGGCGGCGTATCCATCGATGTTTCGCTGCGCGTTCTCGCTCACGGCCAACGATCCCTCGGGGACGTCGTCCTTGATCACTGCGCCAGCGCCAGTGTAGGCGGAGTCGCCGACTTCTACCGGCGCAATGAGCATCGTGTCAACGCCGATGCGGACGTCGCGGCCGATCACGGTCCGGTTCTTGCGGAATCCGTCGTAGTTGGCGGTGATCGTGCCGGCGCCGAGGTTGCTGCCGGGGCCGATCTCGGCGTCGCCGACGTAGGCGAGGTGCGGGACCTTGGTGCCCTCCCCCACCTCGGAGTTCTTGATCTCGACGAAGGTGCCGGCCTTGGCGCCGTCGTGGAGGACGGCCCCGGGCCGCAGGTAGGCGAAGGGGCCGACCGAGCAGCCGTCGCGGACCTCGCACTCGACCAGGTAGGAGTGGAGGACCGTGGAGCCGGCGCCGACGGCGGTATCGATCAACGTGGTCAGCGGCCCGACGACGGCGCCGCCGCCGATCTCGGTGGCGCCGCGCAGGCTGGTGCCGGGCTCGATGCGGGCGTCGGCACCGATCTCGACGCCGGCGTCGATCCAGGTCGAGGCCGGATCGACGATGGTAACCCCGGCCAGCATGTGGGCGGTGAGGATGCGGTGGCGGGCCTCGGCCTCGACGGCGGCGAGGTCGGCGCGGTTGTTAATGCCCATCGTCACCGCGAGGTCGTCGGCGAGATGGGCGGCGACGGTGTGGCCGGCCTCGCGCAGGGCCGGGAAGACGTCCGGCAGGTAGTACTCGCCCTGGGCGTTGTCGTTGGAGAGGCCGGCGAGGGCGGCGGCCAGCGGCGCCGCGTCGAAGACGTAGGTGCCGGCGTTGATCTCGCGGATCGCCAGTTGGGAGGCGTCGGCGTCGCCGGCGGCTTTGGCCTCGACCACGCGCTCGACGTCGCCGCCGGGGCCGCGGACGACGCGACCGTAGGCGGCGGGGTCTTCGAGCTCGATCGTCAGCATCGTCGCTGCCGCCGGCGAGGCCTCGTGGGCGGCAAGCAGGGCGGCAATCGTGTCGGTACCGATCAGCGGCACGTCGCCGGAGAGGATCAGCACCGACTCCGCCTCTTCGATCAGCGGCAGCGCCGCCCGGATCGCGCCGCCGGTCCCGTCGGCCTGCGGCTGCTCAACGGTCTCGGCGCCCTCGGGGAGGGCGGGCGAGAGGTCTCGTCCTGGCGAGACGATCACCGCGACCCGGCCGGCGCCGGCCTCGCGCGCGGCCAGGATCGGCCAGGCAACCATCGGCTGCCCGCAGACGGGATGCAACATCTTCGGCAGGGAGGAACGCATCCGCGTGCCCTCACCGGCCGCCATGACCAGGACCAAGGGGGAACTCACTCCCCGGATCGTATTAGCGAGGCGGGCTCAGGCGCTGCGCGGAGCCCCGCGCGAAAGTTCTTTGCCGACCGAGGCGATCGAGCAGAGGGTCCAGCCGGCGAAGATCAAGTCGATGCCGACAAGGAGGCCGATCGCCCAATCGGCGGAACTGGGGAACTTGGCGAGGACGAGGATGCCGATCAGCAAACCGCAGACACCGCTGAGGCCGACCAGGCCGGCGTTGGGCTGCCCGCGGCCCATGAAGGCGACGGTGATGCGGGTGATGCCCATCAGCAGGAAGTAGATCCCCAGCACCAGGGTCAGGGTCAAGGTG
Source organism: uncultured Actinomycetes bacterium (assembly GCA_963708405.1). GTDB lineage: Bacteria > Actinomycetota > Thermoleophilia > Solirubrobacterales > 70-9 > VAYN01. Next base: position 2,691 of record CAVPSL010000001.1, read on the forward strand.
CCGTTGTGGGGCTCGACGATCAGCCAGACGCCGACGATCACGGTTAGCACCGCCCAGAGCAGCCGCCAGACGACGCCCCCGGCCGAGGGCGAGGAGAAAGCCGCAGCGACCAGGAAGCCGCCGACGATCAGCAGCACCCAGCCGATGAAGATCGCGGTCCCGACCGCGGCCACGGCCGGCACCAGGATCGCGATGCAGCCGATCACGATCGCCGCGATGCCGACGCCCATCAGCGCCTTCCAGCTGCGCGCCAGCCCCTCGCGGATCTCCGGATCCATGGCCGCTCCTCCGTACTCCATGCCCGAACCGTAAGCGCCCCCGCGGACGCGATCAACCCACCGCGGCGCCGTCGCGGCTTTCCCGCTCCGCCTGGCGCTCGTAGAACCGCACCCACTTGCGCACGGCGTTGTCGGACACCCCGTACCTGCGCCCCACCGCGCAGTACCCGCGCTCCTCGATCTCGGCCAGCAGCATGTCGTAGGGAGGGCGCTCGGCTTTGCGCGAGTCGGCCACGGGCACGCCCCTTCTACCCCGCCGACCCCTCCCTTTCGCGGAACGGTCCCAGCGCCTGCCGCACTCACGGGAGCAGTACCGCTGAGACGAGTAGCTGGGCACAAACAACTCGGCGCAGCGACGGCATTCGCGCCTGGCCCTGGTGATCCGATTCCGTCGCCCGCAATGCGTATCGAGGGTCGCCGCACAGTTTGGACACACCATCTGCAGGTTCTCGAGCCGGTGGTCGTCCCGAACGCCGTTGATGTGATCGAGGATCATCGACATCGGTCGTCCTCGCCAAACCTCACCCTGCCCGCAGAGCTCACAGCGAGGCTCCTTCAGGCCCTCGGCTAGGAGCCTGCGCTTTACGTCCTTCCGCGGATAGGTTGAACCTTGGATCAGAACCTCGGATAGGGGCTTCTGCTTGCGCTTCAGGTTTTCGGCCGCCGCAGCTCCCGGATCGAAATGGTCAGTGGAGATGTCCCAAAGCTCGGCGTATTTCTTGAGGACTCGCCAGCCGCCGCCCGTGGTGCAGAGGCCAAGTCGACGCAGGCTTTCTGCCCAGGACTTTGAGGCTGCGATAGCGCGCCGCGCCTCCTCCTCCGTGTAGCTCAGCCTCCGCCCTTTCACGAACACATGTTCGCATCTGGTCGGGACGTATCCGAATTCGAACCAGCAACACCTCGAAATTGGGAAACTGGGGAGCCCGGGTTCGAACCGGAGATGCGGCATCCAAAGTGCCGAGTGTTGCCAGCTACACCACTCCCCAAGGGGACGGCATAGCTTAAGGCTCGAACCCCTACTCCTCCGCCGCGCGCGCGACCTTGCCGGCTTTGGCGCCGGGCTCCATCGCCGGGCCGCGGGGGGAGGCGATGCCGAGCACGCGCATGGCTTTGAGGCCGAGGCCGAGCTTCTCGCGGCCCTCGGTCGAGGAGACGTCGTGGCCGCAGAGCTCTTTGACGCGCTCGAGGCGGTAGCGGACCGTGTGGCGGTGGGTGAAGAGCTGTTTGGCGGTGGCGGCGACGTTGCCGTCGTTGTCGAGGTAGGCCTCGACGGTGGCGACCAGCTCGGTCTCGTACTGCTCGTCGTAGTCGGAGAGGGGCTGGACCGTCTCCGCGTAGAAGCGTTCGAGCTCGGCCGGGTCCTCGCTCATCGCCGGCAGCAGCAGCCGGTAGGCGCCGGTGTCCTCGAAGGCCAAAAGCGAGCGCCCCTCGGCCTCGCCGACGTTGACGGCGAGGCGCGCCTCGCTGCCGGCGCGGTAGAGGTCGACCGGGTCGGCGCAGCGGCGGCTGCGGCCGGTGGTGATGTGGAAGCCGGCGAGGCTGTCGTCGAGCTCGCGCACGAGACCGGCGGCGGCCCGGGCCAGCCGCTCGTCGTTCTCGGCGGGGACGATGACGGAGACCTCCGCGGTCGCCTCGGCCTCCGCCGTTGTCGCCAGCGAGCCGGGCGCCAGCGAGCGCAGCGCTCGCAGGGTCAGGGTCAGCACGCGCCCACGCCACTCCCCCGTCTGCGCCGCCCGCGGTGCCGCCCGCAGCACCAGCACGCCGGCGCCGCGGTCGAGGTCGGCGCCGAGCTCGGCGGCGCGGGCGACGATGTCGCCGCGGTCGGTCACCTCGCGGCCCAAAACCGCGGCGACGAAGGCACTCGCCACCTCCTCGCTCTCCCACTCGGGTGAGCGCGAGCGCTCCAGCTCCAGCGCCAGCAGCGTCGTCACCATGCGGGCGATCGCCGGTTCCGGCGGCGCCTTGGCCCGGTAGCGCAGCTCGCCGACGGCGCTGTCGGCGACGCGCAGCTCGACCTTGGTCACGCCCTCGCCGCCGGAGAGCAGCTTCTGCTCCTGGTCGGGAGAAGCGCCAGCGACGGCGAGGACGGCGCTGGAGCGGTCGATCAGGGCGACGCTGGCGTCCAGCAGCCGCGCCGCCGCGCGGGCTACCGCGGGCAGGCCGGCACCTGATTCAACCGCTTCCGAGAGCGCGTCCAGAAGCTCCGGAACCTTTGCTTTTGCAGGGCTTTCCGAGCCCTTCGCGGTAGCCGTCATCGCCAGATTATCCCCGGCTACAGGCGGTTGACGAAATCCGAGATGTCGTTGAAGTAGTAGACGACGATCAGCCCGACCCCAACCCCGACCGCCAGCAGCACCGCGAGGACGAAGAGCGAGAGGAAGCCGGCGGCCGCCTTTTCCCAGATGCGACCATGCGAGCTGACCGCCGGGGTGAGGATCAGGGCGACGAAGGCGACGAGGCAGACAAGGCCGGCGGCGCCGAAGAGGAGGTACTGGTTGCCGATTTTGGTCAGCGCGAAGAGGGTCACGGGCGGGAAGTTTGGCGCACTTGGGAGATGACGAGCGCAACCAGGGCGCAAAAGGAGAAGCAGGCGACGCCCAGCGCCCAGCCGCCGCTGACGTCGCTCAGGTAGTGAACGTTGAGGTAGACCCGCGAGAGCCCGACCAGAACCGTCAGCGCCAGGCCGGCGACGACGACCGCCGTCGCCCGTGCCATCCCCGGCCGCAGCCGCAGCACGATCGTCAGCGCCAGCCAGAGGTAGAAGACCGAGTGGGCGGCGTGGCCGCTCGGGTAGGACGAGCCGGCGACGTCGATCAGGCCGCCCTCCGGGCGTGGCCGGTCGATCGTCGCCTTCAGCTCGCCGACCCCGACCGTGACCAGCAGCGTGCCGACCAGCAGCACCCCGAGCACGGCCCAGCGCCGCCGCGCCACGAGAGCGGCGGCGCAGGCGACCGTCAGCAGACCGATCACCGGGCCCGAGCCGAGCGCGGTGATCACCTTGGCGATGCTGGTCAGCCAGGCCGTGCGCAACTGTTCGGCGACTTCGAAGGCGGTGACATCGCCCGGGGTCGGCCCCGGTTCGCTGCCGACGACGACCGCGTAGGCGATCAACACAAACAGCGCCACCGAGAGCGCTGCCAGCAGCGAGGTGAACTCGAGGCCGAAGGTGCCACCCGGCGTCACCCGGTCCCAGAGGAAGCGCAACTGCGGCCGGTAGCGACGGACCAGCGCCACCATCCAGCGCGTACCCCCGTGCGCCTCCATCCAGGCCACGGTGCGGCGCCGGTTCTCCTCGACCCGAAAGAAGCGGACGAGAGCGACTACGGCGACGACGACCACGATCAGCATCGCCAGCAGGAAGGCGCCTTTACCGGCGTACTTGGCGGCCCGCTCGATGCTGCGGGAGAAGAAGTAGCCGACGAGGATGTGGGCGCTGGCCCAGAGCCCGGTACCGAGGATGCTGTACGGCACGAAGGCGCGGTAGCGCATGCCCGAGCTGCCGGCAATGAAGGGGGCGAAGGCGCGCACGAGGCTGATGAAGCGGCCGATGAAGATCGTTTTGCCGCCGTGGCGGGAGAAGTAGTCCTCGACCCGCTCGAAGCGCTCGTGGCTGATCCCGAAGCGCGGCCCGTGCTCGAGCACAAAACCGCGGCCGAGGCGGCGGCCGAGGAAGAAGCTGGTCGTGTCCCCGAGCCAGGCGGAGAACCAGGCGATCGCGATCAGCAGGTAGATGTCGATCGCGCCCTGGCCGGCGACGGCCCCGCCCAGCAGCATCACCGTCTCGCCGGGGACGACGAGGCCAACGAAGGCGCCGGTCTCGGCGAAGGCGAAGACGCCGACGATCAGGTAGGTCCAGGCGCCGAGAGCGTTGGAGAGATCTTCGAGCAGCCCCTGCAGGTCGAGGTGGCCGAGCTGCTGGCTGATGAAGTAGTAGGCGACGCCGACGACCACGGCGGCGGCGCCGAGCAGGGCCCATTTGCGGCTGCCCTCCTCCTCCCCCGGCAGCTTCACGGCGCCCGGCCCGCTTCGCAGACGATCGCGTCGGGGCGGTCGAGGGCGGCGGCGGCGGCGCGGGCGGCGGCGAGGTCCGGGAAGAGCCCGACCGCGGTCGGGCCCGAGCCGCTGAGGATGGCGACGGGGGCGCCGGCGCCGCGCAGGGCGTCCAGCGCCGCGCCGATCGCCGGCCGCAGCGAGCGCGCCGGCGCTTCGAGGTCGTTGACGAGGAGGTCGGGATAGGAGAGCGGCGAGGCGCCGGCGCCGGCGACCTCGCGCAGGCGTGCCGCCAGCGCCGCCAGTTCCTCCTCGCTGCGCCCGAGGCCGAGCCGGTCGGCCTCGCGGAAGACGTCGGCGGTACTGAGGCCGCCACCGTCGGGAAGCAGCAGGACGGCGTGCGGGGCCGGCGCCGGAAGCGGCTCGACGACCTCTCCGGCGCCGCGCACCAGCGCCAACGCCGGCCGCAGTTGCGAGGGCACGTCAGCGCCGAGCGTCGCCGCCAGCCCGGCCAGGTCCTCGACCTCGCCGGCAGCCAGCCGCAGCACCGCGGCGGCGTCGGCGCTGCCGCCGCCGAGGCCGGCGGCAACCGGCGTCCGCTTCTCGATCTTGATTCGCAGCGGCTGCCGCTGCCAGCCACGCTCGCGCAGCGCCGCCAGCGCTCGCGCCGCCAGGTTCTCTCCCTCGACGCCGGCGCAGAGGACTTCGTCGCGCTCCGCCGGCGTCACCTTGATCAGGTCGGCGAGGGCGAGCGGCTCGAACAGTGAGCAGAGCTCGTGCAGGCCGTCGGCGCGGGTGCGGCCGAGGTAGAGGCAGAGGTTGAGCTTGGCGGGGGCGTGGACGAGCATCGGCGGGGCGGCCTCAGCGATCTTGCCGCAGCTTCGCCGCCAGGGCGGCGAAGTCCTCGGGGGCAAGCGACTCGGCGCGGGCGTCGGCGGGCAGCTCCAGAGCGGCGAGGGCGGCGCGGACGGCGTCGCGGGAGCCGGGTTTGACGTGCTCGAGCGAACGCGCCAGCGCCTTGCGGCGGTGGGCGAAGGCGGCGCGGACCAGCTCACGCGTGTCCGGTTCGGGAGCGGGGCCGGTGCGGCGCAGGCGCAGGATCGCCGACTCGACCCGCGGCCGCGGCCGGAAGACCGCGGGGTCGACGGTGCGCAGCAGCTCGACCTCGCAGGCGAGCTGGAGCTGCACGCTGGGAGCGCCGTAGATGCGACTGCCGGGCGCGGCGCGGAGCCGCTCGGCGATCTCCCGCTGCACCATCACCGTCCAGCGCGCCAGCGTCGGCAGTTGCTCGACCGTGCGCAGCAGCAGCGGCGTCGCCACCGCGTAGGGCAGGTTGGCGACCATCGCCGTCGGCGCCGGCGCCAGCGCCGCCAAGTCGGCCTTCATCGCGTCCTCCCAGCGCAGCTCGACGTTGGGCAAGGCGAGGACCGGCGCCAGCGCCGGCTCGAGGCCGCGATCGATCTCGATCACGTGGACGTGCGACGCGGCGGCCGCAAGGCGCTCCGTCAGCACACCCTCCCCCGCGCCGACCTCGAGCACGACGTCGGTCGGCGCCAGCTCGGCGTCGCGGACGATCGCCTCCAGCAGATTAGGGTCGGCGAGGAAGTTCTGCCCGAGGCGGACCAAGGCTCGCTACCAGCCGAACAGCGCCGCTGCGTTGGCCTCGACCGTGCGCTCGAGCTGCTCGTAGGAGACGCCGCGAACCTCGGCGAGGGCTGCGGCCGTGGCGACCACGTTGGCTGGCTGGTTGCGCTGTCCGCGCCGCGCCTGCGGGGTGAGGAAGGGAGCGTCGGTCTCGACCAGGATCAGCTCCTCGGGGACCTGCACCGCCGCCTCGCGCAGCGCCTCGGAGCGCGGGTAGGTGACGTTGCCGGCGAAGGAGCAGAACCAGCCGCGCTCGGCCGCGTCGGCGACCCGGTGCGGGGCCGAAAAGCAGTGCAGGATCACCCGGCAGCCGGCCGCCCGCTGGTCGAGCGTGGCGAAGATCTCGTCGGTGGCCTCGGTGCCGCCCTCCGGGTCACGGCCGTGGATCACGATCGGTAGGTCGAGCTCGCGGGCGATCTCGATCTGGGCCGCGAAGGCGCGCCGCTGATCCGCGGCCGGGGCGGTGTCGCGGTAGTAGTCGATCCCGGTCTCGCCGATCGCCCGCACCTTCTCGTGCGCGGCGAGGCGGGCGATCGCCGCCGCCGCCTCATCGTCGAAGCCGCCCGCCTCGTTGGGATGGCGGCCGACCGCGGCGAAGACGGGCTCGTGCTGCTCGGCACCGGCGATCGCCACCGGGTTGGTCTCCTCGTCCATGCCGACGCTGAGCATCCGCGTGACGCCGGCCGCGCTCGCCGCGGCGACGACCTCGGCCTCCTCCCCGTCGCAGAGGAAGAGATGCGTGTGCGAGTCGATCACCCGCGGGAGTCTAGGAGGGCCTCAGGTAACGGCCCGCGCGCCGGATTCGACGCGCGGGCCGCGCTGGCGAGGGATGCCGCGATCAGCAGGCCGTGAATTCGGTCAGGCCCGCCGGTTTCGGCAGTTCCAGCGTCACCAAGCCGCTGAGAACTTTGATTTCGCCGAACGAGGTGCCCAGCAGGTTCGACTGTTTGGTCAGTTCTTTGGCCTGCGTGCAGAGCGTGCCGGCTTTGGTCGTGAGGCCGCCGACGGTCGTGGTCAGGCCGCTCACCGTCGATTCGACGCTCGGCAGTTTGGTCACCAGTTCTTCGAGGTCACCGCTGCCGACGCCTTCGAGCAGACCTTCGATGCTGCTCACTTTCGGGGCCAGCGTCGAGACGACCGGCAGCGAGTTGACGGCGTTGTCCAGTTCGGTGCCGGTGATGCCGTTGAGTTTGTTGAGGAGCCCGGAGAGGTCGCCGTTACCGACTCCCGCGAGGAGTTTTTCGAGGGCGCTCACTTCCAGCGTCAGCGAGGCGACTTTCGTTTCCAGCGAGGCCAGGCTGGCGCCGTTGGAGCCTTCGGAGCCCGAGCCGCCACTGGCGCCCGGGTTGCCCTGGGCACCGGGCGCGCCCTGACTCCCCTGTGACCCAGTGGCGCCGCTCGCCCCGGGCGGCCCGCTGATGTTCCAGTTGAGCTTGCGTTCGCCGCGCCGGCAGTGCTTGCCGGTGACGACACGCATCGCCCCCTTGGCCTTCCCGCGAACCTTGTAACAGGCATGGACCTGGCCGTTCTTCGTCGGCGAGGCGGCGGTTGCCGGCGCGACGAGGAGAACCCCGGAGAGGCCGGCCACCGCCAAGACACAGCCCAGCATGACGCCGAGCCGAGAGTTTGACTGCGCTTGGGGTGCTGCTTTGGCATTCATGCCCAGTTGATCGTCCGGTAAATCCGGATCGGTCAATTTCTCGTCATTTGTTTGATTTGCTCTGCAAGATCCTGGCCGAATAGCCTGCGCATACCGATGGCCGACTTCGCCGACCACTACCGCGAGATCTACATGCTCGGCCTCGGCGGCCAAACGCCGGCGGTGCCGGTCTCGGTGGCCGAGCTGGAGCAGGCGGCCGTAGCGGCGATGGAGCCGAAAGCCGCCAATTACGTCGGTGCCGGCGCTGGCAGCGAGGACACGATCCGGGCCAACGCCGAGGCCTTCCGCCGCCACCGGATCGTGCCGCGGATGCTGCGTAATGTCTCCCAGCGGGACCTCACCACCACCCTGCTCGGTACCTCCGTCCCGGCGCCGCTGCTGCTGGCGCCGATCGGGGTCCAGAAGGTGCTGCACGAGGAGGGCGAGCTGGCGACCGCCCGGGCCGCCGCCGCGGTCGGCGTGCCGATGATCGCTAGCACCGCCTCGCACTTCTCGCTGGAGGAGATCGCGGAGGCGGGCGGGCCGGAGGCGCCGCGCTGGTTCCAGCTCTACTGGGCCAATGACCGCGACCTGGTCGCCAGCTTCGTCGGCCGCGCCGAGCGCGCCGGCTACGGCGCCATCGTCCTCACCGTCGACACCTTCATCCCCGGTTGGAAGCCGCGCGACCTGCAGCAGGCCTGGCTACCCTTCCTCAACGGCATGGGCGTCGCCAATTACTTCCAGGACCCGGTCTTCCGCGAAGGCCTGGAGCGGACGCCGGAGGAGGACCAAGGCGCCGCCACCGGCCACTTCCTCGGCGTCCAGGCGAACCCGGCCCTGGCCTGGGACGACCTCGCCTGGCTGCGCGAGCAGACCTCGCTGCCGATCGTGGTCAAGGGCATCCAGCACGTCGACGACGCCCGCGAGGCAGCGGCCCGCGGGGTCGACGGGATCGTCGTCTCCAACCACGGCGGCCGCCAGGTCGACGGTGCGATCGCTTCGCTCGACGCCCTGCCGCCGATCGCCGCCGCCGTCGGCGAGGAGTTGACCGTTCTCTTCGACAGCGGCGTCCGCGGCGGCACCGACGTGCTGAAGGCGCTGGCCCTCGGCGCCGACGCGGTCTGCCTCGGCCGCCCCTACGTCTGGGGCCTCACCCTGGGCGGCCAGGCCGGCGTCGAAGCGGTGCTGAAGATGACCCTCGGCGAGCTCGACCTGACGATGGCGCTCTGCGGCCTGACCCGACCCGAGGAGATCACCGCCGACCTGCTCGCTTAGAGGTCCCGCCGCGAGAAGGCGAAGGCGGCGAGGGCGAGGACGCCGAACATGTAGACGAAGGCCCAGGCGATCAGGCCGGGGCTCGCTGCCTCGGAGCCGCCGAAGGGCCCGAGCTGGAGGACGACGCCGGTCAGGCCCGAGGTGCCGGAGATCAGCGCATGCAGGCCGGCCGCGTAAAGACCCTCGAAGGGCAGCGCCCAGCTAAAGACCCGGCCGATCGTGTGCAGCGACTGGCTATTGATGGCCTGGCCGATCTGGGCCAGCAGGCCGGCGGTGAGGCCGGCACCGAAGACCATGAAGACGACGATCCCCTGCGCCGTGACCGGCAGCAGGACCGAGAGCAGCAGTGAGAGCGCGGCGATGATCGAGACGCCCAGCGCCAGCCCCAGACCCGGCCCCAGCAGGTGGTCGGGGGACCAGTGGCCGGTGGCGCTGGTGATCGCCGCCGCCGCCAGGTAGACCAGCAACACGTAGGCCGAGGAGAGCAGGGCAGCGCCGGCGAAGCGGGCCAGCAGCATCGTCGTCCGGCCCAGCGGCCGCACCACCAGCGGCTGCAGCAGACCGCTCTCGGCATCGCCGCGGACGACGCCGAGGGTGAGGAAGACAGCCAGCACGGCGCCGAGGAAGAGGGTGGCGAACATCGCCAAGCCGAAGATCGTGGCACCGGCGAAAGCGTGCGGGTCGAGGATGCTCTGTTCTCCTTCCCCGAAGTGGCTGCTGTCGCGGAAGACGAAGTGGGCACCGAGCGCGTAGAGGGCGAGGAAGGCGATGGTGAGGGCGAGGACGGCGAGGAAGACGCGCCGCCGCACGCCCTCGCGCAGCGAGTGGCCGATGATCGTCAGGGCCGACCTGAGCGGCGAGGGTCTCACCCGGTCTCGCCCCCGACCGCCTCTAGGTAGACGTCTTCGAGCGAGCTGTGGCGGACCTCGACGCGGTAGACGCGCTCGCCCGCGCTGACCAGCTCGGCGACGATCCGCGGCGCCTCTTCGCGGCCGGCGCCGGCAAAGAAGCGCACGCCCTCGCCGGTCTCGACCTCCACCCCGCCCGGCCCGGCCAGCTCGTCCGGCGTCCCGGCCTTGATGAGGCGGCCGCGGGCGATGATCGCGACCCGGTCGCAGACCAGCTCGACCTCGCTCAGGAGGTGTGAGTTGAGCAGCACGGCGACGCCGCGGTCGCGCAGGCCCTCAAGCAGCTCACGGACGATGCGACGGCCGACCGGGTCGAGGGCGCTGGTCGGCTCATCGAGCAGCAGCAGGCGCGGCGAGCCGACCAGTGCCTGGGCGATCCCCAGCCGCTGCTGCATGCCCTTCGACATCGCCTCGATGCGCTTGTCAACGGCGTCGCTGAGGCCAACCAGGGAGAGCAGTTCGGCCCGCTCCGCCGCCCCGCCCGCGGAGCCCGCGAGGCGTTGGTGTAGCGCCAGCAACTCGTCCGCCGTGCACCAGCCGGGGAAGCGGAATAGCTCGGCCAGGTAGCCAAGCGCGGCTCGGGCGGGCGGCGAGCCAGCCGGACGGCCCAGCACTTCAGCGCGGCCGCCGCTCGGCCGCACCAGGCCGCAGGCGATCTTGGTCAGCGTCGACTTGCCGGCGCCGTTGGGACCGAGCAGGCCGACCAGCTCGCCCTCGCCGACCTCGAGGTCGATCCCCGCCAGTGCCTCCTGTCTGCGGTAGCGCTTGCGCAGTCCCTCGACCGCGAGCACCGCGGCCGGCATCAGGCCGGTGACTCGATCTTGGGGAAGAGCGGCGGCACTCGTTCGACCGCCTGGCCGCCGGGGCGGGAACCGAGCTCGGCCAGGGCGCGGCCCTCTTCGCCGAGCGCGGCCAGCAGCGCCTCGCTGGTCCGCGGCAGGTAGGGAACCAGCATCAGCGTCGTTACCCGCAGGCCCTCGACCAGGTTGTAAAGGACTTCGTCGAGGCGCTCGGGGTCGGCCTCGTCCTTGGCCAGCTCCCACGGCTTCGTCTCCTCGACGAAGCGGTTGAGGCGGCGCACCAGCACCCAGACGACCTCCAGGGCCTGGGTCAGCTCGGCCCGGTCGAGCAGCTCGGAGAGGCGGGCGACGGCGCCTTCGAAGTCCTCGGCGAGGGTGGCGTCGACCGCCGCCACCGGCACGGTGCCGTCGCGGTAGCGGTCGACCATCGCCAGCACGCGGCTGGCGAGGTTGCCGTAGTCATTGGCGAGCTCGGTCTCGTAGCGGGCCTCGAAGCCAGCGGTCGAGATCGAGCCGTCCTGACCGAAGCTGACCTCGCGGAAGCAGTAGAAACGCAGCGCGTCGGCACCGAAGCGGTCGATCACCTCGAAGGGGTCGAGCACGTTGCCGAGGCTCTTCGACATCTTTTTCTCGCCCATCAGGAGATAGCCATGGATGGTCATCCGCCGCGGTGGCTCGAGGTCGGCGGCGAGGCAGAGGGCGGGCCAGATCACCGCGTGAAACTTGAGGATGTCCTTGGCCATCACGTGCAGGTCGGCGGGCCAGTAGCGGTCGGTCAGGTCTTCGCCCTCACGGGCGAAGCCGAGCGCGGTCACGTAGTTGAGGAGGGCGTCGAACCAGACGTACATCCGCTGCTCGGGGTCCCAGGGCAGCGACAGCCCCCACTTCAGATTGGGACGGGAGAGCGAGACGTCCTCCAGCCCCTGCTTGATGAACGAGATCGCCTCGTTGCGACGGAACTCGGGGACGACGAAGTCGGGCCGCGCCTCGTAGAGCTCTTCGAGCTGCGCCTGGAAGGCGGAGAGGCGGAAGAACCAGTTCTCCTCGCGTTCGCGCTCCAGCGGGATCTCGTGGATCGGGCAGGTGTTGCCGGGGCCAAGCTCGCGCTCGGTTTTGAAGTCGGCGCAGCGCGGGCAGTACCAGCCTTCGTAGACCCCCTTACTCACCCAGCCGTTGTCGTAGACCCGCTGGATGATCCGCGCCACCTCGTCTTTGTGCCGCGGATCGGAGGTGCGGATGAAGAAGTCGTTGCTGGCGTCGATGATCGGCATCAGCGCCTCGAACTTGGCGGCGTTGCGGTCGGCCAGCTCCTGCGGCGAGATCCCCTCCCGCTCCGCCGCCGTCTCAATCGGCTCCCCGTGCTCATCGGTGCCAGTGAGGAAGAAGACGTCGTCGCCCCGCTGGCGATGGTGCCGAGCCAGCACGTCAGCGGCCATCGTCGAGTACGCGTGCCCGAGGTGCGGCTCCGCGTTGACGTAGTAGATCGGGGTGGTGACGTAGAAGCTCTTCGTATTCATGGCGCGAGCCCCACGCTAGCCGAAGGCGTCGCCGACTTACTCCGCGCGGTCGCCGGGCTTGGTGATAGCGCTGACGTAGAAGAGGCCGAACAGGAAGCGCCTGGTCTGGACCGGGGCATAGGCCCTCATGTCGCTCCAGGGGTCGGAGTAGGGGTCTCCCGGGGTGAACTTGAGGAGAACGCGGGCGATCGGGTCGAGGGCCCGCATCAGCCCGCCCTCGGTCAGCCCCTGGTCCATGACGACGACGCGTCCACCGGAACGCAGCAGCCGCCAGGCCGAGGCCAAGGCGGGGCCCGGCTCGGGGAGCACCGAGTAGCTGAGGCTGAAGAGGACGGCGTCAACTTTGCGATCGATCTGCAGTTGGCTGGCGTCTGCGCGGATCACGTCGACGTTCGACCAGCCCTCGCGCTGGACCAGCTTCTCGGCCTCGGCCAGCATCCCGGCCGAAGCGTCAACGGCGACGACGGTGCCAGTCGGCCCGACCGCCTCCACCAGGTAGGGGAAGTTGCGCCCGGTGCCGGCGCCAATCTCGAGCACGGTGTCGCCTGGCTTCAGCCCCAGCGCCGCGACGGCGCGGCGCCGAGCGGGCGGGAAGATCAGGTACAGCGGCTCGAAGATGCTGTAGAGGCGGGCGACCCGGTCGTAGTGACTCGAGTTGACCGCTTGGGAGCGCCGGGTCGGATGCTCAGCGGCGCTCATAGCTGAGGCGAGCGCCTAGCGCCGGGCCTCGCGGCCCGTCAGCGCTTTGTAGAGGTCGTTGGCGCGGGTGCCGGTGAGGGCGGCGACGACGGAGGCGGCGGCGCGGGGGCGGGCGCCGGACTGGACGAGGTGGCGGAGGGCGTCGACGGCGAAGCCGACGTCTTTGTCGTGCTCGGCCGCGGCGGCGGGGCCGATGACGAGGACGATCTCGCCTTTGACGTCGCTGCGAAATCGGCGGGCGAGGTCGCCGAGGGTGCCGCGGGCGACCTCCTCGTGGACCTTGGAGAGCTCGCGGCAGACGGCGGCGGGGCGGTCCGGCGCGATCGAGGCCAGCGCCCCCAGCGACTCGCCGATCCGTCGCGGCGACTCGAAGGCGACGACGGTCTCGGTCGAGCGCAGCACCCGCTCCATCTCGCCGGCCCGCCGCGGCAGGAAGCCCTCGAAACGCCAGCGGTCGGTCGGCAGGCCGGAGGCGACCAGGGCCACCGGCACCACCGTTGGTCCCGGCAGCACGGTGATTTCGAGGCTGCGCTCGATGCAGCGGCGGATCAGCTTGTAGCCGGGGTCGGAAATCCCCGGCATGCCGGCGTCGGAGACGAGCGTGACCGTGTCGCCGCGCTCGATCCGCTGCGCCAGCTCGGTCGCGCGGGCGGTTTCGTTGCCCTCGTGGTTGGAGACGAGGCGGGGCGCCGGGCGAATCTGCAGGCGCTCCAGCAATGCCCCCGTCCGACGCGTGTCCTCACAGGCGATGTAGTCGGCGCTGACCAGCGCCTCCCGCATCCGCGGCGTCACGTCGTCGAGGTTTCCAATCGGGGTCGGGCAGACAACCAGCCGGCCCGGCATCAGCTGCCCCCTTTCTCCATTTCGACACGGGCCAAGGCGGCGGCGCCGATCATCCCGGCGTCGTTGCCCAGGGTGGCCTCGAGGACAGGAGTCTGGTTCATCGGGTTCAGCGCCCGTTCGCGCACCTCGCGGCGGGCCGGCTCCAGCAGCAGGTCACCGGCAGCGATGACACCGCCGCCGACGACGATTGCGTTGGGCTGGAAGATGTTGGCGAAGCTGGAGCAAGCGACGCCGAGGCGGCTGCCGATCAGCTCGAAGACGGCGACGGCGGTCTCATCGCCGGCCAGCGCCGCTTCGGTGACCAGCTTGCCGTCGACCTCCTTGCCTTCGGCCAGCGCCTTGGCAAGCACCGAGTCGGGGCTGCTTTCCGCCGCCGCCCGGCCCTCGCGCCCGAGCGCGGTACCGGAGGCGAGCGCCTCGACGCAGCCGTGGTTGGGGCAGTTGCCCTGACAGGGCGGCCCGTCGGCCTGGATCACGGTGTGGCCGAGCTCGGCGCCGGCGCCGGTCGAGCCGCGGTAGAGCTCGCCGCCCAGGATCAGCCCGCCGCCAATCCCGGTCCCGATCGTCAGCATCACCATGTGGTCGCCACCGCGGCCGGCACCGTAGAGGTGCTCGGCCAGCGCCGCCACGTTGGCGTCGTTGTCGAGAAAGACCGGCAGACCGACGCGCTCGGCGACGAGGTCGCGCAGCGGCAGGTCGGCAAGCGGCAGATTGACGGCGGAGACGGCGACTCCCTTTTCCTGGTCGATCGTCGCCGGCACCCCGAGCCCGACGGCGGTGGCACCGGGCCGGGCGTCGCGGGCGGCGCGGATCTCCCGCACCAGCAACTCGACCAGCTCGTCCTCGCTCTGGCCGGTCGAAGCCTCGCGGCTCTCCCACAGAGTTTCGGTCCCGTCGAGTACCCCGACGAGCGCCTTCGTCCCGCCCAGATCGACGCCGATCGTCTCGCCGCCGCTCATCGGGCGGGCAGGGCGTGGAGGCGGGCGACCGGAAGCATCGGCATGATTTCTAGCCCTTTTATGCCCGACGATGGCGAGCAGCGACCTTCGGGGCCGCCGGACTACAAGGTCTACCGGTCCCGCAGGAGCATCTTTTCCCGGCTGAAATCAGCCGATCTCTCGCGCCTGCGGGAGCGCGCAAAGCTGCCTGGCAAGCCACCGAAGCTGCCCGGCAAGGGGCCCGGACGCGAGCGCGAGCCGGGCGAGCGGCGGCTCCCGGGGGCGCCCCGCCCACCCTGGAAGCGGGTCGCGAAATGGGCCGGAATCGCGATTTTGGGATGGATCTTGCTCAGCTTCCTCGCCTTCGCGATCTCCGCCCAGTTGCAGTCCTTCAAGCTCTCGGGCGAAGCCAAAGACGCCCTCCACGGCAACCCCTTCCTGCTGCCCAACGCCCAGACGATCCTCGTCCTCGGCACCGACGCGCGGCCGCCCGACACCAACGAGCCCGGCGCCCCACATAAGAAGAAGTGCTTCGAACAACAGTCACGCGGCGACGCTCCCCACGACGGCTGCGAAGCCGGCGAATACCGCGCCGACACCCTGATGCTGATCCGGGCCGGCGGTGGCAGCTTCCGCAAACTCTCGATTCCCCGCGACAGCTACGCCGAAATCCCCGGCCAGGCGCCGGAAAAAATCAATGCCGCCTACTCCTTCGGCGGCGCCGCCCTGCAGATCAAGACGATCGAACAGTTCCTCGGGATCCAGGTCGACCACGTCGCGATCATCGACTTCACCGGCTTCGAAAAGCTGATCGACGCCGTCGGCGGCGTCGAAGTCGACGTCCCGCACAAGCTCTGCGCCGACATCTCCGGCGGCGCCGGCCACGGCCAGGGTGGCGTCACCCTGCGCCTGCACAAGGGGACCAACACGCTCGACGGCGAAAAGGCGCTGGCCTACTCCCGCGTCCGCGAGCCGGTCGAATGCCCCGGTCCCGGCAAGAGCGCCTACACGCTCGGCTACAACGACCTCGACCGCGAGAAGGCGCAGCAGTCGGTAATCAACGGCATCAAGGGCCGCCTCACCGACCCCCTCCGCCTCCCCTACAACTTCATCAAGGGACCGATCATCGGCTGGGACGCGCCGAAAGCGTTCGTCAGCGACATGGGCTTCTTCACGATGCCGCAACTGGTGCTGGCGGCGGCGATCGGCGGCAGCTCGCCGTCCGACGTGCTCTGCAGCAGGCCGAAGGAAGGCTGCGAACTGAACGGCCCGGGGGGCTCGATCGTCGTCCCGGAATCGGCCCGCCGCCACGCGGCGAACCGGCTGGTCAACGGCTAGTCCGCGGCGGCGGTCGCCTTGGAGTCGCTCGACTTCGACTCGGAGGAGCCGGACGAGCTGGAGCTCGAATCGGAGCCTTTCGACTCCTTTGCGGACTCGCCGGAGGAGCCGTTGCCGGCCCCGCCGCCCTTCTTCTTGCCGTAGTCGGTGTTGTAGAAGCCACTGCCCTTGAAATGGACGGCGGGAGAGTGGAGGACACGCACGGCGGGAGCGCCGCACTCCTGGCACTCGGTGAGCGGCTCGTCAACCATTCTCTGGATCACATCGAAGACGTGGCCGTTCTCGCACTTGTACTCGTAGATAGGCACGGGACTGGGGATTATCGCAGCCGCTACGGTTCCGGCCATGGCCACTACCGAGCAGGACGCCCGACCGACCGAGGTATCGATGGAGGAGATCGTCGCGCTTTGCAAACGGCGTGGCTTCGTCTTCCCCTCCTCGGAGATCTACGGCGGCCTCGGCTCGACCTACGACTACGGCCACTACGGGGTACTGCTCAAGAACAACGTCAAAGCCGAGTGGTGGCGGGCGATGCTGCAGGAGCGCGATGACATCGTCGCCCTCGACTCGGCGATCCTCCAGCATCCGCGGGTCTGGGAGGCCTCCGGCCACCTCGAAGGCTTCACCGACCCGCTCGTGCAGTGCCTCGGCAAGTGCAAGCGGCGCTGGCGCGAGGACCACCTGCGCGAGGCGGTCGAAGCCGAAGGCGGCGATCCCAACGCCGAGCTGCGCTGCCCCGAGTGCGGCGGCGAGCTCTCGGAGCCGCGCCAGTTCAACCTCATGTTCGAGACCCACGTCGGCCCCGTCGCCGAGGAGGGCTCGACCGTCTACCTGCGCCCGGAGACGGCCCAGGGCATCTTCATCAACTTCAAGAACGTGCTCAGCTTCGCCCGCAAGAAGCCGCCCTTCGGGATCGCCCAGATCGGCAAGTCGTTCCGCAACGAGATCACCCCCGGCAACTTCATCTTCCGTACCCGCGAGTTCGAGCAGATGGAGATGGAGTTCTTCGTGCCCCCGGCCGAAGCCGAAAAGTGGCACCAGACTTGGATGGATGAGCGCGAGCGCTGGTACACCGACCTCGGCATCCGCCCCGACCACCTGCGGGTGCGCGCCCATGATGAGGACGAGCTCTCCCACTACTCCTCGGCGACGAGCGACATCGAGTACCTCTTCCCGATCGGCTGGTCGGAGCTGGAGGGAATCGCCAACCGCGGCGACTTCGACCTCACCCAGCACGCCAAGTTCAGCGGCGAGAAGCTCGAGTACTTCGATCAGCAGACCAAGGAACGCTACGTCCCCTACGTGATCGAGCCCGCAGCCGGCGCCGACCGGGCGACGCTCGCCTTCCTCGTCGACTCCTACGAGGTCGAGGAAGTCGAGGGGCGCCAGCGCACGGTGCTCCGCCTCCACCCCCGCCTCGCCCCGGTCAAGGTCGCGGTGCTGCCGCTGGTCTCCCGCGACGGCATGCCGGAGAAGGCGCGCGAGATCTACCAGGACCTGCGCCGCCGCCTTCCCACCGAGTACGACGAGGGCGGCTCGATCGGCAAGCGCTACCGCCGCCAAGACGAGATCGGCACTCCCTGGGGCATCACCGTCGACGGCCAGACCGCCGAAGACGACACCGTCACCCTCCGCGACCGCGACTCCCTCGACCAGACCCGCGTCCCGATCGAGGGCCTCGGCGACGACCTCGTCGCCCGCCTGGAAGCGCCCTGGCGCAGCCCCAAGCTGAGCTAACCGACATCCGACGTCGGTTACATCCGACGTCGGTTACATCCGATGTCGGTAATCTCCCCCTATGTTCACCAACCGGCGCGACGAGCTGGCCGCTCTGGGAAGCTGGTGGGAGCGACCCGGTGCCGCGCTGGGCTTAGTCTGGGGCCGCCGTCGGGTCGGCAAGACCTCTCTCCTCGAGGAGTTCGCCCGCGACAAGCGCACGGTCTTCCACACGGGAGCCGGTCGACCGGCTGCTGACGAGCTGCGCCTGCTGAGCGAAGCGGTCAGCGAGACGATTGGCCTCGGCGCCCGCGACCTCGGCGTCCGCCCTTTCACGAGCTGGGACGACGCCCTCGACTCGCTCGCCACCGCCGCCGCCCGACAGCGGCTGCTGCTCGTGATCGACGAGTTCCCTGACCTGGTCAAGGTCAGCCCCGAGCTCCCGGGGGTGATGCGCGCCTTCTGGGACCGGGCGCGCAGCCAGACCAAGCTGCGCATCATCATCTGCGGCTCAGCGGTGCGGACGATGGAGGCGATCCAGGAGGAGCGAGCGCCGCTGTATGGCCGCTTCGATCTGGCCCTCCTGGTGCACCCGTTCCGACCTCACGAGGCAGCGGCGCTGCTGAAGGGGCTGAGCCCATCGGACCGGGCCCTGGTCTGGGGAATCGTCGGCGGCGTGCCGCTCTACCTGAGCTGGTGGGACACCAGCGCAAGCGTCAGGCAGAACCTGCTGCGGCTGGCCTGTACGCCGGGTGGGCGACTGCTCGACGAGGGGCGGCTGGTCCTGGCGACCGAGGGCGACGCCGGCGGTCTCACCGAGCTTGTCCTGCGCGCGATCGCCTCCGGTCGCACCCGACACAACGAGATCGAGCAGGCCGTCCGCGCCGAGCCCGGCCGCACGCTGGAGCGCCTGGTCGAGCTGCGCCTGGTCGAACGGCTCGTGCCCGTCACCGAGAACCCAGCTCGCACCCGGCGCCGCATCTACCGCATCGCCGACAACTTTCTCGCCTTCTGGCTCGGCCTTCTCGATAGCCACCGCTCGGCGATCAGCCGTGGCCTCGGCAAGCAAATCCTCCCGGTGCTCACCAAACAGCTGGACGACCACATGGGCAACCGCTGGGAGTCGGCCTTCCTACAGCACCTGCTGCGCCTCGGTGCAGCTGGCGAGTTGGGCCCCGAGATCGTCGACATCGGACGCTGGTGGCAGGACTCACCGCCGGTCGAGATCGACGCCGTCGCCCTCGCGGGGCGCAGTCGCGATGCCGTCCTGCTGGGGGAGGCCAAGTGGAGCCGGCGCGTAAATGGCGCCCACCTTCGCACGCAGTTGGAAGCCAAGGCGAGCTCACTTCCTGGACTCAATGCTGACCCCGTCTACGCGGTAGCGGCTCGCGAGCAAGTTGACGCAGCCGCCGGGATGGTCACGGTCACGGCTGCCGACATCTTCGGCGCTGACTAGTCCACGATCGAGAGATCGACCTCGTCGATGCAGTGCTGCGGCTGCGAGTGCTCGCGGCTGTGCCAGGGGCCGTCGTGCAGTGAGATCTCGCTGAGGCGGTCGAGGGCCAGGCAGCGCCAGTCGCCGCCCGGTGGGAGGCCGCGGCTGCTGTGGCCGGCGAACTGGAAGACGAGGGCGCGGGGCTGGCCGTCGCGGCTGCCGATCGCGTGCGGGCAGAAGCGGCGCGAGCGGCCGTCGAACAGCGCCTCGACCTGCCTGCGCTCGGCGATCGCCTGGCGGACGAGGTCGTAGGCGCTGGGCATCGTCGCCACACGTTAGGGAGTGCCTACGACTCGCAAGCGTCCACCCTTTGGCTCAAGCTGGCGGCATCCGCGGTCGATTACGCGGCCACCAGTCAAGCGACAGGAGACGGAGAGAGATGGCTTACGAGATGAAGATCCGCGGCACCGAGAACGAGGTGAAGGTGCGCAGCCCCTGGGCTGTGGCACTGCTGCCGTTCATCACCCTGGGGATCTACCACCTGGTCTGGTGGTACCGGATCAACAAGGAGCTGAAGGCCTACGGCGAGGCCAAGGGGTATGACCTCGGCCAGAACCCCGTCAACTCGCTGCTGGCCCTGTTCCCGGGCGGGATCATCATCATCCCGGCGCTGATCACCTACTGGCGCGGCTCCAAGCGCGTCATGGGCGCGGCCAAAGTCGCCGGCCGCGAGCCAATCAACGGCTGGATCGCGATCGCCCTCTACCTGCTGCTCTCCCCCGCCTTCAGCGCCTACCTGCAGGTCGCGCTGAACCACATCTGGGAGCAGGAGGCGGAGGCGCTGCCGGGCCAGCCGGCGCCCCCGCCCCCCGGCGACGAGATGCCGCCGCGCCTCTCCGAGGAGGGCTAGCTGCTCTGAATCAGGCCGACGACGTTGCCCTCGGGGTCGGTGAACTGCCCGAGGGTGACGTCCGGCATGACCGTCTCCGGCCCCATCACCCGGGTGCCGCCGAGACTCTCCGCCTGCTGCAGCGAGGCCTCGACGTCGGGCACCTCGACATAGAAGGTGAGGTGGCCCTCGTAACCCTCCGGTCCCTGGCCGATGCCGCCCGGAATTCCTTTGCCGTTATCGCTCTCCTCGGCCTCGACGAGGGCGTAGTTCATCGGGTTGTCGGCGTTCATCGACCAGCCGAACAGCTCCCCGTAGTACCCCTGCAGCTTGGCGCCGTCCTTGCCGACCACCTCGAAATGCACAACCGGCTGTCCCATGACTCTCCTTTCGGCGCCGCGGCGCGGCGCATCTCCGTTGCCTCCCGACAATAGGACCGCGGCGACCGCGAGAAGTCATCGCCCCGTGACGAGAGCCAGCCGGCCCCGCTTCAGGTCGCGCCCGAGCCGCCGATAACACCGAACGGTGGAGGCGCACTCAGCGACCGGGGGAGTTTTGGCAGCCAGGGAGACCCGGATGGACTTCGGCTGGGGCCTGGCCAAGCTGGCCTGGCGGCTGGCGCGCCGCAGCCGCCTCCTGCTCGGCCTCGGCTTCGCATCAGGCGTCTTCCTCGCCCTCGCCGCCTACGGCAACCTCTGCCTGTTCTCCCCAGTGTCGGATGCTTCCGCGGCGCTGCTGCTGCCGCTGGCGCTCCTCGGCACCGTCGGCGGCCTCTTCTTCCAGACGGCGCTGACCTACGTCGCCGACGCCGCCATCGACGGCGAGCGACTCGACTGGCGGGACGCGCTCGCCGATGCCCGCTGGCGCCTCGGTGCGATCGTCGGCTGGGCCTTGATCGTCGCCGCCGTCGCGCTCCTCCTCGCGGCCGCCGTCTACCTCCGGCGGCTCGGCTTCCTGGTCTCGCTTGTCGGCTTCGGCTGGTCCTTCGCCATCACCCTGGCCGTGCCGGTCCTCGCGCTCGACCTCGCCGGGCCCGTCGAGACGCTGCGCGAGGCGCCGCGCCTGCTGCGCGATCGCTGGGGCGAGGCCTTCGCCGGCCTCTTCGCGATCGGCGGCCTCAGCGCCCTGGCCTGGATTCCAATCGGGCTCCTGATCGGCCTCGGCGCCCACCACAACCACCTCGAACCGGGCTCGGGGACGCTGGCGATCGTGATCGGCGCCGTCCTGGCCGTCGTCCTCGTGCCGCTGTCACTGGCCACCTTCCAGGTCTTCGCCGTCGCCCTGCACCGCGACGCGACCGGGGGCATGCCCGGCGCCGCCTTCGTCGAGCGCCGGCCCAAACGGAAGTCCTGGGTGGTGCGAATCGCCACCGTCCTCGTCATCGGCCTCGTCGTCCTCGGCTTAGTCGGGACGATTGCCGGGCCGCGCCCCGAACAGCAGTTCCGCATCGACTTCCCAGCCTCCGCCGCCGCCGCGATCGACCCCGGCACGCCGGTCATCTACCAGGGGAGCGAGATCGGTGAGGTGAAGCGCACCGAAGTCGCCGGCAGCGCGGAGATCGTCTGGTTCACGGTCGACAGCGACCACCGCTCACTGCAAGGGCAGACCTCGGTCACGATCTCCTACTTCCAGGGCCAGCCCTGCCTGCTGGTCTATGCCCCGGGCGAAGAACCGGCCAGCGGCGGCGAAGTCTTCGGCGGCGCCGCCTGATTACAAATCACTCAATAGATTGAGTAAAATCACTCAGCATGGTGAGTGATTCGGGATTCAGGCGGCGAATGTTCGCACGGCTGGTGAGCCGCCTTCAAGAGGAGAGCGAGCGGATCCAGGTCATCAGCGGCCCGCGTCAGGTGGGCAAGACCACGCTGGTCCTGCAGGCGCTCGCGGCCTGCGACCGCCCGCACCACTACGCCAGCGCCGACAATCCCGTCCTTCGTGATTCAGCCTGGTTGGAGGCGCAGTGGGAGGAGGGCAGACGCCTGGCGCGGGACGCCAGCGCAATCCTCGCCATCGACGAGATCCAGAAGGCAGCAGACTGGGCCGAGACCATCAAGCGCCTCTGGGACGAGGACCGGCGGGACTCCGTCGAGCTCCAGGTTGTCTTGCTCGGCTCAGCCGCCCTGCTCGTGCAGCAGGGTCTCAGTGAGAGCCTGGCTGGGCGCTTCGAGCTGATCCGCACCCCGCACTGGTCCTTCGCGGAAATGCGCGAGGCCTTCGGTTTCAGCCTCGATCAGTTCGTCCACTTCGGCGGGTACCCGGGCGCCGCCGCCCTGATCGAAGACGAGCAGCGCTGGGCCTCCTACCTACTCGACTCGATCGTGGAGACGACGATCTCACGCGACCTACTGCTGCTGACCCGAGTCGACAAGCCGGCACTGTTGCGCAGCCTCTTCCGCCTCGTCTGCGACCACTCGTCCCAGATCGTCTCCTACCAGAAGCTCACCGGCCAGCTGCAGGACGCCGGCAACACCACCACCCTCGCCCATTACCTGGACCTGCTCGCCGCCGCGGGTCTCGCGGTCGGCCTGGAGAAATACTCGCGACGCAAGCTGCGGCAACGGCGCTCGACGCCAAAGCTGCTGGCCCTGGACACCGGGCTCGTCTCCGCCCTCGCGGGCTACTCATTCGCTGAGAGCCGTGCCGACGGCGAACACTGGGGGCGCCTGGTCGAGACGGCGGTCGGCGCCCACCTGCACGCGACCCTCGAGCCCCCGGCCGAACTCCTCTACTGGCGGGACCGCAGCAAGGAGGTCGACTTCGTCCGCCGGCGCGGCAAGCAACTGGAGGCGATCGAGGTGAAGTCCGGTCGCCGACGCGATGACCTCCCCGGCATGGCCGCCTTCGAGTCCGCCTACGGGCCCGCGCGCAAGCTCTTGATCGGCAGCGATGGCACGCCTCTCGACTCTTTCCTCGGCCAATAGGTCAGCCGGCGGCGGGAGCGAGGAACGCCTCGACCGCGCGCGCGTCGGCCTCCAGCGCCGCCGCGTCCTTCTTCGTCACCTTGCCGAGGTGCTCGATCGTCACCTTGCCGCCGCTGTAGCGCCAGGTCGAGACAGCACGGCCTGCTACCAGGGCGAAGGGGCGGAAGAGGCCGTTGTTGGTGACCAGCAGCTTGTGCGGGCCGACGATCTCCTCGCGTGAGGTCCAGCCCAGCAGCAGCGGCTCATAAGCGCCGAGCAGGCGCGGGGGCGGCGCCACGGTCGCCCGCTCCACCCCAGCGAGGTCGAGGAGACCGTCCTGGCGCTGGACCAGCAGCGGCGCGATCGCCTCGAGGCCGACCCGGGCGTCGCGCAGCGGCAGGCCGGCCCAGCGGGCGAGGTCGCGCTCGTCGGCGGGGCCGTGGCCGGCCAGGTAGCGGCGCGCCAACTCGGCGAGGGCGGCGTCGCGGTCGGGCGACGGTTGCGGTCCCAGCCAGTCCTCGACCAGAGCGTAGGCGTGCTGCTTGCCCTGCATCGGGCCGCGCACGATGAGGCCGCGGATCGCCGCCAGGAACATCAGGTGGATGAAGGCCTGCCCCGCCGTCTCGACATCGGCCCGGGCGATCCGCTCGCGCAGCTCAGGGCCACTCAGGGGTCCCTCCTCGGCGAGCGCCCGCGAGACGACCTTCAGCGCCCGCTCCGCTTCCACCTCGGAGACGCCCTCCTGACGCAGGCGCCGGGCGCAACTGGTGAACAGCGGTGGCGTCGTCAGCGCTTGCAGCAGCGGGTAGTCCCCGCTGCGCACGAGGTGCAGGGTGCCGCGGTTGAGCCAGGTGATGAGGATCGAGCGCTCCTCGGTGAAGGCACGGTCGACGTCGGCGGCGCTGAGGCCGGCCGTCCGCGCCCGCACCGCCAGCCGCGCCCCGCGCGGGTCCTGTCCCTGCAGCGCCAGCAGCAGCTCTGGCACCGCGGCAACCTCCCGCAGCGGCTCGCCCGAGAGCCCCTGGGCCGAGATCCGTTCGGCGACTACGGCGCGCTTGCCAGCCACGCCCGCATCATCGCGGACCGAACTGGGCGTGCAGCTCAGGCAGCAGGGCGGCGAGATTCGCGTACTCCTCGGCGCAGTGGCGGGCGAGAGCGGGCGCGAGGCCGCGGGGCAGCGCCTGCCGGCGCACGGCGCGGCGGTTGAGCAGGGCCGCGGCGGGGTCGGCAAGCGCGCTGGGCAGGTAGGGACGGATCGCGGCGCCGAGCCAGAAGTGGCTGCGCAGGACGAGGCCATCACCGTCGCGGAGGAAGACGTGGGCCATGACCGAGTGGCGGACGCGGCGGCGGTCGTCACCGACCCAGCCGCAGACGACGGTCCCCACCGCCGGGTCGTCGAGGGCCTCGCTCGCGAAGCCGAGCTCGGGCGGCGACACGAAGGCGATGCGGGCGTGGACGGTGCCGGTGCCGACGTCCTCGACCGGGTGGTGGACGGTGCCCCAGAACGGTTTCGCTCCCGGCCGGAGCGGCGGCTCCAGCGAATTGTCGCTGTGGGCACCGGGGTGCCAGACGCGATAGCGCAGCGGCTTGTGCGGGTGCCAGTCGAACCACCAGTCGACCATCGCGGCGCTCACCCCCGGCATCGGCGTACGGGCGGCGACGAACTGGACGCCGTCGGGAAGCTCGCACCAGCCGCTCTCCAGCGCCAGCGGCGCCGGGTCGAGCAGGCGATCGATGCGCTCGCGCGGCAGCGCCGCCGCCGGGTCGGCCGGCCCAGCCTCGATCGCCGCCAGCGCCACCGGGTGGGGCGGCACCAGCGGCCGCTCCAGGTACTCGGCCAGACCCGGATCCTCCGCCCCAGGCGCGCCGGCGCTCATGGCCTCCCCATCCACGGGTGGAAGAGCCCGTCCGGGTCATAGGCGGCGCGCACCTCGTCCAGCCGTGCCAGGTTCGCCTCGCTGACGAAGCGGGCCGGGCGCTGGCCGAGGTTCTCGTCGGCGAGTTGGATGCCGCTGGCCAGCGGCGCCATCTCCCCCATCCGCTCGGCCGGCCAGGCGACGTTGGCGGCGTCCTCGGCCGGGTCGTCCCAGACCGCGTAGAGGGCGATGTAGGTCTCGTCCTCGACGCTGTAGGCCATCTCCGGCCGTGGCGGGCTGGCGCCCCAGTTCATCCACAGCATGTGCGAGGGCGCCCCCGGCAGCGTCTCGGCGACGCGCCGCAGCCCGGGCAGCAGCTCCTCGACTGACGCATGGGTCCACATGTTGTCGACCGCGTAGCGGTGCTCGTCGGGGTAGGACTGGTGGACGGCGGCGTAGAGGTCGGGCAGGGCGACCTCTACGTTCGGGACCGCCAGCTTCGCGCCCGCCGGGGCCGAGCCGAGGAAGGCCAGCGCCGCGGCAGCCTCCTCGGCGCTGTCGACCAGCGCCGGCGCGGTCACCGCGACCTCTGGCTCGCCCTCGAAGTCGCGGTGGACGACGACCATCAGCTCGACCTCGCGCGGCACCCGCAGCCCGACCTCGTGCGCCCAGCGGAAGACCTCCTCCAGCGCCTCCAGCGGGTAGAGCAGGACGCCGTTGGCGACGTGGCGCGGCCGCGGGTAAAGCCGCAGGTGGAAGCGGGCGACGGCGCCGAAGAAGCCGGGACCCGAGCCGCGCGCGGCCCAGAAGAGATCGGGGTGGTGCGCGGCGTCGGCACGGATCAGCTCGCCGGCGGCGGTGACTACGTCAATCGCCTCGACGCTCATGCAGGCCGGCCCGTGCACGCGCCCGTTCCAGCCGAATCCGCCCTGCAGCAGGTAGCCGCCGAGGGCGACCCCGGGGCAGTGCCCAGCCGGGAAGAAGAGGTCGCGCTCGGCCAGCGTCGCCAGCACCTCATGGCCGCGGCAGCCCGGCCCGACCGTCGCCGTCATCGCCTCGGCGTCGATCTCGAGCGAGTCGAGCCGGGAGACGTCGAGCAGCAGACCGCCGTCGCGGACGTGGTTGCCGGCCCAGCTGTGGCCGCCGGAACGGACCCCGATCCGCATCCCCTCCGCGGCGGCGAGCCGCACCGCCCGGACCAAGTCCTGATCGCCCTCCGCCTGCACGATCAGGTCCGGATAACGGGGCGGCGTGCGCGCATTCCAGACCGCCGCCCGCCGCGCCTCCTCATAGCCCGCCTCGCCACGCCGGAAGCTGCGCCCTCGAAAGCCGTCCGCCATCGTGCGTTCCACTATACAGGCTATGATTTCCACAATGCAGAAATCACCTACCGCCCCAGGCGACACTCGCCGCTCCGGCGTGCAGTCGATCGCCCGTGCCGCCGCCGTCCTGCGGGCGCTCGAGCGCGCCCCCGCCGGCCTCTCGCTGACCGAGCTGGCGGCCGCCACCGAGCTGCCCAAATCGACCGCCCACCGGATCGTCGCCGCGCTCGCCACCGAGCAGCTGGTCGCCCATGACCGCGGCGGCAGCGTTCGCCTCGGTGCCGCCGCCGCCCGGCTCGGTGCCGCCAGCCGCGAGGCGCTCGGCGAGCGGTTGCGGCCCGTCCTCCTCAGCCTGCGGCGCCAGCTCGACGAGACCGTCGACCTCGCCGTCCTCGACGGCGCCGCCGTCCGCTTCGTCGACCAGGTGCCGGCGCCACGGCGCCTGCGCGCCACCTCGGCGGTCGGCGAGCTCTTCCCCCTCCACTGCACCGCCAACGGCAAGGCGCTGCTGGCGGCGCTGCCGGAAGCGCGCGCCCTGTCCCTGCTCCCGGACCCGCTCCCGCGCCTCACCCCGCAGACGATCGTCTCGCGCGAGCAACTCCTGGCCGAGCTGGCGGCGATCCGCCGCGCCGGCATTGCCTTCGACCGCGAGGAGCACACCGAGGGCATCTGCGCCGTCGGCGCCGCCGTCGGCGCGCCCGGCGACCCCGCCGCGGCGGCGATCTCGGTGCCGGTGCCAAGCCAGCGCTTTACCGCCGCTGAGGAGCGAATCGTCGCGGCCACGCGGGAGGCCGCGGCGGCGGCGACCGCGCTGCTCTCAGGCTGAGCCGGCGGCTATTTGATCGACAGCAGGTCGATCACGAAGACGAGCGTCGATTCCGGCGGAATCGGGCCGACACCCTGCGAGCCGTAGGCGAGTTCGGGCGGGATGATCAGCATGCGACGGCCGCCGACCTTCATCCCTTCCACGCCTTTGTCCCAGCCGGGGATCACTTCGCCGCCTCCGAGCGTGAAGCTGAACGGTTCGCCGCGATTCCAGGAGGCGTCGAATTCTTTGCCGGTCTTGTAGAGCACGCCGGCGTACTGGACGGTGACTTCGTCGCCGGATTTCGCTTCCGGGCCCGAGCCTTCGATCAGTTCCTTCTCGACCAGCTTCGTGGGAGCTGGGCCCTTCGGCACTTCGACCTTCGGCCGGGTCCGCTTGGCGGCTTCGGCCCCACTCTGGGCGCCGCTGGCTTCTTCACTGCTCTGCGTCGAGCCCGAGGTCGAGGTAGACGAGTCGCTGCCGCAGCCGGCGACGACAACGGCCAGGGCGGCGCATGCCGCGAGTATCAGCATCAGGCTCCTCCGCACGGCGGGCATCCTAGCCACTTCGCGAAAAGCAGGTTGAGCGGTCAGCCCCGACCGGACAGCCGGTCCCAGGCACGGCGCAGGACGCCGCGGTTGCCGCCGCCGACGAGGTCGGCCGGGTTGACCGAGACCGCGCCGGGGTTGGCGCCGGGGGGCGGCAGCTTCGCCGCCTCGGCGGCGTCGATCTTCAGCACCACCCCACCCTCGTAGATCTCCGCCACCTCGGGAGCATCGACGAAGCGATGACCGCCCGGGCCGGCAGTGGTGTCGAAGACGATGCCGTCGAACATGTCGAGGTTGGGCGCCGAGAGGCAGCGCACGACCCGGCCCAGCTTCTCACCGTCGCTCGAATAGACCGGCACCCCCCGCTTCACCGCGAGGTAGGAGCTCGGTGCGCCCAGGTCCTCCATGCGGCGAGCCTAGCGGACGCCCCAGCCCGCACTTACACTCAGCGGCGGGAAACGACAGGAGGGGATATGGGACTCAACCTGGCATCGATCGTCACCGAGAGCGCCGACCGCGCTCCCGACAGCCCTGCCGTTCGCCTCGGCGAGGCGGCGCTGACCTACGCCGAGCTCGACGACCGCAGCGCCCGCCTGGCGGCGCTACTGCGCGAGCAGGGGCTGCAGCCGGGGGACCGGGTCGGGGTGATGCTCCCCAACGTCCTCGACTTCCCCGTCGCCTACTACGGCGTCCTGCGCGCCGGCGACGTCGTCGTGCCGATGAACGTGCTGTTGAAACGGCGCGAGATCGCCTTCTACCTCGAGGACTCCGGCGCCAAGCTGCTGCTCTACTGGCACGGCTTCGCCGCCGACGCCCGAGCCGGTGCCGAGGACGCGGGCGCCGAGGCGATCGAGGTCGAGCCGGCCGCCTTCGCGGCGACGCTGGCCGAGCATGAGCCGGCCCCCGGCCTCGCCGACACCGCCGCGGAGGACACCGCGGTGATCCTCTACACCTCGGGCACGACCGGCAAGCCCAAGGGCGCCGAGCTGACCCACCAGAACCTCTTCCGCAACGCCGACGTCTCCTCACGCACGACCAGCGGGGTCGAAGCCGGGGACATCGTCCTCGGGGCGCTGCCGCTCTTCCACTCCTTCGGCCAGACCGTCGGCATGAACGCCTCGCTCAAGGTTGGCGCCTGCCTCACCCTGGTGCCTAAATTCGACCCCAGCGAGGCGCTGGCGACGATCGAGCGTGACGGCGTCACCCACTTTTACGGGGTGCCGACGATGTTTGGGGCTCTGCTGCACTGCCCCGAGCGTGAGGGACGCGACACCTCCTCACTGCGCACCTGCATCACCGGCGGCGCCTCGATGCCGGTCGAGGTCCTGCGCGGTTTCGAAGACGCCTTCGGAGCGGTCGTGCTCGAGGGCTACGGCCTCTCGGAGACCTCACCGGTCGCCTCCTCCAACCACCCTGGGATGGAGCGCAAGCCCGGCTCGATCGGAACCCCGATCGAGGGCGTCGAGATGAAGGTCGTCGACGAGAACGACGAGGAGGTGCCGCAGGGCGAGGTCGGCGAGATCGTGATCCGCGGCCACAACATCATGAAGGGCTACTGGGAACGCCCCGACGCCACCGAGGAGGCGATGCGAGGCGGCTGGTTCCACAGCGGCGACATGGCCCGCGTTGACGAGGAGGGCTACTTCTTCATCGTCGACCGCAAGAAGGACCTGATCATCCGCGGCGGCTACAACGTCTACCCGCGCGAGGTCGAGGAGGTCCTCTACGAGCACCCGAAGATCCGCGAAGCGGCGGTGGTCGGGGTCCCCCATGACGAGTGGGGCGAGGAGATCGGCGCTGCCGTCGTCCTCCACGAGGGCGAGGAGCTGGGCCCGGAGGAGGTCAGCGCCTACGTCCGCGAGCGGATCGCCGCCTACAAGTACCCGCGGGTCGTCTGGTTCGTCGAGGACCTGCCCAAGGGTCCGACGGGCAAGATCCTCAAGCGCGAGATCGAAGCTCCGGCCGCGACCGAAGCCTGATCAACCGCCGGCGAAGGCGGCGATCGCGGCGGCCAGCGCCGCCGGCTGGTCCTCCGGCGTGAAGCTGTAGGAGTCGTCGAACTCGACCAGCTCGGCGCGGGGCAACTCGGCGGCGTAGCGGCGGGCGTGTTCGAGCGGGAAGACCGGGTCTTCGCGGGACCACGCGAGCAGCGCCGGGCGCTGCCAGGACTCGACCAGGCGCGCCCCCGCCTCGCGCACCGTCGCGGTCGAGGCGCCGGCCATCACCTTGGCGGTGTCGTGCAGGACGCCGTCGTCGCGCAGGCACGGCAGCGCGTAGGAGTCCGAGACGGCGGCGTCGAGCGGGTGCTTGGTGAGCAGGCCGAAGGCAGCCGGCAGCTTCCGCACCTCCGGGTCTTCGAGGGCGCCGAGCAGTTGCCGCAACTGCGCGGGGTCGGCGGCGACGGCGGGCAGCCCGTCGAAGGGCGACGGCGGGAACTCGTCGTGCGGGGTCTCACAGGAGGTGAGAACCAGCCGCGCGACCCGCTCGGGATGGCGGCTAATGGCGATCTGCGAGTAGGCGCCGCCGGAGTCGTTGCCGACCAGGGTGACCCCCTCAAGCCCAAGCGCCGCGATCGCCTCGGCGACCAGCTCGCCGCAGCCCGCGGCGCTGAGATCGGCACCGGGGTCAAGCGCGACCCGGTGGGCACCGAGCGGCAGGTCGAGGACGTGACAAGCGAAGCGATCGGCGAGGGAATCGACGACGCGGCGCCAGAGGTTGGCGTTGGCGAGCCAGCCGTGGGCGAAGACCAGCGGCGGCCCCTCACCGCGACGGTAGACCTCGAGCCGGCCCTGCGACAGCTCCAGCTCGAGCCGCTCGCCGAGCAGCGGCGAGCGCCAGCGGTGTGGCTCGCCCGCGGTCATCGGCCGACGCTGTCGGCGAAGGGCACCAGCGCCGCCGCGAAGCCGTCGGGGTCGCTCGTGTACGGGATATGCCCGCTCTCCAGCTCGACCAGCTCGGCGCCGGGGATCGAGGCGGCGATCCGCCGGCCGGTGCGCAGTGGAATCACCGGGTCGTGGCGACCCCAGACGACCAGGGTCGGGGCGGCGATCTCCCCGGCCTGGCGCCGCAGGTCGTGTTCGGGCGAAGCGAAGCTGCGCCAGAGCCCGCAGACGGCGCCCAGCCCCGGCTCGCCGCGCGTCATCGCCACCGCCGCCGCTTCGGCGCGGTGGTCGGCCTCGGTGCGCGCCCGCATGTAGCGGCGGGCGAAGGTCGGGTAGAAGCGGCGCAGGAACCAGGGCCGCGACATCAGCCCGCAGAAGGCGTGGACGACGGGGGTGCGCGGCGCGAAGCCGCCCGAGTCGACCAGGACCAGCCCCGTGACCAGGTCGGGGCGGCGAATCGCCAGCCGCCCGGCCGCAAAGCCGCCGACCGAGTTGCCGACCACCACCGCGCCCTCCGGCGCCAGTGCCGCCACCGCCTCCTCGGCGGCATCGGCGCAGGCCATCGCGCTCGCCTCGCCGCTGGGCGGCCCCGACTCGCCGTGGCCGGGCCAGTCGATCGCGACGCCGCGGAACCGCTCCGGCAGCCGCTCCCGCAGCTCGTCGTAGTCGCGGCGGCTGTGGGCGCCGCTGGGCAGCAGGACGACCGTCCGCCCCGCTCCCCGCTCATCGTAGGCGAGGGTCCCGGCGCTCGTCTCCAGGGTCGGCATGGCGCCACCGTACCATATGACTGACCGGTCGGTCATGTTGCATGACCAAGCGGTCATCTACGCTGTGGAGATGCCGCCAGAAGCCGCCACCGCCGCCGGCCAGAAGACCCGCGAGGCCCTCCTCGACGCCGGCGTCGCCGTCGCCGAGGAGCACGGCCTGGCCGGGCTCAGCGTCAACCGCGTGGTCGCCCGGGCCGGCGTCGCCAAGGGCACCTTCTACGTCCACTTCGCCGATCGCGAGGCCTTCGTCGACGCCCTCCACCGGCGCTTCCACGAGCGCGTCGAGGCAGCGGTGTCCGCGGCGACGGACGGCATCCCGCCGGGGGCCGAGCGGATCTACGCCGGCGTCGTCTCCTATCTCGACGTCTGCCTCGCCGACCGCGCCGTCAAGGCGCTGGCGCTGGAGGCCCGCTCCGACCCTGCCCTCTCGGACTCGATGTCGAAGCGGCACGAGCGCTTCGCCGCCAGCGCCGTGCCCAGCTTCAAGGCGATGGGCTGGCCCGACCCCACCGCCTCGGCCCAACTGCTGGCGGCGATGACCGCCGAGATCGCCATCCGGGAGCTCGACGCCGGCCGCCGCCTGCCCGCCTCGCGGCGCGCCCTGCGCCGCTTCCTCGGCGCCGAGGAGAAGGCGTGACCAGACTCACAGAGGCCCTTTTGGCCAGCTAGCCAGGATCGCGGTACCCTGCCCAAAGCCAGGGAATGCAACACCAAAAGGAGTAGAGATGAGCGTCGCCTCTCAGAGCCTGATGGACAACGTCACCTACGAGGACCTGTACCGCCGCTGGGAGCACGGCAACTGGAGTGCCTACGACATCGACTTCTCCCAGGACCAGGACGGCTGGGCAGCGCTGAGCGACATCCAGAAGCGCTCGGCCCTGTGGATCTACTCGATGTTCTATTACGGCGAGGACCGCGTCGCCGACACCCTCGCCCCCTACATCACCGCCGCCCCGACCGAGGAGCAGTCCTACTTCCTCGCCACCCAGCAGGTCGACGAGGTCCGCCACTCGATCTTCTTCCATCGCTTCTTCAAGGAGGTGATCGGCGTCGGCGGCGAGTCCGTGCAGCAGACGCTGGCCTCCACCCTGCCGCAGCTCAACTGGGGCTACCGCGGCATCTTCGACCGCCTCGACCTGATGGCCGAGGAACTGCGCAAGGACCGCTCCGTCCCCAAGTACGCGCAGGCGATCACCCTCTACCACCTGATCGTCGAGGGCAGCCTGGCCCAGCCGGGCCAGCACTTCATCGAGGACTTCTTCGCCTCCGAAGAGTCGATGCCCGGCTTCAGCTCCGGCATGGGCAACGTTTCCAAAGACGAGCAGCGCCACATCGGCTTCGGCGTCAAGGTCCTCTCCGAACTGCTCGGTGAAGGCAACCCCGGCTGGGAGGAGAACCGCGCCGCGGTCGTCTCGCTGCTGCGCGAAGTCCTGCCCTACGGGCCGGCCGTCTTCTCGCCGCCCAACCTCGACCGCTCCTACACCGAGTGCTACGGCTTCACCCTGGAGGACATCTTCGCCTTCGGCCTGAAGCTGATCCGCCAACGTTGGCGCACGATCGGCTTCCCGACCGAGGAGATGCCGCCCGGCGTCTTCCCCTTCGACGCCAATGCCAGCGAGAACGAGATCGCCGCCAACCAGGTGAAGCTGATGATGGGCAGCATCCTCGGCCCGCCCGACGGCCCCAAGCCCGACGCCTCGCCGGAGCTGCAGAAGCTCTACTTCGACGTGATCAGCCGCGTTGCCAACCCCAAGGCCGCCAATGGCTCGCCGCTCGTCTACCAGTGGCGCTTCAGCGACGCCGAGCCCTGGCACCTGGTCATCGACAACGGCTCGACCCGCGCCGAACCGGGCCTCGCCCCGAACCCGAACCTGACGATCGAGTCGAGCTGGGCCGACTGGGTCGCCTCCGGCAAACCTGACGCGAACCAACTGAAGATGATCCTGCAGCGGCGGCTCCGCCCGAAGGGCAGCCTGCGCGAGATCGCTCGCTTGCGGAAAGTGTTCCCGAGCTAGGAAACCGGCGGCCGGCGGTCGGCCCACGGCCGCTCGGCCTCGATCTGGGCGGCCAGCGAGAGCAGCGTCGCCTCGTCTCCTGGCCGTCCGATGATCTGGACGGCCAGGGGCATGCCCTCGGGGGTGAAGCCGGCGGGGACGGACATCGCCGGGTTGCCGAGGTGGTTCCAGGGGATGCAGTAGGGATAGAAGCGGCTCATCCCGAGCAGGGTCCAGAGGGCGCCGCGTCCCTCCCAGCGCTTGACGGGGAGGGCGGTACCGCCCATCACCGGGGTCATCAGGACGTCGCAGTGCTCGAAGATCGCGTTGACGCGGGCGGCGTCGGCGGCGGCCGCCTCGCGGGCCTGGGCGAAGAGCTTGCCCGGGATCAGGGCGCCGAGCCGGCCCATCGCCCGGGTGCGGCGTTCGAGGCGCTGGGGCAGCGGCACCCGCTCGACGTCTTCGGCGATCCCGTGCAGGTAGCGCGGCACCGAGTTGTTGCCGATCCCGCCCCACTCCGGGTCGCGCTCGGCGACCTCGTGGCCAAGCGCGCGCAAGGTCTCGGCCATGTCGGCGACGGCGGCCTTGGCCCCGGCAGAGACCGTCGGTGGTGCCAGCGCCCGCGGCACCGCAGTCGAGTGGGCCACGCGCAGCTTCCCCGGCGGCGTCTTCGCCGCCTCGAGGAAGGGCCGCTCGGGCGGCTCCGGTGCGCCCGGCTCGGCTGAACCGCCGCTGGTGATGTCCAGCCAAAGCGCGGTGTCTTCGACGGTACGGCTGACGCAGCCGTTGGCCGAGAGGCCGTTCCAGTGCTCCAGGTGCGGCGCCATCGAGATCCGGCCGCGCTGCGGTTTCAGCCCGAAGAGGCCGCAGGAGGCGGCCGGGATGCGGATCGAGCCGGCGCCATCGGAGGCGGAGGCGATCGGCACCAGGCCAGCGGCCACGGCGGCGGCGCTGCCCCCGCTAGAGCCGCCCGGCGTGCGCTGCGGGTCCCAGGGGTTTCGGGTCACGCCCCAAGTCGCCGACTCGGTGAAACCGCAGATCGCCAGCTCCGGCAGCAGCGTCTTACCGACGATGATCGCGCCCGCCTCGCGCAGCCGCCGCACCATCTCCGAGTCGGCGGCGGCCGGGTCGGGGAAGGCGTCGGTGCCGCGGGTGGTCAGCTCGCCGGCCAGGTCGACTTCGTCCTTGAGCGCGATCGGCACGCCCAGCAGCGGCCGCTCGTCGCCCGCCTTCAGCCGTGCCTCGGCCTGCTCGGCTTCGAGCATGGCGCGCTCCGTCAACACGACCCGGAATGAGTTCAACTGCGGGTCGATCCGCTCGATCCGCTCCAGGTGCAGCCGTACGAGCTCACGCGGGGAGACATCGCCCTCCCGCACCATCTCCGCCTGCCGCGCCGCCCCCGCGAAAGCGATCGCCTCGTCCGACCCGATCACCGCCATGACGGTGATCCTAGTTCCTCACAGGCTCCCTCAGGCCTCGACCGGCTCCGGCTCGCCACTGCCGCCCTCGAAGCTGAGGTCGGGCAACAGGCGGTCCAGCCAGGAGGGCATCCACCAGTTCCAGTCGCCGAGCAGCTTCATCGCCGCCGGCACCAGGATCAGCCGCACTAAGGTCGCGTCGAGGGCGATCGCCACTGCGCAGCCCAGTCCCAGCTCCTTGATCGAGGGGACGCCGGTGAGGACGAAGACGGCGAAGACCGCGGTCATGATCAGCGCCGCCGAGGAGATCGTCCGCGCGCTCGAAGCGAGGCCCTCGGCGACGGCGCGTTCGTTGTCGCCGCTGGCTAGGTAGCGCTCGCGGATCCGGGACATGAGGAAAACCTCGTAGTCCATCGAGAGGCCGAAGACGACGGCGAAGATCAACGGCACGTTGATCGTGTCCAGTGCTCCCTGGCTTTCGAAGCCGAGGAAGCCGTCGAGCCAGCCCCACTGGAAGACAGCGATGAGGACGCCGAAGGCGGCCCCGATCGAGAGCAGGTTCATCAGCACCGCCTTGAGCGGGATCAGCAGCGAGCGCAGCATCACCATCAGGACGACGAAGCTGAGGGCGAGGACGAAGAGGATGATCTTCCACATCGAGCCGGTGATCTGCTGGCGCACGTCGTGGCTGCGCGCCGTTTCACCGCCGACGTCGACCGTGGCGACCTTGGCCAGGGCCGAGGTCGGCGCCGCCGCCCGCAGGCGGTCAACCAGCGCCAGCGCCGCGTCGGACTCGCTGGGCGCGCTCGGCGTTGCCCGGACCAGGACGCTTTCGCCGGCGAAGGCCGGCGGGGCGACCGAGCTGACCCCGGCGGTCGCCGCCAGTTCGCGTCCGTAGGCGGCGACCGCGCCGCGGTCGGCCGGTCCCGGCGCCTGCTCGAATTCGCCGACGATGAGCACCGGGTCGGTGCCGCCACCGAGCTGGGCGGAGGCGAGTTCGTTGCCGACCCGGACGTCACTCCCCGGCGGGAACTGCGTAACCGCCTGCGTCCCGGTCTTGATCGAGAGCAGCGGGCTGGCCAGGACCAGGAGCACGGCCGTGACCGCGGTGACGGCAACCCAGGGATGGGCCATCACCCGCGCCGTCCAGGCGGTCCAGAAGGGGCTGGCGCCAGCCGGCCGCGGCGCCTTCTGCGGCCGCCGCAGAACCCGGTGGCTGATGAAGCCCTCAACCCGGCCAAGGATGCCGCCCGGCAGTACCCGGTCTCCCAGCATCGCGATCAGCGCCGGCAGCAACGTCGTCGCGGTCAGGATCGAGACGGCGACGACCATCATCGCCCCCAGCGCCATCGAGCGCAGCGCCTGGTTGTCGACCATCCAGAGGCCGGCCAGGGAGATGATCACGGCGAGGCCGGAGAAGGTGACGGCAAGCCCCGAAGTCGAGAGTGCCTCGGCCCGCGCCTCGGCCGCCTCACGTCCGGCTTCGCGCTCCTCGCGGTAGCGAGCGAGGATGAACAGCGAGTAGTCGATGGCGACGCCGATCCCGATCATCGAGGCCATGTTGGTGACGAAGACCGAGGTCGTCATCTGCAGCGAGACGAAGTAAATGAGAGCGCCGGTGACGAGGACGCTGACGAAGCCCAGCGCCAGCGGCAGCAGCGCCGCTGCCAGCGAGCCGAAAACGACAAGCAGGATCAGCAGCACGATCGGGAAGCCGCTCGCCTCCGCCTCGGAGAGGTCCTTCTTGGAGATTTCCTGCATCCCGGCCCAGATCGTCGGCTGGCCGATCAGGTATGAGGTGACGCCGGCGGTTGCCGTGCCCGGGTCGAGGTCTTCGCGCAGCGTCATCGCGGCGTCGATCTGCGCGTCGGGCGAGAGTTCGCTGTTCAGCGGTACTAGCGCCACGCCGCGCGCGGCCAACTGCCGCTCGGCGCCGCGGGAGGCGGCGGGCGCCAGCGCTACGCCTTCGACCGTCGCCACCTCGCGCCGGACCCGGTCCACCGCCGCCGCGGCTTGCTCGGGCGTCGCCCCTGGTGAGGCCTTCAACAGCACCGAGATGCCGTTCGCCGCGGCGCCGAAGTCCTTCTGCAGCGACTCGCTGACCGCCTGCGACTGGCTTCCCGGAACGTCGAAGCCGCCGCCGGTGAGGTGGTCGGTCTGTTTGGCGGCAAAGGGCAGAGCCGCGGCG
The DNA here is from genome assembly GCA_963708405.1 of uncultured Actinomycetes bacterium. Classification (GTDB taxonomy): domain Bacteria; phylum Actinomycetota; class Thermoleophilia; order Solirubrobacterales; family 70-9; genus VAYN01. The sequence continues at coordinate 39,280 of CAVPSL010000001.1, forward strand.
ACAATGAGAACCCAGACGGCGACGACCCAGCGGCGGCGACGGCCGAGAAACGCTGCAAGTCGGTTCATTCCGCTCCGCATTGGCTGGTTAGCCAGCCTTGCGCAGGAGGGCGTCGGCGGTCTGTGCGTCCCGTCACGCCGGGACGGCGGCGGCGCTACTCGTCGACCAGCAGGTACCGGGCCGAGGCGGCGCCCGCGGCGAAGGCGGCACTGTTGTCGTGCGCCGGGTCGGAGAGCGCCTGCAGGGCGAAGCCGTCGGCGAGCGCGAAGAGGTAGGAGACGATCGCCTCGGCGTCGAAGCGCAGCTTCAGGACGCCCTCGCCCTGCTTCGCCTCCAGCACCTCGGCCACGTGAGAGCGGGTGCGGTCGAAGAGCTGGCCGACCTCACGGCGGATGTCGGGGTTGCGGCGACCGGCGCTGAACAGCTCGTAAATCAGCAGGAAGTAGGCCGGTTCATTCTCGATCATGTCAGTGAGGCTGGCGACGAGGACGTCGAGGACGTCGTCGACCGAGCCGGCCTCGGCGAGGCGCTCGTCGAGCCGGGCCACCCGCAACTCGGTGTCGCGCCGGACCACCTCGACCAGCAGCCGCTCCTTGGTCCCGAAGTAGTAGTGGAGGAGACCACGGCTGACCCCCGCCTCGCGGGCGACATGCTCAAAGGTCGAGCCGGCGGCGCCGCGGCGGGCGACGCTGTCGCGCATCGCGTCGACGATGCGCTGCGCCTTCTCGCCGCTTAGCTCGCGCTCTTTGGTCGCTGCCTCCATTCAGACCAGTCTAGTGACGATCCTGACGCTCTCAGGACCCGCCAGGCAAGGACGCAGGGAGCGTGGCGTGCTTCGCACGCGAGCGACCGAGGACACCGCCTGGCGGGGATTTGAGAGCGTCAGGCCCCGTTGATGCTGGTCGTGGAGGTGTACTCGAACTCCTCTTCGGCGCCGAAAAGCGCGTCGAGCACGGTCTTGCGGGCGCCCTCGCTGAAAACCAGCGCCAGCGCCACGCCGACGATCGCCAGCAGGACGATGCGGCCCAGGCGGCTCTTCTTCTTCTGCGGCGCGCGCAGCCGCTCGGAGGCCTCGCGGATGCTCTCAGCGGCGGTGCGGATGTCCTTCTGCACCTTCTTATCGCTGGTCACGGCCTTGACCGTGCCCTTGCCGTTGCCGGTCGCGCGGCCGTAGGCGCCCTTGGCGGCTTCGAAAGCGTCGCGCAGGCTGTCGCGCAGCTCGTCGTCCTCGACCAGCCGCTGCACGTAGGGGTTTTCGCGCGCCGACTCGTAGATATCGGTGGCTCGATCGGCCTTGGTCTTGCTCATGCCCTCTCCTCGCTGGGACTTGCAGGGATTCTCCGGTGGCGGTCAGGATACCCCGCAAGGACCGGAATACGCCCCGGCGTCCCCTTAGCCCGGCCCGACGCCGTCGAGGAGGGTCCCGTTGGTACGAAAGTTGAGGCGTGCGGTTTTCAGCTTCGCGAGCTGCAACGGCGCCAGGCCCGGGCCGGGCAGGGCGTAGCGGCGGATGCGCAGCCGCCCGGCGTTTTCGAAGGCGACCTGACGGAAGCCCGGGCCGAGCAGATGCGGCGGAGGCGGCGGCGCGCCGCCATCGGAGACGAAGTCGATTTCGTGGACGAGCCAGTCGTAGCGTTCGGCCGGTGTGACCTGGATCGCCCCCGGCGGCAGGTAGTAGCGCAGCGAGGCGAGGCCGAGCGTCCAGGTGACCGTTGCCCGCGGCCCTTTCGCTTCGCCGAGGCGATCGGCGACGCCGCGCCAGTCAGGCCGCTGCAGGTCGGGCGAGACGCTGGCCCAGACACAGAAGCCGAGCGAGTAGGCGAGAAGGCCGGCGGCCAGCACGGTGCCGAGTCGCCGCGCCGAGGGCAAGGTCAGCGCAATCGCCAGGACGATCAGCAGCGGCACCAGGGCCGCGATCACGTTGCGGGCGAGGACGTAGTCCTTACTCGGCGAGGCCAGCGCCAGCAGGACGGGGATCCCGATCGCCGCGGCGGCGACGCTGAGGGGCAGAGCCACCGCGCGTCGCTCCTCGCGGCTGGCGCGGAAGGCGAGCAGGGCGAACCCGACCAGCGCCAGGGCCAGCGGCACCAAGGAGAGAGCCGGCTGCGAGGGGCGAGCAATGATGTCGCTGGTCTCGCCGGTGAGGAAAGTCGCCGCGGTTTCCCAGAGGCGGTGGCCGAGCGACTCGCCGGCGATCCATTCAGCGTGTTTGAGCGAAGCCTGGTGGATCGCCAGCGGCGCCAGGGCGAGGCCGGAGAGGCCGACGATCGCCAGCCCCGGGAGGCTCTGCCCCCGCCGCCGACGCAGCAGCCAGATCGCCTCAGCGAGGAGCGGGAAGACAGCGAAGTAGTGGGTGGCCAGGGCCAGGCCGGAGACGACCCCCCAAGCGACGAAGTCGCGGCGCCGGCCACCGCGCAGCGCCCGCACGCAGTAGAGCAGCGAGACCGCGCAGAGCAGGGCGAAGAGCGCGTAGGCCCGTGCCTCCTGCGAATACCAGAGCAACATCGGGTTGACCGCGACCAGCGCCGCGGCGAGGAGCCCGGCGCGGCGGCCGCGCAGCTCCAGGGCAGCCAAGTAGGCGACGGGCACGGTGGCCACGCCCGCCAGGGCGGATAGCGAGCGCAGTCCCCATTCCCCCGTCCCCCAGAGCTGCGTCCAGATCCAGGCCAGGGCGTAATAGAGCGGCGGCGCCGACTCGCTGTAGTTGACCGCGTCCATGGCGTGGCCGAAGCTGCCGGGAAGGATGCGGCTGACCGTGACCACCTCGTCGTGGTGGTAGGCCTGCACGCCGAGCGTGGCGAAGCGCAGCAGCGCCGCCAGCAGCGTCAGCCCGGCGACGATCCAAAAGGCCTGCGAGCGCGTCCGCGCCGCCTCGCGCAGAGATTGCAGCGGGCCCGCCGGCCTACCGAGGGTCGCCGCCTCCATGCGCTCCTAAGAGAGGGCGACGTCGATCGCCTTGGAGACCTCGTCCACGTAGACGAACTCCAGGCCCCCGAGCTCATGCTCGGGTATCTCCGCGACGTCCCCCTCATTCCGCTCCGGCACGATCACGCGCTTGATCCCGGCCCGCTGCGCCGCCAGCGACTTCTCCTTCAGCCCGCCGATCGGCAGCACCTGCCCGGTCAAGGTGACCTCGCCCGTCATCGCCACATCGTTGCGGACCGGTCGGCCGCTGACGAGGGAGGCGAGGGCGACGGTCATCGCCACCCCGGCCGAGGGCCCGTCCTTGGGCACGGCGCCAGCGGGGACGTGGATGTGGATGTCGTGCTCAGCGAACCAGCCCTCGCCCAGCTTCGGCGCCACCTCGGCCCAGTGGCCGCGAATCCAGGAGAGGGCCGCCTGCGCCGACTCCTTCATCACCTCGCCGAGCTGGCCGGTGATCGTTAGCCGCCCGGAGCCGGGCATCGCCGTCGCCTCGATGAAGAGGACGTCGCCGCCGACCGGCGTCCAGGCCAGCCCGGTCGCAACGCCCGGCACCTTGGTCCGGCGCCGCTGCTCGGCAAAGACGCGACGCCGGCCCAGCAGCTCGCGCGCTTTCTTGCCCGAGACCTTGACCTTGCCTTTGACCTTGCCCTCGGCGACGTCGCGGGCGACCTTGCGGCAGACGGTGCCGATTTGGCGCTCGAGGTTGCGGACACCGGCCTCGCGCGTGTACTCCTCGATGATCGCGGTCAGCGCCGCGTCAGCGAACTCGATCTGGGAGGGCCGCAGCCCGTTGGCCTCGATCTGGCGCGGCACCAGGTAGCGGCGGGCGATGTGGCGCTTCTCCTCGACCGTGTAGCCGGAGAGTTCGATCGTCTCCATGCGGTCGAGCAGCGGCCCCGGGATCGTGTCGAGGACGTTGGCGGTGGCGATGAAGACGACGTCGGAAAGGTCGAACTCAAGATCGAGGTAGTGGTCGCGGAAGGAGTCGTTCTGGGCCGGATCGAGCACCTCCAGCATCGCCGAGGCGGGGTCGCCGCGGAAGTCGGCCCCCATCTTGTCGATCTCGTCGATCATGAAGACGGGGTTGCGCGAGCCGGCGTCGCGCAGGGCGCGGATGATCACCCCGGGCAGGGCACCGATGTAGGTGCGGCGGTGGCCGCGGATCTCGGCCTCGTCACGGACCCCGCCGACCGAGATGCGCTCGAACTCGCGGCCCAGCGCCTTGGCGATCGAGCGGCCGAGACTGGTCTTGCCGACGCCGGGCGGGCCGACGAAGCAGAGGATCGGCCCCGGCGAGTCGGGGTTGAGCTTGCGCACCGCCAGGTACTCGAGGATCCGGTCCTTGACCTTTTCCAGGTCGTAGTGGTCCTGGTCGAGGACCTTGCGGGCGTGGGCGATGTCGAGGTCGTCCTCGGTCTCGGCGGACCACGGCAATTCGACCAGCCACTCCAGGTAGGTGCGGATGACGCCGTGCTCGGCCGCGGCCGAGGGCAGTTTCTCCAGCCTCCCGAGCTCGCGGTCGGCGGCTTTGCGGGCGTGCTCGGGCAGCCCCGCGGCCTCGATCCGTTCGCGCAGCTCGTTGACCTCGGCCTGCTGCTCGTCCCCTTCCCCCAGCTCGTCCTGGATCGCTTTCAACTGCTGACGCAGGAAGAACTCGCGCTGGCCTTTGTCGACTTCGGACTGGACCTGGGTCTGGATCTGGGTGCCGAGCTGGACGACCTCGAGCTCGCGGGCGAGGATTTTCGAGAGGTGGCGGAGCCGCTTGGCGACATCGACCTCTTCCAGCAGCGCCTGCTTCTCCTCGACGCTGAGGCGGAGGGCGCCGACGATCAGGTGGGCCAGCGAGGAGGGGTCCTCGATGTTGGCGATCGCCAGTTGCAGCTCCTCCGGCAGGTAGGGAATCTGCTCGATGATTTCCGAGAAGGTGCGCTGGACGTTGCGGGTCAGCGCCTCCAGCTCGGCGCTGGGCTCGCTGACGTCGGGCAGCTCGGCGATGCGGGTGACCAGATACGGCTGCTCAGTGACGTAGGGGCCGAGCTTCACCCGCTGCGTGCCCTGGACGAGGATGCGGAGGGTGCCGTCGGGCACCTTCATCATCCGCGCGACGATGCCGACGACGCCGACGTCATAGAGGTCGTCGGGGCGGGGTTCCTCGTTCTCGGGGTCGCGCGAGGCGACCATCACCAGCATCCGGTTGGCGCCGAGCACGTCGTTGACGAGCTGGACCGAGCGCTCCTGGCCGACCGCCAGCGGCGTCACCGTGTCCGGGAAGGTGACGCTGTCGCGCAGCGGCAGCACCGGCAACGCGTCGGGGAGCGGCTGACTGGCGCGGATAGCGCTCTCGGTGTCGAGCGGCGAGTCAACGACCTCGAGGACCGGGGTGCCCTCCATCAACGGCGCCCGATCGGGACCCGGCGGCTGCTCTCCGAGGGGTCGCGCAAGGGCAGCTCGATCCGCAGGATCCCGTCTTCGTAGGTGGCGCTGGCGCGCTCGGCATCGACCTCGACGCCGAGCTCGACGATGCGGCGGAAGGGACCGGAGGGGATCTCGACCTGCTGGTAGACGCGGCCCTCGGTCTCCTGCAGCGGCCGCTCGCCGGCGATCGCCACATGACGGCCGCTGACCTCGATCCCGACCTCGCTCAGCGAGACGCCGGCGAGGTCGACCTTGACGATCGCCCGCTGCGGCTCGCCGCAGTAGTAGACGTCGACGTTGGGCGAGAAGCCGCTGCTGCGCCGGGCGACGTAGCGGGTGCGGCTCCAGGAGTCGCCGGAGATCTGGGTGAAGTTGATCAGCAGGTCGCGCTGGGGCATCGGGTCAAAACATAGCCCGATGCGGCCGCTAAGCGGCGCGTGAAGCCCAGCGGGGTGCCCGCATCAGGAGCACGGGCTGGCGCGGCGGCACGAGGCCCTCGGGGCGGTTGGGGCGGAAGGTGGCGCAGGGCTCGTTCAGCTCGAGGGCGCAGAGGAGGTTCTTGTGGAAGTAGCAGTCCTCGCAGGTGGGGGGCTTGGGCTTGCGCGGCATCGAGGCGGGCATCTAAGCACCGCCGTGACACTTCCGTGAGCATCAATTCCGCAAATCGCTACCTCTTTGAAACATGCCCGTCACATGTTCCCCGCGTCTTGCGGGGCCACCGGGCCGCGTCGCTACTATTGGCCCCCGATGGAGGCTCACCAACGCACGGAGAGGCTGTCGGCTTCGCCGCCTCTCTTCAAGAGCGAATTCCTCAATTTCTTCTCCCGCGTCCACCCGGCGATCCCGGCTGTGATCTTCGTGCCGGTGATCGTGGCGATGGAGTGGCTGGGGGCCGATCGCGGCTACGCCGCCTGGGAGCTGCTGCTGCTCTCGCTGGCCGGGATCGCGATCTGGACCCTGACCGAGTACTGGCTGCACCGGCTGGTCTTCCACTGGGAGCCGGACAACGCCTTCGGTCGCCGCATGCACTTCATCATCCACGGCATCCACCACGATCATCCCAACGACCGCCTGCGGCTGGTGATGCCGCCCTCGGTCTCGATCCCGTTGGCGGCGCTCTTCTTCCTCGCCTTCCGGCTGATCTTCGGCGACGCCGCCTTCCCGATCTTCGGCGGCTTCATCCTCGGCTACCTGGTCTACGACTACACGCACTACTACGTGCACCACGCGGTACCGAAGACGAAGCTCGGCAAACAGCTCCGCGAGCAGCACATGCGCCACCACTTCCAGGACCACCGCTTCGGCTACGGCGTCTCCTCGCCGCTCTGGGACGTCGTCTTCCAGACCCTGCCGCGCAAGCGCAACCACTAGCCGGCACGCAGGGCGAGCTCGAGCTCGAAACGGGCGTCGGGGTCGTCGAGCTGGGCGCCGAAGAGCTCGCGCAGGCGGGCGATGCGGTGGCGGGCGGTCTGCGGGTGGACGTGGAGCTCGGCGGCAATCGCGACCGCGTTGCCGCCGTGGCGGACGTAGGCCAGGGCGGTCTCGCCGAGGCGGGCCCGGGCTTTCGGCGTCAGCTCGGCGAGGGGGGCCAGGCGCAGTTCGACGACGCGAGCGGCGAGGGCGCTGGCCTCGAAGACCAGGAGGTCGGCGAGGTGCTCGTCGGCGTAGTGCAGGTCGTTCGTCTCCGCCACCGCCCCGGCGGCGAGAGCGCGGGCGAGGGCAGCGGCCAGCGACCAGGAACGCGGCAGCTCGTCCAGCTCGCCAGCGGGGCCGAGTGCCAAGGGTGAGATCGCGGCGGCGCGGGCGAGCTGCTCGGCCCGGCCGGGGCCGTCGGGGTCGGGCAGGAGCAGGCAGCCGAGGCCATCGACAGCGATCGGCAGGGCGTCCGGGGGCAGCGCCCGCGTTATCTCCCCCAGGCGCTCCTCGGCGCAGGCGCAGGCCGCCGCCCGCCGCGGTAGCTCCCAGCCCGCCGCCCGCGCGGCGGCGGCGACGTCGGCACGCTCCGGCGCCGGCTCGCGCAGCAGCAGGCCCGCCAGCTCGCGGCGGCGGCGACGGCGGACGTCGGCGACCTCACGCTGGGCCTCGGCGTAGCCATCGACCGAGTCGGCGGCGAGCTCGTCGATGTAGGCGAAGATCGCCTCGGCCAGCAGGCTCAGCGGCTCCGCCTCGAGCCCGGCCCGGCGGCCAGCGGCGGCGATCCGGCGCCAGGCGACGCGGGCACCGACCCGGTAGGCGGCCTGCAAGGAGTCGAGCGTGCGGCCCTGACGGAACTCGCCCCGCCCCAATCCCACGTAAACCTCGCGCCCGGGCCGCCCCTCGCCGGGACTACGGATCAGGGCGACGAACTGCCGCAGCGCCTCGCCGACGCCGGTGCGGATGCCACGCCCGAAGCGCCCCTCGAGCGGTCGCGCGTACTCGGGGACCTCGGCGGCAATCGTCGCCAGGATCTCCGCCGTAATCGCCTCCAACTCCGGCTCGATCACCTCGGCAACGGCGGGTGAAAGCAAGCGCCAGGGCTCAGATTGAAGCGAACTTGTCATCTCCATGACAAGAATTGTCCCGCAAAAGTGGTTTTGGCGCCAATAGATCTGCGCCAACCTCACCTATCTTCGACAGCGATGGGTGAGATGACCAAAGCTGAGAAGGTGGCCAACCTTGGCGCCGTCGTGATTCCCTTCGTCGCGACGCTCGCCGCCATCGCCCTGCTCTGGAACAGCCTGGTGAGCCCGGCCGACCTGTTGATCGCAGCAGCGATGTACTTGCTGACCGCGGTCGGCATCACCGTCGGTTTCCACCGCCTGCTCACCCACCGTTCTTTTCAGACCGGCAAGCCGCTCGAGTACACCTTCGCCGTGCTCGGCTCGATGGCCGTACAGGGACCGGTGATGTCATGGGTGGCCGACCACCGCAAGCACCACGCACACACCGACGAAGAGGGCGACCCGCACAGTCCCCACGTCGGCCATGACGGTGGCGTTCGGGGTGTTCTCGCCGGACTGTGGCATGCCCACTCCGGCTGGCTGATGTCGACCCAGGGACGGGCCGACTGGAAGCGGTACGCGCCTGACCTTTATGAGGACTCAGGGATGAGGCGGATAAGCCGTAACTTTGTGCCACTCGTATTGCTGAGCCTGGGCCTGCCAGCGCTCGCGGGGTACATCGTCAGCGGTACCCCCGCCGGCGCCGCTACCGGCTTTCTCTGGGGCGGTCTGGTGCGGATCTTCTTCGTCCACCACGTCACCTGGAGCGTCAACTCCATCTGTCACTTCCTCGGCAGCCGCCGCTTCGACACCGACGACCACTCCACCAACGTCTTCTGGCTGGCGCTGCCCTCGCTGGGCGAGTCCTGGCACCACAACCACCACGCCTTCCCCCGCTCGGCCGTGCACGGCCTGCGGCGTCACGAGCTCGACCCTTCGGCGGCGCTGATTACGGCGATGGAGAAGCTGGGCCTGGCTCGCAACGTCGTCCGCATCTCACCCGAGCGCCAGGCCGAACGCTCGCTTTAGGCCGTTAGCCGCTGCGTAACGGTAAGCGTCTGTTACTCATCCAAACGGCCAGCACGGGATCGCCCCTGACTAAATAAATAGTCACCGTGAACAGTGCCTGTGCCACACTGCTCAGACAACTGTTCGGTTACCCCCCTTGAAAGGAACTATCAATGCCCAGCAACGTACTGGACGAGGCTCGCGACCTGGTGCAGAAGCGCCTCGCCGACCTCGACGAGGAGCGCAAGCGCCTCGAGCGCGCGCTGGCTGAGCTCGGCGGCAAAGCCACGACCCGCCGCTCGCCCGGTCGTCCGCGTGGCAGCAAAGCGACTGCCAAAGCGTCCACCGCCTCCTCCACCACCACTGCGACCGCTCCCCGCAAACGCCGCAAACGTCGCGGCGGCACCCGCGCCGACCAGGCCGTCAGCCTGATCGAGAGCCAGCCCGGCATCAGCGCCTCGGACGTCGCCAAGACGATGAAAATCAAGCCGAACTACCTCTACCGGGTGCTCGGCGACCTCGAGAAAGAGGGGCGCGTCAAAAAGCAGGGCCGGCAGTACTTTCCTGGCAGCTAGCTGACCTAGCTATCGCAGCTGTGAAAGGGGCCGGGTGCCCCCCTCCAGAACGCGCTTCGCGCTGAGTGTTCTGGAGGGGGGCACCCGGCCCCTTTTTAATTCCTTAGACCAGGACGAGCTAGATCAGGCCAAGTTGGTTGACCGCATCGCGCTCCTCCTGGAGCTCCATGACGTTTGCGTCGATGCGCTCGCGTGAGAAGTCGGGGACATCCAAGCCCTGAACGACGGACCACTCGCCGCCGGTGCAGGTGCAGGGGAGGCCGCAGATGATGCCCTCGCCGATTCCGTAGGAACCGTCGGCGGGAACGCCCATCGAGACCCAGTCACCCTCGGGGGTGCCGAGTACCCAGTCGTGGATGTGGTCGATCGCCGCGTTGGCGGCGGAAGCAGCACTGGACGCGCCGCGGGCGTCGATGATCTCGGCACCGCGCTTGGCGACCCGCGGGATGTACTCCCCAGTGATCCAGGCTTCGTCGTCGACCGCGTCCCAGGCGCTCTCGCCATCGACCTTGGCGTTGACCAGGTCGGGGTACTGCGTCGCCGAGTGGTTGCCCCAGGCAGTCATGTTGGTAACCGCGGTGATCGGCTTGCCGAGCTTGTTGGCGAGCTGGGAGATCGCCCGGTTGTGGTCGAGGCGCATCATCGCCGTGAAGCGCTCGCGCGGGACATCGGGCGCGTTCGACATCGCGATCAGGCAGTTGGTGTTGGCCGGGTTGCCCACCACCAGCACCCTGACGTCGTCGGCAGCGCCGGCGTTGATCGCTTCGCCCTGCGGCTTGAAGATGCCACCGTTGGCCTCGAGCAGGTCGGCACGCTCCATGCCCGGACCGCGCGGCCGGGCGCCGACGAGCAGGCCGATGTTGCAGCCATCGAAGGCGTACTTGGGGTCGTCGCTGATGTCGATCTTGCTCAACAGCGGAAAGGCGCAGTCGTCGAGCTCCATCGCCGTGCCCTCGGCGGCCTTGACGGCATCGGGGATCTCGAGCATGCAAATCTCAACCGGAGTGTCGGGACCAAGCATCTGGCCGCTGGCGATCCGGAACAACAGCGCGTAGCCGATCTGCCCGGCGGCGCCGGTAACGGTGACCTTGACGGGGGTACTCACTGGGTCGTCTCCTTTTTGGAGTCGGGGTTTTGGGACCGCTACGCCATCGCCCGCTGGAGGTTCTCGTCGATCGAGGCCAGGAACTCCTGAGTCGTCTGGAATTCCTGCCCCCCGCCGACGAGCAGCGCGAGGTCCTTGGTCATCTTGCCGCTCTCGACCGTCTCGATGCATACCCGCTCGAGGGTCTCGGCAAAAGCACTCACCTCGGGGGTCTCGTCCATGCGACCACGGGCAGCGAGGCCGCGGGTCCAGGCGAAGATCGAGGCAATCGGGTTGGTTGAAGTCGGTTTGCCTTCTTGGTGCTGGCGGTAGTGGCGAGTAACGGTGCCGTGGGCGGCCTCGGCCTCGACGGTCTTGCCGTCGGCGCTCATCAGCACGCTCGTCATCAGGCCCAGTGAGCCGAAGCCCTGGGCAACGGTGTCCGACTGCACGTCGCCGTCGTAGTTTTTGCAGGCCCAGACGTAACCGCCTTCCCACTTCAGTGCCGCCGCCACCATGTCGTCGATCAGGCGGTGTTCGTAGGTGATTCCGGCGGCCTCGAACTCGTCCTTGAACTCGCTCTCGTAGACCTCGGCGAAAAGGTCCTTGAAGCGGCCGTCGTAGCGCTTGAGGATCGTGTTCTTGGTCGACATGTAGACCGGGTAGCCGCGGTTGAGGCCGTAACGCATCGAGGCTCGGGCGAACTCGCGGATCGACTCGTCGAGGTTGTACATCGCCATCGCGATGCCGCCGCCGGGGAAGTCGTAAACATTGAGCTCGACCGGTTCGGAGCCGTCCTTGGGCGTGTAGGTGAGAGTCAGCGTGCCCTCGCCGGGGACGACCAGGTCGGTGGCGCGGTACTGGTCGCCGAAGGCGTGGCGGCCGATCACGATCGGCTTCGTCCAGCCCGGCACCAGCCGCGGCACGTTGGAGATGACGATCGGCTCGCGGAAGATGACGCCGCCGAGGATGTTGCGGATCGTGCCGTTGGGCGAGCGGTACATCTCTTTCAGGCCGAACTCGTCGACCCGTGCCTCGTCCGGCGTAATCGTCGCGCACTTGACGCCGACGCCGTACTGCTTGATCGCTTCCGCCGCTTCGACCGTGATCCGGTCTTCGCTGGCGTCGCGGCTCTCGATCCCGAGGTCGAAGTACTTCAGCTCGACGTCGAGGTAGGGCAGAACCAACTGCTCTTTGATGAACGACCAGATGATCCGGGTCATCTCATCGCCGTCGAGCTCGACGATCGGGTTCTTCACCTGAATCTTCGCCACCGGCGCGCGATGCTACCTACATGGCACAATCGGGGCCGATGGCAACCGTCGAACGCTCAGGGACCGGCACCCACGAGGTCTTCAACCAGCCGCCGCCGCTGGTCGACTACAACGTCTTCCGGGCCGACGCGCCGCTGGTCGAGGCAGTTCGGCGGGAGGGCGCCGAGTGGGCCGAGGAGCGGATCGCCGCTGCCGGCGAGTTCGCCGGCAGCGAGCACGCCCAGGTCCTGGGCCGGCTCGCCAACGAGAACCCGCCGAGACTGCGCACCCACGACCGCTACGGCAACCGCGTCGACGAGGTCGAGTTCCACCCCGCCTGGCACGAGCTGATCAGCGAGGCGGTCTCCTTCGAGCTGCACAGCTCGCCCTGGAAACAGCCGGGCCCGGGCGCCCACGTCGCTCGCGGCGCCGCCTTCATGTGCTTCTCCCAGGCCGAGGCCGGAGTCGGCTGCCCGATCTCAATGACCTACTCGGTGATCCCGGCCCTGCGCACGCAGCCGGAGTTGGCGGCCGAGTGGGAGCCGCGTTTCTTCTCCGCCACCTACGACCCCGCCAACGCACCGGCCAGCGAAAAGCGCGGCGCCCTGGCCGGGATGGGGATGACCGAGAAGCAGGGCGGCTCCGACGTCCGCGCCAACACCACCGTCGCCCGGCCCGTCAACGGCGGCGGCCCCGGCGCCGAGTACGAGCTGACCGGGCACAAGTGGTTCATGTCGGCGCCCCAATGCGACGCCTTCCTCGTCCTCGCCCAGGCCGACGGCGGCATCTCCTGCTTCCTCTTCCCGCGCTGGACGCCGGACGGGGAGCGCAACCGCTTCCGCCTGCAGCGGCTCAAGGACAAGCTTGGCAACCGCTCCAACGCCTCCAGCGAGATTGAGTTCGACGCCGCCTCGGCCTGGCTGGTCGGCGAGGAGGGCGCCGGGGTGCGGACGATCATCGAGATGGTCAACCACACCCGGCTCGACTGCGTAATGGGCGGTGCCACCGGGATGAGGTTCGGGGTCGCGCAGGCGATCCACCACGCCTCCCACCGCTCCACCTTCGGCCGCGAGCTGGTCGAGCAGCCGCTGATGCGCAACGTCCTCGCCGACCTCGCGGTCGAGTCGGAGGCGGCGACGATCGCGGCGATGCGGCTGGCCCGCGCCTACGACGAAGCGATCGCCGGTGACGAGGGCGCGCAGCAGCTAAAACGGATCGCCAACGCCGTCCTCAAGTACTGGGTCTGCAAGCGGGCGCCGATGCACGCCGGCGAGGCGCTGGAGTGCCTTGGCGGCAACGGCTACGTCGAGGAGTCGGGGATGCCCCGCCTCTTCCGCGAGAGCCCGCTCAACTCGATCTGGGAGGGCTCCGGCAACGTCCAGTGCCTTGACGTGCTGCGGGCGATGATCAAGAGCCCGACCTCGCTGGAAGCCTTCTTCGCCGAGGTCGAAGAGGGCGCCGTGAGCGAGCCGCGCCTCGCCGCCTACTCCGCCTCCCTGCGCGACGATGTCCCCGGCGACGTCGAGACGATCGAGGTCCGCGCCCGCGCCCTGGTCGAGCGCATGGCCCTCGCCCTGCAGGGCTCCCTGCTGGTCCGCTACGGCGACGAAGCCGTCGCCGACGCCTTCTGCGCCTCCCGCCTCTCCGGCGACTGGGGCCAGGCCTTCGGCACCCTCCCCCCGGGCACCGACTTCGGTCGCATCATCGACCGCCACCGCGCGGCGGTCTGACGACACTAAGCTGAAGCTTATTGTCTGCTGCGCTTCGGTAGCGTAGGGGAACGATCAGCCCAGCGCATCGGTCCTCCCCCGGGTTCGCCTCAAGCGAACAACCCGGAGAAAGGAGGACGCGATGGAGCTGGCTCTGATCCTGCTGCTCCTACTGCTGATTCTTCGGGAGTAGGGCAGTCGCCGGGCGGGGAGTGAGCCTCGCCCGGCAGAACCTCACTGGCGCTGATCGCGGGCAATGATAGCCATGGTCGAAGCCAGCGACAAACGCGGACTGTCAGTGACTGGGCGTTACCCGGCCTGGTTGGCGGCGTCCCTGAGGGCGCGGCCGACCTGCTCCGCCGTGATCACGCCGCTCAACCGGCCTTCGGCGTCGACGGCCATCAGTGCTCCGAAGCGGCGGAGGTTCTGGTTGCTCAACAGCGAGTCCAAGGGGGCGTCGTCGCGGACCTGGAAGGTGCCGTCGTTGAGCTCGACGACTTCGGAGACGAGGGAGTTGGCGCGGGAGACCTCGGGGACCTCGTCGGCGCGGTCACGGATGATCAGGCCGAGGAAGCGGTGGGCGGCGTCGACGACCGGGAACCAGGGCCAGCGGTAGCGCAGGAAGTACTCGTCGAAGGCCTTCTCGACGCTGAGCTCGCCGGGGATAGTGACCGGCTGGCGGTCCATCACGTCGGAGACGCGCAGGTCGCTGATCTTGCTCGAGATCGCGGTCTGCAGCGAGGCGCCGCGGGCGGAGCCGTTGATCACCATCCCGATCAGCGCCAGCCAGATGCCGCCGAAGACGCCGAAGACGGAGTCGGTCACCGCCATCAGCAGGCCGGCGCCGATGAAGAACCAGCCGAAGAGGCGGCCGAGGCCGGCGGCGAAGCGGGTCGCCGCGGTGCGGTCGCCGGTGCGCCACCAGGCGATGGCGCGGGCGACGCGGCCGCCGTCCATCGGGAAGGCGGGCAGCAGGTTGAAGATCAAGACGAGGAGGTTGATCGAGGCCAGCCAGGCGACCATCGCCAGCACCCCGGAGGCGCCGGAGCTGGACTCAACCAGGGCCGCCTGGCGGAACTCGCGACCGCCGCCGGCGAGGATGCCGCCGACGGTCAGCAGTACGACCAGCGCCAGCGTCACCGCCGGCCCGGCCAGCGCCACCTTCAGTTCGGTCCCCGGCGTTTCCGCTTCGCGGTCCATCCGGGCCATGCCGCCGAAGATCCAGAGCTGGATGCTGGAGATGCCGATGCCGTTGCGCAGGGCGACAAAAGCGTGGCCGAGCTCGTGCAGGAGGATCGAGCCGAAGAAGCCGATGGCGCTGGCGACGGCGAGCAGGAACGGGGTGGTCGAGGAGCCCGACTGTCCCAGCAGGTCGCCGTAGAACTGCGACATCCAGAGGATGACCAGGAAGAGGATGAGGAACCAAGACCAGTCGACGCTGATCCGGATGCCGCGGACGTGGAAGAGGGTTATCGAGCCGCCACCGAACACATCCCCCATGGTAAGTGGGTAGCGTCATCGTCTGGATGGCGCCCGACAAAGCAAAGCTGCGTGCGTGGCTGGAGGAGCTCGAGCGGATCGAGCGGCCGTCGGCCTCGGAGGGGGAGCGCCGCGCCGCCGAGTGGTTGGTCGCCCGCTTCGCCGAGCTCGGCGCCGAGGCGCGGATCGAGGCCGAGGGCGCCCACGGGACCTACTGGTGGCCGCTGGGGATCGGCGCCGCCATGGGGGCCCTGAGCGGCTACCTCGGGCTGCGCGGCCGGCGCTTCCTCGCCACGCTGCTCGGTGCCGCCGGCGCCGCTGGGATCGCCGCCGACTTCCCACCCGGCAAACGGCCGCTGCGGCGACTGCTGCCCCGGCGCACCACCTACAACGTCGTCTGCGAGCTCGGCGACCCGGAGGCTGAGCGCACGATCGTCCTCATCGCTCACCACGACGCCGCCCACTCCGGTCTCGTCTTCCACCCCGCCCTGCCGGGGATCGGCGACCGCCTCGGCCTGATCGAGCGCACCGACACCAGCCCGATGCTGATGGCGCCGGTGGTCGGCGGGCCGCTACTGGCAGCGCTCGGCGCCCTAACCGGCAAACGCCTGCTCTCCAAGCTCGGGGGCCTACTCGGGCTCGGCTCGGCGGCGGCGATGGCAGAGATCGGGTCCCGCGACGTCGTCCCCGGCGCCAACGACAACGGCACCGCCGTGGTCGCCTTGCTGGCACTGGCCGAGAGCCTGCTGGCGGAGCCGGCGCCGGGGATCCGCGTCGTCCTCCTCTCGGTCGGCTCCGAGGAGTCCTTCAGCGAGGGCATCAAGGCCTTCGGCGAGCGCCACTTCGAGCGACTGCCGCACGAGAACACCTTCTTCCTCTGCCTGGAGACGCTGGGCTCGCCGCATCTGCTGGTCCTGCGCGGCGAGGGCTTCCTGAAGATGCGCGAATACCCCGAGAAATCGCTCGCCCTGATGGACGGCCTGGCCGAGGAGATGGGCATCTGGCTCTTCCCCAACCTGCGCCTGCACAACGGCACCGACGGCCTCGAGCCCCTCGCCGCCGGCTATGAGACCGCGGTCCTCGCCAGTTGCACCGAGCTGAAGCAGCCCGCCAACTACCACTGGTGGCACGACCTGGCCGAGAACGTCAACTTCGACACGGTCTCCGACGGCGTTCGCCTCGCCGAGGCAGCAATCCGCCGCCTCGACAGCCGCTGGCTGTAGCTCGGAATTCCGACTGCGACCTCGGATTTTGCCTCTATAGGATCAGCAGCCATGCCATCCCATGACGTCCTCGTAATCGGCGCCGGCCTTGCCGGGCAGCGCGCCGCCCTCGCCGCCGCCGAGCAAGGCGTGTCGGTAGGGATCATCAGCAAGGTCCACCCCGTGCGCTCGCACTCGAACGCCGCCCAGGGCGGCATCAACGCGGCGCTTAACCCTGACGACAGTTGGGAGTCGCACGCCTACGACACGGTCAAGGGCTCCGACTACCTGGGCGATCAGGACGCGATCGAAGTGATGACGCGTGAGGCTCCGGAGGAAATCCTCCATCTCGAGCACCTCGGCGTCACCTTCCACCGCAACGAGGAGGGCCGGCTCGGCACCCGCGCCTTCGGTGGCGCCTCCGCCGCCCGCACGTACTACGTCGCCGACATCACCGGCCAGGCGATCATGCACGTGCTCTACGAGCAGTTGATGAAGTACTCCGAGGACGTCGCCCGCTACGAGGAGTGGTTCTGCACCTCGCTGGCGCTCGACGAGAACGGCGAGTGCGTCGGCGTCGTCACCCGCAACGTCGCTGACGGCTCGATGGAGCTGTTCGAGGCGAAGGCGGTGATCCTCTGCACCGGCGGCAACGGCCAGGTCTGGAAGCCCACCACCAACGCCCTGATCTGCACCGGCGACGGCATCGCCATGGCCTACCGGGCCGGGGCGAAGCTGATGGACATGGAGATGATCCAGTATCACCCGACGACGCTGGCGGGCAAGGGATTCCTGATCACCGAGGGTGCCCGCGGCGAGGGCGCCCACCTGCTCAACGCCAACGGCGAACGCTTCATGGAGAAGTACGCGCCGAACAAGATGGAGCTGGCCTCGCGCGACGTCGTCTCCCGCGCCGAGCAGACCGAGATCAACGAGGGCCGCGGCTTCCCCGACGGCACCGTCGCCCTCGACATCACGGTCGTGCCCAAAAAGCGCGTGCACGAGGCGCTGCGCGAGATCGTCCTCGTCGGCCGTGATTTCGCCGGTGTCGACATCACCCGCGAACCGATCCACATCAAGCCGGGCAACCACTACACGATGGGCGGCGTCAAGACCGACATCGACGGCCGCACCGACATCCCCGGCCTCTACTCGGCCGGCGAGAACGCCTGCGTCTCCGTCCACGGCGGCAACCGGCTCGGCGCCAACTCGCTGCTCGACACGCTGATCTTCGGCAAGCGCTCCGGCATCGACGCCGCCGCCCGCGCCAAGCGGATCGAGGGCACCAAGCCCTCGCGCAAGGTGCTGGAGGACGAGGAGACGATGATCGCTGACATCCTCGCCCGCGAGAAGGGCTCGGGCCGGCGCGTCTCCGAGATCAAGCTGGAGCTGGGCCAGACGATGGACTCCAAAGTCGCCGTCTTCCGCGACGAGACCGGGATCCAGGAAGCGCTGGAGATCGTCCGTCGACTCAAAGAGGAGGCCGCGACCGCCTACGTCGACGACCACGGCAGCGTCTTCAACCAGGACCTGCTCGGCGCGATCGAGCTCGGGTACATGCTCGACAACGCCGAGTGCACCTGCATCGGCGCGATCGAGCGCAAGGAGAGCCGCGGCGCCCAGTACCGCACCGACTATCCGGAGCGCAACGACGAGGAGTGGCTCAAACACATCGACCTGGAGCTGAGCGACGACGGGCCCCAGATCTCTTACTCAGAGGTGACCATTACTCAGTGGGAACCCGAAGAGAGGAAGTACTGATGGCCGACTACACGATCAAAGTCCGCCGGTTCCAGCCCGAGAGTGGCGAGGGGCCGTACTGGGAGGAATTCGACGTCGACCTCGAGCCCTCGCTCTCGGTCCTCGACGGTCTCCTCCAAGCCAAGGACCGCGACGACGGCTCGCTGGCCGTGCGCTGCTCCTGCCGCGCCGCGATCTGCGGCTCCTGCGGGATGAAGATCAACGGCCAGTCCGGCCTTGGTTGCAAGACCCAGATCGGCGAGGCCCAGGAGCTGGCTGACAAGAAAGCCAACGCCAGCGGCAAGCAGGTCGAGAACGCCCCGATCGTGATCGAGCCGATGGGCAACATGCCGGTGATCAAGGACCTGGTCACCGACATGGAGTCGACCCACTGGACCAAGATCCGCCGCGTCACCCCCTGGCTCCTCCCCCATGGCGAGCCGCCCGAGCGCGAGTACATCGTCGAGCCGGAGTCGATGATCGACATCACCCAGTCGATGGCCTGCATCCAGTGCGGTGCCTGCGTCTCCTCCTGTCTCTCGATGGAAGCCGACCCCGAGTTCATCGGCCCGGCGGCGCTGGCCAAGGCCTACCGCTTCGTCGGTGACCCGCGCGACGCCGAGACCCATGAGCGCCTGCACGACCTGGCGCAGGACCCGCACGGGATCTACGACTGCACCCACTGCTTCAGTTGCGTCGACGCCTGCCCCAAGGGAGTGGCGCCGATGGACCAGATCATGCGGCTGCGGCGCAGGGCCGGCGAAGAGGGGATCGAAGATCCCAACAGCGGCCACGACCACGAGATGGCCTTCGTCAAGATCATCGAGAAAAAGGGCACTCTCGACGAGACCATGCTGCTGCAGGAGTCCTTTGCCCCTGGTGTCAAAGGCAAGCTGAAACCGAGCAAACGGGCGATCAAGGAAATGCTGGGCTCGCTGCCGACCGCCTTCCGCGGCATCAAAGCGGGCAAGATGCGCTCCCTGCGAAAGCTGATTCCCGGCGCCCACCACAAGCTCCCCGGCAACGCCCAGGACGAGGTGAAGGCGATCTACAAGCACGCCGAGGAGCACGGCGTGGAGCTGAACCTGTACATCCGCGGCGAGGAGGGCGACGACGCCCAGCCTGACAGCGTCGCCGCCGAGGAGGTCACCAATGCCTGACAACATCAAGGTCGCCTACTGGCCCGGCTGCGTCTCGCGCGGCTTCACGCCCGAGCTGCACGGCTCGATGGCCTGGGTCGCTGAGAAAATCGGCATCGAGCTGGTCACTCTCGACCGCGCCAACTGCTGCGGCGCCGGCGTCATCGCCGAGCACAACCAGGAGCTGGCCGACACGCTCAACGCCCGCACCTTCGCCCTCGCCCAGCAGACCGGGCTGGCGATGATGAACATCTGCTCGACCTGCCAGGGCGCCCAGTCGGAGTGCCAGCAGCGCCTCGACGCCGACTCCAGCTACCGCGCCCACATCAACGAGGTGCTCTCGGGCCAGGGCCTCGCCTACGAGAAGGGCAAGGACGGCTTCACCAACAAAAACTTCCTCTGGCTGCTGGTCGAGGACTACGGCCTGGACCGGCTCAAGGAGCAGGTCGTGCGGCCGCTCTCCGGGCTCCGCGTCGGCCCCTTCTACGGCTGCTACATCGTGCGACCGAAGGAGCGGCTGGGCTACGGCGACTACCCCGACCGCGACATCTACCTGGAGAAGGTGATCGAGGCGCTCGGCGGCCAAGTCGTTGAGTACGACGGCGCCCGCAAATGCTGCGGCTTCCCGGTGATCACGATGAACCGCGAGACCTCGCTGCGCCAGGCCGGCACTCACGTCGGCGACGCGATCGACGCCGGCGCCGACTGCCTCGTCACCCCCTGCCCGCTCTGCCACCTGAACCTGGACCTGCAGCAGCCGGAGGCGGCCAAGGTCGTCAACCGCGACCTCGGCCTCGCCGTCCTGCACCTGCCGCAGCTAGTCGGCCTGGCACTCGGCGCCGAGCCGAAGCAGCTCGGCATGAACAAGCACGTCGCCTCGACCGGCTGGGTCGAGGAGCGCCTCAGCGCCGGCGTCGCTGCCTGAAGACTCGGGCTTCCTAGCCTGCCTCAAGATCCTTACTTTGCATCGTCTGTGATGCAAAGTAAGGATTCGCCGGTATTTTGCTTCAATAACGAAGCGTTATGCGTATATCGGCGCACCTAACTGATTCTGCTGTTCTCGAGGAGCTCGGGAGCCGGCTCCGCAGCGCCAGGCTGGAGCGCAACCTAAGTCAGGCTGCACTTGCCGAAGCTGCCGGGGTCGGACGGGTCACGCTCCAGCGCCTCGAGGAGGGGGCCACGGGCTCCTCCCTCCCGAGCCTGATCAAAGTCCTGCGCGCGCTGAACCTGAGCGGCGGACTCGACAGCCTCGTACCGGAGCCGGTTCCCAGCCCAATCGAGGAGGTGCGGCGGGGAGCACGACAGCGCAAACGGGCTGGCTCGCCGCGCCGGGCCGACGACAACAGCACTCCACCGCGATGGCGCTGGGGAGACGAGGGGCCTAGTTGAGCTCAAATGCCGAGGTCTTACTCTGGGGCTCGCGGATCGGTGCAATCTCGCTGCGCGGCGAGGACAGCGCCGCAAGCTTCGAGTACGACCCGGAGTTCGCTGGCAGCGGCATCGAGGTCGCGCCCCTGCAGATGCCGCTCGCACGGGGACGGGTCTACCGCTTCCCGTCCCTCTCCCGCATGAGCTTCGACGGCCTGCCGGGAATGCTTGCGGATGCCCTTCCCGATCGCTTCGGGAACGCCGTGATCGACGCCTGGCTGGCCACCAAGGGAATGCTGCCCAAGGACTTCGACCCGGTGCGCCGGCTCTGCTATCTCGGCCAGCGCGGGATGGGAGCCCTGGAGTTCAAGCCAGCCACCGGTCCCAAGCCAACCACCAGCCATAGGCTCGATGTCGAGAGCCTCGCCGAACTGGCCGCGGAAGTCCTGTCGCGACGTGCCGATCTCTCGACGCGACTCAGTCACAAGCGCGAAGCGATGCGGGAGATCCTCCGAGTCGGGACCTCGGCGGGCGGCGCCCGAGCCAAGGCATTGATCGCGCTCGACCCGGAGACCGGAGAGGTGCGCTCGGGACAGCTTCCGCACGACAGCCACTTCGAGTACTGGATCCTCAAGTTCGACGGCGTCGATGACAACAGTCGCGAGCTGGGGACGGGGCTCGGCTATGGGGTCGTGGAGTGGGCCTACTCTGAGATGGCCAAGCTGGCGACCATCGACATGACCGAGTGCAGGCTGCTGGACGAGGGTGGGCGCCGGCACTTCATGACCAGACGCTTCGATCGCGACGGGAGCGGCGACAAGATCCACATGCAGTCGCTCGCGGCGCTGGCCCACCTCGATTTCGAACATGTCGAGGAGAACTCCTACGAGCAGGCCTTCCAGGTGATCGACCGACTCGGCCTGCCCCATGCCACGAAGGTCGAACAGTTCCGCCGCATGACCTTCAACGTCGTCGCCCGAAACCAGGACGACCATGTGAAGAACATCGCCTTCTTGATGGACCGCCGGGGCCACTGGAGCCTGTCCCCTGCCTTCGACGTCGTCTACGCGTTCAACCCCAGGGGACGGCAGACGCGGCGCCACCAGATGTCGATCAACGGACAGCGCGACCGGATCACCGTTGACGACCTGCGACGGGTCGGCAAGGTCGCCTCGCTGAAGCGCTCGCAGGCCGACGAAATCCTCCTCCAGGTCACCGACGCCGTCTCCTCCTGGCCGCGGCTGGCGGCCGAAGCGGGCTTAGACCAGGCGCGAGTAGACCGCATCGGCCGCAATCACCGCCTCGACCTCCCCCTGCGCTGAGCGGGAAGGCTCAGGCCCGGACGCCGACCAGGCCCCGCTCGACCAGCAGCTCGGCCAGTTGCACGGCGTTGGTTGCCGCGCCCTTGCGCAGGTTGTCGGCGACGACCCAGAGGTCGAGGGCGCGCTCGTTGCCGGGGTCGCGGCGGATGCGGCCGACGAAGACGTCGTCTTGGCCCGCGGCCTCGGTCGCCATCGGGTAGCGGCCGGCGGCCGGGTCGTCGACCACGGTCACTCCCGGCGCCGCCGCCAAGAGCTCGCGGGCGCGCTCGGGGCTGAGCGGCTCGCGGGTCTCGACGTTGACCGCCTCGGAGTGGCCGGTCACGACCGGGACGCGGATACAGGTGGCGGAGACTTTGATCTCCTCGTCGCCGAGGATCTTGCGCGTCTCGTTGATCAGCTTGCGCTCCTCGTCGGTGTGATCGTCGCCGGGGGCGAAACTGCCCGCCTGGGCTAGCGCGTTGAAGGCAATCTGGTGCGGGTAGATCCGCGCCTGCGGCTGCACCCCGTCCAGCACCGCCCGGGCCTGCTCGCGCAGCTCGTCGATCGCCGCCTTGCCGGTGCCGGAGACAGCCTGGTAGGTGGAGATGACGAGGCGCTCGATCCCGGCCGCGTCGAAGAGCGGCTTCAGCGCCACGACCATCTGCATCGTCGAGCAGTTGGGGTTGGCGATGATCCCGTTGTGGCCGTCGAGGGCGTCGGGGTTGACCTCGGCGACGACCAGCGGCACGTCGTCGTGCATGCGCCAGAAGCTGGTGTTGTCGACCACGGTGGCCCCGGCCTCGACCAGCTTCGGCGTCCACTCGCCGCTGATCTTGCCGCCGGCCGAGGAGAGCACCAGGTCGAGGCCCTGGATCGAGTCCTCGCTCAGCGCCTGGCAGGTCACCGTGCCGCCGTTCCACTCCAGCTCCTTGCCGGCCGAGCGCTCGGAGGCGAGCGGCACCAACTCGGCGACCGGGAACTCGCGCGCCGCCAATAGCTCGCGGATCGTCGTCCCGACCAGGCCGGTCGCGCCGAGGACCCCGACTCTGTATCCGTCGCCAGTCATCACCTCAGTGTGACGAACGCTCAGCCGGCGACCGTGGGCCGGTGCTCGGGGCCGGTCGGGTCCTCGGGCCGGACCGCGTCGTCACCTAGCTCGAAGGTGCTGTGCAGGACGCGGACGGCGTCGGCGACGCGATCGGCGGGGATGACGCAGGAGATCTTGATCGGCGAGGTGGAGATCATCTCGATGTTGATCCGCTCCTCGCCCAGGACCTCGAAGACTTTGGCGGCGACGCCGGGGTGCGAGCGCATCCCGGCTCCCACAATCGAGACCTTGCCGATCTGCTCGTCGGTGCGGACCTCGAGCGAGACGTCGCCGAGGGCGGCGATCGCGTCCTTGGCGGTCGGCAGGTCGTCGCGGTCGACGGTGAAGGAGAGGTCGGCGAGCTGGTCGCCGCCGATCGGCTCGTTCTGGATGATCACGTCGACGTTGACGTTGGCCTCGGCCAGGGCGGTGAAGATGCGGCCGGCGACACCGGGCTCATCGCGGACACCGTGCAACGTCACGCGGGCCTCCGCGCTGGAGTGGGTGACGGCGGTTACGAAAGGGTTCTCCACGGTCTCGTCCTCAGCTACGACGAGGGTACCGGGACCATCCTCGAAGCTGCTGCGGCAGTGGATGCGGACGCCGTGATTGCGCGCGTACTCGACCGAGCGCAGTTGCAGGACGCCGGCGCCAGAGGCCGACATCTCCAGCATCTCCTCGAAGGAGACGCGGCCGAGCTTGCGCGCCTCGGGGACGATGCGCGGGTCGGCGCTGAAGACGCCGGCGACGTCGGTGTAGATCTCGCAGACCTCGGCGTCGAGCGCGGCGGCCAGCGCCACCGCGGTGGTGTCGGAGCCGCCGCGGCCGAGCGTGGTGACGTCGCGGCTCTCGGTCGAGACGCCCTGGAAGCCGGCGACGAGGACGATCCGGTCCTCCTCCAGCGCCTGGCTGATGCGGTCGGCGCGGACATCGATGATCCGCGCCTTGGTGTGGGTGGAGTCGGTGACGATCCCGGCCTGGGAGCCGGTCAGCGAGATCGCCTCGTGTCCCATGTCGTGGATCGCCATCGCGCAGAGCGCGCAGGAGATCCGCTCCCCGGTCGAGAGCAGCATGTCCATCTCGCGGGCGACCGGCCGCTCGGAGATCTCCATCGCTTGGGCGACCAGTTCGTCGGTCGTCTTGCCGCGGGCGGAGAGCACCGCGACGACCCGTTTGCCGGCCTCGCGGGCAGCGACGATGCGGCGCGCGGCGCGCTTGATCTGCTCGGCACCGGCGACCGAGGTGCCGCCGAACTTCATCACGACTATGTCTGAACCGGCCTCAGTCATGAAGAGCTGAGGATAGACGGCCTCTAAAGCAACCCACCGGTACGCCGATAACCGCGTGCATGGAGCCGATAACCGCGAGCTTCCCGCCGTCCAGCGCCGCCGCCGACGCCTCGCCGCAGGGGCAGCGGCTGCTGGTCGCCAGCCGCATCGCCAGCAACCTCGCCGGCGCCACCGACGCCGGGGCGGTGGCCGGGATCGCGGTACGTCTCCTGCACGAGTCCTTCGACTACTACCTGGCGGTGGTGCAGCGGCTCGACCCCGATGCGTCGCTGCGCGTCGTTGCCGCCGCCGGGCCGCTGGCCGAGGAGGTCGACGACTTCCTCGCCCTCGAACAGCCGGTCGAGGTCGGCGTCAACGGCCGCGTCGCCCGCGACGGCGAGCCGGTGATGGTCAACGACACCCGGCTCGACTCCGACTACCTCACCCGCAACCCCCGCACCGACCCCGGCTCGGAGCTGTCGCTGCCGGTCTGGGTGGCGGGCTCGGTCTGGGGCGTGCTCAACCTCGAGCAGGAGGACCCCGGCGCCTTTACCGAAGACGACCTGCTGCTCGCCCATGTCGTCGCCAACCAAGTCGGGGCCGCGATCCACCGCTGCCAGTTGGTCAGCGAACTCGAGGGCGCCTTCCTGACCACGGTCGGTGTGCTCGCCGACGCCGTCGAGCTTCAAGACGCCTACACCGCCGACCACGCCAACGAGGTCGCCGAGCTAGCAGTACGGGTCGGCGAACGACTGGGGATCGCCGGTGCCGAGCTTGACCGCCTCCGCTACGGCGCCCTCCTACACGACGTCGGCAAGATCGGCGTCCCCGGCGAGATTCTCCGCAAGCCGGGTCCCCTCAGCCCCGTGGAGCGGGAGCGGATGGACGAGCACACGGCGATCGGCGCCCGCATGCTGGAGCGAATCCCCTTCCTGGCCCCGGTCGCACCCCTGGTCCGCTCCGCCCACGAGCGCTTCGACGGCGGCGGCTACCCGGACGGCCTCAGCGGCTCCGAGATCCCCCCGGGAGCGATGGTGATCGCCACCTGCGACGCCTTCCACGCGATGACCTCCAACCGCAGCTACCGCCAGGCGATGCCCGAGGCCGAGGCGATCGCCGAGCTGGAAGCCCACGCTGGCACCCAGTTCGACCCCCTCGTCGTTGCCGCCCTGGTCGCCGAGCTCACCGCCTAGCTCACTCGGGCCCGCCGAGGCTCCCCAGCATCGCCTGTTCGGCCATCCGCACCAGGCCGAGGCCGCTGTGGGGACGCATGTCGCTGCTGCGCACGCGGACGTGGGAGCCGTGCGGGCCAACCACCTCGACGATCGTGCAGACGTCGCCGATTTCGCAGTCGTCGCCGTAATCCCCTTCGATCGCCTCCATCTGCTCGGCGACAACCCGCCCGATCTTGCTCTGGTCCAGCGCCATACTCGTCCCCTCTCTCGATTACCCGGTCCGGTGAGCGACTGACGATAAGTGATGAACACCACACTTACCGATATATCCGAACGATATATATTGCTCCGAGATGGAGGAGCTCAGTCCAACCGCCTACGTGATCCTCGGGATGGTCAGCGGGGAGCCGCGGTCGGGGTACGAGATCAAGGCGGCGGTCGACAGCACGACGCGGTTCTTCTGGGCGGCCAGCTACGGGCAGATCTACCCGGAGCTGAAGCGGCTCTCCGAAGCCGGACTGGTTGAGGGGACGGACTCCCCCACCGGTGGGCGGCGGCGCACGGTGTATGCGATCACCGCCGACGGCGAGGAGGAGCTGAAGGCCTGGCTGAAGCAGCCTCCCCGCACCTTCGAGATGCGCGAGGAAGGGCTGCTGAAGCTGTTCTTCGCCGGCGTGCTGCCGGCCGAGGAGGCGGTCCCGATTCTGCGGGGGATGCGCGAGCACCGGCTCGCCGTCAACGCGCAACTGCGGGCGATGGAGCCCGAGGCCGCCACCAAGCAGGACCCGTTCCCGCTGATGGTGCTGCGGAGCGGGATCGAGTTCACCGAGTGGTTCGCCGACTGGTGTGAGCGGATGGAGAAGCAGCTCCTCGAAGCCGCACCCGAGAAAAGGAGCAACTGATGTTCGACTCCCTCGCCCGCTTCGCCGACGGCAACGCCCGCCGCATCGGGCTCTTCGCCCTCCTCTTCTTCCTGCTCGCGGGGGCGCTCGGCGGCTCGGTGGCGAGCCGGCTCGACCCCTACGGCGCTGATGACCCGGCGACCGAGACGGTCAAGGCCAAGGAACGGCTGCAGGATGCCGGCCTGCGCCCGCCGGCCGTGGTCGCGATCGTCAAGGACGCGCCGGTCGCCAAGCCGGCGACGAAGGCCCGGGTCGAGAAGCTCGAGAACGAAGTCCGCCGCCGCGCCGACGTCGCCGCGGTGACCGGGTACTACGACACCGGCTCGCGCGCCTTCGTCGCCAAGGACGGCAGCTCCACCTACTTCGCGGTCAGTCTCAAGCCAACCGAGGACAAGCGCTGGCAGGAAGCGGGCGCCGACGTCGCCGACCAGCTCTCCTCTCACGCCGGGGTCCTCGTCGGCGGTGCCGCCGTCGCCCAGGAGCAGGTCAACAAGCAGGTCGAGACGGACCTGCGCATGGCCGAGATGCTCGCCTTCCCGCTGCTCTTCCTGCTCTCGCTGCTCTTCTTCCGCAGCCTCGTGGCGGCGCTCCTGCCGCTGATGATCGGCGGCCTGGCGATCGTCGGCACCTTCCTCATCCTCCGCCTCGCCTCCGAATTCGGCTCGATCTCGATCTTCGCCCTCAACCTGACCACGGCCCTGGGCCTCGGCCTGGCGATCGACTACAGCCTCTTCGTCGTCTCCCGCTACCGCGAGGAGATCGCCAAGAGCGGGCCGGGGCTGGCGGCGATGCGACGGGTGCTCGCGACCTCGGGACGCACGGTCTTCTTCTCTTCGCTGACGGTCGCCGCCGCGCTCGCCTCGCTGCTCGTCTTCCCGCAGCGCTTCCTCTACTCGATGGGCCTCGGCGGCGCCCTGGTGGCGCTGTTCGCGGCGCTGATCTCGCTGACCGTGCTGCCGGCGGTGCTGACCCTGCTCGGCACCCGCGTCAACGCCGGCGCCCCGAAGTTCCTCCAGCGCCGGGCCGCGGCCGATGCGAAACCCGACGAGAGCGGCTTCTGGTACCGACTCTCGCGCTTCGTGATGCGGCGACCGGTGCCGGTTGCCACCCTCAGCGCCCTGCTCCTGATCGTCCTCGGGCTGCCCTTCTTCGGGATCAAGTTCGACACCGTCGATCCGACGGTCTTGCCGAAGTCCGCGAGCGCCCGCCAGGCCTACGACACGATCAGCCAGCAGTTCCCGCCGTACCACGAAACGCCGATCTGGCTCGACGTCGAAGGCGGCGGGCCCGGCGCGGCGGCACAGGTCGCGAGGCGCGTCGCCGCGGTGCCGGGAGTGGCGACCGTGCTGCCGCCCGAACAGCTGCGCGGTGACGTCACCGCGATCCAAGCGGTTTCCACCCATCCCTTCAACTCCGAGGCCAGCCAGTCGAGCGTGGAAGCGATCCGCGAGCTGCGAACGCCGCCCCACACCACCGTTCTCGTCGGCGGCGCCACCGCCGATTTCGTCGACCTGCAGTCGAGCCTGGTCAGCCACCTGCCGATCGTGCTCGCGATCATCGTCATCGCGACGCTGGTGATCCTCTTCCTGATGACCGGCTCGGTGATCCTGCCGATCAAGTCGCTGCTGATGAACTTCTTGAACCTCAGCGCCGTCTTCGGCCTCCTCGTCCTGATCTTCCAGGACGGTCGTCTCGAAGGCGTGCTCGACTACACGAGCCCCGGAGCGCTGGAGCAGACGATGCCGATCCTGCTCTTCGCCGTCGCCTTCGGGCTCTCCACTGACTACGCCGTCTTCCTGCTCTCGCGGATCAAAGAGGCGCGCGATGGCGGCGCCTCGGACTCGGAGTCGGTCGCGATCGGGCTCGAGCGAACGGGCCGGATCGTCACCGCGGCGGCGCTGCTGTTCGCGGTGGCGATGCTGGCCTTCGCCACCTCGAAGATCATCTTCATCAAGGAGAACGGCGTCGGCACGGCGCTGGCGGTGCTGATCGACGCCAGCATCGTCCGTGCCCTGCTGGTTCCCTCGCTGATGGAGCTGCTCGGCAAGTGGAACTGGTGGGCGCCGGCACCGTTGCGGCGGTTGCACGAACGGATCGGGGTCAGCGAGGGAGCGCCGGCACCGGGCGGCCCGGAGCCGGAGCGCGTGTAAGACTTCCCGGCCCGATGGGGCGACTTATGCACGGCAGACATGCATAACCCGCCCCAGACCCTGCCCGGGTTCGACGCCGACACCGCGGTCGAGCCGCTCGGCGACGGCCGCTTCGCCGCCGCGATGAGCGAACGCTGGTGGGTCGGCAACGGGCCCAACGGCGGCTACGTGGCGGCGGTGGTGCTGCGGGCGATCATGGCGGCGATCGGGCCGGACCGACCGCCCCGCTCGCTCACCGTCCAGTACCCGCGGGCGCCGAAGGCTGGGCCGGTGGAACTGGCGGTGACAATCGAGCGCGAGGGCGGCCACGCCACCTTCGTCTCCGCCCGCATGGAGCAGGAGGGCAAGGTGCAGGCGACGGCACTGGCGGTGCTCTCCGAGGACTGGAGCGAGGGCGGCTTCGTCGAGCTGGAGATGCCCGAGGCCGGCGAGCCGGGCGAGCTGCACCCGATCGAACCCCAGGACAGGCCGGGCAGCCCCCAGATGCTGCAGAACTACCTGGTCCGCCCCGCCCTCGGCGAGCGCGCCTTCTCCGGTGGCCCGGCCCGCCACGGCGCCTGGATCCGCAGCCGCGAGCCGCACCTGCTCGACGCGCCGCTCGCCGCCGCCTTCCTCGACACCTGGTTCCCGGCCCCGTTCATCCGCCTCGACGGCCCGCGGCCGGCGCCGACGATCGACTACACCGTGCACTTCCGCTCGCCGCTGCCAGCGGCGAGCGCGACGCCGGAGGACGTCTACCTGGTCGCCTTCCGCACCGGCCTCGCCCGCCACGGCTTCTTCGAGGAAGACGGCGAGCTCTGGAGCGCCGACGGCGTCCTGCTGGCGCAGTCGCGTCAGCTGGCGCTCTTGCTCGACCCGGCCTGAGGCCGCGGCGCAACGGTCGATTCTTCTTCTTCGCCGGCGTTGAAGATTTCGCTTTCGAAGGCCGTCAACGCCGGGTTGGTCGCGTAGCCGATCGGTTCCAGTTCGAGCAGTTCCTCGATGCTGAGCAGCAGCGAGAAGTGATTGAAGTAGCCGCTTTCTTCGACCGTCGCCGGTTTGACGAAGGGCGAGATCAGCAAGAGGCCGACGTGGCCGCCACCACCGGTCGTTTTGACCGGGCCGGTCGGTGCTTCGGCGGGCGCCGTCGGCGCCGGCAGGTTCGGGTAGTCGGGCGTCCCGCAGCAGGAGCTGGCATCGGCTTTTTCGCCGGTCTGCGGAGCCTGGGCGAAGGTGATCGCGATCAGCCCGCCTTCTTCTTTGTAGGCGGTGGAAGCGGTGATTTTCGGCAGCAGCGTTTCCAGGAAGACCTGGGAGCCGGCCAGCCCCGCCGGCTGTTCCGGGGCGCAGGGAGTTTCGCTGCCGTTATGGCAGGCGTTGGGGACGATGTAGGAGAGAGTCGGAGTCTTTTTCGGGTCTTTGAGGTCGGTGTCGAGCTGGGTCAGCGGCACGTCGGTTTCGCCGCATTTCGGGTTTTCGGCGATCGCCGCGAAGTAGAGGAGCGGCGTGCGGTGGGCAGCGTCGGCGCAGCCTTCCGGCGTGAGGTCCTCGACGTAGGACTTCCAGGTCAGTTTCTTTTCGGTTAGCTGCGCCGGCAGGGTCGGCGTTTCCTTCGGGTAGACGCAGCCGCTGCCTTCGACCTGTTTTTCGGCGCTGAGCGTGCCGGGGACGATCGGCGTCGGTTCGGGGCAGCCGGCGACGGTCTCCGGGGTCGGGCCCTGGCCGCTGAGCAGGGCGATCTGGTTCGCGAGCTGGCCCTGGGAGACCGCGTAGTAGTTGGAGATCAGCTCGCCCTGTTCGGGCAGCGTTTTTTGGAAGTAGGGGGTGGTCGAGGTTTTGCCGAAGGTTGCTTCGTAGCCGCCTTCGCTCAGCACGATGAGGAAGACGTGTTTAACCGGCGGCAGTTCCGGTTCTTCCGGCAGTTCCGGTGGCAATACGGGTGGCGTCGAGGGGACTTCGGGTTCCGGTTCCGGCACCACGGGCACCACCGGTGCGACCGGTACGGGGGTCGGCACAGAGGCGACTTCCGGCGCTACTTCAGGCGTCGCTTCGACCGGTTCTTCCGTTTCTTCCGGCGGCGGTCCACCGTCGCCGGTGAAGCGGAGGATGATCGGCGCAAAGCCGGCGCTCGACGCCAGCGGGCTGGTGACGGAGCCGATCACGACGCCGGCGGCGAGCAGCGTCATCACCGCGACGGCTGCTACCTGCGGGCTCGGCATGAAGCTCCAGAAGCCGTCGTCGTCCTCATCACCCTCGGTGGCGGCGGGCTCGGCTGGCGCCGGCGATACGTCGACGGGCGCCCCGGCACCGCGGCGGCCGCGCTCTTTCAGCGTCGCCACCCGCTCGCCCACAACCTCGGGCAGGGGACCGCGGCGAGTGCCGCACTCGATGCAGTAACGCTGGCTCGGCGAGAGACGGGCGTCGCACTCGCGGCAGCGACCACCACCGGAGCCGCGGGTGCCCTCGTCATCGATCGGACCAGTCACGTGGGCCGATTCTCACCGGCAGCGGTGACTCATATGTGATCGCGATGTAAACGGTGTGTCACAGCGCTTTCACAACTCTTCAACACTTACGCACCCCCCTGGACCGACAATCGCCCCCTGCCGCCGATGGACCAGACCGCTCCCACGACGTCGCATCCCTCCCCGTCGCCTTCCCAGCCCGCTACCGCGGCGGGGGCGGCGCCGATCCAGACGTCGGCTGTCTCCGGCGGCGACCAGTGCGCCAATTGTGGCGCCCCGCTCGCGGTCGACCAGCGCTACTGCCTGCAGTGCGGGCAGCGGCGCGGCGACCCGCGGCTCCCCTTTATGGATGCGGTCGTGCTGATGGACGCGGTGCAGCGCTCGCAGCACCCGCCCCCGCCGCTCCCGCCGGCGAAGAAATCCCGCGGCGGCATCTCCCCCAACGCCGCTCTGATCACCGGCATCGGCGTGCTGCTGCTGGCGCTCGGCCTCGGCGTCCTGATCGGCCGCTCAGGTAACAACAGCACCACCGCCAGCGCCCCGGCGACGCCACAGGTGATCACCGTCAACGAAGGCGGCAGAGGCAGCGGTAGCGGGGCGAAGAAACCGGCGGTGGCGGCGCGAAGGGCACCAGCACCGGCAGTACCAAAGCTCCCAAGTCGAAGCAGGAAAAGGCCGCCAAATCCAAGGAAGCGGAAACGCAGGCCGGCGCCGAAGAAGTGCTGAAGCCGGAAGGCGACGTGAAGCTGCCACCGGCAAAAGTCCAGCCGGGCGGCAAGTGCGAAAGCGGCGACGCCGGCTGCAAGAACGGTGAATTCACCGGGGAATTCTTCGGCGAATGATCGCCAAGCCCAAACTTCCGCGGCGCCGCAAGGCTGCCTCCGCACCCACCCAGGTGGAACCGACCGTGCCCGCCAACTCGACGCCGCCGAGCCCGGCGCTGGGACAGGAGGTGATGGTCGACCTCGAACGCCGGCGCGACCAGCTGATCGCCCGCGTCGCCGAGCTGCAGTGGGACCTCGGCGGCCTCGCCTACGAGATGGCGGTCCGCAACCAGATGAAGGTCGACCTCCTGGTCAAACGCGCCGTCGCTCTCCAGGACGCCGACGCCGAGCTGGCCGAGGTCGAACGGATCGTCCGTACCGAGGAGACCGGCACCGCCGGCTCCTGCTCGAAATGTGGCGCCCCCCACTCCAGCGGCGCCACCTACTGCTGGCAGTGCGGTCAATCCCTGCTGGAGCAGGTCTCCAGCGACGCGATCCTGCGTCGCTGAGCTCGAACTAGCCGAAGCGCCCAGTGACGTAGTCCCGCGTGCGCGGGTCAGCGGGGTTGGTGAACATCGTCGCCGTGTCGGTGAATTCGACCAGGGTGCCGGATGGTTCGTAGGCGCTCGAGTCGAGGCTGAAGAAGGCCGTCTGGTCGGCGACGCGGGCCGCCTGCTGCATGTTGTGGGTGACGATGACGATCGTGAAGC
This sequence comes from uncultured Actinomycetes bacterium, assembly GCA_963708405.1. Classification (GTDB taxonomy): domain Bacteria; phylum Actinomycetota; class Thermoleophilia; order Solirubrobacterales; family 70-9; genus VAYN01. The sequence goes on from CAVPSL010000001.1 coordinate 71,458, forward strand.
GGCCTTTGAGGGTGTGCATCAGCTCCTCGATCGAGGCGGTGGCGATCGGGTCGAGCGCCGAGGCGGGCTCGTCGAGCAGCAGCACATCGGGTTCGATCGCGATCGCGCGGGCGATGCAGAGGCGCTGCTGCTGACCGCCGGAGAGGCCGAGGGCGCTGTCCTTGAGCCGGTCTTTGACCTCGTCCCAAAGCGCCGCCCCGCGCAGTGCCTCCTCGACGCGCTCGTCGAGGCCCTTCTTGAGGCCGAGGTTGCGCGGCGCCCAGGCGATGTTGTCGTAGATCGACTTCGGGAAGGGGTTCGGTTTCTGGAAGACCATCCCGATCCGCCGCCGCACCTCGACCTGGTCGACGTTGCCGGCGTACATGTCATGACCGTGGTAGAGGATCTGGCCCTCGATCCGGAAGCCCGACACCGAGTCATTCATGCGGTTGAGGCTGCGCAGGAAGGTCGTCTTGCCGCAGCCGGAGGGGCCGATCAGGGCGGTGATCTCGCTACGCGGGATCCGCAGCGAGACGCCCGCGAGCGCCTTCTTCTTCCCGTAGAAAATCGAGATGTCCTTGGCCTCGAAGACCGCCTCGACCCCGATGTGCCGATGGGCGGCGCCGGGCCCGGTGGCGGGCCGGCTCTCGTCCTGGATGCGGAGGCGGGGGGCGGGCGGCGACGCCAGCTTTCGCTCGAAGCTGTCGAGCGAATCGAGGGTGCTGCTCATCGGGTCATCCTTTCGCGGTTGCGGGCAAGCAGGGCGCGGGCGCCGAGGCTGGCGAAGAGGATCGCCGAAATCAGCACCAGCGAGGCACCCCAGGCGCGGGTGAACCCGGTCGGGTTGCCTTCTTCGGAGAGGAAGAAGATCGTCACCGGGATGTTGGGCAGGGCTTCGAAGGGGTTGATGCTCACCTTCGTCGCGTCGAAGACGGAGGAGGCAAAGATCAGCGGCGCCGTCTCGCCGGCAGCGCGGGCGACCGCGAGCACGGTGGCGGTGACGATGCCGCCGAGGGCGCTGGGCAGGATCACTCCCAGCACCCCGCGCCAGCGGCTGACCCCGAGCGCGTCGGAAGCTTCGCGCAGGCTGCCCGGCACCAGCAGCAGTACCTCAAGGCTGCCGCGGGCGATCAGCGGCAACTGGATGATCGCCAGCGCCACCGAGCCGGCGAAGGCCATCTGTTTTTCCAGCGGCTTGACCAGCAGGCCGAAGACGAAGAGGCCGATGATGATCGAGGGCAGGCCATTGGTGAGGTCAAGCGTGCCTTTCATGAAGCGGGTCGCCCGCGGGCCAGCGAACTCCGTCATGTAGAGGGCGATAAGGACACCGATCGGCATCGCCATCGCCGTGGCGATGAGGACGATCTCGGCGGTGCCGAGCAGGGCCGGCCCGATCCCGGCCGGTTCGCCGCTGGTGAGAAATTCCCAGCTAATCGCGGCGAGGCCGCGGGAGGCAACCGTGTAAATGACGATCCCCAGTACGGCGACCGCCAGCGCCGCGGCGCCCGTCGCCCCCCCTTCGGTGAAGCGGCTGAAGAACTGGCGCCGGCGCAGGTTGCCGGATGCGGTCAGGGGCGCCGTCGGGTCGAAGCTCCGTTCGCTCATTTGGCCCCCTGTGCGTAGGCGAAGCGCCGGCCAATCCGCTGCGCGAGGACGTTCGAGAGCAGCCCGATCACGAGCAGGATCAGACCGCAGTAGAAGAGCGAGGCTTGATGCAGTTCGGTGATCGCCCCCGGGAACTGGTTGGCGATGCGGCCGGCCAGGGTGTCGCCAGTTTCGAACAGCGAGGCCTTGATTTCCGAGCCGGCGCCGATCACCTGGGTGACGGCGATCGCCTCGCCGAGGGCGCGTCCGAGGCCGAGCAACGAGGCGGCCACGACTCCCGACCCGGTCGAGGGCAGAACGACCCCCCGCACGACCTCCCAGCGGGTGGCGCCGAGGGCGCTGGCACCGTCCTGGACGTCCCGCGGCACCGCGAGGAAGAGGTCACGCGAGATCGAGGCGATGATCGGAACGATCATGATCGTCAGGATCAAGCTGGCGGTGAAGACGCTGGCACCGGTCGTCTGCGGCTCGCCGAAGATCGGCAGGAAGCCGAGCGTGCTGTGCAGGAAGGGCTCGACGTGGTCCTTGACGAACGGGGCGAGGATCAGGATCCCCCAGAAGCCGAGGATGACGCTGGGGATCGCCGCCAGCATCTCGACCAGGGGTGAGATGACGCCCCGCACACCCTTCGGCGCCAGCTCGCTGAGGTAGAGCCCGATCGCGATCGCGATCGGCGCCCCCAGCAGCAGCGCAAAGAAGGAGCTGAAGGCGGTGCCGAAGATCAGCGAGGCGGCGCCGAATTCGCCGAAGTTCGGCTGCCAGGTGGTGCTAGTGAGGAAGCCGAGGCCGAATTCGGAAATCGCCGGACCGGCCCCGCGCACAACTTCGTAGCCGACGAGCAGCAGGGCGACGACCGACAGCAGGCAGGCAAAGACGCAGATGCCGTAGAGGAGTCCGTCGCCGATGCGATCGACGCGCCGCAGCCGTTCTGCGGAGCGGTCGCGGCGCGGTGGCCTGACGTCGGGAACCGAGGCCGGTTCGAGCATCGCTGCACTCATCCGGCGCCAGGCTAGAGGAGGAATCTCCTATTCACATCTAATTAACACTGTTACATCTTTTTCACACAGTCATTCACAGGATGGTCACAACCTCTTTCACGAGATTGAAACATGTGTGTGAACCCTCGCTTCGATGCTATGCCGCGCCCGGGCTGCACCCAACGCGCCCGCCAGTGAATCGAAACGAGCTGAAAGGAATCATCTCTTGAAGAGCATCAGGTTGCTTGGGGTAGCCATCGCGAGCGTCCTCGTAATGGCCGTCGGGGTGGCCAACGCCTCCGCCGCCGGTCTCACCGGAGCCGGGTCGACCCTGGTTGCGCCGCTTATGGCCAACTGGATCAACGGCTTCGAAATCAAAGAAGGCATCCCGGTCAAATACGGGGCCGTTGGCTCCGGTGCCGGGATCTCGCAGATCACCGCCCGTACCGTCGACTTCGGTGCCTCCGACGCACCGCTGACGCCGGAACAGGCTTCCGCCTGCAACGGTTGCGTTCAGATTCCTTGGGCGCTCTCGGCCACGGGGGTCGGCTTCAACATCCCCGGCGTCAAGAAACTGAACCTGACCGGCAAGGTCCTCGCCGGCATTTACTTCGGCAAGATCACCAGTTGGAACGACCCGAAGATCACCAAAATCAACCCGGGCGTGAAACTGCCGAGCCTGACGATCACCCCGGTGTTCCGCAGTGACGGTTCCGGTGACACCTACGCGTTCACCAACTACCTGTCGAAGATCAGCCCCGCCTGGAAGAACGAAGTCGGTTACGCCACCTCGGTCGGCTTCAAGGCGGGCGTCGGCGCCAAAGGCAACGCCGGCATCACCTCGACGGTAACCAAGACCCCCGGTGCGATCGGCTACATCTCGGCCTCGTACCTGATCGCTGCCGGCCTCGGTGCCGCCGCGGTCCAGAACAACGCCGGCAACTACGAGCTGCCGAATCTGAAAAACATCGAAAGCGCCGCCTCAGTGGTGACGAAACTGGGTTCGGACAACTCGATCAGCATCACCAACCCGCCGAAGAAGGCAACGACCGCGTACCCGATCTCCACCTTCACCTACGCGATCGTCCCGCACAACGCCCCGCAGAAGGGGTTCCTGCAGCAGTTCCTCAACTACGCAATCACCAAAGGACAGGCCTACGGCGCCGCGCTCGACTTCGCGCCGCTCCCGAAAGTCGTCCTCAGCGCAGCAAAAAGCGCCATCAGCTCGCTGTAGCGAGCGCTACGTCGTCCGCCGCTCAGGCAAACGCCTGGGCGGCGCGGCGGCGGAGATCGGCATTCAGCATGCCGGTCACCTCACTCGGCCTCTCGCCGGCGGAAGGAACCGCGGCGCCGATCAAACCGGCGGCGCGGAAGCCGTAGAGCGGCGCGACGAAGCCGAGGTCGCGGATCTTGCGGACCAGCCGCACCGCGTCGCGGGTCTCGGCACCGGGACCGCAGAGGACGATCGCGGTCGGGTCGAGCGCGCCCAGCGCCCGCTCCAGCCGCTCGTCGCCAAGCTCGTTGGAGAGCACGAGAACGCGGAAGCCGGCCCGGCGCAGGGCGAGGTCGAGCGCCTGCATGTGGACCTCCTCGGCGTCCTGGCCGCTGCTCGAGTCGAGCAGCAGGATGCCGGCGGGCCGTGAAGCGGCGGAGGCGAGGCGGCGGGCGCCGTGCAGCCAGCCGGTCGCCCAGCGGACCGCGAACTCCAGCTCGGCCTCGCGGTCGGGATCGGCGGCGAGCTGATCGACGGCGGGGAGCAGCAGCTCCTCGACCGTGCGCTCCAGCGGCCGCAGCGCCAGGCTCTCCTCGATCGCCCGGTCGGCGGCCGCCTCGTCGAAGCTCTCGAAGGAAGCAAGCAGGGTGCCACCGCTGGCCGGCGCCGCCTGCCGCTGCCGCGCCAGCTCGATCGCCGAGGAGATGTTGCCCGTCTCGGTGAGAGCGTCGCGCAGCGTCTGCAACTCGACCAGCTCGTAGTTGCGGTGGTTGCCGGGCGTGCGCCGCGGCACGGGATAGCCGTAACGGCGCTCCCAGCTACGCAGCGTGTTGGGGCTGACGCCAAGAACTTCGGCGGCGGCATTGGTGCGGATTCCCGGCATCTGCGCGGATTCTGGCAGCGGTTCGGCGGGTTTACACCGGTTATGGACAGATTTACGGAATCTGTCAGCGATCTTGCACGGGTTGCAGGACGCCGACTCCCACCGGCTGTCCCAGCGCCCGCGCCCGCCACATCGCTGCGTCGGCCTTCTGCAGCAGCGCTTCGGCATCGCTGCCGTGCTCCGGGCAGGCGACGACGCCAGCCGCGATCGAGATCCGCAGTCCCCCCGCTCGCTCCAGCTCGTCGAGCAGCCCCAGCAGGCGCTCGGCCATCTGCACGCCTTCGACGGTCCCCAGGTTCGGGGCAAGGACGCAGATCGCGTCCTCCTCGAGCCGGAAGGCTTCATCGACGATGCGGATGCTGTCGCGCAGGGCGGCGGCGACGATCGAGAGCACCGTCTCCTGGGCGCTGCCGTCGCCGTCGCGGGCATCGGGACCGGAGGCATCGAAGACGACGAGGGCGAAGGGATGTCCGTAGCGGCGGTGCGTCTCCAGTAGCTGCTCGAGCCGCCGGCGCATGTGGCCGGGCTGGTAGAGGCTGGTCAGCTCCTCGCCGGCGGGAACCGCGGTCGCGGCGGCGGCGTCGACCGCGGTCGCGGCCACCGAGCCGAACTCCTGCGCCAGTTGCTGCGCGGCGGCGGCGAACTCGTCGGCCTCGCCGCCCGGCATCTCCGCCCGCAGCTTCTCCAGTAGCGAGGCCTGCAGGGAGGACACCTCGCGGGCGAGGCGACCGCCCGGCGAAGCAGCCGTGCCGCGGCCATCTGTGGGGGCTCTGGTCGCCACGCGCGGACCTTGGCGGACGGCGCGGACGCTGGGGTTCCAAAAGTTCGCTATTTGCGGATCGACACCCGTCTAGGACGAATATCCGGGCACCCGCAAATTGGGTAGTGAGCACCCCACCGCCACGCCGCTCGATCGATTGAGCACACGGGGGCGTGCTCAATGCATCGCGCGGCGTGGTGATCCTCAGTCGAGGCTGCGGCGGCCGGCGAGGGCCTTGCCCAGCGTCACCTCGTCGGCGTGCTCGAGGTCGGCGCCAACCGGCAGGCCACTGGCCAGGCGGGTGACGGCGACGCGGCCGCGCAACTGCTCGGCGATGTGAAGGGCGGTCGCCTCGCCGGTGGTCGTCGGGTTGGTGGCGAGGACGACCTCGCTGACGCCGCCGCGCTCGACCCGGCTCATCAGCTCCGCGATCTTCAGGTCCTGGGCGTCGACGCCGTCGATCGGCGAGAGGGCGCCGCCCAGCACGTGGTAGAGGCCGCGGTATTCGTGCGTGCGCTCGATCGGGATCACGTCGCCGGGCTCCTCGACCACGCAGATCGAAGCGCGATCGCGGTTGTGGTCGGAGCAGATCCGGCAGAGCGGCCCCTCGGCGAGGTTGAAGCACTCCTCACAAAGGCCGACCTTCTCCTTCACCTCGCGGATCGCGTCGCCGAGCGCGAAAGCCTCCTCGTCGGGGGCGCGCAGCAGGTGGAAGGCGAGGCGCTGTGCCGTGCGCTGGCCGATGCCGGGAAGGCGCGAGAGCTCGGCGACCAGGCGCGCCAGCGGTGCCGGGCCCTCGGTGCTCACTAGAGGCCGAGGCCTCCCAGGCCGCCGGTGATCCCGCCCATCTTCGACTCGGCCAGCTCCTGGGCGGCGCGGATGCCCTCGTTGACCGCGGCCTGGACCATGTCCGCCAGCAGCTCGGCCTCCTCCGGGTCGATCGCCTCCGGGTCGATCGAGATCTCGCGCAGGCTGAGGTCGCCGCCGACCTTGACCTTGACCATGCCGCCGCCGGCGCTGGCCTCGACCACCTCGTCTTTGAGCTGCTCCTGCGCTTTCAGCATCTCGCTCTGCATCTGCTGCGCCTGTTTCATCAGGGCGTTCACGTCGAACCCCCCGGGACCGCCTCCGCGTGCCACCTAACTGACCTCCTCCGCGTTGAACTCGCTCTTCAGCTTCTCGACCAGCTCACTGTGATCGACCGCGTCCTCCGCCTCGGCGGCGGGCTCGGGCTCGGGACTCTCCTCGTCGAGGAGGACGTAACTGGGCCGCAACGCCTGGCCGCCGACCGTCTCGAAAGCCGCCGCCAGCGCTTCGCGCCGCTCCGGCGACTCGGCCTTGCGTTTGTTGAAGGTCTTGTCCGCCGGGAAGCCGATCTTCAGGCCCTCGTCATCCAGGGCAACGGGGCGGGCGCCCTCAAAGGTCGCGGCGAGGGCGGGGGCGGTCTCCATCAGCTTGTCCAGAACTGCAGGCCAGATGCGGGTGACGTCGGACAGGGTCAGGCTGGGGGCGTCCTGGCCCGCGGGTCCTGCCCCGGATGGGGGGCCCTCGTCCTCGCGGGACAGCGCTGCGGGCGAGGACCCCCCATCCGCGTCACCCGCGGGAGGGACGTCCTCAACCTGAGGCGGCTCGGGCACCGGCTCTGGCTCGAGAGTTGGTGCATCGGCCGGGACTACCTCTACTGCCGCAGGTGCCGCTGAAGGAGGGTCCTGACGGGGCGAGTCTCCCGCAGGTGGCGCAGGGGGAGGGGGGTCGAGGACGGGCTCGCCCGCAGCGCCCCCCTCCCCCTGCGACAGGACCCGCGGGCCACCCGCCCCCTCAGCAATCTGCCTCTCCAGTCGCTCGATCCTCCGCAAGAGTCCCTCCGTCGACGGATCCAGATCCGGGCGCGCCGCTTTCAAGAGCGCGATCTCGACCGCCATGCGCGCGTCGTCGCCCTCGCGGACGGCCGTCAGAGCGTCGGCGAGCTCGTCGATGGTGCGGACCAGGGTGGCGGCGCCGACGGTGCCGGCCTGGGCTTCGAGGCGGCCGGCGTCGGTGGCGGTGACGACGAAGGTCGGCGGCACTTCGCCGGTGGTCTGGGTGACCAGGAGATGTCGCAGGTGGGCGAGCAGATCGCGGGCGAACTGGGCCGGGTCGCGGCCGGAGCCGGCCATCTTCTCGACCCCGAGCAGGACCGCTTTCGGGTCCTCAGCGGCGACCGCGTCGACCGCGTCGAAGAGCAGCTCGGCATCGGCAGCGCCGAGAACTTCGAGCACAGCGTCGAGCGTCACCTGTGGGCCGCCGAAGGCGACTAACTGGTCGAGCGTGCCGAGCGCATCGCGGAAACTGCCCGAAGCGGAGCGGGCGATCATCGCCGTCGCGCCCTCGTCGACGGTGATCGACTCGGCGACGGCGACCCGCGTCACCACCTCGGAGATCTGCTCCAGCGAGGGCCGCTGGAAGTCGAAACGCTGGCAGCGGTCGGCGATCGTCGCCATTACCTTGTGCGACTCGGTCGTGGCGAGCACGAAAACGGTGTTCGGCGGCGGCTCCTCGAGCGTCTTCAGGAAGGCGTTCCAGGCCTCTTTGGTCAGCATGTGCGCCTCGTCGAGGATGTAGACCTTCCAGCGCCCGCCGGCCGGGGCGTAGGCGACGCGCTCGCGCAGGTCGCGGACGTCGTCGACAGAGCGATTGGAAGCGGCGTCCATCTCGATCACGTCGACCGAGGTGCCGGCCGCGATCGTCACGCACGACTCGCATTCCCCGCAGGGCGTCACCGTCGGCCCGCCGCGCTCGCAGTTCAGCGATCTGGCCAGGATCTTCGCCATCGAGGTCTTGCCGGTCCCGCGCGAGCCGACGAAGAGGTAGGCGTGGTGGACCTTGTCCTGCTCGACCGCGTTGCGGAGCGTGCGGACCACGTGCTGCTGGCCCACCACCTCGTCAAAGGAGCCCGGGCGGTGGCGTCTGTAGAGGGAAGTTGACTCGTTCATCAAGCGCTCGGGCCAGTGTATCCACGGGCCGGAGCGGTCCCCGATACCTTGCCCGCGTGCCACCGAGGGTCTCTAGCTGGCTCGTGCCGGCCGCCTGGGTCGCCGCGGTGACGGCGGTGCTGCTGCTCGTCTTCCCGGTCGGCTTCCCCAACTACGACACGATCTACGCCCTCGTCTGGGGACGCGAACTGGCGCATGGAGTTAGCCCCGACTACGGCGCCGCCCTGCCCCCCACCCCGCACCCGCTGACCGACCTGATCGGGCTGGTGACGACCCCGACGGGTGGCGCGATCACGGTGACGATGATCATCGCCTACGCCTCCCTGGCCCTGGCCGGCTACTTCGTCTACCGGCTCGGCTCGCTCTGGTTCGACCGCTGGATCGGCGCCGTCGCCGCCGCGATCGTCCTCACCCGCGCCCCCTACCTCTCCAACGGCCTGCGCGCCTACATCGACCTGCCCTACATCGCCCTCTGCCTGGGCGCGCTGGTGGTCGAGGCGAAGCGACCGCGCGCGGGCTGGCCGGTGCTGGCGCTGCTCGTGCCCGCCGGCCTGTTGAGACCCGAGGCATGGCTCTTTGCGGGCGTGTACTGGCTGTACCTGGCGTTCGATCTAGACCTTCTGCATGGCAAGCAGAAACTCTGGGGGGGCCTGATTCGCTGGCGCCGCGAGCGCTCGCCGCGGGAGCTGGCCTGGCTCGCGGTGCTGGCCCTGGCGGGCCCAGTGCTCTGGGCGCTCTTCGACACGATCACCACCGGCGACCCGCTCTACTCCTGGACCGGCACGCAGAAGACGGTGGAAACGCTGGAACGGAAGACCGGCCCGGTCGACCTGGTCCTCTACGGGCCGCGCGCGCTCGGCGAAGTGATGCAGTGGCCGGGGATGGTCGGCGCCCTCGGCGGCGTCGTCCTCGGGCTCGCCTACATGCGCCGCCGCGCCGCCCTCGGCGTCGCCGCGGTGGTCCTCTCGCTCGGCGCCTTCGCCCTGCTCGCTGTCGGTGGCCTGGCGATCATCGCCCGCTACACGATGCTGGCGGCGGCGGTCCTTTCCGTCTTCGTCGCCCTCGCCCTACTGGGCTGGCGGCTGCTGCCGGCCGGCCACCCCGGCCGCCGCCCCTGGCAGGTGGTCGCCGCCCTGGTCGCCCTGATGTTCGTCGTCTGGTTGCCGAACCAGTGGGACCTCGACTCGCGCGTCAATACCGACCTCACCAACCAGGCACGGATCGAGAACGACCTCAGCGACCTCGTCGACGAAGGCGCCTTCGAGCCGCTCTGCGGCCCGATCGCCGTCCCCAACCACCGCGCCGTCCCCCGCCTCGCCTACGGGCTCGAAATCAAGCCGACCCAGATCGTCAGCGCCAGCGAGGAAGGGATCCCCAAGCGCGGCTACTTCGTCGCTCCGGCCAGCCCCTTCGTCATCCACAACTTCATCCTCGACCCCAACGACCCGACGGACTTCTCGATCTCGCCGCCGAAGGGGTTCGAGGAAGTCGCCCGCAACGAGTCCTGGCGCGTCTACCGCCGCTGCTGAGCCGAGCCGTCCTCAGGGGACGGGGACAGGCGTCAGCTCGAAGCCGCGGTGAAAGCGCAGCGAGCTGACGCCGTCGCAGCTCTCTTTCGCTTCGTCGGGCATCGCCGCGGGCCCGGGCTCTTCGGGCACGATCACGGCGAAGTTGGCGACGTCGCGAACGCCGAACTTGAGCTCAACGCTGATCTGGCCGAGGCGACCGTCGCCGCGCTCCTGCCATCTCAAGGTCAGTTTGCCGTTGGCGGGAATTAGGCGGCCTTGCGGCGCTTCGGCGCCGGCACCGAAGAAGCGTGGTTCGGGCGTCGTCGCGTCGCTGGCCTGGCAGGTGATCTGCATGTTGAAGTTGAGGTCGCGGACGCGGCGGCCGCGGACCGTGAAGACGACGTATTCGCCGCGCGGACCGAGGGCGCCGTAGGTCCCGTCCGGGACCACCGCGGTGGTGTGTGGGCGCGGCGAGGCGCCGGCATTGCCGTCAGCAGCGAGCAGGCAGACGACGGCGGCGAGGACGAGGACCAGCAGGGCGGTGAACAGTTCGCGCTTATGGGACGGGGAGACGAGACGCATGCCCCTCTTCTCGGGCGCGGCGGCCCCGAGCTTGAGTGGCGCAGCGGCTGACCCGCGCTAGCCGCCCTCGACGGCGCCGATCGCAGCGTGGGTCGAGGCGGCGAGGTCGGGGTCGGCGAGGTCGAGGCCGGGCGGCAACTCGACGTGGAGGTCATCGGAGGGGTCGAGGCGGGCGCGCAGGCCGGCGCTGCGCGAGTCGAGCACGTGGCCGCCGCGCAGACGATCGGCGCTGATGAAGTGCAAGTGGTAGCCGGCGACCTCGATCCCCTCGACGTAGGCGGGAAAGCGAAAGCCGAGCATCGTCCCCTCGACGTCGTCGAACTCAAAGACGTTCTGGGCCGCGACGACCTCGGTCAGCGGTCGGTAGGGCGGCTGCTGGGCCGGCACCGAGCGGGCGCGCACGAGCGCGAAGCGGCCGTCGAGGCGGACAGCGCAGGAGGAGGCACCGGGCGGTACCAGCTCGTCGAGCCGCGCCAGCAGCTCTTCGTGCGCAAGCTCCGCCTCGATCCGCACGTCGACCGCCGGCTCGAAGCGCGTCACCACCGCGAACGGCGTCTTCTCCCCGGGCGGCACCGCGTGGACCCGGCCCTCGACGTCGGCGCGGAAGAACTCGCCGTCGAGGGCGATCATCTCGCCGTCGAGGCCGTTCACGGTGCCCAGCCCGAGGTCGCCGTGCTCGGCCAGCTCGGCGAATGTGAGATCGCCGTCGTAGGCGCCCTCGAGCAGCGCCCCGATCGTCGAGGCCTGGAACAGCACGTGGTCCTCGCGCTCCTCGTGCAGGTCGCCGCGCCGCATCGACTCCACGTGCAGGGACCGGATCCAGCGCTCGTCGATCACGGCGGCAGTCTTTCACCGCGCGGCGCCGGAGGGCCGCGCCTGGCAGCATCGGGGGCGATGGCCGCAATCGAACTTCAGGGCGTCGTCAAGCGCTTCGGCCCGACCACCGCGGTCGACGGCCTCGACCTCGAGGTCCCGGAAGGGATCTGCCTCGGCCTGCTCGGCCCCAATGGCGCCGGCAAGTCGACGACGATGCGACTACTGACCGGCCAGGCGATCGCCGACAGCGGCTCGCTGCGCGTGCTCGGCTACGAGCTGCCCGTCCAGTCGAAGCCGGCACGGGCCGAGATGGGCGTGGTGCCGCAGCTCGACAACCTCGACATCGACGTCACCGTCGAGGACAACCTTGCCGTCTACGCGCGTCTCTACCGGGTCAAGGACGTCGGCGCCGCGGTCGATCGCGCCCTCGCCCTGGCCCGCCTGCGCGACCGCCGCCGCGACGCCGTCGACAAGCTCTCCGGCGGCATGCGCCGGCGTCTGCTGCTCGCCCGCGGCCTCGTCCACGAACCGCGCCTGGTCCTGCTCGACGAGCCCACGGTCGGGCTCGACCCGCAGATCCGCACCGAGCTCTGGACGCTGATCGGCGAGCTGAAAGCGCGCGGGACGACGATCCTGATGTCGACCCACTACATCGAGGAGGCCGAGCGGCTCTCCGACGAGGTGGCGGTGATGCACCAGGGCAAGGTGATCGCCCGCGGCCGCCCCGCCGACCTGATCGCCGAGCACGCCGGCAGCCATACCGCCGAGGTCTACGCGCCGCCGCAGCGGCTGACCGAGCTGCGCGCCGCCGCCGAGGCGGCGGGCCTGCGGGTGCGCCCGGCCGGGCCGGCGATCGCCATCGTCGGCTCCGAGCGGGCCAGCGACGGCGAGGTGCCCGAGGACGCCGTCGTCCGCGCCGCCACGCTGGAGGACGTCTTCGTGCTGCTGACCGGCGAGGAGGCCGAGTGAGCGCCGGCACGGAGACCGCGGCGACCCCGCGCGGGACGAGGACGATGCGGCGGCTGGAACCGGCGGCGATCGCCGGGGTGATGAGCCGTGAGCTCGCCAACTTCCGCACCTACTGGCGCGGCACCACCTTCTCCAGCGTCCTCGAACCGATCGTCTACCTGCTCGCCTTCGGGCTCGGCCTCGGCGCCACCCTGATCGACGAAGTCGAAGGCGTCCCCTACATCCAGTTCGTCGGCACCGGCATGGTGGCGACGGCGGTGATCTTCTCCAGCGCCCTGCCTTCGATGTTCGGCACCTTCGTCAAGCACCGCTTCCAGAACACCTACGAAGCGATCCTGGCGGCGCCGGTCGACGTCGAAGAGCTGGTCAGCGCCGAGATGCTCTGGATCGCCGCCCGCTCCGCTGTCTACGGCTGCGTGCCGCTGATCGTCACCTTCTTCTGGGGGCTCGAACCGGCGCCGGGGATGCTGCTGGTGCCGATCTTCTGCTTCGTCACCGCGCTCGGCTTCTCCGGCTTCGGGGTGGCGATGGCGGCGACCGTCGCCAAGATCGACCAGTTCAACTACGTCACCGCGCTCTTCGTCACGCCCCTGTTCCTCGTCGCCGGCACCTTCTTCCCGATCAGCGGTCTGCCCGAGGGCGTCCAGGTCGTCGCCCAGGCCAACCCTCTGCATCAGCTAGTCGAACTGGTCCGCGGTGGCGCCTTCGGCTTCGAAGCGGTCGACATCCTCCGCTTCGTCGGCCTCGTCGCCTTCGCCTTCGTGATGTGGCGGATCGCGGTCTCGCGGATGTCGAAGCGGCTGATCGACTAGCGCTGCGCGCTTTTTGCCCCCTATGGAGGGCAAAAATGACGCAGCGCGAGAGATATGGACCGTGCACCCGCCTTCGAAGCGAGGTCACCGGGCGTGTCCGTCGTTTTAGGCTCTTGCCGGGCTCACCTGCGGCACCCGCGGCATCCGCTTAAGGCTGCTTCCTTCCGGACCTGACCTGATTCGCGTGCCCACGTCGCGCAGGACCCGACCGTCAACGCCGCCGCGACGCACTGACCCCGACGGCCAGCCCCTCGGAACGGGATTCGGTCCCGCTAAGCGGATTTCGGGTGACAGGGCACCGCTGATTCCCCACCTAGCACGGTCCGCTGGTGATCCTACCCGGACCGGCTTAGGATCACCTTCTTGACCGCCCCGCCGATAGCCGCGATCGAAATCGACTCGGGGTCGTTCTTCGCCATCGTCGTCGTCGCGGCGCTGGCGGCGATCACCGTCGCCCTGCTGCCGAAGCGCTTCGCGCCGCCGGTCGTCGTGCTCGAGCTGATGCTGGGAATCGTGATCGGCCCCGACGTGCTGAAGATCGCCCACAGCGACGAGTTCATCGAATTCTTCTCCAACCTCGGGCTGGGGATGCTGTTCTTCTTCGCCGGCTACGAGATCGACTTCGAACGGATCCGCGGCCGGCCGCTGGCCCTCGGCTCCTGGGGCTGGGTGCTCTCGGTCGGGCTCGCCTTCGGCATCGGCGGCATCCTCGCCGGCGCCGGCTTGATCGTCTCCTTCCTCTACACCGGGGCGGCGATGGCGACGACCGCGATCGGCACGCTGATCCCGATCCTGCGCGACAACGGCGAGCTGAAGACGCGCTTCGGGACCTATCTCCTGGCCGCCGGCGGCGCCGGCGAGTTCGGCCCAATCCTGCTCGTCACCCTCTTCTTCTCGACCGAGAGCCCGCTGCGCGAGGGCGCGGTGTTGATCGCCTTCGTGCTGCTGGCGATCGCGATCGCGATGCTCTCGGTGCGGCTGGCCTGGCGCGGCTGGCCGGCCCTGGAACGGACCTTCGAGACCAGCAGCCAGCTCGCCGTGCGGGTCACCGTCGTGCTCGTCTTCGGCCTTGTGCTGCTGGCCGGGCAGCTCGGCCTCGACGTCCTGCTCGGCGGCTTCGTCGCCGGCCTGATCACCCGCATGGCGCTGAAGGGCCACGAGCTGCACGTCTTCGAGTCGAAGCTGACCGCGGTCGGGTTCGGCTTCTTCGTGCCCTTCTTCTTCGTCACCAGCGGCATCGAGTTCAACCTGACCGCGCTCGGCTCGGCGGAAGCGATCGCCAAGCTGGCGATGTTCTTCGTCCTCTTCCTGGTCGTGCGCGGGGCGCCAGCGCTTTTGCTCTACCGGCGCGTGCTCGGCCTCCGCGACCGCGCCGCCCTCGCCTTTTACTCGGCGACCGAGTTGCCGCTGGTGGTGGCGATCACGACGATCGCGATCGAGACCGGGAAGATGCGCTCCTCGACCGCCGCCGGTCTGGTCGGGGCGGCGATGCTCTCGACCCTGATCTTCCCCTTCGCCGCCGCCGCCCTGCGCTCGGGCGCCGGCGAGGCCGAGCGCGAACCGGAGCCACCGGACGAGGGGCCCTCCCCGCTAGGAGAGGGCCCCGTTGTCCAGCCGCGCTTGGCGGGGAGCTAGCGCCGGATCAGCTTGCGGCTGCGGACGACGGTCGCCTTGGAGAGCGATCTGCTTGCTCTTCCCCACCGCCACCTTGACCGTGCGCCGGGTCGTCGCCGGCTGACGCCGGTTCAGCAAGCCCTGGGCAGCGATGCGCCAGGCACGGCCGACCGCGGCCGGGCAGTTGACCTTGGCGAAAAGCCGCTTGCCCTTCGCGACGACGGGCGAGCCGGTGCCGTTGGCGCGGAGCAGCGTCAGCAACCTGGCGTCGGTGATATGGACCAACGTTTGAGGACAGAATGCTCAAACTGGTTCTGCTCAGGCACAGGGCTGCATCAGACCACCGAGCCGTAGAATCCCCTCCCCGGGCGCGTAGCTCAGTGGGAGAGCGCTCGCTTCACACGCGAGAGGTCGCTGGTTCGAAACCAGCCGTGCCCATGTCCCGTTCCGTCGCTGGTTCAAGCGGCTGCGGGTGCATCGATCTGATGCGCCACAGCAAGGGAATGCTTCATCGCGGCCTGGTATTCCTTCGCCTCGGGCGTCGATCCGAGTGAAGTGAGCATGGCCGATTGGGCAACCGCAGAGATTCCCTCGACGCTGTCGAGGGGGAGGACCTTCTCACCGGTCGCTACGTAAAGGCCAGTTGGCCCGTCGTAGTCACTGAAGCTCTTGTGCTGCACGATGCAACCATGGTAGCCGGTGGGAGTTCCTACTCTCCGGGTTGGGAGTTGCGAATGATCTTCTCCAGATACAGAGTCAGAGGTTCCCAGCTTGCATTCCCGTCCCGGCGCATGCCCTGCCCCAAACACCAGTGGAACTCTTCGGTCTCCGGCACGGCGATGGCCAATAGCCCGAGACGGATCAACGCGAAGTTGAGAATCGGGAACGCGGTCCGCCCATTGCCGTCCCAATAGGGATGTCCACCAAGGAATCGAGCGTACGCTCGCGCCGCCGGCCTAATCGCATCAACGAGGCGATGGGACTGGCCCCGCCGGTCGATCGCGTCGCTCTCCTCGAAGGCAAGTCGCAGGTCGGCGCTGATCTCCCGGAGCCGACGAGGAAGCGAGCGGTCACTGATCCCGTTCTGGCGCATGTGCCGAAGTCCATCGGGGAAGTCGCCGAGAACGATTCCGTAGCTGACGGCCTCCTCGTATCTCCGCTGTTCCAAAGTCTGGTCGCCGAAACCGGCTCGAAGATGGCCTGGTGAATCGCGTGAAAATCCGCAGTGCTCAGTGAGCCACCGTCGCGAGCCTCGATCGCGGCGATGGCCGTCACTCGGGCCACCTCGACCGTGACCGCGCGCCAAGTCTCCTCTGGCGACAGATCGGTGGCCCGGTAATAGTGGGACTCCTGGGCATCGGAAAAATCCGCGAAGGTTGCCCGCGCCGTAGCGAGCGCTCCCTCGGCGATCCCCCTCTCCTCCTTGCTCAAGGCGTCGACGGGACGAGCGAATCTGTTGGGCAACAGGGCACCGGCGATCTCAACGGTCACGGAGCTGATGATGCCCTGTCGAGGTAGCGCGCGTTGGCGGGCGCGTAGCCCTTCTAGTCGTTGTTGAGGTAGACAAAGACCTCGCGGTGGGAGCGCCAGGCGGCGATGCGCTGCGCGAGGACCGTGACGCGCTCGCCAGGCTGGCGAGCCGGCCCGCTTAGTCCAGCGCCACCTGCGGCTGCGCACCTGCCGGCGGTGCCTCGCGGCGGCTGCGGATTGCCATCGCCAGGGCCGGGATGAAGGCGAGGGCGAGCAGGGCCAGGGCCCAGACGAAGGTCGAGGCGAAGGCTTCTGCCAGGGGCGGCGCGACCGCCGCCTGCTGCGCCGGCGAGAGGCTGTGCAGCGCTTCGAAGCCGGTGGCACCGGACGGCGAGGCGCCGGCGGCGAGCTTGCTGCTGATCTCGGTGGCGAGAATGACCGAGAGGATCGCGGTGCCGATCGAGGCGCCCGACTGGCGGATGATGTTCATCGCCGTGCTGGTGCGCGCTATTGCCGCCGGCGGCACCGCCTGCATCGCCGCGGTCATCGTCGGCATCATCGAGAGGCCCATCCCCAACCCCAGCACGAAGCCGAAGCTGCAGAGCAGCAGGTAAGAGGTGTCGGCGCTGACGAAGGCGAAGGGTGACATCCCGATCACCAGCAGGGGAATGCCGCAGGCCGGCCACATCGTCGGGCCGTAGCGGTCGGTGAGCCGCCCCGCCAGCGGCATCGTGATCATCGCCCCCAGTCCCTGCGGCGCCAGCAGCAGGCCCGACTCCAGCGCCGAGGCGCCGCGCACCGACTGGTAGTAGAGCGGGATCAGCAGCAGCGCCCCGAAGAAGGCGACCGAAAAGAGCATGAAGAGGACCGCCGAGGCGCCGGCGCGGGTATGGGTGAAGGTGCGGATGTCGATCAGGGGCGCCTCGCTGCGCCAGCTATGCCAGAAGAAGGCGGCGATCAGCAGCGCGCCGGCGATGATCGGCAGCCAGGCCTTGATGGCGCCGAAGCCGTCGGGACCGGAAGACTCGGCGAGGCCGAAGATCAGCGCGGTCAGCCCCGGCGAGAGCAGCGCCATGCCGAGCCAGTCGAGCTTGTGCGCTGGCTGCGGCGTGTCGCGCTCGAGCTTGATCCAGGCCAGCACGATGGCGACGATCCCGATCGGCACGTTGATGAAGAAGATCCAGCGCCAGGAGACGTCGTCGACGAGCCAGCCGCCGAGGATCGGCCCCAAAATCGGCGCCACCAACATCGGCACCCCGAGCACACCCATGACCCGGCCGATCCGCTGCGGACCGGCCTTCTTGGTCATGATCGTCATTACCGCCGGCATGATCATGCCGCCGCCGATCCCCTGCAGGACGCGGAAGGCGATCAGCGACTCGGCGCTCCAGGCGAGACCCGAGAGGATCGAGCCGACCATGAAGAGCACCAGCGACCAGAGGTAGATCCGCTTGGTCCCGAAGCGGTCAGCGGCCCAGCCGGTCAGCGGGATCACCGCCGCCAGGGCCAGCGTGTAGCCGGTCACCACCCACTGGATCGTCGTCAGCGAGGCGTTGAAGTCGATCGCCAGCCGGTCGATCGCGACGTTGATCACCGTCGTGTCGAGGATCGACATGATCGCCCCAAGCAGGACGACGCCAGCGACGATCCAAGTGTCGCGGTCGAGAGCCTCCGGCTGACCGGTGGCGGACTGAGGGGCGGCGCTGGCCAAGACCGCCGATCCTAGGGAACTAGCTCCACCCGCAAATGACTTTCGTCACGCCCACCCCCCGATTGGGGGCGGGAACCGATGCCGCGGCTACGGCGCGACGATCTGGGCGCCGGCGCAGTTGCTGCCCCAGGTCGCCTTCGGCTGGTTCTCGGGGACGATCTTGATGTCGACGTAGCGGCGTTGGCCGCTGCAGTGACGGACCTTGAAGAGGGTGACGCGGCCCTTGTAGGCCTTGAAGTTGCCGGCGGCGCAGTAGGGACGGCAGGAGTTGAGGTGCAGCACGCCCTCGGCCGTGGCCCGGGCGGTGCCCCAGCCTTCCCACTCGGTCAGGTGGTCGGCCCAGGCGGCGCCGGTGCCGTAGTCGATGTCGATCCGGGCTGGTTCGCTGGTCGCCGGCTTGCCGTAGCTCTTCCAGAGGATCGGCTTCGGCTTGGTCGCGCTCGCCGCCGGGCCAGCGACCACCGCGAAGATCGCAAGCAAGACCATGACAAAGCCGAAACTCGCTGCTCTCAGCCGGGACATCGCCACGAGATTAGCGCGCTAGTCCTCGGCCGCGGGGCGGCGGCGCGCCTGCTTGCGCTCGCCGGCGCGGCGCTTCTGCTGCAGCCGGCGCTCGCGCGATGCCCGCGTCGGCTTCGTCGCCCGCCGCCGCCGCGGCACCCGCAGCGCCGCCGCCAGCTTCGCCGCCAGCCGTTCCAGGGCGAGCTCGCGATTGCGCGTCTGGCTGCGGGCATCCTGGGCAACCGCGGTCACGACCGGGCCAGCCCGTTCCAGCAGCCGCGCCCGCTGGCGCTCGTCGAGAGTCGCCGAGGCGGCGACGTCGAAGACCGCTTCCACCCGCGAGGCGGTGACGTTGGCGTGCTGCCCGCCCGGCCCCGAGGAACGGCTGGTGCGCAGCTCGATCTCGGCCAGCGGCAGCGCCAGCCGCTCGTTCACCCGCAGCTCCTCGGGCATCAGCCCGCCAGCTCGGGGATGTGGCGCTCGAGGTGGGCGGCGATCGTTTGCCGCACCCAGCGCTGCGTCTCGGAGTCGGCCATGCGGTAGCGGCCGAGCAGCATCTTCTGGTCGGTCAGCGGCAGGCCGGCGATCTCCCAGCGCACCGCCAGCCGCTCGAACAGCACCTCGGAGCGACGGCGCCAGGCGTCCTCCTGGGTCGTCGCGTTTCCCGCCGGCGGCTCGCCGATCTTGGCGATCGTCGCCGGCGCTGAGCGAGTCGCGCAGACTCAGCACGTTTCCCTCCGAGTCGGTGTAGTCGATCGCGACAATCTTCTCGCGCGGCCGGCGCGGCTTCTTGCGCTTCGCCATCAGGCGAGAGCGTCGACCTTCGCGGCCAGCTCGAAGTCCGCGGCGGTGAGGCCGCCCTCGGAGTGGGTCGAGATCCGCACCGTCACCGTGTCCCAGGAGATCTCCAGGTCCGGGTGATGGCCCATCTCCTCCGCCGGCGCGACCAGGGAGTCGACGAAACGGACCGAGCCGACGAAGTCGCCGCGCTGGAAGCGCCTGACGATCTCCTCGCCCTCGCGCTCCCAGCCGGAGAGCCCGGCGAGGCGCGCCTCGACCTCGGAATCGCTCAGTAGCGCCATCGGGCTTATGCTGGCAGGCGCAGGAAGCTGACGCAATGAGCGACTCGACCCTCACCCTCTGGCAGCTCCCACCCTCGCACTACAGCGAGAAGGCGCGCTGGGCGCTCGACCACAAGGGCATCCCCCATCGCCGCCGCGCCCCGCTGCCGGGCGCGCACATGCTTTTCGCCCTCGCCCTCACCGGCGGTCGCCACAAGACCTTCCCCGTGCTGCAGTTGGACGGCCAGGCGATCGGCGACTCGACCGCCGTGATCGCCGCGCTCGAGCAGCGCTACCCGGAGCCGCCCCTCTACCCCGCCGACCCCGAGCAACGGCGGCGAGCGCTGGAGCTGGAGGACTTCTTCGACGAGGAGCTTGGCCCCTACGCCCGTCACGTCGCCTTCTATGAGCTGATCAACGACCCCGCCGCCTTCGGCCGGGTCGCGGCGCGTGCCGTGCCGGCCCCGCTCAACCGCTACCAGGGTCTGGTCGGCGCCTATGCCCGCGCCTACACCAGCCTCCGCTTCGGCGCCAACAGCAGCGCCGGCGCCGAGGTCGCGCGCGTCAAGGTCGTCGCCGCGCTCGACCGCCTCGAGGCCGAGCTGGAGGCGAACGGCGGCGAGTACCTGGCTGGCGAGAGCTTTAGCGTCGCCGACCTCACCGCCGCCTCACTCTTCTATCCCGTGATCGGCCCCAAGGGCGGACCGGTGCCGCCCGGACGAAGAAATGCCCGCCGCCCTCGAAGCATTCCGCGAGCCGCTGCGCGAGCGCCCCGGCTACGTCTGGGTCGAAGAGACCTACCGGCGCCACCGCCAGCCGGCGCGGCAGCCGGCGACTGCAGCCCGCTAGCGCGGGCTCAGCCGCCTATCGGTGCCCGGGGATTCGATCCCCAGAAGATCACGGTGCCGAGCATGCCGACGATGTGGACGATGATGATGTTGACCACCATCGATTTCGCCGTCGCCGTGCCCACGCCGATCGGGCCGCCGGAAGCCGTATAGCCGTAATAACAGCCGACGAGCACGATGATCGTCGCCATCACCATGCCCTTGATCAGGCTGAAAAAGACGTCGGGCGGACTTTGGAATTTCCAGAAGATCAATAAGTAGCCGCCGGAGGAGACGTCGCCAACCTGTTGGACGACGGCGATGTAGCTGGAGAAGTAGGCGACGCCGATCCCGACCAGGTAGATGAAGGGGATCGCGATCCAGGCGCCGAGCAGGCGCGTCGCGGCGAGGAAGGTGACCGGTTCGATGCCCATCACTTCGAGGGCGTCGATCTCATCCGAGATTCGCATCGCGCCGAGCTCGGCGACGATCCCGGTCCCGACCTTGGCGGCGAGGATGTAGCCGAAGGCGTAGGGCACCGCCTCGCGCAGGTCGCAGTAGGAGGAGAAGAGGCCGGCCAGCGAGGGCGCGCCGACGGAGCGGTTGAAGTAGGCGCCCTGGATCCCGCACTGCAGGCCGATGATGAAGACGAAGGCCCAGATAATCAGGGCCGAGCCGAAGATCAGGATGCCCGCCTGCCGTAGGCCCTCGCCGAAGAAGCGGAAGGCGCGGCCGGTGAGGACGATGCCGGCGACGCGCGAGCCGAAGCGGGCGATCTCGCCGAAAGCGTCGAGCCATTCGCGCGGCCCGTCGAGCCAGCCGATCAGAGGGCGGTCGGGATTCACCGGATCGACTGCAACTGCGGGTTGGTGGCGAGCACGATCGAGGTGACGACGAACTGGAAGAAGAAGACGCTGACGAAGGAGATCACCACCGCCTGGTTGACGGCGCGGCCGACTCCCTCGGCGCCTCCGGACGCAGTCATCCCCTTGTAGGAGCAGATCACGGCGATGATCGCCCCGAACATCGTGCACATCAGGACCGAGACGGCGATGTCGGTGACGGTCGCGTTGGTGAAGAGGGTGGCGAAGAAGCCGCCGAGCGACTGGTCGTAGATGAGCTCGGCGGCGATGCCGGCGCTGAGCCCGAAGACGATCGCGAAGACATCGAGCAGGGCGGTGACGACCATCAGCGAGAGGAAGCGCGGCACGACCAGGTTCTTGATCGGGTCGACCCCGAGCACCTGCAGGGCGTCGAGCTCCTCGCGGATCTTCCGGGCGCCGAGGTCAGCGGTGATCGCGGTGCCGGCGACGCCGCCGACCACGACCGCGGTCACCAACGGCCCGATCCAGCGCACCGCCGTCACCACGAAGAAGCCGCCGAGCCGGTCGAGGGCGCCGAACAGCGAGAGGATGCCGGCCGCCTGCAGGCCCGGCGCCCCCAGGTTGAGGGCGAAGGTCGAGAGCATCAGCGGGAACCAGGAGAGCTTCAGCACGAAGAGGAACTGCCAGACGAGCTCCTCGCCGTAGGGGTAGGGCCGCTTCACCGCGGAGACGATCGTTTTGGCGGTGAGGATCATCATGTTCCCCACCTCGGTGAAGGCAGAGCCGATCGGGCCCAGTCCTTGCCTGAGCGCCGTTTCGCGCTGCACGAGCCCTTTTTTGGCTACGGCTTCGCTCGCCACCAGCTCATCGCCCTGCCCAGCGGTCCACGCTCTTGAGCTTCTCCTCGCACCCGCTGCTCCGCCGCGTGCTGCGCTTCTGAGAGCTGCGCGATCAGCGTGTCGCGGGTTTGCTCCAACTCCTGCACGCCGGCGACGTGGGCCTCCGCCCGCCGCGGCGCCGTCGGCATCTCCCCCGGAATCAGGTCGCGGGCGTAGGCGGCCAGCTCGGCCTCCAGCCTGGCGATCTGCCGGCGCAGCTCCTGCCGTACCTCGATCGCCTCGCTCTCCTTGTCGAGCCCCGGAAGTGCCGCTGCCTCCGGCGGCACCTCCGGGTCCGACTGACCGGGAAGACTGGCGCAGGCCATAGCGACGATCGCCAGCTCGCGCGGACCCAACCCCGCGTCGGCCGCGCGCCGCAGCGCGTCGGCAGCGATCTCCTCCAGCTCCGGGGCGGGATCGACCCCGTCGGCGACGAAGGTGCCCTGGCCCTGCCTGCTGACGACCAAGCCCTCGCGCTCGAGCCCCTCGTAGACAGCGCGAACGGTGTTGACGTTCACGCCCGCCCACTCGGCGAGGCGGCGGAAGCTGGGCAACCGCTCCCCCGCCGCAAGCTGGCCGGTGGAGATCAGCGCCCGCAGGCGCCAGGTCAGTTGCAGGCCGACCGGCAGCTCGTCGCCGGGATCGGTCGCGAAGGGATTGGGGCCGGGGCTTAGGTCAGGCTGTGCCATCCAGCGACACAGTATCTGTACTTGGCTGTCCTAGTCAACTGGCACAGCGAATTCCGGCGTCGCCCGCCTCGGATCCTGACGCGGAGGCGCCCTGGGCCGCCTGCCAGAGCCGCCGCGGCGCCAGCACCCCGCAGATCCCCGAGGCCCAGCGGCCGCGGTGCCCGAGCAGGAAGAGGCCATAGTTGCGCTCGGCGCGGGTCGGCAGCGCGCAACCGGCGGAGTCGCGGCCGCTGAGGACGCGGAGCACCGTGCCCACGCGGACCTCATCGCTCGCCGCGGAAAACGCGGACGACGCGGTAGCGATACTCGGCTCGCCCCGGGCCGTGCGGCGCCACGGTGAGAAGGCGGCCGACGATCGCCGCATCCGCCGCGGCGAGTGACTCCGCCGGGGTCGTCGGCGCGCAGGAGCAGGCCACGGCGTCGCCCGCCTCGGCCGCAGCGAACGAGACGACGAGCAATGCTGCGATGGCGATGCGCCTCCCGCGCACGCGCTCAGCTTATGGAGTGAGGACGATCTTCAGCGCTTCGCGCCGGTCGTAGAGCCGGTAGGCCTCAGCCGCCTCGTCGAGCGGCATGTGATGGGTGACCAGCGGCGCCGGGTCGAGTTTGCCGGCCTCCATCAGCGCCAGCACGCGGTCGACATGGGCGATCACGTTGGCGAGACCGAGCCGCAGTTGCAGGCCCTTCAGCCAGGCGAGGCCGAGCGGCACCTCGCCGCGACCGGCGTAGGCGCCGATCCCAGAGACGGTGCCGGCGTCGCGGGCGAGGCTGATCGCCAGCTCCAGCGGGCCGGGGTCGCCGACCGCGTCGACGGCGACGTCGACGCCGCCGTCGGTCGCCGCCCGCACCGCACGCTTCGGCTCGTCCTCGCTCAGGTGCAGCGGCGTGGCGCCGAACTCCGCCGCCATCGCCAACCGCTGCTCGACGGTGTCGATCGCGAAGACCTGGGCGGCGCCGCCGGCGAGAGCCGCCTGCACGGCGCAGAGGCCGACCGGGCCGAGCCCGAGCACGGCGACGGAATCGCCGGGCCTTCATGTCGGCGTGGGCGACAGCATGGTAGCCGGTCCCCATCACGTCGCCGGCGAAGAGGGCGACCTCCGCCGACATCCCCTCGGGGACACGGCGCAGGGTGAGGTTGGCGCGCGGCACCAGAAGCTGCTCAGCCTGGGCGCCCTGCAGGTCGCCGAGCTTGGAGCCGTGACCGAAGGTCTGGCCGTTGCGACAGCGGTGATAATCGCCGCGCAGGCAGGAGGCGCAGGTAGCGCAGGCGGTGTGGAAGCAGCCGAGCACGCGGTCGCCGACCGCGACCCGCTCGACGTCCTCGCCCGCCGCCAGCACCGTGCCGACGAACTCGTGGCCGATCGTGAAGCCCTGCTCGACCGGGACGCGGCCGTGGTAGATGTGCAGGTCCGAGCCGCAGATCCCGCTCGCCTCGATGCGGACGATGGCGTCGTCGGCAGCGTGCAGCTCGGGCGCGGGCTTCTCCTCGATCCGGACTTCCTCGGGGGCCTGGAAGGTGACGGCGCGCATGCGGGCCGAACCGTACCGGGCCGCAGCGCGGCGGCGCTAGTTGACGCCGGCGACTTGGAAGCGGCTGGTACCGGCGCCGGCGGGGCTGGCGGTCTCGGCGATCCGCGCCTCGAGCGCCAGCTCCTTCTCGAAGTCGGCGGCCTCGCTGTGCTGGAAGGAGACGTCCTGGCCTTCGAGCAGCTCGATGAAGACCTCGACGAAGCGGGCGTCGAGCTGTTTGCCGGCGACGCGGCGCAGCTCGACGATCGCGTCGTGGCTGGACATCGGCGTCCGGTAGGAGTCGCGCGCGGTCATCACGTCGTAGGTGTCGGCGACGGAGATGATCCGGGCCAGCTCGGGGATTTCGTCCCCGGCCAAACCGCGTGGATAGCCTTTGCCGTCGATCCGCTCGTGGTGGGCAAGGATGATCTCCGCCACCGGGCCGTAGCCGTCGAGCGAGGAGACGACGCGCGCCCCCTGCTGCGGGTGGCGCTTGATCAGCATCCAGTCCTCGTCCGTCAGCGGCACGTTGGCCTTGAGGATGCGGTCGGGAAGGATGAACTTGCCGATGTCGTGCAGCAGCGCCGCGATGTGGACCAGCTCCTCCTCGCGGCGCGAGTAGCCGGCCCGCTGGGCGATCGCCCGCGAGTAACGGGCGACGGCGGCGCTGTGGCGGGCGGTCATCTGGTCCCGGAGGTCGAGCGTGCGCAGCATCGCGCTCAACATCCCGACCTGGAAGCTGGCCAGTTGCTTGCTGCGCAGCTCCAGCTCCTCGGCCCGCTCCTGGGAGAGGATCAGGGCCCCGAGCAGGTACTGGAAGGTGATGATGACGATGCCGGAGAGGGCGATCCCGGCGAGCCCGATCTGGTGGTAGATGAAGGCGACCGCGGCCGCCAGCATGGCGCTGGCGAACTCGGAGGGCAGCACCGGCACCAGCACCCGCAGCTTGGCCGAGAAGGGCGAGCGTTCGATGTAGCAGCCGTAGCCGGCGATCATCACGAAGTTGATCGCCAGCGCCACCTGGAAGAGGGCGAAGACCATCAGGTAGAAGACGGCGTCGGCGGGGGTGACGCCGGTGGCAATCAGGATCTCGTGGAAGAGCAGGCCGCCGGCCAGCGGGAAGACCATGTAGGTCAGCAGGTTGTTGAGGAAGAAGTGGAGGGCGTTGCGCTGGTTGACCAGCGTGCCGACGAGGATGCTGACGACGCCGATCACCGCCGCCGGCGGCCCGCCGAGCAGGGCCATGGCGAGGACGATCGGCAGGAAGCTGCCGGAGAGCTTGACCCGCGAGGAGGTGCTGATCGCGGTCAGGTCGCTGAAGATCGAGAAGGCGAGCAGGATGCCCAGCAGGGCGAAGTCCCAGTCGGCCGTGGTGGCGGTGACCGCCGCGACCGCGACCGCGACAACGAGGGCGCAGGCCTGAGCCACCGTCATCTTCGTACTGGGTCGCGTCTGTTCCATGTTCGGGGGCCTCGGCGGTCCGCGGGGTTGCGCCGGCTGACCGCAGATTCAGCAAATGACCGCTGATCCCTGCGCAGGCCGAACGCAGCCGCATCAAGGGTGCCGGCTGAAATTACCCCGCACAGAGCGCCCTTACAAGCGCTTTAGCCGTATGACCGGGCTCCTGCAAGACGCCATTCGCGGCCACCGCGAGCAGGCTTCGGGGCGCCGCGGGCAAAAAGAAGGGCACCCGGAGACCGGGTGCCCTTCACAAGCTCGAGCGCTGATTCAGCGCTCTTTAGAAGATCTAGTGTTTGAAACCCATGCCCTGTCCTCCTTTAAGTTGAAGCCGCGTAGCCGTGCTTTTGATTCAAAACCTGCTCAATCGCTGCGCAACTTGTAGCACAGGTTGTCGAAAAGTTGTGCATCTGCACGGAAACTTGTGCATGAATTCAGTAGGAGGAATGTCCAGGCATGGGTAGGCGCGGGCTCCTGACCCCTCTGCGCGGAGCGACCTTTCGGCGCCTGGCCGCGACCTACGCGATCAACGAGCTGGGCGACTGGATGGGGGTTGTGGCCCTCTCCGTGCTGGTTTTCGATCGCACCGACAGCGCTCTGGCGACCGCCGGGCTCTTCCTCGGCACGAGATTCCTCCCCGCCCTGCTGGCGCCGCTGCTGGTGACCAGGAGTGAGCGGCGGCCGCCGCGCTTCGTCCTGCCGGTCATCTACTGCGGCGAGGCCGCCGCCTTCGGGGCCCTCGCCCTGCTCGCCGACCACTTCTCGCTGGCGGCGGTGATCGTCGTTGCCACCGTCGACGGCGCCCTGGCGCTGACCGGCCGCTCGCTGACCCGGGCCGTCGTCGCGGCGCTGCTCGAGCCGACGGGCGAACTGCGGGCGGGCAACGCCCTGCTCAACATCGCCTTCACCGCCGGCGCCGCGCTGGGCCCGGCGCTGGCCGGTCTCGTCGTCGCCGGCTTCGACGTGCAGACGGCGCTGCTACTCGACGCGATCTCCTTCTACGCGATCGCCTGGATCCTGCTGACCGCTGGCCCTCTCCCCCAGGCCGAGCCCGAACCCGGGCGGATGCGCGAGCGCGTCAAGGCTGGCGTCGCCTACCTGCGCGACGATAAGCGGCTGCGGCGCCTGCTCATCGCCCAGGGCGCCGCCTTCGTCTTCTTCGCCGCCGTGATCCCGGTCGAGGTGATCTACGCCAAGGAAACGCTGGGCACGAGCGACTCCGGCTACGGCCTGATGCTGACCGCCTGGGGCGTCGGCATGGTCCTCGGCAGCCTCGTCTTCGCCGCGATCCGCCGCGCCCCCCTCCCCGTTCTCCTCTTCTTCAGCACGCTCGCCGTCGGCGCCGGCTACCTCGGCCTGGCGGCGGCGCCCAACCTGGCGCTCGCCTGCGTTGCCTCGGTCATCGGCGGCGCCGGCAACGGCGTCCAGTGGGTCTCGGCGATCAGCGCCGTGCAGGAGCTGACGGCGGCGGAGATGCAAGCCCGGGTGATCAGCGTGCTGGAGTCGATCGGGGCGGCGATGCCCGGTATCGGCTTCATTCTCGGCGGCGTCGTCGCCTCCGTTATCGACCCGCGAGCGACCTTTCTCGTCGCTGGCGCCGGTGTGTTCGCCATAGTCGCGTTAATGGCTCCACTGCTTGGCTACAACTGGCCTGAGCGCGCAGCGACGCCTGATTCAACCCCGCTTGACGGGGGTAACGACGTTGTGCTGGAGTTGATTCCAGGGAGCAGGCCTGTCCGTACGAATCCGGAGGTGTCGCCTTGAGGAAGTTCGTCGCGGTCTTTTCGCTGCTCGCAGTTGCAGCGCTGTCGTCAATTGGACTGGCAGCCTGCGGCAGCAGCGGCTCCAGCGGCAAGGAAGGCGGGATCCTCAAGATCACCTACGCCTCGTTCCCGGACTACATGGACCCGCAACTGTCCTACACGGCCGAAGGCTGGACGGCGATGGGCGAGGTCTACATCCCGCTGCTCACCTACAAGGGCGCCGAAGGCAAGGAAGGCAGCGAAGTCATCCCCGGCCTGGCCAAAGAAATGCCGAAGATCAGCAACGGCGGCAGGACCTACACGATGTTCCTGCGCCCCGGTCTCAAATACTCGACCGGCCAGCCGGTCAAGGCCTCGGACTTCACCTACGCGCTGGAACGGATGTTCAAGACCAACTCCGGCGGCTCGCCCTTCTACACCGACATCGTCGGCGCCGAAAAGTTCGCCGAAACGAAGAGCGGCGGCATTCCCGGCGTCAAGACCAACGACACGACCGGCGAAATCGTCATCAACCTGGTCAAACCGCGGGGCACCTTCACCAACGAGCTAGCGCTGATGTTCGTCGCTCCGGTGCCGCCGGGGACGCCCGACGAAGACCTCTCCGCCAACCCGCCGCCCGGCACCGGGCCCTACGTCATCACCAAATCGCAGCCGGGCCGGGGCTGGGAATACAAACGCAATCCCTACTGGGCCAAAGCCAACTCGAAGGCGATGCCGGAATACCCGAGCGGCCATGTCGACGGCGCCACCGTGACGATCATCCGCAACCCGCAGACGCAGGTCAACGACGTCGAACAGGGTCGCTACGACTGGATGCAGAACCCGATCCCGGCCTCGCGCTACCAGGAAGTCAAGGCCAAATACGAAGGCACGCAGTTCGTCGAACGGTCGACGATCAGCACCTACTTCTTCTGGATGAACACGAAAGAACCGCCGTTCAGCGACGTCAAGGTGCGGCAGGCCGTCAACTACGCGGTCGACCCGGCGGCGCTGGAACGGATCTACGCCGGCACGCTCTCGGCCACCCAGCAAATCCTGCCCCCGGGGATGCCCGGCTACGAGAAATTCGAGCTGTACCCGCACAACCTCGCCAAAGCAAAGGCGATGATCAAAGAAGCGCACCCCTCCGACATGGACATCACCGTCTGGACGGATACCGAAAGCCCCAACAACGAAGCCGGCGAATACTTCGACAGCGTGCTCAAGCAACTCGGCTTCCACACGACGCTGAAAATCCTCAACGCCGACAACTACTTCACGGTGATCGGCAACCTCAGCACGCCGGACCTCGACGCCGGCTGGGCCGACTGGTACCAGGACTACCCGCACCCGAACGATTTCTTCCAGCCGCTGCTGAACGGCGAAAGCATCCAGCCGACCAACAACTACAACTTGCCGCAAATGGAAAACAAGGCGCTGGACAAGGAAATGAAGGAACTGGGCGAACAGCCGCTCGGCCCCGACCAGGAAAAGCGGTACGCGGAGATGGACAAGAAGTTCATGGAAGAAGCGCCATACGCCCCGTACGGCAACCGCACCCTCGACACCTTCGTCTCCAGCGCGATCAATCTCGAAAACATCGTCTACAACCCGACGTTCTTCGAGCACCTAACCAGCTTCGAATTCAAGTAGGCCGACGATGGAGGGCGTCTCCGGCGATGCGCGGGGCCCCTGGAGCCTCGCTTTCAGGCGCTTCCTGCGCAACCGCGTCGCGGTCGCCTTCCTAGTCCTCTTCTTCCTGATCGTTCTCTTCGTGCTGGTGGCGCCGCTCTGGGCCAACCACGTCGCCCACACCGGACCCAACCAGACCCACACGCTGGAGAAGCTCCACGTCGGCAGCGAAACCCGGGAAATCGTCTCGCCGGCCGGGATCCCGATCGGCCCCCAGTGGTTCGAAGCGGGTGGCAAGTTCTTCCTCGGCGCCGACAGCCGCCTCGGCCGCGACGAGATGGTGCGGCTGATGTACGGCGGTCGCACCTCGCTCTTCATCGGCATCGTCTCCGGCTTGATCACGACCCTGGCGGCGATCGTGCTCGGCCTCCTCGCCGGCTACTACCGGGGCTGGGTCGACGCCGTGATCGCCCGCGTGCTCGACGTGCTCTGGTCGCTGCCGGTGCTGCTGTTCGGGATCGCGCTGGGGGTCTCGCTCGCCGTCGGCGGGCTGAAGATCGGGCCGCTCGAACTGTCGGGCGGTTCGATCTGGGTGCCCATCTTCGTTATCAGCATCTTCACCGTGCCCTACATGGCGCGACCCCTGCGCGGCGAGGTGCTGGCCCTGAGCGAGAAAGAGTTCGTCGAGGCCGCGATCGCCCAGGGGGCGGGGGGGCTGCGGGTGATGTTCGCCGAGATCCTGCCCAACCTGGCCTCGACGATCATCGTCTTCTTCGCCCTCAACATTGCCGCCAACATGCTGTTCGAGGCAGCCCTCTCGTTCCTCGGCGCCGGCGTTCAACCTCCGAACTCCTCTTGGGGATCGATGATCTCGATCGGCGAGGAGCTGCTGACGACGCAGCCGCTGCTGGCGATCATCCCCGGCGTGATGATCATGCTGACGGTGCTCTCGCTGAACATCGTCGGCGACGGCCTGCGTGATGCGCTCGACCCGCGCTCGAAAGTGCGGCTCGAGGCGCACGCTGGGATGGTCGAGCCAGAGGGCACGTCGGTCTGATGCTGCGCTTCATCGTCAGACGCCTGGCCGGAATGGTGATCGTCCTGTTCGTCGTTTCGGTGCTGGTCTTCCTCGTCTTCAACGTCATTCCCAACTCAAACCCTGCGATACGGATCGCCGGCAAGAACGCGGAACCGACCCTGATCAAAAACGTCGAAGAGGAATGGGGATTCGATAAGTCGCTGCCGACGCAGTACGTGACGATGATGAAGAAGGTCTTCAACGGCGAACTGACCTCCTACTCGCCGCGAATCCCGGTCGACGAACGGATAGCCGAAGGCATCCCAGCCACCCTCTCGCTCAGTATCGGCGCCGGGATCATCTGGCTCTTCTTTGGCCTGCTGCTCGGCTATATCGCCGCCGTCAGAGCCGGTGGCCTACTCGACAAGTTCCTCACCGGGCTCTCTGTCGCGGGAATCTCGATACCCGTATTCCTGATCGCGCCTGTCCTCATTTACCTCCTCACCTACAAGCTGGAAATCTTCCCCAGCTCCGGCTATGTGCCGCTGACCGAAGAACCGTGGGAATGGTTCACCCACCTGATCCTGCCCTGGCTCACGGTGGCGATCCTCTCGATCGGCTTCTACAGCCGGGTGCTGCGTTCGAACATGCTCGACGTGATGAACGAGGACTACGTCCGGACCGCACGGGCCAAGGGGTTGAGCGAGCGGCAAGTGATGATGCGACACGTACTACGCAACTCGCTGATCCCGATCGTCACCCTGTTCGGGCTCGACTTCGGCGCCACCGTCGCGGGCACCGCGATCATCACCGAATCCTTCTTCAACATCGAAGGCGTCGGCCTCTACGCGGCGGAATCGATCGGCAAGCTGGAACTTCCCCCGATCATGGGCGTCACCCTTTACGGGGCTTTCTTCGTGGTCTTCGTCAACGCCCTGGTCGACATCGCCTACGCCTACCTCGACCCGCGGGTGCGGCTGGGGGCCTCGGCCCGGTGAGCGCGGCGCCGATCCTCTCCGTGCGCGACCTGCGGGTCGGCTTCGCCACCGAAGGCGGGTTGCTGCAGGCCGTCGACGGGGTCAGCTTCGACCTGCGGCCGGGCGAGGTGCTGGCGATCGTCGGCGAGTCGGGCTCGGGCAAGAGCGTCACCGCGCAGACGATCATGGGGCTGACCCGGTCGCAGAACTCGCGGATCGAGGGCTCGGTGAAGCTGGAGGGCGAGGAGCTGATCGACGCTGGCGACGCGACGCTGCGGCGGCTGCGTGGCGAGCGGATCGCGATGATCTTCCAGGACCCGATGACCTCCTTCAACCCGGTCTACAAGATCGGCCGCCAGATCGCCGAGGCGATGCGGGCCCACCGCGGGGACGTCTCCAAGGCCGCGGCGCGAACGCGCGCCGTCGAGCTCTTCGAAGCGGTCGGGATCCCCGAGGCCGAGCGGCGGGTCGACTCCTACCCGCACGAGTTCTCGGGCGGGATGCGGCAGCGGGCGATGATCGCGATGGCGCTGGCCCTGGAGCCGGAGGTGCTGATCGCCGACGAGCCGACGACGGCGCTCGACGTCACCATCCAGGCCCAGATCCTGCACCTGCTCGAGGACCTCAACCGCGAACGCGGGCTGGCGACGATCCTGATCACCCACGACCTCGGAGTCGTCGCCGAGGTCGCCGACCGGGTGCTGGTGATGTACGGCGGCAAGGTGGTCGAGCAGGGCGGGCTCGACGAAATCTTCTATGACCCCCAGCACCCCTATACCTGGGGCCTGCTGGGCTCGCTGACCAGGCTCGACCGGCCGCGGCCGAAGCGACTGCCGCAGATCAGCGGGGCGCCGCCCTCGCTGCTCGACCTGCCGCACGGCTGCGCCTTCCGGCCGCGCTGCCCGCACGAGTTCGGCAAGTGCCCGCAGGTGCCGGGGCTGGAGGCGCGACTGGCAGAGGCGCCGCAGCACCGCGACCGCTGCTGGCTGACGCCGGAGCAGAAGCGGGAGAAGCGCCAGGTCGCCGGCCAGATCGGGCTGGAGGCGCCGACGCCATGAGCGGGGCACCGCTGCTGGAGGTCACCGACCTCGTCAAGCATTTCCCGGTCAAGAGCGGGATCCTGATCGACCGCGAAGTCGACCAGGTGCGGGCGGTCGACGGCATCAGCTTCAGCATCGAGCCGGGGACCACCATGGGGCTGGTCGGCGAGTCGGGCAGCGGCAAGTCGACCGCCTGCCGGGCGGTCCTGCAACTGCTCAAGCCGACCTCGGGCTCGGTCCGCTTCGAGGGAGAGGAGATCGCCGGCCTGGGGCGGCGGCAGATGCGGCCGCTGCGGCGCCAGATGCAGATGATCTTCCAGGACCCCTACGCCTCGCTTAACCCGCGCAAACGGGTGGGGCAGATCGTCGGCGACCCGCTGAAGCGGCAGGGCGTCGCCTCCGGCGGCGAGCTGCGGCGGCGGGTGCAGGAGCTGCTGGAGCGGGTCGGCCTCTCCAGCGAGCACTACAACCGCTTCCCGCACGAGTTCTCGGGCGGGCAGCGGCAGCGGATCGGGATCGCCCGGGCGCTGGCGCTGCGGCCGAAACTGGTGATCGCCGACGAGCCGGTCTCAGCGCTCGACGTCTCGATCCAGGCCCAAATCGTCAACCTGCTCGACGACCTCCAGGACGAGCTGGGGCTCACCTACCTCTTCGTCGCCCACGACATCGGCGTCGTCCGCCACATCTCCGACCGCATCGCGGTAATGAACAAGGGCAAAATCGTCGAGGAGGGCAGCGCCGACCAGGTCTGCGAGCACCCGCGCGACGACTACACGAAGAAACTGCTGGCGGCGGTACCGGTCCCGGACCCGCGCGAGAGCCGCGAGCGGCGCGAGCGGACCAGCAGCACCAGCTGAGCCGTAAGCTCGCAGCGCGTGACCCTTCCGCTCTCGCCGCCGATCAAGCCGCAGCTGGCGCTGACGCGCAAACAGCTGCCGGAAGGAGAGGAGTGGGCGTATGAGCCGAAGCTCGACGGCTTCCGGGCGATCGTCTTCGTCGACGGCGACGACTTCTACGTGCAGTCGCGCAGCGGTAAAGAGCTGCGCCGCTACTTCCCGGAGCTGAGCTTCGCCCCGGGGCGCTGGGTGCTCGACGGCGAGCTGGTGATCCGCGACAGCGACGGCAACCTCGAATTCGACGCCCTGCAGGAACGGATCCACCCGGCGCAATCGCGGATCGAACTGCTCTCGAAGGAGATCCCGGTCTCCTACGTCGTCTTTGACCTGCTGGCTGAGGGTGACGAGGACCTGCTGGAGACGCCGCTGGCGGAGCGCCGGCGGCGGCTGGAGGCGATCGCCGCGCAGGCCGATCTCGAGCTGACGCCGCTGACGCCGGACCCGGCGGCGGCGGAGAAGTGGCTGCGGACCGGCGAGGGCGTGATGGCCAAGCAGCTCGACGCGATCTACGAGCCGGGCAAACGGCGCGGCATGGCCAAGGTCAAGCGCGAGCGCACGATCGACTGCGTGGTGATGGGCTGGCGGCCGGGCAAAGAGGAGGGCACCGTCGGCTCGCTGATCCTCGGCCTCAACGGAGACGACGGCGAGCTGCACTCGGTCGGCCACATCTCCGGCTTCAGCAAAGAGGCGAAACGGGCGATGCGCTCGATGCTGGCGCCGCTGGAGACCGGCGAGAGCGGCAGCGCCGAGCCCAGCCGCTGGACCGGCGGCCGCGACCTCGAGTGGGTAGCGCTGCGCCCCGAGCTGGTGATCGAGGTCGGCTACGACCACGCCGCCGGCGGGCGCATCCGCCACGGCGCTCGCTTCCACCGCTTCCGGGATGACAAAGCGCCGCGAGAGTGCACCTTCGCGGAGCTCGACGAAGGCGACTAGAAGAGGGACGGCTGTAGGAGCGGTTGGCGAGCGGGTCCTGTCGCGGGGGAGGGGCCCTCGTCCTCGCGGGACGGCGCTGCGGGCGAGGACCCCTCCCCCGCGCCACCCGCCCGAGAATCCCTCGCGGCAGACCCTCTTCTCGATCCGTTGTTGGTGACTCTGCCACTTCCCCAGCCGCGCACCGCGCGGGTGGCACGTTTGCGCTGCTCCGGCTTCATGTAGGCGCGCTCGCCCGGGTAGAGCTGTTCGTATTTGGGCAGGAGGTCGGGGCGTTTGGCTTCGAGCCAGGCGAAGAAGACGTCCTTGACCTCGCCGCGGAGGTGGAGGGCGACGCCGCCGAGGAAGGTGGCGCCGGCCTTGCGCGCCTTCTCGACGATCGGGCGCACCTGCTCGGGGTCGTCGTTGATGCCCGGCATCAGCGGGGCGATGAGGACGCCGGAATCGATCCCGCGGCGGCGCAACTCGGCAACCGCGTCGAGCCGGGCGGCCGGGCTCGGCGTGTGCGGCTCGGTCGCCCGCCAGACATCCTCGTCCAGCGTCGGCACCGACATGTTCACCGAGACCGGCAGTCGTTTCTTCTTCGCCATCCGCTCGTAGATCTTCACGTCGCGCATCGCCAGCGGCGACTTGGTCAGGACCGAAACCGGCGTTTCCGCCGCCTCCAGCGCCTCGAGGATCTCGGGCATCATCCGGTAGCGGCTCTCGACCCACTGGTAGGGATCCGTATTGGTCCCCAGCGCCACCAGGTCCCGCTCCCAACTCGGCCGCGCCAGCTCCGCCCGCAGCAGCTCCGGCACGTTGACCTTGACGATGATCTCCCGCTCGAAGTCCCGCCCCGGATCGAGATCGAGATAGGCGTGAGTGCGCCGAGCGAAGCAGTTGTGGCTGACGACCCCATTGGCGATGAAGTCTTCGGTGCCAGTGGAGATGTCGAACAGTTCCATCTCGCGCCCGAGCGGCTCGATCTCGACCACTCCCAATTTGGCGTCGGACTTGATCGCGATCCCCTCGATCGATCGCTTGCGCGAGATCGCAGGGTCGACATGCTGGAGAAAGCGCATTTGCTGCCGCAAGCCACCGAGCAAGCGGACGTTGCGGGCACCATTCAGGTTCGGGTTCTCGACCACAGCGGCATGACCGATCGCCCGCATCCCCGCCGCCGTCCGCTCGATGATCTCCGGATCCTTATTGCAGATCCTCAAGCTTCCACTCCGACCTCCCTCGGCGTCGAAAATCCCGGCCAGGAAACCGCGAGACCATTCCGGACTCGGAGTCCGTGGCCAACGAACGAGATCCCGGATTCGCTCGACGCTGTCCCGGCGCCCCGTCCGTATCGCACGCAGAGGCCGGTGCTGCTCGTTGCCCTCAGAAAACTGGAACTCGTGCGTGATGACACCCTCATCAGAAAGGAAGTCCTTGGTTCGATAGAGGGCCTCCCAATCGGTCAGGGCCAAACGAAATTGGTGGACGCACTCGCTTCTCCGGCCCGGTCGGGCATATGAATAGGTTCCGAGGGTGCCGTCTCCGCGGACCATCCCGCAGAGGTAACCGCGTCGGTACTCCTCTGAAAAAGCTCGCCTGGGACCGATTGCCCCGAAGCCGAGGAGTTTGTTGTTGGTCGTAAGGAAGGGACGCTGACCCGGCCCCTGTTCCGCGCCGGTGACGAACTTCCAGCCTCGCTCGGTAAGAAAGCGGTGGTCGCCACTTGCGACAAGCTCGGTCCCATCTTCCAGGGTGATCCGAAATGCCTTCTTGCGGGTAGCCCAGTGAGCCTCGACTCGCGTCTTTGCGTAGCGCCGGTAGCTCCCACGCTCCACGGTCCCGTAAATCTCGTCCCCCACTTTCAGCTCGCCGAGCGGGCGGGTGGTCCCATCCGCGATCAGGATCGGCGTGTCCCCCGAGGCACAGTAGGTACAGGCGTGAGTGCATCCCCGGTACTGGTTGATCGTCCAACTGAAGCCGTAGCGGCCGCCGGGGACGTGGTTGAGGGCGGAGCGGGCGCGGACCTCGTGGAAGTTGATGCCCATCGCCTCCGGGGCGTCGAAGGTGCGGACGATGCTGCCGTCGCCGACGCCGGGGAGACGCATGTCGTTCTCGACTCTTTGCTGGTCCCATCTCATACGAACGTATGTTCGCATACGACCCGGGGAAATGTGTAGCCGCGACACGTACCGCTCTGCTCTGCGGCGCGCCAGCCTTCCGGCCGACAAATGAAAACGCCGGGGGCACCGCGCTAACGGCCCCCCGGCTGGCACCGAAAGGTTGGGCCTTCCGATGCACCACAAGGCTATTGAGCAGCCGGCTCCGGGCTGCGAGTTGACGGATACGTTGCGAGAGGACATCCAGACCCAGCACGCGGTCCTGGGCGTCGTCATGGATGGGCTTCCCTGCATCTTCACGGTGCCCGAGCTGGTCCGCGAGATCAGCCCAGACGACGAAGATGCCGTAGAGCGCGCAGTCAGGGACTTGACCCGAGTGGGACTGCTGCGCCGAGAGGGCACCTCCCTGCTTCCGACGCGGGCAGCAACGCATTTCAACCTGCTTGTCGTCGTTGCCCAATGAAGAGATTTGCCGAGCAGATCGGCCACAACCTCGCCCACTATCGCCAGAAGGCCAACGTCTCTCAGGAAGAGTTGGGGGTGCGGTCCTCGCTGCACCGAACGGCCGTTGGGCAGCTTGAGAGAGGCGAGCGCATCCCGCGTGCGGACACCATCGTCAAGCTCGCCGGGTCGCTCGGGGTCACTCCGGGCGACCTGCTGGACGGCTTGGCCTGGGAGCCGGGCGGCACGATCTCTGGCGGCTTCAGGGACCAGCCGTGACGCTCGCGGGCCGATTCGGCCGCAATCTCTTCATGGCACGGCGGCGAGCGGACCTCTCTCAGGAGGAACTCGCCAAGGTCGCGTCGGTCCACCGCACCGAGATCGGGCTACTTGAGAACGGCAAACGCGTCCCTCGCATCGACACGCTGGCGAAGCTGGCGCGCTGCTTGGAAATCACCCCCAACGATCTGATGAAGGGGATCGAGTGGATGCCGCCCGCGCCCGCCCGAGAAGGCCAGTTCCGTGACAGCAGGACCGCACCGGACGCTAGCCTGAATCCATGAGTCCTCGTCGCAAACGACCGGAGAAGAAGGCCCCCACGCCGCCCGAGAGCGACGTGAAGCAGGACCCCAGCCACACCGAGGCCGACTTCTTCCGCGACCTAGGGAAGGCGACCTCGAACAAGGCTAGGAAGAAGCTAGGACTTCCTTCTGCACGCGATTGAGCATCGCCCAGAACATCGGTTCCTTGGAGTGGCGCCGGTTGTAGCGGAAGGCATACTCGTCCAGATACGCCTGCAGGTAGTCGGTGCTGATCGCGTGGTAGACGCCGCGGACACCGTTCTTGAAGAGGCCGAAGAACCCCTCGATGGTCTGGGTATGCGTCTCGCCGATGGCGTAGACGTGGGCTTTGTGTTTGATCCGACGATGACCGCGATAGCCCTTGGCAACCGACTTGTAGGCGTCCCACTCGTCAGTGAAGAGCATCGCTGCCGGTAGGACGTGCTGTTTGACCGCCATGTGGATCGACCGGCCCCCACGGTCGGGGATGATCAGCGGCCGGACTCGCCCGCCGCGCTCGACCATCGCCAGGATCACCGGCCGATGCGTTTTGAGGATGTGCGTCCGCTTGGCGCGCGTGTCCTCCGCTCGCGGCTTGCCGCCGTACCAGGACTCGTCAACCTCTACGTCGCCGCTCAGCTTGCCGTCGTCATCGTCGGCGAGCAAAGTCCGAATCTGCTTGAACATCCGGTGCGCCGTCTTGTAGGTGACGCCGATCTCGCGCTCCAACTGCTTCGCGCTGATCCCGCAGCGGGTGCTGCTCATTAGGTAGATCGCAAAGAACCAGAGTTGGAGGCTGACGGTCGACTTGTGAAAGATCGTGCCTGCGGTCGGGTAGACGTGGTGCCCGCAGTACTGGCAGCTATACGCCGAGCGGCCCTTGATCCGATGGAACTTGGTGGCCTGCTCGCACTTGGGGCACTCGGTGCCGTCGGCAAAGAAGCGCTCCTTCAAATGCTCCAAGCAGGCGTCGTTGTCGGGGAATAGCTCCATGAACCGCGAGTACGTCATCTGCGATTCGCTCGACGCCGCCGGGGCAACCGAATTGCGGTTTCTGGCCATGAGCAAATGATACCAGACACACGTACGCAACGGTCCATGCGATTCCGTTGCTTTCGGGCGCTACCATGCGTAAAGCGGAGGGTGTGGGGTTCGAACCCACAAATGCCAGCCAGCATTCCCCGGTTCTAAGTCGGGGCGAGTTCACCTAATACTCAGACCCTCCATGGTGGTGTCGGGCGCGAAGGGCTCCAACTCCTCGCACAACCCGGCACCGCTCGCCTGCTTCAAGATCACCACGCGGGAGGAGCCTTCGGGTCATCCCCGCGCTGTCGCTTACCTCCTACGAATCAGAACCACCTCCCGAGGTGGCGGAGGAAGGCTGGGAAGGCTGAGAATCGAGGCCGATTGCACGCTCGATCCGGTCGAGGAGATCTGGGCTCATTTCCTCATCGGCCTTCTTAAGAAGGAGATTCACGTAGGCCCGCTTGGGGTCGTCGGACGCAGCGGGTGGCGGGGGCGCCGGTGACGGGTCGGCCGCTTGCTTTTTCGCCTTCCGCTTCGCGTTCCCATTGGAGGAGACGCGTTTCGGAGTCTTGAAGAGCTTGCTCACCTCGATCTCACCAAACTTGGCTGCGGCCAAGAAGAAGGCGATGGACTTGCGCCGGGTGCTCCCGGTCACGCCGTAGGAGTTCGCAAACGTTTCTTCCAGCATGGACTGAGTGGCGTTGTCCGCGAGGCTGATGGCCTCGGGGTAGTAGCGCTGGACCAATTCCCCGATGCGCTCCGGGCGGGACTCCGCGTTGGCGACGAGCAGCCGAAGCGCTTCCGTGGGAACCCCGTTGTCGTCGATCAAGTCGAACTCGCGTAGGGCCTTGAGCAGGTGGCTCTGCGTGCTGCCAGCCATATTCGAGAGGTAGGAGCGATCGATCCGCATTGGGAGGCCGTCGCCTTCCATCCGCTCCAAGAGGTTCTTGAACGAACCCCAGGAAACGTAGGGGGCCGTGAAGCCGTTTTCGGGAGTCTCGGTGGTCTCGTTCGTTTCGTCGCTCATCAGGAAGCCTCCGGTCGGGGCGTATTCGATGGCTCGAAAGGTATCAAGCGCAGGGGCGGCGGGATGAGCCGGGCGTATAACCCATTTCGCCCTTGGGAACACCGAGACCAAAAGTTGGGCGTCAAACCGCTCTAGAAAGCCGATGCACCCCCTTCCTTTCTATTTGCTTTTGTGTGGGCACCGGATGATCGACAGTGGGCGCGCGGCAATACGCGCCAGAGCGTCCCGCCCTTCAGAGAGCGAGTTGTAAACGCGCAGGTTCGTAGCTGTCCCCACGCCCTGATGGCCCCGTTGCGGGTGCGAATAGCCCGATACGTGTCGCGGCTACACACTTGCCACGACCCGAACGGAAAAATCGATCGCAGCGCTATTTCCCGCTGATAGCGGGGAAAAGAAGCGGCGGAGGCGGTGGTCGCTAGAGGCTGGAGCCGGTCTCGTCGCGCTTGAAGGCGGCGAGCTGGTCGAGCGCTTTGGCTCGGGCTTTGGCGCGCAGCGGCGGCAGCAGGGCGACCAGGTGGCCGCTCGGCCCAAGCGCCTGGCTCGCCCAGCGGCGGAAGTCGAACTCATCGACGTGGTCGGCGATGAGGCCGTCGGGGGTGAAGCGGAAGCTGGCGCGGATGTCGTTAACGACCGGGCGGCCGGTGGAGAACGTGTAGCGGGCGATCCAGTGGGCGGAGCCGGTCTCCTCCCCGGCATCGTGCTCGTGGAGCTCGATCTTCAGGTCGGCGGCGCGGCCGGTCAGCATTCGCCACATGGCGCCGACGTCATCGCCCTCGAGGTCGCCGAAGGCGGGGTCGCGAAAGTGGGCGTCGGGCGCGTAGCAAGCGGTCATCGCGGCGCCGTTGCAAGCCCCGAACGCCTCGTAGAGGCGCTCGATCGTGGCCTTGTTCTCGCTCGCTCCCATGTTCAGACGCTGGGCAGCTCGCCCTTGATCACGTAGCGGAGAACGTCGACCACCTGCTCGGCCTCGCGCGCGGTCGCCTCGGCGGCGCGGTCGACCTCCTTCAGGGCGTGATCGAGATCGGGGTCGTGCAGGGTGACGATCGGCTTGCCGAGAGCGGCGGCGAAGCCGGCGTCGAAGGCGGCGTTCCACTGGCGGTATTTGTCGCCGAAGCGGACGACGACGAGATCGGCGTGGCGGATCAGCGTCTGGGTGCGAATCGCGTTGACTCCGGCACCTTTGTGGTCGCGCCAGAAGGAATCCTGCTCGGCTCCCAGGGTGCCGGTGCCGGCGTCATCGGAAGCGCCGTGGTCGGTGACCGGAGCCGAGAACACGACCGGCAACCCCGCCTCCGCGGTCCCGTCCTCGATCCGCTCGCGCCAATCCGTATGGATCTCTCCCGAGAGATACACGTGCCAGGTTCGCTCGGCCATCCCCTGATCCTAGACGCGTCTGCAAAAAGGGTTCGTATGCGCCCCAAAAGGCAGACGCGTCCTCGCAAAGCGGGTCCGGTGTTACAGTATTTGACGTGAACGTAAGGAAACGGTTCTTCGGGAGCGCGGGGGTGGACGCCGACCACGAGCACTACAAGTGGTGGGCGCTGTCGTGCACCAGCCTGGGGATGCTGCTGGTGGCGACCAACTCGGGGACGTTGATCATCGCCCTGCCGGATCTGGAGCGGGCGCTGGGAACCAGCCTGCTGGAACTGGTCTGGGTGATCCTCGCCTACATGATCTCCTCGACCGTGCTGGTTCTCACCGCCGGTCGCCTCTCCGACCTCTTCGGCCGCAAGACCGCCTTCGTCGGCGCCTTCGTCATCTTCGCCTTCGCCTCGCTCGGCGCCGGCTTCGCCGCCAACGGCACCCAGCTAATCCTCTGGCGGATCGTGCAAGGGATCGGCGGCGCCTTCATCTTCGCCAACGGACCTGCCCTGGTCACCGACGCCTTCCCCCG
The DNA here is from genome assembly GCA_963708405.1 of uncultured Actinomycetes bacterium. Lineage (GTDB taxonomy): Bacteria > Actinomycetota > Thermoleophilia > Solirubrobacterales > 70-9 > VAYN01. The sequence continues at coordinate 112,361 of CAVPSL010000001.1, forward strand.
CGAGCAGCTCGGACTGGCGATGGGGACGAACACGATGGTGGCGGCGATCGGGCTGGTAATCGGCCCGGTCCTCGGCGGCGCCTTGGTCGCGATCTCCTGGCACTGGGTCTTCTGGTTCAACGTGCCGCTGGCGCTGGCCGGCGCGCTCTGGGCGGCGCTGATCCTGCGCGAGCTATCGGCCCGCGACCCGGTGCGCGGCCTCGACCTTGGCGGCACCCTCACCTTCGTGGTCGGGCTGACCGGCCTCGTCTACGGGATCTCGCGCGGTGGCATCAGCGGCTGGAACGACTCGCTAGTGATCGGCAGCCTCGTCCTCGCCGTGATCCTGCTGCCCCTCTTCGTCCTCATCGAGCACCGCGGCTCGGCGCCGATGCTGGACCTCTCGATCTTCCGCAACCGCCTCTTCGCCGCCGCCACCGGGGCTGCCTTCATCAACGGCCTCTCGCGCTTCGCGCTGATGTTCATCTTCGTCTTCTACTTCCAGGGGGCGCAGGGGGACGACCCGATCACGGCCGGGATCAAACTGGCGCCGATGGCGATCGGGATGCTGGTCGCCTCCCCCCTCGCCGGCATCTGGGCCGACCGCCACGGCTCGCGCACGCTGGCGGCGCTGGGGATGCTGGTGACCGCCATTGGCCTCGGCCTGATGACGACGCTGCAGGCCGGCTCCGCCTACTGGCAGAGCGGCCTCTGGCTGCTCCTGGTCGGGATCGGCTCCGGCATGTTCAACTCGCCCAACACGGCGGCGATGATGGGCACGGTGCCGACCGAGCGGCGCGGGATCGCCGCCGGCGCGCGGACGATGCTGCAGAACACCGGCGCCGTGATCTCGATCGCCTTCGTGCTGGCGATCGTCACCAACTCGATCCCGAAAGAGGTCCTCTTCGCGATCTTCTCCGGCCTCGCCACCGGCCTCTCCAGCGCCCAACTCGACCCCTTCATCACCAATATGCACACGGCCCTCTGGGTCCTCGCCGCGACCTCGGTACTGGGCGCCGGCGTCTCCCTGCTGCGGCCGCGCGAGGAGGGCATGGCGCGCGACTACGACGCGGCGGAGACGATCGAGGAGGCAATCGCCGAGGAGGTGCAGGCGATCCCATGAGCGTCACCGCCCCAGTCAAGGAGCTGCGCATCGGCGAGGTTGCCAAGCGCGCCGGCACGACGCCGCGGACGATCCGCTACTACGAGGAGATCGGCCTGCTGCCGATCGCCGGCGGCCGCGAGCCCGGCGCCCACCGCACCTACGCCGAGGACGACGTCGAGCGCCTGACCGAGGTGCTGCGGCTGAAGGGCCTGCTGGGGCTAACGCTGGAGGAGCTGAAGGAGCTGGTCGAGGCCGAGAGCGCCCGCGCCGCCCGCCGCCGCGAGTGGGACGCCGGCGTCGAGGACCCCGGCCGCCGCCGCCAGATCCTCGAGGCCTCGCTCGACCACGTCGGCCACCAGCTCGAGCTGGTGCGCCGCCGCCGCGACGAAATCGCCGAACTGGAAGCGGAGCTGCTGCAGCGCCGCCGCCGCGTACAAACTCTTCTGAGGGAGATAGGCGGGGGAGGAGACCCCTCTCGAAACACTCCAGCGCGCCGCTAGGCGCGCGTTTCGAGAGGGGTCTCCTCCCCCTCCCCTGCCCCAGAAGCCGTCTGCTCCTCGAAGTGCTTGCTCAGCATCGTCACCTGGCCCTGGTAATTGGAGCCGAGGTCGGCGCCGTAGAGGCGCTCGGCGGCGGCCTCCATCCATTCCAGGCCCAGCTTGCAGACCGGCTGGCGGTGCTCAACCATGAAAGAGACGTCGCGGGCGCGGACCTCGAGGGCGGCGCGGCTGCCGTGGCGGGCGCCGCTGGGGTCGTAGCCGAAGCCGGGGTCGAAGAAGCCGGCGTAGTGGGTGCGGAGCTCGCCCGCGGTCGGGTCGTAGGCCATCATCTCGGCGGCGATCTGGGGCGGGATGCTGACCCCCTCGGCCGAGAGCAGTAGGTAGAAGATCTCCGGCTCAAGCACGATCCGGCCACCCGCCTCGGGGTAGACCGGGTCCCAGTAGTCGCGCCAGCGGTAGGCGCGAATGCGGGAGAGGTCGACTGGCAGGCTGTTTTTCTTGGCCCGGTAGCCGACGACGCGGTCGGCGGGACCAGAGAGGTCGAGGCTGAGGAAGAGACCGTCGGCGACGGCGATCTCCTCGCGGTCGAGGGCGCGCGACTCGAGGTAGAGCAGCGGCTCGCGGGCCTGCAGCTCGCGGATCTCCTCGTCGTCGACGCGGACGTTGCCGCGGGCCAGGCGCAGCTGGTTGAGCGAAAGGCCGGTTTCGACCTGGATCGCAAAGGAGCGCGGCACCACCTCCAGGTAGAGGCGACCGTGGTAACCGGGCCGGACCTCGTCGAAGCGGTGCTGGCGGTCGGTGATGACGCGGGTGAAGACGTCGAGACGACCGGTCGAGCTCTTCGGGTTGGCCCGCGCCCGCACGTCGGGCGGGAGCGCCAGCTCCTCGATCAGCGGCACCAGGTAGGGCCGGTCGCGCTCCAGGACCGCCCCGTCGCGCAGGTCGATCTTCTGGAAGGCGAGCCCCTCGATCTTCTCCTCGACGGTCGAGTCGACGTCCGGCAGAAAGGAGCAACGCAGTGCCCAGGCGTAGTCGCCGAGGCGGAGATCGATGCTGGCCGGCTGGATTGCCTCGGGGCGGATCCGGTAGTCGCCGGAGCTGACCCACTCGTCCTCGATCGCGCGGCCGAGGGCCTGGGAGGGGAAGACGCCGGCGGTCACCCAGCAGAGATTATTCGCCGCGCCTCCGTCGCGCCCAAGTAAGGGGAGAGCGCGAACTCGAGCACGTCGGGCAGCAGGTCCTCCAGCCGATCGGCTTCGCCGGCGAGTACGCGCCGGCCCAGCAGCGAGGCGATCCCGCCGACCACCGCTTCGTCGGTCGCCTCTGGCACGTCTTCGCGGTCGGGCGCCATCGGGGCGCCCTCGCGCAGATAGGGGACGAAGCTCTCGACCGCGTCTTGATAGCGGTCGTAGACGCCGGGCCCCGCCCGCAGGCCCTCGACCAGGGTGATGCTGGCCAGGGCAGGGTCGGCGGCGAAGAGCATGACCAAGGCGACGATCCCTTCGCGGACCCGCATCCCCCAGCTACGGTCGGTGGAGGAGGAGCAGGCATCGCGAACGCGGTTGCGGACGCGTTCCACGGCCTCTTCGTAGGCGGCGAAGAAGCAGTCGTCCTTGCTCTCGAAATGCTTGTAGAAGTCGCTCTTGGAGACCGCGGCGCGCTGCCCGATCAGTGACACGGTCGTTTTCTGATAGCCGACCTCGTACAGGGTCTGAGTGAGCCCTGAGATCAGCCTCTCGCGCTGATTTCGTGCGACGAACTCGGGGGAAAGACCATGGCGCCCGCGTGGTAAACGCTCCATCTGGGCATTTAAGTCTGCCACCGTACTGTCCGTTTCGTCGGCTCCTTAGTGCCGTGAATTCTCTACACCGTGGTACGGCGATATCGCGAACTCGAAGAGTTCGGGCAGAAGCTCGGGCGCGCGCTCGGCCTCGCCGCGGCGGATTTTCTGATTGAGGATCCAGGCGATGCCGCCCACCAGGGTCTCCTCGATCGTCTCCGGGAGGCCGGTGTTCTTGGGGGCGTGGCGGTGCATCAGCCCGACGAAGCGGCGCAGGGCGTCGTCGTAGCGGGCGCCCGAGGCGGGGGTCGCCGAGAGGGCATCGATCATGCACATGTGCGCCTCCGCCGGGCGCTCGGCGATGCATTCGAGCAGCGCCGCCAGGCCGGCCTTTACCTGCGTTCCCCAATCGCCCTCGGCGGCGGCTCCGCAAGCCTCTTCGACGCGGCCGAGGGCTTCCTGCAGGGCGCTGTCGATGGCGGCGAGGAAGACCTCCTCTTTGCCCTCGAAGTTGTCGTAGAGGGTCTTGCGGGCGACGCCGGCACGGCGGACTATGTCGCCGATCTTGGTCGCCTCGTAGCCCTGCTCGGCGCTCAGTTCGGCGATCGCATCCATGATGCGACGGCGCTTACGCACAGCAACGAACTCCTTTGGAAGCACGGGCCGAGTCGGCTTCACCTGTGCTCCCCTGGGTGGGGGGGCCATCCTCTGAAGAATAACTGCGTCTCCTAAAAGAACGCGCGTGACAGGGACTCTTTTGGTACCGTGAGGGGACTCTAGTTGTTTCTATATCGGGGAATGCGGGTTTCTCGGTGCCTTTCGATCGAATCCAACTAAGCAGGGAGATGCTGCGAGAGGCAGTCGGAGACGGCTGGCCGGCCGCCCAGGTCGACGCCGCCGCTGAACTGCTCGCGAACAGCGACGGCAAGTTTCCCTCGGGCGCGCGCAAACTGCCCTCGGACCTGGTCAGCGCCGTGCAGCGCGAGCGGCTGATCGCGGCCATGCTTAGGGCCGCCTCCGAGCTCGGCTACCGGCAGGCGACGGTGCAGGACGTGATCGACCGCGCCGGCGTCTCCCGTCCCACCTTCTACGAGCACTTCTCCAACAAGGAAGACTGCTTCCTCGCCGCCTTCGACACGACGGCGGCGCGGCTGCGCGAGCGGATCGACGTGGCGGCGGCCAAGGGCGGCAGCAACTGGCGCGACCGCCTGCGCCTCTCGCTCGAGGAGCTGCTCCGCTTCGTCGGTAGCGAACCGGAGGCGGCGCGGGCGCTGATAGTCGAGGCACGGGCGGCGAGCGCGGAAGCCCTACTGCGGCGCGACAGCCTGCTCGACTACTTCGCCAGTTGCGTCGACGGCCTCGTCCGCGACCACCTGCCCAGCTCCCCCAGCCATTCGGAGATCACCGCCGCCGGCGTCGTCGGCGGCGTCGAAGCCCTCCTCTACGCGCGCCTGAACAAAGGCGAACTCGACGACCTCGAGGCGCTGCTGCCCTCGCTCATGTACTTCGTCGTGCTGCCCTACGAGGGGCATGCCGCGGCCAGCGAAGAGCTGGCTTTGGCGCTGGGCTGAGACCGGCACCGCTCCCCCACCCCCGGCCTCAGCCCCGCACCCCGCAGCTCCGCTGCAGCTTCGAGCTCAGCAGGCGCCCGTCTTCGAAGCCGAAGCTCGCCTTGGCGAAGGAGAACGTCGCCCCCGGGAACCCCTTCGGCGCCGGGCAGCCGGCCGAGAGGTAGGAGCGGCGCTTGCCCTTGTAGGTGAAGCTGCGCTGCAGGGTGAGCGAGATGCCGGAGACGTAGCCCCATTCGGCTGCCACCCGTGGCAGTTCGGCCTCCAGGGTGGTCGCGTATTCGCCCTTGGTGCGGCGGATGCGGAAGGCGAGGACGTAGGACTGAGGCAGCGGTTCGGTGCCGAAGATGTGGGCGTAGATGACCGGCCTGCCGTGCAGGTTGCCGTTGAAGGCCAATACCTGGCCCTTGGAGGGGAAGGGTGATTGTTCGGGCAGGGCGACGTGGGCTTCGAAGCTGCCCGTTCCGACCAGGGACTTGCGGCAGGCTTCCTTGGCTTCGGCGGTGGTCGCCGGCTGGATCTGGTGGAAGTTGCAGCGCGGCAGGCCCTGGTAGTCGAGGCGGCCGTTGCGGTTGATCGCCAACGTCACCGTGCGCAGCTGCGGCGGGGCAGTCCCGTCGGTGGTCTTGATCGCCCCGCTGAGGGAGACCGAGACGGGGGCGGTGCCGACCCGGGGCAGAGCGTGCGGGGCGACCTTGCCCTGGAAGGAGACCCGCAGGTTGCCCTGCTGGGCGACCTCGGCCTGGGCGCCGGCCACGACGACCAGGAAGGTCGCCGCGGCCAGGCCCAGCTTTAGCGCTCGCAACACCTAGTGCTTCTTCTTGGCCTTGCGCGCCTTCTTGCACTTATTGGCGACGAGCGGGCGGGTCAGCGAGGTCTTGCCGTTCTGGCCGGTCATCTTCACTTCCGCCCGGCCGGGGGACTTGCAGAGGTTCCTCGAGTTGACGAGGAGACTCTTCTTGCCGCCCTGCATTTGCAGGGTGAACTTCGTCACCGGGGCGTCGGGGACCACGTCGAAGGTGTTGCGGATGCCCTGGTTGACCGAGTCGATCCGGCCGACCAGGTTGACCTGGATCTGGCCGTCGAGTTTGGCGACCAGGTCAGGCAACGGGTTGCTCGAGGAGCGCAGGTAAACCGGCCCTTCGAGCGGCTTGTCGAACAGAGGCGTCATCGCCCGCGCCCGGCCGTAGACAGAAGCCGCCGGGCACTGGTTGGCGGCGAACTGGACCCGGGTGCAGACCGTGCGGATGTGCTCCTGGGCGAGAAACTCGGAGTGCGGCAGGGTGACCGCCGCTTTGGCGATGTTGGCATCGCCAGGGCGAGCGGTCAGCGTCGCCTGCAGGGCCGGGTAGTCGCCGCGGTGGGTGCCGCCCTTGAGCCGCAAGGCGAGACGCGGGGCGAAGCCGAGCCGCGAGCAGTTCGCCGCCTGGAAGGGACTGCTGACGTTGGCAGCGACATCGTCCGCCGTGCTGGTGGTGTCGGCGCCGGAGCCGGTCAGCGTCGCTTCGAAGGCGAACGGGTCGCAGCTGGTCGGGTTGAGGGTGAAGTCCGGGCGGTCCATGTAGACGCGGACGTCGCGGACGTGCAGCTGGATCCCCTGCAGGATGTGGGGGATCGGGTCAGAGCCGGCCGAGTCGACTGAGACCGCGGCCGTTTCCGGGTTGACCTTGAAGGCCGAACGGACCACGACGGTGCCGAGGTCGAAGGGCCCGACCGTGGCCGAGGTGATGGCCGCGATCGAGATCGGGCTGCCGTGGTACGGGCCGGCGAGGTAGACCTTGCCGGGCGCGTAGGCGAGGACCGAGCCGACGCCCGCCCCGACGAGGGTGCGGCCGACCAATGAGGCAGCCGGGCAGCTCGGGTTGGCGTTCTCTTCGGTGCCGGTCTTGCTCGCCGCCATAGCGATGTCGGCATCCGAGCAGTAGGGGATCCCGGCCAGCTTGCCGATCAGCCCCTGCGGCAGCTTGGCGCTGAAGGAGGTGATCTCCTGTTCGCCGTCGTTGCGGCTCATCCGCACCGTCACCGGCGAGTAGGAGCCGGCGTTGTTGTTGAGCGTGCCCGCCTGCATGAACGGCTTGAACGGCCGCTGCGAGTTGCTCGCTGGGCAGCTGCCGCCGCCGACGCCGGTGGTGACCCGGAACTGGGCCGTCCGATTCGCCACCTCGTCCGGGGTCGGGTGGTTCGGATCGGAAGCGGACCACGGCACCATTTCGGACTTGATCGAGTAGGTGCCGCAAGCCGGCGGACTGACCAGCGGCGAACGTTGCCCCTCGCGGAAGCTCAGCGTGAACCGGCTGAACGGCAGCTGCGGCAGGTTGTCGAACGTCGTCGTCAGCTGCCCGGTCTGGGGGTCCGGAGTTACCCTGCCGGCGGCCTTTACGACGACACCGCGGTCGGGAATCTTGGCGACGATGTACATCGCCAACAGCGAGTGGAACGGGTTGTCGTACTGCTTGGCGATGTACAGAGCGCCCGTCGCTTCTTCTTCCAGCAGCGGCGTCTGGATCTTCACGGTGCCGATCTTGGAGCTGTTGGGACAGCCCGCACCCGCTTCCGAGGTGGCCGTCTCGCGGGCGTAGTCGGCTTCCGTGCAAACGCCGAGGCCTTCGCCGATCGAGGGGTTGATGGTCATCCCTTCGGGCAGGGTTACCGTCGCCTTCTTGATCGTCGACTGGGCGATGCCGGTCGGGCTTTCGATCCCGTCCGGGGGGATCGCCAGTTCGAAGCTGAGCCCGGTCGGTGATTCGGCGCTGTTAGTCGTCGGCTGGGCCGTCACGGTCGGCGCGAACGGCACCCGGTCGCAACCGTCGGTCGCCACCGGGCTCGGCGGCGTGGCGTTGTCGTGGGAGACGAAGCTGGCCGTGTCGAAGAGGCCCGGGTGGATCCAGGAGTCGATGCTGGCGTGGAACGTCGGCGCGCCGGCGGCGCAGTTGGTGACGTTGGTCAGGAACGCCTTCGGCAGCATCCCCGATTCGTGCGGCATGCTGACTGGTTCGCTGCCGGTGCAGAGCCCTTCGCTGTCGAGGAAGCGGCAGCGTTCTTTGTCGTGCGATGCCGCCGCCGGAACGCCCCAGAGGGTCGTCGTCGTGCCGAGCAAGGGCAGCGTCTCGTTGATGTTGGGGACGTCGATGCCAAGCCCGTAGTCGCTGTCGCTACGCACGTGTGAGTAGAGGTGCACGACGACGCCGAGGGCGTTGAAAGCAAAGCTCGAGGGCGTCCCCGGCGGCACCACCATGTTGAACAGCGGGAAGTACTGGTAGCCGATGTTGCCGACGAAGTTGACGTGCAGTTTGATCACACCGATCTGGGTGTTGTATGGACACTCGGGATCGACGCCGCGACCACCGAGGTCGAGCTCGGTGCACTTCGGCATCACCGTCGGGTTGCCGACCAGGCCCGGGGGCACCTCGACGGTGACGTCTTTGACGCTCTCCGCGGGGACTTCGCCTTCGGGGCTGGTCCCGGTCTTGAAGTCGACCGTGGTGGTGATTTCGTACGGGTGTCCACCCGCCTGGGTGGCGACGCTGCCGTCTTCGTTCGACATCAAGCCGTCGAAGGCGGAGATCCCGAAGCCGGCCGCCGCGGCGGAGCCGGGAGCGAGCGCCGCTACCAGCAGCGCGACCGAGACCGCGAGGAACGCAGTGAGCTTCTTCATCGTCATCTTCTCCTCAGTCCTCTCTCGACTCAGCCGTGGCGGCGGTTGGAGTGCTTGCCCGCGGCCTTGTGGCCGCGGCCGTGCTTGCGCTTCTTGGCATGGCGCTTCTTCGCGTGCCGCTTGAACCTGCTCGCCTGGTTGCCGGCGCCATGGAAGCCGGCGCTGGCCGGGGTCGCGTCGTTGGGCGGCGAGGGCGGCGCCTGGCAGGCGTCGCCTTCGCAGGCGGGCGCCGGCAGCGGCGGCAGCGGCAGGCCGCCGTCGGTGCGCGCGTCGTAGACGTCGAGGTTCGAATCGTGGTCGGTCGGCGACAAACGCTCACGGGTGCCGATGAAGACGTCGCGCCCACTCGGGCTGGCGTCGAGGAAGAGGGCCCCCTCGGCGCCGCGACCGGAGCTGACCAGCGAGACGCCCTTGCCCTGCTGCCATTCGTAGACGTCGTCCTGGCCGTTGGAGTCGCGCGGGTCGAGGGCATCGGTGGTGTCGAAGAAGACCCGCTTGCCGTCCGGCGACATGTTGCGCAGCGGGTGGCGCGACAGCCACGTGTAGCCGGTGAGGAAGCCGCTGTTGGTGGCATCTCCGGCCGCGGGCCGGCCGTCGGGGCAGGAGATGCAGGACATCGTTTCCGACGGCGCGTCGTAGACGTAGGCGGCCATATGACCATCGGTTTCGTGTTCGGTCAGCCTGTCTTCGGTGAAGATCAGGAGCCGCTCGCCGTTTTCGCTGACCACGGTCGACGTGAAGCTGAAGTAGCTGGCGACGAACTTGATCTCACCCTCGTGCTCGACGTACAGGTTCTGGTTGGAATTCGGAGCGCCGCCCGTCGCGAGCAGCCCGGCGGCGTTGAGGTAGATGTAGCTACCGTCGTTGGCGGCCCCGACGAAGCCGCTGGCCCCGAATTCCCCGCCCACCCTTGCTCCGGTCGGGTTGGCCGGATCGGTGCTGGCGGTGAGGTCGTGGAGCTGGCCGCTGGCCAGGTCGTATTCGTAGAGGTCATTCCCTTCGTTGCCATTGGGACCGGTGAAGGCGTCTCCGGTGAGCTCGTCGGGGCTGGTGAAGTACACCTTGGTGAGGGTTCGCCCGTCGCTGGAGGCGCTGCCGACGAAGGTGGCGCCATCAGGGGCAGGTTCGCCGACGGAGCCCGCCTTCTGAGAGAGGCTCAGCGCCTTGGTGGTGCCGCCGCCGCGGAGGTAGACCTGGGAGGGGCTGCCGCTCTGGAAGACGACCTGCTCGCCGTCGCCGGAGATGGCGGATTCGACGTCGGTCGTCTTCGGCCCGCGACCGAGGGTCGCCCCAGCCGGGGCGATTTCCCCACCCGGCAGAACCCCCACCACCTCGACGTTGCCTTCAGACCATTCGTAGAGCTCGGTCGTCCCTTCCGGCGGCGCGTCCGCGGTCAGGTGTTTGTCGGACTCGAAGAAGACCTTCGACATGTCGGTCGAGCTGCCCACGTAGGTCGGCCCGCCGAAGGGGCTGGGATTGGCGGCGGCCGGCGTGATCCGCAGGTATTCGCCGTTCGCCTGGCGCAGGTAGAGGAGGCGCTGGTTTTCGCTCGTGTTCCCTTCCTTTTCGTAGGGAGCGTGGGGATTCATCAGGACCGCCCGCGAAAGGTCAGGGCTGAACGCTTCGTAACCGTGGGTGTTGAAGAACGGTGAGCCCGGCACCGGGGTCTGGATCGGCGTGATCCCCTGCGTGGTCCAGCCTTCGGGACCGCGGCGGGCGATGTACTCGTCGCCGTGGGCGCCGCCTTCGGAGCCGGAGAAGGCGCCGCTCGACTGGAAGACGACGCTGTCGCCGTCGAGCGAGCTCTGCACCGCGTGGATGTAGATGTCGGCGCCGACCTTGTACTGCGGCGAGACCAGCTCGTAGGCGCGGCAGGAACCAACCTGGTTGGCCCCCTGCGCTTCGCGGATTTCGGCGTTCGGGCAACCGGCCGAGCCGGCGGCGCGGGAGAGGGTGGTGAAGGTCTGATCGGCGCCCTGGATTTCGCCTTTGCCGGTCACGGCGACGGCACGGAAGTGGTAAGTCGTGCCTTCGCGGAGACTGAGCAGCTGGGCGGTGACCCGCAGCGGCGCCTGGCTGGCGGCGACGACCTTGGTCGTCGTGCTGCTGCCGTAGGCGGCGGTTTCGCCGTATTCGAAGTGGTAGCTGACTTCTTCCCCTTCGCCGCTGATCCGGGCGCCCAGCTGAGCTTCGGTGTAGGTCGGGGCCGCCGTCTGGTTGAAGACCGGCGGCGGCGTTTCCATGATCGTCACGTGGTCGCCGTCGCCGAGATAAGCGGTCTTGTTGGTGGCGTTGTAGGCGAGGCCGAGATTCGCTTCGGGCGTTTGGTCGGCTACGTAGCTTTCGATCTTCGTGCCGGTCGCGCCGTACTCGGTCACCTGCGCGTTTTCGAAGCTGGGAGTGAACTCGGCGGCGAGGAGGTGGTCGTCGGCCGGGTTAACCGCGATCGTCATCGGGTAGTTCGTTTCGGCGATCGCCGCGATGAAAGTGCCGGCGCCGTTGAGCTTCTGGATCCGGCCAAACCGTTCCAGCACGTAGACGTCGCCGCCGGAGTCAACCGCGACCCGCCAGGGACTCTGGAACTGGCCGTCGCCGCTGCCCGCTTCGCCGAATTTCGACTGGTATTCGCCGTTGGCGTTGAAGCGCTCGACCCGGTTGTTGCCGGTGTCGGCAACGAGGACGTCGCCGTTGCCGGGATCGACGGCGACGCCGCGCGGTTCGCTGAGCTGGCCATCGCCGCTGCCCGCTTCGCCGAAGGCTTTGACGAAGCTGCCGTCGGCGCCGAACTTCTCGATCCGGTCGTTGCCGGTGTCGGCGACGTAGACGGAGCCGTCGGACTGGTCAATGGCGACCGTCTGGGGTTCGTCGAACTGGCCGGCGCCGGAGCCGGCCGTGCCGAACTTGGAGAGGAAGTTGCCTTCGGCGTCGAAGCGCTGCACGCGCGCGTTGCCGGAGTCGACCGCGTAGACGTCGCCGCTCGCTTCGTTGACGGCAACGCCGACGACGCCCTGGAAGCGGCCGTCGGCGGTGCCGGTGGCGCCGAAGCGGTGGTCGACCGTCAGGTAGGCGCTGGCGCCGGAGACGCCAATCACCAGACAGGCGAGGAGCGCCGCCGCGGCAAGCAAGCCGAGGAGGCGGCGACCACGACCGGCCCCCGCAGTAGATCCCACGAATGATGCCTTCGCGTGGCGTCTCACCAGATACCTCTCCTTGTCCCGTGAGCCCCTCTACCGGCCGCTCCCTAAGCGGCCCCTGTGGGCTCGGTTTCCCTGTGTCCCTGTGGTGCTGCGGTGCTTCCGAACGGAGGCGTTCCTTTAACTGACACCCCAGTTCCTATTGCGGGAGCAAGGAAAACATACGGGTTTGTAATTGTCAAGGTACGCCCTTGGTATGGGCGCTGGAAAGTGGCGATTAGCAGGGCAGATATGCTTCGCGACATGCGGGCGCCGAATCTTGCGAGGGGGGCCTTGGGCTTCCTGCTCGTCGCCGTGCTGCTGGTCGGGCTGCCCGCCGCCTTCGCGCCGCACACCTTCTACGACGACTTCCCCTTCGTCGCCCACTGGGTCGAGCTGTTGCCCCCGTACAACGAGCACCTGGTCACCGACGTCGGCGGCCTCTACCTCGGCTTCGCGGTGCTCTTCGGCTGGGCGGCCTGGACGCTAGAGCGGACGCTCGTCACCGCGGTCTGTGTCGCCTGGCTGCTGACGGCGACGATCCACCTCGCCTTCCACGCCTCCCACCTGGCCGGCTTCTCGACCGGCGACGCCGTCGCCGAGATCGCCTCGCTGGCGCTGCTGCTGGTGCCGCCGCCGCTGGCGATCTGGGCGGTGGGGCCGGTGCCCGCGGGCGCGACGGGCTAGAACGGCGCCGCTTCGTCAGCCTCACGGCAGCGCTCGAGCACGCTGCGCACGCAGTCGGTCTGGTCGTCGAGGCTGAGGACGTAGAAGCGCTCTTCGGCGCCGCGCACCTTGTTGCGGTGTGTCAGCCGCAGCAGGCCGAGCGCGGCGAGCGTCTTCACGTGATAGGCGACGTTGCCGAGCGGCAGGCCGATCAGGTTCGCCAGCTGCGTCGAGCTTGCCATCTCGTATCCGTCCTCGAAGTAGGCGCGAAGGATCCGCCGGCGCAGCGGATGGTTGAGCGCGGAGATCAGCTCGGGCATTCCGGGGGGCATGGGACACCGAGATCAAGAAGCTTCAAGAACTCGAAGCTTCTTCTCTGCTTAGGAGATTAGGGGATATTTGCACTAACAGCAGGGTTCGTAAGAAGAGAGGGTTGGGCGGGATGCCGCCGCGCCGCCGCGCCAAGCCTCGATCGCCCGACCACGCAGCCTTCGGAGAGGCGGTCCGCCGCCTCCGCAAAGAGGCCGGCCTGAGCCAGGAGCAACTGGCCGAGCGCGCGGGAACCGATTTCACCCAGATCGGCGGCGTCGAGCGCGGCCAGCGCAACCCCGGCTACGAGACACTGCTCCGGCTCTCCGCTGCGCTCGGCACCAGCCTCAGCGCCATCCTCGCCCTGGCTGACGAGATCAAGGGGTAGAGGCAGCACGGTCGAGCTCGGCAAGGGCCCTCGGCGAGGAACGCTTGCCTCGTTGCTCAAATCCACTGATTCTCTTGATCAAAGGTGGGCGGAGTCAGATCGGAGGCGGGACGCCGAGGGCGCTAGGAGGAGACCTCGACCACGAGCTTGCGGTGGGGGCTCGTGCGGGCCCAGGCGGCGCCGATGTCCCGCAGCGGCACGCCCTCGACGGCGACCGTCAGCTCACCCGCCAGCGCCTGTCGGCACATCGCCGCGAAGGCCTCGCGTTTGAGCTCGCGCGAAGCCTTGAAGTTGGTGTGGCCGATGATGCGGCCGAGCTGGTTGCGGAAGGCCCGGGTCGGCAGCTCCAGCGACTCGGCCGCCGAGTTGCCGATCTGGACCAGCCGGCCCTCGACGTTTAGCGCCCCCAGCGCGGCCAGTGCCGGCTCGCCCCAGAGCGGGTCGATGACGACGTCGAAGCCGCCGCCGGCCGCCTCCTTGAAGCGCTCGGTGAGGTCGCCCTCGCCGACGAGCTCGACGACGGCGTCGGCACCCAGCTCGTGGCGAGCGTGCTCCAGGCTCTCGCTGTCGCGGGCCGCGGCGACCACCCGGCCGGCGCCGAGCAGGCGAGCGCCCTGGACGGCGATCTGGCCGAGCACGCCGCTGGAGCCGAGGACGAGGACCGACTCGCCCTCCCGCAGCTCGGCGCGCCAGGTCAGCGCCAGCCAGGCGGCCAGGCCGGAGACGCCAAAGCTGACCGCGAGGCCGGCGTCGACGCCGTCGGGGACCTCGATCAGCTCCTCGCGATCGACCAGGGTGCGCTCGCCCATCGAGCCGAAGGGCGCTACGGGCGTGTCGAAGTAGACGCGGCGGCCGTCAAGGCTTCCGACCCCCTCCAGCCCCACCACCGACGGCAGCGGCGGCTCGCGGCCGGGGAAGCGTCCCTCGGCAATCGTGTGATCGACCGGGTTGATGCCGGCGGCCTCGACCTCGACGAGGGCGAGGCCGTCCGCGCTGGGCTCTTCGAACTCGCCGAACTCGGGGGACGATCCGTAGCTGCTGAGAACCGCTGCCTTCATCGTTCCTCCATTCACTCAAACATCTCATTTACGTCGCCGGCGGTGACGCTGAAGACGCCTTCGATCTCGTCGAGCTCGGCGGCGAGCGCAGCGACCGAGCCGGGACCGTGGACCTCGAGGGCGACGGCGACGGCGCCGCCGCCCTCGATGCCGTCGGCACGGTGGACATCGATGTCGGCGACCTTGAAGTCGCGGGCGGTGCTGGTGGCGAGGACGCGGCGGAGGATGCCGCGGCCGTCCGCGTAGACGACCCGCAGCGCCGAGGCGGCGTAGGGCGAGGCGGGCAGGCGGCGAGCCAGCGGCGTCAGGCCGAAGACGACGAGGAAGTAGGCGACGGTGGTGGCGACGGCGAGCAGCGGCAGCGAGGCGCCGGCGGCAGCGCCGACCGCGGCCGTCAGCCAGACCCCGGCGGCGGTGGTTAGGCCGCGCACGGAGTCGCGGCGGACGAAGATCAGGCCGGCGCCGATGAAGCCGATCCCGGAAACGATCTGGGCGGCGACCCGGGACGGGTCCAGCACGACGCTCCCCGCTTCCAGCACGTCGAAGAAGCCGTACTTGCTGATGATCATGAACAGGGCCGAGCCGAGGCCGACAAGGGTGTAGGTGCGCAGGCCGGCGCTTTTCTGGCTCAGCTCGCGCTCAAGGCCGATCGCGGCGGAGAGCGCCAGCGCCAGGCCGAGGCGCCAGACAATGTCTAGTTCGTTGATCGACATAGTCGCCTAAATCTATCCCTCGCGACAGGGGATGTACTTGGGGCACCCCTACCCGCTTTCATCACTGTACTAGTTGACTAGAACAGTTGTGGTATCTACTGTGTGCTTTGATGGCACTGCTAGAGGCCCGCTCCCGCCGCTCACGATGAGCCCCGAACGGCCCGCGATCGGCTGGTTCGACGTCCCGCGCGAATGGCTCGACGCCTTCGGCGAGGTCGCCCGCTTCGGCTCGCACGTCGCCGGCATCGTCCTCAGCGGCCGCGCCTTCCGCTTCTTCGGCGAGGGCCTACGGCAGGCGGGCATCCTGATCTTCGGCTCGGCCCTGATCATCTGGGCCTTCGTCTTCATCCTCGGGCTGCAGTGCGGCCTGCAGGGCGCTTACTTCGTGCGCTCGATCGGGGCCCCGGCGCAGTCCGGGCTCTTCTCTTCCTACTGCGACCTGCGCGAGGGCATCCCCTACGCCTTCGGCTACATCCTTGCCGCCAAGGTCGGGACCGGGATCGTCGCCGAGCTCGGCGCGATGCGGATCTCCGACGAGATCGACGCCCTGGAAGTGATGGGCATCGAGCCGATCACCTTCCTCGCCGCGACGCGCCTGCTCGGCGCCTGGATTGCAATGCCCTTCGTCTACCTCGTCGGGATCGCCGTCGCCTACTTGGCCAGTTACGTTGCCGTCGTCCAGCAGGTCGGCGATGTCTCCTCCGGCGGCTACTTCCTGATCTTCTGGATGTACCAGGACCCCGTCGACCTCCTCTACAGCCTCAGCAAGGGCATGGTGATGGCGACGATCATCGTGCTGGTCGGCTGCTACTACGGCTACACGGCGAGCGGCGGCCCGGTCGGCGTCGGCACCGCGACGGCGAAGTCGATGGTGGTCAACATCATCGTCGTCCACCTCGTCGGCATGCTCGGCACCGTCGTCTTCTGGGGATCGAATCCCCGCGCGCCGATCGGCGGTTGAGGAAGGGCGGGAGATGAGAAAGCTCTCATCGGCGGCTAAGCCACCACCAATGCGCGAGTCCGAGGATCGGACTCATCGAGGCATCCAGGCACCGAACCGAGCGAGGGGCGCCGCCGCCGTGGAAACGCGTGCGCCGGGTCGTCGCCTTCGCCGCCTGCATCTGCCTGGTGCCGGCGACCGTCTCCTACCTGGGCGCGATGAGTGAAAAGCACAACGTTGGCCTTGGCGTCTCCAGCGTCGAGTGGCTGCGGCAGAACGGCGGCAACTCGCTCGTCTCCGAAATCGAGAACGCCTATTACACCCTCAACGCGCCCGCCAAGGGTGGGCCGGGGCTGAAGTCGCTGCCACAGGTGGGCCTCGCCTCCACCGGCACCGATCCCGCTCCGGGCCCCACCGCCTACCGGCCGGCGGACATCCGCCCCCTCCTCCGCCCCTCCCTCCCCGATGAGGGCGTCTGGAAGAAGGCGGGGGCGGGCGCCGGGGCGCGGGCGCCGCTCCTGCTCACGACCTTTCGCAGCGACCCCGAATACCCGCAGTTCGTCGCCGGGGTCGCCTGGATCGACTCGGCCCGGACCAGGCTCGACTACGTCCCCGGGCTCGACGAGCCACCGGAACCACTGCCCCACCGTGGCTCCGGTGAAGTTCCGCCGGGCAGCCGCGGGCGCCTGGTCGCCACCTTCAACGGAGGGTTCCCGCTGGAAACCTCCAATGCCGGCCTGATCTACCGCGGCAAGGTCGTCGAAGCGATGGTCAACGGCATCGCCACCGTCGTCGAGTACCGCGACGGGCGCCTCGACATCGTCCGCTGGCAGCAGGGAGCGGGCGCGCCGGCGAACGTCTGGTTCGCCAAGCAGAACCTGCCGCCGATCATCTACGAAGGCAAGCTCAACCCGAACCTCAGCGACGGCCCGGAATGGGGCGAAACCGTCAACAACGCGACCCGTGTCTGGCGCTCCGGCCTCGGGATCGACGCCCACGGCAACCTCATGTACGCCGCGGCCAATTACCAGACCGTGGAATCGCTGGCCAAGGTCCTGAAGCGGGCCGGCGCCGTCCGCGCCCTGGAGCTCGACATCAACGAAGACTGGACCAGCTTCATCTCCTACCGCGGCCCGGGCGCCCGCTCCCCCAGCAACCTGCTGCCGGAAATGTTCCGCTCGCCCGAACGCTATTTGACCCCCGACGAACGCGATTTCTTCGCCGTCTACCTGCGTAAGGGGCAACGCTGGTGAGCGCCCGGCGGCAGCCCTCGCCACGGGTCGCGCGGCAGCGAGCACTGGTGGTCGACCTGATCGCCGGCACGCTCCTCGCGGTAGTCGCGTTGACGGTCGCCGCCGGGATCGGCGTCGTCGCCGTCGGCGCCGTGCTCACCTTGCTGGTCGTGCTGGCGTGGGTCGGGGTCGAAGCCGCGCTGCGCCGAGCCAGCGCAGCGCGAGCAGCGCCGCGGGCGGCAGCACGAGGGCGGCACCGATAGCCAGGAACCAGGGCTCGACGGCGTCGCTGCCGGCGCCGATCGTGTGGGCGATCGCGGCCAGCCAGAAGACGGCGGTGAAGCGGTGCAGGCGTCGCCAGCGGGCGGCGCCGATGCGGTCACGCAGGTAGTAGCTGAGCCCGAGCGCGGCGAGGCCGTAGCCGGAGATGATCCCGAGGCCGGTCCAGAGCGGGCGGTAGAAGCCGGCGAAGGGGACCACGATCCCGGTCAGGCCTGGGTTGAGGTAGGAGTCCCCGAGCAGGGAGACCCCGTGAACGGCGACCATCGCCAGCGAGGTCAGCGAGAGCGCCTCGTGGACCGACCGCAGGTCGCGCTTGTTGGTGGCGCCGGAGCGCTGGGCGCCGATCATCAGCCCGACCGCGACGCTGGCGCTGGCCAGCAGCAGGGCAGCGGTACCGGCGGCCCTGCTCGTGATCCAGAAGATGTGGGAAGCGGGATTCACGCCCTCACCACCGCCGGCAGCTCGGACCGGGCGGCGACGACCTCGGCCCCACCCACGGCGAGGACGACGACTCCCCCGAACGGCAGCCGGGCGGCGGCCCCGTCTGGCCCGGAGAGCAGCGCCGCCTTGGCGAAGACCTCTGCCTGCAGCGCGCTCGGCGCCAGCGCGGTCGCCTGCACGATCCCGGTGCGCGCCGGCCGGCCGCTGGCGGGGTCGATGATCTGATGCGTCACCTCGGCTCCCGGGCCGAGCCAGGTGCGGCGGGTGGTGCCGCTGGTCGCCACCGCGCCCTCGCGCAGGGAGAACTCGTGGACCGGCTCGCCGCCGAACGGGTCCTCGACCCTGACCGTTCGCGCCCGGCCGGCGCTGCCCCCGAAACGGATGTCGCCGCAGCAGTCGACCGCGAAGACGTCGGCGGCGGCTAGCTGCTCGGCGACGATGTCGGCGAGCAGGCCCTTGGCGATGCCGCCGCTGTCGAGCTTGACGCCGGGCGGCCGCACGACGCAGCCCGCCTCCTCGTCGACCGCGAGCGATCGCCAGCGGGCCGCACGGCTGGCGCGAGCTGGCGCCAGCTCGCTGCCGGGCACGAACCGCGGCCCCTCCCCCGCCCGCAGCGACTCCACGTAGCCGAGCCGCTCGATCTCCTCCAACAGCGTCGCGTCCACCAGGCCATCGCTGAGCGCGCCCGCGGTGTAGGCGGCGATGGTGAGTCTGCGCAGCAGCGGCGAGGCGGGGACCGCGGTGCGCCGGTCGCGGTTGAGGCGGGAGAGCTCGCTGTCCGGCTCGAAACGGGAGAGCCGCGAGTGCGCGTCGAGCAGCGTCTCGCGCGCCTCGACCAGGCGCAGCTCGCTCTCCTCGCCACGAACCGAGACGGCGACCCGGCCCCCGAAGCACTCGAAGCTCGCCTTGGCTTCGGCGCTCACGATTGGCCGGTGGTCAGGGGTTCCGGTTCCGGTTCGACTTCTGGTTCGGGTTCGGCTTGTAGTTCTGGTTCGACGGCGACTTCGGCTTCGACCGGCGCTGCCGATGGCCGCACCCGCGCGACCTTCGCCGAGGCCTTCACCTGGGCGGCCCTTTCCGCCTTCGGGGCGAGCACCGGGTCGTTGCCGGTGACCATCTGGCCGAAGACGATTCCCCAGAGGAGGACGAAGCAGACCAGGGAGCCAGCGACGACGCGGCCGCGCAAGCGCCCGGCCCGGCCGCGCTGGGCCGCCAGCCGCCGCCTCGCCTCCCGCTTTCGCTCGAGTCGCTCGAAATCGTCCATGTCCTAGAGCCACCCCGAGGCGACGGAAAGGCCGAGAAGCCCGAGCCCGACGCCGGCGACGATCGAGCCGAGGAGCAGGGACGCCCGCTGGCCCGCACCGCCGATCCGCCGGCCGGCGCGCAGATCGGCGCCGGCCAGCCCCGGCACCTCGAGCACGTGGGCGAGGACGTGGATCGTCATCAGCGCCACCCAGGCGATGAAGCTGAGCTTGTGAGCGAAGACCAGCGTGTTGCTGGGAGGCGCCGCCAGTGCCAGCGCGACCCCGGTTCCGAACAGCGCCAGCGTCGTCAGCACCACTCCTGGGGCGAGCAGACGCAGCGGCAACGCCGGCGGGCCCTTGCCTACGTAGGCGCCGGCGTGGGTGTAGTAGCGGGCGAAGCGGTAGCCGGTGCTGCCGAGCTTGACCAGCACTGGTGGGACCAGCAGCAAGCCGATAAAGATGTGCGGCCCCAGCAACTGGCCGATAAAAGGAATCGTTGCCCCCTCGGCGGCGAGCAGCACCAGCAGCGCGGCGGCGGCGGCGCCGGTGAGGCGGGCGTTGCCGGCCACCCCACCGCGCAGCCAGCCGGGAGTCCGGGCGGCGGCCCGCTCGCCCTCGCGGAGCGCCAGCGTTTCCGCCGTGTCGGTGCCGTACATGCCGACGATGGTCGGCGCGGCCCCTGTCCCGCTTCTAAGCGTCGGGTGAGAGGTTTCTCATCGTCGCCGCGAAGCGCGGCAGCGAGAAGCAGACGCGGGCGCCCCCAAGTGGCGAGTCTTCGACCCAGATCCGCCCGCCGTGGGCGCTGACGATCGAGCGAGAGATCGCCAGGCCGAGGCCGCTGCCGCCGGAGGCGCGATCACGGGAGGCGTCGCTGCGGTGGAAGCGGTCGAAGACGTCCTCGCGCGCGGCGGGCGGGATTCCGGGACCGTCGTCGTCGACGCAGACCAGCAGCTCCCCCGCACCGACCGGCGCCGAGCTGAGCTCGACGCGGCCGCCGGGACCGGCGTGGCGCCGGGCGTTCTCGAGCAGGTTGCGAACGACGCGGGCGAGAAGGTCGGGGTCCGCTTCCAGGCGACCCGCAGCAAGGGCATCGTGGCCGACGGCGGCGGGGGCGGCCGCGGCGAGGTCGGCGAGAAGGCCGGCCGGTTCGATCTCGCGCAGTGCCGGCCCCTCGCCCTCGTCGAGCCGGGCGAGCGCCAGCAATTCCTCGACGAGGCGTTCGACCCTGCCCAGCTCCGCCAGCGCCAGCCCCTCGACCCGGCGCACCTCGGCCACGTTGGGGCGCTCGCTCCGCGCCAGCACTTCGAGCTGCCCGCGCACCGCCGTGAGCGGGCTGCGCAGCTCGTGCGAGGCGTCGGAGACGAAGCGGCGCTGGCGGGCAAAGGCGGCGTCGAGACGGTCGAGCATGTGGTTGAAGGCCTCGGCCAGAGCGCGCAGCTCGACCGCGGAGGCGGGATCGGCTTGCAGGCGCGGGGTCAGATCGCCGGCGTCGACCCGGGCGGCGGTGGCGGCGAACCGCCGCAGCGGCGAGGCGGTCCGCGCGGCGAGGAGATAGCCGGCGAGCAGGGCGGCGAGGAGGCTGGCGGTGCCGACGAGGAAGAAGGTCTGTTCGACGTCGGAATGGGCGTCGGCGATGGGAGAGACCGCCGATCCCGACTCACGGTCTTTGTTGCCGCCGGTCGAGCCTCGGTCCTCGCGCCCCTCCTCGCGCTGGATCACCGAGGACTCGCGCGACATCTCCGCCCGCACGGCGATGAAGACGACGGCGAAGGCGACGATGACGATGGCGCCGATCGAGATCGCCAGGCGACCGCGCAGGCCGAGCCGCGCCCAGGCCGCGCTCATGCGTCCCTCGCCCGCAGCCGGTAGCCGGCGCCGCGCACGGTCTCGATCGGGGCTGGCGACCCCGGCAGCGCCAGCTTGCGGCGCAGATAGCCGACGTAGACCTGGACGACGTTGGTGCCGGGGTCGTGGTCGTACCCCCAGACCGAGGAGAGCAGCTCGGCCCGGGAGCAGACCCGGCCGGCGTGGCGCATCAGGAACTCGAGCAGCGCCGCCTCGCGCTCTGGCAGCCTCACCGCCAGCTCGCCCCGCCGCGCCTCCCGCGTCAAGAGATCGAGGCGCAGGTCCCCCACCTGCAGCGTCGTTTCGGCCGCCGCCGCGTGCTCGCGCAGGCGCGCCCTGATCCGCGCCAGCAGCTCCTCGAAGGCGAACGGCTTCGTCACGTAGTCGGTGGCGCCGCGATCGAGACCCTCGACCCGGTCGGCCACCTCGGTCTTGGCGGTGAGCAGGACCACCGGCAACGCCGGCCGCGAAGCACGCAACGAAGACAACACCTCATCGCCGCTCTTGCCGGGAAGCATCCGATCGAGGACGACGAGATCGATGTCGGCGTTGAGCCCTGCCCGCTCCCCCGCGACGCCATCGCTCGCCACCGCCACCTCATACCCCTCGGCCAAAAGACCGCGCTCGAGGAAGTCCGCGATCGCCGCTTCGTCCTCGACGACCAGGATGCGCATGGAGGGAATGCTAGGCGGATGCGGGGGACGCTAGGGCCAGATATCCACGGCTCCGGCACAACCGCAGGAGGTCGTCCACATAGCCGTGGGCATCGGCCGCACCAGCGTCCAGGTCGCCGCCAGCATCGCCATCGAACTCGGCAGTGCGAAGGGAACCGTGGCTCGCGGGAGAGGAGAAGTCTGAAGCGAGCTTGCCGAGCGCCTCGGTGACGATCGCGCGATCGGTCTCGAAATGCGCGCCGATCCGCTCGACGATGTCAGCAATCCCCCCGGGCCAACGACGCAGCACGTAAACGAGGTCGAAGGCGTCCTTTGGCTCGCCCCGGTCGTGAAAGGCGAGCGCCTTCAGGACCACGAAGGTCGCCGGTCCGCAGACCGGAATCTCGCGCTTCACCTGCTCGCCTTTCAGCGTCTGCCCGTCGAGGCCTATCTCGTGCCGCTCGCTCTGGGCAAGCTGCAGCCCGGGGGTGATCATCGCGCTCAGGTCGCTCTCCAGCGGCTGCATCCGGCCACCCTCCTCGGCACCCGGGATCGGCGGCAAAAGGAAATCGATCGTGACCTTGAGGGAACCGAGTTTCCATCGCTGGGGGGTCGGGTTCCCCTTGCTGTTCTCGTCGGGCCTGAAACCCTCCTGTCGCAATCGCTCGCTCATCTCGGCGTACTTCTCGTCCTCGAGCAGGGCGATCGCAAGCCCTACATCAAGATCGCTGGTTCCGGGATGCCCGGCCTCGGTCTCGGGGTCGGGACCAACCTCGTGGTCGATCAGGAGAGTCGGCACGAGACCACCAACGATGCAGATCTGGTCCATCAGCCCACCGAGGGTGACAGCCACGGTCAGGAGGGACGTTTCGACCTGCTTGGTCTCCTCCCGGCTGTAGCCGCTTCGGTGCCGGGGCTTACCGCGGTCAGCCACGCCAGTCCATCCATTCCTCTCGCAGACGACCAGCGGCCTCCGTGGCCCGTTCCGACATGCTCAAGAGATCGAGATAAGCCTGCACCGGGGCGACGCACGGCAGCCCGTCGAAGTCGTCACCACCCGCGAGGACACCCTCGTCGTCGGGCGCCAGGAGCTGAACGTTCGCGCCTTTCTCCCCGACCCGCATCTCCATCTCCTCGGCGATCAAGACCGGGTCACCATCGACGTAGACGCTGGCAAGGCGGAACCGCGCGAAGTGCGTCATCGCCCAGGCAGCGGGAAGGCCAGTGAAGGCATGGAGGATGTCAGCCTCCGCGAGACGCCCGTCGAGCTCGCGGGCGACCTCGATGCCACCGCCGCTGAGGTGCCCGAGGACAGCCTGGTGACGATCAAAGCGATAGTCCTGCGCCCAGGCATCCAACAGGAGGTTCGGATCGCGCGGCCGAAACTCCCGCTCGCGATTCACGAGAAGGTCCTCGTCGACGAGCCTTCTCACGATCCGCGAGACATTCCCATCGTCAAGGCCGGTGGCTTCTACCAGGTCTCGCTGGCGCCACCAGCGAGCCGGATCGAGCAGGAGCGCCCTCGTGATCCGAGCGCTCTTCGGCGCGAAGGGGGACGACGGGCGCCCCGCCGTCCGCATCCGGTTGGGGCGGCCCTCGACCCAGACATGAAGACCCTCCTCGCGGATGTGCGCGTTGCCCGACAGGTCCAGCCAGTTGAGCCCGAACCGCTCCGCCGCCTCCGCCCCAGCCTCGGACATGTATGGGACGACGAGTATCGGGATCAACCCTTCATCTGCCAGCGGTTTCAACTGAGCCGCGGCGCGATCAACCTGGCCCGGCCGACTCGAGCTCTTGACCTCAATCGCCCAACGCCGGCCCCGGGTATCGGTCGCAAGGAGGTCGATCTGCCTCTCAGGACCGTCCTCCCGATGGAGACCAACCCGCTCCTCGTCGAGCGCATCCGCGAGCAGCGACGGGAGGAGTCGGATGGCTTCTCGCTCGATCGCTTGAGGACTGATCTGCATAAATACCCCTTCCTGCGATTTACAGCAGGGCCAATATTTTACACAGGAAACCGAGCCCGGCGGTAGGTTCGGCGATATGAGCAGCGGCGTGAGTGGCACGTTCGATCCGCGCTTCGCTCTCGTGCGCGATGCGTTCGCGGCAAACCTGGAGGATGAGATCGGGGCGGCGGTGGTGATTCGCGTCGGCGACCGGACGGTGGTCGACCTATGCGGCGGCTGGGCCGACGCGGCCCGAACCAGGCCTTGGGCCCACGACACCGTCGTCGACGTGTTCAGCTGCGGCAAGGCGTTCGCGGCGCTGACCGTGCTGTCGCTCGGCCTCGATCTCGACGCGCCGGCCTGGCAGGAGGCGACCCTGCGACAGGTGCTGGCACACCAGGCCGGGCACCCGGCGGTGCGCGCCGACGTGCCCCCCGAGGCGATCTACGACTGGGACTGGATGGTGCGCGCGCTCGAGGCCCAGGAGCCCTGGTGGGAACCTGGCACGGCCCACGGCTACCACGTCAACACCTTCGGATTTCTCTGCGGAGAGATCGTGCGGCGCGCCACGGGAGAACCGCTCCGCGAGCGCTTCGCCCAGCTGGCGGGCGCGGCTGCAGGGGCGACTATCGGGGTGCCCGCGGACGTCGAGCCCGCCGAGTTCGTCTTCGACTTCGGCGGCGCGAGCCCGACCGAGGACGCTCCCGCGATGAGCGAGGAGCGGCAATTCCTGCTCGCGCGCACCTACTTCAACCCGCCGGGCCTCTCTGGGCTCGGCACCGTCAACACGCCGGCCTGGCGAGCGGCGGAGATCCCGAGCGCCAACTGCCATGCCAGCGCCCGCGGCCTGGCGGCCGTCTACACCGCTCTGCCGAACCTGCTCGGCGCCGAGCTGCTCGCCGAGGCCACTCGGCCCTGGGCCGACGGTCACGACGTCGTCCTCGACCGCCCCACCCGCTTCGGGCTCGGCTTCCAGCTGACCCAACCGGACCGCCCCCTGGGCCCTGGCCCGCGCGCTTACGGCCACTTCGGGGCCGGCGGGTCGCTTGGCTTCCACGATCCCGACAGCGATCTCGTCTTCGCCTACGTCTGCAACCGCTGCGAGGGCCGGCGCTGGCAGACCGACCGCAACCGCCGGCTGCTCGACGCCCTGGCGGCGTCGCTCTGATTCGCCGACCAGATGGCCGTCAGCCGCGAGCCACGCGGCAGCTCCGCGTCAGCGTCGAGCTGAGCGTCCGCCCGTCTTCGAAGCCGAAGCCGGCGCGAGCGAAGGCGAAGGTGGCGCCGGGGAAGCCCTGCGGCGCCGGGCAGCCGGCCGAGAGATAGGAGTGCCGCTTGCCCTTGTAGGTGAAGTTGCGCTGCAGGTTGAGGCTGACGCCGGAGACGAAGCCCCATTCGGCCGCGACCTGGGGCAGGTGGGCGACGAGGACGTTGCCGTATTGGCCGTGGCCGGGCTGAATCTTGAAAGGCAGGACGAAGGAAGTCGGCAGCGGTTCGGTGCCGTAGATGTGGGCGTAGATGACGGGTTTGCCGTGCAGGTTGCCGTTGAAAGCAAGCAGGCGGCCATTCGAGGGGAAAGGCGACTGTTCCGGCAGGGCGACGTTGGCGGCAAAGGTGCCGCTGCCGACCAGCGAGCGCTTGCAGGCTTCCTTGGCTTCCGCCGTCGTCGCCGGCTGGATCTGGTGGAAGTTGCAGCGCGGCAGGCCCTGGTAGTCGAGGCGCCCGTTCTTGTTGAGCGCCAGCGTGATCGTTCGCAACTGCGGCGGCGCCTGGCCGTCGGTGGTCTTGATCTCGCCGGAGAGCGAGACCGAGACCGGCGCGGTGCCGGTCCGCGGCAGTCCGTGCGGAGCGATCTTGCCGGCGAAGGAGACCCGCAGGTTGCCCCGCTGGACGACCTCGGCCCGTCCCGCCGAGACGACGAGCAAGAGGAAGAGCGCCGCGGCCAGGGATGCCGCGGCGCTCTTCTGGGGTGCTGGCAAGCGCAAGGGTGGGGGTCCTAGCGCTTCCCAGTTCTGGAGGCTCGCTTGCCCTTAGCCGCCTTTCCCCTGCAGGAGTTGGCGACGACTGGGTTAGCCAGCAAGCGCTTGCCGTTCTGGCCGAGCAAATTGATGTTGGCCCGGTTCACTCCCTTGCAGAGGTTGGTGCTGTTGACCAGCAGGCCCTTCTTACCGCCCTGCATGGAGAGGGTGAACTTGGTCACCGGGGCGTCGGGAACCACTTCGAACGTGTTGCGGATTCCCTTGTTGAAGGAGTCGATCCGGCCGACGAGGACGACGTTGAAGGCGCCATTCAGGTCGGCGACCAGATCCGGCAACGGGTGCGAGGAGGACCGCAGGTAGACCGGCCCTTCCAGGGCGCCGTCGATCAGCGGCGAGGTCGCCCGCGCCGTGCCGTAGATCGAGGCTTCCGGGCAGGAATGCGAGGCGAACTGCACCCGCGTGCAGATCGTCCTGATGTGTTCCTGCGCCAGGAACTCCGAGTGCGGCAGCGTCACCGCCGCTTTGGCGATGTTGGCGTCGCCCGGCCGCGCCGTCAGCGTCGCGTTCAGCGCCGGGTAGTCGCCGCGGTGCGTGCCGCCCTTCAGCTTGAAGGCCAGCTTCGGCCTGAAGCCCAGCGCCGCGCAATCCGCCACCTGGAACCGTGCCGACGGCGTCGCGACCTGTCCCTGGCTCGACGTGATCCGCGACTGGAAGCTCTTCACCGCACAGCTGGTCGGGTTGAGCGTGAAGTCCGGCTTTCTGATTTCGATCCTCATGTCCCGATATTCGATCGGCACCCCTTCCAGGATCTGCGGCAACGGGTCCGATTTGACCGTCACCTGCGTCGTCGTCGGGTCGATGTAGATCGGCGCCCGGACGACCACCGTGCCGAGATTGAACGCCCCGGCCTGGGCCGGCACCGCGAAGACCATCGAGTAGGGAGCGTCCTTGTAGGGCCCGCCGAAGTAGACGTAACTCTGCGGCCGCCCCTGTTCGGGGATGTAGAGCGGCAGGGGGCCCGTGCCGCCGGCCACCGTGAGCCTGCCGATCTGGCTTCCCGCCGGGCAGTTTCCGCTCGCCGCCTGCGCACCCCCGCAGAGCGGCAGCCCCGCCAGCTTCGCGACCAGCCCTTCCGGCAGCGTCGTTTCGATCTGCGAGACGTTCGCTTCGCCGTCCTTGCGGGTGACCTGGACGTTGAAAGGCGTGTTGACCCCGGCGATCGGGTTGGTCGAGCCAGCGTGGAGCTTGGGATCGAAGCCGCCCGTGCCGCAGCCTTCGTCGATCGACAACGGAGAGTCGATCTGGACCGGGGCCGCCGAGGCCCAGGAGGTGACTTCGATATGGGTGTTGTAGGTGCCACAGATGTTCGGAGACACCAGAGGTGCCTTGGCACCACCGCGGAAGTTCAGCCTGAAGTGTTCGAACGGCAGCTGTGGCAGTTCGTCAAACACGCTCGTGACCTGGCCCGTAACCGGGTCCGCTTCGGTCTTACCACCGAACTTGATGTAGAAGCCCGGTCCCTTGACCGCGATGTAGATCGCCAAGAAGGAGTGGAACGGGTTTTCGTACTGCTTGGCGAGGAAGATTTCCCCTTCCAGTTCTTCTTCCAGCACGGGCGTTTGGATTTTCACCACTCCCAGTGAGGAGGAAGCGGGGCAGGTGGGCGCCGCGTTGGATCCCAGATCGATCTGGGCTTCGGTGCAGGCACCGATCCCCGCCGCGGCAGAAGCAGAAATCGCAATTCCCTTCGGCAGAGTGACGACCGTCCTGCGCACGTCAGCCGTCGAAAACCCGTCGGGGCTCTGGTTCTGGGGCAACCCCACGTCAACGTTGATGCCGGTCGGGGAAGTGGTAGCGTGAGATTCTGGCGTTACCGTCAGCTTCGGCGCGAACGGAAGGCGTTCGCAGCCAGCATAGGCAAGGGGCAGGCCGTCGAAATCGGCGCTCACGGTTTTGGATGAAGCCGCTTCGGGGTTCTCCCATGAGTTCGCTTCGATCCTGAACTGAACCGGGGTTCCCGGGCAATAGGTCGGGTTGCTGAAGAACGGCAGACGGGCGGCGGGCGGCCCACCCGACCCGAAACGTTCACCTTCATGGCTTGGATCACCGGGTACCCCCCAGAGCGTCAGATCCACGGCCTCGATTCCCGAACCCTGGCTGTTGCGGAGG
Organism: uncultured Actinomycetes bacterium; assembly: GCA_963708405.1. Classification (GTDB taxonomy): domain Bacteria; phylum Actinomycetota; class Thermoleophilia; order Solirubrobacterales; family 70-9; genus VAYN01. The sequence goes on from CAVPSL010000001.1 coordinate 139,986, forward strand.
GTGAAGGAGGTGATTCCGTAGTCCCCAGCTCGCACCGACGGCTTGATGAACACAGGGGTCTGGATGACCCTGAAGCCGAAGAACGCGGGAGCATCGGTCGGGCGCTGGAGGTTGAACACGCCAACCGGGATGGTCAGACCTCCGCCGATGGTGACCCGCGCGAGTCCGACCTGAGACGCCGAAGGGCATCCTGGGCCAGTTCCGTCGACAAGCAGCGCGTAGGGGCAAGTGGGTACCACCGTCGGATTCCCGATGAACCCGGACGGTAGGTCAACCCGAACGTCCTTCGCATCGCCGGCGACCCGTTCAGTTTCGGGGTTTATCGGGAAGGTGATCCTGGTCTGGAAATCAGCGTGCTCTCCGGCTTGGCGTGAGGCTTGGCCGGCAACCTTGGTGGCAACGCCGAATTCGGTGATCGAGAAAGGGGTCGAGGCCCAAGCCGCCGAGCTGATCAACGCTGCAACCGCCAGACAGACAGCGCTCGCGATCAGCGTCCTGCGCGCCATCCGTGGGATCGAGGTCATCCTTCGCATCTCCTTCTCGCTGTTTCCCTGGCCCATGCCTGCCCCGCTCATCGGCCGTGACCCCGGTTGCGGGCCGGCTTCTTGTGCTTGGCGACCTTGTTCTTGTGCTTTTTGCACCCGCGTTTGGCCGCGTGTCCCTGTCGCCGGCAACGCGGCTTGGACGCGGCATGGGGATTCCCGGGCCCGTACAGAGTTTCGGTGGCTGCGTTGAGTGGTTCAGGTGCCGGCGGCGAGGCGCCGCGGCAAGCGTCACCGAGACACGGCGGGATCGCCGTCGCGTTCTGGGCGGCGATCCCGCCTTCGACGCGGGCGTCATAGATGTCCATTGCGCCATCGGTGTCACTTGCCACCAACCGCTGTTCGGTGGTGAAGAAAACATCGTGGCCGCTCGGCGTTACTTCGGCGATTTCAGCGTCGACATCCTCCTTGCCGGGACTGATCAACGAGAGCCGGCCCTCGTGGTAGGAGTAGACGTCGCGCCTGCCATTTACGTCGGTGGGAAGCAGCGGATCGGGGGTGTCGAAGTAGACGGTCCCATCGTCGCTGACAGTCCGCGAAGGGCGGTTTTCGAATTCCAGGTTGCCGAAAGTCGCCCCACCCAGTGATGCCGATCCGGTGGGAATCCCGTCGTCGCTCCGACAGGAGACACAGGTCAGAGCATTGGTCTCGGCTTCATATAGGTAGATCTCCGACATTCCATGGTTGTCGAACGAGGTCAGCTGCTGGCCACTGAGGAAGGCGAAGTAGCGGCCATCGGCGCTGGCACTGAATGGAGCTTTGGAGGAGACATCGTCTGGAAGAACATCGGCAGCAACGAGAGTGACCTCGCCATCGCGGAGGCGGTAGTAACTTGCACCATCCCGGAAGTACGCTTCATCGCGTTCCGGCCAGCCTTCGAGAATCCCGTTCTCGGAAAAGCTCCCGTTCTCCGGGAAGGGAGACAGATTGGTGAGATATTCGAGGTCGCCCGAGTCGGCGTCGTAGCGGTACAGATTGGTTCCCTCCGGAGCGTCTTCGGTGAGTGCGCCATCGGCCTTGAAGAAGAGGTAGCGGCCGTCGGGGGAAGCGACCTGAGGCTTGCCGTAGACCGGGGTGGACGGATCCCCGGCGCGGTGAGAGACGGAGACGGCGGTCTTGACCCCGTCTTCGTCAAGGAAAACGCCCTGGCCGTTCGTGTAGTAGAGGCGCGATCCATCCAGCGAGAGGCCCTCCGGCTTTATTCCATAGCCAATTTCGGGCGCTTCGGTCACCGTCCTCAGGCCCGTACCTTCCGACCAGATGTAGACCTCGTTTGGTTGGCCGAGTTCGAAAGCGACGGTGCGAAAGTCCGGCGTGGCGCCAAGCCACGTGAGGGATGAGCGGTTCGGCCCCGAGAGTTCTACGAAAAACTGCGCAGGACCGCTCATGATCAAGCTGTATCGGTCGGTTCTAGTGTCGTAGACGTAGAGGTTGCCGCCGCCCTCGACTCCCTGTCCGCCGAGCGCGCGAGAGCTGATGATCAGCGAACGCGTCATGTCCTTCGAAACGGCCAGCGTCGCCCAGAACATGCCCCCGGTGAATTGGAAGACGGCGTTGCTGGTCGGTTTGTCGAGCGGCTGGAACGACCAGCCGGCTTCGGTACGACGGCCCGCGACCCTCGCCTCCAGAGGAGCTGATTCCGCCCCTGGATAGACGGCCAGCCGGGTTCCATAGAGAACCTGATCGCCGTCGGGGGTCGCGCGGAACCCGAGGCTGTTGCCAGGGGCGACCGGGACCCCACCGTTTTCGGCGGGCGTGACGCGCTCATAGGCGCGGCAGTCCGGTAGGTACTGGGAGCCCTGCTTCACGCGAATTTCCAGGTTGGGGCAGCGGTCGTTTGCGAAGCCGAGAGGACTGGTGGTGAAGGCTCGGTCGGGACTGTCAACCGAGCCCACCGAGTTGGAAGTGATAAGCCGGAAGTGATAGCCGGTTTCCGGAGAGAGGCCGAAGAGGTTGGCGCTGACCCGGACCGGCGATTCGCCGGCCGGCACCGTCCTGGTCACGGTGCTCTGGCCGTAGCTTTCGGTCGGCCCGTATTCGAAGTGATACGTGGTCGCGGCGCCGCCGGGATTGATGGTGGACCAGATTTCGGCTTCGGTGCTGAGCGGCGAGACCTTGAGGTCGCCTAGCTGGGGAAGCACGGTCAGCGTCGTGAAGCTTTCGGGACCAACCGCGACGGGACCCGCCGCGTTTTCAGCGACCAGTTCGACTTTGTATTCAGTGCCGAGTTTGAGGCCGGTCGTGTCAGCCGTGACTTCGTGGTCGGTACTGTCGGCCGGGATAGTGCCACCGGTGAGGCCCGGGCATTCCGGCGTACAGACGAAGTGCCAGTTCACGTCGAAGGCGCTCGGGTTGCCGCCGGGGGCTTCGGGATCGATGTGCCCGGAGAATTGAGCGGAGGTCGTGGTAATCGCACTCGGTGCCGCGATCGAAACCGTCGGGTGGCCGACCGGCAGGGTGGTGAAGTTGACTTGGCTGGTGATCGCAAACCCTTCGGCGTTTTCGGCCAGCAGGTAAGCCGCGTATTCCCGGCCTGGCCGAAGCCCGGTGGCATCGAAAGAAACCGGGGTTTCGCCCGCGCCAGCGAGCACCGGCCCCAGCTGCGGCGAGCCGGTCCAAGCTTCGATCGGCGTCGTCCCCCATTCGAAGCGGTAGGTGGTGTCCTGCCCGTGCGGATTGATCGCACCCGAGAGGTGGACGGACGTGTAGGACGCTTCGGTTGCAGGGTTGATCGAGGCGGTGGGTTCGGCGGCAGAGGCAGCCGTCACGGCGCCCGCGATGGCGACAAGGGCGATGAGCCCCGTGAGGAGCATGCCGCGACGCCTGTGCCGACTGGCACGGCGCAGCTTCCTCCTACTCGCATCTGCGATCGACGATGCCTTCGCGTGGCGTCTCAAAGCTCTCTCCTTGTCCCTCTGGGCCGCGAGCCCAAGTCCCTTGAGAGCCGGCCCCGGGGATCCCGGCGACGGCTGTCCCGATTCACCTCCCTGGTGAACGAGCGGAAATATAAACCCTTTCCCTCTGCAAAGTCAAGGGAGAGTTTCTTGATAGAGGAAATGCGGTTATAAATTCGGCGTGGCGAAGCTCGTGGCGCCCTCGGCCAGCACTTCCTTCGCGGCCTCGTCGCCGAGGAAGGTGCCGGCGACGAGGTACATGAGCTCGGCCAGGGCGGATGGCAGCGGGACCGGCGAGGCGCCTGAGAAATGGGCGCGGAGTAGGCCCTCGCCGGCGCCGACGACGAAGGCCGAGGCGAGCGGGCTGCGGCAGGGAAGGAAGGGGACTGTGTCGGGATGAGGGCGATCGAGGGCGCGGGCGAGGCGATCGAGGAACTCGTTGTGCTTTGTGAGGGCGGCGCCACCGGCGACGTGGACCTCCCAGACCAGCGCTTTGGCAATCTCCGGGCAGCCGGTGGCGAAGCTGAGGACTTCCGCGAGGGCGGCGCGGACGCCGCCCAGCCAGTTGGAGGCGTCGGCGCCCGCCGCCAGCATTACCGCGACGAGGCGCTCCCCTTCCGCTTCGTAGGCCTGCGCGAAGCAGTCCTCGAGGTTGCGGAAGTGCCGGTAGAACTGGTTGACGTTGCCGCCGCCGTGGGCGAGCACTTTGCGCACGGTCGCCTGCCGGTAGCCGAACTCGCCGCTGAAGGAGAGCACCCCTCGCAGCATCCGCTCGCGCTCGCGGTAGCGCCGGCGCGCGAGCGCTGCCGCGATCGTCCTCTGCTCGGAGCCCGTTCCCTGTCCTTGCATCGTCGTCGCCTCGGCCGTCCTCCCTGGGGGGACTCTGTGGAGGGGCCGAAGCGCTGGAAACTATATCCCTATATAGAAAAACTAGTCTCCTCTTCTAAGAGACCAAGCTATCCTCGATTCCATGGCCGGGTTGCCAGACGAGCTGATCACGGTCCCGACCGGACGCCACGGACTGCCGCCCAACGTCGTCGCCGCGCACCAGCGCGAGCGGTTGTTGGCGGCGACGATCGACCTGGTTGCGAAGCGCGGCTACCGCGGCACCTCGGTCGACCACATCGTCAAGGCGGCCCGGGTCGGCTACGTCGCCTTCTACGACCTCTTCGAGGGCAAGGAAGACTGCTTCCTCGCCGCCTTCGACCGGATCGCCGAAGAAGCGCGGGCCGAGATGGAAGCCGCCGCCTCCGGCGAGCCGGAATGGGCGGACCAGGTCTGCGCCGCGCTGCGGGCGCTGGTCGCCTTCCTCGCCGCCGACCACGGGCGGGCCCGCGTCGGCCTGATCGAGGTCCAGGCGGCCGGGCCGCGCGCCTACCGGCACTACGAGGAGGCGATCGACGCCGCCGCGCCGAAGCTGCGCGAGGGGCGCGCCCTCAACCCCGAGACAGCCGCGCTCTCCGACGCCATGGAGGACGCGATCCTCGGCGGCATCACTTGGATCTTCCACCAGCGATTGGTGAAAGGCGAAATCGGCCAGGGCGACAGCCTCGCGGAAGAGGCAATCCGGATAGCCCTCTCGCCATACCTCGGGGAGGACGAAGCCCGGCGCCTGGCCGTGACCGCAACTGGGGAGTAGCGGAGCAGCAACAACTGGGGGTACCGCAGTGACTCAGGCCCGCGAGCGGATCATGGGGGCGATGCTCGACCTCTCCTTCGCTCACGGCTATGCGACGGTGACGATCGCCCAGATATGCGAGCGGGCGGGCGTCCAGCAGGATGATTTCGACGCCTGCTTCACCTCGATGGAGGCATGCGCGCTGGCCCTGCTCGAAGAGCTGGCGGAGGACCACCTCCAGGCCGTGCAGGCCGCCTTCGACAGCGAGAAAAGCTGGCCCGATTCGCTACGGGCGGGTGCTTACGCGGCGGCCGATTGGATCATCGCCAACCCGAAGAAGACGCGCTTCGGGTTCGTCGAGGTGCTCTCGGCCGGTGAGGTCACCTGGGCATTCCGGGACACCTTCTTCCAGCGCTACCTGGGGATGATCGATGGGGGGCGCGAGGTCGCGGAGCACCCAGAGGCGATTCCCCCGTCGACGGCCGAGGCGGCGATCGGGTCAATCACGGAGATGGTGATGAAACGCCTGCAGCGGGGCAGCCGCGAGGCTCCCCACAACTTCGTCCCCGAGCTGATGTACCTGACTGTACGGCCCTACCTGGGCGAGGCGGCCGCCAGGCGAGAGCTGTCCATCCCGCCGCCGCGCAGACGGGACCGCTAGCTATCGTCCAAGCAGTGGAGACGCGCGGGCCCTTGGGCGAGGCATCCGGTTCTTCCAGCCTCCCCAGAGGCCGCCACGGCCTGCCTCGCCAGCTGATCACCGAGAACCAGCGGGCGCGGCTCATCAGCGGGCTGATCGAATCGGTGGCCGAGCGCGGCTACGGGGCCACCACGATCGTCAACATCACCAAGGCCGCGAAGATCTCGAAGAAGACCTTCTACGAGACCTTCGCCAGCAAAGAGGACTGCTTCGACGCCGCCTACGAGGTCAGCTTCGACTACCTGCGCGAGACGATGACCGTGGCGATGACGGCCGAGGAGCAGGGAGCGGAGAAGGTCCGCGCCGGCCTCGGCGCCCTGCTGGACGCGTTCGCTGCCCACCCCGAGCTGGCGACGTTCTTCCTGATCGCGCCGACCAGCGTCAGCGACGACACCGCCAAACGCCACCACGAGGCGATGCGGAGCCTCGTCCAGCTCCTGATCGGCGAGCTGCCAGGCGAGCCGACCGCCGACGCGCACCCCGACCTGCGGGCCGAAGCCCTCGCCGGCGGCCTCTCTCGCCTGGTCGTCCGCAAGCTGAACGCCGGCGAAGCGGAGAACGTCCTCGCCCTCCTGCCCGACCTGCTGGAGCTGATCACCCAGCCGGTCACCGGCCGCCGGGGCGCAGCCAGGTAGCGCGGAGAGGGTGGGAGAGCCCCACTCCGGGTAGCAGGGTCCCGTACCCGAGAGAAAGGCTCAGAGATGGGAATCCTCGACAAGATCACCGGCAGGGCGAAGAAGGCGGCAGGCGACCTCACCGACGACGCCTCCCTACATAGCCAAGGCAAACGCGAGGAGCGCAAGGGCGAAAAGAAGGACGAGCTGGATCACGCCCAAACGCAAGCTGACGAGAAGGCGGAGGAAGTAGTCGACCTCGAGCGCAAAACCTGACGAGTTAGCTAAGCCGGGTTCTCTGGGACGAGCCTGTACTCGACGCGATATCCGAGCGCATGGGCGTAGCGGTCCAGGGTCGAAAGGCGAGCATCGGTCGCGGAAGTCTCGAGGCGAGCGATGCTCGATGAGAACTGCGCATTGCCGCCGCTACAGCCGTCCGGATAGACGATCGCCAAGGGCCGATGTTCGGCCAGCGTTTGATCCGCTGCTGCAGCGCGTGACGCCGCCGCCGAGGAGCATTCCTCTCGGCGCTGAGGCACTCGGGCGCTTCGACCGCCGCCGTTCTTTCCTTCCTTGGTGGCGAGGTAAATGCTCTCTTGGGAATTTAAACATTTGTTTGATACGCTTGTTTGGAATTCGCTCACCAATGCAGAGGAGGGCAAGTTGAGTCCCGATGACGAACTGCGTAAGCGGGCCATCTCCCGGCTCAACCAGAAGCGCGACTTCGGCGTGCACCTGCGCGCCTACATCGCCGTCAACGTCCTGCTGGTGGGAGTCTGGGCACTCACGGGCGGTCCTTTCTGGCCCGTTTTCCCAATCGTGGGCTGGGGCATCGGCCTCTCCGTCCACGCCTGGAACACCTACGGGCGAAAGCCCTTCAGCGAGGAGCAGATCCGGCGCGAGGCCCAGCGGCTGGAAGGCTGAGATGGCGAGCGCCACGAAAGACGCGCTTCTCAGCGCCGCGAAGGACCTGCTCGGCGAGCGCGGCTATGAGGCCACGAGCGTGCGTGACATCGCTTCGGCCTCAGGCGCGAACGTCGCCGCGGTCAACTACCACTTCGGCTCGCGCGAGAAGCTGCTCGACCGGGCCGTGCTCGAGTCGCTGCTGTCCTGGACGGAGCGACTGTCCGGCGTGGCCCAGGCAGACCAGAGTGAGTCGCCGACCGGGCGACTGCTGGCACCGCTGCGGGCGGTGGTCGGCGAGCTCGGCGAGAACGAGCCGCTGTTCGCCGTGTTCCTCGAGGCCATCTTGCGCTCGCGCCGCTCCGCGGGCCTGCACGATCAACTCGCCGCGCACTACGAGGAGCAGCGCCGGCGGGTGGCGGCGATGGTCAAAGACGCCTTCGGCGATTCCCTGCCCGAGCGCAAGGCCCGGGTGATCGCCGCACTGATGGTGGCGGTGACCGACGGCCTGCTACTGCAGTCGCTGGTCGACCCCGAATCGGTCCCGAGCACGGAGGAGATTGCGGGGTTGATGCCGTGAACGAGCGGGAAGCATCTGTCCGCGAAGCGGCTGCGGCCCACCTCGATAGGCATACGCGGATGATCCGCTCCCAGCGCGACGGGCGCATCCTCAGCGCCGCGATGCTGCCCTTCTTCCTCGCGCTTCCGCCCAAGGGCTTCGGAGTGCTGGCGACGACCGGGCGCAAGAGCGGCAAGCGGCGGCACAAGTGCATCCGCGTCATCCGCCGCGCCGAGAAGGCCTACATCGTCCAGCTGCGACCCCCTCACATTGCGCTTGAGCGCCCGGGGGGCGTCGCCGCGTGGGTCTGGAACGTCCGCTCTGACCCTCGGGTCACGCTGCGCATCCGGGGCGGCACCTTCCAGGGCCTCGCGCGTGAGCTGACCGATCCCGGCGAGCTCGCCGAGGCGCGCGAGGCGATCTGCGGGACGGTCAACCTCTTCGACTACGGCGAATGCGCCTTTCACCTGCGCGGATTCCCAACGCGCGCGAAGGTCGAGGAGCTGCATCGCTACTGGTTCGACACCGGCATCCCGCTGGCGATCGAGCTCAACGCCTGACCCATGGATTCACATTGTTGCGAAGCAGAGGCATCGTCCGCCCTGCGCGTTCCGCGCAGGGCGACAGCTCCCCGAAGCTCGTCTCGGGCATCGTTTACCTGCTTGAGGATCGCCGTATAGCTGATGCCCGGCTCGATTCATAGTCGGGCCGAACACACTGTCTCGGGGGAACGTCGGGGGAACGAGAGACGGGAAAAACAGCCTCTCGCCGACTTTCGTTGACTCGCGTGGACCTCGGCGCCATCTGATCACCACCCGCGCTATCCCGCTCCTCAAGCGGAATAGCGGCCCAAATTCAGCGGAGGGGGTGGGATTCGAACCCACGAGCGCCTTGCGACGCCAACAGTTTTCGAGACTGCCCCGTTCAACCCGTAAAGCCAGCTCTAGAGCCAGGCTGGGACTCCGGGGGAATGAATCGAGGTCGGCCCTCTCTCGGAGAGCCGCTAGAACGCCGGCAGCGTCATCTAGAAGATCGCGTAGTCGCGGACGACCTTCGCGAGATCGGGTGATGCCTCGTAGAGGAGCGCGAGGAGCCCACCTTGCAACTCCTTGCCGATTTCGGTCGCCTTAGCGAACTCGGCAGATTCGCCAGCGCTCTCGCGAGTCACGTTTTCGAGAGCATTCCGAAACTCGGCGTCGTGAAGTCGCCCCACGAACTCGTCATAAGCGCCCAAAGCTCGGCCTCCCTCATCTGCCGCGTCGTTCGCAAGAAAGGCCCGCGCAATCCGATCCGTCGGCAACATGGCCAACTCTTGCGCGACGAACTCGCGAATCGCGCTCTTCTCATCGAGGCGAACGCATTCCAGGAGCGGCACGAGGCCGCTCGCAAAGAGCACCTTGCGAGACGTTCGGAGCTTGGCATTGCGAATGCCCCACTTTTCCGGCCCCTTCCACTCCTTGGCGGCAAAGTCAACGCAGATCGTGCGCCAGTAGCGCACGACGTCGTTCAGGAGGAAGCGAGGGGGGTGATACGGCTTCACCGACTCGTCCAGGTAGCGGCTCAAGACCTTGCTGCGGACGCTCCCGTAGATGTCCTGGTCTCCGCTCACCGGTTTTGACTCAAGCAAGAGAAGCAGGCGCCTGGTCAGATTCTTGTTGCTGTCGGCATCGAGCCCTATGTCGTTGACGAGGTTCTCGCTGAATACCGGCTCGGCAAACGGGCCATCCTCGCTGGGCCTCGTCTCCAACACTTCGCTCACTTCCTCAATCGTCGGCTCGACCTCGACCTTAGGTCGCTCCGCCCCGTCCACCAAGACCATGAAGTCATCGTCGCTTCCCGCCGTGACCTCTCCTCGTCCCCAGGAGCCCATCAGGACAATCGATGCGTCGGGGTCATGCGGAAGGCGCGCCAGCGAGGCGCGTCTCGCCGTCAAGCCATCGACGGTTCGCTCTCGGGCATCAAACAGGTGCGGAAAGTCCCGGCCCGCAGCCTTCGTTAGCTCCCTAAGCGGGCTCCCGCCTCCTGACTCCATAGCTTCAGACCGCCGTGCTCGGCGGGGCCTCGAAGATCCACGGCACATCGAGACAGCGCCTCAGGATCGGCTCGAACAGCTCCTCGTCCTCATCCGTTAGCGAGACGTGGTGCAGATCCTCTGACAACGAGCTGAGGTGGACGTGCCGCAGACGAGAGCCGAAGCTATCGAGAAGTTCTCCGGCCACCTCCATGCTGGTATCGATTGACCAAGCGTGGGCGATGTCGAAGCAAAAGCCCGCCTCGGGAAGATCGGCAAAAGCTCGGTCAAGCTCCTCCGGGGTACGACCATCGGGCTTCCGCGAATCCATGTTCTCCAACAGGAGCTTTGAGCCTAAAGGCCTAAAGGCCTCAGCCCGATCAATCGTGTCCGGGTGCATCACGATGCCTCTGGCATAGCGCGCTACCTCGTCAAGCTGCTGCACTAGTTGATCCTCATCCATCTCTCGATGCTTGGAGGGACCATGGATGCTGATGTAGCGGAAGGGCAGGCTCGGCGCGCTACGCAGATACTCAGCAAGAGACGGTAGCTCTGCCTCGGAAAGGGCTGAGAGCTCAACTGCGAACGGAGAAACTTTCCAAGCTGCCGCAACCTGAGCAACCCAATCGCCACGAAGATCCTGCATGTATCCGGTCGATGCTCCGACGGGATGGTGCCGCGAAACGATTGATCCAGACTGCTCCGATCTCGTGGCGAGCTCCATCCAGTCGAAGCTACCAATCGGACAAGCGGCAGTGCTAGCGGAGGGGGTGGGATTCGAACCCACGAGCGCCTTGCGACGCCAACAGTTTTCGAGACTGCCCCGTTCAACCACTCCGGCACCCCTCCGGGGACGAAGGCGGATTGTAGAGACGGGGCGGGGACGGGCGGCGGCCAGGTCTAAGGCTGGGGGCCCTTGCTGCCGACAGAGTCCCCGTGGACAGGGGCGAGCAGACCCGAGGCGGCAAGTTCTTCGATGACCATCCGCGGTTGCTGCGGGCGCTGGCGCTGGCTGCGCTGGTCTGGGGGCTGGGCTACCTGACCTGGCGGATCGGCTGGAGCGGCGAAGGGGCGAGCCCGCTGGCCTTCGGGATGCTGCTGGTGACCGAGCTCTACGGGCTCTGGGCGCTGGGCATCCTCACCTGGTTCTCCTGGTCGCGGCCGGAGCCGCAGCGGCCGGCGACAACGCTGGGGCGCTCGGTCGACGTCTACGTCTGCACCTATGACGAGCCGGTCGAGGTCGTGCTGGCGACGCTGGCCGGCTGCCGCGCCCTCACCTACCCGCACACGACCTACCTGCTCGACGACGGCCGCCGCGAAGAGATGCGCGAGCTGGCGACCCTGGCCGGCGCCGAGTACCTGACGCGGTCCAACAACTTCCACGCCAAGGCCGGCAACATCAACGCCGCCCTCCCCCGCACCAAGGGCGACCTGGTGCTGATGCTCGACGCCGACCATGTGCCGATGCCCGACGCCCTCGACGCCCTGGTCGGCTACTTCGACGACGAGCGGATGGGGCTGGTCCAGACCCCGCACGACTTCTTCAACCACGACTCGGCCCAGCACTACGCCCGCGGCCGCCACGAGCAGTCGCTCTTCTACCGCGTCGTCTGCCCGGGCAAGGACCGCCACGGCGCCGTCTACTGGTGCGGCTCGGCGGCGCTGATCAACCGCCACGCCCTGCTCGAGATCGGCGGCGTCGCCACGGAGACGATCGCCGAGGACTTCCACACGACGATCCGCATGCAGCGCGGCGGCTGGAGCAGCCGCTACCACGACGAGGTCCTGGTCCAGGGCCTCGCCCCGCACGACCTCGACAGCTACCTGCTGCAGCGCGACCGCTGGGCGCGCGGCAACCTCGCCGTCTTCACCCTGCCCGAGTCCCCCCTGCGGGCCCGCGAGCTGCGGCCGCTGCAGCGGCTCTCCTACTTCGCCAGCCTGGCGGCCTACCTGGCGCCGCCGATGCGGCTGCTGCTGATGCTGACCCTGGCCCTGGTCCTCTTCACCGGCGAGCTGCCGATGAAGATCAGCCTGCTCGCCCTGGGCGCCCTCTGGGTCCCCTACATCGCCCTCAACTTCAGCGCCGGCGCGGCGCTGGCGCGCGGCTACATGCGGATCCCCGAGACCGCCCACTACGAGCTGCTGACGATGGAGATCTACACCCGGGCGCTGCGCTGCATCGTGCGCCCGGGCAAGACCGCTTTCAAGGTGACGCCGAAGCAGGGCGACGGCGGCGGCGGTCTCGAGGCCGTCCGCAAGCTGCACCTGGTGCTGCTCTGCACGGTGCTGCTGGTGGTCGGTACGGCGCTGCGCCTGCTCGACCTGGCCGGGGTGGGGCCGCTGCCCGACCTGCCGGGGATCGCCGCCGTGATCGTGCCGCTGCTCGGCCTCTACGAGCTCAACCGCCTCTTCAAGACCCTCTTCGCGGTCGGCCGCCGCAAGCAGCGCCGGCTCGTCTACCGCTTCGAGGGCGACGCCCCGGCCCAGTGCTTCACCAAGGAGGCCCACATCCCCGCCAGCCTCGTCGACGCCAGCGCCGCCGGCGTCGGCCTCGTCGCCGAGGCGCCGCTGGAGGTCGGCAGCCAGCCGGCGGTCATGCTCAAACTCGACGACGCCGCCGGCGCCAGCCATGAGGTCGCCGCCCAGGTCGAGGTCCGAAGCTGCCGCGAGGTCGAGGGCCGCTTCCTGATCGGCGCCACGATCGCTGAGATCGACAACGACTCCCGCCTCCACCTAATGGAGTGGTGCTACGTCGTCTGCAGCCACGAGCGCCTCCGCGGCCGCCGACCCGCCGCCGCGCCGCTGTCCGTCGAGGCCGAGGCCGAGCCCATCGTCATCTCCCTCGACGACTACAGAGAAGGCATCGCGACGCTGGCACCAGCGGCCGAGCAGGCCTGAGCCGACTCGACCGACGGCTTCTGGTCCAGTAGCTCCAGAATCCGAATTCGTGCCTCGAACCAGGCCAGGGCCTGCGGATCAATCCAACCAACGATTCGAATCATCTCCTCGGCAAGACCCTCGTTGTCCTGGGCAAGGAGACAATCGTGATGGGCAACTCGATTTCGGAAGCGCTGAATACGACTCATCGCACCGGCCAGCTCCTTGCGTTCCAACGTGGCAGCGGAGAAGACACGGTGCATCTGCCGCCGCCATAGCTCTTCGTGATGCCTGTTGAAAAGGCTGGCCCAGAAGCCGAAGGGGACACCAGCGACTATGCGGCCCCGCGTAATCCGCTTGCCCTCCCCCAGTCGTTCGATCGCGACGATCACCCGCTTGATCGCTCCCGGCTGGAGCAAGTCGAAATCCAGCAGCCAAGTCTCCTTCAGCGGAGCCTGCGGCTGACCTTCGCCCAGAGCGCCGTCGATGGCGTTGCGGACGATCACCTCGAAGTGGTGGATCGCCTCGAAGCCCGCCGCAGTGAGTTCGGCGTGCCAGTCGTACAGATCGACGGCGCGCTCATAGTCCCCTCCTGCTGCGTTGAGAAACGGCGCGAACCTTGCCGCCGAGATCCAGGCTTCTGGAGTTGCGCAACTCATTGTCTGCGCTATCCTAACGCGCGGATGCCCCGGTAGCGCCTAGGGCTCTCGCAAGAGAGCTATGCGCCCGGGGCTTTGTCGTACTTGAGAACGGAGAGGATGGGACAAGACTCGAAACAGGCCGAGCGCTGGGAGCGCATCAGAAAGCTGCACGCCCAACGCTTCGGCGAGCCGCCGTCCGCCTGATGCTCGGCGGCCCTCCCTGTCAGGGATTTACGACGACGGGCAAGCGCCCACTTCGGGGCTGACGCTGTCCAGGTAGACCGTCGAAACTTCGGGATTGACGACGGGGTTCTGGATAAGGGCGTGGATCTGCTCCGAATCGCCGACGACTTCAAGGTCCGGTCCGACCCGCTGGTGGGTCAGGCCAGCCTTGGACGCAGCGTCTTCGACCGGTTCCAGTACGTCGGCGCCTGCGCTCGTAAACGCTTCATGCCGAAACGGTTTCACGAGGTAAGAGGCTTCTGCCATGCGGGGAATTTTACTGCGCGCGTGGCGCCACCAGCCAATGTGTCACACGTATCCCTTCTTTGTAGAAGCGATTTACGTCGCAGAGCGCTTTTAGCGTCCCCGCCGACCAAGAGAGAACGGCCGGGGCGCTGCGCAAACAGCCCCCGGCCCGGCACAGGAAAGAGGTCTTTCCCATGCAGGACAAGGCTAAGGGAGTGGCGGATATCGCTGCTCAGGACCGCCGTGACCAGGGCGCGGTCCTGGTTCACGTCGTGGACAACTACCCGAGCAGCTTTCGGCTCTCGGACCTGATCAGGGAGTTGACCCACGACCCTGAGAACTTCGAGGAACGCGACGGAATCGAGCGGGCCGTGCGCGACCTGATCGCGGCGGGCCTCTTGTTCCGCTCAGACGCGCTGTTCCTGCCGACGCGCTCGGCCCTGCACGTCTACCGGCTCAACCTCGCATGACGGTCAGGGAGCGATTCGGCCGAAACCTGTACATGACCCGTCGCCGAGCTTGGCTCTCGCAAGAACAGCTTGCGGCGAGGGCCGGGTTGCACCGAACCGAGATCGGATTGCTGGAGCGAGGGAAGCGAGACCCGCGCCTGTCCACCGTGCTCAAGCTCCTGGACGCGCTGGAAGCGAAGCCGGAGCACCTGTTGGAAGGGCTGTAGGGGCGAGACAAAAAGCGCCAGCCCCTAGCTTGCCTGCGCGCGACCAACATCGCGCCCGCGCTCTCCGGCTTCTGCGGGGGCCGAACCCGGAGAGTTAGAGAGGCCCGCTTCGGCGGGTCTCTCGCTTAGATGCCGACTTCCCCTTCTTCGACGGGAACTAACTCAATGCTGTCGAGGATGTCGTCTTTGTAGTCCTCGCAGAGATTCTTGACATCTTCAGCTTCGGTATCGCTAACCCCGTGCCACGCGATAAAGCAGACAGCCGATACGGCGGCAGCCAACTTGACCGGCCAAGTCCACCCTGGCCCGGCCAGGACGGCCCCGACAACTCCTCCGGCTAAGAGGACGGCCGTGCCGAGAAATGCACGTTCCAGGGATTGCCCTTACCGATTCGCTGGAGGCGCTTGTAATGGGATTCGAGCTCGTTCATCGAAATGTTCTCGGCTGGAACCACATGGCTGGGCTTCCTCTGCGCTCGATAGGTCCCACGCGTATAGGACGACGAACCGCGCCGCGTGGTTGGATCTTCGGCCGCTGAGGTCATTGCGGCTCAGGGAATTGCAGTTGGTTCTTGTGTGCAGGCTCGTTTAGGTAGGCCCGACCCGGGACCACCTGCATCGTGTTGCCGCAGTAGCCGCAGCTCACCGCGAAAGCTAGGAAGCCGGAGGGGCGCAGTGCCGGACCAACCTCAGACACGATCCACTCCTCATTCCGGCAGACCGGACAGGGGAAATGCTCGCCCCACCGTTCGACCAGCCAGTCTTGCGCTGCGAAAAAACTTGCTTCGGCATCCAGGCGCTCCGCAGCGGTGTCGAAGGGAGCGGGATCGTCACTCTCCCATGCGGCCGCCTCAAGTTCGTCCCGAACCTGCTTCACATAGCCGCTGAAGTTGCCTAGGAAATCCGACGGGGGGCGTCCGTCTTTTGGTCGGTTGTCATCCATTTGAACGGAAGAATATGCGCCAAACCGTTCGCCTAGGGCGACCGACCGTTGCATCTGGGTCTCGGCAAAGACCAATCCGGGCGTTACCTTCCTTGCATGGCCGAGAAGCGCCGCACCGAGAAGACGCCGAAAGGGCTAGAGGTTCCGGTCCCGACCAAAGGCGAGTTCGACGCCGCTATGCGGAAGGTGGCTCCGCCAGTAGGTCGTAAACGCCCTGACGGGAAAGACCGGCCTCAGAAGCAATCCGGGTGATCGAGACGCCAGCGGCCTGCGCTTCGCGGCAGGACTGGCGCAGCTGCTCGGTCGCCTCTCGTTTGGCTTCATCTGCCTTGGTCCGCTTGCGGACCGCAGCCTGAATGTGCCGGATCGCGGTGGCCTCGCTCACTGTCGGGCCGCTTCCCTGACCAAGGCGTGGAACATCGAGCGCTCGCGGTGGAAGCGGTTGTTGTGCCGCCAGGCGTACTCGTCCAGGTAGGACTGAAGGTATTTCGGGGAGACCTTCTTGTAGGCACCGCGCATCCCCGTCTTCAGGTTGCCGAAGAACCCCTCGATGGTGTTCGTATGGATGTTGCCTTCGACGTAGGAGCCTGCGGAGTGATTGATCACGGCATGGTCGTACTCTCGCCGCAGCGGTTTGTAGGCAACCCAATCATCGGTGAGCATGAACGCGGCCGGGTCCAGATGCGCTCGCACCGCTGAACTAAGCGGCTCGCCGCGACGAGAGGCGATCACGCGCAGGCGAACCCGCCCACCGCGCTCGATCATCCCCAGGATCGTCGGCTTGGACTCCCGGAACAGCATCGCTTCCGAGCGCGTCCGATGTTTGCGGCGCGGTTTCCCGCCCCAAGAGGTCTCGTCTACCTCGACCTCGCCTTTGAGCTTGCCGACCGGCTCGGGATCGACCATCAACTCGGTCCTGATCTTGTTGAACATGCGCCAGGCGGTCTTGTAGTGCACCCCCAGCTCGCGCTCTAGCTGTTTGGCGGAGATCCCGCAGCGAGTGCTAGTCATCAAGTGCATCGCGTAGAACCAGAGCCGCAGCGAGGTAGAGGAGCGGTGGAAGATCGTCCCGGCCGTGGGGTGCAGGTGGTGGCCGCAGGCGGTGCAGGTCCATGACTGGCGCTGCTGCTTGGTGGCGTAGCGCTTGAAGGAGCGTCGGCAGTCGCACTTGGGGCAGTGGGCGTGCTCCCCGTCGGGCGCGTGGCGGGTCCGCCACAGATGCTCAAGACAGGCGGCATCGTCGGGGAACTCAGCCAGGAACTCATGCACCGAGTACTCGGAGGCCGAGGACTTCGCCCGGATCGGCTGGTGGCGGTTGGCCGGTGGCATGTGTCAACAGTACTTGACACTCCGGCGTCTTGTCAAGGCAACTTGACAGATGGGTATTCAGACTTTCGTTAGGCTCGCCGCCAGGTGGGAGGGCGAACCTGCATTTTCTGCGGCGACACTGCGAACAGCGGTGAGCATCTGTTGCCCGAATGGCTCCAGAAGTTCTTTCCCTCGGACGACCCGGCGATTCTCTGGCGGGTCGTGGGAGGAGAGAAAACCTCTTGGGAAAAGAAGGGCTTTAGTGAAAAGACCAAGCTCGTCTGCCGTGGCTGCAATAACGGCTGGATGAGTCGCCTGGAGGACGCTGCGAAAGACGTTCTGTCTCCGGCGATAGCCCGTACCGATCTGCCTTGCGCGCTGGATCTCCGCAGCCAGTTGATCGCCGCACAATGGGCCATGAAGACTTGCTACGTCTTCCAAGGCCAGGCCCCTGAGCCCATAGCGCCGATGAATCGACCGCCGCTGCTGTATTTCAGCGGGCGGCCGCCGCTACAGGCAAGCGTCTTCATTGGCTCTAGCTACCTTGCTCTCACCAAAGCCGGGAGCGCTCGTTACGCGCAGAAACCACTGGGCCTAGTCTTCCGGCCAGACGATGTCCATCTCAAACCGGTTCCCGAGTTTGGCTACCTCGCCTACCTGTCCATCGGCGGCATCTCGTTCCTCATCATCGAACACCGATTCGAGAACCATGTGGAAGTCACCCTCGGGGAGCACGCCGCCAAAATGTTCCTCAAGATTTGGCCCTTGAGCAGCCGCACCATCGCCTGGCCGCCGGAAGTCATGACCGACATGGAACTCATCAGTCCGCTCTTTTTCGACGCAGATCCTCCCGGATTTCGGGTCGAGATCTTTCCTGTCTAGGCCGCCGTGAAGCTGACCAGGCCAGGTATCAGGCTTGACCGAGCCAAGGTGCATTACAAGGCCTTCGGAGATATCTGGAACTCCTTCATCAAGGAAGAGGAGCCCTATTACCCGATCGTCACCACTAACCAGCAGGGGGAAGGCTCGATCTTCGTCAGGGCCGCCGAGTCCTTTCCGGGCGAGCAGCTTTCGCCCACTTCGGCGAGATGCTCTACCAGCTTCGGGCGGCCCTGGATTCGCTTGTCTACGAGGTGGCCATTCTCGACAGCGGCAGCGATCCCCCTCCCGATGAGGATCGTCTTGAATTCATCTTCCGAGGGACCGAGGAAGACTTCAACAAGGCAGCCTGGAAGATCAAGCCACTCTCTGACCAGCACCGGGCCATGATCCACTCGGTACAGCCTTACGACGTTGGCCAGCGGGGTGAGGCGGAAGAGTTCGTCGCTAGCGCCCTCAGCGAACTGAACGATCTCGCCAGGAAGGACAGGCACAGGGGGCTGCGCGTCATCGCTGCCTGGGTCTCCAACAAGAATCCCAGCATCGAAACCCTCCCGCCTGGATGCAGCTTGGAGTGGCTGCGGGTCACCGAGGATGGCCTTCTCAAAGAGGAAGGCGAAGTGGCCAGCTTCAAGATCCGAGGATGGCTTCCTGAGCATGAACTCGAAGCCAATCCCAACTGCGCCATTGACGTAGCCATCGAGGGTGCCGAGCCGCCGCTCCGTGACGACGACACCCTTTTCAGCCGGACGCGGACCATGGTGGCTTGTGTCGCGGAGGTCATCCGCGGCTTTGAGGACACCTTCGGCTGAGAGCCAGGGCTGCCCGAGCGGCTGCGACTCGGCGCCCACCCCTGATTTCTGGCCGCCTACATCGGCCATTTCACGCCTGCGCTTCTACATACATGGGATATGTGTGAACCCGATCACGCGCCGAGGCGGCTTCGCCGCCCAGCTCGCCCTGCTGCGCTCGGTGGTGAAGGCGGCCCTTCATCGCGAGCTCGACCCCGAGGAGGACGCGGGGCTGCGAGTCGCCCTGGAGGCCGTGAACGCGGAGGCGGGCGCCAACCGCGAGCCGGTCCTGCCCAACGTGGTCGACGCGCTCCTCCACCCCGCACGGCGATGGTCGAAGGCGTCTCGGCCGCAAGCGCGGAGGCCTTCGCCGCCGCCAACCGCAACGCCGCCCTCGCCCTGCAGCGACTCTGCGAGGGAGACCTGCGGGGGATGTTCGACGGCGAGACGACGCCCGGCCTCGACCTCGACGTCTCCCTGGTCGTCCTCGACCTGAGCGCCGTTGAGGACTCCTCCGCCCTCGCCGTGCTGATGGCCTGCGCCGGTGCCTGGCCGCAGGCGATCCTCACCGAGCGCCGGCGGATCGCCGAAGCCGAAGGCCGCCCGGGGGCGAAGATGATCCTCGACCTCGACGAGCTCTGGCGCGTGGCGGGACAGATCGGCATCGCCGAATGGCTGCAGTCCTCCTACAAGCTCTGCCGCTCGCTGGGCATTCAGGGGATTGGCGTGGCCCATCGCCTCACCGACTTCGGCGCAGTCGGATCGGCCGGCTCCCGCGAGGCCCGGATCCTCGAAGGGCTTGTCGCCGACTCCGACACCGCTGTGCTCTTCGCCCAGTCCCACGGCGAACTGCCGCTGGTGCGTGAGAAGTTCGGCCTCAGCGCCACCGAAGCAGAACTGCTGGTCAGCCTGCGGCGGGGCGAAGCGCTCTGGCGCGTCGGCGCCTACTCGGGCCTTGCCCAGCTGCGGCTCTCCGGCCTGGAGCGCGAGATCTGCAACACCGACGCCCGCATGGCCCTGGAGCGATCGGCATGAGCGCCAGCCTGCTCGCGCTCCTCGCCCTGTTGGGACTCACCGCGGGCGTGGTGAGCCTGGTCGACCGCCGCCTCCGCGACGGTGGCCGCCTGCGCCACTACAAATCGGCGCGCTGGGCGACCAAGCGAGACCTCCGCCCCCTCCGCGTCAAGGGCCCCGAGAAGGGCAGGGTCATTCTCGGGCGCCACGGCCGCCACCTGATCGCCGCCGAGCCGCAGCGCTCGGTGATCGTCTTCGGCCCGACCCGGATCGCCCGCAAGACCACCGGCCTCGCGATTCCCGCCCTGAAGGAGTGGCAGGGACCGGCGATCGCCATCTCGGTGAAGCCCGACCTGCTCCTGGAGACCAAAGCGGAGCGCGAGGACGTCGGCGAAGTCATGGTCTTCGACCCCTCCGGCGCCACCGAACACGGCAACACTCGCATCGGCCTGCTGCTGGGCTGCCATACCTGGGACGGAGCGCTTCAGACCTCCAGCCGCCTCTGCTCCTCCGCCCGCACCCGCAGCGGCCTCGAGGACGCGGGCTTCTGGCACACCGCCGCCGAACGACTGATCGCGCCGCTCCTTTTCGCCACGGCCAGGGACGACTGCTCGATGACGAAGCTGATGCACTGGCTCAGCCACCCCGGCGAAACGGACGAGGAAGTGAAGGCGATCATCGAGGCCTCCGAGTGCGACGCGGCGATCGACGCCTGGTCGGCTCACTGCTCCCGCGAGGAGCGCTACCGCAGCTCGATCACCACCACGGCCGAGACCATCCTCGCGCCCTTCTCTGACTCCCGGGTCATCGCCGCGACGAAGGAGCCGAACTACGGGGTCGAGAAGCTCCTCAACGGCGACTCGAACACCCTCTACCTGTTTTCGCCCCGTTCCGAACAGCAGCGCCTCGGCGTCCTTTTCGCCACCATCATCGAGGAAGCGATAGCCGCCGTCGACACCCGCTTCGCGGAACGGGGCAAGCCTCTTGACCCGCCGCTGCTTCTGCTCCTCGACGAGGCAGCGAACCTGGCGCCGATCGCCGAACTGGACGAGATCGCCGCCACCGTCGCCGGCGAGGGGATCCAGCTGCTGACGATCTTCCAAGACCTGGCGCAGGTGCGGACCGTGTATGGGGGGAGGGCGCAGTCGATCGTCAACAACCACGTCGCCAAGGTCTTCGGCCCCGGCAGCGGCGATCCCGACATCTTCGACTACGTCAAGAGAGTCACCGGAAGCGTGGAGATCGCCCAGCGAAGCGAGACGCGGGGCAAGGGTCGGGACTCGACGTCCGAGCGGGGAGCCTTCCTGGACCTCGCTTCGGCGCAGGCCATTAGGCAGCAGACGCCGGGCGAGGCGGTGCTGGTGTACGGGCACCTACCGCCAGCACACCTTGCGTTCTCAGCCCACTGATTCAGCGCGCCGCAACCACGCTGAATTGCATCCGATGATGCTTACACAACATCAACAGCTCGCCTTCGCCGGGTGAGGGGAGGTGGCACTTCCACTGCCGCTGGGATGGTTCCATAATGACGTAGGTTTCGGGCGCGGGCGGCCTGGCCCCGATCAATCCCTTTATCTCGCTACAGGTCAGCTTGCTGGATTCGGGCCGGATCTGCCCCACCACATTATTGTCCATCGTTTCCTGACACCCATTCGCCTGAGCACTTCCGCAGCCGCAGACTGCAAGCAGCATCACCACCGCCACCCCCACGCCCACACTTCCCACTCTCTGTCGCCATAGCTTCCGCTGCATGCTCACATCTCCAGCGGCACTTCTGGGCCGGGCCACGTCCTCGCAACGCGGGTCTGAACCCCATTAACCCACACCCATATCAGGAGGGCCTTGTAGCTAGATTCACTACCTGCGTCTCCGTAAGAAGACACATACTTTCCCGTTACCGTAAATCTCCCCCATGCGGTGAGATGCTTGTGTTCCCCGGACCAAATTTGCGATTCACCCGCGAAGCCGCATTCATTCGCTTCGGCCGAGAGTTCCAAGGCGTGAATGATGCTGTAGTAGGCATAGCAATGCACTTGCGTTCCCGGTTCCCACCATGCGCTCCACCAATCACCAGGATAGTGTCGGTATTCGTATGACGGGTTCTTCACTTCGATGTGCCAAATTGAGCAATGACTGTTGTCGCCACAGATCACGAACGGCCTAACCGTAGCTACCGTGCTGCTGATCGTGGCACCTCCTCCCGTCGATCCTGGCGTCGGCGCGGGCACATCATATTCGACGGGACTGCTTTCCAATATTTCCTTCACTTCTTGCTGGGAGAAATGGCCGGACGGGGGAATGCTAAATTCGAAGGATTCCTCGAGTGCGGCTTCCCGTTCCCGCCGTTCGCGTTCTTCTCGTTCAACAATTTCCATTTCGTCTTCGGGGCCCATGATGATGGTTGGCACAGGGTATCCCCCCTGCCAACCTTGTCCGGCTACGACCGGATATACGTAGCTAGCGGCCTGCGTAGAGACAGTCAAAGTCAGCAGGTTTTCAGTCACCGTGAGCGACGTCGGAACAGTCGTCCCCACTGCGTCATGAGCGGGCTCGGCGGTGATCAGCATGGCCACTTCACCATCCGAAAACAGGACGGCGGCGTTATGTGGATCGAGGAGTTTAAGTTCCTCCCCTCGACTGAGTTTTACGGTCCACGAGAAGGAATGCTGCGCGGCCGCCGATCGGATGTCCTGAAAAGTCTCATCGCCGTCATATTCGGGACGGACGATGCTGTCGACTTCATTTCCTACGTTGGCCGACACTCCGGCCACATCACCAGCGATAGCGGTAGCGGTTGGATTCCCTGATACGGCCGGCGTGATGACGAACGTTTCTTTCGGCGTTTCGATGGAGAATCCATCGCCGGGATTGGCGGTCATTTTCGTCGGATCAGGGACCCCGGTGCTTCCGAAGGAGTCCCCTTCGCGGCTCAGGCCAGGATTGATCCCACTTTCGATCTCTTCAGGCGGCAGCAGTTCAGCCGTCGGAGCAACTACAGCCGATTCACTCGTCATATCTGCCGCTTCAAGCGTGTCGATCGCCTCGCTTGACGATA
Source organism: uncultured Actinomycetes bacterium (assembly GCA_963708405.1). Classification (GTDB taxonomy): domain Bacteria; phylum Actinomycetota; class Thermoleophilia; order Solirubrobacterales; family 70-9; genus VAYN01. The sequence continues at coordinate 162,478 of CAVPSL010000001.1, forward strand.
TGCGGCCTTCCGGGTCGACGTTAATCGTCCATCGCTTGGCGACGGTATTCCCGCGGCCGTCGACTGCAGTCACTTCTGCCTGGTGGGCTCCGCCCGAGTATTTCAGCATGTCTTCCGAGCGCGACAGCGATAGTTCGCATGCACCGGTGGAACAAGCTTCGTTCCGAGCTGTTACTACTTGCCCATCAATCTTGACGGCGAGGCTCGTCACGCCTGAGCCTCCGTCGGCTGCTTTCGCGGACAGGCCATAACTGTCCTGTTCGACCCATCCTTCCGGAGCATTGAACAAGCTACCGGTCACTTCCAGCGTCGGCTTCGTCACATCGGGCGTCAAGCGGACGATCGCGGTCTTGGTGGTCGTGTTTCCGAGTCCATCGGTCGCTTTGGCGGTCAGCGTGTGTTGGCCGGCTTCATATTCCGGATACCCGATGGACCACGAATGATTGTTGTAACAATTTTCGCCAGCGCACCCATTAGCCCACTTCCTGACTTCTTTCCCGTCGACCAACAGTTCGGTGACTAATTCAGATCTGACGGCCGGCTGGCCCCAGGTTTGGATTCGGTTGTTGTTGGCATCGGCGATAGCAAGGTTGCCTTTCGAATCGAACGCGAAGCCATAGGGATACGCAAATGAGAACTGGCCAGAAGCCGAACCCTGCGAGCCGATTTCGGCGAGGAAGCGCCCTTCGGGGGTGAACTCCTCGATCCGGCCATTGGCCGTGTTGCCTGCCCACACATTCCCTTGGGAGTCGATCGCAAGGCCCGCCGGGGATTCCAGCTGACCGGACCCCGTACCTTTCGTGCCGAACTGCCGGAGGGATTCGCCAGCGGAGCTGAAAGCCGCTATCCGGTTATTGCCGCGATCCGCCACAAAGACTTCGCCGACTCCGTTGACGTCAATGCCAGCAGGTTCGCGGAGCTGCCCCGGACCCGAGCCAGCAGTGCCAATACTCCGGAGGAATGCTCCCGCTTCGCTGAACTCCTGAATTCGGTTGTTCAACGTATCCGCGACCCAAACATGCCCTTGTCCGTCGAGGGCGATTCCTTCAGGAGCGTGAAGGAGACCGGGCGTGGTTCCTAGCGAGCCGATCGTACGAACCATCGTGCCGCTTTCTGAGAACTCATCGATACGGTTATCACCGGTGTCGGCGATCCAAATATCGCCTTTCGCGTCGATCGCCAACGCCGCTGGGTGACTTATTTCCGTGCCCAGAACGCGAACGACCGCGCCGGCACTATTGAACTCCTGAACGCGGCTGTTATTCGTGTCAGCGACCCAGTAGTTGCCGGAGGCATCGAAAGCTACGTCGCCTGGGTGCCTCATTTTCCCAGCGTTGATACCCGAGGCCCCGAACGATCCAAGGGCGCCGGGGAGGTAGGTCGGGATCTGCCACGTTTGGATCCGGTTGTTGCCTGGATCGGTGATCCAGAGCGTTCCTTGGGGCCCAGCCGCGATACCCATTGGGTAGCTGAAGCTGAACTGTGCTTCACCGGCCCCAGGGCCGCCAAACTGAAGTACATACTGCCCGCTCTGGTTGAACTCCTGAATACGGTGGTTGATCTGATCCCCCACCCAGACATCGCCCTTGCTGTCCAGCGTCACGGTGTCCGGGTGCTGGAACTGACCGTTCCCGGCTCCGAGGGAGCCAAACTGGCGAACGAACCCCCCGCTTTCATTGAACTCCACGACCTTGTTGTTGCTCCAGTCGGCGACCCAGATATTGCCGCGGTAGTCGATATCCATGCCGGTCGGTTCTACGAGCTGTCCCTGTCCAGTGCCCCTCGTTCCGACGGATTTCAGGAATTCCCCATTGGGCGCGAACTTCTCGAGCCTAGCGCCGTAGGTATCTGAGACCCAGACATTCCCCTTGGGGTCGATCGCGATGCCTTCCGGCCCGCCGCTCGGCCCGAACTGACCGTTCCCGGTTCCTGCCGAGCCGAACTGTCGGATGTAGGAGCCGCCTTCGCTGAACTCCTCGACGCGGTCGTTGCCGGCATCGGTCACCCAGAGATGTCCGCTTTCGTCGCACGCCACTGCCGTCGGCCGAAGGAACTGCCCATTCCCGGTGCCTGCGGCCCCGAAGGCCGTCATGAATTCGCCTTTCGCGTTGAACTCCTCCAGCCTGTTGCCGTTCTCGTCAACAACCCAAAGGTTCCCTTGCGGGCCCACTGCGACGTCCCCTGGGTGGGAGAACTGGCCGCTGGCGCCCCCTTCCCTCCCGAACGAGGCTTCATAGGTTGGCTTGGCCGGAATGCCTTCGAGACCGGCTTGAGCTCCAGAGTTGACTATCAATGAATAGCTGGGCCGTTCGTATCCGAGGGTGGCCTGTTCGGTCGCAGATCCATTGAAGCTCAGCGTCGGCGGCGACGGATTGAGCGTCACTTTCAGTTCCGTGGGAACGCTCGCGTTCCCCGCCGCATCCCAGGCGGTGACCTTGATCGTGTGCTGCCCCTGGGTGTATTTCGCCGCTTCGATGAGCCATTCCGTTTCCAAGCTGCAATTTTCGAGAGGGCACGGCGTTTCTGCTTTCTTCACCACCTGCCCATCGAATTCCACCTGGACCTTCGCGGCGCCAGACTGCGGGCTCGCGGAGGTCCCGTCGGAGGCTTTGGCTTTGAGCAGATAGCTCGGGCGTTTCGTCCCCAGCGTGGCCATTTCGGTCGCAGTGCCCGAAAGTGAGACGACAGGCGCCGTATGGTCCACGTAGAGCCTCGCGACGCTCGCCGTCGATTTGTTCCCAACCGGATCTTCTGCGACGAGGTTGAATTTGTTGAGGCCGTTGGGAAGGCCCGATGGGTCGATCATCACTTGCGGCTTGCCGCTTTCAGCCGAGTTCCACTTCCGTGGGCATGCTGCATTGCCGACGCCAAGGCATCCGTACTGCACTTTTTTGGTGTAGGAGCCTTCTTGCGCCGACGCCGTTACTGCCGAGACGCCTAAGCCCGTGTCAACCGCCGAGAACTTGATCGGCACCGCTTCTTTGTTCGCCCATGCCTGTGGTTGTTCTATGACAGGCGCCGAGGGCACGTCGGTATCTGCCAGTTCGATCGACGCGCTTCCCGCATAGGCACTGGCGTTCTGCTGCGTCCCGGATTCCGTCGCCATGACCCCGAAAAGGCCAGCCTGGCTGTCGGTGACGCCTAGATCTGAGAACTGGTACTGGAAGTTCAGGTCGTTGGTGCCATGGCCGCCGGCACCTTCATGAATGTAGTACCCACCGACCATTTCGCCTTTGACGGTAGACCAGAGGCCCATGAAAATGTACGGGCTCGGCTGGGAGCTGTACGCCTGCCACAGAACCTGAGATATCGTCATGTGGGTGATGTAGCTGGTCGGTCGTTTTCCGTAGGTTTCCTGGTCTGAGAAGTAGCGGGGCACGGAGTAGATCCAGGCTCCCTGGTCCCAAGCCGTGACCGTGCCGGTCGAGCGGACGAACATCCCGGGCGTTTCCTGGGCCACATATAGAGGCGCACTGCCCCAGAACTGGTTTAGATCTTCAATCGGAGGTTGGCCGAACCTGCCAGCGTGGGCGTAGAGCTCCTGAGTGTCCCACTCTTCCCCGTAGGTGCAATCGTTGCTGGAGCGGAATTCGAAGCTGCTGCTGCAAAGTCCGTCCTGCCAATATTTCGTGCCGGGGCTATCCCACTGGTAGGTCTGAAAGAGGGGATCGAGCAGGATTGGGTAAACGGCGTTGCTGGCCGGGTCGACAGTGAGCGTGACCGCGTTCCCGGCGACTTCAAGATCCACGGGGACCGGATCGCCAGCTGCATCGATGGCGGTCGGTGGGAGGACGGACAGCAATGCTTCGCCGTCCTTGGTGACTTGAGCGCCGCCTTCCTGTTCTGCGAGGTGGGCTCCATCGGGAAGGCTGAGCTTGAAGGTCTCTGCGTCTGGAGCGTCCGCACTTCTTATCTGCGTGAAGGTCTCGACCCCGGTCGGAGCTGGCGTCACGGCGAAATCGGTGTCGCGCGCAACATTCGGATAGAGCGCCACCGAGCCGTCAATGGTGGACGGTTCACGTTCCGGGGGCGCTCCGACGAGTTCGATCGCGACTTGGGATTCTGGGAGCTGTACATCTGCGCCCAGGTTTCCCGGGATACCGACTTCCACGATGGGATTTTCGGGCTGCAGTTCTCCGTCTTCTTCTTCTAGATCGAGGTCGACGAGTTCGGCTTGGCCGTCTCCCGCCTTCGCCTCCAGAGGAACGTTGGAGTCGAGAAGGGAGTTGCCAGAGATCGTTGCTTCACTTGGGGGACTAGCGGAGGGCGCAGAGGTTGGGCCAGACCCTTTCTGCTCTTCGGCAAGCGGAGTTTCTCTCGATTCCCCTGCCGCAGCCCCCTGTTCCCCTTCCCGAGGGCTCGGGCTGGGATCAGTTTCTCTCTCTTCGCCGTCAATTGGCCCGACAACCGCGACGTTCGGAGCCAAGAAGCGTTCTACTTCCAGTTCATCGAAGGGTGCTGACGCCGCTTGAATCTGCGCTTCAAAGACACCCTGCAGAAGTTCGCCTGCTTCGGCGCGACCGAGATTCCGGTGTGGGAGTTCGCTTGCGAGCGTTTCGTTAGTGGGGCTCGGGGAGTCAGCGGCGGGGGCATTTTCGATGGCACTGGCTAGGTCGGCCTGAGTTGGGAGGCCGAACTCCGCAGGGTCCGACAGGTCGCCAGAGCTCGATGACTGCGAAGAGCTGCCGTCAGCGCCGGCGGATGCCGCCGCTGAGACAAGCAGGAGACAGACGGCAAGGAGAGCGAATGCGGCTCGGCGAAACCGGAGCGGAAGAGGAGCACCATCGAGGCGGAATCGGTTTCCTTGGTCGTCGCCGTTGCTTGGCAAGAGGTTCTCCTGTCGATCGAACTGCACTTCGCCCAATTCGGGCACCGGGTCGCTAGGTGAGGCTGGCGGCGGCATCCTTGTCGATCAAGGGCTGTTCTGTCAATAAGGGGGGCTTGCTTTATTTCCGCTGGGCACTGTGGTCGATTTTCTTGCTGAAATTGCTCGCAGTTCACCCTTGGCATGAGAAGGGACGATGCGAACCAAACCTGTCTGTTTGCAGGCCGGGGAGGCAGGCGAGCGACTGAGTGTGAATTTCTTCCCCGGATCGGCACCTCGGACCGGCTCTGGCCCCTACAAGCCCAACGAGTCCGACAGATCGAGGTCAAGCTGAACCCCTAGCTCGGGCTGTTCCAGCACCTCGAAAGCAGTGGCCAGCTGCTCAGACGCGAGGTCGTATTCCTCGCGGGCGACGGGGTCCACAGGGGGCGGCGCCGAGCAGTGGCTCCATTTCGGTGACTCCATGGCGCAGGTGGTATGCAGCGATCGTGTACGCAGCGGCACCCCAGGCGGCCGCGCGCTCAGCGTCCTCAGGGAAGGGGTCGAGCGTACGATTGAGAAGCTCCGATTCTCCGAGCCGGGCAACGGCGACCTCGCCGAGCGCCAGGCGCTCGATCTGCCGGTCGACCAGCGCGGCTTCAAGCCGCAGCTCGGCCTCCTCAGAGTGGGACGCGGGCGTGGCCTCCGCAGTCGCGTTCTCCAGTTCGGCTCGACGACGTCCGAGCCGCTCGACGGCGACGGCCTCCGCCTCGCGCGCCTGCGCCAACTCGCCCCGCGGTGGCTCGGCCATCGCCTCCAATACCTCCCGGCGTTCGCGCAGGCTCGCGAGCGTCCGTTCATTTCGCTCGACTGCATCACGGAGACGCCGGGGCCGATCGGGATCGTGAACGGAGGCGAGGGCCTCTCCCAGCTCAGCACGACGCTCCCCCAGCTTCCGGGCGCCCAGCGCCTCGACCCCGAGCCGGGCCGCGATCTCCCTGGCGGCGACGTCAGCCGTCTCTCGCTCGGTGCTCAGGCGGACGTCATGCAGGGCATCGGATAGCTCGCGGCGGGCCGGGCCGATCTCGGGGTCGGCGAACTCCGAGGCGGCGACCATGTAGGCGTTGGCGACCTCGCGGCCGCGGCTCATGGCGACGAGCTGTTCCTCCATCCCTGCGTCAGGGTCCAGCAGCGGATAGGCCCGGTCGAAGGTCTTGCCCTGGCTGCCGAAGGTGGTGATGGCGTAGGCGTGCTGCAGGGAGGGAGTGCCGGCGGGCGTTGCCTTGTCGAGATATTCGGGGCCGAGGACGATTTCGCGCTCATCTCCGCCGATCCGTTGCAGCCGGATCGTCCGCGCCGCGGCATCGACGCCGGTCACCTCCCAGCGCTCGCGGTTGTCGACGCCGCGGCGGTTGAGGCGGGTCTGGACACGGTCGCCGACAGCGAGGGCGCGCTCGCCGACGATCACCTCCTCGCGCCCCAGCGCTCCTTCGGCGGCGCGCAACTCGCGGGCGGCTTCGTTTAGCCAATCGACCTCACGGTTGCGGCGGGCGATCATCACCGCGTCAGCCCCGGCGGCGAAATCGCGGTGCCAGTCGAGCAGCATGCCGTCAAGCGTGGCGGCCAGGTTCTCGCCGACGATCAAGCGCCCCTCGGTGCGCAGCAGGTCGAGGGCCTCCGATCCGCGCCCCTCGTGCATGAGCGCGACAAGCTGGCGGTCTTCGGGGCGGTGCTGGCGGCGGATCTCGGTGAGGGTGCTGGGCTCCACCGCCTTCGCCAGGTGGGCGAAGAGGCCGCCGGGCCCTACCGCTCCGATCTGGCGCGGGTCCCCGATCGTCACGAGCTTGCCCTCGCACTCGGCGACGACGGTGTAGAGGGCGGCGAGATCGAAGCTCGAAGCGACGCTCGCCTCGTCGACCAGGATCACGGTGCCCATCGGCAGGCCGGTGCCGCGCGAGCGCCACTCCTGCACCCGGTAGAGAAGCGCCGCGATCGAGGTGGCGGGCACGCCGGCGTCGGCGAGCTCGCCGCTGGCGGTGCGGGCGACGGCGACGCCGATCACCACGTGGCCGGCCGCTTCCCAGGCCTCGCGCGCCGGGACGAGCGCGGTCGTCTTCCCCGTCCCCGGCCAGGCGGCGACCGGGACCACCCGCTCGCCGCCTTCGAGGAGCCGGGCGACCATCGCCCGCTGGTCATCGCCGAGATAGGGATGGCCAGCGAGGGCGTCAGCGACGCGGCCCGGCGCCACCCTCGCCGCCCCGGCTTCGATCCCGGCAAGCGCGCCCTCGATGACCTCTTGCTCGGCGGCAGCGATACGAGGCGTCGTGAACGGTTCGTCTTCGACCCCCTTGACGGTGATGACGCGCTCGCTCTTGATCGCCCGCTGGACCGCCCATTCGAGGTCCACGCCAGAGGCCCCCTCGGGCAGCTGGTCGGCGATCGCCCAGAGCAGGTGGCGGCGATCGAAGTAGGACCAGTGCTTCTCGAGGGCCGCGACCGCGGCGTCGATCGCCGGATCGCTGACCGCCGCCGGTTCGCGCCGTTGCCCGGCGCCGACCAATTCAGCGACCGACTCCGGCGTCAGCCCGAGCGGCTCGCCCTGCTCGATCCACTCGACGGTGCGGCGGTCGACGTCGACCGCGAAGTCCTTGCCCGGGCGGGTGCGGTAGGCGGCGACCTGGGCTGCCTCCGCGCTCGACACCCCCCGCTCGGCGAGCCATTCGAGGATCTCGCGCCGGCGCGAGCTGAAGGCGTCGATCATCTCCGGCGTGAAGCCCTCCAGGTCGGCGTAGCCGTTTCGGACCTCTCCGAACTCGAGGCCCATCTCCCGCAGGAAGGCGGCCCTCATCACCGCCTGGAAGACGACGCCGGCGGACTTGGCGTGGACGAAGAGCGGCGAGGCGCCCTTCGGGTTAAACAGCGAGTACCACTTGTCGTCGTCGGCCTGGGTGAGGTTGGAGACGAGGACGTGGACGTGCAGGGCGGGATCGCCGGCGCGGCTCATGCGGTGGCGGAAGGCGACGCCGATGAAGCCGGTGCCGGATTCGATCCAGGTCTTGCCTTTCTCTTCGCGGCGGATGTAGCAGGCGTGGTCTGAGAGATGCGCGAGGCCCTCCTTGACCGATTCCTCGAGGATCGCCAGGACGCGGGCCTTGGTCTCGGCGTCACCGAAGGCGTAGAGCAGGGAGACCGACTTCGGGGCCGAGAAGCGCACGTCGTAGGCGAGGATCGGCTCGGCCCGGCGTTCGGTGCCGTCGGGGCGCATGTAGAAGCGGGTCGGCTGGCGCTTCAGCAGCTGCTCGCCGCTGGTCGGGTGGCGGCCTTCCAGGACGGCCATGTATTCCTCACCGTCGACCTCGCCGCTGAGGCCCATGTATTCCGCGAGGCCCCCGACCCGGAGCACCCCGTACACGATCTGGGCACAGGTTCGCGAAACGGCGGGCTACCCGTATCTGCAGGGGAACTCGCAGCCGCAAGTGCTGAAAGTCATCCCGTAGAAATGGAGAGGCGGGATTCGCAATCGCGATGCGAATCCCGCCGTTCCTCCGTTCGACGTTAGACGCTGAAAGCCAGTGCTCCCATGCGCGGCACCCACCAGGCCACCATGCACCCTGGTGGGCACCCCGCACTGGGCTCGCCACTCGACCTTGATGCTGCACGCCTGGCCTTCCCGGCCACCGATTCGGACCCTGCTTCCCCATTGCCCAGCCCTAACCGGGGGGAGGCTGCGCGGAGAGGCCACCGGCCCATCAGTGGATAGGCGCGGTTGGAGTGGCAAGTTCGCTGAACCGGAGCATTGGTGCCTGTCGGAACAGTCCGCCAGGACACCACACTTCCGGATCTCGCCGTGGCATGAATCCGCTCGGTGACTCACACGACCGGACCCATCCCCGGTTCGTGCCGGCGGCGCCTGGCAAGCTCGCTGTAAACAGATTTCTGGGCCGGTCCAAATCCAATGTCCCCTAGAACTTGTATCGGTGCGGGATAACCGTTTGGGAGGCCAGGGCAGCGATTGGCAAGTCGTGGTTTGCCACTTACGTCCACTGACCTCCCCTCACGGCTTCCTGCCGCCAACTTCATCCACCACTATCTGAGGCAGCCCGTGCCTGGGACAGGGTATGAGTCCAGATACGGCTCATCGATGGTGGCTGTTGGGTTGTAGGCAAATTCATGTGGACGTCTATGGAGGCACGTCCGAGGGAGGATCAAGCACCCACATGTGCACATTTCGTGCCGCAACCAAACTGGAAACTCGGCCGCGGCAGTCTGAGTTCTACGCAATGCACGACAAGAGAGCGACCCTAGTAATCGAACTACGGCGAGAAAGCACTTAGCCCTGGCTGGTTAATAGGTCCCCACTCTCAAATGCTCGACCATCACGGCTCCGCAGGAACCCGAGTGCCGCAGCAATCGTTGACATGCCCACCTCGCCTCGCTTGGCTAGCCGGGAGGTACTCCGTGCCTCGATCTCTACGACCTCGCGGGCCGTCTCGGCCTGCAGAGCTTTCATTTCCTGCCGGCCCTCCCCATCGAGATGAACAACGCGCCAAACGAGATGCAAGTCATCATCGATCTCCAGCTTCCCGGCACGTAACGAGGCCAGGGCTTCGGTGAGCACCGAGGTAAGCACCCGAGCTGCAATGTCCCCGCGCTCCGGACCCGTCATCTCTTGCCATTCCTCGTCGGAGATCTCAGGGCGTTTCGTCGCGCGATAGAAATGCTCGATGGCGCCGCGGCGCTGCTTCTTGTCTACAAGTTCGACGCAGCCTGCCTTATGCAATTCCTTGATGTGGTGGGCAACCTTGCTCACGTTCTGGCGAGTGATGACCGCGATCTCGTTCGGGCTCGCGACCCTTTCATTGAGGACGGCGAGAGATTCAAGCCGGAGCCAATGGCGGATGACATGTCGGACTACGTCGTCCGCACTTTTTTTCTGGGTGGCTGCCAAAGGGGTGCGCTCCTTTAGGTCAGTTTCTTTTGTGCGATTTACAGATACCCAGCATAGGTCGAAATTGCATCAAATGCAGGCTGGCTGTTAAGTGCTGACGCAATACTGCGCCCGTTTTTAGTATTGCCCCCCTCGCCCGGCCATAAGGGCTGGGCCTTCCCGAGGGAAGGGGGTGGCAATCGTGAAGATGAGCCAAGTGGGCAACGTGCATCCGCTGCAGATCGTCAAGCAGAACTAGGGCGGTCCGAAGCTGACCGGGACGGGCCGATTTCGCGGTCTCCCACGGCCTCTGAGACGAGACCGCGGGATCGGCCCGTCGATTCGATCGAGGCAAGAGAGACGCTTGCACCGTCGCTCCACTGCCTCTCTGTAGCCAGAAAGTCGCGGTACGGCTGCAGTATTTGAAGCTCTCTTAATAGAGCGCGCAAAAGCCACACTTTAAGCAAATTTGGTGGCATAGTTGAACTACAGTCCTTCGCTCTGCAGACACTTAGCGACGCGCGGAGGATCCACATGCCAATCAGCAGGTTCCTTTCTTTCCGAAGGAAGCCATCGACCGAGCAGCAGACCTGCGCTAAGGAATTGGGATCCGCCCTGACGGCCGCAGAGCGGGATCGGCGTGCTGAGGGGGAGGTACTCCGCCTGGCGCTGCATGAGTATCCCGAACAGTTCACCGTTGGTGAGCTAATACGCGAGCTGACCGGTCCGCACCCCGTATTCCACGAGGCAGACGACGTTGAGCGGGCTATACGAACCCTGGACCACGTTGGTCTCCTTCATCAGCAGAACAAGCTGGTCTGGCCGAGCCGGGCCGCTCGCTACTACTTCACCCTGGAACTCGAATGAGGATGGGTCGGCGAAACTCACCACCCTCCACGACCTCTCGGGGGAACGTCGGGGGAACGAGAGACGAGAAAATCGGCCTTTCGTTGACCCCCGCTGACCCGCACTGACCTCGGTGCCGCCGAACCTCGGCCCGCGCCATCCCACTCCACAAGCGGGACAGCGGCTCTACCAGCGGAGAGGGTGGGATTCGAACCCACGAGACGGGTTAACCCCGCCCACGCGATTTCCAGTCGCGCTCCTTAAGCCACTCGGACACCTCTCCGGGTTCCCCAAGAGTATTGCGGGGAGCGATCAGTCGCCGTTTCGCTTGGCGGCGAAGAAGTCGCGGAGGAGGGCGGCGGACTCCTCGGCGAGGACGCCGGCGATGACCTCGGGGCGGTGGTTGAGGGCGGGCTCGGCGAGGACGTCGAGGACGCTGCCGGCGGCGCCGGCCTTGGGGTCGGCGGTGCCGTAGACGACGGTGGGGATGCGGGCGAGGACGATCGCGCCGGCGCACATCGCGCAGGGCTCGAGGGTGACGTAGAGGGTCGTGCCGGGCAGGCGCCAGCCGCCTAGCGCCGCGGCGGCGGCGCGGATGGCGAGGACCTCGGCGTGGGCGGTGGGGTCGCGGCGCAGCTCGCGCTCGTTGCCGGCGGCGGCCAGGACCTCGCCGTCGCGGACGACGGCGGCGCCGATCGGCACGTCGCCGTGGGCCTCGGCGCGGCGCGCCTCGGCCAGCGCGACTGCCATCGATTCTTCATGGGCAGCGAGGAGCGGGTCGGCGGTCATCCGATCCGGGAGTATGTCCCCCTACAACTTCGCCCGGGCGGCGGTGTTGGGATAAGTGCTCGCGCAGGCCCGGGGAAGCCAGCGCGCCTTTGCATGAGACGAACGCTTCCGACCTTAGCCACCGCTGCCCTGCTCGCCGCGCTTGCCGCCGGCGCCGCGCCCGCGCGCGCTGCGGTCGGCCTCTCCCCCGCCCACGGCTTCGCCCCTGGACACCTCGTCGTCAAGCTCGAGGACGAGCGCCGCGCCGCGACCCTGCCGCTGCCCGCCGGCACCGGCGTGCGCGAGGCCGCGGCGGCGCTGCGGGCCAATCCGCAGGTCGACTACGCCGAGCCCGACTACCTGGCGACCGCCTCGGCCGCACCGGCCCCGTTCGTCGTCCCCGACGACTCCGGCACGCTCGCGCACGGCGCCGAAGCCGCCTCGGGCGTGACCAGCGGCTGGGCCTTCAAGCAGTGGAACTTCATGGCTCCCGAAGCGGAAGCGGGATCGCGGCTGCCGGTCTCCAGCGGCGGCATCAACGCGGTCGGTGCCTGGCGCCACCTGGCCGAAGCGGGGCACCCGGGAGCCCGCGGCGTCACCGTCGCCGTCCTCGACACCGGCATCGCCTACCGCAACTACAAGGGCAGCTTCCTGCGCAGCCCCGACTTCAGCGCCACCCAGTTCGTCCCCGGCTACGACTTCGTCGACCGCGACAAGCTGCCACTCGACGAAAACGGCCACGGCACCCACGTCGCCGGCACGATCGCCGAGCAGACCAACAACGGCATCGGCCTCACCGGCCTCGCCTACAACGCCAAGTTGATGCCGGTGCGCGTCCTCGACGCGGGGGGCCGTGGGCGTGCCAGCGAGATCGCCAAGGGAATCCGCTTCGCGGTCAAACACCACGCCCAGGTGATCAACATGAGCTTCAACTTCGGCTGCGGCAAGCAGGTGCCCGAGGTCGACGAAGCGCTGCGCGAAGCCTACGAACGGGGCGTGGTGACGGTCGCCTCTGCCGGCAACCTCGGCTCGGAGACCTGCGTCTCGGAGCCGGCCACGGGACCGCGGGTGATCGCGGTCGGCGGCAGCACCGAGGGCGGCTGCCTCGGCAGCTACTCGTTGACCGGGGCGGCGATCGACTTGCTCGCCCCTGGCGGCGGTAAACCGGCCCTGGGCTGCACCTCGATCTCGGCCCGGCCGATCTACCAGGTGACCCTGCGCCGCCACAGCACCAGCAGCTTCGCGATCCCCGGCGACTACGTCGGCACCTCGATGGCCGCCGCCCACGTCTCCGGCGTCGCCGCGATGGTCCTCGCCGCCGATACCTACGGTGGCCCCAGGTTCACGCCGGAATCGCCGGCTGGCGCCAAAGCCCGGGTCGAAGGGGTGGCCAAACGCCTGCGACAGACGGCGCGCAGCCTCGGTCTGTCGCGCACCCAGCAGGGCGCCGGCCTGATCGACGCCGCCGCGGCGACGGCGCCGCTGGGCACGACGCGGCTCAGGTAGTCCGGACGATCAGCACGCTGCAGGGAGCGTGGTGCGAGACGTTGTTCGGCACGCTGCCGAGCAGGAAGCGGCGGGCGCCGGTCATGCCCTTGTTGCCGACGACGATCAGGTCGGCGTTGGTTTCTTCGGCGACGTTGAGGATCGCCTCGCCCGGGTCGGCCTTGACCGGGTGGGTCTGAACGCTGACGCCGTCTTTGCGGGCCGCCGCGGCGGCGGCGTCGAGCACCAGGTTGACCTCTTCGCGCGGGCCGATCTCGTGCTGGACGTCGACCGGGGCTTCGCTCTGGGTGTCCTTGACGCGGCGGTCGGGGACGGGCGAGAAGGCGCTGACGATGCTGAGCTCGGCGCCGGTCAGCTTGGCCAGGTCAACTGCCTGCCTGACCGCCTCGGCCGCCGTATCCGAACCGTCCGTCCCAACAACGATGCGAGTGAACACGCCGCCCCTCCTCCGTTCGGTCGCTGAACGCGGCCGATACTAACGCGAGGTGGCGCGCTCGTAGGCCTTCACCTGCTGGGGCGGCAGATCGTGGAAGCCGGCGCCGATCGTCTCCACCGGCGTCGTCGAGAGGCGCACGATCGCGATCACCATCGAGGCGAGCAGGCAAACGATCAGCACGACCATTCCAGCTTTCCAGATCCAGGGCATCGGCCGCGAACCCTAGCCAGCGGCGCGCCAGCGCGGCTATGGTGGGCCGATGGCGCTGGAACGGGTTGCCGACGGGGTCTGGCTGCTGCGGGGGGACCTGCGCGGCGCGATGAACATCTACTTCGTCAAAGACGGCGACGGCGTCGTCCAGTTCGACGCCGGCACCAAGGCGATGCGCAAGGCGGCGAAAAAGGCGGGTGACCAGCTCGGCGGCGTCAAGCGAATCGTCCTCGGCCACGCCCACGCCGACCACCGCGGCACCGCTCCATATATGGGGGTGCCGGTCTACTGCCACGCCGACGACGTCGCCGACGCCGAAAGCGACGCCTCGATTGCCCCCTACATGGACCTCTCGCAGCTGCCGGTCGCCTGGATCCGGCGGATCTACCCCTTCCTGCTGCGTCGCTGGGACGGCGGCGCGGTGAAGATCGACGGCACCGTCGCCGAGGGCGAGCAGATCGCCGGCTTCGAGGTCATCCACTTCCCCGGCCACGCCCCGGGGCTAATCGGGCTCTGGCGCCAGAGCGACCGCCTGGCCCTGGTCAGCGACACCATCTACCTGATCGACTCGGCGCGGCTGAAACCGCTGCCTGAGGGCGAGGCCAGCGTCCCCCACCCCGCCTGGGCCTGGGACCACCAGAAAGCGAAGGAGTCGGTGCGCAAGCTAGCGGCCCTCGACCCCGCCGTGGTCGGCGCCGGACACGAGCGGCCGCTGCGCGGCGAGAGCCTGCGGGCGACCCTGGAAGCGGCCGCCGAGAAGTACTGAGCGGGGTCCGCGGCGGGGCATCCGCCCCGCCACTGGCATAGGTTGCCGTCCTGATGATCGGGACCTACGCCTCGGCGGCGTTGATCTGTGCCGTCTCGCTGCTGGTCGGGCGCGCGCTCTTCTCGCTGGCGGGGCGCCAGACCTGGTCCTGGCTGGAGCCGGCGGTCGGCTTCGCCGCCACCCTGACCGTGACCGGCGTGCTCGCCCGGGCTCCCGGCCATGGCACCAGCGCCACGTTCGGTGCCGTCCTCCTGGTCATCGTCGCCGCGGCGCTGGTCTGGCGACTCGACTACCGCGCCCCCGGCGCGGTGCGCGCCGGCTTGCCGGTTGCCCTGCTGGTCCTCCTGGTGCTGGCGATCCCCTTCGCGGTCAGCGGCCGCTGGGGGCTGCTCGGCGTCGGCTTCAACAACGACCTTGGTCTGCACCTGGCCTGGGCCGAGTGGCTGCGAAGCGGCTTCGGGCCGGCGCCGGACGCCGGCTACCCGCTTGGCCCGCACGGGCTGGCGGTGGCGGTCGCCGCCTTCCCGGGAATCGGTCTCGGCCAGGCCTTCATCGGTGAGATCGTCGCCATCGGCGTCCTCACCGGGCTCACCGCGCTGGCGGCGATGCCGGAAATGCGGCCGGTGCGCCGCACCCTTGCCGCCGCCCTGGTCGCCGTCCCCTACCTGGCCGCCTCCTATTTCGCCCAGGCCGCCTTCAAGGAGACCGCCGAGGCGATGTTCGTGCTCGCCTTCGCGATCTTCCTCGTCGCCCCAGGCCGGCCGGCGCCCGGGCCCTGGCCGCGGCTGCGCTTCGCCCTGCCGCCGCTGGCCCTGGCCGGCGGCATTTTCTTCTCCTACAGCTTCGCCGGGCTCGCCTGGCCGATCGCGATCCTCGTCCTCTGGAGCCTCACCCAGCCCGCCGTCCGCCATGCCCTGCGGCCGCGGGCTCTCGCCGCCTTCCTGCTGCGGCCGGCGACGCTGGTGGTGCTCGTCCTGCTCGTCGCCGTCGCCGTCGTCGGCACCGTCGCCGGGCCCTTCGGCTTCATCCACAGCTTCAACAAAGTCGCCGGCAGCAACACCTACGGGCCGGTCTCGCCGCTGGAGGCGCTGGGCATCTGGCCCGCCGCCAACTACCGGCTCGACGCCGTCGGCGGCGCCCACCTGACCGGGGTGGCAGGGACGATCGCGGTGCTGGCGCTGCTGGCTGGCGTCGCCTGGTGGGTGCGCCGCGGCGAGCTGACGATCCCGGTCGCGCTGGGCGCCAACGCCGCCCTCTACCTCGCCTCGCTGCCGTTCAGCGGCGACTACTCGCAGGCCAAGGCGCTGATGATTGCGGCGCCGTTGGCGATGCTGGTGATCGCGCGGCCGCTGCTGGAAGAGATCGGCTGGCCGACGCCGAGCGAGCGTCTGGGCTCGGCCGCGGGCCGCTCCCACCCCTGGGAGCCGCTGCAGCGCCTGGCCTGGAGCGTCCTCGCCGTCGCCTTCATCGGCGGCGCCGTCTACTCGAGCTTCCTCGCCCTCCGCGACGCCCCCGTGGCGCCGCCCGGGCACGGCGCCGAGCTGAAGGCGTTCCTGCCGATCGTCCACGGCAAGCCCGTCCTCTACGCCGGCCAGGACCGCTACGCCGCCTACGACCTGCTCGGCGCCGACACCCACGTGCCGCTGGTCGAGTTCCCCGACCCGGAAGTCTCCCAGAACCCCGAGAAGCCCTTCGACACCGGCGACGCCTACAGCCCGATCGACTTCGACTCGTTCTCGCGCGGAACGCTGGAACGGTTCAAGTACGTCGTCACCGGCCGCGCCGCCTGGAACAGCCAGGCACCGGCCAACTTCAAGCGGATCGCCGCCACGCCCTCCTTCGTGCTCTGGGAACGGACCGGGCCGCTGCCGCCGAACCGCCACGTCCTGCTGGAGGGCACCGAGGCTGGCGCCAAGGCCGGCTGCACCTCGCCCGAGGTCCGCATCCTGCTCGCCAACCCGGGCCACGCCTCACTCTTCCCCGGCGCCGTAATCGGCCCCAAAGACGCCTGGAACAACGGCAGCATCCTCGGCACCGGGCAGAGCACGGCGCAGACGCTGAACCTGCCGGCCGGTGCCTGGAACCTCTCGATCCAGTACTTCTCCCCCTTCGACCTGATGCTCTCGGCTCCCGGCTTCAGCGAACCGCTGAAGGCCGCCCTCGACGGCCAGCGGCCGAACACGATCAGCCTCGGCAACAACGGCCAGTACTGGCCGGCGGGGCGCTATCGCAGCCAGGGCGGTCCGGTCCGCTTCACCCTCGCCACCGCCGCCGCCAGTGGCCTGCAGAGCCTCAGCGGCTACGACGGCAAGGCCTACGTCGGCGAGCTGGTGGCGGTACCCGCCAAACCGCACCGCCTGGTGCCGCTGCGCGCCGCCTGCAACGGCTGGATCGATTGGTACAGCTCCCCCGCCGCCCCGTAGTACGCCGGGGCCAAGTTCAAATAGACCATCGCTGTTCGGGGACGATCACCGTCCGGAACGGACGTTGATACGACCAATCCAGGTCAGATCCCCTGCAAGGCACCGCGTTTGAGCCCGAATTTGGCTCCACAAAGCGATTTACGCTCTGCGAACCGCTATGTTCTTGGAAGAAGGTTTTGGCGGGGGCCAGACCAACCATCGGTGTTCAGGAAGAGGTTTTCCGGGGAGAGATGCAAGGGACGGAGGTCCATTCGGGAGGCGGAGACGGCGCCAACTGGCTCAACGCCATCGCCGACCCAACCCGCGTCCACATCCTTCGCCTGCTGAGCGAGAAGAGGACGGCCACCGCCGCCGACCTCGCCTCCTCCGCCGCCGCCAGTCACCAGACGCTGCGCCGCCACCTCGACGCCCTGGTGGTGACCGGCGTGCTGCGCGAGCACCCCGGCGAGAGCGACGGCGAGACCCGCGGCCGCCCCGCCTCCCGCTTCAGCCTCAGCCCCGAGACAGGCGAGAGCATCAGGCGGGTTTTCGGGACTTTTCTCTGACGAACTCCAGCGCCTGCCCGGCACCGATGAACGGGGCCAGCGCCACGTAGGCCGCCTGCGGCAGCAGCTCCTGCAGCTCCGCACAGCGCCCCAGCAACGCCCGCTTGCGGATCAGCTCCAGCAGGGCGCCGCCGATCGCCTCCGAGCAGAGATGCGGCAGGGACTCCGCCTCGGGTCGCTGCCGGTAGCCGTCTTCGAGGAAGAGCGTGTAGGCCATGCGGTTCTCGAAGCTGCGGCCGATCGCCGACTCGCCGACGGCGTAGCTCTCGACCATGCCGATCCAGACCAGGTCTTCGTTGGCGGCCATGTAGGCGAGCATCGCCTTAAGGGCGTCCCAGATCCGCTCGACCCAGGCTTCGGCGCTGAAGAACTTCGCCGCCGCCTGGGAGATGCTCTCCTGCAGCGCCGCGACCAGGGCCGCCAGGAAGGCGTCTTCCTTGCTGCGGAACTGCTCGTAGAAGACAGCCCGGGTGACGCCGGCGGCGGCGACCACATCGGCGACCGTGGTCTCGGCGTAGCCCTGGCGGCGCACGCAGCCGGCGATCGCCGCGACGATGCGCTCGCGGTGCTCGCGCGCCACCTGCCCCGGCGTCAGGGCGCTGCGGCCCCGAGGCAGGGCCCGAGCCGGGCGCGGCCGCGGCTCGGGGGCGTCGCAGACCTCGATCCAGGAGCGGCCCAGCTCCTCCCACTCAGCAGCGCTGAGACGGCTCTGCCCGGGCGGCAGGGCGTAGGACTCCGACCAGGCCATGACATCGTCGAGGAGGCCCTTGAGCGCCCCGGATTCGTGAGCGTAGACCCTGGTGCCGATCAGGTTGCCGATGCCGCCGAGCAGCGCCCGGGCGGGGATTTCCAGGGTCGGGGTGGCGACGCTCAGGTACTGGTCGATCGAACGCTCGATCAGGTCCAGCAGGTCCTCGAGCTCGACCCGTACTCCGGGGTCCCCGGCCAGCCCCTCGATCAGCACCAGCTTCGTCGCCTCCGGATGCCCGGCGGCGAGCGAGAGGGTCCGGCCCAGCGCTGTCCGCGGTTCCTCGGGGGCCCAGGGCAGCCCTTCCCCCGCCTCCAGATCGGCCCGTAGCGGCGCCACCGCGGCCTCGAATGCCGCCCGGAAGCAGTCGTCGCGGCCCTCGAAGTGCTCGTAGAAGGTGGCGCGGGACATGCCGGCCTGCTTGACGACGCGGGCGACGCTGGCTTCGGCGTAGCCGTGGCGGGCGGCGACGATGGTCATCGCCTCTGTCAAGCGCTGGCGCTGCCTGTTCATGGACCACCGTCGCGGCAGGCGGCCAGCACGAACTCGAGCGCCTCCTCGGCGCCGATGAACGGCGCCAGGGTGACGTAGACCGCCGCCGGGACCAGCTCCTGTGCCCGTTCGGTGCGGCCGTTGACGACCTGCCGCCGCAGCATCTCTTCGATCGCGCCGGAGATCGCCTCGCCGCAGATGCGCGGCAGCGCCTCCGGCTCCGGCAGCTGACGGTAGCCGTCCTCCAGGAACAGCGTGTAGGCCATGCGGCTGTCGAAGGCGCGGCGGATCGCCGCCGGCCCGACCGCATAGGACTCGATGATGTTGGAGTAGGCGAGGTCGAGGTTGTCGGTGAGGAAGCCGACCAGCGCCTCGGCCGAGCTCCAGACCCGCTCCGGCCATGGGCCGTCGCTGAAGAAGCTAGCCGCGGCGGCAGCAGCCGAGCGCTCGAGGCCCAACCCCTGGGCAGCAAGAAAGGCGTCTTCCTTACTGCGGAACTGCTCGTAGAAGGCGGCCCGGGTGATGCCGGCGGCAGCGACGATGTCGGCGACGGTGGTCTCGGCGTAGCCGTTGGCCCGCGCGCAGCTGGAGATCGCCTCGACGATGCGCTCGCGGTGCTCGCTCGCCACCTGCCCGGGAGGCAGGGCGCTGCGGCCCCGCGGCAGCGAGCGCTCCTCCCGCGGTGCCGGCGGCTGCTGCTGGCGGCTCTCCTCCCAGGCCCGGCCGAGGTCGAGCCAGTCACGGGTCGACATCCGCGAGCGGCCGGGCGAGAGGGCGTAGGAGCCGAGCCAGACCAGGAGGTCGTCGAGGAGATCGGTGAGGTCGCCGGCTTCGCGGCGGAAGAGGCGGGTGCCGATCAGGTTGCCGATGCCGCCGAGCAGCGCCCGCACCGGGATCTCCAGCGGGATCGCCTCCTCGTAGGCGGATAGGTAGCGGCCGAGCAGGACTTCGATCTCGTCGAGCAGCTCCTCCCGCTGGACGCGGACGGCGCCGTCGCCGGCCAGGGACTCAACCAGGACCAGCGCGCTCGATGCCGGATGCTCCTGGGCCATGGTGAGGACGCGGCCCAGGACCGCCCGCGGCTCGATCCGGGCTGGCGCCCAGCGGGCGGGATCAAGGCCGGTGCGGATGGCGAGGGCGGCTTCCGCGAATGCCGCCCGGAAGCAGTCGTCGCGGTCCTCGAAGTGCTCGTAGAAGGTGGCGCGGGACATGCCGGCCTGCTTGACGACGCGGGCGACGCTGGCTTCGGCGTAGCCGTGGCGGGCGGCGACGATGGTCATCGCCTCTGTCAAGCGCTGGCGCTGTCGGGTGCCCCCTGGCCGAACAGCCACGGGGACATATAAACAGAGTGGTGTTTTGAAGGGCCTAGGCCGCGGACTTGGCGGCCAGGCGCTCCGGCGTGACGCGGACCACGTCCCAGACCAGCCCGGCCTTCTCGAGGCCGTCGATGATCACGGCCGAGATGTCGATCTGCCACCAGCGCAGGCCGTGGGTGGCGGAGGTCGGGAAGGCGTGGTGGCTGTTGTGGTAGGCCTCGCCGAGGGTCGGGATCGCGATCAGGGCGAGGTTGCGCGACTCGTCGGTGGTCTCGAATTCGCGCACGCCGAAGACGTGGCAGAGCGAGTTGATGCTGTAGGTGAAGTGGTGCAGGACGAAGACGCGGACCAGGCCGCCCCAGAGCAGGCCGGTGAGGGCGGCGAAGAGGGTCCCGCCGATCGCCCAGCCGAGGAAGAAGGGCAGCAGCAGGCCGCCGATCGCCCAAATCAGGAAGGTGCCGTCGACCCAGCGGATCGTCGGGTCTTTCAGCAGGTCCGGCGCGAAGCGCTCCTTGTTGCCGCGCTGCGTGTGGATGAAGAGCCAGCCCATGTGGGCATGGAAGAGACCCCGCATGGCGCCGCTCCAGCCGTGGCCGTGGTCGACGTGGGGGCTGTGTGGGTCGCCCTCGACGTCGGCAAAGGCGTGGTGCTTGCGGTGGTCGGCGACCCAGGAGATGACCGGGCCCTCGATCGCCGCCGAGCCGAGGATCGCCAGCAGCCCGTGCAGCCACTTGTAGGTCTTGAAGCTGCGGTGGGTGAGGTGGCGGTGGAAGCCGACCGTAATCCCGATGCCGGTGAAGAAGTACATGCCGAGGAAGAGGAAGACGTCGCTCCAGTGCAGGGCGCTGCCCCAAACCTGCCAGCCGGCGAGGCCGATCGCGACAAACGGGACCAGCGTCACCAGGCCGGTGATGATCCGATCGCGAGTCTCGTTCTCGACCGGCTGGATATCTGAGGGGAGCGGTCCTACCGTTGCCATGGGAAAGCCGATCATACGGGGCGAGCCTGAAGCCACCGCTTCGGGATGGTGGGCGGCGCTAGAGTGCCGCGAATGCCGTTTGCCACCACGGCGCCGTTGCGTCGCGAGATCGAGGCCCGCCTCCCCGAGCGGCCCTTCGCGGTCGAGTTCTGGGACGGGACGCGACTGCCGGCCACGAACGGCGGCGGACCGACCTTCTACGTGCGCTCCCCCCGCGCCGCCGCCCACGTGCTGCTGGCGCCGGGACAACTCGGCCTCGGCCGCGCCTACGTCAGCGGCGAGATCGAGGTCGACGACATGGACACGGTGATCGAGCTGCTCGACAGCTGGCAGCCGCCGTCGCTGGAGGGCGCCGACAAGCGGGCGCTGCTGCTGGCGGCGGTGCGGGCGGCGGGCCTGCAGCGGCCGCCACGGCGGCCGGCGGCGGAGCTGCGGCCCAGCGGCCGCCGCCACAGCAAAGAGCGCGACGCCCGCGCCGTGCGCCACCACTACGACGTCTCCAACGAGTTCTTCGAGCTCTTCCTCGGCCCGACGATGGTCTATAGCTGCGCGATCTGGCGCGACGGCGAGAAGAAGACGCTGGAGGAAGCGCAGGAGGAGAAGCTCGAGACCGTGGCGCGCAAGCTGGCGATTAAGGAGGGCGACCGCGTGCTCGACGTCGGCTGCGGCTGGGGCGGCTTCCCGCTCTGGGCGGCGACCAAGCACGGCGCCAACGTGGTCGGCATCACCCTCTCCCCACCCCAGGCCGAGAAGGCACGGCAGCGGGCCGAGGCGGCAGGCGTCGCCGATCGGGTCGACATCAGGGTGATGGACTACCGCGACCTGCCGGCGACCGGCGAGAAGTTCGACGCGATTGCCTCGATCGGCATGGTCGAGCACGTCGGCTCGGCCAACATCGACCTCTACGCCCAGACCCTCTCGCAACTGTTGGAGCCGGGCGGGCGGCTGCTCAACCACGGCATCACCCGCCTGCGCCACACCGATGCCGAGGCCGGCGCCTTCTCCGAGCGCTACGTCTTCCCCGACGCGGCGCCGCTGCACCTCTCGCGCAACCTGCTGGCCCTGGAACGGGCCGGCTTCGTCGCCCACCACGTCGAGGACTTCGCCCCCGACTACGCCGAGACCCTGCGCCACTGGGCCCAGAACCTCGACGACAACCTCGACGAGGCGATCCGGCTCGCCGGCCCCGAACGCGTCCGCGTCTGGCGCCTCTACCTGCGGGCCGCCCGCAACGGCTTCGAGTCAGGCTTCACGAGCATCTACCAGGCGCGCTGCGAGCTCGCCTGAGAGGGCCGGCCCGCCCGCCCCGGTGGGGTGAAGACCGGGACGGGCGCCGACGCTCCCCTGCCTGGCGCCTGGCCTTGTGGCGACGGCCCGGGGCACGCTAAGAAGCCTCAGCGGTGCTCGCAACGATTTTGTCCAAAGTCGCGAAAAAGTCCGGTCAGGCCGGGAAGCCCGACTCGACCGTCTCCAGCGCCCAGTCGGCGCCGGCCTCGGCCAGCTGCGCGGTCGAGTAGGCGCCGGTGGCGACGCCGACGACCTTGATGCCGGCACCGTGGCCGGCGCTGACGTCGCGGGGGGTGTCGCCGACGGCGATGGCAGCGGCGAGGTCGAGAGCGGCGCCCGCGACCTCCCCCCCGCGCTCGAGCGCGCGCTTGGTCACCTCGACCCGGTCGCTGGCGTCGGAGCCGTAGCCGCCGAAGGCGAAGAAGCGGTTGAGGTCGGCGCGGGCGAGCTTGATCTGGGCGGCGGCCTCGACGTTGCCGGTGACAAGGCCGAGCAGGACGCCCTGCTCGGCCAGCCGCGGCAGCAGCGCTTCGATCCCGGGCATCACCCGGTAGCCGCTCGACTCCTTGACCGCGTCGGCGAGGTGGCTGAGGTAGCCGGCGATCGCCCGCGAGCGCTCCTCGGCGGTGCCCTCGCGCCCGATTACCTCGCGGAAGATGATCGCGGCGATTTCGGGGTCGGTCATCCCCGCCTGGGTGTGTTCCTCGATGTTGGCGTCGGCGTCGTAGAGCTCGCGAAAGGCGCGCTGCCAGGCGACGGCACCGGCGCCGCCGGTGACGAGCAGGGTGCCGTCGATGTCGAAGAGGACCGCCGCGGCCACGGCCGGGAACCTAGCGCGAGACGAGGCCGCCCCGGACCGCGGGGCGCGAGACAGAGGCGATGCCGATCCCGGCGCCGCGGGCGAAGCGGCGGCGATGGGGGCGCTTGCGCGCCGGGCGTGGGGCCGACGTTTCCGGCTGCGCTGCGTCCGAGCTGGGCACGGGAGCCACGCTGCTGCTCGGAGTTCCACCGACGGGCGGCGGCGCCAGGCCTTCGCCCCGCAGCGCCACCATCGTGCCGCCTTCACCTTCGCCGAAGAAGGCGAGGCGGGCAGTGCGGATGCCGACTTTCTGCGGGGTGAAGCGCACTTCCGCCATGCAGGTGCCGCCGGGCGGGATCGGTTCCCCGGTGCAGTTCTCGCTGAGGATCTGGAAGCTGCCGATGTCACCGCCGGCGATGACGGCGATGAAGTAGCCGCCGGCGAGGTTGCCGTTGTTGGTGAGCACGATCGTCTGCGTGGTTGGGTCGCTGCCGACGGTGGCGCTGCCGACTTCGACCGGGTTCGTCGCCGGTTCCAGCTGGGCGCGGCCGCCAGTGCCGGTCAGCGTCGCCGCGAAGCTGGTGCCGCTCACTTCGGCCCGCAATTCGGCTTCGTAGGCGACCGGTTCCCAGGCGTTGAAGCTGACCTGCTGCGAGCAGCTTTCGCCGGGTTCGAGCCGGCGCCCGCCCCAGCAGTCGCCGCCGCTGGTCCAGAAGTTGGCGCTGTCGGGCCCGGCGGTCCCGACCGAGCCGAGCTGCACGAACGCTTCGCCGCTGTTGGTGATCTGGAACCCGGTCGAGTTGTTGCCCTGGTTGGTCGGGACGATGCCGAAGTCGTAGCTGCCGGGAGCGATCGTCAACTGCGGCGCCACCGCCGTGCCGAAGACCGGCAGGGCCTGCACCGGTGCTTCCTTCGGGCCCAGGACCAGGAACGCTTCCTTGGCGCCGAGGCTGCCCGGCATCAACGAGACCCAGACCGTGCAGTGCTGTGCGGCCGGGAGCCAGCCGCAGTTGCTGCCGGTGACCTTGAATTCTCCCGCGTCGGCGCCGCTCAGCTGCACCGAGTCGATCGAGAGGTCGCTGCCGGAGACGTTGGCGACGTCGACCGCCGCGGCGCCGGTTTCGGTCCCGACCGTGGCCTTGCCGAGGTCGAGAGGCGCGGGCGAGAAGGAGAGCAGCGGCGCGTCGCTTTCATCGGCCTGGGCGGCAGGGGCGGCGACGGCAGCCACAAGGAGGACGAGCGAGAGAGGCAGCAGCAGCCTGAGCTTGTTCATGCGGTCTCATCGACCGCCGGCAATCGTCCCCTCGTTTTTGGATGGAAACACCCATCCAATACTCAGAAAGCGCTGCGCTGCAGCGATTCACATTTCCGCCGCGACCGCCGGGCTGGTGCCCGGCGCCATGCCGAGCCCGGTGTTGGTCCAACCGGCACTGCTCGCGTAGGTCCAGAGCTCGCTCGTGTTGGCCTGGAAGGCGAGCGTGTAGCCGCCTCCGGGAAGTGCCGCTATCGCCGGGCTGGTGCCTGGCCTCATGCCCGCACCAGTCGCCCACCAACCGCTTGCGGTCGAGTAGATCCAGAGCGTGTTGTCGTTGGCCTGGAAGGCGAGCGCGTAGCCGCCTCCGGCGAGGCCGGTGATCGTCGGGCTGGTGCCTTTCGCCATCCCGGTACCCGGGTAGAACCAGCCTGAGGCGCTGGAATAGACCAGGAGGACCCCGGTGTTGGCCTGGAAGGCCTCGGCCCAGTTGCCACCGGCGAGTTCGGCGACCCCGGGACTGGTGCCGGGCAGCATCCCGAAGCCGCCGTTCCACCAGCCGCCGGAGGTGGTGTAGGTGCGCAGCAGGTTGCCGCTGTCCTGGACGGCGTCCACGAAACCGGGCGGGCTGCCGGCCAGTCCGGCGATCGCCGGACTGGTGGCCGGCGCCATCGGCGTGCCGACGTGTTCCCAGCCGGTCGTCGGCCTACGCACGGCCAGCGTGCCGAGGTTGGTCTGGAAAGCGGCGGCATAGCCGCCGCCGGGAGTGGAGGCGACGCTCGGGCTGGTGCCGGCCAGCATCCCGTAGCCGGTGCTCCCCCACGGCCCCGTATCGGCGCGGGTCCAGAGGATGCCGGTGTCGGCCTGGAAGGCCTCGATGTACCCCTGTCCCGAGATACCAGCGATCGACGGGCTGGTTCCCGGGGCCATGCCAAGGCCGGTGCTGCCGGCGGCGGTTTCGGTCGAGTAGGTCCAGAGCACACCCGTGTTGGCCTGGAAGGCGAACATCGGGGCGCGGGGAGCGGTCCTGAACGTCTGGTCGGGACCGTAGGTGTTGCCACCGGGGTTCGAGGCAACCACGCGGTAGTGATAAGTCGTCCCCGGCAGCAGCCCGCCGATCGCCGCCGATACACCGACGCCGCCGGCGTTGAAACCACCGTCGGCGTTCGGCGTCACGGACCCATAGCTCGCCGTGGGGCCGTAGTCGAATCTGTAGACGGTGTGGAAGCCGCGGGGGTCGACTACGCCGTTCAGCGTCGCCTGGGTCGGCGTCAGCCCCGACGCCGCCGTGGTCTGCACCGAGGGCGGGTTCAGTGCTCCTGGGAAGGCCACGTTGAAGGCCGGCCGCGGGGTCTCGCCAGCCCCCAGCAGGGCCGAGTCGAATTCGTATTCACCTTTGCCGTTGGGGCAGCCGACCTGGCCGCCACCCCCCGCCGAGAGGAAGTAGTAATAGGTGCGCTGGATCCGTGAGCCGTAGTAATTGACCAAGTCGTGCAGCCGCTGGACACTTGCGGCCTGGTTGGCTTCGGCGGCGGGATAACTGCCGCCGACCAGTCCGACCGGATTCGTCTTGCAGACCATGCCACCGGCCTCGGTGACCCAGACCGGCTTGTTTTCGGTCTTCGGCATGAAGCCTTCGCTGAACCTGGCCCATTCGCCGCTAGCCATCGTCGAGTACGGATGAGCGGCCCAGATGCTCGGCGAGACGCCGTAGGAGGCCAGCCTGGCCTTGTACTCGGCCATGTAGGAGCCAATGTTGGCGTCGTCGCTGAAGTCGCCCCCGATCACCGTGCAGGGCGGCAATCCCGACGCGTGGCAATAGCTGTTGAGCAGGGTCCAGTAGTCGGCGGCGACCGAGGCGCCCCCGGGCACGGAGTGTGGGTTGGCCGGCACCCCGTTGACCGTCACCGAATGATTGGGCTCGTTCCACGCCGTGTACTTGCCGATCTGGGGGAACTCTTTGCGGAATGCCCACACCGCTTTCCCATACGTTTCCTGGGAGGGCGGCACGGTGCCGTCGTAGTTGTGGTCGAAGGAGATAAGGATGTCGAGTCCGTGGGCTTCGGCGTTGCTCACCCAGGCGTGGGCCTCGTCCAGCGCCCATTTCTTGTTCGGGTTGTAGGCGGTGTCCCAGGGAACGATGTGACGTACCTGTTTGACACCGGTGGCGTTGAAGGCAGACCAGGTGGGCGCCGACCACTGCTCGAGGTTCTCGTCGGCGATGCCGGTGATGGCCGCCCGCGCCGGAGACGCCAGAGCAGCGAGGCAGAGAGCCGCAAGGACGGTGACGTGCAGGACTGAACGGAAGCGCAGAAAGGTACGCACGTGAGTCTCCTTCGGGGATCGAGCCGTGACTGGTGGGAACCGCCACCACAGTGGTGGGGGTCACCATAAACGTGCCCTTTCTTAAAGACCACGGTTTTCCCAAAGGTGTGAAAAAGCACCCTGGGATCCTGCGGTCGAGTCTCTTCAGTGCTCGCTCTCGAGCAGGTCCCTCTGGCCGAGCGTGTAGAGCAGCGCCAGCGAGGGCAACACCAGGACCGCGGCGACGGCGAAGACGATGAAGATGATCGTCATCGTCGCGTCGGGGGCGGCGGCCTGGTCGATGCGGAGGCTGGTCGGCAGCAGGTAGGGGAACTGGGCGACTCCCCAGCCCCAGATCACGGCGACGACGGCGCCGGCGGCGAGCGGGCGCAGGGGGCGGCGAGCGCCGCGCAGGAGCACGACCAGCAGTGCGATGCCACAGAGCAGGGAGAGGATGACCAGCGGCAGGCCCTGGTCGACGAGGCGCTCGTAGACGTAGCGGGCTTCGGAGTGCAGGGCGAAGATGCCGGCGACGGTGAGGGCGCCGGCCACCACGGCGGCGCCGAGGGCGCGGCGCTCGAAGTAGAGCTCGAGGTCGTGCTCGCCGGCCCGGCGGGCGTCGCCGACGAGGAAGACGCCGGCGAGGTAGGCGCTGGTGGCGACGAACATCGCCCCGATCAGCAGCGGCAGTGGCTGCAGCCAGGTCGAGAAGGCGTCGCCGTTGCCTTCGGCCGGCACGTTGCCGGCGGCGATCGCGCCGACCACGGCGCCCATGAAGAACGGCGTCAGCACCGAGGAGATGGCGAAGGTGGCGCCGGCGGCGCGGCGCCCGGAGAGCCCTTCGATCGACTTGCGGAAGGCGAAGCCGGCACCACGCAGGACGATCCCCACCGCCGCCAGGAAGATCGGCACGTAGAGGGTGCTGAAGATGGCGCTGAAGGCGGGCCCGAAAGCGGTCCAGAGGACGACGAGGACGAAGATCAGCCAGACGTGGTTGGCCTCCCAGACGGGGGTCAGCGAGCGCTGGATCAGCGCCCGCGGCCGCTCGCCGCGCTCGGCCCCGCCGGCGACGAGGTCCCAGAAGCCACCGCCGAAGTCAGCGCCGCCGAAGAGCGCGTAGAAGGTCACCCCGACCCAGAGGATCGCCGCCGCGGCGTCGGCCTTGCTCACGGCGCCGCCTCCGCCTGGGGCGCGTAGGGACCGTCGGTCTCGGGCTCGGCGCCCTGCTCGCGCCAGCGCCGCGACATCGCCCGCAGGACCAGGACCGCGGCCGTCCCCAGCCCCGCGTACAGCAGCAGCACCAGGCCGAAGGTGAACCAGATCCCACCGGCGTCGGTGACCGCTTCCTCGGTCCGCATGTAGCCCTGGACGATCCAGGGCTGGCGGCCGACCTCGGTGACGATCCAGCCACACCAAAGTGCCAGGATCGCGCCGGCGCCGGAGATCGAGACCGCGCGCAGGAACCACGGCGTCTTCGGGATGTCGCGCTTTCTCCACCAGCTCCAGGCCAACCAGACGCCGAGCAGCAGCAGCGCCGAGCCGATCCCCACCATCGTGTCGAAGGCGAGGTGCAGCAGCGTGTTGGCGGGGGGCCGTTCGTCGGCCGGGATGTCGTTGAGCCCGGTGACGTGGGTGTCGGCGCTGAACCCGACCAGCCAGGAGTCGAGGTCGGGGATCGAGATCGCGCCCTTGACCCCGTCCGAGGTGCAGATGCCGCCGAGGTGCTCGGCTTGGTGAGTGCCGCTTTCTTCGATGCACTCCATGCCGGCGAACTTGGCCGGCTGGTGGTCGGCGACGGCGCGGGCCGCGGTGTCGCCGACGAAGAGCTGGATCGGCGTCGCGATCAGGCCGATCGTCAGCGGGATCAGCAGCCCCAGCCGGTGCAGCCGGTCGCGCCGGCCTTTCAGCATCCCGACCGCGTAGATCGAGGCGACGAGGAAGCCGACGACCATGTAGGCGGCGAGGAGCATGTGCGGCACCTCGTAGCCGGTCGCCGGGTTGATCAGCACCTTGATCGGTTCGACGTCGACGACCTTGCCGGCGGCGTTGAGGGTGAAGCCCTGCGGCTGGTTCATCCAAGCGTTGGCGGCGACCACCGAGAAGGCGCCGCCGATCCCGGTCACGACCATCGGCACCCCGGACCAGAAGTGCGCCCAGGGGCGCAGCCGTTTCCAGCCGTAGATGTAGATCGCCAGGAAGATTGCCTCGAGGAAGAAGAAGATCCCCTCGATCGCGAAGGCGATCCCGAAGACCGAGCCGAAGCGGTGCTCGAACTGCGGCCAGAGCAGCCCGAACTCGAAGCTCAGCACGGTCCCCGTCACCGCCCCCACCGCGAAGGTCACCGCCATCGCCTTCGACCAGCGCCGGGCCAGCTCCATCGCCGCCTCGTCGCCCTTTTTCAGGCCGATGTAGTTGGCGACCAGAATCGTCGCCGGCAGCGCCACTCCGAGACAGGAGAGGACGATGTGGAAGCCGAGCGTGAACGCCATCTGCTCGCGGGCAGCGAGCAGGTTTGAAGCCGACGCCGCCAACGGCAGCGCGTCGAACGGTGGCATGGCTTCGAGCCTAGCGCCCAGGACGGGCAGCGACCGTGAATTTGCTCACGGTCGCCGCCTGGCCCTGGGCTGGCTCAGGCCCTCACGGCCCGTCCTGGTGCTGGCGCCAGACCCACGACGCCGTCGTCCATTCCCAGACCAGGGTCGATTCGGCTTCGCGGGTGAAGACCCACTGGCGGCCGCTGATGGTGTCGCGGAGGGCGACAGGGCTGGCGCCGGGCGCGGCAAGGCCGCCGAGCGGGGTGTTTTTCCATTCTTTTAGCGTCGGCACCCATTGCAGCTGGGCGACGCTGCCGGAGGAGTTGACGTAGTAGAGCGCCTGGCACCCCGAAACGGGGTCATAGAGAACGGAGGGGTTGGTGCCGGGGCGCACCCCGTAGCCAAGGTTCGGAAGGTTGACGGGGATCCAATTGACGTTGTTCCAGACGTATTGCGAGATGGTTCCGCTGGTGTTGACGTAAAAGATCGATTGTTCACCGTTGGGCAGACGCAAGACGGTCGGCGTCGAGCCGGCGCGCGGGGTGGCGCCGGGCAGCAGCGCGCCTGAGGTCCATACGTTGTTTTCCCAGAGCTCGATCGCCATCTGGCCGGCGGTGTTGACGTAGTAGACCCAGACGCGGCCGCTGGGCCGGTCAGTGATCACGGTCGGGCTGGCGCCGGCCTGGGCGTAGCCGCCGACGAGGCCGGTTTTCCATTCGCCCGAGCCGGGGACGTAGTAGGCCTGCTTCACTTTCCCTTCGGTGTTGACGTAGTAGACCGACTGCGTGCCGTCGGCGGCGAGGACGGTCGAGAGGTTGGTGCCGGCGCGGACAGTCCGCCCGATGCCGACGTCGACCCATTTGATTCCGTTGAAGACCTCCTCGCGGATTTCGTTGCTGGGGGCGACGTAGTAGACGGCCTGTTCGCCGTTGGGCAGCCGCAGTGCGCTCGGCACAGTGCCGGGGCTGACGTGGCCTTCGAGTTTGCTCTGGTGGGGTTCGGTCGGCGTCCCCCACATCACACGGAGGAGGCCGCTTTTGTCGGCGTAGTAGACCCACTCCTGGTTCTGGTCGTCGGCGCGCTGGGCCCAGGAGGAGGAGGGCCGGTCATCCATCGGGGTGGTGAAGGTGCGGTCTTCCCCCACGGCCCAGCCGCCCGCGTTGCTGGCGTTGATCCGGTAGTGGTAGGTGGTACCGGGCTGCAGGCCGCTGATGGTCAGGGAGCCTCCACTGGCGCCAGGTTCGAAGCCGAATTCGGGACTGGCCGAAGCCGACCCGTAGCCGGCCGTCGGCCCATATTCGAACCTGTAGAAGGTGTGGAAACCGCGCGGGTCGACGACGCCGGTCAGCGTCGCCTGGGTCGGGCTGACCGACGACGGGGCCCCGGTCTGCACGGTCGGCGGTTTCAGGGCGCCGGGAAAGGCAACGCTGAAGGCGGGGCGCGGGGTGTCGCCGTTCCTCAGCAGGGCGGAGTCGAATTCGTACTCGCCTTTGCTGTTGGGGCAGCCGACCTGGCCGCCGCCCCCAGCCGAGAGGAAGTAGTAGTAGCTGCGCGGAACGCGTATCGGCCCCCAGTAGTTGAGCAGAGCCTGCATCTCCTGGACCGATTTGACCTGCTTTTCTTCCGCGAGAAGCGGGGTGGCCGCGACCATGCCGCCACCTTCGCCCTGGTTGCAGATCATGCCACCGGCCTCGGTGAACCAGACCGGCTTGCTTTCGGTCTTGGTCATGAAGACGTTGAGCGCCGCCCGATTGCCGGACGCCATCGTCGAATAGGGATGGATCGCCCAGGTCCAAGGGGTCCTGGCCTGTTCGGTGAGCCTGGCCTTGTAGGCGTCTATGTAGTTGCCGAAGGAGGTGGGGTCGCTGCCGTCGAGAAAGTCGCCAGCGATGACTTCGCAGGTCGTTTTGCCGGGGGTGTGGCAAGAGGTATCGAGGGCCATCCAGTAATCGGCCGCGTTCAGCGCGGTGACAAAAGCAGTTCCCCCCTGCGGATTCACTTTGACGTGGTGGTTGGGCTCGTTCCAGGCGGTGTACTTGTCGATCTGCGGGAATCTTTCGCGGAAGGCGTTGACGCCTTTGCTGTATTCGACCAGCGACGGAAAGGGCTCCTTGCTGTTGTGGCCGAAGGAGATGAGGATGTCGAGGTGGTGCGCTTCGGCGATGGTGATCCAACCCACAGCATCTTCTTCCTTCCAAACCTTGCCGGGATCGTGGGTCGGGTTGTAGACGGCGTCCCAGGGAACGATGTGGCGAACCTGTCTGACACCGGTGGCGTTGAAGGCCGCCCAGGTGGCCGCCGACCAGTGCTCGAGGTTCTCGTCGGCGATGCCGGTGATGGTGGCGGCTCGCGAGTGCGAAGCCAGAGCGAGGCAGCCGAACAGTGCCAGCGCGAGCAGGCACAGCAGTTGCCGGAGACGGTGACTGGTGGACATGACGCTCTCCCTTTGAGTCCTGATTGACCTAGTGGCAGCCGCTTGCAGCGCAGCCGTTGCGGCGTTTGAGTGGCTTCTCGACGACCGGCTGGAAGCCGGTGGTGTGGTTCGCCCGGGTCGAGGTGAAGCTGCCGCTGAAGTTCAGCGTCGGGCTGCCGAAGTAGCCGTTGGCCTGGCCCGGGTAGATGCGGACGTTGCCATCGGACTGGGCGGTGAGCATGTCGGCGAAGCCGTCGCCGTTGATGTCGAGGACGCCCATGAACTCGATGCCGCTGCCGTCGTAGAGGCTGGAATCGGCGGCGCCGCCGAAGTTGGGAGTCCAGTTGCTGCTGCTGAAGCTGCCGTTGGATTCACCCATGTAGGTGTAGACGTAGCCGTTGCTGTGGGCGGTGACGAAGTCGGCCCGGCCATCGCCGTTGACGTCGCCGAGGCCGATCGGCTCCCAGCCCGAGCCGGTCGCCAGCGAGGGCGCCATCACACCTTCGAAGGACTGGACCGGGCTGGAGGAGAAGCCGCCGCTGGACTGCCCCAGGTAGGTGCGGGCGTAGCCGCTGGTGTTCTGGGAGACCAGGTCGGCGCGGCCGTCGCCGTTGACGTCGGCGGCGTCGATGAAGTAATCGCCGGCACTGTCAAAGGTGGCGGAGTCACCAATACCGGCGAGCGAGGCGACTTTGCCGGCGGAGAATTCCCCGCTGGCCAGGCCCGGGAAGGTGTAGACGGTGTTGTCGGAGTTGTTGTAGGCGATGAAGTCGCCGCAGCCGTCGCCGTTGACGTCGGCGACCGCGATCGGCTCATATTTGCCCGGCGAGGCTTTGAGGACCGCGGGAGTGATCTGGCCTTTCAGGGAGTAGGTCCAGGTGCTGAGGTAGCCGCCGGCCTGGCCCAGTGAGGTGGCGAGGTCGCCGCCGCTGTTGACCGCGACCAGGTCGTCGCGGCCGTCGCCGTTGACGTCCTCGACGTCGACCGGGTAGTAGCCCGTTTCGTCGAACTGGGCCGAGTCGACGCCCCCCGCGAAGGAGGTCGTGTTGGAGCCCAGGTAACCGTTCGGCCCGCCCTGGGAGACGTAGACATTGCCGTTGGTGTGCAGGGTGACGAGATCGGAGCGGTGGTCGCCGTTGACGTCTGACTCGGCGTTGACGCCGCACCCATTCACCGCGCAGCCGTTGCGTCGTTTGAGCGGCTTCTCGACCACCGGCTGGTAGCCGTTGGCGTGGTTGGCCCGGGTCGAGGTGAAGGCGCCGCCGAAATTCAGCGTCGGGGCGCCGAAGTAGCCGTTGGCATCACCGGGCGAGATGCGGATATAGCCATCCGGGTGGGCGCTCACCAGATCGGCGTAGCCGTCCCCGTTCATGTCGAGGACGCCCATGAACTCGGTCCCCGAGCCGTCGTAGAGGCTGGAGTCGGCGCTCCCACCGAAGGCGGCTCTCCATTCGGAGAAGCTGCCGTCGGGGTTCGCGAGGTAGGTGTAGACGTAGCCGTTGCTGTGAACGGTGACGAAGTCGGCCCGGCCATCGCCGTTGACGTCGCCGAGGCCGATCGGCTCCCAGCCCGAGCCGGTCGCCAGCGACGGCGCCATCACGCCTTCGAAGGACTGGACCGGGCTGGAGGAGAAGCCGCCGCTGGACTGCCCCAGGTAGGTGCGGGCGTAGCCGCTGGTGTTCTGGGAGACCAGGTCGGCGCGGCCGTCGCCGTTGACGTCGGCGGCGTCGACGAAGTAGTCGCCGCTGCTGTCAAAGGTGGCCGAGTCGGCGCTGCCAGGCATCGAGTTGACCGGGCTCGTCGAGAAGCCGCCGCTGGAGAGGCCGGGGTAGGTCTGAATAGTCTTGCTCGAGGTGTCGTCGACGATCAGGTCACCACGGCCGTCGCCGTTGACGTCGGCAACCGCGATCGGCTCGTATTTCCCAGAGCCGGGGAACCGCACCGACGGCACCAGGGTGTTGGTCATCGAGCCGACCCAGGTGCCGAAACGGCCGTCGGACTGGCCCAGGTAGGTGCAAACGGTGCCCGAACTATGGATCGCCACCAGGTCGTCGTAGCCGTCGCCGTTGACGTCTTCGACGTCGATCGGGTAGTAGCCGGTCCCGTCGAACTGGGCCGGGTCGAAATCCCCGCTCATCGAGGTCGTGTTGGAACCTAGGTAGCCGCTGGCGGTGCCAAGGGAGGCGTAGACGTAGCCATTTGAATGGGCGGTGACGAAGTCGGACCGGTGGTCGCCGTTGACATCGGACTCGGCCGGGGTGCCGGCAGTCTTGAAGGTCTGGTCGGCGCCGTAGGTGTTGCCGCCCGGGTTGCTGGCGACGACCCGGTAGTGGTAAGTGGTGCCAGGTAGCAGCCCGCTGATCGTCGCCGAGCGAGTCACACCACCGGAGTTGAAGGCATCTGGCCCGTTGGGCGTCACGGACCCGTAGCTTGCGGTCAGCCCGTAATCGAATCTGTAGGTGGTGTGGAAGCCACGCGGGTCGACGACGCCGTTCAGGGTCGCCTGGGTCGGCGTCACCCCCGAAGGCGACGTGGTCTGCACCGAGGGCGGGTTCAGCGCGCCGGGGAAGATCACGCTGAAGGCGGGACGGGGACTCTCGCCGCCGCCGAGCAGGGCGGAGTCGAAGACGTTGTTGCCTCCCCCGCAGGGGGCTTCGCCTCCCCCGGCCATCGAGAAGAAGTAGTAGTACGTCCGCTGGACCTTGGACCCGAGGTAGTTGACGAGATCCTGCAGGTTGTGGGCGGAGTTGAACTGGTTCGTTATGGCCTGTTCTTTGCCGCCGCCGACATAGCCGCCGCCTGAGCCCTGGCTGCAGACCATGCCGCCAACCTCGGTGAACCAGACCGGCTTGTTTTCGGTCTTCGGCAGGAACTTTTCGGTGATCACCGCCCATTTGCCGCTGGCGACGGTGGAGTAGGGATGGATCGCCCAGATGCTCGGGGACACCCCCCATTTGGCCAGCTCGGCCTTGTAGGCGTCCATGTAGTTCCCGAAGCCGGTGGGGTCGCTGCCGTCGAGGAAGTCGCCGCCGATCACCGTGCAGGTCGGCAGACCTTCCAGGTGGCAGATGTTGTTCAGGTCGACCCAGTACTGCGCCGCCAGCGCCGCCCCGTTCGGCCCGGTTCCGACCGGGTTCTGCTCCGGCGGCAGTCCTTGGTTTTCGGAGTGGTGGTTGGGCTCGTTCCAGGCGGTGTAGTAGGCGACCTGGGGGAATTTTTTGCGGAAGGCGAGCACCTTTTCGGAGTAGGCGGTGGGATTGGGAGGAGCCTGGTTCGCGTAGGGGTGGTTGAAGGAGATCAGGGGCTCCAGTCCATGATTTTTGACGGCAGTGAGCCAGTTCGTCACCCAGTTGAGCTCGCCGGGACGGTCCACGACGTCCCAGGCAATGTTCATGCGGACCGTTTTCACACCGGTGGTCCCGAAGGCCGACCAGGTCGCGGCGCTCCAGTCCTGGATGTTGTCGTCGGAGATGCCGCCGATGGTGGCGGCGCGCGAGGGCGTCGCCAGGGCGAGGCAGGCCAGCAGAGCGAACGCCAGGAGGCAAGGTAGCTGCCGGACACGGTGACTGGTGTACATGGTCTCTGCTCCCTTTCGAGTGTTGGTCGCCTAGTGGCAGCCGTTGGCCGCGCAGCCGTTGCGGCGTTTGAGCGGCTTCTCGACCACCGGCTGGAAGCCGTTGCTGTGGTTGGCCCGGGTGGAGGTGAAGTTGCCGCTGAAGTTCACCGTCGGGTTGCCGAAGTAGCCGTTTGCCTGGCCGGGGTAAATCCGGACGTTGCCATCGGACTGGGCGGTGAGCATGTCGGCGAAGCCGTCGCCGTTCATGTCCAGCACACCCATGAACTCGATGCCGCTGCCGTCATAGAGGCTGGAGTCGGCGGCGCCTTCGAAGTTCGCTTTCCAGTCGAGGAAGCTGCCGTCGGGATTGGCTAGGTACGTGTAGACGTAGCCGTTGCTGTGGACGGTGACGAAGTCGGCGCGGCCATCGCCGTTGACGTCGCCGAGACCGACCGGCTCCCAGCCGGATCCGGTCGCCATCGACGGGGCCATCACGCCGCCGAAGGACTGGACAGGGCTGGAGGAGAAGCCGCCGGAGGCGTTACCTAGATAGGTGCGGGCGTAGCCGCTGGTGTTCTGGGAGACCAGATCAGCGCGGCCGTCGCCGTTGACGTCGGCGGCGTCGATGAAGTAGTCGCCGGCGCTGTCGAAGGTGGCGGAGTCGCCGACGCCGGCGAGCGAGGCGACTTTGCCGGCGGAGAATTCCCCACTCGCCAGGCCCGGGAAGGTGTAGACGGTTTTGTCGGAGTTGTTGTAGGCGATGAAGTCGCCGCGGCCGTCGCCGTTGACGTCGGCGACCGCGATCGGCTCATATTTGCCCGGCGAGGCTTTGAGGACCGCGGGGGTGATCTGGCCGTTCAGCGAGTACGTCCAGGCGCTGAGGTAGCCGCCTGCCTGCCCCAGTGAGGTGGCGAGATCGCCGTACTGGTCGACGGCAACGAGGTCATCATGGGCGTCGCCGTTGACGTCCTCGACGTCGATCGGGTAGTAGCCGGTTTCGTCGAACTGGGCCGAGTTCATGCTGCCCGAGAAGGACGGGACGCCCGAGGCCAGATAGCCGTTCGACTGACCCGGGTAATCGTAGACGTAGCCGTTCGTGTGCAGCGTCACCAGGTCGGAGATGTGATCGCCGTCAACGTCGGACTCGGCCGGGGTGCCGCCGGTCTTGAACGTCTGGTCGGCGCCGTAGGTCCAACCCGAGGGGCTGCTGGCGCCGAAGCGGTAGTGGTAGGTGGTGCCCGGCGCCAAGCCGGTGAGGTTGGCGCTCAGCCACACCAGCGTCCGGTTCTTCGAGATTTCGCCAGTCAGGGCCGCCCTGCCGTAGCTGGTGGTCGGTCCGTATTCGATGAAGGTGCCGGTTGGCTGACCGTGGGGATCGACCAGCCCGGTTGCCGTCGCCGACGTGTTGGTGACGTTGGCGACGCCGCCGGTGTTCACCGCTGGCGCCGGCACCGGCCACGCCGCGCAGCCGGTCGAGCGGCAGCGGATCGCGTCCCAGATCGGCCGCGGCCTGGCATTGACACCGTCGGGGTTGGGGCCGGTGGCCGAGTCGATCAGGCTGCGATCGTTGACACCGCCCTGGTGCTGGAAGTTGTAGTAGTAGAAGCGCGAGACGCCGTAGGTTTCCTCGAGGTTGATCAGGTTGTTGAAGCGGTTGCGCTGGGCAATGTCGTCGCTGGACGGGCTGGTGCCGGCGAAGTGGCCGGCGCCGACCTCGGTGTCCCAGATCGGGATGGTTGACCAGGGTTTGCCCAGGCCTTTCAGCCATTCGCCGAAGTTGCGGGTGATGCAGTACTGAGTGTTGGTCGAGGTGCAGTCCTGCGAAACGTGTTCACCCAGCGCTTCGGCATCGTGGTGGCCGTGGAAGCTCATCACCTGCGGGCGATCCGAACCAAGTTTTTCGATTTTTTCGGCGTAGAGGGCCCAGAAGCGCGGCCCGTTGGTGAGGCCGTCGGAGTCGAACTCGCCGGCGACGACCTTGCAGGTCGAGCAGACCGCGCTCATCGCGGCGCGGGCGTTGTTCCAGAAGCGGGCGGCGGCCAACGGGCCGCAGTTGGAATCGGTGGAGCTGCCCGAGGGACAGACGTTGCTGCCTTGGGTCTCCCACATCCGCGTGCTGCCGCCGGCGAGGATGACCGGGCCGGTGATCCCGCCGGGAAGGCCCATCGACACCTTGCCGACGTTGGGCTCGTTCCAGGCGCCGATCGTGCGCACTTCGGCGACTCCGGTGGCGCCCCCGGTGCCCGGGCCCCAGGTGGCGAGGAAGTCTTCGATCGCGGTGCGGTAGACCGTGGTCGGCGGCGGGACCAGTGCTTCGGTGGCGGTTTCCGTGTTGCCGTTGTAGTAAGGATTGATACGGCGAGAAGTGACGTTGCTGAAGTGCGCCGGTTCGTGGCCGGTGTCGGTAGAGGAAGCGCGCTCGGTCGGCCCGAAGACGACAAATGGCTCAGCACCCAGCTCTTTGACCCGACTCAGCCAGTTGACGAACTCCTGCACGCGGCCGTCGGAGGCGGCGCGGTCGGCGATGTCCCAGGGGACGATCACCCGCAGTTTGGTGGCTTCCAGCGGCGCCCAGTAGACAGAGCGGCTGACATCGTTGTCGGGGTTGTAGGAGGGGCCCTTGTCCAGATTCAGTCCGTAGTCACGGAAGGACTGTGAGATGCCCACTTGCGGATATGCCCGGGCGCTGGAGCCGAAGATGAGGCTCAGGACGACGGCCAACAGTGAGACGAGAACAAGACGGCGGCGGCGATGCATGCGGACGAGGCTCCTCCCAGAAAGAGACGGTTTCTGAAAACGGAGGTGAACCTATGGCCCCCGCACGGGTGGCCGCAACGGTTATTCCCAAAGTTGGGAATAACCACCTGATGTAGGTATGACCCGAGTGGGTGCTACTCGCCGCGGCGGGCGTTGCGGTAGCGCCGGATCAGGGCGTTGGTGGAGCTGTCGTGGCGGAGCTTCGGCTCCCCCTCGGACTCCAGCTCGGGGATGATCGCTTTGGCCAGGACCTTGCCGAGCTCGACTCCCCACTGGTCGAAGGAGTCGATTCCCCAGATGGCACCCTGGGTGAAGACGCTGTGCTCGTAGAGGGCGACGAGGGTGCCGAGGGTCGCGGGGTCGAGACGCTCGGCGAGGATCGTGTTGGAGGGGCGGTTGCCCTCCATCACCCGGTGGGGCACGATCTCCTCGGGCGTCCCCTCCTCCCGCACCTGCTCCGGCGTTTTGCCGAAGGCCAGCGCCTCGCCCTGGGCGAAGACGTTGGACATCAGCAGGTCGTGGTGGTTGCCAAGCGGGTTGTTGGACTGGAAGAAGCCGATGAAGTCGGCGGGGATCAAGCGCGTCCCCTGGTGGACCAGTTGGTAGAAGCTGTGCTGGCCGTTGGTCCCCGGCTCGCCCCAGTAGATCGCCCCGGTGTCGTAGTCGACGTGGGTGCCGTCGAGGGTGACGTGCTTACCGTTGGACTCCATCGTTAGCTGCTGCAGGTAGGCCGGGAAGCGGTGCAAGTACTGGTCGTAGGGGAAGACGCCGCTGGTCTGGGCGCCGAAGAAGTCGCCGTACCAGACCGCCAGGAGGCCCATGATCATCGGCAGGTTGGCCCCGCTCGGGGTCTCGCGGA
Organism: uncultured Actinomycetes bacterium; assembly: GCA_963708405.1. Taxonomy (GTDB): domain Bacteria; phylum Actinomycetota; class Thermoleophilia; order Solirubrobacterales; family 70-9; genus VAYN01. The sequence goes on from CAVPSL010000001.1 coordinate 201,005, forward strand.
AGTGCTCGTCCATGGCGTGGAAGCCGCTCAGCATCTCGGCGAAGCGGGCCGGGCCGATCGCCAGCATGGTCGAGAGCCCGATCGCCGAGTCCATCGAGTAGCGGCCGCCGACCCAGTCCCAGAAGCCGAACATGTTGTCGGTGTCGATCCCGAACTCGGCGACGCCCTCGGCGTTGGTGGAGACGGCGACGAAGTGCTTCGCCACCGCGGCCTCATCGCCGCCGAGCCCGGCCAGCGACCATTCGCGCGCGGTGTGGGCGTTGGTCATCGTCTCCAGGGTCGTAAAGGTCTTCGAGGAGATCACGAAGAGGGTCTCCGCGGGGTCGAGATCGCGGGTCTTCTCGGCGAAGTCGGTGCCGTCGATGTTGGAGACGAAGCGGAAGGTCATCTCGCGGCGCGAGTAGTGCTTGAGCGCCTCGTAGGCCATCACCGGGCCGAGGTCGGAGCCGCCGATGCCGACGTTGATGACGTTGCGGATCGGCTTGCCGGTGTGGCCGGTCCACTCGCCGCTGCGCACCCGCTCGGCGAAGGCGCTCATGCGGTCGAGCGTCTCGTGCACCTCCTTGACCACGTCGACGCCGTCGACCACCAGCGAGCGGTTGCGCGGCATCCGCAGCGCCACGTGCAGCACCGCCCGGTCCTCGGAGACGTTGATGTGCTCGCCCCGGAACATCGCTTCGCGGCGCTCCTCCACCCCGCGCTGGCGGGCCAGCTCGCCCAGCAGCATCAGCGTCTCGTCGCTGATCCGGTTCTTCGAGAAGTCGAGGTAGAGGCCGGCGCCCTCGGCGACCAGCCGCTCGCCGCGCTCAGGGTCGGCGGCGAAGAGGTCGCGCAGGTGCGCGTCCTTGATCCCCTCGTAGTGGCGCTCGAGCTCGCCCCAGGCGGGCGTCTCGCGCAGCCCGCCCGCGCCGCTCACGCGGCCAGCGCCCCGCGCTTGGAGCCGATCGTCCCCAGCATGTCTTCCCAGGACTTGTTGAAGCTCTCTTTGCCCTCCTCCTGGAGGCGGGCGGCGAGGGCGGTGACGTCGATTCCGGCCCGCGAGAACTCCTCCAGCACCTGCTCGCAGTTGCCGCCGTCGGCCGGGAAGAGGTCGCCGATCTCGCCGTGGTCGGCGAAGGCGTGCAGGGTGGGCTCCGGCATCGTGTTGACGGTGAAGGGGGAGGCGAAGGCCTCGATGTAGAGCGTGTCGGAGGCGTTCGGGTCCTTGGTCCCGGTGCTGGCCCAGAGCAGCCGCTGCGGGCGGGCGCCCTCGTTCATCAGCCGTTGCATGCGCGGCGAGTCGAGCAGCTCGCGGTAGGCGCGGTAGGCGCGGCCGCCGACGGCGATGCCGAGCCGGTTGTGCAGGTCGTCGGAAACGTCGTCGCTGACGGCGACGTCCCAGCGGCTGATGAAGAGCGAGGCGACCGAGGCGACGTCGGGGTCAAGCCCGGCCTCGATCCGCCGCTCGATCCCCCGCATGTAGGCCTCGGCTGCACCGATGTACTGGGCGTGGTCGAAGAGCAAGGTGACGTTGACGGGGACGCCGGCGAAGATCGTCTCCTCGATCGCTTTCTGGCCGGCCTCGGTCCCCGGGATCTTGATGAAGAGGTTGCTGCGCTCGCCGTGCTCGTGCAGGCGCGCCGCCTGCTCGATCGTCGCCGCGGCGTCGTCGGCGAGCAGCGGCGAGACCTCCAGCGAGCAGAAGCCGTCGACCCCGGCGGTGTGGCGGTGAACGTCGGCGAAGAGGTCGCAGGCGTCCTGCAGGTCGGCTAGGGCCAGCTCGAAGAAGACGTTCTCGTCGGAGCTGGCGCCGATCCCGCCCTCGTTATCGGCGGCGCCGCTGACCTCGGTGATCTGCTCGTCGTAGGCGTCACCGGCCCCGATCGCCTTATCGAAGATCGTCGGGTTCGAGGTCAGCCCCGTCACCGAGAGCTCTTCGATGTAGCCCTTAAGCACGCCCTCGCGCAGCATCGGGCGGGTGATGTTGTCGAGCCAGAGGCTCTGGCCCAGCTCGTGCAGTCGTGCGGTTGCCTTCACGGTGACCTCCTCAGGTCGTGGATGGCTGGGCGTTGCGCTCGAGCGTCTCGCGGGCGACGCGGGCGACGTTGTCGGCAGTGAAGCCGAACTCGGCCTCGACGTCCTTGAAGGGCGCCGACTGGCCGAAGGTGCGCATCGCCATGATCTCGCCCTGGCTGCCGACGTAGCGCTCCCAGCCCTGCGGCGAGCCCTCCTCGATCGCGAGGCGGGCGGTAACCGCCGGCGGCAGCACCTCGTCGCGGTAAGCCTGGTCCTGGCGGTCGAAGATCTCCCAGCAGGGGAGGCTGACGACGCGGCTGCGGACGCCCTCGCCAGAAAGCGTCTCGTGGGCCCCCAGCGCTAGCTGCACCTCGCTGCCGGTGGCGATCAAGATCAGCTCCGGCTCGCCCTCGCAATCGGCAAGCACGTAGCCGCCCTTGCGGGCGCCGGCGGCGGAGGCGTACTTGGAGCGGTCGAAGACCGGCACCGTCTGCCGGGTCATCACCAGGGCCACGGGGTTTTTCGTGCGATCGATCGCGCAGCGCCAGGCCTCAGCGACCTCGTTGGCGTCGGCGGGCCGGATCACGTCGAGGTGCGGCATCGCCCGCAGCGATGCCAGCTGCTCGATCGGCTGGTGGGTCGGACCGTCCTCGCCGAGCCCGATCGAGTCGTGGGTGAAGAGGTGGATGACCGGAATCTCCATCAGCGCCGAGAGCCGGATCCCGGGCCGTCCGTAGTCGGAGAAGGTGAGGTAGGTCGACCACAGCGGCCGCAGCTTCGAGAGCGACATCCCGTTGCAGGCGGTGACGGCGGCGTGTTCGCGGATCCCGTAGTGGACCTGGCGGCCGTTGAAGCTGCCCGGCTCGAAGTTCTCGACGCCGTCGAAGGTGAGCCGGACCGAGGTCGAGTCGGTGAGGTCGGCGGAGCCGGAGATCAGCCAGGGCAACTTTTCGGCGATCGCGTTCTCGACCTTGTTCGAGGCCTTGCGAGTGGCGAGGCCCTTCTCTTCGTCGGCCTCGAAGGAGGGGATCGCCGCGTCCCAGTCGGCGGGCAGCTGCCGCCGCTGCATCATCTCGATCTCCTCGGCGTGGCCGGAGGCCTCGAGCTTGCCCTGCCAGGCGGCGCGCAGCTCGGCGCCGCGCTTGCCGACGCCCTCGTCGAAGCGCTCGCGCACGCCGTCGGGGACGAGGAACTGGGCATCCTCGGGCCAGCCGTAGGCCTTCTTGGTGAGCTTCACCTCCTCCACACCGAGCGGTTCGCCGTGGGCGGCCTCGGTGTCCTGCTTGTTCGGCGAGCCCCAGCCGATGTGGCTGTCGACGACGATCAGGGTCGGGCGGCCGGTCTCGGCCTTGAAGGCCTCCAGCGCCCGCGCCAGCAGGCCGCGGTCGTTGGCGTCGCCGACCCGCAGCACGTTCCAGCCGTAGCCCTCGAAGCGGCTCAGCACGTCGTCGCCGTAGGCGAGCGAGGTCGAGCCGTCGATCGTGATGTGGTTGTTGTCGTAGAGCCAGCAGAGGTTGTCGAGCTGCAGGTGGCCGGCCAACGAGGCGGACTCGTGCGAGACGCCCTCCATCAGGCAGCCGTCGCCGGCGAGGGCGTAGACATCGAAATCGAAGAGGTCCTTGCCGAAGCGCTCGCCCTGCCACTTCGAGGCCAGTGCCATCCCCACCGAGGTGGCGATCCCCTGGCCCAGTGGCCCGGTCGTGGTCTCGATCCCCGAGGTCCAGCGGTACTCGGGGTGGCCCGGCGTACGCGAGTGCAACTGGCGGAATTCTTCGATCTCGTGCAGGCTGACCGCCGGCTCGTCGGTGACGTTGTAGTCCTCGTCGACCTTGCGGACCCCGGCCAGGTGCAAGACCGAGTAGATCAGCATCGAGGCGTGGCCGGCCGAGAGCACGAAGCGGTCGCGGTTGGGCCAGACCGGGTCGGCCGGGTCGTAGCGCAGGTGGTTCTGCCAGAGCTCGTAGGCGACCGGCGCCATCGACATCGGCGTTCCCGGGTGCCCCGAGTTGGCCTTCTGCACGGCGTCTATAGAGAGCGTGCGGATCGTGTCGATTGCGAGCGTGTCGATGTCCTGGGTCATCCGGAGGCCGATCCTAGTCATTCCTTCAGGGTTCGATGCGGGTGACCGCGCCTTCGCCGTTGTCGGCTACCCAAACCGCAGTGCTGCCAACCGCGACGGCGCCCGGCTGGCGGCCGACGTCGAGGGAGCTGCCGACCGTCTCGCCGCTCTTGATGTCGAGGCGGGTGACGGTGCCCTCAAGCGAGCTGGCGACCCAGACCAGGCCAGTGCCGGAGTCGATGCCGCCGGGGCGGCCGCCGACTTCGACCGGGTCGCCGAGGGCGGCGTGGATCGAGGGATCGACGCGGGTGACGGTGTCGGAGCGGCTGTTGGCGACCCAGACGAGGCCGCCCGCCACGGTGACGCCGGCGGGGCCGCGGCCGACCGGGATCGGCTCCCCGACCGCGAGGCTGCTGAGATCGATGCGGCGGACAGCGCCGGTCGAGGCGCTGCTGACCCAGAGGCCGCCGGCACCGACGGCGAGCCGCAGCGGCGCCGCGTGCGGGGGCAGGCCGCGGCGGTAGACGCGGCCGCTTTCGGAGTTGACGGCGGTGATGCCGGCTCCCTTCTCGTCGGCGACCCAGACCCGGCCGCCGCCGAGCGCGATCGGTCCCGGGTCGCCACCGACGTCGATCGACTGCAGCAGGCGTCCGTTGTCGGGATCAAGGCGAAGCAGCCTGCCGTGGGCGGGATCGGTCGCCCAGAGCCAGCGACCGCCGATCGCCACGCCCGACGGATCGGTGCCCGGCGGCGCCACCTGCCAGGCCCGATCGCCGCTGGCCGGATCGAGCTTGGTCACGGTGCCGTCGCGTTCGCTCGTCACCCAGACCCCGTCCTTGCCGGCCGCCAGCCGCAGCGGCGGCGTCCCGACCGCAATCGGGGTCGAGACCTGAACGCTTTCGCCGCCGAACAGGAGCAGCACCAGGGCCGCGACCACCCCGAGCAGGCCCACAAGGCCCCCGACCCAGGCGTAGCGGTTGTCGCGCAGGCGCGGGCGACCACCACCCGCTGCGACGGTCGGGCGGTCGGCCGCCGACAGCACCCCGGTCGCCGCCATCTCGGCGCTCTGGCGCTCGTGGGCGGCGTCGATCAGGGCGCCGGCGCTGGGGTAGCGGCGGCCGGGGTCGCTTGCCACCGCCCGCTCGACCACCGCCTCCATCCCGTCCGGCATCTCCGGCTCGCTCTCGGATTCGCGCCGCGCGTAGGGGACGACGCCGGTCAGCGCCTCGTAGAGGACGCAGCCGAGCGAGTAGACGTCGGTAGCCGGGCCGACCTGCTCGCCGCGCCACTGCTCGGGCGACATGTAGTGGGCGGTGCCGACGACCGAGGCCTCGCCGGTGCTCTCGCCCAGTGCCTTGGCGAGGCCGAAGTCGGAGAGGAAGGCGCGGTCGCCTTCGATGAGGACGTTGTGCGGCTTGACGTCACGGTGGACGATCCCGGCGGCGTGGGCGGCGTCAAGCGCTGCCGCCACCTGGCCCAGCAGCGCCAGCGCCCGCGCCGGCGGCAGTGGCCCCTCGCGGACGATCAGCTTGCGCAGGTCGCCGCCGGCGACCAGCCGCATCGCCACGATCAGCTCGCCGTCGACCTCGCGCGAGTCATAGACCGGCACCACCGCGGGGTGCTCGAGGCTGGCGGCGAGGCGCGACTCGCGCAGGAAGCGCTCGCGGAAACCCTCGCGGTCGGCCAGCTCCGGGGCGATCACCTTCAGCGCCACCTGCCGTTCCAAACTCAGGTGCGTGGCCCGGTAGACGACCCCCATCCCGCCCCGCCCGAGCACAGCGTCGATGCGGTAGCCGGCCAGGGTCGTGCCGATCGCGGGGTCCCCCATGCGGCCCGGTTATACAGGCGCATGGGGGACCGCCGGTCGCTAGTGGCCGCGCTGGGGCACCGGCTGCCAGGAGATGACCGGGCCGATTTCGCTGCCGCCGGCCTCGAGGTCGGTGCCGGATGCGAGGTCGCTGCGGCGGCCGCTGCTGACGCCGATCGCGACCAGACGGGTCTCGCCTTCGGCTTCGACCAGAGCGGCGACCTGCTTGCCGTCGGAGGAGAAGACCGAGTTGGTCTTCGAGTTGTCGGGCAGTTCGGTCAGCTTGTGGGCGCGGCCCTTGCCGATCCGCTTCACCCAGAGGCCCTGGTCGCGGCGGAAGAGGACCGTGTGGCCGTCCGGGGAGACGTCTTCGACGTAGGCGGAGCCGACGCCGGCAACCAGCGATTTCGGCTTGCTGCCGTCAGTCCGCATCGTGAAGACGTCGGCGTAAGCGGCGGCGCCTTCAGTGCTCTCGCCGCGGCTGTAGACGATGCCGCTGGCAAAGAAGCGCGGGTTGAACTCGTCGATTGCCGTGTGCGTGAGCCGGTCGAGTCCGGTGCCGCTGGGCCGCACCGAGTAGAGGTCGTCGCTGCCGCCGCCGCTGGCTGGGGCGGTCGAGACGAAGACGATCTGGCGGCCGTCGGGCGAGAACTGGGCGCCGTGCTCATCGTCAGAGGAGGTGACCAGCGGGTGCAGGCCTCCACCCGTGGCGCCGACCGTGTAGAGGTCGCGCGGGGCACCGGCGCTTTCGCGGCGCTCGAAGACGACCAGGCGCCCGTTGGGCGAGATCCGCGGCGCCGAGTCGATCTCCGGACCGCTGCTCAGGTGGCGCTCGCCGGAGCCGTCGGCGCGGACCGAGTAGATGTCGCCGCCGCGGACGAAGGCGATCGTGCGCCCGTCCGGCGAGAACGAGGGTTCGCTGTCGGCCGGGTTCTCGGTCAACTGGTTGAGGCGGCCGTCGCGGACGGCGAAGAGCCCGCCTTCTTCTTTGAATTCAGGTGCCGGTTTGGTGGTTTCTTTGCCGGCTTCTTTCGGCGGCGCTTCTTTGGGCGGCAGTTCGGTGCGGGTGACGCGCGAGAAGACGACGGCGCCGCCCCGCGCCGAGGCCGCCGCCGGCAGGGCCAGTAGGGCGACGAGGAGGACGAAGAGGATGTTGCGGGTGCGGGTCATGGCTGCTTCCTTTCGGTGGGTTCGACCTTGCCCACCGATGGTCGGCGCCAGGCCCGGGCGCGCCAACGACAGCCGCGCCCCCCACCGGGCCACGTTTGGCCCGGTCCGGGTCAGCGATCGAGGCCGAGCTCGATCACGCGGGAGGCGATCAGCCGCGGGCGTTCACGGCCGCTCTCGCCGCTGACGCCGAGCTTGGCGGCGAGAGCGTCGAGGCGGCGCTGGGCGGTGCGCTCGCTGACGTGCAGCGCCGCCGCGATCTCGGCCCGCGTCGCCGGCCGCCCGGCGAAGGCGCCCTCGCTGCGGTAGGAGGCGACCAGCGCCCGCGCCGTCGCCCGCTCCTCCTCGTTCAGCGCCACCGAAGGGCCTTTGGCGGGGACCGTCTCGCCACCGGCCGGCGTCGCCCCCAGCGAGATTTCCAGCCGGTAGCCGCCGACGATCAGGGTGTCGCCGTCGCGCAACCGCCGCGGCCGCTGCAGCGGCTCGCCGTTGACCACGGTGCCGTTGGAGCTGTCGAGGTCGGTGGCGATCAGCAGCTCGCCGCGCCGCTCGATCTCCAGGTGGTTCCAGGAGACCGCCTCGTCCTCGAGCTGCAGGTCGGCCTCCGGCGAGCGGCCGACGATCGTCCGCTCGGCGGTCAGGGCCTGCGAGTGGGGCTCGCCGCCGGGACCGCTCAGCCAGATCCGCGCGTCCATTGCGAGCGAGGATAAGTCTCCCGGAGAGACACTAAAGTCCCGAGCGGTGACGGTGACTGGGGTGGACGCAGAGAAGCGAGCGGCGGCGGAGGCCGCGGCGCAGTTGGTCGAGGCCGGAATGGCCGTCGGTCTCGGCACCGGCTCCACGGTTGCCTACCTGCTGCCGGCGCTGGCCGCCCGCGGGCTCGACGGCATCCGCTGCGTCGCCACCTCGGTCGCGACCGAGGAGCAGGCGCGCGGGCTCGGCATCCCGGTCGAGGACTTCGACTCGTTGCAGCGGCTCGACATCGCCATCGACGGCACCGACGAGGTGACGCCGGACGGCTGGCTGATCAAGGGCGGCGGCGGCGCCCACCTGCGCGAGAAGGTCGTCGCGGCGGCGGCCGCCCGCTTCGTCGTCATCGCCGACTCCAGCAAGCCGGTCGAGGCCCTGCGCGGACCGGTGCCGCTGGAGCTGTTCGGCTTTGGCGCCGCCTCGACTCTGGCCCGCCTCGGCGCCGAGGTCGAGCCGCGCGACGTCCCGCCCAGCCCCGACGACGGCCTGATCGCCGACTACCGCGGCCCGATCGACGACCCGGCGGCGCTGGCGGCGCGGCTGGAGGCCGACCCCGGGGTCGCCGCCCACGGCCTCTTCCCCCCCGCGCTCGTCGACGACGTGCTGATCGCGACGGGGGACGCGGTCCGACACACCAGACCCGGAGGGTGAGTGAGCGGCTCCGCTGAACTGGTGGAGCGAGACCGCGAGCTGCGCAGCCTGGCCGGGGCCGTCGACGCGCTCGCCGCCGGCAACGGCGGCCTGGCGCTGATCGAGGGGCCGGCCGGGATCGGCAAGACGCGGCTGCTGGCGGCGGCCCGCGAACTGGCCGGCGAAAGCGGCGTCCGCGCCCTCGCCGCCCGCGCCAGCGAACTCGAGCGCGAGTTCCCCTTCGGGGTCGTGCGGCAGCTGTTCGAACCGGCGCTGGCGGGAGTCGACCGCGAGGCGCTCTTCGCCGGCGCCGCCGCGCCGGCGCTGCCGGTCTTCGAGAGCACCCCCGGCGAGGGCAGCGAAGCAGCCTCCTTCGCCGTCCTGCACGGCCTCTACTGGCTGACGCTGGAGCTCGCCGCCGAGCAGCCGCTGCTGTTGGCGATCGACGACCTGCAGTGGTGCGACCGGCCCTCGCTGCGCTACGTCGCTTACCTGGTGCGGCGGCTCGAGGGCCAGCCGGTGCTGGCGGCGGCGACCCTGCGCTCGGCCGAACCCGGCACCGACCCGGTCCTGCTCGGCGAGCTCACCCACGACCCGCTGACGCGGCGGATTCAGCCGCCGCCGCTGAGCGAGGAGGCGACCCTGCGGCTGGCCGGCGAGCGGCTCGGGGGCGCCGCCGACCCCGCCTTCGCCGCCGCCTGCCACCGGGCCACCGGCGGCAACCCGCTGCTGGTCCGCGAGCTGCTCGGCGCCCTCGCCGCCGAAGGGGTGGCGCCGACCGCCGCCAACGCCCGCGCCGTCACCGAGATGGACCCGAGCACGGTCTCGCGTAGCGTCCTACTGCGGCTCTCGAAGCTGCCGGCGACGGCGATCGCCGTCGCCCACGCCATCGCCGTCCTCTCCGAGGGCGCCTCGGTAGCCGAGATCGCCACCCTGACCGGGCTCGACGAGGCCGCTGTCGCCGCCGCTACCGGCGCCCTCGCCCGGGCCGAAATCCTGCGCCCGGAGCCGCCGCTCGGCTTCGTCCACCCGCTCGTCCTCGACGCCGTCTACCGCGAGCTCTCCCCGGGCGAGCGCGAGCTGGCGCACGGGCGGGCGGCGGTGATGCTGCGACAGCGCTCCGCCGGCGCCGAGGAGGTCGCCACCCATCTGATGATGACCCCGCCCGGCGGCGACCCCGAGGTGGCGAAGCTGCTGCGCAACGCTGGCCGCTCCGCCGCCCGCAAGGGCGCCACCGACAGCGCCGTCACCTACCTGCGGCGGGCGCTCGAGGAGCCACCGGCACCGGCGGCGCGGCCGGTGCTGCTGCGCGAGCTCGGCCTGGCCGAGTCCCTGACCGAGGGGCCGGCCGGCGCCCGGCGCCTGCGCGAGGCCTACGCCGCCACCGAGGACCCGCTGGCCAAAGCCGTGATCGCCCACATGCTGACCCGGATCATCGTCTTCACCGAGTCCCCGCGCGAGGCCGCCGAGCTGGCCCGCCGCGTGCGGGGGGAACTGCCGGAGGAGCTGGTCGACGCGCGCCAGGCGCTGGAGGCGTTCGAGCTGAGCGTGATCGTCTTCGGCGAGATCGATCCGGCCGAGGGAGTGCGGCTCGAGCCTTACCGGCAGATCCCGCCGGACGCCGGGCTGGGCCTGAAGCTGCTGGCCTCGATTGCCGCCACCGTCTGGTCGCAGCTCGACGCCGGCGCCGAGGAGTGCTCGGAGCTGGCGCTGGCAGCGCTGGCCGGCGGCGACCTGCTCCATGCCGACGCCGGCTACCTCGGCATCGGCCCGATCACCGTGCTCACCATCGCCGACCGCGAGGAGGCGGTGACGGCGATCGAGGACGCCCTGGCCGTCGCCCACAGCCACGGCTCCCTCTTCGCCGCCTCCGGCGTCCACATGTGGCGCGGCTTCACCTACCTCTGGCGCGGCGAACTCGAAGACGCCGAGGAGACCCTGGAGCTGGCGCGCAGCGAGTTCAACGAATGGAGCTTCGGCGCCGGCGCCGGCCATTACCTGAACGGCTTTCTGGCCCCGACCCAGCTCGAACGCGGCGACCTCGCCGGCGCCCGCGCCAGCCTCGACCGGGCCGAGCGACCCGCCGAGGGCGACAATTCCGACGGCGCCCGCTACTGGGGCAACGCCAACCTGCTGGTGATGCAGGCCGAGGCGGGGGCGCCGGAGGAGATCGTCGCCGCCGCCGACGCCTTCGCCGCCCAGCACGCCCGCGTCCTCAACCCGGTGACCTCCTGCTGGCGCCCGGTCAAGGCGGCGGCGCTGGCGCGGCTGGAGCGCCAGGCCGAGGCGCTCGATCTGGCCGAAGAGCAGCTGGAGCTGGCGCGGCGCTGGGGCTCGCCCGGCAGCGTCGGCAACGCCCTGCGCATGCTCGGCACGCTGAAGGGCGGCGACGGGCTGCCCGAGCTGGAAGAGGCGATCGCGGTGCTGGAGGGCACGCCGGCGCGGCTTGAGCACGCCAAGGCCCTGGGCGCCCTGGGAACGGCGCTGCGGCTGGCGCGGCGCCCGAGCGAGGCGCGCGAGCCGCTGCAGCGGGCGCTGGAGGGCGCCACCGTCTGCTCGGCGACGCGCCTGGCCGCCCGCGTCCGCGAGGAGCTGCACGCCAGCGGTGCCCGGCCGCGGCGCGAGGCGCTGAGTGGAATCGAGGCGCTGACCCCGAGCGAGCGCCGCGTCACCCGCCTCGCCGCCGCGGGCCTGACCAACCGCGAGGTCGCCCAGCAGCTCTTCGTCACCCCGAAGACGGTCGAGGTCCACCTCTCCAACGCCTACCGCAAGCTCGACATCCGCTCGCGCCGCGAGCTGGCCGGGGCACTCGCGAACACCTAAGGGAGCCGACCCCAAACTTTGGGGTGGGGGTTTGGGGTTCGCCCCGATGTGAGGGACGCCGGCCGCGGCGAGGCTGGCGGCATGAACGAGACCAAGACGATCGTGCTCGAGGTCGAGCTGGCGGGAGAGCTGCTCAGCGGCAGCGCCCGCGCCGGGCGCGGGGCGGTGCGCGAGTTCACCGGCCGGCTCGGGCTGATGCGCGCGATCGAGGAGCTGCTCGCCGCTGGCGGGCGCGAGGAGGAGCAAACGATGAATCCCACCGACACCCTGATCGAGGCGCCCGGGCTGGAGGCCCTGCGCAGCCGCATCGCCGGCGACGTCCACGCCCCCGGCGAGGACGGCTGGAACGCCGAGCGCGTCGCCTTCAACCTCAATGTCGACCAGGCGCCGGCGCTGATCGCCATGCCCGCCGACGCCGACGACGTCGCCGCGATCGTCCGCTTCGCCGCCGCAGCTGGCCTGCGGGTGGCGCCGCAGCGCACCGGCCACAACGCCGGCCCGCTGGGCTCGCTGGAGCGGACGGTCCTGCTGAAGACGACCCGCCTCGACGCGGTCGAGATCGACGCCGCGGCGCAGCACGCCCGGGTCGGCGCCGGCGCCCGCTGGGAGGACGTCGTCCCGGCGGCCTCAGAGCTCGGCCTGGCCGCCCTGCACGGCTCCACCCCCGACGTCAGCATCGCTGGCTACTCGCTCGGTGGCGGCCTCGGCTGGTACGGGCGCAAGCACGGCCTGGCGACCAACAAGGTGACGGCGATCGAGCTGGTCACGCCGGCCGGCGAGCAGGTCCGCGCCGACGCCGAGAACGAGCCGGAGCTGTTCTGGGCGCTGCGCGGCAGCGGCGGCAACTTCGGCGTGGTGACGGCGCTGGAGTTCGAGCTGCTGCCGATCGAGCAGGTCTACGCCGGCGTCCTCTTCTTCCCGCTGGAGCGGGCGGGCGAGGTTCTGCACGCCTGGCACGAGTGGACGGCGACGGCGCCGGAGGAGATCACCTCGGTCGGGCGGGTGCTGCGCTTCCCACCGCTGCCCGAGGTGCCGGAGCCGGTGCGCGGCCAGTCCTTCGCCGTGGTCGAGGCGGTTTGCCTCGGAGACGAGGCCGAGGGCACGGCGGCGCTGGCACCGCTGCGGGCGCTGGGGCCGGCGATCGACACCTTCGCGATGGTGCCGCCGGCGGGGATCGCCGAGCTGCACATGGACCCGCGCGACCCGGTCCCCGGAGCCAGCGAGCACAGCCTGCTGGGCGAGCTCGACGCGGCGGCGATCGACGCCTTCGTGGCCGCGGTCGGGCCCGAGTCGGGCTGCGGCCTGGTCTCGGTCGAGCTGCGCCACACCGGCGGCGCCCTCGGCCGCACCCCGGCCGGCGCCGGCGCCCTCGGCCGCCTGCCGGGCGAGTTCGCGATGTTCGCGGTCGGCATCGCCGCCGGCCCGGAGCTGACCGCTGCGACCGAGGCCGACCTGGCCCGGGTGGCGGCAGCGGTGGCGCCGTACGAGGCGGGGCACTACCTCAACTTCGTCGAGGAGCAGACGAAGACCGAGGGCGCCTTCGAGCCGGAGGTCGCGGCGCGCCTGCTGGCCGCGCGCCAGGCCTACGACCCTGAGCGGCGCCTCCACCCCAACCACGAGATCGGGGCGCGCCGCTAAGCGCGCGCCCGAAGGGAGAGAGAACGATGAGACGCAGCGACGGAATCGTGGTGGCGATCTGCGCCGTGGCGCTGGCCGCCCTCGCGCTCGCCGGCCCCGCCCACGCAACCAGCTACGGCAACGGCTTCCAGGTCGCCCGCTTCAAGGTCGAGGTCAAGGGTGTGCAGACGATGGTCCAGCAGTACACGAAGGACGCGGCCGACGAATGCGACACCGAGGACCACTCCAGCGGCTCGGAGAGGGTCGTCTTCGCGACCACCAAGCCGATCGTCATCACCGCCACCTTCATGCCCGGCCAGGAGAACCCGGAATTCTTCTCCGGCCGCCAGCTCGGCATCCCGACCAAGGCCAAGGTGAAGCGCAGTTGGACCTCGCGCATCAGCCAGGTCCGCGCCTGTGAAGCCAACGGCGGCGGCGTCGACACCGTCACCAAACCGGACTGCGGGACGAAAACCGTCCAGCCCTACGAAGTGAAGCTGCAGTACTCGCGCGAGAAGAAGAGCGGCCTGCTGCTCTCCGGCAGCGGCGACGGCGATCCCTTCAAAGAGTGCCCGGGCGGCTCGACGATGGGCTTCCCCTGGCTGCTGGTCGAAGGCAACGGCTCGGGCAACTACATCCTCGCCGACCTCTCGCAGCAGGAGCTGTTCGACCCCAAGTTCCAGAAGTGGATCTCGATCGCCGAGGGCGAGCGCAAATCCACCGGCACCTACTCCTGGACGAAGACCCACATCCGCTGGGAGGTCTCCTTCACCCGCCTCAAGGGCAAGGCCTGACGAAAGGGAGACATAGCCCTGACGAACGAGGGATGGAGTTCCGCAAGCGGAACTGAAAGGGTGCCCGGCCATGAGCGAACTAAGCGCACTCGAGATCGACGGTCGCCTCGCCCGACCAAGTGATGCCGACTGGGATCAGGCGCGGGCCGCCTGGAACCTGGCGGCCGACCAGCGGCCCGAGGCAGTCGCCTTCGCCGAGAGCGCCGGGGACGTCGCCGCGGTGGTGCGCTTCGCCGCCGCCAACGGCCTCAAGGTCGCCGCGCAGGGCACCGGCCACGGCGCCGGGCCGCTGCCGTCCCTGGAGGGGACGATCCTGCTCAAGACCGAGCGCCTGCGGGGGATCTCGATCGACACCGAGGCCCGCACCGCCCGGGTCGAGGCCGGCGTGCTCTCGCTGGAGCTGGCCGAGGCCGCCGGCGCGCACGGGCTCAGCGCCCTGCCCGGCTCCTCTCCCGACGTCGGCGTCATCGGCTACACGGTCGGCGGCGGCCTCAGCTGGCTGGGCCGGCAGCACGGCTTCGCCTGCAACAACGTCAACGCGATCGAGCTGGTCACCGCGGAGGGCGAGCAGCGCACGGTCGACGCCAACGACGATCCCGACCTCTTCTGGGCGCTGCGCGGCGGTGGCGGTGGCTACGCCGTCGTTACCGCCCTGCACCTCGCCCTGCTGCCGATCGCCGAGGTCTACGGCGGCATCCTCATCTTCCCGGCCGAGCTCGGCGCCGGCGCCTTCCGCGCCTACCGCGACTGGGCCAGCGGCGTCGGCGAGGAGGTGACCTCGATCGCGCGGTTGCTGCGGCCGCCGCCGATCCCCGACGTGCCGGAGCCGCTGCGCGGCAAACCGCTGATCACGATCGACGCCGCCTGCATCGGCAACGAGGAGACCGGCGCGGCGACGATCGCGCCGCTGCGCGAGATCGGCGAGCCGATCCTCGACAGCTTCGGCCAGATGCCGGCCTCCGGCCTCTGCCGGATCCACATGGACCCCGAGCAGCCGGTCCCCGGGCTGGGACATCACGCGCCGATCGCGGAACTGCCGGACGAGGCGATCGAGGCCTTCGTCGCCAACGGCCCCGGGCCCGAGACCGGCTCGGTGCTGCTGCTGGCCGAGCTGCGCCAGCTCGGCGGCGCCCTCGGCCGCTCTGGCCCCAACAACGGCGCCCTCGACAAACTCGACTTCCCCTTCGTGATGTCGGCGATCGGCTCGCTGATGGGGCCGCCTGAGGTGACCAGCAAAGTCGCCGGCGACCTCGACCGCATCGCCACCGCGATGGAGCCCTGGACCGCAAGCGGCGGCTACTTCAACTTCGCCGAGCGGCCCTGCGACGTCGACTCGATCCTGCCGCCGGAGACCTGCGCCCGCCTCGCCGAGGTCAAGCGCAACTGGGACCCCGAGGGCACGATCGTCGCCAACCACGCCGTCGCGCTCGACCCGGCCTCCTAGCTGGGAACGGCGGCGACGGCGTGGGCGCCGCCGTCGACGTGGAGGATCTCGCCGCTGGTGGCGCGGGCGAGGTCGGAAAGCAGGAAGCAGGCGGCGTCGGCGACCGGGCCGGGATCGTCGACCCGCCAGCCCAGCGGCGCCTGCTCGGGCCAGGCGGCGGCGAGCTGGGCAAAGCCGTCGATGCCGCTGGCGGCGGCGGTGCGGATGGGCCCGGCAGCGACGAGGTTGACGCGGATGCCGCGCGGCCCCAGGTCGCGGGCGAGGTAGCGGCTGACCGACTCCAGCGCCGCCTTGGCGACGCCCATCCAGTCATAGGCGGGCCAGGCGACCGAGGCGTCGAAGTCGAGGCCGACGATGCTGCCGCTGGGCGCCGCCCCGGCGCCGTTGCCGCCGGATCCCTTGGCGGCGCCCAGCAGCGGTACCAGCGCCTCGGCCAATGCCTTGAGCGAGTAGGCGCTGGTCTCGAAAGCGGCGCCGGCACTGGCCCGCGGCGCCGCCAAGAACTCGCCGCCGAGCGCGTCGGCGGGGGCGAAGGCGATCGCGTGGACGGCGCCGTCGAGGCCGCCCCAGCGCTCGCCGATCTCCCCGCGCAGCGCCGCCAGGTCCTCGTCACGGTTGACGTCCAGCTCCAGCACCTCGGCCGGGGTCGGCAGCCGCGCCGCTGCCCGCTCGGTCATCCGCCGCACGCGGCCGAAGCTGGTCAGCAGCACCTCCGCCCCCTCCTCTTGGGCGCGGGCGGCGATCGCGAAGGCGATGCTGTGGCGATCGACGACGCCGGTGACGAGGATGCGCTTGCCGGAGAGGATCAAAGGAAGACCTCCTGCGGGGCGAGCGTCGCCGGCGCCGGTTCGTGTTCGCGCCGCCAGACCACCCGCGCCTTGGCCAGCACGACGGCGTCGCCACGCTGGTTGAGAACGCGCCAGGCGAAGACGGCGAGGCCGGTCAACCCGTCGATCTCGCGCAGCGATTCGATCTCGCCCTCGACGTGGATCGTGTCGCCGATCCGCACCGGCCGCTTGAAGGCGACGCGCTCGAAGCCACGCAGGGCCAGCACCCAGCGCGGGTCGAAGGGGACGAGGCCGACGCAGTAGGAGAGGACCATCGAGCCGTGGGCGATGCGGCTGCCGAACTCGCTCGCCGTCGCCCACTCGGCGTCGGTGTGGAGCGGGTGGCGGTCGCCGGTCAGGGCGGCGAAGGAGACCAGGTCGGTCTCGGTGATCGTCCGCCCCTGGGAGCGGAAGCCGGCGCCGATCTCGAGCCGGTCGAAGTCAAGGGAGAGCGGGGACGCCATCGGCAACACCTCCGTCGAGATCGCACTCGATGCCGAAATGGGCCTGCAGCGCGCGGGCGATCTCGTGAGCGGCGCGCTGATGGCCCAGGGCGGACGGGTGCAGCCCGTCGTCGCGTGAAGTTCTCGCGCTCGGCCAGGCCCGGGTGGCCAGCGACTTCGAGGCAGGGGACGCCGTGGCCTCGACGGCGAGCCGCCGCGTCGCCGCGTTGAGCTCGACCAGCGAGCGCGAGAGCCGGGCGCGGGTGCGCGGCCGCAGCTCCATGAACTGCCAGCCCTCGGGCGCGGTCGCGGTGAGGATCGCCGGGCGCGGCTCGGCGCTGGCGAGCGCGGCGAGGATCGTCGCGAAGCGCTCTTCGTAGCCGCCGAGGTCGGGCCGGGCGGTGAGCAGGACGTCGTTGGCGCCGCAGATCGACCGTGACCAGGTCCGGCTCGCAGCGCCAGCGCTCGCGGCAGCTGCGTCCAGCACTTCGGCGCTGCTCGGCCCCGTCGACGGCGAAGTTCTCGTAGCGAGCTCCGGGTTGACGCGCGCGCAGCACCGCGGCCAGCCGGTCGGCCCAGCGCTCGCCCTCGTCGAGCCGCCGGGCCGGCGGTGAAGCTGTCGCCGAGGGCGGCGTAGGGGGACGATGCGAGTCGAGGGAGCGGCCTCCGCAGTCGCCAGCGCGCAAGGCCGAGGCAGGCCCGGCGGGTCTCGGCTGCGGGCTCGATCACCTCGTCGACCCAGCCGCTGGCGGCGGCCGCGGGCGGCGGTCAGGTGCTCGGCCGCGTAGGCGTCGGCGAGCTCGTCGCGGGCGCGCTCCGCCCCGGCCTCGAGCGCCGCGCCGGTGGACGATGCCCGACCGCCTGGCGCGCGGCCATGATCCCGATCTCCGCCCGGGCCAGGAGAAGACGACGTCGGCGCCGAGGTCGTGCGAGTTCATCGTGATCGCGGCGCCGCCGTAGGCCTTGCGCAGGACCACGGTCAGCTTCGGCACGGTGGCGGCGGCGAAGGCGCGCAGCAGCGAGGCGCCGTGGCGGATCACGCCCGCCTCCTCCTGGCGGCGGCCGGGCATGAAGCCGGGCGTGTCGACGAGGACGACGAGCGGCAGGCGGAAGCGGTCGCAGTCGCGCGACGAAGAGCGCCGCCTTCTCGGCCGCGGCGGCGTCGATCACGCCGCCCAGCGCGCCGCGGCTGGTTGGCGATCGACGCCGACCGAGCGGCCCTCGAGCCGGGCGAGCGCCGGTGACCATGTTCGGCGCCCAGCGCGGCGAGAGCTCGAGCAGCGTGTCCGTCGTCGAGGACGCGCGCGGCGACGTCGCGCACGTCGTAGACCTTGCGCGGCTCGGCCGGGACGGCGGCGCCGGGGTCGCGGCCGTCGGGCGCGACCGGACGCGGCGCAGCGCGCGGCGGCTCGCCGATCGCGCTGCGGCAGCAGGCCCAGCAGCTGGCGCGTCGGCGGCGACCGCGTCGGCGCCGTCGTCGGCGACCGGATCTGGCAGACGCCGTTGCGTGCCGTGCACCCGCGGGCCGCCGAGCTCCTCCATGCCGACCTCTTCGCCCAGCGCCTCGCGGACGACTCTCGGGGCCGGTGAGGAACATCCGCGCCTCCTCGGTCATCACCACGAAGTCGGTCAGCGCCGGCGAGTAGGCGCCGCCGCCGGCCGAGACGCCGCTGAGGATCGAGATCTGCGGCACCTTGCGCGAGAGCTCGACGCTGGCGCGGAAGATGCGGCCGTAGCCGGCCAGCGCCGCGTGGCCCTCCTGCAGGCGGGCGCCGCCGGAGCGGACGAAGCCGACGACCGGGGCGCCGGCGTCGCCGGCCATCCGCAGCAACCGCACGATCGTCTCGGCGTGGACCTCGCCGAGCGAGCCGCCGAGGAAGGCCGGGTCCTGGGAGTAGCAGAAGACCGGCCGGCCTTCGACCTCGCCGGCGCCGGCGAGCGACGCCGTCGCCCGGCGTCGCCCGCTCGCCGAGCCGCGGCCGAGGCGACGCCGCTGCGCAGCGGCCGGAAGCTGCCGGGGTCGCAGAGCGCTCGAGCTGGTCGAGCGGCGTCGGCGGGCGGCGCGATCGCGGGCGCTGCGGTGGCTGTGACGGTCGCGGTCGGCCATCAGGCGGCGAGGCAGAGGACGGCGTTGTGGCCGCCGAACCCGAACGAGTTGGAGATCGCGACAGGCGGGAGCCGTTGCCGTTCTCGATCGGTTTCGCGGCTCGCCGGGGACGTAGTCGAGGTCGAGCCCCTCCTCGCGCTCTTCCCAGCCGAGCGTCGGCGGGGCGATGCCGCGGCGCAGCGCCTCGACCGTCGCGATCGCCTCGACCGCGCCGGCGGCGCCGAGCAGGTGGCCGATCGCCGACTTGGTCGAGCTGACCGGGACGTCGGCGGCGCGCTCGCCGAGCGCCGCCTTCAGCGCCTCGGTCTCGCTGCGGTCGTTGAGCGGGGTCGAGGTGCCGTGGGCGTTGACGTAGTCGACGTCGACGGCGCTGACCCCGGCGTCGGCGAGGGCGAGCTCGATCGCCCGGCGCCGCCGTCGGCGCCCTCCGGGCTGCGGCGCGGTCAGGTGGTAGGCGTCGCAGGTGGCGCCGTAGCCGAGCACCTCGCCGAGGATCGTCGGCGCCGCGGCGCGGCGCGCCGGCGTCGGCGTCCTCGAGCACGAGGACGCCGGCGCCCTCGCCCATCACGAAGCCGTCGCGGCGGGCGTCGAAGGGGCGCGAGATGCCGCTCGGCGAGGTCGCTTCCATCGCCGCGAAGGCGGCGGTCGGCGAGGCCGGTGATCGCCGCCTCGGCGCCGCCGGCGACGACCGCGTCGGCGTCGCCGACAGCGGATCATCCGGGCGGCGTCGCCGATCGCGTGGGCGCCGGCGGCGCAGGCGGAGACGACGCCGTAGGCGTGGCCGCTGCAGGCCGTGGCGCATCGCCACCGCGGCGGCGGCGGCGTTGCCCATCATCAGCGGCACCGCGAGCGGCGAGACCGCCTTTCGCCGCTTCGGATCAGCTTGCGCTGCTGCTCCTCGAGCGAGCCGAGGCCGCCGATGCCGGTGCCGATCACGCAGCCGACCCGGTGCGGCTCGTAGGGCAGCTCGCCGCCCCAGCCGGCCTGGCCGACCGCCTCCTCGGCGGCGGCGATCGCCAGTCTGCGCGAAGCGGTCGGCCCGCCGCACCTCCTTGCGTGAGAGGAAGTCGAGCGGGTCGAAGTCGCGGCAGCGGCCGAAGCCGTCCTCGATCCCGGACTCGCCGGCGCTCCAGCGCTCGATCAGGGTCTCGGCGCCGACCCCGAGCGGGGTCACGGCACCGACGCCGGTGATGACGACACGTCGCGCTCATGCTGCCTTCGCCACCACCAGGTCGATGACCTCGCCGACCGTCTTGACGTCCTTGACGTCGTCGCCGCGCAGCTCGACGCCGAACTCGTCCTCGACGATCTGCGCCAGCTCGACCAGGTCGAGCGAGTCGATGTCGAGGCTCTCCAGGGTCGCCTCGCGGCTGAGCTCGCCGCGCTCGGTGCCGAGCTCGACGAGGCCGTCGTAGATCGTCTTCTCGACCTGCTCGGTGGTCACTGCGGTTGCCATCTCGTTGCTCCTTTCGTGTGCTCAGGCGCTGAGGCCGCCGTCGACGGTCAGGGTGGTTCCGGTCACATAGGAGGCCTCGGTCGGAGGCCAGGAAGCGGATGCAGGCGGCGACCTCTTCGGGCCGCCCGGCGCGGCGGGCGGGGATCGCCGCGGTGACGTCGCTCGTCGAGCACGCCCTCGGTCAGCTTCGTCTCGACGAAGCCGGGGGCGACGGCGTTGACGGTGACGCCGCGCCGCGCCACCTCGGCGGCGACCGTCTTGGTGAAGCCGATCGCGCCGGCCTTGGCGGCGGCGTAGTTGGCCTGGCCCGGGTTGGCGCGAGGACCGACGACGGAAGCGACGTTGACGATGCGGCCGAAGCGGGCCCGCAGCATCGGCGGCAGCGCCGCCCGGGTGGCGCGGAAGGTGGCGGTGAGGTTGACGTCGAGCACCCGCTGCCCAGTCCTCATCGCCGATCTGCGGCGCGAGCCCGTCGCGGCGCAAGCCGGCGTTGTTGACGAGGACCAGGACCGGACCGCGCTCGTCGGGCGGCGAGCAGGGAGGCGACCGCCTCGCCGTCGGCGACGTCGCCCTGGCGCGCTTCGGCTTCGCCGCCGCCCGCCTCGATCCGGCCCACGACCTCGCGCGCGCCCGCCTCGTCCTCGCGGTAGTTGACCCGCACCGGCCAGCCGTCGGCGGCCAGCGCCAGCGCGCGTGGCGGCGCCGATCCCGCGCGAGGCGCCGTCACCAGCGCCCAGCCCTGGGGCCGCTCAGTCACCTGCCTCACCCCACTCGACCACGGTGGCGCCCCAGGTCAGGCCGGCGCCGAAGGCGGCGAGGAGGACGCGGTCGCCGTCGCGCAGGCGGCCTTCGGCGCGGGCGGCGTCGAGGGCGAGCGGGATCGTCGCCGCCGAGGTGTTGCCGTAGCGGCCGATGCAATCGACGACCCGCGCGGGGTCCAGCCCCAGCCGCTCGCCGACAGCGCGGAGGATGCGGGCGTTGGCCTGGTGGTAGACGAAGAGGTCGAGGTCGTCGAGCCGCCTGCCGGCCGCCTCGGTCGCCGCCACCGAGACCTCGCAGAGCCGCGCCACCGCGTGGCGGAAGGTCTCGTGGCCCTGCCATCCGCATCAGCCCCTCCTCGCGTGAGGCGCGGACGAGGTCGCCGTTGTCGCCGTCGCTGCCGAGCACGACCGGGCCGATGCGGCCCTCGCCCGCTCCCCGCAGGACGACGGCGCCGGCGCCATCGCCGAACAGGGCCGCGGTCGAGCGATCGTCGGGGTCGGTGAGCCGGGTCATCAGGTCGGCGCCGATGACGAGCGCGTTGGCGGCGCGGCCGGCACTCGATCTGGCCAGCGGCGAGCGCCAGCGCGGCGACGAAGCCGGTGCAGGCGGCGTTGACGTCGATCGCCGTGACCGCCGTGCCGGCGCCCAGCGCCGCGGCGACCCGCGGCGCCGCGCGCCGGGGTCAGCTCGTCGTTGCTGAAGGTGGCGACGAGGACGAGGTCGAGGTCGCGTGGCTCCAAACCAGCCGCCGGCAGCGCCCGCGCCGCCGCCAGCGCCGCGAAGTCGCAGAGGCGCTCCTCGGGGGCGGCGACGCGGCGCTCGCGGACGCCGGTGCGCTGCACGATCCAGTCCTCCGCGACGCCCAAGCGGGCGGCGATCGGGGCGTTGCTCACCAAGGCTTCCGGTACGGCGACGCCGAGACCGGCGATCGCCGCACCGAGCCGCCCGGCCGGCGGGAGAAGGGAGGGTGCCGGGCGAAGTGCGGGCTCAAAGGGCTCAAGCATGGGCGGCCTCCAGGGCCAGCGCCTCGGCCTCGACCCCGTCAAGGCTGCGGCGGACGAGGCCGGTGAGGACGTCGCCGGGGCCGGCCTCGAGGAAGCGACCGGCGCCGGCCTCGCGCAGCCGTCGCAGGGTTAGCTGCCAGCGCACCGGCCGGGTCAGTGCCGCCGCCAGACCGTCGCGCGGGTCCGTGAAGGGTGCCGCCTCGACCGAGGAGTAGACGGGAACGCTCGGTGCGGCGAACTCGACCTCGCCCAGGGCAGCGCGGAAGCGCTCGGCGGCGCCGGCCATCGCCGGCGAGTGGAAGGCGCCGGCGACCGGCAGCCGAATCGCCTTCAGCCCGGCGGCGCGGAGCTCGCGCCGGGCCTCGCCGAGCGCCTCGTCGGGCCCCGAGAGGACCAGCTGGCCGGGCGCGTTTTCGTTGGCGACCGTGAGCCCGAGTGAGGCCGCCAGCGCCGGCACTTCGACCTCCCCCTCACCCAGCGCCGCCAGCATCCCACCCGGGCTCTCGACCGCCGCTTCCTCCATCAGGCGCCCGCGGGTCACCGCCAGGCGCAGGCCGTCCTCGGCGTCGAGGGCGCCACCGGCGACCAGGGCCGCCAGCTCGCCCAGCGAGTGGCCCGCGACCAGCGCCGCCGCGGGCCGACCGCCGGCCTCCCAGAGGGCGAGGCTGGCGCAGTAGATCGCCGGCTGCGCGAAACGGGTGCTCTCGCCTACCTGCGCGAAGGGGTCGGCGCCGACAAGCTCGCGGGCCAGCGCCAGCAGGTCCGGCCGCCGCGCGGCAACAGCGGCTTCCATGCCAGGGGTCTGGCTGCCCTGGCCAGGGAAGAGGAGGGCGGTGGCGGTGCTCGCGTCGGCTGCCATGCACCGATACTTCTCCGCCCCGGGGCCGCGGTCACCGCCCCGAGGCCGGATCCCGGACATCCGGGGGGAGGCAAGCGGCCGGACGGGGGGTGCCCACCCCCCGCTGGGCTCAGACCAGCAGCTTCAGGCGCTGCGCCTGGCGCGTCGCCTCGGCCCGGTTGCGGACGCCGAGCTTGCGGTAGATCGAGCTGGTGTGCTCCTTGACCGTGTGCGGGGAAAGGTGCAGGTGGGCGGCGATCTCCTTGTTGGTGGAGCCGGTGGCGACCAGCGAGAGGACCTCCTGCTCGCGCTCGGAGAGCGGCGAGTCGAGGGCGCCGTGTTCGGCGAAGACCTCGGTACCGCGGGCGACCATCCGCACCGCCTTGACGACGTCGACCGCCGGCCAGTCCTTGGAGATGAAGCCGGAGGCACCGGCCGAGCGGGCGACCAGCGGCGAGATCGCGCCGGCGCCGGAGATCAGCAGCACCCGGGTATCGGGGCTGGCGGCGAGGATCGCCTCGCAGACCTCGGCCCCGGACTCGGCCCCGAGCAGCATGTCGACCAGGGCCACGCCCGGCCGCAGGCGCCGGCAGACATCGACCGCCTCCTCACCGTCGCGGGCGGCGAGGCAGCGTTCGACCCAGCTCTGCCGTTCCAGCAACAGCCGGAACCCCCACTGGACGACATCGTGATCGTCGACGACCAGGACCCGGAGACCGGGCTGCTCGGCGGAGGCGTTCATCGCTTGCTGCTCCTTTCGCTCAGTGCATTCGTCTACGCGTGCACCGGGACGACGAGGCGGACCCGCCAGCGGCCCTGGCCGCTGGCGCCGAACTCGACCAGTCCCTCGTAGCGGAGCGCCTCCAATGCCGCCAACCGCAGCCCCAGTCCGCCGCCGCGGGTGCGGCGCCCGTCGCCGGTGCCGTCGTTCTCGATCTCGAGCCGGAAGGTGTCTGCGTCCGCCGAAACCCTGACGTCGATCTCGCTCGGCTCGGCGTGGCGGTCGGCGTTCCGCAGCGCCTCCGCCAGCACCGACTGGGCCAGGCGCTCGGCCTCGGCCGGCACCTCCACCCCGTCTGCCCATTCCAGGTTCAGCTCCGAGCGCCGCTCGCCCAGCCGCTCCAGCAGCTCGCGCAGGCTCGCCCCCGGCTGCGGCGCCGTCTCCACCGGCCGCGTCAGCAGCCGCCGCAGGTCGGCGACGACCGAACGCAGCTCTTCCTGGCTGCGGCGCCGCTCTTCGGCCGTGAGGCCGCGCTCGGAGCCGAGCGCCAGCGTCACGCCGAAGAGGCGCTGGATCGCGTTCTCGTGCAGCTCGCGGGTCAGCTCGACCCGTTCGCTGAGCCGGCGCTCGCTCTCGCGCTGCTCGGTCGAGGGCTCGACGCTGGCGGTCAGCGCCGCCAGCCGGCCCAGGGTCAGCATCGTCTCCCGCTCGCCGTCGTCGAGCCCGATCGCCTCCCCTTCGCGGTCGGCGAAGATGACGCCGAGCCAGCGCCGGGCGGCGGCGATCGGCGTGCAGGTGATCGCCTCGGTATCGGCGAGCCGCGCGTAGCGCGCCGGCACGTGCCCCTCGAGCCCACCCGAGACGTCGACCACCCGGTCCTCGTTCCAGCGCCCGCTGCGCGATCGGCGTCTCGTCCAGCGTCCCCTCGACGCGGGCGAAGAGCTTCGGATCGATCCCATAGGACCCCATCGGGATCACCGCCCGGTAGGTGGGGTCGTAAAGCAGCAGAGCCGCCCGCCGCATCGAGGTCAGCGAGCAGACAGCCCGGCAGACCCGGTCGTAGAACACCCCCGATTCGGTCGCGGCATCGAGTTCGGCGAGCAGGCCGACAAGCACGTCGACCGTGCCCGCCCGCGGGGTGGCAGAGGGGGCGGCGATGAATGGGCTACCCAGCTAGCGCTTGGTAGTTACGCGCTCCCCCCGTTCGGGGGGTTGGCCGAGACTCTGGCCTTGCCGGTCGAAGCCGCCACAGCGGTGCTCCAGATTATAGTGGTATTATTACCCACTATGGCATTCGTCGTGCCCACCAAGGCAGGCAGGTTCGAGATCCGCGAGTCGCGGAATACCCCCAAGGGACCCCGCAGCCGCACCCTGGCCAGCTTCAGCGAACTCGACGAGTCGGCGATCGAGAGAGCGCGCGAACGTGCCGAAGGAAAGCCGCCTAGCGCCGAGGAGCTGCGGGCCGCAGCGCTGCGGGCTGGCGCGCCGGTCGCGCCCGATCCGGCCGATCGGGCGGCACGCGACCTCCTCTCGCGCCTCGCCAAGAGCGAAGCGCCGAGCCCGATGCTGAGGCGACTGCTGATCGACGCGCTGGAAAACCCCGACCGCAGCGATCGGCCCGCCGACCCCGAGGCGACGGTCTCCAGCTCCGCCCGCTCGGTCAGCGAATGGATCGGCGCCAGCCTCCGCGACCGCGCCGACACCCTCGAGGACCTGCTCCTGCTCGCCGACGCCCTGCCATTGCGTCGCCGCCCTGCCGAGATTGGCTTCCCCCGCCTCAACTCGGTTCGAGCATGAGCGCCGACGTTCCCGTCTCGCCCCACCGCACGGACTCCGAACCGCCGCTGCCGCAGAAGGTCGTGGCGATCCATGAGCGGCTTAGCGCAGCCAAGGTGCCGCACGCGATCGGCGGTGCCCTGGCGCTGGCCTACTACGCCGAGCCTCGCGCTACCGCCGACGTCGACATCAACGTCTTCGTCGCCACCGATCGCTGGCCGGAGGTGCGCGACGCCCTCGCCCCACTCGGAGTCGACGTCGAGCTGGATCAAGGAGCGCTGGAACGAGACGGCCAGGTCCGCCTCTGGTGGGGCCGCAACGCCGTCGACCTCTTCTTCTCCTACGACGAGTTCCACCAGGAGATGCGCCGCGAGGCCCGCCGCGTCCCCTTCGCCGAGACCACCATCCCGATCCTCTCTCCCGAGCACCTCGCCGTCTGCAAGGCGATGTTCGACCGCACGAAGGACTGGCTCGACATCGAGCAGATCCTCGTCGCCACCGACCCTCTCGACCTGATTGAGATCGAAGCCTGGTTGGAGCGAATGACCGGCCCCGACGACCCTCGCCTCGCCAAACTGGCCGAGATCAAGGACCGCCTAGCCCTTTGAAGCACTTCGAAGGAAACACCCCCCCACAGGGGTTGCAATCCTTCGACCTCAGGGCAGCCGCGCCAGTCCCTTCGAGACCAGGTCGCGGATGTCGCAGCTGACGAGCGTGCGGTCGGCTTCTTCGGCGGCGGCGACATAGGCGGCGTCGTAGACGGCGATCCCGTGGCGCTCGGCGAGTTCGGCGGCGCGGGCGAGGAGCGGGCCCGAGGAGGCGACGATGCCACCGTCCTGCTCGATCCGGCCGAGGGCACCGAGCAGGGGACCGACCGCCTCCGGTGCCGCCCAGGCGCGGACCGCGACATTGGCGACCTCGTAGCGGGCCAGGTCGAGCGTTGCCAGCGTCACCGAGTCGTCACCGAGCAGCTCCCGCGCCGCCCCGTAGCAGCGATCGTCTGAGTCGAAGGCGGCGAGAACGACGCTGGCGTCGAGCAGGACCATGCTCATGGCTGGGGGCGCGTCGCCTTGACGCGGGCCGCCGCTTCGCCGCCATGACCGGAGGCGTCCCGCAGCAGAGCCCGCATCGCCCCCGCCCGATCGGCCCGCCGCCGGCTCAGCGCCGCCTCGGCGAAGCCCCGCAGCACGCCGCTGCGCGTGCTCCCCAGCCGCCGCGCCTCGGCGTCGACCTCGGCAAGCAGATCAGAAGGCATCGAAACCATCACTTTCCGCGCGCCACTTTGCTTCTTCATCGTAATAAGTATACCTGGGTATACCCCTGGTGAGATCGGGGCGCTCAATCACTCGATCGAAGAAGCGAGCCAGCTCTTCCTCGGGGATTTCCTGGTACTGGGATGGCTCGTCCTTCCCCTTGCCGGCGTCGTAAATCCGCTTCCAGATGAAGTAGAAGGCCCGCCCCTCGTCGTCCAGGTGGATGTAGCGCCTGGTCCAGTCGTGCTTGTAGGCCTGCAGTTCGGTCCCGTCCTCCAGCTCGACGGCGAACATCCACATGAATTCCTCGGTGTAGACGCGGGCCAGCCGCAGCAGGGGCTCCCAGTTCGGCTCACGCCTGTCCAGCATCTCCCCCCGGATCGGCCGCGGCTTGCGCTTGCGTTTGGTCTTGGTATTGCTCTCGGTTTTCCGCTCGGTTTTGGTCATCGCTCGATCGTGCCCACCGAGGTGTGACCGAACAAGACACCCGAGTGCCAACTCCGGGCCAGAAGCGGGACCGAAGAGAGAAATCACCCGAGCCGGCTAAGGCTCGATCACGTTGCCGGGGTCGGGCTTGTCCTCCGGGCCCGCCTGGCTGTAGTCGCCGAAGGGGCCGTCGCGCTCGGCGACGGCGCCGGAGACTCCGTCCCGCTCCGCCAGCTCGATGAAGTGGCGGGCGTCGGGCGTGTTACGCATCAGGCCGTCGAGGATCGGGCCGAGGGTCTGGGTGGCGGCCAGGCCCATGTTCTCGTAGGCCTGGTTGACGACCAGCTTCATCGCCGCCAGTTGCGAGGCCGGGATCGAGGCCAGCTCGCGGGCCGCGGCGGCGACCTCGGCCTCGAGCCGCGCGAAGGGGACGGCGCGGTTGATCAGCTCGACCTCGGCAGCCTCCACACCGGAGAGCGGCTTGCCAGTTAGGGCGTACTCCTTGGCCTTGGTCAGGCCGAGCCGGTAGATCCACATCCCCGAGAGATAGGAGCCCCACATCCGCGAGTAAGGAGTGCCGATGCGGGCGTCCTCGCTGGCGATCACCAGGTCGGCACAGAGGGCGAAGTCGCTGCCGCCGCCGATGCACCAGCCGTGCACCTGGGCAACCACCGGCTTCGGCGCCCGCCAGACACTCATCAGCTTCTGGGTCGGCGCCAGCGCCGGCGCCGTGGCGAAGACGAAGTCCTTGCCGGGATCCCACTCGCCGTCGCTGGTTAGCTGCTCGTCCCAGTGGTGGAAGCCCGCCCCGAAGTCATAGCCAGCGCAGAAGGCGCGGCCGGCGCCGCGCAGGACGATCACCTTCACCGCCGCGTCGGCGACCGCCAGGCCGACCGCCGCCTCGACCTCTTCCGGCAGCGGTGGCACGATCGTGTTCAGCGCCTCCGGCCGGTTGAGGGTGATCGTCGCGATCTCGTCGGCGACCGCGTAGAGGATGGTCTCGAAGCGCTCCGCCCCACCCTCCGCGGCCACGGCTAACCCGCCGCGGCCTCGTCGGCGACGATCGTCATCGCCTCGTTGCGCACCCGCCCGGCCGGAATCGACTCGTCGCCGGCCAGCAGCTTCGCCAACGGCTCACGCTTCTCAGCGCCGGTAACGAGCCAGAGGACCTGGCGGGCGTCGTCGATCGCCGGATAGGTGAGGGTCATCCGGTGGTGCCCCTGGTATTCGGTGGCGGTGAGGGCGACGCGGCGGTCGCTCACATCCAGCACCGGGTCACCGGGGACCAGGGAAGCGGTGTGGCCGTCGGGGCCGAGGCCGAGGTGGACGAGGTCGAAGCGCTCCGGCAGCGAGCTTTCGTAGTCGCGCGCCGCCGCCTCGAGGTCGCGCTGGGTGACCGGCATCGGCCGCAGCGTCGCCTGGTGGTCCATCGAGAGCCCCAGCACCATGTGGGTGAGGTTGCGGTCCTCGCTGCCCGGCGAGGCGATCCGCTCGTCGACCTGGAACAGCTCCGTCGCCCCCCAGGGCATCTCCTCCAGTTCACCGAGGATCGCCAGCATCGCCCAGGGCGAGCGGCCGCCGCTCATCGCGAAGCCGAAGGGGCCGCGCGCCGCGGCCGCCTCGCGGCCGGCGACGGCGATCAGCTCAGCCGCCCGGCGCGCCGCCGCGCGCTCGTCGGCGACGACCTCGAGTCGCGGCGCCACTAGCTCTTCTTTTCGTCGTGGCCGCCGAACTGTTTGCGCATCGCCGACAGCACTTTGTCGCCGAAATCGTCGAGGCCGCGCGAGTAGAAGCGCTCGTAGAGGGCGGTGGTGAGGACCGGTGCCGGCACGCCCTCGTCGATCGCCGCGATCGAGGTCCAGCGACCCTCGCCGGAGTCGGAGACGCGGCCGGCGAAGTCGGAGAGGTCCGGCGATTCCTGCAGCGCCGCCGCGGTCAGGTCGAGCAGCCAGGAGCCGACGACGCTGCCGCGGCGCCAGACCTCGGCGATCTCGGGGATGTCGAGGTCGTACTGGTAGTACTCGGGCTGCTCCATCGGCGCCGTCTCGGCGTCGGCCTCGCGCTTGACCTTGCCGGCGTCGGCGTTCTCGAGGATGTTCAGACCCTCGGCGTAGGCGGCCATGATCGCGTACTCGATCCCGTTGTGGACCATCTTCACGAAGTGGCCGGCCCCGTTCGGGCCGCAATGCAGGTAGCCGTTCTCCGAAGGTGAGGGGTCGCCGGAGCGCCCGGGCGTCCGCTCGGCAGACGCGACGCCCGGCGCCAGCGAGGCGAAGACCGGGTCGAGCCGGGAGACCGCCTCGTCGGGGCCGCCGATCATCAGGCAGTAGCCGCGGTCGAGGCCGAAGACGCCGCCGCTGGTGCCGCAGTCGACGAAGTCGATCCCCTGCTCGCGCAGCTTCGCGGCCCGGCGGATGTCGTCGTGGTAGTAGGAGTTGCCGCCGTCGACGATCGCGTCGCCGGAGTCGAGGACCGCGGCGACCTTCTCGATCGTCTCCTCGGTGATCTCGCCCGCCGGCACCATCACCCAGACCGCCCGCGGCGCGCTCAGCTTCGCCGCCAAGTCCTTGAGCGAGTCGGCGCCCGTCGCGCCCTCGCCCGCCAGCGTCTTCACGGCATCGGGGTTGACGTCGTAGGCGACGATCTCGTGCCCGTCGCGCATCAGCCGCCTGGCCATGTTGGCCCCCATCCGCCCCAGCCCCACAAGTCCCAGTTGCATGGTTGGGGATCCTACGTGCTGGGGTAGCCTGCCGGGCGGATGGGCGCCACCAACCACATCGACGCTGCCGCCGACACGCTGGTCATCTTCGGCATCACCGGCGACCTGGCGAAGAAAATGACCTTCCGCGCCCTCTACCGGCTGGAGGCGCGGGGCAAGTTGGAGACGCCGATCGTCGGCGTCGCGATCGACGACTGGAGCGTCGAGCAGTTGCGCGAGCACGGCCGCGAAGCGATCGCCTCGACGGTAGCCAAGGTCGACGAAGCGGTGATGGAGCGGCTACTGCAGCGGATCTCCTACGTACCGGGCGACTACGCCGACGCCGCCACCTTCAAGCGCGTCGGCGCAGCGATCAAGGGGGCCAAGGCGCCGGTCTTCTACCTGGAGGTCCCACCCTCCCTGTTCGCCACCGTCGTCCACGGCCTCGCCAGCGCCGGCCTCACCGAGAACGCCCACGTCGTCATCGAGAAGCCCTTCGGCCACGACCTCGAATCCGCCCGCGCCCTCAACGCCGAACTCTGCGAGGTGCTGACCGAGGACCAGATCCTCCGCATCGACCACTACCTCGGCAAGGAGCCGGTGATGGACATCACCTACCTCCGCTTCGTCAACTCGATCCTGGAGCCGGTCTGGAACCGCAGCCACGTCTCGCACGTGCAACTGACGATCGCCGAGGACTTCGGCGTCGACGACCGCGGCCGCTTCTACGACGCCGTCGGGGCGATGCGCGACGTGATCCAGAACCACGCCCTGCAGGTGCTGGCGCTGGTCGGGATGGGGCCGCCGACCGGCAACCACCACGACTCGATCCGCGACAAGAAGCTCGAATTCTTCAAAGCCATGCGCGCCGCCGACCCCAAGCGCTACGTGCGCGGCCAGTACGAGGGCTACCTCGACGTCAAGGACGTGGCGCCGGACTCGACCACCGAGACCTTCGCCGCAGTCGAGCTCGAGGTCGACAACTGGCGCTGGAGCGGCGTCCCCTTCTTCATCCGCGCCGGCAAGCAGATGCCGGCCAAGTCGAGCGAGGTGACCGTCGTCTTCAAGCGGCCGCCGCGGTTGGGGATCGGCCACGGCCGCACCCCGGAACCGAACAAGATGACGGTGCGGATCGAGCCCGACCCGGGCTCGCGGATGCGGCTCTACGCGAAGAAGGCCGGCGAAGAGGCCTTCGAGCCGGCCGACCTGCAGGTGCTCTTCGAGAAAGAGCCGGGCGAGGACCCCGAGCCCTACGAGCGCCTGCTCGGCGACGCGATCGCCGGCGTCCACACCCTCTTCACCCGCCAGGACGCGATCGAAGAGACCTGGCGCGTCGTGCAGCCGCTGCTCGACGAACCGGGCCCGGTCCACACCTACAAGCCGGGGACCTGGGGGCCGAAGGAGGCCGAGAAGCTGACCCGGGGCATCGCCCAGTGGTCGGAACCATGGCTTCCCGAACCAATCTCTAGCGGCGTGCTAGGTTTTTAGGCCCGCCTTATTAGGGACGCCTAAGGTTGCGGCGTCCGCCACCGGCGGGACCACCACCGGCATGATTCCCACCTTTGTCATCACCCTGCGCGAGGGCGTCGAGGCCGCTCTGATCGTCGGCATCATCGCCGCCTTCCTCGTCAAGGAGGGCCGTCGTGACGCCCTGCGGCAGATGTGGATCGGGGTCGGGATCGCGGTCGTGCTCTGCAGCGCCGTGGCGATCATCCTCAACGCCGTCGACCAGGAGCTGCCCCAGCAGCAGCAGGAGGGTCTGGAGACGATCGTCGGCCTGATCGCCGTGGGGATGATCTCCTACATGATCATCTGGATGCGGCGGCACGCCCGCGGCATCAAGGCCCATCTCGAGGGCGAGGCCGCCTCGGCGCTGGCCACCGGCTCGGCGATGGCCCTGGTTGCGATGGCCTTCCTGGCGGTCCTGCGCGAGGGCTTCGAGACCACCGTCTTCCTGCTCGCCGCCTTCCAGGACGCCACCGACACCACCGCCGCCGGAGCCGGCGCGGTGCTCGGGCTCGCCGCCGCGATCGCGATCGGGGTCGGCCTCTACCGGGGCGGCGTCCGCATCAACCTCAGCCGCTTCTTCCGCGTCACCGGCCTGGTCCTCGTCTTCGTCGCCGCCGGCCTGCTGGCGACCGCCGCCCACACCGCCCACGAGGCCGGCTGGATCAACAGCTTCCAGAGCCAGGCGCTCGACCTCACCTGGCTGGTCCAGCCGGGCACCGTCTCCGGGGCGCTGCTGACCGGGATGCTGGGCCTGCAGCCGCAGCCGACCGTGATCGAGGTCGCCGTCTACGTCCTCTACGCGGTGCCGATGGGCCTCTACGTGATTTGGCCCGACCGGCTACGCAAACGCCCACGCATCCTCGCCCGGCGCCGCACCGCCCCGGCCCAGACGACGCCGGCGTGAGCGGCCCCTCGCCCCACTCGCCATGACCCCGATTACCCGTCGCCGCCTGCTGGCCTCGGCCGGCATCGGCGCCGCCGGCATCGGCCTCGGCGCCACCGGCTACCTAGTCGGCCAGGACAACGCCGAGGCCAGCGGCGAAGGCACCGGCAACGTTCCCTTCTACGGCGAACACCAGGCCGGGATCGACACCCCGGCCCAGGACCGCCTCCACTTCGCTGCCTTCGACCTGCTGACCGAAGACCCCGCCGAGCTGCGCGAACTGATGCAGAACTGGTCCCAGGCGGCTGCCGAAATGACCGCCGGGGAGCTGATTGGCGACGTCAACTATGAGGAGCTGGCGCCGCCCGACGACACCGGCGAGACCGTCGGCCTCCTCCCCTCCAGCCTCACCGTTACCTTCGGCTTCGGCCCCGGCGTCTTCGCCAAACGCGGGCTCGGCCTGGCGGCACAGCGGCCGCCCGAGCTGAAGCCGCTGCCGCCGCTTCCGGGCGACGAACTGAACGGGCTCGAAAGCGACGGCGACATCTGCGTGCAGGCCTGCTCCGACGACCCCCAGGTCGCCTTCCACGCGATCCGCAACCTGGCCCGGATCGGCCGCGGCATCGTCGCCATGCGCTGGTCCCAGCTCGGCTTCGGCCGCACCGCGACCACCAGCCGCAGCCAGGACACGCCGCGCAACCTGATGGGGATGAAGGACGGCACCGCCAACATCCGCGCCGAGGACACCGACGCCATGAACCGCTTCGTCTGGGTCAGCGACGGCCCGGCCTGGATGCGCGGCGGCAGCTTCATGGTCACGCGGCGGATCCGGATGCTGCTCGAGGTCTGGGACCGCTCCTCGCTGGAAGACCAAGAGCAGACGATCGGCCGCCGCAAGTACAGCGGCGCCCCGCTCGGCGGTAGCGACGAGTTCGAACCGCTGCCGCTCGACGCGAAGAAGAACGGCCAGCCGCTGATCCCGGCCAACGCCCACGTCCGCCTTGCCTCCGCCCAGGAAAACGGCGAGCGAATCCTGCGCCGCGGCTACTCCTTCACCGACGGCGTCGACGAGAGCCTCGGCGAGCTCGAAGCCGGCCTCTTCTTCATCGCCTTCCAGCGCGACCCGGAAAAGCAGTTCGCGGCGATCCAGCGCCGACTGGGCACGATGGACGCGCTCAACGAGTACATCAAGCACGTCGGCAGCGCCGTCTTCGCCGTGCCCCCCGGCGCCCGCCAGGGCGGCTACGTGGGCGAAGCCCTGCTCGGCTGAGCCGGAGCCTGTTGCTGATTTATTCCGAGTCTTACTGTCGGTTTTCTGTAGGGTGCCCTAAGTAAGGGTCACCTAACTTCCTCCCGAGCCTGAGAAGGAGCTCCACAGAGATGAACCGAATTTCCCTTCGCGCTGCGCTGGTCGCCCTCGCGGTCGGCCTGCTCGCCGTCGCCCTCGCCGCCTGCGGCTCCAGCGAAGACTCCCCCGCCGGCGCCAAGAAGCTGTCCTTCAAGATCACCGACGCCGGCTGCGAACCGCACGACGCCTCGGCCCCGGCCGGGCCGATCACCTTCGAAGTCGAGGGCGCCAGCTCCAAGGTGACCGAGCTCGAGGTGCTCGACGGGGAAACGATCCTCGGCGAGAAGGAGAACCTCACCGAAGGCCTCACGGGCAGCTTCTCGCTGACCCTCGAGGAAGGCGAATACACCCTGCGCTGCAACGGTGGCTCCGAAGAAGACGGGACGCTGAAGGTGACCGGCAAGCTCGCCGCCAAGACCAGCCCTGAGGTTGAAACGGCGATCAACAACTACCGCGGCTACCTGGAGAAGAACACCGCCGAACTGGTGGCGCGGACGCGGCCCTTCGTCGCCGCCGTCGTCGCCGGCAACATCGCCGGGGCGAAATCGCTGTACCCAGCCGCGCGCATCCCCTACGAGCGGATCGAGCCGGTGGCCGAGTCCTTCGGCGACCTCGACCCCCGCATCGACGCCCGCGAAAACGACGTACCGCCGAGCCAGTTCGGCGGCTTCCACCGGATCGAGAAAGCGCTCTGGGAAGAAGAAGCGACCGAGGGCATGAAGCCGGTCGCCGAACAGCTTCAGGCCGACGTCGAAGAACTACAGGACAAAGTCAAGAACGTGAAGCTCCAGGCGGTCCAGATCGCCAACGGCGCCAACGAGCTCCTGGGCGAGGTCTCGGCCTCGAAGATCACCGGCGAGGAGGAGCGCTACTCGCACATCGACCTGGTCGACTTCCAGGCCAACGTCGAAGGCTCCGAAGTCGCCTTCAAGTCGGTCGAGCCCCTGCTGAGCAAGAAGGACCCGAAACTGGCGAAGGAAATCGAAGCCGATTTCGAAGCGGTCTACGCGGCCCTGAAGCCGTACAAGCACGGCGACGGGTTCGTCTCCTACGAAGAACTGACGAAGGCGGACACGCGCAAGCTGGCAATCGTGATCGACACCGTCGCCGAAAAGCTGAGCCAGGTGCCGGCGCAGATCGTGGCTGGGGAAGGGACGGAATAGGGGACGGTGCCCCTCCTCCGGCCGGAGGAGGGCATAGCCTCAACTCCGTGACTGCCGCCGACGCAGCAAGCAGGGCTGACGCACTCCTCGGGGAGCTGGGTTTCGAGACTTGGCGCCCGGGGCAGCGGGAGGCGGTGGTCGCCGCCCTCGAGGGGCGGGACTCGCTGATCGTGATGCCGACGGGCGGCGGCAAGAGCCTCTGTTACCAGTTGCCGGGGCTGGCGACGGAGGACCTGACGATCGTCGTCTCGCCCCTGATCGCCCTGATGCGGGACCAGTGGCTGCGGCTGACGAACGCCGGGCACCCGGTGGCGATGATCGCTTCCGGGATGGAGGCCGAGACCGCTCGCCGGGAAATGGGGCGGGTGCGCGGCGGTGAGGCGCGGATCGTCTATTGCTCCCCGGAGCGGTTTGGCTCGGACTTCTTCCTCGACGCGATCTCGCGGCGGCGGATCGACTTGATGGCGGTCGACGAGGCGCACTGTGTCTCTGAGTGGGGGCACGACTTCCGGCCCGACTACCTGCGGCTGCCGGAGATCGCCGAGCGGCTGGGGCGGCCGACGGTGATGGCCTGCACGGCGACGGCGACGAAGGCGGTGGCGGCGGAGATCGTGCGGCGCTTCGAGATGCGCGAGCCGCTGCAGGTGCGCTCCGGCTTCGACCGTCCCAACCTCTCCTTCGACGTCGTGCCGCTGGAAGGCAAGGGCTCGCAGGCGCGGCGGCTGGCACTGCTGGAAGCCGGCCTCGCCGACCCGGGCAACCGGCCGGCGATCGTCTACTGCGGCACCCGCAAGGACACCGACGAGCTGGCGCGGACGCTGCGCGACAGCGGCCTGCGGGCGCTCGCCTACCACGCCGGCATGGAGTCGGAGGACCGCAGCGAGGCGCAGCGCCGCTTCATGGGCGGCGACATCGAAGTGGTCGTCGCCACCAACGCCTTCGGCATGGGCGTCGACAAGGCCGACGTGCGCTCGGTCTGGCACATGGCGATCCCGACCAGCGTCGAGGCCTACTACCAGGAGGCGGGCCGGGCCGGGCGCGACGGGCAGCCGGCGCGGGCGGTGCTGCTGGCGATGAAGTCTGACCTCGGCCGCCTGCTGCGCTTCAACGAACAGCGCCAAGGCAACCCCGAGCTGGCGATCGCCTACGAGCGCGGCTGGCGCGACTACAAGGCGATCAAATCCTTCATCTACTCCGAGCGCTGCCGGCGCCGCTCGCTGCTCGACCACTTCGGTGACCACGAGGCGGGGGCGCCGCTGGAGCGCTGCTGCGACGTCTGCGACCAGCTCGCCTGGCTGCCCGATCCGGAGACGATCGTGGTCCAGCGCCCGGCCCGGACGCGCTCGGGCTCATCCACTCCGGCCGTCGCCGACGCCGACCTCTCCCCCGCGGACCTGCGCCTATTCGAGGCGCTGAAGTCGTGGCGCCTCGCCGCCGCCGCCGGCAAACCCGCCTACACCGTCGCCAACAACCGCACCCTGCAGACGATCGCCGCCGTGCGACCGGCGAGCAACGAGGTCCTGCAGGCGATCAGCGGCGTTGGCCCCGCCTTCATCGCCAAGTTCGCCGACGAAGTCCTGGCGATCGTCGCCGAGCACCCCGCCTCGCTGGCCGCCTGAGCGCCCTCGCGGCGGACGCGTCTGCCTTTTGGGTTCGTATGGGAACCCGATTGCAGACGCGTGGCGCTGACCGCACCCGAGCGTCTACCTCTGCTTCCGTGTTGCGGAAGCCATGCGGTTCACCCGGCCGATTCTCGCCCTCTGCGCGCTCATCGCCGCAGCGGCACTCCTTGCCGCCCCGGCGGCCCAGGCCGGGCTGCTCGAACCGCCCGGGGAAAAGGTCTGGTTCGGGGTCTCCGACACCGGCGACCCGGCCCAGTTCGGGGAATTCAGCACCGCGGTCGCCAAGCACCCGGCGGTGATCGAGAGCTTCCGCACCTGGGGCAGCGAATTCCCCGACTCGATCCGGCGCTGGCAGACGGCGCGGGCACGGCCGATCCTCCACATCACCACCGCCGACTCGGGCGACGGCCACGAGCTGATCACCCCGCGCGGCATCGCCAACGGCGAAGGCGACGCTTACCTGATTCGCCTCAACCGGCTCTTCGCCGAAAAGGAAATGCGCGCCTACGTGCGGCCGCTGGGCGAGCCCAACCGCTGCCTCAACGTCTACGCCTCCTTCGACTGCGGCGGCAACCCGCGCGACGCCGCCCACAAACCACGCTGGTACAAACTCGCCTTCCGCCGCATCTACGTGATCGTCCACGGCGGCGGCAAGGCGAAAGAGATCAACAAACGCCTGGCCGAAGCCGGCCTGCCACCGCTCAACGCCACCATCGGCGGCCTGCCGAAAGCGCCGGTGGCGATCGTCTGGAGCCCGCTCCCCGCCGGCTCCCCGACGACCCCGCAGAACCGGCCCAAGAACTACTGGCCGGGCTCGCGCTGGGTCGACTGGGCCGGCACCGACTTCTACGCCTCCTACCCGGAATGGGGCGCGCTGACCGGCCTCTACAACCGCTACGCCGGCAAAAAGCCCTTCGCCCTGACCGAGTGGGGCGTCGAAAACGGCGATGACCCGGCCTTCGTCTCCAAGCTCTTCGCCTGGGTGAAGACGCACCCACGCTGCAAGATGATCGTCTACTACCAGGACTTTGGCAGCACCAGCAGTTACCGGATCCAGAACTACTCGGCCAGCCTCGGCGTGCTCAAGGCCCGCCTCCACTCTGGCCTCTTCCCGAGCTTTGCCCCTGATGCGCCGGAACTGCCGCCGCCCCCGCAGGGTGGGATCGGGACGACTTCGCCTTAGCCTTCGGCTTCGGCGTGAACGGTTCCAGCGCCGTGATGCTCGAGTAGCCGGTCAGGTAGATCCGCCGGCCGTCGGAGATGACCGGCGTGTAGGTGCCCTTCGGGTAGTGGAAGACACGGCGGCCGCTGCGCATCATGAAGCCGCTCGTCGTCTTGTTGGTGAACTCGGCGACGTAGACGATGTTGCCGATCGCCGAAAGCGAGCCGACCACCTGGCCGCCGGCGGAGCGGCTCCAGCGGAGGCTGCCGTCCTTGGCGTCGAGGGCGTAGATGTTGCCGTCGAAGGAGCCGATGTAGACGGTCGGCGCGGTGTGGGGAGTGACGGCAACGGTCGGCCCCGAGTAGGCGTAGCCGCCGGTCGAGTAGCTCCAGGCGAGAGCGCCGGTCTTGGCGTCGTAGCTATAGACGCGGTCATCGTTGTTGCCGGCGTAGACACGGCCGAAGGCGACCGCCGGGGTCGAGTAGAAGGCGCCGGAGCCGCCGAAGCCGGGCCCGAGCGAGCCGCTCTGCCACTTCAGCTTGCCGGTCTGGGCGTCGACCGCGTTCATGTAGCCGCCGTAGTCGCCGACGTAGAGGGTGCCGTGCCAGAAGGCCGGCGCCGACTTCACCGGCCCGCCCAGCGCCGTCGCCCAGCGCACGTTGCCGCTGATCGTGCTGAGCGCGTAGAGGTCGCCGTTTTCGCAGCCGAAGTAGACGGTGCGGCCGATCACCAGCGGCGAGGACTCGGCCCGCCCCGGCAGCGACTTTTTCCAGATGATCTTGCCGGTCTTGGCGTCGAGCTTGACGATGTGGCCCGGGACCAGGTTGACCACGTAGAGGCGGTGCTTGGAGTAAGCCGGCGAGGAGGCGTTGAGGCGGCCGATGCGGCGCTTCCAGATCGTCTTGCCGGTCTTGGCGTCGAGCGCGTAGGCAAAGCCGCTGTTGTTGACGAGGTAGAGGCGGCCGTTGGCGTAGATCGGCGGGAACTCGAGCAGGGGCCGGTCGGTGAAGCGCCAGAGTTTGCGGAAGGGCGGCTTGATCCCCTGCACCGGCAGGTAGCGGGTGCGGGCGCGGTTGTAGCCGAACATCGGCCAGTTGACGGTCTCTTCCTTCGTCGGCCGCTTCGGGGCCGCTTTCGGCTTTTCCGGCTGGAAGGGGACGGAGGCGTTATGGACGTCGCTGGGGCGCTTCAGCAGCTCGTAGCCCACCACGGCGGCGCTGAAGACGAGCGCCGCGGCGAGCAGGGCGATAACCGGGATGCGGTTGCGGTGGATCAGGCCGGCGGCATCGCGCAGCAGCGGTGCGTCGCGGAAGCGGCGGGCCTGAGGCCCGCCCTCAGGCATGCGTGGCGGCCCTCCGCTCGGACTCCTTGACGACACCACCCAGCAGCTGTTTGATCCCGACCTTGACGGCGGCGACGACGGCCGCCCCGGCGATCGGAACGGTCGGCGTCGTGCGGACCGCGTAGGCGACCGTGGTGCCGCCGTCGACCGGCCGCAGTTCGACCGTGCCGACGTGGTCGCGCACCGGCAGCCCCGAGAGCAGTTTGTAGGAGAAGCGCTGGGAGGGCTCGTAGACGAGCACTTCCTCGCGCAGCGGCGGCCCCACGGCGCTGAGCACGCGGATCGCGCCGACGCCGTTCGGCGCCGGTCTGCCCTCGCGCTCCAGCGTCGAGCTGCGCAGCGGCGTCAGCTCGGCGTAGCGGCGATGGTCGGTGAGGACGTCGAAGACGACCTCCGGCGGCGCCGCCACCCGGCGCTCATATCGGAAGCTGGCCATTCCCGGAAAGGCTACGCCAGTGCCCAGCGCCGCGGGTCGCTGCCATCGACGGCCACGACCTCGCCGAGGATCGCCAGGTGGTCGAGACAAGAGAGGACGATCTGCAGGATCCAGGCGCTGGCGGGGGTCTTGAGGTTCTCCTCGCCGACGATGTCGGCGACGACGGCGTAGGCCGGGCGCTCGCCGCCACGCAGGGACTCGCGCACCTTCTCCACCAGCTCGTCGACCTGGCGGCGCGCCTCGGCGATCTTCGCCGCCGGGTCGCGGAAGGGCCGGCCGTGGCCAGGGAGGACGAGGTCGACCTCGAGCGGCTCCACCACCTCGAGGCTGTGGAGGAATTCGCCGACCGGGTCGGGGCTGTGGCCGTGGTCGAAGAAAAGGACGGTGCGGCCGAGCAGATGGTCACCGGAGATCATCAGCTTGCGCTCGGGCTGGTGCAGCACAACGTGGGAAGGCGCGTGGCCGGGCGTCTCGTAGACCTGCCAATTGCCGAGGTCGGTCTCCACCTCGACGCCGGGCAGAAGCTCGCGGTCCGGCACCTTGATCGCGTCGATCCCGGTGTCCTCGACGGTGTCGCTGCGGGACTCGCGGTAGCGCTCCAGCGAGGCCACCGGGACGCCGCTCTGGCGCGCCACCTCGAGCCGCTGCTCGAGCGCCGCCGCCGGGTCGTCGGCGAGCAGCCGCACGTGCTCCCAGGCCGGGTGCATCCAGAGCTCGCAGCCGGCTTCCTCGCAGATCGAGGCGCCGAGCCCGTAGTGGTCGGTGTGGGAATGGGTGCAGACGACCAGGCTCACGTCTTCGAAGCCGAAGCCGGCCTGAGCCAGCGCCAGGTCGAGCTGTCGTAGCCGTCCCTTGCCGCCGATTCCGGTGTCGAAGAGGACGATGCCGTCGCCGGCGGCGACCGCCCAGGCGTTGCCGTGCGGCACCCCGGGCCAGGGCAAGGGCAGCCGCAGCCGCCAGATCCCCGGCAGGATCCGCTCAGTGCGCGGCGCGTTCGCCTTGCTTCCCGCCATCGGCGGCAATCCTTTCAGGGGGAGTGGTCGGCCGCTCGAACTCCTGCATGACGCCGGCGATGGCGAAGCAGAGGGCGCCGGTCAGCGTGCCCCAGTTGGCGATGCCGACTGCGAGCGCGTCGCCGGTCTTCGGGCGCACGAAGGCAGCGACCGCGGCGACCATGAAGAGAACCGAGCCGAGCTGGTTGACGGCGACGATCCACCAGCCGAGGCCGGCGCGGAGGCCGCGCCGGCGGTCGCGCCGCATCCCGACCAGGGCCAGGTGGCCAGAGACGAGGAACAACACGCAGCCGACGACTTCCGGCGACCAGACGAGCCGGTGCAGTTGGGCCACGGTGAGGTCGCCGAGCAGGGCGTCGAAGAGGCTGACGGCGAAGAAGAGGGTGCCGACGAAGAGCGTCAGCGCGCTCGACCAGTCGAGCTGGCCCGGCTCCAGCGACCACCAGCGCCAGGGCGGCGTGTGGAGGATGCCATCGGGGTCGTCGCCGCGCGGCGAGTTGGCGACCAGCAGCAACCCTGCGTAGGCGCCGGTAGTGAAGAAGAAACCGCCGGCCAGGTAGACCGCCGCCGCCAGCCGCGGCCCACCGACGTCGCCCTGGGAGAGCGCCGCGCCGATCGCGAAGAGCGAGCCGCCGAGGACGAAGGCGGTGGCCGAGACCGCGTTGACCCGCCGAAGCCGTGTGTCCCGCGCCGTCACGGCGCGGGATTCTCTCCTACGGCGCTACGGGGCGATAAACGTGCTGGGGTCCGGGCCGGTGCGCGCACCGGCGTCGAGGCGGGCGATCGCGTCCATGTCGTCCTCGCTCAGCTCAAAGTCGAAGAGCTCGATGTTCTCGTGGATCCGCTCCCGCGTCACCGACTTGGGGATGACGATGTTGCCGAGCTGCAGGTGCCAGCGCAGCACCACCTGGGCCGGCGTGCGGCCGACGTTGGCGGCGATCGTCTCGATCGTGCCGTTGTCGAGCACCTCGCCCTGGGCGAGCGGGCTCCAGGCCTCGGTGGCGACGCCGTGCTCGGCGTGCCAGGCGCGCAACTCGGCCTGCTGCAGGCACGGGTGCAGCTCGATCTGGTTGACGGTCGGCAGCGTCTCGGCCTCCACCCGCAGGCGTTCGAGGTCCTCAACGCGGAAGTTGGAGACGCCGATCGACCGCGCCCCACCTTCGGCGTGGATCCGTTCAAAGGCGCGCCAGGTGTCGAGGTAGCGGTCGGCGCTCGGCACCGGCCAGTGGATCAAGTAGAGGTCGACGCGGTCCATCCCCAGCTCGCCGAGGCTGCGCTCGAAGGCGTGCAGGGTGGAGTCGTAGCCCTGCTCGTTGTTCCAGAGCTTGGTGGTGACGAAGACGTCCTCGCGGGCGACGCCGCTGGCCTCGATCGCCGCCCCGACACCGGCCTCGTTGCGGTAGGCGGCCGCGGTGTCGATGTGCCGGTAGCCGCTTTCCAGCGCCTCTTCCACCACCGCCTGGGTTTCCGCCGGCGGCACCTGGAAGACGCCGAAGCCGAGTTGCGGGACGGTGACGCCGTCGCGCAGGTCGAGGGCCTGAATCGAGCTCACATGCGTCATGCATTTCCTCCTCTTCGGTCTCAGTACCGGCTCCCGCTACCCAGAGGAGGGCGAGCTTACGCAGGAAAATTTCTGCGGAGGTGGAGAGCGCTAGCTGGTGGCGAGGCCGATGGCCAGCAGCGGGAAGGCGAGCATGACGCCGAGGTAAAGGCCCATCAGAGCGCCGGAGCCGATGGTCGCGGTACGCGAGCGGGCGCCGGAAATAACGCCGACGAGGAAGATGAAGGCCGCGATCCCGAGGCCTAGCCAAAAGACGGGGGGCATTGCGTCCGCGAGCCTATCGAAACGGCAGGATTCAGCCCCTCCGCATCAAACGAGATAGCCATGAACTCGTCCAGCGGCAAGAACAGCAAACTGATCCTCGTGGCGATGATCTTCGCGGTGGCGATGATGTTCATCGACCAGACGATCGTAGCCATCGCCGTCCCCTCGATCCAGGACGACCTCTCGCTCTCGGCGACGGGCGTGCAGTGGATCATCAACGGCTACCTGCTGGCGCTCTCAGCGCTGTTCGCCTTCGGCGGCCGCCTCGCCGACATCGCCGGCCACCGCCGCATGGTGATGCTCGGCGTCGTCATCTTCGCCACCGCCTCCGCCCTCTGCGGAGCGACCCCGACCGGCTCGCTCGACGAGCCCTGGCTGATCGTCTTCCGGATCATCCAGGGGGCCGGCGCCGCGATCATGTTCCCCGCCGCGCTGGCGA
Organism: uncultured Actinomycetes bacterium; assembly: GCA_963708405.1. GTDB lineage: Bacteria > Actinomycetota > Thermoleophilia > Solirubrobacterales > 70-9 > VAYN01. The sequence goes on from CAVPSL010000001.1 coordinate 243,144, forward strand.
TCGTCCTCGCTTCCTTCCCGCTGCGCGAGCGTGGCCGCGCGATGGCGATCTTCTTCGCCGTCACCGGCGGCCTCACCTCGATCGGCCCGATCGCCGGCGGCTACCTGACCGAGTGGACCTGGCGGGCGATTTTCTGGGTCAACATCCCGGTCGCGATCATCGCCCTCGTCCTCACCGCGATCGCCAAGCCCGACGACACCAAGCACCCGGCGCCGCTCGACTACCGCGGCACGGTGCTGATCACCGGCGGCATGGGCCTCGCCGTGCTCGGCCTGCAGCAGTCGAGCGTCTGGGGCTGGGGCAGCGCCACGACCTGGATCTGCATCGCCGCCGGCCTGGCCCTGATCGCCACCTTCGTCCTCTACGAGCTGCGGATCGAAGACCGCTTCCCGCTGATGCGGATCCGGACCTTCCAGAACCGCGCCTTCGCGGTCGACAACGTCGTCCTCTTCCTGTTGATGATCCCCTTCGTCCCGCTCTTCTTCTTCGCCAGCATGTACGCCCAGATCTCGCTCGGCGAAAGCGCCTCGCAAACCGGGCTCTACCTGCTGATCTTCTTCGCCGGCTTCGCCATCGCCTCGCAGTGGGGCGGGAAAATGCTCGACAAAGTGGGCGCCCGCCGGCCGGTGGTGCTGGGCTGCGCCGTCGCCGCGGTCGGCTTCTTCCTCTGGGGCAAGCACCTGACCGAGCTCTCGGTCAGCGACCAGTGGATCTACATCGTCATCGCCGGCGCCGGCGTCGGCCTGGTCCTCAGCCCGGCCAACACCGACGCCCTCAACCGGGTGCCGGCCAGCCGCTACGGCGAGGCGACCGGAATCACCCAGACGGTGCGGAACTTCGGCTCCAGCCTCGGCCTCGCCGTCCTCGGCTCGATCCTGATCCTCGAGAACAAGTCGAACCTGGAGGCGACGGCGGCCTCACACGGCGTGCCCAAGGCGGCCGCCGACGAAATCGCCAACCAGATCAGCCAGGGGGCCGGCGGCGGTGCCGAACAGATCCCCGCCCACGTCAACCCGATGCTGCAGAGGGTGTTCGACAGCATCCCCCACGACTTCGCACTCGCCTCGCGCACGGTCTTCTACGGGATGGCCGCGGTGATGGCGGTCGCCTTCGTCGTCTCCCTCGCCGCCATGCCCGGCGGCAAAGTCGAAGAACAGGTCACCGACGAGCCCGCCGAGGAACCGGTGGCCGGCGCCGGCTGACGCTGGTACGTTCGCCCGGGTGAAGACCCGGCTCGGCGGTTTGGCGGCGGCACTGGTGGCGCTGGCGCTGCTCGCGCCGGCCGCGGCGACGGCGGCCGGCGGCACGAACGCCAAGGACTCGACCCTCGTCTCCAGCCAGGAAGCGGCGGCGCGCAAGCTGGCGGCGCGCTACGTGCCGATCACGATGCTGCGCAAGCAGGAAGACCCGCCCTGCGACACCGCCGCCGAGCAGTACCAGCCGACCAGCGTCGACACGGTCCTGGGCAACCCCACTGTCACGCTCACTCACTACGTCGAAGGCAAGGGCCTCGAAGACGTGATGAAGGCGCCGACGGCGGCCGATATCGCCGGCCTCCCCGACGGCTACTACCTCGACCTCGAAGGCAAGGCGCTGGGCGACACCTGCGTCTACGCCAAGGCCTTTCAGAAGCTGCTCGACGAAGGCAAGGCGCCGGCGCTCACCTACGCCCACATCGCCCGCCAACCCAACCACGGCGGCTTCGCCCTGCAGTACTGGTTCTTCTGGTACTTCAACCAGTTCAACGACCTCCACGAGGGCGACTGGGAGGGCATGCAACTGACCTTTGCGGCCGAAACCGCGTCGCAGGCGCTGAACGAAGAACCGGGCGAAATCATCCTCTTCCAGCACGCCGGCGGCGAGCGCGCGAGCTGGACCGACAGCAAGGTGCAGAAGGAAGGAAGGCACCCGATCGTCTACCCCGCCGCCGGCTCCCACGCCACCTTCTACGACTCCGCCGTCTACATCGAGAACGGCCAGCACGGCTCCGGCCTCGGCTGCGACAACACCTCCGAGCCGCTGCGCGAACTGCGCCTGGAGCCGGTGCTGTTGCCGGAAGCGGCACCCGAACACGGGCCCTTCCAGTGGCTCAGCTACGACGGCCGCTGGGGCGAACGCGAAAAGGGCTTCAACAATGGGCCCACCGGCCCCCAAACCAAGACCGTCTGGCGGGAACCGTTCGCCTGGATGGCGAAGCAGCGGACGACGAGCCCGCGCCTGCCCGGCGGCTCGATCGCCGGGCCGCAGGTGACCGCCGCCTTCTGCGGCGCCGTCGCCACCGCCTCGGACCTGATCAACCTCGACGCCAAGTCGCGGCCGGCGGCGATCGTCACCATCGCCGCTGTCCTGGCCCTGATCGCGCTCTTCGTCGGCCTCACCAAGTGGGGCCCGATCGACCTCGGGCAGCTGCGGGCCCGGCGCTCCTTCGGCCAGCTCCTGCGCACCGCCCGCCGCCTCTACGGCCGCCACTGGCGAGTGCTCTTACCGATGGCGCTGGTGGCGCTGCCAATCATCGCCGGCGTCAACCTGCTGGGCGGGCTGCTCGGCAGCGCCCACGGGGTCAGCAACGCCGCCGGCCGCTCCGGTGTCAACCTCGCCCTCGCCGACCTCCTCGAAACGCTGGCACGGCCGGTCGCCGAGGCGCTCGCGGCGGCGCTCGTGATCGTCTTCCTGCGCGAACTGGCGAACGGGGGCGCCGCCGGCCTCGGCGCCGCCTTCGGCGGCGTGCGGGCGCGCTTCTGGCGCGTCGTCGTCGCCCAGTTGCTGGCAACGCTGGGCATCCTGGCCATGGCCGTGACGATCGTCGGCATCCCCTTCGCGCTCTGGAAGCTGGTCGGCTGGGCCTTCGTCCAGCAGGAAGTCCTCTTCACCGACAAGTCGATCCGCCAGTCCTTCCGCGGCAGCTCCGAACTAGTGCGCGGGCGCTGGTGGCACGCGGTGCGGGCGATTCTCTTCTTCAACCTTTTGCTACTGGTCGTCGGGCCGGTCCTCACCTTCGCCCTCATCTTCACCAGCCTCGAACTGATCTGGATCAACCTGCTCGGGGCGCTGATCTTCTCGCTGCTGATCCCCTACGCGGTGGCCGGCGAGACGCTCCTCTACTTCGACCTGCAGGCGCGGGCCGAGGCTGAACCGGCGCGGCCGCGGCGGCGCTGGCGCGAGCGGCTGCGACGGCCGCTGCGGCGTTCAAGCGAGCCGGCGGCGGTATGACGCTCGTCAGCTACTTCGGGCTCTCCTGATCAGCGTCGCGCCCAGCCATTAGGTTTTGCGGCGTGAAGCTGCTCGCCTTCAGCGACCTGCACCGCGACCTCGAGCAGGGCGCGCGCCTGGTCGAGATGTCGGCCGAGGCCGACGTCGTGATCGGCGCCGGCGACTTCGCCTCGGTCCACGAGGGCCTGGAGGAGACGATCGCGGTGCTGGCCGCGATCACCAAGCCGACGGTGCTGGTCCCGGGCAACAACGAGACCGTCGACGCCCTGCGGGACGTCGCCCGCAGTTGGGAGTCGGCGACGGTGCTGCACGGCGAAGGGACGGCGGTCGGCGGCGTCGAGTTCTTCGGCCTCGGCGGCGGCATCCCGGTCACGCCCTGGGACTGGAGCTTCGACCTCGACGAAGAGGAAGCAGCGGGAATGCTCGCCGCCTGCCCCGAGGAGGCGGTGCTGGTCCTGCACTCGCCGCCCAAGGGCCACTGCGACAACGCCGGCAACGACACCCACTTCGGCAGCGTGGCGCTGCTGGCGACGATCGAAGCGAAGCGGCCGCGGCTCGCGGTCTGCGGCCACATCCACGAGTCCTGGGGCTGTGAGGGGCAGATCGGGCCGACGCCGATCCGCAACCTCGGGCCGAACGGGACCTGGATCGAGATCTGAGCAAACGGTGGAAGCGAGCGCCCCCAAGCGCGCCGGACTGGTCCTGGCGTCGCTGATCTTCGTTGCCGCCGTCGCCAACTTCAACCTGGCGGTCGCCAACGTCGCCCTGCCGGACATCGGCAAGGAATTCAACGCCGGCCAGACGACCGTCGACCTGATCGCTGTCGGCTATTCGCTCGGGCTGGCCGCCTCCGTCCTTTACCTGGGCGCGGTCGGCGACCGCTACGGCCGCAAGGCGCTGCTGGTGCTGGGGATGGCGCTGACCATCCCCTTCTCGCTGCTGGCCGGCTTCGCCCCCTCGGCCCCCGTCCTCTTCATCGCCCGCGTGCTCGGCGGCGTCGCCGCCGGCATGGCCTACCCGACCACGCTGGCGCTGATCACGGCGCTCTGGTCGGGGCAGCAGCGGACCAAATCGATCGCGCTGTGGTCGGCGCTGGGAGGCGGTGCCTCGGCGCTGGGGCCATTGGTCGCCGGCGGCATCCTCGAAGTCGCCAGTTGGAGCTGGGTCTTCCACATCAGCGCCCCGCTGGCGGCGATCGGGCTGGTACTCGCCTGGCGCTTCGTCCCCGCCCACGTCAACGAGACGACGGAGCGGGTCGATCACTTCGGCGGCATCCTCTCGATCGCCCTGGTCGGCAGCCTGATCCTGGCCATCAACCTCGCCCCCGAACCGGGCAAGGGGACGACCGCGATCATCCTCGGCGTCGTCGCCCTCGCCTTCACCGGCGCCTTCCTGCTGCGCCAGCGCCGCGCTCCCAACCCCCTCTACGACCTCGGCATCGCCGCCCGCCCCACCTTCTGGGTCGCCGCCCTGGCCGGGATCATCGTCTTCGGCTCGCTGATGGGGGCGATGTTCATCGGCCAGCAGTTCGTCCAGAACGTACTCGGCTACACGACCCTGGGAGCCGGCGCGGCGATCCTGCCGGGGGCGATCGGGATGGTCGTGGTGGCGCCGCGCTCGGCCCGCCTGGTCGAGTCGCACGGCTCCCGCTTCACGCTGCTGCTCGGCTTCTTCTTCTGCCTGCTCGCCTTCATCGTGATGCTGACGCTCTGGGAAGAGAACGTCGGCTACTGGGCAGTCGGCCTCGGCTACCTGCTGGTCGGCATCGGCGTCGGCTTCGCCGGCACCCCCGCCTCGCGCTCGCTGACCGGCTCGGTCCCGGTCAAGCGCGCCGGCATGGCCTCGGGCACGGCGGACCTCCAGCGCGACCTCGGCGGCGCGATCCTGCAGTCGATCTTCGGCGCCCTGCTGACCGCCGGCTACGCCGCCAGCTTCAGCAACCAGATCGCCACCTCGCCGCACGGGTCCGAAGTCAGCCAACGGGTCCAGAACGAGCTGACCAAGTCCTTCTCCAGCGCCGCCAACACCGCCGAGCAGTACCCCGAATACGCGATGCAGATCGTCGGCGCCGCCCGCACCTCCTTCCTCGACGGCGGCGACTGGACCTACGTCGCCGGCATCGTCGCGGTCCTGCTCGGCAGCGCCGTCGTCTTCTTCCTCTTCCCAAAGCACGAGCGGGAGCAGGAGCTGATCGCGGGCTACCAGGCCGCCGACTCCGCATAATCCCGCCATGGCCTTCCGCGTATTGCGCGCCGCCGAGGCCTTCTGGCGGCCCTCGAACCAGATGTCGGTGCCGAACACCGACCTCGGCAAGCAACTGGAAGCGGAGTCGCTGGGAGCGCGGTTGTGGCGACTGCAACCGGGGCAGGCTTCGACCCGGCACCGGCACGTGCGCCAGGAGGAGCTCTACGTGCTGCTGGAGGGGCGCGGCCGGATGCGGATCGACGAGGAGGAGCCGTTGACGCTGGAGCCGCTGGACTCGATCTTGGTCGACGCCGATTCCGCCCGCCAGCTCTTCAACGACAGCGACGGCGACCAACTCTGGCTCGTCGTCGGCGCCCCGCCCGAGCTCGCCAACACGCTGGAGATGAGCGAGGAGCTGCTGCGCCGGATCTATCCGGACGGGCCGAAAGCGCTGCCGCCCGAGCTGGCGGACTGAGCCGGGCCATGGACCGCGGGCCCAACCTCGCCTTCGAGAGCAAGGCGGGGCGCTGGCTACTGGCCGTCGCCGTGCTCGGCTCCGGCATCACCTTCCTCGACAGCACCGTCGTCAACGTGGCGCTGCCGAAGATCGGCGAGGACCTGAACGCCAGCACCAGCTCCCTGCAGTGGATCGTCAACGGCTACCTGCTGACGCTGGCCTCGCTGATCCTGCTCGGCGGCTCGCTCGGCGACCGCTACGGGCGGCGGCGGATCTTCATCCTCGGCACGCTGCTCTTCACCGCCGCCTCGGCGCTTTGCGCGGCGGCGCCCACTGCCGAGCTGCTGATCGCGGCGCGGCTGCTGCAGGGCGTCGGCGGCGCCCTGCTGACGCCGGGCAGCCTGGCCCTGATCGAGGCCAGCTTCCGCCCCGCCGACCGGGCCCGGGCGATCGGCGCCTGGTCCGGCCTCGGCGGCGTCGCCACGGCACTGGGGCCGCTGCTCGGCGGCTACCTGATCGGGGCGGTCTCCTGGCGGGCGATCTTCCTCATCAACCTGCCGCTGGGCCTCTTCGTCGCTGCGATGGCGGCTCGCCACGCGCCGGAGTCGATGGACGTCGAGGCGGCCGGGGGCAAGCTCGACGGCCGCGGCGCCGTGCTGGCGGCGCTGGGCCTGGCCGGCACCACCTACGCCCTGATCGAGGCGCCCGAAAAGGGGATGAGCGCGGCGATCCTGGTCGCCGCGCTCGGCGGCATCCTCGCCCTCGTCCTCTTCTTCGCCGGCGAGCGCCGCAGCGCCAACCCGATGCTGCCGCTGGGGATCTTCTCCTCGCGCCAGTTCAGCGCCGCCAATGCGGTCACCTTCGTCGTCTACGCGGCGCTCGGCGGCTTCTTCTTCTTGCTCGTCGCCTTCCTGCAGATCTCGATGGGCTACACGCCGATCGAGGCCGGCTCGGCCTCGCTGCCGGTCACCTTTCTGATGCTGGTCTTCTCCGCCCGCGCCGGCGCCCTGGCGCAACGGATCGGGCCGCGGCTGCCGCTGACCGTGGGACCGCTGGTGATCGCCGCCGGCCTGCTCTGGATGACGCAGATCCAGCCCGGTGACTCCTACCTCACCAGCGTCCTGCCGCCGATCATCGTCTTCGGCCTCGGCCTGACCCTGGTCGTGGCACCGGTGACGGCGACCGTGCTGGCGGCGGCGCCGGCCCGCAACTCCGGCATCGCCTCCGGCGTCAACAACGCCGTCGCCCGCGTCGCCGGCCTGCTCGCCGTGGCGGTGCTGCCGTTGATCGCCGGCCTCACCGGCGAGGACTTCTACGACCCGGCGAAGATGACCGACGGCTTCCACATGGCGATGGTGGCCTGCGCCGTTCTCGCCGCCGCCGGGGGCGTCCTCGCCTGGTTCACGATCAGCGCCGAAGTCCTCCACGCCGAGGCCGAGCCCGGCGGCGACACGCCCGAGCGCCTGGCCGAGGACTACTCCTGCGGCATCGCCGGCCCGCCCCTGCGCCCCGGCCGCGAGGCCGAGTGCAGCTTCGAGCAGGAGCAGGCACCGGTCCCCAGCTAGCGCCCGAGCAGGGCCGCGGCGCCGGCCACCACCAGGGCGAGGCCCGCGTCCCGCAGCAGCTCGCTCTGCCGCGCCGCCATCTTCGTCACCGGTTGGAGCCGTTCCGGCGCCGCTTCCAGCACCGGCGTGCGGGCTTCGGCCTGGGAGACCTCGAAGGCGAGGCAGGCCTGGACGCCCTGGGCGATCAGGCGCGCGCGCAGTTCGGCGCCGGCGGGGATCGGGTGCAGGCCGTCGGCCTGGAGCAGGTCCGGGTGGGCGGCGACGGCACCGGCCCAGTCGGGGGTCTGGGTGCCGGGCCGAGAGGCGGCGAACGCGCGGACGACGCGGTTCTTGCCACTGTTGTCGATGCCGTTGACGGTGAAGCCGTGGATCGTCGGCACGACCAGGCAGCGGTCACCCACCGTCGCCGCCACCTTGGCCAGGTTTTCTTCGAGGATCTGGGGATAGGCCGGGTTGTCGTTGGTGCCGGCGTCGAAGACGATCACCCGCTGCGAAGGCTCGTAGCTTTCGCGGAAGAGGTCGTAGATCTGGAAGCTGTTGGAGCCGCCGACGGCGTTGACGGTGAGGCGGACGCCGGGCAGGTAACGGGCCAGGTAGGGCGAGGTCAGTTCCTCGAGGCTGTCGCCGACGACGAGCACGCCGGGATGGGTCTCCGCCCGGGCGCTGGGCGCCAGGACCGCCAGCGCCAGCAGCGCCGCCACCAGCGCTCTCCCCAGGGGCCGCCCGAATCCCGGCATCGCCGGATTTCTACACGACCCGGAAGGATTCATAGACTCGGCCGATGCGACCGAGAAGGTGGCTCGCGCCGGCGGGGTGCGCCGCCCTGGCGGCCCTCCTCCTGGCTCTGCCCGGGTGTGGCGGCGGCGCCTCGGCGGCGCCGGACAAGGCCAGCGCGAAGTCCCAGGATGCGGGGATGACGGCGGCCGCTACCGGGCACGCCACCGGTAACGACGGCGGCGCCGGCGCGGCTCCCATCCATTGCCCGGGCTCGGTGCGGCAGTTCGCCGCCGGCCTGGAAACGCTGCGCCGCCGCCTCGCCGGCGGGCTCACCTACGCCGAATACGTCGGCTCCGTGAAGCGGCTGCGAGGCAGCTACGCGGCGATCGCCGTCGACCGCCTCTCCCCCGCCTGCCTGATCGCCGCCGGCACCCCCGCCGAGCGCGCCTTCGACGTCTACATCGAAGCCGCCAACGCCTGGGGCGAATGCCTCTCCGAACCCGGCTGCGGCGCCGGCGACGTGGAAGCGCCCCTGCAGGCGGAATGGAAGCTCGCCTCGCGTCAGCTCGACGCTTTGCGGCTGCGGTAGCGGCGCGTCTTCTCGCGGTTGCCGCACTCCTCCATCGAGCACCAGGTGCGGGAGCGGTTGCGGGAGCCGTCGTAGAAGGCCCACTGGCAGTCCTCGGCCGGGCAGGCCTTGAGCCGCTGCCAGGCGCCCTGCGCCTGCACCCGCTCGATCGCCAACAGCAGCCGCGCCGCGAGCACCTGGCCGCCGGAGCCGACTGGGGCCAGCTCGATCCGGCCGCCGGCCGAGAGCTCGCCCGCGTAGCGGGATCGCGCCGCCGCCTCGCGCAGCGGCGCCAGTTCTGCCGTGCTCGCCGCGCCGCCGTTGTTGGTCCGCAGCAGCGCCCGCAGGGACTCGCGCAGCGCCAGCAGCTCAGCGTGCTCAGCGGCGCCCAGCTCTCCAGGAGGCGCACCGGCATGCGCCGCCGCCCAGTCCGAGAGCGCCTCGGGATCGGCGACCGTGTCGGTCCCCTCCTCGAGGTCGCGCGTGTTGACGAAGGCGACGAGCAGCTCGGCCTCGGGCTCGACCGGAAACTTTTCGGCGATCTCTCTTGACACCATCAAACCAGTTTAGCTAGTGTTGGCAACACTGGCAAAACACTTTAGCCAGTGTCCAAGAACCCGCCTGAAAGAGGAGGCCGAAGATGCGATTCCTGGCAAACCTCACGATCGCCAACGCGGCGGAGCGGCAGCGGCGCCTGCGCGAACTCGCCGACCGCGAACGCCGGGTGCGACCGCCGCGATGAGCCTCGGCGAAGAGGTCGTCCCGGGCCTGCGGGCCTGGACCCGCCGCTACGAGGAGTGGAAGGACGACGTCTCCTGCTTCGCCGTCGAGCGGCCCGAGGAGCTGGTCCTGATCGATCCCCTGCTGGTCGGCGAGGACGACTGGCGGGCGCTCGCCGAACTCCTCGGCGGCCGCCGCCTGCACGTCATCCTCACCGTCCACTGGCACGCCCGCTCGAGCACCGAGGTCATCCGCCACCACCCCCAGGCGCGCGTCTGGGCCCACTCCCGCGCCCGCGCCGCCGTCGGCCGCCGAGCCCCGGTCACCGACACCTTCGCCCCCGGCGACCCCTTGCCGGGCGGGCTCGTCGCCCTGCTCGCCCGGCCGCGTACCGAGGTCATCCTCTGGGACCCCCAGGCCCGGGCGCTGATCGCCGGCGACGCCCTGGTCAGCGACCTCGACCCACCCGGCCACCTCCGCACCTGCCGCGCCGCCTGGCTCCCGGCCTCGACCAGCCTCGCCGACCTGCGCGCCTCCCTCCGCCCCGCCCTCAACCTGCCGGTCGAGATGGTGCTTCCCTCCCACGGACCACCGGTCCTGGCAGGCGCGCAGGAGGCGCTGGCCCAAGCGCTCGCCGATCCCGGCGCCTGACTATTTGCTGGCCGTCGCCGTGGCGCTCGTGTAGGCGGTGCCGGTCGAGGTCGCGGCGGTGATCGTGTTGCTGAAGCTGCCGCTGGCGGGCGCAGTGTAGGTGAAGGTGGTGGTAGAGACCGCCGGGCCGGTGGTGGCGATCGTCAGCGGCGTGCCGACGATCGTGCCGCCGGTCGTGGTCACTTTGGCGGCGTGGCCGCTGCCGAGTTCGGAGACGGTGTTGCCGGCGCTGTCGGTGACGCTGACCTGGGCCGTAATCGTGCCGCCGTTGCCGAGCGCGGTGACGGGGCAGGTGAAGAGACAGGGCGAGCCGATTTTGCCAACGCTTGAGGTAACGCTGCTCAGGCCCCACCGTGCCGCCGCCCCCACCCCGACCGTCAGCGCCAGTGGCGTCGTCGTCGAGATCGTTCCGTCGGTCGCGCTGACGCTGGTGGCGCCGGCCAAGTAGAGCCGCATCATCCCGTTTTTCGAGGCGGACACCGCGGCTACGCCGGCGGTGAAGGTGAGCGCGGTGGCGCTGCCGAAGTTGGTTGCGGTGCCAGCGTTGTTGACAACCGTTGGCACCGTCCCGGCGGGACCGGCCGACGGACCGGAGAAGGTGATGTTCTTGGCCCCCGCGTAGGCCGTCGCGGTGTTGCCGTAACCGTCCTGGGCGGTCGTCGTCAGGTTGTCGCTCGCTGCCGCCACCGGCGTCGTCGTCACCGCGCTTAGGACCAACTTCGTCGCCGCGGCGGCGGCCACCGTCAGCGCCAGCGCCGTCGAGTTGGTGAGAGAGCCTTCGGTCGCCTTGATGCTGGCGCTGCCGCTTTTGTAGAGCACCATCTCGCCGTTGTTGGCGCCACTGGCGGTGGCGACGCCGGCGCTGAAGACAATCGGGGTGGCGGTGCCGAACGGGACGTCATTGCCGGCCGAGTCGGAGACGGTTGGGGCGCTGCCGCCGGGGCTGGCCGAGGCGCCCGAGAAGACCAGCGAGTGCGAGCCCGTGTAGGTGATCGCGGCGTTGCCGTAGGTATCGACGGCGGTGATGGTGAGGTCGTCGGCTTCGCCCGCTTCCGGCGTCGTGTCGACAGCCGCCAGCGTGTACTTGGTCGCCGTACCTGCAGTGACCGTCACAGCCAGCGGCGCGAGCGTTTCAATCGTGCCTTCGCTGGCGGCAATGCTTGCCGGCCCGGAGCGGTAGATCTTCATCAGCCCGTTCTTCGAGGAGGACACCGCGGCGACGCCGGCGGTGAAGGTGAGCGCGGTGGCGCTGCCGAAGGCGATCGCGGTGCCGGAGCTGTTGGCGACGGTCGGCGCCGTGCCGCCTGGGCTCGACGAAGCGCCCGAGAAGATCAGGGGATGGGAGCCCGTGTAGGTCGTGACCGTGCTCCCGTTTTCGTCCTTGGCCGTGATCGTCAGGTTGTCGGCAGCACCGGCGGCCGGCGTCGTGCTTGCCGCGGCGATCGTGAAGTAGGACGCGGCCCCGACCGTGATTTTTGCCGAGGCGGTGCCGCTCGTCGCGCTCCAGGAGCGCCAGACCGCGGTCACCGTGTAGACGTGGGTGCCGGTTTCGAGTTCTTTGTCGGTGCAGGTGGTCGCTGCCGCCGGGGCACCGGGAGTGGCGCAGTTGCCGCCCGCTTCTTCGCCGTCACGGGTCACGTAGTACTTGACGGCTTCGGTGCCGGGAGCGGTGGCGGCGCTCCAGACCAGCGTGACGGTGCCGCCGACCGCCGGGGTGGCGCTGGTGATCGTCGGCACCGTCAGTTTCGAGACGCCGGCGGCGGCGCTGCCGACGCCTCCGCCCGTGAAGTAGGCGAAGGCGCTGGAGGCGAGCGCCGTCAGTACCGCGACGGCGGCGACCGAGCCGCTGACCCTGACCCGCCGCAAAGGACTAGTTGCTGGTCAGGTTCAGCGTCAGGGTCGCGCCCTGGCAGGCGTCCTGGCTGACTCCGGTGTCGTTCATCGTCAGCGTCCCGGTCGGGGTGACGGCCTGGCCGTTGCCGGGGCCGAAGACTTTGTTGACCGTGACCGCCGGCATCGCGAAGTCGGGGTTGCCGCCGGTGATCGATTTGCTGCAGGTCGAGTGGCCGGCGTCGACGGAGATGCTGGACAGCGAGATCGTCCCCACCCGCTGCGAACCCGAGCCCGGGTTGTCAACGGTGAAGCTCACGGTCGCGGAGCCGCCCGGGTAGAGGTTCGAGCCGACCGTGCCTTTGATAGTCACGGTCGAGCCATTGCCGACGGTGGCGGTCGCGGTACCCGAGCCGGTCGAGCTGAAGTACGCGTAGGCGACGCTGGCGACCACCATCGTGCAGGTGGATCCGAGCAGCAGCAGCGCCCGTTTTTTGGTGACTAATTTCTTCATGGGGATCCCCTTTGTTGATGCGGGGCCGGTCCCCACAGGTGAGGGCGCATCGGCGGACGGATGGCGGAGCTTTAGTTCCGACATCCGTCCACCGCGATTGCCCCTGCTCAGGTGGATGGCTATCGGTGCCCGCCGCCCCAGGCCACGCCTATATTGCGTCCGTGGCGCTCAACCTGTTCGCCGGAATCCCGGTCAGCGACTTCGCGACGGCGAAGCAGCGATACGAACAGTTGCTGGGCGGCGAACCCACTTTCATGGCCCACGCGACCGAGGGGGTCTGGGAACTGGCGCCGGAGCGGTGGGTCTTCGTCGTTGAGGAGCCCGAGCGCGCCGGTGGCGCCGTGCACGCGATCCTGGTCGATGACCTCGAGACCAAGGTCACCGAGATCGCAGCCCGGGGTCTCGAGCCGAACGAGCGGGTCAGCTACGGGAAAGGCGCCCGCAAGGCGATCTACCGCGACGCCGACGGCAATGAGCTGAGCTTCGGCGAGGCGCCGGCGCAGTAGACGCGCGTCCCTCGCACGAAACTGGCTGCCCAGCCAGTAGTATGCGCGGACGCGTGCCGGACCAAGCTGAGATCCCCGCCGACCCCGCCGAGAAGAAGGACCTCGAAGAGGCCCTGGTGCTCGAGCGCGAGCACTGGGTGAACGGCCCACCGCAGGAGCTGTTCAAGCGAATGCGGGGCGGGTGTCCCGTCCACTGGACCTCCGAAGTGACCGAGCTGCCGCAGGCGAAAGGCTTCTGGTCGGTGACCCGGGCCGACGACGTCCACACGGTCAGCCGCGACTGGGAGACCTATTCCTCCGAACTCGGCGGCGTCGTCGTCATCGACGAGGTCTTCCCGATCGAGCTGGCGCGGGCGATGTTCATCGGCATGGACCCGCCCAAGCACGACCGCCTGAAGGCGCTCTTCCAGGCCGGCTTCACGCCGAAACGGATCGCCGCGCACGAGGAGGCGATCCGCGAAATCGTCGTCGGCACCCTCGACCGCCTCGAGGGGCGCGAGACCTGTGACCTCGTCACCGACGTCGCGCAGCCGGCCGTCTCGCGGGTGATCGGCAGCTTCATGGGCATCCCCGAGGAGGACGACGCCGCCTGGGCCGACCTGATGAACATGGCGCTGGCGGCCAGCGATCCCGACTACAGCCCCACCGTCGACAACGTCGAAGAGACGATCCAGCAGGCGATCCAGCAGGTCTTCGCCCGCTGCGGCGCGATGATCGCCGAGCGCCGCGGGAACCCCACCGACGACCTCACCAGCGTCCTCGTCAACGCCGAGGTCGAAGGGGAGCGGCTGGAGGAGCACGAGATCGTGATGGGCTTCTTCCTCCTCGTCGCCGCCGGCAACGACAGCACCAAGGCGACCTACAGCAGCGCGATGCGGGCGCTGATGGAAAACCCCGACCAGCGCCAGCTGCTCGTCGACGACCCCTCCCTCGTCCCGGGCGCGGTCGAGGAGGCACTGCGCATGTTCCCCGCCTTCGCCCACTTCCGCCGCACCGCGACCAAGGACACCGAGCTCGCCGGCCAGGAGATCAAAGCCGGCGACAAGGTGGTCATGTGGTACGCCTCCTCCAACCGGGACGAGACCCGTTACGAGGACCCCGACCGCTTCGATGTCCTCCGCAACCCCGACCACCAGGCCTTCGGCGCCGGCGGCCGCCACTTCTGCCTCGGCACCGCCCTGGCCCGCCTCGAGCTGAAGATCCTGCTCGAGGAGACCCTCGCCCGCTATCCGAACCTGGAGCTCGCGGGCAAGCCCACCTTCATCGAGTCCGCCTTCCTCAACCAACTGAAAACGCTGCCGGTCCGGCTTAACCCCTAGCGGGGGCGAGCGCGGCCTAGGTGGCCGAGAGGTCCCAGTCCGCGGTCGCGGCCAGGACCAGTTCGATTCTGTCGTCGCCGCTGACGACTGAGCGGAAGCGCGGCTCCCCGAGTTCGCTGCTCGACTCCTCCACCCGCTCGATGACCTGACAGTGACAGAGGATCATCGTGTGGTAATTCCGTTCCGGAGGCGATTGTCCCGGCAACAGCTCAACCGCTGTTTGGGGATCCTCCGCCTGCCCGTGCAGGCCGCGCAGGATGGTCCGCCGAGTGGGGTGATCGAGTGCTTTGTGTACGGTCGGCTCCAGGCCCACGGAGAGCGCGTCGGGGAGTTTCCGCGCCGAGGAGCGCTGCCATGAAGACGGGGCCACCGGTGCGCCGGCACGCGGAAGCAGTGGAGGAACCTCGCGGATTCGCATTGGCTTCACTGGTGGACGCGAGTCTAAGCACACCATTTGGGGCCTTTCTAGTCCACCTTTTCTGAACCAGATCCCTCCTACGCAGCGCTGCCGCCGGCCTGGTCACGGTCGGCGGAGATGATCGACCGGTATCCGCGCAGTGTCTGGCGAGAGGGAGCATCCTCCTGGTCCAGCAGCAGCCGAAGTTCGTCACCGGAAAGGGCCCAAGCGCCGCTGGGTGACTCGAAGGCGGCGAGGCTGAAGGTGACGGGCGTGAGTGCCCCTACCGGCTGCAGTGACCTGCGAGCGAACCCGTGCCGCTCCTCCGACTGCACGTACATCGAGATGACGTATCGAAAGAGGTCATCGATCTCGGGGCTAAGTTCGGACCAAGCCTGCTCGTCGTAACGCAAGCCTGACCAGGTCAAGTGTGCGTCCTGGCGCGACTCCATGGTGTCGGTGGTGATCGCCTCAGCGACCCGTTCGATGTAACTCGAGGCGTAAACCGAGTCGACCAGCCCGCGCAGGGCGGAGGGCAGCGCCGCGTAGAGCGAGCCCTCGTGCCAGCCGTGGTCGCGGAGCTGGAAGCGATTGCGCGCGTTTCCGTCGACCCGGCGCTTCTCCACCTGCTCGATGCAGTTCAGTTCTTCGAGCCGGGCGAAGTGGCGCAGGACCGCCTTCAGCGACACCCCGGGATGAAGTTCCCTCACCTCGGTCGGGCTGATCGGCCCGCGCTCCATCGCTTCGATGATCGTCCTCCGCAGCGGGTGGCTGAGGGCCTTTGCCAGCTCGGTCTCGGCGGCGCCGCTCGGCCGCGAGCCAAGGGCTCCGTACTTGATCGGGGGAACAGCGCGGAGGTCGCCGTACACGCGAGGGGAGACGAAGCAGCCGAACCCCGTGGTGAGGATTATTGGCGTCTCACCCGAGGCCTCGAGCCGCTCGACAGCCTCGAGTTGCAGGTAGAGGGACCGCCAGAACAGGGCGTCGGTGGCAGCGATGACGCTGGTCCATGCCGGCTCGTCGAGGTAGCCCGTTGTGCAGAAGAAGCGGGTGTCGCCCCGAGCGCCGAACGTCGCCTCCTTCAGCGCCTGCTCGATGCGCTCGGTGTAGTTCTTCGCGATGGCGCCGGTGACGTTCCGCGCCGCATCGCCGAGGCTCTCCAGGCCCGACTGGTCGAAGAGGGACCCGCGGACGATCCCGAATACCTGAGCGCCCGAGCTGAGCTCTCCGACCACTTCGATCAGTTCCAGCTCCTCGAGGCGCCTGAACTGCTGCGCGATGCTCTGCAGGGAGACACCGGAGTGGGTCAGGCTCACCTGCTGGGGGGTCATCGGCTGGCGACCGAGGGCATCGAGGATCGCGGCCCGGACCGGGTGCGTCATGGCCTTGGCCAACCGCTCGGTGAGTGAATCGGCGAGTTCGGATTGTCCGACCGCCCGCAGATGTCGTTTGCGCTCTGATGCCGCCATTCGCTTGCTGGCAATTCTCGTTGATACGCCTTGCGCATTCCAACCATGGAAGGGGGTGAGGCGATGACTATCAAGGAGATGGGTGAGAACGTTCCAGTGGAGCGGATTAAAAAGAACGGTTAGTAATTAGCTAACCAAGTTGGCCGCCTCAGGGATTTAGGTGTAAGCAACCGGCTCCCTGGGGCGGCCTTCTGCCGATGGTTCAGATTTTCGGTACTAGCTGACCCTTTTTTCTGAACCAAACCGCCGATTTTGATTACGCTCTTCCAGCGGTGGAGCGGCCGAGGCTGAAACGAACGGCAGAACAGGTCGAAACCCCGGCTGGCGACCTTGTCTACATGCGGACCGGGGCAAGCGACGTCGAGATCCAGCAGCCGGACGCCGCCGAACGGCAGTTACTGGCGGCCCTTGACGGGAGCATCTCCCTCGACGACCTCCGAGGCCGCTTCGGAGCGGAGCAGGTCGACGATGCCCTCGGCGGCCTGACCGCGATCGGCCTGCTCGAGGACGCCGCCGACGACGACCGGCTCGACCCTCCGGTGCTCGATCGCTTCGATCGGCAACTGCGTTACTTCAGCGATCTCGGCAGCCCCGGCGGAGTGACGCCGGCGGACTGCCAGGAACGGCTGCGGCAGGCCCATGTCGCCGTGCTGGGCGTCGGCGGTCTGGGCGGCCGGGTGGCGCTCGACCTCGCCTGCTGCGGGCTCGGCGAGATCAGCCTGGTCGATGGCGACCGGGTCGAGCTCAGCAACCTCAACCGCCAGGTCCAGTACGGCGAGGGCGACATCGGCTCACCCAAGGTCGACGTGATGGCGGCGCGGCTGCGGGCGTTCAACGGCGAAATGAAGGTCAACGCCTCGGCCCGCCGCATGGAAAGCCAAGCCGATGTCGCCGAGCTGATCGCCGGCGCCGACCTCGTCGTCGACGCCGCCGACTGGCCCCCGCACGAACTCGAGCACTGGTGCAACGCGGCCTGCTTCGAGGCCAGGATTCCCTACATCGCGATGAGCCATTTCCCGCCCGTCGTGCGGGTCGGACCGCTGTACGTCCCCGGCGAGACCGGTTGCTTCGCCTGCCAGGACATCCGCTACCGGGCCGAATACCCGCTCTACGACGTTGCGATCGAGCAACTCCGCGCCAAGCCCTCCCCCGCCGCGACCCTCGGTCCCGCCTGCGGCCTGGCCGGGGGCCTTGTCGCCGCCGAAGTCATGCACCAGGTGACGGGACTGGTGCCGCCGCCGATGCTCGGCGCCGGCTTCGTCTTCGACCTGCGCACGCTCGAGGTTGAGCGCTACGAGGTCGTGCCTCAGCCGGGGTGCCCGGTCTGCCGCGCCAGGTAGATCGCCTTCTCGTGCCGCTCTTCGTCGAGCGGCTTGAACTGCTCGCCGTCCAGGTCTCCCCAGACCTCGAGGCAGTCGAGCCCGGCCCGCTCCAAGGCGGCGAGCACGCTCGCTTCGGGGAAATGCCGCTGCGAGTGCTCGTGCGAGGTGCCCGACTCATCGTTCACCTCGAACCGCGCCGAGTTGATCGTCCCGGGCTGAACATCATCCGCGGTCGCCGTCCCGCTCCAGTGCATTGCGCGGCCGCCGATCTCGCGAACCTCCTCCGCGGTGAACATTTCCCGCATCGAGCGCAGCGTGTTGAGGTCGAAGAGCAGCACGCCGCCGGGCCCGAGATTTGCCCTCATCCGCCCCAGCGCCGCCTCCAGTTCCTCCTCGCTCATCACGTAGTTGAGCGTGTCGTTGAGCGCCCAGACCAGGTCGAACTCCCCGAATACCGGCAGCTCCCGCACATCGGCCACATGCAGCGGCACGTCCCCGGCCTTCTCCCGCGCGATCTCCAGCATCGCCGGCGAGATGTCGCACCCGACCACGTCCCACCCCCGCTCGACCATCGCCAAGAAGCTCTTCCCCGTCCCGCACCCGACGTCGAGCAGCCGCCGCCCGGTGGGACCCCACCGCAGCGCCTTCGCTTCGAGCTTCCCCGTCCAGGTCGCGGCCTGATACCCGTGCGTGAAGTCGTCGTAAGCCGACGCCAGCGCCTGGTACGCGGTCAAGCCTTTCTTGGATACCGAATCGTCCATGGGATGAAGACCCGCTCAGGGGCGCCCCGGGTTCCTCCGTCGGCGGCGGAGAAAAACTACCCTGCCGTATCGTGCTGCCACCTATGAGGGTGATGTGATCGGTCGGCCTCCCCACCATGAGATCACCGACATCCGCTGCGAGCGAGGTGAACTCTCCTTCGAAGCGCGGGTCGGGGGGCGCTCGGAGCGGGTCTGGATTCGCGCCGACGCCGATTTCGTCCCGAACGCGGACGCGGTCCTTTCCGCCTCTCTCCTGCCCGCAATGCGGGTGGGCGGATCACTGACGATCCCGGCCCCGATCAGCCCGCGGCTCCTGCGCACCCAGCCCGAGTTCCAGGCGATCCAGCGCGCCTGGTCGCGCGACTGGGAGTTCGGCGACCCACCGCTCGAGGAGGTGACGGTCTCGGCGTCGGCCCGCGAGCAGGCCGCCGGACAAGCAAACGGCCGAGTGGCCGCCTTCTTCAGCGGCGGCGTCGATTCCTGGTCGACCATCGTCAACCACCCGGAGATCACCGATCTCATCTTCGTCCGCGGTGCGGATCTGCTGCTCGGGTCGCCGCTGCACGAACCCCTGGTCGAGGAGGTGGAGTCACGGCTGCGGACGGTGGCCGGTGAGCTAGGCAAGCGGATCACCGTGGTGGAAACCAACCTGAGGCAGTTCTCCGATCCACTCGCCCGCTGGGAGACGTACTTCGGCTCCGCGCTGGTGACGGTGGCGCTGTTCGCGCAACCGCTCTTCGAAAGGGTCCTGATCGCCAGCGAAATCGACCACGAAGTGCAGCCGGCGATCGCCACCGGCCGCATGGTGGATCAGCTCTGGAGCACGGAGGAACTCGAGATCGTCGACGACGGCGGTCAGTTCAACCGCATGGAGAGGATTCGCATCATCGCCGACCATCCCCTGGTCCAGGGTTCGCTGAGGGTCTGCTGGCAGAACCCCGACTCGGCCTACAACTGCGGTCGCTGCCGCAAGTGCCTGCAGACGATGCTCACCCTCGAGACGCTCGGCAAGAGGAATCAGATCACGACCTTCCCCGAGCTGGACCTCGACGCGGTCGCCGACGTAGAGCTCAGTTGGGAGCTGACGTTCACCCTTTGGGAAGACCTCCTCGACGCGACGCGCGCGGCGGGGAGAGCCGATCTGGAGCGGGTCGTGGAGCCCGTTGTAGCGAGGGGCAGGGAGGCGAAGGGACTGCCCCCGACCTTCCGGCGCCGGCGCACCCCGGGCCCACCCGCTCTGGTCCCCGTCGCGGAACCGGCCCCTGCCACCGACCCAGCAGCTGCGACGGAGGCAGAGGAGCTCCTGAGCACGATCCTCACTTCCCACTCGTGGCGGATGACCGCGCCCCTGCGCCGCCTGACCCAGCGCCTGCGCCGCTACCGGTCAGCTTCAGGCGCGGCGCCCGGCGATGTGGAATAGCGACGGCTGGGACGCCGACACTCGCCTCGGCGTGCTGACCGCCCACGGCGGGATCGGCGCCGAGTCGGAGTTGCAGGCGATGGCGCCGCCGGGAGTGATGATCCATGCCTCCCGCGTGCACTTCGGCGCGATGGCCGGAGGCGGCGAGATGGACCCGACGATCCCCCTGGCAGCGGTGCGGGCCTTCGCCGAACCGCCATTCGTGGACGACGCGACCGAGCTCCTGGCGACGGCGGCGCTCGACGCGATCGGCTTCGCCTTCACCTCCTCCGCCTACGTGATCGGAGCCGACGGCGAGAAGGCGATGGTCGCCCGCCTCGAAGAACGCACCGGGAGCACTCCGGTGACCACCTCCAGCGCCGCCGCAGTGGCCGCCCTTCGCGCCCTCGAGATCGAGCGCCTGGCCATCATCAGCCCGCCCTGGTTCGATCAGGAGCTGAACTCACTCGGCAGCGCCTACTTCCGCAACCTCGGCTTCAACGTCGTCTTCGCAAAATCAGCCGAGCTCCCCAGCAACCAACGCCAAATCGAGCCAAGTCACCTCTTCGACTGGGCCCGCCACCACACCCCCGACGCAGCCGAAGCACTGTTCATCGCCGGCAACGGCTTCCGCGCCGCCGGCATCATCGAAGCCCTCGAGACCGACCTCGACCGCCCCGTCATCACCGCCAACCAAGCCCTCCTCTGGAACCTGCTCGACCTGACCGGCAGTAACGCCGTCGTGCCCGCCTACGGCCGCCTCTTCGGCTGCTCACGCGCCTGACAGGAGGGACCAGAGAGCCTCGCTAAGAGCGGCCTTCAGCTTCAAGTTCCTCCAACAACACGACGATCCGATCTCGCGCTCTAGGTAGCTCAGAAGCGACCACGTCCCAGACAAGATCGAGATCAACGCCGAAGTAGTCGTGGACCAGCTTGTCGCGCATCCCGGCCATCTCGCGCCAAGGAACCCCCGGGGCCCTTTCTCGCAGCTCCGCAGACACGCGCTTGGCAGCCTCGCCGACGATCTCCAAATTCCGGACCACCGCGTCCTGAACCATCAACGTGGCAAAGAACTCGTCCCGACCCGACTCCGTATAAGCGAGCGCCCGATCAATGGCGTCGCGGATGTGCAGCAGATAGACCCGCTCGTCCTTCAGAGCGCGACCGCCTCGGCCAAGATCCTGTCCCGGAGATAGGGGGAGAGACTCCCCTCGGTCACCACATCGACCTCAATCCCCAGCACTTCCTTCAACTCTTCAGAAAGCGCCACAAGGTCCAAGAGACTGCGTCCTTGCGCCATATCGACCAGCAGATCGAGGTCGCTCTTGCTGCTTGCTTCCCCTCGTGGAACGGAGCCAAAAACTCGGATGTTGCGCGCCCCGTGAACAGCCGCGACGCGGCCTATCGCCTGGCGTGCTCCCTGAGGCAGTTGACTCCCAGAATCGGCTTGAGGTTCAGGCATGACGCGAGAAATTCTACGCGGGCATTCCGTTCGCCCACAAGGCATGAAGTGCAAGCCCTTGGGACAACGCGGCAGGACCAGCGGCCACATTGGTCCCCGCCCGCCCCTCAGCCGCCCGCTCCGCCCCGCGCCCTCTAGAATCCTCAATTCGCATCGCGCCCGCGCCTACACGCAGGATGGAGATCGGGCGGAGCCCCGCCTGAATCGCCCACTCGTGATTGCGACACGCGCCCGTAGCTCAGCTGGATAGAGCGTCGGTCTACGAAACCGAAGGTCACAGGTTCAAATCCTGTCGGGCGCGCTCTCGGGGCTTCCCCAGCGCGAGACGCTCGCTCCGCTCAATAATCGTTGCGCCACCGCGACTGATCTTGCGCCCTCAGTCCAAACCACGTGAAAAGGGGCATCAACGATGTCGTGCTCGTCAATCCGGCCGAGCCTATAAAGATTGGAAGTCTCCGCTAATCGTCTCCGATGAGATCAGCGATTGGGGTTGACGTCGGCCGCGAGAGGGTCTTAATCCGAGGACTCAGCCGTGCGAAAGCAAGTGCAAACGCCCGCTGGGCGTCAACGAGGCTTTCCGGCGGTGCGGTGGTGTTGCCATGGACAATTTCGCTACGCGCTTCGTAGAGATCTCCGACGGCCTCTTGAAGGCGACGCCTGCCGTGGACCCGGTGCAGTAGAGCGCCGGTCCTATCGACCAAGGCCGACTTGACGCCTCCGGCGTAGTGGTCGGTGAGGAGCATCTCGAACGCCGTCGCGAGGCTAACAGTCGCGCTCCAACTCGATCCGCTGGCCGGAAAAGATCGACGAAAATAGTCAAGTGAGTCAAAGACTCGGCGGTAGGTGCGACCCCTGACCGTTGCGACGGCAGCTGGCGAAATGTGGCGGAGTCGCCCGTCCAGTGCTGCGGTGATCCCAGCTTCGATCTCAGGTATCACCACCCGCCTCATCGCTCGGCGAGCAGGGTCAAGCTCGACGTTCAGCTCGCTGATCTCAGCCGCACCCCTGCCGCGTCCGGTGATTGGCACCGCATCCCCGGAGAGATGTGAGGCGATCGGCGGATTGTCATAGAGAACAAAGTAATGGTGGATATCGAGGGTCTCCCAGTTGTTGACCGATGAACTGCTGAAAAGGACGTTCGGAGCCTCGTTGCGGCTCGGCTGAAAGACCGCGAGCATCGCGACCAGGGCCGTAGCGGCGCGGACCTTTGCGGTGATCAGCCACTCGGTTGAGTAGTAGGAGCCGCGCTGGGTCACCACTTGCATCGCGAGCAGCGGGTTATCGGCAAGCCACCCCGCTCGGCTGCGGTGCCAGTGTTCGATCAGGTCCTGCGGCACCGGCTTGCGGGCACCGAACTCCCGCCGCGCCTCTTCGAGAAAGGCGATCGTCTTGCGCATCTCGTTCGACTGCGGTGCGATTGCGATCCCAGCGCCGAGGTGGATGAACGAGACCCGACGGTCGGTGCCACGGAGAAGGCCCGCGCCGAGGACACCAAAAGAGTGCAGCCCGAAGATCGCGATCCCTGGCCGATTCGCCTGCCGGTCGCGTAGGTATTCGACGACCGAGCGAAGTGGATCCATCGACCCTCCGCTGACCGCATCAGCGATCAGGTCATCGACAATCTCGGGGCCAATGAAAATATGCCGCGCCCAGAGCTCATCGATCAGCTTGTTGCGGATCGCTTCGACGTGCAGGACGAGCGCCTTCGCCAATTGGTCTGGCTCGTCTCCGTAGGCCGCGAGCGCCAACTCCTCGGTGTCCCCGTATTCGGCCAGCTTCCCGCGATGTTCGACCAAGAATCGGCCAGCCCGCTCAATCGTCTTGTTGAGCTCGGTTTGACGTGACCCCAACTCCACGCTGAGCTTGCGAGCTGCTGGGAGTCGTGGCGTCACGTCACCATTCGTATAGCGAAATAGAGATCAGGGCAATGTCTCTAGAGCAGTGCAGGCACCTAGGCAGCGATCAGTTGGGGCTGCACCGCTCCGGGGGGGCGAAATCGGGGCGGCGAATACCCTGCGACTCTTCCTACAACTTAGAATTAGGCAAATAGCAGGCACTTCCTCGAACCCACACGCGCGGCGAGCATCCGTTTCGTAAACCCAACGCCCTATCCAACTGAGCTACAGGCGCGGGTTCGGGGTTGGCGCCCCGAGCGGGTCGCGCCACATGGGCCAGACCGTGGGGCCGCGGGGGAGGTGGATCTCGCGGGTGACGCGGAAGCCGTGGCGGGCGTAGAAGGCGATGTTGGACTCCTTCGAGGACTCCAGGTAGGCGGGGACGGCCTCGGCATCGCAGAGTTGGAGCACCGGCTGCAGGAGGCGGGAGCCGAGGCCCTGGCCCTGAGCGTCGGGGGTGACGCCGAGGACGGAGAGGTAGAAGTGGGGCGGCTCGGGCGGGTGCAGGCGCTCGACGCCGAGGAGGCCGCGGCCGACTAGGGGGCCGCGCAGCCAGAGGCGGGGATGGAGCATCGAGGTGGCGATGCGGAGGTCCTGCATCGTCGTCGTCCGCCAGGCGCCGGGCGGGGCCCAGAGGGCGCTGCCCCGGCGCTCGGGGTCGGTGTAGACGAAGCCGTGCGGGAGCTTGGCGCGCAGCATCTCGGCGAAGAAGCGGCACAGGACGCGGGGGCGCAGGTGCTCGTGCGGGGTCGTCCAGACCGTGACCGGGTCGTCCATGAAGGCGGCCGCCAGTGAGCGCGCCAGCGCCGGTCGGTCGGCGTCGGCGGCCTCTTGGATCATCGCGCGCCTAGGCCGGCTGGTTGAGACGAACGTGCCAGTGGATGGTGGCGGTGGCGACGCGGTTGCCCTCGGCGTCGCTCATCTCCACCTCGCAGGGAAACTCGACCCGGCCCTCGGCGGCGAGGGTGGCAAGCGCCTCCTCGCGGGCGACGCCAAGCTTGCCGTGGGCGGTAATCGGCCCCTTGGCGATCTTTTCGTAGGCGATCTCGGCGCTCTTGGCGAGCGGGGTGACATCGCCCATCTTCTCGGCGAAGGCGCCGACGAAGGCCGCCCCGGAGGCGGTCTCGGCGAGCGTGAAGAGGGCGCCCGCGTGCTGGGAGCCGACGTGGTTGCCGAGCTCCGGCCGGTCCGGCAGGACCACGGTCGCCTCGCCAGACGCGACCTTGGTTATCTCCAGCCCCAGGTGCCCGGCAAACGGCACCGCCTGCGTCATCCCTTGCGCAATCGCCTCAAACGGATCCATCAGCTCACCCTAACCGCTCAGAGCTCAGTGCCCGCGGAACTCCGCGTGCCCCGGGCCCTTCTCAAGGAAGGTCCGCACGGCGTTCTGCAAGTCCTCGGTGGCGAAGAGCTGGCCGGCGTCCACCCGCACCGCCTCGTCCGCGGCCGGCATGCCGCCTTCGCGGAAGCGGCGCAGGATGTGCTTGGTCATCGCGTGCGCCTTGGTCGGCCCGGCCGCCAGCTCCTCGGCCAGCGCCCGCGTCCGCTGCTCGAACTCCTCGGCCGGGAAGATCGAGTTGACGACCCCCCAGCGCTCCAGCTCCTCGGCCTTGAAGACGCCGCCGCTCATCACAAACTGGCGCGCCCGGCCACTGCCGGCGCGCTCGGCGAAGCGCTGGGTGCCGCCCATCGAGGGCGTCAGCCCGACCACCTTCTCGACCAGCCCGAAGCCGGCCTCCGGCGTGGCGACGATCCAGTCGCAGGCGAGGGCGATCTCGAAGGCCGCGGTCAGGGTCAGCGCGTGGGCGGCGAAGACGATCGGCGCCGGCAGGCTCTCCAGCGCGTCGATCGTCCCCAGCAGTTCGTCCCACAACAGGCTCGCCTGCCCTGGCGTCAGTCCCTCGAACACGTGGACGTCGACACCGCCGGAGACGGCCCGGCCCTCGGCCCGGATCAGCAGCGCCCGCGGCGGCTCCGCCGCCACCTCGGCGACCGCCGCCCGGAAGTCGTCGATCATCCGCTGGTCGAAGAGGTTGAGCGGCGGGCTGTCGAAGCTCAGCACCGCCAGCCCGCTCTCCTCGCGCTCCAGTCTCGCCGCCGCGCCCATGCTCACGGCACCCTATGGACCTCGAAGAGGTTGGTGCCGAGTTCCTGCCCGTCGAGCCCGGCGGTGATCGCCACCAGGTCGCCCTTCTCGGCGATCCCGTGCTTCGCCGCCAGCCCGGCGCAGTGGCCGAGCAGGCTGCGCAGCTCGGTCCCGAAGTCACTCTGCACCGCGGTCACGCCGAAGAGCAGGTTGAGCCGGCGCACGGTCTCGATCCGCGGCGAGACCGCCAGGATCGGCACCTCGGGCCGGTGGGCGGAGACCAGCCGCGCGGTGCGGCCGCTGTTGGTCGGCACCACCAGCGCCTTCAGGCCCAGTCGGTAGACGGCGCCGACGGCACCCTGCGCGACCGAGTCGGCGACGTCCTGGGTCGCCTGGTCGGTGCGGCTGAAGAGCCACTCGCCGTAGCGCAGGTCGGGCTCGGTCGCCCGCGCGATCCGGTCCATCACCCGCACCGCCTCGACCGGGTTCTGCCCGACCGCGGTCTCCTCGGAGAGCATCACCGCGTCGGTGCCGTCGTAAATCGCGTTGGCGACGTCGGTCACCTCGGCCCGGGTCGGCCGTTTCGCGGTCACCATCGAGGCCAGCATCTGCGTCGCCGTGATCACCGGCTTCGAGGCGCGGCCGGCGATCGCGATCAGCCGCTTCTGCATCACCGGCACCTCGGCCAGCGGTACTTCGATCCCGAGGTCGCCGCGGGCCACCATCATCCCGCCAGTCGCCGCCCGCACGATCTCCTCCGCGTGCACAGCGGCCTCGCGCTTCTCGATCTTGGCGATCAGCGGGATGTCGGAACCGCGGGCGGCGAGGCGTTCGCGCACCGGCACCAGGTCGGCGGCGGTGGAGACGAAGGAGACCGCGAGGAGGTCGATGCTGTGCTTGACGGCGAACTCGACCCAGCCGAGGTCGCCGTCGGTGGTCGCCGGCAGGGCCGCGCCGCCGGGGATGTTCATCCCCTTGTGGGAAGTGAGCGTGCCGCCGACCTCGACCTCGCAGTCGACTCCATCGGGCTCGGGGTCATTGACCCGCAGCCGGATCGCGCCATCGGCGAGGTAGACGATCTGGTTCTCCTGCAGATCCGTCACCCCGGACCAGGAGACCGGGATGCGGCGCGCCGTCGCCCTCGCCGTCTCCCGGCGCCAGGGTCACATGCATCCCCGTCTCCAGCTCGGCGTAGTCGTCGCGCAGCGAGCCGATCCGGAGCTTCGGCCCCGGCAGGTCGCCCAGTACCGCGACCTCGCGGCCAACGCGCTCGGCGGCACCGCGGATCGCCTCGATCGTGCGCGCCTGCTGGTCCGGTCCGGCGTGGGAGAAGTTGAGCCGGAAGACGTCGGTGCCGGCGCCGATCAGCTGCTCGAGCACGCCCGGCTCCCAGCTCGCCGGCCCGACGGTGGCGATGATCTTCGTGCGGCGGCCCAGGTGGCCCCCCGCCTCAGCGGTCGGATTTGCCTGCATGGCACGACTGTAGAGGGCGCGGCGCGGGATTCCGTTCAGGCCTGGTAAAGAACATCCGGCTGGGTGTGAAGTCCCTCACAGATCGTGACATCGATTCGTGTAGCATTCGGCAGGCGATGAACCCGACTGCCGTCGAGACCCCGGTCGACGAGCGCGCCACCTCGGCGCTGGTCGGCGCCGCGCCTCCCTCCCCCGCCGGCCCGATCGACGCCGCCGAGCAGGCCGCCCTGCCGATGCCGCCGATGGTGCAGCTGCCACGCCTGCTGCAGTCGCTGCGCTTCAACCAGCGCCAGATCGAGTTCGTCTTCCGCAACCGCCGGGTGCTGGGCGAGACCTTCGGCATGCACGGCGCCACCGAGGACGCGGTCACCGTCACCAGCCACCCCGACCACGTCCGTTCGCTCTTCACCGCCAAGCCCGAGCAGGCACCCTCGCTGACCGGCGAGTCGCCGCTGCGGCCGATCGTCGGCACCGAATCGGTCCTCACCGCGGTCGGCCCGCGCCACATGCGCCAGCGCAAATTGCTGCTGCCGCCCTTCCACGGCGAGGCAATCGAGTCCTACACGCGACAGATCGCCGAGGCAACCGAACGCGAGATCGATAGCTGGCCGGTCGGCAAGACGATGGCCCTGGCCCCGCGCATGCAGGCGATCACCCTCGACGTGATCATGGCCGGCATCTTCGGCATCGAGGGCAAGCCGCAGCGCGGCACCCCGGAGGCCGGCCTGCGCTACGTCGTCAAGCGCCTCGTCGCCGCCTCGACCCGGCCCGAGGCGCAGATCGCCGAGCTGCTGCAGATCGGCCGCGACGAGGCCGTGGGCTTCATGAAATATGGCCTCAACATCCTCGACAAGCAGGTCTACGCGGTGATCAAGAGCCGCCGCAAGGCCACGGACCTCGAGGAGCGCCGCGACATCCTCTCGCTGCTGCTGCTGGCCCGCACTGAGGAGGGCGAGGCGCTGACCGACAAAGAACTGCGCGACGAGCTCCTCGTCCTCGTCCTCGCCGGCCACGAGACCACCGCCAACTCGCTGGCCTGGGCCTGGGAGCGGCTGGTCCGCACCCCGGATGCCCACGAGGCGCTGCTGCACGCGGTCCGCACGGGCGAGGGCACCGAGGAGCGGATCGAGGCGACGATCGTCGAGGCGATGCGCTCGCGTCCGGTGATCCCGCTGATTGGCCGCCGCGTCACCGTCCCCTGGCGGCTCGGCGAGTATGCCGTCCCGGCCGGCACCGCGGTGACGATGAGCATCCTCCTCGTCCACCACCGCGAGGACCTCTACCCGCGCCCCTTCGAGTTCCTGCCCGAGCGCTGGATCGGCCGCAAGCCCGGCACCTATGAGTGGATCCCCTTCGGCGGCGGCATCCGCCGCTGCCTCGGCGCCGCCCTGGCGATGGCCGAGCAGCGCGTCGTCCTCGAGGCGATGGCCCGCCGCCTCGACCTCGAAGCCGAGGACCCAGCCCCCGAGCGCGCCCTGCACCGCAACGTGACGATGATCCCGGCGCACGGCGCCCGCGTCGTCATTCGCGGCAAGCGCTAGTCGACTTTTAGGGCCTATAGACGTCAAAGTCGACGCGCGATCGCAGCGCCCGGCCTACACTCGCGATCGATGCTGCTCTACGACTCGCAGGTCTCGGGCAACTGCTACAAGGTGCGGCTGCTGCTCGCCCATCTCGGCCGCGATTACGAGCGCCGCGAGGTCAGCGTCGTCGACCGCACCGACCGCGCCGAGCTGCTCGGCGACCTCAACCCGGCCCTGCGCGTTCCCACGCTCATACTCGACGACGGTCGGCCGCTGGCCGAGTCCAACGCGATCCTCTGCTTCCTCGCCGAGGGAACCGAGTACCTCCCCGACGACGCCTTCGCCCGCGCCAAGGTCCTGCAGTGGCTGTTCTTCGAGCAGTACAGCCATGAGCCCTACATCGCCGTGCCGCGCTACTGGCTGACGATCGCCGGCGGCGCCCCCAGCGCGCAGGAGCTGGAGGCAAAGCGCATCGGCGGCCACGCCGCCCTCGTCGCGATGGAACGCCGCCTCGCCACCGACCCCTTCCTCGTCGGCCAGCGCTACACCGTCGCCGACATCGCCCTCTACGCCTACACCCATGTCGCCGACGAAGCCGGCTACGACCTTGGCACCTACCCGGCTATCTCCCGCTGGCTCACCCGCGTCGCCGCCGAGCCGGGGTACGTCCCGATCACGGCCTAGCCCCGGGGTGATCCCGGGTTCTACGGGCTTCGGGGCAAGCAGTGCAAGGACGCAGGGAGCGAAGTGTGCTCCGCACATGAGCGACCGAGGACGCCGCAATGCGCCGCCCCGAAGCCCGTAGAACGGAGAGGGAGGGATTCGAACCCTCGAGAGAGCTTGCGCCCCCTACTCGCTTAGCAGGCGAGTGCCTTCAGCCACTCGGCCACCTCTCCGGGCACTGAACGGTCGATTGTAAGTACTGACCGGGCACGGCGCGGTTAGTCTCGTGCGGTGTCCGCCGCGCCCAGTCGCACGCACGCCGAATTCGAGGCGATCTTTGCCGAGGTCGAGGCGCCGTTCGCCTTCGTCGACCTCGATGCGATGTGGGCCAACGCGGCGGCGATGCTGGAGCGCTCGCAGGGGAAGCCGGTGCGGGTGGCGAGCAAGTCGCTGCGCTGCCGGTCGCTGCTGGAGGCGGTGCTAGCGCGCGAGCCCGGCTTCCGCGGGGCTGATGACCTTCACCCTGCCGGAGACGCTGTGGCTGGCCGAGCAGGGCTTCGACGACCTGCTGCTCGCCTACCCGACCGCCGACACCGGGGCGCTGGGGGAACTGGCACTGCGCTCGGCCGCCTACCCCGGCGGGGCGCCGATCGTGATGGTCGACTGCGTCGAGCACCTGGAGGCGATCGAGTCGGTGCTGGGAGCCGAACGCGCCGCCGGTGCGGGTCTGCATCGACATCGACGCCAGCTGGTGGGCGCTGGGCGGCCGGGTCAAGGTCGGGCCCAAGCGCTCGCCGATCCACACCGTCGCCCAGGCGGTCGAGCTGGCGCGGGAGATCGAGCGGCGGCCGCAGATCGAACTCGACGCCCTGATGTCCTACGAGGGCCAGATCGCCGGCGTCGGCGACCGGCCGCCGGGCCAGCGCCTACGCGGCGCCGCGATTCGCTTCATGCAGCGGCGCTCCGCCGCCGAGCTGGCCGAGCGCCGCGGCGCGATCGTCGCCGCCCTCAGCGAGTTCGTCGAGCTAGAGATCGTCAACGGCGGTGGCACCGGCAGCCTCGAGCTGACCGGCGCCGAGGAGGCGGTCACCGAGGTCACCGCCGGCTCCGGCTTCTACGCCCCCACCCTCTTCGACCACTACAGCCGCTTCGCCCTCACCCCCGCTGCCGGCTACGCGCTGCCGATCGTGCGCAAGCCGACGCCGCGGATGGCGACCGCGCTCGGCGGCGGCTACCTCGCCTCCGGTCCCGGCAACCCTTCGCGCCTGCCCTCCCCCTGGCTGCCCGCAGGCCTTTCCTTCGACCCCGAGGAGGGCGCCGGCGAGGTGCAGACCCCGCTGCTCGGCGAGGCCGCCGCTGCGCTCAGCGTCGGCGACCGCGTCTACCTCCGCCACGCCAAGGCGGGCGAGCTCTGCGAGCGCTTCAACACCCTCCACCTCGTCGAAGGCGACGCCATCGTCGACGTCGTCCCCACCTACCGCGGCGAGGGACAGACCTTCCTCTAGGCCAGTACTCGCTCGGCGTACTCGTTGCTGAAGACGCGGCCGGGGTCGAGCTCGTCGCGGGCGGCCTGGAAGCGGTCCCAGGCGGGGTAGCGCTGAGAGAGGGTGGCCGCGGTCTGAAAGTGGCGCTTGCCCCAGTGGGGGCGGCCGGCGTAGTCGTTCATGATCGCCTCGACGGCTTCGAAGTAGGGCCGCCACTCCATCCCCTTGTACTGATGGACGGCGATGTAGGCGGTGTCGCGCTCGTGGGTGGGACTGAGCAGGGCGTCATCGGCGGCGGTGACCCGCACCTCGATCGGGAAGAAGACCGGGTAGCGGTTCGAGCGCACCCACTCGACCACCCGCCGCACTGCCTCCGGCCCGTGCTCGCGCGGCACCCCGTACTCCATCTCGGTGAAGCGGACGCGGCGCTCGTTGACGAAGACGCGATCGCTGCGGTCGATCGTGCGACCGCCCGAGGCAAGCCTCCCCGCCAGCCGCGCCAGCGAGGGAATCGCCCGCGGGAAGGCGCGCCCGGTTGCCGAGAGCGCCTCCAACCCCCAGTTTTCGAGCACGATGTCGTTGAGGAAGGCGCCGGCCTTCCCCCGCGGCCGCGGCGGCGAGCTGGTGCGATTGCGCTCCAGCACCAGGGCGTTGTCGGCGTAGGGGAAGGTGAAGAGCTCGAAGTGGTCGTTGGCGTCGGCGCGCTCCTGGAAGGAGTCGAGCACCGCCTCGCGCGACTCCGGTGAATCGACGCGATCAAGCGTGAAGGCAGGTACGCAGCGCAGCGTCACCGCCGAGATCGCCCCCAGCGCCCCGACTCCCACTCGCGCCGCCCGCCAGAGGTCCGGCTCGCTCTCGTCCAACTTGCGGACGCTGCCGTCGGCGAGCACCAGCTCGATCGCCACCACCTGTGAGGAGATGTTGCGCAGCTTGGCGCCGGTGCCGTGGGTGCCGGTGGAGATCGCCCCGGCGATCGTCTGGCTGTCGATGTCGCCGAGGTTCTCCATCGCCAGCCCCAGCCGGGCCAGCTCCTCGTTGAGCTCGGCCAGCACCGTGCCGGCGCCGACCTCGACCAGTCCCGAGGCCGGGTCAGCGTCGATGACGCCGCGCAGGGCCTCGATCCGCAGCATCGTCCCGTCGGTCAGCGCCGCCTCGGTGAAGGAGTGACCGGAGCCGGCGACGCTGACCCGGCGTCCCTCCCCCGCCGCTGCCGCCACCGCCGCCGCCAGCTCCTCGCGGCTGGCCGGGCGCACGACCTCGGCCGGACGGCAGGACTGATCGCCGGCCCAGTTGGCCCACTCCCGCACCCCGCTGCGCTCCTCCACCATCGCCATCGGCCCCTCAGCCTAGTGCTCGGCGAGCCGCATCGGCCCGAGGGGATCGAGGGCGCGAAAGGCATACGCCGCAGTGAGCAGCAGCAGGGCCGCGATCGCAATGCTGGGCGGGCCGTTGCCGGCGAAGCTGGCGACGACGCCACCGCCGATCCCGCCCAGGACCTGACCGGAGGCCCAGGCCATGTTCGAGAGCCCCGCCGCCAGACCCTGGTGCATGTTCGTCTCCTCCGCCACCTCTGAGAGCAGGGTCAGCGCTGGGGCGAAGCTGAGCCCGGCCCCGAGCGAGGTGAAGATCAGCGCCGTGAGGATGACGCCGAGCTGCGCCGCCAGGCCGAGGACGACCATCGCCAACGCGCAGATGACCAGCCCGACGACGTACGGCGTCCGCCGCCCGATCCGATCCGACATCCGCCCCGCCAGCGGCGCCAGCACCGCCTCCAGCCCGGCCCCGGCGATGAAGCCGGCGGCGATTAGGCCGTGGCTGCCGCCGAGGGCGTCGATCCGCAGCGGCACCAGCACCTCGATCGCGCCGAAGAGCACCGAGGGCACGGCGACGAAAGCGGTCGCGTCGAGCAGCTGCCGACTGCGCATCGCGGCGGCAATCTCGCGCAGCCCCTGCCGTTCAGGCGTGCCGGCCTCGGGCAGGCGCGAGGCGAGGTAGGCGAGGACGGTGGTGATCAGCAGCACCGAGCCGAAAACGAGCTTGGTCCCGACCGCGCCGGCGATCGCGCCGACCGCCGGCCCGAGCAGGGCGCCGGCGACGGCGGTGCCGAGGGCGGTGCCGACCACCGCGCCGCGGCGGTCATCGGGGGAGGCGAGGATCAGCCAGCTCATCGCCCCGGACCAGATCAGCGCCCCGGCGACGCCCTGGACGAAGCGGGCCGTGTCGAGGAGCAGGATGTGGTCGGCGAAGCCGAAGGCGAGGCTGGCGAAGCCGAGCAAGAGCAGGCCGGAGATGACCGTGCGCCGGGGACCAACCCGGCTGGCGACGAGCCCGGCCGGCAACGAGGCGATCAGCGTCCCGGCGGCGTAGGAGGCCGAGAGGATCCCCGCTTCGGCCTTGCTGAGACCGAGGTGGTCGACGTACTCCGGCAGCAGTGGGGCAATCGCGGCAAAAAAGGCGACGTCGAAGAAGACACACGCCGACGCCAGTAGCAACAACTTGCGCATGCATGGAATCCAATCAGCGCGAGCAAACTTGATGCAAAGCCAGGAGCTTTAGCATCAGCCCCCGCACCACCCCGGAGGGGTGGCAGAGCGGTTGAATGCGCCGGTCTTGAAAACCGGTGGGCGCGCAAGCGTCTCGTGGGTTCGAATCCCACCCCCTCCGTCGCAGCCAATTCATTTCTTACCTATCTGGTAATGTCTTGTTACTAGATGGGTAATATCAGACTTGGGAGCGGCGAACTCTTCCCCACCGACACTCCGATTCCGGCCGAGAGGATGATCGGTCGCGACGAGGAGGTAGCGGCGATCGCCCGCTCTCTCGCCGGCGGCGGCAATCTGGTCATCGCCGGCCCTCGGCGCACCGGCAAGACGAGCGTCTGCGATGCGGCGCTAGAAATGGCTGCCGGCGAAGGCTGCTATGTCGCCGCAGTCGACCTATTCCGCGTCGCCGATGCCGCCGAGCTGGCCGAGCGGCTTGTCCTAGCGACCATCTCCAATCGTGGCGCCCTACAACGGCTGGCCCTGAAAGCACGGCGCACCGGCAGGGCCCTGAGCGAAGCCGCCGCGCTCACGGCGAGCGCCCGTGCCAGTGCCGAGCTCGGCGAGGAGTTGGAGATCGCCTTCCGGCCCGGGCTCGCCGAACGCGACCCCGATCGATACCTGGACTACGCGCTGGAGCTCCCGCAGCGGATCGCAAAGGCGGACGGGCGGCGCTTCGTCGTCTTCTTCGACGAGTTCCAGGAGGTGGCGGCACCGCGCCGGCCCTTTGGCGACTCCGATCGGCTAACCAAGCGCATGCGGGCGATCTTTCAGCGCTCACCCGATGTCAGCTTTCTCTTCGCCGGCTCGATCGAGCATCTGATGCGTGACCTCTTTGCGACCGAGGAGCGGGCGCTGAGCCAGTTCGGATCCTTCTACCCACTGCCGCCGATTCCAGTTGAGGACTGGCGGTTGGGGATCCAGGCGCGCCTGGCCGAGGAGGAGTGCACGATCGGGCCGGAAGCGCTGGAGCGACTGGTCCTCGCCGGTGAGGGCCATCCCCGGACCACGATGCTGATCGCGCGCTGGACGCACGAGGCAGCGATGGTCGACGGCACTCGAGCCGTGGCCGAGGCGCACGTCGGCGCCGGCATCCGGGCCGCGCAGCTTGCCGACCTGCCAAAGCACGAGCAGACCCTGGCTCGGGTCCGGGCGCTGGGCCGTCACGCCCAGCGCCTTGCGGTGCGAGTCGCCGGCGGCCACCCGCTGTACTCGGGACTGAACTCGAAGATCGCCAACGACACCCTGCGGGCCCTGCGCGATGCCGGCATCGTCGAACAGGACGCACCTCGAAGCTGGCGCGTCCCCGACCCTCTCTTCCGCAACTTCCTGCTCGAGCTCGATTCGGGCGGGTGACCCCCGCGACGGGCTAAGAGCCCGTCGCGGTGTCGGCCTCGAGGGCCAGGTCCTTGTTCTCCGGCACGAACTTGCTGGCGGTGAAGGCGGCGCCCTGCGGGTCGGTGATGACGGTCATCCGCACCCAGGGAGCGTCGAAGGGCTCGACCACCACCGTGCCGCCGAGCTCGCGCGCCGTGGCGGCGATTGCGTCGGCGTCGTCGACGCCGAAAGTGACGCCCCAGTGGGCCGGGGTCTCGGCCTGGTCCGCGGCAATGGGGTTGAGACTGGCGACCACATCCTCGAACCCGACCGGAGCGCCCATCTCCAGCATCCGCGCCGCGGTCCCCGGGTTCAGCTCGTCGAGGAAGTCACCGTAGCCGGGCAGGGTCCACATCGCGAAACCGCCGCCCATCTCCAGCGTCTCCCAGCCGAAGACGGCGCCGTAGAACTCCTTGGCGCCCTCGAGGTCGCGGGTGTTGAGGTCGTTGAAGTTGAGCGAGCCGTGCTCGTTGACGACGGCAGCGCCGCGGTGCCGCTTCGCCTCCCAGAGGCAGAACACCGCCCCCTCGCGGTCGGCGCAGACGGCCATGCGGCCCGCGTCGGCGGCGTCAAAGGGCTCGGCGAGAACGGTGCCGCCCGCCTCACGCACCTTGGCCGCGGTGGCGTCGGCGCTCTCGACCCAGACGTAGGTGTTCCAGGTCGCGAGCGGCGGCGCATCGCCCATCGGCGAGCTGATCGCGCCGACGTCACCACCGCTCAGCCGGGCGACGAAATACTGGCCGGGGGCGTCCGGCGGCATCGTGTCCTCCAGCTCCCAGCCGAAGAGGCCGCCGTAGAACTCGGCGCGCCGCCTCGGGGTCGGGCTGGGTCGTGTCCACCCAGCAGGGGACGCCGGGGATGTACCTATCTCGATCGCTCATCACTGCTCCTTCCGTCGTTTGCGAGGCGTGCACGCTATGAATGGTTTAGGTCAGGATCTGTCCTCAATTTCCGGGACCATGAAATTGCCGTGAGCGAGACCTCGAGCCGACTGCTGGAGCTGCTGGCGCTGCTGCAGGCGCGCCGCGACTGGCCGGGTGCCGAACTGGCCGAGCGGCTCGAGGTCTCCGCGCCGCACGGTGCGGCGCGACGTCGAGCGGCTGCGCGATCTCGGCTACCCGGTCGAGTCGCTGACCGGCCCGGCCGGCGGCTACAGGCTGCGGGCGGGGACGGCGATGCCGCCGCTGCTGCTCGACGAGGAGGAGGCGATCGCGATCGCGGTCGGCCTGCGCACCGCCGCGCGGCGCGTCGGTCAGCGGCATCGAGGAGACCGTCGGTGCGCGCGCTGGTCAAGCTCGAGCAGGTCCTGCCCGCCCACCTGCGCCGCCGCGTCGTCGGCGCTCGGCCTGGCGACGATCGCGCCCGCCGCGGTCGCGGCCCGACCGGTCGACCCCCAGCACCTGACCGTGATCGCCGCCGCCTGCCGCGACTGCGAGCGCCTGCGCTTCGCCTACCGCAGCCGCGAGGGCGACCGAGACGCGGCGCGAGGTCGAGCCGCACTCGCTGGTCAACCTCGGGCCGCCGCTGGTACCTCGTCGCCTGGGACCGCCGCCGCGAGGACTGGCGCACCTTCCGCGTCGACCGGCTCGAGCGGCCGGCGGCGACCGGCGTCCGCTTCGCGCCGCCGCGCGCTGCCGGCCGAGAGCGCGGCCGCCTACGTCGGCCAGAGCATCTCCGGCGCCCCCAGCCGCTACGAGGCCCGGGTCACCGTCCACGCCCCGGCGGCGGAGATGACGGCGCGCCTGCCCTCCTACCTGGGGCCCGATCGAGCCGATCGACGAGGAGACGCTGCGAGTACCGGACGGGCGACGACGACCTCGGTTGGATGGCGATGCGGATCGCGATGCTGGGCGTCGAGGTCGAGGTGCACGAGCCGCCGGAGCTGCGCGAGCACCTGCGGGAGCTGGCGCGCCGGCTCGATCACGCCGCCGGCGAGCCGGGCTGAACGGTTCGAGCCGCCCGGCGCAGCCGGCAGGAATGCGAGCGGCCCGCCCGAACGAGCCAATATGGACAGGTCCGCAATGCGCGCACGGCGGCGCGAACGCTGGATGCTCCGAGCCGAACGCATCCGCGACGCCTTCGGCCTCGTGCTGCTGCTCGTCCTCCTCACCTACGTCCTCACCTCGCTGCTGAGCAACCGTGGCTGGGGCGCCGTCGCCATCACGATTTCCACCAGCCTCACCTCGATCGTCGCCCTGACCAGCTCGCACTCGCCGCCACGGCTTGTCCGCACCGCGATCTGGCTCCTGGCCCTGACGGTGCTGCTGGCGGTCCTCGAGGCGATCAGCGGCGCCCACGCCTTCCTCGACTTCGCCTCGCTGATCCAGATCACCCTGCTGGCGGTGGCGATGGCGGCGGTGATCGGTCGCGTCATCAGTGCTCCCCGGATCGGCTCGCGCACGATCCTCGGCGCGCTCAGCGTCTACGCCGCCCTCGGCCTCCTCTTCACCTACGCCTACGGCACCATCGACCGCCTCCAGGCCGGCCCCTTCTTCGAAGGCGTCGCCCATCCCAGCGGCAGCGACTTCCTCTTCTTCAGCTACACGACGCTGACCACGACCGGCTACGGCGACCTCGTGCCGGGCGGCCAGCCGGGCCGGATGATCACCGGGCTGGAGATGATGCTGGGGCAGATCTTCCTCGTCACCCTGGTCGCCGGCCTGGTCAGCCTCTGGCGCCCGGGCGAGGGCCTGCGGCGGCGGCGCGAACGCCACAGCCAGGCCGAGACGCCCGAGCCCAACGGCTAGGCGCCTCGACCGACCCGGAACCGGGGTGGCTAGGTGAAGTACTGGCCGTGGAAGCCGAAGGGGATGTGGTGCGGCACCCGCGCCCGCCCCAGCTCCGCCATCGTCGCCGCGTCGAGCGCCAGCAGGTAGGAGCTGGAGGCGCGGCCGTCGAGGACAACCGAGAGCAGAACCCCCTCGTCCTCGGCCCGTCCCGGCTCGGGGCTGGGCACGAAGACGGGCTCGCCGGGGAAGCTGCCGGGCTCCCACCAGGCGCTCTCGGCACCGCTCTCGACGTCGATCTTGACTAGCTGGTCGGCGAACTCGGCCTCCTCGGGCTCACCATGGACGCCGATCCCGTAGACGAAGCGGTAGGGGCGGGTGTTGCGGGCGCGGTAGTCGATCCGCGGCAGCTCGATCTGGGCGGCGCCGATGCGCTCTTCGGTGACCGTGCCGGCGCCAAGGTCGACCGTGTAGCGGAGCACCTTGGCGGTGGCGGCGGACCGCGGCGTTTCCCGCCGCACCCGATCGAGGTAGAGGCCCTCGACGATCGAGGCGTCGTCGTAGGCGGCCATGTCGATCACCAACTCGTCGTCGCCGCGCTCGAAGGCGTTGATGTGATGGAAGGAGAAGCAGGGCTCGGCCATGTAGCTGCCCCGCAAGGCCCCGGTCTCACGCTCGAAGACGAGGATCTCGGTCCCCCGCTCCGGCTTCCAGGAGAAGCTCTCGACGAAGCTGCGACGGCCGAGCACCAGGTCCATCGGGTTGAGGACGAAGGGGAAGGCGACCAAAGCCAGATAGCGCTCACTGATCGCAAAGGAGTGCATGTAAGAGGGCTCAGCGACCTTGTGGCGGCCGATGATCCGCTGCTTGCCGTCGCGCTGGGCGAAGAGCCGGTACTCGGAGCGGCGCCCGAACTTGGTCACGTAGGCCAGCATCTCGCCGCGCTCGGGATCGTGATGCGGGTGCGCGGTGGCATGGTGGCCGGGGGGCGCGGCGGCAACCCCGAGGGTCTCGAGCGTGTCGGGGTCGAAGGCGACTGGGACCGGCGTCTCGGTCATCGCCACGTATTCATCGCCGAGCCGGGCCAGGTTGACGTTGCAGTTGTCGGTCAGGGCCGGCCGGAACATCGTCGTCAGGCGCTTGAAGACCGAGCGGCAGGGATCGGTGGCGAACTCGCTGTAGGAGACTCGCCCGGCGACCGCCTCGCGGTAGGCGTTGGTGCGGAGGAAGCGGTTCGCGTAGGAGACCTCGCCGTCGGCGAAGGAAAAGCGGTGGAGCATGGCCAGGCCGTCGAACCAGTGGTTGACGGAGCGCTCGCCGACCTCGAACTTGGCCGGCCCGTTGCGCAGGAGCATGCCGCTGAGCCAGCCGGGGACCTCGCCCTCGACCGGCAAGGAGTCGATCTCCACCTCGGTGTCGAGGGTGGCAAAACCCGTCCGATAACCGGGCCGGGCTACTGTCTCCGCCGTCAACGCTTCCATTTCACGCACCTCCCGATAGTCTGTTTCGGACCGTGTGATTAATACCATCTTGCCCGTACCGATGTCAAACCTGATCCGCCTCACCCCCACCTCCTACATCGTGCTCGGCCTCGTCGCCGAGGCCGGTGAGGCGACCCCGTACGACCTCAAGCAGGCCGTCGCCGCCAGCCTCGGCGACTTCTGGTCGCTCCCCCACGCCCAGCTCTACGCCGAGCCCGAGCGACTGGCGAAAGCCGGCTTCCTGAGCGAGCGTCGGGAGAGCGGCGGCCGCCGCCGCAAGCACTACAAGCTGACCGCGAGCGGGAAGAAAACGCTGGCGAACTGGGTCGCCGAGCCGACCGGGGAACTGGGCGAGCTGCGCGACCCCGGCCTGCTGAAGATCTTCTTCGGCGCCGACCCGGAAACGATGGCAGCGGCGCAGCTACCCGCCCACCGCCGCAACCTCGCCAGCTACGAGAAGCTGGTCGCAGAGATCGAGGGGAACGTGCCGGCGGGGATGGTCCTCGCCCTGCGCGCCGGCATCGCGCACGAGCGCGAGTGGGTCCGCTTCTGGTCGGAGCTGGCGACCGACGGGGGCGCGGACTAGCCGCGCCCCACGCGGAACCCGTTACTCGGAGAGCTCGACGCGCTCGATCGTCTGCGGCTCGAGCGGCTTGTCGCGGGCGTCGGTCGGCGTCGACTCGATCGCATCGACGACGTCCATCCCGTTGGTGACCTCACCGAAGACCGTGTGCTTACCATCGAGCCAGGGCGCGGCGCCGGTGGTGACGATGAAGAACTGCGAGCCATTGGTGTTCGGCCCGGCGTTGGCCATCGCCAGCGCGCCCCGCACGACCTTGTGGTCGTTGAACTCGTCCTCGAAGGTGTAGCCGGGACCGCCGGTCCCGGTTCCCTCTGGGCAACCGCCCTGGATCATGAAATCGGGGATCACGCGGTGGAAAACCAGGTCGTCGTAGAAACCGTCGGCGGCGAGCTTGCGGAAGTTCTCGACCGTCTTCGGGGCGTCGTCGTCATGGAGCTCGAGGACGATCGCCCCGGCGCTGGTGTGAAGGGTGGCTTGAGACATGGCAGCCACCCTACCGACCGTGGACGCGGACGGTCAGCGGCCGCGAGGAGCCGGGCAAATACGGCCAGTGCTCCTCCGCCAGGGCAGTCGCCCGCAAGCGGATCGCCGCCCTGCCCTCGACGTAGCGAAAGCGGTAGCGGGCGTGGAAGCGACCGGCCTCGTCGCTGCGCGTCACCAGGACCGGTCGCCAGCGCTGGGTGGCCGCCTCCAGGTACTGGATCGCGACCAGCTTGCCGGGGTGCGGGATGCCCGCGCCACGAACGTGGCCGCTGAAGCGAACGACCTGGCCGGTCATCAGCTTCAGTGGCGCCGCCCGCAGCGTCAGACCGGACCGCACCCGCAACTCCAAGGGAGCCCGGGTCGCCGCCTCAAAGTCCTCATCGCCGGCGAACTGGACCGCAAGCCGCCGCGACGGCCCGGCAGCCAAGCGCAGCTCGAAGCCGCCGCGCTCACCGGTCACAGCCGTGACGGCGGCGACCGCCCCCGGGTCCCCACTCGATGGCCGCGCCACCACCCGCACCCGACGCCCGCCAATGCCGGTGCCATCGGCACCAGTAAGGCGGCCGCTGACCAGCGCCGTCGCCCCAAACGGGACCGTCAGCGAGTCCCCTTGCCCATGACCACTCCTCAACCGCGCCAAGAGGCGCGTCTTGACGCGGGCATGGGCGCGGGCAGAGCCGGGCGCCCCCTTCGGCGCCGGCGCCGGCAGCGCCCGCTGCGGAGCGACCGGGGGCGGCGGCACCTTGCGAATCGCCATCTCGGTGCCGTCGGCGCGCAGCGTCGTCGCCTTGCGATTCCCCGCCCGGTCGACTGCCTCGACGCGGAAGACGTATGAGCCTGGCGCCAGCTCCGGCAGCGGTGAAACCAGGTGCGCCCGGCCAGTGGCGTCGCCTTCCTGCAGCTTCGTCGGCAGCTCGGTCCAGGCCTCGACCCCGAGCCGGCGGTAGGAGATCGTGCCCCCGGCAGGGCCGGAATGGGCATCGACCACATCAGCGCGGACCTGCCCCGGGATCCCCTTGCCCTCCTCTTCGACCGCGAAAGCGACCCCAGGAGGCACGTCGTCAAGGCGCAGCGGCAGCGTCACGGCCGTGGGCGGAGACTCGTTCCCCGCCTCGTCGCGCAGCCAGAGCTGTAGCGCGTAAGAGCCGGCAGCCGGCACGGTGAGGTCGCTGAGCGCCACCCGCCCGCGCCCCGGGGAGAACTGGACGCCGGTGTCGAGGCCGGGGCCGAGCAAGCGCCAGGAGACGCCGGCGATCGGGCTCGCCGGCCCCTGGTCCGGGTTGGTCCAACTGACGTCGAAGTCGTCGACCCGGTGCCAGCCGTCGCCGCCCGCAACTGCGGCC
The DNA here is from genome assembly GCA_963708405.1 of uncultured Actinomycetes bacterium. Taxonomy (GTDB): domain Bacteria; phylum Actinomycetota; class Thermoleophilia; order Solirubrobacterales; family 70-9; genus VAYN01. Next base: position 283,852 of record CAVPSL010000001.1, read on the forward strand.
GCCTGCGGACGGACCGGCGGGTTGTTGTCAAAGCGCACCGTGTAGTCGCCGGTGCAGGCGCCGTTGCCGGCGAAGTCCTCAGTGCAGTGGAGGAGCGTGTGCGGCCCGTCGCTGAAAGTGTTGGTGATGATCCGGTGGGTGGTCGAGTCGGCGGCGGCACAGGGCCGCATCCGCGTCCCCATCCACTGCCCGTTGACGAAGACCTTGGGGCAGTCGTACTCGTTGAAGACGACGGTGGCGCCATCAACCCTGGTGTCGCCGTAGCGAACTCCAGAGCCGGCGTCGTTGCCACCGACGACCACGTCGACGTCGCCACGCCGCCAGTCGCCGGAAAGCAGGTCGCCGCTGATCTGCGCCGCCGGCGGCGTCGCGTCCTCGATCGTGATCACCAGCGCCCGCGTTGCCGACCAAGAACCGGGATCCAGCGCGCACGACTTGCTGTCGGCACGGGCGCAGAGCAGCCGGTCCTCGAGCGCCGGCTGCGGTGGCCAGACGGTCTTGATGAAGCCGCCCGGGGTGACGTCGGTGGCGGCAGCGGTGGCGAAGGCGTCAAAGCCGCCGCCGGCGTTGCCGAAACCGATGCGCTGCTCGATCCCGTCGTGAAGCGTGTGCCACCAGGTGCCGCTGACGCCGATGATTCCGGTGCCGGGCGGTGCCACCCAGCGCCAGCGGGCGAAGCGAGTGCCGGAGACGGTCCCCTGGCCGTCGCGGGTGAAGCTCTTCAGGTGATCGCCCTCGACGCCGGCGCAGAAGGCATCGGGCCGGAACTTGGCGCCGCCGGTCGAATCCGCCCAGTCGGCGTCGACGCCGGCGCCCCAGCCGCACTGGGCAACCGAGAACGGCCGCGCTCGCGCCTCGCCGGCCGCCAGCAGCACCAATCCGATCGCCAACCCCACCGCCATCGCCAGCAGCCGTCCCCTACCGCCCCGCGTCCCCGACATCGCTCCTCCTTCGCTCGCTTGTGTGCCGGGCGTCAAGCGGTGGCGGCCGCGAACTCTCCCCCCGGGCCGGCGCGGCTCGGCCGAAACGGCGCCTTTGCGAGAATGGCCCCGATGCCACTCCCCACGCAGGACCAGATAACCGAGCAGCTACGCGCCGTCATCGACCCCGAGCTGCGCCGCTCCATCGTCGAGCTGGGCATGGTGCGCTCGATCGAGGTCAAGGAGAGCGGCCGCGTCGAGGTCGTCGTCTCGCTGACCACGGCCGGCTGCCCAATCCGCTCGCACTTCGAACAGGCCGTCGCCCAGCGCGTCGGCGAGCTGGAAGGTGTGACCGAGGTCGCGGTCGGCTTCGACGTCCTCTCCGATCAGGAGAAAAGCCAGCTACAGCAGACTCTCGGCCGCGGCAAGCTGCCGCAGGGCGCCCTTGCCAAGGTCAAAAACGTGATCTGCGTCTCCTCCGGCAAGGGCGGTGTCGGCAAGTCGACGATGACCGCCAACCTGGCCGCGGCGCTGACCGCCGAAGGCCATCCGGCCGGGGCCCTCGATTGCGACGTCTACGGCTACTCGATCCCGCGCATGCTCGGCGTCAACGGCAAACCGGAAGTGAACGGCGAGCGCAAAATCCTGCCGCTCGACGGGGCCGGCGGCGTCAAGGTGATGTCGATCGGCTTCTTCGTCGAGGAGAACGCCGCCGTGGTCTGGCGCGGCCCGATGCTGCACAAGGCGATCCAGCAGTTCCTCGAGGACGTCGCCTGGGACGAGCTGGAGTACCTGCTGCTCGACCTGCCGCCCGGGACTGGCGACGTCTCGATGACGCTGGCGCAACTGCTGCCGCAGGCCAAGTTCATCGTCGTCACTACGCCGCAGCCAGCGGCGCAGTCGGTCGCCCACCGCGGCGCCGAGATGGCGAAGAAATTCGACCTCGAGATCCTCGGCGTGATCGAGAACATGTCCGGCTTCACGACCCCCGACGGTGAGCGCTTCACGATCTTCGGCGAGGGCGGCGGCCAGCTCCTTGCCGATGAGCTCGACGTGCCGCTGCTGGGCAAGGTGCCGCTCTCCGAGCCGCTCCGCGAGCACGCCGACAACGGCTCGCCGCTGGCCCTGGCCGAGCCCGACGCCCCGGCCTCGCAGGCGATCCGCCAGGCCGCCCGCGGGATAGTCGCCGCCACCCCGCAGGAGCTGCCCGTCCTGCAGGCGACCCCGAGTCCGGCGGAAGCGCCCCCGGTCAGCGGCACGCCGCTGCCGGTCGTGCAGTAGCCGCCGGCGTCACGGCACAAAAAAGGGCCGCCCGAAGGCGGCCCTTTCCAGCTTCTGCGAGTTTTGGCTACGCGGCCTTGCTCTTGAAGTAGTTGGCGTTGATCTCCGCGTATTTCGCCCACTCGGCGGGGAGCTGGTCCTCGGCGAAGCAGGCGTCGACCGGGCAGGCCTCGACGCAGGCGTCGCAGTCGATGCACTCGTCCGGGTCGATGTAGAGCTGCTCGACGTTGTCGTAATCGGGCTCATCCGGCGTCGGGTGGATGCAGTCGACAGGGCAAACCTCGACGCACGAGTTGTCCTTCTGGCCGATGCATGGCTCGGCGATGACATAGGTCATTCGGTGCTTCTCCTAAGTCGGTTTCCGGGTGCCCGCCGGGGACCCCGGCCAAGCGCGAACGCCCATTTTAGGGATTGGGGGGTGCAGCGGCGTCCCGCGGCACCACTTCAGCCCATCGTCTAGGCCCCAGCGCGGCCGACCCTATCCTTCCTTTTCGTATGCCTCGACTGGGTTCGTCGATCGCCGCCATCGTGCTCGCCGCACTCGCCTGTGCGCCGGCTGCCTGGGCTGCGCCGGAAGAGGTCGCGCACAGCGGCGCTCCGGCAACCCCGCCGGCGGTCTTCTCGCCAACGGAACTGATCGTGCAGTGGGCGGGCGGCGCCGACCACGGGGAAAAAGTCGAAGCCCGGGAAGAAGCCGAAGTCGAATTCAACTCCGACCTCGGCAACCGCCGCTTCCAGCTAGTCGAAGTCGAAACGGGCCAGTCGGCCCACGCGGCCCTCACCGCGCTCAACGCTGACCCGGCGGTAGAGGTGGCCGAACGCAACTCCTACAGCGCCCCCAACTCGATCCCGGATGACCCCCTGTTCGGCGAACAATGGGCACTGCAGAACCTGGGTTCTGGCATCGACGGGTTCAGCGGGGCCGTCGCCGGGGACGACATCAACGCCACCAGCGCCTGGAACAGGACCGTCGGCATCCCCTCGGTCGTGGTTGCCGACATCGACTCCGGCTACCGCTTCGAACATCCGGACCTGGCGAACGTCGCCTGGACCAATCCGGGCGAGATTCCCGGCAACGGGATCGACGACGACGGCGACGGGATCATCGACGACGTCCACGGCGCCGATTTCGTCGGGCCGAATGGCGAAAGCCCGACCGTCGACGGCGACCCGACCGACGAAGACCTGGTCTCCGGCGGCCACGGGGTTCACACCGCCGGGATCATCGGCGCCGAGGGCAACAACGGCGTCGGCATCAGCGGCGTCGCCCAGAACGTGCGGATCATGCCGCTGCGGGTCTGCTCCCACTTCCCCAGCCTCAACGAATTGCGCTGCCCGGTCTCCTCCCAGATCGCCGCCATCAACTACGCCGCCGAAAAGGGCGCGCGGGCGGCCAACATGTCGCTGGGCAGCAACTTCCCCAGCACCGCCGAGCGGAACGCGATCGCCGAACATCCCAACCTCCTGATCGTCACCTCGGCCGGCAACGACGCCGGCGACAACGACGCCCCAGAAGCGGCGCCGAAGGGCCCCACTACCCCTGCGACTACCAGCCCGATGTCGAACCCAACCCGCCCGTCCCCGGCGCGATCGACAACATCGTCTGCGTCGCCGCCACCGACCAAGCGGACCAACTGGCGAGCTTCTCGGACTGGGGGCGGCCTCGGTGGACCTCGGCGCCCCTGGGACCCAGATCCTCAGCACCTACCCGGTACGGCTGCTGATCGACGACCAGTTCGAGCAGGAAGACTTCGCTTCGAAATGGACCGCCAGCGGTGTCAACGGCGGCTTCGCCCGGACCAACGAGGCGCCGCTCACCTCGTTCGGCATCAGCGACTCTCCTCGGGCCGCCCCGGTCGCCAATACGACGCGCGCATCGACTTCGGTGCCGGTGACGATCGCCCCCGGCTTCAGGCCCTGCACCCTGTGGCAGAGCCGCACGGTCTCGCTCGGAAGCACCGGCGTCTTCCGCTACGAAGTGCTCGCTGAACGGGTCTCCGGTCGTGACGCGTTCGCCGACCAGCCTCGGGGCGTTTCTTCCTCCCCTTGGAAGAAGCCCTGACGGCGGGCGGAGAAGTCAGCGTCCGCTTCAGCTACGCCGCCGGCAGCGCCCCGACCGCCTCGGACGGCGTCTGGCTGGACAACATCGAACTGGAATGCACCGAGCCGGTCGGCCAGGCGTCGGGCTATGCCTTCCTCCAGGGCACCTCGATGGCGGCGCCGCAGGTGACCGGCGCCGCGGCGCTGCTCTTCTCCGCCAAACCGACGGCAAGCGTCAGCGAAGTGCGACAGGCCCTTCTGCGCGGCGTGGATCCGGTGACGTCGCTGCAAGGGAAAACCGTGACCGGGGGCCGCCTCGATGTGGCGAAATCCCTTGCCGCGCTCGACGAGATGCCTCCCGTACCGGTGCTGGAAGCGACCGATCCGCCCTCGCCGGCCAACGAGAACCACCCGATGATCGTCGGCACGGCCGAAAGCGAAACGCAGGTCGACATCTACGCCGGGGCGGCCTGCGAAGGCGCGCCGGTCGCCGGCGGAACGGCCGCGGAACTGGCCGCGCCAGGGATCGCGGTGGAAGTCGCCGACAACAGCTCCAGCCAGTTCAGCGCGACGGCTACGGACGCGACGGAAATCACCTCGCCTTGCTCGGCCCCGATCAGCTACGAAGAGGTGACGCCCGACGAAACGCCCCCGGACCCGCCGCAGCTGACCGCCACGATCCCTGCCTCGCCCGGCGAAGGCGCGACGCCGCGGATCATCGGCAGCAGCCGAGGCGGGCGCCACCATCGCCCTCTACCTCGAAGCCGGCTGCAACGGTGCGCCGATCGCGACCGGGACGGCGGCGGAACTGGAATCGACGGGGATCTCGACCGGGATCACCGTCGCGAAGGAACGGAAGAAACGTTCTCGGCCACGGCTACCGACGCCGCCACCAACACCTCAACCTGCTCGGCCCCGATCTCCTACCGGCGGCTGGTCACGGTGATGCCGCCCGAACCGCCACATCTGACGGGCACCAGCCCCGCTTCACCGGGCGAAGCGGCGACGCCGCGAATCCTCGGCAGCGCCCCGGCGAGCTCGACCGTGGCCCTCTACCTCGGGGCTGGCTGCAGCGGTGCCGCGATCGCGACCGGGACGGCGGCGGGACTGGAATCGGCGGGGATCTCGGTCGGCATCACGGTCGCCGAAGGGACGGAAGCGCTGTTCTCCGCCAAAGCCACCGACGCTGCCGAAAACACCTCCGCCTGCTCGGCCCCGATCTCCTACCGGCGGCTGGTGAAAGCGATCGTCAAGCCGAACGAAACGATCGTCCCGCCAACCGAAACCTCCCCGTCCTCCTCGGGTCCGGGCTCCGCGCCGCCCGCCGCCCCCGCCCCAGCCCCGCCCGGTTGCGTCGTCCCCAAGCTCATCGGCAAGCCGCTGAAGACGGCCCAGGTGGCACTCACCAAGGCCAACTGTGCGCTGGGGATCGTCAGGCAGCCCCGGCCGCGGCCGAACCTGCGGGAGCGGTTCGTGGTCGCCTCGTCGAGTCCGGCAGCCGGCTCCACCCGGCCGGCCGGGGCCAGGGTCGCGCTCCGGCTCGTCGCCAAGCAGAGCCCGCGCAAACACCACCGCTAGCATCGGCGCCAATGCTGCTGCTGACGGGGGCGACGGGAAGCATCGGTTCGCGGCTGCTGCCGCTGCTGCTGGAGAGCGGCGAGGACGTGCGCTGCCTGGTGCGGGAGCCGCGGCGGCTGGGGGCACGACGGGTCGACGTGCAGATCGCCCTCGGCGACCTCGGCCAGATGTCCGACCCCTACCTGGTGCGGCAGGCGCTGCGCGGGGTCGACACCGTGGTCCACCTGGCGGCGACGATCCGCGACCAGCCGCCGAAGCGGATCGAGGAGCTAAACGGGCTGGCGACCGTGCGGCTGCTGCGGGCGGCCGAGCGCAGCGGCGTCCGTCGCTTCGTCTTCTTCAGCGCCCTCGACGCCTATGCCGCCCAGCGCACCCGTTTCTTCCGCGCCAAGTGGCTGGCTGAGCAGGCGGTGCGCTCCTCACCGCTGGCGACGACCGTCTTCGCGCCCTCGATCGTCTACGACCACAGCGACCCCTGGATGACGCTGCTGCGCCGCTTTTCCTTCCTGCCCGTGCTGCCGGTCTCCGGGCCCGGCGACGCTGCCTTCCAGCCGATCTGGGCCAATGACGTCGCCCGCTGCGTGACCGCGGCGCTGGCGCTGGGCGGCGAGGCGCGGCCCCGCTACGAGCTGGCCGGGCCGGAGACGCTCACCTACGACGACATGTCCGACCTGGTCAGCCGCATCGCCGGCCGGCCCCGACCACTCGTCCATTTGCCGCTCGGCTTCGTGCGTGCGGGATTGCTTGCCGGCCGCTCCCTTTTCGGCGAGTCCGTGTTCGCTACCTGGGAGGAGGCCGAGTTGATGGAGGTCTCTATGGTCAGCGAGCGCGGCACCGCTGATGTGCAGGCGCTCGGCGTCGAACCGCGAAGGATGAGCGATGTCTTGGAGGACGACTCTTAGGAGGGCCCTCGTGCTCAGCGCCGTGCTGGCGGCGCTGCTGGCACCCGCAGCAGCAGCGCGAACGCTGGTGCCGCCGAAGCCGAACGTCTTCTTCGGCGTCAGCGACCGCGGCTCGACGACGGAATTCAACGAATTCGCCGAACTGATCGGCAAGCACCCGGCCCTGCTGGAGACCTTCCATCCCTGGGGGAACAGCCTCAACTCGGCCTACGAACGCTGGCGCGAAACCGGCACCCGGCCGATCCTGGCGATCTCCAGCGCCAACGACCAGACGCTGGCCGAGATCATCACCCCCGAGCAGATCGCCCTCGGCGCCGGCGACGACTACCTGCTGCAGTTGAACGACTTCCTCGCCAAACACGGCGTGCTCGGCTACCTGCGGCCGCTGGGCGAGCCGAACCGCTGCCTCAACGTCTGGTCGGCGTTCAACTGCGACGGCACGCCGAAAGGCGGCGAACACTCGCCCTACTGGTACAAAGAGGCCTTCCGCCGCATCGTCGCCATCGTCCGCGGCGGCCAGACGCTGGAAGGGATCAACGCGACCCTGGCCGAAATCGGCCTGCCGCCGCTGAACCGGACCAAGGGCCCAAACCCGGAAGTGCTGCCGGAAGCCCTGGTCAGCATCATCTGGAGCCCGCTGCCCGGCGGCTCGCCGCGGGTCAAAGGGAACTTCCCCGGCAACTACTGGCCGGGCAGCCGCTGGGTCGACTGGGCCGGCACCGACTTCTACAACGAATATCCCGTCTGGAAAGACCTCAACCGCTTCTACGTCGGCAAACAGTGGCGCAACAAGCCGCTGGCCCTGACCGAGTGGGCGGTCTCAGGCGTAGACGAACCGAAATTCGTCAACCAGTTGGTCGCCTGGAGCGTCAAACATCCACGCACGCGGATGCTCGTCTACTACAACGGCTTCGGCGCCGGCAACAACACTACGAACTGAAGCTCTACCCCGAAACCGTCAACGCCCTCCGCCTCAAGGTCCGCCGCCCCACCTTCCCGGAATACGCCGAATACAACCTCGGCGAATACCCACCGCTGCCGCCGCAGGAAAAGAAAGCGAAGGTGAAGTAGCCCAAAGGGGCCCGGCTTTTGGCCGGGCCCCGGTACAGCAATCGCCTGAAGGCGATTTACATCATGCCGCCCATGTCCGGCATACCGCCACCGGGCATACCGCCGCCGCCGTTTTCCTCCGGCGGTTCGGCGATGATCGCCTCGGTCACGAGGATGTTCTTGGCGATCGAGGCGGCGTTCTGCAGGGCAGAACGGGTGACCATGGTCGGGTCGATGACGCCGGCCTTGATCAGGTCGCCGTACTCGCCGTTGGCCGCGTTGAGGCCTTCGCCGTCCTTGAGGTCACGGACCTTGTTGACGACGACCGAGCCCTCCAGGCCGGAGTTCTCGGCGATCTGGCGGACCGGCTCCTCCAGCGCCCGGTGGATGATCCGGGCACCGGTCACCTCGTCAGCGTCGCTGGCGAGCTTCTCCGGGTCGAGGCCGGCCTGGGCGTTCAGCAGGGCCACGCCGCCACCCGGGACGACGCCCTCCTCGAGGGCGGCACGGGTCGCCTGCAGCGCGTCCTCGACGCGGTGCTTTTTCTCCTTCATCTCGGTCTCGGTGGCAGCGCCGACCTTGACCACAGCGACACCGCCGGCCAGCTTGGCGAGGCGCTCCTGGAGCTTCTCGCGATCGAAGTCGGAGTCGGTGTTCTCGACCTCCGATTTGATCTGCTTGATCCGGCCCTTGATGTCCTCGGCGTCACCGCCACCGTCGATCACGGTGGTGGTGTCCTTGGAGACGACGACGCGGCGTGCCTTACCGAGCTGGGCGAGCTGGGTGTTCTCCAGTTTCAGGCCCATCTCCTCGGTGATCACCTCGCCACCGGTGAGGATCGCGATGTCCTCGAGCATCCGCTTGCGGCGGTCGCCGAAGCCGGGGGCTTTGACGGCGACGCCGGTGAAGGTGCCGCGGAGCTTGTTGACGACCAGGGTCGCCAGGCACTCGCCCTCGACGTCCTCGGCCACGATCAGGAGCGGCTTGCCGCCCTGCATCACCTGCTCGAGCACCGGCAGGATGTCCCGCACGGAGCCGATTTTCTGATTGGCGATGAGGATGTAGGGGTCCTCCAGCACCGCCTCCATGCGGTCCTGGTCGGTGACCATGTACGGCGAGATGTAGCCCTTGTCGAACTGCATCCCCTCGGTGAACTCGAGCTCCATCCCGAAGGTCTGGCCCTCCTCGACGTTCACCACGCCGTCTTTGCCGACTTTCTCGATCGCGTCGGCAATCACGTTGCCGATCTCGTCGTCGGCGGCGGAGATGGCGGCGACGCGAGCGATCTGCTCCTTGCCGGCCACCTCTTTGCTCTGCTTCTCGCGCAGGTTCTCGACGACCGCGTCGACGGCCTGCTCGATGCCCCGGCGCAGCGCCAGCGGGTTGGCCCCGGCGGCGACGTTCTTGAGGCCCTGACGGACGATGATCTGGGCCAGCAGGGTCGCCGTCGTGGTGCCGTCACCGGCGACGTCGTTGGTCGCCGTGGCGACCTCGCGGACGAGCTGGGCGCCCTGGTTCTCGAAGACGTCCTCGACCTCGACCTCGCGGGCGATGGTGACTCCGTCGTTGGTGATCGTCGGCGCGCCGAACTTTTTGTCGAGCACGACGTACCGGCCTTTGGGGCCGAGCGTGACCTTGACGGCGTTGGCGACGGCGTCGACGCCGGCCTGCAGGGACCCGCGGGCCTCCTCTGCGTACTTCAGCTCCTTATGAGCCATCTGGTTCAGTCCTCCTTGGTTACGTAAGTCCTGTGGACCGGCTAGCCGACCTTGGCGAGGACGTCTGACTCGCGCAGCACGAGCAGTTCGTCGCCCTCGACGGTGACCTCGGTGCCGCCGTATTTGGAGTAGAGGACCTCGTCCCCCTCCGCGACATCGAGCGGGCGGCGGCTGCCGTCCTCGTTGACGGCGCCATCGCCGACAGCGACGACCTTGCCCTTCTGCGGCTTCTCTTTGGCCGTGTCGGGGAGGACGATGCCGCTGGCGGTCGTCTCCTCCTCCTCGATCGGCTTGACGATCAGCCGGTCCCCGAGGGGCTTCAGCTTCATCCGTGAACCTCCGTTATCGGTGGGTGATCTGGTTGCAAAGTCGAGAAAATGGCTTTCGCAAGCCGTTTAGCGAGGCTTAACGAGGCCTGGCACTCTCTAGGGGCGAGTGCCAAAAGGCAGGATAGCGAGGAAGGTTAGTCGGCCGCAAGCAATCGGCAGCCGAGCAGCTTCGCCAGGCCTTCACCTCCGCGCGCCATCACCCAGTCGTGGTTCCACTCGAAGGCCGGCCGCAGCAGCGGCGCCAGCACGTTCATCCAGGCCTTGGTCGTCTCCACGTTCCACTCGTAGAGGACGGCGGTGATGCCCTCCTGCTCGTAGAAGCGCCAGCGGCCGATCCCTTCCAGCTCGCCGACGGCGCGGCCTTCGAGCAGGTGCGGGTGCTCGACCCGGGTCGTCGTCACCTCGAACTCGACCCGGTAGGGCAGGAGGCTCTTCCAGACCATCCGCGCCACCGAACCGACGCCGTCGTTGCCGTCGCCGGGGCGCAGTTCGGCCGCCTCCTCGACCCCGCGCCACCAGCTCGGCCAGCGCTCCTGGTCGTAGATCGCCTCCCAGACCGGTTGCCGCGGCGAATCCAGCAGCCAGGTCGTGAGGAAGGCGTAGTCGGCCATGCGCGCCTATCTACGGCGCCGCGGCGGGCGCGGTTCAGTTGTGGCGCGGCGTCTCGCCATTACCAAGGTGCGGCCGCGGCGGCTCGACGATCTGCGAGAAGCGGATCACGGTGACGACGTCGTCCTCGGAGACGGGCCGGCTGTAGATCTGCTCGAGGAAGCGCATCTCCTCCTCGAGGCGGCGGAACTCGGGGTTGTCGTGCTCGATGTCGCGGCGGCTGAGCTCGCCGAGGCGCTTCACCTCGACGTCGTCGATGACCGCGGTGAAAATCTTCTCGCGCGGGCTGTGGCGGAAGCCGACCGTCACCCAGATGACCTGGCCGCGCTCGTACTTGCCGCTCTTGTCGCCGAGCCGGATCGTCGCCGTCTTGCGACCACGCTTGAGCTGGTCGACGAAGACCGCCGAGTAGAAGTTGAGGACGTAGGTGCCGCCGCGCATTGGGGGCGAGCGTATCTGACCGGCAGCCAGGGCGAACCTGGGGGCCCGCCGGCTCAGTAGCCGCCCTCGCCCAGCAGCGGCACGAAGCGACAGGGGCCGAGCGAGCGTTGCTCCAGCTCCTCGCCCCGGCGCCGCAACACGGTCAGCAGCTCGCTCTCGCCGGCGGCAATCGGGACGATCAGGCGGCCGCCCTCGGCCAACTGCGAGATCAAAGCGGGTGGCGGCGCCGGGGCGGCGGCGTGGACGGCGATCGCCGCGAAGGGCGCCCGCTCGGGGACACCGCGGCTGCCGTCGCCGACCCGGACCTCGACGTTCTCTACGCCGAGCGCGGCAAGCACGCGGCGGGCGCCTTCGGCCAGGGGCTCGTGGCGCTCGACGCTGACCACCTCGGCGGCGAGCAGGGAGAGGACGCAGGCCGAGTAGCCGGAGCCGGTGCCCACCTCCAGCACCCGCTCCTCGCCTCGCAGCTCCAGCGCCTCGCAGATCGCGGCGACAATCCAGGGCTGGGAGATCGTCTGCTCCTCGCCGATCGGCAGCGCCGAGTCGGCGTAGGCGCGCTGCCGCGTCCCGGGCAGGACGAAGGCCTCGCGCGGCACCCGGCCCATTGCCTCGAGGACGCGCTCGTCGCCGATCCCGCGCCCGCGCAACTGCCGCTCGACCATCCGCTCGCGGAGGTCGGCGAAACCGCTCATCGTCAGAAGATGTAGTTGTGCAGCTTCTCCGGGTCAAGCACAGTGACCCGGCCGCGACCGGAGCGGACGACGCCGGAGCGCTCGAGGTCGGCAAGGAAGCGGCTGACGCTCTCGCGTGAGGTGCCGGCGAGCTGGGCCAGATCAGCCTGGTTCATCCGGATCGTCACCTCGCTGCCCTCCTCGCTGCGGTCCGGGGTGGCCTCGGAGACAAGCTGGGAGAGGACGCCGGCGACACGGCTGGGGACGGTCTGGAAAGACTGGCGCGAGAGCCGCACGTTGGCGGCGCGCAGGCGCCGCACCAACGCCGCCACCAGCTTCACCGAGATCTCGGGATGGCGGGCGAGCAGGGCTTTGACGTCGACCGCCGGCAGGGCCAACAGCTCGCCGTCGGTCAGCGCCTCGGCACTGGCCGAGCGCAGGTCGCCGTCGAGCATCGCTAGCTCGCCGAAGACCTCGCCCCGGCTCATCGTTGCCAGGGTGATCGCGCGGCCGTCGGAGTGCTCACGGGTGACCCGGAAGCTGCCGTCGCGGACGATGTAACAGGCGTCGGAGCGATCGCCCTCATGGAAGACCCGCGTCCCGGCCGGGAACGAGCGCGGCACCGCGACCCGCGAGAAGCGCTCCAGCTCGTCCTCCTCAAGATCGGCGAAGAGCGGCACGCTGCGCAGCAGCTCGACCGCGCTCAGGGTCTCCTCCACGTCGCTCACCTGACTTGATTATCGCGCGAGGGGGGAGAGAACTCGGTCGCCCGGGGCTTAGAGGGGTCATGTGGGCGATGCTGAGCCGTGTAGACAGATCCGTATACTCGATTCATGGCTGTGACCGAGACGACCACCATCCGCGTCCGCCTGAGCACCCGCGAGCGCCTCGCCGCAGAGGCCAAGGAGGCCGGGATGAGCGTGATTGAGATGGTCGACGCAGCCGTGGACCTCTGGGAAGAGCGCCGACTCCTCGACTCGATGGCCGAGTCCTATGCGAAGCATGGGGACGAAATCCGCGAGGAAATGAAGGATTGGATCGACTTCCCGGACAGGTCCTCGAATGCCGGCTGATCTGGAAGAGATTCTGCGCGGCGAGGTCTACTTCGCCGATCCGGGGCCGGTGGTCGGCCACGAGCAGGCTGGAAGCCGGCCCTTCCTCGTCGTCTCGATCGATGCGATGAACCAGTCACCGTCGGAGCTGGCGATCATGGTGCCGCTGACAACGACGGACCGCAACAGCAAGCTGCACGTGCGGATCGAGCCCCCCGAGGCCGGATTGGAGCGGGTCAGCTTCGCGATGCCGGAAATGGTCCGCCTCGCCTCCACCGCCAGGCTTCAACGGCGACTCGGGCGGGCCTCAACCGCGACCGTCGACGCCGTCGCCAACCGGATCGGCCTCCTCGTCGGCCTCGGCCGCAGTCGCTAGCGTCTAGCGTGCCGAGGCGGTGAGTTTGCGGGGGCCGCGGCTGAAGCCGGCGCCAATCAGCGCCTCCTCGTGGCCGGAGCCGATCACCGCCTCGCCGTCGAGTTTCTCGATCGCCAGTTTCGGCAGCTGGCTCTTGACCACGGCGTCGGCGAGGGCGCGCATCGCCTCCTCCAGCTCGGCGCCCGCGAGTGGCTTCAGGCGGAGCAGGCCGCGGCCGCCGCGCTCGAGGAAGACGAGCGGCTCGCCGTCGCGCAGCAGCAGGTGGGCCCCGGGGGTGCGGCCGGGGCGGCGGCCGCCCTCGAGCTTCGGCCAGGGCAGCGAGGCGCCGTAGGGATTGGCCGGGTCGGTGGCGGCGAGGACGAGGTAGGAGCCGTCGTCTTCGGGCAGCGAGCGCAGCCGCTCGACCGCACCCGGCAGGGCGAACTGGGCGCCGCCGAGGCCCTCGACGAAGTAGCCGCGACGGGCGGTGCCGAGCAGCTCGAGGTTGCCGAGCTCGGCGTAGAGGGTGGCGAAGCCGCCGGGGATGCCCTCGGCGAGGACGGTCTCGCGGGTGACGATGCCGTAGCGCTCCAGCATCAGCTCGGCCTGGGCGCGCAGGCGCGGGCCGGAGCCGGGGGCGTTGGCGAAGAGCGGCTCGGTCAGCGACCAGCGGCCCTGCACGGCGGCGCCGGTGGTCGAGTGGCGGCGGGCGAAGCGGCGGCCCTGGCGCTCGCTGGGCGGGACGGCACGCAGGCGCGGCGCCCGCAGCGGCGCGAAGGCGTCGTTGGTGACGCCGCCGGACCAGACCAGGTCCCAGAGCGCGTTGTGGAGGTCCTCGGCTGGAAAGTCCAGCTCGGCGACGAGGTCGAGCCAGAAGGAGGGACCGGCGGCAAGGCGCGCGCGGATCGCCTCGTGGACCTCGCCGCTGGGGGCCTCTAGCTTCGAGTTGGCGGGCGGCGGGCCGGCAAGCCGGACGTCTTCGCGGAAGTAGAGGGCGACGCGGCCGTCGCTGCGGCCGAGGGCGCCGGCGCCGAGCCAGACGACCTCGCCGCTGGTGCAGAGCTCGTCGAGCCAGCTCGGCGAGTAGGTGCCGAGGCGGCGCGGCAGCACGTCAACCTCCCAGACTTTCGGGGTGAGGGCGACGCCCTGCAGCGGCACCAGTGCCTCGCGCAGGCGGTCGGGGCCGGCGCCGGCGGGGCGGTAGGCGTCGACGTTCTGCCAGCTCGGCAGGAAACGGGCCAGCGCGGTTGGGTCGGCGGCCTCGACCTCCTTGCGCAGGCGGGCGAGGCTGGCACGGCGGACCCGGCGCAGGACGTCGGAATCGCACCACTCGCGCTCGGTCCCGCCCGGCAGCAGCTCGCCACGGACCATCGCCCCTTCGGCCTCGAGCTCGCGCAGCGCCGGTGAGGGGTCGATGCCGTAGCGCTCGGCCAGGCGCGCGGTCGGGAAGGGGCCGTGGGTGCGAGCGAAGCGGCGGACCAGGGCCCGCATTGCGTCGGGATGGTCCTCGAGGAAGGTCTCAGGCAGGCCGGGGGGTGGCGGCACGCCGAGCGCGTCGCGGTAGAGACCGGCGTCCTCGGCGGCAATGAGGCGCTCCTCACCGGCGATCCGCACCTTGGCGACGCGCCGCTCGCCGGCCAGCTTCTCGAGCATCGAGGCGGCCGAGTAGCCCTCGGCGACGCGGTCCTCGCACTCGGCAGCGGTGAGGTCGCCGAGGTTGCGCAGCAACTGCTGCAGGGCGTCGCGGTCGCCGGCGCGACCGGCCTCGGTGCGGTGCTGCAACTGCGCCTCGACCTCCTCCAGGGCTTCGGGGTCGATTAGCTCGCGCAGCTCCTCCTGCCCCAGCAGCTCGCGCAGCAGGTCGCGGTCGAGGGCCAGCGCCGCCGCCCGCCGCTCGGCGTTGGGCGTGTCCCCCTCGTACATGTAGGTGGCGACGTAGTCGAAGAGGAGCGAGGAGGCGAAGGGCGAGGCAGTCGGGGTCTCGACCTCGACCAGGCTCAGCGAGCGCGAGTGCAGCTTGCGCAGCAGCTCGGTCAGTGAAGGCAGGTCGAGGACGTCGCGCAGGCACTCGCGATAGGTCTCGAGGATGACCGGGAAGCGGGGGAAGTCCCGCGCCACTTCGAGCAGGCTCTGCGACTTCAGCCGCTGCTGCCAGAGCGGCGTGCGTTTGCCGGGGTAGGCGCGGGGGATCAGCAGTGAGCGGGCGGCGTTCTCGCGGAAGCGGGCGCCGAATAGGGCCGAGCCGGAGAGCTCGCCGACGACGAGGTCTTCGAGCTCGTCGGGCTCGACCAGGACGAGGTCGGCGGGCGGCGGCTCGTCGGCGTCGGGGAGGTGGATGACGATGCCGTCGTCGGACCAGATCGCGTCGGCCTCGAGGTCGCGCTCGGCCCGGATCTTGCCGGCCAGAGCCAGGCCCCAGGCGGCGTGGACCCGGCCGCCGTAGGGCGAGAGGATGCAGAGGCGCCAGTCGCCGATCTCGTCGCGGAAGCGCTCGACGACGATCGTCTGGTCGGAAGGGACGACGCGGGTCGCCGCCTGCTGCTCGCGCAGGTAGGAGACGAGGTTGTTGGCGGCGCGCTCGTCGAGGTCGTACTCGGCGGCCAGCTCGGCCGGCTCGCGCGAGACCGCCTCGCGGGCGAAGGCGCCGATCGCTGCGCCCAGCTCGGCCGGGCGGCCGATCCCGTCGCCCTTCCAGAACGGCACCGCGCCAGGGGCGCCGGGGGCCGGGGTGACGATGACGCGGTCGCGGGTGATCTCCTCGATCCGCCAGGTGGTGGCGCCGAGTAGGAAGGTCTGGCCGGCCCGGGCCTCGTAGACCATCTCCTCGTCGAGCTCGCCGACGCGGCGGCCGTCCGGCAAGTGGACGCCGTAGAGGCCGCGGTCGGGGATAGTGCCGGCGTTGGTGACGACCAAGGTGCGGGCGCCTTTGCGGCCGTGGATGGTGCCGCCGGTGCGGTCCCAGACGATGCGGGGCCGCAGCTCGGCGAAGCGGTCGGAGGGGTAGCGGCCGTCGAGCATGTCGAGCACGTTCTCCAACTGTTCACGGGAGAGCTCGTGGAAGGGCTCGGTGGCAGTGACCAGCGCCTCGACGTCGTCTACCCGCCACTCGTCCAGCGCCGCCATCGAGACCAGGTGCTGGGCGAGCACGTCGAGCGGGTTCTGCGGGATCGTCGTCTCCTCGATCTCGCCTTCGCGCATGCGCCGGGCGACGACCGCGCACTCGAGCAAGTCGCCGCGGTATTTGGGAAAGATCCGCCCTTTCGAAGTCTCGCCGATCCCGTGCCCGGCGCGGCCGATCCGCTGCAGCCCCCGCGTCACCGACTTCGGCGACTCGACCTGAATCACCAGGTCCACCGCCCCCATGTCGATACCTAGCTCCAGGGAGCTCGTGGCCACCAGGCACGGCAACTCCCCCGACTTCAGCATCTCCTCGACAAGAGTCCGCTCCTCATGGGAGAGCGATCCGTGGTGAGCACGAGCTATCTCAACGAAGGCTTCTGGGCCGGCGGGTCCTGTCACGGCAGGGGACCCCCCATCTCCTCCGGTAGCTAAAGCTTCCTCGGAGATGGGTCCCCCTACCGTGCCACCCCCCGGCACAGCGTCATCGGCAGACGCCCTCTCCCTCGCGGAGTGGCCCGCATGCTCGGTGGCCGGCAACTCCTGTTCGCCTTCTCCGTTGGCGAGCTCGTTGATGCGTTTTGCAAGGCGCTCTGCCGCCCTCCTGTTGTTGACGAAGATGATCGTCGAGGTGTGTTCTTGGACCAGCTCGACGAGCTTGGGGTAGATCGCGGGCCAGATCGAGCGGACATGGGCACTTGGCTCGATTTCCGTCGGCGGAGGGCCGTCCTCGCTGGGGTAGGCGGGGGCGCCCGGATCGGCCATGTCCTCAACCGGAACGACGATCTCAAGGTCGAGCGGCTTGCGACGCCCCGCATCAACAATCTCGCACTTCCGCTTCGGTCCCACCAAGAACTGCGCGATCCGCTCCAGGGGCCTCTGCGTGGCCGACAACCCGATCCGCTGGATGCCTGGCGCAGACGCTCCTGCGGCGGGTGGCGCCGTAGGGGGACCCGCCCCCGAGGAAGCTTTAGCTACCGGAGGAGGTGGAGGGTCCCCTGCGGCGACAGGACCCGCCGCCCGGAACGCCCTCGTCAGCTCATCCAACCGCTCCAGCGTCAGCGCCAAATGAGACCCCCGCTTGGTCTGCGCCACCGCATGGATCTCGTCGACGATCACCGCTTCGGTCGACCCGAGGATCTCCCGCACCCCCGAGGAGAGCATCAGGTACAGCGACTCCGGCGTCGTGATCAGGATGTCCGGCGGCGTTTTCGCCATCGCCCGCCGCTCTTTCTGCGGCGTGTCGCCGGTCCGCAGGCCGACTGCGATGTCGGCGCCGATCCCCCGCAGCGGCGCCCGCAGGTTGCGCTCGATGTCGTAGGAGAGCGCTTTCAGCGGCGAGACGTAGACGAGGCGGACGCCGGTGCCGAGCGGGGCACGCCCTTCCTCCTCCGCCCGCACCAGCCGGTCGATGCCCCAAAGGAAGCTGGCCAGGGTCTTACCGGAGCCGGTCGGGGCGCAGATCAGCGCGTTGTCCCCGCCCGAAATCGCCTCCCAGCCACCGGTCTGCGCCGGCGTCGGCCCCTCGAAGGAGGCCTCGAACCAGCGCCGCACGGGCTCGCTGAACGGCCCCAGAGGGTCGGCCTTCCTACCTGCTTTCGGCTTCGTCGCCAACCCACCGATCTTACGCAGACGCGAAAACGGGCAGGCTCAGCCCTCCGCTGTTCCTTTTCCCCGCCATGCACCGCAAGGGAACAGCGGAACAAGGCCGGGCAGGCTTGGAGCGGGATTGCGCGCAGGCGGCCGGCGAGCGCCGGACCAAGCGAGGCCAGGACGCAGGAAGCCCGAATAGCAGCGCTATTCGGGCGACCGAGGACGCCGCCGCGCGCCGCGTCCGCCGCCGCCGGACGCGCGTGGAATCCCGCTCCGAGCCTGCCCGGCGGCTACGGCGTTCCGCCCGCGTACTTCACGTACGCGTACCAGGACTGCTTGGGGATGAAGCCTTCGCCGAAGAGGCCGGAGCCGTCGCAGAAGTTGCAGGCGCCTTGCTGGTCGTCAACCGAGAACCAGTAGAGACGCTGGATGCGCCATTTGGCCTGGTTGCGCTCGAGCAGGGAGAAGGCGCCCTTGAGCTGGGTGACCTGTCCCGCCGGGCCCTTGTTGAAGGTGTTGAGCTGGCCCGGCACCGGCGGTGAGGAGCTCCAGCCGAGCTCGGTGATCCAGAGGCCCTTGCCGGCGTCGTGGTTGGCTTTGAGGACACGGCGAACTTCTTCGATCCGCACCGCGACTTCCTTGTAGGTGCCGGTGTAGGGGTGCAGGGCCACTCCTTGGAACTTGGACTGGATCCCCGGGTTCGTCTTGTACATCAGTTCCAGGAACTTGCCGGCGAAGTACGCCTGCGGCGGCTTGACCTTGTAGAGCGCTTCCTTGGGCCGGGCAAAGAGGCCGGCCAGAATCACCTTGGCGCCCGGGTCGGCGCCCTTGATCGCGGCCGAGGAGACCTTCACTAGCTGGCCATATTCGGTCGGGTTGGGTCGGGTGACGAAGTACTTGAAGTTGGGCTCGTTCCAGATCTGCCAGTTGCGGATCGGGTGCGGCGTCAGTTGCGGGTTTTCGGCCCAGAGCGAGCCGTTGGGCCCGTAGCGGGCGACGGCGGCGCGGAGGAACTTCGACCAGGCGCCGGCGGCGGGGCCGCTGGCCGGCAGGTGGGCCGGGGCACGCAGACTCGTGCCCGGCACCTTGCCGGCGGGCACGGCCCAGGTCGGGGCGCCGGTGAGGAAGGGCAGGACGTCGATCCCCGCGGCACTGGCGCGCTTCACCACCTGATCGGTGGTGCCCCAGTTGTAGGGGCCGCCGCGCTGCGGCTGCACCCCGCTCCAGTCGACGGGCACGCGCATGCTCTCGACGCCGCCCCTGGCGAGACGCTGGAACTGGATTTCGGTCGGTTCGGCCTGGAAGACGACGCCCCAGAAGTTGGCGGGCAGAGCCTGAGCGGCGCCGGCGAAGGCACCGAAGCAGAGCGAGACCGCGAGGGCGGCAACGCAGGCACGGACAAGTCTCGTCATGTGCAACCTCTCTTTCGACATCGGGCTAGCTCGCCTTGGGCGAGACGGCACGGTCGGCGTCACCATCGGCGTCCCCACCCTGATGGCGCTGCCGGTACATGACGACGGCGATCGAGATCGCCGCGAGAACAGCGATCGCGATCAGAATCGGAACCAGCGGTGAAGACCCGCCACCGCTGTTGTGGGAGGAGGCTGATTCGCCGGCAGTCAGCTGCGAGCTGTTGCCGGGACCGGCGGAAGAGCCGTTGCCGGAGTTACCCTGGCCAGAGCCGGAACCGCCGCCCGTGCTTGGATTCTGGCCACCAGCCGATGGACCCTTTCCAGAAGAGCCACCGTTCGAGCCGCCGCCGCCACCGGAACCGCCCGGAGCGTTGGAGCCGTTCGCTTGCGCTTCCTTGGAGCCCTTGCCGGGTTGAGACTTATGCGACTTCGCCGACGTCTTCCCCGGCACGGTGATTTGTTCGGGAGCGTCTTCGTACTGGATGCCGGCTGAATCTTCAGCCTGAGCCAGCAGCGGGAAAGCAGCGAATGCCAGCAGAGCAAGCACTGACAGAAGCGAGAAAACGGATAGGGCCGAGCTATGGGCCTGGGAGCGATGGGTCCGAAACATGGCGCGCAAGGTTAGAGGAAGGAGCGGCGTTGATCGCTCCGCCCCTCCTGATCGTCGGCCTGGCGCTCGGTGGAGGCGGCTACGACCTGAGCTCTCGCCACATCGCCGGCTTGGCTGCCTGGCTGCTTGTGGTCGCCCTGCTGCTGCTCGGTGCGGCCTCGCGGGCGACGGTTGGACGGCCGTTCTACTGGGGGGCCGGCTTGATCGGAGGTCTCGCATTGTTGTCTGGCCTCTCGTCTCTCTGGTCGGGGTCGATTGAGCTCAGCGTCAACGAGGCAGACCGCGTTCTCGTCTACCTCGGCTTCTTCCTTGCCACGTTCCTCCTCGCCCAAACCGACCAGAGCCGCCAACGTTTCGGCGAAGGGATAGCGATTGCCCTGGCGCTGGTGGCATTCATGTCGCTGGGCAGCCGTTTGCTACCCCACCTGCTGGAGGTCGAAAACTCCGGATTGAGCGGCCCGCGCACCCGTTATCCGCTCGGCTACTGGAACGCCAACGGCGTCAGCTTCGGGATCGGCACGGCGATGCTGTTGTGGATGAGCCGGCGTTCGCTGCTGCCGGCGCTGCGCTGGCTCGCCGTCGCGGCGCTGCCGCTCGTCCTGCTCGCCCTCTACCTGACCTACTCGCGCGGCGGCCTGCTGTCCCTGCTGGTCGCCTGCGGCTGCCTGCTGGTGCTCTCGCACGATCGCCTCTGGCTACTGGGAACGCTGGCGATCGGGGCCGTGGCAACCTTGCCAGCGGTCCTTGCGGTGCAGGCGCACCGCGACCTGGCGGAAAACTTCGACACCTCGGCGGTCGCCGGCCAGGGCGTGACGGTGCTGCTGATCCTGCTCGCGGGGGTGGCGTTGGCCGTGGCCCTGTTCGCCGTCCTGCGCCGGGCCGAGGCCCGTGGTGGCGGCATCACTGGCCGCGCCGTCGAGCTCTCACGCAACCCCAAGGTGCTGAAACGGGTCGCCCTGGCCGCAGCCCTGGTCGGGATCGCCGCCACGATCGCCGTCGCCGGCCGCGCCTGGAACCAGTTCAGCAGCAGCGATATCGAGTTCCCGAACCGGCCCGAACAGCACTTCACCCAACTTTCCGGCGCCGGCCGCGACGAATTTTGGCGCGTCGCCGTCGACGCCTTCGGCGAAAAGCCGGCGCTCGGCCATGGCGCCGGCACCTACGTCTTCTCCTGGGACGAACTGCGCCACATCACGATGCCGGTGCACGACGCCCACTCGCTCTACTTGGAGGCCTTCGCCGAGCTCGGCATCGTCGGCGGGGTGCTGGTCCTGGCCCTGGTCGGGTTCTTGCTCTGGACCGGCTTCCTCGCCTGGCGCGACGCCGGCGGACGGCGGCGGGAGCTGTACGCAGTGCTGCTGGCGGCGATGCTGGCCTTCGCGGTCGGGGCGGCGATCGACTGGCTCTGGGAGATCGCCGCGGTGGGGGCGATCTTCTTCCTCGCCGCCGGCGTCCTCGTCGCCGCCCGCTGCGGGCAACTATCCCGCGCTCGTGCTGCGGACCCGGGAAGCGAACGGTCCGAGCAGCGCCGCTTCGGCCTCGCGGTCACCGGTGTGATCGTCGCCTGGCTCTCGGCCGTGGCCTTGATCGGGCCCCTGCTCGTCGACCGCGAGCTGCGCACCAGCAAGGACGCCGCCAGCCAGGGCAACCTGGTCAGCGCTGTCAACCACGCCGAAACGGCGCGCTCGATCGAGCCCTGGGCGGCCTCGCCCTACGTCATCCTCGGCCTGCTGGCCAAGGAAAAAGGCGAATACGGGCTCGCCGCGGGCAGGCTGTCCCAGGCGATCCACCGCGAAGACCGCAACTGGCAGCTCTACTACCTTCGCTCACAGATCGAAGCCGAGGCTGGGAACGAAGCGGCGGCCGAAGCCGACCTCGAACACGCGCGCCGGCTCGACCCGCTGACGCCGCTGCTCAAGGGGAGCGCCGAATGAGCCAGGAGACGAACCGCACAGCAGCAGCAGCGGCGGCGGCGACGCCGGCGACGCCGAGCCAGTCGCCTTCCCCGGCCCAGCCAGTGCGGCGCAGACTGGCTGCCGGGGCCAGCGCCTCGCGGCGCCGTGGCGCCCTGCTGCGGCGACTGCTGGCGATGGGCGACTGGGTGGCGCTGATCGGTGCCCTCTGCATAGTCACGGCCACCACCTCCTCTACTGACATCGGCGACCTCTTCTGGGCGGTCCTCTTCAGCCCGGTCTGGGTCGTCGTCGTCAAGTTGCACGGCCTCTACGACAACGACCACCGCCGCATCCGCCACAGCACCCTCGACGAGCTGCCCTCGCTGGTCTCCGCCGCCGTCCTCGGCACCCTCGTCCTCGACGGCCTGCTGGCGCTGAGCCCGGTAGGCCCCCTCTCCCCCGCCAGCGCGATCGCCGTCGGCACCGGCGCCGCCCTCGGCAGCTTCGTCCTCCGCGGCGTCCTCCGCTTCCTCTGGGGGCGGCTGACCGGGGTCGCGGCCGGCATCGCGATCGGCCCCACCGCGGCCGTCGACTTGATCGCCCGCCGCGTTTCCACCCACCCCGAGACGCGCCTCCTCCTGGTCGGCTACCTCGGCCCCGATGGCCAGGCACCGGCCGCCGAGCTGCCGCGGCTCGGCACCGTCGAGGACATTCCCGGCGTCGCCCGCGAATACGGGATCGAGCGCGTCGTCGTCGCCGAACAGCAGATGAGCGAGCCGGCGGCGGAGCGGCTGATCGAGGAGTGCAAGGCCGAGGGCCTGGGGCTCACCTTCCTGCCCCAGCACTACGGCCTACTCGGCCCCGGGATCGAGCTCAACCGCCTCGCTGAGCTTCCCGTGCTGGACTTCCGCTTCAGCGACCCCCCGCGCTCGACGCTGGCGATGAAGCGGGCGATGGACATCGCCGTCTCAGCCCTGCTGCTGGCGCTGCTCTCGCCGCTGCTGCTGGCGATCGCCCTCCTGATCCTGCTCGACAGCGGCCGCCCCGTCCTCTTCCGCCAGCGCCGTGCCGGCCGCGACGGCGAGCCCTTCACGATGCTCAAGTTCCGCACGATGGTCGCCGACGCCGAGCAGCGCCTGCCGGAACTGGTCGACCTCGAGAACCTCGATCAGCCCGCTTTTAAGATCGCCAACGACCCACGGGTAACGCGGACCGGCCGCTGGCTGCGCCGCACCAGCCTCGATGAGCTGCCGCAGCTATTCAACGTGCTGGGCGGCAGCATGTCCCTGGTCGGCCCCCGGCCCGAGGAGGAGAAGGTGGTGGCCCTCTACGACGAGCGCCAGCGCCTGCGGCTGGCGGTCAAGCCCGGTATTACCGGGCCGATGCAGGTCTACGGCCGCAGCGACCTCACCTTCGAGGAGCGCCTGGCAATGGAGCGCGACTACCTCGACAACCTCTCGCTGCTGACCGACCTGGCGATCCTGATGCGGACGCCACGGGCGGTCGTGGGCGGCGAAGGCGCGCACTGAACCGGCGAGCGCTCAGCGGCGTCGGGCGGTGATGGTGACGATGTCGAAAAGGTTGAACACGAGCGATCGCTCCCCAAGCGGTCGCGCCGCAACCCACTCCGCCGCCCCTCGCACGGCGTGGCTGCGCGGGGCCATCGTCCCGAGCTTGTAGACCAGGTAGCGAAGCGAGTACCTGGCGCCCGGGTGACCAACGCTTTCGACCTCGAAGCCATTGTCGTCCAGGTATCGCCGCAGGGTCTCGATGGTGAAGAAAAAGTTGTGGTGGCGAGGCGTAAGCAGGTGCCAACGCCTGCCGGAGAGACGCGCGACCAGGGAGTGGGCGTCGCCGGTCGAGAGCATCAGCAGGCCACCAGGGCGCAAGACACTCGCCGCCTTCTCGAAATCCCCCGCAGGATCAATCGAGTGCTCGATGTAGTCCCACATCGTGACCGCGTCGAACGACCCAGGTTCGTAGTCGGCCGACTGGAAGAGACCGCAGGCGACGTCCAGGCCGAGCTCCTTCCGCCCCCAGGCGCTCATCTCAGGCGAGACGTCGATGCCGTGCGCGTCCCAGCCTCTGGCAGCCGCCTCAGCCACGAAGAAGCCGGCGGCGCTGCCGACATCGAGCAGACGTCCTGAGCCAATCTTGCCGTCGAGCAAGAGCACCCGCCGCCGGGCATTGAGCCGGTGCTCGGCCTCGTCGCTGAGGTAGTCGGCATAGCCGTCGGCGTCCGCCCCCTCGTCACGCCTGAAATAGCTCTGGGCGTAGATGGCCAGGACCTCTTTTTCGGTCGGGAGGTCGCCACGGAAAAGCAGGCCACACCCGCGGCAGCGGAATATCTCGAATCCGTCCTTGACCCAGCATGGCGGCTGCCCGGCGGCAAGCTGGGTCCCGCACAGGTTGCAGTACACGGGGGGCTCCGCCGCCAGACCGGCTTCGGGTCGGCGCCTGGCGTGGGTCGAGGGACTCATCGAGGCACTCCGACTTCGACGGGACGGCGCGCAGTCGAGAGCTCGACGAGGGAATCCACGCCTTCAACCTCTCTGACGACGTATAGAGGCCGCCGCTTGACCTCGTCGTACATCCTGCCCATATAGATCCCCAGCACTCCGAGGATCAGCAATTGCACACCACCTAGGAACGACACCATGATCGCGATCGAGAGCCACCCTGGAACGGTGTTCACAGAGAACAGCGTTGCAAGGAGATCTCCGATCCCCGCCATGAAACTGATGAACGCCACCAAAAAGCCGAGGTGCAGGGCCAATTCCAATGGAACGTGGGAAAAGCTGACGATTCCGTTGGTGCCCAGCGCCAACATACGCCGCAGCGTGTACTTGGATTTGCCCGCGTGTCGGTCGTGGTACTCGTACGGAACCGTCGTCTGACGAAACCCCACCCAACTGAACATGCCGCGCAGGTAACGGGTGCTCTCTCGCATCGAGTTGAAGGCATTGAGAGCACGGCGATCGACGAGGCGAAAGTCGCCGACATTGGGTGACATCTCGATCTGGGCGAGCCGGCACAGCAGCCAGTAAAAAGCCTGGGCGGAGAGGCGCTTGAAACGGGTCTCGCCGCTGCGGTCGCTGCGCACGGCGTTAACGACCTCAAAACCTTCCTCCCACCGCGAGATCATCGCCGGTACAGCCTCGGGAGGATGCTGGAGGTCGGAGTCCATGACCACCACCGCGTCGCCCTCGGCGAGATCGAGGCCAGCGGTTATGGCGGCTTGGTGCCCAAAATTGCGCGAGAAAGAGACGAGTTTGAAGCGGGGGTCGCCGGCGCGGATGGTGCGTATCGTGTTAATGCTCTCGTCGTAGGACCCGTCGTCGACGAGGATCACCTCCGTTGAGCACTTCAGCGTGTCCATCACCGCGACGAGCCGCCGCTTGAGCTCCTCGAGGTTGTCGGCCTCGTTGTGCACCGGAAGGACGAAGCTGACCAACTGTGATTCTGAGGTTGTCATGAAGCTGGCGCCCAAGCGGACTATGGGAGCGCCCTGCTGCGCTCCTCCGAGTTCGCGACTGGGCGATACTAACCGACGCGCCTACCGACTTTCGCCATGACCCGTGGCTATTGTGTCCCGGAATGGCGATCGAGCCAACTTTGATCCCGGAGAAGCCACCCGAGACGATTCCGGTTCGACCGCTCTCCGTTGGTCTCTTGGGTCCAATGACGCGCCGGGAGCTGGCTCTCGCCTGGGCTGCCCTGGCCATACTCGCCGCACTCATATTCGCTCCCCACGTCAGACACGGCGGGCTCTATCTCGACGACTGGGCCGACATCGCGGGAACCCTCTACCCACCCGCAGGACCGGGGTTCGGCCACGCGATGGACTTTTTCAACCACCTCCTTTCGTCATGTCGACCGGTGCTGATCCTCTTCTTCCCCCTGAAATACACCCTGCTAGGCGAAAACGGCGGATACATCCTTACGCTGGCGGTGATCCTGGCCATTACGGCGTCCGGACTTGGATACGGAGTACTGCGGATCCTCGGCCTCCCTTGGTACCACGCGTGGGCGATCACGGCGCTGGCTCTCGCCTACCCGTGGTTCGACTCGACTCGACTGTGGGATTCGGCCACTCCAATTTCACTTGCGGTCATTTTCGTGCTCGCGGGTGTGTGGATCGCGCTGATCGGCCTCGCCAGGGATTCGTGGCGACTGCACGCCTGCGCGGCGCTGTTGTACCTGCTGTCGATGCTCACCTACGAGATAACCCTTCCGTTCGTCGCGGCGATGGGCCTCCTCTACACCCTGCGGGTCGGCTGGAAACGTGCCTGGCCGCGTTGGGGTGTCGACCTCGTGATGGTCGCGGCGGCTGGCCTGTGGAGCCGCACCCACACGCCGCGCACCTTCTCGACCCTCTCCGGCGACATCAAGCATCTCGGGGAAATCACCAATCATGGGGGCGAACTTCTGGGATGGAGCACCATTCCCCTCGGGGCCCAGCCGCGAACCACCTTGGCTCTGGTGGCCCTCGCCGTGGTCTTCGGCGCCGGCCTGCTTGCCTATCTGTTCATGCCGGGCCAGCGAGCGCAGCCGGGTGGCTGGGGTCTGCTCAACTGGCTCCGCCTCGGAGTCGCCGGCTTGGCAGTCGCGGCGCTGGGATGGATGACGTTCATCCCAGCCGATCCGTACTACACGCCGAGCATCTACGGCTTCACCAATCGTGTCAACGGATTCTCCGGCTTTGGCTTGATCCTCGTCGTCTACGCGGCGTTTGGGGTCGCCGGCTCGCTGATCGGCAGGATCAAGCCGGGCAAGGCAGTGATCCCGATCGGGGTGACCCTGATCCTCGGGGCCATGCTGGGAGCCTCCTACATCCACGTCCTCGAGCGCCACAGCCGCCTCTGGGACGCGGCTTACGGGGCCGAGAAGCAGGCGGCAGCAAGGATCAAAGCGGCCTACCCCCGGCTTCCGCACGGAACCACCTTGATCACCAGCGGATATCCCGCGTACCTCACCTTGGGGGTACCGATCTTCGCCGTTGGCTGGGACCTCGACGGTCGAGTCAAGCTTCTCTACAAGGACAACTCGCTCCATGCCTATCCGCTTACCTCGGAAATGGCCCTCGCCTGCCGGCCCCACGATGCCGGGCCCATCGCCGTCGAAGCGAGGGGAGAACCAATCCAGTTGCTCCCTTACGGGACGCTCCGGCTATTCGACATCACGACCGGCAAGCGGGCCGCACCGCGGAACCAGGCGCAGTGCGAGCGCGAGAAGAAAAACTTCCTGCCCGGACAGCTCTACGTCCAGACTGCTTACTGATTCCGTGATGAGCGACCGCCTCCGTGTTCTGTATCTCGCCCCCTGGGTGGACATCGACAGCAAGGACGCAACCACGATCGCCTGGTTTTCGGGACTTGAGAGGGTGCGCTGGGCGCCGTCCCTGATCACGACGCAGCCTTCGCCCAACCGGACCCTTGCGAAGATAGAGCCGCTGGCGATGGAGGTGTGGGACCTGCCCGACCTGCTGCCCGGCGGTGAGTTCCCAGAGTTCATCCTCGGCTTCATCGAGAGCCGGGAGGTGCAGGTGGTGCACATTCGCGACTCGCGACTCGGTTACGACCTCCTGCCCGACATATCTTGCCTTCCGCACCCCCCCGCTGTTGTTGCCCAGATCGATCAGCAGCATTCGGGTCAGATCGGCTATGCGCGGTACGCGACGCGACGCTACGGCAACCTGATCGACACCTTCTCGGTCGCCGACGAGCGCACTAAGGAACTCACCGTCGGCTATGAGATTCCCCCCAGCAGGGTGGAGGTGATCGCTAACGGGGAGACTGCCTGCCGGGATCACGAAGACCTCTACCAGCGGTTGCTCGCGTCGCGGCCCGCGACGAGCCGCTGGCGCGGCGACAAACTGGTCGCCGGCGAGGACATCGCCGCCCGCGTCCCCTCCCCGACGGGAATCCCGCTGCCGCGCTCGCCGCTCCCGGAGCCGACCATCGGCGTGATCGTGCC
Source organism: uncultured Actinomycetes bacterium (assembly GCA_963708405.1). Lineage (GTDB taxonomy): Bacteria > Actinomycetota > Thermoleophilia > Solirubrobacterales > 70-9 > VAYN01. The sequence continues at coordinate 311,401 of CAVPSL010000001.1, forward strand.
CTGCTTCAGGCACGGGATCTTCCTCGACGAGTGCATCGAGTCGATCAAGGCCCAGACCCTCCGCCCGAGCCGGATCGTCGTTGTCGACGACGGCTCCGACGATCCGGAGACGATCGAGGCGGTGGGCAGGCTTGAGGAAGACCCGGAGGTCGAAGTGATCCGCCAGCCGACCAACCGCGGCCCGAGCGCGGCCCGCAACCGTGCCCTCGAGGTGCTCGACACCAGCTACGTGCTGCCGATCGACGCCGACGACAAACTGCTGCCCGACGCCTTGGAGCGGATGCTGGCCTCACTGGAGGCCGCCCCCGAGGACGTCGGCTTCATCTACCCACACGCCCAGCACTTCGGCAACCGCAACGACTTCGTGCGGCTGCCGGCCTACAACCTCTGGCTGCTGATGCAGGAGAACTACTGCCCGGCGCCGGCGCTGTTCGACCGGCGCGTATTCGGGCCGGGGGGCGTCTCCTACCCGGAGGAGATCGTCGTCGGGCACGAGGACTGGGACCTGGTGCTGCAGTTGGGCGAGCGCGGCGTCCACGGCCGCCACGCCGACGGGCCGACCTTCCTCTACCGGCGCCAGGGCTTCAGCCGCGTCAACGCCGTCGACTACGGGCCGCAGGAGTTCCAGCAGGCGATCGAGCGGCGCCATCCCTGGCTCTACGGCAGCAGCGACGAGATCAAGTCCGCCTGGGCGCCGGCCCTCTCGCTGGTCCTGGTCGACGACCCCGAAGCCTGGACCGCCGCCGACCTCGGCGGCCTGGCCGAGCAGACCTGCCCCGACTTCGAGGTGCTGGCCCGGAGCGAGCTGGCCGCCGGCGTGCGCGCCGTCGGCGATGCCGGACAGGGACGCGGCGAGTGGCTGCAGGAGGCGCTCGACGCGGCCCGCGGTCGCTGGATCTGCGTGCTCGCCCGCGATGGCAGCGGCGCCCTCGACAACCGCACCTTCATCGAGCACACGCTCTACGGCTTCATGGCGAAAAGAGCGCAGCACCTGGTCGCCCTGGGGCGCATCGCCGACAGCGAGCGGCACGGCCTCACGCGCCTGGGAGACGAGGCCCGGCAGGGCGCCCACCCCGTCGGCATCGCCTTCGAGCGCAGAGCGGCTCTGCACCTCCGGGACATCGAGCTCGGCGACGGTGAGCCGGTGGTCGAACTCGTCCTCCACTTCCAGGTCGACTCCCTGGTCGAGTGGCGCCTGGCGCCCGCGCACGACCGCGGCCAGACGGAGCCGGGGTTCGCGGAGCGCGAACGGCGGCGGGTCCGACTCGACTTCGATCGCTCCCTCGAGCGCTCGGAGTTCGCGACGCGCGACCTGATCGCCCACGCGCTCCCGCGCCTGCCCGAGCTGACGCCGGGCACTGCGAGGCGCTGGGAGGACACGGCGGGCTGGACCCCGCCGGGCACCAAACACCTCTGCCGCCACGTCTCCGACGACGGCAAGAGGCGGATGATCGCCAACCATCGCTACTCGCCGCCGGGCTACACGATCGAGTTCGACCTCGGTGCCATCCACAACGACGCCTCGCCGGGGATGCGCCGGCTCGTCTATGCCGAGGAATCCTTCGAACTGATCGACGATCAGAACATGCTCGACGAGGATCGGGACCCGCTCGGATATGTCGAGCAGGAGCCGCTGCCGCAGATGGAGCGGCTGGAACTGCGACGGCTGCCGGAGACCGGACAGACGGTCCTCGTCGCCGGTTCCGAGGATCCCCTGTTCGAGGCTGGCGAGCACGTCGCCGACTTCGGCTGGATCGAGCCCTTTCCGCTCAACCCCCGTCCCGTCCTCGACGAAACGGCGCCCTGGGGCGCGGTCGAGCTGAGGCGGGAGGACGCGGCGGGCGGCCTGCGGCACCGCTACGCCCGCGGCGAGGGCGAGGGCGACCTGCTCGGCCTGCTCTTCCCCGGCGGCGGCGAGGAGCTCGTCGAGCTGCGCCTGCGTGGGGACGGCCGGCTCGTCAGCGAGCTGGCGCAACCGGGCCGGGCCAGCCGCGACCCGCGCAAGCTGGCCCGCTGGCTGGCGGCCTCCCCTGCCCCCGGTAGCGAGGGGGCCAGCACCAGGGAGCGGCTCGCTTTCCTCGCCGGCAACTACCGCCAGCGGCGGCAGGCCGAGGACGGCGGCACCGTGCTCGGGGGCCTAAGGCGTTCCGGCGGCCCCAACCTCTACCCGCTCTTCAGCACCACCCACCCGGCGACCGGGGACCAGTTCGTCACCTGCGAACCGAAAGCGGCGCTGGCGCGCGGGTACCTGCTCGACGGGGTGCTCGGTTACATCCACACTCGCGTCGAGCGGTCCACCGACCTGCGCTGACTACAGTCCCGGCGTGGAACTGGAGACGATCGTGGTCAGCCACGGCGCCGAAGGGCTGCTGCGGCGCTGCCTGGCATCGCTGCGCGAGCACCCGCCGGCAGCTGGGGCCATGCGGGTAACCGTGGTCGACAGCGGCAGCCCCGACGGCACCCCGGAGATGGTCGCCCGCGAGTTCCCCGAGGTGCAGCTGCGGCGCCAGGAGAACATCGGCTTCTCGGCCGCCAACAACCTCGCCCTGCGCGAGACCGGCGCCGCCAACGTGCTGCTGCTGAATCCCGACACCGAGGTCTACGCGGGCACGCTCGACGCGGCGCTGGGGCGACTGCGGGCCGATGCCCGGATCGGCATGGTCGGGGTCAAGCTGGTGACGGAGAGCGGCGAGCTCGACCACGCCTGCAAGCGCTCCTTCCCGACCCCGCTCAGCGCCCTCGCCCACTTCACCGGGCTCGGCCGCCGTGAGGGCGCCGGGGTGGCGCTGAGCCAGTACCGAGCAACGGCCCTAGGTGACGACGAGCCGGGCGAGGTCGATGCCGTCAACGGCGCCTTCATGCTCTGTCGCACCGCGGCGGTGCGCGAGGTGGGCCTGCTGGACGAGGGCTACTGGCTCTACATGGAGGACCTCGACTGGTGCCACCGCTTCTGGGACGCCGGCTGGAAGGTCTTCTACGAGCCGGCCGGGGTGGCGCTGCACGTCAAGGGCGGCTCCAGCGCCGGGCGCCGGGCGGCGCGCCAGGAGATCGCCTTCCATCGCGGCATGGGCCGCTTCTACCGCCGCTTCGACGCACCCGAGCACAACCCCCTGCTCAATGCCGCCGTCTATGCCGGCATCGGTGCCAAGCTGACGACCAGCCTGGCGATTACGGCCGTGCGCGGCCGAAACTCGAAGGATTGATCCCCCTATAGGGGTGGTAAGGCTTCAAGCTCGCTCAGGCGTACTCGAAGGGGAGCGTCTCGGCGATTTCGGCGAGCTTCGGTGCCGATTTGTCACGCTCGCTGAGGAGCGGGTCATCGACCGCCCACTCGACGGCGACGTCGGGGTCGTCCCAGGCGATGCCGGCCTCGGTCAGCGGGTCGTAGAGGCTGGAGAGCAGGTAGGTGACGTCGGCGACGTCGCTGAGGACGGCGAAGCCGTGGCCGAAGCCGACCGGGACGTAGAGCTGGCGGTGCTTCTCGTCGTCGAGCTCGTGCGCCTCCCACTGGCCGTAGGTGGGCGAGCCGCGGCGCAGGTCGACGGCGACGTCGACAATCCGCCCGCGCGGACAGCGGACCAGCTTCGCCTGGCCCGGCTCGGTCTGGAAGTGGAGGCCGCGCAGGGTCCCTATGGAGGAGCGCGAGTGGTTGTGCTGGACGAAGTCGGCCTCGACGCCGAGCTCCCTCCAAGCGCCCTCGGCATAGGTCTCGACCATGAAGCCACGGCTGTCGCCGTGGACCTCAGGCTCGAGCAGGACGACCCCGTCGAGCTTCGTCTCCAGCCGCCGTGGCATTAGCCGAGGCTCTTCCCGTACTGCTTTTCGTAGTACTCGCGGTACTCGCCGGAGCGGATCGGGCCCCACCAGTCTTCATTCTCGCGGTACCAGTTCACGGTCTTCTCCAGGCCCTCGGCGAAGTGGACCTGCGCCTCCCAGCCGAGCTGCTCCTTCAGCTTCGCCGAGGAGAGCGAGTAGCGGCGGTCGTGGCCGGGGCGGTCCTGGACGTATTCGATCAGCGACTCGTCGCCCCCCGTCAGCTCGATCACGCGCTTGACGACCTCGATGTTCTCGCACTCGTCGGGGCCGCCGACGTTGTAGACCTCACCGGCCTTGCCCTTGCGCAGGACGGTGTGGATGCCACGGCAGAAGTCCTCGACATAGAGCCAGTTGCGGACCTGTTTGCCGTCGCCGTAGACCGGCAGCGAGTCGCCGTGGACCGCGTTCAGGACCATCAGCGGGATCAGCTTCTCCGGGTACTGGCGCGGGCCGTAGTTGTTGGAGCCGCGGACGATCGAGGCGTCGATGCCGTAGGTGTGCCAGTGGGCGGAGACGAGCAGGTCGCCGGCGGTCTTGGTCGCCGAGTAGGGCGAGGAGGGATCGAGCGGCGAGGTCTCGGTGAAGGAGCCGGAGTCGATCGAGCCGTAGACCTCGTCGGTGGAGACCTGCAGGTAGCGCTCGACCCCGAGCTCGCGGGCGGCGTCGAGCAGGGTGCCGGTGCCGATCACGTGGGTGCGGGCGAAGGCGTCCTGGTCGTCGATCGAGCGATCGACGTGGGACTCGGCGGCGAAGTTGACGACGGCGTCGGCGCCCTCCATCGCCTCACGGACGACGGCCGGGTCCTCGATCGCCCCCTCGATCAGCTCGGTGCCCTCGGGCAGGTTCTCGCGCCGGCCCGCGTAGGTGAGCTTGTCGAGGACGACGACGTCGTGCTCGTCGCCGACCAGGCGCACGTAGGTGGAACCGATGAAACCGGCGGCGCCGGTGACCAAGAGCCTCAAGATCCTTCCTCCCTCTCAGCTTGTCGTTGGGCCAGATAGCCGGCCAGGCCGTCCTGCCAGGAGGGCAGGCGGATCGCGTGTTCGCGCTGGCTGACCATGACCGAGTACGGCGGGCGGTCGGCGGACCGCCCGAACTCCGCGGCGGTGGTCGAGAGCACTTTGCACTCGACCTTGGCCTGCTCGAAGATCTCGGCCGCAAATTCGTACCAGGAGCAGTGGCCGGCGGCCGCCATGTGGTGGATGCCGAACTCGACGCCCTCGATCAGGCGGACGATGCCGTAGGCGAGGTGCCAGGTGTAGGTCGGCGAACCGACCTCGTCGCGGACGACCAGGACCTCCTTCTGACCCTCGGCCAGGCGCAGCATCGTCTCCACGAAGTTGCCGCCGCCAACCCCGAAGAGCCAGGAGGAACGGACGACAAAGTGGCGCTTGTTGGCGGCCACCGTCGCCTCCTCGCCGGCGAGCTTGGTGCGGCCGTAGGCGGAGAGCGGCGCCGGCTGGTCGCTCTCTACATACGGCTCGCCCTTGTTGCCGTCGAAAACGTAGTCGCTGGAGACGTAGACGACGGAGGCGCCTACGCCCGCCGCGGCAGCGGCGACGTTGCCAGCGCCAGTGCCGTTTACGGCGAAGGCCCCCGGCTCGTCCTCCTCGGCACCGTCAACGTCGGTCCAAGCGGCGCAGTTGATGACGACGTCGGGCCGCTCAAGATCGAACTTCTTCTCCAGCGCCGCCGCGTCGGTGATGTCGAGCTCGGCGCGGCCGAAGCCGACGACGTCGTGGCCGGCATTGCCCGCGGCCAGCATCACGTCACGGCCGAGCATCCCGGCGGCCCCGGTGACGAGCAGCTTCATCTGACGTTTCTCCGGGCTGGAAAAGCTTCCACGGGACGGGACAGGCTAGTCGTCCTCGGAGTCCGGCGGTTGGCCCCTCCGCACTACCGCGTAGCCGCTCGCGAGGGCGGCGGTGAGCAGGGAGGCGACGGTCAGCCACCTGCCGATCTCCACCCCCGTTCCCCAGCCGGCCTTGACCGTGATCTGGCGGGGCTGGTTGGAGGCGGGCAGGCGGACGATCATGTATCCGCCGGCATTGCGGCCGACCGGTTCGGCGCCGGAGACGTCGACCAGGTAGGTGCCAGCGAGGACGTTCGTCCGTGCGGTGCCGGCGGGGCCCGGCGGGTAGGCGACTTCGTAGCTGTTACTCGGCCCGTCGGCGACGGGCACTTGAAGCGGCGTCGAGAGCGTCGGGTGGACGATCGGCGCCGAGCCGTCGGCGAACTGCAGCGGCGCGTACCACGATTCCGGGGTGTGCACCGAGGATTCCAGGGCGGCGGCACGATCCGGCAGAAAGGAGCGGGCTTCGCCGTTCTGGCGCAGTGACTGGACGAAGGCCAGGCCGGCGACGGCGGCGAGCAGGAGCGCCGGGGTCCGCGTTGCCGCTCCCGACCGGCCCATCGCCACCAGCGCCAGCGTCACCAGGCCAAGCGCCGCCAGGTCGACGAAGGTGACCAGGCGGTAGGGGAACTGGATGAAGCGCCAGACGCGCGGCAGGTCTTCGATCAGCGAAGGGCACATGATCAGCAGCCCGAAGACGGCGCCGAGCCCCCCACGCCGAGCACCAGCCGCTTGCCGTCGCGCGGCAACGAGGTCCAGTAGACGGCGAGGAGGACGATCGCAACGACCAACGCCAGGACCGGCAACTGAGCGTTGACATCGGCGGTGAGTTCGGTCGAGAGGGCGCCGCCGCTGCGAAGGAGGCTGAACAGCTGCGAACGGTCGGTGAACTCGAGGTGGCTCAGCGGGTCGGGGCCACCCTCCAGCAGGCGGGTGTGGAAGAGGAGGAGCGGCGCCAGGATCCAGCCGTTGATGCCGATCCCGAGCAGCCCCAGCCAGATCAGCCTCAGCCCGCGCCGCGAGTGCTCCTTCACCTGGTGCCAGTAGGCGGCGAGGAAGACGGCGGCGAAGAGGACGAGGAAGGTCGCCCCCCAGACCAGGGTGAGGGTATGCGTGCCGGTGAGGGCGACGACGCCGAAGACATAGGCCGTGGCGGGCCAGAACCGGACCCGCTGCGCCCGCACCAGGCCGAGGGCGCTGGCGACGACGAGCGGGATCGCCGCGGTCGCCACCATCTCCGGGATGTCGCCGCGCCCGTAGAGGTTGGCGACGGCGTAAGGGGCGGTGACCGCGATGGCGCCGGGGATCTGGATCAACCAGCCGCGAACCCCGGCCATGCTGGCGATCCACGTCCAGCTCAGGTAGGCGCTGGCGAGGGCGGCGAGGAAGACGAGGGCCACGGCCGTTTCCGGGCTGGTCAGCGAGGAGACATAGCCGAGCACCGCGTAGAGGGTGCCGCCGTAGAAGGCGAAGTAGGGATAGAAGGCGCCGAGGTTGGACTGCAGGTAGTAGCTGGGCAGGCCCAGGTGCTTGATGTTCAGGCCCTGCTCCCAGACGATCCAGAGGTGGTTGCCCCAGTCGGAGGAAAAGGAGTGGTCGCCGAATAGCAGCGGCCACATCAGGCCCCCGATCACGACCGCGGGGATCAGCCAGTGCCAGCGCGCCTTAAACCGCTCCAGCTCCAGGCTGGAGGCCACCGCACCTACGCTTGCCACTAGACGATTTCGATCTCGGACTTGTCGCCGACCAGGAGGCGCAGCGTCTTCGGCATGCCGTCGCTGCGGGTCAGCTTCACTTCGCGGCCGAGCAGGCTTGCCTCCATGCGGGTGCCGAGGTCCTCGACCACGGAGTTGCTGAGGATGATCGAGTGCTCGACCTCGGAGCGGCGCACCTGGACGCCCTCGCCAATCGAGGTGTAGGGGCCGATGTAGGCGTCCTCGATGCAGGCGTCCTTGCCGATCACTGCCGGGCCGCGGACGACCGAGCGGGTCAGGGTGGCGCCGGGCTCGACGACGACGCGGCCCTCGACGCGGGACTCCTCGTCGATCTCGCCCTCGAGGTTCGTCTCGATCTCCTCCAGCACCAGGCGGTTGGCCTCGAGCATGTCGGCGAGCTGGCCGGTGTCCTTCCACCAGCCACGCACGACCTCGGACTGGACCTTGCGGCCGTCGTCGATCAGGCCCTGGATCGCCTCGGTGATCTCGAGCTCGCCGCGCCAAGAGGGCTCGAGCGCTTCTGAGGCGGCAAAGATCAGCGGGCTGAAGAGGTAAACGCCGACCAGGGCCAGGTTCGAGGGCGGGTCTTTGGGCTTCTCGATCAGGCGCACGATGCGCTCGCCGTCGAGCTCGGCGACGCCGTAGTGCTCGGGCTCCTCGACCGGGGTCAGCAGGATCAGCGCGTCCGGTTCGTCGGCGCGGAAGGTCGAGACGAGGCCGCGCAGGCCGTCGCGCAGGAGGTTGTCGCCGAGGTACATGACGAAGGGCGAGTCGCCGATGAAGTCCTTGGCGGTCAGCACCGCGTGGGCGAGCCCGGCCGGCTTGTCCTGGACGATGTAGGTGATCTCTGCCCCGAAGGCCGAGCCGTCGCCGGCCGCCGCGCGGATCTCATCGCCGGTCTCGGGCGCGATGATGATGCCGATCTCGGTGACGCCGGCGTCGACCAGCGCCTCGATCCCGTAGAAGAGCACGGGCTTGTTGGCGACAGGAACGAGCTGCTTCGCCGAGGTGTGCGTGATCGGGCGCAGCCGGGTTCCGGCGCCGCCCGAGAGGATCAGTCCCTTGAGGGCCTCCATGCGAGGCTGCAACCCTACTTACTGGGAAGAAACGCCGTGCGACCAGCCGTTTACATCCCCAACTTCAACGGTGCCGGTCGCCTCGGCGCGGCGCTGGAGAGCCTGCGTGGGCAGAGCCGGCCGGTCGACGTGGTCGTGGTCGACAACGGCTCCAGCGACGGCTCGCCAAGAGCTGGTCCGCGAGCAGTTTCCCGAGGTGGACCTGCTCGAGTGGGGCTCGAACCTCGGCTTCGGGCCGGCGCTGAACCGGGCGGTGCGCCGAGCACCCCGCCGACCCGCTGATCCTGCTCAACAACGACGCCGTCGCGGCGCCGCGATTTCGTCGAGGCGCTGCTCGACGCCCACGCGACCGGGGCCGAGAGCGTCGCCGGCGTGCTGACGCAGGAGCGGGCGCCGGAGCTGATCGACTCCGCCGGGGTTATCGCCGACCGCACCTTGATGGGCTTCGACTACCTGCACGGGGAACCGCTCGGCGCTCTCTCCGCCGCTGCCGACCCACTCGGCCCGACTGGCGGCGCTGCCCTCTACTCGCGCCGCGCCTTCGAGCGCGTCGGCGGCTTCGACGAGCGCATCTTCCTCTACTACGAGGACCTCGACCTGGCCCTGCGGCTGGCCGCCGCCGGCGCCCGCTGCCGGCTGGCGCCGGCGGCCATTGCGGTCCACGCCTACTCGGCCAGCCTCGGCGCCGGCAGCGGCGCCAAGTACGAGCGGACCGGCTGGAGCCGTGGCTACATGCTGCGGCGCTACGGGGTGATGTCCCGCCCCCGCGACGCCGCCCGGGTGCTGCTGGCGGAGGGGGCGATCGTCGCCGGACAGTTGCTGCTGGACCGCACCGCCGCCGGCGGCCGGGGCCGCCTGCGCGGCTGGCGCGACGGCGGCGGCCTGGAGCGGCACGAGCTCGACGGCGCCCCCCTGCTCGACCTCACTCCCGGCGCGGCGCTGAGACTGCGGCGACGGCGGCGCGGCTGAGGCGCGACGCGCCGAGGTCAGGCGCCCAGCCAGCGCCGGGCGGCGCCGAGGTCGCCCTCGCGCGCCAGCGTCCGCCGCTCGCGCAGCAGCGCCGGCAGCCAGGGCAGGACGGCGAGCTTGCCGCGCAGCGTCGCCAGGAAGCGGCGCTGTCGGGCGGCGCGAAGGAGCGCGCCAGCCTCGACGGCGGCGATCCGCGGCAGCGAGCGCCCGGGCATGAACTTGAGCCTGCGTCGCGAGCCGGTTGCGGGCGACGAGGCGGGCGTTCTCCGCCCCCGGGTGGCTGAATCCGCTCGACCAGGAGGCGTTGCCGACGTGCCAGACGACGGCCTCCGGCACGTAGGCGAAGCGCCAGCCGGCGATCCGGCCGCGGACGTTGAGGTCGACGTCCTCGTAGAAGGCGAAGTAGCGCTCGTCGTAGCCGCCGAGCTCGCTGAACAGCTCGCGGCGCAGCAGGCAGGCGGCGCCGCAGACGCCGAAGACCTCGCGCGGCCGCAACAGCTCCGGGACGCTGCGCCTCCCCCGCCCCGGTCTCGACCGCGCGCCCGTCGCGGGTCAGGGCCTGGCCGGCGCTGTAGAGGCGAGCCGACTCGACCGGGCCGCGCGCCTCGCCCTCGAGCTGGAGGATGCCGCGGCTGGACGCCGCCGAGGCGTGGGTCGGCGGCGAGCGACCGCTGCCAGCGCCGCGACGCAGTCGCGGCTCGAGCACCGTGTCGGCGTTGAGGACGAGAACCGCCGGCGCCTTGGTCTCGCGGACCCCGAGGTTGACCGCCGGCGCGAAACCGACGTTGCGGGGAAGCGCCAGGTGCCGGGTCCCGCGCTCGCGCAGGAGCTCGACGCTGCCGTCGCTGGAGCCGTTGTCGACGACCAACAGCTCCAGGGCGACGCCCTGGGCGGCGAGGGAGTCGAGGCAGGCTGGCAGCAGCCCCAGCGAGTTCCAGCTGGGAACCACAACAGCCACGGATGCCTCCGCGCTCACGCCGCGAAAGCCTGACAGGGGGCCGTCGCGCTAGCGTTCCGCCACGTTGGAACCTCCGGCCGCACCCGACTCGAGCACGCCGCTCGCGATCAAGGTCGAGGATCTCCACAAGTCCTTCCGCATCCCCACCCACCGGGTCGACTCCTTCAAGGAGCGGATGGTGCGGCCTTTCGCCGCCCGCGACTACCGCGAGCTGCGCGCCCTCGACGGGATCTCCTTCGAGATCCGCCAGGGCGAGTTCTTCGGCATCGTCGGCCGCAACGGCTCCGGCAAGAGCACGCTGCTGAAGCTGCTGGCCAGCATCTACCGGGCCGACTCGGGACGGATCCTGATGGCGGGCCGGCTGGCGCCCTTCATCGAGCTCGGGGTCGGCTTCAACGCCGAGCTGACCGCCCGCGAGAACGTCGTCCTCAACGGCGTGATGATGGGGCTGACCCCGCAGGAGACGCGCAACCGGCTCGACGCCGTGATCGAGTTCGCCGAACTCGAGGAGTTCGTCGACCTGAAGCTGAAGAACTACTCCTCGGGGATGCTGGTGCGGCTCGCCTTCTCGCTGATGATGGAGGTCGACGCCGACATCCTCCTGATCGACGAGGTGCTCGCCGTCGGCGACGCCGCCTTCCAGCAGAAGTGCGCCGACGCCTTCCGCGAGATGAAAGCCGACGGCAAGACGATCGTCCTCGTCACCCACGAAATGGGCGCCGTCGAGGAGTACTGCCACCGGGCGATGCTGATCAGCGACGGCAAGATCGAGCACATCGGCGACCCCGGCGAGGTCGGCCGGCGCTACCTGCGGCTCAACTTCGAACGCGGCAGCGAAGTCGACGCCGACACCCAGCAGGGGACCAGCGAAGGCGCCGAGGTGCGGGTGCTCGACGCCCACGTCGAGAACGCCGCCGGCGAACGGGTCGACTCGGTCGAGCACGGCGAGCCGATCCGCCTCCGCCTCGAGATCGAAGCCGAGGCGCGACATCGACGGGGCTCGGCGTCGGCTTCATCGTCGCCAACGCCGACGGCGTCGGCGTCTTCGAGTTCGGGACCGCGATCGGCGGCGACGATCCGCAGCCGCTGCCGGCCGGCAGCGGGTGCAGGGTCGAGGCGAAGCTGGAGAACCCGCTGGCGCCAGGCCGCTACTTCGTCCACTGCGGCATCAACCGCGCTTGAAGGCGGCGATCGCCCTCTACGTCCACAACGCGATCGACTTCGTCGTCTTCGGCACCGCCAACGGACGGCGGCATCGTCTCCCTCGAAACCGAGACCGAGACCGCGGTCGAAGCGGGAGAGCCGGCGAGCATCGAGCCAGGCGACCGGAGCTGCGCGAGGTGCGTCGGACCGTCGGCGCTCGGCGGCGGCCAGCGGCGCTTCTTTGACCTGCTGCGGCTGATCTCGGTCACCGAGTTCAAGCGCGTCTACTTCGGCACCGTGCTCGGCTACCTCTGGTCGCTGATCCGGCCGCTGATGCTGTTCGGGGTCCTGCTCTTCGTCTTCACCCAGGTCTTCCGCGTCGGCAGCGAACAGGTCGAGCACTACCCGGTCTTCCTGCTGCTGGGGATCGTCCTCTTCACCTTCTTCCAGGAAGCGACGCAGAACTCGGTCACCTCGGTCGTCTCCCAGGAGGGCGTGGTCCGCAAGACGCAGTTCCCGCGGCTGGTGATCCCGCTCGCCGTCGACCTCACGGCGCTCTTCAACCTCGGCCTCAACCTGGTCATCGTCTTCGTCTTCATCTTCGCCTTCGGGGTCGACCCGGCCTGGACCTGGCTGCTGTTCCCCTTCGCGCTGACCGCGCTGTTCATCTTCACGGCGGCGGTGAGCATGGCCCTCTCGGTCCTCTTCGTCCGCTTCCGCGACGTCGCGATCATCTGGACCGTCGCCGCCCAGGTCCTCTTCTACGCGACGCCGATCCTCTATCCGGTCGACTTCAAACCGAACGGCGACTTCGAACGCCTACTGATGGTCAACCCGCTGGCGGTGATCTTCGAGCAGGTGCGGATCTGGATCCTCCAGAACCGCGACGCGCCGACCGTGGTCGAAGCGGCACACGGCTGGCTCGGCCTCCTCCCCGCCCTGCTGATCTTCATCGGCACCTGCGTCTTCGGCGTCTGGATCTTCAACCGCGAAGCGCCGCGGATCGCCGAGGACCTCTAGCCGCACTTCATCGCTCACCGGCGGGATCTAGACAGCCACACTGCGCGCGGCGCGCTCATCGGCAACGATGGCCTGCGCCTGCGAGATCGCAGCGCCGAGATCTTCGGCACTCGGCCGCTCCCGGATCGAACGACGAAGGTCGCGCCCAAGTCGAATCCACCCCAGCCCATCCAATTGCTCCGGCATCTCGTCCCGCGCCAAAGGGAAGACGTCGTTCGACAACAGCACCCACCGCGCAACCAGAGACAGCGCTCCTCGCGTCTGCTCCAAAGCCGCGCCGTAGTCGCCACTCTCGACGATCTGGCCCGCGAACTCCAAAGCGTGTCGCGCCTGCCTGAGCTTCCGGCCAGGATCGGGCCAGCCGTCCTGCTCGGCCACGAAGGTCGCGGCCTCCCGCATCACCCCGGAGTCGAACAACACGCAGCCGTACCAGACCGACCAATGCGCGAAGTCATCACCTTGCTTCAGCTTTGCCCAGAAGCGATCTACGCCGTCGGCATAAAGATCGACGTCTTGGGGGAGGTCGGCAATGCGCAACGACGAGAGTCCGATGAGGTGATAGTCGAGGTCGCTCACGTGACTTCGACGACCTCGCGCCGTTGAGCCGGAGAGGACGACCGCTTGGGCGCCGCCATTGCGAGCCCGCTCCAGCGCGACGTCCGTGATCGCCATTAGCCCGGCCGACTGATGGCGATCAGCACGCAGGCGATCGAAGACCAGGCGTTCGGCCCAGACATCGGGGTCGCCAGGGCGAAGCCTCCTGAGCGCCCCTCGTTGCGGAGGAAGTTGCTGCCAAGTCTCGACGTTCGGCGTCATTCCGTATCAGCCTCAGCGATCTTGACCGCGGTTTCAACGTCGCTCAGTACATCTTCGATGAAAGCTCACCGAGCTCAGGATCCTCTCCCTCATAGAACATCGCCTTGCGCTCCTCGTTGAGGAGCTGGTGCAAGTTGGAGAGGTCTTTTGGCAAGACGCCCTTCAGCATCAACTCGTGCGCCGCGTCCCGGCGCCGCCAATGTTGTTCGTTGATCTGAATGCCGTGCTTAGCCGCCAGCGCATCGATGGCGGCCTCGAGGCCCGCAAAGCTCCACTGCACCGCATCTCTGAGATCTCCGGCGCCGGCCTCCTCCTGGGCCTTGGTCAGATGCTCCCGCGCCACCTCCACTTTGGGCTTTGGCGCCATGCGGGCCATGCTACGCCGGGCCTCGGAGCCTGGTCGATCAGCACGCCGGGATGCCCGCGCTCAGCGGCAGACCCGGGCTTCCTGGCTCGCTTCGACGTGCAGGAGCCAGGGCTGGGGGGCGCGGTCGCGGGGGATCCGCAGCAGCGTCGTCGATTCGCCCGGGGCGCCTTCGGTCCGCACCGGGTAGGCGCCGGTGGTGAAGCGACGCAGGGTGAAGGAGGCAGGCGGCCCGGGCGCGACTTCGATCCGGGTCAGGCCGGGCGCCAGCGGCAGCTCGGAGGTCGGGGTCGCCGATCCCGCCGGCAGCACCTTGCAGTTCTCGGCGGCGCCGCCGGCGAATTCGCCTTCCGTGGTTTCGGTCGAGATCGGCAGCGCCAGGGCCAGCAGCGTGTCGGCCAGGCGCGGGCCCGGTTCGGGAGCTTCGGCGAGTTCGGCCGGGCTATAGGCGGGCGAGCCGCCGTACTCGTCGACGGCGCCGAAGTACTTCTGCGCTTCGACGTCGATCAGCGAGGCGGTGCCGGCGATTTCGGGCGAGAGGGCGAAGTTGGGGCTGATCGTGTCGCGGGCGATTTCCAGGGCGCCGAGATCGGCTTTGGTGACGACCGCCTGTTCGTGGAACCAGTGGTAGCCGTTCTTGAGGATCACCAGGTTGGAGGCGATGGCGCCGACGGTGATGACGGCGGCGACCCAGAGCGCCGCGCGATTGAAGCGCACGCCCTTGAGCAGGTTGGCGACGACCAGCAGGGTGAGGGCGGCGCTGGCGTAGAGGTAGCGACTGGTGGTCGGCTCGCGCCCGGGGATGTAGTTGAAGGCGGTCAGCAGCCAGTAGGTGGCCGCGGCGGCGGCGGCCGGCCAGAGCCAGCGGTAGAAGCCGGGCCGCCGCCACTGCCCGAAGAGGACGAGGCCGATGGCGCCAACCAGGAGGACGCGGCCCCACTCCGGCGTGCCGACACCGACGATCGGGCTGGTGCTGAGCCCGAGCAGCGACTCCAGCGAGGCGGCGAGGCTTTCGACGAGGAACTTCGGCGCCCCGAGCACGTTGTTGAGCGAGAGGTGGCTTTCGGCTTCGTGGCCCCAGCCCAGGTACCAGAGGACGAAGAGGGCGAGCGGCACGCCGACGACCCAGGCGCGGCCGAGACCGCGGTTGCGCCGGTTCATCACCAGCTCGACGCCAGCGGCGACGGCGAAGGCGAGGCCGAGACTGTTGAAGGCGAGCGAGATGAAGAGGAAGAGGCAGGCGAACAGGTCGCCGCGCTGGTCTTCGCGCTCCAGCGCCAAGAGCATCGCGATCCCGAATAAGACCGAGCCGACGAAGCCGATCTCGAAGGGCCAGAGGATGTCCTGCCAGGCGGGGCCAATGAAGAGCAGCAGCGTGGTCATCATCAGCGCCAGCCAAGGCCCGACCCGGCGCTGCGCGTAAACGAAGAGCAGGATCGCGGTGACCACCAGGCAGACGATCAGCAGCACGTATTCGGGCATCGCCGAGGTCATCCCGAAGACGACCAGCAGCAACTGCTCGAGCAGCACCGGGATGACGACGATGTGCTCGTTATGCGGCTTCAGGATCGAATCGACGCTGAACGAGCGCCGGTTCATCAGGAACTCGAAGGTGTCCTGGAAGAAGGTGAGTTTGGTGCTGAGGACAAGCAGCAGCAGCGCCGACGCCAGCAGCGCCACGCCCAGGAGAACGATCGGAGCGTTGCGCCGCGCCCAGGACATCAGCGCGCGAGTGTATTGGCGGTCGCACCCGCGCCGCCCCGCCGCCAAGCCAGGAAGGCGAAGGCAGCCAGGCCAGCGCCGGCGAATAGGGCCGCCAGGGCGGAGTAGCTCGATTCCGGCGAGGGATCGAAGGCAGGCGCGTAGAGCGCCAGCGTCAGCAGGGCGACGATCGGCACGTACCAGAGGGCGAAGCGCGGGAATACCGCCCGCAGGCCGGCGACGGCGCCGGCGATGCCGAGCAGGGGCAGCAGGTAGCTGCCCTGGTGCAGGACCGCCCGCGATTCCTCGCTGCCGAACAGCAGCAGGCCCCAGGCGACGGCGCCGACACCGAACACCGCCCAGCAACTCAAGGCGAAGCGCCACTCGGTCGCCCGCAAGCGGCCACGCCGGCGTGCCACCAGCATCGCCAAGGGGCCCAGCAGAAGCAGGCCCAGCGAGGGAATCAAGTGGTAGAAGGCGATCCCGCGCAGTTCACGCATTACGCCCTCAACGTTGCCTTCGCCGAGCGCGTCGAGGGCACTGCTCGCCTGGTCCGGCAGCCCCGAGACGCCGGCCATCGCGGCGAAGTTTTCGGCCTTGTTGGAGACGGCGCCGCCGAGGCCGGCGTCGCGGTAGCCGGCGGCGATCGCGCTCAGGGTGCCGCGTTCGCCAAGTGAGTTGTCGCCGCCGAGCATCCAGCGGGTGAGCCGGTTGCCGGGCGGGTCGCCCCACTTCTGGTACGCCGACCAGGGCGCCAGCAAGGCGATGCCGACGAGGGCGGCGACCCCGACCCAGCGCCAGCTCGGCAGCCCGCGCCAGGCGGCGACGAGGACCAGGGCGATCGCCCCGAAGGCGGCGGTGCCGTGGCCGAGCAGGGCCAGGCCAATCAGGGTCGCGACCAGGACGGCGCCCCAGAGCCGGCCCCGCACCTCCTCCCAGAGCGGGGTCAGCACCAGCGCCGCCGCGCCCAGCAACAGCGCCGTCGGCAGCAGCTTCGGCCAGACGAAGAAGCCATTGACGATGGCGACGCCGCTGAGCAGCGCCGCCAGGGCGACGAGCGCGCGCGTGCGCCGGCCCACGCCGGCAGCCAGCAGCAGCGCCCAGAGGCCGACGATCCAGAGCTGCTGCAGGGCAACACCGAGCAGCTGGTAGTTGAGCCCGTGGACATCGTTGCCGAAGGGCCGCTGCGCCAGCACGTAGCCGATCTGCAGCGGCGGCCGTTCGCTCGCCTGCCAGTAGGGCGGGTAGATCGGCGGCGTGCCGGCGTGCCCGTGTTCGGAGAACCAGCCGGCGAAGAAGTTGGGGAGGTCGTTGTCGGAGGGCAGTTGGTGGGAGAAGCGCGTCGCCGACATCGAGATCGGGGCGTCGGTGACGCCGTGCAGGAAGCCGAGGAAGACGAGAAAGACCGTGCCGGCAACCCAGAGTCCCAGCGGCAGCGCCAGCCCGCGCAGCAGGGCGCCGTCGATTCGCCGCTCCCAAAGCAGCCAGCAGCTCAGCAGCGCCGAGCCGAAGGCGAGCAGGAAGGAGACGGTCTGGCCGGCGACGGGGTCGGCGTAGAAGGCCCAGAAGGCGAGCATCGCCGCGGCGCCGGTGGCGGCAAGGGCGAGCGCCAGCAGGACCGGCAGCCGGCTCTCCCCGCGCCGCGCCGCGATCAGGGTCGCGGCGATGCCCGGCAGAGCGGTCAGGGCCAGGTGCAGGACAAGGAGCGCAAGGGCTTTCGCCATCTCAGGTAGCGCCGATTCCCTCGCACCGAGTGCGGATAGACTCGGCGGTCATGGCCGAGCAGGCTACTTCGAGGCGGTCGGACTCCGCCGCGCGAGGGGACCAGGGGGTCGCCGAGCTCCGCGCCGAGCTCGCCGTCGCCCGCGAGGAGGTCCTGCGCCTGCGTGACCTGCTAATCGCCAAGGACGCCGAACTGGGCGCCTTCAAGGGCCAGGTCGCCCAGCTCGAAGCCGGCACCGCCCGCCTGCTCCACCTCTTCAACCGCCTCCGTGCCCTGGTGCCGATGCCCGTCCAGCGAGGGCTACAGCTGCTGCGCAGGGCGCTGCGCCGGCAGGGCTAGCCGCCGTGGCGGCGCCCCGCTTCTCGATCGTCACGCCGGTCTTCGAAACGCCGGCCGCAGTGCTGGCAGCGATGCTGAAGTCGGTGCGGCACCAGCGCTGCCGCGACTGGGAGCTGTGCCTGGTCGACGACTGCTCCAGCCAGCCCCACGTGCGGGCGATGCTGGAAGGGGCAGAAGCGGAGGACCCACGCGTCCGCGTCCGCTTCCGCGAGGAGAACGGCGGCATCGTCGCCGCCTCCAACGACGCCCTGGCGCTGGCGAGCGGCGAGTTCGTCGCCCTGCTCGACCACGACGACGCCCTCCACCCCGACGCCCTGGCGCTGGTTGACGCGGCGCTACGGGCCGAGCCCGAGGCCGATTACGCCTACACCGACGAAGACAAGATCGACGAGGCCGGCCACCACGAGGCGCCCTTCTTCAAGCCCGACTGGTCGCCGGAGCGGATGCGGACGCAGATGTACACCTGCCACCTCAGCGTCTTGCGCCGCAGCCTGGTCGAGGAGGTTGGCGGCTTCGACCCCGAGTTCGAGGGCTCCCAGGACTGGGACCTGGTGCTGAAGGTGACCGAGCACGCCCGCAAGGTCGTGCATGTGCCCCGCGTCCTTTACCACTGGCGCACGCTGGCGAGCTCGACCGCGGGCGGCGGCGAAGAGGCCAAGCCGTGGGCCTTCGAAGCGGGGACGCGGGCGATCCAGGCCCACTGCGACCGCATCGGGCTGCCGGCCCAGGCCGAACGCGACGAGGACTGGCCCGGCGTCTACCACCTGCGGCCGCGCCTGCGCCGCCAGCCCCTGGTCAGCATCGTCATCCCCACCGCCGGCGGCTCGCGCGAAGTCCGCTTCGAGGACACCGTCCTGGTCAGCCACTGCGTGCGCAGCATCGTCGAGAGCTCGACCTATGAGAACTTCGAGATCGTCTGCGTCGCCGACACCTCGACCTCCGCCGAGACGCGGGCGGAGCTGCGCGAGATCGCCGGCGAGCGCCTGAAGCTGGTCGAGTTCGACGAGCCCTTCAACTTCTCGACCAAGATCAACCGCGGCGCCGTCCACGCCGAGGGCGAGCACCTGCTCCTGCTCAACGACGACATGGAGGTGGTGACGCCGGAGTGGATCGAGCGACTCGTCATGTACTCGGAGTTGCCGGGCGTCGGCGCCGTCGGCGGCCGGCTCAAACTCCAGGACGGCCGCCTCCAGCACGTCGGCATCCTCTTCGAGAACGGCGGCTACCCGGGCCACATCTACCACGGCTTCGCCGGCGACTTCAACGGCTACTCGAACAACGTCCTCGTCGCCCAGAACTATCTGGCAGTGACCGGCGCCTGCATGATGACGCAGCCGCACCGCCTTCGAAGCGGTCGGGGGGTTCAGCCCGACCTTTCCGATGAACTACAACGACATGGACTACTGCCTGAAGCTGCAGGCGAGCGGACACCGCGTCGTCTACGACCCCGACACGGTCATGTACCACTTCGAGTCCTCCAGCCGTTCGACCGAGGTCGAGGACTGGGAGAAGGAGCAGCTAATCGCCCGCTGGCTGCCGCTCACCTTCACCGACCCCGCGACCAACCCGCACCTGCGCCACGGCATGCCGCGCCTCAGCACCCCCTTCGCCTGGATGCGCCGGCGGCCGCGGCTGCCGCTGCCGCGATGAGCCCCGCGCTCATAGTCGGCAGTGGCTTCATCGGCTCGCACGTGGCCCTGCGGCTCGCCGCGACGGGCGAGCCGCCCCGGATCCTGACCCGCTCCCGACCCGCCGAGGAGGTCGTCGCTGCGATCGGCGAGGCCAACCTGCGGCTCGGCGACGCCGCCGACGCCGCGACCGTGGCGGCGGCCCTGGACGGGGTCGACCGGGTCGCCTTCTGCGCCGGTGGCCTGCTCCCCGCCGCCTCCGAGCGCGACCCGGAGCTCGACCGCACCCTCACCCTGGGGCCGCTGCGGACGATGCTGGCGGCGCTCCGCGGCCGGCCCGGTGTCCGCTTCGGCTACCTCTCCTCCGGCGGCACCGTCTACGGCGACCCGGCGCGGCTGCCGGCCCGCGAGGAGGACCCGACGGTCCCGATCTCCTCCTACGGCAAGCTCCACCTCACCTGCGAGCGGGAGATCGAAGCTGAGCGACGGGCGCACGGTCTGCGCTCGACCATCCTCCGCTGCGCCACCGTCTACGGCGAGTACCAGCGGCCCGACCGCGGCCAGGGCGCCATCGTCACCTTCCTCAGCCGGATCGAAGGGGACCAGCCGATCGACCTCTACGGCGGCGGCTCGACCGTGCGCGACTACGTCTACGCCGGCGACGTCGCCGCCGCCATGGCCGCCCTGCTGGAGGCGGAGTCGGCGACGGCGGTCGTCAACGTCGGCGCCGGCAGCGGCACCTCGCTGCTAGAAGTACTGCGCTTGGTCGAGCGGGAGCTAGGCCGGGAGGCCCACGTCGTCCAGCACGGCGAGCGCGGGTTCGAAGTCCACCAGATCGTCCTCGACACCAGCTTGCTGCACGAACTCGTCGATATCGCCATCACCCCGCTCGGGGACGGGATCGCCCGCACCCACCGCTGGCTCCGCTCCGAGACCGCCAGAGCGACGTGAGCGGGCGCATACCGGTCCTTTACCTGGCCCCGTGGGTCGGCTACGGGGGCAGCGATAAGAACACGATCGACTGGTTCCGCTGGCTCGACCGCGAGCGGCTGGCGCCGTCGCTGATTGCCACCCAGCCCTCGCCCAATCCGCTGCTCGACCAGGTCGAGGCCTACGCCGAGGAGGTCTGGGTGCTGCCGGACCTGATGCCGGCCGAGGAGATGCCCGCCTTCATCTTCGACTTCATCCGCTCGCGCGGCATCCGCGTCGTCCACCTGATGAACTCGCGGCTCGGATTCGACCTGCTGCCCGACCTGGCCGCCCTGCCCGAGCCACCGGCGGTGGTCGTGCAGATGCACGCCGAGGAGGTCGACCGCTCCGGCTACGTGCGCTACGTCGGGACCCGCTACAGCGACCTGGTCGACTGCTTCTCGCTCTCCAACGAGCACGTCGCCAAGGGATTGCGCGAGTACGGGGTGCCGGCCGAGAAAACCCGCGTCATCTACACCGGCATCGACGCCGACGGCGAGTTCTCGCCCGACCTCGCCGAGCCGATCGAAGAGCTGCCGCGCGACCGCCTGCAGATCCTCTTCGCCGCCCGCCTGGTCGAGCAGAAGGACCCGCTGCTGATGGTCGAGGTGGCGGCGGCCCTGCGCGAGGCGGGGGCCGAGTTCCAGGTCCACGTCGTCGGCGAGGGCGACATGGAAGACCAGATCGAAGCCCGGATCGAGGAGCTGGGACTCGGGGACCACGTCATCCTGCACCCCCCGGTCGCCGGCCTGCTGAGCTGGTACGCCGCCTGCGATGTGCTGCTGCTGACCAGCACCTTCGAGGGGGTGCCGGTGGTGATCTTCGAGGCGATGGCGATGGGCCTGCCGATCGTCACCCCCGGGCTGCCGGCGATCCGCGAGATGCTCGACGAGGACGACCACGGCGTCGTCCTGCCGCGCGACTCGGTGGGCGGCTACATCGAGCCGCTGGCGCGACTGGCGGCCGACCGCGAGCACCTGGCCGAGCGGGGGCGGGAGATGCGGGCGCGGGCCAAGCGGCTGTTCTCGGTGCAGCAGATGGCTGCCGACCACGCCGCGCTCTACGAAGAGCTGCTGCAGGGGCGCAGCGCCGCGGCACCGCTGCCGCTGCCGGAGCCGCCGCTCGCCGTCCTCACCGAGAGCGAGTGGCAGCAGGGCGGGTTGGCGGGCGCGACCGGGCCGCTGCTGGCGCTGAGCGCCGGCAGCGACGCCGGCCGCCTCGGCGACGCCGACCTGCAGGAGAAAATCCTGCGCCGCTTCCGCAGCGGCGACGGGGAGCTCGACTCCATCGCGCTCACCGACGCCGGCGAGGAGGGCCGCTTCGAGCTGCGGGCGCTGCCTGTGGACGACGGGCCAGAGAACCCCCTCCCCCACGCCGTCGTCTGGCGCCGCGGCTTTGAGGCCGAGCTGCCCCAGGGGCTGCGGGTCGACCCCGACGCCCCGGTCGCCTCGCTGACGAGACTTCTGAGCGGCGCCGGGGCCCAGCTCGAGTGGCGCCACCTCAGCGCCCCGGAGGCGGTGCCGGCGGCACCCGCCCCACCTGCTGACTGGGCGCCGCCCCCTGGCCTCGACGCCGGCTCGGCCGCGCCCTCCGCCCTGCCCTCGCCGCGGGGAGCGGGCAGCTACGAGGTGCCGCGCTGGGCCGAGTCGCCCACCTGGGTCCCGACCCGCTCCGTCGTCCTCGCCCGCTTCCGCTCTGCCACCGGCGAGCGCCGGGTCGGCCTCGCCGCCGAGCCGCCTCCCGGCTTTGAGCCCGAGCACGTCCTCGGCTGCCTGCGTAGCGAGGAGTTCCTGGGGACCGCGCCGTTCGAGGGCCTCGGCTACGTCGAGCTGGCCCCCCTGCCGGGTATGGACTCGATCTCACGCGCTCGTCACCGCCAGAGCGGCGAAGAGGTGATCGTCGCCAACCTCGGCGACCCCCTGCACGAGGAGGCGGACCTGACCGAGCACGTCGGCTTCCTCGACCCGGTGCCGCTGCGCCCCCGGGAGACGCCGGTGGCGGTGCGCACCAGCGGCCTCGTCGGCCTGGTCAAGACCGTCGACCAGGCCGCCAGGCGCCACCGCTACGCGCTTGGCGGCGTCCCCGAGGGGGAGCTGCTGGCCGAGCTGGGCGGCCTGGCCGAGTCCGGGCTCCAGGGCTCGGTCCCGGTCTGGATCGTCGACGGCTACCTGGTCGGCGAGGGGCACCGGCAGCCTCGTCCCCGGCATCTCGGCACGGCGGCGCGCTGGACGGCGGAGCCGCTGCGCTGGGGCGGGATCGCCTCCGCCTCGGACCGCCTCAAGGCGATCGCCCGGCGCGCCTCCGTCGCCGCCAAGCCGGCGACCGAGCCAGCAGCCGCCCCCAGCGGCGAGCCGGACGCCTGGCTGTTCGAGCACAACCGCCCCGGCCTCGCCCCCCTCTTCGCCGCCCATCACCCCGTCATCGGCGACCAGCTTCTCTGCCACGAGCCCGAGACGGCGACGAACCTGGGCTACGCCGACCCGGTGCGGCTCGGCTTCGTGCGCCGGCTCGCCGTAGTGACCGGCGAGCTCGACGAACGCCTGTTGCCGATCCCCTGGGCGCGCCGCTTCGGCCACGTGCCGCGGCCGGGCTAGCTCCGACCGCTCAGTAGGCGGCGGTCATCACCGTCGGGCCGGGCACGTAGCGGCCAGACACGGCGAGGCACTGACGGCGGCTGCGAGGCGTCACGTGCTCACCGTTGCCAAGGTTGAGCAGGTGCGCTTTGCCGTAGGGCGAGACGATCGGCACGGCCCCCGGGCCTTCCAGCGAGATGCCTTCGGGGCCGCAGACCACCGCCGTCCCTTCGGTCATCGGGTAGGCGGAGAGCGAGCCGTCTTCGTATTCGAGTTTGATCATCCCGTTCTCGTCCCAACTGGCGGCGAAGATCGGCACCCCCGGCGAGAGGTTGGAGGGGTAGCCGCTGGTGAAGACCGTGCTTTCGGGCGGCAGCTTCGGGTAGATCGACTTCATTTTCGCGATGCCCGCCCGCTGGATCGAGTAGGCCTCTTCCCAGACGCCGATGTGGCGGTCGAGAACGTGGACGTATGCCGCCCCCAAGACCACGGCGAGGATGGGCACGGCGTAGGCGACGTAGCGCCTGGCGGTGGGCAGGAACTCGGCGACGACGCTGCAGGCGATCCCGACGAGGGCGTAGGCGAGGACCACCAGCCCGTAGCCGGCGAGGGCGTTGACGCGATTGCCGACGCCGAAGATGTTGGGCGTGTAATAGGGGTCGGCGGGGATGTAGATCGTCCAGCCGAGCACGGTCACGGTCAGCCCTGCCGCGGCCAACAGCAACCATCCGCGCAGGCCCCAGCCCTCTTCACCCGCGCCGCTACGGCGGCGCCATAGGTAGACCGCAACGCCAGCGATCAACACCGCGGCGGCGAGCAACAGCATCGCGGTCCTGTGCGTGTTCTGCCCGACGGGGAGGAAGGACCTGGCGACGATCGTCGAACCGCTTTCGATGATTTCCCCCAGGTGGGAGAAGTCGGCGGAGAGGCCCTCGACGCTGCGGGTCGTGTGGGTCCCCACCCAGAGCCCACCGGCGACGGCAGCGACGATGTCCGCCGCCCAGCGCCAGCGGGCTTCCTTCCAGCCCGCCCGTACCGTGTAGACAACCCCGGCGACGAGGATCAGCGGCAGCGTCACCTCGTAGGTGAGGACCGAGATGAGGTAGAGGAACGCCGCTCCCACGTGCCAGCGCCAGGAGCGCCGGGCGAGGCCGACGAGGGCGAGGCAGAAGCCGGCCAGGGCAATCGTGATCGAGAGCGGCGCCGGGTTGGCGGACTCCCAGAGGCGGGTCGAGTCGAACCAGGGGTAGATCAGCGTCAGGGCGCCGATCAAGCCGGCGTGGACCCAGGGGACGCCCAGCGTGCGCAGGATCGCGTAGATCATCGTCGCTATCGCCACCGCGAGGAACAGGGTCCAGACGAACTGGGCCGGCATATCGGAGCCGAAGATGAAGTACTTGAGCGGCGTGAACACCACCAGCACCGGCCGGTATTGGAAGGTGCTGCTGAAGTACGTCATGACGTTGCTGAAACTGTCCCCACCCGCCGGGTAAAAACGGTTGGCGGCGTCGGCCCAGTCGTCGAGGAAGAAGCCCCAGCCCGAGACGTGCGGACCGAACACCGCCGCGGCAACCAGCGTCATCCCCGCACAAGCGAGCAGGACCTCTTTTACGGATACAGCAGTTCGCTGCTTCATCGCGTCCGCCTTAGCGCGATCCGCTCGCGGCAGACGCCTCGACGTGGTAGTCGCCCCGGCTCAGCGTCCGCTCCAGCCAGACGTAGAGGACGATGAAGAGGTAGCGGCTGCCCATCTCTTTCATCTTCAGCTTGGCGACGCCGGCGGCGCGGTTGGTCCAGTTGGTGGGGACGACCGCGTAGGTGTGGCCGCGGACGATCGCCTTCAGCGGCATCTCGACCGTGAGGTTGAAGTGCTTGGAGAGCAGCGGCTGGATCGTTTCGATGACCTCGCGCCGGTAGGCCTTGAAGGCGTTGGTGGTGTCGTTATAGCGGTGGCGGAAGAGGACGCGGATGAACTGGTTGGCGAGGCGGTTAACGGCGTACTTCAGGCGCGGGTAGTCGTAGACCTTGGCGCCTGGCATGAAGCGCGAGCCGAAGGCGCAGTCCCAGCCTTCCTCGAGCAGGCGGTGGTAGCGGACCAGGTCCTCGGGATTGTCGGAGGCGTCGGCCATCACGATCGCCACCGCGTCGCCCTGGAAGACGTCGAGACCGGCCCGGATCGCCATCCCGAAGCCGCGTTCGTAGTGGGAGCGGTGGCAGCGCACGCGCGGGTTCTCGGCCCCGATCGCTTCGACCGCCGCTTCGGTCGAGTCTTCGGAGTCGTCGTTGACGACGACGACCTCGTAGTCGATGCCCTCGCGCTCGAGCACGGCGACCACGCCTTCGACCGTTTTCCCGACCGAGCCCTCCTCGTTCTGGGCCGGCATCACCACCGAGAGCTTCATGCCGGGGCGGCCGTCCAGCGCTCGAGGTTCTGCTCGTACATCTCCTGGAGGATGTCCTCGACGCCATAGCGCAGGCTGAAGTCCGGGTAATCGGCTTCGAACGGGGCCAGGTCGGAGATCCACCAGCGGTGGTCGCCGATCCGCGGCTCCTCGCCCATCTCCCAGTCGAGCTCGCGGCCGGCGACGCGCTCGCAGACCTCGATCGCCTCCAGCATCGAGCAGTTGGAGAAGCGGCCGCCGCCGATGTTGTAGACGGCCGCCGGCCGCGGGGCCTTGCGGAAGGCGTCGAAGGCGGCGATCAGGTCGGCGCTGTGGATGTTGTCGCGGACCTGCTTGCCCTCGTAGCCGAAGACGGTGTACGGGGTGCCGGTGACGGTGCACTTCATCAGGTAGGCGAGGAAGCCGTGCAGCTTGGCGCCGGCGTGCTGGGGGCCGGTCAGGCAGCCGCCGCGGAAGGCGACGGTGGGCATGTCGAAGTAGCGCCCGTACTCCTGCACCAGCAGGTCGGCGGCCGCCTTGGAGACGCCGAACAGCGAGTGGGTCGAGGAGTCGATCGACATCGAGGTGTCGATCCCCTTGTAATAGGGGTGGTCTTCGGGCAGCTCCAGCCGCTTCTCCAGCGAGATCAGCGGCAGCCGGTTCGGCGTGTCGCCGTAGACCTTGTTGGTCGAGCAGAAGACGAAGGGCGCCTCGGAGGCGTGGGCGCGGGCCGCCTCGAGCAGGTTGAGGGTGCCGTTGGCGTTGACGCCGAAGTCGGTCTGCGGCTCGCTGGCCGCCCAGTCGTGGGAGGGCTGGGCGGCGGTGTGGATGACCAGCTCGATCTTGCCGGCGTGCTCGCGGAAGATCCGCTCGACTCCCTCGGCGTCGCGGATGTCGACGTTCTCGACGCGGAACTCGGGCTGCTCGCCGACCAGCCGCTCGGTCACGTGGGAGGTCGAGGACTCGGGGCCGAAGAAGCGGGCCCGCATGTCGTTCTCGATGCCGACCACGTCGAAGCCCTCGCGGACGAAGTGCTCAACAGCCTCGGAGCCGATCAGGCCCCCAGAGCCCGTGATGATCGCAACCGGCATTCGTATTACTCCCTTCCCCCCGCAGGGGCGTCGATATTCAGCGCCTGGCGGGCGGCGCGGAGTGGGCGAAGGTATCAATTAAGACACGGCGCTCGGATCGCAACTCGTGCCTCCCCTCCCCTGCTTCTAAGGGCGATGAAGCTGCGCTAGGCGACGATCAGGACAGCGAGGCTGCCAAAGCCTGCGGTCATCACGGAAACAAGAGTGAGGACTACGTAGATCATCAGCCGCTGCAGCCCATCAAAGCCTTCTTTCATCTCCTTGCGGACCGCAACGAATTCTTTCTGAACTCCTTCGAAGCGTGCGTCGACCTGCTTGAAGCGCTCGTCGACTTGCTCGAACCGCTTGTCGACCTGTTCGAACCGCTTGTCGATTTGTTCGAAGCGCTTGTCTACCTGTTCGAAGCGCTTGTCGACATGTTCAAAGCGCGTGTCGACCTCGCGGAAGCCGCGGTCGACGCGGACAACGAGGTCGTCGAGACGGTCGTCGCTCCAGCTCTGTCGCATGGCCTCCATGATGGCAGATCCTTGCAGACAAGACGTTACGAATGGGAGACGAGAATGTAAATTCTCTGTGCCGCCGCTCAGGCGGCCGGAGCGTCGATATTCAGCGCCTGGGCGATCCGCTGCTCGTCCGCCGCGATCCACTCGTGGATGTCGGCAAGCACCTGCTCGGCGCTGCGCCGCGGTCGCCACTCGTCCAAGCCGAAGAGCTTCGCGCAATCGGAAAGGTATATGGGCACGTCCCCCTGCCGGCGTCTCCAGCACCGGCTCGATCGGCACCTCGTTGCCGGTCAGCTCGCGGCAGATCGCCGTCGTCTCCAGCAGCGAGAGGCTGCACTCGCGGCCGCCGCCGACGTTGACCGTGCGCCCGTCCCACTCGGCCGGGGCGAGCAGCTGGCGCTCGACCAGGTCGACCAGGTCCTCGACGTGGAGCAGGTCGCGGACCTGCTTGCCCTTGCCGCCGAAGCCGATGTAGCTGAGCGGGTTGCCGAAGTGGTGGGCGAGCATCCAGTGGGTGAAGACCCCCTGGTCGACCTTGCCCATCTGCCAGGGCCCGGCGATGACGCCGCAGCGGTCGATCACGGCGGGCACGCCGAGGCCGGCCCGGTACTCCTCGATCAGCAGCTCGGCGGCCAGCTTGGTCGCGCCGTAGAGGGTGCGGGCGCCCTCGAGCGGGAAGTCCTCGGAGATGCCGGCCGGCGAGACCCCCGGGAACGGCCTGCTCGGCGGCGATCTCGAAGCGGGTCTCCGCCTCCTCCAGCGCCAGCTCGACCTGCGGCGCCACCGGGTAGACGCGGCTGGTCGAGAGGAAGACGACGAAGGCGCCGTCGCGGCGGGCCAGCTCGAGGCAGTTGTAGGCGCCGGTGAGGTTGGTGTGGACGAGGTAGCCGGTGTCGCCGTCGACGCCGCTCATCACCGAGGGCTCGGCCGAGCACTCGATCAGCGCCGTGATCTCCGGCAGCCGCCTGCGAGGTCTTCGGGCTCGCGCACGTCGCCCTTGACGAACTCGACCCCGGCCGCCTCCAGCCGCGGCAGGTTCAGTTCCGAGCCGCGCCGGTAGAGGTTGTCGAGCGCGACAACCTCCCAGTCGGGGTGGCGTGCGGCCAGCGAGACGGCGAGGTTCGAGCCGACGAAGCCGGCGCCGCCGGTGACAAGGAGGCGGGTCATTGGAGCGCCTGACGCTATCGGACGCCGCCGAAGCTCAGCCCGCCCGCGGCAGGCCGCAGACGAGGATCGGCTGCTTGGGCAGCAGCTGCGCCTGCCATTCGCGGGCGGCGGGCCAGGCCGGCAGGCGGATCGCCGAGGCCTGTCCGGGCAGCGCTTCGAGGTGGACCGAGAATTCGTCGCCGAAGCGGCGCAGACCGATCGCGACGGGGGCACCGGCGGCGGGGCGCAGCCAGAAGCCGCCGGCGGGGACCGGGAAGGTCACCTGAGCGCCGCCGCCGAGCGGGCGGAATTCGCCGCAGCCGCCCCGCACCGCGAGCTTCCCCTCTTCCTGGCTCAGTTGCAGCGGCGCCGTCGTGGCCGGGGGTCGCGGCGAGGCCGGCGTCAACTGCAGGGGCAGCGCCCGGGCGAGGAAGAGGTCGGCGTCTTCGCGGGCGGCGGGGTCGGCCGCCTTGAGCTGGTCGAGCGAGAGCGCCGGCGTGCCGTAGGCCCGCTCCCCCGCCCGGTAGGACAGCAGTTGGTACGGCATGTCGGCGTAGCCCCCTTCGGGCTGTTCGCCTTCGACCTCGAGCGCCGCTTCTTCGGCCTGCCCGGCCGGGACCAGGGCGGCCGCACCTAGTACTGCCCGGTTCTGGTTCGACTGCTCGCGGAAAAAGGTGCCGGCGTCGTGCAGGGCGTCGATGTTGGGGATCAGACCGATCGCGCAGACGCAGCTCAGCGCCAGGGCGCCGCGCCGGGCGAAGGGCGAGGCGGCGATCGCCGCCGCCAGCACGATCAGGAGCAGGAGGACGCCGCAGTAGACGTAGCGGCCGACCTGCGGCTGGCGGGCGGGGCTGGCGACCATCCCCGTCAGCAGCCAAAGCCCCAGCAGGGCGACCAGGGGCGGGACCGCCGCCCGCGGCGGCCGGTAGTCGCGGCTGATCGCCAGCGCCCCGAGCCCGACCAGCGACGCTCCCGCCAGCGCCTGCCCGGCGCCCAGCTGGTAGATGCCGGCGGTGCCGCCGGGTTCGGTGAAGAGCCCGGTGACGGCGGCGATCTCGGCGGCCAGCGAGCTGAAGGCGAAGGCCGGGACGCCGGCGATGTTGGCGAAGGCGAAGTCGCTCTCCTGGCCGCCGCCTTCGGTCAGCCGCCAGATCGCGTAGACGACGAGTGGGACCGCCACCACCCACTGGCGACGCCAGCCCGAGCCCGGCTCGAGGGCGATGATCGCGGCAGCGCCGGCGATGAAGGGGAGCGCGAAGCCGTTGGAGGCGACCCCTGCCGTCAGCAGCAGCGCGGCGAGCACGTCGCCCGCCGTGTCGCGCCGCCGCAGCGCCAGCCAGGCGCCCAGCCCGGTCGCTGCCGAGAGCTCGATCGGCAGCGCGTGGGAGCCGATGAGGACGTCGGCGGCGGCGCCGAGGAAGAGGAAGAGCACCGTCGGCAGCAATGCCCAGACCGCCCCCAGACGCTCGCGCACGATCAGGAACAGCATCAGCGCCGTAGCCAGGTGCGCTGCCACCGCGACGAAGCGGATCGGCAGCGCCGTCGCCGCCCCGAACAGTCCCAGCGAGGCTTTGGTGATCACCACCGGGATCACCGCCAGGTGGCCATTGTCGGGTTCGAGCAGGGCGTGCAGCGACCAGCTCTGCCGCCCCAGGTAACCGAACCCCCACTCGTCGACGAAGAAAGTCTGGCCCCGCCCTTCCCAGAGCAGGAGCGCCGCGGCGGCGAGAAGGGCGCCGCCCGCCAGCGCCCAGACGAGTCGCTCCCGCCTAGCTTCCACCGCCACCCTTCGGCAGCTCGAAGATGAATTCGCCCACTCCCTCGACCGGGTTGAAGTCGTTCAGCACATAGTTGGCCAGCGGCCGGGCGGGCGGCGGTGCCCCGCGCAGCCAGTTCTGGGCGCGGGCGTCACTGCGAATCAGGCAAGGACGCGGTGAGGCTTTCAGCTCGTTGACGATGCGCTGCTGGCGTTCGCTGTCGAGAGCGTTGACCCAGGCGCCGGGGGCAGCCGGGGGCGGCGGTTCGATCCCCGCCCAGAGGTAGAAGCTGTCGATGTTGGGATAGCCGATGAAGGTCGTGCAACGGTTGGCGTGGATGAGGTCGATCAGGCGCGCGTAAGTGTCGGTTTCGGCTTCGGGCAGGCGCAGGGAGGTGGCGCCGGCGAAGGGCAGTGCTTTCTGGTGGCGGTAGGCGATCGCGCCCCGCCAGGCCGGCCGCACGATCGCGTTGGCCGCGAACTCGACCGCCAGCGCTGCGGCAACGACGGCGACGACCACCCCGAAGCGCTCCAGCGCGCCCGCCCCGCGCGCCTCGCTCCAGGCCCGCAGCTCGGTCAGGGCGTCGCCGAGGCAGAGGGCGCCGACCGGGACGAAGGTGAGGGCGGCGATCCCCATCTGGCTGCCGGCGACCGGGTAGACCTGCAGCACCTCGGCGACGGCGAGCGCCGGCAGGAGCACCCGCAGGAAGCGCTTGTAGGTGGGCTCGACGACGCCGGCGGGAGCCAGCGCCGCGACCCAGGCCAGGACCACCGCCAGCGAGTCGGGGTTGCCGGTCCCGGGGTTGAGGCCGACCGGGGTGATCTTGGCGATCGAGAACCAGATCGCGAGACCGGCCGCGGCGCGCAGCAGGCCGGGCCAGATCGAGGGCCGCCCGTCGCCGCGGCCGCGCAGCCGCACGCAGATGACCGCCGCCGCCAAGGCTGCGATCGCCCAGTCGACGGCCGCCGCCGGCGAGGGGAATTCGGTCATGTTGACTTCGCGCACGCGCTGCGCCTCGGTCACCATCCCCTCGTAGATTTCGCTCAGCGTGGAGCCGTTGAGGACGATCGCGACCAGGATCACTAGGAAGGCGACGACGAAGCCGGCCAGCGCCGCTAAAAGCCAGCGGAAGGTGCCGTCGTCAGCCTCATCGGGGCGCGGCCGCGAGGGCCAGGCGGCGACGATCACGGCGCCGATCGCCAGCGTCTCCATCGCGATCAGGTTGCGGACCCATTCGACCTCGAGGTCGCGGATCATCAGCCCCAGCGGCATCAACACTGCCGCCGCCAGCACCAGCCAGAGAAGCCAGCGTCGGCGCTGCAGCGGCGCGACCGTGATCGCCGCGGCGAGGACCACCGCGGCGACCGCGAAGACACCGAGATTAAGCTTGGTCAGGACCAGCGCCCCCAGCAGGGCGCCGGCGGCGGCCCCGGCCCAGGCGAGCCGCTTGCCGGGCCCGAAGACCGCGACCGCGGTGAAGGCGGCCAGCAGCAGCACGCAGAGCACCTGCGGGTGCATCGGCTCGTTGGCGAGCACGTACAGGGTCGCGAAGGCGGCGATCGTCCCGGTCAGGCCAAGCGCCAGGCGGCCGCTCAGGCGCTGGGCGCTGAAGCCGTAGAGAAGGCTGGTTCCGACCCAGAGCAGCAGCACGATCGTGCGGCTCATGTCGGTGGTGATGTCCTTGCCGAAGAGCGCCAGGAGGCCGCCGAACAGCTCGTAGTAGAAGGGGCCGTAGGGCGTGTAGACGTCGTTGTAGAGGGTGCCGCCGTGGGCGAAGGCGTTGAGCGTGACCAGCAGCGTTCCCTCGTCGTCGTAGGGGGCGAACTGGGTGAAGAGGGCGAAGTAGGCGGCGACGGCGCCAGCGACCGCGACCAGCGCGTAAAGCGCGATCGCGACGATGGTGGGGTCGGCCAGGGTCTGGCGCCAGCCGGGCCGGCGGGCGCTGACCTCGGCTCGGGTGGCGGAGCCTCCGGTCACGGCCGGGGCACGATATCGGCCTCCACGGCGACCCTCAGTCGCGCTCGCCGGCAGGCCAGTCCGTCGCCGCCTGGGCCGAGGCGACGGCGCCCCTGCCACGGTCGCGCAGCCGGATCCGGTAGGCGAGGCCACTGACGTCGCGCAGCATCTGGATCCCGGCCGAGCCGACCCGAACGCTGGAGCGATCGTCATGCCGGTAGACGATCGGCACCTCGGCGATCCTCAGCCCCGCTTGGTCGGCCCGCATCAGCAGCTCGACGTCGAAGGCGAAGCCGGGGCAGGTCTGGCCAGCGAGGAGGCGTTGCGCCACCGCGGTCGGGAAGAGCTTGAAGCCGTTCTGGGTGTCGCGCAGCTTCAGGCCGGTGAGCAGTCGCACGGCGCCGTTGAAGGTGTTGCCAAGCACCTTGCGGTGATGGGGGCCGCGCTCGACCACCGCCCCCGCCACCGCTCGCGAGCCGATCGCGATGTCGGCGCCGGCGTCGATCGCGGCGGTCAGTTTGCCCAGCTCCCCGAGCGGCGTCGAGAGGTCAACGTCGGCCAGCAGCACGTAGTCGCCGCGAGCTCGTCGCACGCCGGCCGCGAAGGCCGCTCCCTTGCCACGGTTGCGGTCGAACTCGAGCACCGGCCTCAGCAACGGGTTGCTCGCCGCCGCCTCGCGCAGCAGCGCCGCCGTACCGTCGCTGCTGCCGTCGTCGACCACAAGCGCCTCGAGCAGGGTCATGCCGCCGGCCGCGATCGTCGTCGCGGCCGTCGTCGCCAACTCCTCGAGCAGGCCTGGCAACCGCTGTTCCTCGTTGTAGGCCGGGATGACCAGCGAAAGCGTGCGCGCGGCAGCAGTGGACGAAGGGGTCTGCTCTCCCACCGGCGCAACCATAAAGGGATCGGGTTATAACGGGGCGGATGCTCCATCAAGTCCGCGCCCTGAGCCAATCGCCCGGTGAGCTCTCATTCGAGGCGCGCATCGGCGACCGCTCGCAGCGCCTGTGGATCCGGACCGATGCCCCGGTCGTCCCCGCCGCCGAGGC
The DNA here is from genome assembly GCA_963708405.1 of uncultured Actinomycetes bacterium. Lineage (GTDB taxonomy): Bacteria > Actinomycetota > Thermoleophilia > Solirubrobacterales > 70-9 > VAYN01. The sequence continues at coordinate 343,943 of CAVPSL010000001.1, forward strand.
GGCTCTCGCCGCCTGCCTGATCCCGGCGATGCGGTTGGGCGGGCGCCTCTCGCTGCCGGTTCCTGTCAGCCCCCGCCTGCTGCGGACCCAGCGCGAATTCCAGGCGATCCAGCAGAGCTGGTCGCGACAATGGGCCTTCCCCGATCTCCTGCTGCACCCGGTCGAGGTCGAGGCGGCGACCGCCAAACCGGAGCCGCCCGCCGAGCCCGGCCGCGTCGCTGCTTTCTTCAGCGGCGGCGTCGACTCCTGGGCGACCGTCCTCACCAACCCGGATATCACCGACTTGATCTTCGTCCGCGGCTTCGACCTGCGCCCGGGCGTCGAGGAGCAGCTCGCCCTCGCCGACGAGGTCGAGGCCGGGCTGCGCGACGCCGCCGCGGCGCTCGGCCTGCCGCTGCACGTGGTCGACACCAACCTCCGCGAACTCTCCGATCCGCTGGTGCGCTGGGACATCTTCTTCGGCTGCGCCGCGGCCGCGGTCGCCCTGGCGCTGTCGCCTCTGTTCGAGCGCGTCCACATCGCTACCGACTCAGACCACGAGGTTCAGATCAAGTACGGGGCCAATTACGGGGTCGACGGGCTGCTCAGCACCGAGCAGCTAGAGATCGTCGATGACGGCGGCAGCCGCAGCCGGATGGAACGGGTGGAGCTGATCGCCGGCCACCCCGCCGTCCAGAACTCGCTGCGCGTCTGCTGGCAGAACCCCGGCGGCGCCTACAACTGCGGCCGCTGCCCCAAGTGCCTGATGACGATGGCGGCCCTGGAGGCAGTCGGGCGCCGGGCCGAGGTCAAGACCTTTCCGCCCACGCTCGCCCTGGAGGCGATCGCCGCGGTGGAGCTCGAGCAACGGGTCCTCCTGACCCTTTGGGAAGACGTGCTCGACGCCGCTCGCGCCGCTCACCGGGATGATCTCGAGCGCGCGATCGAGCCCGTCCTGGCCCGGGGCAAACGTAACCTCGGCCTACCTCCGGCCTTCCGTCGCCGCAGCACCCCCGGACCCCCCGCCTCGCCGCGGATCGCGGTCGTGATCCCGGCCTGGAACCAGGCCGAGTACCTGGCCGGGGCGATCGAGTCGGCGCTGCGGCAGGAGATCGCGGTCGGGGTCGGCGTGGTGATCGTCAACGACGGCTGCCCGGACCCGCGGACCGACCGGATCGCCCAGAGCTTCCGCGACGCCCACCCCGATCGGGTCGAGTACGTCAAGCAGGCCAACCGTGGCGTCTGCGCGGCGCGCAACGTCGGCATCGCCCGCGCGCTCGCCCGCTGGCCGGGAATCGGCGCCGTCTTCCCGCTCGATGCCGACAACCAGCTTTCGCCGTCCACGCTCGCCCTGCTCTGGGAGCAGCTTGCCGCCGATCCCGAGGCGTCCTGGGCCTCGCCGACGCTGGAGCTGTTCGGGGCCCGCGCCGGCGAGTGGCGCGTCCCCGGCCCCTACCTGCCCTACCGGCAGCTCTTCTCCAACCAGTGCGACACGGGAACGCTGATCGATCGCCGGCTTTTCGCCGCGGGGCTCGAATTCGACGAGACGATCCGCAAGGGATACGAGGACTGGGAGTTCTTCCTGCGCGCCAGCCTGGCCGGGTTCCGCGGCGTCGGCGCCGGCCGCTGCGGGTTCCGGTACAGGACGCGGCCGGACTCGATGCTGCAGGCGGCCAACGAACGCGCCAAAGCGCTCGAAGCCAGGATCAGGGAGCGCCACCAGGGCGCTTACAGGGCGGGGGCCCTAAGTCGCAGGGAGCACAGCGAAGCCCCCCGCTTCGCGCTGGTCAACTACGACCGCGCCGAGGTGGAACTCACCGCCGCCCTCGACCTCGAGCCCCAGCGCCTGCCGCTCGCCGTCTTCGTCGCCGGCGAACACCTGCCGGCCGTTTCGCTGCTGACCACTAGTGCGGTGATCGCGCGGCTGCGCGAGCAGGGGCTGCTGGCGGGGCTGCTGTTGCGAGCGCAGCTGGAGCTGCGCGAACAGGGAGTGGTCCCTGTCGCCGCGCCCCCTGATGGCACTACCGTCGCCTTCGCGGTCCGGACCCGGGCCTTGCCCTGGGCGCAGAACGCCAAGGGTCGCTTCTACCTGGAAAGGGCCGTCGCCCTGCCCGACGTCGGTCCCCTGCCACTGCCAGCGGCGGACGAGCCACTGGAAGAAGACGAGCGAGTGCGGGAAATGATCCGGGCACTGCGGGAGATGGCGAATGCGCGGGCCGACGCGGAGGCGGCTGCCGCGACCGCGACCGCCGCCCCCCACGACCTCTTCTTCGAGCACCGGCATCTCGACAGGCTGGCGACGACCGTGCCCTGGGCGGGGCGCGCAGGTGGTCGCACGCTGTTAGCCGTGGCCGGGCCCGGTGACGAGTTGGCGCCGCTGGCGACGCGCGCCGAGGCGGCACTCCACGCCGGTGAAGCCGACGCCGCCCACCTCATCCTGGCCGAACGGGAGCTCGTCGCCGCCGCGGTCCCGCCTCCCTTCAACACCGTCACCGGCCTCGGCGACGCGCCCGGCGCCGATGTCCTGGTAGAACAACTGCAAACCGGGGCAGATCTCGTCCTCGTCCCGGAAGTACCCGGCACGCAGACCTCTCTGGGGGAAAGCGCATGAGTTTTCGATCGTTGTCGCTGTTCGCGACGCCCGATACCCGGGCGGCAGTCGAAGACGCCCACTCGGTCGCGATCCTCGTCGGCGGCTACGACGGGTCCGGCAACTTCGGCGACATCGCCCAGCTCGACGCGAGCCTGCGCCTGTTGGCGCCGCTGCGGGAGGGCATGCTCGTGTTGCCGGTGCTGGAGCGCGCGCTCGTCGAGTCCGACCGCGAGCTGCGGGGCGAGTTCCTCCACGTCCCCGAGCACCCGGTCTTCTTCGGCGAGGACAACGGCGACGCCGATGGGTTGGTGCCGCTGCCGACGCCGGCGGCGCTCGCCACCGGTGCCATCTACCTCTACGGTGGCGGTTACCTCAACCCGTCCTGGGGCGAGCGCAAGCTGGCGATGCTGTCGGCCGCCGAGGGCTTTTTCGCCGCGGCGGCTCCCGAGCGCACGGCCCGGGTGGCCTCCGGGCTCCAGGTCGACCCCGGCTGGCTCGAGGGCCTGCCGGCGGCCGACGCCGAGGCCCTGGCCAGCTTCGACTTCCTCGGCGCCCGCGACGGGCTCTCGGCGACGGCACTGGAGAAGCTCGCCCCCGACAAGCCCGTCCACGAAACCTCCGACGACGCCGCCGCGGTGATCCCCACCCCCGCCTCGACCGACCCCTGGGAGCCCACCGGGCCGATCGAGATCAACTTCCACATCGCCGGCCACGACTGGGTCACCTCGGACCCCGAGGAGACCTTCTCCTTCGCTGCTGAGCTGGCCCACGAGCTGGGGCAGCGGGCCGGTAGGCCGGTAGTCGCGCGACCGCTGATCGCCTACCTCGACGGTCGCGTCGACGAGCGCGCCGCCGTGGAACGGCTGCGCGCGGCCTGCGCCGACCACGAGATCAAGGTCGACGACCCCAATCTGCTGCGGCCAACACGACTGCCGGAGCTGAGCGGGACCCTGCGGACGGCGGGACTGACGATCAGTTGCTCCTACCACGTCGCCTTGACCTCGCTCCTGCTCGGCATTCCCACCGCAATCTTCAGCGGCAACGACTACTACCGCCAGAAGGCCGCCGGGCTGGCCGAAGCGTTCGAGCTACCCTCGCCCTTCGTCCTCTCCTCCGGTGACGATCCCAAACGGATCGCCGCGGAAATCACCGCCGCGGTCGATGCCAGCGGCGGCGCCGGCGAGCTACGGCGGCGCCTGTACCGGCGCGCCGTCCGCTTCCGCATGCAGCGCAGGGAGGCCGAGGAGCTGGTCCTCGCCCATCTCAGCGGCGCCGCCATCGGGGCCCTTGGCAAGCGCATCGACGAGCTGTCCGCGCGGCTGCGCGAGCGCTCCGCAGAACCGGCCGCCCTGCAGGCCGAGCTGGCGGCGCTGCGCGATGAGAACGAAGCGCTCAGACAGCCGGCCGTGGCCGCGGCGGTGCAAGCGGCCGAGCGGCGGGCCGAGCGGGCCGAAGCTGAGGCGGCGGAGGTCCACCGGCAGCTCGCCGAGGTCTTCGGCTCCAGCACCTGGAGGATGGGTGAGCCGCTGCGACGGCTCGGGGGGCGCCGCCGCGACGGGCGTTCGGGCTGACTATGGCCGCGGCCGGCCGCCGGTGAGGCCGACGAAGGCGCGCCAGGCGGGCTTGGCCTTGAACTTCGTGCCGGCGCGGAAGAAGCCGACCGAGTCGCAGAAGGTGCAGGAGTTCGGCAGGTCTTTCCAGCTAAACCAGAAGACCTGTTTGAGGTCCAACCTGGCGCGGTTGCTGAGCAGGTAGCCGTAGGCGGCTTTGAGCTGCTTGACCTGGCCGCGGATTCCCTGCTCGAAGGCGACCTGCTGGAAGTCGTTCTGGGAGCCCCAGCCCATCTCGGTGATGTAGAGCGGCACCCGGTCGTGGTTCTCGACCGTGACCTCGTGCAGGGCTTCGACCATTTCTTCCAGCGTTTCCGCGTCGACCGCGTAGGGGTGCAGGGCGACGCCGTCGAAGAAGTTCTTGATCCCAGGCACGCGGTAGAGCGCTTCGAGGAAGTTCGTCGCCGACATCCCCCGCGGCGGGCGGGCCTTCGGTTCGCCGAAGAGACCGGTGAGGATGACTTTCGCCCCCGGGTCGACGGCTTTGATCGCCGGCGTCGAGATCTTCAGCAGCTTCGCGTAGCGCTGCGGCGAGACCGGGTAGGCGAAGTAATGGAAGTTGGCCTCGTTCCAGATCTGCCAGGTGCGGATCGGCACCGGCTTGATCGCCGGTTCGTAGTTGATTTCCGCGGTCGCGCGTTGCTGCGCCCAGAATTCGCCGCCGGGCCCGTAGCGCTTGACGGCGGCGGCGAGGAATTCGGTCCAGGCCCGGCGGGCGGCGCCGCTGTCGACCGGCAGGCGGGTTTCCTTGCCGATCCAGCGCGGTGAGCTGTAGAGGAAGGGCATCACCCGCAGCCCGTGGCGGGCGGCGGTGGCGACGATCGCGTCGATCCCTTCCCAGTGGTAGCCGCCGGTCTTGGTCGGCTGCACCCCGCTCCAGGCCAGCGGCCAGCGCACGGTTTCGATCCCGCCCGCTTTCATGTAGGCGGCGTCTTCGTCGCTGAAGCTTTCCTGCGGCCCGATCCCGAAGAATTCCTTCGGCGGTTTCGGCAGCAGCGGCGTCGCCGAGCCGGCCTGGGCGACCAGGCCGACGAAGGCGGCGGCGACGAAGGCGGCGAGGGCGAGGGAGAGAAGGGGGCGTCTCATCGAGCTGGGAAAGGTAGCGGGCGCGTCACTCTCCAACACGACGGCACCGCAGATGTATCGAAGTTGTCACCGGACGGCTCAGAGTGCAGCGGGTCGGTCGCTGCCACCGGTCATGGCGACGAAGGCCTGCCAAGCGGGCTTGGCCTCGAAGCCGGGGCCGGCGTCGAAGAGGCCGACCGAGTCGCAGAAGTCGCAGGAACCGGGAAGGTCCTTCCAGGAGAACCAGTAGACGCCGATCAGGCCCAGCTGCCGGCGTTCGGCGATCAGGAACCGGTATGCCTCGCGCAGTGCCCGCGCCTGGCCCTGCGGGCCCTGCTCGAAGGCAACCTGGCTGTAGTCGTCCTGCGACCCCCAGCCCATCTCGGTGATGTAGAGGCCGGCGACGTCATGGTGTTCGGCGATGACCCGGCGCATGCCCTCGACGGTCCGGCGCAGGGCGGCGACATCGGGCGCGTAAGGGTGCACCGCGACGGCGTCAAAGTAACGCGTGATCCCCGGCATCCGGTAGAGGGCTTCGAGGAACCTCACCGCGGGCATGCCGCGGGCACCGCCTTCGCTGGGTTCCCCGAACAGCCCGGCCAGCAGCACCCGGGCACCGGGGTCGACGGCTTTGATCGCCGGCGTCGAGATCTTCAGCAGCTTCGCGTAGCGCTGCGGCGAGACCGGGTAGGCGAAGTAATGGAAGTTGGCCTCGTTCCAGATCTGCCAGGTGCGGATCGGCACCGGCACCAGCGCCGGTTCGGTGAGGGTGGAAACCGAGTGCAGGCTCCAGAATTCGCCACCGGGCCCGTAGCGCCTGACTGCGGCAGTGACAAATTCGGCCCAGGCCTGGCGCCCGGCGCCAGTGTCCACCGGCAGTTGCGTTTCCCTGCTCGCGACCCAGTTCGGCGTGCCGTAGAGAAACGGCAGCACCCGCAGGCCGTGGCGGGCCGCGGTGGCGACAATCGCATCGACCGCTTCCCAGTGAAGCCCACCGGTCGCGGTCGGCTGCACCGCGCTCCAGGCGATTGGCCAGCGCACGGTTTCGATCCCGCCCGCCTTCATATAGGCGGCGTCTTCATCGTCGAAGCTTTCCTGCGGGCCGATCCCGAAGAATTCCCGCGGGGCCTTCGGCAACCGCGGCGGTGCCGCCACTGCATGCTCAGCTGCTCCGGCCAGGATCGCCGCCGCCAGCAGCACCAGGAGCAGAGGGAGAACAGCGTGTCGTTTCATCGAGCGAATCGGTCGATGTGGTCAGGAATGTGGGTGGCGGCTTCAAACCGCCACCCACACAGGCGGTCAGATCGCTACTGGCCCGTCACGTAACCGGAAACGAGGCAGTAGCCGCCGGCGTTAAGACGGCCGACGATGCCCGAGGCCGTACTCGTGCCATCCGCGGAGATGATGGTGAAGTTGATCGACTGTTCCACCCCTTCGGGCAGGATCACCGTTTTGCCGAAGGCCCCGACTTCGACGAAAACTCCCCCGTTCAAGGACAAATAGCCCGGCTGACTTTTGGTCAGGATTTCGATGTTTTCGCAGATCCCGCTCGACTTCGCCGTGGCTCGCACGGTGAAGTTCCCGACGGGCACCGTCTTGATCGTTTCGAAGTTGGCGAGTTTCGCGTTGAAGTTCAGCGTCAGCCCCGAGCCGGCCCCGTTAGCCCCAGCCGGGCCAGCCGGGCCAGCCGGGCCCTGAGGACCGGCGGGGCCCTGCGGGCCGCGGTCGCCGTGCTTTCCGTGAAGTTTTTTCTTCGGGCAGCTGATCTTGTCTTTGCCCGTCTTGTGGCACACAACTTCGGCGCCCGAGCCGCGTGCGACGGCGCTGCTGCTGCTGATCAGTGCGGTTGCCAACAGGCACCCGGTAAGACAAAAGGCGATCGTAAGTCGCCTGCGGACAGTGTTGTTCATCGTGCCTCCCAGCGATGGCTTGACTGGTGCGGGTCGAGAACGCCTAAGCGATCAACCCACTTTGCGGCGGCGCACCGTATCAGCAAACCCTACGTACCACAGATGTTTATGAGTGATCACACACTTTCCTATTGTGTTGGTACCCAAAAGTGGAGGCGAACGGTACGAAACCGCGCGTCGCACCCCCGACAGTGGCTCTTACCGTGAGCGTTCAGCAGCCCGCGCCGCGGCCCGGGCGCGGGTGGTGAGGCTGACGAAAGCGCGCCAGGCCGGCTTCGGTTCGAGGCCCGGGCCAGGGCCGAAGAGGCCGACCGAGTCGCAGAAGTCGCAGGAGCCCGCCAGGTCCTTCCAGGAGAACCAGTAGACGCCGCGCAGATTCAACCGCGCTTGTTCGCCGATCAGGTACAGGTAGGCGCGGCGCAGTTCGCGGGCCTGGCCGGCGACGCCGCGCTCGAAGGAGACCTGGCGCCGGTTCGCCTGCGAGCCCCAGCCCATCTCGGTGATGTAGAGCGCGGCGTTGTCGCCATGGCTGAGGACGACTTTGCGGACGCCGTCGACGATCTGGCGCAGGGTCGCAACGTTGGCCGCGTAGGGGTGGACGGCGACGGCGTCGAAGTAGGGCGCCATCCCGAGCCGGTAGAGCGCGCCGAGGAACTTGGTCGCCGGCTGGCCCCAAGGCCCACCCACCCCCGGTTCGCCAAAGAGGCCGGAGAGGAGGACTTCGGCGCCGGGGTCGACCGCCTTGATCGCTTGGTAGGTCGGTGGCAGCAGTTCGGCGTAGCGCTTGGGCGAGACCGGGAAGGTGAAGTAGTGGAAATTGGCCTCGTTCCAGACCTGCCAGGTGTGGACCGGCATTTCCGGCAGCGGTTCGGCCGAGAAGGGGCCGTGTTCGGACCAGAAGGCACCGCCGGGGCCGTAGCGCTGCACCGCGGCACGGACAAAGGCGGCCCAGCGCGACCGCTCCGCAGCGGTGTCGACGGGCAGCGAGGTTTCTTGCGGCGCCAGCCATGACGGCGTCGCGAAGAGGAAGGGTAGGACCGTGAGCCGGGCCCGCGCCGCCGTCGCCACCATTTCGTCGATCGTCCCCCACCAGTAGCCGGATTCGGGCGTCGGCTCAACCCCCGCCCAGCTGACCGGGACGCGGACGCTTTCGATCCCGCCGGCGCGCATCTCCCGCGTATCGGCGGCGCTCGGCGGCGACTGTGGGGCGACGCCGAAGAAGCCCGGCGGCACCAGCATGGGACGGGGCGCGGCGCTAGCCGAGGCAGGCGCTAGCGCCGCCACCACCAGCACCAAGGCGAGCAGCCAGAGCCCAACCGCGGGGCCTCGCCCCGCCCGCTGTACCGCCCCTGGTCTCAGTAGGTACCGCCGAGCTTGCGGTGGTCCCAGGTCGCGGTCCGCACCGGTTTGAACTGGATCGCCACCCGTTTCGGTGCCTGCGCTTCGAGCGCCGCTTTGGCGTCGCCCTCGACCGCGGAGATTCCCTCCGCGTAGCGCAGCGTCAACTGCTCGGCAAAGCCGAGCACGGTCTCGAAGTCGCGGTGCAGCTCCGCCTCCGCCTCGATCATCGCCCCACGCAGCTCGCCGTACTCGTGGCCGCTCTCAACCAAGACCGTGGCCCGCGGATCGCGTTCGAGGTTGCGCACCTTCTGCGATTTCGCATAGGTCCAGATCCAGACCTCGCCCGCGCGCGGGACGAACCAGAGCGGCATCGAGTGCGGCCACCCGCGCGGCCCGAGGCTGGAGACGACGGCGATCCGCTCAGCCTCGAGCAGCTCCCGCATCTCCTCCTCGCTCAGCTTGATCTGGTCGCGACGACTGATCGCGTGACTTTAGGCAAAGAATCGGCTCAAAGTTGGCTCAAACCGTGCGCCACGCGTGAATTCGACCCAGCTAGCGTCCCCGTCCATGGCCGCAACCGCCGCACCAGCTATCGTACGTATTGATCTTCCTGATTACGTACGTACGTTTGGAGAAGGGCCAATGGCCATCAGCGCCTCACAACTGCGCGCCAACGTCTACCGCCTACTCGACGAGGTCCTCGAGACCGGACAGCCGCTGGAGATCAAGCGCAACGGCAAGATCCTCGTCGTCAGCGCGAAGGAGGAGGTCTCCTTCTGGGACCGCCTGCCGCGCCGCGAGGGCTTCATCGTCGGCGACCCCGACGAGCTGATCCACATCGACTGGTCTTCGGAGTGGAACCCTGATCCTGCTTGATACCCATGTGATCGGGTGGCTCTACGAGGGCGCGGACCGGCGCATCCCGCCAACGGCCCGCGAACTGTTGGCGTCTCAGCCTGTCCGGTTCTCGCCCATCGTCGAACTCGAGCTGACCTATCTGTTCGAAGTCGGGCGCGTGAGCGCTCCCGCCTCGGCACCGCTGACGACGCTTGGCCGCAGCATTGGTCTGACCGTAGCCGACGTGCCCGCCGCTGAACTCGTCGGCGCCGCGCTCAGCCTCAACTGGACCCGCGACTCCTTCGACCGCCTCATCGCCGCGCACGCGATCGTCGCCAACGCACCGCTCGTCACCGCCGACCGGACGATCCTCGAACACCTGCCGCAGGCCGTCTGGGACTGAACGCCTGGCGGTAGGCGGTCGGGGTCGTCGCCGTGGCGCGGCGAAAGTGGTCGCGCAACGAGGCGGCGGTGCCGAAGCCGCAGTGCCAGGCGATCGTCTCCACCGGCAGGTCGGACTCCTCGAGCAGGCGCCGTGCCTCCAGCACGCGCCGGCCCAGCAGCCACTGCAGCGGCGTCGTCCCGGTCTCCTCGCGGAAGCGGCGGGCGAAGGTGCGGGGGCTGACGCCGGCGTGGGCGGCCATCGCAGCGACGTCGAGAGGGCGCTCCAGCCGCTCTCCCGCCCATTGCCGGGTCGGCTCCAGCGAGCCAGGGGCCGGTGCCGGCGGGCGCTCGATGAACTGCGCCTGGCCCCCCTCGCGGTGCGGCGGCGCCACCATGTGGCGGGCGACCCGCTCGCCACAGGCGGCGCCGTGGTCGTTGCGGATCACATGCAGGCTGAGGTCGATGCCGGCGCTGAGCCCGGCCGAGGTCAGAACCGAGCCCTCGTCGACGAAGAGCGCCGCCGGGTCGACGGTGACCGCCGGGAAGCGGCGCGCCATCTCCTCGGCCCAGGCCCAGTGGGTGGCGGCGCGGCGGCCGTCGAGCAGGCCGGCGTGGGCGAGCGCGAAGGAGCCGGTGCAAACCGAGAGCACGCGGGCACCGCGCTCGTGCGCTCGCCGCAGCGCCGCCAGGGCGGGCTCGGGGGGCGGCTCGAGGATCGTCGCGTAGGCGGGCACGACGACGGTGTCGGCACCCGCAAGCGCTTGCAGCCCCGCCTCAGGCGTGATCGCGAAGCCGCTCGTCGTTCGCACCGGGCTGCCGTCGAGAGTGCAGGTCGAGAACTCGTAGTGGGGCGAGCCGTCGGGCGCGGCGGCGAGCCCGAAGGCCTGCGCAGGGGCGGTCAGGTCGAAGGCGACGAGCCCATCCAGGCAGAGGGCGACAACACGGTGGCGCTGGCGCTGGCTTCTGCCGCCATCACGGTCCATGGCAGGAATCTATCGGACATTGGCAATCCTGCCACTGGCGCTGCCGCCCCGGCGGCGCCACCATGGCCGCATGGACATCGCAATCCTCATCTACGACAAGCTGGCCGTCCTCGACGCGGCCGGGCCCTACGAAGTGATGCGCAACGTGCCGGGCTGGCAGGTCCGCTTCGTCGCCAAGCAGCCGGGCGAGGTCCGCTGTGAAGGCGGCCTCGGACTGGTCGCCGACGCCAGCCTGGAGCAGGCCGGCAGCCCCGACCTCGTGCTCGTCCCCGGCGGCGTCGGCAGCCGCACGGTGATGCACGACGAGGAGACGCTCGAGTGGCTGCGCCAGGTCGACCGCGAGACGAAGTGGACGACCTCGGTCTGCACCGGCTCCCTGATCCTCGGCGCCGCCGGCCTGCTGAAGGGCAAGCGGGCGACCTCGAACTGGCTCCTGCTCGACTCCCTCCCCCGCTTCGGTGCCGACCCGGTCGGCGGCCGCTGGGTCCAGGACGGCAAGGTCCTCACCGCCGCCGGCGTCACCGCCGGCATCGACATGGCCCTGCACCTGGTCGCCACCGAGGCCGGTCCCGAGGTCGCCCAGGCCGTTCAGCTAGGGATCGAGTACGACCCCGACCCGCCCTTCGACAGCGGCTCGCCGCAGAAGGCGGCGCCGGAGATCGTCGAGCTCGTCACCGCGGTCGCCGAGCAGAGCGGCAGCCTCTCGCTCGACCCGGCCTAGCGGGCGATCGAGACGAAGGCGTGCCAGGCCGGCTTGGGCCGGAACTTGGCGCCTGCGTGGAAGAGCCCGGCGGAGTCGCAGAAGTTGCAGGAGCCGGGCAGGTCCTTCCAGCTAAACCAGTCGACCTGGCGCAGGTTGAGGCGGTGGCGGTTGGAGAGCAGGAAGCGGTAGGCGCCGCGCAGTTCGCGCGCCTGCCCCTGCCTGCCGACCTCGAAGGCGACCGGGCTGTCGGCCTGGGAGCCCCAGCCGATCTCGGTCAGGTAGAGCCCACTGCGGCGGTCGCCGTGGCGCAGCATGGTCGCCCGCACGGAGTCGACCAAGGAGCGCAGCGTCGCCACGTCGACCGCGTACGGGTGCAGGGCGACGGCGTCGAAGTTCGCCTTGACGCCGCGCACGCGGTAGAGCTGGTTGAGGAAGTCGACCGCGGTCATCGCCTGCGGCGGTCCCTGGCGCGGCTGGCCGAAGAGCCCGCCGATCACGACTTCGCCCTTGGGGTCGCCCTGGCGGACCGCCTTACGCGAAAGCGCCAGCAGGCGCGCGTAGCGCTGCGGCGAGGCCGGCCGCGTGAAGTAGAAGAAGTTCTCCTCGTTCCAGATCTGCCAGGCGCGGATCGGCACCCGCGGCAGCGGCTCGCGCGCGCCGGGCCCGTGTTCGACCCAGAAAGTCCCCTGCCGCCCGTAGCGTTCGACCGCGGCACGGACGAATTCGCTCCAGGCGCGGCGCTGGCGGCCGCCGTCGACCGGCAGCCGCCGCCAGTCGCCGGAGAGCCAGCGCGGCGTCGAGTAGAGGATCGGCAGCACTTCGAGGTGCTCGCGGGCCGCCGTCGCCACGGCGCCATCGAAGGCGCCCCAGTCGTAGTCGCCTTCCGGCTTCGTCTGCACCGAGCTCCAGGAGAGCGGCATCCGGATCGTTTCCACGCCGCCCGCCGCCATCCGGCTCGCGTCCTCCCTCCCCAGCGCCGTCTGCGGCACGATCCCGAAGAACCCCCGCGGCAGCGCCTGCGCCGCCGCCGGCACGGCCAGCGCAAGCAAGGCGACCAGCGCCAACGCGAGCTTTAGGCGAAAGCTTCCGATACCCCCCGGAACCCGCCCCCCACCCCGGAGTCGCGCCGCGCGACGTATTTGGCCCACCCTGGTGTGCAAAAAGCATCGCGCGGCGAGTCGTGCGGGGCGCTAGGCGGGCGGGCGCAGCTCCAGCTCGCGCCAGGGGCCCTCGCCTCGCATCGGCTGGGTGCGGCCCTCGAGCCAGTCGGGCTGGAGGTCGTCGTAGTGGGGGCTGGCGGGGTGGCCGGACTGGCCCGTGAACATCTGCCAGCGCGAGCGTTCGGGGTCGGCGGGGTCGGCGACCATGCGCCAGCTCGGCGCCCAGACTGCGCGGTAGGGATCGTTGGGGTCGTAGGCGATCTGGCTCACGGTCTCCTGGGCGCCGCCGGCTCGCAGGCGCCGGTTGAGCAGGCGCCGCAGCAGCGGGTTGGCCTCGCCGAGCGGGTGCGGGAACTCCATCTCGTGCACCTTGCCCCAGCGCCAAGCCTCGGGGTCGGGGCCGAAGCGGTCGCTGAGGTCGTCGAGGGCGCCGGCGAAAGCCTCCAGCACAAGCTCGTCCCAGGGCCGGCCAATCAGCTCCTCCTCGCCTTCTTCCCAGAGCTTCATTAGGTGCGAGTGCCAGCGCCAGGGCGAGGTCGTGTGCGGGGTGAAGCCGTTGTCGGCGCGGTCGAGGTAGCGCTCGCAGAGGTCGCGGTCGCCGATCGCCGCCCGTGCCACCTCGCGCGCCAGGCGCAGGATGAAGGCCTGGTAGATCGTGCCGGCGATCGTCTCCGGGTCGAGCCGGCCGTCCCAGCTACGCAGGCGCTCTAGGGCGCTGATCTCACGCTGGCCGCGCGGGTGGAGCATCGAGAGCCGCCGCGCCGCCTCGATTCCCGGCAGCGAGAGGTTGTCGGACTGCATCGCCTCGAAGCTGCCGACGTCGTGCTCGTTGCTCTCCCGCAGCAGCTCTTCGATCCGCTTGGCGCGGAAGCCGTCGAGCCACTCGCTGGTGATGTGGTGCGGGTACTCGTCGCCGACGATGCGGTTGTTGGCGGTGACCAGGAAGCCGCTCTCGGGATCGATCGTCTCCGGCAGCTCAGCGTAGGGGATCGTCCCCTCCCACTCGTACTCGCCGGTCCAGCCCGGCTTCGGCAGGTCCGGGCAGCCACCCCGCCGCAGCGGCAGGCGGCCGATCAGCTTGTAGCCGATCGAGCCGTGGCGGTCGGCCCAGACGAGGTTGGAGGCGGGCGCGGTGTGGCCCTCCAGCTTGGCGACCAGCTCCGGCCCAGAGGTGATCTCCAGCAGCTCGAACATGCCGGCGAAGGCGGTCGGTTCGCGCAGTGCCTGCCAGGCCAGCGCCAGCGGCTCGCCGGTGTCGGCACCGAGCGCCTCGTTGACGATCGGGCCGTGGTGGGTGATACGGACGTCCAGCACCTCGGGCGCGTCGCGGCCCTTGACCGGGATCTCTTCGCGGACCAGCTCCAGCGGCCGCCACTCGTCTTCGAACCGGTAGCGGTCGCCCTCCACCCGCTCGATGAAGAGGTCCTCGACGTCGGCCATGACGTTGGTGAAGGTCCAACAGACGTCGTCGTTCTGGCCCATGTAGACGCCCGGCATGCCCGGCATCGAGGCGCCGCGGACGGTGCGGCCGTTGTGGCTGAGGCCGACCTGGTACCAGATGCCCGGCATGCTCGGGGGCAGGTGGGGGTCACCGGCGATCAGCGGCGTGCCGGTGGCGCTGAGCTTGCCGCTCACGGCCCAGTTGTTGGAGCCACTGGCCTCGGCCGCCAGCCCCAGCGAGCGCCGCACCGAGTCGATCTGCTCGACCAGCGAGAGCCCGTCGCCCGACCAGGCTTCCTGGGTGACGACGGGGTTGTCGACGGGGTAGGTGGGGTCGAGCTTGGCGGTCAACTCCGGCCCCAGTGCCCGCACCATGTCGGCCCGCAGCAGCTCCCGCTCCCAGTTGGTCGAGAGGCCGAAGGCGAGCAGCTTGCCGAGGCTGAGGATGTCGACCGGCCGCCAGGGTTCGAAGCGCAAGCGCAGCAGTTGCATCTCGAAGGGTCGCGCCCGCGCCTCGGCGGCAGCCGCGTTGACGCCGGCGCAGAAGCGCTCCAGCAGCGCCCGCAGGCGCGGGTCGAGCGCCGCCTCCTCGCGCTCGGCGATTCGGCGGACACCGAGCGTGCGCAGCAGCCGGTCGATCGGCAGCCCGTCGGGCCCGGCCATCTCTGAAACCAGCCCGCGGACAACGCGCCGGTAGAAGTCCATCTGCCAGAGCCGATCCTGCCCGTGCACGAAGCCCTGGGCGAAGTAGAGGTCATGGGCGACATCGGCCTCGACGTGGGGCACCCCCCAGCGGTCGCGCCGCACCCACACCCGGCCCTCGAGCCCATCGAGCTCGACCGTCCCCTCGACCCGCGGCAGCGGCCGCCGCGCCAGGAAGTGCCAGGCGGCAGCCGTGCTCGCCGCGGCCAGCCCGGTACCAGCGGCGCCAACGAAGAGTCCTGCCTGTACTGCCCGCTTGCTCGACCGCCCCATGGCGATTGTTTATCAGTTGGCTGTCCAGCCAGGAAGTGCGCTGAGCGATGCGGCCCGCCAAGACGCGACGTAACAGCGGCCGCTACTTCTAGGCTACGCAGCGGTTCTTGCGGCTAAGCGACAGCTAAACAGGGAGGCGGAATCGAGATGAGTAGGGCGAAGGGAAACACGGCACGGAGCCTCAGGGCATTGTTGGCGCTGGCCTGCGTGCTTGCCACCGGTGCCGCCCTCGTGGCCGCGCCGGCCCTGGCCAAAGCCGGAGCGAAACAGCCTACGGCCGGCCAACTCGATCCCAGCTTCGCCCAGGGCGGCAAGACCCTGCTCGGCTTCCCACCGGAGAACGCCGGCGAAGTCGGAATCAAGTACACCCTGCCCTTCCAGTTCACCGCCGGCCACCTGGCGATGGCACCGGCACCCGGGGGCAAAACCGTGGTCGCCGGCAGTACCCGGATCGTGCGCTTGCTAGCCAACGGCAAGCTGGACCGCAGCTTCGGCGCCGGCGGCATCGTCACGGTCGAACGGCCGGCCGGGATGACCTTCGTCCTCGCCGGTGTCGCCGTCGACTCCCAAGGCCGCGTGCTGCTCGCCGGCACCGCCCGGCCCCAGCCCGCCTCCTCGACCCCGGACCCCCTGCTCAGCTCCGCCGCGGTGATGCGGTTCAACGCCGACGGCAGCCTTGACCGCAGCTTCGGCAAAGAAGGCGTGCTGATCACCGACTTCGGGGCCAAACCGCCGCTGGTGCCCACCGGCCGCTACACCGGCCCCTCGGTCGGGCTCAAGAGCCTGGCGGTCGACGGGCAGGACCGGCCGATCCTCACCGGGGCGATCGTGACCAAAGTCAGCAGTTGCGGCCAGGGCGGGGCGATCTCAAGCGGCTTCGTCGCCCGTCTCACTCCGAGCGGGGTCCCAGACCCGGCCTTCGGCAGCGGCGGCCTGCGCGAAATCTCCGACTTCTCCTCCCTCGGCGAAGTCGGCCTCCTGCCCTCGGGCGGGATCCTCACGGTCGACGCCGGCAAGCCCAAGTGCGAAAACGAAGGCGGTGGCCCGGCGGTCGTACTGACCCAGTTCGGCCCCGAAGGCAGCCTCAGCCCCAGCTTCGGCCTCGCCGGCTTCCGCTCGCTCGGTCTCAAGAGCGCCCCGGTGACCACCGTCACTCCCTCCGGCAAGATCCTCCTGCTCGCCGCCAAGAGCGGCAAATCCCAGCTCGTGATGCGCCTGACGCCGAGCGGCGGCCTCGATGCCAGCTTCGGGCGCACCGGCCGGGTCAACGTGATCTCGCCCAAGAGCGTCGCCTTCGCCGCGATCGGAGTCGACGCACAGGAACGGATCCTGCTCGCCGGCCACGCGACGAAGCAACTGCGCGGCAAGCACAACAAAGGCGTGCCGCGCTCCACCTTCGTGCTCTCGCGGATGAAACCGAAGGGGACCTTCGACCGCAGCTTCGGCCATCGCGGCTCAGTCCACACCGGCTTCGGCGGCCCCTCCAGCGCCTTCGCGACGCAGCTCTACGTCGATGCCAAGGGCCGGATCGTGGTCGGCGGCAATGCCATCAGCGGCCTGCTCAGCACCGGCAGCGGCTTCGCCCTGGCCCGGTACCTGAACGGATAGCCCCGCACCGGGGCTACTGGGTCAGCCCGTCGGGCAGGACGCCCTCTTCCTCGAGCTTTTCGAGGTGGGCGTCCATTGCCATCGCCGCCATCGGCAAGAGCTCGACGGGCACGTCGTCCCAGACCTCGGCGAGAAGGGCGGCGCGGGAGCGCTCGCCGCGGTCGAGGGCGGCGACGAGGCGGCGCTCGCGCATCTGACGGTGCTCGACGTATTCGGCCAGCTTCGCCTCCGGCTCGGTGATCCAGGGGCCGTGGCCGGGGGCGATCAGGTCGATCTCCTGCGCCTGCAGCAGCGCCAGCGAGCCCATGAAGGCGCGCAGGGCGCCGCCGCCGGGCGGCACGATCGTCGAGCCGAGGCCGAGCACGAGGTCGCCGCTGAAGCAGACGCCGTCGGCACTGAGGAAGCAGACATGGTCGGCGGCGTGGCCCGGCGTGGCCAGCGCGCGCAGGCCGCCGTGTTCCTCGCCGCCGGCCGGCGCCACCACCTCCGCCCCCAGCTCCTCGGCACCGCCGACGTGGTCGGCGTGCGAGTGCGTCAGCAGGACCAGGCCAATACCGCCGCGCTCAGCGGCGATGGCGCGGATCGCCTCGAGGTGGGACCGCTCCTCGACGCCGGGGTCGATGACGACGCAGGGGTCGGCGCCGTAGACGTAGGTGTTCGTCCCTTCCAGCGTCATCGGGCCCGGATTGGGCGCGAGGATCCGAACTACCTCAGCGTGTCCTGGTGCCTGGTCCAAGGCAGGTGCACCTACCCCTTTCGCCGCGGAAAATGCGCCGCGGGTTAGTCCGAGACCTCTTTGGCGATCGCCGCCCGGGCGTCGGCGGGCTCGAGTACGACCAGGTCGCCGGCGCCGCGCAGGATCTCGCGGACCAGCCAGGGCTTGCCGGCGTAGGGCAGCTCGACGACGACGGCGCCGTCGGCCAGCTCCTCGACCACGGTGCGCTCCTCGCGCAGCCAGCGTGCCCGCTCCGGCGAGACCCAGACGCGGGCCACGTCGGCAGTCGGCACCTCGCCGTGGGTCATCCAGCCTTCGACCCCGGCCAGCTCTTCGATCTCCGGGCGCGGCTCGAAGTTCTTCTCCGAGAGCGTCGCCTCCTTGATCCGGTCCAGCTTGAAGTGGCGGACACCGCCGCGGCTGAGGTCGTAGCTGGCGACGTACCAGCCCTCGGAGCCGTTCTGCAGGCGGTAGGGCTCGAGCTCGCGGTCGGTGAACTGGTCCTCGTTCTCCTTGTAGTACTTGATCTCCAGCACCCGGCTCTCGGCGATCGCGTCGTTGACGACGCGGGCGACGGCGGCGTCGCCGCCTCCCGCCGAGGCGATCTCGAGGCCCTCCTCGGAGGGGTCATGGCCGAGCGCGGCGACGATCTTCTCGCGCGCCTTCTGCAGGTCGGTCTGCGGCAGGTGATCGCCGAAGAGGTCGATGGCGGCGATCAGCGCCTTTGCCTCCAGCGGCAGCAAGCGGGCCGGGCGGGCGAAGTTGTCGCCGTAGGGCTCGGAGTCGACCTCGATCTCATCGCCGAGGTATTCGGCGTAGAGGACGTAGGTGCCACCGCCGAAGTTGACGACGTTGAGCAGCTCGATGTCCTCGCGCAGCTCCTCGTCGGTCAGTTCGAGGCGGCTGCGCAGATCGGCGACCTCGAGCCGCTCACCGCGTTTGGCGGCTTCGATCAGCATCCCCGCCAGGGTGACCAGGCGGGCGAAGCGCTCAGGCCGGATCGCCGCCTCGCCGCGGCCGTTGCCGCGCGGCCGGCGGCTGCTCTCGCGCAGCGGCCGCTCGACGATCTCGGCCGGCTCGAAGCCGTTCTCGTGGCGGTTGCGCAGCAGCGCCAGCCGCTGCTCGGTCTCCTCGCGCAGGTCATCGGGCGCCAGCACCTCGGCGTTCTGACGCCAGCGCAGGACCCAAGCGATCAGCTCGCGGACCGAGGCGTAGCTGGTTTCGAAGACGCGGCCTTTGCCGGGAGCGCCATCGGACTTTTTCGCCGCGCGCAGCGTCCCGAAGTCGCCGTAGTCGCGCTCGATCATCCAGGCGATCCGCTCGCGCACGAAGATCTTGGCGACGCCCTGCTCCTCACCCAGTTGCCAGTCGGCGCGGCTGCCGTAGTCGCGGCGGTCGAAGTCCTCGGGCGGAGAGAAGTCGTGCTCGGCCTTGGAGGCGTAGCCGACCTTGCCCTGGATCCGCGAGAGCCGGAAGACCCGCACCGCATCGCGCTCGTGCGAGTGGCCGATCAAATAGAACTGGCCGCCGCGGAAGACCAGGTGGAAGGGATCGACCTTGCGCTTCTCGGTCTCGCCCCGCTCCATCGTGTAGTAGGTGAACTCGATCGTCTTGCGGCGGCTGATCGCGGTCTCGATCTTGGAGAGGCGCTGGGAGAGGTCGCGGCCGCCGGCGGAAGCGGTCATCGCCATCTTGATCGGGGCCCGCTCGCCCTCGCTGAGCGGATTCGGATGGCCCCAGGCGACCTGCTGCAGGGCCAGCCGCAGCGGCTCGGCGTAGGCGAAGCCGCCGTCGGTCAACAGCATCAGCGCCGTCGAGAGCGCCGCCAGCTCGTCGGCGGAGAACTCGATCTCGTCGAGGTAGAAATTCTCCGGCGGCAGCGAGTACAACTCGGCCTCGAAGAAGCCCTCGCCCGGTTTCTCAACCCCGAGCTGAATGCCAAGGCTCTCCAGCTCCGCCCGGTCGGCGTAGAAGCGACGCGCGAAGGCGTCGTCGTTCATATCGCTATAGCCCTCCACCTCGCGCTTGATCTCGAGGGCCGAAACCGGCCTTCCCTGAGCCATCAGGAACGAGATCAGCGAGAGCTGGCGGATCAGCTTCTCGGTGTCCTTCGCCACGATGCGCAGGATAGTCTGCGGCACTTGCCATGGACATCCTGCGCAACCTCTTCGGCAGCCTGACCTCCGGCATCATCCGGCTTTTGGTTGCGGTTGGGATCCTTGCCGCGGCCTATTACTTCGTCCTGCGGCCGATTCTCGACACCGCCAACAAGGGGATCGACAGTGCCAATAAGAGCCTCGAAAAGTCCTTCGGCGGCACCGGTCTCAACGACATCGGCAAGAGCTTCGACGACGTCAGCCGCGAGGTGCAGCGGGAGGTGCGCCGCTCGCTTCACCTGGCCCAGAAGGAGGGCAACCCGAAGCGCCTGGTCAGGTGCGTCGAGCACGCCGACGGCGACGCCCGCAAAATCCGTAGATGCACGGTGAAGTTCTGAACTGACGAGCTAGGCCGCGGCGCGCTGGGCGAAGTACGCCGAGCCCGAGAGCGCTCGGTCGAAGCCGGACCAGGACTCGCCCTCGGGCAACTCGCGCTCGATCCGGTCGAAGCTGCCGAGGCTGCCGCCGAGGTTGTCGATCATGTGGACGAGGACAGCCTCGCGGGTGGCGGGGACGACCGGGGAGCCGTGCTCGAGCTTGCCGTGGTGGCTGAGGATGATGTGCAGCACGCAGCGGGCGAGCTGCGGGTCGAAGCCGGGGATGTCCTCGATCCGGCGCCGCACCAGGTAGTAGCCGAGCGGGATCTCGCCCTGCAGGCGGCCGACGTCGGTGAGGTCGATCGCCAGCGGGTCGTCGTTGTATGCCTCTGTCTTGCCGATGTCGTGCAGGAGGGCGCCGGTGACGGCGACGTCGCGATCGATGCCGGGGAAGAAGTTGGCAGCGGCGCTGACCGCCTGCGCGACCGAGAGCGTGTGCTCAAGCAGGCCATGGCGGTAGGCCTGGTGGTAGACCTTGGCCGCCGGCGCCTCCTTGAAGCGCTCCCAGGCCTCGCTGCCCTCGGCGAAAAAGGAGTCGAGCAGCTCGCGCAGTTGTGGCTCCTGGATCGTCGTCAAGAGGGCGCGCAGGTCGCGCTCAAGCGGCTCTAGTTCGGCCTCCGAGGGCGGCGCCAGCTCCTCGACCGCGAACTCGGCCTCCTCCGCGGCGCGCAACCCGCTCAGCTTCACCTTGGCGCCCCAGCGCTCGCTGATTTCGAAGAGGCCGCTGAGGTGGACCGCGGTGCCGGGCGCGGCCAGCGCGTAGAGCGCCTCCGCCTCCTCCCAGCAGACCGCCTCGGCGCTGCCGCTGGCGTCGCCGATCTGCAGCCGCAGCCAGGGCTCGCCGTTGCGCTTGCGGCGCAGCTCGCGCGAGCGCACGGCGTAGACGCCGGCGACCCGCTGCCCATCCTCGAGCTCGCGCAGGGGGACGCGCGCGGCGACCGGCGGCGCTTCCTCGGGGCGCGCCTGTTCAACCGGCGACGCCTCGGGCGCGGGAGCGACAGGGTCCGGAGTCGGAAACAAGGTCGGCTCACTCATTTCCCGATCCAAGGTAAAGACGGGGGCGGACGGTTGCGGGACCCGCCAAGCCGTACTGGACCCGCTGCTTTAGAGCGCCGATCCCAGCCAGTGGCCAAGGGTGACAGCGGCAAAGCCGACGGCGAGCGAAAGGCCGATGTTGAGCCAGGCCAGGCGCGCCGCGCCTTCGGCGCCAAGTCGGTGCGAGTCGAGAATCCAGGTCGAGAAGGTCGTGTAGGAGCCGATGCCACCGCCGGCGACGATCGTCAGCGCCGTCCCGTGCAGAGTCGTCCCGGCGACGAGCCCGAGCACGAAGGCGCCGCTGAGGTTGACGACGAGAATCCCCACGGGGAACTGCGAGTCGGCGCGGGCGACGACCTCGGCGTCGATCACGAAGCGCGCCGCGGCGGCGACACCGCCGAGCAGGCCGACGGCGATCCAAGCGAGGATGGTCATCCGTCGCCTTCGGTCGATTTGGTCGCGGACACGGCGACCAACTCGCCCCGCCCCCGCTCCAGGGCGATCCCAAGCCGCACGCAGAGGTAGCCGAGCGCAATCGACGCCCCGGCGTAAGCCGCGGCAAGCGCCAGGTGGCCGTCGTCGACGAACCGGAACAACTCCAACTGCATCGTCGAGAAGGTGGTGAGCGTGCCGCAGATGCCGGTGCCGAGGAAGGGGTGGCGCAGGTTCTCCTCGGGTTGGTCGCGATAGAGGGCGTAGAACCAGCCGAGCAGCAGCGCGCCGACCATGTTGACCACGAAGGTCGGCCAGGGCCACTGGCCGGGCCCGACCGCGCCCACCTCGGCGAGACCGACGCGGAGCAGGGCCCCGACGACGCCGCCGAGGTAGATCGCCAGCAGCTTGCGCGGGTCGTGCGGCAGCGATCGCATCCGCTCTCTCTATCAGGGGTGCCGGGCGGGCCCACCGTGACCGATTCCCATAGCGGAGCGCCCGCGCTCCAATATCGTCGCCGCCATCAAGTTGATGCGTTACATCGCCCTCGCCGAGGCGACCAGCTTCCTCGCCCTCCTCGTCGCCTCCTTCGTCAAAAGGACCGACGGCGGCGAGACCGGGGTCCAGGTGCTCGGCCCGATCCACGGCCTGCTCTTCATCGCCTACGTGGTGATCGCGCTGCAACTGCGGGCCGAGGCGGGCTGGACCGGCAAGCAGACCTTCTGGATCCTCGCCGGCGCCGTGCTGCCCTTCGGCGGCTACGTGGTCGACTGGTGGCTGGTCCGTCGCCAGCGGGCCGAAGTGGCCGCTTCCTAAGTCAGGAAGTCGCGCAAGAGGGCGCTGAGCCGCTCCGGCTCCTGGGCCATGAAGGCGTGGCCGCCGCCGGCGACGAGCTCGACCTCAGCGCCCCAGCGGGCGGCCAGCGGCGCCGCGTTGGCGGCGGGGATGACCGCGTCCTCCTCGCCGTGGAGGACCAGCGTCGGCGGCGACGCCTGCGGCCGCTCCTGCTCTTCGGCGTGCCAAGCCACCATCGCCGCCTCCTGCGCCCGCAGCGCCGCCGGCGCCAGCTGGGCCCGGGCGGCGGCGACGACCTCGCCGAACTGGGCATCGATCTGGGCCGCCAGCGGCGCCGGGAAGAGCAGCGAGATCAGTCGCGACGCCTGCTCGCGCGGCGTCCCCGAGTGGTCGGTGAGCCGCGCCCAGACCGCCGACTCGGCCGGGACCGAGGCGGCGCCGCCGGGGTCGGTGGCAAGCAGGACGAGGGCGCTGACCCGCGCCGGCGCCCGCAGCGCCAGCCGCTGCGCGGCGAAGCCGCCCATCGACCAGCCGACGACCGGCAAGCTGGCGATCTCGCGGGCGTCGAGCAGCGCCTCCAGGGCGGCGGCGATCGAGTCCACGGTCATTTCCCCGGCACCGAGCGGCGAGCGGCCGAGGCCCGGGTTGTCGGGGCAAATCACCTCGTAGGAGGCCGCGAGCCCGGCGACGAAGCCCGGGTCCCAGTCGGCGCCGGTAGCCGCGTAGCCGTTGACCAGCAGCAGCGGCGGTCCCTCACCGCTCGAGGTCCAAGCCAACCCGCCCCCAGCCCCTGCCTCGTCACCACTCATCTCTGCCCCATCCTCTCCTGAGTATTTGACTTGACATAAGGTGATCACCTACTGACCCCGATCACCGACAAGCCGAACGACCGCTTCCGCATTCTCGCCATCGACGGCGGCGGCATCCGCGGCCTGATCTCCGCCCTCGTCCTCGAAGAGATCGAGAAGCGGCTCAACGCCGGCAACGAGGGCGAGTGGATCCGCGTCGCCGACCGCTTTCACCTCGTCGCCGGCACCTCCGCCGGCGGCCTGGCGGCGCTGGCGCTGACGGCGCCGAAAGGGCTGCGGGCCGCGGACCTCGTCAACTTCTACCTCGAAGACGGCCCGGCCCTCTTCCACCGCAACCTCTGGCGCAAGCTGCGCACCGGCTGGGGCTTGTTCGGCCCCAAGTACTCGCCGGAGCCGGTGCAGCGAGCAATTGAGAAGCGGGTCGGCAACCCGCCGATCTCCGAAGCAAGCCGCGACCTCCTTGTCACCTCCTACGACATGCACGCCGGTGAACCGCACTTCTTCAAGCGCTGGCGGGCGCGCGAATCGGACGCGCGCAACGTGCCACTGGTCGACGTCGCCCTCTCAACCTCGGGGGCGCCGACCTACTTCCCCTCGCACGACCCGAGCGGCAGCGGCACCTTCGCCCTCGTCGACGGCGGCGTCTTCGCCAACGACCCGGCCGTGGCGGCGATCGCCGAAGCGCTCGGCCGCGCCAAGGACGACCCGGCCGAACTCGAGCCGGCCGACCTCTTCCTGGTCTCGATCGGGACCGGCGAGTTCACGGTCGGCTACGAACAGCGCAGCGTCCGCCGCTGGGGCGCCCTGCGCTGGGTGATCGGCAGCGACGGCCCGCCGCTCCTCGACACGATCCTTGGCGGCGTCAGCGACGGCACCGACTACTGGGCCCACATGCTGCTCAACCACCACCCCTCCGAAACGGTGCCGAGCCGCGAGGAAATCGGCCATGGCCCGCGCTACTACCGGCTGCAGGCCACGCTCGCGGAACCGATCGCCCTCGACGACGCCAGCAAGGAGAACCTCACGGTCGTCCTCCCCGAAGCCGCCCGGGCGCTGATCCACGACCGCAGCGCCGAAATCGACACGATCGTCAGCCGCCTGCTCTAGGCAGGCGGCTGCGCGCAGGCCGTCGTCGAGCTGTAGCCGTTGCCGGACGAGGGCACCGTGACGAACTTGCTCGCCAGCGTGTTGCGGCCGGCGAAATACGCTTCCAGGGCGCTTTCGCTGAAGGCACCGCCGGCATAGCCGGGCAGCTTGAAGACGTCCTGCGGCCAGTCGTTGAAGATGCGGATGTCGGTGCCGATTTTCGAGCTGTTGGTGAGAGTGTTGCCCTGCAGGTCGAGGCAGAGGGTCGTGGTGCTGTTCGGGTCGGCGATTTCGGTGCGCCAGCCGGCACCGGCTTTTTCGCCCGGTTCGGTGGCGAGGTTGCCGCTGGCGGTGATGTCGAAGCTGACGGCACCGCTGTCGAAGGCGCCCTTCTCACCGGCGATCGTGCGGTAGCCGCTCTGGCCGTAGTTGCGGACCGTGTTGCCGGTGATCGCCACCACGTGGCTGCCCTGCCCGCGCGCCTCGACGTCGATCGCCGAGCCGGCTTTGCCGGCCCCCGATTCGGCGACACCCGCCACCCCGACCGTGTTGTTGGCGATCCGGCCGCGCGCGGTCCCGATCCCGACGCCCTTGGTGACGAAGATGCCGTTGGTCGCGTCGCGGACGCTGTTGCCGGTGATTTTGTAGGTCATCTGCGCGTTTTCGATCCCGCCCAGGGCGAGGAGAAGCGCGGTGCCGCCGTCGAGCCTGCCCACCTGGGTGTTTTTCAGTTCGTTGCCGGTGAAGGTGAATTCATCCACCGCCTGGTCCTGGACGTTGTGCTGGAAGAGGTCCTCGCGCGAGGAGGTGAAGTGCGATTCGCTCACCGTCGTCGTTACGTGTGAGGTGCCCTTGGAGAGCAGGAAGACGCCGTTTCCGCCCAGGTCTTTGTTGTTGGCGCCGACCGTGATCCGGGTCAGCGCCAGGTTCAAGGTGCCGCCGGTGGCGGTGATGTCGAGGTTGTCCTCGTAGCCGCCTTCGATCGTCGTGTCGGCGATCGCAGCGGTCCCGGTCAGCCCGGCCAGGGCGACGCTGCCCTCGTCGAAGGCGTCGTTGGTGCCGTTGGTGCCGTTCACGGTCGAGTCGGTGAGGGAGAAGCCGCTGAGCGTGGTGCCGCGGATCGCCTGGCCCTGGTTGGTGGTCAGGCGCATGCGCGAGAGCGAGACGTCGGCGGTCGAGTTGAGGTAGACGCCAACGCCGGCGTTGCTGCCGTCGGCGCCAACCGTGTTCTGGATCACGCCGCCCGATTCGGCGGTGCCGTTGCCGGTGACGACGAGGCCACCGCTAGAACCGGTGGTGTTGAGGAAGATCCCGTTGGCGCCGCCATTGGCGGAGACGCTGCGGAACGTGAGGTAGGCGGCGCCGATCGTCGTGTTGACGACTTCGACCGCGGTGCCGGTGGTGCTGGACACCGTGTTGCCGCTGCCCGCCGCGGTGACGGTGCCGCCACCGGTGGCGACGAAGCCCTTGCCCGAGGTCGTGGTCAGCACCAGGCCGCCGCCGGGAAAACTGACGGTGTGGCCGCTGTTGTTGGTGAGGGTGACTGCGGAGTTGGCGCCGGTCGAGATCGACTTCGAGGCGCCGCTGAATTCGGTCGTGCCGCCGCTGTTACCGCTGACCAGGATCCCGGTGTCGGTCTCGGTGATGTTGCCGGAGACATTGACGGTGCCGCCGGTGCGACCGGTCACTTCGGCCGGGCGGCCGCTGCCGTTGGCGATCGTGCCGCCGTAGGTAACGGTGCCGTTGCCGGCGTTGACGTCGACCGCGGCGCCGGCGGCGCCGCTGATCGTGCCGCCGGAAGCGGTGACGCTGCCGCCGCTGACCGTGTCGACGTTGAAGCCGGCGCCATTGCTGTTAGTCGATGAGACTTCGTCGAAGGCGAGCGCCGGTGAGCTTGAGGATTTGATGCTGACCGCCGGACCGCCGCTGTTGCTGACGTTGGCCGTGGCCGCCCCCGGGATCGAGAGGCCGGCGGCATTTTCGGCGAGGAAGCCGACACTGCCGCTGCTGGCGATCGAGAGGCCGCCGAAGGCGAGTGAGCCGGTGGTGCTGGCGAGGGCGACGCCGCCACTGGCCGACGAGGTGGAACTGACCGAATCGATCGCGCCGGAGAGGGCGACGTTGCCCGCGGTCAGTGCTCGGGCCCCGGTCGAGGCGAGCGAGATCGTGCCGGCTTCGGCAAACTGGACGGTGCCGGCGTTTTCGGCGAAGAAGGCCGTGCTGCCGGTCGTCGTGACCGCCAGGTCGGAGACGGCGAAGGTGCCGCTGGTACCGCTGAGCGCGACGCCACCGGCGTTGCCGGCGACGACGAGATCAGCGAGCGTAGAGCCGGCCACGCCAGAGCCAGCGGAGATCGCGGTGCCGCCGCTGGCGCTCACTTCGAGGCCTTCGGCACGGCTGCCGGAGGCGAGGGTGACGCCGGTCCCGGAGCCGTTGCCGATCTTCGGCCGCTGCGCGGAGGTGCCGTCGAACAGGGTGTCGCCGCCGACGACGAGGTCATCGGCCTGGCCGATCAGGCGCTGGTTGGCTTTCAGCGTCACGCCGGCGTTCTGGCCGGTGCTGTTGCCATCGCCGCGGAAGATGTAGATCGTGTCGCCGCTGGAGGAGACAGACGAGGCCCCCGCCAGCGTGTTGAAGGGCGTGCTGGAGCGACCGCTGCCGCCCGCAGCGGCACTGTTGTTGACGTACCAGACGCGCCCGGAGAGGGCGATGCTGACGGTGCCGGTGTCGCTCTGTTTGCCGTCGCTGACGCTGTAGGTGAAGGTGTCGGTCGTGCCGGTGGTGCCGGTCGGCGGCGTGTAGGTGAATTTGCCGTCGCTGGCGATCGTCGCCGAGCCGCCCAGGGTCGAGGCGACGGTGCCGGCGCTGACCGTGAGGCTGGCGTGCGGCGTGTCGGGGTCGCTGTCGTTGTCGAGGACGCTGCCGGTGACCTGCTTGAAGGCCTGGCCGGAAGGCCCGTTCTGGCCCACCGCGAGCGTCGTGTTGCCGACGCCGCTGTAGCTGTCGTTGACGGCTTCGGGCGGGTCCGGGAGGCCGTTGACCGTGACCGTGACCGTCGCCGTGTCGGAGGCCGCGCCGTCACCGGCGGCGTAGGTGAAGGTGTCGGTGGTGCTTTCGCCTTCGGTCAGCGCCCGCAGCGTCGGCGCCCCCGAGGGGTCGTAGCTGAAGGAGCCGTTGGCATTGACGGTTACCGAAGCGCCTTTGGCGCTGGTCACGGCGACCCCGACTTTGGCCGGCTGGCCGTTGACGGCAACGACGCTAAGCGGATCGTTGTCGGCATCGGTGTCGTTGGCAAGGACGCCGGGAGCGGCGACCGTGCGCGGCGTCGCCTCGTCGGTTTCGCCGCCATCGTCGTCAACCGCGACCGGCGGGTCGTTGACCGCGGCGACGGTGACGTTGCCGGTCCGGGCCGTTCCGGTGGCTCCATCAATGTCAGTGAGCTGGAAGCTGATGCCCCGCGTCGTCGTACTCGGGTGCTCGCTGAGGTTGCGGTATCCGACCCCCCGCAGCGCCGTCTGGAAGTCGGCCAGCAGCGCCGGCCCGGTGAGGGTCAGGGTGCCGGTCACTTCGTCGTAGGAGGCGGTAATGCCGGCGACGGGCGCGATCAGTTCGAGCCGGTCCTCGGCCGCCTGCAGGCCCGTCGCGACCTTCACCGTCGCGGCGGCGAGTTCGGTCGAATCGGGGTCGCTGACGCTGGCGCCGGAGTCGACCGCGCTCAGCGGATCGTTCTCCGTGTAGGCAAGCGCAGCGCCGGCCAGCGCTACGTCGGGTGCGTCGTTGCTCGGGGTCACTTCGACTTCGCGGCTGGCGGCGGCGCTTCCGGCGATGCCGTCGCTGACCTTGATGGAAGCGACCCGGGCCCCGGCCGGTGGGTTATCGGAGAGGTTGACGTAGGTGACTGCGCGCAGGGCGGCCTGGTAGGCGCTGACCGTGGCGCTGCCGGAGAGGGTCAGCTTGCCGCTGGCCGCGTCCCAGGAGGCGCTGATGCCGCCGCCGCCCGGGTAGGCGAGCTGGTCCTCGGCCTCGACGTAGCCACTGCCGATTTGCACCGTTGCCCCGCTCAGGTTCGGCGAGTCGACGTCGCTGACCGTGACGCCGCTGTCCAGCACCGTCGCCGCGTCGTTCTCGGCGTAGGCAAGCGCGGTCGCGGTGGTGGTCACTACGGGCGCGTTGTTGACGGCGCTGACCGTGACTTCCCGAGTCCCGGTCGGCGTGGTGGCGGAGTCGGTGTCTTCGGCCACCACGCTGACCGTGCGCGGCGAGGTATCGGGATCGTCGCTGCTGTCGCGGTAGGTGACGGCGCGCAGGGCGGCCTGGAACTCGGCCACGGTCGCTGGGCCGGTGAGGGTGAGGGTGCCGGTGGCTTCGTCGTAGGAGGCGGTGATCGAAGCGGGCAGGCCGCTCACCTCGAGGTGGTCCTCACCTACTTGCAGGCCGGTCGTGATTTTCACCGTGGCGGCAGCGAGTTCGGGCGAGTCGGGGTCGCTGAGCGTGAGCGCGGCGTCGATCGGCGTCGCCGCGTCGCCCTCGGTGTAGGTGACGGCGCTGGAGGCCAACTGCAGTTCCGGCGCGTCGTTGCTCGGGGTCACTTCGACTTCGCGGCTGGCGGCGGCGCTTCCGGTGCTGCCGTCATCGACCTTGAAGGAGGCGACCCGTGCCCCGGCCGGGGGGTTGTCGGAGAGATTCACGTAGGTGACCGCGCGCAAGGCTGCCTGGTAGGCGGCCACGGTGGCGGTGCCGGAGAGCGTCAGCTTGCCGCTGGCCGCGTCCCAGGAGGCGCTGATGCCGCCGCCACCCGGGTAGGCGAGCTGGTCCTCGGCCTCGACGTAGCCACTGCCGATTTGCACCGTTGCCCCGCTCAGGTTCGGCGAGTCGACGTCGCTGACGGTGAGGTCGCTGTCCAGCGCCGTCGCCGCGTCGTTCTCGGCGTAGGCGAGCGCGGTCGCGGTGGTGGTCACGGTCGGCGCCTGGTTCGGTGGCGTCACCGGCTTGCCACCGCCGCTGCCGCCGCTGCCGCCGGAACCACCCGCCGCGGAACCACCGGCCCCACCGCCCCCAGCCCCACCACCGCTGCCACGCCCGCGCAGGTAGGACTGCGGCTGCACCCCGAAGCGGTCGAAGCCGCCGCTGCCGACGGCCTGTTCGTAGGCGCGGTTCAGCAGTGCCGCCAAGAAGGTCGGCGCCCGGCCGCTGTCGAGGTCGGCGAAGGCAGTCGCCAGAGCGTGTTCGTCCGCGAGCATCGCCCGCGTGCCGGCCAGCAGTCCGCGGCTGAACCGCAGCAGCGAGCGTTCGCGGCCGCCGGCCAGGCGGGCGATGAGGCCGGGGTCGCCGAGGCGACCCGAGGCCTGGGCGCTGGCCAGGTTCGGCTCGCCGCGGACCGCGTCAAGCAGCGCCCCCGCCGAGGGAGCGTCGATCGTTAGGTCCCAGGTAACCCCGGGCCGCGAGCGCAGCAGGTCGCGCAGGTCATCGCCGGTGAGCAATTGGCTGCTGACCCCGTCGCCGTTGACCCTGGCGCCAACCGCCACGGCCACTTCGTCGCCATCGCGGTAACCGCCGCCGGCGAGGTAGAGCGAGACCTCACGGCGGCCGGAGCCGTCGATCGCCCGCTGCGCGTAGGCAGCGACACTCGCCCCCGAGTCCGCCCGGTAGCTGCTGGAGACGATCGCGGGCGCGAGCTTGGCGAGGCCACCGGCCAGGCGCCCGGCGGCGGCCCGGGAGCGTCGCACCGAGGCGTAGGGAGCGAAGCCACCGAGGGTGTCGGCGGCGCGCAGGAAGCAAGCGTGCGCGGCGGCCAGTTGCGCCGCCGCCGCGACGCGGCCGGGCGAGGTGGGCGGGGCGCTCGGCCCCGCCGGCGATGGCATCGGGAAGGGGTTGGGATTGCCGCTGCCAGCAGCGGTGGGAGCAACCGGCAGCAGTCGCGGCCAGCGAGTGCCGACGAGAGGCGCGCCCTGGACGACGCCGCTGACATGGGCGCTGCCACTGGCAGCGCCGACGAGGACGAAGCGGCCACCGTGTTCGGGCAGGGTGTTCGGCTGCCGGTCTTCGTAGAAGAGCCAGGCCGGCTCGGAGCTCGGGGCCCGCAGCACCACTGGCATCGCCCCGCTGCCGATCCCCGTCAGCGGCGAGGCGGCGCCGCGGAGCTGGGCGACACGGACAGCGGCACCGGCCGGGACCGGCCCCGTGGTGCGGTAGACGATCGCGTCCTCAACCCCACTGCCCGCGCCCGCCAGAGCGCGCAGAGCGGCCTGCTCGACCGCCTGCGGCGGGGCCGCCACGGCGAGAGCCGGCAGCAGCCCAAGAGCCAGCGCCAGCAGTCCGAAAAAAGTCAACGCACGACCGATTCCCCCACCACGAACTCGCATCTGGCCCCCACCATCGTTCGCTTTACAAACACGTCATTTCTCTGAGCAAGGTAGCGGGCTAAGCGGGATCACGTCGAAAACCCCGCAGCGAGCGGTCTTATTTCTTCAACGCCGCGGCGCGGAGATCCGCGGCCTTGGCCTCCTCCTCCTTCCCCATCTGCTCGTAGAGTCGCGCCAGCTGGTCGAGGAGCCAGTGGGGCTCGAGCCTGTAGACGCTGGGCGGGTCCCCCATCAACTCCTCGGCCTCCAACAGCATCCCCAGCCTGGCCTCGTCGTCTTCGACTTCGAGGGCGGCGAGGGCGAGGGCGGCGGCGAGCAGGTGGCTCGCTGGCTCCTCCGCGCTCCGCAATAGCTCCAGGGCTTCGGCTCCCGCAGCCGCTGCCTCCGCCAGGCGGCCCTGCGCCAAATGCAGGTTGGCTAGGTCCTCGAGCGCGGCCCCCTGCAGCTGCGGATCGCCGGCGGAGAGTTTCTCGATGAGGTCGACTCGCTCTACGTAATCCGCAAGCGCCGCCTCCAGGTCTCCTTCGTCCTCGAGCCGCCGCGCCTGCGTGCCGAGCAGGTTCACCAGAGTCCGCCCCAGTCGCGCCACCGATTTTTCCTCCGCGACCTGGTCGCGCACGGCCTGCAGGACGACATCGGCCAGCGCCAAGTGGTCTTTGTCGATCGCGAACCGGTGGAAGGTGGAGAGGGAATCGGAGGAGAGCAGCAGTCCCGCGGCAATTCCTTTCTTCAATATGGAGATCGCTGCCTCCCGGGCCGCCACGGCTTTCTCCTCCTCGCCGACAGCCGCGTAGGCCTTGAAGAGCAGGGTCTCCACCGCCGCTCGCTCCAGGTACTCGGTCGGTCTGCTCGCATCGAGAATGTCCCTCGCCTCCAGCAGATACTCGATGGCGCGCTCGGGATCGTCGCCCTCCATCGCCGTGCCGAGTTTGCTCACCGCGCCGTAGAGCAGGATCGGCTCCACCTTGGGTTCGCTCTTGATCAGCTCGACGGCCCGCTTCAGGGCGGCGGCCGCGCCGCTCCCTCGCCCGCCGTCCAGTTCGGCGGAGCCCTGGGCCAGGAGCGCCGCCGCCATCTCTTCGGAACCCGCGTCGCCCTGGTCGAGGATCCCGACCGCCTCCCGGTACCGGTCTATCGCCTTCTCCACCTCGCCAAGCGCATGGTGCGCGTCGCCGAGATCGCAAAGGAGATAGGCCTCCTCCGGCGCCCGCTCGGGGAGGGAGCGCAGCAGGTCCAACGCTTCCTGGTAGGTCTCGAGCGCGGACCGGTACTCCTTTTTCTGCTCGTGGATTGCCCCCAGCCCTTGCAGCCCAAGGGCCCGCCCCCGCGAATTCCCGGAGCGCTCGCTGAGCTCGGTCGACTCGCGGTAGAGCTCGGCCGCAAGCTCGCTCTCCCCGAGTTCCCGGCGCACATCGGCAAGGTCGCGGAGGGTAATCGCCTCGAACTCGATGTCGGGCTCCTGAAGTTCCCGAATCTGGCCCCGCAGGGTTTCGTAAGCGTCCAGCGCCGATTCGTAGTGCTTGCCGCGCTCCAGGGCCCTAGCCAACGCCTGCTGGGTGGTGGCGACACTGCTCTCGTTGACCGTCTCCGCCCCCTGCTTGCAGCTGAGCGCCTGTTGGTAGAGGGTGACCGCCTCCTCCGTGTCGGCCATCTCCAGGCGCACGTCGGCGAGATCGTGGAGGGCAACCCCCTCCGCCTGGCGATCCACCTCGGGAAACTCGCGAACCGTCCGCAACTGGTCCTGGAAGGCACTCGCCGCAGCCTTGGGGTCGCCGGCGTCCAGCAGCGTCCGGCCGAGCGCTTGTTGTGAGGCGCTCAGGCTCAGCAGGTCGCGGCTACTGGGGCGCTTCCGCTGCTCCTTCCTGGCGATCGCTTCTCGATACAACTCGAGCGCCTTTGCCAGATCACCGCGATCTTTATGCACATCGGCGATGTCGTGGAGGACCGTCCCTTCGAACCCAGGGTCCGGTCTCTCCAGCGATCCCAGTACCTGCAGCGTCTCACCGAGTGCGGAAAGCGCCGCCTCGGGGTCGTCCCGCTTGAGGCCCCGGCCCAGGGCGTGAACGGTGAGCGCGAGGTCGCGGCGATCGTCGCCGAGGCGCTTACGCTCGACCGCTTCGCGCAGCAACTCGATCGCTCCTGCCTTGTCCCCTTCGGCCTGAAGTACGTTCGCGAGGTCGTGCAGGGCCACGCCTTCGGCCTGTGGGTCTGGCTGCCCGAGTTCCTGCAGAGTGTCAAGCCACTCCTGGAAGCAGGAAGTCGCCTCCTCGTACCTCCCCAGCGCCGACAACGTCCGCCCCAGCCAGACCAGGGTGACCCCAAACGAGTTGGGATGGATCGAGTCGCGGATGCTCCGCCTCAGGTCCAGCGCCCGGCGATAGAACTCGATCGCCTCCTCGGCGTCACCCATCCGCCTCGCCGCGTCCCCCATCGCGTGCAGCGCTCGGGCTTCGAGGTCAGCCTCCGGGTCGGGCAGGGAGCGCAGGGCCTGGATCTGCTCCGCGAAGGCTTCCCGAGCCTCCTCCAACCGGTTGGCTCCCGCCAGGGCCTGACCCAAGGCGTAGAGGGTCAGGGCGAGCTCGCGTGGCTTTCCCTTCTCCGCGGCATCCCGCTTGCGATCGGCCGCTTCGCGGAAAAGCCGGATCGCGTCCTCGGTCTCGCGCAGCGCCGAGCTGGCGGTGGCGAGGTCGTGGAGGAGGACTCCCTGGAACAGGAGGCTGTCCGGGAAGAACGGCAAGGCCGCTTCGAAGGCCGCTTTGGCCGCCTGCGGATCGACACCCAAGCGCGCCCGGCCGAGACGCTGCCAAGCAAGGCCCACCTTGCTGCGCAGATCGGCGTCCGTCACCTCGCCCGGCGTCACTCCCTCGACCGCCTTCACAAGCGCCGCCGCCGTCAGGTCCGGGGCCCGAGCGGTCGCGGCTTCAGCGACCCGCGTCAGGTCAGTGCCCTCCGCTTGCTGAAGCTCGGCTTCCAGTGCCTGTCTGAAGATGCTCTCGGTCGCCGTCGCCAACTCCCGAGCCTCCTCCGTCCGCCCCAGCAGAACGGTCGTCTTGGCGGTCTCGTCTCCGAGCCGCGCGAGGAGCACGGCCAGCTCCAGCCGGACCGCAAGCGCGTTCGCGGGATCGGGAATTGCTTCGTAGGCCCGGAGGCAGCGCTCGAAGTACGCGCGGCTGGCGGCGAGGTCGCCGAGTTCGCGTGAGACCTCGCCGAGGCGGAAGTCGTAGGCGGCGACATCCCGGTGGTCGCTCCCCCGCTCCTCGGCCGCGATCTTGCGGGCCCGAGCGTAGGCCCCGCGGGCCTCGGAGCGCTCGCCGAGCTCCTTCAGAATCGCGGCCAGCATCTGCAGGTCCGCCTCGACCTTCACTTCGGCGATCTCAGGGCTGCGTTCACTGATCTCCAGGGCCGCTTCGGCGTGGGCCCGGGCCGCCTTGTACTGGTTCAGGGTGCGCAGGATCGAGGCCAGCTTGTTGTGGCGAATCCAGAGGCCCTTGTGGTCACTCGGCAGCAGCTCTTCCCCGGCCTCGAGGGCCTTTTCGAGCTGTTCTCGTGCGCCCTCGAACTCGCCCAGGGAATGCAGGACCCCACCGAGGTTGCTGCGCACCACCGCGATCTCCGGATGCTGCTCGTCGACGGTTCCCTCCAGCGTCTCGAGCGCCCGTTCCAGGTCAGCGCGGGCCTCCTTGAGCTGACCGCGCGAGCCGCGTACGCCTCCCAGCCCGGTCAGCCCGTTGACCGTGTCCTGGTGCAGCGGCCCCAGGACCTTTTCCGTCAGCTCCACCGCCTCCGCGTAGGCCGTTTCCGCTTGCTCGAGTTCGTTCTGACTCCAGAGGATCCAAGCGCGCATTCGGTGCGCGGCGCAATCGCAGCGATCGGCCTGCTCGGGGTCTCTGCCGGCAAGGGCCTGATCGATTTGGCTCATCGCCTCCTTCGGCTCGCCTGATTCGAGCAGGACCTCGGCCAGGCTGACCCGGTCCTTGCGAGCCGGGAGGTCGTCCCCCGCCGCGAGGTGGACCTGCAGCGCCCGCTCCAGTTCCAACCGCGCCTCGTTTACCTCGCCGTGCTCGGAGAGCAGGCGGCCGTGCGTATGGCGAACTTCTCCCAGAACCGGATCGTCCGGTGCCAAGTTGGACCCCGCCAAAGCTCGCGTCGACAGCTCCAGCGCCTTCGAGAATTCACCTTTGCTGAACAGGTAGACGGCGGCGTGGTCCAGCAGCCAGGCAAACGATGCCCCTTTGATTCCGAGCTCCTCCGCGCGGTCACCGACCGCGAGCAGGTGCGGCAGCAGCTCTTCGCAGCTAGACCACACACCGTGCTCGTCGGGTTCCGGTGGGAATGCCGAGCGAATGATCTCGAGAGCCTGCGCACACCTCTCCCGGCGCTCCTCACCGGAGAGCCGCTCGAGGTAGGAGTTCCGCGTCTCGGCAGGTAGGGCCCATCGCTCCCCCACCACCTGAAGCAATCCCTCGGCTTCCAGCTCTTCGGCACACCCCGCCCTCTTGGTGGGATCGGAGAAGACAGCGGCGGCTTCCTCGCTGAGCCGCTCGCGCTGTTCTGCGAGCAGCCAGACCGGCACCGGCTCCGGGCCCATGAGCCCGACCAGCCCCAGGACCTCCTCCACCCAAGCAGGCTGCTCGGCAGGGCCAGGGCGGGGGGCCGGCGAGGAGGCGCCCACCGGCACGACCTACCCTTTCGTCGGCAGGGCCTTGGGGCGAACCACGGCCTCTTCCTGGATTCCCACGGGAAAGGCCTGTACATCAGGGGAAGGCGTGGTTTCGGTGTTGCTCCAGGCCCCCGGCAGCGTCACCGGAGGGCCCTGAACTCCGAAGTTCATGTTGTGGAAAACGCCGTCGACATTCTCGCTCGGAAGGGGCTCCTCAACGCTCAGGGGCGCGAACGCCAAAGCCAGTTCATCACCGCTGATCCTGACGGGGGAATCCAGGTACTGAGGGACCGCAATGCCCAATCCGATCCCGGTCGGGAACTGCTCCATCCGCGTCCCGGCCTTCACCGGCGGCACGCGTTCCTGCCTCGGCAGCATCTTCTGCACGTGCTCACTGCGTCCGACCACACCAAGGTGGACGGTCACGTTGCGACCGCTGCGGACCCGGACGACCAATCCCGCCGCCTCGAGCTCACTCAGCATGTGCGAGAGGTGCGACTTGCTGATCCGCAGCCGCTCGCGCAGTTCGGCCCAGGGCATCGATCGACCCTCGGAGCCGCTGAGGATCGCGACAGCTTCCCGGGACTTACCGTTCCAAGACCGGGGGTTCAGCAGCGTCATCTCGCTGCCGCCGCTGGAGGGAGGCGTAGCTGCCGCCAAGGCGTCCGAGGCGCTGGTCAGCAGTCGGTGGGCGGCGGGATGAAGCTCCTTGAGGCGTTCGGCGCTTGGCCTCGTCAAAGCTTCCGCCAGTTCAAGCGCGGCGTCGGCAATCTCCGCCCTCGTCCCCACTCGGATCAGCCGAATCGCCTCCGTCATCAGGATGCGTGCGACCCGCCGAGCGCGACGGGGCAGGGCCCGCTCCTCTCCCTGAAGAGTCTGCTCTTCCTCCAGGGCCGCGACCAACTCCGGCATCCGGGCCTTCTGCAGCGAGAGCATGTCGCGCGAGCGTGACCCCTCGCTTCGCGGGCGAGAGGAATCGCCAGATCGGAGATCCGGGCGGCGGGCCATGTTGGAAACCATACTTGAGCGACTGTTGAATTGGGTGGTCAATTGCCCCATGAACGTACTTTTGCCTGCATTCTCGCGGTCTTTCAACGAATGCCCTACGAAAACGTCGAGCTGGCTTTTTCCTTTTTGTGCTTCGAGGCCACAAATACGAAGGACGGGTGCTCTCCCTCCGCCTTCGCGTCGGGGACTTCAGGCTCTCGGTGGTCTATTACCCAAAAGGAGCGAGTCTGCTCCTCGTTCCAGCTACCCGGCTCCACCCAGCGGTTGCAGACGAAGGCAGCGCCCCACAACCGCTTGACCAGATATTGCAGGGCGAGGCGATGCCTGAACACCGTCTTGCTGAGCGAAGGCACCAAGAGAAGGTTGGCGGGGCATTTGGCGATGCGCTCGAGTGCGAATTCGGCGATGGTGTCGAGGCAGATCACCACTGCCAGGGTCCCAAGTGGCGAGGGCACCATCAGCAAGACATCGCCGAGATAGATCTCCTCTGCGACCCGATCCTCCGTCAGCTCCTCCCCATCCTCCGGCTGGTCCTCACCATCCCCCTCCTCCGCACCCTCGTCGACCTCCGCCGCGGCACAGGCAAGCTTGCAGTGCCGCCAACGCTCCTCCCCGTCGGGCCCGAGGACGATCGCTTCGTTGACGTACTCAGCCCATCCCGTCTTTCCCGCCAGCGGGTCCGGGTCGGGAGGATCGGGGTTGGGAAGGTGATACATCCCGACGACGGTCAGGAGGGGAGCATCGTCCGTCTCCTTCAGCTTCTGGGAGATGGCCTCGAGGACGTTCGGCGTCACCGCCAACTCCGGCGTTACCAGCAGAGATCGGCCGAGGGCCGCGTTGGCGACCGCCAGGCAAGCCGCGTCCACACACGCGTTCTCCTCGGGTTTACTGAGCTCGGCGGGGTCGAATCTCGCGACCCGCCGCTCGAGATCCGTCGCGAGACCGTTCGTACCGTGGTCTCCCAAGGTGTCCAGGTGCACTTCGAGACTGCTCCCTTCTTCGCAGCCGACCGCTATCTCGAGCTTCCGCATCATCAGTTCCCACTGCGGGTCGTCTTCGGGTTCCAGTACCTCCAGCCGCACCTGGTCCACTTCCAGGGGACAAACGAGGAATGAGGGCGCGAGCGCACCGGGAGTGGGGTACTCCTTGTAGCTCTGGGGCCGCTCCGCCCCACCGAGGTTTTTGACCAGCCGCGAGAGACGCAAGGCCACCACCACTTCGTCGCCATCGATATCGCGGCTTACTTCCATCTCGGGCCAGCTCGGTTCACCGAACGCGACATCGATCCTCACCAACAGCTCGGCGGCATTACGCAGTGGGTCACCCGTCAGCCAATCGACCATCTCGGGAGTGACGCCGGAAAAGCTTTCGGGCTCAAGTGCCAGTTCGAGCGTGGCCTCCGATTCCAGGACGGATCGAATGATCGTCGTCTGCTTGTCGCGCAGCGAACCGAGCTTCCGCTGATTGCGTTCGAGCCACGTCCAGAGGACAGCGACCACTTCGAGCAGGTTGTCCTCAGCGGCCGTCAGCGCCTCGATAAGGGCCTCGACCGGCCTCCCCTCGCCTTCGCTCACCACCGGAATACTTGCACGTACCTAACTGAAATTCTTTCGCGCACAAATGTCCCTGCGGATACTCCGTCGCCGGGACAGACGCCGCTACAGCGCGAGCCGAAATGGCGAGGGCCGGATTCGAACCGGCGACACCACGATTTTCAGTCGTGTGCTCTACCAACTGAGCTACCTCGCCCGGGGTGGGGAAGGCTAGCGACCCGCGCCGCTTTCCGGCTGATTGCATTGGTGTGTGGCCCGGGGCTCTGCAGCGCTGGCACTGGCCGCGGTCCTCGCCGCGGGCATCCTGCTGGTCTCCGGCGGCTCCTCCTCGGACCCGCGCACCCCGGCGGCGCTTCCCGGGCTGTCGCCGCCGTTCCTCGGCACCGCTGTCGCCGGCGCTGGCGGGCTAACCGCGGCAATCGATGCCTACGGCGATGTCGTCGACCTGCGGCGCTCCCCGGCCGGCCCGGCGCTGATCGACAACCCCTCGGCGCGACAGGCGGCGGGGACGGTCCCGCCGAGCACCGGGATCGTGCCGCGGCTGGTCCTGCCCAGCGGCGAACGGCTGCCCTTCTGGCAGGCCGAAGCGGTGACCCAGCGCTACCGGCCTGGGACCAACGTCGTTGTCACGACGGCACGCTTCGGGCGGCTGCGGGCGAGCGTCGTCTATGCGGCGGCAGGGGGCGAGCTAGCCTGTCTGACCCAAGTCTCCGGATCCTCGGGGAGCGGGAATGACACCGCCGGCCGGGCGGCGCCACGGATCGTCCTCGACGCCGAAAGCCGTGCCGTCGCTGCTCGCCTGCGCTGCGACGACGCCGACGCACGGCGTGCGATCCATGCCACCGCCCACGCCGACCGCCGCTGGCTCGCCGCCGCCGACCCGCTCGGCCCCCGCGCGCCTGGCTGGGCGTCTCGGATGTACGCGCGCTCACTGCTGACCCTCCAGGCGCTGACCGACCGGCGTAGCGGCGCCGTCGCCGCCGGCGCCCGCGACGGCTGGGCCTACGTCTGGCCCCGCGACGCCGCCGCGGCGGCGCTGGCGTTCGCGGCGGCGGGACGGGGCGGCGAAGCGCGGCGGGTCGCCGGCTTCCTGCGTCACCTCGACCTCAGCGCCGCCGCCCGCTTCCACGGCGACGGTGCGCCGGTGCTGGGACGGGAGGCCCAGGGCGATGCCCGCGGCTGGGTCGCGGCCGCCTCCCGGGCGGCAGGACTTCCTACCTCGACCACCGGGCCGGGCTGGCGCGACCGCCCCGACTACCAGGAGAAAGGGCCCGGCGACTACCTCGGCAACTGGCTCGCCGCCGCTGCCGGGGGCTGGTCCACCGCCCCGAGCCGCTTCGCCACTCCGGCCGGCCTCATCCGCATCGCCGGCGATCCCGGCTCCGGGACCGACTCCGCCGCCGCCTGGGCCGTCCGTCCCTTCACCCAGCCGCGCCTCTTCGGCGCCGCCCGCGCCTCGCTGCACCGCCTGCTCGCCGCCGGCGGCCGCTTCGGGATCGTCCCCTCGGCCGGCTGGCCCGGTACCGACCCCTGGACCGCCCCGACCGCCTGGAGCGCCTGGGCCTTCGCGGCGCTCGCCCGCGACGACCGCAGCGCTGCCCTCGCCCGCGCCGACCGTCGCGCGTCCCTCACCCTGCTCGCCGACCTACGTCGCGCCGCCACCCCGGCCGGGGCGCTGCCCGAGCGCGTCGATGCCCGCAGCGGCATCCCCCGCTCAACCACGCCGCTCGCCTGGACCCACGCCTTCGCCGTGCTCGCCCTACGCGAACTCTGGCCGTCTAGGCCGGGACGCGCCAGCGGCTGACCGAGTTGCGCAGCAGCAAGCGCCGCTCCTCGCCCTCGCCCTCAACGCGGAAGCTCTCCGCCGCCACCGGCGGGGCCGCCAGGAGGCGGTCGATCAGGGGCGCGGCGGCGGGTCCCCCGGAGCTGCGGCGCAGCCAGTCTTCGTAGTCGAGCTCGAGCGGGACCACGCGCTCCTCATCAAGCTCCAGCCCCGCCGCCTCGGCCGCCGCCAGCAGGCGCTCGCGGGTCAGGCAGGCCCAGTGCGAGGGGTCGCGCAGCCGTTCGATCTCCTCGTGCCAGGCCGCCGCGTCGGCGTCGGCATCGGTCAGGTGGTCGGCGAGGACGACCCAGCCGCCGGGGCGCACCACCCGCGCCATCTCCGCCAGCACCCGTCCCGGCACGGGGATGTGATGGAGGCTGAAGCGGGTGATCGCGCCGTCGAAGCTGTTGTCGTCCAGCTCCAGCGAGGTCACGTCGCCGACCCCGAAGCTGACGTTCTCGACGCCCTCCGCACGCGCCACCTCCTCCGCCTTGGCGACCATCGCCGGCGTCAAATCGACCCCCCGGACCGAGCCGACACGGCCGGCGATGGCCCGCGAGATCATCCCCGGCCCGCTCGCGACCTCCAGCCAGTCCGCCCCGGGATCGGCCGGGACGAGATCGACAAGAACCCCGAGCGCCTGCTCGGACCGCAGCGCCCGCGCGTGGGCGAAGACCTCGGTCTGCTGCGTGAACTCGGCCCGGATCGACTCCTCGTACATGGCGCTCATGTTAGGCGGCCTATCCTCGCCCGATGCAAGTGAGGCCAGCGACGAGCGACGACTGCGAGGCGCTCGCCCGCGGCATGAAGGTGGTCGCCGACGAAGGACGCTGGCTGGCGACCGGGCGCTCGGTGCGGGTCGAGGAACTGGAGCTCCGCTTCCGCGCTGCCGTCCAGAAGAGCCACCAACTCTTCGCCTTGCTCGCGGACGAGGAGATCGTCGGTGCACTCGGCCTACATCCCAGCGGCACCGACGGCGTGCTCTCCCTCGGCATGTGGATCCTCCCCGGGGGGCGCGGCCAGGGCGGCGGCCGGCTGTTGATGGAGGCAGCGCTCGCCGCCCGCCCTGCGAGCGTCCACAAGATCGAGCTCGAGGTCTTCCCCGACAACGAGGCCGCGATCGGCCTCTACGAGGCATTCGGCTTCGAGCGCGAGGGATTGCGCCGTGACCACTACCGCCGCGAGGACGGCTCGCTGCGCTCGGCCGTGATCATGTCCCGCCTCTTCACCTAGAGCTCCGCGAAGCGTGGTTGTCCTTTGACCCGCTATGTGGTCGAAAGGACAACCACGCTCAGTCGGCGAGCGCTTCGAGGGCGAGCTCGACCGCCTGCTCCGGCGTCTCGGCGGGGATGACGCCGGGCGCGCCCTCCATCCGCTCGTAGCCGCGCAGGCTCCAGCTGCGCAGTGCGACCACGGTGCGGCCGATCGCCCGGGCAAACCCGATCTCCGAGAGCGTCCCCCACTCACCGCCGACCGCGATCACGACCTGCCCCGAGGAGACCACCGAGAGGTTCCGCGCGTGCCCGATCCCGCTCGCCACCACATGCGTGCAATACGGATTCGCTTCGCCGACATCGTGCCCCTGCACAACCCCGATCACCTCACCCCCGGCCTCAGCCGCCCCACGCGACGCAGCCTCCATGACCCCGCCACGCCCCCCACAGACCACGGTCGCTCCGGCCTCTGCCAGCCGCCCGCCGACCTCCTCGGCAAGCACCCACAGCTCTGACTCAGCATCAATTCGGCCGGACCCGATCACGGCTACCTGCCAGGCGCGCCTTGAGGGACGGGAGTGGGGCTCGACGGAGCCTCCCCGCTGTTCGCGACGGCGAGCCCCACTCCCGTCCCTCACAGCTCCCCTCTCATCAGCCTCATCAACTCCAGCGCCCCACCCTTATGCAGTGGTTCGTTCAGATTCCCGCACTTCGGACTCTGCACACAAGAAGGACACCCGTCCTCACAAGGACACTCGGCGATCAACCGCTCCGCGTCCCCGAGCAACCGCTCGAACTCGTCGTAGCCACGCTTGGTGATCCCCACCCCGCCGGGGTGCCCGTCGTAGATGAAGATCGTCGAGCGGCCGGTCTGGAAGTGGACGTTGGTGGAGAGGCCGCCGATGTCCCAGCGGTCGCACATCGCGATCAGCGGCAGCACCGCGATCTGGCCATGCTCGGTCGCGTGCAGGGAGCCGAGCAGGGCGTCGGACGGCAGCGCCCCGCTGAGCCGCTGCGGCAGCACGTACCAGAGCGCCTGGGTGACGATGCTCTGCTCGGGCAGCTCGAGGGCGACGATGTCGATCGGTTCCTGGTCGGTAATCGAGACCCGCTGGAAGGCGATCACCTGCTCGGTCACCGAGACCTCGCCGAAGTGCAGCTCAACCCCCGCCACCGAGCGCTGCTCGCGCAACCGCTCGATATAGATCTCGGTCTCCTTTTTCGGCCGCGTGTACCAGTCGCCGTCGAAGCGGGAGACGATCGCCCGCCGCTCCTCGATGTCGAGCCGCTCGACCTCGTAGGAGCGGCCGAGGTGCAGGTAGACGGCGCCGGGATGGATCGTCGTGAAGGCGCGCTCGGCCTCGACCAGGCCCAGCATCTCGCCCGACTCGCACTCGACAACCGCCACCGAGTCGGCCGAGGCCGAGCGCAGGGGGATTCGCGAGGCGACGAAGTCTGAGCGCCGCGGCAGCAGCTTGCCGCCGACGCCGCGCAGCTCCCCGGCGGCGACGAGCCGCTCGGCGCGCTGGCGCCAGTCCGGCCCGAAGATCTCCTCGTCCTCGTCCGTTAACGGCAGCTCGTAGGCGGCGGCGATCAGGTGCCGGGAGGCGATCTGCTCGTTGTTGTGGTCGAGGATCGCCGCCTCGACCGGGCGGCCGAGGAACTCCTCCGGGTGGCGGCAGAAGAACTGGTCGAGCGCGTCTTGGCCGGCGACGTAGACGGCGAGGCCGCGGCGCCGGCGCCCCGCCCGGCCCCACATCTGCCGCAGGCTGGCGACGGTGCCGGGGAAGGTGACGCAGATCGCCGCGTCGAGCTCGCCGACGTCGATCCCCAGCTCCAGGGCATCGGTCGCCACTACCGCCAGCAGCTCGCCGCGGCTGAGCCGGTCCTCGATCTCGCGCCGCTGCTGCGGCGTGTAGCCGCCGCGGTAGGGCGCGATCCGCGCCGCCAGCTCCGGCTTCCCTCGCCGCTCCAGGTTTTCGCTGGCGAAGCGCTGGATCAGCTCGATCCCGCGCCTGCTTTTGAGGAAGCAGATCGTCCGCACCCCCTGCGAGACCAGCTCGGCCAGCAGGTCGGCGGCCTCCGAGAGGGCCGAGCGGCGCGTCCCGCTCGCCTTGTCGAGCAGCGGCGGGTTCCACATCGCCACCTCGCGCCCGGCCCGCGGCGCCCCGTCGTCGCCGATCAGCTCGAAGGACGTGCCGACCAGCCGCTCAGCCAGCTCGAGCGGGTTGGCGATCGTCGCCGAGGCAAGCAGGAAACGCGGCTCCGCCCCGTAGTAACGAGCTACCCGCCGCAGCCGCCGCAGCACGTTGGCGACGTGGGAGCCGAAGACGCCGCGGTAGGTATGCGCCTCGTCGACGACGACCCAGCCGAGGTTGGCGAGGAAGTCCCCCCAGCTCTTGTGGTGCGGCAGGATCCCGACGTGCAGCATGTCCGGGTTGGTGAGGACGAGGTTGTTGCGGCGGCGGATCGCCGGCCGCTCCTCGCGCGGCGTGTCACCGTCGTAGATCGCCTCGCGCAGGCCGGGCGGGCGCAGCAGCGCCAGCTTGCGCGCCTGGTCCTGGGCCAGCGCCTTGGTCGGGTAGAGGTAGAGCGCCCGCCGTTTCGGCTGCCGGGCGATGCCGTCGAGCACCGGCAGGTTGAAGGCGAGGCTCTTGCCCGAGGCGGTGCCGCTGGTGACGACGAGGTCGGATCCGGGGGCCGTCTCGTAGGCGGCAAGCTGGTGCGTGTAGAGCTGCTCGACGCCGCTGCGGGCGAGCGCCTCGGCCAGCGCCGGCGCCAGCTCGCTCGGCAGCGCCACCGGCTGCGCCCCGCGCTCCTCCTCGCTCGCCTCGGCGACGATGCGGCCGTCGCGGCGGGCTGGGTCGATCGCCACCGCCCAGGACGAGCCCAGCAGCGAGGCGCCGCGCGTCATCAGCGTCCTACCCGCGAGCCGGCCGCCTCGCCGGCGGCGTTCCGGATCCGCCCGGCCACCCGCATCGCCTGCAACGAGCTGCGGTCGTGGATCCGCAGGATGTCGGCGCCTTCGCGCACGGCCAGCGTCACCGCGGCCACCGTCCCCCACTCGCGCCCGGCAGCCGGCCAGCGCTCCTCCCAGGAGCCCGCCAACACAGCGCCGATGAAGTCCTTGCGGGAGAGCGAGACGTAGAGCGGTAGCCCCAGCGAGCGCAGCTCGCCGAGCCGGCGCAGGATCTCCAGGTCCTGCTCGGGGCTGAGGTCGAAGTCGAGCCCGGGGTCGATCGCGATCTGCTCATCGGCGACGCCAAGCTCGCGGGCGAGTTCGACTCTCCCCTCGAACCAGGCCTTGAGGTGGTCGACGACGTCGTCGTACTGGCGCCAGGGCCGGTCGACCCGCGGCGGCCCCTCGATGTGCATCAGCACGTAGCCGCAGCCGCTGGCCCCGACCAGCTCGAACATCTCCTCGCCACCGCCGGAGATGTCGTTGACGATCGTCGCCCCGGCACCGAGCGCTCGCCGCGCCACCGCGACCGTGAAGGTGTCGGCCGAGACCGGCGCTGCTGTCGCCGTCAGCCCGGCGACCGCCGGCACCAGCGCCGCCGCCTCATCCTCGGGCGGCACC
This sequence comes from uncultured Actinomycetes bacterium, assembly GCA_963708405.1. Lineage (GTDB taxonomy): Bacteria > Actinomycetota > Thermoleophilia > Solirubrobacterales > 70-9 > VAYN01. The sequence goes on from CAVPSL010000001.1 coordinate 388,135, forward strand.
GGCGGCCCCGCTTTCGCCGCCACGGCGCCGACGTCGAGCATGTCGAAGCCGGCCGCCAGCAGGGCTTCGCCGTCGCGCACCGCCTGCCCGGGCGTGCCGCTGCGCGCCCCCTCAAACATCGAGTCGACGGTGACGTTGACGATCCCGGCAGCCAGCGGCTGTGCCAGGTCGAGAGTCCGGTCGGCCAGTCTCCAGCGCACGACCGCTACCGTAGCGGCCGCGCCAAATGGCACTGCGCTGCGTCTACACCGATCTCGACGGGACCCTGCTCGGCCAGGGCAGCTCGCTGTTCCGCGACGCCGAGGGGGCCTTCTCGCTGGCCCAGGCGCGGGCGCTGGAGGCTTGCGCGCGGGCCGGGGCCGAGGTCGTGATCATGTCCGGCCGCCGCGAGCCCCAGGTCCACGAGGCGGCGCGGCTGATGGGCCAGACCTCCTACATCTACGAGGCCGGCTGCGCCTTCGCGATCGACGGCGAGAAGACGCTGATGACCGGCGACCTCGTGCCCGACGAGAGCGGCACGATCTACGAGCAGATCGAGGCCCGCGGCATACCGGCGCTGCTGTTCGAGCACTTCGACGGGCGGCTCGAGTACCACTCGCCCTGGCATCACGACCGCGTCCTCTCCCACCTCTTCCGCGGCAAGGTCGACGTCGGTGAGGCCAACGAGCTGCTCGGCGAGCACGGCCATGGCGACCTGCGGCTGCTCGACAACGGCGCCATCGGCCGCCCGATGGCGGCGATCGAGGGACCGACCCACGCCTACCACCTGGTCCCGCTTCAGGTCAGCAAGGCGGCGGCGGTAGCCGCCCACGCCCGCGCCCGCGGCTATGACCCGGCCGACTGCATCGCCGTCGGCGACTCGGTCGAGGACCTCGAGGTGGCGGCCGCCGTGGGCCGCTTCTTCGTCGTCGCCAACGGGCCGGAGCGCGACCCCGGTCTGCGCTCGATGCTGGCCTCCTGGGACAACGCCACGGTCACCGAGGGCCGCATGGGCGACGGCTTCTACGAGGCCGTCGTCTCGACGTTGGTCCGTCGCTAGTATCGATCCGGAACCCCGGAATTCGAGCCGAAGGAGCGAGCCTTGTCGTCGCAGACCGCGACCGTCGCCGAGCAGGAGTACCTGGAGATCATGTTCTGGATCGAGGAGGCGGGGCTGCCGATGACCGGCGCCAACATCGCTCGCGCGATGCAGCTCTCCCCGCCCACCGTGCACGAGATGGTCGGCCGCCTCGTCAACGACGGCTACGTCGCGCGCAAGCCCGACAAATCGCTCGAATTCACCGAGTCCGGGCGCGAGCACGCCAGCTACATCGTCCGCCGCCACCGCATGATCGAGCGCTTCCTCACCGACGTCCTCGGCATCCCCTGGGACGAGGTGCACGAGGAGGCGGAGCGGATCGAGCACGCGATGTCGCCGGTGCTGGAGGAGCGGATGCGGGCCGCGATCGGCGACGCCACTACCTGCCCCCACGGCCACCCGATCGTCGAGGGCGTGCGCGAGACGGGCTCGCTGCTGGCCGACGTCGAGGTCGGCGCCGACGTCACCGTGCTGCGCTTCGAGAACGAGGCCGAGGAGCTGCTCCACTACCTCAAGGACGCCGGGCTCTTCCCCGGCCTCGACGGCAAGGTCGAGTCCTCGGACGAGGACGGGGTAACGATCGCCTCCGCCGACGGCAAACACCAGGTCAGCCACAGCGTCGCCGAGACCGTCTCCGTCCGCGCCGACCCGGCGCCAGCGCCACGGGCCGCAATCCCGGAGCAGCTCGTCCTCTCGTCCGACCGCTACGGCCGTTAGGCGGCGAAAACCAAGCCTGGGAAGGACGCAGGGAGCGTGGCGTGCTCTGCACGCGAGCGACCGAGGACGCAGCCAGGCGCCGGTTTGCAGCCGCCTAACCAGGGATCGGCATGGTCACGATCGGTTCCGAGGTCGGCGCCTTGGTGCCACCGGCCGGCTCGACCGTGACCATCACGGTTTCGACGCCGCTCATGTCGTCGACGTCGGTCCTGGCGCTGCCTTCGCGGTCGGGGGCGAATAGGGCCGGGACCGGTTCCACCGTGCCTTCGCGCTGCACCCAGGCCTCCAGCACCTTGTCTTCGGGCAGCGGCTTGACGTTGGTCAGGTGCAACGAGCCGCCTTCGCCTTCGCGCACCATTTCGGCGACGATGCCCGGCGCCTGGCCGGAGGTGACGGTCGCCACCGGGCTAGGTTCCGAGCCGCTGTTGCCGACGACGTAGCCGGCCACCGCGGCGACGACCAGGGCGAGCGCGGCGAGGCCGGCCAGCGGCCGCCAGCCCAGCGGCCCCGAGCCGAGGCGGCGCCAGGCCGCGGCGAGGCGGTCGCGCCAGCCCGGCGTGGGCTCGGGCTCGGGCGCCCCCTCGCCGCGCAGATCGGCGAGGTCGGCCAGGACCTCCGCCATCAGTCGCTCGCGCAGCTCCGGTGGCGGCTGCAACCGCTCGACCCCCTCCGGCAGCGCTTGCACCGCCGGCGCCAGCCAGCGCGCCTCGGCCCGGCAGCGCTCGCAACCTTCGGCGTGCCGCTCGAAGGCGGCCGCCTCGGTCGCGCTCAGCCCCCCCAGCAGGTAGGTGGAGAGCTCCTCGCTCCAGCGCTCGTGCCCGTTTGCCGTCTCGCTCATACCAGTCCCTCCGCCAGCTCGCCGCGGATCTTCTCCAGCCCCAGGCGCATCCGCCCCTTCACGGTCCCCAGCGGCACCCCGAGCATCGCCGCGATCTCGGAGTGACTGAAGCCCCCGAAGTAGGCCAGCTCGATCACCTTCGCCTGGTCGCCGGGCAGGGTGCCGAGGGCACCGCGGACCTCGCCGGCGGTCTCGCGGCGCATCGCCTCCTCGTCGGTGAGATCCGCGGCCGGGCGCTGCTCGAGGATCGCCTCGTCGTCGAAGGTCAGCTTCGGCGCTTTCCCGGCCTGGCTGCGGAGGGCGTCGATGGCGCGGTTGCGAACGATGCTCAGCGTCCAGGAGCGGACGCTGCCCCGGGCCCGGTCGAAGCGGGCGCCGCTGCGCCAGATCGAGATGAAGGCCTCCTGGGTGACGTCCTCCGCCGCGCCCTTCTCGCCGACGATCCGGTAGGCGAGCGAGTAGGCGACGCCGCCGTGGCGGTCGTAGAAGACCTCGAAGGCTTCGGGATCCTTGGCCCCGATCAACGGCATCAGCTCCTCGTCCGCGAGCCGCTCCACCTTCTCTCTGCTGACCATCGCCTCGTCCGCCTCTTTCCGTGCCTGCCTACGCTCCCATACGAGGAGGGCGGGCGAACCGGATCAGTCGCCGGGCGTCAGGCGGGCGAGCCGGCGCGCAGGCGGTCCAGAGCACGGGCGATCCTGGCTACGCCCTCGGCCGCCTGGTCAGCGGGGACCGGCGCGAAAGAGAGACGCAGGCTGTTCTCGCCGCCCTCGATCATGAAGTCGGGGCCGGCGACGAAGGAGACGCCCTCGCTCTTCGACTCGGCGAGCAGGGCGGTGGTGTCGGTGCCGGCGGCGAGGTCGAGCCAGAGGAAGTAGCCGCCGTCGGGGATGACGAACTCGGCCTCGGGGATCTGGTCCGTGAGCGCCGCCACGAGGGCGTCGCGGCGCGCCTTCAGCTCGCCCTTGACGAAGACGATGTTGCGGTCCAGCTCACCGGAGCGGCAGAGCTCGAGCACGATCGCCTCGGCCAGCATGTTCGGCGAGATGTAGGTCTCGTTGGCGCGCTTGGCCAGCTTGGCGATCTCCTCCGCGGGGCCGGCCAGATAGCCGACGCGGACGCCGGGGCTGACCGTCTTTGAGAAGGAGGAGGCGTGGACAACGCGTCCGCCGGAGTCGAGCGAGAGCATCGTCTCCAGCGGCTCGCCCTCGAAGGGCAGCTCGCGGTAGGGATCGTCCTCGAAGATCCAGAAGCCGTGCTCGGCGGCCAGCTCGACCAGGCGCCGGCGCTTCTCCAGCGAGAGCGTGCAGCCAGCGGGGTTGTGCGAGTTGGGAATGATGTGGGCCAGCTTCACCGGGCCGGCCGCGAGCGCCGCTTCCAGCTCACCGATGTTGAGCCCGTCGGCCTGCAGCGAGACCGGCACTAGCTCGACACCGAGCTGCTGCAGAAGCAGCAGGGTGCGGTCGTAGGTCGGCTGCTCGACGATCACCCGGTCGCCCGGCGAAAGCAGGTGGTCGAACAGCATCGCCCCCGCCTCCAGCGAGCCGTTGGCGACCATCACCTGCGAGGTCTCGAGCCCCCCGTGCCGCTGCGCGATCCACTCGCAGAGCCCCGGATGCCCAACCCCGGTCCCGTAAGAAAGCGCCTTTTCCCAGTCGCTCTCCAGAGCCCGGCCGGCGGCAGCCCGCACAGCCTCCCGCGGCAGGATGTCAGCGCTCGGAGCGCCCCTGGCAAAAGAAATCGTGTCCAAACCCATACGCCCCCGACCCTAGCAACGCGAGCCGCCCGCCGACCCCACGGCCGCGCCCTCCGGACTCAGGAGCCGCGCAGCGTTTCGGCCGCGATCGCGGCCGTCTCGGTCGGGCTTTCGCCGACCCGCACGCCCTTCGCTTCGAGCGCGTCTTTCTTCGCCTGGGCGGTACCGGAGGAACCGGAGATAATCGCCCCGGCGTGGCCCATCTGCTTGCCAGGCGGCGCCGTGAAGCCGGCGATGTAAGCGACCACCGGCTTGCTCACGTTGGCGGCGATGTACTCAGCGGCCCGCTCCTCAGCGTCGCCGCCGATCTCGCCGACCATCACGATTAGCTCGGTCTCGGGGTCAGCCTCGTAGAGACCGAGGATGTCGATGAAGTCGGAGCCGATGATCGGGTCGCCGCCGATGCCGACGATCGAGGAGTTGCCGGTGCCGGCCTGTTTCAGCTCGTTGCCGATCTGGTAGGTCAGCGTGCCCGACTTGGAGACGACGCCGATCGGGCCCTGGTCAAAGAACTGGGCGGGGATGATGCCGACGCTGGCCTTGCCCGGGGAAAGCGCGCCGGGGCAGTTCGGGCCCAGCAGGCGCACGCCCTTCTCCCTCGCCTTCCAGTAGAGGCCGAGCATGTCGAGGACCGGGATCCCCTCGGTGATCGCGATCACCGTCTGCACGCCGGAGTCGAGCGCCTCGTCAATCGCCGGCGCCGCGAAGCGTGCCGGCACGAAGATCATCGAGGTGTTGGCGCCCGCCTCCTGGACCGACTCGGCGATCGTGTCGAAGACCGGCACGCCCTCAACGTCCTGCCCGCCCTTGCCCGGCGTCACCCCGGCGACCAGATCGGTCCCGTAGGCCTTGTTGCGCAGCCCGTGGAAGGAGCCCTCGCGGCCGGTCAGGCCGGAGACGACCAGCTTGGTCTCGTTGCCGACGATGATGCTCATCAGCCGGCCAGCTCCACCACCCGGCGCGCGGCGCCGAGCATCGTCGTCTCCTGGTGCAGGTTCTCGAGCCCGGCCTCGACGAGGATCTTCAGCCCCTCCTCCGAGTTGGTCCCGTCCAGCCGCACCACCAGCGGCAGCTTCAGGTCGATCTGCCCCGAAGCGGTGACGATCCCCTTGGCGATCTCGTCGCAGCGGGTGATGCCACCGAAGATGTTGAAGAGGATCGCCGTCACCTTCGAGTCCGAGGTGATGACGGTCAGCGCGTCGACGATCGCCTCCGCTTTGGAGCCGCCGCCGGCGTCGAGGAAGTTGGCGGGGGCGCCGCCGGCCTGGGCGACCACGTCGAGGGTCGACATACAGAGACCGGCGCCGTTGGCGAGGATGCCGACGTTGCCGTCGAGCTTGACGTAGGTGAGGCCTTTCTCCTTGGCCATCGCCTCCTGCGGGTCCTCCTCGTCGTTGGCCTCGCTCTCGGCCAAGTCCTGATGGCGGAAGAGGGCGTTGCCGTCGATCGTCACCTTGGCGTCGAGCGCGACGACCTCTCGGTCGCCGGTGACGATCAGCGGGTTGACCTCGATCAGCGTCGCGTCCTCCTCGCGCGCCACCTCGGCCAGCTTGGCGACCACCTCGGCGACGCGATCGCGCACGTCCTCGTCGAGGTCGGCCTCGTCGACGATCGGCCGCGCCTCGGCCGCCGTGAAGGGCTTGGTCGGATCGATGTGGCGCTTGATCAGCTTCTCGGGCGTCTCCGCCGCGACCGCCTCGATGTCCATCCCGCCCTGGCTGGAAATCATCGTCAGCAGCTTCTTCTCGCCACGGTCGAGGATGACTGAGGCGTAGTACTCGGAGGCGATGTCGGAGCCGCCCTCGACCCAGACGCGGTGAACCTTGAACGGTCCCTCGCCGTGCGGACCGACGATGTCCATGCCGATGATCGCGTCGGCGTGGGTGCGCGCCTCCTCGGCGTTCTGGGCGATCTTGATCCCGCCCGCCTTGCCGCGGCCGCCGATCAACACCTGGGCCTTGATCGCGCAGGGATAGCCGATCCGCTCGGCGGCGGCAACCGCCTCCTCGACGGTCTCGGCGACCTCGCCGCTGGGCACGGCGATCCCGTGCTTGGCGAACAGTTGCTTGCCCTGGTACTCGAGGAGGTCCATGAGAAAGGCGCCTCGGTGGCGCCGGCCGGGCAGCCTATCCAAGTCGAGGGGTGAAGCGCCGAGACGCCAGCGAATGGCATAATGCCGCGCTCGCCAATGGCCCTTCCCAGTCTCAAAAACATCAATTGGGTGACCACCGATTGCTACGGCACCCTGATCGACTGGGAGAAAGGCATCGTCGAGGCCTGCAAGAAAGAGGCGGCCAAAGACGGTTTCAGCTTCGAGGAGGGGCCTTTCCTGGAGCGCTTCATGGAGGTCCAGGCCGAAATCATGGCCGGCTCCTACGAGCTCTACGCCGAGGTCCTGCGGCGCACGGTCGTCAAAGTCGCCGGCGAGCTGGGCTGGGAGGTGGAGCCCTCGCGGGCCCAGTTCTTGCCCAACAGCGTCGCCTACTGGATGCCCTTCCGCGAGGCCAACGCGGCGATGGACCGGCTCGGCAAGAAGTACGAGATCGGGATCGTCTCCAACATCGACGACAAACTGCTGGGGATCTCGCGCCGCCACCTGCGCACCGAACTTGACCTCGTCGTCACCGCCCAGCAGGTCCGCAGCTACAAGCCGGACCCGGTCCACTTCAAAGAGTGCGCGCGGCGCATCGGCGGCAAGAAAGGTTGGCTCCACATCGGTTCCAACTACGCGACCGACATCGCCCCGGTGCTGAAAATGAACGTGCCGGTGATCTGGGTCAACCGCCACGACGAGAAGCTGGAAGGGCGCAAAGCGCCCAGCGCCACGGTCAAAAACTTCCGTGACGCGGTCAAAAAACTAGGCGCGTCCTAAGCGTCTTTTAAGTTTCGCGGCGCAACTCCGGCGCCGAGCGCCGGTTTCGACTCCCGAGGCGCTCTCTTTTGGATCGATCCGACTCACAAGCCCTGCATTCGCGCGCGTTTTTTGACGCCCGGCTCGTCCTCTTCGCGCTCGTCCTGGGGCTCAGCGCGGCGGTGGCGCTGCTGACCGGCAACCCCAGCGCCCTCGCGGCGGGGAACGACCGGGGGCGCCTCGATGCCGCCGCCTCGGCCAAGGAAACCGAACCGCCGCCCGAACTCTCCTCCGGCCGCCCCAACATCGTCCTGATCCAGACCGACGATCAGACGCTCGACGAGCTCTACGCCGAATACCAGCCGCCCGGCGGCGGCAACGTCGTGGCGATGCCGAACACGCGCGCCCTGATCGGCGAAAAAGGCGCCACCTTCACGCAGTACTACACGCCCTACTCCCTCTGCGCCCCCTCCCGCGTCTCGCTGCTGACCGGCCGCTACGCCCACAACAACAACGTCCGCGGCAACGTGCCGCCGAACGGCGGCTACACCGGCTTCGCCTCGCGCGCCGCCTTCAACCACAACATCGCCGTTTGGCTGCAGGACGCCGGCTACCGCACGATCCACATCGGCAAGTTCCTCAACGGCTACGGCGACGCTCCCTACGACAACGGCCTCACCGTGCCCCCGGGGTGGAGCGCCTGGCACACCACGCTGAAGTCGGACACCAACCACTACTTCTACGGCTACGAACTCAACAACAACGGCAAAATCGAAGGCCCCTACGGGGACTCCGGCAGTTGGGAAACGCGCGAATACGGCCAGAAGGACGACTTCGGTTGCCCCTACGCGCCCCTCAACGGCCTCCCCTGCCTCTACGAGACCGACGTCTTCAGCCGCATCGCCAGCGAAGAGATGCAGGGGACGCCGGAAGGGACGCCGTTCTACCTGCAGGTCGACTACTCCGCCCCGCACGGGGACTTCCGTCGCCCGGCCGGGCCGGAGCCGGCGCCGCGCGACAACGAAACCTTCGCCGGCGTGCCCTTTCCGCACGGGCCCTCGGAAGGGTTCAACGAGGGCAACGTCAACGACAAGCCCCGCTTCATCCGCGAAGCGCCCTTCATCTCCCCGGCCGAACAGCACACCTACCGCGTCTACTACCAGAAGGCGCTGGAGTCGCTGCGCGCGGTCGATGACGGCGTCAAACAGATCATCGACACGCTCGGCGCCATGCACCGGCTGCGCAACACCTACATCATCTTCACCTCCGACAACGGCTTCTTCTTCGGCGAGCACCGCCTCACCGGCGGCAAGTTCCTCGCTTATGAGCCCTCGACCCACCTGCCGTTCCTGATCCGCGGGCCCGGGATCAAGCCCGACAGCGAAACCGGCCAGCTAGCCTCGACCGTCGACATCGCCCCGACGATCCTCGAACTGGCTCGCGCCAAAGCCGACAAGAGCATCGACGGCGAATCGCTCTACCCCTACGGCCACAACCCCGAACTGCGCAAGAACCGGCCGCTGCTGTTCGAGTCCTTCGTGCAGACCAACGACGTCGAACAGAACGGCGGCGCCGGCAACAATCCGGAAGGGATCACCTACGGCCGCGCCGACGCCGAAGCTGGGGCCAGCAGCGTCCGCAGCGGCGGTGGCAAGGACAACGGTGCCAGCGCCTCGGTCGTGGCGCCGCCGAAAAACTATTACGGGATTCGGCTCGGCCAGTACAAGTACATCGAGTGGCCGGACGGCGAGAAAGAGCTCTACGACCTCGAAAAAGACCCCTTCGAGCTCAACAACAAAATCCGCGACAAGAACTACGCTCCGATCCGCGCCTTCCTGCACAACGAACTGGTCCGGCTGGAGGAATGCTCCGGCTGGAAATGCCGCCTGCCGGCCGGCGAAATCCCGCTCACCCGTCAAGAACAGCTGAAGATCAAACGGGAAAAGGAAAAGCAGCAGCGGGAACGCGAAAAGCGCCAGAAAGAACGCGAAGAAAAGGCGAAAGGGAAAAAGTAGTCCGGCCGCGGGGCAAGGCGCCGCCGCCGATCCCTTTCAGCCGCCGCGGACGACGCAGCGGAAACCGATGTGGCTGGTCGAGCTGTCGAGCGCCTCGCCCTGGCGGGCGGCGGGCCGGTAGCGCAGGCAGTAGCTGGGCGCGCAGAGGTGTGAGCCGCCCTTGATCACTTTGCGCGGGATGTGCGAGTCCGGCATCTGGTGGTCGTAGCTTTCGGCGTCGGAGACGACCCGCGGGTTGCTAGGCACGCAGCAAGGGCTCGGCGCCTCCTCGGGATGGCGCGGCGTGAAGAAGTCCGAGGTCCACTCCCAGACGTTGCCGGCCATGTCGTAGAGGCCGAAGCCGTTGGGCGGGAAGGTGCCGACCTTGGAGGTGCCGCGCCAGCCGGCGGCGCCGAGGTTCTCCCAGGGAAAGCGTCCCTGCCAGGTGTTGGCGAGCAGGCGGTCGCCGCCGTGGTCCTCATCGCCCCAGACGAAGAGAGCGCCGTCGAGCCCACCGCGGGCGGCGAACTCCCACTCGGCCTCGCTCGGCAGCTGCTTGCCGGCCCACTCGGCGTAGGCGGCGGCGTCCTCGTTGGCGATGTGGACGACCGGGTGGTCGTCGCGGCGGCGGGCGTCGCTGCCCGGCCCCTCCGGCCGCCGCCAGCAGGCACCCGGCACGAAGGCCCACCAGGCGCGGAAGTCGGTCAGCGGCACCGGGCCCGGCGTCCCCTGGAAGACCAGCGAGCCCGCCACCAGCAGCCCCGGGTCGATCCCCGGGTAGTTGGCCGGGTCCGGCGTGCGCTCGGCCACCGTGACGTAGTTCGTGTCGCGGACGAAATGCCGGAACTGCCGCACGGTCACCGGCTTGGAGTCGATCCAGAACCCGTCGACCTCGACCGTATGCACCGGCGCCTCCTCCCGGTAGAAGGCCTCACAGCCCATCCGGAAGGAGCCGCCATCGACCCAGGTCATCCCGCGGGTGGACGTATCCGTAGAAGCGTCAGCCACTACCAGCAGTCTAGGAAGCTGGGCGCGTCTACTTGATGACTGCCAGCACGTCGCCGCTGGAGACCGCGTCGCCCTCGGCGATCTTCAGCTCCTCGACCTTGCCGGAGCGGTGCGCGGTGATCTCGTTCTCCATCTTCATCGCCTCGATCACGCAGACGAGATCGCCCTCGTTCACCTCGGCGCCCTGGGCGACGACGACTTTGAAGACCGTGCCCTGCAGGGGCGCGGTCAGGGACTCGCTGGAGGCGCCACCGCCACCGCCGACTTTGCGCTCGCGTTTCGGCGGTTTGCGCCCGCCCGCGGCGGCCGCGGGAGCGGCGCCACCGGCGACGGCCTCGCCGATCACCTTGACGTCGAAGAGCTTGCCGGAGACCTCGACCTTGTAGTCGCGGGCGACGACCTCAGCCCCCTCCTCGCTCGGCGCGGGCGGGGCGGTGTCAGCCGGCGCCGTCGACTTCAGCCAGTCCTTGTCCTCCATCAGGTCGCGACAGGTCTCACCCTTCGCCCACTGCTCGGTGGCGAGGATCGCCTTGTGGAAGGGGATCAGGGTGGTGAGGCCGCCCGAGTCGTATTCGCCCAGCGCCCGCAGCATGCGCCGCGTCGCCTTCTCGCGGTCGACGTCCCAGACGATCAGCTTGGCCACCATCGGGTCGTACATCGGCGTCACCTCGGAGCCGCCCTCGACGCCGGAGTCGACGCGGACACCGGGGCCGGAGGGCTCGCGGTAGGAGTCGCCGATCGGGCCCGGGGCCGGAGCAAAGTTCTTGTGCGCCGCCTCGGCGTTGATCCGGCACTCGATCGACCAGCCGCGCAGCTCGACGTCATCCTGGGCGATCGAGAGCGGCTCGCCGGCGGCGACGAGGATCTGCTCGCGGACGATGTCGACGCCGCTGATCATCTCGGTCACGCAGTGCTCGACTTGCACCCGCGTGTTCATCTCAAGGAAGAAGTACTCGTCGCCGACCTGCATCCCCTCGATCGTGCCGGCGCCGCGGTAGCCGACGGCGGCGGCCGCGTCGGTGGCGATCTTGCCGATCCGCGCCCGCATCTCCTCGTCGACGTGCGGGCCTGGGGCCTCCTCGATCACCTTCTGGTGACGGCGCTGGATCGAGCAGTCGCGCTCGCCGAGGTGGATCACGTTGCCGTGCGAGTCGGCCAGCACCTGGACCTCGACGTGGCGCGGGTCCTCGAGATAGCGCTCGACGTAGACGCGGTCGTCGGAGAAGAACTTCTCGCCTTCGCGGGCCGAGCCCTCGAAAGCCTCCTGCAGATCGTCGGGCGTCATCGCCACCCGGAAGCCCTTGCCGCCACCGCCGCCGGCGGCCTTGCAGGCGACCGGGTAACCGGCTTCCTCGGCCTGGCGGCGAGCGTCGTCGAGGTCCTTGGCGACCTCGGTGGCACCGGGGACGATCGGCACCCCGGCCTCCTGCATGATCTCGCGCGCCCGGGTCTTCGAGCCCATCGCTTCGATCGCCTCCGGCGGCGGGCCGATCCAGGTGATCCCGGCCTCGGCACAGGCGCGCGCCATGTCGGCGTTCTCGGCCAGGAAACCGTAGCCGGGATGGATCCCTTCCGCCCCGGCCTCCTTGGCGGCGTCAATGATGTTCTCGATCTTCAGGTAGCTCTCAGCCGGGACCGCGGGGCCGATCAGGAAGGCCTCGTCGGCCTCGCGCACGTGCGGGGCGTCGCGGTCGATCTCGGAGTAGACGGCGACCGAGGTGATCCCCATCTCGCGCAGCGTCCGCGCGACCCGGATCGCGATCTCGCCGCGGTTGGCTATCAGCACCTTCTGGAACACGGCGGCGCAGTCTAATTAGACGCGGCGAGGGGAGGCGTGCACCCCTCCCAACCGGGCCGGAGTTAGGGTGCGGCGTCGTGCTTGTTGAGTTACAGAGCCATTCGACCGTCTCCGACGGCCAGCTTCTGCCGGCGGATGTGGTTGCCGCGGCGGCTGAGGCGGGAGTGACGACGCTGGCGCTGACGGACCATGACGCGATCGCGGGGGTGCCGGAGGCGGCGGCGGCGGCGGAGCGGTTGGGGGTCGAGCTGGTGCCGGCGATCGAGATGTCCTGTGTGCACGAGTACGCCGAAGACCTGCACATCTGCGGCTACTGGATCGACCTTGGCCGGATCGCCGCCGCCTGCGAGCGGGCTCAGCACGAGCGGGTGACCCGGGCCGGGGAAATCGTCGCCAAGCTGCGCCAGGAGGGCTTCGACATCCACCTCGAGGACGCCGTGCGCGAGGCCGGCGACGCGCTCTCGATCGGCCGTCCCCACATCGCCCGCGCCGCCGGCGCCACCGGCGACCTCGGCCCCTTCTTCGAGGAGTACCTGGTGCCGGGCGCGAAAGCCTTCGTGCCACGGCGCTGGCCGACCGCCGCCGAGGCGATCGAGCTGATCCGGGCCGCCGGCGGCGTCGCCGTCATCGCCCACCCCTACTGGGACATCTCCGCCCCGCACGAGGTCGACGACCTGATCCGCTCGCTCGGAGCCGACGGGGTCGAGACCTACTACCCGACCCATTCCGAGGAGCAGACCCGCCACCTGCTCGAGCTCTGCGATGAGCTCGGGCTCGTGCCCACGGCCTCCTCGGACTTCCACGGCCCCACGCACAAGACGTTCCCCCGCTTCGGGGCCTACGAGACCTACGGGCTAGGCAAGCCGCAGGTCCCCCCGCGGCCGCAGTCGTAGTTTTTGGCTACCCTAATTAGGTCTACCTAATTAGGGCGTCCTAACAGTCTGGGGAGCGCCCGTTCTCGAGAGGAGCGGAGCCGTTGTACACCGTGATGAACGTCGTCCATGTCAAAGAGGAGCGGCGGGAGGCGTTTGAGCGGACCTTCCTCGAGCGGCAGAGCCACGTCCACAAGGCGGACGGGTTTGCCGGCTTCGAACTGCTGCGGCGCGACCGCGACGGCGAGTACGTGGTGCTGAGCCGCTGGAAGGACCAGGGCGCCTTCCGCGACTGGGTCAACAGCGATCTCTTCAAGCTCAGCCACCGCCACGCCGACGGCCAGCTCGCCCACAGCAGCGAGGTGCGGAACTACGACGTGATCGACGTCAAGGTCCCAGCCTGATGGGCCGAGTTATTCACGCTGGGCGTGCAAAAGTCGGCCCGGCCGCGCTCGTGGCCCTGGTCCTGCTCGCACTGGCGCTTCCCGCTGCGAGCTCCGCGGCGCCGCCGAAGCGGATCGTGGCGCTGACCCCGTTTGCGGCCAACACGCTGGCCCGGCTCGGTGTCAGGCCGGTGGGGATCGGGCAGACGCTGGGCGGGGCGGAACGCTTCTCGCCGAAGCTGAAGGGGGTGCCGGTGCTGCCGCTCTCCCATCCCAACGGGCCCAACCTCGAGCAGCTCGCCTCGATGAACCCGGGCCTGGTCTTCTCCTCGCAGACCTGGGCCAAGGGCAACCTGGCGATGAAGAGCCTGGGGATCAAGGTCGTCCTGCACGACCCGCGCTCGATCAAGGGCGCCCTCGCCGACACCTTCAAGATCGGCCAGATCGTCGGCCGCAAGCACTACGCGCGCGACACCCTGCAGGCGACGCGAAAGCAGATCAGCGCCGCCGAGCGGGGGATCCGCTCCCATCCCAAGGTGATGCTGATCCTCGGCGTCGGCCGCACCCCGTTCACCTTCCTGCCCAATAGCTGGGGCGGCGACATCGTCACCAAAGCGGGCGGAGAGCTGCTCACCGGCGGCGTCGACTCCAACTCCGGCTTCGAGCGCATCTCCGACGAAGTCGTGGTCGCCGAAAACCCGGACGTAATCATCGCCGTACCGCACGCCAACGAGGACGACATCCCCTCGCTGACCGAATACCTGCGCTCCAACCCGGCCTGGTCGAGCACCAACGCGGCCAAGAACGGGCGGGTGTACATCTCGGTTGACAACTCGCTGTTGCAGGCGGGCACCGACATCGCGCAGACGATCCGCAAAGTGCGCAGCGCCTACCTGAAGAACTGACGCGTGGCGCGGCGGACCCTGGTTTTCGCGGCGCTGGTCGCGGCGCTCCTCGTCGCGATCATCTGCTCGCTTGCCTTCGGAGCGGTGAGGGTGCCGCTCTCGCAGGTCCTCGAGATCGTCTTCGGCAACGGCGGCGACGAAGCGCAGCGTCAGATCGTCGAGACCCTGCGACTGCCGCGCACGGTCGAGGCGGTCCTGGTCGGGGCGGCGCTCGGCGTCGCCGGCGCGATCCTGCAGGGCGCCCTCGGCAACCCGCTCGCCTCGCCCGACGTGATCGGGGTCACCGGCGGCGCCGGCTTCGGCGCGATCCTGATCATCATCCTGCTGCCGGGCTCGATCGCCCTGCTGCCGCTGACCGCGCTCGCCTTTGGCCTGCTGGCGGCAGCGCTGGTCTTTGCCTTCGCCTGGACCGGCCGCAACCGCGGCAGCGTCGGCAAGGTGGTGCTGGCCGGGATCGCGATGCTCTCGCTCTTCACCGCCGGGACGACCGGGCTGCTCGCCGCCTTCCCCGAACGCGCCCCCTCGGCGATCTTCTTCATCGCCGGCGGCCTCACCTCCAGCGGCTGGCGCGACCTGGAGACCGTCTGGCCCTACTTCGCCGCCGGCTTTCTGGTCGTCCTCTTCCTGGTGCGACCGCTCGACCGCCTCGCTCTCGGTGACGACGTCGCCGCCTCGTTGGGCTCGCGGCCACAGCTCATCCGCCTTGGCGCCGGGATCGCCGCGGCACTGCTGGCCGCGGCCTCGGCGGCGATCGCCGGGCTGCTCGGCTTCCTCGGCCTCGTCGTCCCCCACGTGGTGCGGATGGCCGGCGGCACCTCCAGCAACACCTACGTCATCCCCGCCTCGGCGATCGGCGGTGCCGCCCTGCTGGCCGGCGCCGACACCCTGGCCCGAACTCTGCGAGCCCCAATCGAAATGCCGGTCGGCCCCTTCATGGTCGTCCTCGGCGTCCCCCTCTTCCTCTGGCTCCTGCGGAAGGCCGTCTGATGGCGCCCGCCGAGCCCCTGCTCGAAGCTCGCGGAGTCGAAGTGGAGATCGGCGGCACGCCGATTCTGTGCGGCGCCGACCTCGAGCTGCGGGCCGGCGAGCTGGTGGCGATCGTCGGGCCCAATGGGGCCGGCAAGTCGACGCTGGTGCGGGCGGTCTGCGGGATGCAGAAGCCGAGCGCCGGGCACGTTGCCTGGTCGGGCCGCGAGCTGGCGGAGCTGCGCGGCCGCGAGCTCGCCCGGCTGCGGGCCTTCGTGCCACAGCGGATGCCGGTGCCGGCCGGGGTCAGCGTGCGCGAAGCGGTGACGATCGGTCGCTCCTCCCACCTGCGGCCGCTGCGGCGGCTGACCGGCGCCGACCGCGACGGCATCGAGCGGGCGATGGCGCGGGCGCGGATCGAGCGCTTCGCCGAGCGCGATCTGACGACGCTCTCCGGCGGCGAGCTGCAGCGGGTCCAGATCGCGATCGGCCTCGCCCAGGAGGCGCCGGTGCTGATCGCCGACGAGCCCACCTCGCAGCTCGACCTCGGCGCCACGATCAGCGTCGCCGGGCTGCTGCGCGAACTTGTCGACGAGGGGCTGACGGCCCTGGTCGTCGTCCACGACCTCGCCCTCGCCGCCGCCGTCGCCGACCGCGTCGTCGTCGTCGCCGCGGGCCGCACCGTCGCCGCCGGCTCCCCCGGTGAGGTGCTCAGCGCCGGCCGCCTGGCCGAGGTCTGGGGCGCCGATGCCCACCTCGTCGAGCACGACGGTCGCACCGCCCTGCACGTCGCCTGGGTCCGCCCCGGCGCCGGGTCTTAGGGCAACCTAATTCCGATTCCGTTAGTGTGGATTTATTAGGGTGCCCTAACAGCACCGCGAGACCACCGGCCCGCCTCTCCGCGGCCGCTGAGAAAGGAAACGCCGAAGAGATGAGCTGGAACCGAACGAGCTTGAACGCGAGGGGCATGGCGCTGGCCATGGCGGCCTTGGCAGCGCTGTTGCTGAGCGCCGGCATGAGCGCCAGCGCCAGTGCCGCCGACGCCCACGGGTCCACCGTGATCGCCCTCGCCAACCACGCCAAAGGGCGGACGCTGAGCGGCCAGGGCGTGAAACTGGTCGCCGCTACCCCGGCCGCCCTCAGCGCCAACCAGCTCACCCTCCCCGTCTCCTCGGTCGAGCTCGGTGCCAAGCCGGCGGCCGGCCTCGGCGGCGGCTTCGCCTTCAGCGCCAACAAACGGACCGTCGCCGTCGCCAGCCCCCGCATCGACGTCGCCAGCGGCGCCCTGGTCGGCCAGGTCGGCGGCACCGAGATGGCGATCTTCCGGCTCGGCGCCGCGGTCAGCGTCAACGCCGGCGGCGGCTCCGTCTCGCTGCGCGAAGGCAAGCTCCGCCTCACCCCCGACGCCGCCTCGCTGCTGAAGCAGAAGCTCGGCCTCTCGCGGGCGCTCGTCAACAAGGGCGTGGGGATGATCTGGGTCTCCGCCCAGGCCAACCCGGTGCAGGTCCAGCACAAGGTCAGCGGTGGCTCCCTCGAGTGGGGCTTCCTCACCTCCTGGCGCGAATACATCTACAAAGAACTGGGCCCGGGCTCGGTCGGCTCGATCACGACCGAAGGCGGCGCCACTACGAACGGCAACCCCGCTCAGGCCGGCTCCTTCTTCAGCTTCCCGATCGGCAGCGGCAGCTTCGCCGAAGGCCGCTACGGCGCCGGCTCGGAGCTGAGCCTGCAGACCCAGGGCAGCGTCAAGTTCGCCAAGCCCGGCCACTGCATCATCGAAATCAAGCTCAGCAACATCAGCGTCAGCCTCGGTGGCGCCACGCCGGCGCTTGTCGCTGACCTGGGCTACGACATCGACCAGTTCAACGGCAAAGGCTGCACCGACCTGCCGCCGGTCTCGGCGCCGGGGACGACGATCGCCACCCTGAACACGGCCGGCGTCTTCCCCTCGGTCTCCGCCGACGGCAAGACGGTGACCTGGGCCAACGTCCCGGCGACCCTGACCGCGGCTGCGGCTAAACCGTTCGAACCGCAGTACAAAGCCGGGCAGCAACTCGACCCGGTGACCGTGACGGCGGCGATCGGTTGAGCGAGCGGCTGATCAGCCGGGTGGGCACCCTCGTGGCGGCGGCATTCGCCGTCACCACGATCGCCCTGCCCGGCGCCGCTGCCGGCGCCGTCCCGGCCCAGGGGCCGGTCGGCAGCACCACGCTCAGCCTCGACGGACCGGCTGCGGCGGCGCTGCGCGGACAGGGTGTCCGGGTGGCGCCGATCGCCCCCGCCAGCGGCGGTGCCCGGCGGATCTCGCTGCCGGTCTCCACCGGTCTCGCCGGCACCAAGACGACCCTGCTGCGCTACCGCGGCGGCCTCCGCTTCCAGGTGAGAGCGAACAAGCGCGTCGCCCTCACCGGGCTAGGCCTGCGACTCGGCAAGCAGGCGACGCTGGAGGCGAAGCTCGGCGGCAAGACGGTGACGCTCTTCCGCCTCGCCGGCGGCCGGCGCAGCATCGACCCAGTGGCCGGGACGGCCCAACTGAGTGGTCTGCGCCTGACCCTGACGAGCGCCGCCGCCCGCACCCTCGGCCAGCGGCTCGGCCTGCGCCTCGCCGGCGGTCGCCTCGGCACGCTCGCGACCAGCGCCGCGCGCCTCACCCCTGGGGCCACCGCGACCGGCGGCTCCCCCAGCAGCGGCGGTAGCGGCGGCAGCTCCCCCGCCCAGACGTCCACCTCCTGCCCACTTCCCAGCGGCGCCGGTGCCAGCGCTGAAGCCAACCCGCCCGTGGCGGTGCGCCCGTCCGGCGCGGTCGACGTCACCGGCGCCTCGCTGCAGTGGCACCTGCGCGAGTCCTTCATCCGCTACATCGCCACCGGCGAGGGCACCAGTCCCGTCGAAGGCGCGACGGCCGACCCGCCGGTGCTGCTGCCGGGAGCCTCGGTCCCGCTCAGCTACGACTTCCGCTTCCCCTTCGCCAACGGCTGGCTCGACACCGGCGCCGACCCCGGCAGCCCCGCCGACGATCGCGCCGCGCTCAACTTCAGCGGCGGCCTGCGCTTCCGCTACAGCGCCCACGGCATCGACCTGCTCGCCGCCAACCCGGAGCTGGAACTGGCCGGGGGCAGCTCGCGGGCGATCTTCGCCGTCGCCGAAAACGGCGGCGCCGCCCAGCGGCAGGTGCTCGTCAACCTCGACCTCAGCCGCGCCGGCGGGATCTCGCAGAGCGGCAACAGCTTCACCTACAACCAGGTGCCGGCGGCGATCCCCTCCGGCACCGCCTCCTCGACCTTCGCCGGCTTCTACGCGCCGGGAACCGACTTCGGATGCTTCACCATCTCCTTCTCAACCGGCTCCTGATCGTGGCCGGCGCGGCCTCGCTCTCGCTCGCCTCGCCCTGGCCGGCGGTGGCCGGCGCCGACGCGGCGCAGGTGACCGTGGTCAGGCCGGGCGGGATCCAGCGGCCGCTCTCGCTGGATGCCCTCGCTGGCTCCGAGGACGTGCGCGACCGCGCCTACCTCGTGCGCTCCCCGACCGGCGAGGAGAGCCGCGCGGTCACCGGCTTCTCTCTGGCGGCGGTCCTCGACGCCGCCGGCGCCGACCCCTTCGGCTTCTCCTATCTGGAAGTGCAGCGCCCGGTCGGCGGCTCGGTCCTGCTCAGCCGCCACCAGGCCCTCGACCCGGGTGCCTTCCCCGAAGGCCCGCCGGTCGTCTACGCGACCCCCGGCGGCACCGCCTTCCTGCGTCCCGCCGTCGACGGCGAAGACGCCAACGGCGGCGACTGCTTCGAAGCGCCGCAGGGAGTGACGATCGTCCTGCGCAAAGGCCCGCCCCTGCAGGTCCGGGCCCAGGCCTCGACGGTGCACGCCCGGCCGGGCCAGAAAATCGACTTCAGCGCCAGCGTCGAACGGGCCGGTGCCGGCGAGCGGCTGGACTACTCCTGGTACTTCGACGACGGCAATTCCGCCAGCGGGCCCAGCGCCAGCCACAACTTCGCCAAGCGCGGCAGCTACGACGTCGTCGTCGGCGTCACCACCCCGGGCGACGACGCCGGTGCCTCGGCCGTGGTCACCGTCCAGGTCGGCGCCCCGGCGAGCGGCGGACCGAACCGCAAGGGCGGCGGCGACAACCAGGCGGCGGGCGCCCCAGACTCCGGCGCCGCCAGCGGCCCAAGCGGACCTGCGGGGAGACCGGGCAATGGCGGTGCCCCCTCCGCCAGCACGGTGCCGCCGCCGAGCAGCGCCAACGCGCCCGCGCCGACTCGCAAGTCCCGGCATAAAGCGGCGCCGAGCGAAGACGGCGAGCAGGTTGCCGGCGTGCTGCTGACCGATAGCGGCGAGCCGCACCAGCCCACCCCTGCAGCGGCGGGCGGCGAGCAGGTCGCCGCCCGCACCGGCACGCCGCAGGGGGACGGCGGCGGCTTCGGTCTCCCCACCGCGGCCTGGGGACTGCTGGCAAGCGCCGGCCTGCTCGGCGCCGGCGCCCTGCTCGAGGCGCGCGGTCTCGCCGGCCTGCTGCCGCGGAGGACGGCGCCGTGAAGGTCGAGCAGGTCCTTTTCGACATCTCCTCGGCGCTCGAGGTCCCGGTCCTTGTCCTCGCCGTGCTGGCGCTGGCGCTGGTCCTGCTCGAAGCCGGCTCGCTGATCGTCGAGCTGCGGCGACGGCGCTGGCGCAGCCTCACCGGGCTCGAAGCCGCGATCGCCGAGTGTCGCGCCCGCCTCACCGCCGCGGCCGTTGACCCGGTCCTACCGCTCCTCCCCTTCGCCTGGAACCGGCAGATGGAGGACGCTCTGGCCGGGATCGTCGCCCAGTGCGGTCACCCCGGCGCCGAGGCCCGCGTCGCCAAGCGGCTGGCCGAGTACGACTACCTCTCGCTGCGCCGGCTCGAGCGCACCCGCATCCTCGTCCGCATGGGCCCCGCCCTGGGCCTGATGGGCACCCTGATCCCGCTCTCACCGGCCCTCGCCGGACTCGCCGACGGCGACGTCGCCACCCTGACCGAGAACCTCCGCGTCGCCTTCAGCGTCACCGTCGCCGGCCTCCTGATCGGCGCCGTCGCCTTCGCCATCTCCCTCGTCCGCGACCGCCTCTACGCCCAGGACTTCTCCGACGTCGAGTTCGTCGCCGCCGAGCTGTCATGAAGGTCACCGCCCGCGCCCGCAGCCGCGAGGACCGCGCCGGCGACCCCCTCGACGGCCTCGTCAACCTCTTCGACCTCGGCATCGTCCTCGCCGTCGCCTTCCTCCTCGCCGCCCTCTCCTCCCTCGACCTCACCGGCGCCCTGACCAAGCAGGCAACCGGCAAGCTCCGCCCCGCCGACGCCGTCGTCGCCAAGAAGGACCAGCGAGTCAAAGAAGTCCAGCTGAACCCCGACGAGAAGGTCGTCGGCCGCGGCAAAGCGATCGGCACCGTCTACGAACTGGCCGACGGCCGCACCGTCGTCGTTCGCGGTCGGCCCTAGCTCTTCCGCCGACCGAGCTCGACGCGTCGCTTGACCCAGTCAACGAAGTCACTCTCGGGCAATAGGCCTGCCGCCAAGCGCTCAAGCGTGAAGGCAATCGTCTTCACATCCTCTTTGGAGCGAAGCCAGGGCTCATTCGCTTGTTCGAGCATCTCCCTCATGCACTCATAGCCAACCCGCTTGTTGCCCTTGGGCAGCGGGTGGTTGCGGATCAATCTGGAGCAACAGATCGCCGCCCTCTCCACAGGGTCCTTGTAACAGTCGACTCCTCCAAAGCTGGCAAATGGGGCCGCCAGCGCCGACTCGGCACCCGCTATGTCAATGACAGAACGAAGCTGCTCGGCCGGCACATCCAAGACCGCCTCGGCAATAAGGAGAAGGTCAGCCAACATCAAACGTTGTGGCATCTTGGTATCAGCCTATAAAAATTATAGGTACCTCGCATTGAAAAGTGCTTTAATCAAAGTCAAATTCCTTTGACACTGACCCCGATAAGGAGCAGCACCCTCATGGCCTCCAAGGCAATGAGCCTCCGCCTCCCAGAGGACAAAGCAGCCGAACTTGCGGCGATCGCGCGGGCCGACGACATGCCCGTGTCCGAGGCCGTGCGCGAAGCGATCGACAACCACATCGCCGCCCGGCGGGCCGACAAGGAGTTCCAGAAACGGCTGAAGCGTCGCCTCGAGGAGGACCGCGAGGTACTGGAACGCCTAGCTCAGTGAGCTAGGCGCGACAAACCGAGAACCGCAGCTCTCAGCCCAGCAGGGCGAGTACTTCGCGGACCGCCGTCTCGAGGTCCGCGTCGGGCTTCAGGTCCGGGCGCTCGGGGGCCTCGTAGGGGCTGCCGACGCCGGTCAGGTCGGTGATCTCTCCCGCTCGGGCCTTGGCGTAGAGGCCCTTGGGGTCGCGGCGTTCGCACTCCTCCAGGGGGGTGTCGACGAAGACCTCGTGGAAGGGGAGGCCGGCCTCTTCGTGGGCGGCGCGGACCCGGTCGCGGTCCTCCTTGTAGGGGCTGACCAGAGAGACGATTGCCACCGCTCCGGAGTCGGCCAAAACCTTCGCCACCTCGCCGACCCGGCGCACATTCTCGGCCCGATCCTCGGCGCTGAAACCGAGGTTGGCGTTGAGGCCGTGGCGCAGGTTGTCGCCGTCGAGCATGTAGGCGGCGCGGCCGCTGCTCACCAGCGTGTGCTCGACCGCGGTCGCGATCGTCGACTTGCCGGAGCCGGAGAGGCCGGTCAGCCAGATCGTCGCGCCACTGGTGCCGAGCGCCTGCCAGCGGTCCTCGCGCGAGAGTTTGCTCGGGTGGAAGGTGATGTTCTCGGCGACCGGGGTCGTCTCGCCCACCCCGCCCTCGCCGCCGGAGCCGATGATCATCCCCGCCGCCACGGTCAGGTCGGTGGCCGGGTCGACGAGGATGAAGCTGCCGGTCGTGCGGTTGAGCCGATACTCGTCGAAGAAGAGCGGTGCGGTGGTGTGGATCGCGATGCGACCGATGTCGTTGACCTCGAGCGTCTCGGCATCAAGGTCGCGGTGCAGGGTGTCGACGTCGAGTTGGTAGCGCATCTCCTCGACCTCGGCCGTCACCCAGCGGGTCGTGTGCTTGAGCTGGTACGGCGCCCCCGTGCGCAGCGTCGAGGTCTCGTCGAACCAGCAGACCATCGCCTCGAAGCGGCGGCTGGCGGTCGGCTGGTTGGTCGGCCGGCAGATCATGTCGCCGCGCGAGATGTCGAGCTCGTCCTCCAGCAGCACCGTCACCGCCATCGGCGGGAAGGCCTGGGCGACGGCGCCGTTGGGCGTGTCGATCTGGGCGATCTTCGACTTCTGCCGCGAGGGCATCACCATCACCTCGTCGCCCTGCTTGAAGATGCCGCCGACGACCGAGCCGGCGAAGCCACGGTAATCGCGGTACTCGGAGGACTGCGGCCGGATCACGTACTGGACCGGGAAGCGGTTGTCGACCAGGTTGCGGTCGGAGGCGATGTGGACGTCCTCGAGGTGGCCGAGCAGCGGCTGCCCGTCGAACCAGGGCATGTTGGCCGAGCGCCGGACGACGTTGTCGCCTTCGAGGGCCGAGATCGGCACGAAGCCGAGGTCGGTGATCTCGAGCTTGGCGGCGAAGGAGCTGAACTCCTCGCGGATTTCGTCGTAGATCGCCTCGTCGTAGTCGACCAGGTCCATTTTGTTGACGCAGAGGACAAGGTGCGGCACCCGCAGCAGCGAGGACAGCAGGGCGTGGCGACGAGTCTGTTCGAGCACGCCTTTGCGGGCGTCGACCAGGAGCAGGGCCAGGTTGGCGGTCGAGGCGCCGGTGACCATGTTGCGCGTGTACTGGATGTGGCCCGGCGTGTCGGCGATCACGAACTTCCGTTTCGGCGTCGCGAAGTAGCGGTGGGCGACGTCGATCGTGATCCCCTGCTCGCGCTCCGCCCGCAGCCCGTCGGTCAAGAGCGCCAGGTCGGTCTGCTCGTTGCCGCGTTTCTGCGAGGTCAGCTCGATCGATTCGAGCTGGTCCTCGAAGATCGATTTGGTGTCGTGCAGAAGCCGTCCGATCAGGGTCGACTTGCCGTCGTCGACGGAGCCGGCGGTGGCGATGCGCAGGAGCTCGGAAGGCACTAGAAGTAGCCTTCCTTCTTGCGGTCCTCCATCGCCGCTTCCGAGAAGCGGTCGTCGCCGCGGGTGGCCCCGCGCTCGGTGATCCGGGTCGCCGCCGTCTCCTCGATCACCGCCTCGTAGTGCGTCGCCTCGGAGCGCACGGCGCCGGTGCCGGTGGCGTCGCCGACGGTGCGGTAGCGCACCATCAGCCGTTCCACCTGCGCCCCCTCGGGCAGCGGGAAGAACTCGTTGACGGCCATCAGCAGGCCCTCGTGGTCGACCACGTCGCGTTCGTGGGCGAAGTAGATCTGCGGCAGGTCGACCTGCTCGCGGGCCAGGTAGCGCCAGACGTCGAGCTCGGTCCAGTCGGAGATCGGGAAGACGCGGATGTGCTCGCCTTTGCGGTGGCGGCCGTTGAACAGGCTCCAGAGCTCGGGGCGCTGGTTCTTCGGGTCCCACTGGCCGAATTTGTCGCGGAAGGAGTAGACCCGCTCCTTCGCCCGCGCCTTCTCCTCGTCGCGGCGGCCGCCGCCGAAGACGGCGTCGTAGCCACCGCCCTGGATCGCTTCCAGCAGCGCCACGGTCTGGTGGCGGTTGCGGCTTTCCAGTTCGTGCGCGACCTTGATCCGGCCGGCGTCGATCAGCTCCTGCACTGAGGCGACCTCGAGCCGCAGCCCGTGCTCGGCGACGACGCGGTCGCGGAACTCGATCACCTCCGGGAAGTTGTGCCCGGTATCGACGTGCATGATCGGGAACGGCACCGGCGCCGGCGCGAACGCCTTGCGCGCCAGGTGCAGCATCAGCACCGAGTCCTTGCCGCCCGAGAACAGCATCACCGGGTTCTCGAACTCGGCCACGACCTCGCGGATGATCTGGATCGACTCCGCTTCGAGCGTGTCGAGGTCGGTCAGCTCCACGGGCGCCGTGCGCACCTGAGTCGTCTCCTCCATCGCCATGGTCCTCGGGTCAGTCGGCTAGCGCCCTAGCCAGGCGAGTTCTTGCGAGGGGCCAACTGGCAGCCCGCTAGTTGATGCCGCACTCGGTCTTGGCCAGCCCGGCCCAGCGACCGTCACGCGAGTCGCCGCCCGGGGCGACCGGCTTGGTGCAGTGCGTGCAGCCGATCGACGGGTAGCCGTAGTCGTGCAGCGGGTTGTACGGGAGGTCGTGCTCACGGATGTAGTTCCAGACGTCGCGCTCGGACCAGTCCGCGAGTGGATTCAGCTTCCAGATGCCGAATTTCCGGTCCCAGCCAAACTTCGGAGTCGTGGACCGGGAGCTCGAATCACCGCGGCGGACGCCGGCGACCCAGCAGTCTACGGAAGACAGAGCACGCCGCATCGGGTCGACCTTGCGCAGCCCGCAGCAGGCGTCGGGGTCGCTCTTCCAGAGCTCGTCGCCGTACTGCTCGGCCTGCTCCTCGAGCGTCAGGTTGTGGTACCGGTCGAACTCGATCCCCAGCGCCTCGGCGAGCCGGTCGCGGGTCTCGTAGCTCTCCTCGAAGAGGACTTCGGTGTCGAGGTAGAAGAAGCGCGCCTCGGGGTTGATCCGGCTCGCCATGTGCGCCGTGACGGAGCTCGTTTTCTGGAACGAGCAGGCGATGTAGTGGTCGGACCCGAAGCTCTCGAACATCCACTCCAGCGCCTCCTGGGCGCTGCGGTTCTCGAGTTCGTCGGCGATCGTCTCGTGGTCGAGATCGGTGATTGTCGGCACCGTCCCAGATAGCGTGATCGGCGGTGGCTTCATCGTTCGCCGTGCGCTAGATCGCGCACTCCCCCTCGCCGCGCTCGACTTTGTAGGGACTAGAGCGGTTCCAGTCGATGAACTGCTGCATCGTCTCGAGGCTGAACTCGGCCGGCAGCGTCAAGTCCTTGACCTTCGCTTCGAAGGCCTCGGCGCCGACCCGCTCGGCGAAGGCGTTGAACTCCTCGCCGTCGTTGCGCTCAGCCTCGTAGAGCTCGACCCAGCGCTGCACCGCCTCCGGCACCCGCTTGGCGGGCAGGCGGGATTTGAGCCGCTTGCCGAAGATGATCTCGCCGCCCTCGTAGTTGCCGCCGATGTGCGGGATGTAGGCGGGCATCTGGCGGTCGCCGACCTTCAGCGAGGCGCCGTAGAAACCGATGTTGGCGATGTGGTGCTGGCTGCAGCCGTTGGGGCAGCCGCTCATCTTGACGTGGATCCGCTTGGTCAGCTCGTCGCTGATCTGCATCGCCTCGACCCGCTCCTTGATCGCCCGGTTGAGGCCCATCGAGCTGGTGATGCCGAGTTTGCAGCTGTCGGTACCGGGGCAACTGACCGTGTCGGTGATCTCGCGCGGGCCGGGCTCGCCGAGGCCGAGCGCCTCGAGGCGCTGCCAAACGTCGTAGAGCGCCTCGTCGCGGACCCAGCGCAGGACGAAGTTCTGCTGCACGGTGCTGCGGGCGTAGCCGCCGGTGTACTCGCGCATGATCGCCGCCAGGCCGCGGAACTGCTCGGGCGTCAGGTCGCCGCGATCGATCTTCACCTCGACCGTGGAGAAACCCTCCTGCCGCTGCGGCTGCACGTTGGCTTCGACGTAGCGATCGAACTCGCTGCGGTCGCCGTTGGGCGAGGCCGGAGTGGCCGGGACCCCGGGGGCGTTTGCCGCCTCGTCGTCGTCAAAACGCAAACGCTCGACCAGCTCGGCGCTGAAGTCACGCTCATCGACCCAGTCGCCTTCCAGCTCCTCGTCGACGAGCTGGCGAAAGGCGTCGATCCCGATCTTGTCGACGAGGACCTTGATCCGGGCGCGGGCGCGGTTGACGCGCAGCCAATCCTGGCGATCGAAGATCCGGAAGACGGCCTCGGCGACCTTCATGTAGTCGCCGTTGTCGGCCTCGACGAACTCGTAGACGGTCGGGGCGACGCGGGCCATGATCGAGGTGCCGCCGCCAACCCGCAGCTCGAAGCCGCGAACCCCGTCCCTTTCGCGGGCGAGAAAGGCGATGTCGTGGATGCCGCTGATCGCGCGGTCAGCCTCGGAGCCGGTGAAGGAAGTCTTGATCTTGCGCGGCATCAACTGCGTCGTCGGGTGGCGGACGAAGTAACGGACGTAGGCGCCGGCGTAGGGCGTCGGGTCGAAGATCTCGTCGGCGGCGACGCCGGCCCAGGGGTCGCCGGTGACGTTGCGCACCGTGTTGCCGCAACCCTCGCGCGAGGAGAGGCCGACGGCGGAGATTTCCCGGATCAGCGCCTCCATGTCGCGCAGCGGCACGTGGTGGATCTGGATGTTCTGCCGGGTCGTGATGTGGCCCTTGTTGAGGGGCGCGTACTTCTCGACCACGTCGGCGAAAGCCTCCATCTGCTCCGGCGTGACGCCGCCAAAGGGAAGCTTGACCCGGACCATCTGCACGTCGGGCTGGCGCTGCCCGTAGACGCCCTGTTTGAGGCGGAAGCCGATGAACTGGTTCTCTTCCAGGTCGCCGCCCAGGAACCGCTCAGCTTCGTTGTCGAAGTCGTCGAACTCGCGCTCGATGATCGGGATGATGTGGCCGGGGACGTTGGTGTACGTCTCCGGGTTCTCGACAGAGCCGACCCGGCCTTTGCCCCGCTGCTCCTTGTTCTCCGCTACTACAACCTCCATGTGGAGGAAAATAGCAAAACCTGACTGGGATTTGGGTATTTAGCCCTGTGCAGCCTTTTTGCGGGCCTCGAGGACCGCCGCGGCTTCCCCGGACTCGCTCACGTAGCCGCCCTCGGGCTCCAGCGGCAGGTCCGCCTCGGACCAGCCGACGATCCCGTCGACGAGCTTGGCGGCGTCGTAGCCGGCGTCGCTGAGAGCGGCGGCGGCCATCGTCGAGCGGTTGCCACCGCGGCAATAGAGGACGACCGGCCGCTCGGGGTCGATCTCCGCTGCTCGCTCGGCCAGCTCGGCCAGCGGCACGTGGGTGGCGCCGGCGATGTGGCCGGCGTCCCACTCGTGCTGGACGCGCACGTCGACTAGCTGCGCGCCCTCCTCGATCAATTTCTGGGCCTCGTCGCGCGAGACCTCCTTCGCCTCCCCTGCCTCGGCCATCAGTCGATCTCCGTGCCCTCAATCAGGAAGGCGACGCGCACGTGGGCGCGGTACTCGTCGAGGTTCTCACCGCGAATCCCGGTCGAGACGATGTCGACCGCGCGGATGTTGCGCAGCGTGCCCTGGGCCTGGCTCAGCGCCTGTTTCGCCGCGTCGTCAGTGGACGTCTTCGAGCTGCCAACCAGCTCGATGATTTTCACGACAGCCATGTGTCTCCTCCTCCTTCTGACTCAAGGACGGTCTCCTTGGCGCCAATTCCCTCCAGCAGGGCCGCGCGCTGCCAGGGCCCGATTGCGGGTACAACCTCGACCGGCCCGGCACCGGTCTCCGCCTCGAACCGGGCGATTGCCGCCGCGATTGCCGCCGCCTCGTCTCCTTGCGCGGTCTTCCGTGCCACTCCCGAAGCCTATCCGCCCCGGGTCGCCAGCCGATCAGCCACCGCGGAACGGGTTCTCGACCAGCACGCCGCCGTAGTCCTGGCCATCGTTTAAGTCCTCGGAGAGCACCGTCTCGCAGCCGAGAGCCCGGGCCGCCTCGATGATCGCGGCGTCCCAGTAAGAGATCCCGAAGCGGTGCCGCGTCGCCATCGCCGCAAGGACGATCTGCCGCGTCACGTCCGCCAGCGGGAAGCGCAGGAAGGACTCGACCAGCCTCGCCGCCTGCTCATGGGTGAGCGGGTCGGGGCGACTCTCGCGGGTGGACTGCACGTAGAACTCCTGCAGGACCTGGACGGAGAGCGCCAGGTCTCTCTCGCCGAGCAGGTTCCGAGCCAGTTGGGCCTTGTGCAGCTCCTCGGGATCACGCGAGACCGCGTAGAGCAGCACGTTGGTGTCAACGAACCGCACGGCCATGAACATCGTCGCGACTGAGGCGGTCCCGGGCACGGAAGCGGGCGACCTCACCAAGGACCGCGTTCTGCTGCTGCTCGAGGCGGGCGAACTCGGCGTCTTGGTCGGCGAGCGAGCGCAGATAGCCGGTCACCATCGCGCTGATCGAGCTACCCCCTTCGGCAGCCCGGACCCTGGCCGCGCGATACACGTCATCGGGAACGGAGACCGTCAGATTTTTCACAGGATCACATTAACACAGGAACACAGCCACCTTCGACGCCGCTCAGCCGTTGAGGCCGGGGACCGGGTGACCGTGCTTGGCGTACTTGCAGTCGACCGGGGCGGGGTCGAAGGGGTCGGTGATGGCGCGGCCGCTGGGCGGGCCGGTGAAGTGTTTCGGCGGTTTGACGGGGCCGATCTTGGGGATCGTCGGCATGCCGGAGCCGCACTGGATGTAGAAGTCGCGGACGCCGTCGCGGGCGTCGATGACGTCTTCGCCGCCGTTGCCGATGAAGATGTCTTCGCCGGGCTGGCCGAGCATCGCGTTGGGGCCGTGGTCGCCGATCAGGACGTCCCAGTCGAAGGAGCCCTCCATGTCCTCGTCGGTCGGCGAGAGGTGGACTTTGTGGCAACCCTTGATCGCGTCGATCCAGGCGGCGTGGGCCATGAAGGAGATCCAAAGCCGGCCCGGGTGAGCCTGGGTCTCGGCGAAGGAGGCGTCGTCGCGGCCGGGGCCGCCGACCAGGGCGCCACCGGCGCAGCCGCCGCCGGCCGCCAGCAGATCGCCGTTGGGACCGCCGTAGAGGTAGGTCGGCCCGGGCAGGCCGCCGACCAGACCGTCGGCGCCAGCCTCGCCGTAGAGCTTGTCGGCACCGGGCCCGGACTGGATCAGGTCGTCCTCGGGGCCGCCGTGGATGACGTCGTTGCCGAAGCCGCCGGCGAGCCGGACGCTGCCCACCGCCAGCATCGAGCCTTCGATGCTGAGGCTGTCGTTGCCGGGACCGAGGTCGGCCATCAGCCAGAGCGCGTGGCCGCCGGTGGGGCAGGAAACCTGCTTGGTCGTGCCCGGCGCCCGCGTGCAGCCGGGGCCGATCGCCAGTGGCTTCTGGGCCGTGATCGAGAAGGTCGCGCTCGCTTCGTCGTAGGTGACGACGAATTCGTCGGGACCGGCGCCGCCGACGATCTGCAGCCCGGCGCCGCCGTCAGCCGGGTCGAGTTGCACGTAGGCCGACCCTTTCGGCGCCTTTTCCTTGCCGCAGGACTCCGTCCCGCCCTTGGGAGCACCCGAGCAGCTATCGCTGCCCTGGCCGCCGATCAGCTTGTCGGCGCCACCGCCGCCGACAAGTTTGTCGTCGCCGGGGCCGCCGTCGATGACGTTGGCCTGACCGTTGCCGATCAGGGTGTCGCGGAAAGCCGAGCCTTCGATGCTCTCGAAGCCGAAGAGTTTGTCGTGGCCATCGCCCAGCGCTCGGTGCTTGGCCAGCGAGACCCAGACCCCGGTGCCCTTGCCGCCGGCGACCGCGGTCGCGAAGGAGGCGATGTCCCCCTTGCCGGCGCCGCCGGACATGCGGTCCCAGCCGTAGTCGCCATGGACGAGGTCTTCGTTGCCGGGGCCGCCGTTGACGATGTCGATGCCGAGGTCGCCGGCCACCTCGTCACCGTTGCCGGGGCCGCCCAGCACCTTGTCGTCGCCGAGGTCGCCGATCACCCGGTCGTCGTCGCCAGCGCCGCCATCGAGTTCGTCGTTGCCGCGGCCGCCATGGATCAGGTCGGACCCGGGCCCGCCGCAGATCAGGTCGTTGCCGAGGCTGCCGTAGATCGTGTCGTTGCCGTCACCGCCCCAGATCACGTCGCGCTGCGGGGTGCCGTAGATGACGTCGTCCCCGGGCGTGCCGACGATCGTCGCCTGCCGGCCATGGCAGCGCGCCACTTCTTCGGTCGTCGTTTCGTTGCTCGCCGCAGCAGCGCTGACCGCAAACGCGGCAAGCCCCAGCACGGCAAGAGCAATGACCCCCCTGAACCGACTCACGAGCGCGGGATCGTATCCTCAGGCGCTGCGGATCAGCTTCTTGTTGACGAACTCGTCAGCGCCGTAGCGCCCCAGCTCGCGCCCGAAGCCGGAGCGCTTGAAGCCGCCGAAGGGCAGCTCGGGGCTGTCAGCCCCGACCAGGTTGACGTAGACCATCCCGGCTTCGATCTGGTCGGCGACGCGCTCGGCCTGCTCCTTGTCGGTGCTCATCAGGTAGGAGCCAAGCCCGAACGGGGTCTGGTTGGCCAGCGCCACCGCCTCCTCCTCGGAGCCAACCCGGTAGACCTGCGCCACCGGCCCGAAGAACTCTTCCTGGGAAGCCTCGTCGCCGGGCTTGATCCCGGTGAGGATCGTCGGTTCAAAGAAGTTGCCGTCGCGCTTGCCGCCGACCACAACCTCGGCACCGTTCTCGACCGCCCGCTTTACCTGGTCCTCGAGCCGGTCCGCCGCGGTCCGCGAGGAAAGCGGGCCGACCTCGGTGTCCTCGGCGGTTGGATCGCCCGGCTTCGCCGCCTCCAGCGCCGCGCGGAACTTGGCGAGGAAGTCGTCGTAGAGCTCGTCGACGACGATGAAGCGCTTGGCCGCGTTGCAGGACTGGCCGGTGTTGTCGAGCCGCGCTTCCGCCGCCGCCGTCACCGCCCCGTCGAGGTCGTCGGTGCCGAGCAGGATGAAGGGATCCGAGCCGCCGAGCTCGAGCACGACCTTCTTCAGGTTGCGCCCGGCGGTCGCGGCGATGGCGGCGCCGGCGCGCTCGGAGCCGGTGACCGAGACGCCCCGCACCCGCGGGTCAGCGATCACCCACTCGATCTGCTCGTTGGTCGCGTAGATGTTCTCGTAGCAACCCGCGGGGAAGTCGGCGTCGTTGAAGATCTGCTGCATCGCCGCGGCCGATTCCGGGCACTGCGGCGCGTGCTTGAGCAGGATCGTGTTGCCGATCACCAGATTCGGCCCAGCGAAGCGGGCCACCTGGTAGTAGGGGAAGTTCCAGGGCATGATCCCGAGCAGGGCGCCGAAGGGGCTGCGGCGGACCACCGCGGTGCCCTCGCCGCCGAGCAGCTCGATCGGCTCGTCGGCCATCAGAGCCTCGCCGTTGTCGGCGTAGAAGCCGTAAATTTCGGCCGTGAAGTCGACCTCCATCAACGCCTGCTCGATCGGCTTCCCCATCTCGCGGACGATGATCTCGGCCAGCTCCTGACGCCGCTCGGAGTGCAGCTCGCCGACCCTGCGCACGAGCGCGGCGCGGTCCGCCGCCGAGGTCGAAGCCGGCCAACTCCGCGCCGCCTCGTCGGCGCGGTCGATCGCGGCGCGCAGATCGCTGTCGCTGATCTCCGGGTACTCCTTGATCGTCTCGCCCGTGGCCGGGTTGACTACGGCATAGGTGCTCATTCAGCTCCTCCCGTCATGCTTGGTTTCAAGGTCTTGGCCTGGCCCAGCGCCTCCTCGACCGGCACGTACGCCGCCCCCACCGCTTCCGCTACCGGCCGGTAGGTGACCTCGCCGCCGGCGACGTTGACGCCGGGCCGCAGGCCCGGGTCGCGCTCGATCGCCCCGGCGACGCCGTGGTCGGCGAGAGCGATCGCGTAGGGCAGGGTCGCGTTGGTGAGGGCATTGGTCGCGGTGATCGGCACCGCGCCTGGCATGTTGGCGACGCAGTAGTGGATGATCCCGTCGACCTCGAAAGTCGGTTCGCGGTGGGTGGTCGGCCGCGAGGTCTCAAAGCAGCCGCCCTGGTCGATTGCCACGTCGACCAGCACTGCTCCCGGCTTCATCAGCGCCAGCTGCTCCCGCCGCACCACATAAGGGGCGCGGGCGCCGTGGACCAGCACAGCGCCGATCACCAGGTCGGCGCTGGGCAACATCTCTTCCAGCGCCAGGGTCGTCGAGTAGACGGTCGAACAGCGGCCGCCGAAGACGACGTCGAGCTCGCGCAGGCGGTCGATCGATTTGTCGAAGACGAAGACGTCGGCCTCCATCCCGATCGCGATGAAGGCGGCGTTCATACCGACCACGCCACCGCCGATAACGAGCACGTTGGCGGCGGCAACGCCGGGCACGCCACCGAGCAGGATCCCCCGTCCCCCCAGCGGTTTCTCCAGCATGAAGGCGCCGGCCTGGGTGGCGATCTTGCCGGCGATCTCGCTCATCGGCGCCAGTAGCGGCAGTCGCCCGCCCGCGTCCTCGACCGTCTCGTAGGCGACGCAGGTGGCGCCGGAGGCCTGCAGCCCGCGGGTCTGCTCCGGGTCGGGCGCCAGGTGCAGGTAGGTGAAGAGCGTCTGCTCGGGCCGCAGCATCTCGATCTCGGCCGGCTGCAGCTCCTTGACGTGGAGGACCATCTCCGCCTCGGCGAAGACGGTGGCGGCGTCGACGACGATCCGCGCCCCCTGCGCCTCGTAGTCGGCGTCGGCGATCGCGCTGCCCCCGCCCGCCCCGGCCTCGATCAGCACCTCGTGGCCGTGCTCGACCATCTCCCGCACGCCGGCGGGGGTGATGGCGACGCGGTACTCGTCCTGCTTGATCTCGCGCGGCACTCCAACCGTGGTGCTCATGCGACCAGCTCCCGCGCCCGCAGCGCCAGCCAGAACTCGATCCGGTCGTGGGCGCGCGAGAGGTCGCGGCCGGTCAGCTCTTCGACCTTGCGCATCCGGTAGCGCAGCGTGTGGCGGTGGCAGTAGACCTCGCGCGCTGCCCGCTCCCATTGCCCGTTCTGCTCGATGAAGGCCTCCAGCGAGCGCAGCAGCTCACCGCCGTACTCCTCGTCGCCGCTCTCGATCGGGCCGAGGACGCTGTCGCAGTAGAGGTTCAGCGCCTCGTCGTCCTGGATCGAGAGCAAAAGCGTGAAGGCGCCGAGGTCGCGCCAGGAGGCGACCTCGGGAGCGCTGCCGTTGTTGAAGGCGGTCGCTTCCAGGGCGCAGCGCGCTTCGTGGAATGAGTGACGCAGCCGCTCGGGCGCAGCCGGCCTGCTGGCGGCGGCGCGGACCGAGCCGCGTTCGGGCCCGAGGGCCCGCCGGGCGTCGGCGGCGACGTCGATCGGGTCGCGGTCGGCGGCGTCGATCACGGCGCAGAGCAACTCCCGGTTGCCGGTCGTGTGCGGCGCCACCACAGCCGGGCATGCGTCGGCGGCAAGAGCACGTTCGAGTGCACCGACGGCGGCGGCAGGATGCTCGAGGGAGAAAACAAGCACTGCCGCCTCGTCGCCGATGCCGAACGGCTCCAGCCGCCGGCGCAGCTCGGTCGCCTCCATACGCCCACCTAGGGCGCCGGCGAGAACGTCGCCGGCAAGCCGGCGCTCGGTCTCGCGGGCCACCCGCCGCCGCATCAGCTCCAGGGCAACGACGGCGACTGCCTGCTGCAGGATCAGTCGCTCGAAGTCCCCGAGGCCGCCCGAGTCGCGCACAATCACGACCCAAGCCTGCGGCGGTCCGCCACCGGGCGAGATCACTGGATGAGCCAGCGCCCGGCCGGCAACGGAGGGATGGGATGGGACGAAGGGGTGTCCGTCGCCGGCGTGCGCAAGCGCCTCTTTGCGGATGCCGGCGATCGCGTCGGCCGAGAGCTGGCGGCGGAAGCCGCGGCCGGCGAGGCGCTCGCCGCGGCCGTCGAGGACGGCGACGGTGCCGCCGACGGCGGAAGCGATCGTCGCCGCGATTTCCTCCAGGCCGCGCTCCTCGAGCACCAAGCGCTCGAGCCGGCGCTGCACGGCGATGCCGCGCTGCAGCACCTCATACTGCTCGTTGACGAGCTTGGCGAAGGCCTTCTCGGTGATCGCGATGAAGGGCGTCGAGTAGGGCACCTCGAAGA
Organism: uncultured Actinomycetes bacterium; assembly: GCA_963708405.1. Lineage (GTDB taxonomy): Bacteria > Actinomycetota > Thermoleophilia > Solirubrobacterales > 70-9 > VAYN01. Next base: position 422,034 of record CAVPSL010000001.1, read on the forward strand.
GCGGGAAGCCGCGCTTCTCGCACTCCTCGACCAGCGGTTTCGGCAGTTTGCGGTGGCTGAAGCCGGTGCCGAAGCCGAGGCCGGCGAGGTTGCGATCGGCGAGCAGGCGGACGAAGGAGCGCTGTTTGGCGGCGCTGTCGAGGGGGATGCCGGTGGTCAGCATCAGCTCGCCGCCGGAGAGCCACGGCGTCGGGTCCTCGAGCTCGGAGATGTGGACCCAGCGCACCGGCGCCGCCGCCGCCTCGGCCCCGGTCGCCAGCTCCAGGTCGAGTTCGGAGAGGAGGCTCTGGACGGTGAGCACGGTGCGAGGCCCCTAGAGGCGCGGCGTCAGCGGACGACCGCTTCCCCGGTCGGCACCGCTGACCACCTGCTCCCAGGCCTCGGTGAGCACGCCGCGCAGCACCTCGTGGATCTCTTCGAACTGCTCGCGTGTCGGCGATCAGCGGCGGCGCCAGTTGGATCACCGGGTCGCCGCGGTCGTCAGCGCGGCAGATCAGCCCGCGCTTGTAGAGCTCGCCGGAGAGGAAGCCGCGCAGCAGCCGCTCCGACTCCTCGTCGTCGAAGCTCTCCTTGGTCTCCTTGTCCTTGACCAGCTCGATCGCGTGGAAGTAGCCGGCGCCGCGCACGTCGCCGACGATCGGCAGCTCATAGAGGGACTCCAGCATCTGCCGGAACTCGCCCTCCTTGGCGCGGACGTGGCCGCAGAGGTCCTCGCGCTCGAAGACGTCGAGGTTGGCCATCGCGATCGCTGCGGCGATCGGGTGGCCGGCGAAAGTGAAGCCGTGGGCGAAGGAGGCGGTCCCCTGCATGAACGGCTCGGCGACCTTGTCGGAGGCGATCACCGCGCCCATCGGCGCGTAGGCCGAGGTGAGCCCCTTGGCGACCGTAATCAGGTCCGGGGTGTAGCCGAAGCGTTCGCAGCCGAAGTAGTGGCCGAGCCGGCCCCAGGCGCAGATCACCTCGTCGGAGATCATCAACACGTCGTGGCGATCGCAGATCTCGCGCACCCGCTGGAAGTAGCCGTCGGGCGGGACGAAGCAGCCGCCGGCGTTCTGCACCGGCTCGAGGATCACCGCCGCCACCGTCTCCGGCCCCTCGAAGACGATCCGCTCCTCGATCGCGTCAGCCGCCCAGAGTTCGTCGCGCTCCTCGGGCCAGCGGTAGATGTTCGTGTTGGGGACGTGGCAACCGCCCGGCGTCAGCGGCTCGAACTGGGCTCGCAGGTCGGTGATGCCGGTGGCCGAGAGCGCCCCCAGCGAGGTGCCGTGGTAGGCGACCTCGCGGGCGATCACCTTGTGCTTCTGGCCTTTGCCGAGCGCCCGGTGGTAGTTGCGGGAGAGCTTCAGCGCCGACTCGACCGCCTCCGAGCCGCCGGAGGTGAAGAAGACGCGGTTGAGGTCGGCCGGCGCCAGCGAGGCGATCCGCGCCGCCAGCTCGATCGCCCGCGGGTGGGCGTAGCTCCAGAGCGTGTAGAAGTCGAGTTCTTCGATCTGCTTCGCCGCCGCCTCGCCGTACTCGCTGCGGCCGTGGCCGGCGTTGACGCAGAAGAGGCCGGAGAGCCCGTCGAGGTAGCGGTTGCCGTGCTCGTCGTAGACGTAGCAGCCCTCGGCGCGGGTGATGATCGGGATCTCGTGGTCAGGCCCGTAGGCGCCCATCCGCGAGAAGTGCATCCAAAGATGTCGACGGGCCAGTTGCTGTAGCTCGGTGTCGACCTGCTGCGACGCGGTGGCCATTCCGCTCTCCTCTCGTACTACGACGTTATGGACAAAACTAGCTCCAGTTTCGCCACGATGCAAGTGGTCATTGGGTCAAGCCCTAGGCTTACGCTTGTACATTACGTATAAGCGACGCCTGTACTTTTGGGACATTCGCCACTTGCGCCCTCATGCGCAGGGGCTTACCGTCGCTCGCAGGACACGCCGTTTCGGCTACGGGGAAGGACCACGATGGAGAGTGCAGCAGTTCCCACTCCAGCTCCCACCGCCAGCGCGGTCGGCACGCCCAGCACCGGCGACAAGGGACTGAAGAAGAACGCGATCGGGTTCGCTTCCAGCGTCGTCATCGGCGTCGCCTCCACCGCCCCCGGATACAGCCTCGCCGCCACCCTCGGCTTCGTCGCCGCCGCGGTCGCCCTGCAGGCGCCGGCGATCCTGCTGGTCAGCTTCATCCCGATGTTCCTGGTCGCCGGCGGCTACTACTACATGAACAAAGCCGACCCCGACTGCGGCACCAGCTTCTCCTGGGTAACGAAGGCGATGGGCCCGCAGTTGGGCTGGCTCGCCGGCTGGGCGATCGTCGTCGCCGACGTCGTCGTGATGGCCAACCTGGCCCAGATCGCCGGCCTCTACAGCTTCGAGCTGTTCGGCTGGACGGCGGCGGCCGAATCGACCGCCGCGGTGACCGCGGTGGGGGTCGTCTGGATCGTGATCATGACCGCGATCGTGGTGATCGGGATCGAGCTCTCGGCCCGCACCCAGATCGGCTTGCTGGCGGCGGAGATCTTCACCCTCGCCCTCTTCGCGATCGTCGCCCTGGTCAAGGTCTACGCCGGCAGCGCCCCCAGCACCTCGATCCACCCCAGCCTCTCCTGGATCAACCCCTTCGCCCTCAGCCCCAGCGAGATCTCGGCCGGAATGTTGCTGGCGGTCTTCATCTACTGGGGCTGGGACACGACGGCCGCCGTCAACGAGGAGACCGAGAACCCCGACGAGGCGCCGGGCCGGGCGACCGTGGTCAGCACCCTGATCCTGCTCGGCATCTACATCGTCGTCGCCTTCGCCGCCCAGGCCTACGCGGGCGTCCACGGCCTGGTCGAAAATCAGGAAGACGTGCTCAGCTCGCTGGGCACCGAAGTCTTCGGCTCGCCGCTCGACAAGCTGCTGATCATCGCCGTCCTCACCTCGGCCGCGGCCTCGACCCAGACGACGATCCTGCCGACGGCGCGAACGACGCTCTCAATGGCCCGCGCCCAGGCGCTGCCCGGCAGCCTCGGCAAGATCCACCCCCGCTACCTCACCCCCCACATCTCGACCGTGCTGATGGGGGGCCTCTCGATCGTCTGGTACGTCGGCCTGACGATCGTCAGCGAAGACATCCTCTTCGACTCGCTGGCGGCACTGGGGCTGATGATCGCCTTCTACCTCGGCATCACCGGCTTCGCCTGCACGATCTACTACCGGCGCGAGCTACTGCGCAGCGTCAAGAACTTCTTCTTCATCGGGGTCGGGCCCACGGTCGGCGGCGCGATCCTCTTCTACCTGCTGATCAAGAACGGGATCGAACTGGCCGACCCGGCCAACTCCGAATCCGGCAACTCCTGGGCCGGGATCGGGCCGCCACTGGTGATCGCCGTCTTCTTCCTCGTCCTCGGGGTGGTGCTGATGTTCGTGCAGTGGCGCAAGGTGCCGGCCTTCTTCCAGCGCCGGCCGGAAGTGGTGCCCGCCGGCTTCCTCGAGGGCGAAGCGGCGGCGCCGGGAGCGACCGGGGCGGCGGAGGGGGACGTATGAGCCAGATCGTCGTCGGCTATGACGGGTCGGGCTGCAGCGAGGTGGCGCTCGACACCGCCATCGCCCTCGCCAAGGAGCTCGGCGACGGCATCACGGTCGTCTTCGGCTACGCGCCGCCGGGCCTCTGGGGCGGCGAGATCGTCGACCACGAGAAGGCGATCGAGGAACTGGGCGAGAAATTGACGGCCGAGGCGAGCCGGCGGGCCGCAGCCCAGGGGATCGAGGCCGAGATCGAAATGGTCGCCCGGCGCGGCAGCGAGGCCCTGATCGAGGTCGCCGACCGCCGCGACGCCCGCTTGATCGTCGTCGGCAGCTACGGCGACCCCCCTTTGAAGGGCTTCATCCTCGGCTCGACGCCGAACAAGCTCCTGCACATGGCGGACCGACCGGTGCTGGTTGTCCCCGCCGGCAGCGGCGAGGACTGAGAGAGAAGGCGAAGGACACGACCAACAGCGGAGACACCACCACGCAAGTGCCCAGCGTCGAGCTGCGCGGGGTCAGCAAGCGCTTCGGCGAGCTGACCGCGGTCGACAGCCTCGATCTCGAGCTGGCCTCGGGGGAGTTCTTCACCCTGCTCGGGCCCAGCGGCTGCGGCAAGACCACGACCCTGCGGATGATCGCCGGCTTCGAGCGGCCCAGCGCGGGCGAGATCCGGATCGAGGGCGATGACGTCGCTTCGCTCCCCGCCCACCGCCGCCCCACCAACACCGTCTTCCAGAGCTACGCGCTCTTCCCCCACCTCAGCGTCGAGGACAACGTCGGCTTCGGGCTCAAGCGCAAGAAGATCAGCAAGGACCGAGATCTCCCGGCGGGTGGCGGCCGAGCTGGAGCGGGTCGGCCTGGCGCAGGAGGCGAAGCGGCGGCCGGCGCAGCTCTCCGGCGGCATGCAGCAGCGGGTGGCGCTGGCGCGGGCGCTGGTCAACCTGCCCAAGGTGCTGCTGCTGGACGAGCCGCTCGGCGCCCTCGACCTGAAGCTGCGCAAGGGCCTGCAGGTGGAGCTGAAGCGGATCCAGCGCGAGGTCGGGATCACCTTCGTCTACGTCACCCACGACCAGGAGGAGGCGCTGACGATGAGCGACCGGATCGCGGTGATGAACCGCGGCCGGGTCGAGCAGATCGGCACCCCCGAGTACATCTACGACTGGCCGGAGACGACCTTCGTCGCCGGCTTCATCGGCGTCTCCAACCTGATGCCGGCGACGGTCGCGGCAAGCGGCCGGGTCAAGCTCGAGAGCGGTCCCGAAGTCGAGGCCGACACCGACTCGCTGCCGGTCGGCGCCCGCTGCCACGCGGTCGTGCGGCCGGAGAAGCTGCGGGTCGAACACGCCGAGGGCGGTCCCACTACGAACGGGCTGCCGCGGGTCGAGGGTGTGGTCGAAAGCTCGCTGTACCTCGGCACCGCGACCCAGATCGTCGTCTCACTCGGCGAAGGCGCGCGGATGACCGTGCTGGTCCCGAACGCCGACGAGGAGGAGCGGCGGCGGCTGCCGGGCGGCGGTGCCCGGGTCAGCCTTAGCTGGGCGCCCGAGCACACCTGCGTGGTCCGCGAATCGCCGGCGGGAGCAGCAGCGAAATCTGGGGAAGACGGGTCGCCGACGGCGGCCGAAGCCAATGCCAAACAGGAGGCGTGAGGGGATGAGTAACGGACTGAGAAATCGACGGGCGGCCGTGACCGTGGCCGCGCTGGTCGCGGCGGCAGTCCTTGCTCTTGGCCTCGCCGCCTGCGGCGGCGGGGGCGGGATCGAAGGCGGCGGCACCGGCAAGACCGAAACGGTGAAGCTGGAAGCAAAGCCTTCGGGCAGCCTGACGATCTCCAACTGGCCGCTCTACATCGACAAAAACACCGTGCCGAACTTCGAAAAGGCGAGTGGGATCTCGGTTAAGTACATCGAAGACGTCAACGACAACGCCAGCTTCTTCGGCAAGATGCAGCCGCTGCTCTCGCAGGGTGAATCGGGCGGTCGCAGCCTCTTCGTCGTCACCGACTGGATGGCGGCGAAAATGCGCGAACTCGGCTACCTGCAGAACCTCGACAAGGCCGGCATTCCCAACGTCGAGGCGAACCTCAGCGAATCCCTGCGCCACCCCTCCTTCGATTCCAACCGCGAATTCAGCGTGCCCTGGCAGAGCGGCATGGGCGGCCTGATCGTGCGCACGGACCTGGCCCCGGAAGTGCACTCGATCTGCGACCTCTTCAACCCCAAGTACAAGGGCAAGGTCGACTTCCTCAACGAAGTGATCGAAACCGTGCCGCTGGTGATGGCCTGCGAAGGGGTGAATCCGGACAGCGCCAGTGAAGCCGACTGGATGAAGGCGATCAAGAAAATCGAAGGCGCGGTCGAATCGGGCCAGATCCGCCGCTTCACCGGCAACGATTACGCCCGCGACCTGACCAGTGGCGACGCCGTCGCCGTGATCGGTTGGTCCGGCGATGCGGTGCAGTTGCAGGCCGACAACCCGAACATCGAATTCCGCCTGCCGACCCAGGGCTGCAGCCTCTGGTCGGACAACATGGTGATCCCTGTCGGGGCGCCCAACCCGACCGCGGCGGAGGCCTGGATGAACTTCGTCTACGACCCCAAGAACCAGGCCAACATCGCCGAATACGTCAACTACGTGACCCCGGTCGAAGGGGTGAAAGAAGTCCTCGCCAAACGTGAACCGGAACTGGCGAAGAACCCACTGATCTTCCCCAGCAAGGAGTTCACGAAGAACTGCTTCACGCAGCCGAAGCTCTCCGCCGAAGAGCTGCAGAACGTGACCAGGGCCTTCGACGCGGTGATCACCGGGTGAGCCGATGACCGCTGTGCGCCGCCGGATCGCCCCCTACCTGCTGCTCGGGCCGGGGACGATCTGGCTGCTGCTGTTCTTCGTCGTGCCGCTGTTCTACATGCTGCGGCTCTCGCTCGAGTCGGGTGTCGTCGGCAGCCTCGAATTCACCTGGAACTGGTCGAACTACAGCGAAGCGCTGAGCCTCTACGACACGCAGTTCGTGCGCTCGTTCATCTACGCCGGGGCGGCGACGCTGATCGCCCTGGCGATCGCCTACCCGCTCGCCTACACGATCGCCTTCAAGGCGGGGAAATGGCGCAACGCGCTGCTGTTCGCGGTCGTGGCGCCGTTCTTCACCACCTACCTGATCCGCACCATCGCCTGGGAGACGATCCTCTCCGACGAAAGCCCGGTGACCGAAGTGCTCTCGGCGATCGGCCTGGCGCCGAGCGGGCACATATTGGCGACCGGCAGCGCCGTGGTCGCCGGCCTCACCTACAACTTCCTGCCCTTCATGATCCTGCCGATCTACGCCAGCCTGGAGCGGATCGACGAGCGGCTGATCGAGGCGGCGAAGGACCTCTACGCGTCGGCCAGCCAGGCCTTCTGGCGAGTGACGCTGCCGCTCTCGGCCCCCGGGGTGATCGCCGGCACCCTGCTCACCTTCATTCCCGCCGCCGGCGATTACGTCAACGCCCAGTTCCTCGGCGGCGCCGACAACCAGATGATCGGCAACGTGATTCAGGCCAGCTACCTCTCGCAGTCGAACTACCCGCTGGCAGCGGCGCTCTCCTTCGTGCTGATGGCGCTGATCATGGTCGCCGTCGTCGTCTACATCCGCTTCGCCGGCTCGGAGGCGCTGATGGGCGAGGAGATAGCGCGATGAGCGGGGGCGGGATCGGCAACGAGAGCCGGGGCGCGCGCGGCTGGCGCTGGCTGCGCGAGCACGCGGTCAACATCGTCGCCGGGCTGGTCGTGCTCTACCTGCTGATCCCGATCGCGGTCATCCTGCTCTTCTCCTTCAACGATCCCCAGGGCCGCTACAACTACACCTGGGTCGGCTTCACCTTCGACCACTGGCTGCACGCCTTCAGCCGGCCGGAACTGACCGAAGCGCTGCTGACCAGCCTCAAACTGGCGCTGCTGGCGACGCTGATCTCGACCGTGATTGGAACGCTGATGGCGCTGGCCCTGGTCCGCCACAGCTTCCGCGGCAGGCGGCTGGCGAACTTCCTGATCGTGATCCCGATGGCGACGCCGGAGGTGGTGATGGGGGCGGCGCTGCTCTCCTTCTTCCTCATCCTCAACTCACCGCCGCTGGGGTTCGAGACGCTGCTGATCGCCCACGTCATGTTCTGCATCAGCTTCGTCGTCGTCGTCGTGCGATCGCGCCTGATCGGGTTCGACCGCAGCCTCGAGGAGGCGGCGCAGGACCTCGGCGCCAACCCCTTCCAGACCTTCCGCCTGGTGACGCTGCCGCTGATCATGCCCGGCATCTTCGGCGGCGCCATGCTCGCCTTCGCGCTCTCGATCGACGACTTCGTCATCTCCAACTTCAACTCGGGGACGACGGTGACCTTCCCGCTCTACATCTTCGGCGCCGCCCAGCGCGGGATCCCGGTCGAAGTCAACGTGATCGCGATGATCCTCTTCGGCGTCACCGTGCTGGCGATGGGCTTCACCACCTGGCAGCAGCAGCGAGCGGAAAAGATGGCCGCGGTGCGGCCCGACCAGGAGGCGACGACGGTGCCGATGACCGGATCGGTGGCGACGACCTGATGCTGCGCAATTTCGTCGCCGGCGAGTGGGTCGCGGTCGAGGGGGTCGAGGGACTGGCAGACATCAATCCGGCGACGGGCGAGACCGTGGCGACGGTGCCGCTCTCCGGCGCGGCCGCGGTCGACGCCGCCGTGCGGGCGGCCCGGGCGGCGCAGCCCGAGTGGCGCGCGGTGCCGCCGCAGCGGCGGGCCCGGGCGGTGCTGGCGCTGCGCGAGGAGCTGCTGCGCCGCCGCGACGAGCTGGTCGAACTGGTCACCGCCGACATGGGCAAGACGCTGGCCGACGCCGACGGCGAGGTCGGCCGCGGCCTCGAGTCGGTCGAGTCGGCGGCGGCGATCCCGCACCTGCTGAAGGGCGAGACGCTGGAGGGGGTCGCGGCCGGAGTCGACGTCGAGATGGTGCGCCAGCCGGTCGGGGTGGTCGCCGCGATCACGCCCTTCAACTTCCCGGCGATGATCCCGCTCTGGTTCCTCCCCTACGCGGTCGCCTGCGGCAACTCGTTCATCCTCAAGCCCTCCGAGGCGGACCCGCGGCCGGCCGGGCTGATCGTCGAGGCGGCGGCGGCTACGGGCGAGTTCCCGCCCGGCGTCGTCAACCTCGTCCACGGCGCCCGCGACGCCGTCAACGGGCTCCTCCACCATCCTGATGTCGACGCGATCTCTTTCGTCGGCCGGGCCGAGACGGCGCGCTACGTGGCGACCGAGGCGGCAGCGACCGGCAAGCGCGTGCAGGCGTTGGGCGGGGCCAAGAACTCGCTGATCGTGATGCCCGACGCCGACCTTGAGCGCTCGCTGCCGGCGATTATGGGCTCGGCCTTCGGCGCCGCTGGGCAGCGCTGCCTGGCCGGCTCGGTCTGCGTCGTCGTCGGCGACAAGGAGCGACGGCAGGAGGTACGGCGGCAGTTGGTCGCGGCGGCCCGCTACCTCAAGCTCGGGCCCGGCTCGGAAACCGCCACCGACGTCTGCCCGATGGTCTCGCCGGCGGCGCGAGAGCGCGTCGCGACGGCGATCGACAGCGCCGTCGCCGCCGGCGCCGAGCTGCTGCTCGACGGCCGTGGCGACACCGGCCCGGCCGGAACGATGCTCGGCCCGACCCTCGCAGTCGCCCCCGACCCGGAGTCGGAGCTGGCCCGCGACGAGCTCTTCGGGCCGCTCTTGGCGCTGGTCGAGGTCGACGATCTCGAGGCGGCACTGGAGTTCGTGAACGGCTCCCGCTACGGCAACGCCGGCTCGATCTTCACCGGCTCTGGCGAGGCGGCGCGCAGCTACCGCTACGGCGTCGAGGCGGGGATGCTCGGCGTCAACATCGGTGTGCCGGCGCCAGTCGCCTGGTTCCCCTTCTCCGGCTGGAAGGACTCGATTGACGGCGACCTCCACGCCAACGGCTCCGACGCCGTCGACTTCTACACGCGCAAGAAGGTCATCACCAGCCGCTGGTGAGCGGCGGGCGCGGTCAGCGGCCGATGTGGAAGCCGATCAGCTCCGGGACCCGGGCGACGGCCGCGGCGAGGTGGCCGGGGGCGCGACCGTTCATCTCCGCCTCCTCTTTGGCCAGGAGCCCGAGCCGAATCGCCTCGCCGCCGATCCAGTGGAAGGGCTCGGGCGGGACGCGCGGCAGCTTCTGGTCGACGAAAGCGAGGCGCGAGTACTCGTCGTCGCGGTCAAGCGACAGCGCCGCCAGCGTGCGCCCGACCATGTGCGAGGGGCCGACGCCGTTGCCGGTGTATCCGGCGGCGACGAAGGCGCGGCGGTCGGCGAGCGAGCGGACCAGCGGCAGGTGCGTCGGCGAGGCGTCGATCGGACCGCCCCAGGCGTGGGTGAGCTGGCGGCCGCGCAAGGCCGGGAAGTAGTCGAGCAGGTGCTCGCTGAGCGCGGCGACGACGCCGGCGTCGAGCTCGGCGCGGCCGCGGGTGCGGGCGCCCATGGCGATGCGGCCGCCGCCCCAGCCAAAGGCGATGCGGCCATCCGGCGTGGTGCGGAAGTAGTGCAGGAGGGCTCGGCAGTCGCTGATCGCGTCGCCACCGGTCCAGCCGATCTCCGCCAGCACATCGGGGACCGGCTCGGTGATGACGATGTGCGAGGAGGCGACGGTGAGGCGGCCGCGCAGGGGGCCGTGGCGACCCTTGGCGGCGGCGCCGATCGCCAGCACGCCGCGGCCGGCGCGGACGCTCCCGGCCGGGGTGCGCAGCACGACTCCACCCGGGCCGGCCTGGAAGGAGCGCACCCGGGAGGACTCGAAGACCTCGACGCCCACCTCGCGCAAGCGCTGGCGCAAGCCCAGCGCCAGGCGTGCCGGCTGCACGGTCGACGAACCGGGGCAGACGGCACCGGCGCCGAAGAGCGGCGAGCGGCAGCGCACCGCCATCTGCTCGCGGCTGAGCGGCTGGATTGCCTCCGGCTCCCCCAGCTCCCGGCAGGCTTGCAGCGCCGACAGCCAAGCCCCTTCCTGGGCCGGGGCGGTGGCGACGTGCACGTAGCCGGCGGGGCGGTACCAGGCGTCGACTCCCTCGCTCTCGCAGAACTCGCCGATCTCGCCGACCGAGCGCTCGGCGGCGCGGGCGATCGCCAGGGCCGGGGCGTCGCCCCAGCGCCGCCGCATTGAGGCCAGCGAGAGCCACATCGCGTTGCAGAAGCCGCCGTTGCGCCCGCTCGGGCCGCGACCGCTGACCTCTTCGGCCTCCAGCAAGACGACGCGCGCGCCGGGCTCCAGCCGTCGCAGGTGCCAGGCGGTCCAGAGCCCGGTGAAGCCGCCGCCGACGATGACCACGTCGGCCTCGATCTCGCCCCGCAGCGCCGGCGCCGGCTCGACCGGCCCCGCCTCCTCGATCCAGTAGCCGAGCCGCGTGTGCTGCATCCACCGAGAGTGTCGCACCGGCACCCCGGGAGGTGGGGCGTAGACTCGGCGCGATGGCTGGAACCGGCCAGGACGCGACTCCTTACGTCGACGCTCTGCTCGCCTATACGGCGCTCGACCCGGGCCGCTTCCAGGTGCCGGGGCACAAGGGCGGCGCCGGCGCCGACCCGGCGATGCGGGAGCTGGTCGGCGACATCGGCCTGCGCAACGACGTCCCCTCGGTCACCGAGGGGGTCGACGTCGGACCCGAACCGACCCCGTTCCAGCAAGCGCAGATGCTCGCCGCCGAGGCCTGGGGCGCGGCCCGCACCTGGTTCCTCATCAACGGCGCCTCGCAGGGCAACCACAGCACCTGCATGGCGCTCGCCCACATGGGCAAGGAGGTGGTGGTCCAGCGCAACGTCCACTCCTCGGTGATCGACGGGCTGGTGCTGAGCGGGATGCGGCCGACCTTCGTCTCGCCGGAGATCGACGGCGAGCTCGGCATCGCCCACGGCCTCACCCCCGACTCGCTGGCGGCGGCACTCGAGGCGACGCCGAACGCAGTCGCGGCGATGATCGTCTCCCCCACCTACTTCGGTGCCTGCGCCGACGTCGCCGCCCTGGCCGAGGTCGCCCACTCACGCGGCCTGCCGCTGGTCGTCGACGAGGCCTGGGGCGCCCACCTCCACTTCCATCCCGACCTGCCGCAGGACGCCCTCGCCGCCGGCGCCGACCTCGTCACTTCCTCCACCCACAAGATCGTCGGCAGCCTCACCCAGGCGGCGATGCTGCACCTGGGAGCGGGCGGGCGGATCGACGCCGCCGTGGTCGACCGCTGCGTCAGCCTGGTCGAAACGACCAGCCCCAGCGGCCTGCTGACCGGCTCGCTCGACGCTGCCCGCCGCCTCGCCTCCGTGCACGGCGCCGAGCTGCTGACTGAGACGCTGGCGGCGATCGCCCGCACCCGCGAGGAGATCGCCGCGATCCCCGGCTTGGCGGTACTGGGAGCGGAGATGGTCGGCCGGCCGGGGGTCGCCGACTGGGACCCACTGCGGCTCTCGGTCGACGTCCGCGGCACCGGCTCCAACGGCTACCGGCTGTTCAAAACCGCCTTCTACGTCAGTGGCATCGACCTCGAGCTCTACTCCGAGAACGTCGTCGTTGCGATCTTCGGCCTCGGCGAGCCGGCGGCGGTGGCGGGCAAGCGCCTGGTCAAGGCGCTCCGCCACGCGGTCGACGAGCTCGAAACCGAGCCGGGGCCGCCGCAGGAGAAGCTGGCGCCGCCGCCGCCCTGGGGCAAGCTAGTGATGACGCCGCGCGAAGCCTTCCTCGGCCCGCAGGAGGTGGTCGCCTTCGACGCCGCCGCCGGCCGCGTCGCCGCCGAGGGCCTCGCCGCCTACCCGCCCGGCATCCCCAACGTCCTCCCCGGCGAGCGCCTCACCGAGGAGACGCTGGCCTACATCAGGGAGAGCATCGCCCACGGCGGCTACGTCCGCGGCAGCAGCGACCGCGAGCTGAAGACCCTGCGGGTCGCTCGCTAGGCTCCGTCGCCGTGGCCAGCTACGACGCGATCGCCGATCTCACGCTCGACATCGAGAGCTGCGAGTTCGAAGGGCTGAGCTTCACCCTCGGCAGCTTCGAACGGCTGACGACGGTGATCAAGCTGCGCGGCAGCGGTCACGAAGGAGTCGGTGAGGACGTCACCTACGACGCCGTCGACCACATCGCCCAGCAGGACCACGGCCCGCCCGACGGCCTCCTCGGTAGCCACAGCTTCGACGGCTTCTCGGCCCTGCTGGAGGGGATCGACCTCTTCCCGGCAGCGGCGCCCGAGCGCGACGTCTCGCGCGAGTACCGGCGCTGGGCCTTCGAGTCGGCGGCGCTCGACCTCGCCCTGCGCCAGGCCGGCACCAACCTCGCCGCGGCCGTGGGACGCGAGCCGCGCCCGCTCAACTTCGTCAACTCGATGCGCCTCGCCGGCTTCGGCGAGGACGCCAAGTCGACGATCGAGCCGCTGTTGGAAAGACTCGCCGTCTACCCGACGCTGCGGTTCAAGCTCGACCCCTTCAACGACTGGGACGACGAGCTGATCGCCGCCCTGGTCGAGACCGGGGCCGTCGACTCGCTCGACCTCAAGGGCTTCTACAAAGGCACCCCGGTCGACGTCATCACCGATCCCGAGCTCTACGCGAAGCTGATCGCGGCCTTCCCCGAGGCCTGGCTCGAGGACCCCGACGTCACCGAGGAGACCAAGCCGCTGCTCGACCCGGTGCACGAGCGGGTCACCTGGGACGCGCCGATCCACTCGATCGCCGACATCGAGGCGATGCCCTGGGCGCCGCCAAAAACCGTCAACGTCAAGCCCTCGCGCTTCGGGCCGATCCGCAACCTCTTCGCCGCCTACGACTACTGCGAGGCGCGCGGCATCGGCGCCTACGGCGGCGGCCAGACCGAGCTGGGGCCGGGCCGCGGCCAGATCCAGTACCTGGCCTCGATCTTCCATCCCGACACGCCCAACGACGTCGCCCCCGGGGGCTACAACGACCCCGCCCAGGCGACCAAGCCGGGGCTGCCATCGAGCCCGCTTGAGCCGAGCATCGATCCGCTCGGCTTTCGTTGGCTCACCTAACACCCGCTTCGGCCGACCGAACTCGCGCTTTCGGCTACGTTGGGCCCCCGTCCGCCCCGCCGAGAGGAGCCCGAGATGCCCGACAAGTCCTTCGCCGACGCGCTCAACGAGCAGATCGCCAACGAGTTCGCGGCCTCGCAGCAGTACGTGGGGGCGGCCGTCTACTACGACGCCGAAACGCTTCCCCGCCTCGCCGCCTTCTTCTACCGCCAGGCGCTGGAGGAGCGCGAGCACGCGATGATGATGGTCAAGTACCTGCTCGACGTCGGCGAGAAGGTCCACATCCCGGACATCAAGGCCCAGGAGACGACCTACTCCGACGGCAGCGCCCCGGTGAAGATGGCGCTCGAGCAGGAGAAACGGGTCAGCAACGAGATCTTCGCCCTCTTCGAGCTGGCCCGCGAGACCAAGGACTACCGCGCCGAGCAGTTCATGACCTGGTTCGTCAAGGAGCAGGTCGAGGAGGTGGCGCTGATGGGCGACCTGCTCAACGTCGTCGAGCGCTCGAAGGAGAACCTGCTCCTGGCCGAGGAGTACATCTCGCGCGAGAAGCTGGGCGAAGAGAGCAGCGACCCGACCGCGCCGCCCATCGCCGGCGAGTAGCCGTCAGCCCAGCCAACCGGCCCGTTTCCGCATCGTCGTGATGCGGCGGAACTCGGCGATGTCCTCGCGTAGGGCGGCGGGGGCGGGGGCGGGTAGGAAACGGGCCGGCAGCGGCGACTCGGCGACGCCGTCGGCACGCTTGCTGACCCGGTAGGCGCGGGCGCCGCGGCGAGCGGTCAGGGCCGAGGGAGTGCCCTCGCCCTCCCACAGCAAGCCGGCATAGTCGTCGAGACCGTAGCCGTCGGGCATCCCGTCGGCGACGGCGTCGAGGTAGGCGGCGCGGCGCTCCGGTTCGTTGTTGTAGTGGACGCAGAGGCTGCCGTTCAGCATTCCCAGCCCGGCTGCGGCAAGCGGCTTGCCCGAGGACTTGGTGATGCCGGCCTCGAACCAACACATCGCCCCGGCGCTCTGGCCGGCGAGGACGATGCCGCGGCGCCAGGCGAGACTGAGGATCGAGGCGATGTCGTGCGCCTCCCAGACCGCCAGCAGGTTGACCATGCTGCCGCCGCCGACGTAGATCAGGTCCTGCTCGAGCAGGTGGTCGCGTAGCGCCATCGGCCGCCGTCCGAGCCGGAAGAGCGAGACGTCGGAGGGCTCACAGGCACGCTCGCTGAAGGCGGCGTAGAAGTGGCCGATCTGCTCGGAGGGATCGCCGCTGGCGGTCGGCAGCATGCAGATCCGCGGTCGTTCGCGGCCGCTCTCGCCGGCCAGCCGCAGCAGCAGCTCGCAGACGGCTCGGTCGGCTGGGCGCGAGCTGAAGTCGTGGCCACCGAGGGCGAGGATCCGGCGGACCGCCATCAGGGCGCGACCGGCGAGGCGACCGCGGTCGAGAGCGCCTCCGGCACTGGCGCCGCGGGGACGACCCCGCGATCGCCGAGATAGGTGGTGGCGATCTGCATCTCCACCACCCGCTGGCCGGAGAAGTCGAGCCGGTAGCCGCGGGCGTGCGGCCGCGAGGCGACGACCCGGCTCAGCTCGGTGCCGGTGAAGTGCAAGGCAGCGCCATCTTCGGCCGCGTAGCCGCCACGCATCCCTTCGCGCAGGAACCGGTGGTAGCCCTGGCGCCGCTCTGACCCGGGCTCGTAGTGGACGCAGTTGCTGAACGGCAGCAGCCCCATCCCCTCCAGTCGCTGCGGCGCCCCGTGGAAGGCCGTCACCGCCTCCGCGAACCAGCACAGCGAGCCGGCCGAGAGCCCACACAGGACCACCCCCGCTTCCCAGGCTTCGCGCAGAATCGTGTCGATCCCGTGGGCGCGCCAGACCCCGAGCAGGCTGATCACGCTGCCGCCGCCGACGTAGATCAGGTCCTGGGAGAGCAGGTGGCGGCGCAGGTCGGCCGGGCCCTGCTCGCGGCGGAAGAGCGAGATGTGGGTGGGCTCGCAACGGTGGGCGGAGAAGGCCCGGTAGAAGCGGACGATGTAGTGATCAGCGTCGCCGCTGGCCGAGGGCAGGAAGCAGACCCGCGGCCGCTCCGCCTTGGTCAGCGCCAGCACGTAGTCGTCGAGCAGCGGGTTCCCCGACTCCATCGAGAAGCCACCACCCCCGAAGGCGACGATCTGACGCTGCGCAGTCTCCATTGCCGAATGGTGGCGACAAGCCGAGCGGTCGTCGTTGTACAGCGGTCCGAACTTAGCCGCGGCGCTCTCGCCCGCGTGTACAGCCGCCTGGGGCCGCGAATCCCACCAGCGTTCCCCAAGCGACCAGACAAATATTAATTCGGTACTGCATCGTCCACAGATCCACGCCCGGGGTGTACAATCGCGTTTCCCTAAACACGGCTGTCTGAGTGAGGGACGCGAGATGCCACCATCTACTTCGCAGCAGCAAGCCAAATTCGGCCGAAACGAGGACGACCTTGGCGGCCTGATCCACCGCGAACAGTTGCCCAGCGGGCGCGCCGACCTGGCCGAGCCGGTCCTCGCCCACTCGCAGCGCGAACGGATCCTCAACGCGATGGCGAAAGCCTGCGCGGCGAAAGGGTTCGGCGCCACCACGATCGCCGACATCGTCGAGGAGGCCGGGGTCTCCCGCGCCACCTTCTACGAGCTGTTCAAGGACAAGGAGGACTGCCTGCAGGCCTCGATGGAGCTCTCGCTGGCCGACGCGATGGGCCGCATCGTCGAGGTCTACTCGCCTGACAAGCCCTGGGCGACGATGGTACGCGACGCCACCCTCACCTTCCTCGAGCTGCTCGCCGCCCGGCCCGACTTCGCCCGCATGGCGCTGATCGAGGCGCCGGTCGCCGGCGGCCGCTCGCCGGAGATGTACGCCTCGGCCAAGCGCGTCCTGCAGGCGCTGCTGGACCGCGGCCGCAGCGACCCGCTGGAGGAGGAAGCGATCCCCTCCAGCGCCGGCCGCGGCGCCCTCGCCGCCGCCGAGCAGTTGATCGTCGGCCAGATCCTCGCCGGCAACACCGAGCGGCTGCCGGAACTGCTGCCCGACATCGTCTACATCGTCACCATCCCCTACCTGGGTCAGGACGAGGCCCTACGGCAGTCCCGCGAAGCCGAGAAGCTGGTCCACGCCGGGGCCTGAGGACGTGCCGGGGCGCCAGCAGGAGAAGCGGTGGCGACCGCCGCGCGGGCGGCACGGCCTGCCGCGCGAGGTGGTCGAACGCTCGCAGCGCGAGCGGCTGCTGGAGGCGACGATGAAGGTCGTCGCCGCCAAGGGCTACGGGCCGACCACGGTCGCCGACCTGACCCGCGAGGCGGGCATCTCCCGCACCACCTTCTACGAGCTCTTCGAGGACAAGGAAGCCTGCTTCCTCGCCGCCTACGACGACGCCGTCGACCGGCTGGTGCGGCGCATCACCGCCGCCTACGAAGCCGAGGAGCGCTGGCCCGACCGCGCCCGCGCCGGCCTCGAAGCGCTGCTGGCGGCGCTCGCCGCCGATCCCGCCCAGGCCCGCCTGGCGCTGGTCGACGTCGCCGCCGCCGGGCCCGGGGCCCAGCGTCGCTACCGGGCCGCCGTGCAGCGCCTGACGCCGCTCTTCGACGAGGGCCGTGACTTCGCGCCGGGGGGCCGCGCCCTGCCCGCCAACGCCTCCCGACTGGCCGCCGGGGCGGTTGTCGGGTTGATCGCCGACGAGCTCGTAGCCGGGCGCGCGGAGCAGCTCCAGAGCTTGCTTTCCGACCTGCTTTTTGCGACCCTGGTCGCCTATCTCGGCCCCGATGCGGCAGCAAGGGAGGTGGGCGTAGAGACTAGGTAAACACCTACGTACACGATGCCGCTATGATGAATGTACCCGGGAGTTCAGCACCCTCTCTCCAGGGCGGGCCGATGCAATCCACGGAATCCTCGCGGCGTCAGGACATCCTCGCGGCAATGATCCGCGTCGTCGGCGTGAAGGGCTACAAGGAGACCGCCGTAGCCGACGTGATCGAGGAGGCCGAAGCCTCCCGCACCACCTTCTACAAGTACTTCGAGGACAAGCACGAGTGCTTCCTTGCCGCCTACCAGATGCTGGTCGAGCAGGTCTTCGGCGAGGTCGTCGCCAACTGCGACGGCGAGGCCAGCTGGATGTCGCGGATGACCACCGGCCTGACCACGATCGTCGACCGCTTCGCCGACGAGCCGGAGCTGGCCCGGACCGCGGTGGTCGAGGTCGCCGCCGCCGGCGCCGACGCCCGCCAGATGCACACCGACGCGATCACCCGCTTCACCGAGTACCTCGACGGTGGCCGCGAACTCTCCCCCGGCAAGCAGCTTCCGGAGAACATCTCACTGATGTCAGCCGGCGCCGTCTCCGGGCTGATCTTCGACGAGCTGCTGGCCGGCCGGGCCGAGCAACTGCCCGACCGCCTGCCGGAGTTGCTGTTCGCGATGCTCGTGCCCTACGTGGGCCCGCAGGCGGCGACCGCGGAGATGCGCCGCGTCGCCGCCGCCGGTCACTGAAGCGAGAAGGCGCGGCGCAGCTTGTTGCGGGCGCGGTGCAGGCGCACCTTCACGGTCCCTTCCGGGATCCCCAGCCGGCGCGCGATCGTCGACTGGGTGAGGTCGTCGCCGTAGCGCATCTCGAGCAGTTCGCGGTCGGGGACGCTGAGCTGGCGCAGCGCCGCCTCCATGTCGGCCCGCTCCACCGTCGCCGCCACCTGGGCGTCTTCGGCCCCCTCCGCCAGCTCGATCGTGGCGATCGGTTCGGGCCGCAGGCGGGCGTGCTGGCGGAAGGCCTCGTTGCGGACGATCGTGCCCAGCCACTGGTTGCGGCGGTCGGGCTCGCGCAGCGTCGAACGCCGCCGCCAGGCCCGGAGCAAAGCGTCCTGGGCTATGTCCTCGGCCTCACTTGGATTGTTCGCGTAGCGATACGCGAACCGAAGGCAAACCCTGTGCGCCTCACTCCATTCCCAGCCGTCGTCACCGCGACCTTGGCAATCCGGAGTGCTGATCAAACGAACTTACTATTTTAAACGCTAGGCAAGTGACTTTTAGCGCTTAAACTCTTCTGACTGATGCTTGCCGACGCCTGTTCCCGCGATCGGAGGCCACCCCTTAGAGTCCCCGCACTGATGCGGGTCGAGATGCTCAATGCCGGCTGGATGACCGCTGCTCGCGGCATCTGGCGCCAGGGTGAGGAGGAGCCGGAAAAGCCGATCCGGTTGCCAGTGCCTGTCTATCTAATCGAGACCGAGAGCGAGCGCATCCTCGTTGACACCGGTCTGCATCCAAGTGCCGCCGCCGACCGGGACGGCCACTACGGGCAGGGCCCGGTCTCTTTCTTCACGCTCGAACAGGAGCAGTCGATCGCTGACCAGGTCGACCTCTCGACCCTGACCCGCGTCGTCCTCACCCACCTCCACTTTGACCACGCCGGCGGCCTCGAGCTGATCCCGGACTCGGTCCCGATCGTCGTCCAGCGGGCTGAGTGGGAGGGCGGCCGCGAGCGGGCAGTGATCGAGCGCAACTTCCTGCTGCCGCGCGACTACGCCGACCTCGGCCGCGAGCCGGTCCTCATCGACGGCGACCACGACCTGCTCGGCGACGGCTCGGTGCTGCTGCTGAGCACGCCCGGCCACCAGTCGGTCCAGGTCGGCGACCTCGTGCTCGGTATTGACGTCGGCCTCTTCGCCGAGAGCCTTGACGACCTCCGCTTCCCCTCCTTCGCCGACGACTTCGAGGCGCAGGCCCGCTCGGCGGCGCGCCTGCGCGAACTGCGCGACAGCGGCCTCACGGTCCGGCCCGGGCACGATCCTGACGTGCTCCGGGCCGGACCGGTAACCGCCAGCTAGAGGACCTCCGAGCTGAAGGCGGGCTCGGCCTCGCCCTCGGCAAGCAGCTCCTCCGCCTCCTGCACGTCAGCCGAGCGCAGCACCGTCAGCGCGATCCCGACCGCGACGGCGACGAGGCCGGCGCCGACCAGGAAGGCGAGCTGGTAGCCGTCGACCAGGGCCGAGGCGCTCGAGTGGCCAGCCGACTCGAGGCTGGCGGTGCGCTCGGTCGAGAGCGTTGCCAGCACGGCGAGGCCGATCGCGCCGCCGACCTGCAGGGTCGTGTTGACCAAGCCGGAGGCGAGGCCAGCGTCGCTCGGCTTCACCCCGGACATCGCCAGGCCCATCAGCGAGGGGAAGGAGAGCCCGGCACCGGTGCCGACTAGGACCATCGCCGGCAGCACTTCGCTCCAGTAGCTGCCGTCAACCGAGATCCGCGAGAACAGCAGCAGGCCGGCACTGATGGCGACGAGGCCCGGCAACAGCGTCGCCCGGGCGCCGAAGCGCAGGATCAGTTTGGCCGAGAAGCCGAGCGAGAGGGTGCCGATGATCGCCGTCACCGGCAGGAAGGCAAGGCCGACCTCCAGCGAGGTAAAGCCCAGCACCTGCTGCAGGTAGAGAGCGCCGAGGAAGAACATCCCGAACATGCCTGCGACCATCAGCGCCTGGATCGCGTTGGCACCGCTGAGGTTGCGAGAGCGGAAGATCCGCAAGGGCACCAGCGGGTTCTCGGCGCGGCTCTCGCGGACGATGAAGCCGGCCAGCAGGGCGGCGGCGACGGCGCCGAAACCGAGCGTGTGGGCCGAGCCCCAGCCGTAGTTGGCGGCCTCGACGATCGTGTAGACGCCGAGCATCAGCGAGGAGACGATCAGCAGGGCACCGGGGATGTCGGCGCCGCGGCCGAGGCCGAGGCCTTTGTCGCGGGCCAGTATGCGCACGGCGAAGACGCCGGTGGCAACGGCGATCGGCAGGTTGACGAAGAAGATCCAGTGCCAGTTGATCGCCTCGGTGAGGGCGCCGCCGGCGAGCAAGCCGATCGAGCCGCCGGCCGAGGCGACGAAGCTGTAGACGCCGATCGCCCGCGCCTGCTCGCCGGGCTCGGGGAACATCGTCACGATCATGCCGAGGATCACGGCCGAGGTGAGGGCGCCGCCGACCCCCTGCACGAAGCGGGCGCCGATCAGGACCGCCTGGCTGTCGGCGAGGCCGCAGACGAGCGAGGCGAGGGTGAAGACGGTGAGGCCGGTGAGGAAGACGCTGCGGCGACCGAGCAGGTCGCCGAGCCGGCCGGCGAGTAACAGCAGGCCGCCGAAGGCGATCAGGTAGGCGTTGACCACCCAGGCCAGGCTCGACTGCGAGAAGCCGAGGTCAGACTGGATCGAGGGCAGCGCGACGTTGACGATCGTCGCGTCGAGGACGATCATCAGCATGCCGACGCAGAGAACGACGAGCGCGACCCAGCGGGACCGCTCTGAGTTGGAGTTGGCTTGGTTTAGGCTTTTGGTTAGAAGCTGAGTCATGGATAATCACTGTAGCAGTGATTATCTTTGACAGTGTTAAGATCATTAGCGTACGTAGGAATATGCGATGAACCCGGCTACCGCAACTGGATCGATCGGACTCCTCACCCAGCTCTCGCGCGTCGTCTACCGGCGGGCCACCGAGGAGGTGATCGGCATGCGGCTGAAGCAGCTAATCGCGCTCGACCACCTGCGCGAGGAAACCTGCCTGCAGTCGGGCCTGGGAGCGCTGCTGATGCTGGATCCCAACAACTGCGTGCTGCTGCTCAACGACCTCGACGAGGCCGGCTACATCGAGCGCCGGCGCGACCCCGAGGACCGGCGCCGGCACCTGGTCGAGATCACCCCGGCTGGGCGCAAGGCCCTGACCGAAGCCGAGCGCAAGCTCGAGTCCCTCGAGGACGAGGTGCTCGGCAACCTCACCTCCGAGGAGCGCGTACGGCTGCACGACCTGCTGGCAAAAGCGCTCGAGGGCGAGGACGAGTAGCCCGCGCGGCCGCTCCCGGCGGCCGCGGCTATCCTGGCGCGATGAGCGCAATCTCCGTCGGCGGCGCCGACTTCCTCACCGTCTTCGTCAAGGACTACCCCGCCGCGGTCGAGTTCTACGGCGGCACCCTCGGCCTCGAGCACTCCTCCGATTACGGGAAAATCCCCGGCGGCGAGTTCGAGACCGGCAACCTCACCCTGCAGGTCATCGACGCCGCCTCAATCGGCCGCGAGTTCACCCCGCTGGGCACCCCCCTCGCCCTCCACGTCGACGACGTCGAGGCCTCCCGCAGCGCCCTCGAGGCCGAGGGCACCCAGTTCTTCGGTGAGACGATCGACAGCGGCGTCTGCCACATGGCCTTCTTCAAAGACCCCGACGGCAACTCGCTGATGCTGCACCACCGCTACGCGCCGAAGGACTGAGCGGGCGCGCCCGCGCGGCGCTACTTGAACTGGAAGCTGGTTAGGTCCTGGTTGAAGGTCGGGTTGAAGACGACCTTGTCGAGGTCGATGGCGCTGGAGACGAAGGTGGCGGCAGTGCTGGTGCCGTAGGGGATCCAGGGGGCCTGTTCCATGAATTCGCGGTCGAGGTCGGCGTAGGCAGCTTCCTGCTGAGGGCCGAACTGCTCTTCGGCCAGTTCTTCGATCTTGGCGCTCAGCTTGGGATCGGCGAAGCGGCCGAGGTTGGTGGCGTTGGTTGGCGCAATCGCTTCTTCGGAGAGCAGCGGCTGGAAGAAGGTGTTGGGGTGCGGGTAGTCCTCGAACCAGCTGGCGTAGCCGACGTCGAGGTCCGGCGTGGTCGCGTTGCCGACGATCGAGAAGTAGTTGTCGGAGTTGATGATTTTCAGCTTGGTTTCGAAGCCGACTTTGCCGAGGGCATCGGCGAGGTATTCGGCCGCTTCGTTGTTGGGGCTTTCGTTGTCGCTCCAGACGGTGATCTGGCGGTCGCTCGGGTCCGCTTCCCGGAACAGGGCCTTTGCCTTGGCGAGGTCGTAGGGGTAGAGGTCGAGCTTCTTGTAGCCGGGCATCCCCGGCGGCAGGATTTGCTGGGTGGCGGTCAGCTGGCCGGCGTAGATCCGTTCCAGGGCGGCGCGGTTGACGGCGAGGTTGGCGGCTTGGCGCAGCTTCACGTCGTTGAAAGGCGGCTGGTTGGCGTTGAGCCAGAAGAAGTAGGTGCTGTTGGTCTCCTCGACGCGGAACTGGGTGCCTTCGAACTTGCTCTTGACCGCGGCATAGCGGTCGGCCGGCGGCGAGTTCTGCATCCAGTCGCTGCGGCCCTGTTCGATTTCATTGACCTGGGTCGAGCCGCTGCGGATGACGCTGACCTGGATCTTGTCGACGTGGCCGCTGGGGATGTCCGGCATCAGCGCCGCGTTGTTGTTTTTCCAGACCGGGTTGCGTTCGTATTCCCAGCCGCGGCCCGGCTGCGATTTGACGATCTCGTAGGGCCCGGTGGCGGGCGGCGGGTCGGCTGAGAGGTCCTTCTCCGGCGTGCTCGGCGGCAGCAGCGCCACGAACGGTAGCGCCAGCTCGTTGGTGAAGGTGCCGCGCGGCTTGACCAGGTGGATGACGATCTTGCCGCTCTTGTCGTCGGCTTCGATGCCGGGAATGCCGCCCTGCTTCGTCTTGGCGAAATGTTCGGCGCCGACGATGTCGGTGTAGAAGGGGGAGCCGCTGGAGTTGAGGCGGAAGACCCGTTCGACGGCGAAGGGGAAGTCGGAAGCCTTGATCGGGGTGCCGTCGGAGTACTTGAGGCCCTCGCGCAGGGTGAGGGTGTAGGTCTTGCCGCCATCGCCGATCCGCGGCAGCGAGCGGGCGAGTCCGGGAACGACCTGGCTACCCGCCTTGCCGCTGGCGTGGGCGTAGGTGAGAAGCGGGATATAGGTGTCGTACATCGCCGTCCAGCCTTCCTCGGTGTGCGAGAGGGCCGGGTCCATGTAGTCGGGGAAGGAGCCGATCGTGGAGCGCAGCGTGCCGCCCTCTTTGCCGCCGCCGGAGCCGCAGGCGGACAGGCCGAGCGCGGCGGCGAGGCCGACCAGGACGAGGAGGATGAGCCGAGTTGCGCGAGTCACGCCACCCGGGGATCGGCCCCAGGCCGGTACGCCTTGAGTTCTGGGCGCTCGTATACGCGGCCAGGGGCGAAACCGTTCAGCTACGACGGGCGATGGCGTCGGCGAGGGAGGCGGAGGCGCGCTCGCGGCTGTCGCCGAGGCCGACCATGAGGTTCACGGCGAAGGCGGCGATCACCGCCAGGCCATCCTCGGGGGAGCCGAAAACGCCGCCGGTCTGGAGCAGGACGTAGCCGTGGGTGCCGCTGAGGAACTGGCCGGCGGCGACTTCGGGGCCGATCGGCGCCAGGCGGCCGGACTCGGTGACGCGCCGCATCGAGTTGACCAGCACGTTCAGCGAGCGCTGCGCCTGCGGCGAGTTGGCGACGGCGCCAGCGAGCGCTACTTCTAGCCCCGCGTGATGGCGCAGCTCGCCGCCGCTGAGACCGAACATGAGCCGGTAGCGCTGGCTGTGGGCGAGCGCCCAATCGCTGTAGGCCCAGCCCTTGGCGAAGAAGTCGGCGACCGGGTCGTCGGTCTCGGGGATCGCTTCGACGAAGGCGGCGAACTCGTCGAAGCCGTCGGCGACGACGGCGTCGATCAGCCCCGGCATGCCGCCGAAGAGCGTGTAGAGCGACTGGGTCGAGGTGCCGACGTCGGTGGTAAGCGAGCGGGCCCGGAGGGCCTCGGGACCGGTCTCTTCGATCCGCTCGCGAGCCGTCGCAAGCAGGCGCTCCCGTAGTGGCGTCGAAGTTGCGCTAACCTCCATATAACAATGTTACAACGACGTTCCGACGGCAATTCGTACGACGTCATCGTGGTCGGCGCCCGCTGCGCCGGCTCGCCACTGGCGACGCTGCTCTGCCGCCGCGGCCTGCGGGTCTGCCTCGTCGACCGGGCCGAGTTCCCCAGCGACGTTCCCTCCACCCACGGGATTCCAGCCGCCGGGAGTGAAGGTCCTGGCCGAGCTCGGCGTCCTCGAGCGGCTGCTGGAGGTAACGCCGGCGATCGACCGCGGCTTCATCGCCCTTGACGACGTCCGGGTCACGCAGGGCGGCCTCGAGGAGATGGTCGGCGCCCCGATGGTCAACGCCCGGCGGGTCACCCTCGACGCGATCTTGGTCGAGGCCGCCGTCGCCGCCGGGGCCGAGCTGCGGACCAAGACGACTGTCACCGGCCTGGTCCGGGACGGCGACCGGGTGACCGGAGTCGAGACCACGGCCGGCCCGCTGCGAGCGCCTCTTGTCGTCGGCGCCGACGGCGCCCGCTCCACCGTCGCCCGCCTCGCCGGCGCCCGCGAGTACCACCGCACCGCCCCGAAGCGGGCCTTCCTCTGGTCCTACTACGAGGGAGTCCCCGCTGACCAGGGCCAGGTATGGATCGGCAGCATCGGCGAGAACGCCTTCCTCGCCAGCCCCACCGACAACGGGCTCTTCCTCGCCGCCTACGTGGCCCCGATCGAGCGCCGCGAGGAGCTGCGCGCCAATCGCACCGGCGCCTACGAGGCGGGGGTCGTGCACTGGCCCGAGCTCGGCGAGGCTCTGGCCCAAGGCCGCCGCGTCGCTCCGGTGCAACTGATGACGAACTGGCACGGCTTCTTCCGCCAGGCGATCGGTCCCGGCTGGGCCCTGCTCGGAGACGCCGGTCACTTCAAGGACCCGACCCCCGGCCAGGGCATCTCCGACGCCCTCGTCCAAGCAAAGTCCCTGGCCCCGGTGATCGAGCACTCCCTCGCCAGCGGCGACGAAAGGGCCTTGCGCCGCTGGTGGCGCCAGCGCGACCGCGACGCCTGGCAGATGTACTGGTTCGCCCAGGACATGGCCGACGCCGCTGGCTCGCCGCTGATCAGCGCAGCCTTCAACTCGCGGGTCGACGCCGATCCAGAACTGGTGGTGAAGATGATGCGCGTGCTCGGTCGGGATCTGTCGCCGTCAGAGCTGCTGAGTCCCAGAGTTGTGCTTGGGGTTGTCGGTGAGGCGTTGCGCAGAAATCCTCGGGATCGCGGCGCGGTGTGCCGAGAGGCACTCTCCCTGGGGATCATCGAACTGCAACGGTCGATGCTTCACAGCCTTGGACTGAGAAGGCCTCGCTATCGCACCAGGGGCTAGCGGGCCGCGACGAGGAATCGCTCGAGGCGATCGGCGAAGCCGGGCGCCGCGGCGACGAAATGGCCGGCTCCGGGAGCCACCAGTCGCTCCGCGTGCAGCTCAACGGCGAGAGCATCTGCCGCACGCTCGAGGAAAGCGGCATGGTCGCCGGAAGCGACCAGTACCGGGATTCCCGCCTCGCGCAGGACATCAAGCCGCGGACGCGCGTCGGACGGCGATCGGCTGCCGTGAGCGCGGTTGACGGCCTGGACCACGGCCTCGGGAAGTGGACCACTCTCGGGAACGGGGGAGCCCGCAACCCGAAGGAACCCTCGCAACGTCGCCGGGTCCGCATCCAGGCCTTGGGCTAGAACCTCATCGCCCATGCGCTGGAAGCGCATCAGCTCGGAATCGTCGGGGAGCAGGTGGAAGAGCGGCGGCTCGATCAGGGTCAGCGACCGCACCTGTGCCGGGCGCTCCGCCGCCGCGATCAGCGCCCCAAGCGCGCCGTAGGAGTGCGCGAAGACATGGGGCCGCCGCTCGAGCAACGGCATCAGATCGGTGGCGTCGAGGTCGAAGTCCTGGCGCCCGTCCGGTGGCGGTGGACTGGGCGGAAAGCCACGCCGATGAGCGGTAACCAGCGTCCAGCGATCCCTCAGGGACTCGAGCCCCGACCACGTCGTCGCCGGGCTCGCGCCCCCGTGAACGAGCAGGACCTCCGGCCCCTCACCCTCGCCGATGACCACGATCTCATCCATGCGGCGCTAGGCCTGAGCCGCTAAGCCTTCCAGCATCCGCCTGATATGCGCCCTATCCGCAGGCGGCTCCGGAATCTCGTTGACACGCTGAAGCAGCTCGTCGAGACGAACGAGGCTTGCCGCGATCGCTTCGCGAGCGAAATCCCAGTCACGGTCGCGCCCGGCGGCGCACTTCGCCAGGACGAGGTCGTGCATCTCCAAGCAGAGTGCGACGGTCTCCTCGGACCGCGCCACCCGGGCCGGGATCACAATCCTGACGAGCCGCTCTTGCCAACCGGCCGGCCCGACGACGGTCTCAGGGCCCACGCCTTGGGCGTAGAAGCCGTAGGTGGCTTGGAAGTGAGAGCCGTCGCCGAGGCTTCCCTCGATCTCAATCGCCTTGCTGGGGTCTCTGCGTGGGTAGACGTCCGCCTCCATCGAGAGGAGCATGCTCGGGGGCGGGTCGTCGACGTTGCCGAGGATCGCCTGGCTGCCGATGATGACTATCTCCCGTTCGCCGCAGACGTCAGCCGCCGCCGCGATCACGTGCTCGAACTGATCGCGGCGCACGGCTCAGACGCTTTCGATGATCCGGCGGCGCTCGGGCTCGCTGAGAAGTCCGGCGAGCGGAGAGTTCTGCCTCAGGTCCCTCCCCCGTTCGTCATCCGCGGTGATCGCTCGGCGGATGTCCGCCATCGGCATCACGAAGACGTCTTCCCAGGCCTGCGCGTACCGGGGGTCGATGGTCCCCTCCTCCCGCCAGCGCTGGAGCTTGCGGCGGGCAGCCTCGACCATCGGGCGTCGCAGCCGCGGGGCCAGAACCCGGTGGTAGGCGAGGCCGCGAAGCTCGGCTGCCCGGTGTGAGGCGGGGCGCTCGTCCGCGTCTACGCGAGGCCGCATCCGCTCCGCGCGCCGGCGGGCTTCGATCATCGCCGGCTCCAGCAGATGACGCTTGCGCTTGCCGGCCTTCCGCTCCTGTTCGACCCGCTCCCAGAGCTCGAGCAGAACCGGAATCGGAACCTCCTTGCGGCCACGCTCGGAGATGACAACCGGAATGTCCCCAGCGGCGATCCAGTTGTTCAGCGCGGTGTGGCTTACGCCGAGCACACTTGCGGAGAGACTGCGTGGCACCGCTCCGCCGAGTTGCCCTTCCAGGTCTTCACGGACACTGACAACATCCGGATTGCGGGTCTCAGCCTCGGCTTTTCTCAGCAGCACGATGTTTTCCAGCGTCTTCTCGCGTTCTTTCGCCCACATCGTGCTCGTAGTCTACACGTAGAGTTTCGTAATTGTCACTGTTTCTGCAAGTTTACGTGCCGGTCAAACTTGCGATTAACCTCCCCAGTACGAAACTATCACGGCCATTTTCGCGATCACGACAAGCTCACGTTGTCGTACGCGGAGCAGAGCGGGACACGGACGGCAGGAGGGCGTAACGGATACACAGCGGGGCCGGTGCGATCGGCTCACGGCACGGCGAAGCGGGAGCGACGGGACTCGAACCCGCGACCTCCGGCGTGACAGGCCGGCGCTCTAACCAACTGAGCTACGCCCCCGAGATGGGTCCTCGGATGGGCCATGGGAGCGGCCCGGGGACGCAAAGCTAGCGCATCGGCGGGGTGGTCGAGGGGCCGGGCGGGGCGGTCAGGAGGCGGTGGCGAGATGGGGGGACTGGGCCGCTCGGGAGAGCTCGGGGACGAGGTGCGGGGCCTCGGTGGCGGCGATCTCTTCGAGCAGGGCGCGCATCGCCTCGAGGCGCTCGGGGCCGTAGCGCTCGGACCAGCGGTCTTCGAGCTTGGCGAAGAGGCCGTAGCCGACCCGCTGGGCCTCTTCGCCCTTGGCGGTGAGGGAGATCAGCTTGGCGCGGCGGTCGTCGGGGTCGGGGACGCGCTCGACGTAGCCGAGGGCGGCGAGATCGTCGACCACCTCCCCCACCGACTGCTTGGTCATCCCGGCCAGGGTCGCCAGCTCGGTCAGGCGCATGCCGTCCTCGCGGACGAAGCGGAAGATGCAACCGTGGGTGGGACGGATGTCGTCGTAGCCCGCCGCCTCGAGCTCGCTGCGGAACTCGGCCAGGAGCGCCTCGAAGACGATGTCGAGCAGGCCCGTGAGCGGGACCTGGGAGATGGCGGTTTTCTTCTCTGCGGGCATTTAGTAAGGAGACCTGATAAGTTCGCCTAGTCAGGAGACCTGACAAGGCTTCCTTACGAATTGTACCCGACGCATTGGAGCCCCAGATGACCTCCACCCAGATGACTTCCCCAGGCAACCGCAAGTGGTGGACGCTCGGCGCGGTCTGCGTCGCCACCTTCATGCTGCTGCTCGACATCACCGTCGTCAACACGGCGCTGCCGGACATCCAGAAGGACCTCGGCGGCAGCTTCACCGACCTGCAGTGGGTGATTGACGCCTACGCTCTCTCCCTCGCCGCGCTGGTCCTCACCGCCGGCTCGCTGGCCGACCGGCTCGGCCGCCGCCGCGTCTTCGCGATCGGCCTCGGCATCTTCTCGCTCGCCTCGCTGCTCTGCGGCCTCTCGCCCGACCCCACCTTCCTCAACCTCGCCCGCGGCCTGCAGGGCGTCGGCGGCGCGATCATGTTCGCCGTCTCTCTGGCGCTGGTCGCCCAGGAGTTCCCCAGCGGCCCCGAACGCGGCATGGCGATGGGGATATATGGAGCGACGATCGGCGTCGCGGTGGCGATCGGGCCGCTGGTCGGCGGCCTGCTCACCGACGGCCTCGGCTGGCAGTCGGTCTTCCTCGTCAACGTCCCGATCGGCCTGGCGGCGATCGTCGTCACCTACTGGAAGCTGGCCGAGTCGCGCGACCCCAACGCGACCCGGATCGACTGGGGCGGCCTCGTCACCTTCTCGGTCGCGCTCTTCCTCCTCTTGCTGGGCCTGGTCCGCGGCAACGACGAGGGCTGGGGCAGCCCGCTGATCGTCTCGCTCTTCGCTGGCGCTGCGGCGCTGCTCGCCGCCTTCATCGTGATCGAGCTGCGGGTGAGCGAGCCGATGCTGCCGCTGCGCTTCTTCCGGCGCCGCGCCTTCACCGGCGTTCAGTTGGCGGCCTTCGCCGTCTCCGGCTCGATGTTCGCGCTCTTCCTCTACCTGACGCTCTACCTGCAGAGCTTCCTCGGCTTCTCGCCGATCGAAGCGGGCGTGCGCTACCTGCCGATCACCGTCGGCGCCTTCGTCGTCGCGCCGCTGGCCGGGGTCGCCCTGGCCAAAGTGCAGGCCCGCTACCTGATGAGCGCCGGCCTCGCCCTCACCGGCATCGGCCTGCTGCTGATGGGCGGGCTCGGCGTGCACTCGGAATGGACGGCGCTGCTGGGCGGCTTCATCGTCAGCGGCATCGGCGTCGGCCTGCTCAATCCGGTGATCGCCGACGTCGCCCTCAGCGTCGTGCCAAAGGAGCAGAGCGGCATGGCGGCGGGGATCAACGACACCTTCCGCCAGGTAGGGATCGCCGTCGGCATTGCCGCCTGGGGAGCGATCTTCCTCGGCGTCGGCGCCTCCAAGGCGCAGGAAGTGGCGCCAGCGCTGGGCCACGACCAGGCCCGCGGTCTGGTCGAAGCGACCTCCTCGGGGGCGTTGCCGCAGGCCCTCTCCTCGCTGCCCCCCGGCGCCCGCGAGCTGACCCGCAACGCCGCCGAGCAGGGCTTCATCCATGGCCTCAACTCGATCATCCTCGTCGGCGCCGTGCTCTCCCTCGCCGGCGCCGCGCTGGCCCTCTGGCTGGTCCGCGAGAGCGACATCGAGCGCGAGACCCTGGTCGGCACCGAGTTCGAGGTCGAGCCGGAACCGGAGGTCGCATAGGCTCCGGCCCCGTGAGGCTGGTCAGCTACGACGCCGGAGACGGGGCGCGAGCCGGGGTGCTCGAGGACGATCGCGTCGTCGACGCCTGGGCGCTGCTGGGCGAGCCGCACCGGGGCGGGCTGCGCGAGCTGCTCGTCGCCGACCGGCTTGAGGACCTGCGGGCCCGGCTCGGCGACACTGGCGCGCCCTCGCACCCGCTGGCCGCGGTGAGGCTGCTGGCGCCGATCACCGACCCGGAGAAGATCATCTGCATCGGTCTCAACTACGGCAAGCACGCGGCGGAGGGCGGGATGGAGGTGCCGCAGGCGCCGACGATCTTCGGCAAGTACCGCAACGCGCTGGCCGCCCCGGGCGCCACCGTGCAACTGCCGGCCAACAGCCGCAAGGTCGACTACGAGGCCGAGGTCGCCTTCGTCGTCGGCCGCCGCGCTAAGGACGTGCCCGAGGCCGAGGCCCTCGGCTACATCGCCGGCTACACGCTGCTCAACGACCTCTCGGCCTGCGACCTCCAGTTCTCCACCCCGCAGTGGATGTCCGGCAAGGTCTTCGATGGCTCGGCCCCCTGCGGGCCGGCGCTGGTCACCTCTGAGGAGGCCGGGCCGGCCGACGCGATCGAGATCCGCCTCACCCTCAACGGCGAGGAGATGCAGAGCGCCTCCACCGCCGACCTCATCTTCGGCATGCCGGCGCTGCTCTCCCACCTCTCCGGGCTGATGACGCTGGAGCCCGGGGATATCGTCTCCACCGGCACGCCCGAGGGCGTCGGCAGCGTCCGCGACCCGCGGGTCTGGCTCGCCGACGGCGACGAGATCGTGATCGAGTCGCCGTCGCTGGGTCGGCTCGAAACCACTATCGCCCGCTAGGGCCGCTGCACCGTCAGCGTGAACTCCTTGCCGGGGGCGCCGAGGCTGCGCACCCCGACGCGGAGCTGCGACTGGCCACAGACGGTGTAGTCGAGGCGGTGGCGCAGCGAAACGCCCTCGCGTGACTTGCGCAGGACTTTGCCGGAGTGGTTGCGGAGGATCAGTTCGTAGCCGAGGCGCGGTTCGCCGACGGGGCCGATGCTGACCTGGCCGTCGAAGGGCGTCGGGATCTCCGCCACCGCGGTGCCGTGGCGCGGCACGCGGCCGCTGACCGTGATGGTGTGGCGGCTGGTCCAGGGGCGCAGCACGTCTTCCCGTAACGCCCGCAGGGAGGCGGCAGTGGGCCTGAGCGCAGGTGCCCAGGCCCACTGCACAGCCGCATCGGGGAAACGGTTGAAGGCGAAGGACTCGGCGAAGGCCTCGCCGGGGTCCTCGTAGTAGTGGGTGCCCTCGTCGCCGGGGAAGAAGTGGCCATTGCGGTGGCCCTGGCAGACGTGGACGGCGGTCGCCCAGCGCTCGGTCCCCCAGTCGATCGCCGAAGTGAAGGGGGCGGGCAGATCACGGTGCTGGGCGACGTGGTGGCCGTACTCGTGGGCGAGGACGAATTCGCGGCTGGCGCTGTCCGGAGCCGTTTCCGCGTTGCCGCTGATGACGATCTTGTTCTCGCCGCCGAAGTAGCAGGACTGGGCGTCGAAGCCGCAGTCGAAGCCGAGCTGGAAGGGCGTGTCCAGTTGCACCGTAAGCAGGGTGACCTCGGGGCCGTGGATGAAGCTGCCGATCATGTTGGCGATCGCCTGCGGGTCGGCAGCGGTGCAGCTCTGTTCGCAGGCGGCCGTCACCTGGACCGCGATCGTCGCTTCGCTGCCGTCGTTGATCGGGTAGCGACCGGCTTCGGCACTGGCGGAGATCCGCGCCGAGGCCGCCCCCGGCTTGTTGACAACCACGTCGCGCGGCGGCAGCGTCGGCCGCGGCACCGCGAAGAGCGTCGCCCGCAGCGGTGCCGGCAGGCTCGCCTCCGCCGCGGCCGGAGCCGCGAGGAGAAGGATCATGGCTATGCCCGCAAGCGCCCCCGCCGGGCGCTTGCTCAAGGGGCCGGGCCTGGTCTCTCGTCCATCGGCCCGGTTCCTCCTGGCTCAGCAGCCACCGGGCTTGGGGATTGGACGAGCGCTAGTTGGGCCAAGACCCTCAGAAGGTAACCCGCATGTGCGGCTTGTGGCAACCGCCACCCCCCATCCGGGTACCGAAACCACCCGCAGGGCACGGGGAAGCGTTCCTAGTATTCATATGCCGCTATTCCCAAACCCGTGAACCCGTCGATCGCCGCCGCCGTCAAGACCGCCCCCACCGTCGCCCTCCTGGCGGCAGCGCTGGTGCTCGCCGCGGCGGCACCGGCCCGGGCGGGTACGCCGCAGGGCATCGTCCACGCCGGCGTCTCCCAGCACGGCCGCGAGCTCGTGCTCAGCCTGCAGACTGCACGGCCGGTGGCACTGGCGCGGCTGGCGCCGCAGCCGCAGGCAGGCGGCGGGAGCGACCGCTATCTCTGCCTCGACCTCAGTGACGGCGGGAACCGGCGGCGGCTTTGCCTCGGCGGCCCGCGGGCGCACCGGCGGCTCGGCCTGGAGACGCTCGCGGCCGACGGCACGGTCGCGAGCCGGGGCACGGTCACGGCGACGGTGCGTCGCCCCGCCCCGACCCGGCTGACCGCGGCCTTCGTCCCAAGCGACGCGGGCCTGCGACCAGGCCGCTACCGCTGGCGCGCGATCACCGAGCGCGGCTGCCGCGCTGGCACCTGCGTCGACTCCTACCCGGCGCCGGGTCAGGCGCCCTCGCCGTTCCGACTGCGGCCAGTGCGTGCGATCGGCTGCACTCCCGGCTCGGGCCTCGTCAGCAGCGGGCCCAGCGACCGCAAGGTCGTCGCCCTCAGCTTCGACGACGGCCCCAGCGAATACACCCCAGAATTCCTGCGGGTGCTGCGCGAAAAGGGCGTGCCCGGGACCTTCTTCGAGATCGGCGTGGAGATGCCGGGCCGGGAAGCGACGATGCGGCGGATCCTCGCCGAAGGCGACGAGATCGGCGACCACACGATGAACCACGTCGAACTGCCCGACTACGAGCAGATCGCTGGGGCGGCGGCGAGAATCGAGGAGTTCACCCACTTCAAGCCCTGCCTGTTCCGGCCGCCGGGCGGCGCGGTCGATGCCGCGGTGATCGCCAGCGCCGCCTCGCTCGGGATGTTCACGGTCACCTGGAACGTCGACCCGCGTGACTGGTCGACCCCGGGCGAGGCGGCGATATACGACACGATCGTCGGCACCACCCAGCCGGGCTCGATCATCCTCATGCACGACGGCGGCGGCAACCGCAGCGAGACCCTGGCGGCGCTGCCGCAGGTGATCGACACCCTGCGTTCCCGCGGCTACCGCTTCACCACCGTCTCGCAACTGCTCGGTGGTCGCATCTTCTACGCGCCCTACGACTGAGCCGACCCCGGTCAGGGGACCCGATGCAACCGATCGGTCCCGGCATCCGTAGGGAGGGCCGATGAGGATCGCGATCGTTGGCACCGGAATTGCAGGGCTCACCGCCGCCCACCTGCTCCACCACGAGCACGAGATCGTCGTCTACGAGGCGAACGAGCGGCTCGGCGGCCACTCGCACACGGTGCGGGTGCACGACGGCGAGGAGGAGCACTGGATCGACACCGGCTTCATCGTCTTCAACGACCGCAACTACCCCAACTTCGAACGGCTGCTGGCCGAGCTCGGGGTCGAGAGCCAGCCCTCGCACATGGGCTTCTCGGTCTCGGACGGGCGCGGCGGCTTCGAGTACTCCGGCACGCCGCGCGGGCTCTTCGCCCGCCGCTCGCACCTCGTCGACCCCCGCTTCCTCGGCATGCTGCGCGACTGGCGCCGCTTCAACCGCGAGGCGCAGGAGCTGATCGGGACTAACGGAACCGCGCCCTCGCTCGGCCACTGGCTCGAGCAGCGCGGCTTCTCCGAGCACTTCGTCGAGCGACTGATCGTGCCGCAGGCAAGTGCGGTCTGGTCGGCGGACCCGGAGCAGATGTGGAGCTTCCCGGCTAGCTTCATGGCCGAGTTCTTCGACAACCACGGCATGTACAGCGTCCGCGACCGGCCGCGCTGGCGGACGGTCCGCGGCGGCTCGCGGCGCTACGTCGAGGCGATCTCGCGGCCCTGGGGCGAGCGGGTGCGACTGGGAGCGCCGGTGCGGCGGATCGAACGGCTGCCCGAGCGGGTAGTAGTCGAGGCGGATGGCTGCGAGACGGAGGACTTCGACCAGGTGGTGATCGCCACCCACTCCGACCAGGCACTGGCGCTGCTGGCGGATCCCAGTGAGCCCGAGCTGGAGGTCCTCGGCGCCATCCCCTACCAGCGCAACCAGGCGCTCCTGCACACGGACACGGCGCTGCTGCCGCGGCGGCGGGCGGCCTGGTCGAGCTGGAACTTCCACCTCGCCGGCGCGGGCGAGCGCCCGGGCCGCACCACCGTCACCTACTGGATGAACAACCTGCAACGCCTGCGGGCGCGGCGCGAGTACCTGCTGACGCTGAACCGCCCCAGCGCCGTCGACCCGGCGCAGGTCCTCGCCTCCTTCACCTACGAGCACCCCGTCTACACTCGCGAGGGGGTCGCCGCCCAGGCCCGGCAGGCCGAGATCAGCGGCGCCCGCCGCACCCACTTCTGCGGCGCCTACTGGGGCTGGGGCTTCCACGAGGACGGCGTCCTCAGCGCCCAGCGCGCCTGTGCCTCGCTGCTGGTCGCCCGGGAGGCCACGGTGGCGGCATGAGCGAGTCGGCGCTGTACGAGGGGTGGGTGCGGCACCGGCGTTTCGAGCCGGTCGGGCACGAGTTCCGCTACCGCCTCTTCCTCATGTACCTAGACCTGGAAGAGCTGCCCGGGGTGCTCGACCCCTACCCGCTGTTCTCGGCGCGGCGGCCGGCACCGGCGCGGTTCCGCCGCGGGGACTTCATGGGCGACCCGGCGCGGCCGCTGGCCGAGTGCGCGCGGGACGCGGTCGAGGCCGCCGGCGGCGACCGTCCCGCCGGTCCGGTCCGGCTGCTCGCCGGCCTGCGCTACCTCGGCCACAGCTTCAACCCGGTCAGCTTCTACTACTGCTTCGGTGCCGGGGGTGAGAAAGTCGAAGCTGTGGTCGCTGACGTCAATAACATTCCCTGGGGAGAGCGCCACGCATACGTCCTCGCCCGCGGCGAGGCGGAAGGACCGGTGCTGAGCGACGAACTCGACAAGACGCTCCACGTCTCCCCGCTGATGGGGATGGGCCAGACCTACGCCTTCCGGGCCGGCGAACCGGGTGAGCGACTGGCGGTCCACATCGAGTCGCGGCCGCGCGAGGCCGGCGCGCCCCGGGCCAAGTCCTTCGACGCCACCCTCTCGCTGCGCCGCCGCGAGTTGAGCCGGGCGCTCTTGACCCGCACGCTGGCCCGCTACCCGGCCACGTCGCTGCAGACGGTGGCGCGGATCTACGCGCAGGCGCTGCGGCTGCGGCTGAAGGGCGCGCGTTACTTCCCTCACCCTGAGGGGAGGCGCCCGAAAGGATTCGTGGCGCCATGAGCGGCGGCGTCTCCGGGGCGGCGGTGAGGACTGTCCTGCGGCGGCTCGAGGCCGGTCGCGTCGAGGTGGTGGACCGCGGCCGCCGGATCGCTTTCGGGCCCCCCGCCGCCGACCTCCGAGCGACGGTCACCGTCCACGATCCGGCGGCCTGGCGCGGCCCCCTCCACGGCAGCCTCGGCCTAGGCGAGGCCTATGTCGCCGGCGCCTGGGATGCGGACGACTTGGTCGCGCTGATCCGCATCGCAGCACGCGAACTTCGCGACCTCGACGGCCTACGGGGCGCCGTGGCACGCCCTCGCGGTCTGCTGCACCGGCTTGGCCACCTCGTGCCGGACAGCACCCGCACTCGGGCGCGGGAGAACATCTCCGCCCACTACGACCTCGGCAACGACCTCTTCGCTTCCTTTCTGGACGAACGGATGATGTATTCGTGCGCCTACTTCCCCGCGCCGGGGGCGAGCCTGGAGGAGGCACAGTTGGCGAAGCTGGAACGAATCTGCGAGCGGCTGGAGTTGGGGCCGGAGACGCACCTGCTGGAGATCGGCACCGGCTGGGGCGGGCTCGCCGTCCACGCCGCGTCGCACCATGGCTGCCGGGTGACGACGACGACGATCTCGCGCGAGCAGCACGAGCTGGCGCTGCGGCGGGTGCGCGAGGCCGGCCTGGAGGACCGGGTCACGGTGCTGCTGCAGGACTACCGCGATCTCGGGGGCCGCTTCGACCGGCTCGTCTCGGTGGAGATGATCGAGGCGGTCGGCTGGCGCGACTTCGGCCGCTTCTTCCGCCGCTGCTCGGAGCTTCTCGCCCCCGACGGGCTGATGCTGCTGCAGGCGATCACGATCGACGACCGCCTCTACGAGGCCGAGAAGGGGATGCGCAGCTTCGCCAACACCCACGTCTTCCCCGGCGGCTGCCTGCCCTCCAACCAGGTGATCGCCGACTGCGTGGCAAGCGAGACCGACCTGCGGCAGATCTGGGCCGAGGACATCACCGCCCACTACCCACCGACCCTGGCCGCCTGGCGCCAGCGCTTCCACCAGGCCTGGGGGCGGCTGCGCGGGGAGGGCTACGACGAGCGCTTCCGACGCCTCTGGGACTTCTACCTCTGCTCCTCGGAGGCGGGCTTCCGCGAGCGGCGGATCGGCGACGTGCAGGCGCTCTTCGCCAAACCGCGATGGGGCTGAGGCGATGGTCCTGAGGAAGGGGAGCGGCGAGCCGCTGCTCCTGGTTCACGGGCTGGGGGCTTCGGGGAACGTCTGGGCGCCGGTCGTCGACCTGCTCGCCGCCGAGCGTGAGGTGATCGTGCTCGACATGCCGGGCTTCGGCGACGAGCCAGCGCTGCCAGACGCGGTCGAGCCGACGGCGGCGAACCTGGCGGCGGCACTGGCCGAGCGCTGCCGGCAACTCGGGGTCGAGCGGCCGCACGTCGCCGGCAACTCGCTCGGCGCCTGGGTCGGGCTGGAGATGGGACGGTCGGGAGCGGCGGCCTCGGTCACGGCGATCTCCCCCGCCGGCCTCTGGCGGGCGCCGATCGGCCCGCGCCAGCGCGACCTGCGCAGCTTGGCGCAGGGGGCGCGGCCGCTGGTCACGGCGGCGCTGCGAGTGCGGGCGCTGCGGCGGCGGATGCTCGCCACCTTCGCCGCCCACCCGGAGCGGATCCCCGCCGCCGCCGGCCGCGAGCTGGTCCTCGGCTGGATCGACGCCGACGGCTATGAGGGCGCCAACCGGGCAATGCGCGAGCACGTCTTCGACCCGGCCGGCTATCCCGAGGAGGTGCCGGTGACGATCGCCTGGTGCGAGCGCGACCGCCTGGTCGGGCCGCCGCGGCCGGAGCGCCGCCCCGCCGGCGCCCGCTTCCTCGTCCTCCCCGACGTCGGCCACACGCCGACCTGGGACGACCCGGAGCTGGTCGCGGCTACGCTGCTCGACGGCAGTGCCGTGCCGACCGCGAGCTAGAGGAGGAGCCTTGATCGTCGAGAGGACCGAGAACCCGATGTGGCTGTCAAACGCCTACCTGGTCGCCGACCTCGAGCGCGGCAGCGGCGTGTTGATCGACGGCAACGACGAGCTGGGACCGCTGCTGGAGCAAGCCCAGCGGGACGGGATCGAGATCACCCACGTGCTCGTCACCCACCCCCACCCCGACCACATCGCCGGCCTGGCCGAGGCGCGCGAGCAGTTGGGCAAGCCGCCGCTGGTCGCCCACGCCGAGACCGCGGCGGCACTCGACGAGGAGGTGGCGATCGTCCTCGGCGACGGCGAGCGGCTCGACGCCGGCGGGCTCGCGATCGAGGCGCTCTACACCCCCGGACACGCCGCCGGCCACCTCGCCTTCCTGGTGAACGGCAGCGACGTCTTCACCGCCGACGTCCTCTTCAAAGGAACCGTCGGCGGCACCATGGCCCCCGGCGCCAGCGGCTTCGCCGACCTCAAGGCCTCGGTAATGCGTCTCATGGAGCTGCCGCCGGAGACCGTCGTCCACCCCGGCCACCGCGAACCGACGACGATCGGCGAGGAGTGGGAGCGCAACCCCTTCGTGCGGGTCTGGCGCGGGCTCGAGGCGACCGGCGAGGAGAGCGTCACGGTCTGGGGCCGCCCCGCCACCCTCAAACTCTGGGCCCCCGACTACGACGGCGGCAACAAGGCCTGGATCGTCTTCGCCGACTCCGGCGAGGAGGCGATCGTCGGCGGCTCCCAGGTCGAGCGCGGCTGACGTCCGTCCAGCGTTTACGTCGAGGGGGCTTTCTTTAGCGATTTCGCCTCTTCTGGACGGATGTGTGATTGGTGAATCGGGCTTTTCCAAGCAGACTGGCTAGCCCGGACCCGATCCCAAAGGCAGAAACCAAGTGCATCCGCCGCTCGCGCTGACGACCACCGAAATCCAGGAATTCTTCTTCAACTGGTACCCGATATTCGGGGTCGTCTTCATGTTCATGCTGCTGATGATCTTCCTGCGGCTGATGCGCAGCACGATGGGCTCGACCAAGCCGGAGACGGTGAAGGCGAACAAGGTGAAGCCGGTGCTGTGGGAGGAGGTGCAGGGCGTCGACGCCGCCAAGGACGAGCTGATGGACGTCGCCGAGTGGCTGCGCGAACCCGACCGCTTCGCCTCGCTCGGCGCCCAGCCGCCGCGCGGCGTCCTCCTCTACGGACCGCCCGGCACCGGCAAGACGATGCTGGCCCGCGCGGTCGCCGCCCAGGCCGGCGTCGACTTCTACTCCGCCTCCGGCTCCAGCTTCGTCGAGATGTTCGTCGGCCGCGGCGCCGCCCGCATCCGCCGCCTCTTCAAGGAAGCGCGCAAGTCGGGCCGGGCGGTGATCTTCATCGACGAGATCGACGCGGTCGGCGGCCACCGCAGCGGCGGTGGCGGCGACGGCGGCACTAGCGAGCGCGAGCAGGCGCTGAACCAGCTCCTAGTCGAGCTCGATGGCTTCGAGAAAGACCCGGGGACGGTGATCGTGATCGCCGCCTCCAACAACGTCGACAAGCTCGACAAGGCGCTGCTGCGGCCGGGGCGCTTCGACCGCCAGGTGCTGGTGGCGCCGCCGGACCGCGACGGGCGCGAGGCAATCCTGCGCGCCCACGCCAAGGGCAAGCCGCTGGCCGACGACCTCGACCTCGCCGACGTCGCCCGCAAGACGACCGGGATGACCGGCGCCCAGCTCGCCAACGCGCTCAACGAGGCGGCGATCATCGCCGGCCGCGCCGGCCGCCCGGCGACCGCGCGCGACGACCTTGACGAGGCGCTGCTGCGGCAGGCGGTCGGCTCCCAGCAGGCGCGGCGCCTGAGCGAGCACGAGCGGCGGATCGTCGCTTACCACGAGGCCGGGCACGCGCTCTGCCGCAAGCTGCTCGGGCTCGACCCGCCGGAGATCCTCAGCATCGTCCCGCGCGGGCCGGCGCTTGGCTTCGTCGCCCACTCGCCGCAGGAAGACAGCTACCTCAAGTCCCGCGACGAGCTCTTCGACGAGGTGGTGACGCTGCTGGGCGGGCGCGCCGCCGAGGAGGAGGTGCTGGGCGAGTCCTACTCCGGCGCCGTCGACGACCTGGCGCGGGTGCACGCGGTCTGCAAGCAGATGGTCTCCGAGTTCGGGATGGGGGTCGCGGTCGACGCCGACGGGCCGCCGCCGATCGCGCTGCCGACCGGCGACTACGCGGTCTCCGACCAGACCCGCCGCGACGTCGACCTGGCGGCGATGACGCTGGCGCGCGAAGCCTTCCGGCGGGCACGAACGCTGCTGACCGCCAATCGCCGCTGCCTCGACCACCTCACCCGCGAGGCGCTGAAGCGAGAGACCCTGAGCCGCGAGGAGCTGGACGAGATCTTTGCCGCCCACGAGCTGCGCGGGCTGGCGCCGGCGCGCGAATCCGGGGCAGCGCTGGTGGCACTCTCGCGTCGAGGGCCGAAGTAGCCGGGAGGGACTTGGTGCGCACCGTGGCGGCGGGGGGTCGTCGCGGTGCGATGATCCCGGGCCGCCGATGGTCTCCCTGCCCCGCAACCAGTTCATCGCGCTCCTGGTCGGCGTCTGCGTGCTCAGCGCCGCAATCGGCTCCGGCCTGGCCCTGCTCGCCCAGACCGGCCCCAGCGGCGCCCGGGGCGCCCAGGGTCCGGCCGGGCCGCGCGGCGCCGAAGGCCCGGAAGGGCCATCCGGGGCGGCCGAAGTCGAATCGCTGGAAGCGGAACTGGGCGAACTGCGCGAACGGTTCGAAGCAGGCGAAGGCACGGGCGAACTGGGAAGCCGGCTGGAAAACCTCGAATCGGAAGTATCGGAATTGGGCGGCCTCAGCTCGGAACTCTGCGAAGAACTGAACGTCTTCTGCTGAATTGGTCGGTAAAGTTGGCTGCGTGGCCAGTTCTGCGGGAGACGATGGGCACTACTTCCCCCCGGGGCGCTCGATGGCGCGCCGGGTCCACGGCGACCGCGCCGTCGGCCTGCTCTACGGGCAGCGGGCGCTGCTGATCGGGGCACTGGAGCCGCTCACCTACACCGGCACGATGCTCAGCACCAGCGCCGGCGACTGGCCCTTCACTCGCCTCGCCCGCACGGCCAAGATCCAGGAGACCGTCTTCCTCGGCAGTAAGGAGGAAGCGGACAAGGCGCTGGCCGCGGTGCACCGCCTGCACGAGCGGGTCGAGGGCGAGATCCCCGAGGCCGCCGGCAAGCACCCCGCCGGCAGCGCCTACTCGGCCTTCGACCCCGAGCTGATGCTGTGGACCCTGGCGGTGATCGCCGACTCGGGCCGGGCGATGTACGAGACGATGGTGCGGCCGCTCTCGGCCGCCGAGCGCGAGGAGCTTTGGCAGGACTACGTGCGGTTCGGCGAGCTGTTCGGGCTGCCGCGCAGCGAGGTGCCGGGCAGCTACCGCGAGTTCGCCGCCTGGTGGGAGGAACGGATGACCTCGCCCGACCTGCAGGCGACGCCGCACGGGCTCAAGTTCGCGCCGCTGGTCGCCTTCGAGCAGCCGGTGCCGGCGGCGGCCCGCGGCAACATCGCCGTCCAGAACCTCGTCATCAAGGGCACGCTGCCGCCGCGGGTGCGGGAGATCTTCGGCATCCGCTGGACCCCCGGCCACGAGCGCAGCTTCCGCACCATCGCCGCCGCCCACCGCCGCGCCCGCCACGCCTTCCCGCGGCCGATGCGCCGCGGCCGCAACGACCACTTCTTCGACGTCGTCACCCAGACCGAGCACCGCCGCGGCGGCACCGAGACGCCGGACCTCCACCCCACCGCGACCTAGCGGCCATGGCCGACCAGCAGGTCCGCTGGTGGTCGATGCGCCCGGCGCAAAACCTGAAGCCGGCCACTTACCGCTGCCCCCTCTGCGGCAAGCACCTCCCCGCCCTCAGCGAACACGTCCTGATCTGGCCCGAGGGAGACAAAGCGCGCCGGCGCCATGCCCACACGGAGTGTGTGATGCGGGCGCGTAAGGCGGGCCGGCTGCCGAGCGAGGAAGACTGGCGCCGGGCGCAACCGAAGGGTCCGTCGCTTTGGGAACGGGTGCGGGGGCGGTTCTTCGGTTGAAGATGCACTTTTCCGGTGTGACTCTTAGTCACTATTTTCGTCACACACACTGGAGAAAGAGAGGGTTCGATTCCCTCCGGGGGCACTGATCCTGTCGGTGGTCGAACCGCTGGCAAAGAAAAAGACGGGTAGATCTCCGCCCGGCTGACGACCCGGATCTCATCGACCAGAGATTGCAGCAGCGCCTTGCGGGTCGGCGGGTCGCCGCAGTCGATCACCTGCCGCACGTGAGCGACCAGCAGTTCCAGGTCTTCGTCGCTCAGCGGCTCATGCTGCTCCGGCTCTTCGGCGCCCAGCTCCTCGCGCCGCGCCTGTAGGCCGCGCAACTTGGTGCTCAAGTCCTCGATCCGCGGCGCGCAGGCCGACTCGGGCATCGTGCCCTCCTCGAAGGCGCGGAAGTAGCGGTCGAGCGATTCGCCGGTCCGCTTCGCCTCCGCGTCGATCCGCGAAAGCTCCTTCTCGCGCTGGGGCTGCTCGGCTTCCAGCTCATCGAAGGCCGAGGCGATCGCCTCTCGCACCACCGGCTCGCGTTCGAGCACCGCGAGGAGCTGGCCGAGGATCGCCTCCTCCAGCTCATCGGCCGGGAGCCGGTCGGCGTCGCAGGTGTCCTTGCCATAACGCTGGCGCGAGAAGCAGACGTAGTAGCGGTAGCGACCGCCGTTGC
Source organism: uncultured Actinomycetes bacterium (assembly GCA_963708405.1). Lineage (GTDB taxonomy): Bacteria > Actinomycetota > Thermoleophilia > Solirubrobacterales > 70-9 > VAYN01. The sequence continues at coordinate 464,198 of CAVPSL010000001.1, forward strand.
CCTTGGCCGAGGCGCCGACGTAGCGCTTGCCGCAGCGGGCGCACTTGACGAGGCCCGTGAGCAGGTATTCGGACTGGTTGGACCTACGCAGCGAGATGTCCTCGCTGCGCTCGCGCAGGATCTCCTGGGCGCGCTCGAAGAGGTCGCGGTCGACCAGCGGCTCGTGCGGGGCGGGGTAGTGGGCGCCGCGGAAGAAGATCTCCCCGACGTAGGCGCGGTTGCGCAGGATGCTGAGCACGGCCGGGACGTTGAAGGGCTTGCCGTTGCGGGTCCGCAACCCGCGCTCGGTGAGCCAGCCCGCCAGCGCCGAGGAGCCTTCCCGGCGCTCGCTGTAGCGGTGGAAGATCTGTGGCACGACCGCTGCGGTGGTCGGGTCGGGGAGGAGGAAGCGGCGCTCCTCATCGACGCGGTAGCCGAAGGGCACCGAGCCGCCCGTCCACTCGCCCCGCGCGGCCTTTCGCTCCATCCCGGCGATCGTGCGCTCGACGATCGAGGAGCGCTCGAACTCGGCGAAGACGCCGAGTAGCTGGACCATCATCCGCCCCGCCGAGGAGGCGGTGTCGAAGGGCTCGGTGGCCGAGCGGAAGGAGACCTTGGCGGCGTCGAGGCGGTCGAGGATCTGGGCCAGGCCACGCACCGAGCGCGAGAGGCGGTCGACGCGGTAGACGAGGAGGAGATCGAAGCGTCCGGCCTCAGCCTCGCGCAGCGCCCGTTCCAGGTCCTCGCGCTCCAGGATCGCCCCCGATGCCTTGTCGGTGAAGCGGCGCACGATCTGCCAGTCCTCCTGGCTTTCGGCGTAGGCGTCGAGCCGGGCCGCCTGCGCCTCAAGCGAGTAGGGCTGTAGCTCCTCGTCGGTTGAGATCCGGGTGTAGGTGGCGATCCTCAAGTTGGCCTCCGTGGGTTGGCTGGCTTGCGCGAACGTCCACGACACCGCGACGCGCGCAGGGAGTCAAGTCCGCCCGATGCCAGGTAGTCGCGGTAGAGCACCCGCAGGGCGCCGTGCAGCTCGCCCGCCTGCTCATCGCTGCGGCGGACGAGCCGCGCCGGGCGGACGCCGAGGCGGTCGCAGTGCTCCTCGCCGCGGCGCCTTGCCGCGCTCACCGGGCACCCCAGCCGTCGTGGATCTCGGCGAGGGCGTCCCCGCCGCAGAAGTGACAGCGCAGGGCGACGTTGCCGCGGGCGCCCTCGGGATCGGGGTAGGCGGTCTCGCCGCAGCTTCGGCAGCGCCGCAGCGAGCGCTGGTCGATCTCATCGAAGAAGTCCTCGGGGTCACTGCGCAGTCGGGCGGTGAAGCCCTGGGCCTTGAAGAGGCGCTGTGCCTTCCGCGCGCGCCAGGTGAGGTAGTCGGCGCCCAGGTGCTCCTGCTTGGCGCGCGAGCGCTTGTCGTCAGCCGCCTTCGATTCGAGCCAGGAGGCATCGGCGCCGCTCAGCAGCTCGCCGCCTTCGAGGCGCCCGCGAGCCTCGCGCAGCGCCGGTCCCTCGCCGAAGCGCCCGGCGAGGTCGGCGACCCGACCGAGCTGGGCGGCGCGGGCGTGCTCGGCCAGGGCCGCGAAGGCCGAGCGCTCCTCGGTGCTCGGCTCGCGGTCGGAGAGCCTCAGGTGAAGCGGGTCGGCGAACAGCGTCCCGAGCGCCAGCAGCGCCCGGCGCTCGGCCTCACCCATCCGGTCCTCCCGCTTCAGGGTCAGCGCGAGCGCCGTGGCGGCCTGTTCCCCAAGACGACCGATCCCCCAATCGCGGTGCTCCCAGCGGCGCAGGTGGGAGCGCAGCGCCTCGGGGTCCGAGCGCAGGCGCTTGCGCTCGGCGTCTTCGTCTCGGCGCTGGGCGGCGATGCGCTCCCGCTCTTCGTCATAGGGGCGACGGGCCTCGCGGAGGGCGGCCAGCAGGTTGACCGCGTCACCGTCGCCGGCGAGCAACCAGCGTGGCTCGGTGGCGATGCGCTTCAACCCTCGCGCCAGGTCGCAGGCACAGGTCAGGAGCGGGGCATCGCGCCCCAGCTCCTTCTCCATCGCGGCGAGGAAGGAACGGGCGCGCTTCTCGGTGGTGGTGATGAAGATCAGCGCCGGGCAGAAGCGGTGGCGCTGCCGCCAGGCTTCGGCCCGGGCGTACTCGGCGTAGCCCGACGCCTTCTGCTTGAGGCGGCGGTGGGACATGGTGCCCATGTCCAGCTCGATGAGGGCGAGCAGCGCCCCGCCATCGGCGTCCTCGATCTCGGCGAAGGCATCGGGGGCGATCGCCCGCCACTCACGTTTCATCTGAGTGGTGAACGGCTCTCGCGCCTCGGCCTCGCGTTCGAAGCGGCGGAGCTTCGCGCTAGAAGGCAGCGTCGTCTCCAGGGCCAGGTAGGTCTCGCTTAGCCCGACCGCATGGGCGAGGAAGAGCGGGTTCGGCTCGTGACGCTCGCCGCCGCGCGGCGGCGGCCCACCGCAGGCCAGCGCCTCACCCTTGCGCGTCGGCCAGAGATGGTGGGGAGCGGAGCCACGTTCGCGGTAGGGGCGGGTGCGACCGGCGAGGCCGTGGCGGGCGAGTCGGACGCAGCGGTAGCGGAGGGTGCGCGGGGGCGTCGTGGGAACGAGCGCTGCCAGTTGGTTCTGCGTCAGCACCCGGTGGCGCGAGAGCAGCGCCAGGACGCGGAGGTCAAGGTCGGAGAGCGGCGGAGCCTGCCCGCTCGAGCGCGAGCGGCTGCGGGCCGGGGAGGGAGAGCGGGTCAAGCCCGGGGTTCTCCGCGCCGCTGATCACCGGCCGCCGCGATCAGCGGCGAGCCGTCCGCGCCGGTCCGGCGCTCGGTCGCTGTGTCGCCAGCGCCGAGGCGATCGCGGTCGCGCCGAGTGCGATCGCGGCCGTCGATGCGAGAGAGCGATGCATAGCCAGCGCGGAGGCGATAGCGGGGCGCCGAGGGCGGTGCGGCGTGAGCCAGGTCGCGGCGATCGGTGATGGGGAGAGATCGACCCGCCGTCATCAGGTCCGCGAGCGGGTGGGGAGAGAGTCGGGCGCGCGGCGAGGGCGGGGATGCCGCGCACCAATGCGGATTTCCAGGGGTGCCGCCCTGCCGTTCGCATCGGACCGATTGGCAAGGTCTTACCCCGCCGCAGTCAGGGCAGGAGATGTCACGCCAGATTCCTCTCCGCTGCCGTGCCGCTATCGGTGTGTCGAGTAGGTGCATCGCCCAACGACGTAACTCCGCGGGGCAAGGAAGTCAAGTCCTAAGGGTGGGGATGCGCAGGGATGGGCGTTGATTCCAGTCTTGGTGTAGGTGCAACGGATTCGCGAGTTCAAGCACCACGTGGTATCTAAAGGGAGAGCTTCGGTTCCAACGGTCCTTTGAGCATGGAAGGGGATGGGCTGCGACGGGCAATGAGCACGCAGCCTGAAAGACAACGGTGACGGACGAGATCGAACTATCGATGAGTGTGCCTCTGGATTCAGAACGGTTTATGCGGCGGCAATGCCCCACCTGCGAGCGAGAGTTCAAGTGGAAAACGGCAGACGAGAGTGTCGAGGGGACGCCACCTCCGGAGCGCGGCTACTTTTGCCCATACTGCGCCGTGCAGGCGCCACCCGACTACTGGTGGACCCAGGCCCAGATTGAGGATGCTAAGGCGCGGGCGTTTGATCAGGTGGTCAAGCCTCAGCTGGATAAGTTGGTCGACGCCGCGGGTAGCTCGGGCTTGCTCGAGGTCGAGGTGTCGGTGCCCGAGCCAGACGAGCCGCCGACGCTCGACGAGCATGACGACATGCGACGGGTCGATTTTCCCTGCCATCCCGAGGAGCCGGTCAAGGTTCTTGATGATTGGGATCGAGTAGTCCATTGCCTTATCTGCGGCAATGCCGCTCCGGCTAGTACTGGTCAAATGGGTGAGGCGAAATGATGGCGACGCCCAGGCAGCTGGGGCCATGGCAACTTGATACGGAACTCGGCCGAGGGGGCAACGGCACCGTCTGGAAGGTTGAGCACGTCGATTCCGGGCAGATCGCCGCACTTAAGGAGATACATACCCGCAAGGTAGATCGCGAGCCGTATCGACGTTTCGTTACCGAGATTCAGACCCTGCGAGAGCTTGGCGAGCTCCCCGGCGTCCTGCCGCTGATCGACGCTCACATTCCCGATGCCCCTGCGGCGAAGGAAAAGCCGTGGTTGGTGATGCCTGTTGCAGCGCCGCTCTCCGAGGCGCTTGCCGGCGCTGACCACTCGTCGGTGGTCAATGCTGTCGCGTCCGTGGCTCGAACCCTTGCGGCACTCAAGGCTGACCATGGGATTGCTCATCGCGATGTGAAGCCAGCCAACCTTTACGTCCTTGAGGGCGCCTCGCTGATCGGTGATTTCGGACTTGTGGCCCTTCCCGACCCGAGTGGCCTCACGCGAGAAGGGAAGCCTCTCGGCCCGGCAAATTTCATTCCATTCGAGATGCTCAACAACGCGGATACGGCCGACCCGTTCGCAGCAGATGTCTACTCGCTGGCGAAGGCGTTTTGGGTCCTGGCAACCGGCGTCGACTTTCCGCCGCCCGGCCACCAGCCGGCCGACGCGACGCCGTACCGGATCGCTGATTTTCGTCCACATCCGCAGGCCGCCCGGCTCGACGAACTTGTTGACCGAGCCACCCGCCTCGACCCTGCCGGGCGACCGAGGGTCGACGAGTTCGCCGAGGAGCTGCAGCAATGGCTCGAATTGCCTGTTGAGCAAGCCGACCTCGACCTGGCTGAGCTTTCGAGTGCAGTCCGGGCCAGCCTTGCTTCGGAGATTGGCGAGAGCCAGCGGATCGAGAGCTGGAAAGAGGACGCCTACAAAGCGGCTCGGAGGCTTGAGGAGTTGGTCAGCCCGCTAGATGCGGCAATTAAAGAGGCTGATCCGCGCGCGGAGATCGGAGTCATCGACGAGCTTGTCGCCAAGACGCTCCGGACGCTGGAGCATATGGGCTCTCCAGAGGTCCTCTTCCACTTCGCAAGGGCGAGCAAGATTGTCATCGGAGCGCCTCCGATCCACAAAGTCCTTCGAATGGGCCGGGGCGTTGAGCTAATTGAGGATGGACAGCTGATTGTTCGCACGATGATTGATCTTGGCCTCGATGGAGTGATGCAGAGCGACATGCACTGGATGAGCGACGAGCGAACCGCTGCCGTTGGTTCGATTCAGCAGGAGGCTGCGCTTCAGGAGGCAGTTGCTGAGCTGGGGGTCAAGCTTCGAGAGGCGCTAGAGATTCTGGCGGCGGAGCCATCGGGGGCCTGACCGTCACTTCGACTGGCAGCTTCGAGATCCCGGGTGGAGTTGGGTTCGCAATTGCGCGACGGGGAGGGTTAATTGCTGCCGCATCAGCGGAGCAGTTCGAGGCAGCCGTTCGCCGGGTTGTAAGCCCGGAATTCGTCGCGGGGTCCGGCAAATAGATCGCGGGGCACGGGTGGCGCGGTCGCGCCGACGTGATGGGTCTCGAAGACCCGGACGAAGCGGTAGGTGCCAGGCGTTGAGTCTGCTTCCATGAACGTTGGCTCACGGGTCGCCTCAAACGTGAGCGCAGCGCGTTCTTGGCGGTCCTCGATGCCTGCCAGGCGTTCTTTCATGGCTTCATGCCAGCGCTCGATCGCCTCCTCGCGGTAGGTCCGCTCGTGCAGGGTGACAACGGCGCTCACGTAGGAATGAAGGCCGCCGCCGAAGACTCCGTTGCGACCGAAGAACCATTCTGGGTCCTGGGGCGGGTTCGGGTTCTCAGGCGTGATGATCGAGACACGGACGCCCCGTTCGCCGTACATCGCCGCGAGAACCTCATCGTGATTCTCGCTTGGGACCATCAGCCGCCTCGGGTTGGCGAGGCAGACGATCAGCGGCTCGGAGCGATGGCGGTAGGGACGCAACTGCCTCCGTGCTTCCTTGATCTTGTTGCGGACCGGAGCTAGTTCTTAGCTCGCGTTGCGAATCACCACGCCTCCGCCGCCGCCAAGCGCCTCTTCGAGCGAGGAGCTCTCGAATCCCTTCAGCTCGATGATCGCCGCCGCGTCACCGCGACTGACGCGGTAGTCGGGTCGGCGCTCTTCCGGGCCGCCACCAAGGTCCGGCTCGTGGTCCTCTCCACCCTCGATCCCGGATTCAAGCAGGTAGGCCTCGAACTGTTCCTCCGCAACGGTTCTCAACGCTGGCCTCGAAATGACACCTGTCAGGGTAAACCGGCCGGATGACGCGGCTCGGCCCTGTCGTACTCAACCGTCTTGAGCCCCTTCAAGTGAGATCGCTCGAGCTACGACCCGGAATGATCCCGCGTCCGACCCTCCCGGCACCCAATCGATCCCGTCGAGCAGCTCGTCGGTAGGGATCTGAAGGGCGCAGGCCAGTTTGATCAGCGTGTCGATGCGGGCGCGACGGCGGCCGTTCTCCAGGTAGCCGACCTCGACCCGGTGCAAGCCAGCGAGTGCGGCGAAGCGTTCTTGGGAGAGGTCGGCCCGGCGGCGACAGCGCCGCAGGTTCTCGCCGAAGCGGATGGCGATGTCCGACTTGTTGTTCATCGGGACTGGGCGTCGCGATCTTCGACGCCCATCGCCCCCGGTGCCCAGGTTCCGGGCTTCCAGGACAACCCGTCGAACAGTGCCTCGGTGGAGACTCCGAGCGTCCCCGCCAGCTTGACCACGGTGTCGGCCCTGGGCACCCTGATGCCCCGCTCCAACTGGCTGACCGCAGTGCGATGCAGCTCTGCTCGAAAGCCCAACTCCTCTTGGGAGATGCCGACCCGCTGCCGGTGCAGGGCAAGGTTCTCACCGAAGCGGAGGGCGAAGGCGGCATTCACTGACCTGCTCCGATCTGCTCGGAGAGGGCCAGCAGCGCCCCATGTTCGAAGACCACCCGCTCGTACTCCTCCTTACGCTCGGGGGTCGTGGCCAGTTCGTGGACGAGCCGCCGCGCCCGTTCGTCAGGAGTCATCAAGCCCGCCTCGATCCCCATCATCAGGCGCTCGTAGGCCGCGACGTCGGCCCGCCAGCGTCCGGCGTTGGGATCGTCGGGATGGGTCTGGAGGTCGCCTTCCCTACCTGCTTTGCAATGGGAGAGGGTGCGGCGCAGAAATTGCCGCTCTTTGAAGGTCAGAGCGAAGACGACGAACGCGCCGCCGCCCGTAGGATCAACGGTAGCCATGAGGAGCCAAGCCTCCTTGTGGTGAGGCCCTCGGTTGGCGTTACAGCGCCACCGGGGGCCGCTTCTATTTCGGTCGTCGGCGACCGTAGCTCGGTGGCGGCGAGAAAGCGAGTCGATTCACGCTGATGCGCGGCGAGTGGCGTCGATGCGCACAGGTTGGACCGCTACCGTGCCAGCAAACCGGGTCGCCCTCGATCCGGGCGATCGCGAGTACCTCTCGGGTACTCGGTTAGGAGCCGAGCCTCGCTCGAACCTGAGCCCGGGCCGGTCCCGCAGCGGCGACACCCCGTTCTTCGGCGCGGGCAAAGGCCGCGTCCGCGTCGGTTAGCTCATCGCGCTGGAACAGCTTGATGCCCAGGTTGTGCGAGCCATTACCATCTCCACCAGCGTCGGCGCGACGGTATGCAGCGAGACAAGCCTCCTCATTTCCCTCGCTTTCGAAAACCAGGCCGAGCAGGGTCGCTCCAGCGGCTTCGCCGAGCGCCTCGCCCCGCTCCGCATCACGCTTTGCCTTGTCTCTCTTTCCCATGTCAAACCAGCAGACCGCTGCGTTGACCCAGGAGGCGCCGTAGCCTCGCTCGCCCCCGCGCTGAAACGCTGAGGCCGCAGCCGGAAGGTCGCCGCGTTCTCGCAGGCTGAGACCGAGGTGGTAGGACGCGGAGGCGCTCCCTTCCTGGTCGGCGGTTCTCACCCCAGCCTCCATCGCCGCAGGGTCACATCGCTCCCATAGGCCAGTGAAGACCACTACGGCGGGTCCGGCCTCCATCGCAGCGTCGCTGAGCTCCGGCCCGGTGGTCGTGACACGGTCTTCTGCCCAGCACAGCATTCTCGCGGCCTCTGCGACCTCCTCTGCGCTCGCATCTTCACGGTTCGAGAGCAGGCCGGCGTAATCGCCGAGTGCTCGCAGACTTCCGCGGTCAACGGAACGCTTGAATGCATTCTCAGCCTCGCGCAGTTCACCCCGGTCACGCAGAATCCTCCCCATGTTGCCCGCACCATCGACGCTGCCTGCCTCATCGGCTCGACGGAACGCTGCCTCGGCCCGTGACGGGTCATCGCGGTATACGTCGATCAGAATCGCGAGCTTGCCGAGCGCAGCGACATCACCTCGGTCGGCGGCCCGGCCGAAAGCCTCTTCGGCCTCATCGAGGCCGTGCCGCTCTTGAAGTAGCTCTCCGAGCCCTCTTGCTGCTGCCGCGTCTCCTTCGGCGTCGCGTCGTCGCAGCGTCGCCTCGTCCAAATCAGCGCTTTCCCTGAGTGCCTCGGATTGCAGTTCGTCCGAGATCGCGCAGCGTCTTATCCGGCGGGCGCTGGTCCTTGGGTCGAAACTCCGGCTTCTTCTCCGGGTTTGCGTCGGGCTTCAGATGCCGATCCTTCTCCGGGTTCCAGCCCACGATCTCTACCTCCCTTTCGCTTGCCGGTTTGAGCAAGAGGAAATTCATCGGGGGAACTTTATAGATTAGGTACTAGTCAAGTATTGAAGATCGCGTAAATCGCAACGGGGCGACGGGAAAAGTCATGAGTGAGCCATTGAGCAGGCTGATGGCGAACGCGCCTCTCCATCACGACAAGAACCCTTCGATTTGCGTGGCCTTGGACTGGCGGAGCCCGAAGCGATTCTCGTTGATGGCGGGTCTGGCTACCGCGCCAACGAGATGGGCTCTCCCCCGATCCGCGCGACCGGGTTCGTATTGTGTTCAGCCGGGGGCGCTATAGTGACTCGCGCGAGATTGGGAGCTACGGTGCTAGCCGGAACTCTTCCCCAGATTTTGCAAACGACCCGCCCTTGGCGGGTCGTTTGCGTTCCAAGCAGGAGTGCCAAGCCCACTCCGCGATACTGAGGCGATGCTCAGCCTGCTCGCGGTCGCGGCGGCCGGGGCCGCGGCGGGTGCTTCGAATGCGCTGGCGGGGGCCGGGTCGCTGATCACTTTTCCCACGCTCGTCGCCCTCGGGGTGCCACCACTGTCGGCAAACGTGACCAGCACCGTGGGGTTGATCCCGGGGGCGGTCGGTGGCGCGGTTGGCTACGCCGACCTGCTGCGCGAGCAGCGGCAGCGGGTGCTGCGGTTGCTGGGGCCGACGCTGGTCGGGGCCGTGGTGGGAACGGCGCTGCTACTCATCACTTCCAACGACACCTTCGAGGCGATCGTGCCGGCGCTGGTCGCCGGCTCCTGTCTGCTGTTGCTCTTCCAGCCGCGGCTCACCGCCCGCATCGCCGCCGCCGGGGACGAACGCTCGCCATTCCTTGTCGCCGGCCTGGTCTTCTCCGGCGCCTACGCCGCCTACTTCGGCTCCGCCGTCGGGATCCTGCTGCTGGGCCTGCTCGGGCTCTTCGTCGCCGACTCGATGCAGCACCTGAACGGGCTGAAGATCCTCCTCGCCGGCTGCGCCAACTTCCTCGCCGCCGTCAGCTACGCCTTCCTCGCCGACGTCAACTGGCGCTACGCCCTCTGCCTGATGGTCGCCTCGCTCATCGGCGGCCGGCTCGGCGCCCGCTACGCGCGGCGGGTCGACGGCGAAACGCTGCGGGTGGCAATTGCCGTGCTGGGCCTGCTCGTCGCCGCCGTTCTGGCCTGGCGCGCCTTCGGCTGAGCGTCCAGAACGGGTTGGGCGCTGGCCAGGCGGGTACGGTTCTGGCGATGCGTCTCGCCGCCAAGACCGTTGCCCTGCTCGCCACGCTCGCCGCGCTGGCCCTTCCCGCCAGCGCCGGCGCTGCCGAACGGACGGTCGCGGTCGAAGCGAGCGCGACGCTGAAGGTGCCCAACGACAGCGCCTCCGTCGGCCTCTCGGTCAGCCTCAAGCGGGACTCGCGCGCGGCGGCGCTGCAGGCTGTCTCGGCCAAGCTGCGCGCGGTGATCGGCGCCGCTCAGGCAATTCCCGGCGTCGGTGACGGCGACATCCGCACCGGCCGCATCTCGGTGCGCAAGAGCTTCCAGGGGAACCAGCCCACGTACCGGGCCAGCGAGGGCGCCGGCGTCACCCTGCATCAGCCCGACCGCGCCGGCGAACTGGTCGCCGCCGCGATCCAGGCGGGCGCCACCGGCATCAGCGGCCCCAGCTACTTCGTCGGCGATACCGAAGCCGCCGCGAGCGCGGTCCTCACCGCCGCCTTCGAAAAAGCAAAGGCCCGGGCCGCGACCCTCGCCAAGGCCGCCGGGGCGACGCTGGGACCAGCGCTGACGATCGACGAAGGCGGCGGCGCCGAATTCCCGCCCATGCCCGAGGCCAAGGCAGCCCCGGTCTCCGGCTGCGCCTCCGCCCCTGTCGCGACCCCGAGCCCGGTCAAGCGCGCCTCGACCACGGCCTGCGCCGGCGCACCGCCGCCGACCAAGCCGGGGACCTCGTCGGTCAGTGCCACCGTGCGGGTCGTCTTCGCTCTGCAGTAGTGGGCGGTACTGGGCTCGAACCAGTGACCCCTTCCTTGTAAGGGAAGTGCTCTCCCAACTGAGCTAACCGCCCGGGACGTGGGGCGATTATGCCCGAGGATTGAACCCCTGTCGATGCCGCCTCGTATCCCCGGGCGATGTATCCGAGAGAGGAGTTCCGGCCGGGCCGTAGGGGCATCCCGGGCTGGCGAGCGGTCGCGATCGCTGTCGCGGCGATGGTCATGGTGGCGTCGCTGATCGGCATTCACGACGCGCTCGCCAGGCCCGGCGGGAAGGCCGAGGCCAGCCGGGCGACGGCAGTGGATATCAACCACTTCGCCTTCCACCCGCCGACCCTGCACATCGCCAAGGGCGGCTCGGTCGCTTTCACCAACTCCAGCAAGATCACCCATACCGCGACGCGGCGGGGCAGCTTCAATACCGGGCGGATCAAGCCGGGCACGACGGTGGTCGTGAAGTTCAGCCAGAAGGGGACCTTCGCCTACCACTGCACGATCCACCCCTTCATGCACGGCAAGATCGTCGTCGAATAGCCGGCATCCGGCCCCCGGCTATGGTCTGCCGTCGAAGATGAGCGACCGCGCCGGGAAGAAGCTGGACACCGCCACCCTCTGGAAGGCGGCGCTGCTGCAGTTGGCCGCCGTCGCCGTCCTCTCCGTCGCCCTCGCCATCGCGCTGCCGCACGACTTCTTCGTCGACTGGGGCTGGATCGCCGGCCCGGCCTCGTGGATGCTCTGCGCGGCCTTCACCGCCCGGGTGCTGCGGCTGCCGCTGGTGCCGGCGCTGACCGGGGCCGTCCTCGCCGGGCTGCCGAGCCTGCTCGCCGTGCTGCTCGCCCTGCACTGGGCCGGCGCCGTGCTGGCGGTCGGGCTCTTTGCACTCTGGTGCGCGCGGCTGCCGCGAACGGTGGCACCGCTGGGCGGCTGAGCCGTGCGAGCCGTGGCGCGATCGCGGACCGCTCGCGCGCTGGCAGTCGCCCTCGGCATCAGCCTCTGCCTCCTCGCAGCCACCGGAGGTGCTGCCGCTAGGGGCACGACCGCCGAGGCAGCCGCCACCGACTGTCAGCGAGGGAACGAAACGCGGCAGGGGATCTGGCGCCCGCCTCCCACCACCCGGGCCTGGCAGTGGCAACTGCAAGGAAAGATCGACACCAGCGTGCCCGCCTGCGTCTTTGACGTCGACGGGTTCGAAACGCCGGCCGCGACCGTGCGGGCGCTGCATCGTCAGGGCGCGGCGGTCATCTGTTACCTCGACGTCGGCAGTTGGGAGAACTTCCGGCCCGACGCCGGCCGCTTTCCGCGCTCGGTGCTGGGCCGTACCTACGAAGGCTTCCCCAACGAGCGCTGGCTCGACATCGCCCACTTCCACCGCTTCGCGCCGATCCTCGAGCAGCGCTTCCAGACGTGCGCCCGCAAGGGTTTCGACGCGGTCGAGCCCGACAACATCGCCGGCTGGGAAAACCGGACCGGCTTCCCGCTCACCGCCGGCGAGCAGTTGCGCTTCAACCGCTGGGTCGCGCGGCGCGTCCACGCCCTCGGTATGTCCGTCGCGCTGAAGAACGACCCGCGCCAGGTCCGGCCCCTGCTCCGCAGCTTCGACTTCGCGATCGTCGAGCAGTGCTTCCAGTACGACGAATGCGGGAGCTACGAGCCCTTCGTCCGGGCCGGCAAGGCGGTCTTCGAGGCCGAGTACGAACTGGCGCCGGCCGCATACTGCGAACGGGCGCGCAGCCTGCGCTTCAGCGCGATCCGCAAGTCCTACGACCTCTTCGCCCGGCCCTGGCTGACCTGCCCGGAAGCCGGGGGCAGCTGAGGCACGGGGCAGCGGCGCTCCGCCTGCTCAGAGGTCGAACTGCGACCGCTTCGCCGCCGGGACCAGGTCGAGGTAATCGGGGTGGCGCTGGATATAGGCGCGGACGAAGGGGCAGAACGGCAGCACGGCGAGGTCGCGGGTGCGGGCGTCGTCGAGCGCGAAGCTGATCAGCCGGCTGCCCAGGCCCTGGCCCTCGAAGCGGTCGTCGACCTCGGTGTGGATGAAGGAGATCCGCCCCGGCGCCAGCTTGTACTGGGTGAAGCCCGCGAGCTCGTCCCCGACGCTGATCTCGTAGCGCTCCTGCTCTTGGTTGTCGGCGATGGCAACGTCGGGCTGCATAGATCCCATCAAGACATTCTCACCGACAGCGGGCATTGGGTATCGCGAAACCGAGCTGTCATGGATACGTTGGGGTTTTCCATTCAGTAGCACAGGTAGCGGCGTCAATATTGGTATTGCGCAATCATGGATGAAACTACCCACACGAGGCCCCCCTATGCCCGTAGACGCCCAAGAGTTTCGCGGATCCCGCTTGGCCATCGGCCTTGCGGCCGCCGATGCCTGGAAGTCGCTCTACGAGATCGCGAAACTAAGGGGAAAGTCGAGCGGGGCGATTCAGGGTGTCGTCCATCGCATGGTCGCCGACGGCCTGCTCGAAGCCGACTCCGATCCGCCCACGCGCGGCACGCTGTACCGGGTACCTCCTGAGGCTCGCGAAGCACTCCTCGAAGCCGCACAGGGCCATCAGCATCCCGGCGCTCTCTCTGAACACCAGCGCCTACTCACTGTTCGCGGCCGCCCAGGGCGGATCAAGGCGATGGAGCTTCTGTCCTCCACCGCGCTCGCCGGCGCCGTCAGTTGGGTCGCGCGCACCAACTCCGCCGACGAGCTGCTGGTCGCGATGAACCCCGAAGCGGAGGACGAGCTGGTGGACAGCCTCGTCGTCGCCTTTCTCAAGGCGGGGTTCAAGTGCCGGGAGGGCCTGGTTTCCCAGATCATGTCGGCGCGGGACCTCCGCGATCACAATCACAAGGTCATCGCCCGGGCCGAGGAGCTCTCGTGAGCAGTGGACCGCGGCGGGCGCCGCCGGCCGGCCCACGGCCCAAAGACCGCGGCGGGCGTCCCCTGCTTGCCCTCTTCGCCGTCGGCCTGTTCGTCATCGGCGTGATGCACGCCAACGAGTTCGTCGGCCTCCCCCTGTTTGGGCTCAGCATCCTGCTCCTGATCCTTTTCGCCTTCCACTCACGTATCGGTGGCGCTCTCGGCTTCGGCAAATTCCAGGTCCCGATCGCTGCCGAAGCCGAGCCGCCGCAACCGGCATCCCGACAGGCAGCGCCCCCACCCGGTCCTCCCAACCAATCGACCACCGAGGTCGAGAACCACCGCCCCAGCATCGACGAGTACAGACGGGCTGCGCGGCACCCCGGCAGCCAGCGGCATCGCGATCGTTAGCGGGGCCAGCAGCGACTCCCGGTCGTGTGAGGAACCGACGGCAGGGCATGCGCTATCGTTCACCTTATGGTTAACGATTCATTCAAGGCCCTCGCCCACCCGATCCGCCGCGAGATCGTCGAACGGCTCGCCACCGGTCCCGCCACCGTTGGCGAAGCGACGCGCGGCATCGGGGTCTCCAAGCCTGCGATCACGAAGCACCTGAAGGTGCTGGAGGAGACGGGCGTGGTCAGCCGCAGGATCGAGGGACGCACGCACGTGCTCTCGCTCGAGACCGCGGCGCTGGACGAGGTGACCGAGTGGATGGATCGCCAGCGCGAGATCTGGACGCGTCTGTTCGACGTCGTCGACGACTACCTGAAGGAGGAGCAGCGATGAGCCTGCCACCCGAGATCAACCTGCCACCCGTCGTCTCCGCCGAGGAGTGGAAGGCGGCCCGTGAGGACCTGCTGGTGAAGGAGAAGGAGCTGACCCGTGCCCGCGACGCGCTCGCGGCCGAACGCCGGCGAATGCCGCGGCTGGCGGTGACCAAGGAGTACCGGTTCGAGGGGCCCGACGGGCCGGCGGGCCTGGGCGACCTCTTCGCGGGCCGGCCGCAGCTCGTCGTCTACCGCTTCTTCTTCGAGCCGGGCGTGCACGGCTGGCCCGACGGCGGCTGCCCCGGCTGCTCGTTCGTCGCCGACCAGGTCGCCCACCTCGCCCACCTCAATGCGCGGGACACGACCCTGGTCTTCGTCTCGCGGGCGCCGCAGGGGGACATCGAGCGGCTGCAGGAGCGGATGGGCTGGGACATCCCCTGGTACACGATCACCGACGAGTTCGACGCCGACTTCGACGTCGACGAATGGCATGGAACCAACGCCTTCCTCCGCGATGGCGAGGAGATTTTCCGCACCTACTTCGTCGACAAGCGCGGCGACGAGGTGATGGGCGGCACCTGGGCCTACCTGGACATCACCGCACTCGGGCGGCAAGAGATCTGGGAGGACTCGCCGGACGGCTACCCGCAGACCAAAGCCTACGTCTGGTGGAACCGCCACGACGAATACGACAAGGGGATCGAGTTCGAGCACGCCATCTCCGACGTGACCGCCGACCAGCGCGGCAGCCGCAGCGCGTGATCCCGCTCGCCCACGTCGCCGGCGTGCCGGTGGAGGAGTTCATCCCCGCGGTGGCCAGCACCGGCGTCAGCCTGCTGGCCGCCCGGGCCTGGCTTAGTCTCCAACTGCGCCGCGACCGCCGCCGGAACTCCCAGAAATGACCACCATCCACAACCTCCGCATCGAGCGCACCTACCAGGCCCCGATCGAGGCCGTCTTCAACGCCTGGACCAGCGAGGAGGTCATGCGCCGCTGGTTCCACGGCCGCCAGGCCTGGGAAACCCCGACCGCCGAAGTCGACCTCCGCCTCGGCGGCAACGTCCGCGTCGTCATGCGCGACCCCGACGACGGCATCGAGCGCGGCGGCGGCGGCCACTACACCGAGATCGACCCCCCAACCCGCCTCGCCTTCACCTGGCAATGGGACGACGACCCCACCCCCACCCAGATCGCACTCGACTTCGAGGAGAGCAAGGGCGGGACTACCGTGGTGCTCACCCACACGTCGCTGCGCGACCAGGAATCCGTGCTCTCACACGAAGAGGGTTGGAGGACGTGCCTGGAGAACCTGGCACGGGCGCTGGGCGAGGGCTAGCGCTCCACCCCGCACCGACCTTCCCGACGCTCATCTACTTCTTAGTCCGCGCACAGGCGAGCTAGAGAAAGCGCCCCTAGCTTGGTCCCATGATCAAGCGAGACGCATACTCACTGGCGCTGCAGGCGATGACGACCGAGGCTCGGCTTGGCGCCAAGCGGGCGCTCAACCCCGGCGACGATGTCCCATTCATTCAGGCAGCTGGGCGCCCTGCCGATCAACTCGGTGATGGCGGAGGGCCACGAACTCGATTTAGGCACGCCCGGAGGCAGCGCCCGGCGGGAGAGCGAACGGCGGCGGGCAAAACGTGAGGCAGCGACCCGCGAGCGCCACCCACACCTGGGCGATCTCCTTGTCCGCTTCCAAGACGCGCCCGCCAGCGAGACCGCCTGGGACACCGGCGCCGCGGGAGAGGAAGCCCTGGCCCTCCACCTGGAGAAGACCTGCCCCGACGTCATCGTCCTCCATGATCGGCGAATACCCGGCCGCCGCACCAACCTCGACCACCTAGCGATCGCCCCCTCCGGCGTCTTCGTGATCGACGCCAAGCGCTACAAGGGAAAGATCGAGGTGCGAAAGCCCTCCCGCGGCGACCCCTGCCTTTTCATCGCCGGCCGCAACAAGACCAAGCTCGTAGAAGGCCTAGCGCGCCAGCGCGAAGCGGTCCTAACCGCACTGGCAAAACTCGATCCGGAGATCCCCGTCCACGCCTGCTTCTGCTTCCTGAACCCAGCCCGCCAAGCCAGCGGCAGCGACCTCCCCCTCTTCCGCACCCTCCGTATCAGCGACTTCCCGCTCTTCTACCCGAGCAAGTTGTCGAAATGCCTCAATGCCCCGGGGGAGCTGATCGCCCCGGCGCGGCAGGAGGTCGCAGCGATGCTGGTACAGGCTTTTCCACGGGCGTGATTCGCGCTGGGCTGCCGGCAGTTCAACCGTCGCTGAATGGCTTGACAGTTCCTCGGCCATACCAATAAGGTCGCGCCCAATGAAGAAAAAGCCTCTGCTCGTACCGCTGGGTGTCGCACTGGCCGCGATGTTTCCGAACGGCGCTGCCGCAAAGATCGGTGACGCTGGGGTCAGCGTCGGACACGCTCAAGCGGCCATCACGCAAAGTGCCAACGCTCTCTCGGCAGCGCCTCTTCTCGCGCTTCCCAATGAAGATGCGGTGGCCGGGGCTTCGGGGCATTACTCGCATGTGTCCCATCACAGCCACCATTCGCATCACAGTCATTCCTCCCATTACTCCTCTTCGGGCGGTGGGCACTACTCGCATTCGTCCCATAGCTCTCACTCTTCGCACTACTCGAGCTATTGATGGACTCGGTGGCTGAACGCCGAGGATGACCGAGCGCACGATCTCGTTTGACTCCGCTGCCGCGTCGTTGGACGCGGTCCAGCGCGCCGCCTATCGCCTGTCCGATCGGATGTCCTGCGACATCGAGGCGAAAGACGATGCGCTCGTCGTAACGATCCACCCATCCGATCCAGAGTCCGCTCTCGACGCGCTGGCGGGGGACCTACGCAATGAGGTCCTAGATCAAGTGCTGCGCGAGCGCGTCCGAGCGGAAACCATCGACGTCCGCAACCTCGTGCTCGCGCTCGCATTCTCGAAGACTGGCCTCGTCGAAGGCAATGGCTAAGTTCCTCGGGCCCGAGGCCTATGAGGCAAAAGGTGCCGATTGGCAGCTTTTGCCGTTCCGGTTCGAGCGGATCAACGGGCGGGTACTCGTCACCAATTTCGTCGGCGAGCACCTGTTTCTGAGCGCTCCCGAATTCGAGCAACTTGCCGAGCGCAGCTTGCCTGCTGACTCATCACTGGTTCGCAAGCTCCGTGCCAAGCACATCATCCGCGAGGCGGACGACAACGTGCCGCTCGAGCTGCTCGCACTCAAGGCGCGCACCCGGTATCGGCGACTGGCTGAATTCACCTCGCTCCACATCCTGGTCGCCTCACTTCGCTGCGAGCATTCATGTCCTTACTGCCAGGTCTCCCGGCAGAGCTCCGACAAGGCTGCGTACGACATGCCTCCCGAGACTGCGGCGCTAGCGCTCGATTCCGCCTTCCGTTCCCCTTCCCAGAACATCAAGATCGAGTTCCAGGGCGGGGAGCCGCTCCTCAACTTCGAGCTGATCGAAGAAGTGGTGCGAGCGGCGCATGAGCGAAACGAAACCGAGGGCAAGAACCTCAGCTTTGTCATCGCGACGAATCTTGCGCTTCTCGACGGTCGCGTGATCGAGTTCTGCCGCGCCAACGACGTGTACATCTCCACCTCCCTCGACGGCCCCGCGGACCTCCACAACAAGAACCGCCCACGACCGGGACGAAATAGTTGGGAGCTAGCGACGGCCGGCATCCAGCGCGTGCGTGAGGAGCTCGGCGTGGACCGCGTCTCGGCCTTGATGACGACCACCCGCTCGAGCCTCGGCCGCGTGAAGGAGATCATCGACGTGTACGTCGATCAGGGCTTGACGAACATCTTTCTGCGCCCACTCTCACCTTATGGCTTCGCCATCAAGACGAAGAGCTTCGCCGCCTACGACGTCGATGCTTGGCTCCCCTTCTACGAAGAAGGTCTCGACTACATCATCGAGCTGAACCGCGCAGGAGTACCTATGGTCGAGCAGTACTCGACGATCATCTTGAAGAAGATGCTGACTAACGATGACCCCGGCTATGTCGATCTGACCTCGCCGGCAGGCATCGGCATTGGCGCGATCGTCTACAACTACGACGGTGACGTCTACGCCTCGGACGAGGGGCGGATGCTTGCCGAGATGGGCGATACGACGTTTCGTCTCGGCAACCTCCACAGAGACTCATACGAAGAGATCATGCTCTCGGAAGCATTGCTCCGCCCACTGGAGGAGTCGTTCACCCAGAGCGCACCGATGTGTTCGGATTGCGCATTCGAGCCTTACTGCGGGGCCGATCCCACCTATCACCATGCGACGGGCGGCGACTTCGTCGGACGCAAGCCGACTTCAGGATTCTGTCGGCGAAACATGGCGATCTTCAAACTCCTGCTCGATAGGTACGAATCCGATTCCTTCACCCGGTCGCTGTTCCAGACTTGGGCGAGCCATTGATCGCGCTGCGCGGAAAGCCGACCGGCGTGGCGATCGAGGGGACCCTCGAGCGGCGTGTGTGGAAGCTGGTCGATACTGAGACCCTCACCCCTCAGCGGCAGGCGCACGCCTTTCTGGTCGGCGAGGACGGCGCTGCCCCCGACGGCTTCGAGCTCTACTTGAGTCGGAGCAGTGCTCCGCGCCCCCAAGTTCCCAGCAATTGGGTGCGCCTGCCGGAGGAGCTCGACTACCTCAGCGGAGCCGACGTGCTCTCAATCAGCGATGACGGCGCGCGCATTCGCGTCCTCTGGCGGCACCGCAGCCGCCAGAACAGCATCCTGCTCACGGAGCGCTGCAACCACTACTGCTTGATGTGCTCGCAGCCGCCCAAGACGCGGAATGACGATGAGTTGCTGGCGCAGGCGTTCGAACTCTTGCGCCTGCTGCCACGCGACGTGAGCGAGATTGGCTTCACCGGTGGCGAGCCGACCCTCTACGGACAGGAGGTCATTGACCTCCTCCGTCTCTGTCGCAATCTCCACCCCGAGGCACAGGTTCATGTGCTCTCCAACGGCACCAGATTCGCCGACCCGGAGTTCGCCGCCGCCTGGGCCTCGATCGCCAACCCAAACATGATGGTCGGAATCCCGATCTACGGGGCAGAGCCGGCACGCCACGACTATGTGGTGCAGTCGCAGGGAGCGTTCAACAGCACGATTCCCGGCATCCTCAATCTCGCCCGGTTGGGACAGAGGATCGAGATTCGGGTCGTCCTCCACAAGCAAACGGCCCCGGCCCTGCCTGAAATCGCCGAGTTCATCGCCCGCAACCTCCCTTTCGTCGACCAGGTCGCCCTGATGGGGCTGGAGATGATCGGGCTCGCGCGCGCCAATATTCCCGAGCTCTGGATCGACCCGACCGAGTACGCAGACGAGTTGGTCGAGGCAGTGACGTTGCTGGACCGCAGCCGGATCCACACGATGATCTACAACCACCAACTCTGCCTGATCCCCCGGTCAATCTGGCCCTGGACCGTACGCTCGATTTCCGATTGGAAGAACGAGTACCACCCTGAGTGTGCGAAATGCGGTGTCAAAGACGACTGCGGTGGCTTCTTCTTCTCGGCGAAGTACAAGGTCTCAGAGAACATCCAAGCGCTACCGATCCAAGCGCCACACGAGCCGGCCGTCCTGCAGCTCTAGAAGCTGGCGCAAGACGCTCGCGACTCAGGATGCTCGGCAGAATCAAAGAGGCGATTGCCCGGCGGCGCACCATTGCCCGAGGTGCGCTGTTCTGGCTGGAGGCGCTTGCCGCAACCGTGACGGTCGCCGCCGTCGCGATCGGCATCCTCAATCACTTCACTGCAGACCCTGAACAAAAGTTCCCGGGGGATGGTAAGCGAATCGTTGCCTTCCGACAGATCACGAATCGAATTTGCACGGAGAACCAAGGGAACATGGATCGTGCCTTCGCCGAAGGTCGATCGCAGGTCGAGCGCCTCGGCTTCATGGCACGCGGGATTGGGTGGAACCTCAATGACCTCGAAAGCATTACTCCGCCGCCCTCTCGGTTCGACGCCTTCCTGTCAGAGATCGCTGTCCGAAGGCGCGTTCGTCCGACGATTCTCGAATTGCAGCGCGCGATCGAGCTCGGAGACAGCGCCCACAGGGCAGAAGCTATAGCTGCCCTGGAAAGCCTCGAAGCAGAATCGCGAGAACTGTCACGCGAAGCCGGCCTGATTCGCTGCATGCGAATTCTGCCGCCGCTAGCAGGGCTCTTCCACACTTGAACGACCTTAATTGTCGGCATAAGTACTGCGTATAAGTAGGAGAACTCGTAGAGAACTCGCACGTAGGCCTAGCCGGACATGTTTCGATGCCGAGCGATGTGTCCGTCCCAGTCCACGGCCTTAGCGCCAGCAGCGACTTCCTCGGAGCCCTGGCTCCGACGGGTAAGCGTCTGGCGACCGCGTTCTCAACCAGTGCTGTGTGCTCTTGACGAGCCCGTCCCGGATGACGCCTTTGTCTGGGTCGAGCTCACCTGTGGCAACAAGATGTGCGGGACCGTCTTCGCGGCCCTTTCCTCAATCTGCCCCGGACTCACCGAGGATATGCTCGATGACCTGCTCACGCCGGATGAAGCGCCTACTGGTGAATCATTTGATGACGGAGCCATCATGCTCGCCTCAACCTTTTCTGTCGAGGCAATTCGTCGCGGAGAGAAGCGAGTGCGGGGTAGTGCTGAGGGGGCTGGGGTGATCCGCTTCCAGCCGGTGGAGATTCTCGCCGGTCCTTCCTGGCTCATCTCCTGCTGGCACCCTCGCCGCACCTACCAGGGAGCGATGAGAATCGATGAAGAAGAGCCGGCCTCCGCTGATGAGATTTTCCGTGGTGTGGCGGGTCGCTGGCTCAGAGCCCCGGGGAGAGGGCCGGGCGACCTTGGCATTGCCCTGATGCATGAGCTCGCCCTCAGCTATGCGCCTGCGCATCGCGCCCTCTTCTCTTGGCTGGAGGACTGGGAGCTGAGCCTTTACGTCGACGATGACCTCGCGAATCGAGACCAACTGCCTGAGCTATGGGGATTGATGGCCGTCCTCCGCGACTGGCTCAACCCACTCAACAAGCCAGGCTTGCGCGCTGATGTCGCCAAGGCCTGGCTACCGGCTACCGACCACAAGGCAGTGGTCGAGGTCGACGATCGGGTCGACAGGGCCCTGGCGGCACTCTCGAAGCTGAGCGAAACCCTGCGCCAGTCCTTCAACCTCCTGCATCTCGAGCAGACCGAGGAACAGCGGCAGCAAAGCGAGCGCATGCAACATCGCTTTGAGCTGGCTGCGGTCGCATTCCTGGTTCCCACCCTGATCGTTGGCTTCTACGGCGCGAACACTTGGGTGCCCGGCCAGGGCAGACATTGGGGCTTCTGGGTGATGGTCGTCGCCCTCGTGGTGCTGAGCGCTGCAACCCTTCTAGGGGTTGTCCAGATGCAGCGGCGATCGCAGGAGACGGCGAGAAAAGCAGCCCGCGAGCGAGGGCGAATGCGCACCGAACTTCTGCGCGGAGAGAACGAGTCGGCGGAGCCACGATGGGAGCCCTGATCGGCATAGCCATACAGCTCACCGTCATGGCGGTTGGGTTGATGATCACTCTCGTGGCCATGACCGTCCGCCTGCTTTTCATGCTGGTTGCCGCCCTCTTCGCAATGCTCTCCTCGAGCACGCGGCGCCGATAAATGCCCTGACCCAGGCCCTGCGGGCGTTCAGGTCATCGACGCGACGGTAGCCGCTCGGCCAGCGCCTCGAAATACCGCTGACGCCCCCACGCCTCCCGATCGCCCACCACGTACAGCCGACGCCGGGCGCGGCTGACGGCGACGTTGAGGAGGTTGGGTCGGCTCGCGGCCCAGGCGCGGGCGCCATCACGGGCCGGTTCTGAGCCGAGGACCAAGATGACCACATCCGCCTCCTTGCCCTGCGCGGTATGGATGGTTCCTGCTCGAAGGCCACGGTATTGGCGACTGCGTTGGGCGAGTTGGCGGGCGACATCGCGAAAGGGGCCGATCGCCAGCACCTCCGAGAAGCCGAAGTCGGCGCCTTGGAGCTGGGCCAGGAGTCGGTCGACCTCTTCCCCCTCGGCGGGGATCCAGTGTCCCTGGGAGACGTCGGAGCGAACGTCGATCCAGGCGCTCTCCGGGAGCGTGGGGTATCGGCTGGCGAAGTCCCCGGCAAGGGCGGGATCGGTGGCGTCGATCATCAAGCCGTCGTAAGCGATCTGGTTAGAGAGATCAAACATGGGCTGGTCGCAGCGGCGATGGACAGCCAGTGGCGCCCCAACCCACACCCCGCCCTCCGCTCCTGGCAGCTCCGTACCCAGCCGGTTAAGACGGTCGGCGAGGCTTTGGACCGACCCCCGACCCGTCAGCCACTCCTCTGCCACCCCGTAGTGGGCACGAACCGCCTGCTCAACCTTGAACGGGATCGTCGTAATCGGTTCGAGCTGCTGCGGGTCACCGACGACCACCGCATGCCGGCAGCGCCACAAGGCCCCGACCGCGTTCTGCGGACTCGCCTGTCCGGCCTCGTCCACGGCGAGCCAGCCGAGCGCGTCCGGCCCGAGCCCCCTGAACACGCGAGCGACGGAGGCGAAGGTCGTCGAGACCACGGGCACGACGAGGAAGAAGGCCTGCCAGGCAGCGAGCGCCGCGTCCCCGCGAAGGTCTGCCGGAGCCGTGCCGGCGACCAAGTCCATCGCGCCGTCGAGAACCTCGCGCATCGGGCGTGCGGCATGGATGAGGAAGGCTTTGTGCAGGTCCAGAGCCGCCAAGAACACCTCGGTCCGGGCCTCGTTCCACTCGACATCAGTCCAAGGCGCCTGCCGCTCGCGCGCGTCTCGGTCGCCGAGCCAATCGGCATCCGGCAGACAGGCGCCGGGCTGCTCCCGGTAGCGCGACAGAACCTCACTGCAGGCCGCAAGCGCCCCCTCGGCAGCCACGAGGGTGGCGCCAGCTTCGCTGTGCGCTCGCACCTCCCCATCGAGCACCCGTACCTCCTCGCCGATCTCGTCCAGCGCCGTGTCGAGTGCCGCAATCTCCCCGGCAAGCTGGAGATCGCGTTCCCGCCACGCGGCCCGCGCCCGGAACCTGAGGACCCAGGGCCGCCGCCGCAGTTCTTCCTCGCGTGCCTCGATCCGCCGCCGGCGTTCGTCCTCGCGAGCTGGAAGTAGGCCCGCCAGCTCCTCCCGCCGCGGCCGCGATGCCTCGACTCGCTCGCGCGCCGCCTGCTCGGCCTCACTGGCCGCCTTGAACTCCGACTCCAGCTGGCCGAAGCGATCCAACTCAGCCCGGATATCCAGGCGGTCTCCGCGGATCGCATCCGCGCGATCGCGGGCCCGCACGAATGCCACCACCGCCTCCGCCCAGGAAGCGCCCTCAGGCTGTTCTTCCCACTTCACAAGACGTTCGCGCAGCCCCGGCGGGGGCAGTGGGCGACCCTCGTCATCCCGCTTGGTCCACCAGACTGCGTTGACGAACTCCTTGCGGTTCCTGCTGTTGCCGAGGCGGGCAGCGACCAGCGCCCAGGCCGCCTCACCATCCGTGCGCTGGCCGGTTTGGCCGACTTTCATCGCCCGCTCGGCCAGGTCCGGGAAGTAGTCGACCTGCCGCGTTCGCTCGCGCCAGGCAGCGTCCACCGCCGTTCCGGCCGGGATCTCAAGCGTGACATTCTCGACCGCCCCGTTGTTGCTCGACGCCACCACCAGCTCAAACCCCGTCAGCTCGGGCCTGAGCCGATGGACCACCCGCCGGTAGGGCGTGGTTTCCCAGCGATGCGGCTCTCCCACGAATGCATCCGCGGGATCGGCCAGCTCCGCCAGTCGTTCCGCACGCTCGGTGACAAGCGTCGCAATCAGGTCTCGCAGCATCGTCGTCTTGCCCGTCCCCGGAGGCCCATTGACCGCGAACAAATGACCGCTGGAGCGAGGCATCGCCGATGCCTCGTCGACGGCCAGCTGCTGCCCCAGCGCCAACGGTCGGTCCGAGCTCGCGGGCCAGCGCCCGAGTGGGATGCGATCCGGAGCGGTGGCACGGCGAACCTCACTGAGCTCAGTCCGCACGTCGACGCGACGCTCGAGGTCAAGGTCAGCATTCGGCCGCAGGTAGTCAGCCAGGGCGGCACCGAACCGCCCCGCCCCGGCGGCGTCAGCCACGCGGGCAAGGTCATCGGCGATGAAGCTATTGAGAAAGTCCTGTTCGGCCTTAGCCGCGGTTCGCCGGGCGACAATTTGGCTCTGGACCCGGATACCACCGATGGGCAGCACCCCGTCGACGTTTAGGGCCTCAATGGCTGCGGCGCGACACTCTACGAGCGAATCCCAGTCGAGCGGCGGGGCTTTCTCATTGACTCGCACAGCATCGAGCGACTGTTCCAGCTGGTTACTGAAGGCGCTTTCGAGAGCGGCGAAACCGTCCAGCCAACCCGGCGTCGCCGGACCTGGTTTGAGTGCCCGCGCCGTCGCCCAGGCGCAGGCCGACAGAACCACGGAGTCCTCCAGCAACGCGCCGTCCTCCGAGAGCACGAACGCGAGCAGGGCGCTGGAGCCGGTCGGCCGCTCCTCGTAGCTGTCGGCGGCGGCGGGCGGAAAGACATCCCTCAACGCTGAGAAGACGGATTCAAGCGGGTACGCCCCGACGTAGACCACATGCCGCCAGGCCTGCGTCTTCTCAAGCCGCGTGCGCTGGAGCGGGTGGGCAGCATCCCACGGCAGCGGCTCGCCAGGGCCTGCCTCAAACACCTTCTGAACCGGGCGAACAACCGGGATCGTCGGCGGGCTGAACATCTCGACAGCACGCCAGAACTCGATGACCCCCCTAACTCCCCCCGTCACCATGTTGAAGATACAGCGCCCGCCCGAATTAGACGAGTTATACTGACATAGTATGACTCAGAAGATGGGTGCAAAAGGGCAGGTTGTGATCCCCAAGGCGCTACGCGAGCAGGCGGGCTTGGGGCCCGGGGATAGCGTCACTTTCCAGCCGGTCGACGATGGAATCGTCATCAGGCGCGCCAGCCAGCAGGCTCCTCTCCGAGGCCGCTTTGCCGGGAGCGGCATGTCGGCGCGGCTGCTCGAGGATCGGCGCAAAGAGCCGCGATAGTCGGTGGTGCACTGCCTCGACTCCTGGGCCGTGCTGGCATGGCTGGACGGCGAGGAACCAGCCGCCGAGATAGTCCAAAGCGTCATCGACCAGGAGCGGCCGGCGATGAGTTGGATGAACCTGGTCGAGGTTCACTACCGGACCGCCCGCGACCACGGGCGACAAGAAGCCGATCAGGTACTGGCGGAACTACGACCGCAGATACAAGAGGACCTACCCGGCATCTCGACGATGAAAGAGGTAGCCAGACTCAAGGCCATGAACCCGATTGCTCTGGCCGACTGCTTCGCAATCGCGCTGGCCACCGAGGAAGCAGCCACCCTCCTCACCGGCGACCCCGAGATCATCGACCGAGCCGATCAGCTCCAATGCGACGTCCGAGATCTGCGCAGGGAGTCGTCCTAGGCCCGAGTGCGATGGACGGGAGTCGCGCCCGCGAACTTCGGCTTGAAAGGACGTGGGGCGTTGGCTTGGCGCGGATGATGTGACCGGAATGCGACACAAACCGGTAGCCACAGAGCCTGGATCCTTTAACGGGCACCTGACCTCCTACCGGTGGCACTTGATACCGCCCCTGGACATACAGCGATGGTTCCCCAAATGGAGCTCTTGGCCGACGCCGCGCTTGAGCAGCGAGACCACTTGCTGCTCCTCCTGACGGACAAAGGGACCAGAAGAGCGAATCGAAAGATGAGGAGCCCGAGAAGGAAAGCAAGGGCGAGCAGTTGCTTTGCTCCTCGCGGGAGTATCGCCTCGAGTAGCTCGAGCATTGGCCGAGACTAGGTCTCGAAGCGGCGGCTGATCCCTAGCGTGAGATCCTGGTCAACGGCGCGCTGACCCATACGGTTCGCAGATCGTCTGAGGGCCCGACCACGATCGCCAGGGGCCAAGTGGGCCACCGGGGCGTCGCGGCTCACGAATCAGGAGGCGCAGGTAGGCGTCGCGCCCTTCGCAGGTCCCGATATCGATGGCTTTCAGCAACGCGACGACCGGCCGGCGGTAGTAGCCACCGTGGGGTTTGAAAATCGGGTGGCGGCCGCGACCGTGCGCGACGTCTCTTCCCCAGCTCGACCAGTGGACATTCGAGATCGAGCCGCTTGCATCACCGCCGTTGTAGATGAAGCGCGGGTGAGCCGTGCCCCACCCCTGACCGGTCGGTGCGCCGTAGACCTCGCCGCCCAGAACCACCGGGGCTGCGAGTGACGAGCGGTAACTGGTGCGGCGCCACCACATGTATTCGGAACTCTGGCCGACTTCGCCCCGGTAACAACGGGCCAGGGAGGCAGAGCAATTCCAGCCAGCGGGTGGATGACCGGACATGTCGACTTTGTAGACGCGGCGGGCGGTGCGGCAACTGATGCTGTGGGCGTGGATCGGGACACCCGAGACCTTGCCGCAGGCCTTGCTTCCGCGCTCGGCGGCGGCCGATCCAACCACTGAGGAAAGAACCAGCGCGATTACCAACACTCCGAGGATGCCCGCCCGCCTCATCGCTCGATTCCACCATCGCGCCGGCTGGTAGTCAACGAATCTCTTGGCAAGGCACTCAGGCAAGCCGAATTGCAGAGACCTTGCCGAGATGTTTAACATCTCGTTCCATGATGTCTAACATCGCAAGCAGAGAAGCGGCTGACCGCCTCCTTTCGGCGCTTGGCGAGCAAGTGGCAGCCCTTGGCCAGCGCTTCGAGCTGGTAGTGGTCGGGGGATCAGGGCTGCTCGCCCTCGGGCTGATCAAGCGATCGACCCGTGACGTCGACCTGCTCGCCCTCCGGTCCGGCGACGAGCTGGACAGCGCCCAGCCATTGCCGGTGTCGCTCGAAGCCGCCCGCGACCGCGTGGCCCGTGACTTCACTCTCCCCGTGGACTGGCTCAATCCCGGCCCGACCGACCTGCTCGAGTTCGGTCTGCCGCAGGGGTTCATCGACCGCCTCGAGCGTCGTGACTACGGCGACAGCCTGACCGTCTACTTCGCCTCTCGCTATGACCAGCTCCACTTCAAGCTCTATGCGTTGGTCGACCAGGGACCCGGGAAGCATGAGGCTGATCTCCGGGCCCTCTCGCCCACCGAAGAAGAGCTCCTGGCGGCCGCCCGATGGAGCCGCTCACACGATCCGTCTGAGGGCTACGCACAAGTCCTTCGCGAAGTTCTCGCGCACATGGGGGTCAGGGATGTCGACCTCAGCGACTAGGGAAGACCTGCGGGGCCGGCTCGCCTCTTTCCTGTGGAGGCAGTGGGCGCAGATGGGGATCCTGGCAACCGCCGAGCACAACGACCGCTGGGCGGCCGACCCCGAGGCCCTCCTCCTGCTGAGCTTCGAGGTCGGCCGTGAAGACCCCCGCCTCTTCGAGGAGGTGCTCGATTGGCTGGTGAAGAACGAGCGCCTGATCAGCATTCAGCGGCTGCGAAACCTGACCCGCGACGAGGACGATCGTGCCTTGGTCGAGGCAGTCGTCGGGTGGCTCGGGCAACGGCGCCGGCGGTCCCGTCTCGAGGCTCGGCCGGCACTGGCCAACGGGTCGACCGAGGCGCAACCGTTCTTCCGGGATTCGACCCTTCCGGTTGGCGACCCAGACCCAGCCTTCCTCGCCCAGGGGTTCCTGAAACCAATGTCCGAACCGTCGGCGAAGTCCCAGACTCCCAACGTCCTCCTCCCGATCAACTTCGCCTTTCGCCTCCGGCTTCTCCTCGGCATCGGCGCCCGCGCCGAGGCGACCCGCATCCTTCTCACCATCGGGGTGCCGAGGGTCAACGTTCAGGTCCTCGCCGTCTCGACCGCGTACACGAAGCGAAACGTCCAAGAGGCGGTCGCCTCCCTGAGCACGGCCGGCGTCCTCGCCTCGTTCGAGATCGGAAACGAACAGCGGTTCTCCATTCCCCTGGATCGCTGGGGGGAGTTCCTCGAACTGGATGACCTCCCACTCCACCAGGACTGGCCCCAGCTCTTCGCCGCCTACCGCAAGATCCTCCGATGGCTAGCCGATCCCACCCACGCAGCCCTCACTGACTACATGCTCTCCAGTGAAGCGCGAACCCTCGTCGAAGAAGTCCGCCCCGACCTCCAGTTTGCGGGGATCTCGATCGACGCTCCCGTCGACGACTCCCCCTACCTGGAGAGCTTCCTCACGCAGCTGCGGGAACGTGCTCCGCTGTAGGCCGTTCGAGCGACTTCCGCACAACCGGTCTCTCTAGCCAACCACCGCCGAATTGAAGCGCGAATACCCTTCGCAAGGGGGAGCCAAATCGCGGGTACCGATGCAGCCGACATGACACCACCGGCCGCGTGAGGCCATAACGCATGCGCATCGATGAGATGGCCGAGAAAAGCGGCTTCGCACCCCTTTGGGTTCAGCCATCAGCAGGCGGAACAAGCAGCGCCTACTAGCAGTCGTCTTGCCTGGCCAGGGCATCGGCGAGCTGATCAAGCAACGCGGCTATTCGGTCAGCCGAGTCGGAGCTGAGCGGAATCTGATCCCCTCTTGCGTACAGCTCCATTACGGCTTGCCTAAGAGCCTTCTTTGGCTTTGGTTGATTCTCATCGTCGGAGAAGATTGCGCCAATAAGCTTGTTTCGATCTCCTTCGCCGAGAATGCTCTCGACCGCCTTGACCGACTCGTCGTCGCAAAGCTCCGACAGCGTGAGACATCGGCCTCTTAGCACGGTCCCAAAGTTGGATTCGTAGCGCTCCCTTTGTTTTCTTCCCTCGCTGTCGTTGTCCAGCAGAACTACGAGACTCTTTCCCCAGCCAAGGTAGAGACTTATCAGCGGACCAAGCGATCCAGAGCCACCACCTGGAACTAACTTTATGTCGGCTCCAAGGCCGAGGACATCCCGAGCGTAGCGAAGTAGATAAAAGTCACTCTTCCCCTCAACCAGCACAACTTTCGGCACTGGCTCAAGAAACGATGGGCGGTAGTCCAGGAGGTCGAGCACTGGCTGGAAATAGGAAGTCTGATCAGGGTGCAGCAACAAACCGGCGATAGGTCGTCGCAGAGATCGCGGTGTTAGATCCGATTCGCTGATTGACGTAGTCGGCCATATCGAGTGAACCGAGCGCGGCATTCTTGACGATATACGCAGAATCCAACCACCGCACGTCGATCAGATGGTGGCTATGAGTCGTGTAGACAAGATCACACTTTTCTACCAACGTCTCAAAGCTCTTAAGCAGCTCGGCCTGCGCCGTTGAATGCAGATTGGAGGCTGGCTCGTCCAAAAGAAAGAGTGCCGGAGAACCATCCTCCCCCTCAAAACCATGGAATGAGGTCATAAGCAAGAACATAAAGAACCATCGGAAGCCTAGACTGCGCTCCGAGAGATCGTAATAGCCGTCTGAGCCCTTGATACTAAGTTCCAGAAATGGCTCATCCCCATCTGTGCGAGCTTCAAGCTGAACCTCTTGCGCGGCCGGCCGGCGTCCGAAGATTCGATCCCATCCATCGAATATCGTCGTAGTGATAGTTCGCCCCATGTCTAGTAGCACTGCGTTCAGACTGCGTTGGTCTGCACGCTCCGACGACCCGAGACGCTCAACGACATGAGTCTGGAGATTTGCACCGGCACTTATCCGGGTGAGAATCTGCTCAAACGTTGAGCGATAGAACCGACTTCTGTCTTGCTCCTCATCGTCAGTAGATGCCTCTTGTTGGGCGAGGGAGAAACGCTCCGGCAACTCAAACAGAAAGTTTGGGAAATACCAATACGCGGCAGCCGACCCTTCAGAAAGTTGACGGCCCCATGCCACTCTTCGGTCGAAGCTCCGAAGGAGCGTGGGTTTCGCTGGCGGCCTTGCGTACCACGCACCTTGAACCACCACGTGTAGTTAGTACTCATAAACCGACTATTCTCGAAGTTGTGAATCTCCGAGATTTTCATCGACTCAGGCAACTCGGACAGGCTTAAATCGAACTCATTGAGCATGTGCCCCATGAGAGCTTTACGGTCATCGTCTGAGAGTTCAACATGTGCAGTGATAGTGATCTTGTCGTTGAAATTTGCTCGCTTGGCAATTGGGATCCACTGGTCCGGTGCCCTGAGAGAAGCCATCTCGGGGTTGATCACTTGTAGGTCTTCAGCGCCATACGAAAAGCAAGAGATCGCCTCAAGAATGGTCGTCTTACCACTCTCGTTGAGCCCGATAAGAGTCGTAACCGGGCCGGTCAACTTCAGGGTCAAATCTTCAATGCCCTTGAAGTTCTTAAACCTAAATTTGGTGTAGCGCACTATGCCTCCAAGACGAGATCGCAGATCAAGCGGAAACCCTACCGGCGGCCTAGGAGTACTTGCGATAATGGAGGTCCACCCTATTATCAGCTATTTTGTCCGTAGAGCATCGATCGCGACCAGGGTGTGGGTAGATCATCAGGACGAGGCTCTGGTCATAGAGATCCAGAGTGTCCGGTCGAGGCGCGGTCATCGTCGGCCGCCTCTCGGCTTGCCGTGCGCGGGAGGTCTCGGCTGTTCCCCCCCGCGCGGGGGGCCTTCACGGATTAGAGGCGTA
This sequence comes from uncultured Actinomycetes bacterium, assembly GCA_963708405.1. Taxonomy (GTDB): domain Bacteria; phylum Actinomycetota; class Thermoleophilia; order Solirubrobacterales; family 70-9; genus VAYN01. The sequence goes on from CAVPSL010000001.1 coordinate 494,863, forward strand.
AACAGCACTGGTGGATCTTTATTGCTGAACGGAGAGGCCGTGCGCCTCGCTGACGCTCCGCATCGCGGTCGCGGAGTTGGCGAAGATCGCCGCCCGCCATGAAGCAAGATAGGACACGGAGGCGGCGGAGCGCCAGGGAATAGCTCGGCAAGCGACGGAACGGGCTTCGGAGCCTGAGCGAAAGATCTGGCTCCGAACTAGGCAAAACCAGGCACCTCATGGAACAGCAGCGAATGCGCCCGACGGGAGTCGAACCCGCGACCTTCGGCTTGAAAGGCCAGCATGGCTCAGCTTCAACTTGCCTCCACTAAGCCAGGTCTGTCCGTTTACCTTGCCGAGGGACCGAGGGAGGGACCGAACTGCGGGCAACCTGGTGGAGTCGGGCGAGCGCCCCGTTTCGGCCGCTGGCGGGTTGAGTTTCTCCCCTGCGGGGAAGGTATCCCCCATGGGCTGCTGCCGCGGATCCGTGCACTCGTCACAGACCTCTACACCGATCTGTGCATTGATTGGTGGCGATGGCTGAGCGAGGCGCGCCGCCCCAAGTCCCGAAAATGCGTCGCAAAGCGCTGGATGCGGTGCGCTCGCTGTTCACGCCGCTGCTCCCCGACGACTACCTGGAGCTGATCAATCCGCTCTGGTCGACGAAGGAGCTGCGGGGGCGGATCGAGCGGATCGACCACGAGACCCCGAACGCGGTAACGGTCCTGATCCGGCCCGGCTACGAGTGGCCGGGGCACCGGCCGGGTCAGTACCTGCGGATCGGCGTCGTGGTCGACGGAGTCCACCACTGGCGCGCCTACTCCCTCACCTCGGAGCCCGGGCGACCCGACGGCTGCATCAGCATCACGCCAAAGCGGGTCGAGTCCGGCGTCGTCTCGCCCTACCTGACCCGGCGGGCGAGACCGGGTGACCTCGTCCGGCTCGGCGGCGTCGAAGGGACCTTCGTGCTTCCCGAGGAGCCGCCCGAAAAGCTGCTGCTCATCAGCGCCGGCAGCGGCATCACGCCGATCATGAGCATGGTCCGCGATCTCCACCGGTGCGACGCGCCCACCGACGTCGTGCACATCCACTCGGCGCGGACGCCGGATGATGTGATCTTCGCCGACCGGCTGCGGCGGATCGAGCAGGCGGAGCCGCACTTCGAACTGCAACTCCACATGTCGGGCGAGCGAGGGCGGATCGCGCCCGCCCACCTCGACGAGCGCTGCCCGGACTGGCGCGAGCGCCAGGCCTACGTCTCCGGCCCGGCGGCTCTGCTGGACGCCCTCTGCGAGCACTGGGAGCGCGAGGGCGACCCCGACCGGCTCCATCTCGAGCGCTTCCAGCCGATCATCGGCGGCGCCGGCGGCGAGGGGGCGGGCGGCGCGATTCGCTTCCTCAAGAGCGGGATCGAGGCCGAGAGTGAGGCAGGCATGCCAATCCTCGTCGTGGGCGAGGAGTCGGGCGCCACGCTCCCTTTCGGCTGCCGGATGGGCATCTGCCACACCTGCGTCGGCCAGCTCTGTTCCGGGGAGGTTCGTGACCTGCGGACGGGCGAGGTGCACGGCAGGCCGGGAGAGATGATCCGCACCTGCGTCAACGCGCCGGAAGGCGCGATTGAGATCGCACTTTGAGCATTGGAGAGACACCGCGACCGATGAAAGGCCCGAGATGACCCAGACTGTCACCAGCTCGCCAACGGACAAGGCCGAGAGCCCGCTCAAGCACCTCTCGGAGGAGCAACTCGTATCGCTCGCCGACGAGCTTGACGGAATTCGCGACCGCACCTTCGCCGACCTCGGCGACCGTGACCGTCGCTACATCGAGAGCATGATCGAGATGCAGCGTCGCCTCGCGGTGATCGGCCGGGTGCTGCTGCTGGCCGCCGCCAGCCGGCCGACGAGGATCGCCGGCACGGCGGCGCTCTCGGCGGCCAAGATCCTCGAGAACATGGAGATCGGGCACAACGTCCTGCACGGCCAGTGGGACTGGATGAACGACCCCTACATCAATTCCACCACCTGGGACTGGGACACCGCCTCCACCGCCGAGGCCTGGAAGCACTCCCACAACTACGTCCACCACACCTACACCAACATCCGCGGCAAAGACAAGGACCTCGGCTACGAGATCATGCGGATCGACCCGCAGCAGCGCTGGTACCCGCCCTACTTGCTGCAGCCGTTCTACAACCTGGCTCTGGCCGCCTTATTCGAGTGGGGAGTCGCGCTGCACGACCTCGATTTCGAGGCGATCCGCAAAGGGACTAAGTCAAAGGCGCAGGTCAAGCGGGAGCTGAAGGGCATCGGCGCCAAGGCAAAGAGCCAGGTGGTCAAGGACTACGTCGCCTGGCCGTTGATCAGCGGCCTCGCCGCGGCTGCCTTCGATCTCGCCTGGGACGCGCTGAGGGAATCGGGAGGCGATAGCGGCCGGAGGTTCCGGGGGCGCCGTCCTCGCGGCGGCCTCGGCCCCCGGCTGGGGCGCGCGCTGCTCGGTGGGGTCAAGACCTACCGAAAGGCGGTGGCGGCCAACGCGACGGCCAATATCGTCCGTAACGTGTGGTCCTACGCGATCATCTTCTGCGGCCACTTCCCCGACCAGACCTACACCTTCAGCGCCGAAGAGGTCGTCGACGAGAGCCCCGGCGCCTGGTACGTGCGGCAGATGGTCGGCGCGGCCAACATCGAAGGCAGCCCGCTTTTCCACGTCGCCAGCGGCAACCTCAGCTTTCAAGTCGAGCACCACCTCTTCCCCGATCTGCCGAGCAGCCGCTACGCGGAGATCGCTCCGCAGGTCAAGGAGGTCTGCGAGCGCTATGGGCTGCCCTACAACACGGGGCCGTTCTGGCAGCAGCTCGGCATGGTCCAGCGGACGATCCTGAGACTGGCCTTCCCCGGCGGCGAGCCTCGGCCGAAGCCGGGCCCCTACAAGGCGCCTAGCGCCGACCTCTGAGGCGCATCCGGGCTTTGGCTCTACAAACACGACTGCAATGCGCCCGACGGGAGTCGAACCCGCGACCTTCGGCTTGAAAGGACGAGGGGCGTTGGCTCAGCGAGCGAGATTCCGACGCCGATGTGACCCGGATGCGACCTAGACAGCGGCCAGAGCTGGCGCCAGGTCGTCAGCGCTTGCTTTGACCGACTCCGGAATAGTGACCCGCAGTTCGCCCTCTCGATCCAAGATGCGCTGAGCGCCGAGAACGGTCAATCCCACGATGCGTTGGCTGCCCGGCGCGTAGCGCAGGACGTGACCCTCCGGGGTCTCCTCGCCCTCCGCCTTTTGAGGCTCCCCGACATGCAGGTAGAGCACGTCGCTGTCGGCGTCGTAGTCGGCGTGGTCGAAGGTGATATGGCCGATCCTGATGTTCACTTGCTCCATGAGCGCGGATCCTTCCGGTTGCCAAACGCGGAGATGACCCGCGCCGGTTCCTGCTCATAGCTTACGACCACCAGCAACCAGCGGCTAGGACCAGCGCCGCGCAGATAGTGGCGGCGGCGTGCCTCATAGACAGGATCAGGGAGGACGCGGTCAGGCTCGGCGATAGCCCTCAGCACATCGGCTAGATGAGATCCCAACTCGGGGTGGTCCCGCAGGACCTTGTCTCGCCAGAGCACCCCAGGAACAACCACCCGCACACCCTTCGGATCTCTCGCCTCCCCAAAAGAATCTCCCGCCATCGTCAGGAGCATTTCAGATGCGACCTCTTGTCTACTGGCTTCCTGAGTCGCTGGGAGACCGGGTTGTCTCGGCCGCTCTTTGGGGCTTGGGGTCAAGTCGGCGACCTCGAAGCGTTTCCCGGCCTTCGGAATCGGCCCAGCCGGTTTCCCATCCCGGCTCCACGTTCACGCAGGAGATGGGTCGGCGTCGACATTAGCCGCTGAACAGGCAGACCGCCGCCGATTAGCTGCGTAGATCCCGGCAACAACTGCCTGACGCCCCTGCGCACAGCCGTAGCTCCGCACCGCCCGGCGACGCACATCTCGTTGACCTCGCGGGTGAACCTCCTCACCCATCCGAGTTTCTTCGCGTCCCAGGTCTTTAGCGGAGCCTTGCACGACCGCTTCGATGCGTCTTTGCTTCTGCGAGTTCGACAACACTTCTGCGGGGCTTGCACGTGATCACTGGCGTACGATCTCCTGTCCAAATGGCGCCACTCGACAAAATGAACTTTCCTCTCGCTTACAAGAGAGTCATAGACGAGCTCGCGCAGCAACGCAAGACTGGTCGCGCGTTCGTCGCCAATCCGTGGGAGCTTGAGCTAGTCGAGCTGGATCGCGAAGCGTGGCTGTCGAGCCTACGTCAGCAGGTTCTCGACGGCAGCTATGTTCCGGGTCCCGCCCATGTTTGCCCTGCTCCAAAGGGGGCTGGATTGATGCGGCCTGGAGTTCGGATGTCGCTCGCCGATCGGGTTGTCTATACGGCTGCCGTTGGGAGCTGCGTCAAGCACATTGTGAAAACGACCAAGTGGTCGCAGAAAAGGACTGACTTCGCCCCACTCTTTGCAGTGGCTTTTCAGAAACGGCACTGGCTATTGGAGCCGTTCACCGGTTGGGACCTTTGGTCGAGCGAGACGATGCGCCGCCTGGATCTTGTCCAGACCAAGTTCGTCGTCACTGCAGATATCGCTGGGTACTTCGAGAACATCAGCGTGTCGCGACTCAAGTCCGAGCTATCGAGAGCGGGCGCCGCAGCAGACATTGTTGAGCTGATCAGTCGATGTCTCCTCTTTTGGGCTCCGGTTCGGGACTGCGGCTTACCGCAAGGTGTACTCGCTTCGGATGTACTGGCGAAGCTCTATATGGAGAGTCTCGACAAGAGGCTAAAAAACGAAGGCTACAAACACATCAGATACGTCGATGATATTCGGGTCTTCTGCGGTTCGGAACTTGAGGCAAAGCGGGCACTCGTGCTCGTTACGGAGCTCCTACGAGAGCGTGGTCTGGTCGTTCAATCGGCAAAGACCAAGATTCGATTGGCTGACGCTGCACTCAAGCGGGAGTTTGCCGGTGCTGTTCCGATCATCAAGGCCTTGCACCACGAATACGTCGAGGAAGCGCTCGAAGCGGGCCTGCTGTCGGAGGACGAGGCATCAGTTCCAGCGTCTGTCATTGACGAACTGGCAGACACCGAACCAGACGCTATGGATCCCGAGGTTTTCCGGCGCGCGTTTGATCGTTTCGTTCTCGGCGATGAGCACCCGAACGGCACGATGTTTCGCTACCTGCTTCGTAGGTTCGCCAAACGCCATGATGACTACGCTGTGAACTACTGCGCAGCCCGCCCATTGTCTGCACCCAATGAGCTTCCGGAGATTCTCCGCTACTTCGAGGATCTCGATACCCCCAAGCAATTGGAGGTTCCGCTACGCAAGCTACTCAACAGCAAAGAGCTATCGATCTATCCCTTTAGCCGCTTCCTGATACTCGTGTGGATGACTCAGCATGGATCGTCCCGTTCCCCAACCATCGCTTCCATTCGGAGGCAAGCTTTTTCTCCGGAGAACCCGCCATACATTCGGGCTGCCGCGAGGCAAGCCATCGGTCGCCTGGGTGACAACTCAGATCTTGACCGCATGGCAGCTCTACTCTCCTCAGTGACGGATCCGTTTGAACGGGCCCAGATCTTGTGCAGCCTGACTCGCCTTGAGAAGGGGCGGCGAAATGCACTGGCGGGACGGTTGAAGCAGGAGAAGCCGTGGGGGACGCTCGCCGCGGCGCTGATCAAGCAATCAGCAGGCTAGCTGGTGGTGGTGGAACAACTTGCTGCGGGGGTCCCGCCATCCTCACCTCCGGACCTCCACACGATGTCCCACAGCCAGCTTGTCACCCATCTTCTTCGTTCATGGACCCAATCAGCTGAAAGTTCGCTTGGAAGCTCCAACACCATTCGGCGGCGAGATTGATTAGCAACTCCCCCTCCGTCCAACCCGCGACCTGACTTACGTCGAGACCAGGCTGGACAGCAAAGATCGTCGCTAGTACCGGTGGAGGTTCGCCCGCAAGCCGCCCTAGAATCCCCCGCACCTGGCTCTCCTCACCGCGCAGCACCTTGCAATAGGTTGGGCGGGAGTCAAGCCTCCGAAGGAGCTCGGCCCAAAGTCCAGCAGCCGGGTCAGTTCGAGGCGCACTTCGAGCGGATTGATCTAGTACCTCCGCGATGTCCTCTAGCCTGCGCCGCGGTTTAAGCTTCGCGGCCTTCTTGCAGTGCACAAGCGTCACCGCGAGCTGATCAGTATTTACTCCAGCAACCCCGATTATGTCTGCAAGCTCGCCGGTTCCATGATCGGTTAGTACGAAGTCGCATTGCGGCGCAAGGCGGGCAACAACAGCGTCATGGACGGTGAGGTGATCAGGTTTTGCGGTTCCGAACTCCGTCTGAGTGTCAACCCCCGCCCAGCTCCACGCTCTTAGCGCTGCATCGGGAACCGGTCGATGGGGAGCATGCGGCGGCTCGAGTCGGCCCCCTTGAATTGAGCTGCCATCCGCAAAAAAGACAATCGGCGGATGCTCGGTCAGGATTTCCCCCATTGACACGACCTCGCCAGTTCGCGGCTCTCCCGCCAGCAGATCCCCTGCGATATCGGTCACAACTCCCGCGGGGTTCTGTGCCCCCATCCACAGCGACTCTCCATCGCGGCTGAACCCCAGCTCCATCTCGGTGTCCGATGCCCTCGTCACGGACAACTCGACCTCATGAAGGGCAATCCGCTTGCCATCGATGAGGAGCGGGACTCGACCCTCGATCAAGGCGCGCTCAACAACCATCCCGAGAACCCGAGCCTCCGGGAACGCTGCGTACCGTTCCCCGGCCGATATCGACGGAATGTGGGGCAACCCTCGCGTTCCTCTTCCTGCGCTCTTGAGGTCACTTGCTCTCTGCTCGCACCACAGCCGAAAGTCCCGGAGGCTGTCGTTGGCTTCTGGCTCCCACAGCTTTGCTTTCTTGACAGAGAAGCCAAAGGTACCCCTCCCCTTGCCTCCCGCCATACCGTGACCGAGCGACCGACCGCGGAGACGCTCCTCAGGGAGAGCGTTCTCCACATGCGGTCCCGCTGCTTGCTCATATGATGAACCAGTAAGGCGCGTTGGCCGAAGACCCAGTGAGAACCAAGCATCCGGTGCGATTGCCCAGGCCAACCTCCGCAGATCCTCGCCGTCCACCGGTTTGGCCTCGCCCGCTCCTATTAGTTCCTTCAACTCCCTGAGGCAGCGAGACACATCCGAGGTAACGAATAGCACTCCGTGGGTCCGTTCCAAACACACGAGGTGCAATTCAAAAACCCAGGTATCAAGAAGATCTGAATCGAGCCAGCGTGGCCGCTGCAGATGTCTCGTGACGAGAGCAAGCAGATCATTATCTGGGCTGAAGAACCGCCACTCGACGGGCGCGCCACCGATGAAACTCGGCTGGATATCTAGATTTATGGCCTCGGGGTCCACGTAGAAAATGCGAGAAGAGCGTGCGGGACGAACAGCGAGCGGTGGAAACTCGATGCTCGCCCTTGAGTCCCACTGTCCAGCCTTGACGAACTGACGGACCGCTCGCTCCTCCTCAATGGCCCCGTCGACCAGTGCCGAGAGAAGCTCCTCCCACGCCGAATCCTCGTGATAGAGAATGCTGGTCTCGCCCTCGATGTCTTCACGTACGGCAAGCAGCTCTGGAGTTACATCAAGACCCGTACGTGAGAAGCGGCCAATGAACTGCAAGGTTGGCGCCAGCGTCTTGTGGGGCTCATGATATGCGGCAATCCGCAGTTCCGGCATGTTGAACCCCTCGGTAAGAGATCCCACACAAACAAGTCCGTCCAACGTGCCCGTTCTCGTTTCTGAGAACAGCTGTTCGAGACTTCGCCACGAAGTGGTGGCTACCACCAAGCCAAGCTTCAAACCGCAGTCACGGTAGACCTTGATAAGCGCTTTCGCATGCTCGACGCGTCCGGCTCGCGCAAGGAGTCTACTCCCCGCGTTCTTGTGACGCGCAGACTGCATGAGCTCCGCCGCGGCAGTGGCCAGCGCGACATCCTTATCGGCTCCGATCTCAACATCTACCCCTCGAAAAGAGATCGGCGCGTAGACACCATCGTTGATTGCCTGTCGCAATGGATAGGAGAAGGCTATCTCTCCGGGTATCTTCCGCCGGTCACGTCGGAAGGGCGTTGCGGTAACAAAAGCCGCGGGTGCCGCGGCTGCCTCTAGGAGAAGCGTCCATGCGTCGGCAGGGACATGATGGCCCTCATCAACTAGGACTAGGTCAAAGAGATCTGGAGGTGGCGGTACGACATCCGGGTACCGGGGGCTGATGTTATGGATGTTCGAGACAACTACGTCTGCGGCGTGGCAGTCGCGCCACGTTGCGTTTGATGCCTTTCCTGCGAATGAATGTACGGGTGGCCCCGGGAGATCAGCAGGGAGCGCATCTGCTTGCTTGAGGTCGTGAAGTGAGCGGAATGCACTGTCCAGCTGCTCCCTCACTACCCGCGACGGAGCAACAACGAGCACTCGTCTTGCACCGCGGAGGAACGGAGCAGCGGTCATAACCAGCGTCTTTCCAACGCCAGTTGGCAGAACGATCTGGGCAGGCTCTTCGCTGACGGTCCAATGACTTGCGAGAGCCCAGATCGCGCCACGCTGAGCACGACGTAGGCCGTCACGCTCAAGCGATGCTAGATCGACGGCTAGCTTGTCGGAGTGTGTTGAGAAGAACTGCATGCTTGCCACGAGCCCTGCCTACTTACTCTCCGTGCTGGGACCGCCCAGTTTCCGGATGCGACACACGAAGTACCGAAGTCTAGGATCGGGTCAGGACAGGCTCGTCATCTCCCGTTCAATCCTTCGCGAGAACGCCGGGTCACGGCTCGACCGCGCTGCGAACGTCGGGGGAGCTCCCTCCAACTGCGTGCGTGTACCGCGCGAGCATCGTCTCCACCCGATGACCCGCGATCTCGGCCAGATCGGCGTCGTTGATGCCAGCGGCCCGCAGGTGCGTCACGTAGCTATGCCGACACTCATGTGGGCGGATGTCCGACCCTGAAGCCTCCTGAGTCGGCTTCCAGACGTCGCGGTAGAAGGTGCGCTCGCGCCAGAGGCGGCCTCTCGGGGTCGGGAAGATCAGGGGGCAGTCGGGGCCGTTGAGGTTGATCTGGGCTTCGAGCATCCAGGCGAGGGTGGCGGGGACGGGGACGATGCGACCGGCGTCCTCCTCCCCATGGTCGGTCTTGGTGCCCTCGAGGATCTGTCCCTCGTGAGCGGTGCGGCGGACCTGGAGGGTCTCGCTGTCGAAGTCTTCGGGGCGCAGGGGCAAAACCTCTCCCAGCCTCATGCCGGTGTCGGTGAAGGTCCGCACCAACGCCTCGTAGCGGCCTGCAGCCTTGGCGAAGGCGTGCATCTGGTCGAAGGTGAAGACGCGGATCGGGCGGCGCTTTTTCTTCGCCCTGGGATCGCTGGAGCGGATGCGGACGCCCCTGAAGGGGTTCAGGTCCATCACTTCGTCGGTGATCGCGTCCTCGGCCATTGCCGAGAGGGAGCGGAGGATGCCGACGGCGCCGGTGGTGGTCCGGCCCTGGACTCGCAGCATGTGGTCGACCAGGGCGAGGGCGTGGCGGCGGCGCAGCTCGCGCAGCGGCCAGTCCTTTAGGGCGATGCCCTCGATCTCCACGTCGGCGACGCGGCTGATGCGGTGGTTGTAGGTGTCGTTGGTGCGCTCGGCGCGCGGGTGACGGTCGGTCCAGGTGGCGAAGTACTCGCCCAAGGTGTCGGGGCTGTCGCTGAGGCCATACGCCTCGTCGATCGCACGTTGCGCTTCGCCTTTGCGGTCGAAGGTGCCACGACCTCCGCTCCAGGTGGGCTTCGCCATCCGCCGCTTGCCGTCGCGCCCGGTGTAGCGGGCAAGCCACACGACCTCGCCGGAGGCATAGACCCGTTTGAGCGGCGACTCACGCCTCATGCCGCTGCGTCCCTGTGGCGGGCGAGGAAGTCCTCGACGTCGGCGGGGTCGATCCGCCGCGCGGCGCCGACCTGCACGCGCCGGAACGTCACTCAAGCGCAAAACCGAGGATTCCGCTTCACAAAGCGAAGAACCCGGCACAACGAGGAACCCCAAGGAATGCGCCCGACGGGAGTCGAACCCGCGACCTTCGGCTTGAAAGACCGACGCTCTTTGGGCCCCCGAAAGGACCCGTTGACCACTGAGCTACGGGCGCTCGACAGGGAAAGATACCCGCGCAGCGGAATTTGAGCGTCGCGGGGGTTGGGGTGGGCTTGGAGGGTCGGGGGCGGGGATTCTCGATCTCTATGCTCAGGAAATGGCTACGGTCGTGAGTGGGCGGACGCGGAGCGCGGACCCTTGGCGCGACACGGATGTGATCGACAAGCGGGCGCCACGCTTCAACCAGGCCGTGGTCGGGTGCTTTGCGTTGGCGGGGGCGCTGCTCGGATGGCCGCTGCTGTGGGCGCTGATGAGCGCGCAGTTGGCGCTCGGCCTGCTGCTGGGCCGCCGCTTCTGCCTCTCCTGCCTCGTCTACTTCGGGCTGATCCAGCCGCGCTTCGGCGAGGGACCGTTAGAGGACTCGCGGCCGCCGCGGCTCGCCAACGCGATGGGCGCGGTCTTCCTCGGGGCGGCCGCGGTGGCGTGGTGGCTGGGAGCACCGGTGCTGGGAACGGTGCTCGGCTCCCTCGTCGCCCTGCTCGCCTTCCTCGCCGTCTTCAGCGGCTTCTGCACCGGCTGCGAGGTCTACCGGTTGACCGCACGCCTGCGCGGCATCTCCCCGCGCCACCACGACCGCATCGACGCCTCCGACCTCCCCACCCCCGCCGCCGGCGAGCGGCTCTACGTCGAGTTCACCCACCCGCTCTGCTCGGAGTGCCGCGAGTGGGAGGAGCGCCTCAGCGGACGCGAAGAGCAGCTCGTCAAGCTCGACGTCCGCCAGCGCCCCGAGCTGGCGCGCAAGTACGGGATCGCGGTGGTTCCCACGGTCCTCGCCGTCGCCGCCGACGGGCAAGTGCTCGAGCGGCTAGCGCCCTGAGGGCGGCTCGCCGGCGGGCGGAGTCGTCGGCGTGGACGGCACTGTGAAGCGGCGGGCAGCCATCGCGTTGAGGGCTTCCTGCCAGTGACGAGAGGGACTGGGTGCGGTTCCCGACGCCTCCGCCGTGTCCCCTCTGTTCTCGTTATTGGTCGGCGGGCGTCCCTGGGTATTCAGTCGGTAACCGGGATAACGAGCCCGGCGCCGATCATCTCGATAACGAGGCGTTTAGCAATAACCGTCTGCTCGCTCGAGAAACCCATGAGTAAAGGCAGTGTAGCGGCGCGAGCTAGATTGGTCGAATGGACTTGGGCATCGAGGGGCGCGTCGCTCTGGTGATGGGCGCCAGCCGCGGCATCGGCCGGGCGATCGCCGGCGTCCTGGCGCGCGAAGGCGCCCGCGTGGCGATCTCCAGCCGCTCGCCCGAGCGCCTCGAGGAAGCGGCCGCCACGATCGGCCCGCAGGCAACCCCCTTCCCCGCCGATGCCACCGACACCGAGCGCCTGGCGACCCTGCCCGGCGAGGTCGAGGAGCGGCTCGGCCCGATCGAGATCCTCATCACCAACACCGGCGGCCCTCCCCTCGGCGGCGCCCTCGAGCACGAGCTGAGCGACTGGGAGCACGCCTACCGCGGCCTGGTGATCGCACCGCGCGTCCTCTGCGGCACCGTCGTCCCCGGCATGCGCGAGCGCGGCTGGGGCCGCATCGTCAACGTCGGCTCCAGCTCCACCCGCGAGCCGATCCCCGGCCTCAACCTCTCCAACTCGCACCGCATGGCCTCGGTCGGCTTCCTAAAGACGCTCGCCCGCGAGGTCGCCGCCGAGGGGATCACCGTCAACACCGTCGCCGCCGGCCGCTTCGCCACCGACCGCCTCGCCGACAACGCCGGCTCGATCGAGGCCGCCGAAGCCGCCGCCCGCGAAGAAGTCCCGGCCGGCCGCCTCGGCCACCCCGACGAGTACGGCGACCTCGTCGCCTTCCTCTGCTCCGACCGCGCCGCCTACATCACCGGGACTGTGATCCCGATCGACGGCGGGCTCCTGCGCTCGGCCTTCTAGGGCGCGGCGCGTTTGGCGGGCTGCCGTAGCCTCAGCGTCAGCGGCTGAACCATCGTCGTGCGCGTGCCATCTGGCTGCTTGTAGACCACCGTAGGCTCCACTTTCGTCTTGCCTACCCGCAGCAGCGCTTTCCTCTTCGCACCCGTCGCCGCGACCACCAGCACCACCGTTCCCTTGCCTCGAGCCCGGCGCTGGCGCGAGGCAATCCCGTTGCCCTGCAGGGACAGAGTGCCCCGCTGCGGAACCCAGACCTTCAGGATGGCGGTCCCCCGACGCGGGTTCCGACGCACCTTGCGGAGCTCGAGCCCCGGCCCCGGTATCGGCAGACTGACCGACCGACCGCTCCCCCCACCTGGGACTGCAGGACAGGCCGTCCCCGCGAACTCGTACGCGCCGATGTCCGGCTGCTGTGGACCCGCACAGGGTCCCTGTATCCGCGGCGCGCCTTCGAGGTCGAGCGCGCCGGCCAGCGGGTCGGCCAGGCCAGCGCCGATCGTCGGCGAGGTCGACAGCTCCCGGAAGTCGCCGGCCCCCGGGTCGACCAGCTCCGGCGGCGCCGTCTGGTTGCCGTTCGTCCCCGCCGGCGTGAAGGTGAAGTCGGTCCCGGTGCTCAGCGTCGTGGCGACCGAGTTGTAGTTCGAGTTGCGTGCTTTCACTCGCACCGCGCTGCCAGTGGAGACGTCGATCTGCAGGCCGCTCTCGCTGATTCCCGGGCGCGGCAGCGCGATCGTGTTGAGCAAGTCGAGGTTCATCGTCGCGCCCCCGCCGGCACCGACCACAACGGTCTCGGCGGTGACGTTGGCGACAAAGGCTTGAGCGCTCGGCGGCTGATCGGAGTACACGAAGACACCCTGCCGGCAGACGCTGTCGCGGAGGATCCCGGATTCCATGAAGCAGCCCTCGCCGCCAAGTTCGGCCGGGTCCGCGTAGACCCGTTCCACCGTTCCCGAGAACAGGATCAGCGGCCGGTTCATCGTCATTTCACTCAGTTCGACCCGCAGGTCGTGCACGACCGCGCCTTCGCTTTTGACTTCCAGCGCTCCTCCGCCAGTACGAAGCGTCGCCGCCTGCCCCGGCTGCCCACCGAAAGAGATCGCCTTTTCGATCTTCAGCCCGCCCGGCTCCGCGTAGGTGCCCGGCGCCATCACGACTTCGTCGCCGGCGACCGCCCCGCTCACGGCGGTGTCGAGCCCGCATGGCGTCGGGTTGCAGGGACTCGCTCCGCTCCCGTCCGGCGCCGTGTACCGCACCGCCGCGCCTGCCGGCGCCGCCAGCACCAGCACGCCGAGCAGCGCCGCGACGAACACACCTATGGACTTACGGGCCGAGAACACGGGCCGCGCAGAATAACCGCGGTTACTCGGCCGCAGCCTCACGCATGGCCGGATAAATGATCACGTCCCGGAGCGTCTTCGATTCAGTCATGATCATCAGCAGGCGGTCGATCCCGAGGCCGCAGCCGCTCGCCGGCGGCATCCCGTATTCGAGCGCCCGCACGAACTCTTCGTCGTGGGGGTGCGGGTCCTCCTCGGCGCCGGACTCCTGCCGTTCGCGCTGTTTGATGAAGCGCTCGCGCTGCTCGACCGGGTCGTTGAGGTCGGTGCCACCGCCGACGATCTCCATCCCGGCGACGATGCCGTCGAAGGCCTCGCAGACCTTGGGGTCGTCCGGGTGGGTCTTCACCAGCGGCCAGATTTCGATCGGCAGCACGGTGATGTAGGTGGGCTGGATCAGCTTCGGCTCGACGATCTTGCCCTGCAGGGTGTCGACGAGGCCGGCCCAGTCGTCGTTCTCGTCGGCGTCATCGCCGGCCAGCTCGGCCAGCTCGTCGCGGCTCGCCTTGTAGATGTCAACGCCGGTCTCCTTCAGCAGCTCGTCGCGCAGCACCACCCGCGGCCAGGGCGCCGCGAAGTCGATCTCGACCCCGTCGCGCATCACCTTCGTCGTCCCCAGCACCTTCTCGACCACACTGGAGACGAGCGTCTCGATGAAGCGCATCACGCCTTCCCAGTCGGCGCCGCCGACGAACATCTCCAGCATCGTGAACTCGGGATTGTGCTGCGGCGACATCCCCTCGTTGCGGAAGAACTTGCCGAACTCGTAGACGTCCTCGAAGCCGCCGACGATCGCCCGCTTCAGATACAGCTCGGTCGCCGTGCGCAGGAAGAGGTCGCGGTCGAGCGCGTTGTGGTGGGTGACGAAAGGCCGCGCCGCGGCGCCGCCGGTGAGCCGCTGCAGGACCGGCGTTTCCAGCTCGACCCAGCCGTGCTCGTTCATGTGGTTGCGGATCGCCAGCGTCAGTTGCGAGCGTGTCTTGAAGATCTCGCGCGAGCGCTCGTTTGCCATCAGGTCGAGTTCGCGCTGGCGGTAGCGCAGCTCCGGGTCGGAGATGCCGTGGAAAAGATCAGGCGGGTCGAGCAGGGCCTTGGCCAGCAGCGTGAACTCGCGCACCGAGATCGCCAACTGGCCGCGCTTGGTGACGTAGACGGGCCCCTCGATCCCGACTAGGTCACCGATGTCGAGTTCTTCGATCCGCTCGAAGACCTCGTCGCCGAGGCTGTCGCGGCGGGCGTATCCCTGGATCGAGCCGGTGATGTCGCGGACGTCGAAGAAGACGGTCTTGCCGTGGCCGCGCTTGCCGGTCACCCGGCCCATCACCCGGTAGGTGAACTGCTCCTGCTCGCCCTCCCCCAGCTCGCCCGGGTCGTGGGCGGCGTGGATGTCCTCGGCGTGGGTGCGGTTTTCGAAGGAGTGCGGGTAGGGGTCGACCCCGGCCTCGCGCAGCCGCCCGACCTTGGCGCGGCGCTGGGCCTCGCTGGCGGCACCGGAGCGGTCCCCGGTCGAGTCCGGGGGGCGCTCCTCGGTCCGCTCGGCCTCGGGGGCCTCGCTCATCGACTCGCGGTCAGCTTCATGGAGCGAAGCCGACCGTCACCCGCTCGTCACCTTCATAGTCCTGAAGGGTAGTGGCGTCGCGCAGCAGCTCGCGCATCGCCGGGCCGTGGTGCGTGTCGTGCTCCATCGCCAGTTTCCAGCCCGAGGGCGTTTCCGCGACGAGACCGCGGATGACGCCGAGGCCGTCCTCGCCGCAGGACCCCGTGACCGCGATCCGCGGCTCTTTCTGGATCTCAGGCGAGCGATCGAAGATCGTCGAGTCCGTCACGTACGGCAGGTTGGCGATCACCAGGTCGACGCCCTCGAGGTCGTCGGGAAGGCCGGTCGCCACCCGCACGTCGAAGTCGATGCCGAGCCGCTCGGCGTTCTCGCGCGCGACTTCGACCGCCTCCGGCGAGAGGTCCGAAGCGGTGACGCGCAGGTCGGGCCGCTCCGAAAGCAGCGCCAGCGAGATCGCCCCGGAGCCGGTGCCAACCTCGTGGACGCGGGCGCCCTCGGGCAGCTCGGCGCCGACCTCGACCAGCAGCTCGGTCTCGCGGCGGGGCCAGAGGACGCGCGAGTCGACGGCGATTTCAAGCTGGCGGAAGGGCGCGCGGCCGAGGATGTAGGCCATCGGCTCGCGATCGACGCGCCGCTGCACCCGCTCCTCGATCGCCGCGGCGACCTCGGGTGGCACCTCGCCGGCGCCATCCACCCGCAGCTCCGCCGGTTTGACGTCGAGGACATCGGCGACCAGCGTTTCCGCATCGCCTCGAGGGTTCTCGCAGCCCGCCGCCCCGATCCGCTCGGCGGCGTCGTCGAGCACCGCGCTCACGGTCCGGGCCGAGGGCCCGTCCTGACTCTGAATGTCCACAGCCGCCATCGCTAAAACCGCCTCCCTAGTTGACCGCTCCAAAAGTCTTGCGCAAGGGTAACAACCTCCATGCTGACACGCTCACGCCTCCGCCGGTGCTATCGAAGTGTTGCTGGGACGGGAGATGCCGCCGTGGCGGTGGTTGACCACGGCAATCCAGACCAGTCCCACGATCATCATCCCCAGGCTCTCCAGCTGCGCCGTCGTCAGCCCGACCGAGTCCTCGGTGTTGCGGCGGATGAACTCGACCAGGAAGCGCTCGGTCCCCGCGTAGACGAGGTAAATCGCGAAGAGGACACCGGTGCGGACGCGGTCGCGCAACTGCCAGAGGATCCAGGCGCCGAGCCCCATCGCCAGCGTCTCGTAGATCGGCGTCGGGTGTACGGTGCGGTCGGTCGGCACGGTGCCGTCGGGATAGGCCATCGCCCAGGGCCCGTTCCAGGGCTTGCCGTAGTCGCCGTCGCCGGAGAGCTGGCAGCCGCAGCGGCCGATCGCGTAGCCGAGCGCCAGCGCCGGCGCCGCCAGGTCGAGCAGGGCGAGGCCGAGGAAGCCGCGCCACCAGGCCCAGGCCAGCACCGCCAGGGCGCCGCCGATCGCGCCGCCGTACCAGACCAGCCCCGAGCCGGAGAAGAGCGTGCCGAAGAAGTCGTGCTTGACCGAGTCGTAGTTCTGGACGATGAAGTAGACCCGCGAGCCGACGACGCCGCCGACCAGCGCCGCGAAGCCCATCTCATACGCCCAGTCCTGGGGCTTGTCGATCTCCCCCAGCCGCCGCCAAATCAGCGCCCCGGCGGCGAGGAAGGCGAGGGCGAACATCAGGCCGAAGGTCTGCAGCGTGACGGGACCGATTTCCAGGTGCGGGTACATGGACTGCGGGTGAAGCCGGACTAGTCGGAGAGCAGCGTCTCCAGCAGCGCCTTCTGCGCGTGGAGCCTGTTCTCTGCCTGGTCCCAGACGGCGGAGGAATCAGAGTAAAGGACGTCGGCGGTGATCTCTTCACCTGGGTGCGCCGGCAGGCAGTGCAGGACGATCGCCGTCTCCTTGGCGGCGGCGAGCAGGTCGGCGTCGAGCCGGAACGGCGCCAGGTCGGCGCGGCGGTGCTCGGCCTCCTCCTCGTCGCCCATGCTGATCCAGACGTCCGTATAGAGAGCGTCGGCACCATCGGCGGCGGCGCGCGGGTCGGCGGTCAGCTTCGCCCCGTGCCCCTCCTCCAACTGGTAGCCGGGTGGGGCGGCGACGACTACTTCGACTCCGGCCAGCTCGCCGAGCACAGCCAGCGAGCGGGCGACGTTGTTGCCGTCGCCGACGTAGGCGAGGCGCAGACCTTCGAGCCGGCCGAAGCGCTCGCGCAGGGTCATCAGATCGGCGAGTGCCTGGCAGGGGTGGTGTAGCGGGGTCAGCGCGTTGATCACCGGGACGTCCGCCGCGGCGGCCAACTCGGCGACCGCCTCGTGGGAGCCGGAGCGGATCGCGATCGCGGCCAGGAAGCGCGAGATGACGCGGCCGGTGTCGCCGACCGACTCGCCGCGCGAGAGCTGCATTTCGTCGCCACGCAGCACTACCGGGTGGCCGCCCAGCTCAGCGACACCGACGTCGAAAGAGATCCGCGTCCGCGTCGAGGGGCGCTCGAAGACGAGGCCGATGCTGCGACCCGCCAGCGACTCGGACCCGACGCCCTCGCCTCGTCCCGCTTTCAACTCCAGAGCACGGTCGAGCAGCTTGCCGAGCTCGAAGGCGCCGAGCTCTTCGCCGGTGAGGAAGTCTCGCTTCGTCAAGCCGCGGATACTACGGCCGTGCAGTTCACCGCCATCGCCTGGAACCTCTTCCACGGGCGCGACTTCCCACCGGACCCGGCACTGCGGACGTGGCGCTCGCGGCTGCTGCGCTTCGACGAGCGCAACGCCACCCACATCCAGCTCAACCGCGACCTCCTGCCCGAGTTCGCGCAGCTTCTCTCTGCAGCGACCTGGGACGTAGCGCTGCTGCAAGAGTGCCCGCCGCGCTTCGCGGCACCGCTGGCCGCCGCCTGCGGGGCGGAATGGCAGCGGACGCTGACCTCGCGCAACTCACTGGGGCCGCTGCGGGCGCTGCTGGCGCGCCAGAACCCGGACCTGATGGCCTCCGGTGAGGGCGGTTCCAACGTCACCCTGGTCCGCGTCCCCGGCCCACTCGGCGGCATCGCCGAGCGGCGCGAGCTGACGATCCACAAGGGCCTGCCGGAGCGGCGAGCGATGGCGCTGACCCGCACCGCCTCCGGCGTCTGTCTCGCCAACCTACACGCGACCAACGACCGCCCGGCCCTGGCGGCCGAGGACGTGTTGCTCGCCGCCGGCGCCGCCGCGGAGTTCGCCGCCGGGGCACCGCTGCTGTTCGGCGGCGACCTCAACCTGCGCCCGGCCGAGGACCCGATCGTCTTCGAGCGGCTGCGCGAGGACTTCGGCCTCGCCGCCCCAACGGCGCCGCGGGCGATCGACCACCTGCTCGTCCGCGGCCTCGAGGTGCCGGCTCCGCCGACCCCTTGGCCGCCCGAGCAACGCGAGCTCCAGCTCGACGGTCGCGCCCTCCGCCTCTCCGACCACGCCCCCGTTGAAGCGAGGTTTGCCGCACCGGAGCGGGCGGAACTGAGATAGTCGGACCTGCAACGACCCCCGGGACCACGCAATCAGGAGGCGACAAAGGCATGGCAGACAAAAAAGCGACCGGCAAAGCGACGAAAAAAGCGAAAGCCGGGGCGAAAGCCAAAAAAGCCTCCGCGAGCTCGCCGGCGAAAAAAGCGAGCAAAAAAGCTGCGCCGAAAAAAGCCGCCGCGAAAAGCAAAAAAGCGGCTGGCAAAAAACCGAAAGCCGCGAAAAAAGCGTCGGCCAAAAAAAGCGCTGGCTCGAAAAAAGCGGCTGGCAAAAAAGCCGCGCCGAAAGCTGCCTCGAAAGCCAGCTCGAAAAAAGCGGCGCCGAAACGCGCCGGCGCCAGCAGCAAAGCGACCAGCGGCCTCGACAAGAGCGTGGCCCAGTTCCGCGACAGCCTTGAGCACAGCGTCACCCTCAGCCGCGACCGCATCCAGGAGGTCGTCGACGACGCGGTCAAGCGCGGCCGCATGACCCGCGGCGACGCCGAGAAGCTGCTTGCCGACCTCGTCACCCGCGGCCGCAAACAGACCGACGCGATGCTGAAAGAGATCGAACGGCTGGTCAAACAGGCGCGCAAAGAGGTCACCCGCGGGGCGGCGCCGGTGCGCAAACAGGCCACCCAGGCAGCGCGCAAAGCGCGCAAAAAACTCGGCTAGGTGAGTCAGGCCTCCGGCACCGAGCCGGCGACGCGACGCCCGCGCCGCGGCGAGCTGCTCGAGGTCGAGGTCGAGTCGCTGGCCTTCGGCGGGCGCGGGGTCGCGCGCGCCGAAGGCCTAGTCGTCTTCGTCGCCGGGGCGCTGCCGGGCGACCGCGTCCGCGTCGAGGTGACGAAAGCGAAGAAGCGCTTCGCCGAGGCGCGGACGGTCGAGCTGCTGCGCCCCGGGGCCGAACGCCTCCCCGACACCTGCGTCCACGGCGGCGAGCCCTGCCCGGGCGCCCCCTGGCAGGGCCTCCCCTATGAGCGCCAGCTCGAGATCAAGGCCGAGCAGGTCGGCGAAGCGCTGCGCCGGCTGGGTGAGCTCGAGGGCTTCGAGCAGGAGCAGATCGTCGGCGCCGAGCAGCTCTGGCGCTATCGCAACAAGCTCGAATACTCCTTCGGCGAAGAGGACGACGAGCCGACGCTCGGCTTCCACGCCCGCGGCCGCTGGGACCTGATCGTCGACGTCGAGGACTGCCACCTCGCCTCCGAGGCCGGCAACGCCGCCCGCAACGCCGTGCGCGAGTGGGCCCGGGCGGAATCGGTGCCGGCCTTCGACGGCCGCGCCAAGCGCGGCGTCCTGCGCAACCTCGTCGTCCGCGAGGGCAGGCGCAGCGGCCAAATCCAGACCCGCCTCGTCACCACCCAGCGCAGCTTCCCGAAACCACCGGTGGACCTGCACACCATCGTCGCCGACGACTCCGGCGACAGCGAGGGACCGACAGGGGTGCTCGGCGAGGAGTTCCTGGCCGAGGAGCTGTGCGGGCTCAAGTGGAAGATCTCCCCGGGGGCCTTCTTCCAGACCAACACGGAGATGGCGGAGCGGCTCTACTCCGTCGCCGCCGAGTTCGCCGGCCTCACCGGCAAGGAGAAGGTCTTCGACCTCTTCTGCGGCATCGGCACGATCGGGCTGACGCTGGCCGCGCGGGCCGGCGAGGTCTGGGGCGTGGAGATCGTCCCCGAGGCGATCGAGGACGCCGAGCGCAACGCCAAGCTGAACGGGATCGGCAACGCCCACTTCCTCGCCGCCAACGTCCGCACCGGCGTGCGGCCGCTGCTTGTCCAGGCCGGCAAGCCGGACGTCGTCGTCGTCGATCCACCCCGCGCCGGCCTCTCGCAGAAAATGGTCCGCCGCCTGATCGAGTGCGAAGCGAAGCGGATCGTCTACGTCTCCTGCAACCCGACGACGCTGGCGCCCAACGCCGCCCAGCTCAGCGAGGCCGGCTATAGGCTGCGCCGCGTGAGGCCGGTCGACATGTTCCCCCAGACCCCGCACATCGAGTGCGTGGCGCTGCTGGAGAAGGAGGCCTGATGGGCCGCGGCTTCGGCGTTGCGGCAGGTTTGCCGCCGGAGGTGGCGCGGCCGCTGGCCGCTCGCTGCGCCGAGCTCGGCTACGGCTCGGTCTGGTCCAACGACCACCCCGGAGCGCTGGGGCTGGAGACGCTGGCGGAGTTCGCCGCGGCGGCGCCCGCCGCCGACCTCGGCGTCGCCGTGATCGCCCTCGACCGCCAGCCACCGGAGAAGATCGCCGCCGACGTCGAGCGCCTCGGCCTCGACCGCGGCAAGCTCTGGCTCGGAGTCGGTGCCGGCTTCGGCGAGAAGCCGCTGACGCGGATGCGCGAGGCGCTGCCGCAGCTACGTGAGGCGCGGCCGGGCGTGCGCTTGGTCCTCGCTGCGATGGGCCCGAAGATGTGCGAACTGGCCGGCGCCGAGTTCGACGGCGTCTTCTTCAACTGGATGACCCCGGCCTTCGCCGCCGGCGCCCGCGAGAAGGTCGAAGCCGGGGCCAGCGCCGCCGGCCGCGAGACGCCGCCGGTCTTCGGCTACGTCCGCACCGCCGTCGGCCCGGACGCCGCTGAACGCCTGGCCAAGGAGGAATCGTTCTACCGCGACCTCCACGACGGCTACCGCAACCACTTCACCCGCCTCGGCGAGCCCGCGGGCACGGTCGGCGTCGCCGCCCCCGACGCCGCGGGCGCGCAAGCTCAGCTCGCCGCCTACGAGGCCCTCGACGCGATCGTCGTCCGCGGCCTCGCCAGCGCCACGGTCGAGGCGATGAGCGCGGTCGCCGAGGCCGCGGCACCCTGATTGCATCATCGGTCTACCCAGACCAGATCTGGCCAGTTCGCCGCTAGGCAACTAGGTTGTGCTGGTGATCTGGAAAGCCATCGTCGCCGCAAATGCCCTGATGGTCGTTGGCGCCACTCTGGCCCTGGGGATCGGCACGGCTTCGGCGACCGGACAGTCCCCGCCGCTTCGCCATCGCTCATGCGGTCCGACCTTCCCCACTGTCGAAACCGTCGGCGTGCGCTGTGCCCCTGCCAAGCGCATCGTGGGGCGAGCGATCAACAAGTCCGACTGTCCGGCGCGACGGGACTTTCGGGGCTGTTACAAGACGGTCAAGATTGGTGATTGGACCTGCCGGGGCCTCTTTCCCGGGGAGGGGGAGAGTTTCACCTGTCGCTCGGGCAACCGCCGCATACATGCGGCCGGCGGGGGCTGACACCCCGCACTACATCGGCACCTAATCGCGTCCCTCTTTAGGGCAGCCTAATTCGAGTCGGTACCATCCTCCGTCCTATCTCGTCCGAAGCTCGCATTGACCGCCCGCTGGCGCGCACCATCGGCAGCACGATCTTCATCAGCCGCTGGTTGCAGGCGCCGCTCTACCTGGGGCTGATCGCCGCCCAGGGCGTCTACGTCTGGCGCTTCATGCAGGAGCTCTGGCACCTCGTCTCCGACGTCGGCCACCTGACTGAGAACGAGGTGATGCTGTTGGTCCTGGGCCTGGTCGACGTGGTGATGATCGCCAACCTCCTGATCATGGTGATCATCGGCGGCTACGAGACCTTCGTCTCCCGCATCAACCTCAAGAACCACCCCGACCAGCCCGAGTGGCTCTCGCACGTCAACGCCAACGTGCTCAAGGTGAAGCTGGCGATGGCGATCGTCGGTATCTCCTCGATCCACCTCCTGCAGACCTTCATTAACGCCGCCAACACCGATCCGAACACGATGCTCTGGCAGACGATCATCCACCTCACCTTCGTCGTCTCCGCCGTCTCCCTAGCGGCCATCGACCGCTTCCTCTCCCCGAAGACCAGCGACCACTGAGTGCTCACCCAGTTGGTGTTCCTTTTGCGCGCTATACGCCCATAAGGCGCACCAACTCAGCCAACAGTGGCCCGCCGTGGAGGTGGGTGGCGCGATGCGCCGCCCAGCCGCGTCATCCGCGCCCGCGGATGCAAGCGGCGCCCGTCAGTACGGCGGCAGGTCCTCGTACCAGGAGCCGAGCATGCGGAAGGCGCGCCAGAAGCGCTGCTTGGCGCCCTCCTCGTCGAGCGAGTCGTCGATGTCGGGGACGTAGAGGGCGTCGATCGTCGGGGTGAAAGCCTGGATCTCACCCTCGCGCTGCTCGACCGGGCGCGAGAGAGGGATGTTGAGGCCGTTGAGGACGCGGAGGGCGGGTTCGCCCATGACGACGAGGATCTTCGGCTGCACGATCGCCAACTCCTCGGCGAGGCGGGCGACGCACTCCTGCGCCGCCAGGTCGGGCTCGGCGATCGGGCACTTGACGCAGAGCGTGCCGTAGACGACCAGCGGGTCGATCCCCAGTCGTTTGAAGCTTTTCATCAGCGCGTTGCCGGCACGGCCGTAGAAGGCGACGCCCTCCTCGATCTCCGAGGCCATCGGCGCGTGCTTGAGCATGAAGATGTCGGCCTGCGGGTGGCCGGAGCCGAGCACCGGCATCAGCCGCCCGCGCGGGCAATGGGAGCACTCCTGGATCTCGCGGCTTACCTGGTTGAGCTCGCGGATCGCTCGCTCCAGGTACTTCTCGCGGATCTCGTCGTCGAGGCTTCGCATCTGCCCGACCTTCTTTGACGGGCCGGGCGCGGCTCCTTTCGCGCGGGCGCCGTGCATTAGCTCTTGCTCGCCGAGCGGCGCTTGCGAGGCTTGCCGCCGCGGGCCGGTTTGGCGTCGGGCACACGCCGTTTCGGCGCCTTCGGCCGCCCCGTCGTCTGCAGGAACTTGAGGGTCTGCACGTAGACCAGGTTCTTGTGCTTGCGGGTGATATCGGCGTCCCGCATCGCCTCGAGGAACTCCGCCGGGCCCTCGAAGTCGTGGATCCGGGTGCGCACGCTACCCAGCCCCTGGGCGACGTGGCTGTCGGAGCCGGCGCCGGAGACGATCCGGTACTTGTGGGCGAAGCGGACCGCCTCTTCGTTGAACTCGGTCAGCGCCACCCGCGGGTTGAAGACCTCGAGGATGTCGATCTCCTCGACGATGTCGATCAGGTGCTCGTAGTCGGGCACCGAGTGGAAGCGGTCGAAGGGGTGCGGCACGTAGACCAGGCCGCCCTGCTCGCGGATTGCTGCGATCGTCTCCGCCATCGTCATTCCCTTGGGGATTTTCTCCTCGAGGAAGAGCCCGATCACCTCGCCCTGCTCGGCGGTCTTCACCTCCTCGGCGACGATCACCTTGATGTCATCCATCCCCTCCGCGATCCGCCGCGCCTCCAGCGCCCCGGAGACCTCGTTGTGGTCGGTGATCGCGATCGCCCCGAGGCCGCGGTCCCGGGCCGTCTGCAGCAGCACGTCGACCGGCGTCGCGCAGTCGCCGGAGTGGTCGGTGTGCATGTGCAGGTCGACCTCGATCAGCGGCCGCTTCGAGATCCGCTCGCGCAGCTCGGGGTTGCCGGTCGGGTCGTGGCGGCGAGCAAGCAGCCGCCGGTAGAGCGCTTCCAGCTCGTCGACGACCCGGCCCCAGCCGGCGGCATCGGCGGCGGGCTCGACCAGCTCGTAGTCGGCCGGGAAGTAGCGCTCCAGCAGCTCCGCGGTCTCGGGCCTGCTCACGGTGCGAGCGTCGATGCGGCCGAAGAAGACCTCGACCAGCGGCCGCGCCACCTGGGTCGAGAGCACCCGCTCCTGCGGGGCGTGGAAGGTGGCGACATTGAGGGCGTAGGAGTGGCGCAGCGCCGCTGCCGAGACGCTCGGCGCAAAGGGCTCATGGACGTGGACCACGTCGAGCCCCGCCGAGGGACCGAGCATGCCCTTGACGCGGTCGCCGGTCCCGGCCCGCAGAACCCGGTGGCCGCGCCGCTCCAGCTCCGCCGAGACGGCCTCGACGAACTGCGTCACCCGCGGCTCGGCGCCGCGCCGGGACGGCGCGACCTGGGCGATCGAAAGCGGCTCGGCCGGGGGCACGGCCTCTAGCTTATGAGGCCGTGCTGGGCGCCTCGGCGGGCGTCGTACCGGGGAGCGACTGCTTGCCGCGCGCGTTGGCGGCGATGAACTCCTCGGTCTGCTCGCGCGCCTCGTCGTCGGGCCGCTGCGAATGCGGCGACTTCATCAGGTAGCTGGAGGGCCCGTCGAGCTGGCCGGCGATGCCGTTGTTGAGCGCCAGCTTGATCAGCCGCACCGCGTCGATGACGACGCCGGCGGAGTTCGGCGAGTCCCAGACCTCGAGCTTCAGCTCGGCGGTCAGCGGCACGTCGCCGAAGGCTTTGCCCTCGAGGCGGATGTGCGCCCACTTGCGGTCGGTCAGCCACGGCACGTAGTCGGAGGGACCGACGTGGACGTTCTCGTCGGGCAGATCGTGGCCCATGATCGAGGTGACCGCGTTGGTCTTGGAGATCTTCTTCGAGTCCAACCGCTCGCGCTCGAGCATGTTGTAGAAGTCCATGTTGCCTCCGACGTTGAGCTGGCTGGTCCGCTCCAGGCGCACGCCGCGGTCGTGGAAGAGGCGGGCGAGCTGGCGGTGGACGATCGTCGCCCCGACCTGGGACTTGATGTCGTCGCCGATGATCGGCAGCCCGGCCTCCTCGAAGCGCTTGTCCCAGTAGTCCTCACGGGCGATGAAGACCGGCAGGCAGTTGACGAAGCCGACGCCGGCCTTGAGCGCCTGCTCGACGTACCACTTGGTCGCCTCCTCGGAGCCGACCGGCAGGTAACAGACCAGCACGTCCGCCTTGGTCTCCTTGAGGACGCCGACGATGTCGGCGGTTTCGCCCGGAGCTTTGGTGATCTTCTCTTTCAGGTACTTGCCGAGGCCGTCGTGGGTCATCCCCCGCTGCACGGTGACGCCGAGGCTGGGCACGTCGGCGAACTTGATCGTGTCGTTCTGCCCCGACCAGATCGCCTCCGAGAGGTCCTTGCCGACCTTCTCGGCGTCGATGTCGAAAGCGGCGACGAACTCGACGTCGCGGACGTGGTAGCCGCCGAGTTCGACGTGCATCAGGCCCGGCACTTCCTCGGCCGGGTCGGCGTCCTTGTAGTACTGAACGCCCTGGATGAAGGAGTTGGCGCAGTTGCCGACGCCGACGATCGCGACCCGGACCTTCTCGTCCTGGCGGGCGGTGCCGTTCGTGCTGCCGTTTGCTCCGTTGCTATCGCTCATGAAATTCGAAGTCCTCCTGGATCGCGCTGAGTGGCAGAACACACCCGGCGGCCTTGCTGGTTACAGCTCCTCGGTCTCCCCGTTGCCGCTCTGGGCGCCGGATCGCTCGCCGGAAAGCTCGTTTCGCACATGCCATACCCGCTGGAACGTCGTGATGATGGTCAGCGCCGCGATCGCGTAGACCGCTGGAGCCAGCAGCTCGAAGTCGCCGAGCCCGGCCCCCTTGGCGAAGATCAGACCGATGGAAAGTATGACTACCCGGACGGGACGCGTGGCAAGCCCGACCTTGCACTCGACCCCCAGCGCCTCGGCCCGGGCGCGGGTGTAGCTGACCATCAGCGAGCCGAGCACGGCGACGACGCACATCGCCGCGGCGAAATCGTCGCCGATCGCGGCGAAGTAGCCAGCCACGGCGGCGAGGACGATCCCCTCCTCGATCCGGTCCAGGGTCGAGTCGAGGAAGGCGCCGAAAAGCGTCCCCTTGCCCGACATCCGCGAGTAGCGCCCGTCCAGCGTGTCCATCACCGAGCCGAGCACGAAAGCGACGCCGGCGAGGAAGAAGAGCCGCTGGGTGACGAGGGCGGCGGCGATCAGGTTGCCGACCAGGCCCGCCATCGAGATCGCGTTGGGGGTGAGGCGGGACTCGATCAGCCGCTCGCGGGCATAGGCCCGCAGCTCCTGCCCGTTGCGACTGGGGGCACGACCGTTGCGCCGACCGCCGGGTGCCCGTGGGGGCGCCGAAGGTTCCATTGGTCCCTGAGGCTAGAGGTTCGCGAGGAGGTCGGCAGGCCGACGCGGACGTTTGCCCGGGATCAAGCCTCCGCCTCCCGGTAGCGGGAACGCCAGCCCCAGGCCTCGGGGCGGGCCCGGGCCAGCAGGCGGGCGCAAACCAGGGCCGAGACCAGGGCCACGCTCCAGCCCAGCACGGCGTCGACCCAGTAGTGGTTGGCGGTGACGATCACGACCCAGGAGATCAGCAGCGGCCAGGCGGCCCACCAGGCTTTCGACCACCAGTGGCGGCAGACGAGGAAGCCGCTGCCGCCGATCATCGCCGCGAAGGCGCAGTGCATGCTGGGCACGGCGGCGTAGGGGTTGATGAAGATTTTCGCGATCGTCGAGTCGTGGTTGACGTTGGAGAAGTCGTTGATCGTGTCGACGAAGCCGTGCTCGGGGAACATCCGCGGCGGCGCCGTCGGGTAGAGCGTGTAGCCGACCAGGGCCAACCCCATCGCCACCACGAACATGTTGCGCACGAAGTAATAGGACTCGTTGCGGAAGAGGTAGAGCCAGACGAGGAAGCCCAGGGCGATCGAAAACTGGGCGTTTAGGTACATCTGGTTGGCGAGGTCGATCAGCCAGTGCGCGGGCAGGAAGAAAGCCTGCAGGCTGGGCTCGAAGAAGGTGTGCGTGGAGCGCTCGAAGTCGATGACTTGTTCGCCGTGGGCGATCGCGATGGCGCGCTCGGAGTCGGCGATGCCGCGCACGGCGGTGTAGGCGAGATCGACGCCGACCAGGATCACGACCTGGCGGCCGAGGTCGCCCCAGCCCTGGGGCAGCTTTTCGCCTATGCGAGCGAGTACGCGAGACACGGAACCGACAATTGTAATCCGGGGGTTAACGCTGCCCAATAGGGTCCGCGGCGATGGCCTGGAAGCGTCCCGACAAACGCCGAGTCCGCGCAATCCGCGACCGGCTGCGGGAGATGTATGGGCGGCCGATCAACGAACCGCACGGGCACCCGATCGCCGAGCTGGTCAAGACCGTGCTCTCCCAGCACACCAACGACCGCAACCGCGACCGCGCCTTCGCGGCGCTGCGCGAGCGCTTCCCCACCTGGGAGGAGGTGCGCGACGCGCCGGTGGTCGAGGTCGAGGAGGCGATCCGGCCCGGCGGGCTGGCCAAACAGAAGGCGCCGCGGATCCAGGCGATCCTCGAACAGCTCGGCGACCCCGAGCCGGACCTGGACTGGACGGAGACGGCGCCGCGCGAGGAGTCGCTGGAGTTCCTGCTGGCGCTGCCGGGGGTCGGGCGCAAAACCGCCGCCTGCGTGCTGATTTTCACCTGGGGCATCCCCGAGATCCCGGTCGACGTCCACGTCCACCGGGTCGGCGGCCGGCTCGGGCTGTTCCCGGAGAAGGCCTCGTTCGAGCGCGCGCACGACGAGATGCTGGCGATCGTGCCGCCCGAGGACGCCTACGAGCTGCACATGAACCTGATCCGCCACGGGCGTGAGATCTGCCGCCCGAAACCGCGCTGCGGCGAGTGCGGGCTGCGGCGGATGTGCCCCTGGTATCGCAACCAGCGGGAGCGCCAGTAGTATGCGCGCCGCCGTATGAGCAAGCGCACCTTCATCGTCTTCGGGATCTTTGTGCTCGTCCTCGCCGTCGCGATCCCCTTCTTCGTCTTCCGCTCGCGCGGGGACGCCAACACGGGCGCCCAGGAAGTCTCGGCCAACCTGAAGCAGGGCCAGTCCCTCTTCGAGACCAACTGCGGCACCTGCCACACGCTCTACGCCGCCGGCACCGACGGCAACTACGCGCCGGACCTCGACGAACTGCTGGCGCCCAACGGCCCGGCGGAAAAACCGAGCGACATCAAGGCGACCGAAGGCCGCGTCCTCAACGCAGTCGAAAACGGCGTCGACAGCTCCACCACCCCCGGCCGGATGCCGGGCGGCATCCTCAACCAGGAGCAGGCCAAGGTCGTCTCCGAATTCGTCGCCCGCACCGCCGGCGAGGGCTGAGCGCCCCCGCCGGCAGGCGGATCGCTAGTGGGCGAAGCGGAGCGAGCTGAACAGGCCGGCGTGGTCTGAGTCCCAGAAGCCGTTGACCGGCAGCAGGCCGGTCACGGCGGAGCTCTGGAGAGTGACGTCGGCGGGGTCGTCGGTCATCACGTGGTCGACCTGGTGGTCGAAGTCGGCGACGCTGCCGCCGGCGCCTTCGGCCAGCAGGCTGGAGTTGAGGCAGCAGCCGAGCGGGTTGTTGGTGCTGCGCTCGACCAGGCCTGCTTCCAACAGCACCCGGTAGGCCTGTTGGTCCCCGGGCGCGACCGTGTCGTCGTCGGAGTTGAGGTCGCCGACGAGGACGACGGGGAGCGAGCCCGCGGCCGCCGGGCCGCCAGGGGCGACCAGCTCGGCCGCCTGCTGGGCGCGGATGCTCGGCACCAGCGCCGCCGGGTCGAACGACTCCAGGTGCGTGTTGACGAAGCGGAACCAGCCGCTGCCGCGGACCTTGGCGTCGAGCGCCGTCCAGCCGCGTTTGATCGTCAGCGGTTTGCCGAGGATCGGCACCACCAGCAGGGCTTTGAAGTTGCCCGACTGCGGATTGGTGGTCTGCACGCCGGCGCCGCGGCGGACGAGGATCACGTCGCGCATCGTCAGACGGCCGTTGATCTCGGCGTTGGGGATGCCTTCAGCCGCCGGGCCGTCGTTGGGGATGCCGTTCTCATCGGCCGGCGCCTCGAATTCGAACTCCGGCTGGACGACGGCGACTTCGTACTGCGGCTTGCGCCTGTTGAGCTGTTCGAGCAGCAGTTGCAGGTAGTCGTAGCGGACGGTGCTCGCGGTCGGTTCGCCGGTCAGGACCGGTTTCAGGCTCGGCGGCCCGGTACGCCAGAGGGCGACCTCTTGCAGGCCGACCAGGTCCGGTTCCTTTTCGAGGATCTCGTTGGCCAGGCCTTTGGCCCGGACCGGAAAGTTGTTGGCGCTGACTTCGCGCAGGATCTGGCCGTTGGCGGCGACAAAGGCTTCCAGGCTGGGCGCCCCGATCGCCGGCGCCAGGTCGGCGCCCAGGTAGAGGTTGCGCGTCATCACGTTGACGGTGTGGCCCTTGCCGTTGTCGCCACCGCCGGGATTCCCCGGATGGCCGGGATGTCCCGGATGCCCGGGCTGGCTGGGATGACTCGGGTGGCCGTGGCTGGGATAGCCGTGGCTGGGACCGTGCCCTCCATGGGCAGCCTTGCCGTGGCCCTGTGGGGGGCCGCCTCCGTGGGCCGCGGCCAGGGCCGGCAGGGCCAGGACGAGTGCGATCAGTGCGAGCGCCGGGAAGAGTGCCCGGCGGGTCGTTGCGAAGCTCAAAGTGTTCCTCCTCTTCCGCGGTCCCTTCCCCCGGGACCGATTTAGGTAGAGGCGCCTCCGAAGCGGGTAGCGCTACCCCAGGGCATACCCGCTCTCCACTGAGCCGCAACCAACTATATGAGCGGCGCTTGAGTTCTGTTGAGAATCTGCCATACTGACGCTTAGATTTCTTAGGCTTAGTTAACGAAACCCCTGGAGGTACGCGTAGTGGGCAAAACGATCGGGATCGACCTCGGCACGACCAATTCCTGCGTCGCCGTGATGGAGGGCGGCGAGCCGACCGTCCTCGAGAACGCCGAGGGAGGTCGTACGACCCCGTCGGTGGTCGCCTTCACCGAGAGCGGTGAGCGCCTCGTCGGCACCGTCGCCAAACGGCAGGCGGTGATGAATCCGGAGAACACGATCTTCTCGATCAAGCGCTTCATGGGCCGCAAGGAGGCCGAAGTCAAAGAGGAGGAGACGATCGTCCCCTACGAGGTCGTCGCCGGCCCCAACGGTGACGTCCGCGTCGACGTGCGCGGCAAGCAGTACAGCCCGCCGGAGATCAGCGCGATGATTCTGCAGAAGCTGAAGACCGACGCCGAAGCGAAGCTGGGCGAGGCGGTCGACAGCGCTGTCATCACCGTCCCCGCCTACTTCAACGACGACCAGCGGCAGGCGACCAAGGACGCCGGCAAAATCGCCGGCCTCGACGTCAAGCGGATCATCAACGAGCCGACCGCGGCCTCGCTCGCCTACGGGCTCGACAAAGAGGGCAGCGACCAGACGATCCTCGTCTTCGACCTCGGCGGCGGCACCTTCGACGTCTCGGTGCTGGAAATCGGCGACGGCGTCTTCGAGGTGAAAGCGACCGCCGGTGACAACCACCTCGGCGGCGACAACTGGGACAAAGCGATCGTCGAGTGGCTGGTCGCCGAGTTCAAACGCGACCAGGGCGTCGACCTGGCCCAGGACAAGAACTCGCTGCAGCGCCTCTACGAGGCGGCGGAGAAAGCGAAGATCGAGCTCTCCTCGACGCAGGAGACGCAGATCAACCTGCCCTTCATCACCGCTGTCGAGGGGCAGCCGAAGCACCTCGACCTCAAGCTCACCCGCTCGAAACTGAACGAGCTGACCAGCGACCTGCTGGAGCGCATCGTCGGGCCGGTCAAACAGGCGCTCGGCGACGCCGACACGGCGATCGACCACGTCGTCCTGGTCGGCGGCATGACCCGGATGCCGGCCGTGCGCGACCGCGTCAAAGAGCTGACCGGCAAGGAGCCGCACCAGGGCGTCAACCCAGACGAGGTCGTCGCCGTCGGCGCCGCGATCCAGGCCGGCGTGTTGGCCGGCGACGTCAAGGATGTGCTGCTGCTCGACGTCACCCCGCTGACCCTTGGCATCGAGACCAAAGGCGGCGTGATGACGAAGCTGATCGAGCGCAACACGACGATCCCGACGAAGAAGTCGGAGGTCTTCTCGACCGCCGAGGACAACCAGCCCTCGGTCGAGATCCACGTCCTGCAGGGCGAGCGCGAGATGGCCAGCGGCAACAAGAGCCTGGGCAAATTCCAGCTCACCGGCATCCCGCCGGCGCCGCGCGGCATCCCCCAGATCGAGGTCGCTTTCGACATCGACGCCAACGGGATCATCAACGTCACCGCAACCGACAAAGGCACGGGCAAAGAGCAGAAGATCGAGATCAAATCCGGCTCCGGGCTCTCCGACGAGGAAATCCAGAGCATGGTCTCCGACGCCGAGTCCCACGCCGAGGAGGACGCCAAACAGCGCGAGCTGGCGGAGACCCGCAACATCGCCGAGAACGCCGCCTACCAGTCCGAGAAAGCGCTGGAGGAGGCGGGCGACAAAGTCGACGAGGGCGCCCAGGAGGAGGCCCGCGCCGCGATCAAGGAGGTGCGCGACTCGCTCGAGGGCGGCTCGGCCGACGAGGTCAAAGCGAAGACCGAGGCGCTGAACACGGCGATGACCAAGGTCTCCGAGCAGATCTACGCGGCGGCGCAGGCCGAGCAGCCGGCTGACGGCGGCTCGGCGGAGGACGGCGCTTCCTCGGCTGACGAGGAGGAGGTCGTTGACGCCGAGGTGGTTGACGAGGACGGCAAGTGAGGTCCGAGGAGGAGTTCACGGAGCACCCGCCCGCGGGTCCTGCCTCCGATAGTGACTCTCCCGCTCTGCGGGAGAGCCCACCATCGGGGTCACCCGCGGGAGGGACGTCCTCGGATGCAGCCCAAGAGGGCGGAGCTCGAGTCGAGCAAGATCTCGACTCCCTCCTCGCCGACGCTCAAAGCGAGCGGGACGAGTACCTCGATCTGGCGAAGCGGACCAAGGCCGACTTCGAGAACTTCCGCAAGCGCATGGCCGGCGAGGTGTCGGCCGCGAGCTTGCGGGGAAAAGCTGACGTGGTCAGGGAGGTCGTGCCGGTGCTGGACGATCTCGAGCGGGCAATCGAGGCGGCGGGGTTGGATCCCGAGGGCGATTCCGAGGACGGGTTTGCGCACGGGGTGATCCTCGTCTTCCGCGGCCTGCGCGACACGCTCGCGCGGGCCGGGGTTGAGGCGGTCGACCCGAAGGGCGAGAAGTTCGACCCGATGGCGCACGAGGCGCTCTCGACGATGAAGGTCGAGGGGGCCGAGAGCGGCACCGTGGTCGAGGTGATGCAAAAGGGCTACCGGCTCGGCGAGCAACTGGTCCGGCCGGCCCGCGTGGTGGTTAGCGAGTAGGAGATCGATTGGCTGACGAGCTGTACAAGACGCTCGGCGTCTCCAAGAAGGCGACCGACGAGGAGATCAAGAAGGCGTACCGGAAACTGGCCCGGAAATACCACCCTGACCGCAACCCGGGCGACGCGGAGGCAGAGGAAAAGTTCAAGGAGATCTCCGCCGCCCACGACGTCCTCGCCGATCCCGAGAAGCGCAAGGAATACGACGAGGCCGGGCAGTTCGCCGGCTTCGGCGCCGGTGGCGGCAACCCGTTTCCCGGCGGCGGCACTCAGGCGGGCGGCTTCGGCGACCTCGGCGACATCTTCTCCTCGCTCTTCACCCGCGGCGGGGGCCGCGCCCAGGCGCAGCAGGTGCGCGGCCGCGACCTCGAGACCGACGTCCAGCTCAGCTTCGACCAGGCGATCAACGGGGGCCAGATCAGCGTCACCGTGCCCAAGGCCGAACGCTGCCCGACCTGCCACGGCAGCGGCGCCAAACCGGGCACCGGCCCGGTCACCTGCCCGCGCTGCCACGGCAGCGGCATCGACGCCGAGAGCCAGGGGATCTTCTCGATCAGCCGACCCTGCCCCCGCTGCGGCGGCGCCGGCCAGGTGATCGAAGACCCCTGCCCGACCTGCAACGGATCCGGCCTCACCCAGCAGACCAAGCGCTACAAAGTCAACGTCCCGGCGGGGGTCAAGGACGGGACGCGGATCCGGCTCGCCGGCAAGGGCGAGGCCGGCCCCCACGGCGGGCCGCCCGGCGACCTCTACGTGACCACCCGGGTCGCCGCCTCCCCGGTCTTCAAACGACTCGACGGCGGCAACCTCGAGGTGACGGTGCCGATCACGATTCCGGAGGCGCTGCGCGGCGGCACGATCGAGGTGCCGACGCTGGACGGGACCAAGAAGATCAAGGTCGCGCCGGGGACCAAGCACGGCAGCATCCAGCGGCTGCGGGGCGAGGGGCCGCCGAAACCGAAGGGCAAGGGCCGGGGCGACATCCGCTACCGGCTCGAGATCGAGGTCCCGAGCGAGCTCAGCGACGAGCAGCGTGAGGCGGCCGAGAAGCTGGCCGAGACCTTCAACGGCGACGATCCGCGGGCGGCGCTGCTGCGGAAAGCGGCGGCGGGATGAGCCCGAGCGGGCGCAGACGGGTCGAAGTCTCGATCGACGACGACCGCGGCGTCTTCATGATCTCGGTCGCCGCCGAGCTGGCCGAGATGCACCCGCAGACGCTGCGGATGTACGAGGCGCGGGGGCTGATTAACCCCAAGCGCTCGCCGAAGAACACGCGGCTGTACTCGCAGCGCGACGTCGAGCGGCTGCAGCGGATCCAGCGGATGACCGCCGAGGGGCTGAACCTGGTCGGGGTCGAGGCGGTGCTGGAGCTGGAAGAGCGGGTGGACAAGATGCGGGCGGAGATGGACCGCATGCGGCGCCGCGCCCGCGAGCTGGAAGAACAAGCTTGGAAAGGAAGGAAGGGCTGATGCAGCCGGATCGATTCACCGTCAAATCGCAGGAAGCGGTCGCCGCGGCACAGGCCCTGGCCGCCGAGCGGCGCAACTCCGAGGTCTCCCCCGCCCACCTGCTGGTGGCGTTGCTGCGCCAGGAAGGCGGGCTGGCGTCGCCGATCCTGCAGAAACTCGGCGTCGACGTCCCGGCCCTGACGGCGAGCGCCGTGCAGGCGGTGGAGAAACTGCCGAAGCTGAGCGAGACGACCGAGGTGCGGCCCTCCTCGAACCTGGTCCGCGTCCTGCAGGGCGCCGAGCGCGAGATGGCCGCGGCCGGCGATGACTACATCACCGTCGGCCACCTGCTGCTGGCGCTGGCCGAGGACGGTTCCGGCATCTCCGACCTGCTGCCCAGCCGCGATGAGCTAGAGCCGGCGATCAAGGCGGTGCAGGGGCCGGGCCGGGTGACCTCGCCCAACGCCGAGGAGACCGCGCAGGCGCTGGAGAAATTCGGCCGCGACCTGACCGCCGAGGCGGAGGCGGGCAAGCTCGACCCGGTGATCGGGCGCGACGAGGAGATCCGCCGCGTCATCCAGGTCCTCTCCCGGCGCACCAAGAACAACCCGGTGCTGATCGGCGACCCCGGGGTCGGCAAGACGGCGATCGTCGAGGGACTGGCGCAGCGAATCGTCGCCGGCGACGTGCCGGAGAGCCTGCGCGACCGCCGCGTGATCGCGCTCGACATCGGCTCGCTGCTGGCCGGCTCCAAATACCGCGGCGAGTTCGAGGAGCGGCTGAAAGCGGTCCTCTCCGAGGTCCAGCAGGCGGAGGGCCAGATCGTCCTCTTCCTCGACGAGCTCCACACGATCGTCGGCGCCGGTGCCGCCGAAGGCGCGGTCGACGCCGCCAACCTGCTGAAGCCGATGCTGGCGCGGGGCGAGCTGCGCGCGGTCGGGGCGACGACGCTCGACGAGTACCGCAAGCACATCGAGAAAGACGCGGCGCTGGAGCGGCGCTTCCAGCCGGTGCTGGTCGGCGAGCCCGACATGAACGACACGATCGCGATCCTGCGTGGGCTGAAAGACCGCTACGAACAGCACCACGGGGTGCGGATCGCCGACTCGGCGATCGTCGCCGCCGCGACCCTCTCGGAGCGCTACATCGCCGACCGCTTCCTGCCCGACAAGGCGATCGACCTGATCGACGAGGCGGCCTCGCGGCTGAAGATCGAGATCGACTCGGTGCCGACCGAGATCGACGAGGTCGAGCGGCGCATCCAGCAGTTGGAAATCGAGCAGACGGCGCTGAAGAAAGAGACCGACGAGGCCTCGAAAGCGCGGCTGGCGGCGCTGGAAGAGGACCTGGCGAACCTGCGCGAGGAGGCAACCGAGCTGCGCACCCGCTGGCAGAACGAGAAAGAGCCGATCGAGGCAATCAAGGCGGCCAAGGAGCGGCTGGATGGGGCGCGGCTGGAGGCCGAGCGGGCCGAGCGCGAGACCGATCTGGAGCTGGCGGCGAAGCTGCGCTACGGCGAGATCCCCGAGCTGGAAGAGCAGGTCAAGGCGCAGGAAGCGCGGCTGGAAGAGGTGCACGCCGGCGGCGAGGTGCTGCTGGCCGACGAAGTGACCGAGGAGGACATTGCCGAGGTCGTCGCCAAATGGACCGGGATCCCGGTCAGCCGGCTGATGGAGGGCGAGGTCGAGAAGCTGATCCACATGGAGGAACGGCTGCACGACCGAGTGATCGGCCAGGACGAGGCGATCGCCGCCGTATCCAACGCGCTGCGGCGCTCGCGGGCCGGCCTCTCGGACCCGCACCGGCCGATCGGCTCCTTCCTCTTCCTCGGCCCGACCGGGGTCGGCAAGACCGAGCTGGCCAAGGCGCTGGCGGAGTTCATGTTCGACTCCGAGCAGGCGATCGTCCGCCTCGACATGTCCGAGTACATGGAGAAGCACACGGTGGCGCGGCTGATCGGCGCGCCCCCCGGCTACGTCGGCTACGAGGAGGGCGGCCAGCTAACCGAGGCGGTGCGGCGGCGGCCCTACGCAGTGGTGCTGCTGGACGAGATCGAGAAGGCCCACCCCGACGTCTTCAACACGCTGCTGCAACTGATGGACGACGGGCGGCTGACCGACGGCCAGGGCCGCACCGTCAGCTTCACCAACACGGTCCTGATCATGACCTCCAACGTCGGTTCCGACCGGATCGTCGGCGAGGCGGTCGACGAGAAAATCCGCGAGCAAATCGAAGAGGTCCTAGCCGGCACCTTCAAGCCCGAGTTCCTCAACCGGATCGACGACACGGTGATCTTCCACCGACTCTCGAAGCAGGACATCGGCCGCATCGTCGACCTGCAGGTGGCGCAACTGGTCGGCCGCGTGCGTGAGCGGGGGATCGAGATCGAGCTGACCGAAGAGGCGCAAACGCTGCTCGGCAACCTCGGCTACGACCCGATCTACGGGGCGCGGCCGTTGAAGCGGGTGATCCAGAAGCAGTTGATCGACAAGCTGGCGCTGAAGATCCTCGAGGGCGAGTTCGTCGACGGCGACCTGGTCAAGGTCGACACCGCCGAGGGCGAGCTGACCTTCGAGAAGACCGGCACCGCGGCACCCGCGGCCGCCTGAGCGAGCGCTGCGTCCTTTTTGCACGCCCTGGTGTGCAGAAATGACGCAGCGCTGCGATCTGACACCCGTTTGCCTGGTTTTAAGAGTCGGGCGGGATATTCCGACATAAGCTTTTGGTGAAAAAGATGCGAAAGCGGAGGGCTAACGGGGAGGAAACAATCAACGCGAGCAAGGGCTCGCGTTTTGTCGTGCTTGGCGACTCCCTCTGGTCGGCCCAGGACAGCGCCCGCACGGGCGCGGCAAAGGCCGCCGACTCCGCCTACCTGACGCTGCGGGACCGGGTCTTGCTGCCGCTGCGCGACCGGGCCGAGCTGGCCGGCGCGCCGGCGCGAGCGCTGGCAGCCGCGGCGCTGGTGCTGGTCGCGATCGGCGCCGGGGTCGCCGGGCTGATCTGGGCGGCGCCGGACCACAAGGGCGCCCCGACCACGGTGGCCGAGGTCGCGGCTCCCGCTCCCGCCGCGGTCAAGGCCGAACCGAAACCGGCAAAGCCAGCAGCGCCGACCCTGCACGGAGCGGCGCCGACCTTCGGCGGCGGCACGAGCGGCGACGCGACCGTCGGCACGGCGGAGCCGCTCGCCACTGCTCCGGTGGCCGGCAACTCAGGTGCCGCCGGTGCGAGCGCGAGCGCCGCCGACACCAAGATCTCTTCCCAACCCGATGCCACCGCGGCGGGCGGCGCCACCTCATCCGCCGCGGGCACCAAGCCGGCCCGTGGGCCGGTCGCCGGCCCGGCCGCCGTGGCCGTCGCCAGCGAATTCGCCGACGCCTTCGTCTCCTACGAGATCGGCGGCGCCGAAGACCCCTCGGTCCAGAAAGCGTTTGCGGCGACGGCAACGCCGCAGCTAGCGCAGGCGCTGCTGCAGCGGCCACCGCGGCAGCCGGCCAGCGTCAAGGTGCCGGAGGCGAAGGTGCTCAACATCGTCCCGGCGCCGTCGAAGGGCGGCGTCTTCCCAATCAGCGTCTCGCTGCTGCGGGTCGGCACGACCAGTGAGCTGCGGCTGGAGATGGAAAAGCCGAAAGGCAAACGGTGGCGCGTCACCAACGTGCTCGGCTGATGAGGCGACGCATCCCGAAGATCCTCGCGGTCGCCGCGACCGCCGCGGCGACGATCGCGCCGGCGGCCCTGGCGGCGGAACCGCCGACGATGACCGCGCCCGAAGCGGCGGCGGTCGAAGCTCCGGCAGCGGAAGCTCCGGCGACGACGACGGTCGTGCCCGGAGCGACGGTCGAAGAACCGGCGCCGGCGACCTCCCCTTTCGAACAGGGCTCAGCGCTCGCCGCGCCCGAAGCCACCCCTAAGGGCAGCACGAAAACGCCGGCAGCCAAACCGGCCCCGAGCGGCGGCACCACCGCGGGCAAGGTCCCCGAGGCGAGCGCCCCGGAAACGGCGGCGACGGAAGGAACCGAAGGGACGCTGCCGGTGCCGAACCCGGCCGAAGTGCTGGCGGTCCCCGACCTGCCGAGCTCGACCTGCGCCGCCACCGGCGTCCCCGCGCTGCTGATCCCGATCTACCAGCGGGCCGCAGCCGCTTACGGCCTCGGGCCGCAGGGGCCGGCCGTGCTGGCCGGGATCAACGAGGTCGAGACCGCCTTCGGCACCAACCTCAACGTCTCCTCGGCCGGCGCCCAGGGCTGGATGCAGTTCATGCCCTCGACCTGGGAAACGTACGGCGTCGATGCCAACGGCGACGGGGTCAAGGACCCCTACAACCCCGAAGACGCGATCTTCGCCGCCGCCCGCTACCTCAGCGCCGCCGGCATGCCGGCCGACACCTACGGCGCGATCTTCGCCTACAACCACGCCGACTGGTACGTGGCCGAGGTCCTCGCCAACGCCGGCTGTTACGCGACCGAAGTCGGCACTCCCAGCTTCGGCGCCGGCAGCCTGCAGCCGCAGATCAAAGTCTTCCGCTGCGAACCGGCGCCGGCCTGGAAAAACAGCATCCCGGCCGGCTACATGAGCGCCTTCGAGGACGCCGCCGGCCGCTACGAACTGGGTCGCCGCGGGGTCTGGGCGCTGGCCGCGATCGCCCGCCTCGAGTCGAACTTCGGCAAAGGAATGGACGGCAAGGAGCTGAACCGCGAAGGGCCGCTCGGCCTCGCCCCCGAAGAGTGGAGCAAGTACGCCGTCGACGGCGACGAAGACGGCCGCGTCCGCCACGCCGATATCGCCGACTCGGCGGCGACGCTGGCGCGGGAGATCTGGTCGCACGGCGGCCTCAGCGCCGGCGTCTTCGCCCACAACCAGGCCGAGTGGTACGTGCAGGAGGTGCTGGAACAGGCCGAAGAGATGGAAGGCGGCTGCCAGGTCCGCTACGTCGACTGGCGCGTGGCGCCGCTCGGCACCGGCTTCGAAACGCCCGGAGAAACGGCGGTCCTCAGCGGCGACCTGGCCAGCGCCCCGCAGAGTGCGCCGCCAGCCGTGAAGGCGGCGATCGCGGCCGCCAACTCGATCGCCACCACCCCCTACGTCTGGGGCGGCGGCCACGGCTCCTGGTACTCATACGGCTACGACTGCTCGGGCGCGGTCAGCTTCGCCCTCTACGGCGCCGGCCTGCTCGACACGCCGCTGACCTCGGGGGCGCTGGAGAGCTACGGCGAACCGGGCCCCGGCAAGTGGATCACGATCTACGCCAACGCCACCCACACCTACGCGGTGATCGCCGGCCTGCGCTGGGACACGGTCGGCGACGCTTCGGGCACCGGCCCGCGCTGGCATGAGGAGCCTCCCTACCCGGAAGGCTTCGTCGTCCGCCACCCGCCTGGCTACTAGCGCGGGGTAGCGGGTACGGTTGGGTGGACCGTCGTCGCGCAGCGAGAGGAGCGGATATGCCCACGTACCTGATGCTTACGAACCTGACCGCCGAGGGCGTGCGGACGCTGAAGAACAACCCCGGCCGGGTCGCCGAGGTGAACAAGGAGGTCGAGCAGATCGGGGCCCGGGTCGTGGCCCAGTACGCGACGCTCGGCCAGTACGACTTCGTCACCGTGGTCGAGGCGCCCGACGAGAAGACGATGGCCAAGGTCTCGGTCGAGCTCGGCTCACGCGGGACGATGACCAGCCAGACCCTGACCGCGATCTCGGGCGACGAGTTCGCCGACGCGATCTAGGCCGGCCTTGCGGATCCTCGTCGTCGGAGGGGGCGGGCGCGAGCACGCGATCGTGCGGGCGCTGGCCCGCTCCACCCATGCTCCCGAGTTGCTCTGCGCCCCCGGCAACGCTGGCATCGCCGCCGACGCCGAGTGTCTGCCGGGGGTCGGCGCCGACGACGTGGCGGCGATCGTCGCCGCGGCCCGCGAGCGAGCGGTCGACCTGGTCGCGATCGGGCCCGAGGCGGGGCTGGTCGCCGGCGCCGTTGACGCCCTGGAGGAGGCGGGGATCCCGGCCTTCGGCCCCAGCGCCGCCGCCGCCGAGCTGGAGGGCTCGAAGGCCTTCGCCAAGGAGCTGATGGCCGAGGCCGGCG
Organism: uncultured Actinomycetes bacterium; assembly: GCA_963708405.1. GTDB lineage: Bacteria > Actinomycetota > Thermoleophilia > Solirubrobacterales > 70-9 > VAYN01. The sequence goes on from CAVPSL010000001.1 coordinate 534,691, forward strand.
TGCCGACCGCGGGCCACGTGCTGCTGCGCAGCCACGAGGAGGCGGTGGCGCTCCTGGCCGAGGTCGAGTACCCGACCGTGCTCAAGGCCGACGGGCTCGCCGCCGGCAAGGGCGTGATCCTCTGCGCCGACGAGGCCGAGGCGCGGGCCGCCGTCGACGTCTTCTTCACCGAGCGGCGCTTCGGCGCGACCACGGTCGTGCAGGAGGAGTTCCTCGAGGGCGAGGAGCTCTCGCTGTTGGCGCTCTGCGACGGCGAGAACGTGGTGCCGCTGGCGCCGGCCCAGGACTACAAGCGGATCTTCGACGGCGACCGCGGTCCCAACACCGGCGGCATGGGCAGCTACTCGCCGGTCCCCGGCTTCGGCGCGGCCGAGGTCGAGGAGATCGTCGACGCCGTGCACCGGCCGGTGGTGGCGGCGATGGCGGCGCGCGGCATCCGCTTCCACGGCGTTCTCTACGCGGGGCTGATGATCGGCGCCGACGGTCCCAAGGTGCTCGAGTTCAATGCCCGCTTCGGCGACCCCGAGACGCAGGCGGTGCTGCCGCGGCTGCGCTCGGACCTGGTCGACCTCTTCCTGGCGTCCCGCGAGCCGGGCGGGCTGGCGAGGATGCGCGCCGAGTTCTCCGAGGACTGGGCGGTGACCCTGGTCCTGGCCTCGGCCGGGTACCCGGAGTCCTCCTCCAAGGGTGACGTCATCCACGGCCTCGCAGCGGCGGCCGAGCTGGCCGAGGTCACCCATGCCGGCACCGCCGAGCGCGACGGCGAGATCGTCACCGCCGGCGGCCGCGTCCTCAACGTCACCGCTCTCGGCACCACGCCGGCCAAGGCGCGCGATCGTGCGTACGATGCGGCGGGCCGGATCTCCTTCCACGGGATGCAGATCCGCACCGACATCGCCGCCCGCGCCGTCGCGCGCGTCCCCAGTTGATCCCAACCCAGAGAGGAACGAGATGAGCGAGATCTCAGAGCCGCAGCCGCCCGCGACCGGCACCGCGGAGACGATGCCGCTGACGATGCCGGCGGTCGAGGAGGCCTTCGAGGAAATCGACGTCGACGAGCCGCACGTCGGAATCATCATGGGCTCGAAAAACGACAAGCCCAAGATGCAGCCCGCCGGCAAGGCCCTGGAGGAGGCCGGCATCCGCTACGAGGTGCGGGTGATGAGCGCCCACCGCGATCCCGAGCTGGTGCGCGAGTACTGCCAGAACGCGCGCATGCGCGGGCTGAAGGTGATCATCGCCGGGGCCGGGATGTCGGCGGCCCTGCCGGGTGTCGCCGCCGCCCACACCGACCTGCCGGTGATCGGCGTGCCGATCCTCGGCAAGAGCCTCGGCGGCCTCGACGCCCTGCTCTCGGCCGTGCAGATGCCGCCCGGGATCCCGGTCGCCTGCGTGGCGATCGACGGGGCGAAAAACGCCGGCGTGCTGGCCGCGCGCATAATCAACGCGTGATCCCCCGCTACACCCGCCCCGAGATCGGGGCGGTCTGGACCCCGCAGGCGAAGCTGGAGACCTGGCTCGAGGTCGAGCTGGCGGCTACCGAGGCTTGGGCTGAGGAGGGCGTGGTGCCAGGCGAGGCCGCGGCGGCAGCTCGGGCCAACGCCGCCTTCACGGTCGAGGCGGTAGAGGAGCGCGAGAAGGTGACCGACCACGACGTCGCCGCCTTCGTCGACGTCGTCGCCGCCTCGGTGGGAGAGCACGGGCGCTGGATCCACTACGGCCTCACCTCCTCCGACGTGCTCGACACGGCACTGGCGCTGCAACTGCGGCGGGCGGGCGAGATCGTCGTCGCCGGCGCGCGCGCCTACCGCGACGCCCTGCTCGAGCGGGCGCTGGAGCACCGCGACACGCTCTGCGTCGGCCGCACCCACGGCGTCCACGCCGAGCCGACCACCTTCGGCCTGCGCCTGGCGGGCTTCGCCTTCGAGGCCGACCGCAACTTGAAGCGGCTCGAGGACGCCTTCGCCCACCTCGCCGTCGGCAAGCTCTCCGGCGCCGTCGGCACCTACGCCTCGGTGCCGCCGGCGGTTGAGGCGCGGGTGATGGAGCGGCTCGGGCTGGGGCGCGAGGAGGTGGCGACGCAGGTGATCCCACGCGACCGCCATGCGGCGCTGCTCTCGGCGATCGCCCTGGCCGGCGCCGGCCTGGAGCGCTTCGCGACCGAGGTGCGCGGCCTGCAGAAAACCGAGGTGCGCGAGGTCGAGGAGCCGTTCGGCGCCGGCCAGAAGGGCTCTTCGGCGATGCCGCACAAGCGCAACCCGATCCGCACCGAGCGGGTCACCGGCCTGGCCCGGGTCCTCCGCGGCTACGCCCAGACCGGCTTGGAGAACGTCGCCCTCTGGCACGAGCGCGACATCTCCCACTCCGGCGCCGAGCGCGTGGTCCTGCCCGACGCGACGATCCTGCTCGACTACATGCAGCACCTCGGCACCGGCGTCGCCGCCGGGATGACGATCCACACCGAGCGGATGAAAGAGAACCTCGGCCTCACGTATGGAGCCCTGTTCAGCCAGCGGGCACTGACGGCGTTGGTTGAGTCCGGGATGACCCGCGACGACGCCTACCGCGTCGTCCAGGAGAACGCCCAGCGGGCCTGGGACACCCGCACCGAGTTCCGCGACCTACTGGCCGTGGCGGCGCCCGAGCTCGACCTCGACGCAGTCTTCGACTACAACGCCTACCTCACCCACCTGCCCGAGATCTTCGCCCGGCTGGAAGCGCTGCGGGGTAGCTAGACCTCGATCACGGTGAGACCAGCGACGCCGGAAAGCGCGTAGAAGTCCTGGTCCTGGGTGATCAAGGGGATTTCCCGGGATGCAGCGGTGGCGGCGATCCAGGCGTCGTTGACCTCGACGCTCGCCCCGGATGCAGCGAGGTAGGCGCGCATCTGAGACCAGGTGCTGGCCACAGCGGCATCGATTGGAATCACGGGGCCGGCGACGACCATTTCGTAAGTGGCAATACGCCTGTCGCGGGTCTCGACATCGGGTGCGGCATGAATCCCGGCGCGCAGCTCACCCACCGTCACGATCGAAGCTGACGCAGTTTCAGGAAGGGCCTCGACCCGCAGTGGCCGTCCGACCTCGGCTGCGACGAGGACCGAAGTGTCGAGCAGCCCGTATTCGACGCGCGCGGGGCCGCTCACAGAATCGGCCCGAGCTCGTCCGTCGTTTCGCCGCAGAGGCGCCTGAGGTCCGCCGCGAGAGTCGGGTCGGCGGCGGTGATCTTGCGAATCGCCAGCACGTCATCCGGCGTCAGCCCGCGTGGCGGCGTTGCCTCGACGGGGACCAGGTTGGCCACCGGCTTACCCCGCCGGGTGATCACGATCGTCTCCCCCGCCTCGACCCGGCGCAACAGTCCGGCAGTGTCGTTCCGCAGCTCTCTTGAGGCGACTTCTACGATAGTGCTACGAGCGTAGCACCTGAGTTTGCGCCAAATGCCCGCAGTGGCTGGGGTAGGCTGCGCGCGTGATCCTCTACACCTGCGGCACGAAGAAGATGGGGCCCGGGTTCGCGCATCCGTGTGCGAAAGCGGGGAAGGCCCTCGACGCCGCCGGTTATGAGTACGAGCTGAAGACCGTCGGCGGCTACCGGATGATGCCCTGGACCTGGGGCAGCCGCGAGGAGGACCGGGCCGAGATCAAGAAGATGAGCGGCACCAACGAGGTGCCGATCCTCGTCCTCGACGACGGCGAAGTGATTTCAGGCTCGGGCCGGATCGCGAGCTGGGCGAAGGAGCACCCGGCCCAGCGTGCCGGCTGAGACCGACTCCGTTCGCCGCGCGACGGCCGCTGACGCAGCGGACCTGGCCCGCCTCCTGCACGAGTTCAACGCCGAGTTCGGCGTGCCGACGCCAGCACCGGCGGAGCTAGCGCCGCTGCTGAGCGAGCGGATCGCCAGCGGCGAGGCGATCGTCCATCTAGCGGAGGGCGCGGGCGAGCCCGGCGGTGAGCGAGAGCCGCTTGGCCTGGCGGTGACGCGGCTGCGCCCGTCGCTCTACTCGCACCGGCCCGTCGCCTATCTGGAGGAGCTCTACGTGGTGCCGCCACGGCGCGGCGAGGGACTCGGCCGCGCCCTCCTCGACGCGGTTGTCGGGCTCGGCCGGGAGGTCGATGCCGAACGGGTCGAGCTCGGCACCTCGACTGGCGACGTGGTCGCCCGCGGCCTCTACGAGAGCGCCGGCTTCACCAACCTCGAAGCCGGCGAGACGATGCTCTTCTACGAGCTCGAGCTGTAGGCCCGTCTAGGCCGCGGCCAGGGCGCGCTCCGCCGAGGGCCGGCGGGCGTGGACGACGACCGGCGTGCCGCGACGGGGCGAGAGGGTGATGTTGCGGCGGCCGACCGCTTCGGGAGCCGGGGCGGCGCTGCGGAGCTCGCAGCGGCTCAGCACCTCGCGCAGGACGACCCGCATCTCGAACTCGGCGAAGGAGGCGCCGATGCAGCGGCGGATGCCGCCACCGAAGGGGATCCAGCCGTAGGTCTCCGGGCCCTCCTCGAGGAAGCGCTCGGGGCGGAAGGCGAAGGGCTCGGGGTAGAGGTCGGGGCGGGTGTGGGTGAGCCAGATCGCCGGGGTGACGTTGGTCCCGGCCGGCAGCTTCAGGTCACCCACCTCGAGCTCGCTCGCAAGCATGCGGCCGGCGACCGGGATCACCGGGCGCAGGCGCAGCGACTCGGTGATCGTCGCCCGCAGATAGTCCTCCTCGCCGTCGGCGAGGGACTCGCGCAGCCGCACCAGCGCCGCCGGGTTGCGCAGCAGCGCGTCGAAGGTCCAGGCCAGCGCCGTCGCCGTCGTCTCGTGGCCGGCCAGCAGCAGCGTCATTAGTTGGTCGCGGAGCTCCTCGTCGCTCATCCCCTCGCCGTCCTCGAAGCGAGCCTGCATCAGCATCGAGAGGATGTCGTCGCGCTCTGCCAGGTCGGGACGGAGGCGGTGCTCGGCGATCTCGGCGTAGAGCAGCTCGTCGACGGCGCGCAGCTGGCTCTCGAAGCGCCGCCAGGCGTTGCCGCCGCCACCGAGGCGGCGGGTGGCGAGGGCCAGCAGCTGCGTGCGCGGCGAGGCGGTTTCGCTGAGGACGGTGGTCAGCATCCCGCGCAGGCGCTCCAGCCGCGGGCCTTCGGCGACGCCGAAGACGGCGCGGAGGATCACCTCCAGCGTCACCGCCTGCATCCGCGAGTGGATCGGGAAGGGAGTGCCGAGCGGCCAGGAATCGACCTCGGCGGCGACGACCTCGTCGATCACCGCCTCATACGAGCGCATCCGCTCGCCGTGGAAGGGCGGCAGCATCAGCCGGCGCCGGGCCAGGTGTTCGGCGCCTTCCTGGATCAGCAGCGAGCGCGAGCCGACGATCGGCTCGAGGATGGTGTTGCGGCCCGGCGGCAGGCCGTTGGCGCGCTCGGTGTAGAGGGCCTTGATCGCGGCCGGGTCGGAGATCATCACCATCGGCCGCTCGAAGCCGAGGAAGGTGATACCGAAAGCGTCGCCGTAGCGCTGCCGGCACTCCTGCATGAAGGCGAGCGGGCGGAGGCTCCAGCGCAGCGTCTGGACCAGCGGCGAGCTGCTGGGTTCCGGCGGCAGCATTGCCGAAAGGGTCGCAGACCGGCAGCGTGGTTCTGTTGGCGTCCGCTTAACGCCGCCGCGAGTAGCTAGCATCGGCGCAGTGACGTCGGTGGCCGAGCTGAAGCTCCTCTCCTCGGGGAAGGTGCGCGAGATCTACGAGTGGGAGGACGACCTGCTGATGGTCGCTTCCGATCGCATCTCCACCTACGACGTGGTGATGCCGACGCCGGTCCCCGACAAGGGCAAGGTGCTGAACCGGATGTCGGAATTCTGGTTCGAGCTGACCGGGGACATCGTTCCCAACCACTTCCTCTCCGACGACGTGCCCGAGGAGGTCGCCGAACGGGCGATGCGGGTGCGGCGGCTGGAGATGTACCCGGTCGAGTGCGTGGTCCGCGGCTACCTCTCCGGCTCCGGCTGGAAGGAATACCGCGAGGGCGGCGCGGTCTGCGGGATCCAGCTGCCGCCGGGCCTGGTCGAGTCCGACAAGCTGCCGCAGCCGATCTTCACGCCGGCGACCAAGGCTGAGATCGGCGACCACGACGAGAACGTCGACTTCGACCGCGCCGCTGCGATCGTCGGCGACCGGGCCCTGATGGAAGAGCTGCGGCGGATCTCGATCGAGGTCTACCAGCGCGGCGCCGACCACGCCGCCGAGCGCGGGATCATCCTCGCCGACACCAAGTTCGAGTTCGGCCGCCACGCCGGCGCCGAGGTCGTCCTCGGCGACGAGGTGCTGACGCCGGACTCCTCGCGCTTCTGGCCCGCCGACAGCTACGAGCCGGGCAAGACGCCCCCGTCCTTCGACAAGCAGTACGTGCGCGACTGGGCTACCGAACAGGGCTGGGACAAGAAGCCGCCGGGACCGGAGCTGCCGCCGGACGTGGTCGAGCAGACGCGGGCCAAATACGTCGAGGCCTACGAGCGGATCACGGAGCGCTCCTTCTAGTGGCCCGGGCGCGGGTCTTGATCCGGCCCAAGGAGGGGATCCTCGACCCCCAGGGCAAGGCCGTGGAGCGGGCGCTGCCGGCGCTCGGCTTCGAGGGGATCGGCCACGTGCGTGTCGGCCGCATGGTCGAGCTCGAGGCTGAGGACACCGAGCGGCTGGGCGAGCTCTGCGAGAAGCTGCTCGCCAATCCCCTAATCGAGGACTACGAGATCCAGCCCCTGTGATCTGGGGCGTGCTCCAGTTCCCCGGTTCCTGCGACGAGCGGGATGCCCTGCACGCCTGCTCCCTGCTCGGCGAGGCGCGGCTGGTCTGGCACGAAGAGCGCGACCTCGACGGCCTCGACGCAGTGGTGGTCCCCGGCGGCTTCTCCTACGGCGACTACCTGCGGGCCGGCGCCGTGGCGCGCTTCGCCCCGGCGATGGAAGCCGTCGCCGAGATGGCGGCCGGAGGCGCCCCCGTGCTCGGCATCTGCAACGGCTTCCAGGTGCTGTGCGAGGCCGGCCTGCTGCCCGGAGCGCTGCTGCTCAACGAGAGCCTGCGCTTCACCTGCCGCCAGGTCGAGCTGATCGCCACGCCGCGCGATGGATCGGACACACCAGAGGGTGCAGAATCGATCGAGCGGCGCGAGGGGCGGCTGTCGATTCCGGCGAAGCATGGGGAAGGGCGGTACTACGCGCCGGCCGAGATGCTCGATGCGCTGGAGGGGAACGGGCAGGTCGCGTATCGCTACGCGCCGGGGCAGAACTTCAACGGGTCGCTGCGGGACATCGCCGGGGTCCGCAATGAGGCTGGGAACGTCGTCGGGCTGATGCCGCACCCCGAGCACGCGGTCGATCCGCTGACCGGGTCGACGGACGGGCTGCGGGTGTTCGAAGCGGTCGCCGCCGCAGGGGCCAGGGCGTGAGCGGCGGCGAGCAGGCGGCGGTCGCCAAACACCGCGAGCTGGGACTGACCGACAGCGAGTTCGAGCTGATCGTCGAGAAACTCGGTCGCGAGCCGAACGACGTTGAGCTGGCGATGTTCAGCCTGCTCTGGTCCGAGCACTGCGCCTACAAGCACTCGCGCAAGCTGCTGCGACGGCTGCCGACCGAGGGCGCGCGGGTGGTGATGGGGCCGGGCGAGAACGCCGGCGCCGTCGCCGTCGGCAACGGCTACGCGGTCGCCTTCAAGGTCGAGTCCCACAACCACCCCAGCGCGGTCGAACCGTTCGAGGGGGCAGCGACCGGGGTCGGCGGCATCCTCCGCGACGTTTTCGCGATCGGGGCGCGGCCGATCGCGATTCTCGACTCGCTGCGCTTCGGCGAGCTCGACTCGGCCCGCTCGCGCCACCTGCTCGACGGGGCGGTACGGGGGATCGGCCACTACGGCAACTCGATCGGGGTGGCGACGGTCGGCGGCGAGATCTACTTCGAGCAGCCCTACGAGCACAACTGCCTGGTCAACGCGATGTGCATCGGTCTGGCCAAGACCGAGGACATGGTCCGTGCGGCGGCGGCCGGGGTCGGCAACGCGGTGGTGCTGATGGGCGCCTCGACCGGGCGCGACGGGATCGGTGGGGCCTCGGTGCTGGCCTCGGCCGAGCTCGGCGAGAGCGACGAGGCGAAGCGGCCGACGGTGCAGATCGGCGATCCCTTCGAGGAGTCGAAGGTGCTCGAGTGCTGCCTGGAGCTGCTGGCGAAGGGGCTGCTGGTCTCGCTGCAGGATCTGGGCGCCGCCGGGCTGACCTCCTCGGCCGGGGAGATGGCGAGCGCCGGCGGGGTCGGGATCGACCTCGACGTCGCCAAGGTGCCGCTGCGCGAGGCCGACATGGAGCCCTTCGAGATCATGGTTTCCGAGTCCCAGGAGCGGATGCTGGCCGTGGTCGAGCCGGCCAAGGTGCCGGCGGTGCTGGCGCTCTGCGAGAAATGGCAAACCGGGTCGGCGGAGATCGGCGTCGTCACCGACACGGGGCACGTGCGGGTGCTGCGCGACGGCGAGGTCGTCGGCGACATGCCGGTCGCGGCGCTGGTCGACGGCTGCCCGCTCTACGACCTCGAGCCGGCGGCGCCGGAGGGCTGGATCTACGGCAACCGCACGACCCTCAGCGGCGGTGAGACCCCGGCCGAGACGCTGCTCGCCCTGCTCGCTTCGCCCAGCATCGCCTCCAAGCGCTGGGCCTTCGAGCAGTACGACTCGGTGGTCGGCTCGCGCACGGTGCGGCGGCCGGAGGCGGCCGACGCGGCGGTGCTGCAACTGCCGGAGGCCGGCAACGCGATCGCGGTCTCGATCGACGGCAACGGGCGCAAGGTCGCCTGCGACCCCCACGCCGGCACGATCGGGGCGGTGCTCGAGTGCGCCCAGAACCTCGCCTGCGTTGGCGCCGAGCCGCTCGGCCTCACCAACTGCCTCAACTTCGGCAACCCCGAGAAGCCGGCCCCGGCCTGGCAGCTCGACCGCGCCGTCAGCGGCCTGGCCGAGGTCTGCGAGGCGCTCGGCGTCCCCGTCGTCGGCGGCAACGTCTCCCTCTATAACGAGGGCCCGGAAGGGCCGATCTACCCGACCCCGGTGGTGGCGATGGTCGGCGAGCTACCCGACCCCGAGCAGGTCGCCGGCAGCGCCTTCGCCCGCGCGGGCGACGCGATCGGCCTCGTCGGTCCCTTCTCCCCCACCCCGCACGGCTCCGAGCTGACGAAGCTGCGCGGCGAGCTCGACGCCGGCCTGCCCGAGCCCGACGTGGCCGCCGTCGCCGCTGCCTGCATGACCGTGCGCGGCGCGGTCCGCGCCGGCAAGCTCGCCTCCGCCCACGACATCAGCGACGGTGGCCTCGCCGTCGCCCTGGCCGAGGCGGCGATCGGCAACGGCTACGGCTGCCGCGTCGACGTCCAGCCCCTGCGCGAGCGCGGCTGCTCGCCCGAGGAGGCCCTCTTCGGCGAGGGGCCCGGCGGCTTCCTCGTCAGCGGCGACCGCTCCGCCCTCGAATCGATCGGCGCCGTCCTGCTCGGCGAGGTCGGCGGCGAGAAGATCGAGATCGCCGCCGGCGACCACAGCCTCAGCGTCGCGGTGGCCAGCGCCGAGCGCGCCTGGCGCTCACTCGACGAGCGCGCCGAGCTCGTCGCCTGAGACCGGCGCCGCGACCGCGGGCTGGCGCAGCGGCCGCAGGCCGAGCGTCACCGCGCCCGAGAGCAGCGCCGCGATGACGGCGAAGAGATAGGCGCCGTCGGAGGCGTCGAGGGCTTCGGGCAGGGACGCCGGTTCGCCGACGATGGCGACGAGGATGGCGGTGCCGAGGACGGCGCCGATTTGGCGGAAGGCGGCGTTGACGGCGCTGGCGGTGGCGAAGCGGTCGTCGGGGACATCGCGGACGGCGGCGGAGCCGAGGGTCGGGAAGGCGAGGCCGATGCCGATCCCGGTGAGGCAGGCGCCGGGGAGCCAGAGGCCGAGCCAGTCCGGTTCGGCGCCGGCCGAGCGCAGCACCCAAACGCCGGCGGCGAAGACGATGGTGCCGGGGACGATCACGGCGCGGTGGCCGAAGCGGTCGGCGAGGCGGCCGGCGGGGCCGGCGAAGACGGTCGATAGCAACGGGCCGGGCAGGGTCGCAGCGCCGGCCTGGAGGACGGTGTAGCCCCAGATGCTGGTGAGGAAGAGGACGTTGCCGAGGATCAACGAGAAAAAGGCGAGGGCGAAGAGCAGGGTGCCGAGGTTGCCGATGCGGAAGGAGCTGTGGGCGAAGAGAGCCGGCTCGACAATCGGCCGCGGGTGGGAGGTGCTGCGGTAGGCGACGGCGGCGAGCAAAGCGAGCCCGGCGGCGAAGCAGGCGAGGGTGGCAGTGGCGGTCCAGCCCCAGTCGTTGCCCTCGACGATTCCCAGCGTGATCGTCGCCAGGCCCACCGCCAGCATCGCCGCCCCGGGTAGGTCGGGCAGGCGGCTGTCGACGATCCGCGGCGCTGGCAGCCGGCGCTGGCCGGCGAGCAGGACGGCGAGGCCGAGCGGCAGGTTGACGAGAAAGACGAGGCGCCAGTCGGAGAGCTCAACCAGGGCGCCGCCGAGGGTCGGGCCGGTGGCCGCCGCGGCCGCCGCGGCGGCGCCCCAGAGTCCGACGCCCGCCGAGCGCCGCTCGGCCGGGAAGCTGTCGAGGACGATCGCCAGCGAGGCGGGAGCGATCATCGCCGCGGCGACGCCCTGGACGACGCGGAAGGCGATCAGCAGCTCCAGGCTCGGCGCCGCCGCGCAGAGCAGGCTGGCGAGGGTGAAGCCGGCGATCCCGAGCAGGAAGATGCGGCGGTGGCCGAAGCGGTCGGCGAGGCCGCCGGCCGGCACCAGCAGGGCGGCGATGACAACGAAGTAGCCGTCGAGCACCCAGGAGAGGGCGTCGCGCCCGGAGCCGGCGAAGGAGGCCGAGATGTCCGGGAAGGCGATGTTGACGATCGTCGTGTCGAGGAAGGCGACGAAGGCGCCCGCACAGGCGATCGCGATCGCGCTCTTGCGGTGGGCCGCCGAACCGGCTCTATGACCGCTGTCATACATCGCGGCGGCGACTATACTATGACCGTGGGCATAACGCGAATCGCCGATTCCGAAGCGGTTGCGGTGGGAACCAAGCGCGACGGCCGCGAGCGGCTCCTCAACGGGGCGCGCAAGCTGCTGGCCGAGAAGGGCTACGCCGGCATGGAGCTGCGCGACGTCGCCGAGCGCGGTCACGCCCCCCGTGGCTCGATCTACCACCACTTCCCCGGCGGCAAGCGCCAGCTCGCGATCGAGGCGGCAGAACTGGAGGGACGCGAGGTCCGCGCCGCGATCGAAGGCTCGCTGGACCAACACGGGCTGGCCGGGACGCTGACCGCCTTCGGCGCGATGTTCCGCCGCCGCGTCAAGGACAAGCCCGAGCACCTCGGCTGCCCAGTCGCCGCCGCCGCCCTCGCCCGCCCCGAGGACCCGGCCCTGGCCGAGGCGGCGACCAGGGCCTTTCAGAGCTGGGAAGCGCCGATCGCCGCCGCCCTGCGCGACGAAGGCGTCGGCGCCAAGCAGGCCGAGACCTTCGCCGGTCTTGTCGTCTCCACTGTCGAGGGCGCCCTCGTCCGCGCCCGTGCCGCTGGCGACACCGCCCCGCTCGACTCGGCCGTCGGCGGCCTGCAGGTCGCGCTCGAAGCCCTGCTCGCCGAGCCGCGCTAGGCCGCGGCGACGAGACGGCGCATCAACTCTGCCGCGGCGGCGGTCGTCGAGGCCCTGGGTGGCGGTGAGGTCGCGCCAGGTCGTGAAGGCGAGGGCGTGGCCGATCGCGGCGCGCTGGCGTTCGCGGGCCTTGCCGCGGGCGCCGCGCCCGCGCAGGAGGATCTCGGTGGCCGCCGCCAGCAGCTCACGCATCGCCCCCATCAGCTCATCGATGACCGACACCACGGGGGCGTCGCGGAGCAGGCGATCGAGCATCTCGCCCGTGCGGTCGTAGTACGCGTAGAGCTCGGCGAGGGCGGTCGCCAAGCGCTCCTCGGGGTCGGTGATGCGCTCCCAGGCGCCAATGTTCGGCGGCGGGTTTTGGGCCAGCCAGTGACCGGAGCAAGCGCCGAACAGGGCCGCCTCGTCGGGGAAGTGGCGGTAGACGGTCGAGCGCCGCACCCCGGCCCGCTCGGCTACCGCGCTGATCGAGGTCCGGGCGGGGCCGACCGTGCCGTGCAACTCGACAGCGCTCTCGGTGATCCGCAGGCGCGTCTCCGCCTCCTGCTCGGCGCGACGCTTCATCGTGTAGCGGCGTTTTCCGTCAGACATAGCTGTCTGACGAATATTGACAGCCGCTGCCGACATCTCTAAATTTCGCGCGACATAAATGTCTAGCGAAATGAGGTAACGGAGATGAGCGCGAAGGTGATCGGCCCCGGCGACGGCAAGGCCGGCTTCCTGGGCAGCATCGGGGTCAGGTTCATGCTCGGCGGCAGGGAGACCGGCGGCGGCTTCTCGCTGGTCGAACACCCGCTGCCGCCGCGAGCGCTGGCGGCACCGCTGCACCGCCACAGCCGCGAGGACGAGTACAGCTACGTGCTCGAGGGACGGATGGGGGCGCTGCTCGGCGAGAACGTGCTCGAGGCCGGCCCCGGCGACCTGATCTGCAAGCCGCGGGGCGAGTGGCACACTTTCTGGAACGCCGGCGAGGAGCCCTGCCGCGTGCTCGAGATCATCTCCCCCGCCGGCTTCGAGCGCTACTTCGAAGAGCTGGTCGACCCCGCCGGCCCTCTCGCCCAAGGGCCTGAGGCGCTAACCGCGCTGAGCGAACGTTACGGGCTGGAGATGCGACCCGAGAGCGTCGCCGAACTGTTGGAGCGCTTCGACCTGCGGATCGGCGAACCCGTCGCCTGAGCGTCGGGAACCCGCACTTTGCGGGCTGCGCGGGCGCCGGGAGCCGCTGCGGCCCGCTGCTACCCTGCCGGGGTAGGCAGTCTGCCTGCGCGTCCCGTTCCCCACGCAGCGAGGAAAACGCGCTCCCTTGTCTCCGGCAGAGCGGAATCTCAGCGATGGCCCGCGTGAGGAATGCGGGGTCTTCGGCGTATACGCACCCGGCCACGACGTCGCCCGCCTCGCCTACTTCGGCCTCTACGCGCTGCAGCACCGCGGCCAGGAGTCGGCCGGGATCGCCACCTGCGAGGGCGGTCACATCACCACCCTGCGTGACAGCGGCCTCGTCTCCCAGGTCTTCGACGAGGAGAAGCTGCGGGCGCTGGAGGGCGACATGGCGATCGGCCACGTGCGCTACTCGACCACCGGTGGCGGCTCCTGGGAGAACGCGCAGCCGGTCTGGCGTGACGACGGCCGCGAGGTGGCCCTGGCCCACAACGGCAACCTGACCAACGCGGTCGAGCTCTGGGGCGAGCTGAAGGAGCGCGGGATCGACTTCCGCGGCACCTCCGACTCGGAGATCATCGCCGCCCTGATCTCCTCCCACGACGGGCGGATCGTCGAGGACGCCGTCGCCGCGGTGATGCCGCGGCTGCGGGGCGCCTACTCGACCGTGGTGATGACCAAGCGGGCAATCGTCGCCTTCCGCGACCCGCACGGGATCCGGCCGCTCTCGCTGGGCCGGCTCGGCGACCGTTTCGTCGTCGCCTCCGAGAGCTGCGCCTTCGACATCATCGGCGCCGAGCTGATGCGCGAGGTGCATCCCGGCGAGATGGTCTCGCTGACCGAGCGCGGCCTGGAGACGCGGCAGGTGGTGAAGGCGGAGACGCCGGCCCGCTGCGTCTTCGAGCACATCTACTTCTCGCGGCCCGACAGCCGCCTCGAGGGCAAGGTGCTGCAGCAGGTGCGCGGGCGGATGGGCGAGATCCTCTGGCACCAGGCGCCAGTCGAGGCCGACCTGGTGATCGCCGTGCCGGACTCGGGCAACCCGGCGGCGGCGGGCTTCGCGCGCGCCTCGGGCCTACCCCGCGACGACGGCCTGATCAAGAACCGCTACGTGGCGCGGACCTTCATCCAGCCCGGCCAGGAGCTGCGGAAGCATGGCCTGCGGCTGAAGTTCAACCCGCTGCCGGAGATCGTCGCCGGCAAGCGCCTGGTCGTCGTCGATGACTCGATCGTGCGCGGCAACACCACCCGCCAGATCGTCGGCATGCTGCGCGCCGCCGGCGCCAGCGAGGTGCACCTGCGGATCTCGGCACCGCCGATCCGCAACCCCTGCCACTACGGCGTCGACATGTCGACCCGTGAGGAGATGATCGCCCACAAGCGCTCGGTGCAGGAGATCGCCGACGAGCTCGACGCCGACTCCCTCGCCTACCTCTCACTCGACGGCGTCTACGAGGCGATCGGCAGCGACCGCGCCGACCACTGCGACGCCTGCTTCAGCGGCGACTACCCGCTCGGCGACCCTGACGAGGCGGGCGGAAAATACGCGCTGGAGACCGTCCCCGGCTGAGCGTCAGCCGCCGGTCGCGAGCTTCAGGCCGAGCCAGACGATCACCAACGTCAGCGCCAGGATGCCGCCCTGCAGGGCGTGCATTTTCGGGCGGCGCAGGTGGACGATCGTGAGGCCGATCACGGCGCCGACCAAGCCCAGCTTCCACTGCAGGGTGGAGTCGCCGAAGAGGTCGAAGTGCGAGGCCAGGGCCCAGCCGGTGACGAAGAGGACGCCGAGGGCGACCAGCGAGCCTAGGAGTCAGCCCGTCGCCTTCCCGAGAACCAACCGGCCCGGTCGGACACCAGCCGCCGACCGTGGGGCCGACGATGACAGTGAGCCCCGAGCCTATAGTGCGGCGCGTGAGCGCCTTCCGCATCGTCGTCCTCGCCTCGGGCAGCGGCACCAACCTGCAGGCGATCCTCGACACGCTGCACGGGCGCGAGGGGATCGAGGTGGCTGGGGTCGGCTCCGACAAGCCGGGGGCGCGGGCGCTGGAGCGGGCTGTCGCGGCCGGCGTCGACACTGCCGTCTTCCCCGCCGACGCCTATGCCGACCGGCTCGGGCGCGACGCGGCGATGGCCGACTGGGTCGATTCCCACCGCGCCGACCTGGTCGTCCTCGCCGGCTACATGCAGCTGCTGAGCGAACCGTTCGTGGCTCGCTTCCACGGCCGCATCGTCAACGTCCACCCCGCCCTGCTGCCGAGCTTTCCCGGGCTCGACGCGATCGGGCAAGCGCTGGCGGCGGGCGCGCAGGAGACCGGCGTCACCGTCCACTTCGTCGACGAGGGAGTCGACACCGGGCCGACGATCCTGCAGCGGCGGGTGCCGGTGCCGGTCGGGCGCGAGCGTGAGGTCCTGGAGGCGGCGATCCACACCGTCGAGCACCAGCTCTACCCGGAGGCGATCCGCATGATCGCGGAGGGCCGGGTTAGGATCGACGCCGACGACCCGCGGGTCGTGCACATCGATGAGTGAGGCAGCCCCCGACACCCGCAGCGAGGCCGTGAGCGACGGTGGCCTGCGCGTACGCCGGGCGCTGATCTCGGTCTCCGACAAGACCGGCGTCGCCGACTTCGCCCGCAGCCTCGCATCGCTCGGGGTCGAGCTGCTCTCGACCGGCGGCACGGCGACGGCGCTGCGCGAGGCCGGGCTCGAGGTGACCGACGTCTCTGAGTTCACCGGCCAGGAGGAGATCCTCGACGGCCGCGTGAAGACGTTGCACCCGCGGCTGCACGCGGCGCTGCTGGCGCGGCGCGACGACCCCGACCACCGGGCGACGCTGGAGCGCGAGGGGATCGAGCCGATCGACCTCGTCTGCGTCAACCTCTACCCCTTCGAGCAGACCGTCGCCGGCCACGACGTGGCGCCGGAGGTAGCGATCGAGAACATCGACATCGGCGGCCCGACGATGATTCGCGCCGCCGCCAAGAACCATGCCGGCGTCGCGGTCGTCGTCAAGCCCGAGTCCTACGACGCGGTCTGCGCCGAGCTGGAGGAGACCGGCGGCGAGGTCTCCGCCTCAACCCGGCATTGGCTCGCCAACGAGGCCTTCGCCCAGACCGCGCGCTACGACGCCGCGATCAGCCGCTGGTTCTCGACCGAGTACGAGGACTTCCCGGAACACCTGGCGATCGCCTACGAGAAGGTGCTCGACCTCTCCTATGGCGAGAACCCGCACCAGCGGGCGGCGCTCTACGCCGAAGCCGGCGCCCGCAGCCACATCCTCTCGCGGGTCTCGAAGCTGCACGGCAAGGCGCTCTCCTTCAACAACGTGCTCGACCTCGACTCGGCGCGGGCGCTGGTCGAAGACTTCGAGCAGCCGGCCTGCGTGATCGTCAAGCACAACAACCCCTGCGGGGTGGCGGTCGGCGACAGCGCTCTGGAGGCCTACGAGAAGGCCCTCGCCTGCGACCCGGTCTCCGCCTACGGCGGCGTCATCGCCTTCAACCGCCGGGTCAGCGAGGAGCTGGCCGAGCGGCTGCACCAGAACTTCGTCGAGGTGCTCTTCGCCCCCGGCTACGAGGGCGGCGCCCTCGACGTGCTGCAGCAGAAGGAGGCGATCCGGATCCTCGACGAGGAGGAGCGGCGCCAGCCCGACCCGAGCGAACGCGACGTCAAGAAGGTGATGGGTGGGCTGCTGATTCAGGACCGCGACGGCAACCCGGAGCCGCGCGAGATCATGGAAGCGGTCACCAAGTCCGAGCCCAGCCCGCAGCAGTGGCAGGACATGCTCTTCGCCTGGACCGTCTGTCGCCGGGTCCGCTCCAACGCGATCGTGATCGCCAAGGACGGGGCGACGCTGGGGATCGGCGCCGGCCAGATGAGCCGCGTCGACTCGGTACGGCTGGCGGTCGAGAAGTGCCGCGACGCCCGCGGCGAGGACGCCGCCGCCCTGCTGGCCGGCTCCGCCCTCGCCTCCGACGCCTTCTTCCCCTTCGCCGACGGCCCCGAGCTGGCGATCCAGGCCGGCGCCACGGCGGTGATCCAGCCCGGCGGCTCCAAACGCGACGCCGAGGTGATCGAGGCCTGCGAAGCGGCCGGCGTGGCGATGGTCTTCACCAAGCACCGCCACTTCCGCCACTAGCTAGACGCCTGCAAACCGGCGCATCTCGGGGTCTTCGGTCGGTCTCCTCGGGTCACGCACCGGAGTGCGCTCCCCTCGTCGGCCTTCCTGCATCCCCCGATCTGCTTGGTTGGCAGCCGTCTATGAAGTTGGGAAGGGAGCCCGGCCTGGCTGTCGAAGCGAGGCGCGTGGACGCGCGAAGCGAAGCGATCCAGCAGCGGTTCGAATGGCCGGTCATCATCGCCGCGCTGTTGACGATCCCGCTGGTGCTGATCCAGGAGTCTCACCTGCCGCAGCCGTGGCCGACGGTGGGCACGATCCTCAACTGGGGCACCTGGCTGGTCTTCGCCAGCGAGGTCGTGGTAATGCTCTGGGTGGCGCCGCGGAAGTGGGTCTGGGCACGCTCGCACCTGCTCGACATCGTCGTCACGATCCTGACGCCGCCCTTCGCGCCGGCCGCCTGGCAGGCCGGCCGGGTCTACCGGGTCGCCCGCCTGCTGCGCCTGCTGCGGATCTTCAGCCTGCGCCGAATCCTCACCTTCGACGGCATCAAGGTGGCGGCGCTGGCCGCCGTCGCCACGATCGTCGTCGGCGGCATCGCCGTCGCCAACATCGAGTCGACGGCGCGGGAACCATGGACCTCCTGGGACGGGATCTGGTGGGCGGTCACCACCGTCACCACGGTCGGCTACGGCGGCCTCGAACCCCACACCGACAGCGGCCGCATCATCGCCAGCGCGATCATGCTCGTCGGCATCGGCTTCGTCGCCCTGCTCACCGCCTTCATCGCCGACCGCTTCGTCGCCAGCCAGAAGGCCACCGACGAACAGATCCTCACCGAGCTGCGCCAGATCCGCGAGCGGCTCGAGCAACTGGAAGGCTCGACGCCAAGCCGTTGATTTAGAAGATAGAGCCTGTATACTCTAAGAGCTTTGCTCTAATGGAGGAGGGTCGGATGCGGAAGCTTCCACTCCATCTGGTTCTAACTGTGTTGCTGCTGGCAGTGTCGGTGCCGCTGACGTTCGGCCCTTCCACTGCATCTGCCGCCTTACCCGAATTTTACCGTCACGGTGCACCGGTCGGCGCAGGTGCGGTGATCCCATTTAGGTACCTGATCGCAGCTCCAGCGGTCACGGCCGTCCTCAGGGACCGGACCTACGGTCCAACCGTCACCTGCTACGGCAGCGAGTACGAAGGAGACCTGCACGGTCCCACGAAAGTCAACAACGTCCGCTTGGAATTTTACGGATGCGAAACCGAATTCGCCTTTATACGGTTCAAATGCAACACGCCGGGGTTTGCCGCCGGGCGTATCACCAGCGAATACCTAAAGGGACAGCTGATCTACCTTCACTCGGCAGCGACGCCGGTGGGGATGCTCTTGGAACCGGAATCCGGAGAAGTGTTCCTGAGGTACGAATGCACGGGACTCGAACTTTACGGTGTGAAGGGTCATCTGATCGGCGAAGTAGGCGGGATAAACGCCGAAAGCGAAACCTGGGAACTCTTCTTCCGGGAAGCAGGGGGCAAGCAGGAATGGTCCCAGATAGAAGAAGTTGGAGCCGCCAACGAACTATTTGTTCCCGAAGGGGTTAACCAAGAAATTCACTACTACGTCCTGACCAGCTCCGAAAAAGTGCACTGGGGCGCGAAAGAAGGGTGCGGTACGAAGGTTGAAATAAAGGGCTGATCCCTTCGGCTATTCAGCGCCGGCCAGCTGCTTCTGCATCGTGCTGGCGCGAATCACGTGCTCGCAGACCTCGAGCGGGCTGTCGGCGGTCATCAGCAGGCGCTTGTCCTCGGGGCCGATCATGCCGTTGTCCTCGAGCTCGCCGTCGATCCAGTCGAGCAGCGGTCGCCAGTGCGCGGAGTCGACCAGGATCGTCGGGAAGTGCTGGATGCGGTCGGTCTGGATCAGGGTCAGGCTCTCGAACATCTCGTCGAGCGTGCCGAAGCCCCCGGGCATGATCACGAAGGCACGGGCGTAGCGGACGAACATCAGCTTGCGGGCGAAGAAGTAGTGGAAGTGCAGGCTGCGGTTGGCATAGGGGTTGGGCCGCTGCTCGTGCGGCAGTTCGATGTTGAGGCCGATCGAGAGGCCGCCCGCCTCGGCGGCGCCGCGGTTGGCGGCCTCCATCAGGCCCGGCCCGCCGCCGGTGATGACGCTGAAGCCGTGGCCGACCAGGCAGGCGGCGGTCTCGCGGCAGAGCTCGTACCAGCGGTGGCCCTCGGCGACGCGGGCGGAGCCGAAGATCGAGACCCCGTCCTCGACGTCGCGCAGCGCCTCGAAGCCCATCTCAACCTCGTCGTGGATCCGCTGCAGGCGGGCGTCGTCTTCGGCCTCGATATCGCAGGGGACGCGCAGCAACCGCTGGTCGCGGGTGGCGCTGGGGCTGCTCTCCGAGGCGGCCAAGATGCCGCAAGTAGACCAGATGCGGGGCCGGGTCAGAGAGTGAGGGCGCCGGCGTCGAGCAGCCGCGCGATCTCCGCCGCGGCCTCGTCGCGGCTCATTCCGGTGACGTCAACGGCGTGGCCCTCGTACTCGCCGAGGTCGGCGAACTCGTGCCACATCCGCTCCATCGCGTCGAGGTCGGCCTCGACCCCTTCGCGCTGGCGCAGTCGCTCCAGGCAGATCGGCAGCGGCGCCCGCGCCACCGCGTAGGCGACCTCGAGCCCGGCCTCGTGCAATCCGTCGCGGAGCGGTGCCAGGAACCAACGCGGGATCACGATCCCGTCGATCACCGTGAAGTAGCCGGCAGCGGCGTAGGAGGCGGCCGTGGCGGCGACGATCCCCATCACCACCTCGTTCTGCTCGCGTGACTCAGGCTCGCTCGGGTCGACGTAGCCGGAGCTGATGAAGCGAAAGAAGGCGTCGGCTTCGAGGTGGACGGCGGGGCTGACCTGGCTGGCGAGGATCGCCGCGGTGGTGGTCTTGCCCACGCCGGGCGGCCCGGTGAGGATGAGGACGGGGCTGTCGACCGCGCTCGGCACGTGGTCCCACCGTAGTGCCCGACATTTCACAATGCGACACCCTGTTGCTCGGATCTCCGCCGAAGTCGTATCACTGATACGTAGGTCCCTTTGACGGCGCAAGGCCGTCTCGAGTCGTGCCGCCGATTCAGAGCACGGTTCCCGGATGAGCAGGGTCTCCACATCGTATCCGGCAGCGATCACTGCGGCGACCGGCCGCGACCCCCATACCTCTCAATACCGCTCCCACCCCTGCCTGAGCACGTAGCGGAGCCCGCTCTAGCGCACCGCTGGTCCATTTCAGTTGTGCGAAGCAGGCGGACACGGCCTGCGTTCGACTCAACCTCCAAGGACACGCACCAATGCGACCCGCCCAAAAGCGGTGTAGTCGTGCTCCGGGCACCCCGCGAGATGATCGTAGCCGGGATGGACCTCTACGCGCGCTTTGGATCTCCACCACTCTTGTCATCACCTAGGGCCAACGTGTCATAGTCCTGCGCTACCCGGCCATATGGTCCTCCTGAACTTGCACGCCTGAACAGATGGCCGCCAGGGCGGCGTCAGACTGTACGCGTTCGGGATAGGCCAAGAGAAACCTGCCCACAGCAGGCACGCATCCCGTGCGCTGACGGTGATTGGCTCGAGAGCATCCAGCGTCAGCGGTATCCAGGTGACGCATCTGCCATTCCTCGCGTCCTACCGTGGCGTCTCGCTTACTCCATCATTCGTACTTTTTTCACCATTACTTCGCCCCAGATCATCTTCTTCACGTACACTCTGGGTGGTCGGTGGTCGACGTGGTCTTCAGGCTTTACCGCCCCCTTGAGAAGCTCCCGATTCTCTGAAGTCTCTCCGCATGGTGTTGGTAGCCTGAATCTCCACAGCCGGGTCCGCCAATGGCTTCGGCAGCAGCGACCGCTCACCGTCACTCGTCGCGACCGGCGTCCGTTACCCGGATACGTCTGGGGGAGTATCCGGGTTAGCAAAGTCAACGCACAGCCACACTATTGCGCCAACACTGTCAGGGGCTGCCGAGCCGAGCAGCTCTTTCTGTTTCGGCGCTCGGTCTTCTTTGAGATGTAAGTCGGCGCGTAACCGAGTTGATCTTTTAAACCGATGATCTCTATACCTAATGGACCATCAAAAGCACCCAACGCACACTACGGGCACCATGCGAACGGGAGTTCCTGAACATAGCCGCGCGCTTACAGTCGATGCCGTCAATTTGACCATCAGATAAGTCAAGCTGACTGCTCCCGGGTGCGCTTCTACGCGCGCTTAGAATCTCCACCACTTGTCATCAACTACATTTTAGTGTCATTTTCCCGCGATAGGCCAGATGCCAAACGTATCTCAACAATCAACTTGCCGGATTAGCCCTGTGGGTTAGTTCGTACTAACGACTAGCGTCGTTCAATACGGCATGTACACAAATGAGCCAATCAGAGAGAGCCGCTGGATCGCCGGACATACGGTCTTCCTGAACTTGCACGGCTGAACAGATGGTCGCCAGGGCTGCGTCAGACTGTACGCGCTCGGCATAAGCCAAGAGAAACCTGCCCATAGCCAAAAACGCATCGCTTGCGTTAAGAGTGATTGGCTCAAGATCAGCCAGCGTCAGCGGCTGTTTCGGTGATGCATCCGGCATCGCTCACATCCTAACGTGGCGTCTCATTTACTCCACCATTCGTGATTTTGCCATCATATACTTCGACCCAAATCTGCTCTCCGCTTGGCAGCGTTTCGCGGTAGACGTCAACTCCGGGCGGCCGGGTTTCGACGTGGTTTTCGGGCTTTACCGCATCCTCGAGAAGTTCCCGATTCCCTGGAGTGTCTTCCGCAAAGTGCCCAGGTGCATCACGAAAGATATGACCTGCTTGGCCCTCTCCAATTTCCGTGCCTCCCAGGGGGCACTGCTCACCGTCGCTTGATTCTTCTCCACCGGATTCGGCTAGCGCATTGTGCACCGCGATCGCGCCGGCAGCTGCCGTGCCCACTGCGGCCGCCCCGCAGGTTGCGACGTCAACGACCGGAATCTCCCAGCTAGCGCCACACACCTCGTCAGCACCAATTGAGATGCCGATTATCGAGATGCGGCCACTGGGATCAACGAAATTCGCTGGATTGTCGCGGCCATACGTATACGGCGCCCCGGTAAACGCTTCCAGTGGATCCCGCGTCAAAAACTGGCCCGTCACTGGGTCATAGACCCGAGCCCGCAGGTTCTGCAGGCCGCTTTGCTTGTTCGTGTACTGGCCGGAGTAGCCCAGCGGCGTGGCCTGGGTGCCGGTGGAGCCTGCTGGCTGGCCGTAGGAGCTGTAGGTGAAGGTTCCGGTAGCGTTGCCGCTGGGGTTGGTCAGAATCCTGGTGCTGCCCAGCTGATCGTGGTGGTAGTAGGTGGGCGTTTCTGATGAGATTTGCTCGATCGGCAACCCACCGGGGCCGTAGATGTAGCTGGCAAAGCCATCGTTGAGCAGGAGCGGGAGGCTTCCGGTCTCATCCCAAGTCAGATAGCTTTTCGCTCCCGAGACGGTCTGAGATGCCCGGAGGCCGGTGCCATCGTAGGTATAGCTTTCTTTGATCGTCGGAGTTTCGGGATCTTCGGGGCGTTCGACCGCGGTCAGGTTGCCAGCCTGGTCGTAGGTGTAGGTGGTGGCGATGGTTCTCGGGATAGCGGATTCCCATCCCCACCTCTGCACCCGATGGTTGGCGTCGTCGGAAACCCAGATGTCGCCGCTCGGGCTGACCGCAACGCGCAGCCACCATTCGGTATTTAGCTGGTCTTCGCCAGTGCCTTTGGATCCGAACGTTTCGATGAATTCGCCGGCTTCGTTGAAGATCTCGACACGATCGTTGACGGCATCGGCGACCCAGACGTAGCCGTCGGCGACTTCGACGTCAGAGGGGTGGGCGAACTGGCCGTTGCCGGTGCCCTGAGAGCCGTAGTGGTGTAGCGCTTCGCCTTTCTGGCTGAAGACCGAGATTCGGTGTGAGCTCGGTTCGGCGACCCAGATGTCGCCGGTATTGGGCGAGACGCTGACCCCCCAGGGGCGGCTCCCGGAGCCCAAAGAGATCGACTTGACGAATTTGTCTTCGGAGCTGAACTCATCAATGCGGTCATTTTCGGTGTCGGCGACCCAGAGGCTGCCTCCGGAGTCGAAGCTCAGGTCGAGCGGAAAGTGGATCTGGCCTTCGCCGGAGCCGTAGGTGGCAATGGTTTTCAGCGCTTCGCCTTTGGCGTTGTACTTTTCGATCTTCTGGGCGCTGGAGCAGGCGACGTAGACGGCGCCTGCGGAGTTGACCGCGACCGATCCCGGGTCGGAGCAGGATTTGAACTGAGCCAGGTATTCGCCCGAGCTATTGAAATGCTGCACCCGGTCGTTGTCGTCGTCGGCAACCCAGAGGGTTCCGTTGGTGGGGTCGATGGTCACGTCGGTGAGGACTTTGAACTGGCCGTTGCCGGTGCCCGAGGAGCCGAAGGAGGATTTGTAGGACGTGTCGAAACTTCCCGAGCGCCACCTCTGCACCCGATGGTTGGCGTCGTCGGAAACCCAGATGTCGCCGCTCGGGCTGACCGCAACGCGCAGCCACCATTCGGTATTTAGCTGGTCTTCGCCAGTGCCTTTGGATCCGAACGTTTCGATGAATTCGCCGGCTTCGTTGAAGATCTCGACACGATCGTTGACGGCATCGGCGACCCAGACGTAGCCGTCGGCGACTTCGACGTCAGAGGGGTGGGCGAACTGGCCGTTGCCGGTGCCCTGAGAGCCGTAGTGGTGTAGCGCTTCGCCTTTCTGGCTGAAGACCGAGATTCGGTGTGAGCTCGGTTCGGCGACCCAGATGTCGCCGGTATTGGGCGAGACGCTGACCCCCCAGGGGCGGCTCCCGGAGCCCAAAGAGATCGACTTGACGAATTTGTCTTCGGAGCTGAACTCATCAATGCGGTCATTTTCGGTGTCGGCGACCCAGAGGCTGCCTCCGGAGTCGAAGCTCAGGTCGAGCGGAAAGTGGATCTGGCCTTCGCCGGAGCCGTAGGTGGCAATGGTTTTCAGCGCTTCGCCTTTGGCGTTGTACTTTTCGATCTTCTGGGCGCTGGAGCAGGCGACGTAGACGGCGCCTGCGGAGTTGACCGCGACCGATCCCGGGTCGGAGCAGGATTTGAACTGAGCCAGGTATTCGCCCGAGCTATTGAAATGCTGCACCCGGTCGTTGTCGTCGTCGGCAACCCAGAGGGTTCCGTTGGTGGGGTCGATGGTCACGTCGGTGAGGACTTTGAACTGGCCGTTGCCGGTGCCCGAGGAGCCGAAGGAGGATTTGTAGGACGGTTTGGTCAGTTCGGAAGGCTTGACCGCCTTAGTGCGCTCGCCCTCTTCGTCGTAGGTATAGGTGACGTTAGTGCCCTTTTCGAGCTGGCCGGCTTTGTCGTAGGTATTCGCGGATCCGGGCGTGCTCATGAGGTTGTTAGCGGCGTCGTATTCATAGCTTGCGCTGCCGGCTTTGGTGAGGCGGTTATTTGGGTCATAACTGAAGGCTTCCGATTCGGCCCCGGGCAGGCCTTTGCTGGTCAGACTTTCGAGCTGGCCGGCTTTGTCGCGCAAATAGCCGACGGTGGCAAGGGCTTCGGAGCCCTTCTTAATCGCCACCGAGGTCATCGCGTCGGTACGGTCGTAGCCGTATTCGTCAACGTTGCCCGTGCCCGCGGGGAAGGTCGTGGCGGTCTGGTCGGAGTCGGGGTTGTAGGCGAAACTCGTTTTTTTGCCCAACCAGTCGGTGAGGCTCGCGAGGCGGCCTGCTTTGTCGAATTCCCTGGAGACGGCTTTGCCGTTCGGGTAGGTGATTTTGGTCTGCAAGTTGCCCAGGTTGTATTCGTACTTGATGACTTCGGAGTTGCCGTTTTTGAATTCGGTCAGGCGGTCGAGGACGTCGTAAATAGTTTCGGTCGTCCCGGTGCCGTCGACCATTTTCGTGATATTGCCGTCTTTGTCATAGGCGTATTCGACCGTGTGAGTGGCGACTTCGGAGTAGCCCTTTTTGGTCAGGCGGTTGGCTTTGTCATAGCTGAGGGTCGTGGTTCGCCCTTCGGCGTCTTTGAGCTTTTCCAAACGCCCGGCAGCGTCGTATTCGCGAATCGTTCTGCGTTCGAGTGGATCGATCGTTTCGGTCAGCTGCTCGAGCGCGTTGTGGTCGAATTTCGTCGTGTGGCCGTTGCCGTCCGTGCGACTTTTAACTTCACCCATGCTGTCGTAGGCGGTTTCGGTCGTCGTTCCGTTCGCATTTTCGACTTTGGTCTGCTCGTTGTCGGCGTCGTAGATATAGTGAGTCGTGTGGCCGAGGGGATCCGTTTTTGATTCAAGGTTGCCATCTTTGTCGTAGGCATATTTGCTTTCGTGACCGAGCGGGTCGGTGACCTTGACTGGCCGGCCTTGGGCGTCGCGTTCGGTGACGGTTTCGAATTCAGCGGCTTTTGCGCTTTCGGCGTTGCCGCGCGGGCTGACTTTCGTCAGCTCCTGACCGTCTTTGTTGTAGGTCCAGCTGGTCTTGTCGCCTGCGGGGTCGGTCTCGCCTTTGAGGTCGCCGTAGGCGTCGTATTCGAATTTGGTTTCGTGCCCCAGCGGGTCGGTTTCGGATTCTAGGTCGCCATTGGCGGCGTGTTTGAAGCTCCATTTCTGGGTCGCCGCCCCCGGCGCCGGGCGTTCAATCGTTTCGACGTTGCCGTGAGCGTCGCGTTTGTAGGTCGTTTTCTCGCCCTTCGGCGTCATTTCGGTTTCGACGTCGTGGATAGCGTTATAGGTCCATCTGGTTTCATTGCCTTCAGCGTCTTTGTCGAGCGTGAGGTCTCCGGCCGCGGAGTATTCAAAGGTCGTCGAGTGGCCGAGCGCGTCGGTTGCTTTGACGAGCTCATATGCTCCGCTGTATTCCTTGGTCCGTTTCTGTTCGATCGCGGTGCCTTTGGCGCGGATCACTTCGATGGGCTCGCCGGCTGAGTTGAACTGCTCGAAGGTGGTCGAGCCGTTGGGCTCGGTGATCGTCGTCGTCATGTGGCCTTCGGTTTCGCCGTATTCCAATTTGGTCACGCGTTCAGCCGGGTCGGTCTGTTTCTTGACCCGGTGCGAGGCGTCGTATTCGTTGCTCAGCACACTGCCGCGGCCGTCGGTCACTTCGGTCAGCTGATGGGACCCGTCGTATTTGAATTTCCAGCGCGGTGAGGCTTCGCCGGGCAGGGTGACGGAGATCAGGTTGCCGGCTTCGTAGGCGTAGGTGACTTCGTGACCCATCGGGTCTTTGACGGAGGTGACCTGCGAGCCGGTGTAGGCGAAAGTCAATTCGCGGCCGGCGGCGTCTTTGGCCGCTTTCAGCTTGCCGGCTTCATAGGCAAGGGTGATCGCATTGCCGTTGCGATCGACTTCCTTGGCCAGTCGCCCTTCGGTGTTGAATTCCAGCTTGGTCTGATCTGGCAGCGTGTAGAGGTAGTTGGAGCCTTCCTTTTTCAGCGTCGCCTGTATCCAAGTCGCGGCTTCGTATGCGCCGCTGGTGGCACTCTTGATGAAGATGACGCTGCTGCCGTTATCCTGGACGACGGTGACCGTTTCGGTTTCCGCATTGATTTCCAGGTGCGCGCTATACGTCCCTGACCAGCCGTAACCGAACGGACCCGCTTCTTTGGCTTCAGCGGCGGTGAGGGCGTTATAGGAGCGCTCCACATGCAAACCTGGGCCGCGACCGCCGATCGAGAGGTCGCGCTGGGTCTCCGTCAAATTGCCCGTCGCGCAGTCGATCGGATCACCGGTGCATGCATGTCGAATCGTCGAGCCGGGATTGCTCGACCCGCGGCTTTCCTTCGGACTCTGCACCGGTAATTTGAGGGTGAGGGCATAGGAGCGAGTGCAATTCAGGTAATTCCCGTTTACGGTGCAATAGGGGTTTGAATTAGTCCAGCCATTGGATGAGTAGTTGCTCCGCGTGTACACCGCCTCGTAGTTTCCCGGCGCGAGATTGGTGCCGATGCCGTAGCTGGAGGCATAGGTCGTCGTTTCGTTGTACGCGTTCCCGGTGGCGGCTACTTTTCCGGACGCCGTCCTCAGAACGACCTGTCCGGTCATAAGAATCGGCCCGGTGCAACTGTTAGATGCTTCGAAAGCTAGAGTGAAACGTTCCCCCTGATACGTATAGGTGGGGTATTGCATGGCTCCTTCAGAGCACGAAATCGCTTCCCCTGCGAGCGGTTGGGCAAGCTGATGGCGCGCGCTCTTGGGGGGAACGGCCGTCACCGCGGATTGCGGCAGTGGGGCAGTGGCTTCGGCTTCCGGCAGAGCAACCGCGCTCGGCGGCGGAGCAGAGATCGCGGCCCCAGCGGCCACACTTGTGCCAACAAGGCCGCGGACCGGCAGCACGACCGCCGTAGCCATGACCATGAGCACAACAGCACTTGCACGAGCACCCCGCGCAGCCCCGCTCCACTTCAAATTCAACATCCCCTGCCCCCTCATCCGTTCGGTTCTGACCCGGGGCGGCACGATATCCAAAAAGGACGGTGGAATCCCGAAAGAGATACTTAGCCATTTCTAACAGAGTATTTCTTCTTACCTAGGTTTGGGGGATTGCTCGGTGCCTCGCCGCGCAACTCGTTTCCGTTTCGTGACGGTCGAAGGGCAGGCTAAGGGTCCCGGAGGCGAGCCCGAGCCGAAAGCTCTACTCGAAGAGCCAAGACATTCCCGAACAACCGCATTCCGGATATGGAGCCCGCTGGTACGCGAACCTGCCTTGGTTCTCGCCCTCACGACTTAGTGAAGAGCGTCCGGCTGCGGCAAACTCTACGCCGGGGCCCTGGCCAAGGCGCTGCTGCAATCGCTGGTCGATGAGATCCGGGTCGTCAGCCGCGCGGAGATCTACCCGTCTTTCGCTTTGCCCGCGGTTCGACCACCGACAGGATCAATGCCCCCGGCGGGACTCGAACCCGCGACGCGCGGCTTAAAAGGCCACCGCTCTAACCGGCTGAGCTACAGGGGCGCGCCTGCCCATGGTAAATGCTCAGGAGAGGTCGGGGAGTCCCTGGTAAGGCGTCGAGGCCTCGGCGTGGGTGCGCCGGGGGATACGGCCGGCGCGGTGGGCGGCGTGGCCGGCCTCGACGGCGAGGCGCAGGGCGCGGGCCATCGCCGCCGGGTCCTCGGCGCCGAAGATGGCGCTGGCGGCCATCACCGCGTCGCAGCCAAGCTCCAGGGCGAGGGCGGCGTCGGAGGCGGTGCCGACGCCGGCGTCGAGGATGACCGGGACCGCGGCGCGCTCGGCGATGATCGCCACGTTGTAGGGGTTGCGGATGCCGGCGCCGGAGCCGATCGGCGAGCCCAGCGGCATCACCGCGGCGCAGCCGGCCTCCTCGAGGCGGCGGGCGAGGATCGGGTCGTCGTTGGTGTAGGGAAGGACGGTGAAGCCCTCGCCGACCAGTTGCTCGGCGGCGTCGAGCAGCTCAACGGCGTCCGGGTAGAGGGTGCGGTCGTCGCCGATCACCTCAAGCTTGATCCAGTCGGTCTGGAAGGCCTCGCGGGCGAGCTTGGCGGTGCGGACCGCGTCGCGGGCGGTGTAACAGCCCGCCGTGTTGGGCAAGACGAAGAGCCCGAGCCGCTCGACGACGTCGAGCACCGAACCCTCGGCGGCGGGGTCGATGCGGCGCAGGGCGACGGTGACGATCTCGGTCCCGGCCGCGCCCAGCGCCGCCTCCATCTGCTCCAGGGAGCGGAAGCCGCCGGTGCCGGCGATCAGCCGCGAGGACCACTGGCGCCCACCCAGCTCCCAAGCGTCGTCCAGCTCAGGGGCGCCACCCTGGATCGCCGCCAGCACCTCGACGCTCTGCCCCTCGCGCAGCGCCGTCGCCTCCCACTCCCCGCGCGGCACCACCTCACCGTCGAGGGCGACGGCGACGCCGCGGGCCTCGGGCCCGGCCCCGGACTCGCGCACCGCGTCGGCCAGCGTCGGCGCCCCGGCGAGCTCCCGCTCCTGCCCGTTCAGCTCGATCCTCACGGGGCCACCCCCAGGGTGTGGTTGTCCTTTGAACCGCTATGCGGTCGAAAGGACAACCGCGCTGGGTTGGCGAGCGCCGCGGGCCCCGCCAGTGGCTCGCCGGCGAGCTGGGCCGCGATTGCTTCGGCGGTCAGCGGCGCCAGCAGGATGCCGTTGCGGTAGTGGCCGGTAGCGAGGAGGAGGCCGTCGATGGCGCCGGGACCGATCAGGGGCAGGTTGTCGGGCGTGCCGGGGCGGAGGCCGGCGATGGCGTCCAGCAGCTCCATCTCGGCGACGTCGGGAAGGACGCGGTAGGCCTCGCGCAACAGCTCGTGGACGCCGCCGGCCAGGACCGTGGTGTCGAAACCCTGCTCTTCGCTGGTGGCGCCGACGACGAGGCGGCCGTCGGGACGGGGCACGAGGTAGACGCGCTCGGAGGCAATGATGCGCTCGCAGGGAGCGGCGCCGTCGCGGGCGCGCAGCTCCAACACCTGGCCCTTGACGGGCCGGGCGGGCGGGCGGGCCTCCTCGGGAAGCCACTCGGCCTGGCCGGACCAGGCGCCGGCGCAGAGAACCACGGCGTCGGCACGGAGCTCCTCTTCAGCGCCAGCCGCCAAGCCGTCGGCACCACCGCGCCGCACCTTCACGCCGGCCAGACGCTCGCCCTCGAACAGGCCGCCGATCACCTCACATCCAACCGCTACCTCGACCCCCACACCTGCCAAGGCCGCGACCAGTGCCCGCGTCAGAGCGCGCGGGTCGACCGCCGCCTCCCCGGCAGCGAAAACGCCCCCGTGGAACGACGGCGTCAGTCCCGGCTCCAGGTCACGGCAACGGCGCGGTGGCAACCACTCCGCCTCCAGCCCGAGCGAGCGCTGCAGGTCGTGGACGCGGCGCAGTTGCGCCGCCTCGTCGCGGTCGAGGGCGAGATGAAGCGCTCCCTGGCGCGTGTACCCGGTGTCCACCCCGCTCTCGGCCTCGACCGCAGCGACGAACTCCGGGTAGAGCTGGGCCGAGGCGAGGGTCAGCTCCAGCAGCTCCGGCTCGCCGAAGGTCAGCTCGCCGACCGGGGCCAGCATCCCGGCGGCGACGTTGGTGGCTCCTGCGGGCGGCTCGGCGCGCTCGATCACCGCCACCTTCGCCCCGCGCCGCGCCGCGTACCAGGCGCAACTGAGGCCGATGATCCCGCCACCTACGAATATCGCGTCGAAACTTCGCTTTTCGGTCACTCCGTTGCCTCCGCCGGCATTACCCGGATCAGGTCCAGACGGTCGGTGGCCTCGGTGCCACCCTCTCAGCCCTCGCGGGCTCCCGTACACAGACAGGCTACCCCCCTCGCCGGGGCGGGTCGGCGGGCGGGACCGGCCGGGGGCCATAATCCGAACATGAGCCTGGCTCCACCCGAGGCGCTGGGACCGCTGCGCCGCGAGCGCCTGCGCACCGCCCGCCTCTACTTCGTCTGCGACGCCCGTCCCCGCGGGGAAGACCCCGAAGCGCTGCTGCGGGCGGCGCTGAGCGGCGGCGCCGACATCGTCCAGCTCCGCGAGAAGGAGCTAGGGCGGGCAGAAATCGAACGCGCCGCCGACACCTTCCGCCGCGTCTGCGACACCTACAGCGCCCTCTTCATCGTCAACGACGATCCCGACCTGGCCCGCGCCTGCGACGCCGACGGCGTCCATGTCGGCCAGGACGACGGCTCGGTCGCGGCGGCCCGCGAGCTGCTGGGGCCGGAGGCGATCATCGGCCTCTCGACCCACTCCGAGGAGCAGATCGCCGCCTCGGCCGAGGCTGCGGTCGACCACATCTCTGTGGGCCCGATCTGGGAGACCCCGACGAAAGCGGGGCGCCCGGGCGTCGGCCTGGAGCTGATCACCCACGCGGCGGCGCACGCCCCTCATCCCTTCTTCGCGATCGGCGGCATCGACAGCGGCAACGCCGAGGAGGTCGTGCGGGCGGGAGCGCGGCGGCTCTGCGTGGTGCGGGCGATCCGCGACGCCGCCGACCCGGCCGCCGCGGCGGAAGCGCTGCGGCGCGCCTTCGCGGTCGGCGGCGAGGGGGTGGCGCCCGGTGGCTGAGGAGCGGCGCAAACGCAAGCAGCGCGGCGGCAGCCCGATGGAGCGCGGCTACGCCAAGGCCGAGCAACGCAACCAGGAAGCGCGCGAAGCGCTGAAGCCGCTGGCGGCCGGCGAGCGGCCGCTGGCGGTGACGATCGGCGCCGTCGTCGCCGCCCTCATCGCGCTCTCGATCGTCGTCGGCTACCTGGCCGGGACCAAGGTCAACGGCGAGGTCCCGAAACTGCCGCAGGTGCTGGCGCCGACCCTGCTGATGGGAATCATGGCCTGGGGCATGTGGCGCGCTCGCTATTGGGCCGTGCTCGGCTTCCAGTTGCTGCTGGTCTTCCTCATCTTCAGCGCCTTCTTCGGGCTGGCCCTGCAGGCCAGCACCGTGCCGCAGTTCGTGATCACGCTGGCGCTGCTGGCGGGCGCCGGGGCCTTCTTCTTCTTCATGGTCAAGGCGATGGCGCGGATCCAGATGCCGGAACGGGTGCCGCGCGACCGATGAGCCCGCTCGGCCTGCCCTCGATCGAGCGCCTCACCGGGCTCCCCGCCGACGTCGTCGAGGGACTGCGGATGCTGCCCGAGATCGCCGCCAGCGCGCGGGCAATGGAGAAACACACGGAGGCGCTCGACCGGGTCGCCGCGGCGCTGGACCGGGTCGCCGGGGACACCGCGGCGCTGCCGGAGCTGAAGGAAGAGATGACGCGGGTGAGCGAGGCCACCAGCGTGCTGGCCCCGATGGACGGGCGCATGGCCTCGATCGAGGAGGCGATGCCGGTGCTGCTCGAGGTGCAGCGGCACCTGGCGGCGCTGCCGGAGACGATCGGCCGCCTCGACGAGGGGCTCGACCGCCTCAACGGCCTGCTGGAGCGCCTGCTCGGCGGACTCGACGGCCTCAACGCCAGCGTCGACACCTTGCAGGGCGCGGTCGAGCCGATGGGCCGCCTGGCCAGCCGCATGCCGGGCCAGAAGAAAGGCTGAACGCCGGGGTTCTATAGGCTCACTCCTCGTG
The DNA here is from genome assembly GCA_963708405.1 of uncultured Actinomycetes bacterium. Lineage (GTDB taxonomy): Bacteria > Actinomycetota > Thermoleophilia > Solirubrobacterales > 70-9 > VAYN01. The sequence goes on from CAVPSL010000001.1 coordinate 566,649, forward strand.
GCTGAGAGCTTCGACACGATCGTCATTGGCGGCGGCCCCGGCGGCTACGTCGCCGCGATCCGCGCCGCCCAACTGGGCCGCAAAACCGCGGTCGTCGAGCGCGACAAGCCCGGCGGCCGCTGCCTCAACTACGCCTGCATCCCGGCCAAGACCGTGCTACGGACGGCGGAGATCTTCGCCGAGGCCAGGGGCAGTGCCGAGCTGGGCGTAGTCGCCAAGGACGTCTCGCTCGACTGGGACGCGGTCGGCGCCCGCCGCGCTGCCGTCTCGGAGTCGCTCTCCAGCGGCGTGAAGATGCTCTGGGACAAAAACAAGATCACCCTGATCGAGGGCGATGGCTCACTCACCGCCGAGGGCAACGTCAAGGTCGGCGAGGAGGTCTACGAGGCCGGCAGCGTCGTCCTCGCCACCGGCTCGGTGGCGCTGCCGATCCCCGGGGTCGAGTTCGGCGGCCGCGTCGTCGACACCTGGGGCGCCTGGTCGCTGCCGGAGCTGCCGCAGAAGATCGCCGTCGTCGGCGCCGGCGCCTCCGGCTCGGAGATCGCCTCCGCCTACGCCCGCTTCGGCACCGAGGTGATCCTGATCGAGATGCTGCCCCAGATCCTCCCGGCTGAGGACAAGGACATCGCCAAGATCGTCGAACGGTCGTTCAAGAAACAGGGGATCGAGATCTCCACCGGGGCGCCGGTCGAGAACGTCGAGGCCGGCGAGAGCTCCGTGAAGTTCACCTACGGCGACAAGTCGGCCGAGGTCGACTACCTCTGCGTCGCCGGCGGCCGCCGCCCCGACGTCGAGGGACTGGGGCTGAACGAGGCCGGGGTCGAGCTGGAGGAGAACGGCAAGGTCAAGGTCGACGCCTACCAGCAGACGACCAATCCCAAGGTCTTCGCGATCGGCGACCTCACGGGCAAGAAGGCGCTTGCCCACAAGGCCTCCGAGGAGGGCGTCGTCGCGGTCGAGAAAGCGGCCGGCATCGAGACCCACCCGGTCGAGCAGGAGCTGATGGTCGGCGCCACCTTCTGCCACCCACAGGTCGCCAGCGTCGGGCTCACCGAGGCCCAGGCCAAGGAGGCCGGCCACGAGGTCAAGGTCGGCAAACAGAAAATCGCCGGCGAGGGCGCCGGCACCGTCTACGACGACAAAGAAGGGCTGGTCAAGCTCGTCGTCGACTCCAAGTACGGCGAGGTCCTCGGCGCCCATATCGTCGGCAACCGCGCCTGCGACATGATCGCCGAGATGGTGGCGACGATGGCCCTGGAGGGCGGCTACCAGGAGCTGGCCCGGATCGTTCACCCGCACCCGACGGTGTCGGAGGCGATCCTCGATGCCGCCCGCGCCGTCGACGGCTGGGCCATCCACGCCTGAGAGTCCTGCAAATCGGCGCATCTCGGGGTCCTCGGTCGCGCCGTTCGGGTCACGCACCATAGTGCGCTCCCCTCACGGCGCTTCCCTGCGTCCCCCGATCTGCTTGATTTTCGGACTCTCATGAGTCGAGCGACTTTTTATTTCGACCTGGGCTCGCCCTACGCGTACCTCGCCGCCGAGCGGATCAGCGGACTCTTCACCGAAGCCGAGCTGGAGCAGCCGGAGTGGGTGCCGGTGCTGCTGGGCGGGCTCTTCCACCGCTTCGACCGCGGTTCCTGGTCGCAGACGCCGGCGCGCGAGGAGGGGATGGCCGAGGTCGAGCGGCGGGCCGCAGCCTACGGACTGCCGCCGATCGTCTGGCCCGAGCCCTGGCCCGGCAACACGCTGGTGGCGATGCGGGTCGCCACCTTCGCCAAGCAGACGGGACGCACCGTCTCCTTCTCCCTCGCCGCCTTCCGCCAGGCCTTCGCCGCCGGGCGCGACCTGACCGATCCCGACAACGTGATGATCGCCGCCGCCGCCTGCGAGCTGCACCCGCGGGCGCTGGAGAAAGCGGTGCAGACCGAGGCCGTCAAGGGGGCGCTGAAGGAGGCGACGGCGCGGGCCGGAGACCGCGGTGTCAGCGGCGTCCCATCAGTCGTCGTAGGCGAACAGGTCTTTTGGGGGGACGACCGGCTCGAGGAAGCGGTCGAAGCGGCGAGCTAGCGGGGACGTCTCGCTAAGGTGGCCGCAATGGCCGATCTGCCCGACGCTGCCACCTGTTACGAGCTGCTGGCGCGCATGGCCCTGATCCGCCGCTTCGAGGAGGAGGCTGGGCGCCAGTACCAACGGGCCAAGGCGGGAGGCTTCCTGCACCTGGCGATCGGCGAGGAGGCGACGATCGTCGGCACCGTCGCGGCGATGCGCGACGAGGACTACCTGATCGGTACCTACCGGACCCACGGCCACGCGATTGCCCGCGGCACCGACCCCAAGCGGGTGATGGCGGAGCTGTTCGGCCGCGTCGACGGCACCAGCGGCGGCCGCGGCGGCTCGATGCACATCTTCGACGCGCAGAACCGCTTCATGGGCGGCTACGGGATCGTCGGCGGCAACCTGCCGATCGCCGCCGGGCTCGCCCTCTCCTCCCAGTACAAGGGGGAAGACGCGGTCACCGTCTGCATGTTCGGCGACGGCGCCTCCAACACCGGCAACTTCGGCGAGACGATGAACCTGGCGGCGCTGTGGAAGCTGCCGGTCCTGTTCCTGGTCGAGAACAACCTCTACGGGATGGGGACGGCGGTCGAGCGGCACTCGGCCCAGACCGACCTCTCGAAGAAGGCGGAGGGCTACGGCGTGCCGGGGACGCGAATCGACGGCATGGACGTGCTGGCGGTGCGCGAGGGGGTCGCCGAGGGAATCCGAGCGGCCCGCGAGGAAGACCGGCCGACGCTGATCGAGGCCTTCACCTACCGCTACCGCGGCCACTCCGCCGCCGACCCCGAGGTCTACCGCGAGCGCGAGGAGGTCGAGGAGTGGCAGCAGAAAGACCCGATCGAGGTCTTCGCGCGGCGCTGCGTCGAGGCCGGGGTGCTGGGCGAGCGCGAGGTGCAGCAGGCGCGCGACGCGGCTGAGGCCACGGTCACCGACGCGGTCGAGTTCGCCGATGCCTCGCCGGAGCCGGCGCTGGACACGATGTACGAGAACCTCTACGCGCTCGACTCGCCCTGGGGCTGGTACGCGGTCGACGAGCGCAGCCCGGAGCCGCACCGCGGCGAGCGTGAGGGGCAGATGCCGGCCACCGCCCGCGAGCTGGCCGAGGCCGGCGCCGCCTACGCCGGGCAGCCGAGCGGGCCGCGGCCGAACCCGGCCGAGAGCGGCGATGCCCAGGACGGGGTCGAGTCGCGGACCGCCGAGGAGAGCGAGGGCTGATGGCGACGCTGCGGATGCGGGAGGCGCTGCGCGACGCGATGGCGGAGGAGATGCGGCGCGACGAGTCGGTCTTCGTGATGGGCGAGGACGTGGCGGTCTTCCAGGGCGCCTTCAAGGTGACCGAGGGGCTGATCGACGAGTTCGGCGAGCGCCGCGTGCGCGACACGCCGATCTCCGAGAACACGATCGTCGGCACCGGGGTCGGCGCCGCGATGGGCGGGCTGCGGCCGGTGGTCGAGCTGATGACCGTCAACTTCTCGCTGCTGGCGCTGGACCAGATCGTCAACCATGCCGCGGCGATCCCCTACATGTTCAACGGCCAGGCGCGGGTGCCGATGGTGATCCGGATGCCCGGCGGCGGCGGCCACCAGTTGGGGCCGACCCATTCGCACAGCTTCGAGGCGCTTTACCTGCAGGTGCCGGGACTGCTGGTCGCCTGCCCCTCCACCCCGGCCGACGGCAAGGCGCTGTTGAAGACGGCGATCCGCGACGACAACCCGGTCATCTTCATCGAGCACGAGTCGCTCTACGGAACGCGCGGCGAGGTGCCGGAGGGCGATGACGAGGTGCTGCGCTTCGGCGAAGCGGCGGTGCGGCGGGAAGGCGGCGACGTGACGATCATCGGCGTGCTGAAGATGGCCCAGGTGGCGGAGGCGGCGGCGACCAAGCTCGCGCACGAGCACGGGGTCGAGGCCGAGGTGATCGACCCGCGGACGCTGCGCCCGCTCGACCTCGACACGATCCTCGAGTCGGTGCGGAAGACGAACCGGGCGGTGATCGTCGAGGAGGGCTGGCCGCACGGCGGCGTCGGCGCCAACCTGGCGACGCTGATCACTGAGCAGGCCTTCGATGACCTCGACGCGCCGGTGCAGCGGGTGACCGGCGCCGACGTCCACATGCCGTACTCCAAACGCCTGGAGCAGGCGGCGATCCCGCACGAGGAGCACGTGGTGAAGGCGGCGCTGGCGACGCTCGAGGGGGCGATCTAGTGGCCGAGGTGGTGATGCCGCGCCTCTCCGACTCAATGGAGGAGGGAACGATCCTGACCTGGCTGAAGCAGGTGGGGGACGCGGTGGCCGTCGGCGACGAGCTGGTGGAAATCGAGACGGACAAGGCGAACATGGCCTATGAATCCGACGTCGCGGGGGTTTTGACCGAGATCCTGGCGGGGGAGGGCGAGACGCTGCCGATTGGGACTCCGATCGCGAAGGTGGGGGACGACGGGGAGGGACGCAGCAGTCGGGCCGCGGGTCCTGGCACCGCAGGGGACCCCCCATCTCCTCCGGTAGCTAAAGCTTCCTCGGAGATGGGTCCCCCTACGGCGCCACCCGCGGCAGGGGCGCGGGAGGACACCTCGCGAGTCAAAGCCTCGCCGGTTGCCAGGCGGCTGGCGAAGGACAAGGGCCTCGACCTCGCTGACATCGAGGGGTCCGGACCGGGAGGACGGATCGTCAAGGCGGACGTCAAGCGGGCGGCGGCCAGCGGAGGGGCGGCGGCCCCGGTCGCAGCGGCGACTCCGGATGCTCCCCCTCCCCCCTCCTCCCCGGAGACCGCCAAGGGGCAGACGAGTTACGAAGACCTGAACAAGCTGCAGCAGACGATTGCGCGGCGGATGGCGGAGTCGAAGGCGACGGCGCCGCACTTCTACCTCGAAGCGGAGGTGGACATGACCGCCGCTGTTGAGGCTCGGGCGAGACTCAAGAAGCTCGCTCGGGACGGTGAGGTGGTGCCGTCATTCAACGACATGGTGGTGAAGGCCTGTGCGCTGGCGTTGCGGGAGTTTCCGCGGGCGAACGGGGCGTATAAGGATGGGCGGTTTGAGCTCTATTCGCGGGTCAACGTCGGGGTCGCGGTGGCGGCGAAAGACGCACTGGTGGTGCCGACGGTGTTCGACGCGGACCGCAAGGGGCTGCGGCAGATCGCCGAAGAGTCGCGGGCGCTGGCGCAGCGGGTGCGGGACGGGAAGGTGACGCCGCCGGAGCTGTCGGGCGGGACGTTCACGGTGTCGAACTTGGGGATGTACGGGATCGACGCTTTCGCGGCGGTGATCAACGCCCCGCAGGCGGGGATCCTCGCGGTGGGGGCGATCAAGGAGCGGCCGGCGGTGCGGGACGGGCAGATCGTGCCGGCGCGGCTGATGAACGTGACGCTGGCCTGCGACCACCGCATCCTCTACGGCGCCGACGGCGCCGAGTTCCTGGCCCGGGTGCGGGCGCTGCTGGAAGAGCCGCTCGCGCTCGCCCTCTGAGCCGTTCGGCTAAAAACGCTTGTGTAGTCAGTAGTCGTCTGAAAGGGTGCGCCCCATGCTGGCGCACATTGCAGGGATCCCGGTCGAGGAGACGGCGCTGAGCCTGAGCCCGATCGTCGCCGCCACCGGCGGCATCGCCGGGCTGAAACTGCGGGAGTGGGTCGGCAAGCGGCGCCGGCGTAACGCGAGGCGGCCGTGAGCCCGGCCGTCACTCCCACGCCGACGTCCGCGCCGCAGGCGCTCCGGCACCGGCGCAGCGCCCGCCGCCTCACGGCCGGGCAGCTAGAGCAGTTGCGTGCCGCGATCACCGCCGCGCAAGCGATCGGCGACGACCGCGGCTACCAGGCCTGGGCCGGGATCCACGGGCTGCCGCTGCCGATCTCCTGCGTCCACCACCGCGAGCTCTTCCTGCCCTGGCACCGCGCCTACCTCTACCTCTTCGAGAAGGCGCTGCAGGACCGGGTGCCGGGAGTGACCCTGCCCTGGTGGGACTGGACCGTCGACCATGCCGGCGGCATCCCCGACGCCTACGCGCGCAAACGCGCCGAAGGGCGCAAGAACCCTCTCTTCGACTCGCCGATCCAGCCCGGCGGTCGCGAACGGCCGAACCAGGTGCGGACCACCCGCAACCCCGGCGCCCCCGGCGCCCTCCCCACTCCCGCGGAAGTCGAGGCGGTCCTCGCCAACCGCGACTTCACCACCTTCCAGACGCAGTTGGAGAGCATCCACGACGGCGTCCACGTCTGGACCGGCGGCACGATGGGCAGCATCCCGACCGCCGCCTATGACCCGCTGTTCTGGGCTCACCACTGCATGATCGACCGGCTCTGGTACCTCTGGCAGTTGCGCCATCCCGGAGCTGGCCCCCCACCGGCGCTGCTGGACCGGGCGCTGGCGCCGTTCCCGCTGACGGTGCGGGACACGCTCGACATCACCCAGCTCGGCTACGACTACGCGGCGGCGACCGCAGCGGCGGCAGGACCCGGCCATGGTTGATCGCTTCACCAGCGCCCCGATCGAGCTGCCGCCGGCGGACCGGCCCTTCGCCCGCGCCGACCTGATCTTCTACGGGCTCGACCACTCCGGCGCCTCCTTCGAAGCGCGCGTCTTCATGGACCCGCGCGGGGTCGGCCGCGACGCCGGCGCCGGCCATCGCGCCTACGTCGGCGCCTTCTTCATCCTCGGCCACGGCGGCTGCTTCGGCGACGTCGGCCACTGCGACCTGCCCCGCGAGCGCGACCCCTTCGATCTCCGCCCCGCCCACCAACTGGAGCCGGCGCTGCGGATCGTCACCGTCACCGATGCCGTCCGCGGCCTGCTCGAGCGCGGCGTCGAGGCGGCCAAAGTCACCGTCACCGCCCACACCGAAGGCCGCGCCCCCGACGTGCTCGCCTTCGAGACCGTGCGGCTGGCGACCTACGCGTAGGAGGGATGGCGCCGTGTTCAACGTGACCACCGACAAACTGAAAGCGATCGGCGGCCTGATCACCGTCTGCTTCGGCATCCTCGCCGTTACCTCGCTGGCGGCCTTCACGATTATCTTCCTCGGCTCCGGCAACAAGGACTCGATCGTCGCCGTCAGCTCCTCGGCCCTGGGAATCATCTCGGCGATGGTCGGCGCGTACCTCGGGATCAAGATCAGCTCCGAGACCAACGCCAAGGCGAGCGAAGAGGCGAAACACGCCGCGGTGGTCAAACACGAGGCCGACGCCGCCCAGCAGAAATCGAGCACGATGACCGAGAAGCTCGATGAGCTGGCGGCCGAAAACAAGCTCGCGCCGGACCTGGCGGAAGCGGTCAAAGAAGCCGGCACCGAAGCGGAGGAGGAAGCGCGAACGGCGGGCCCTCCGCCCGGAGGCGCCCGCCTGTGACGCCGTCGCCTCCCCAGCCAGCGCCCCCGGCCACCCCCAGCGCCGACCTCAGCCCGGAAGAGAGCCTCGACCGCCTCAGCAAGGTGAAGCACATCGTCGTGCTGATGATGGAGAACCGCTCCTTCGACCAGATGCTCGGCTTCCTGCAGGGCGAAGGGCTCGACCTCGACGGGATCGAGAACGCAGAAGCGGCGGCGAAAGCCAAACCGAACCTGGACGCGGCCGGCAATCCCTACCCACCGTTCGAATGGGGGCCGGGCCAGACGATGCCGCCGACCCCGCCCGGACACAAGCCAAAGATCCTCGACCCCTGCCACTCGCCGAACTGCGTGCGCGAACAGCTGCGCGACGGCAACACCGGCTTCGTCCGCAACTTCGAGTCGACCCGCACCGAAGAAGACGAACAGGTGCAGCTCTCGCCCGACTTCCTGCGGGTGCCGATGGGCCACTTCGGCGCCCAGCACCTGCCGGTCTACCAGCATCTCGCCCACAACTTCTGCGTCTGCGACAACTGGCACTCCTCGATCCCCGGCGACACCTGGCCCAACCGGCTTTACTCGCTCGCCGGCAAGGAGGGGCCGACGGTCGGCCACAAGCCGGGCCCGCTCGGCGACCTCCTGCGCGACCTCAAGGGGCTGCCGGTGCTGAGCGGGCTGGAGGGGGCGCCGATCTTCGAAGTCGAGGCTTTCACCCGGCAGCTGCACGACTCGCAGTGGCGCTGGTACTCCCACGACCCGGCGACCCTGCGCGCCGCCGACTCCTACTACCGGGACTTCCGCCACATCAAGCGCGACAACTTCGCCTACTTCAACCGCAAGAAGGTGAGCGTGCTGACCGAAGCGGCGGAGGCGGCGATCGTCACCCACGACAGCTTCCTCGACGACGCCGCCAAGGGGGAGCTGCGCGACGTCTCCTGGATCGACCCCAACTTCATCGACCTCAGCGTGCTCGACCCCAACTCCAACGACGACCACCCGCCCTCCGACGTCAAGGCCGGGCAGGCGCTGATCCTCGAAATCTACGAGGCGCTGGCCCGCAGCCCGCACTGGGAGGACACGGTGCTGGTGATCGTCTACGACGAGCACGGTGGCTTCTATGACCACGTGCCGCCGCCGCGGGTGAACGACCGCTCCGGCTACAAACGGCTCGGGGTGCGGGTGCCGGCGCTAGTGGTCGGGCCGCGGGTACAGAACCGCGTCTCCCACCAGGTCTTCGAACACACGAGCCTGATCAAGACGATCCTGCAGCGCTTCGCCGCCAACCCCGAGCACGCGATCCAGGCGATGCCGGAACGGGTGGGGCGGGCGCCGCACCTCGGCGACCTGCTGGAGGCGACGCCGCGGACCGATCTCCCCGACCGCGCCGACCTCCACACCGACATCGCCGCCTGGCGCCAGACGGCCCGCGAAGAGCGCCGCGCCGCCGTCCAGGGTGGCGTCTCCCCGGCCGAGGACGGCGCCGGCCACCCCTTCGAACTGCACGACTTCCAGCACGAGTTCGCCAAGTTCGTGGTGGCGATGCGGGAGGCCGGCCTCCCCCCCGGTCAGCCCTAACTCGGAGGAAAACACCCCCTATAGGGGTGGGAATCGTTCGAGCTCAGCTCAGCACGTCTTCTTCGCGCCGGTGACCGCGTTCCAGGCCCGGCCGATGGAGAAGTCGGCGTTGACGCGGAAGACGCCGGGGTGGGCGGCGCGGGCGACGGTCCAGTCGCCGCGGCGGAGGATGCAGCCGCTGCCGCGGACGATCGACCAGTAGGGGGTGAAGTTGACGCGGACGAGGAACTCGCCGGGGCGGGCGACGTTGAGGGCGAAGCCCTGGCGGCCGATCCAGAGGGTCTGGGCCGCGGCGCCGGCCAACGGCGCCACCAGCGGCTTCGAGCCCCGCACCGCGTAGATGCGCCAGTGCGGGGTGTGCCAGCGCAGGCTCAGGTAGGACGGTTCGCTGAGGATGAGGCGGCGCTCGGCGGCCGAGGAGTAGTCGAGCGGGGCGTTGGGGAGGGCGACGTAGGAGATCGCGTTGTCGCGCAACCAGACGCTGTAGGTGGCGTCGGTCAGCTCGCCGGTGTCATAGAAGACGTCGTCACGGGTGGTGTCGAGCTGGCGCAGCCAGCCGCGCGCCAGCTCAAAGCTAGGCGCCAGGTAGGCGGACTCCCAGTGGTTGGCGGTCGGCGGCACCTCGATCCGCAGGCCCTGGCCGCCGTGGGCCCGCAGCCAGTCGGCGGCGGGCTGGAAGAAGGCGCGGGTCGTGGAGGGGTCGCCGACGCTGCGGGCGATCTGGCTGACGCTGGCCGTTAGCTGCCAGTAGAGGCCGCCGGCGACGGCGAGGACGAGGACCGCGAGATAGGCGCGCGAGCGGAGCGCCAGCTGGGGCCGTTGCGCCAGCAGCGCCGCCGCCAGGACCGGGCCGCCAAAGAGGGCACCGAGGCGGACGGCGTTGCCACCCATCGCGTTGGGCAGCAGCCAAACAAGGGTGGCGGCGAGCACGTAGCCGACGAGGACGCGGCGCAGTTGCCGCTCCCCGGGCAAGCCGCGGAGGAGGAAGAGGGCGCCGCCGCACCAGAGCGGGATCGCCAGGTAGGAGGAGAAGGCGAAGGGGAACTGGCCCGGTTCGGGGAAAGCCAGGTTGGGGACAACGACGAGGGCGAGGGCGGTGGCGACGACGGCGATCGCGGTGCGATTGGGGCGGCGGCCGCGTTCAAAGGCGCCGGCAGCGACGACACCGGCGAGGAAGGCGGCGGCGACCGGGCTGGCCAGCGGGCAGGCCGCGGCGGCGAGGACGGCGAGCTTGCTGCGGCCCGTCTGCAGGCAGCGCAGCGAGGCGAGCCCGAAGGCGACGCCGAGGGCGAAGGTGAGCTGACCGTCGGCGAGCAAGGTGACGACACCGGCGGCGAACCAGAGCGTGGCCCAGCGCGCCTCCTCCCCCCAGCGGTCGCGGACGAGGCGGTCGAAGAGGTAGGAGGAGCTGACGACCGCCAGCGCCGCCACCACCTGCGGTCCCAGCAATGCCGCCAGCGGCGGGAAGAGGACGCTGTAGGTGAGGGTGTAGTGGCCGCCGTACCAACTGCCGTTCCAGATCGCCAGGCCGGCGTGCTGGAAGAGCTCGGTGCGGAAGACCTGGGCGGCGAGGTCGCCGACGGGCGGGCTCCAGATGAGCATCAGCGCCGCCAGCGCCGAGCTGAGCGCGACGGCCGGGAGCCAATCGGGTCGGAGAGCCTTTGACTGGACCATCGGCGTCGCGCCAAGCATAGGGCGGCCACCTGAGACCATTCTGAAGATGAGCGATTCGAGCACGCGCGAGCCGGAGCCGGGCCGCGAGCCTGTCCTGGTCGTCCGCTGCGGCCTCGTCCCCTACGAGGAGGCGCGCGGCTGGCAGCGGCGGCTCGAGGGCGAGCGCCAGCGCGGCGCCGTTCCCGACGTGCTGCTGCTGCTCGAGCACCCGCCCGTCTACACCCGCGGCCGCCGCTCGACCGCGGAGGAGCTGCCGATGGGGGTCGAGTGGTACGAGCTGCAGGGAATCGAAGTGCGCGACACCGACCGCGGCGGCCGCGTCACCTACCACGGGCCGGGGCAACTGGTCGCCTACCCGATCGTCTCCCTGCGCCCCTACGGAGACGACGTCCACGCCTACGTGCGCGGGCTGGAGCGGGTGATGATCGAGTCGCTGGCGGCGCACGGGGTCGCGGCCGGGCTGGTTGAGGGCGAGACGGGGGTCTGGGTCGGCGAGCGCGAGGGCGAGTCGCCCTCGCCGGGCCGCAAGATCGGCTCGATCGGCGTCCACGTCAGCCGCGGCGTCACCACCCACGGGCTGGCGGTCAACGTCAACAACGACCTGCAACCGTTCGAGTGGGTGGTGCCGTGCGGGATCGAGGGCTGCCAGGTGACCTCGCTGGCGCGCGAGCTGGGCGCCGAGCAGGACCTGGGCGCCTTCGCCGCGACGGTGGCGGCGCGCTTCGGGGAGGTCTTCGGGCGCGAGCTGGTGGCGACCGACCCGGAGAGCTTGGGACTTCCGATCGCTAGTCTCGGTCGCCGATGAGCGCCCCCGCCGAGCGCATCCACGTCACCCGCTCCCGCGCCAAGCCCGGCGGCACCGCCGCCGAGGCCGAGGGCACCGTCCCCTTCCGCCGCAAGCGCAAGCCGCCGTGGCTGAAAGTGCCGGCGCCGGGCGGGCCCAACTACCGCCGTCTGAAGGCGACGATCGGCGCCGACAACCTGCACACGGTCTGCGAGGAGGCGAACTGCCCCAACGTCGGCGAGTGCTGGGAGCGCGGCACCGCGACCTTCATGATCCTCGGCGACGTCTGCACCCGCCGCTGCGGCTTCTGCAACGTGCAGACCGGCAAGCCGACCTGGAACGACCCGCTGGAGCCGCTGCGGGTGGCGAACCAGGTGAAGCGGATGGGGCTGCGCCACGCAGTTGTCACCTCGGTCGACCGCGACGACCTGCCCGACTACGGGGCGGGCGCCTTCGTCGGCGTGATCCGCTCGATCCGCCTCCAGGCCCCCGGCTGCAAGGTCGAGGTCCTGACCCCGGACTTCCGCGGCCAGGAGATGCCCCTGGCCAAGGTCGTGCACGAGAAGCCCGACGTCTTCAACCACAACGTCGAGACCGTGCCCCGCCTCTATCCCAAAGCCCGCCGCGGCTCCCAGTTCCTCCGCTCCGCCCGCGTCCTCAAGATGGCGAAGGAGATGGGCGGCCCCGACGTCGTCACCAAGTCCGGCCTGATGGTCGGCCTCGGCGAGTCCTTCGAGGAGATGGTCGACACCTTCGGCCAGCTCCGCGACCACAAGGTCCAGGTCCTCACCGTCGGCCAGTACCTCCGCCCCACCGAAAACCATCTCCCGGTAGTCCGCTACTGGCACCCCGAGGAGTTCGAGGCCCTGGAGAAGGCCGCCTACGAGCTCGGGTTCGAGTCGGTGGCGGCGGGGCCGCTCGTCCGCAGCAGCTACCACGCCGATCAGAACCTGCCCGAGGGGAAGCGGGCTGAGAGCTTGATCGCTTAGCGGCTGGACCCCAGGGCGCCCGCTAGATGGTGAGGCTGTAGGCGAGCGAGTTGGCGACGGCGGCGTTGGCGAGCAGCAGCACGCAGACGGCCAGCGTCAGGGCGGCGACCACGGTCGGTGAGCGGCGAGCCAGATAGGCGAGCGCCGCGATGAGCAGCACCGGCCCCAGCGTCAGCGAGAGCCAGGGGGTCGCCGAGTTGACCGCATCGCAGTATTCGCCCCGCGCCGTCGACGGCTCCGGCCGCGTCACCGGGGGCCCGGGGTGAAAACAGGCCTCGTGCTCGAGGGCGGCGGCCAACGTCGCCACCGCGGCGACGATGAGGACCGGCACGAGGACGAGAGCCAGAGTTCGCGGCATGCGATGGAGCCAGCCGGGTTCGAACCGGCGACCTCCTGCTTGCAAAGCAGGCGCTCTGCCAACTGAGCTATGGCCCCGTGGTTGGGAGTGTAGGAGCGGCGAGCGGGACGCGCAGCTAGCGGACGACGGCGCGTTTGTATTTGCCCACGGCGAGGGCGGCGAAGACGGCGGCGATGCCGATCGACCAGAGGACGGCGGCCCAGACGTCGTTGCCGGCGGGGCTGCCGAGGAGGAGGGAGCGCATCGCGTTGACGACGATCGTGAACGGGTTGACTTCGGCGAACCACTGCAGGGCGGCGGGCATCGAGTCGACGGGGACGAAGGCGGAGGAGATGAAGGTGAGCGGGAAGATGACGATGAAGCCGAGCGACTGGGCCGCCTCGGGGGAGGAAGAGGTGAGACCGATGAAGGCGAAGACCCAGGAGAAGGCATAGCCGAAGAGCAGCAGCAGGAGGATGCCGCCGATGACGTGGAGGAAGGGGGCGCCGAAGCTGAAGCCGACGATGACGCCGACGATCAGCATCACCGCGATCGAGATCAGGTTGGTGGCGATGTCGGCGAGGGTGCGGCCGGCGAGGACGGCGCCGCGCGACATCGGCAGCGAGCGGAAGCGATCGATCAGGCCTTTCTTCAGGTCCTCAGAGAGGCCGAGGGCGGTGACGAAGCCGCCGAAGGACATCGTCTGCACGAGGATCCCGGGGATGAGAAAGTCGATGTAGTCGAAGCCCGGGGTCTCGATCGCGCCGCCGAAGACGTAGGCGAAGAGCAGCACGAACATGATCGGCTGCACGGTGAAGGCGAGCAGCAGGTCGGGCGCGCGGGGGATGCGCAGGAGGCTGCGTTTGGCCAGCACCAGGGTGTCGGCGACGGAGTCGCGTAGGGCGCTCATCGTGCCTCCTCCTGGGGCGGGTTATGCACGCCCTCCGTGCTTAAGTCGCCCCAGTCGTCCTCGCTCTCGGTCGCGTGGCCGGTGAGGGAGAGGAAGACGTCGTCGAGGGTCGGGCGGCGCAGGGCGATGTCGTCGATCCCGATGTTGGCCTCGTTGAGGCGGCGGACCGCCTCGGCGATCGCGCCCTTGCGCTGGCGCACCGGCATCGCGAGGACGCCGTCGGCCATCGCCGGCCGTTCGGCGGCGACCGGCTCCAGCGCCGCGATTGCCGCCGCGGCGTCGCCCTCGGACTCGAGCGTGACGTCGATTCGCTCCCCGCCGACCTGGTCCTTCAGCTCGTCGGCGCTGCCCTCGGCGATGACGCGGCCCTGGTCGATGACCGAGATGCGGTCGGCGAGGCGGTCGGCCTCGTCAAGGTACTGGGTGGTGAGCAGGACCGTGGTGCCCTCGGCGACCCGGCCTTCGATCGTCTCCCAGAGGGCGAGGCGGCTGCGCGGGTCGAGGCCGGTGGTCGGCTCGTCGAGGAAGAGGACCGGCGGGCGGGCGACGAGCGCGGCGGCAAGGTCGAGGCGGCGGCGCATCCCGCCCGAGTAGGTGCGAACGAGGCGACTGGCGGCGCCGGCGAGGTCGAAGCGCTCCAGCAGCTCGGCGGCGCGGGCGCGCGGCTCGCCCTTCGGCAGGTGGTAGAGGCGGCCGACCATCTCCAGGTTCTCGGCGCCGGTGAGGTTCTCGTCGACTGCCGCGTACTGGCCGGCGAGGCCGATCTGCTTGCGCAGCTGCGGCGCTTCGGTGGCGACGTCGAGGCCGGCGACGCGGGCGCTGCCGCCGTCGGGCGGGAGCAGCGTGGTGAGGATGCGGACCGCGGTCGTCTTGCCGGCGCCGTTGGGCCCGAGCAGGCCGAGCACGGTGCCAGCCGGGACGCGCAGGTCGATCCCGTCGAGCGCCTGCACGTCGCCGTAGCGCTTGCGCAGCCCTTCAACTTCGATCGCGGCCGAGACAGACACGGCCAAAGAACCTAACGGTTGCTCGGGGCGGGCGCGCCCCAGGCGGGACCTAATCGCCGAAGTCGATGTCCTTCGGCGGCTTCTGCTCGAACCAGAGGTTGTCGTCCTCGGGATCGTCGGCGAGGAAGTCGGGGGTGTCTTCGAGCGCGTCCTGGTGGTCGGCCTCGTGCTGGGAGGCGGGGTGCTCCTCGGCCTCCTCGGCGGGCTCCTCCTGCTCCTCGGCCTCCTCGTGGTGAGCGGCGGGGAGGTCGTCCTCGTCGTCGTCCTCCTCATGCTCCTCGGCGAAGTTGCGATGCGGGGCGGGCTCCTCCGCGGTGCCGGGCTCCTCGGCCTCGGGCTCGTCGTAGGCCGGCTCCGGCGGGCCGAGCGGCTCGTCGTCGAGCGGCGCCTCGAGCGCCTGGTTGAGCTCGTCGGAGAGGCGCTGTTCGCTGAAGAACTCGTCGAATTCGTCGGCGTGCTCCTCGATTTCCTCGTCCGTGGGAGGCGCCTCCCCGGCGGGACCGGTGGCCTCGACCTCGCCGATCGGGTCGACGGGCGCGAGGCGGGGCTCACCCAGCTCGGCGTCGACCAGGTCCTCGTCAGAGGGACTCTCGGCCTCCGAGGCGCCGGCTAGCTCCCCCACGACGTCGAAGATTTCGGTCGGCTGCTCGGCGATCGCGTGGCGCTCCTCGGTGCTGGGACCGGCGTCGATGTCGACCTCCTCGGCGGCCTCGACGACCTCGTGCTCCATCGCCGGGTGCTCCTCCTCGGCGGGCGCCTCGGACTCCTCGTCGGCGGCGAACTCCGGTGGCGGGGGCGGCTCCTGCAGATCGGCGACGTTGATCCGGCGCGACGCGCCCTCCTCATCGCCGAGGTCGAGCCGCGTGGCTTCCTCGGAAGGCTCCTCCCCCTCGCTTCCAGGCGCGACGAGGAACTCCGTCGGCGCCTCGGCGAAGGGATCGACCTCCTCTTCCGGCCGGGCGGGCGGCCCAAACGCCTCGTCCTCGAGCCGTTTCAGCTCAGCATCATCGGCGCCGTGCTGGCGCTTCAGTTCGAGGTGCTCCCTAATTGCGTCGTCGAGAATGCTCATGGCGCGCGTTCCGAAGGCTTTCAAAGACTATGCGCTATTTCCTGGCCCTGCGCGCCAGTGATAGCAACTTCCCAGCCCACAGCGCAGCCTTCCCGGCCACGCCCCCACCAGCCGTCCGCCAGAAGCCAACCCCCAGCCCCCATGCGGCTATCCTTGCTCCTTCCGGTCCGGATCCCAACCGATCCCGACCACCCCACGGGGCTATAGCTCAGCTGGCAGAGCGCCTGGATCGCACCCAGGAGGTCGGCGGTTCGAATCCGCCTAGCTCCACTTTCGAAAGTCCCTGGTAGTCGGGATTTTCACCTCGCCAGTAATCCGCCTGAATCCACCCCCATCGCCCTCCATTTGAGCCACTAGTGGCTCAAATGGCGGCGATTGCCGCGGATTGGTCCCGATTCCCCTTGATTTCGGCTCGCACGCACGGCCGAACAGAGCTACGGTCGGCGCCCACATAAGCAAGTGCCCCCGGCGGTGGTGGAACGCCCCGGGGGCTGGCACCGAAGCCTTGACTTCGATGCAAGCGAAACGGTACTCGCGTAGGCCCTCTCGGGGCTGCATCACACCGCTTCGGTGCTTACCCCGATCTGAAGAACATCTTCGATCGCTCCAAGGACGACGACTTGCTCTGGAACGCACTGCTCGCCCCGCACCACTGCGCCAAGGGCGCGATGTATTGGGCCGACGAGGATGGCGAAGACCCAAAGCTGCGCCAGGACATCCTCGACGCGATGAAGGACGCGGCGGACTCGCCCGGGATCGTGGTCGTCTCGGCCGACAAGATCCCGACCGGCAACAAAGCCGGCGACAACCCACCCCACGCCAAAGCTGCCAACCGCTACCGCGAGATCGCCCCCGATGGCGTGATCTGCACCGGCCAGCACCCGAACGCAGAGGCTCCGGAGCCACTCGTCTTCGAGGTGTCGGGAGAGGGTGCAGCGCTGCGCGACGCGCAGCTCGTAGAGGCCAGCGCCTCGACCCTCGCCAAGCAGATCAGCGAAGGGCGGGGAGAGGAGCAGGTGCCCGCAGGGCGAGTTAGCTTCGGGCGACGGTGAACGAGGGGCAGCGACTTGCCCTACGCCAGCTGGAGGCGATCGCCGCCGGAGGTGAAGGGCTCGAAATCGTTGATACGCGGGAGCGCGAGGGCGACCTCCTTGTTCTAGAAGTCTCGCTCGACTGCGGCGGCTTTGAGCACCGCTCGCCCGGCATTCGCCTGCATGAACGCGAGCGCCTAACGATCATCGTCACCTCTGAGTTCCCCTGGGACTACCCATCCGTCTGGGCGAGCCACCGCGATTGGGCGGGTACTGCGCATGTGCAGTGGGGCCGCTATCTCTGCCTCTATCAGGCCGCGGCCGAATGGCAGGCCGAGGAGGGCATGTTCGGCTTCTTCGACCGGCTCGAACTCTGGCTGCGCCGCGCCGCTATCGGCGAACTCGACCCGGTCGGGGCACCGCTTCATCCCCCGGCCGTGTACACGAGCGGGAAGGCACCACGCCTCGTCGTGCGCGCGGACACGCCAGAGGTGGGCGAGATTCCCTGGGTCGGCATGGCCCGGCTGGAGCGGTTCACCGAGAGGCGAATCGATGTCGTCGGGTGGACCGAGGATCTAGACGACGACTTCGAGAACCTGGCGCCGGTGGTCCTCTTGCCAAAGCCGATGGATTGGGAGTACCCGACCAGCGCCCGTGACCTGTTGGACGCCCTTACCGCCCGCGGCGTCCCCTGGGAGCGGCTGTTGGCGCTCTTGCGGCTCGGATCGCTGCGGCGGCCCGAGGACGCGGGGATGCCGCTGATCGTCGGCACGCCGATGCGCCGTGACTCCAATGGGGAGCTGCAGCAACACCTCGCCGCTTGGTACTTCGAGGAATGGGTGGCCAAGGCGATACGGCTCTCGCTCCGCGCCTACTCCGACCATGAGGAGCTGCGAAAGATCGGGGAGGAGGTCGAGCAGATCCTGGCCGATTGGGCCGACGCCGCCAAAGTGTCCTGGTGTCGGATTGACGAGATGCGACCGCAGGTGACCGAGAGGCGCGATTCCGAGTCGGCGCTTCACCGGGTCTTCGAGGGCCGCTCGGTGTCGGTCTGGGGATGCGGGGCGATCGGCGGCCACGTCGCCGAGTGGCTTGCCCGGGCCGGAGTCGCCCATCTCGACCTATACGACTACGGCTCGGTATCGGCGGGGATCTTGACCCGCCAGCCCTACGTCGACGCCGAGGTAGGTCGGGCGAAGGCGACGGCGCTTTCCAAACGCCTGAAGGCGATCTCACCCGGCCTCGAGGTTACGGCCCACATCGAGGACTTCCTCGAAGGGCCGCTGGCGCGCGAGGACTGGCACGACGGCGCTGACTTTGTGATCGACGCGACGGCCGCACCTGCTGTCGCCTCCAAGCTGGAGGCGACGCGGCGGATGTTCGGCAGCGGCGACACCACCGCGCTCGGCATGATCTTCGGCCACACCGCTGAGCACGGGATCTGCGTTGTCGCACCTCCTGGGCACTCGGGCGGAACCGCTGACCTGCTGCGACAGACGATGCTCGACTGCACCGGCCGAGCCGGGCTCGGCGATTTCGCCAACGAGTTTTGGCCCGATCCTCCTGCGTCGACGCGTTCCAACCCGAGCCCGGCTGCTCGGCGCCCACGTTCCGAGGCTCCGGCGCTGAGGTGGCGGCGCTTGCCGGCACCTTGCTGACCTCGGCGGCGGCGGCCATCGCCAAGAGCCCCTCGCAAGCATCAGGTCACCTCCACGTCCTACCGAGCGCTCGACATCGAGGACCGCGCAGCGTAACGCTGGGCTGGGAGTCCGACACGATCCTGCAGGACGGCCTCAATCGCTACGAGGTCCGTATCTCTCCAGGGGCGCTTCGCAGTATCCAGGCATGGGTTGGACGCAACGACCGAGCTGGCGATTTCCGCTCAGAGACCGGGGGTGTCCTTTTCGGGCGCAGAGACCCCGCGGCGGGCGTGCTCTGGATCGATGAAGCTTCCGGCCCCCCGCCCGACAGCGTCGCCAGTCCCGATGAGTTCATCTGCGGAACCGAGGGAATCAAGGATCGCAACGAAAAGATCCGCAACCAGACGCGCCGAGCGACCAGCTTCGTCGGCATGTGGCACACGCATCCCGGCGGACCGGCAATCCCAAGCCCCCGGGACGTAGCCAGCGAACTCGTCTCGATGGAGCCGCTGCCCGAGGTCCTGATGCTGATCCGTGGAGATGAAGCGCTTGGCGCCTACGTCTTCGCCCGCGAGGATCTCCCCAAGCCCTTCGGCGTGTTGGAGATCGAGATTCGCACTCGCCGGTTTTGCAATGCCGTACCTCGGCCAGCAGGACTTGGCGCTGCCCTGGATTTCGCCCGACCTAATTAGGCGCGAGCAGGTGGCCTCCTACCCGACCAACTTTGCGCCTATGTCTCAGACCGACATAGACGGCCTCGCCCGGCGAGGCGAGCAGCTGACGCATCTCCTCATCGAGCGCTGGTGTCCTGATCTCTAAGCCCGGCTCGCTTTCCAACCGCCCTGCGCCGATTTCGGGCACTTCTCGCCAAGGAGCAGCAGATGGATGAGCAGCTAGACGACCTCTACGGGGGCATCGAATGCGTAAAATCGAATCCCTGGGGCCGTTTTCGATCCGTCGAGGCCTGCGGGGTAAGCTCGCGAGGTGACCGAGGAGCCAGCCTGGAAGCAATACGAGCGGCAGATCCACGCGCGTCTGCTCAGGGCAGCGGGTGGCGATGGCAAGGCGGAGGTCACCTTCGACAAGCGGCTGCCGGGCAAGCTGAGTCGCGTCGATCGCCAGATCGACGTCTACGTCGAGGGCCAGTTCGCAAACGGAATCGTCGAGGGCACGATGGCCGTCGACTGCAAGTACTTCGACCGAAACGTCGACGTCAAGGGGGTCGAGACCTTCATCGGCTTGGTCGAGGACGTCGGCACTGACTTCGGCCTGCTCGTCACCACCAAGGGCTATTCGCCGGCCGCCCGCGAGCGGGCCGCGGCCGCGCGCGGCGTCAAGATCGACATTGTCCCCTTCGAGGAGCTTGAAGACTGGCGCCCGGAGGTTCTCTTCTGTCCGATTTGCACCGACCTTGACTCCGATCGCCCGCCCGGCCCCCTCTATCTCGATCCAGTGCCGGCTGGGGTCGAGGGCCGGGAGCTCGCCACTGGCATCGGCCGCTGCTGGACCTGCAGCTCGGTCAGTATGCGATGCCGGTGCGGAATTCTGAACACGCTCTACGAGGCAGAAGAAGGCGAGTGGCAGGAGTGCGAAGGTGGCTGCGGCGTTGAATGGCTGGCGGTCGAGGAAATCGACCGCAAGGGGGTTCCCGAGGGCGACCGGGTGGCGTTTCGCGCCGGCGGCTGAGCCCCGTCGGGCGATCCGGTCGACCAGATCGCGCTATCTCCGCGCCCGACCTGTTGGGTCGCGAGGATTGACCCGATGACGGAGAAGACCCCGGGCCTCGGTGCGCCGTTCCTCGACCAACTGGTCGACTGGCGGAGGTTCGAGGACTTCGTCCGCGAGGTCCATGACCTCGATCCGAACGTCGTCGCCGAGCGAGACGTGACCGAGGTCGGGCGCTCGGGCGCGAAACGTCAGATCGATGTCAAGTTGACGCAGGTTCTCCGCGGCGAGACCCAAGTGACGCTGATCGAGTGCAAGCGCTGGAAGCACAAGGTCGATCGCCAGCGGGTCGATGTCCTCGCCGCAAGCGTCGAGGATCTCGGCGCGGCGCATGGCGTCATGTTCACCACCTCGGGCTATGAGCCGGGCGCCGAGGCATACGCGAAGCACAAAGGGATCGAGATTTTCACCGTCCGCGATCTCACCGAGGAGGAGTGGGGCCGACCCGGGCGCCACGTCTGGTTTCACCTCCACTACTACGCGGGCACCCCGCAGAACCTCGACCTGGGTCCCGGCGAACTCTTGGCCTTCGGCCCGAACCCGCCGAGGAACATGGATCTGAACCTGGTGATCGGCAAAGACGAGCCGCACGATCCGGCCCTCACCCTTCATTCGCTCCTCGACGGTTCGGCCGGACCGAACCTCGTCTCGGTGGTGATCGAGGCGCGAAACCGGGCGCTCGAGCTCCTCTCGCGTTCGATCGATACCTGGGACGTCGAGGCCGAGGGAGAGACGAAGGGCTTCCTCATCCCGGTCGAGCTCGACTTCTCTGCCCAACCTCACAATCACCTCCTCCGCAGCTTCGGGGCGCTGCGCGTCAGGCGGCTGAAGTTCGATCTCCTGGCGACGGTCAGCCAGAGTCGCTTCGAGACCGACCGGGGCGCTGGCCTCGACCTTGCTCTCGCCGTCGAGAATTACGTCACCCGGGCCAGGCAGGTCGTGACGCGCGGGGGCGGCGATCAGGTGATGCGGATCTATCCGCTGGGAGACAACCCCGCACACGGCGACCCCGACGACCCAGAGATCCTGCAGAACGGTGGCCTCTTCAAAGTCGTTCTCGAGGCCTGGGTCACTGCCCCAGCCGTGGAGAGCGCCGCGCCGACCGCCACCGTCTCCTTTCGCCTCCCGGATTGGGATGTGGGCGTCACTCGTCCCGATCATCCCGAGAGCCGATGACCCCATCGAAAGCAAAGGGAGCACCAGCTTTTGGGCTGGAATCGGGGTAAAAGACCGCTCGATTTCAGCCGCTCAACGGCGACGAGCGGCTGAAATGCCTGATATCGGCGGGAATCCGCAGCTATTTCACAACTTTCTCACCCCGAACGACCCACAGGAATTTCCCTACGCGCCGACTTTAGCCGGATATCTGCCCGAACCGTCGCCCGGCCCGCGCTTCAAACGCTTCCTGCCAGTTCTTCGAGGGAACTCTGGGAGCCGCCAACGCCTCCGCCGTTTCCCCTTGGTGTGTGTGTCCGTGTTGGTCGGCGGGCGTTCTTGGGCGCTCAGGCTTTAACCGAGCTAACGAGCTCGGGGCCGATAGCGACCTCGACAACCAGAACGGCAGAGGAAACGTGCGCGTTATGTTCGGAGGTCATCGCCAAGGTCATGCCAAGCTAACGCCCGCCGACAACACGTCAACGCAGGCTGCGACGGCCCAACGGCTCGTACTCGACTTCGTGTACGAGCGCCGCCCGCTTCAGGGTCCGGGACGCCGCCAGCGGCGCCTCCCAGGCGCCGCTGGCGAGCTCGGTTCCGTCGCCCCCGACCCGCACGCAGGAGTTCTCCGCCGCGAGCGCCCAGACGGGGTCCTCGTCGGCGAGGAAGTGGCTGCCGGCGGAGTTGCGCCGCCACCCGGCCGCGGTCGCGATCGCCCGTGAGACGAGGTGGACGTTCTCGACCCTCGCCACCTCGATCAGGTCGGCCGTCTTGCGGCCCGCCAGCGAGCGGTCGAGCGTCGCCGGCGCGTGGCGCTCGGGGTCGGCCCAGCCCTGGAGCTCGTCGAGCCGCAGCCGCAGCTCGGTCAGCCCCGCGGCCGTCCGCACCGGGCTGCAGTGCTCCCACATCAGCCCGCGGATCTTCGCCAGCACGTGGTCGGCGACCGCCGGCTCGGCCATCGGGACGTGCACCGGGTCCATCTGCTCGAGCGCGACGGCGGGGCCGCTGCGGGCGGCGCGGGCGACCTTCGCCGCCTGCTCCCCGGCGACCGCGCCGAAGACCAGCGCGTCGGCGACCCCGTTGCCCCCGAGCCGGTTCGCCCCGTGGATCCCACCGGCGTCCTCGCCGCAGCAGAGCAGGCCCGGGATCCCGGTGTCGGCCTTGGTGTCGATTGCGATCCCGCCCATAAGGAAGTGGCTCGACGGGATCACCGGCACCTCGGAGTTCCGCAGCAGGTCGAACCCGTAGGACCCGAGGCGGCGGATCGTGTTCGGGAAGCGCTGCACCAGCTGCTCCGGGCTGAACCCGTCGAGGTGGAGGAGCACCTCGCCCGGCACCCCGTTCTCGCGGCTGTCCATCATCTCCTGGTAGATCCCGCGCGAGACGACGTCGCGGGTGGCGAGCTCGCCGCGCTCGTCGTAGCGCTGCATGAAGCGCTCCCCGGCCGGGTTGGTGAGCGCGGCGCCCTGGGTCCGGAACTCCTCCTCCAGCAGCACGCCGTTGCCGGGGCCGTCGTCGTTGCGGAAGCCGGTCGGGTGGAACTGGACCATCTCCAGGTCGATCGCCGGCGCACCCATCCGCATCGCGCAGGCCATGCCGGTGACCGCTTTGTCGGCGGACATCGAGCGCGCCGGGTACATGCAGGCGCCGCCGCCGGTCGCGAGCACGACGACACCGGCTTGGACGACGAGCAGCTCGTTCCAGGTGGTGTCCATGAAGACGGCTCCGCCGCAGCGGCCCTTGGCGGTGAGCAGCCCGAGCATCCAGTGGCGCGGGAAGACCGTCGCCCCCTCCCTGAGGAGGCGGAGCTGCAGGGCGTTGGAGATCGCGCGGCCGGTCATGTCGCGCCAGTGGACGCTGCGGTCGACGCTGCTGCCGCCGTAGCGGCCGGCGACGTCGAAGTCCACCTCGCCCGCGCTCGCCAGGTGGTCGAACGGCACCCCCTCCCCGATCAGGAACTCGATCTCGGCCAGGATCCGCTCGCAGAGGACCCGGGCCAGCGGCTCCTGGTTGAGGAAGGCGCCGCCGGCCATCGTGTCCTCTAGGTGCAGCTCCGGCGTGTCGCCCTCGAAGACGGCGGCGTTGATGCCGTGCGTCTCCGGGCCGCAGCCGCCGTGACCGGGGAAGGCCGGGGCGGCGATCGCGACGCGCATCGCCGGGTCGGCGATGCGGGCGGCTATCCCTGCTCGCGTCCCGGCGAGGCCGGCACCCACGATCAGGACGTCGGTCTGCTCTTTGTTGACTTTCACGTCTGGCCCCTCTCCTGTTCGGTCGTCAGCGATATCCCGCCATTGCGGGTCGAGTGGTCGAGCTTGAGTACGTCGATCGGCGACAGCCGGCGTTCGGCCTCCGCCACCGCCCCGGCGAAGGCGTCGTCGCCGAGTCCCGGCACGCCCATCACCCGGACGATCGCCACCGGGTCCTCCTCGGTCAGCAGGAAGGCCGGATCGTTGCCGTAGTAGCAACTGTGGGCGACCGCGCCGCCGGCCCCGAGCAGCAGCAGCTCCCCGGGCTTGCAGGTTTTGCCCTCCCCCCGCATCGTCGTGATCGGCTCCTCGCCCCCGGCGAGGGCGAAGGTGAGACGGTCGCCGAGGCGGGCGGCCGAGTAGACCTGGAAGCTGACCAGGGTCGAGTACTCGATCGCCATTGCGGTGTCGACGACCGGGCCGCGGGCCCGGTACTCGCCGTTGCGCAGCACCCGCAGCGCCTGCTTCACCGGGGTCGAGACCTGCGCCGCCTTCAGCCCCATCGCGCGGTAGAAGGAGCGGTACAGCTCGTCGGCCGGGTTCGAGCGCAGGTCCTCCTCGGCGGCGAAGGCGGCGAGGAGCTCGGCCACCACCTGCTGCTCCGCCGCGGCCGACTCGCCCGCGCCGGAGTAGCCACCGGCGGGGACGACGAGCAGCGCCAGCCGCAGGCCGGGGTGCTGGGCCAGCACGGCGTCGTCGAGGGCGATCTCCTGGGTGGTGGCCAGCGGACCTGCCTCCGCGGGGCTCATCCGAGGCCCCCCAGCAGGCGGCCGACGCGCTCGACGACGTCGAGGACGCGGGGGCTGTAGTCGACGATGCCGCGGGCGGCGGAGCGCAGCAGGACCAGGCGGCTGCGCGCTTTCGTCGGGTCGCCGGCTTCGAGCGCCTGCGCGACCGCGTTGGCGTGCGTCTGGACGAGGTCGGCCTGCGGGTCGCCGGCCGGCAGCAGGCTCGCCTGCTCGCGGATCTCCGCCAGCAGGTCGAGCACTTCGCCGGTCGATGCGGCGGCGAGCGTCTGGTGCGTGATCTGGCTGTCGGTGATCTCGGTGTCGATGAACACCGAGCCCGCCACGTTGGTGATGATCTTGTCGGGCATTCTTGGAGTCCTCCTTCTGAACTCGCCGGAGATGTCAAGGGCCTCCCCGAGCGAGAACGTTCTGCCGGGGGAGTCAAAGAGGCGCGGGCCCGTCCAGGCGAACTTCCGCCGGGGCGGGTCGATCAGGCGCCCGAGGTGGTCGTAGTCAGCCAGCAGGCCGGCCGCCGGCTCGAGGCTGAAGCTCTCCCCGAGGTAGTCCAGCGGCATGTACAGGAAGACGTCGAAGCCGCCGCTGATCCCGTCCGCACCGACGCTGAGCGTCGGCAGGCTGATCCGCTCGAGGATCTCGTCGCTGACCTGCTGGCGGATCACCAGGTCCGACTGGACCGGCAGCTGGAAGTGCAGGCTGCCGTCGATCGTTTCCGAGAAGAAGTTGGAGGCCTCGAAGCAGAAGCGGACCGCGCGGATGCCGCCGGGGGCGACCGGGTCGCTGAAGCGGACGGCGATGCGGCCGAGCGGCTCCTGCTCGGACCAGCGGATGCTGAGCCGCGAGTCGCAGTCGACGACGACGTCGGGCAGCCCGTCGTAGGAGAGGAGCCGGTCCTCGCCGGCCGCCTTGCGGTAGCGGCCCTGGGTCGTGTAGCTGAGCGGGTTGGCGGGATCCAGCAGGGTCGCGGAGATGTCGAAGGGCGCCCCGGCTCGGGCGCAGATCCCTGCCGGCAGGAGGAAGAAGACGCGATCGAGAGACGCGGCGGACGAAGGCGAGACGGCGAGGGTGGCCGAGACGTTGCAGACGGCCCCCGCGTAGAATCCGGAGGAGTCGACCCGCGGCCAGACGCTGAGGACCGCCTTGACGAGGGTCGCTGCGACGCTGCCGGCGACGGGGGATTTGGCCGGCAGGAAGAGCATTTAGCAGCAGGCTCCTGGCTGCTCATACTGGCAATGATCTAGGAAGGTTCCGGTCATTGTGCTCTTGAAGGTTTGGGTACGCCGGAATCTTACATGAAAATTTCCTTCGTGGCAAGCCACAGTCTCTTCAGGTCCTATTCGGTTATGTGTTCTCTTCAGGTGAACGCCAGGCGGAGAGCGATAGAATGGCGCTGAGTGCCGGAAGTTCGGCGGCGCTCAATCCGCAAAGACGAGGCTTCTGGGCTGGCTGAAACGTCCGGCCAGTTCCTCTAGGCTCCGGCCTCCACAACTGCTGTTATTCCGACCGATGTCCTTCGACCAGACCTTCAGCGACCTCCGGGCGCGCCGACGCATCCCAATGCGGCTGTTCGAGGAGCGCGCCGGGGTCAGCACCTCATATATCCACGGCATCGAAAAAGAGAAGCTCTTGCCGAGCCGCGAGCGCCTGGAGCCGATCGCCGCGGTCTTCGTCGAAATCGCCGAAGAACAGGAGGCCGGGGATCCGCAGGCGGACGCGCGGCGCCTCTTCCGTGAGCGCGACCGCACCTCCTACATCGAGCGGCTCGGCTACAAACCGGAGCTCGCCGAGATCCTGCTCTCGCTGGACGAGCTCGACCGCAAGCGGCGAACAGACATCCAGCAGCCCCTGATCGAAGCGATCGGCCTCTTCGGGACGCTCGGAACCCAGGAACGCCGGGCGGTCCAGCGGCTCCTCAAGCGGCTCGTCACCTTCCTCGAAGAGTGCGACGGCGAAGAACGCCTCAAAGCCGCGGCGATCTTCGACGAGTACCTCGAGGAGGCGCTCAAGTACCTCAAGGGCGAGCTGTCCGAAGAAGAGCCGGCCAAATCCGGCAAGCCCGTCGCCGAGCCGGCCTCCGCCGAGGCCGAGCCGGAGCCCGGTCTCCGGAACACCGCCTAAGCGGCGTCAGTCCCCTCCGCCGCCACCTTCGCCTCCAGCTCCGCGATCGCCCGTGGGTCTCTGAGGGTGGTTACGTCCCCCAGCGCCCTGCCCTCGGCGATGTCTCTGAGCAGCCGCCGCATGATCTTGCCGCTGCGGGTCTTCGACAGCTCCTCGGCCCAGACGATGCGCTTGGGGGCGGGCGAACTTGCCGATCCTGGTGGCGACCTCTGAGCGGATCGCCTCGGTCAGCTCCTCGGAGGGCTCGGTCCCGCCCCGGAGGGTGACGAAGGCGCAGATCGCCGGCCGGTGTCCTCGTCTGACTGCCCGATCACCGCCGCCTCGGGACGTCAGGGTGGGCGAAGATCGCCGACTCGACCTCGGCGGTGGAGAGCCGGTGCCCGGAGACGTGGACGACGTCGTCGATCCGCCCGATCACCCAGAAGTAGCCGTCCTCGTCGGTCAGCTCCTCATCGTCGGACGGGTGATGGCCCAGCTGGACGCCGCCCCGGGGTCTCGCGCGCGGCGAAGCAACGATTCATCTGGAACCGGCTTTCGGGCCGGAATCGGGATGAATACCGCTCGATTTCAGCCGCTCAAGGGCCGCGAGCGGCTGAAATGCCGCATATCGGCGGTAATCCGCGGCCATTTCGCGACTTTCACGGCCCGAATAGTCCAATGTAAATACCTGCAAATCGCCGTTTTTGTGCGACTGCGTCTCCCTGGATCGCACCCAGGAGGTCGGCGGTTCGAATCCGCCTAGCTCCATCGTCGAAGGCCTACACAGCGGCGGCTTCGTCTTTCAAGACCAGTTCCGACCCGTAGCTGATCTCACACTCCATTCCATTCGGGCACTCGGGTCCGAAATCGGGACTAAGAAAGGACTACCGGCGATTCCGCCGCTCTCTCCGCGAGTTCCGCGGTTTGTGGATCGGGCCGATTTCGACTCACCAGAAGAGCCAGCAAATAGAAACTCGGTTTGCGGGGGCTAACTCGATAACTCAGCGAGCCAATGCAGGCTCCTCGCCGAGAGATTGATCCTTAATGGAGCTGCGAAGCGCGCGGCGCACCGGCTTTTGCTCAAGTAGGACACTAAGAAGCTGGCCCTTGAGGGAGATGAGTTCCGACTTCTCTCCGAGCGTGAGTGAGGCCGCCTCGGCAAGGTTGTGACAAGCGATCAGAGAAGCATCCGACGTAGTCATCGCTGCATGACGTGCATTCGTGAACACGCTGATCAGATCAGCGTCATCTGCCCTCGCTAAATACTCGACGCGGAAATGTGGGGCGTCTGGCCCACCGACCTCAAAGCGGTGCGTCATATGGATCGTGCCCAAGACAATGTTCACCAAGCTCGACATCTGCCCCACGCTCTCGATTCGGTGCGGCAACGGGATCTCGTCGCTAGGACCAAGAGCTGCAAGGATTCGCTCACGCTCTTCGGCAATCGTGGCCTTGATACTGGAATCGAAAGTCCCAGCGTGGGCAAGGGCTCGCGACATTGCGAGCACCGGCTCAATCTGAACACTCACCCACTTCTCAAGTGCACGCCACGCATCGGTCTCCCGGATGAAGTCGGTCTTGAGGTTGTTCACCGGGAACTGATCTAGATGGAGCTCGCCTACAACCCTCGCGGTCGATGGATGGGACCGAAACCCGAGCTTCTCGTGCCGGCGAATTACCCGTCGGTTCCGTACGAGGGAGAAGCCGTACCAGCCCCGCTGGGACGAAATCAGAAGGAGACCCACCCAGCCACGCACACGCATCCCCGCCACTTCGCCTTCGAGCGGCATCACCGAGCTCTCATCGACCTCTTGGTGGATCGAGCCGATGCGATCGCCGTTGAGGGTCAGAGACAGAACCTTGTCGTCAATGAAATGGCGAAAGATTGACCCAAGGTTGCGAACAAGGGACTGATTAAGAGCTGGGTAGATCCTCGAAGAGTGGATAAGAATCGCCGTCCCCCGCTGCCGAGATCTGCTCTTGCGACGAATCGGCAATTTCCAGTGGCCCTTCTCAAGGAACTCCTGCTCGTCGTAATCGGCGACCCATTCGACCTTCCCCTCGGCCGGGGCCGTTCTGATCTGGAACCGAGAGCCTAGGCTGGTGCAAGCAGTCTTCAAGCCGAGGCCGAAACGCCCTATCTGGCCGTTGCCCTTCCCAGAAAGGCCGAGGACCAATGCATCCGAAAGCTCCGTCCGGCTCATGCCTCGTCCGTTGTCGACAATCTCGATCCAGCCGTCCTTGGCGTCGTAGCGGATGCTGACCTCCACCCGCTGCCGACCCACTTGGGCATCAATGGCGTTATCGACGAGCTCCGCCACCGCATCGGCGACAGAATGCCCCGACTGCCCCACCTTCGAGAGAAGTGAGACATCGGGAGTTATGTCGGCAAAATGCATAATTTGCAGCTATTTATTAGCTTGACGTGAACTTCTGCGATTCTATCGATGCGTATGACAGAAACCGACTCCGATTGCCGCAACTACCGCTGGTAGTTTGAGATTATGGGCAATCGGCTCGTCAGTCAGGGAGATGCGCGAAGGCTAAGAGAGCTCGGATTCGAGCCCGAATCGGTGGACTGCATCATTACGTCCCCGCCCTACTTCAATCTCAAGCGTTACGACCTTGAATCCACGGTCGAGGTTGGTCAGAACCAGTCACTTGCCGAGTACTTCACAGACCTTGAGGGAATCTTCGAAAGCTGCTGGGAGCTGGCGAAGACGACTGGGGTCCTCTGGCTGATTGCCGACACGCTACGGAAGCCAGCCGAACGTGGGGGTTTGGGAGAGCTCGAACCGCTGCCCTTCAGACTCGCCGATGCAGCTCGCGAGGTCGGATGGCGGCTGCAGGAGATTGTGATCTGGGAGAAGAACAAGACGCTCCCGTACTCGGGCCACGGCAAGCTACGCAACTTAATGGAGTACGTGCTCCTGCTCACGAAAAGCCAGGAGTTCAAGCATCGTCCATTCCGCCTAGCTCAGCGCCATGGGGTTGAAGCCGAGTGGCTTTCGGGCTGGCCAGAGCGGTATCACCCGCTAGGGAAGAGGCCGTCGAACGTCTGGAAAATTCCGATTCCCACTCAGGGCATGTGGGCTCATTCGGAGCGGCTTCACTTCTGCCCATTACCTCAATCGCTGGTGGCGCGCTGCATCGAACTGACGACCGACAAGGGCGATCTCGTGGTCGACCCATTCGCCGGGATCGGGACGGTTCCGGCCCAGGCCGAGGCGATGGGAAGACGAGGTCGGGGTGTGGAGCTAAACCCGACCTTCATCGAGATCTTCGAGAGCCGCCTCTTGCCCTCGTTTCAAGCTGCGTGGGAGAGCGAAGCTGCCACCCGCCACATGAGTCGCGAGGACCAGCTCCGCGAAGCCGAAACGATCATGATCCTGAGGGCCTTGAAGGCGGGACGTGAGCTGTCCAAAATGCTCGACCGCTGGGCTCGCGAGAAACCCCTTGGCACGCCAGCGGCAGCCGTGGAGAGCATCGTGGTCGAACCCGCGGAGGGAATTACTGACTACGTGGACGTCGAGGCGGGCAAGGTCGAGCGCCTACCGGTCAAGCTCACTGTACTCGCCAATGCATCCGCCGAGGAGGTCGAAGCTCTCTCTGACGAACTTGGAGATCAGCTCACAAAGACTCCGTTCTCCACCTTCGGCCTGGAGCTAACAGCGGAGGTTCTGAATCGCTCCGATTTCGTCCGCGACGCCGGGGACCGCACGATCCATGAATTCGAGCAGTCCCGGCGAGCTAGCTTCACCAAGCCAATCGCCCTTAGCCCCGGAACTCACCTACCGAGGCTGCTCTGCACCGTGCAACTCGAGCATATCGTCCAGGGAGACAAGCAGTCGCCCCTCGATCAGGCCCGTAAAGAGGCCGAGCGGCGCTTCCTGACGAGCGAGTTTGCTCTGGCAAGCAATATAAGCGACCTCGCAGCCAGGTTGAGGATCCCCCAGGCGGAGCTTCGGCGCCTTCTTCAAGAGCACGAAATTGACGAGGCGCAGCAGACCTTCGGTATTCCGTTCATCCCGCGCTAACGGCGGCGGCCGTTGTTCGTTGCTTGTCTCTGGGAGCGCCCTGCTCGACCGTCTTGATCAGCGTGCTGGCCACTCGATCGGCAACGTTAAGCAGATCGCTGAGCTCAGCCATCAGCTCGCGCACGTGGTCGGGCACTTCTTCTCCCTTGTAGAAATCCTTATGCGTGAATAGAGCCCACGCGAACTGGACAGCCGTTTGGATCTGCACCTCGCAGGCCGTCGCTAAGGGCCTACCTGCCACGGTCGCGTTCACCTCGACTTCGAGGTGAACGCCCCTGTAGCCACGCTCTCGACCATCGTGGATCTGGGCTTCGCCAAGCACCGCCATTGCCTCGTTCTGCTCTAAAAGCTGTTTGATCCGTCCAACGTCAGTAAGGGTTTGACAGATGATCCGCGCCCGCGCAATGTCCTTGATCTCGGCGAAACACTCGTTGGCGTTGCCGACTCGACCTTCATCCTCATACCGGCATGCCTTGCCGTAGAAGGACTCGAACGTCTTCCGCTTGCCGCCTATAAACGGGACGGGACGAACGTGGTAGTCAGTACTGAGATCCGAGATGACGTCGCCAAGGACGCGGATCAACTCGATCTGAGCCCGTTCGTACTGCTGGACCCGGTCATTCCACCCACGCTTAAGCGCTGACTTGGTGACGGTCAACGGAACGCCTAGGTTTCGAAAGCGGGGATATCGCTGAAGGCTTCCCAGTTGTCGTCGTAGTCGAGCTGATCTTCGATCCAATCGCGAACCTCCGTCCAGCTCGTCTTCACGAAGT
The DNA here is from genome assembly GCA_963708405.1 of uncultured Actinomycetes bacterium. Classification (GTDB taxonomy): domain Bacteria; phylum Actinomycetota; class Thermoleophilia; order Solirubrobacterales; family 70-9; genus VAYN01. Next base: position 597,814 of record CAVPSL010000001.1, read on the forward strand.
TCGCAGCGTCGAATGGTTCGTCTCGCTTCTCACCCTCCTGCGCTTTGTTGCGGAAGAAGGGATTGAGATCTCGAACCGCGAGTTCGTACGCGGTTTTCACGGCAGGCTCAAAGCTTTCGCTGGCCAGCAGCGCACGCTGTGGCCCCACCCGGGCCACCTCGACGTGCTTTTCCCAGTAGAGCCTGACGGCGCCGACGACTACCTGGTCGCCGAATTTCAGCCACTGCCGGCCGGTGATCCTTTTCTCCTTCACCGAAGGGCGGGTCACCTCCAGAGCTGATTTAAGTTCCCGCATGTATGCACGTTTTCTGGCGGCCACATATCCCTGCACGAGGTACGGGAGCAACAACCACTCGGGCGTAGTCGATTCACTGAAGATTTGGTCGTATAGTCCCGACGCATCTTCGGTTTTGCGGACGAACAGCATGCGTTTCCTCGCACGCGCGACGGCCGGATCCCGCCAAAATGCGTATGCGGCTTGAGCCGCCCGCTCGTTGTCGATTCGCCGGTCACCGAAACGCCGGCGCCTCGCGGCGTTCAGTTTCACCTCGGCGTCCCACTGTCCCCGCTTACGCTCGTAGAACCAGGGGGGATCCTGTTCGGCGAATTGCTTTTCCAAACGCGCCTGAGGGTCGTCGTTCGACATCAGATCACGGTCCTTGACCGCATTCTGTCGATTATTGAAACGACTTATCTCCCCTTGAAGCTCTGAATCGTCCGACTCAATAAAGCGCACCAGCACGTAGGCGGGGCTGTCGCTCTCAGCCTCGAGCTCATCCGCTAGCTCACCCAACGTCGTCGTCGTTTGGCAACCGTTGACGATCTGGAGGTTCTTGATGACCGCCTGCGCCGGAGACTTCTTGCTATCGACCTCAATGCGGTCGCAGACGACGGCGATCCCGTTGTTGTAGTACCAGAACTTGCTGCGTCCCTCGGGGCTAGAAAGGGTCGTCTGTATTCCGCTATTTACGCGGTTACTTGCTTTGAGAAAGTATCGGACGTTTCGCTGGAAAATTCGGTAGTGGTACCGCTGCTCGATCTCAGCCAGCTCTCTGACGTTTACTGAGGCGACGACGGTCTTCGGGGTCTCGTCCGGTTCAAAGGTGAAATGTTTCGCAAGGCTTAGGCTGATCCGGGTCGGTGGCTCGTCGAGCCGACTGCGTGCCTCTCGCACCGCCTCCTCGAGCAGATCTACGCCGACCAACCTGAGAATGACCCCTTCGTCCCAGAGGTCCTCGTTCACCAATTCAGCCTCATGCTCAGCCTCAGCGCTAAATTCTCGCGAGCCGAAGCAGATCAATTCGATCGGGTAGTCGGGATCCTCCCGGCGCCAGGCAGCGAGATCTTTGGCCGCCGCCCTCAGCTCTTTCCGCGTCTTCTTCGACCCACCCTCCCCCAAGCGGACAAGCCACTTGTACCCCCGCTCCAGCTCGATGACGGACCCTGCGTCGAGCTTTCCACGACGCTGGCTGTACTTCGCTTGGGCGAGGACGATTCGTCCTTGCTCTTCGTCATGCCAATAGGCGTCTAAGCCATGGTCGCCAGGCCCTCCAACGTCACATGCTGCGAATGCTTCGTCCTCATCGAGTTCGAGGTACGTGCGCAGAGCCCAATGGCAGAATGCGTCGCCGTCGTTCGAGTAATAAGCCGCCTTCAGCCCGTCGACATCCTGACGCAGTTGATCTCTGAATTGTTTACCCGCCATCTCCCTGAAATTCCGTCGAGTGACGGAGAGCCTATACACCGGTGCACCATTCCGCATTGGAAATCTGTGCAAGACCTCCGAGTGAGGCACAGCACTCGCCAGTGGGCAGCGAAGCCGTGCGCACCTGACCGGAACCTCAATCGGTCGTCGGGGGCGAAGGGGCCGGGGGACGATCGCAGCCTTAGAGCCCGCTCCGCCTCGTCGAGCCGGGCGAAGGCGCCCGCAAGCTCGTCGCGATCGCCGAACAGCTCGGCGGGATCGGTCCGTGGCGCGGCGATGCCCGCCTCCCCCACGAGGCGGCGGTCGAGGTTCTGGCGGCGAGCGCTGGCGCGACGCTGGTTGGCGATCACGTTGGCGGCGATCCCATAGAGCCAGGGCAGGGCCGGATCGGGGATTCGGTCCCGCCGCCGCCAGGCAATCGCAAACGTCTCGGCAACGACATCCTCGGCGCCGTCCTGCCCGCGCACCCGCCGCAGGACGAAGGCGAAGATCCGCCCGTAGTGGGCATCGAAGCAGTGCTCGAACCGACCCCGGTAGATGTCGTCGTCGACCGGCGGGCAGTGCTCAGGAGGGGTCATCTGGGAGTGAATGTCCGGATCTTTGCTGGTTGTTACCAAAGATTCGGTGGGTGGAAACAGGGTGGTTCGTTAGGATGCCCAGGTCTTGTCCGCTCTCGCTGGGGTTCGGTTTCGTACGGCTGCCTTGGTGGCGGCGGTGGTCGGGTGCCTCTGCCTGACCGCGGGTGCCGGAGCCGCCCAAGCGCAGACGGTCACTTTCCTGTCGACCGGCGCCGAGCAGACCTTCACGGTGCCCGAGGGGGTCACGAGCATCCAGATGGTCGCGATCGGCGGCCGTGGCGGCGACGGCACGCCGAGCGGTTCCACCCCCGGCGGCTCCGGTGGGTTTGGCGCCATCGTCGGCGCCGACATCGCGGTGACGCCCGGCCAGATCCTGTTCGTCGAGGTCGCGGGCAACGGCGCCAGCGCGGCGAGCGGTGGCGCGGGCGGCTTCAACGGCGGTGGCGCGGGGGAGCCGCGTCTGACTCCGGTGGCGGCGGCGGGGGTGCCTCCGACGTTCGCCTGGGGCCGCGCGCGGCCGGGACGTCGCTCAGCTCGCGGCTGATCGTCGCCGGTGGAGGTGGCGGCGGGGGCGGGGGCAGCTTCGGTCCCGGCACCTCGAACGACGGCGGCCACGGCGGGTCCCCCGCGACCGGCGGCAGTGCCGGCGGTGGAGAGCCAGGCACGGCGACCGAGGGTGGCGAAGGCTCCTGCGCAGAAGGCGACGGCGGTCTCGGGACCGGTGGCGCCGGGGGGACCTACGCACGCTGCGGCTACATGGGCTACGGCGGTGGCGGAGGAGGCGGTGGCGGGTTGTTCGGCGGGGCCGGCGGCTCCTTCAGCAGCGCCGGCAACGGTGGCGGTGGCGGCTCCAGCGGCTTCCCCCTCGGTGGCGCGACCGGCACCTCGATCCGTACCGACACGACCGGCGCCCCGTCGATCGCCTTCACTTTCACGCCGGGCGCCGCGGTGGTGCCTGTGATCTCCCTTCCAGTAGCGGGGCCGGTGGCGCCCGCAGCGCCGACCGCGGCGCCGGACCAGTGCGTGGTCCCCAAACTCGGCGGCCGCAAGCTCAAAGGCGTTCGCAAAGGGCTGGGCGCGACACACTGCAAACTCGGCAAGGTGACTCGCAAGAAGCGCGGCGCCAATCGCGTCGTCGCCCAGAGCCCGAAGCCGGGCACGACCCTGCCGGCAGGGTCGCAGGTCGGCGTCACCCTCGGCCGCTGAGTTCTCACCGGATAGGATCCTCGCTCCAAAAGTCTGGGGAGACCGTGTCCTTTGCTCGTCTCCGCGCGACCGCCGCCGGCGCTCGCAGCGGTCCTTCGAAATTCCTTCTTGCCACCGCCGCTTTCGCGGCGATCACGGTGCTGGTCTTCGCCGGCTCGGCGGGGTCGGCGCAGGCGGCGAAAGCCGGCACGGCCTGTGGCAACAGCGCCCGCCTCTCGCTGGCGGGAAGCGGCCAATCCGCCGCCAGCGGGGATGGCGACGTTGTGGTTCCCAGGGACGGGGACAAATTCGACCTCACCTCATTCCTCAAAGGGAGAATTGGTGGGGCCGGCCTCGAGTGGATTGCCGGCCTGGGCTTCTCCTGGCTCGGTGAAGTCACGGGCCTCAAGGGGAAGGTCCTGGCGAACTCGCCTGAGCGGCAGACGCTGCGGAAACTCGAACAGATGAAAGAACAGCTCGACGACATCTCCAGGCAGATCGACGCGGTGAGCGCGGGCATCGCCAACGTGGTCGCCGAACTCCGTGAAGCCAAATACGAACAGCGCCTGGACACGCTCTGCACGGTCGTGGCCGACCAGCGAGCCGCGTTCAAACGGTATGCGGTCGCGATCAGGGAAGGGGTGAAGCTGGGGACGATCCTGCTGACGGACCCGGCCAAGGCCGACGTCAAGGACGGCAGCGGCGAATCGCCCCGGGAAGCGGCGCTGGCGGCAAGGAAAGACTTCTACGACTTCTACAACGCCGGCCCGCGGGCGGAAAGCTCGATCGATGCGCTCCGGGCGGCGCTCGTCCCGAAAGGCGATCGGAAGACGATCCTCGGCCTCTACGGCCAGGTGCTGCTGACGCACCGCTTCCTCACCACGGCCGATTCCGAAGCGCTGCGGGCGCTCTACCCCGAGTTCGCGAACGCCCGCGCGCTCGCCTCCTGGATGGCGGCCGAGTTCTGGGCCGGCAAGAAGCAGGCCCCGGAGGTGAACGAAGTCCTCCAAAGCTTCCTCACCGACACGAAAGACGCGGAACAGATGCTGCCGCGGAAAATCCCGCCTGGTGTCCTGGTCGACCTCGGCGACGCCGCCGGCAAATCGGAAACGGCGAAAAACGCGAACGAAAAACCGATGTGGTTCGCACCGACCGGCGAAGACCTGGGATGGCTGCCGGACAACCTCCTGCCGGCGCCGTTCGGGACGATCGCCATCCACGAGGTGGACGACAAGCTCAAGCAGCTCAACAATCCGGGCAAAGACGAAAGGCAGGACCTGGGCAAAGGCTGGAAGGCGCCGACCGGGACGCAGTTCACCGCACTGATCTCGAAGGACTGCACCGCCGACCCCAAGGAACCGAAAAATTTCGCGGGCAAAGAGAAGTGCACGACGGCGCTGAAGAAGGGCCAGAACGTCGCCGGCTACCTGTTGAGCCAGATGGAAGACAACAACACCTGGCAGCACCTCTTCTGTCAGAGCGGCCCGAAACTGACCTGCGCCCCCGGCGCGGGGCCGGGAGCGAACGGGCCCCACGCCTTCGTCTGGATCAACGAAGCGTTCTCGCAGACGATCAAATGCGGCTACGAAATCCTGCCGCCCTTTCACACCTTCCACCGCGTCTACCGGACCTACGCCGGCTTCCGCACCCTCGCGGAAGGGCCCTCCGCCGACGTCTTCCCGCATCTGCCGGGAACCTCGCCCTACAACCAGATCTCGGACGAAGCCCCTGCCCTCTACGCCTGCGACCGGTACCTGAAAGAACTGGCGCTGGGGAACCCCCCGGCGCCCCGGAATGCCTTGGTCGAAGGCGTCCTCCTCGCCACCCGGTTCACGGGTGACCAGGACCTCGCCCGAGGCATCGACCTGATGGGCCAGCGCGTCGCTCCCGACCCGCAGCAGCCGGTCCTCACCTGCGCCGGCGAACCGACGACGATCCGCGGCACCAAGGACAACGACAGGATCCGCGGCACGCGGAGGCGCGACGTGATCGCCGCCGGCGCCGGCAACGACGTCGTCAAGGGACTTGGGGGCAACGATCTGATCTGCGGCGGCCCCGGCAACGACCTGCTCAGCGGCGGCAACGGCGACGACACCCTCGATGGCGGCCCCGGCAAGGACCGCCTCAGGGGCGGGCGCGGCAAGAACAAGCTGCGCCGCTAAGTCACGCCGTCCGTCTCCGCGGAGAGATCTGATCGCAGCCGCTACAGGGCCAGCGAGGCGGCCTTGAGATGCAGCGCCTCGAGCCGGCGCAGTTGGGCGGTCGCGCGCTCGGCCAGTGCGCCCGGCTCGAAGCGCTCAAGCTCATCGGCGTGGGTGTGCTCGAGCGCCCGCCACAGCCGCCGCTTGCCGGCGACACCGATCTGCAGCAACTCCAACTCGTCCAGGCGGCTGAGCGGCGAGTAGCCACACAGCTGCCCGTTCAGCTTCAGACGGCCAAGCCTCTCCCCGAGCAGAGCGGCGAGGGGTTTGAGCCTGCTCTCGCCGACCCCGAGTTGCTTCATTACCGCCTTCAGCGTCTTGCGGTCGGCCTCGATCTCGGTGCAGATCTCCGCCAGGGCCGGCCCGAACTCAGGGTCGCTCGCGTTGCTTCCCCGCAACCGCCGCGCCATCTCGACACCCAGGGTCGAGCCGGCGAGGTGGTCGTTGAGATAGATCGCCAGTCGTTGCCCCATGTGCTGCGGGTACGCAGTCTGTCCGGATTCAGTGAGGGCTGCGACTAGAGGCGCCCAGCCGAGCCGCCTCGAACCCGCTGAAACAGGTAGATGGCTAGCAGGACCAGGATGATCACGACGAGTATTCCGACAATGGTCACGACACTCACTCCTCCGTTGGATTGAGTGTCAGATGCCCTGAGCGGGCTTTCTCGAAACAACCAGTGCCCGGGGTTACCACGCCCCCGCCGGCTGCCGGACCGCGACGTTGAGGCGGTTCCAGACGTTGATCTGGGCGATCTCGAGCAGGAGCGAGGCGAGCGCCTGCTCGTCGTAGTGGCGGGCGGCCTCGGCCCAGACGTCGTCGGGGACCGGGTCGGAACTGTCGGCGATGCGGGTGACGGCCTCGGTCAGGGCCAGGGCGGCGCGCTCGGCGGCGGTGAAGTACGGGGCCTCGCGCCAAGCGCCGACGGTCCAGATGCGCTCGTTGGGCTCGCCCGCCTCGGCCAGCTCGCGGGAGTGCATCTCGGCGCAGAAGGAGCAGCCGTTGATCTGACTGGCTCGGAGGTGGACGAGGAAGACGGTCGTCTCGGGGAGGCCACTGGTTTTGGCGGATTTGGAGAGTGCGTGGAGGGCGCGAAGGGACTCGGGGATGACGGCCACGGGAGAGGGCATGCGCTGGTCAATTGCGGCGGCGCTTGGGGTTGCGATGTCGGGCACTGGGGCCTCCTCGGTTGGCTTTGGTTGCTCTCAATGCCCTGACACGGGGCGGGGCCAGGATGTGACAGGCCCTCGCTCACTCGTCGAGGATCGTCAGGTCGAGCTCGCGCAGGCGCTCGGGGTCGGCGAAGAAGTTCATCGCGACGATGCGGCCGTCGCGGACGGTGAATCCGGCCACCGAGAAGGGCTCGCCGTCCCGCGTGGTGACGAAGCCGACGGCGCCGTTGACGAGGGCCGGCTTGGTGACGAGGTCGATCCGCGAGTACATCCGCGCCTGACGCACGACCGCCTCGGCTCCCCGGACTTCGCGCAGACCCTCCCCGCCGAGGTCGGCGCGGAGGACGACGTCGGGGTCGAGCACCCTCAGCAGGCGCTCGAAATCGCCCTCGTGGGCCGCCTCCAGGAAGGCGTCGACGACCTCGCGCTGGGCCTCGAGGTCGGGGTCGGGCGCAGTCCGCTCGGCCCGCACACGGCGCCGCGCCCGGCTCGCCAGTTGCCGGGCCGCCGCTGGCGAGCGGTCGACGATCGGTGCGATCTCCTCGAAGGGCACGCCGAAGACGTCGTGGAGGACGAAGGCGAGGCGCTCGGCCGGGGTCAGTTGCTCCAGCACCACCAGCAGCGCCAGCCCGACCGAGTCGGCCAACAGCGCCTCGTGCTCGGGATCGGTGCCGTCGGCGCGGTCGACGATCGGCTCCGGCATCCGCGGTCCCAGCGGCTGCTCGCGCCGGGTGTTGCGCAAGCGCAGCATGTTCAGGGAGATGCGGGCGACCACGGTCGTCAGCCAGCCGCCGAGGTTCTCGATCTCCCCAGCGTCGCTGCGGTTGAGCCGCAGCCAGGCCTCCTGCACGGCGTCGTCGGCCTCGCTCACCGAGCCCAGCATCCGGTAGGCCACCGCGCGCAGGTGACCGCGGTGCTCCTCGAACCGCGCCGCCAGCCAGTCTCGCTCGTCCATCGTCACCTTCCTCCGTCCCGTCGGGTCATAGCACTGACCCCCGAGGGGCGGGAGATGTGACCGGGTGCGCGGAGACCGGCCCTAGTTGCGCCGCTCCGGCGGTTCCAGAAAAGTTTGGGTAATCGCGCTACTGTCCAAAGTTATGAGTCTAAGTTTGGATATAGGTCGATGACGCGTGGTCCGTCCATCCCGCCTCATCGCGGGCGCCTGCTCGAGCAGCGGTGGGAGCCGCGGATGGATTCCCTGGGGGGGCGCTCGGCCCGTCGTGGCTTCACCTTCGAGACCTATGTCCCAACGACGATCGCGGACCAGAGCTTCCAACTGGAGTCCGACATCGCCGCTGCGGCCGCCAATGCCGAAGCGGCTTGCCGCGAGCTGAACGGGGATCTCCCAGAGCTTGGCAACTTCGAGACGTTGGCGCGCCAGCTCCTGCGAGCTGAGTCGGTCGCCTCCTCGCGGATCGAGGGACTGGTTCTTTCCCATCGGCGCCTCGCCCAAGCCGCCTTCTCGGGGACCCATGACATCACCGCCCAGAGCGTGCTGGCGAACATCCGCGCTCTGGAACGGGCGGTGGACCTCGGCGGCAACGTCAAGACACTGGAACGTGGCCACCTGGAAGAGGTGCACGGGATCCTCTTCGAGGGGACGCGCTACGAGGGACGTGGAGGGCGCCTCCGGACCGAGCAGAACTGGATCGGTGGATCAGCCTCGGGACCTCGCAACGCGGAGTTCGTCCCACCGCCGCCGGAACTCGTCCCGAGACTGCTCGACGATCTCTGCGAGCTCTGCAACCGGGTGGACGTTCCCGCGGCGATCCAGGCGGGCATCGCTCACGTCCAGTTCGAGACGATCCACCCATTCTTCGATGGCAACGGCCGCGTCGGCCGGGCCTTGATCCTGATCGTCCTGCGGCGCCGCGGCCTCGCTCAGAACTACCTGCCACCGGTCAGCCTGGTGCTCGCGGGCGAGGCAGATCGATATGTCGCCGGCCTCGGCAGTTGGCGGCGCGGTGACGAGGACGACTGGTACCGCGTCTTCATCGACGCGCTCTACCGTGCCGCAGCAGGCGCCCGGCGCTTCGCCGCCGACGTCGCCGGGCTGCAGGAGCACTGGCTGAGCGAGGCCGGGAACCCGCGCCGCGGCTCGGGCCCTCGGCGGCTGATCGAACTGCTGCCATCGCAGCCGATCCTCGACGTGAGGACAGCGGCCGGGCTCCTCGGCGGCAGCGCCGAGCGAGCCCGGCAAGCCATTGCGCGCCTTGAGCGGGCGGGCGTGGTACGCCAGACGAGCGCCGGGCGGCGCAACCGCGCCTGGGAGAGCGTCGGCCTCTTCGATCTGCTCGACCGCTTCGAGCGCGACCTCGGGCCGACCGACCGGACCCCACGTTCGACAAAGCCCTGAGCCCTACCGCGACTGCGGCAGCTTGGCGGCGCCGCGCTTGGTGACCGGCGCCGAGGGCGGCGGCACGACCGGGCCGATGTCGCCGTCGGGGGCCTGGTCGAGGTCGACGATGACGGGGGCGTGGTCGCTGGGGCCTTTGCCTTTGCGCGCCTTGCGGTCGACCCAGGCGGCCTGGACGCGCTCGGCGACGGGCGCGGCGGCCAGGATCAGGTCGATGCGCATGCCGAGGTCGCGGTGGAACATGCCGGCGCGGTAGTCCCAGTAGGTGAAGACGCGCTCCTCGGGCCAGCGGTCGCGGACGACGTCGCGCAGGCCGAGCGCCTGCAGCTCGGCCAGGGCGGCCCGCTCGGGCGCGGTCACGTGGGTCTGGCCGGCGTAGGCTTCCGGGTCGAAGACGTCGGCGTCGGTGGGGGCGATGTTGACGTCGCCGCAGACGACCGTCGCCTCGGGGCCAGCCGCGACGGCGTCGCGCAGAGCCGCCAGCCAGGCCAGCTTGTACTCGTAGTGGTCGGAGCCCGGCTCGCGGCCGTTCGGCACGTAGACCGAGTAGACGCGGACGCCGTCGCAGGTGGCGGCGATCGCCCGTGCCTCCGGGTGTGGGAAACCGGGCGCACCGTCGAGGCCGACGACGACGTCCTCGAGCCCGACGCGGGAGAGGATCGCGACGCCGTTCCAGGCCGCCTCGCCGTGGGCGGCGAACTCATATCCACGCTCGTCCAGCTCGTCCCGCAGCAGCTCGTCGAAGGCCTCGTCGGCGAGCTTGGTCTCCTGCAGGCAGACAACATCCGGGCGCCGTTCGTCGAGCCACGGGAGCAGCCGCGGTAGACGCTGCTTGACCGAGTTGACGTTCCAGGTGGCGATCCGCATCCGCCCCCACCGTACCCGCGCTCCTGGCTAGCGGTGCCCCTTCCGCGGCTTCGGCCCCAACGTCAGGGCGACCCTGCCGCTGGCGGGATGGGCGCCGGCCGCGGGGCTGGAGGACCTGACGACGAGCGGCGGCTGCTTGCCACGGTGGGGCCGGGGCTTGCGCACGACACCTAGCTCGCAGCTCGCCGACTTCAGCGCCGCCTTTGCCTGGGAGAGGGTCTTGCCGGTCAGCTTGGGGACCGTGCAGACGGGAGCGGGAGGCCCTGCGGCCGGAGCGGGAGCCGGGTTCCCGCTTGCGGCCGGCGGCGAGCCGGCAGAGCCGGTGCCTCCGGGATCCGTGCCCCCGCCCGGATCGGTCGGCGGCGGGACAACCGCGCTCCCGTGCGTGTAGGAGATCGGGGCCGAGCAGGCGGAAGTGAGCGGGGCCAGGTCGGTGGCACGGGCGGAGAGTTGGGTGACGGTGTTGCTCGTCACGCTGACGGCGATGCCGGTCGCGGCCAGTTGAGCGGCGGTGCCAGTGGCAACAGGCGCGCCCGAGCAATTCGCGTTGGCGTAGACGTCGACGCTGGTCCCCCGCTGGGCCGAGCCACGCAGTCGCGGCTGGTTGTTCTGTGACGGCGAGGCCGGGACGGTCGTACTCAGATTCGGCGCAGCGGGCGCGACGGTGTCGAGCAGGTCGACCGCGGCGCCAGCGTCGAGGCGACCTCCCGAAGTCGTTTTCCCAGCCAGCGAGGGGATTGGGTCGACGCTGCTGAGCAGCGCCTGGCGGACTTCGCTGACGCTGGCGCTCGGTTTCAACGAGAACAGCAGGGCGGCGGTGCCGGTCACATGGGGGGTCGCCATCGAGGTGCCTTGGAGGTACTCGTAGCCGACCGCCTCACCCACCTTCGCCATGCAGTGCAGCTCGACGTCGTCGACCCAAGCGCCGTCGCTCGGCGCCGGGCTGGAGCGAGCTTCGTAGCGGAACCGCACGATCACCTCCCCGCCCTCGCTCAGCTTGTCGGTGAGATCGATCGAGCGGCGCCCGGAGCCCTTGATGCCGATCCCATGCACGACCTCCTCTCCGAGTTCGACTTCCACCCAAAGGGGGTTGATGCCGGAGACCCAGCGATCCAGTTCCAAGGCGCAGCTTTCGTGGCCCGGGGTGAGGTTGACGGTGGCTGTCGAAGCGCGTTCGGAGTCGGCGACCGGGGTGGCGCCGGGCGAGTCACTGATCCCATAAGAAGTGAGCGGCGCCTCGCTGGTACGGCCGAAGCCACCGTCGGCACCGCTGGCGCTCCACTTCGCCGCGAAGTCATCGACCTGGAAGTCGTCCTTGAGCGGATAGGAGTACGGGTAGGTGCTGAGGGTCTCGGTGCCGGGCGCGCCCAGATCGACCGACTGGGCGCCCCAGTTCGAGAACGAGGCGAGGTGGTCAGCCTGGTCGGTGGCGGCGACGCAGACGACGTTGTCGACCGCGCTTTTCCCTTCCCCGAGCGGGTCGTAGCTGCACGGGTACTGAGGGATGACGTCGTTACTGCGGGCGTCGTTGCCGGCCGCGATCACGAAAAGGGTCTGCGGGTTGGCGGCGAGAGCGTCGCGGACCGCGGCGTTGAAGTTGTTGCCGCCGAGCGACATGTTCGCCGCCCGGGCACCGTTGGCACCGGCGTAGTTGATCGCGGCGATCTCGGCCGAGAACAGGCAGCCGTGCTCTTCGGCCAGGACGAAGGCGGAACAGACCCGCAACGGCATGATCCGCACGTCCTGGGCGACCCCGGTGATGCCGATGCCGTTGTTCCCTTCGGCCCCGATCGTGCCCGCGGTGTGGACCCCGTGGCCGCCGAGGACGAGGTCGTCGTCGGTCGGGTCGCCGTCGGTCTGGGGGGCTTCGGCGTTGCTGCCGATGAAGTCGGCGCCGTGGACGTCGTCGACGATGCCGTTGCTGTCGTTGTCGATTCCGTCGAGCGTCTCCCCCGGGTTGCTCCAGGCGACGTTCGCTAGGTCCGGGTGCTCGAAGCGGTAGCCGCCATCGATATCGGCGACGACCGTGGTCGGGGTGCCGACCGTCGCTTCCCAAGCGCCGAGCACGTCGATGTCGTCACCCGCCACGGCGCCGAGGAAGCCGCCGACGCCGAGGCCAGTGTTACGCAGTCCCCAGAGCTGGTTGAAGAAGGGGTCGTTGGGGACCGAGGCGAGGCCGTCGTAGCCGTCGCGGACCGCGAAGTGCACGGCCGGGTCCGCCTCCAGCTCGCGGATCGCCTGCCGCGGCGCCTGCCCCGGTTCGGTCTCGACCAGTTGGAAGCGGCGGCTGCCCAGATCGTCGGTGAAGTCGACGCCGGCTTCCTCACGCGCCGACCGGCGCTCCACCGCGCTCGCGTCCGCGGCCCACTCGACGATCACCCGGTCCGGGGAGTAGCTGAGCGAGGGCGCCGCCGGCAGCGCTTCGCGGCCGCGTTCGTCGTCCGCCCCGGCGGCGATCGGCGCAGCCAGAAGCGCAGCGATAGCTGTAGCAACCAACGTCTGGCCGAGACGAGGCATCCCGGCACCAAGGATAGGACCTCAGCGCCGTAGCAAGCGCTTGCTGCTAGACCGGCGAGTACCTAAGCGGCGCGGCGGTGCGGCGGCTTGACCTCGCGCAGGCCCTTGGCGCTCGGCTCGACCGCGGTAAGGGGCCGCCTCACCTCCGCCAGAGGCAGGACGCGCTGCCAGCGCGCTTCCCGGCGACGCACTCTCAGCTTGGTGCGGTAGCGCTCGTACTGGGGGCGGAAGCGGATGGCGGCGGCGAGGAGCAGGGCGCCGAGAATGAGAAGGACCACGAGCAGCGCCGAGCTCGAGCTCGAGCTCGAGGAAGCGGGCGCCGCGGGCGGCGGCGTCGCGTCGGCCGCCGGGGCGGCGGCGTCCTGAGACGACTTGGCGGCGGCAGCCAGCGCGGCGGCGCCGGCGGCGGCTGCGGCAGGCGCGCTGTGCTGGTCACTCGCGGCTGGCTTCGCCGTATGAGTCGGGGCCGGAGCCGCGGAGTGGCTCGCTGGTTCCGTGGACTGAGGCGGAGCCGAATAGGTCGGTTCAGCGCTGTGGCCGCTGCCGGAGCCCGTACTGGCGGCGGCCGGCGACGTTTCGGTCGGCGCGGGGGTGCTCACCGGCGCGCTTGCGGGGGCCGGCGTGGGAGCGGTGTGGGTCGGAGCGGCATGGGTCGGTTCCGTAACGGTCGTCGGCGGCGCGCTGCTGGGCGCGGGAGTCTTCGCCGGCGCGCTGCCGGCGCTGCCGACGGAGCTGCCGTGATGGATCGACCCGCCGCTGCTCGCACCGCCGCTGCCGGCTTCGGTGGTCCAACCCGAGGCGGGCGGAGTCGAGGTGGCTTCCGTCGCCCCGGATTCGGTCACCGCTTCGGCTTCTTCGCCGGCCGCCAGGGCGGTCCCGGTGCCGAGCGCGAAGAACAGGGCCAGCGCGGCTACGATCATCGAAAGCTGCAGGCAGCGATGGTGGTGCAGTTTTTTCATCTCCCTGTCTCGCGCGGTCACCGTTGAAGGTTGGACGGATATTCTAGGCCGAGTGCTGGTACGCGCTACAAAAAAGACGCTAAGAGCGAAAAAAGCGTCTGCCTACAGGGCTCTTAGCGCGGTTTGATCCTGATCGGAGTGCAGGGATGAAGACTTGGACCTCTAATCGGGCGAAGCTCGCGGCGTTGGCCGCGGCAGCCCTCATGACCGGCCTCGGGCTGTGGCTGGCGGTCGCCTCCTCGGCCGACACGCAGGTGCTCACGCTCACCGCGACCAATGCCGGCGTCGGCCAGGCGATCCACGCCGAAGCGCAGTTGGCGGAAGCCCCGGACGCCTCGGGGGAAATCAGCTTCGAAGTGTTCGGCCCTGACGACCCGAGCTGCTCGGGGCCGGCGCTGAGCCCCGCCCCAGCCTCGGCCTCGGTCTCCGGCGAAGGCGGGTACACCTCCGGGGACTTCACGACGGCGGAAGCCGGGACCTACCACTGGAGCGCCCACTATTCGGGCGACGGCACCAACCCGCCTGCCGACTCGGAATGCAGCGCCGCCTCGGTCGCGTCCAAAACCACCCCGAGCCTGAGCGGCAACGCCAGCGACGCCACCGTCAACACCGCGATCCACGACGAAGTCACGGTCAGCGGTGGCTTCTCCCCCAGCGGCGAAGTCGTCTTCAAGGTCTTCGCGCCGGGCGACAACACCTGCGCGACGCCGCTGACGACGAGCGCGGACACGATCTCCGGCGGCCACGCCAGCTCCCAGAGCTACCTCCCTCAGCAGGCCGGCGAATTCCGCTGGACCGCCGAATACACGGGTGACGACAACAACAAATCGGTCCTCCTCGGCTGCGGCGCCAGCGGACAGGCCTCGACGGTCGGCAAGGCCTCGCCCGGTCTTGCCGGAACGGCCAGCTCAGCCCAGGTGGGTTCGACGATCAAAGACAGCGTCACTGTCTCCGGCGGCTTCAGTCCCAACGGCGAACTTCATTTCCGCGCCTACGGCCCTGGCGACTCGAGCTGCGCCGGCGCGGTCCAGTACGAAGCGACGGTCTCGGTCAACGGGAACGGCCCCTATGCGCCGGCCGGGTTCTCGCCGGGGGCCGGGTCGTACAACTGGAAAGTCGAATACACGGGTGACGCCGACAACAACGCGACCAGCCTGGCCTGCGGCGCGCCCAACCAGACCTCGACGGTCGGTAAGGCCTCACCCGGTCTTGCCGGAACGGCCAGCTCAGCCCAGGTGGGTTCGACGATCAAAGACAGCGTCACTGTCTCCGGCGGCTTCAGTCCCAACGGCGAACTTCATTTCCGCGCCTACGGCCCTGGCGACTCGAGCTGCGCCGGCGCGGTCAAGTACGAAGCGACGGTCTCGGTCAACGGGAACGGCCTCTATGCGCCGGCCGGGTTCTCGCCGGGGGCCGGGTCGTACAACTGGAAAGTCGAATACACGGGTGACGCCGACAACAACGCGACCAGCCTGGCCTGCGGCGCGCCTAACCAGACCTCGACGGTCGGTAAGGCCTCACCGGGCCTGAGCGGGACCGCGACCTCGGGCTCGGTCGGCTCCGCGATCACCGACAACGTCACGCTCTCCAATGGGTTCAGCCCCGGCGGCCAACTGCGCTTCCGCGTCTATGGCCCTGGCGACTCGAGCTGCAGCGGCTCGGTGCAGTACGAAGCAACCGTCGCGGTCAGCGGCAACGGCGGCTACGCGCCGTCCGGGTTCGCTCCGGGGGCGGGGTCCTACCGCTGGACCGTCGAATACGAAGGCGACAGCAACAACAACACGGCCAGCCTCGCTTGCGGGGCGTCCAACCAGAGCTCGATCGTGGGCAAGGCCTCGCCGAGCCTGACGGGCAGCGCCAGCTCCGGCGCCGCGGGCGCGACGATCACCGACACCGTCACTCTGGCCGATGGCTCCCCCAGCGCCGGCGGCGAACTGCACTTCCGTGCCTACGGGGCGGGTGATTCGGCCTGCGGCGGCGGCGCCCAGTACGAAGCCTCGGTCACCGTCAGCGGCAATGGCCCCTACTCGCCGCCGGGCTTCACGACCGGGGTCGGCTCCTACCGGTGGGAAGTCGAATACAGCGGCGACGCCAACAACGAACCGGCCGAACTGACCTGCGGGGCGCCGAACCAGACCTCCACCGTCGGCAAAGCCACGCCGGGCCTGACCGGGACCGCCAGCTCGGGCCCGATCGGTTCGACCATCACTGACAGTGTCACGCTCTCAGGCGGCTTCGAACACGACGGCGAAATCCACTTCCGTGCCTTCTCCTCGGGCGACACGAGCTGCAGTGGCCCAGCCCAGTACGAAACGGTCCTCACCGTCGACCACGGCAACACCACCTACGCGCCGGCCGGGTTCGCGCCGGGAGCGGGCACCTACCGCTGGACGGTCGAATACACGGGCGACGCCGATAACAACCCAGCCAGCCTTCCCTGCGGCAGCACCAACCAGGAATCGACGGTGAGCAAGGCGGCACCGACGCTGACGGGTACCGCCACCTCCGCCCAGGTCGGCGCGACGATCACCGACAACGTCACGCTTGCGAGCGGCGTCAACGCCGGCGGCAACCTGCGTTTCCGCGCCTTCGGCCCCGGCGACTCGAGCTGCGCCGCCGCTCCCAGCTACGAAGCGACCGTCGCGGTCAACGGCAACGGCGCCTACGCCCCGCCCGGGTTCAAACCGGCGCCCGGGCTCTACCACTGGAGCGTCGAATACAGCGGCGACGGCAACAACGAAGGCGCCGGCATCGGCTGCGGCGACCCGAGCCAGGCTTCCGCGGTCGGGGTGATCGACATCAGCCTGACGGCGAGCGCCACCAGCGCCACGGTCGGCAACCCGGTCGCCGCCACCGCCACGATCCGGGAAGGGGCGATCCCGGGCGGGCAGATCACCTTCGCGGCTTTCGCGCCGACGGACACGAGTTGCACCGGCACGCCGTCCTTCACCAAGACCCTCGACGTCGTCGGCAACGCCACCTACCACTCGGAACCCGTGGTGCCGACGCGGACCGGCGCCTTCCGCTGGGTGGTCAGCTACTCCGGCGACGCCAACCACGCGGCAACGAAGACTCCCTGCGGCACGCCGACCTCGACCATCGCCTCGGCCACGCCCTCGATCGCCAGCACCGTGCCGCAGGAACTCAGCGTCGGCACGCCCTTCCAGATCACGGCGACCCTGCAGAGCGGCTTCGCGCCCACGGGCACGGTCTCGTTCCGGATCTACGGCCCCAACGCGACCACCTGCGACAAGCCGCTCTCGACCAACACGGTCACCGTCTCCGCCAACGGCACGGTCAGCTCGGCCCCGTTCGTCGCCCTCAACCCGGGCCGCTACCTCTTCGTCGCCAGCTACTCCGGTAACTCCAACAACCAGGCGGCGGCCGAATCCTGCGACCCGAACGGCCGCGTCGCCGTGGTCGGCAAGCGAGTGCCGAAGGTGAAGCCGAACGCGCGCCTCAAGGGCAAGCGCATCTCGATCCGGGCCCGCCTGATCGGCGCCACCTCCCCCATCGGCACGGTCCGCTTCCGCCTCTACCGCCCCGGCAACAAGACCTGCGCGGGCAAACCGGCCTTCAGCGGCGGCGTCACGGTGAAAGCGAACGGCCGTTACCTGCTCGCCCAGTACCTGGCGCGGAAGCCCGGCATCTACCGCATCGCCGTCAGCTACTCGGGCGACAAGCGCAACAAGCACTACGACAGCGGCTGCACCGGCGCCCAGCAGGTCCACGTCGGCTGAGCACGAGCGACGGGCGACCGGCTTAGCCCTGCGGCGTGCAGGGGAAGACGTGGGTGACGCCGAGCTTGGTGCCGTCGCTGAAGGTGGCCTGGCCCTGGGTCGCGTAGGAGCCGGTTGGGCAACTGGCGCTGAGGAAGCTGTGGCGCTGGCCGCGGTAGGTGAAGTTGCGGCCGACGCTGAGTTTGAAGCTGGTGACGGAGCCGGCGCCGCCGGCGATGCGAGGGATGCGGGCCTTGATGTTGAGGCCGTAGCGGGCACGGTGGATGCGGCTGACCTGGGCGGCGACGACGATCGCGGTCGGGGCGGGGACGTCGACGTAGGTGTGGACGAGGACGGTGGTGGTGCCGCCCTTGACGCCGCCGTTGAAGAGGACGATCGGGCCCTTGGCGGTGAACGGCGCCTGTTCGGGGAAGGCGACTTCCACTTCGGCTTCGCCGGAGCCGACGACGGTGCCGGGGCAGGCGCGTTTGGCGGTAACGGTGCTGCTGGCCTCGATCTTGTTCAGGGTGCAGACGGGGAGACCGGTGGCGTCGATGCCGATCGTGCGGTCGACGTCGAGGTCGATCGTCTGCAGGGCCGGCGGGTGGCTGCCGTCGATGGTGCCGATCCCCGCTTCGATCCGCGCCCGCACCGGGGCGCTGCCGTGCTTGGGCAGCTTCGAGGGGACGAGGCCGCCGTTGTCGGAGAGGTAGAGGTTGCCGGCCTGGACCACCTCGCGGGCCCCCAGGGCGGGGCCCGTCGAAGTCAGCACCAGGCCGGCGACGCTCAGGACGGTGATGAACATGACCCGCTTCATCTGAACCGATCCTCACCGGCCCGGGTGCGGCTCGCCTCACCGATTTGGGGCAGGCGCGGGCCGCAATGCCCCGATCTGGGAAGGCGCGACGAGCTCGGAGTCTTATCCCCCCTATAGGGGGGTCATTCGTTCGGGTTCGGCGCGGCCTACTCGTCGAGGCGCAGGGCGATCTCGAGGTCGGCGGCGGAGGCGGCGAGCGGGCGGCCGAGCAGCTCCTCGACGGCGCGGAGGCGGTTGCGCACGGTGCGCCGGTCGACGCCGAGGGCGGCGGCGGTCGAAGAGACGTTGCGGCCGCTGGCGAAGTAGGCGCGCAGGGTCGCCCGCGCCGCCTCGCCGCCGTCGCGCGCCCGTTCCAGCGGCGCCAGGTAGACCTGGCGCAGGGAGCCGGCCAGCAGGTCGTCGCGGACGATCGAGGCCAGCAGGGCGACGTCGGCGTAACGCAGGACCGGCTCGCCGCGGCGCTCGGCGATCGGCAGCGCCGCCTTCGCCTGCAGGTGACTGAAGCGCCAGCCGGTCAGCCCGACGCCGGGCTCGCCGACGACCACGACCGTCCCCTCCGTGGGGCACTCGCGCAACGCCCGCACGGCCTGCTCGGGTGACGGCGGCCGGCGACCGCCGAGCCAGGCGGCCCAGGTTGGCTCCTCCTCGTGACAGACCGCGAGCAGGTTGAGGTCGAGCGCCGCGGCGAGCCGGCGCAGCAGCTCCTGGCCGTCCTCGCCCTTGGCGATTACGGCGAGATGGTGAGCGTCGAGGTCGTAACCGAGCTCGGAGTGGTCGACCAGCTCGCCGGCCAGCAGTTGCTTGACGCACTCGCGGCGGCGCTCGGCGGCCCCGCTCGGACGGCTGCCCGCCTCCCGCGCGTACTCGCCGCTGACCGCGGCGAGCAAGCGATCGAAGAGCGTGGCCTGCATGGCGAGCAGTTGGCGCAGCGCGACGCCGGAGACCTCGAGCCGTCCCGCCTCCTCGGCCAGCAGGTCGCCGAGCAGCGCGTTGGCGGCGAAGCAGCGGCGCAGGACAGTGTCGAGCGGGACGCCGTCGCGGGCGGCCATCCGCACCTGCGCGAGCACGGCGGCCGGGATCTCCGGCGCCCGCCGCTCACCCTGCTCGAGAGCGCCAAGCGCGTACTCGACGGCGGCGGCGAGGGCCGCGTGCAGCCCGCGGGGGTAGGCGGGGTCGGCGACCGCGCCCGGATCAGCGATCGCGTAGGCCCGGGTGGCGATCGCCGCCTCCAACTCGGCGCGGCGCTCGCGCAAACGCGCCGCCAGCAGCGCCCGCGCCTCCTCCGGCGAGCGCGCGTGCTCAGGCGGGCGGCGCCGACGCCCGGCGGCTGCGGCGCGCGATCCGTCGCCACGCCGGTGCAGTCCCCGCTCTCCCATCGGTCCACCTTACTCCCGGTCCCGCGGCCCTTCCCCCGGCGCCCCGGCCGCCATAGGCTGGCCGCCGTGGACGTGCTCATCGCCGCCGACATGGAGAGAATCGCCGGGATCGACGACTACGGCGACTGCCTGCCCTCGCGCCCCGCGGCCTACGCGCGGGGGCGGCGGCTGATGACGGACGAGGTGCTGGTCGCGGTCGAGGCGCTGCGGGCGGGCGGGGCCGGGCGCATCTCGGTCGGCGACTGGCACATGGTCGGGACCAACGTCGAACGGCAGCGAATGCCGGCCGGGGTCGAGGTGCGGCCGATCGCCGACCTGGCGCTGACCGAGGCCGAGCCCTCGATGCGGAAGGCCCACGGCGGACCGCTCGACGCGGTGGTGATGATCGGCCACCACGCGAAGACGCCGAGTCCGCGCGGCTTCTGCTCGCACACCTTCGTCTGGGAGATGGAGGTGCTGCTCGACGGCGAGCAGCTGAGCGAGACGCAGGTCTACGCGCAGGCGCTGGCGGCGGAAGGGATCCCGATCCTCGTCCTCGCCGGCGACCGCTGGCTGATCGAGGAGCTGGGCGAGGGCGAGCTCGGCGGGGCTCGCCTGCTGGCGGCGAAGGAGGGCGAGGGACGTGCCCGCGCCCGCTCACGCGACATCGCCGCGGTCCACGCCGAGCTGACGACGGCGATCGCCGCTGGCCTCGCGGCGGCGCCGCAATCGCCGCCGCCGCGCGCCTACCCGGCCGAGCTGGTCGTCCGCGTCGAGGGCGAGGAGATCGCCCGCGAGACCGTCGCCGGGCCCGGCGAGCTGCTGACCGCGATCGCCGAGGTCTTCCGCCGCAGCCAGGTCTCGCGCGAGTACCGCCAGTTGGCGAAGCTGCTGCCGCCCGACGACCGCTCACGCCTGCGCTCCCTGCAACGCCGGCTCGGCAGCCGCCTGGCAACGCCGGTGATGCGCTCGAAGGAGCGCGCCTGGCTCGCCGCCCACGAGAGCGGCAGCGCAGCGGCAGGCGCGCACCGCTGAGCCGCTCGATGCATTGTGCACACCAGGGTGTGCACAATCGATCGCGCGGCGCGGCCCTGGGCGCGGGAACCGGACTGGGGGCTGCGGTCATATAGGTAGGTGCACTTGTCCAGCGACGCTGAACTCTGGGAGCGCGCCCGCGGCGGGGACGCCGAGGCCTTCGGCGACCTCTACGAACGGCACGCCCGCGCCGTGCAGGCCTACTGCCTCTGGCGCAGCGCTGACCTGCAGGCGGCTGAAGATGCGACCGCGACCGTCTTTCTCGAGGCCTGGCGGCGGCGCGAGCGGCTGCCGCTGGAGACCGACTCGGCGGCAGCGCTGCTGCTGGGGATCGCCAACAACGTCCTGCGCGGGCAATGGCGCTCGCGGCGGCGGTACCGCGACGCGCTGAGTCGCATCCGCGCCGCCGGGGACGGCGGCGGCAGCGACGCCGAGGGCGAGGCGATCGACCGCCTCGATGCCGAGCGCGAGCTGCGCGAGGCCGGGGCGGCGATCCGGGCCCTGCCGCGGCGCGAGCGCGAGGTGCTGGCGCTGATCGCCTGGGGCGAGCTGAGCTACGAGGAGACCGCGGCGGCGCTCGGCGTCCCGGTCGGGACCGTGCGCTCACGGCTGTCGCGGGCACGGGCCCGGGTCGGCGAGTCCCTCTCGTCCCCCACCACGATTCCCAAGGAGGAGCAGGCATGACGGACCGTCCCGACATCTCCGCGCTGCTGCCCGACGAGGAGACGGTGCGGGCGCGGCGGCAAGCGCTGATCGAGTCCGTCGAGGTCGCGCCGCGGCGTCGCCGGGGCGCCGGGGCGCGGCGGGCGCTGACGGTGGCGCTCGCCACGCTGGCCGTCGGCGCCGGCGTCGCCTGGGCGGCGGGCGCCTTCTCGGCCAGCGACGTCTCCCCCGATGCCGGCGTCGCCTGCTACGAAACCGCCTCGCTGCACGGCGACGCCGCGATCTTCCAGTCTGCCGCCGACCCGGTCGCCAAGTGCGCGCGGCTGTGGCGCGAAGGCGCGCTGGGGCTGCGACTGCAGCGCCTCGAACGCGAAGGCCGGATCCCCGAGCGCGCCGACAAGACCCCGCCGCTGGTCGCCTGCACGGCCAAGGGCCGCGGCGTCTATGTCATGCCCGGGCCCGACGGCACCTGCGAACGGCTCGGCCTCGTCCCCCTGCCGCACGATTACGAGCCGATCGCGGTCTCCCACGCCCGCGCCTACCGGGCCTGGTTCGAAATCGAAAAAGCGACCGACTGGGAATCGCTGGCGCGCCCCGGCGACGTCATCTGCGCCTCGCCGCAGGCCGCCGCCGCGCGGGCACGGACGGCGCTGTCCCATCTCGACCCCATCCACGCGGTGCCGGTGCGGATCCACGGCGGCCAGCCCTGTGCCAAAGAACTCGACGCGCAGGGGGGCGGGATCAACGTGGTGACGATCACGCGCGCCACCGCCCGCGAGGAAGCGCGTGGGCGAGCGGCGAGCGAGGCCCTGCGAGGTCTCGGCGAGCGCACCCGGGAGCGCTGCGTCGCTCCAGCGGAGTTCCTGCGAGAGGCCCGGGCTCGCCTGGACCGGGCCGGCGTCAGTGGCATCGAGGTCCGCGTCCACGGCCACGGCCGCTGTATCAGCGGCGCAGGGTCCGGCATGGACGGGCACTACCGCTGGATCGAGTTCTTCGCCGTGAGCAAGCACGAGTGGGCGAGCCAGTCCGGCTGAGCGGCCACTAATCCCCCAATCCCGACCGGGATTGGCTATTTTCACAGTCGGACTGTGTAAATGGGTCCGGCGCGAGCTGAGGCGCCGGCCGGCGAACCAGGAGGTCTCGGACGATGGATGCGCAGGCGGCAACTGGGGGTGGGGCCGCGGCGGTCCTCGAGGGGCTGGACATCGACCACGGCAAGCGCCAGCACGGCAAGGGGGCGCCGGGTTCGCGGGAGAACCCGGAGCGGCTGGAGAACGTGCCGGGGCATGTGATCCCGATCCTCGCCGACGAGTTCGATGACTTCGACTCCGAAAGCGGCGGCTTCCTCGGCGGCGAGCAGGGCGAGGACACCTTCATACCCTTCCGCCTCAAACAGGGCGTCTACGGGCAGCGGCAGGCGGACGTGCAGATGATCCGGGTGAAGCTGCCCTTCGGCGGCGTCTCGCCGGAGCAGACTGGAGGCCTTCGCCGACGGTGATCGAGCGCTGGGTGCCGCTGGACAAAGGGCACATCACCACGCGCCAGAACATCCAGCTCCACCACGTGCCGCTGGCCGATGCGGCGAAGCTGATCCGCGAGCTCGGCCGAGGCCGGGCTCTCCTCGCGCGAGGGCTGCGGCAACACGGTCCGCAACGTCACCGCCGACCCCTACGCCGGGGTCGCAGCCGACGAGGTCTTCGACCCCACCCCCTACGCCGGCGCCTACGTGCGCTACTTCGTCCGCCATCCGGTCACCCAGGCGATGCCGCGCAAGTGGAAGACCGCCTT
Organism: uncultured Actinomycetes bacterium; assembly: GCA_963708405.1. Taxonomy (GTDB): domain Bacteria; phylum Actinomycetota; class Thermoleophilia; order Solirubrobacterales; family 70-9; genus VAYN01. The sequence continues at coordinate 620,728 of CAVPSL010000001.1, forward strand.
CTCCGGCTCGCCGGCCGACCGGGCGATCGTGCCGATCCACGACATCGGCTTCCTCCGGTGCAGCGCGACGGCGAGCGCGGCTTCGAGGTCTGGGTCGGCGGCGGCACCGCGATCATGCCGCGGCTCGCCCACAAGATCTACGACTTCGTCGCCGGCCGACGACGGCTCCTACCTGCGGGTGACCGAGGCGATCGTGCGCATCTTCGACCGCCAGGACTGGCTGCGCAAGAACCGCGCCCGGGCGCGGATCAAGGTGCTGCTCGACAAAATCGGGCCGGAGGCCTTCCGGGCCCTGGTCGACGAGGAGCTGGAAGGCGACTGGACCGGCGAGCGCGACTACGCGGCCGAGCTGGCGCGGCTGCGCTTCGACGACGACGAGGAGGCGCGGGCGGCGGCACCGGGCGCTCCACGGCTCGCCGAACGGCGACCGCACCGAGTTCGACCTCTTCCGCGAGCGCAACGTCACCGCCCAGCGCCAGCCGGGCTTCTCGGCGGTCGCCGTCAAGGTGACGCGCGGCGACCTGACGCCGGCGCAGTTCCGCGGCCTGGCGGCGATCATGCGCGAGTTCTGCGGCGGCAACGCCCGCACCACGGTCGAGCAGAACGTCGATCCTGCGCTGGGTCCGCGACGAGGCGCTCTACGACCTCTGGCTGCGGCTTCGCGAGCTCGGCCTCGCCGGCTCCGGCGCCTTCGAAATCGACGACGTGATCAGCTGCCCCGGCACCGACAGCTGCAAAATGGGCATCACCGCCTCGATGGGGCTGAACGAGGCGATCCAGCAGCGGCTGGAGGAGATGCAGATCGTCGACTCGCTGACCCGGCAGGTGCAGATCAAGATGAGCGGCTGCCCCAACGGCTGCGGCCAGCACCACATCGGCACGATCGGCTTCTACGGCGCCTCGCTCAAGGTCGGCGGGCGCCAGATGCCCGCCTACATCCCCCACATCGGCGGTCGCGCCGGCGACGGCGACGTCGCCTTCGGCAAGCGGCTGAAATCACGGCTGCCGGCGAAGCGGGTGCCGGACGCGGTCGAGCGCTGGCTGCGGATGTACGAGGCCGAGCGGGGCGACGGCGAGAGCTTCGAGGCCTTCGCCGAACGGGTCGGCAACGAGCGCTTCGAAGGCGAGGTAAAGGAGCTGACCCTGCCCTCCGAGTTCAGCCTCGAGACGATGCAGGAGTTCATCGATTGGAACCGCAGCACGCCCTACGAAGTGATCCGCGGCGAGGGCGAGTGCGCGATCTGATCTAGGACGAGCTCTGCTGGAAGTACTCGGCGTTGATCGCGATGTACTTCTCGAAATCGCGGGGGACCATGTCCTGGGGGTAGATCGCGTCGACCGGGCAGGCCTCGACGCAGGCGTCGCAGTCGATGCACTCCTCGGGGTCGATGAAGAGCATCTCGGCGGCCTCGTGTCCCTCCTCGTCGGGCGTGGGATGGATGCAGTCGACGGGGCAGACCTCAACGCACGAGTTGTCCTTGGTGCCGATGCAGGGCTCGGTGATCACATAGGCCACGGTCCACCTCCTGGACGATTCAGACTTTTCACAGTTGGATTGTGAAAATACCGCAGTATGGTCCCCGGCATGGACCTGCCGCCGTCAGCGGAGGGCGCCCTGGCGCAGCCAACGCGCGCCCGCATCTTCGCCTTCCTGGTCGAGAAGCGCGCCCCTGCCGACACGCAGGAAATCGCCGCTCAGTTCGGCCTGCACCCGAACGGGATCCGCCTGCACCTGGAGCGGCTCGAGGAGGGCGGCTTCGTCGTCCGCAGCCGCGAACGGGCTGGTGCCGGGCGGCCGCGGGACATCTGGACGGTCTCGCCCCAGGCCCACCCCGGCGGCACCTCGCCGCGCGCCTACGCCGACCTGGCGAACTGGCTGGCGCGGGCGATCCCGACCGGCGCGGCGCGGCTGCGCGAGGTCGAACGCGCCGGCCGCGAGATCGGCACCGAACTGGCCCCGGTGCCGGGCGCCGACCCGGCGGCCCGCTTCCGCGACGCCCTCGCCGCGCTCGGCTTCGAACCGACCCTCGAGCGCGGCGAGGGCGGCTTCAACTGCCGCCTCGGCAACTGCCCCTACAGCAACGCTGTCGAGGAGAACCAGGAGATCGTCTGCGGCCTGCACCGCGGCATCACCGCCGGCATCCTCGCCGCCCTCGACCCCGGCGCCAAGCTCGCCCGCTTCGAGCCACACGACCCCGAGCGCGCCGGCTGCGTGATCGAGGTGCGGGCCTAGAGGATCGCTAGTTGCTGGCTGCCCGGCGGCGGGGGCTCGCCGCTGGCGTCGCGGCGCTCGAGATCGAGCAGAGCCTGCTTGCGCTGCAGGCCGCCGCCGTAGCCGGTGAGGGAGCCGTCGGCGCCGATAACGCGGTGGCAGGGGACGATGATCGCGACCGGGTTGCGGCCGTTGATGGCGCCAACCGCGCGGGCGCGCTGCCACGGTTCGACGTCGGAGTCGAAGAGGGCCGGGTCGACGCGGGAGGCGAGCTCGCCGTAGCTGATCGTCTCCCCATAAGGGATGCCCTGGAGCTGGCGCCAGACCGCGAGCTGCAGGCGGGTGCCGTGGAGGTCAAGCGGCAGCTCGAAGTTCTGGAGTTCGCCGGCGAAGTAGGCGTCGAGCTGCTCGGTCACCGCTGGGAGCGGACGCTTGGCCGTCTCGTCGGGTAGACGCAGCTTGCCGGGGAAGCGGAGGTCGGTCAGACCCCGCGGGCCGGCGACCAGCGTCAGCGGCCCGATCGGGCTCTCATAGATAGTCCAGTGCGATCCGGTTTTGAGCTCGGTCTCGGGCATCTGGTTGAAGAACGCTGCGGGGCGGCCAAATGTGAGGTTCTCAGGCCGGAAGGACGGCGGCCAGCAAGAAGCAAGTAGTGGCGGTGCCGGTGAGGAGCTGCACGGCGTTGAACCAGTAGCGCAGGGCGGTGAGGAAGTAGCAGGCGGCGACGGCGATCGTCAGCGCCTGCAGGCCGCCGATGCGCGCGACCAGGCCGTAGTCGTGGGCGGCGATGAGGATGCAAACGGCGCCGAAGGCGAAGGCGCCGAGGCCGTGGCTGACGTTGAAGCCGAGCCAGAAGCGCCAGAGCGACGGCTTCGACCCCTCGCCCGGAAAGGGCCGACGGAAGCGCATCCCCGTGGCTTCCATCGGCGCCCGCACCGAGTCGTCGATCGGGGCGAACCAGCGCGGCCGCAGCGTGTCCAGCAGGGCCAGCAGCGCGTGAGCACCGGCGGCGAGGAAGAGGATCGCGCCGGCGATGAACCAGGTCTGGCCCCCGCCAAAGTCCACGAACCGCAGCCTAGAGCGCCCACTGGGGATCCGCCTCTCGCCGCGCTTTGATCGGGGGATGGAGACGAGGCGGGACTTCGGCTGGCTTTGGGCGGCGTTCGCGGTCAGCACCGTCGGCACCTGGCTCGCCTTCGACGCCTTGCCGCTGATCGCGATCCTGGTCCTGCACGCGGGGCCGGGCGAAGTCTCGCTGCTGGCGGCAGCGGGGACGGCGGTCGGGGCGGCGGTGGCGCTGCCGCTCGGGCCCTGGGTCGAGTTCCGCCGCAAGCGGCGGGTGATGGTGGCGATGGACGTGCTGCGCTTCGCCGCGGTCATCAGCGTCCCCGCCGCCTACGCGCTGGGGCGGCTCAGCTTCGCCCAGTTGCTGGTCGTCGCGGTGGTCGTCGGTGCCGCCGACATCGCCTTCCGTGCCGCCAGCGGCGCCTTCCTCAAAACGCTGCTGCCGAAGCAGCAACTGCTGCTCGCCAACTCGCGCTTCGAGCAGACGACCTGGAGCGCGATCGTGGTCGGGCCGCCGCTGGGCGGAGCGATGATCGGGCTGCTGGGGCCGGTGGTGACGGTCATCGCCGACGCGATGAGCTACCTGCTCTCGGCGGCGGGGCTGGGCCGGATTCGCCGGCGCGAGGCGCCGCCCGAACGAACCGGGCCCGACGGCGCCCGCGGCGCCGAGCTGCTCGCCGGTTGGCGCCACATCCTCGGCCACCCGACCCTGCGGCCGCTCTTCTTCAACACGGTCTTCGTCAACGGCCTGATCATGGCCACGGCGCCGCTGATGGCGGTGCTGATGCTCGGCGACCTCGGCTTCTCGCCGCTCGAGTACGGGCTCGCCTTCGGCGCTCCCTGCGTCGGCGGCCTGCTCGGCGCCCGCCTCTCGCGCCGCCTCGTCAGCCGCTTCGGCGAGCGGCGGACGATGCTGGTCGGCGGGGCGCTGCGCGCCTGCTGGTCGCTCGGGCTCGCCTTCGTCTCCCCCGGCCTCGGCGGCCTCGCCCTCGTCTTCGCTGTCCAGTTCGGCCTCGTCGCCAGCGTCGGCGTCTTCAACCCGGTCCTCGCCACCTACCGGCTCGAGCAGACCGCGGATGACCGGGTCGCCCGCGTGCTCGCCGCCTGGTCGATCGGCAGCAACGCCTCGATCGCCGCCCTCACCGCGCTCTGGGGAGTGCTGGCGACGCTGACCTCGCCCCGGGACGCAATCGCCGCCGCCGGCGTCCTGCTGCTGGCGACGCCGTTGCTGCTGCCGTGGCGGCGGGAAGAGGCGAGCGAGGCGAAAATCAACAACACCTCCCTCAGCTACCTGTAGGTTTCGCACATGAGCGGCAAGGGGAATGGGCCCAGCGACGAGGCGATGCTCTATGGCGTTCGCTTCCTCACCGAAGACGCGCCCGACAAGGAGTTCCCGGCCACCGGCATGGCGGCGCTCGACGCGATGCGGCTGGTCGACGAGGAACTGGTTCTCGAGGGGGACCCCTGGCGCAACCTCGCCACCTTCGTCACCACCTGGATGGAGCCGGAGGCGCAGCGGCTGATCGCCGAGAACCTGTACCGCAACTTCATCGACCACGCCGAGTACCCGATCTCGGCCGAAATCGAGCAGCGCTGCGTGCGCATGCTCGCCGACCTTTTCCACGCCCCCGGCGAGACCACCGGCTGCCGCACCCAGGGCTCTTCGGAGGCGATCATGCTCGGCGCCCTCTCGCTGAAGTGGAAATGGAAGGAGCGGCGCGAAGCCGAAGGCAAGGCGGTCGACAAGCCGAACCTCGTCTTCGGCGGCGATGTGCACGTGGTCTGGGAAAAGTTCTGCCGCTACTTCGACGTCGAACCGCGGATCGTCCGCCTGCAGGAGGACATGTTCGTGATCGGGCCCGAGGACGTCGAGCCCCACATCGACGAGAACACGATCGGCGTCGCCGCCGTGCTCGGCACCACCTTCACCGGCCACGCCGACGACATCGTCGGCATCAACAAGCTGCTGCTGGAGATCAAGAACGAGAAGGGTCTGGACGTGCCGATCCACGTCGACGCCGCCAGCGGCGGCTTCGTCTGGCCCTTCCTCTACCCGGACTCGGAGTGGGATTTCCGGCTCGAGCAGGTGCGCTCGATCAACGTCTCCGGCCACAAGTTCGGGCTCGTCTACCCCGGCATCGGCTGGCTCGTCTTCCGCGAGAAAGCGGACCTGGCCGACGAACTCGTCTTCTACGAGAACTACCTGGGCAAGACCGACGCCACCTTTACCCTCAATTTCTCCACCGGCGCCTCGATGGTGCTGGCGCAGTACTTCAACTTCGTCCGCCTCGGTCGCGAGGGCTACACGCACGTGATGAAAGTGATGGAGGAGAACGCCAAGGCGCTGGCCGGGAAGCTGGAGGCGAGCGGCAACTTCGAGCTGATCGGGGCTGACAAAGAGCAGTTGCCGCTGGTCGCTTTCAAACTGCGCGAGGGCAAGGACTACGACGAGTTCGACGTCTCCTGGCAGCTCTCGGCCGAGCGCGGCTGGATGCTGCCCGCCTACACGATGCCGCCCAATGCCGAAAACGTGAAAATCATGCGGGCGCTGGTCAAGGAGACCCTCAGCCGCGCCCAGGTCGACCGCCTCGCCGACGACATCTCCCAGGCCCTAGAGACGCTCGACAAGAAGGGCGGCGCCCACCCCGCCGAGCGGCACGAAATCAAACGGTCGCCCGGCATCTAGGTCGGTCTAACCAGATTCGTGCTTGGCGATACCTGATACGGTATCGTCATGACTGAGTCCCTCGGTGCTCTCGTGCGCGAGCTGCGGCTCGACGCCGGCCTTTCGCAGCGCGCCCTGGCGCAGCGGGCGCAGACGTCGCAGCCGGCTGTCGCCCGTTACGAGGGGAACGAGACGGCGCCTTCGTGGGCGACCTTGCAGCGACTAGCGGCGGCCTGCGGGCGCCGGCTTGAGGTCAAAGTCGAGGTGGCAGCGGACCCCGGGGACGTCGAGCTGGCGCGGCAGTTGCTGGACCTGTCCCCGCTCGAACGGCTGAACTCACTGCGACGCTTCGCGCGCCTACGGACCCTGGCGGAGAGCGGACAGTGAACGAGCTGGATCCCGAGCGGCTGCTGCGCACCCTGGTCGAGCACGAGGTCGACTTCTACGTAATCGGGGCGCTGGCGGCCTGGCTGCAGGGCAGCCCGGCGGTGACCCTCGACCTCGACGTGATGCCGCGCCGCGACCTCGACAACGCCGAGCGGCTGGCCGACGCGCTCAACGCGCTCGGGGTGCGCGAGCGGGGCGGCGAGAAGCGGGTCGAGCTCGAGGGCGCCGACTTCCTCGGCTGGCGCCCGCAGCACTTCGAAACCGACGCCGGCCCCGTCGACGTCGTCCCCGAGGCGGCCGCGGTCGGCGGCTACGAGGAAGCGGCGACGGTCGAGCTGCAGCTCGGCGACTTCCGCGTCCGCGTCCTCACCCTCGAGGCGGTAATCGCCTCCAAGGAGGAGCTGGGCCGACCCAAGGACATCGCCGCCCTCCCCGCTCTCTACGCGGCACGGGACGAGCGGCGACGCCGCAACGGCTAGCGGCGCGACGAAAGTCGTGCGGCGTCCAGCCGTAAGTCGGTGGCGCTGGGAGCGGGCGGTCGGGGATCATGGGCCGGTGAGCGATCCCGGCTCCGCCGCCGTCAAGGTCGTCGTCGCCGACGACCAGCCGTTGCTGCGCGGCGGCCTGGTGGCGATGCTGGAAGCGAGCGGGGACCTGGTCGTGGTCGGCGAGGCCAGTGACGGCGCCGAAGCGGTCGACGTCGCCCTCGCCAAGCATCCCGACGTGGTGCTGATGGACGTGCGGATGCCGACCCTGGACGGGATCGAGGCGACGCGGCGGCTGCTCGCCGCCGGCTCGCGGGCGCGGGTGATCGTGCTGACCAGCTTCGACCTCGACGAGTACGTGCTGCTGGCCCTGCGGGCCGGGGCCGCCGGCTTCCTGCTCAAGGCGACCTCGCCGGAGGCGCTGGCCGAAGGCGTGCGCACGGTCGCCCGCGGCGAGTCCCTGATCGACCCGGCGGTGACGCGGCGGCTGGTCGAGCGCCACCTCACCGCCCCCGCCGCCGACCCCGAGGCGCTGCGGCGTCTGGAGCAGCTAACTGAGCGCGAGGCGCACGTACTGCGGTTGCTGGCGCGCGGGTTCAGCAACGCCGAGATCGGCGAGGAGCTATTCCTCACCGAGGGCACGGTGAAGACGCACGTGACCCGGGTGCTCGGCAAGCTCGGCGTGCGCAGCCGCGTGCAGGCGGTGATCTTCGCCTACGAGACCGGCGCCGTCCGGCCCGGCGAAGGCAACTGATCGGCCAGCAGCGCCGCCAGTTGCACGCGCGAGCGCAGGCCCAGCTTGCGGTAGATCGAGCCGAGGTGGTGCTCGATCGTCTTCGGGCTGAGGAAGAGCGCGGCGCCGACCTCGCGGTTGGTGCGGCCCTCGGCGACCAGCAGCGCCACCTGCAGCTCGTGCGGGGTCAGCTCCTCGACCGGCGCCGCCGCGTGCGGGGCGGCGCGGCCGCCGGTGGCGCGCAGCTCGGTGCGGGCGCGGGCCGCCCAGGGCTCGGCGCCGAGCCGCTCGAAGCCGCGCTGGGCCCGCTCCAGCCAGCCGCGGGCGGCGGCGCGGCGGCGAGCGCGGCGCAGGCGCTCGCCCAGCGCCAGCTCGGTGCGGGCGCGCTCGAAGGGCATCTCGACCCGGTCGTGCCAGGCGAAGGCGGCCTCGGCCTCCGACTCGACCTCCCCGTCGGCGGCAAGCAGCAGGCGCCCGCGGGCGGCGGTGGCGTTGGCCCAGGCTGAGCCGGTGCACTCGGCCCCGGCCGCCAGCCACTCCAGCTCGCGCCCGGCCTCCTCGGCCCGGCCGACCCGGGCCAGCGCCTCGACCAGGTCCGGTGAGTGCAGGGAGATCGCCGGCTCGCCGTGGCCCAGGCGGCGGCTGATCTCCGCCGCCCGCTGCAGCGGCGCCAGCGCCAGGTCGGCGCGGCCGGAGCTGAGCTCGGTGAAGCCGAGTGCCGCCAGCGCGTGCAGGACGGTCGCCTCTCCCGCCGCCTGCTCGCCCAGCGCCACCCCCTCGCGGGCGTGCTCGCGCGCCTCGGCGAGGCGGCCGATCCCTCCCTCGGCTCGCCCCAGCATCGCCAGCGCCAGCGAGAGCACGCCGCTCTGACCACTCTCGCGGGCGAGCCGGGTGCACTCCTCGGCGTCGGCGTAGGCGGCGGCCCAGCGACCGCGGCGCCAGTGCAACTGCGTCCGCACCACCAGCGGGTAGACGACGCGGCCGACGGCGCTGGCCTCGCGGGCGCGGGCGACCATCGCGCTCAGCACCCGATCGCTGAGCTCGAAGCGCTCGATCCAGAGCCCGCACATCGCCGCCATGCAGGCGACCTCGGCCACCTCCGAGCGGGGGTCGGCGGCGAGCAACAGCGGCTCGCCCGCCAGCAGCAGCCCCTCGCCCTCGGCGGTGCGACCCAGGGCCAGCATCCCCTCGCCGCTGACCACCCCGGCCAGCATCGTCAGCTCCTCGTCGGTACCGGCGGCGAGGACGCGGGCGCGCTCGCCGAGATCGACCATCTCCTTCATCTGGCCGGCGAACATCAGCACCAGCGAGGCCTCGAGCAGGAGACGGGCGGCGGAGGCCTGTTCGCCGCGGGCGGCGGCGCGGGCCGAGAGCGCTTCCAGGGAGGCGATGCCGGCCACCGGGTCGCCGGTCCGCATCAGCAGATGGGCGCGCAGGCGCTCGGCGGCGTCGCGCAGAGCATCGTCGCCCGCACTGACGGCGGCGCGCTCGGCCAGCTCCAGCGCCGCGGCGCCATGCCCGGCGACGGCGTGGTCGCGGGCCGCCTGCAGCTCCATCCCCGCCCGCTCGGGACCGGCAGGCGCTAGCTCGGCGGCGCGGGCGAAGGCGCGGGCGGCGTCGGCGTGAGCACCGGCGGCGCGGGCCTCGGTGGCGACCGCGGCGAGGGCGGCGGCGGCCTCGGGGTCGGGAGCGACCGCGGCGGCGGCGAGCTGCCAAGCCCGGCGGGCCGGTTCCTCCAGCACCGCCGCCAGCGCCGCGTGGGCGGCGCGGCGCTCACCGCTGGGAGCGGCGTGGTAGGCGGCCGAGGCGAGCAGCGGGTGGCGGAAGCGCGGCCCCTGCTCGCCGGCGACGAGGAAGCCGGCAGCGACGGCAGGCTCCAGCGCCACAGTGGCGATCTCGCGCCGGGCGAGGGCGTCCTCGACTGCAGCCGCCGGCGCCCCCTCGCCGGCGGCAAGGATCAGCAGCGCGGTCGCCGTCGCTGCCGGCAGTCCCGCTAGCTGCGCGGCGAAGGCAGCCTGGACTTCTCCCCCAGCCGCCGGCTGATGGGCCAGGGGCGCCTCGCCGGCGCGCTGCTCGGGGCTGAGCGAGCGCGGCAGCTCGCGCAGCGCCAGCGGGTTGCCGGCGCTCGCCGCCAGCAGCGCCTCGGTTACTTCCGGCGCCAGCCGCTCGCCCTCGCCGAGCAGCGCCCGCGCCGGCGCCTCGCCGAGCGGTGCCAGCCGCAGCCGCTCCAACCCGGGCGGGGCCAGCGGCTCGGGCTGGCCGTCGCGGGCGGCGAGCAGGATCCCGATCGCCTCGGCGCCGAGGCGCTGGGAGGCGAAGACGAGCGCTTCGCGCGAGGCGGCGTCGAGCCAGTGGAAGTCGTCGACGACGACCAGCAGCGGCCGCTCCTCGGCGGCGGCGGCGAGCAGTCCGAGCAGCGCCACCGGCAAGGCGAAGCGGTCGCGCGGCGGCGCCTCCTCCAGCGCCAGGGCTCCACCAAGGGCCGCCCGCTGCGAATCCGGCAACTGTTCGCGCAGCGGCAGCACCGGTGGCAGCAGGGCCGAAAGGCCGGCGTAGGGGATCTCCGCCTCGGCCTCATGGCCAGCGGCGCGCAGGACCCGCGCCCCGGCGGCGTCGGCGAGCACCTCGTCGAGCAGCGTCGTCTTGCCGATCCCGGCCGCGCCCTCGACGAGGAGGGCGAAGCTCTGCTCCGCCTCCGGCACGCCGCGCACCAGCGCTCGCAGCCGCTCGCGCTCGGAATCGCGCCCGTACAGCACCAAGCGCAGTGTAGGGAGACGGACGAGTCGCTAGCCGCGCCCGGGGGCGGCGCCGACCCGGGCCAGCAGCTCCGCCCGCGAGCCGACCCCGAGCTTGCGGTACAGGGCGGTGAGCCGGCGCTCCAGGGTCTTCTGGCCGAGGTGGAGCTCGGCGGCGATCTCGCGGTTGGTGCGTCCCTCGCCAACCAGCTCGACCAGGCGCCGCTCGGGAGTCGAGAGGAGCGCTGGCACGGCGGCCGCCGGGTCGGCGGCGGCGGGCTCGAGGCCGACCCGCGAGCGCGCCGCGAAGGGCGCCGCGCCCAGCCGCTCGAAGATCTCCAGCGCCGCCGCCAGGGCCCCGCGCGAGTCGACCCGGCGCTGCGCCCGCCGCAACCGCTCGCCGATCGCCAGCTCGGTGCGGGCGCGCGCGAAGGGCAGCTCCAGCCGCTCGTGGGCGGCGCGGGCAGCAGCAGCAGCAGTGTCGATCCCGTCCTCAGGCGCCAGCATCACCTCGCCGCGGCGGGCGGCCATCGCCACCCAGGCCGAGCCGCTCGCCGCCGCCCGCTCGCCCAGCCAGGCGACCGCCTCTGCCGCCTCCGCGGTCCGGCCAAGTGCCACCAGCGCCTCGACCAGCTCGGCCGCCCACATCGTCGCCGCTAGCTGCTTCAGCCCCGCCGCCGCCTCGATCGCGCGCGCCCGCTGGGCCTCGACTAGCGCCGCCTCCGGCTCGCCCTCGACCAGCTCCGCCAGGGCCAGGGCCGCGTGGGCGTGGACGGCGATCCCGGCGGCGCCCTCGCGCTCGCAGATCGCCAGCGCCTCGGCGATGCCGGTGCGGGCGGCCTCGCTTTCGCCCCGCATCGCCTGCAGCCGCGCCAGCACCGCCAGCGCGAAGGCGAACTGCGGGCGCTGGCCGCTGTCGCGGGCCAGCCGCACCGCCTCCTCATTGTCGGCGGCGGCGTCCTCCCAGCGGCCCAGGCGCGCCGCCACCTGCGAGCGCACCGTCAGCGGGTAGGAGAGGCGGCCGAGGGCGCGGGCGGCGCGATAGGCCTCAACCATCGCCGCCAGGATCTCCTCGCCGCGGGAGAAGGAGCCGACCCAAACCGAGGTCTGCGCCGCCATGCCGACGATCTCGGCCTGCTGGAGCAGGTCGACCTCGCCGAGCCGGGGCACGACCCGCGCCAGCGCCGCGTCGCCCTCGGCGTCGCGCCCGTGCATGACCTGCAGCTCGGCGGCGACCAGCTCGGCCAGCACTTCGGGAGCGCCGCCGACCTCGCGGGCGGCGAGCAGGGCGCGGGCGACGACGTGGTCCTGCTGGTCGAGGTCGCCGGTCATCATCGGCGCCACCGTCGCCTCCAGGAAGAGGCCCGCGGCGGCGGCGTGCTCACCGCGGGCGAGGAAGCGCTCTGCCGCCGCGGTCAGGGTGCGGTAGGCGGCGTCAGGGTCGCCGCGGCGCATCTCCAGGTTGCCGCGCAGGCCCTCGACAGCGGCGGCCTGGGCGGGATCGACGTTGGCGGCGGCGGCATCGAGCAGCTTCAGGGCGCGGTCGAACTCGCCGCCGACGGCGAGGTTGCGGGCGGCCTCGAGCTCGCGGGCACCGCGGCGGCCGGCGCCGATCGAGAGCTCGGCGGCGCGGGCGTAGGCGGCACCGGCCTCGAGGCGACCGCCTGCCGCGCCGCTTCCTCCAGCGCCGCGGCGATGCCGGCGTCGGCCTCGCCCGCCGCCGCGGCCAGGTGCCAGGCGCGCTGGGCCGGGTCGGGGGCGGTGGCGGCGAGGGCGCGGTGGGCGACGCGCCGCTCCTCTTCCTCGGCGCCGTGGTAGGTGGCGGCGCGGAGGAGCGGGTGGCGCAGCTCGACCTCCCCTTCGCGCACGGCGAGGATCCCGGCCCGCTCGGCGGCATCGAGGGCGGCCGGGTCGAGCCCGTTCTCGGCCAGCGCCTCCAGTAGCCAGTTGAGCGGTCCACTCTCCATCGCCGCCGCCACGATCGCCGCCTCCCGCGCCGCCGGCTCGAGCCCGGCGAGGCGGCGGCTGAAGGAGGCCTCGAGCAACGGGCCCGGACGCGGCGGGCTCTGCAGCGGTGCCCGGCCAGCGCGCTGCTCCTCGCTGAGCCCGCGCGGCAGCTCGACCAGCGCCAGCGGGTTGCCGGCCGCCGCCGTGGCGACCGCCTCGCGCACCGGGACGCTGAGCGCCGGCGCGGCGCGACCGAGCAGGCGGCGGGCGTCGTCCACAGCGAGCGGCGAAAGCGGCCGGCGCTCGAACCCGATCCGCTCCAGCGCCAGCTCACCGCCGTCGCGGGCGGCGAGCAGCATCGCCACCGGCCGGTCGCCGAGGCGGCGGGCGGCGAAGAGGACCGCCTCGCGCGAGGCGGGGTCGAGCCACTGCAGGTCGTCGACCACCGCCAGCAGCGGCCGCTCCGCGGCGGCGAGGCCGAGCAGCCCCAGCAGCGCCAGCGGTACCGCCACCGCCTCCGGCGCCGCCCCCTCCTCCAGCCCCAGCGCCGCACCCAGCGCCTGGGCCTGCACCGGTGGCAACTGCGGGCGCCGCTCGAGGACCGGCCGCAGCAGCCGCCCCAGGGCGGCGAAGGGCAGCGAGGAACCGGCCTCCAGGCCGGCGGTCCGCAGCACGGTCATTCCTGTGGCCGCCGCCTCGGCCTCGGCCAGCAGCGCCGTCTTGCCGATCCCCGGCTCACCCTCGAGGAGCAGGGCACCGCCGGCGCCGCGACGGGCCGCCGCCAGCAGTTCCTCGATCCGCTTCAGCTCGGCGGTGCGGCCCTCGAGCACGGGCCGAGTCTGCCATTCGGGGCGGGTTTGAGGAGGACCCCCGATCCAAACACGGGCCGAACGGGGGGATTGAGGCGACTCCCCGATGCGGAGCGGGCAACGCTGCTCCAACCTCAGCGTTGCCATGCCCGCGCCGAGGATCGCCGCCGACCCCACACCCCCACCGGTGGGCGATCTGCACCCCGTGGTCGCGGTCGCCCTGCTCGAGATCGAGCGCCGGGCGACCGGGGCGTTGCCCCTGGTGGGCCGCGACCACGGGGCGGTGCGGGAGGCCGCGGCAGCGATCACCGCGCGTGCCGCGGCGGCGGCCGAGGACGTGCGGCGCCTGGTCGAGGCCATGCCGGCCGCGGGCGACAATGGCGCCGCCCTCGCCGACGAGGTCCACGACGCGCTCGGCCACGGCCTATCCCTAGCTGCCGTGCTGGCCGGCGTCGCCCGTACCTTCGCCGCCGCCGACCCGGGCCGGGCCCGCACCGCCCTGGCCGAAGCCGCGGCGGCCGCGGGCGCGGCGGCGGCCGAGCTCGACTCGCTGCTCGTCGCCGGGGCCACCGCGTCCTGGCCGGCCGCCGGCCCCACCGCTGCCCACGAGCCCGCCGCGCCCGAGCTGGCGCTGCTGCTGTCCCAGCAGCGCGCCGCCGGGCGGCCGCTCAGCGTCGAGGTCGACGACGGCGCTCTGGCCGCCGCCGGGCCGCGCGTCGCCGGCTCCGCCCGCCGCATCGTCCGCGAGTCCCTGACCAACGTCCGCAAGCACTCCCCCGGCGCCGCGGTCGGCGTCCGCGTCGGCGCCGAGGAGGGCCACCTGCTGGTCCTCATCGCCAGCGACGGCGCCGTCGTCGAGGAGCCGGGCGGCCGCGGCCTGGCGGCAATGCGCCGGCGCGCCGGCGCCGTCGGCGGCCGCCTCGACGCCGGCCGTGCCCCCGGCGGCGGCTTCCGCGTCCAGGCGCGCCTGCCGCTAGTCGCTTCCAACTGAACCCACCAACGAGAGGAACCCGATGAAGCGCCTTGTCCCCGCCATCCTCGCCGCCTGCCTGCTGGCGGCCCTCGCCGCCGCGCCCGCTAACGCGGCCGCTCCCAAGGTGGCGAGCTGTGACCCGCCCAAGAAAGAGACGGGCGGCAAGAAGAAGCACGAACCCTGCGACAGCAGCGGCCAGCGTGAAGCCGAAAACGGCCTCGTCAACCTGCCCAAGAGCTGGCGCATCGTCGCCGTCGACGTCAAGGGCGAGGTCACCGCGCTCGACGAAAGCCCCGACTACGAGTTCGAAATGACCGGCAGCAGCCGCATCCGCAGCCCCCGCCCTGTATGTCCCTGCGGCGCCCGAGAAACTCAGAGCACGTCGGGCACGTGACCGCCGTCGACCGACCAGATCGCGCCGTTCGGTGCGCCCGGCGCCAGCAGGGCGACGACCGCCACCGCGACCTCCTCGGCGACCGCCAGCCGTCCCAGCGGCAGCCGCTCACCGGCCGCCGCCAGCGCCTCCTCGCGCCCCTTCCCAGAGCGCTCGGCGTTCTGGTCGAGCAGACCGCCGGGGTCGAGCCAGAGCGGCGTCGCCGTCGGGCCCGGGGCGACAGCGTTGACGCGGACGCCGCGCGGGCCGAGCAGCTCGGCCTGGACCTGAGTCAGCGCCAACTGCCCGCGCTTGGCGGCGGCGTAGGCGGCGTTGGTCGCCGAGGGCCGCCGGCCGGCCGAGCTGGCGACGTTGACGACGGCGCCACGACCGCCGGCGGCGAGCGCCGGTGCCAGCGTCTCCGTCAACCGCCGCGGCGCTTCCACGCCCAGCTCCCACTGCGCCCGCCATTCCTCCTCGCTCTGGTCCTCGAGGGCAGCGACGCTGGAGGTGCCGGCGGCGTTGACAAGCCCATCGAGGCGGCCGAGGTGCCGCTCGGCGGCGTCCCGGATCGCCGCCGCCGCGCCCTCGGCGGTGACATCGAGCGCCAGCGTCGCCACCGCGGCGTCCGCGGCGAACCCAGCCCGCGCCGCCTCCAGCCGCCCCTCGTCCCGCCCGACCAACAGCGTCGCGCCGCCCTCCGCGACCAGCAGCCGCGCCGTCGCCAGGCCGATGCCGCTACCGCCGCCGCTGACAGCGGCAACGAACCCGTCGAGCTCGAGATCCACGCGGCGACTCTACCCAGGGCAACCTCGCCAGAACTCGGAGGATCGCTGGGCCTATGGCGCCAGCGATCTTCCGAGTTTCCGCCCGCTGGGGCGGCCGAGCTCTTCGGCCAGGCGCTCGATCATCGCGTCGACTTCGGGCGACTCCGGGCTCCAATCTTCGACCAGGGTCTCGAGGCTGCTGCAGCGGGCCGCCAGCAGTTGGGCGCGGACGTGCTGGCCGGCGTCGCTGAGCGGGACCGCGCCGTCGAACTCGCCGCGGGCGAGGAGGCCGCGCTCGCGCAGCCGCGCCACCCCTTCGTGCAGGCGCTCGCGGTCGCCCTCGTCGCCGACCGAGGCGATCGTTTCCTCGCGCACGGCACCGCCGTCGGCGCGGCCCAGCAGCCAGGCCTCGGCCGGGGTCACCTCGACGCCGGCTTCGGCGATCACCCCTTCGATGAAGCGGCGGGTACGTTCGCGGCCAACCAGGCGGCTGAGCTCGCGGGTGATCTCCCCCAGCGAGTCGGCGTGCTGTGGCGGCGCGAAGGCGTCGCCGAGGTCGGGGTCCTCGACGGTTTTCCGCAGCGGCCGCTCTTCCAGCATCCACGACAGCACGAAGGCAACGCCGACGACCACGGCGGCGATCGTGAACACGGTCGTGATCGAGTTGGTGAAGGAGAGGACGTAGCCCTTGCCCGCGGCTTGCTCGTGGGCGAGGCGGTTGGCGAAGACGGCGCCGAGGATGGCGGTGCCGAGCGAGCCGCCGATCGAACGGAACAGCGTCGCCGCCGAGGTGGCGACGCCGAGCTGCGAGTAGGGCACGGCGTTCTGCACCGCCAGCACCAGCACCTGCATGACGAAGCCGAGCCCCGCTCCCAGCACCAGCATGTAGAGGCCCGCCTCGACGGTGCCGGTGTGGGCGTCGAGGCTGGAGAGCAGCAGCAGGCCGATGGCGGCGATGGCGGTGCCGATGATCGGGAAGGCCTTGTAGCGGCCGCGGCGGGAGATCAGTTGGCCGGAGCCGATCGAGGCCGCCAGCAGGCCCGCCATCAGCGGCAGCAGTTGCAGGCCGGATGCCGTCGGGCTGAGCCCACGCACGACCTGCTGGAAGAGCGGCAGGTAGGTGAGGGCGCCGAAGAGGGCGAAGCCGACGACGAAGCCGATCGCGCAGGTGACGCGGAAGACCGGGTTGGCGAACAGCTCCGGCGGCAGCACCGGCTCGGAGGCCCGGTGCTCGGCGGCGATGAAGGCGGCCAGGGCCGCGACGGCGAGCAGGCCGAGGCCGACGATCTCCCACGAGCCCCAGGGGTAGGTGGTGCCGCCGAGCGTCGTCGCCAGCACCAGCGAGGCGAGGCAGACGGCGAGCAGGACGGTGCCGAGGTAGTCGACCTTGTGCTGTCGTCGCTCTCCGGCCGAGGGCAGCGCCACCGCCAGGACCGCCAATGCCAGCGCTCCCAGCGGCAGGTTGATGTAGAAGATCCAGCGCCAACTGGCGTGGCTGGTGAAGAAGCCGCCGATCAGCGGCCCGGCGATGCTGGCGACCCCGAAGACGGCGCCGAACAGCCCCATGTAGCGACCGCGGTCGCGCGGCGAGACGACGTCGCCGACGGCGGCCTGGGCGCTGACCATGAGGCCGCCGCCGCCCAGTCCCTGCACGGCGCGGAAGGCGATCAGCTCACTCATCCCCTGTGCCTGCCCGCAGAGCGCCGAGCCGGCGAGGAACAGCAGCAGCGCCCCCTGCAACACGATCTTGCGCCCGTAGAGGTCGCCGAGCTTGCCGTAGAGCGGCGTCACCACCGTGATCGCCAGCAGGTAAGAGGTGACGACCCAGGAGAGATGGTTGAGCCCGCCGAGTTCGCGCACGATCGTCGGCAGCGCCGTGGAGACGATCGTCTGGTCCAGCGCCGCCAGCAGCATCGTCAACATCAGCGCCCCGATCACCGCCAACAGGCGCCGCCGGTCGCTCATACGACGACGTTAACCGGCCCCACCTTTCGCCGCGCGATCGATTGACCACATCCTGGTGTGCTCAATGCATCGAGCGGCGTGGGGACGCTCAAGAACCGTACGGTGCGGCCGATCACCGGGCGGATGGACCGTGCACGCGTGCAGAGGCAGGCGCGACTGGTGGCGCGCCGCAGGCGCCGGTGCCCTTGGCCGGGGAGGCCGGGGTGGAACTGGGGCGGCTCGGTGAGGTGCTGGCGCGCACCGTGGCCAGCACCGCCGGGCCCGACCACGACGTCGAGGCGGTGGTCCAGGGCAGCTTCGAACGGATCGGGCGCAGCTCGACGATCGCGGTCGCCCGCTGGATCGCCGGCGAGAGCCTGGAGGTGGCGATCGAGGCCGGGCGCGAAAGCTGGGAGATCTTCGGCGAGCTGGCGGTCCTCCGCGACGAGTTCTTCCTCGTCTACCAGCCGACGATCGGCCTCAGCGACATGAGCCCCTCCGGGGTCGAGGCGCTGATCCGCTGGCGCCATCCCCAGCGCGGTGAGCTGCAGCCGGACACCTTCATCCCCCTGCTCGAGGAGACCGGGCTGATCGGCGAGGTCGGCAAGTGGGTGCTGGACCAGGCCTGCGCCCAGGGCGCCGCCTGGCGCGCCGCCGGCCACCCAATCTCGATCGCGGTCAACGTCTCCGCCCGCCGGCTCGACACCGACCAGATCACCGCCGACATCGAAGGGGCGCTGGGCGCCAGCGGCCTCAACCCCGAGGCGCTGACGATCGAGGTGACCGAGACGACGCTGATGCGCAACGCCGAGGAGACGGCGCGGCGGCTGACGACGATCAAGGGACTGGGGGGTGCGAATCGCGATCGACGACTTCGGCACCGGCTACTCCTCGCTCGCTCACCTGCAGCGCTTCCCGGTTGACGCGCTGAAGATCGACCGCTCCTTCATCTCCGGTCTCAGCAGCAACGAAGAGGGCGAGACGCTGATCCACTCCCTGGTCCAGCTCGGCAAGGCGCTCTCGATCGAGACCTTCGCCGAGGGAATCGAGCAGCACCACGAGCTGGCGCTGCTGCGTGACGAGGACTGCGACAGCGGCCAGGGCTTCCTCTTCGCCCGCCCCCTCGACGCCGGCGAAACCGAGGCCTTCCTGCGCGACTGGCCGCGCACCACCGCGGAGGCGCCAAGCGCAAGCTGAGAGGCTTCCCGGGATGACGGGCTTCGCGCGCGCCTTCTTGGGACAGCGGACGATCCTGCCGATCCTCGGCGCCGTCGTCGCGATCGCCAGCTTCGGCAGCAAGCCGGGGACGGTGGTGGCGATCGTCGTCGGCTTCCTCCTCATCGGCTGTGTGCTGGCCGCCGTCCACCACGCCGAGGTCGTCGCCCACCGCGTCGGGGAGCCCTTCGGCTCGCTGGTCCTGGCGGTCTCGGTGACCGTGATCGAGGTGGCGCTGATCGTCACCCTGATGATCTCCGGCGGCGAACACGAGACCGCGAGCCTGGCCCGCGACACGGTCTTCGCGGCGGTGATGATCACCTGCAACGGCATCGTCGGCCTCTCCCTCCTGGTCGGCGCCCTGCGCCGGGGCACGGCCGACTTCAACGCCGAGGGCACGGCGACGGCGCTGGCGACGGTGACGACGCTGGTCGTGCTGGGGCTGGTGCTGCCGCGCTTCACGACCAGCAGCCCGGGACCGCAGTACTCGCCCTCGCAGTTGGCCTTTGCCGCCGTCGCCTCGGTCGCCCTCTACGGCCTCTTCGTCTTCGTGCAGACGGTGCGCCACCGCGCCCACTTCCTCGACGAGGGCGAGGAGGAGCACGACGACCCTCCCTCCCGGCGCCAGGCGCTGCGCAGCCTCGGCCTGCTGCTGCTGGCCCTGGTCGCCGTCGTCGGCCTGGCCAAGCTGGAGTCGACGCCGATCGAGGACGCGGTCGGCGCGATCGGGGCGCCGCAGTCCGCGGTCGGCGTCCTCATCGCCCTGCTGGTGCTGATGCCGGAGGGCCTGGCCGCCGTCCGCAATGCCCGCCGCGGCCGCGTCCAGACCAGCTTCAACCTCGCCTACGGCTCGGCGATGGCCAGCATCGGCCTCACCGTACCGGCGATCGCGATCGCCTCGATCTGGCTGGACGGCCCGCTGGTCCTGGGCATCGACCCGATGCAGATGGTGCTGCTGGCGCTGACGGTTGTCGTCTCCGCCCTCACCGTCCTGCCGGGCCGCGCCACCCTGCAGGAGGGCGGCGTGCACCTGGCGGTGTTCGGCGCCTTCCTCTTCCTCGCGATCAACCCTTAGGGCCTCAGCTCCAGGGGGCGGCGACGGCGATCTTCCAGCAGCCCTCGAGCCGGTGCAGGACCAGAGTCGCGCTCAGTTCCTGGGTGTAGGCCTGGCCGTCGGCGCCGTGGGAGCGCACCGTCCAGCGCTGGCGCGAGAGCACAACGTCGCCCGCCCGCAGCTCGCTGCTGAGCCCGACGTCGACCCGGGTCTCGCGGTCGATCAACTGCGCCAGCAACGGCCGGATCTCCTCGCGGCCGTGGACCGCGGTGGAGTCCGGCGTGATCAGACAGGCCTCGCGGATGAAGCAGGCGGTCGCCTCGCGCAGGCGGCCGTCGTTGAGGGCGGCGACGAAGGCCGCCCAGGCTTCCTCGGGCCCGGCCGCAGCGGGCGGCGGCTCCAGCAGCGAGCCGGCCGCCCCGTTGTTGCCCTGGCTTATTCCTTCACCGTGCACGGACGCAGGAAGGTGCCGGAGAGGAAGGTGCCGTCTTTGAAGGTGAGCTGGACCTTGGCCTGCAGGTGGCCGGTTTCGCAGCGGGCGTTGACGTAGCTGTGCTTCTTGCCCTTGAAGGTCCAGTCGCGTTTGACCTTCAAGTTGCCCGAGATCGGGTGCCCGTAGCCGCCGGCGATCTTGGGGATTTCCGCTTTGGTGCGGTAGCCGTAGACGCCGTTGTGGATTTTTTCGATCACCACGGGGACGATGAAGGTGGTCGGCGCCGGCACCGTCACGTAGGCGTGGGCCAGGATCGTGTCGTTGCCGCCTTTTTTCGGGCCGTTGAAGAGGGTGATCGGCGAGGAGACCGGGATCGGCGCCTGTTCCGGGAAGGCGACGATGGCCTTGCCGGAGCCCTCGCCGACGATCGCGTTGGGGCAGGCCCTGCGCGCTGCCGGCACCGTGGTCGCCTTCAGCTTCGACGCCTTGCAGACTTCGAGGCCGGTGGTGTCGACATGGCCGTGACGATCGAATTCGATCGTCAGGGTTTCGACGATCGGGGGCAGTTCGCCGGAGGTGGTCGAGGCTTTGCCGCTGCCGTAGATGGTGATCGGCGCGTCAGTCTTCTTCGGCAGGGCAGTCGGTCTGAAGCCACCTTCGGCGGTGACAACGATGTCCCCGGCACGCAGGGTCAGCGCGTAGGCGCTGGCGGCGCTGACCAGAACCAGCAGAGCAACCAGGCCCAACAGGAAGCGCCTCGGGCGTTTCGAAATCGCTGCTCTCATGAGCCTTCTCTCCTTTTCCCTGAGCCCCCGTTTCCCAGCTCTCCCCGGCCGTTGGGCTCGATCGTCTGTGCGCCGCCACTGGCGCCTTGGCCAGTTAAACACATGCATCTATCGGTGTCAAAGTTCTGAGCCACGCCGGGATCGCATAAGTGCGCCCTGTGCAGGCGAAAAGTTGGAAAGGAACGCTTATTAGCGCCGCCGTTCGGCGAGGCTGCGCACCTCCGGCAGGTGGACGCCCCGCAGGTAGTCCTCCCAGGCGATAGCCGCGGTGTCGAAGGGCAGTGCCCGCCGCTCCTCCTCCGAGAGCTCCGCCGCCAGCGCCCGCGCGCCGGCGTCGTCGAAGACGCAGTCGAGCTCCGTATATGGAGCGTAGATGCCGACCATCCGCGTCACCTGGGCCGCCAGCCCGGCCTGACGCCGCAGGCGCCGACGCTGGGCCGGCGGCGCCAGGGCCGCCGCGGTCGCCGCCAGGCGCTGGCGCGCCGCCGCCCGCCGCAAGGCGCGGCTGCGGCTGACGAAACGCAGCTCGCCGATCGCGATCTCCTCGCCGTTGCGCCGCCGCAACGGCTCGCCTTCGAAGTAGAGCCGGATCTGCCCGGCGAGGCCGCTGAGCGTAAGCGGGTTGCGGGCGCTGCTGGCAATCGCCAGCGCCCGCAGCGGCTGCGAGGGCGGCCGCAGGGCGGCGGCGACGCAGGCGTTGGCGACGAGGTCGACCGGAACGACGTCGATCCGGTTGCCAGCCTCGCCGGCAAGGTGGGTGAGGCCGCGGGCGGCGTAGGCGAGGATCAGCGGATCGGCGACCTTGATGCCCTCCAGCCAGCCCGGCCGCGGCCAGCTCAGCGCCGACTCGATGATCGTCGGCCGCACGATCGTCGTTTGCCGGGAGCGGTCGCTCAGCAGCCGCTCCCCCAGCGCCTTGGTCAGCGCGTAGGTGTCGGGCCAGCCAAGCCCGTTGGCGTAGCGGCGGCCGCGCCCAGCCAGCTTCGCCTCGGCGTCGTCCCCCGCCACCTCCGCCTGCCGCCGCCAGGCCAGCGCCTGGGCCAGCAGTGCCTCTGGGTCGAGCTCGTCCAAGGCCGGATGGAGCGTCCCCTCCTCGGGGACCACCCGCGCGGTGCAGTCCGCCGCGTAGGCGGTGGAGACGTGGACGAAGTGGGGATCGGCGCCAGCCTTCCGCAGGCTCTCGAGCAGCGCCACCGGGCCGAAGGTGTTGAGGGCGAGGATCGTGTCCAGCGGCTCCTCGAAGGAGACCGAAGCGGCGCAGTGGATGACCGTGCCGACCCGCCCCCAGTCGGCGGCGGCGCCGAAGCGGCCGGCGGCGATGTCACCGGCGACCGCCTGCAGCCGTCCTGCCGCCAGCAGGTCGCTGACCACCCGGGGCGGCAAGGCTGTGAAGGGCTCGCTGGCCAGCACCTCGGTCTCGAGCCGGCGGGTGGCGGCAGCGTCGTCGTCGGCACGCAAGAGGACGAGCAGCTTCGCGGGGGCTGGGTCCCGGGCCAACAGGGTCGCGAGGACCGCCTTGCCGAGAAAACCCGATGCCCCCGTCACCAAGATCGACGACTCCCCGTGCGGCGCCATGGAGGGCTCGCGAGGCTACACCATGGCGCTTACCAGAAATTGGCCTGAGCAGCGGTTTCTGGCATTGCGCGGCTGGCTGTGAGAGGCTGGATCGGCTCTGCCAAGCGCCATACTCCCGATTTATGCACAGAAGTGAGAAAAACCCCCGTACCCAGGTTCCGGCCCGCGCCCGGGTGGCCCGAGCGGCTGACTACGCTGGCACGCCCTCATGACCCTGACCCCCTGGGGAAACTCAGGCTCACTGCGACAGCGGCGCCTGCGCCCCGGCCCCGGAACGCCGCGCGAGGAGGTCGAACGCAACCAGCGCGAACGCCTCTTCGGGGCGATGGTCGCCTGCGTCGCCGAGCGCGGCTACGAAGAGACCCGGGTCGCCGACCTGGTCGAGATCTCCGGCGTCTCCAGCCGCACCTTCTACGACCTCTTCCCTGACAAGCGCGCCTGCTTCATTGCCGCCCTGGAAGCGACGATCGAAGGGGCGATCCAGGCCGCCGCGGCGGCCTCCTCGGGTGAGGGCGGCGGCGAGGGGGAGGTCGACTGGGAGGTGCTGGCACAGCGGGGCGAGCGCGCCTTCGCGAAGCTGATCGTCGCCCAGCCGGCGGCAGCGCGGATGGCGCTGATCGAGGCCTACGCCGGCGGCGAGGCGATGCTGGCGCCGCTGGAACGGGCGGTGACAGGATTCGAAGTGCTGATCCGGGAAGTGCTGGCGCGCTCGCCTGATCGGGCGGAGATCCCGCCGGAGATGATCACCGCCTACATCGGCGCCATGCAGGAGATCGCGCGGACGCGGCTGCTGCTCGGGCGCGAGGAGGAGATGCCAACCGCGGTCGAGGAACTCTGGACCCTGGTCAACTCCTACCGGCCGCCGCCGACGCCGCTGCGCTCGCCCGGCCGGATGCCGCCGGCGCGGCCGGAAAGCCTCGACGCCCACGACCACGCCGAGCGGGCGATCCGCGCTTTCGCGGTAGTCGTCGCCGAGAAGGGATACGCCGACACCACCGTCGACGACGTCGTCCGCCGCGCCTCGATGTCGGCGACGACCTTCTACGCCCACTTCCGCGGCAAGCGCGACGTGATGACGGCGGCAATCGACAGCGCCGGTGCCCAGATGCTGGCAGCGGTGCAGCCGGTGGTGCGGCGGGCTCCGGATTGGCCGCAGAGCATCCGGGCCGGCTTCGTCGCCCTCTTCAACTTCCTCGCCTCGCGTCCGGCCCTGGCGCGGTTGATCGTCGCCGAGGTCTATGCGGGCGGCCCCGAGGCGATGCAGCGCCGGGCCGAGAACCTGCAGCCGCTGGAAGAGCTGATCGAACGGGGCCGCGAGGAGGCGCCGGAGGCCCCCGACATCGCCGTCGAGGCGATCGCCGGCGTCGTCTACACGCTCTCCTACCGCCGCATCCGCGAGACCGGCGCCGAGTCCCTGCCCGGCCTCGCCCCCCTCTGCACCTACATCGCCCTCGCCCCCTTCATCGGCGCCGAGCAGGCGGCCCTGGTCGCCAACGAAACAGGCCGCGCCCGCAGCGCCCCGCCCAGCCCGGCCTGAGCGCCGGCCGCGGCCACTCAGGGTTTTTCTCGAAGCCTTTCTCCCCCTATAGGGGGGGAGAACTTTCGAGGACGTCGCCGGCGGACTCCGCTGGCGCCTCCTGCCGCGAGGAGGGGAAGCGGCGAGCCAGCGGCAGGGCGGGCAGGGCGATCGCGGCCATCGCCAGGAAGGCCGGCAGGGGGTGGTGGACGAGGGCCTGGACGACGAGGGCGACGACGAGACCGCCGAGGTTGCCGGCGAGCCAGACGATGGCACCGGCGGTGCCGGCGGCGGCGACCCCGGCGAGGCGCTCGGCGGCGGTGAGGACGACCGGCAGCGCCGGCAGCAGGGCGAAGCCCATGGCGGCGATGACGACGGCGCGGACGCCGACCGGGGTGAAGAGGCCGAGCAGGGCCGGGCCGACGGCGGCGGCGATCACGGCAAGGCGCATGTAGGTGGGCTCGGTGCCGCGGCGGGCAACCAGGGGCGGGACCACGGCACAGCCGACCATGCCGGCGACGAGCATCCCGACCAGCAGTGCACCGGCGCCCTGTTCGGAGACGCCGGCCGGCTCCAGCAGCGTCTGCAACCAGGTGGTGAGGGCGACGAAGACGCCGAAGCCGACGAAGACGAGGGCGGCCATCGTGCGCATCTCCGGCAGCGCCCAGAGCTCGCGCACGGCGCCGCCCTCGACCGCGGCGGCGGCCGGGGAGCCGGGCCCGCGCAACGGCTCCTCGCCGCCCAGCTCACCGAGCTCGGCCGGGGCCGGTGCCCGCAGCACCCAGACCAGGGCCAGCGCCGTCGCCACCCCGATCGCCGCCTCGACGACCAGCAGCCGCCCAATCTGCCCGTGGCCGCCGACCGTCGGTCCCAGCACCAGCGCCAGCAACATCCCGGCGAAGCCGGCGCCGGCGCCGACCGCGATCCCGGCCGGCCGATCCTCCTCCGGCAGGTAGTCGGCGGCGAGCTTGCCGACGGCGTTGAGGATGACCGGCTGGGCGACTGCGACCGCGGTCTGGCCGGCCAGCGCCCAGGCGAAGGTGGGGCCGCCGAGGCGCAGCAGCCCGCCGGCCGCCATCAGGGCGCCGCCGCCAGCCAGGGCCGGGCGGAAGCTGCGGTCCAGCAGGCGCCCCGCCGGCAGCGCCAGGACCACGTAGAGCAGCGGGAAGATCTCCGCCAGCCAGCCGATCGCCGACTTCGAGACCCCGTAGTAATCCGCTGAGGAGGTGTCGATCGGGGCGTAGGTGAGCCAGAGCACCTGCGTCGCCGCGGCGACGAGGGCGTAGGCGATGACGACCCGCCAGCCGCGGTGCAGCGATCCCATGCGCAGACTCTAGATCTCCAGTCGGGACTCCTCGAGGTCGAGCTCGTGCTCGAGCCGGCGCATCACGTCGTTGGCGATGTCGCCGCTGTCGCGCAGCTCGACCAGAGCCAGGCGCTGCGCGGCGTAGAGCTCGTGCATCAACCGCTGATAGGAGAGCGAGCGGTCCTCGATCCCGTCTTCGTCCTCGAGCTTGCCGGCCCGCACCTTGAAGCGGCGGCGGCGGAATTCGTAGAGGCCGCGGAGACGGACAATCGTGTCGTCGCGGGTCCACTCCTCCTCGGCCAGCTCGTCGATCCGCTCCAGCGCCGCCGCGGCGGCGACCAGCCGCGCCCGCACCTCCTCGCTCTCCTCCTCGCCGTCTTCCTCGTGGATGTCGAGGCGGCGGATCAGCGCCGGCAGCGTCAGGCCCTCGACCAGCAGCGTGAAGAGGATGACGCCGAAGGTGATGAAGAGGATCAGGTCGCGACCGGGGAGGGCGCCGCCGGCGTCAGTCGTCAGCGGCAGCGCCAGCGCCGCCGCCAGCGAGACGGCGCCACGCATCCCCGCCCAGGCGCCGAGGATCCGGGTCGCCAGGGTGCCGCGGCGGGCGAGCTGCGAGGGACGGCGGTCGATCGCCCGGATCAGCGCCGTGGTGCCGAACATCCAGCCGAAGCGGACAGCAACGACGGTGGCGCAGGCGAGGGCCGCGTAGCCGATCGCGGTGGCGGCGCTGATGCCGCTTTCGCGCAGGCCGTCGGCGACCAGCGGCAGCTGTAGCCCGATCAAGATGAAGAGGGTCGCGTTGAGGAGGAAGACGAGGACTTCCCACAGCGGGTAGGACTGGAGACGGGTCTCGGGCGAGACGATTCGCGGCGCCCGCCAGCCGAGGTAGAGGCCCGCCGCCACGGTCGCGAGAACGCCGGAGAGCCCGAGCTGCTCGGCGGGGAGGAAGGCCGCGTAGCCGGTGAAGAGCGAGATCGTCACCTGGGTGTTGATGTCGTCGACGCGGCTGCGAATCTGGGCGACCACGTAGCCGACGAGGAGGCCGATGGCGATGCCCCCGGCGGCGGCGCCGACAAACTCCAGTCCCGCCGAGGCAGCCGAGAAGCTGCCGCCGACCGCGGCGGCGAGGGCGACGCGGTAAGTGACGAGAGCGCTGGCGTCGTTGACCAGGCTCTCGCCCTCGAGCACGTTGACGGTGCGGCGCGGGGCGCCGACGCGGCGCATGATCGTCGTCGCCGCGGTGGGGTCGGTCGGGGAGACGATGGCGCCGAGCACGAAGGCCATCTCCCAGGGCAGGCCGAAAACTTCGTGGGCGAGGACGGCGACCGCCGCGGTCGTCGCCAGCACCAGCCCGATCGAGAGCAGCGAGACCACCCGCGCGTCCCGGCGCAGCGAGGTCAGGTCGGCGAAGAAGGCGCCCGAGTAGAGCAGCGGCGGCAGGAAGATCAGCAGCACCAGGTCCGGCGGCAGTTCCACCTCGGGCGTGCCGGGTACAAGCCCCAGCGCCAGCCCACCGACCACCAGCACGATCGGGTAGGGCACGCGCAGCCAGTTGGCGACCGCGTTCAGCAGCGCCACCGAGACCAGCAGGGCCGCGATGAAGATCTGGATCTCGCTCACGGCGGGATTCTCTCCCCTTCCTCAGGCTGCCGGCGCCCGGGACGCGTCAATTCGGACGCGCCGATGTGGTGCACGCGGGAACTCCTCGCACAGCCTCTGCAGGGGAAAAGCGCCTGCTTCCCACGCCTTCCTCCTCAAGGGCGACGACCTCCTTGACCATCTCACGGGAGCGGGCCACGATGGCCTCGCTAACTGGGGTGTCTCGTAGAGAGAGGTGTCTGATGAGGAGAATCTCCAACACGCTGGCGGTCGCGCTGGTGGCGGCGTCCGCGCTGACCCTGATGAACGCTTCGTCCGCATCGGCCGCCGTCAGGCTCACACCTGTGGGCAGCTACCCACTTGCCTGGGTGGGAGAACAAACCGGGATCTTCAACGAACTCGTTCTGGAAGGGAGCAGAAAGCTCCGCTGCGGCAAAGCGACGTTCTCTGGAACTCAGAGCGAATCTGAAGCAACCACTTTTTCCTGGACTGCTTCCGTGACGCCCACTTACTCCGAATGCACTGCCGAAATACTCGGCAACGTCACACCCGCCACAGTCACAATGAACGGGTGCACCTACACGTTCACACTCACCGGCATTTACATCAACGCGACAGAAGCGACCGGCTCGATGGACATCAAATGCCCCGTCGGAAAATCGATTGAAATCCATGTTTGGCAAACCTCAGCCAAACACACGAGCAACGGAACTGCCCTTTGCACATACTCGATCGGCGCTCAGAGCCTCCTAGGCCCGCTGAACTACAGTTTGAGCGGCCCCGGTGAACGACCCCATACATACCTCACAGTCGAAATGAATATCGCTGGGTTGTCTGTGAGCAAGACCTCGGGCACGATCACCAATTGTGGTTCGGCTTCCCAGACCGCCAAACTCGAAAGCGACCTGAAATTCGAATTCCAGAACGGAGGCGTCATGACTGACACCTTGTTCGTGAGCGAGCCCTAAACGACCCGGACCTACGCCGCGGTCAGCGCCTCTTCCGAGGGTGCCGCCACCGGGCCGCGGCTGAAGTCCATCTGGTCGTCGACCGGGCCGCGCTTCAGCAGGCGGATGTCGCGGGGGTAGTTCTGGTGCAGGCGCCAGGGGTGGGAGATGCCCTGTCTGGGGAGCTGGTCGAGCGAACGCAGGACGTAGCCAGATTTGAGGTCGATGAAGGCCTCGGTCGGCTGGCCGGGGTCGGGGTCACGCGGGGTCGCCACCTTGTAGCCGTGCTCGTCCATGTAAGCGAGCAGGCGGCAGAGGTATTCGGAGACGAGGTCGCACTTCAGCGTCCAAGAGGCGTTGGTGTAGCCGAGGGCGACGGCCATGTTGGGGATGCCGCCGAACATCATTCCCTTGTAGCCGACCGCCTGGGAGATGTCGACGGGCTCGCCGTCGATGTAGCCCTCGACCCCGCCCAGCAGCAGCAGGTTGAGGCCGGTGGCGGTGACGACGACGTCGGCCTCGAGCTCGCGGCCGGAGCGCAGCCGGATCCCCTTCTCGGTGAAGGTCTCGATCTGGTCGGTGACGACGTCGGCCTTGCCGCCGCGGATGGCGCGGAAGAGGTCGCCGCCGGGGACCAGGCAGAGGCGCTCGTCCCAGGGGTTGTAACGCGGTTCGAAGTGGGTGTCGACGTCGTAGCCCTCGGGCAGCTGCATCTCGACGCCTTTGCGCAGCAGCCGCCGCATCAGCTTCGGGGCCCGGCGCGAGAGCTGGTAGCTGAGCATCATCCGGCCGACGTTCTTGGTGCGGACGATCGAGTAGACGGCGCGCTTGGGGAGGAAGCGGCCGAGCAGCTCGGCGAGGCGGTCGTTGGCGGGCAGGGTGGCGATGTAGGTGGGCGAGCGCTGCAGCATCGTCACCCGCTCGGCCTCCCCGGCCATCGCCGGGACGAGGGTGACAGCGGTGGCGCCGCTGCCGATCACGACCACGCGCTTGCCGCTGTAGTCGAGGTCCTCGGGCCAGTGCTGGGGATGGATAACCGTGCCGCCGTAGCTCTCGATCCCCGGGAACTCGGGCGTGTAGCCCTCGTCGTAGCGGTAGTAGCCGGTGCAGCCATAGACGAAGTCGCAGCTGAGCTCGACCGTCTCGCCATCGCGTTCGACCGTCAGCGTCCAGCGCGCCTCGGCGCTCGACCAATCGGCCCGGAGGACCTTGTGGCCGAAGCGAATCTTGTCCTCGACCCCGTACTCGCGCGCCGTCGCCTGCACGTACTCGCGGATCGAGGGGCCGTCGGCGATCGCCCGCGTGTCTTCCCAGGGCCGGAAGGAGTAACCGAGGGTGAACATGTCGGAGTCGGAGCGGATGCCGGGATAGCGGAAGAGGTCCCAGGTGCCGCCGATCGCCTGGCGCGACTCGAGGATCGCGACGCGCTTGCCGGGCAACCGCTGCTGCAGGTGACAAGCGGCGCCGATGCCGGAGAGGCCGGCGCCGACGATCAGCACGTCGAAGTGCTCGCGGGGGCTGCCGTCGGCGGTGCTCATCGACCCACCCTCGCCAGCAGGTCCTCGGTCATCGCGCTGGCGCCGAAGCGGCCGCGGCGGGCGGCCTTCTCGACCTGGCGGCGGACGCCGTTCTCGACGAAGGACTTCGGCAGGAAGCGGAGGACGGCGTAGGAGACGGTGCCGCGGCGGGTCGTGGCGAGGTCACGGGCGGGCTTGCCGTAGAGGGCGCGGACGATCGTGGCGACGACGGCACCGACCGGCTCCGGCGGCACCATCCCCTCCAACTGCACGCCGAGCTCCTTGCCGGCGTCGTGGATCGGGGTGCGGACGTAGCCGGGGTAGACCGTCGTCACCGTCACCTCGCCGCCGATCTCGGACCGCAACTGGTCGGAGTAGCCGACGACGCCGCGCTTGCTGGCGCCGTAGGCGGTGGCGAAGGGGACGGCGATGTGGGCGAGGCCGGAGGAGACGTTGACGACGCGGCCGCGCGATTCGCGCAGCGCCGGCAGGGCGGCGGCGGTGACGCGCCAGGTGCCGAGCAGGTTGATGTCGAGGACGCGGACGGCGTTCTCGTCGGGCCGCTGCGCGGCGCTCTGGGGGATGCCGATGCCGGCGCAGTTGACGAGCGCGTTGAGGCCGCCGAGGCGCTCGACCGCGGCGGCGACAGCGGTGTCGACCGCACCCTGGTCGGTGACGTCGGCGCCGACGATGCCCTCGGCCGGTTCGAGGTCGAGGCCAATCACCTCAGCGCCGCGCCCCCGCAGCTTGGCGACGGTGGCGGCGCCGATGCCGCTGGCGGCGCCGGTGACGAGGACTCGGGAAGCCATGGCCAGGACGTTATCAACACCGTGTCGAGTCTGTCAACAACTTGTCGAAGGACTCGACGCCGTGTACCGTGAGGCAATGCCGACCACCTCCCCCACCCCGGCCGAGGCGCGCGCCCGCGGCCGCCGCGCCCCGCGCGCCAGCGGCGACGATCGCGAGCGGGCGATCCTGGAGACGGCCGAGCGCCTGCTCGAGGAACGGCCGCTGAGCGAGATCTCGGTCGACGACCTGGCCCGCGGCGCCGGCATCTCCCGGCCCAGCTTCTACTTCTACTTCCCCTCCAAGGACGCGGTGGTGCTGACCCTGATCGACCGCCTAGTCGAGAGCGCCCGGGGCGGCCGAGAGGCGGCGCGGGCCAAACTCGCCGAGGACCCACGCGCCGGCTGGCGCCAGGGCCTGGAAGCCTTCTACGCGGTCTTCAGCTCCAGCCGCGCCGTGATGCTCGCCGGCGCCGAGCTGAGCGCCACCAACCCGGAAGCGCGCCAACTCTGGTCGCAGGTGCTGGAGGGCTGGGTCGAAGACGTGACCGCGGTGATCGAGGCCGAGCGCGCCCGCGGCGCCGCCCCCGCCGGCCAGCCCGCCCGCGAGCTGGCGATCGCCCTGGTGCAGATGAACGAGCGGGTCCAGTACGCCAGCTTCGCCGGCGAGGAGCCGGCCCTGCCCGACGACCGGGTGATCGACGTCCTGGTCGAGATCTGGCTGCGGGCGATCTACGGCAGCGCCGCGCCGAGCTGAGCTAAGCGGCCGGCGCCAGGCCCGGCGCCCATGTGCAGGCGCACGGTGGTGCCCGCGGCGCCGGAGCGAATCTGGACCAGATCGCAGAGCTGGTTGACCAACCAGAGGCCGCGGCCGCCGTTCTGCGTCGGCGCCGGCCGCAAGCGCCCGGCCAGCGGCTCGGTGAGGCGGCCGGCGTCTTCGACCTCGACGACGAGACCGTCCCCCTGCGGCCAAGTCCGCAGCACCCCAACGCCACCGCCATGAGCGATGCTGTTGGCAGCCAGCTCGCTGGCGGCGGCGACCAGGTCGGCGGCGCGGTCCATCGCCAGCCCGGCGCGGCGAGCGGCGCGACCCACCCACGACCTCACCTCGTGCAGACCGCGGGTGTCGAAGGCAAAGGCGGTAACGCCGCGTGGCGCGGGAGGCAGGCTGCCGGCGAAGCAATCCCGGGCGGCATTGGGCCCGGCCTTCGACGCCCAGTTGCCGGCTTCGGTGACCTGCGGGTGCGTGCGAGCGGCGTCAGCCAGCACAACGTCGTCGAGCCCCGAAGCGTCGTAGGGGCAGAGCAGCGACCAGCTCGGCGACCCGGCGAAGGCGTGGTTCAGCAGTGCCTCGTGGCGCTGGCACTCCTCGAGCTCGGCGGCGCCGCGCCCGGGCCAGGCCGGTTCGCCGATCCCGCGCACGCGGCGCCCGGCCCCGGCCTCGACGAAGTCACGCCAGAGCGGAATGATCCGGGCCGGGTTGCGCCCCAACTCGTGCATCGGCAGGAAGCTGACCGCAGCGGCATCGACCCCGAGCTCGCCCCTCAACTCCGCCGCCCGCCGCGGCGCCACGAGGACCAGCGCCGGCTCCCCGGCCTCGATGCCCTCGCGCAGGAACCCCACCGACCCCGCCAGGAACTCCTCAGCGTCGCGGTAAATCAGCGCCCGATGCGAAAAGCCCGCCGCGGGCGGAGGAAGGTGAGCCCGAAACTCCTGCACTCCGACGTACTACCCAGTGCGCGGGGGAACATGCTTGGACGGGGGGTCGTGGGCAGATCACCGCGCGCGCAGAATCGGCGCGCGCGGGGACCGCTTGAGCGACCCGAGCAGGGACAAACGTGGCACCCCACTCCGCCGACGGCCTAAGGGGACAGCTGGCTTGCAAGCCGGCACTCTCGCCGGCACGCTGAAAGTCGGGGCCTCTCAGATCGACGAGGCCAAAGCTGGATCGTTCAGCGTCGAGTCCTGTCGCGGTGATCCTCAGCGAGGAGGAAGGTCATGAGCACAAGCCTCAAAGTCCTAGGACTCGCCCTGGTTGCGGCACTCGCGCTGAGCGCAGCGGCGGCCAGCGCAGTAATTGCCAGCACGCCACGGGTCACAACCGCCGAATACACCTCCACGATAACCGAGGCGGCAGTTAGCCCCGGTACAGAATTCACCCTAGAAGGCGGACGAAAGATCGTCTGCTCGTCGATGGAATACACGACGAATTACACGCTGGCGGAATCAGCGTTCGCGACTTGGTTCCTCGAATTTACGCCGACCTGTAACGGTCCTGCTACGGCGACCATTATGAACAAAACGACACCAGCCACAATCACAACCAACGGCTGCAAGTTCACACTTAACAGTGAAACGACAGTTTCACCCACCGAACAGACGGGGAGTTGGAACATCAACTGCCCGATGTCAGCGAAGATCGAAATCCACGTCTGGCAGACGAGCCTAAAACATCTCGCAAACGAAACGGCGCTTTGCACATACTCGATCGGGCATCAGACCAACAACCTGGCAGGCATTACCTTCAAGCTCGTGTCGGGCACGGAACTGGAAATCGCCGCCAGCACGGGTGGGATCGCGGTCGAACGGACCACTGGGAGCGTCACCAACTGCGGTGCGGCGGCCCAGTCCGGTGGTCTCACGGGCAGGTTTAAGGGCGAAGCCAAAAAAGGTGGCGTGACGCAAAACCTCTCGATGGATCCGAACTAAGGCTCGCTGACCGCGGGCATCGAAAGCGGATGGGGTGCTGGGCCGAGTTGTTCACGTCTGAGGTGAATAACTCGGCCCAGCCCAGGCGGGAAGCTCCTGCTTCTCGCTGAGCAGCGGCGCGAAGAGGTCGCCACGCTCCTCGATACGGCGCAGCGCGGCGGCGCGGTCGAAGACGAGGAGGTCGGCGTCGCGGGCCGCCAGTGCCTCCTCCAGCTCGTCCCACTCGACCGGGGTCGAGACGGTGCGGCGCTTGCCCGCGTGGAGCGAGTAGACGCATACCGTCGTCTTGCGCTCGTCGTTCTGACTCCAGTCGACGAGAACCTTGCCGGCGCGGGCGCTCTTCGCCGTCCGCGCAGTCACGCGATCGGGAAATTTGCTCGCCAGGGTCTCCGCCACCGCTTTGGCGAAGGGCTTGGTGAGCGCGTAGGTGGCGTCAGTGTTGAGCGGCACGTAGACCTGGATGCCCTGCGTGCCTGAGGTCTTGGCGTAGCTGCGCAGGCCTAGCTGCTCGAATATGCCGCGGATCCAGAGCGCGACCTGGGCGCAGTCGAGGACGTCGGCATCGGCACCGGGGTCGAGGTCGAAGACGACCGCGGTCGGGCGCGTCGGCTCATCCGCGAGGGCGAGCGGTGCGCGCAGCTCGACCGTCCCCGCGGCCACCGCGGCCAGCACCGTGTCGAGGTCTTCGACGAGGACCGGCTCACCGTTCGCCACCGCCAGCAACCGGCCGCGCAGGTGCGGCAGCAGGACGTTGCCGATACTCGCGTACCAGGCTGCCGGGGCCTCGCTCTGCGCCCCGCGCGGGCGGGCCTCGACGCGGGCACCCGCCGCCCGCGCCCCCGCCTGCTCCAGCACCACCTCCGCCGCCGCCTTGTCCTCGCGCAGGCCCTTGAAGGAGCCGTGGCGGACCATGCCCTCGACAGTCAGCTCGCGGAACTCGATCTCAGCGACCAGCTGCGGCTCGACGTAGTTGGCGTTGCGGGGGCCGCGGCGGGCGGCGAACGGGTTCGAGTCGCGGGCCAGCGGCCGCAGCCGCGCCAACAGCTCGTCGAGTTCGCGCTCGGAGAAGCCGGTGCCGACTTTGCCGGCGTAGTGGAGGGCGCCGTCCTCGCCGTAGGCGCCGAGCAGGATCGCGCCGATGCGGTTTCGGCGGCGCCCCTCCCCGGGCACCCAGCCGCCGATCACAAACTCCTGGCGCCCGACCGTCTTCGCCTTCAGCCAGGCGCCGTTGCGCCTGCCGGGCGCGTAGCGACTGTCGAGCCGCTTGAGGACGATCCCCTCCAGCCGCTGCTCGGCACTCGCCGCCAGCAGCTCCGCCGCGTGGCCGACCGAGTAACCAGGCGTCTGCCAGTTCCCGCCGTCCAGCTCCAGCCCCTCGAGCAGTTCGCGGCGGCGAGTGTAGGGCTCCTCCATCAGGTTGCGGCCCTCGAGGTAGAGGAGGTCGAAGACGACGTAGGTGACCGGGTGCGATTTCATCCGCCGCCGCACGACGTTGGCGTCGGTCTGGTGGATCCGCTGCTGCAGGCGCTCGAAGCTGGGCCGGCCCTCGGCGTCGAAGGCGACCAGCTCGCCGTCGAGGACGGCGTCGCGGCTGCCGAGCTGGCGCGCGAGCTGGCGCACCTCCGGGTACTGCGCGGTGACGACGTTGAGGTTGCGCGTCTGCATCTCCAGCCGGCCGGGCCGGCAGTAGGCGAGCGCCCGCACCCCGTCCCACTTCACCTCGACCGCCCAACTGGAGTCGTCCGCCGGCAGCGGCGCCAGCTTGGCCAGCATCGGGACCACCTTCTCGGGGAAAGGGTCGCGCGACTGCTCCGGCGGGTCGATGCGGTGGATCATCCAGTCCTTCTCGTCCTTGCCGGCGCGGAAGAGCGCATAGCGGCCGCGCAGCCGCTCGCCCTCGAAGCGGACCATCACTTTCTCCGCCTCCCACTTCTCCAGCTCGTAGGTCCCGCGGTCCCAGATCCTCATCGTCCCCGCCCCGTACTCGCCCTTCGGGATCTCCCCCTCCCACTCCAGGTACTCGAGCGGGTGGTCCTCGGTATGGACCGCCTTGCGGTTCTCGCTCGGGTCGTCGGGAATGCCGTTGGGGACGGCCCAGGAGGCGGCGACGCCGTCGTGCTCGAGCCGCAGGTCCCAGTGCAGGCGGCGGGCGCTGTGTTCCTGCACTACGAAACGCGGCGCCCTCTTCTTGCCGTGCCGCCGCTTCGGCGCCGGCTCCGGCGTCGACTCGAAGTCCCGCTTGCGCTCGTACTCGCCGAGCTCGCGGCCGCCCTCAGCTGCGGGCTTTCGCTTTGCCTTTGACTTTGGCGCCACGTTTGGAGGATGCCCGTTTCGGCGCCGACCGTTTGCTTTGTTTGCGCCGCTGCGCCGCCGGCACGTCTTCCTGGACCATCGCGGCGGTCAGCGTCTTCACCTGGCCTTCGAGGAATTTCGCCATCCGTTCCTCCTCGCCGCGGATCCCGCGGGCGAGTTTCGCCGTCTCGGCGTCCCCCACTCTCTTCGCCAGGGTCTCGATCGCCAGGTAGGTGGCGATCTCCTCGTGCTCGTTGAAGTACTCGGTCTTGGCGTTCTTCAGCATCTTCTCCTGCACGCCGTCGCCGCGGACCATGTGCATCGGGCCCTTCGCCGCCGCTTTCAGCTTGCCGGCGACGTTCTGGGCCAGCTGGCCTCCCCCGCCCAGTTTCTTGATCCGCCGCTCGACCGCTTTAGCGTGAGCTTTGGTCTCTTTGAGGTGCGCTTTGAGGCGTTTCTTGTACGGCTCGCGGGTGGTCATCGCGATGTGGGCCTCGAGCGCCAGCTCGAGTTCCTTCTCCTTGCCGTAGGCCTCGCTCAGGTACTGGACCAGCTTCGCATCGCGCTCGTTCAAGTCCGTCATCTCACCCTCCGTCTTCCTCGTCGTCAGTCGCTCGCTTGCGATGTGTCACCTCCGCGTACCCGCCGGGGCGATGGGAAAACGGTCGTTTCGGTGGCCCCGCGCGGCGACGAGACCGAGGCTACCTTGGCGACCAGGGGAAGCTCCAAGCTTCCCCTGTTCCTTTGCGGTGCATAGGACGGCGAGGGAACAGCGGAGCGAGTGGCTCGGGCAGGCCCTCAGCAAGACGGAGGGCTACCTCCGGCCAAGAAGGACTAGCCCGTCACTTCGAGATCCACCAAGGCACCCAGTTCGTTTTTGGCCCGCAATGTCGTCGTGCCCGTGTAGGTGGCTTCGCCATTTGCCGCGCCGCAGAGCGTCGCCGTGCCGACTTTGCGTTTGTAGGGGATTTTGGACACGAGCCAATACGCTGTCAGGGCCTTCGGGAGGCCGCCGGCCATGGTTCCGTAATGCATTTCGCTGTTTTCCGAGGTTCCGGCGATCGTGTACAGGCAGATGGTTTTGCCTTCTTTGGTGATTTCCAGTTCAACTTCTTCGGTTTCTCCGCAGATCAGGTAGTACAACCCGGCGTGGGTGATTTCCATGCCCATCGCTTTCTGGGTCACTGACAGTGTGTAGAAGCAATTGTTGAAACGGAAATTTGCCGTTTCGACGTTCCCTTTGACGACTGCGTGGCACTGACCGTATTTAGGGGTGAGCGTCAGCATCGGTTCGGCTTCCGCCATGGTGCCGCTCACGGTGCTGCTGGTGCAGGTCAGTTCGTTAGGACCGACTTTGAAGATCTGGGATTCGATCGCTTCCCCGCTCAGCGTCGCCGGGTATGCACCGGCGGCGAAGGTCGGGGCCGCCATCGCCGGCGAGGCCGCCGCGAGCGCCAGGGCCATGCCGACCAGCGGCACAGAGATTCGGCGTATGGCTCGTGCGGGCATCCTTCTCCACTCTCCTGGGACCGCCTTTGGATAACCCCTGGGGCAGGGTCGCGCAAGGCCTGGCACCGCATCGCCGCCTTCAGCGCCGCCGCGCAAACGAATCCCCTGCAGACACCGCCCAGCGGTGATGCGCGTGCGCCACTTGGCGCGCGCGGACTAGCGACCGAGGCCGAGCTCGCGCTGGAGGAACATCAGGCCGACCAGGGTCTTGGCGTCGGCGATCCCGGGCAGAGCGGAGTCGATCTGGTCCAGCGGCAGGCGGACGATCTCGATCTGCTCCTCGTCGTCGGGGTCGGCCTCGACCTCGGAGAGGCGGGAGGCGGCGTAGATGACGATCGCCTCGTCGACGTAGCCGGGGCTGGCGTAAATCGTGTGCAGCTCGGTCCAGCGCTCGGCGGCGAGCCCGACCTCCTCGGCCAGCTCGCGCTTGGCGGTGGCGAGCGGCGTCTCGCCCGCGTCGATCTTGCCGGCCGGGGCCTCCAGCAGGCGGTCGTGTTCGACCGCCTCACGCGGCTGGCGGACGAGGTAGACCGAGCGCTCGTCATGGGCAACGATTGCGACCGAGCCGGGGTGTTCGACGATCTCGCGCTCAACCTCGCTGCCGTCGGCGCGGCGGTGCCGGCGGCGCGAGACGTCGACGAACCGTCCCTCGAAGATCTTCTCGGAGCTGAGCCGCTGCACATACGATTCGTACCGCAAAGTGCCCCGGCTGAAGCGTCTCCTCCCCTGCCTCCTGCTCGCCGCCCTCCTCGGCGGCGCGCTCGCGCCTGCCGCCGGGGCAGGCGGGGAACCGTTCTTCCCCCGCAGCGGCAACCGCGGCTACGACGTCTCGACCTACGACATCCGCCTCAACTACCAGCCGGGGAGCGGCATGCTGCGGGTCGAAGCGACGATCGCGGCGACAGCGACGCAGGGCCTCTCGCGCTTCTCCCTCGACCTCGACGGGCTGAAGGTGAGCGCGGTCACGGTCGACGGGGCGGCGGCGAAGTTCAGCCGCGGCAACGACAAGCTGCTAGTGACGCCGGCGCAGCGGATCGCCCCGCGGGCGCCCTTCGAGGTGATCATCGCCTACGCCGGCAAGCCGCGCCCGGTGGTCGACCCGGACGGGACCTCGGAGGGCTGGAACCGGACCGAAGACGGCGCCTTCGCGGTCGGCGAGCCGGTCGGCACCGCCGGCTGGCTGCCCTGCAACAACACCCTGACCGACAAGGCCGCCTTCAGCTTCGAGCTAACCGTGCCAGCGACGCTCTCGGCGGTGGCAAACGGCCGGCTCGTCCACGTCAAGCGCGGCCCCAAGCTGGCCAGCTTCGAATGGAGCGAACCGAAGCCGATGGCGCCCTACCTCGCGCTCGTCGACATCGGCAAGGGCAAGCTCGTGCGCAGCCGCGCCGCCAGCCTTCCCGCCTGGACCCTGGTCGACCCCCACTACGCCAAGCACCAGCGCGCCCTGCAGGCCGTGCCCGAGGCGATCCGCTTCTTCAGCCACGCCTACGGCCCCTATCCGTTCGAAGCGGCCGGCTCGGTCATCGACTACGCCCCCAGCCTCGGCTACGCCCTCGAGACCCAGACCCGGCCCATCTACGCCTTCGCCCCTGACGTCACCACCGTCGCTCACGAGACCGCCCACCAGTGGTTCGGCGACTCCGTCAGCATCAGCAGCTGGCCCGAAATCTGGCTCAACGAGGGCCTCGCCACCTGGTCCCAGTGGTACTACCAGGAACACCACGGCGGCCCCCCGGTAGCCAAGACCTTCAACCGCCTCTACGCCACCCCCGCCTCGGACAAGGCGTTCTGGAACCCCCCATCGGCGCACCCCGGCACCCCCCAGCACCTCTTCGGGTCCTCGGTCTACGCTCGCGGTGGCCTCGCCGTACAGGCACTCCGCGTCGAAATCGGCACCAAGGCTCTGCTCGAGACCCTGCGCCGCTGGGCCAGCGACCACCGCTACGGCAACGCCACGATCCCTGAGTTCGAA
The DNA here is from genome assembly GCA_963708405.1 of uncultured Actinomycetes bacterium. Taxonomy (GTDB): domain Bacteria; phylum Actinomycetota; class Thermoleophilia; order Solirubrobacterales; family 70-9; genus VAYN01. The sequence goes on from CAVPSL010000001.1 coordinate 659,040, forward strand.
GCGCTGGCCGAAGAAGTCTCCGGCAAGCGCCTCACCCGGTTCTTCGGGCGCTGGCTCGATGAACCAGGGAAGCCGACCCTCTAAGCCGCGCTAACCAAGCCGGGCCGATCCTCACTGGGCTTTTTCACGCGGCTCCAACTGCAACTCCCGCTCCGCTCGCGGCACCCCCTCCTGGAGCTCGGCGCTGCGCTCGCGCTCGGAGTTGAGCTGGTGGCCGAAGAGGATTGCCAGGTTGGAGATCCAGAGCCAGACGAGTAGAGCGACGAGGCCGCCAAGAGTTCCGTAGGTCTTGTCGTAGGAGCCGAAGTTGGAGACGTAGAGGGCGAAGAGCGCCGAGGCGATGGCCCAGATGACGATCGCGACCAGGCTGCCCGGCGTCACCCAGCGGAAGCCGCGCAGCTTCACGTTGGGCGAGGCGTAGTAGAGAACCGAGACCATGGTGATGAAGACCAAGGCCATCACCGGCCACTTGGCGACGTTCCAGACGTCGACCGCGGTCGAGCCAATCCCGATCGGCTTCGCCACCGCGTTGACCACCGGTCCCGTCAGCACCAACCCCACCAGCAGCAAGGCCATCATCGAGATCAGTACCAGCGTCACCGCCAGCTGCAGCGGCCGCAGTTTCCAGAACGCCCGCCCCTCCTCCGTCTCGTAGATGACATTTGAGGCACGCATGAAGGCCCCCACGTAGCCCGAAGCCGACCACAGCGCCACGCCCAACCCCAGCGCAAAGGCAAACCCGGCCGCGCTCTGGTTGGAGACGATCGATTCGATCGGGCCCGAGAACGTTTCCGCCGCCGATTCCGGCCCGATTTCGGTGATGATCTCGGTCAGGCTCCGCGTCGTCGTCTGCGGATTCCCGAAGACCCCGATCAGCGAGACCATCGCGATCAGCGCCGGGAACAGCGAGAGCAGGCTGTAGTAGGTGAGCGCCGCCGCCCAGTCGGTCAGGTTGTCGTCCCTGAACTCGAGGGCAGTGCGCTTCAGGGTGGCGACCCAGCCGGAGCTTCGATCGGAGGCCATGCCCCCGCTTACCCGCCGACCGCGCCGGCAGAACCTTCAGGTCGGGACCGGGCGCTCGGACCGACTACGAACCGATCACTTCGAGATTGACCTGCGTCCCTTTTTCGTTGAATCCCCTGATTGTCGCGTTACCGATGTATTCCGCATTCCCGTTCGCAGGCCCGCAGAAGGTGACGGTGCCGATTCTGCGTTTGTATGGCAGTTTTTTCAGCAGCCACTGAGCTGTCAGATCGTCGGGCGTGCCAGCCATGGTGCCGTACCGCATTTCCGACAGACCGGTCGCGGGCGCGATCGTGTATTCGCAGAGCGTCCCTCCCACGCCCACGATTTCGATTTCAACCTGTTCATTCGAGAAGCATTCCAGATTGGCCGTACCTATATGAGAGAATTCTCCGTTGGTTTTTTTGCTCGTCACCTGAACTGTGTAGAAGCATTTGTTGAACCTGATAATTGCCCCAAAAGAATTTCCCGAGTTGACCGCATGGCAAGTGGCATAGGTGGGAGTGAGAACGAGCATCGTTTCGGCTTCCGTCATGCTGCCGCTGAGACTGAAGCTGGCGCAGGTGACTTCGTAACCATCGATGTTGTAGATGAAGGATTCGGCCTGGCTCCCGGTGAGAGTCGTCGGATATGCCCCGGCGGTGAAGGTCGGCACGGCCTGGGCGGATCCGGCTCCGACCGAACCAAGCGCCAACGCTGCGATGGCGGTCGCAAGAACCAGTTTCAGGCGGGCCCGGGGCGAGTTCATGATCGGCCTTAGATACCTGACCCCGGCCCAGCGGGTCAAGGTTTCCTGAGCGCGGACGGTCCCCCGGGCGGTGCCTCATCGGATTGAGGCTGGAAATGTCGTGTGGCAGCTTGCCGCGTGCGCGCCTTGGCGCACGCGGCAAACGGTCGTCGAGCCGCGCTCGAGCGCAACTTCCCCACAAATGCGCGGTTGAAGACCGAAATCACGCCTAGTCCCGGGCCGATACCCGGGAACGGGGGACCCAAGTCTTTGGGGCGAGCCCACCAGCCGGTGGGGGCGCAGGCTCCTTCAGCGCCAGCCCGACAGCTAACCCCGTCGGCCGACGAAGGAGGACTGATGTCCGCAGCCCCCCGCGCCCCGCGGCGCATTCGCAATCTCATCGCAATCGCCCTGCTTGGCCTCGCTGCCCTTGCCACTCTGCAAGCCGATCGAGCCAGCGCCGCCGCTTACGGAGGCATCTCCGCCGTAGCGCCTGAACCACCGGCCCAGCCCGCCGCCGGCGAGGACTCGCCCGCCGGCCCAGCCGACCGTGCCGCTCTAGTCAACGGCAAGGCCGTCGCTCCCCTCGACGCACCCCCCGCCGTCCGCAAAGCCATCCAGGCCGCCAACCGGATCCGCACCAAGCCCTACATCTGGGGCGGCGGCCATGGCCGCTGGTGGGACAGCGGCTACGACTGCTCCGGCTCCGTCAGCTACGCCCTCCACGGCGCCGGCCTGCTCAACATCCCCATGGTCTCCGGCTCCCTAGCCCGTTGGGGCGATCCCGGCCCCGGCCGCTGGATCACGATCTACGCAAACGCCGGCCACGTCTACGCCGAAATCGCGGGCCTCCGCTGGGACACCTCAGGCAACACCTCCGGCACCGGCCCGCGCTGGCATGAGGACAAGGCAAGCGCAAGCGGCTTCGTCATTCGACACCCGGCGGGATACTGACGCGCCGCCTTAACATTTATCGTCCATCGCCAAGTTGAGCTGCGTGCTTTCGTGTTTCGCCTTCGCCTTTACCGTGGTTTTCATTCCGCCGGACTGCGACGCTGCCCCGCAATTGGTCAGGGTGCCGCTGGTCCGCGAGACCGAGAAAGCGGTGGGACTCACGACCACTTCCAGTTCGGTGCTCGATATGAGCTTGCCCGTGGCGCCTGACACATTGCTGGCCTGATGCCCGATGGCGTATGTACAGAGCGCCGTTTCATTGCCAAGGTGTTTCGCTTCCGTCTGCCAGACGTGGATTTCAAGCGGCGACCCCGGGCAGTTGATGTTTCCGCTGCCTTTCTGTTCGGTGGTCGAGACTGTCGTTTCGCTGTTCAGTGTCAGCTTGCAGCTATTGGTTGTGACTGTCGCCTGTGTGACGTTCCCGAGGATGGTCGCCGTGCAGCCTTCGAACACCGGGGAGAGTTCGATGCTCCAAGTCGGCGCTTCCGACTGCGCTTCCGTGTATTCCGTCGTGTATTTCGCGCTCGTGCAGTTGACCTTCCGCCCACCTTCTAACGAGAGTTCGTTGGTTTTGCCGGCTACCTGTTCCGCGCTCACCGCAGCGGGATATTCTCCGGCTGTGACCCTTGGCGTGCTTGCCGATGCGCTGGTCACTGCGATCGCGTTCAGCACGAACGCAGCGACCAATAGCAGCCCGACCCTTTGATGCCTGCCCATCGATCTTCCTCCTACCGGATCCTCTCAGCGAAGTGCGAGGAAAACGCTGTAGACCCGCCTTTGGACCTTCCATTTGTAGCGCGCGGTCCCATTTAAATCAAGCTTGCCCGAGTATTCGGGGGTCTAGCTTGGGTCCATCGTCACAGTCTGAGGGACACCACCTTTTCGGAATGAACCCTCAATCGTGCTTGCGAGACTGGCGGCCTGCGACCCTGCACCGCAGTTGGTCACGGTCCCAGCGGTGCGCCCGACCGATATTGAGACTATGCCGAACGTAAGCGTGACGGTAACTGAGGACTTAATGTGGTCCCACACTCGCTGAAGGAAGTTCGGCTGATGGCCGATCGTGTATGTACAGAGCGGCGTTTCATTCGCGAGGTGTTTAGCGTTCGTCTGCCAGACGTGAATTTCAATCTTCGCCGACCCGGGACAATTGACGTTCGCTGCGCCTCCTTGTTCAGTCGTTGACACTGTCGTTTCACTATTGAGCTCCACCTTGCAGCCGTTGATTGTGAGTGTCGCGTCTGTGACATTGCCGAGGATGGTCGCCGTGCAGCCGCTGTATTCCGGCGTAAGTTCGATGCTCCACGTCGCCGCTTCGGACTGGGCTTTCGTATATTCCGTCGTGTATTTGGCGGTGGTGCAGGTGACCTTGCGGCCGCCTTCCAGCGACAGTTCATTAGTCGCCCCGGCCACCTGTTCCGCGGTCAGTATGGAGGGATATTCAGCGGTTGTAAGCCGCGGAGTACTTCCCATTGCACCACTGGTGACCAGAGCGTTCAGCACAAGCATGGACGTTAGGGCCAATCCAAGTGCCCTAAGAGCGCGGTTCATCAGACTCTCCTCTCACTAGTTTCGGCCCGGAAGACGGGGCCCCCACACTCTGAGACCACCGACCGACAGTCTCAAGCTGCTGATCCCTCAAGAGGCGAAGGCACTTCACGTCGCGGCCTTACTCCTGCTCGTTGCGAACGCACTGCACAGCGCGCGCCAATTTGCGCGCGCGCTGTCCCGCGTACCTACTGGTTTCGTCAGACCCTCGGCGCTATTCTTTGTCCATCGAGAGGGTCTGTTTCACCCCTCCTTTGGTGGCGATAGATCTAATCGTGCTCTTGAGCCCACCGGACTGGCTTGCAGCACCGCAGTTAGTAAGGGTTCCGCCGGTCCGCGACACCGCAAGCCCGGTCACGTTGCCGACCAGTTCCAGTTCGGTGCTTGAGATGAGCTTGGTAGTGATGCCAGGCAAGTTGCTAGCCTGGTGGCCGACCGAAAATGTACATAGCGCCGTTTCGTTTGCGAGGTGTTTGGCGCTCGTCTGCCAGATGTGGATTTCCATCTTCGCTTCGCCCGGGCAGCTTACGTTCATCGCGCCATTCTGTTCGGTGGTCGACACTGTCGATTCGCTGCCCATCGACAGCTTGCAGCCATTCACTGTAATTGTCGCAGGTGTAACGTTACCGAGAATGACTGCGGTGCAGCCGACGAATTCCGGCGTGAATTCACCGCCCCAGGTAGCCGCTTCCGACTGAGCTTTCGTGTATTCGGCCGTGTATTTGGCTTTTTCGCAGGTGACCTTCCGGCTGCCTTCCAGCGTGAAGTCGTTAGCCGCGCTGGTCACTTGTTCCCCAGCTACAAGTGCCGGATATCCGGCACTTGTAACCCGCGGCGTGCTTGCCATCGAGGCGCTGGCGGCGGTTGCGATCATTGCGAGCAAAGTGACCAGGCAGACGCCCAGTCCTTTGAGATTGCGAGCCATCTGATATTCCTCCCACTTAGGTGCCGCCCCGCGGGAGCGGGGCTCTTCATTCTCAGATTGGCGTCAGGCAGCGGGCACGTAAAGGCGGCTACGCCCACTAGAGCTTCGAGGATGCTGGACGCAAGCTAATACTCCTGCTCAGATCGTCCCGCCACCCCCTGCGCGCGCCATTCGGCGCGCGCGCCACATCAGCGCTACTTCTTCTTCTTGCCCTTCTTCGGCTTCTTGCCCCCGCAGCTCTTGGCCTTCAGCACGGGTTCGGTATCGCTGACCTTGCCGTTTTGGCCGACCAGGTGGGCGAGTGCCTTGTTGGTGTGCTTGCAGATGTTGGTCGAGTTGACCAAAAGGCCCTTCTGGCCGCCCTGCAGTTCCAGGACGAATTCGCTGACCGGCTGGTCGGGGACCGCTTCGAAGGTGTTGCGGATGCGCCCGCCCTTGACCGAGTCGATGCGGCCGACCAGGTTGACGTCGACTTTGGGGCTGTGCAGGGCAACGACGAGGTCGGGCAGCTTGTGGCTCGAAGAGCGCAGGAAGACCGGGCCTTCGAGCGTTTCTTCCAGCAGCGGCGTCTTTGCCCGGGCTTTGCCGTAGACGGCTCCGGCCGGGCATTGGGCGCCGTTGCCGGCGCCGGCGGCGAACTGGACCCTGGTGCAGACGGTGCGGATGTGGGCCTGTTCGAGGAACTCGGAGTGGGGCAGGGTCACCTGGGCGGTGGCGATGTTGGCGTAGGCGCCTTTGGGGTAGGTGACGATGGCTTTAAGGGCCGGGTTCTTGCCGCGCTTGGTGCCGCCTTGTAGCTGCAGGGAGAGGTTCGGCTTAAAGCCCAAGGAGGCGCAGCTGGCGGCCTGGAAGGGCGTGGTGGCGGTGAAGGGCACATCATCGGATTCGGAGCTGAAGATCGTGCCTGAGCCGAGCACCGTGGAGGCGACCTGGGTGCGGGCGCAGGAGGTCGGGTTGAGGGTGAAGTTGGGTCGGTCGGTGTAGGCGCGGATGTCGCGGGCGTGGACCAGGACCCCCTTGATGATGTGGGGGATCGGGTCTGAGCCGGTGGCATCGGCAAAGATTTCGGCGGTTTCGGGGTTGACTTTCAGGGCCAGGCGCTGGACCACGGTGCCGAGGTCAAAGGGCCCGACCTTGGCGATCGCGATCGCCACCAGCGACATCGGCGAGCCGTGGTAGGGGCCACCCATGTAGATCTTGCCGGGGGCGTAGGTGAGCGCCGGGCCGACGCCGGCACCGACCTTCAGCGTCCCGACCTGGGAGCTCTGCGGGCAAGAGGGGTTGGCTTCCTCTTCAGCGCCGGTGCGGTTGGGGTTAGCAGCGGCGGCGATGGCGGCGTCTGAGCAGGTGCCGACGCCGGCCAGTTTGCCGGTCAGCCCGGGCGGCAGCTTGATCGAGAAGTGGGTGAACTCCTGTTCAGAGTCGGTGCGGGTGAGGCGCAGATTGAAGGGCGAGTAGGTGCCGGCGGCGTTGTTGACGGTGCCCGCTTCCAACTGGGGGTGGAAGGGCGGGGTGCCGCCGGAGGGGCAAGCGCTGCCTTCGGCCCCGGAGATGACTTCAAAGGCGGAGTTGGTGTGGACCGGGGGGCCGCCTGACCAGGGGGTGATCACGGCGCCGACTTCGTATTTGCCGCAGCGCGGCGGCGTTGCCAGTGGGCTGCGCTCGCCCTCGCGGAAGTGCAGGCGCACGTGGGAGATCGGCAGCTGGGGCATGTCTTCGGTCGTCGTCACCAACTGGCCGGTGATTTCGTTCGGTTCGACTTTGGCCGCCTGGCGCACCATGATCCCGAGGTTGCGGTTGCGCAGGACGAAGTAGAAGGCGAGCAGGGTGCCGAACTGGTTCTTGTAGGGCTCGGCGATGTAGACGTTGCCTTTGACGGGTTCTTCGAGCAGCGGCGATTCGGCTTCCACGGTGCCGATCTTCGAGGCTTCCGGGCAACCTTCGCCGGCTTCGCTGTTGAGTTTTTCGTTGCCCAGCTGTTCGGTCGTGCAGACCGCCAGGCCTTCGGCGACCGCCGGATTGGTGGTGAAGCCTTCGGGCAGGGTGACGACCGCCTTTTTGATGTCGGAGGCGGCGCGACCAGCGGGGTTGCCGATGCCCAGGTCGGTCGTGTCGAGGCTGAAGTCGAGGCCGGTCGGCGAGCTCGATGCCCGCGAGGTCGGCTGGGCGGTGATGGTCGGCGCGAATGGCAGGGATTCGCAGCCGCCCATCCCCAGCGGCGCCCCCGGTTCGGAGTCCTTGTGGGTGAGGACCGTCCGTTCGTCTGAGGCGCCTTCCCAGGACTCGATCCTGAAGGTCGTGGCGAGCGGGCCGGTGCAGGCCCGCGGCAGGGTCAGGAACGGTTTGGGACTGGTGGTGCCGGAGACTTTGCCGGTGCCCAACCGTTCGGTGTCGTGCGCCGGACTCGCCGGCACGCCCCAGATTTTCACCGTGGAGGCGAAGACGGGGATCACGTTGGGAGCTTCGGCGAGGTGGACGAAGGCGTGGTATGGGGCTTCTTCGCTAAGACCGACGTCGAGGATTACCGGCACTGAGGCCGTCGCCTTGAAACCGAGACGCAGCAGGACCCCGGGCGGCGGCGCGAGACTGAAGATCGCCTCTTTGTCGACTTCGGGGGGCAGGCTGTCGGTGGTTTCGGCGACGCCCACCTGGGCGGACTGAGGGCAGGGGGTGCCGCCGGCGAAGAAGTCGGCGGAGTCGCAGGTGGAGACCGCGGCGGGGCGGGCGACTAGGCCGAGAACCTGCAGGGCGGTAAGGCTCTTGATCGCCCCGTCGGGGACTTCGCTGCCGAATTCGCTGGGGAGTTTTTCGTTGGGAATAGTGTTGAAGGCAAGCGTGGTAGTCATCGCGAAGGGATGGGACCCGGCCAGGTTCGCCGTTGAGCCGCCCTGGTTTTCGAAGGTGACGTCGAGGTCTTTGATGCCGAAAGCGGCCAGAGCCGGGGCGGCGCTGACCAAAAGAGCCGCAGTGGTCAGGGCAAGGAGATACACCAGTCGCCTGCTCATCGTGCCGCCCTCCCGCTCTTCTTGGCCTTGCTGTTCTTCTTGTTCTTCTTGTGGTGGCTCTTGGACTTCTTCTTCACGCACTTCCCCTGCTTCTTGACCTTGCCCTTGGGGCACTTCTTCGTTTCCTTGAGGTTTTCGGGGCCGTTGTAGGTGGCGGAAGAGGGGGTCTGGTCGTTGGGCGGTGGTGGCGGCGACTGGCAGGCTTCGCCTTCGCAGGAGGGCTTGGGCACCGGCGGCGGCGCGAATCCGCCGTCGACGCGGGCGTCATAGACGTCGACCAGGCCCGGGTCCTGGGGCACCAGGCTCGAGATCGTGGCGAAAAAGACGTCCTTGCCTTCCGGCGTCGCGTCGAGGAATTCGGCGTCCTGGGGGCTCTGGCCCGAGGAGATCAGGCTGAGGCAGCCGCTGCTTTCGGTGAGGAAGAGTTCGCCGTCCATCGGCTGGCTCAGGCATTCCTCTTTGCTCGTCGCCGCCTGCCACTCGTAGACGTCGGTGCGGCCGTTCGTGTCGCGCAGAACCAGCGGTTCGAAGCTGGTGAAGAACAGGCGCTTGCCGTCGTCGGAGAGGGCGCGCGAGCCGCGTGCCTGGGTCGGCCAACCGGGGATGATCGCGGCGGCCCAGAGCTCGGCTTTGCCGTCATTTTCCACCAGCCGTCCCGCCGGCCGCGCCCCGCTCGCGTTGCACGAAGCGCAAACCAGCTTCCCTTTGCCCCCTTCCGCCGTGGCGTCATAGAGGAAGGCCTCGGCGTCGGGTTCGCCGCTTTCGGCGTCCGTGTTGTCGAAGCCGGTCAATTCCGCCGTCGAGAGGAAGGCCGCGTGCAGGCCGTCGGGGCTGACGCGGGAGGTCCGCTGCTTCGGTAGTCCCGACACCGGCGTCGGCAACGTTTCGGCGGCGATACTCCCGAACACGTCCAGCGCCGACAGTTCCGCCACGAATCGCGGGCCGGCGCCCTTTTCGTAGAAGTAGAGGTTGTCGGCACCTTCAATGCCGCTGGTCCCCGGCAGCGCTTTGCTGGAGACGAAGTAGGCCCGCCGCGCGTCCCTGCTCGCCCCCATGAAGCCCTGGAAGCCTTCGGCGATCAGCGTCGCTTTGGTGTTGAGCGGACCTTCTTCCTGTTCTTCGGCTTCGAATTCGTAGAGCTGTTCTTCGCCGCCCGGGGTGAGGGTCGAGAAGAAGGCCCCCGTCCCATCGGAGGAGCCTGCCAGGAAACGCGCGTTCAGCAACGGGACCGGGACCAGCCCCGAGACTTTGTAGGTGCAGGCTTTCGTCCCCTCCGTGCATTTGCCCGAGGCGCTGTGGTTGCTTTCTTCTTCGCGGGCGTTGTCGCGCAGGTAGATCGTCCCCGGCTGATCGCCCGTGCCACCCGGGAACGGTGCTTTACCCCCCGTCGTCCAGTAGATCCGTTCCCCGTCCGCGGAGACCGCCCCTACCGTGCTGTCTTCGCGCATTTCCCCCGGCTTGCCCTGCGTCGTCCCGGCCGAGGACTGTTCGCAGGATGCTTTTCCTGCCGCGCTCGAGCCGCTCGGCAGTACGCTCACCAGTTGCAACTGACCGCCGCCCAGCGTCTCGTAGACTTGGTAGATCCCGGCCGTCCCACAGGCTCCGGGGGTCAGCGCGTCATCGGCCCGGAAGACCGTGTTGGCGCCGTCGGCCGAGGCCCCCAGCACTTCCGGGAAGTAGCGGCTTTCAAGTGGCTGGAATTTGTAGTGAGGCGGCGCCACACTCGAAGACACTTCATAGCCTCCGCCGCAGAGATCGCGTCGATACAAGGTGCCGGTTTCGTCCGGCGCGCCGGGGACCAGCGCCACCGGGCTGTCCTGCAGCAGCCAGCCACTGCAGAGGTTTTCCGAGAAGAGCTTGTAGGTGGTGCGGTTGGCGGGGCCGGCGGTTTCATAGAAGGAGGTCGTGTTGCGCGGTGGCGCGATCGCCTGCGTGCTCCAGCCCGGGCCTTCCTGCCGCGTCGCCAAGTACTGGTTGGCGAACGGCGCGCCTTCCGGATCGGCGAAGGAGCGCAGCGAGGAGAAGGTTATCCGCTGCCCCGCTTCGTCCGCCACCGCGAACTCGCTGTCGGCCTGTTTGTAGGTTTCCAGAGTGTTGGTGAAGATGTCGCCGCCGTTTTTGTCTACCGGCGAGACCATCTCGTAGGCGCGGCAATCGGGCAACTGGGCGGAAGCCCCGGTGCGAAAAGCAGCGTTGGGACAGCTATCGGCCCCGAGTTCGCGCGGCAGCGGCAGGGTGCGGAAGCTTGCTTCCGCACCAGGGGTCGGCCCACCCGTGGTTGGCCCACCACCGTCGCTCTTGGCGACAAAGCGATACTGGTAGGTGGTGTCGGGAGCTAGGCCCGCGAGCAGGACACCGCTGGTCGTCACGTCGCTGTTGACGACACCGCCGCCCAGCGAGGCCCCAGGCGGCGCGGGCTGTTTCGTCGTGCAGCCTCCTTCGCTGCATTTTCCGGTCCCGTATTCGACGAAGTAGCGGGTGGTTTCGGTCCAGAAGTGCGGGTTGATTTTGGCCTTTACCGTTGCGCTCGAGGAGTTGACTGAACTAGCGAATTGATCGTCGATCGAGGGCGCCGCTTTTTCCGGCGGGCATTTGCTGGGATCCGGCGGGGGGCCGTAGATGCGAACGAAGCTGTGGGCGGCTTCAGAACTGGAGGCGATCAGATCAGTGCCTTTCAGTCCGCAGGTTTTAGGAGCGCTAGTCGCCAAGCCCGTGGATTCGAGGAAGTCTTCGGCATCGATGGTTTCCAGCTCTTTGCCGGTCGCACTGAAGCGCTGTACGGTCGGTGGAGTCGGAGCTTTCGCCGGGTGCCTGTCCATCACATACACATTCCCGTTGCTTGGGTCCGTCGCCAGCGCCCGCGGGTTATTCACTTCCAGGGTGCCCAGCAGCGCCCCGGTCGGGCTCAGCTTCCGGACATTTTCTTTCGCTTCGGTTTCGGAAAGTATCGGGGGGGACACCTGAAGTAAGGCGTTGTAGGTCACGTAGAGATCGCCGTAGGATGGGCTGAGCGCGTCAGTGTCCACCGCGAGCGACTGCACAAACTCCCCTGGCAGCGCGATGCTTTCCACGAAGGCACCGCTCGTATTGAATACCTGGATCCGTTCTTGGTCGCCGACGTAGATCTTGTCGCCGGGTCCGACGGCGATGTAGCTGCCCGGCGCGAGAGTGCCGAAGAAGCCGTTAGCGGTCCCTTCCACACCGGCGCCACAGGTATCGCCAGACGCACCGGTGCAGACGTTGGCACTGGTGGTTTCGTCGACTTCGCCACCGAACATCAGGAGGAACACCCCGTCAGGAGTGAACTTCTCGACTCGGTGATTGTTCTTGTCCAAGACGTAGATGTCTCCCGCTGAGTCGATCGCCACCCCTTGGGGAGATTGGAATTCTCCCTTCCCCGTGCCGTTCGAACCCCAGGACCCGATGAATTCGCCCCAGGCGCTGAACCGCTGGACGCGCTGATTGCTTTGGTCGGCGAGGTAGATATCGCCGGTGGTGGGATTGGCGACAACGCCGCGGGGAACGTTGCACTGCCCCAGCCCAGAGCCGCTTGGGCAGAACTGGCTGAGCAAAGGCGGGGCCGCTAAGGCGAAGCTGGCGATCACATTCGATAGAAGCAGCACCGTGCCCACTGCCAAAGCTGCGCTGAACCAGCGCAGCCGCTTCCTTGGTATCCGCATCAGTTCTTCCCCCCTGCTTTCGAAGATGCGTTCGGTTCCCCACCTGACGCAAGACAAGGCTATCGGTCTGTCCTCGTGGTTGTCAAGGTACCCATGGGTACCTATCAGATAGGAGCGGCCCGGGTAGATCGCCCGGGCCGCTCGTGAAGGACTGACTAGCCTCCGTGTACTAGTGCGAGATGCTCAGTCCTCGAACTTACCTCTGACCATGTTGCCTTCGTGGAACCCTTCGACTACGGATTCGCCTGTGAGCGTGCCAGCCTGCGTCGCTGCACCGCAGTTGGTTATCGTGCCGGCGGTGCGGGTGGTGGCGACACCGGTCAGTGTCGACTTGATGTCGCCGGATGTACCGAACCCGCCGGCGTTCTTTTCTGTGAGCCTGTAATCGAGATCACCAGTCGGTGTCTGCGGCGCGACTTTGTATGTGCAGATCGGCGTTTCGTTAGCGAGGTGTTTGGCGCTCGTCTGCCACACGTGGATTTCGAGTTCTTTGCCAGCTTCGCATTCGATGTGAACGCTGCCTGTCACTTCCCAACCTTCTGAAGCGATGGTGCCCGACGTTGTTTCATCGGCTGTAAGTTTGAATTTACAGCCATTGATTGTGATTGTCGCCGGTGTCACGTTGCCGAGAATCGTCGCGGTGCATTCAGCGAAGGTCGGGGTCGCGGTCACTTCGCTGGTTTCTGCTGCTGCTTTGTTTGCGATGGTGCCTTCGAGGGTGGCGGTGCCGCATTTGACGCTTCTGCCCCCTTCGAGGTCGAGTTGGTTCGTGACGCCTTCCTTCTGGTGCGCTTTCAGCACCACCGGGTAGTCGGTTTCGTTTTCCGGTGTCAGCTTCGGTTTGGCCGAGGCGGCCGAGGCCACCAGCGCGCTCAGGGCAAGCACGGCGACGAGCGCCAGGCCCAGAGTCTTGAGACTGCGGATCATCAGAGTTCCTTTCGTTCTACGACCAACCCCGGCGTTCCCATTTGCCGGCGGCTGGGGCTCCGAGCGGAGCCAAGGACATGTCTAACTCGGACAGTTGCCATTGATCAAGGGAAGCTAACCGCAGCGCATAGATTCTCTCCCGGGAGCACCCGTTTGCCCCGCAAATCCCGTGTGTCGAGTTTTCGGGCGCGCAGTTTTGCGCGCGCGTCACTCTCACGCGCAGTCGCATTCGGCGCTCGGGTTTCACGGCTGCCGACGACGCCGGGACCCACATCAGCGAGCGCATACGCTCCCTGCGTCGCCATCACCGTGGCACCTGCTGATCGAGGAGATTTGCCACGTAGAATGCGCGAAACTGTTTACGGCGGTATCCCGGTGCCGCGCCATAGCCACACTGACTCCGTCGAGAACCTCCTTTTCGCCAAAAGCCGAGACCTGACGCCCCTGCTCGAGCGATGCCGCTCCGCACTCGATCTCGACCATGAGCAAAGCGAGACGATGGAAGATCTTCTCTCCAGGGCTTGGAGAATCGGCGGCCTCTTCGGTCAGGCCCACGCGCTGAGGCAACTTGGAGGAGAGGGCGAGGAGGCCCAGGAGCCCGACCTCGAAGCCGAGTTGCAACCGCTGATCGAAGAGACCATCGAGAAGCTGGACTGCACGGCCCAAGCGGTGATCGCCGCCTCGACCTACCTTTCAGAGCCGATCATCGCCGGTGCCAAGGCCATCCAGGCCGAGACCATGGCCTCGGCGATCGAGCACAGCCACGACCTCGGCGGCAAGGCACAGGAGTGGCTGGCGAAGCGGGGAGAAACGGGCCGGGGCTGAAGCCGAGCGCCCGCTCTGCCTACTTCTTCTTGCCCTTCTTGCCCCCGCAGCTCTTGGCCTTGAGCACCGGTTCGGTATCGCTGACCTTGCCGTTTTGGCCGACCAGGTGGGCGAGTGCCTTGTTGGTGTGCTTGCAGATGTTGGTCGAGTTGACCAAAAGGCCCTTCTGGCCGCCCTGCAGTTCCAGGACGAATTCGCTGACCGGCTGGTCGGGGACCGCTTCGAAGGTGTTGCGGATGCGCCCGCCCTTGACCGAGTCGATGCGGCCGACCAGGTTGACGTCGACTTTGGGGCTGTGCAGGGCAACGACGAGGTCGGGCAGCTTGTGGCTCGAAGAGCGCAGGAAGACCGGGCCTTCGAGCGTTTCTTCCAGCAGCGGCGTCTTTGCCCGGGCTTTGCCGTAGACGGCTCCGGCCGGGCACTGGGCGCCGTTGCCGGCGCCGGCGGCGAACTGGACGCGGGTGCAGACGGTGCGGATATGGGCCTGTTCGAGGAACTCGGAGTGGGGCAGGGTCACCTGGGCGGTGGCGATGTTGGCGTAGGCGCCTTTGGGGTAGGTGACGACGGCTTTCAGCGCCGGGTTCTTGCCGCGCTTGGTGCCGCCTTTCAGCTGCAGGGATATGTTCGGCTTGAAGCCCAGGGAGGCGCAGCTGGCGGCCTGGAAAGGCGTGGTGGCGGTGAAGGGCACGTCATCGGATTCGCTGGCGAAGATCGTCCCCGAGCCGAGCACCGTGGAGGCGACCTGGGTGCGGGCGCAGGAGGTCGGGTTGAGGGTGAAGTTGGGTCGGTCGGTGTAGGCGCGGATGTCGCGGGCGTGGACCAGGACCCCCCTGATGATGTGGGGGATCGGGTCTGAGCCGGTGGCATCGGCGAAGATTTCGGCGGTTTCGGGGTTGACCTTCAAAGCCAGGCGCTGGACCACGGTGCCGAGATCGAAGGGCCCGACCTTGGCGATCGCGATCGCCACCAACGACATCGGCGAGCCGTGGTAGGGGCCACCCATGTAGATCTTGCCGGGGGCATAGGTGAGCGCCGGGCCGACGCCGGCACCGACCTTCAGCGTCCCGACCTGGGAGCTCTGCGGGCAGGAGGGGTTGGCTTCCTCTTCGGCGCCGGTGCGGTTGGGGTTGGCGGCGGCGGCGATGGCGGCATCTGAGCAGGTGCCGACGCCGGCCAGTTTGCCGGTCAGCCCGGGCGGCAGCTTGATCGAGAAGTGGGTGAACTCCTGTTCGGAGTCGGTACGGGTGAGGCGCAGGTTGAAGGGCGAGTAGGTGGCGGCGGCGTTGTTGACGGTGCCGGCTTCCAGCTGGGGGTGGAAGGGCGGGGTGCCGCCGGAGGGGCAGGCGCTGCCTTCGGCCCCGGAGATGACTTCAAAGGCAGAGCTGGTGTGGACCGGGGGGCCGCCCGACCAGGGGGTGATCACGGCGCCGACTTCGTATTTGCCGCAGCGCGGCGGCGTTGCCAGTGGGCTGCGCTGGCCCTCGCGGAAGTGCAGGCGCACGTGGGAGATCGGCAGCTGGGGCATGTCTTCGGTCGTCGTCACCAACTGGCCGGTGATTTCGTTCGGTTCGACTTTGGCCGCCTGGCGCACCATGATCCCGAGGTTGCGGTTGCGCAGGACGAAGTAGAAGGCGAGCAGGGTGCCGAACTGGTTCTTGTAGGGCTCGGCGATGTAGACGTTGCCTTTGACGGGTTCTTCGAGCAGCGGCGATTCGGCTTCCACGGTGCCGATCTTCGAGGCTTCCGGGCAGCCTTCGCCGGCTTCGCTGTTGAGTTTTTCGTTGCCCAGCTGTTCGCTCGTGCAGACCGCCAGGCCTTCGGCGACCGCCGGGTTGGTGGTGAAGCCTTCGGGCAGGGTGACGACCGCCTTTTTGATGTCGGAGGCGGCGCGACCAGCGGTGCTTTTGATCCCTTCGTCGCCGAGGTCGATCCCGAAATCGAGGCCGGTCGGCGAGTTGGCCGCGTGGGAGGTCGGCAGGGCGCTGATCGTCGGGTTGAAGGGCAGTTCTTCACAGCCGCTCATTTCCCCGGTGGGGGTGGTTTTTTCGGCCGATTCACCTCCCCAGGAGGTGATCTTGAAGCTCGTCGTGAGCTCGCCGGTGCAGGCCCGCGGCAGGGTCAGGAAGGGTTCGGGGTTTTCGCTCGACCCCGAACCGGTGCCTTCGCGTTCGCCGTTGTGGGCTGCGTCGCCCGGGACTCCCCAAAGGGTCACTTCGGAGCCGTAGACGGGGATCACGTTGGGGGCGTTGGCGATGCTGACGAGGCCCCGGTAGGGGGCTTCTTCGGTGACGCCGACGTCGATGATCACCGGCACCAGGCCGGTCGCCTTGAAGCCGAGGCGCAAGAGGACTCCGGGCGGCGGGGTGAGGCTGTAGAGGGGCTCGGGGTCGGCGGTCGGCGGGATCCCATCGATGGCGCTGGAGATGCCGACCTGGGAGGCCTGCGGACAGGGAGTGCCCTGGGCAAAGAAGGAGGCCGTGGAGCAGGACTGGACGGCCCCGGGCCGGGCGACGAGGCCGAGCGCTTGTAGGCCGGAGAGATCCTTGAGGTCACCGTCGGGCGATTCGAAGCCGGGGAAGAATTCGCCCCGTTCTGCAAGCGCTTTTTCGACCGTGGGGTCGGGCGCGGTGTTGAAGAAGACCGTCGTGGTCATCGCAAAGGGATGGGAGCCGGCCAGGGCCGTGGTGGCGCCGCCTTCGGTTTCGAAGCGCACACCCAGTTCCTTGAAGCCGAAAGCGGCGAAGGCCGGGGACGCGCTGAGCAGCAGCGCCGCAGCGGTGAGAGCGAAGAGGGATGCAAGTCGCCTGCTCATCGCGGCGCCCTCCCGCTCTTATTGGCTCCCTTGCCCTTCTTGGCCTTCTTCTTATGGCCGTTGGCCTTCTTCTTCTTGGCCTTCTTCTTCACGCACTTGCCCTGCTTATTGGCGACCTTGCCCTTCGGGCACTTGGGCTTTGCCGCACTCAGGTTCCCGGGGCCGTTGTAGGTGGCGGAGGCGGGGGTCTGGTCGTTGGGCGGGGCCGGCGGGGACTGACAGGCTTCGCCTTCGCAGGAGGCCTTGGGCTGGGGCGGTTCGGGGAAGCCGCCGTTAACGCGGGCGTCATAGACGTCGACCAAGCCGGTGTCCCAGCCGACCAGGCTGGAGAGGGTGGCGAAGAAGACATCGTTGCCCGCGGGCGTGGCGTCGAAGAATTCGGAGTCCTGGGAGCTCTGGCCCGAGGAGATCAGGCTGAGGCAGCCTTGGCTTTCGGTGAGGAAGAGTTCCCCGCGCAGGGTGTTCAGGCATTCGGTTTTGCTTGCGGCCGCCTCCCACTCATAGACGTCGGTGCGGCCGTTGGTGTCGCGGGGGACCAGCGCTTCGAAGCTTTCGAAGAAGAGGCGGCTACCGTTGTCGGAGAGCGGGCGGGAAGGCTGGAACTCGGTGGTCCAGCCGGGGATGCGGGCGGCGGCGTAGAAGGAGGCGAGGTCGGAACTCAGTTTGATATTTCGCCCGCTCGGCCGCACCCCCGTCGCGTTGCAGGAGGCGCAGGCGACCTTGCCGCTGGCCGCGTCATAGAGGAAGGCCTCCGCGTCGGCTTCGCCGTTGTTCTGGTCGGTGTTGTCAAAGCCGGTCAGGCTCGCCGTCGAGAGGAAGGCCGCGTGCAGGCCGTCGGGGGTGACCCGCGAGGAGCGTTTGTAGGGGAGCGGGGAAACCGGCGAGAGCGGACCGTTAGTGGCTGCCAGTGCCCCTTCCATGTCCTTGTCCGACAATCCCCCCACCAACTTGAACCCGCTCCCCTTTTCATAGAAGTAGAGGTTGTTGGCGCCTGGGGTGCCGCTGGTCCCCGGCAGTGCTTTGCTCGAGACGAAGTAGACGCGGTTGACGTCGGTGCTGGCTCCCATGAAGCCTTTGAAGCCTTCGGCGATCGGCGTCACTTTGGTGCTCAGCGGACCTTCTTCTGGTTCTTCGGCTTCAAATTCGTAGAGCTTTTCCCCGATCGAGAAGATCGCCCGGGTGCCTTCACCGTTGCCCTGCCAGTACTGGGCCGGTTCTTCGGAGATGAGGCCCGAGACCGGGTAGGTGCAGGCTTTGTCGGCTTCGATGCATTTGCCGGTGTTGGAGTGGGGGCTTTCTTCGGCGCCGGCGTTGACGCGCAGGTAGATGGCGCCGGGGCCGCCGCCGCGGGCGAGGGCCGGGTTCTTGGCCGCCGTCCAGAAGACTCTCCCCCCATCACCCGAGACCGCGCCCACGACGTTGTCAAATTGCGAACCCACCCCGAAGACGGCGCTCGCCGTCCCCGCCGAGGTCGGCAGCACGCTTGCTTTCCCAGCGCTGTTGTTTTTGCTCGGCAGCACGCTGACGAGCACAAGCGAGCCGTTTCCCTGGCTCTCGTAGAGCTGGAAGGTCTCTTCGCCTTTGGTCTCCGGCGCCGCGTTCGGCGTCAGCTTGTCGTTGGCGCGGAACACAGTCTTCGTGCCGTCGCTCGACCATCCCTGTGGTTCGGCGTAGTAGCCGCTCTGCAGTGGGTTGAGCTTGAAGTTCGGCGGCACCACCGTCGAGAGCAGTTCATAGCCGTCGTTGCAGAGGTTGCGCCGATAGAGGTTGGGGGTTTCGCCCGGCGCCCCTTCGACCAGCGCCTCGGTCGTGTCCTGCACGAACCAGCCGTTGCAGAGGTCCGGCGTGAATCCCCAGTACTGGAAGCTGATGCCGCCCAGCGGGTACAGCGAGATCGTGTTCCGCGGCGCCTGCACCGAGTGGCTCTGCCAGCCCCCTGCTTCCCGGCTCGCCAGGTACTGGCTGGTCAGGAAGGCGCCTTCGGCTTGTCCGAAGGAAGTGACCGAGGTGTAGGTCAGGCGCTGGCCTGCTTCGTCAGCCTGGGACTGGCTGACGGTGCCGATCGAGATGTTGCCGCCGTTCTTATCGGGTGGGGAGACCATCTCATAGGCGCGGCAGTCGGGCAGGCGGCTCGAAGCACCGCTGCGGAAGGCGAGGTTGGAGCAGCTGTCGGGCTGGGGTTCTTCAATCGCCGGGAAGGTGCGGAAGCTGGCTTCTGCGCCGACGGTCGGGCCACCACCGTCGCTCTGGGCGACGAAGCGGTAGTGGTAGGTGGTGTCAGGGGCTAGACCGCCGAGGGCGACCGCGGCAGTGGTGATGTCTTCGTCGGTAACCGGGCCTTCCAGCAGTGCGCCCGGAGTGGCGGGCTTTTGCTGCGTGCAGCCGCCTTCAGAGCATTTGCCGGTGCCGTATTCGACGAAGTAACGGGTGCTTTCGGTCCAGAAGTGGGGGTTGATCTTGGCCTTGACCGTGGCGCTGGTGCTCTGCGCGGAAGTCGCGAACTGAGCGTCGATCGTGGGTGGGGCGAGAGGCGGGGGGCATTGGCTGATGTTGGGCGGTGGGCCGTAGATGCGGACGAAGCCTCCGGCATCCTCCGAGTTGGAAACGATCACATCCGTCCCCTGGAGCCCACACGTCGCCGGCACCCGTAGACCTAGGCCGGTGGTTTCTTCCAGCTGCGGACTAGATACTTCGACCCCACGAAGGCTCCCCTCCGAATCGAAGCGCAGAACTTCAACGCTCGAGAAGAAGAGCGGCCCCATTTTCTTGGTTGCCACGTAAGCATCGCCATTATTTGCATCCACGGCGATAGCACGGGGATTTTTTGCCTGTTCCAGCTTCCCAAGCACAGAACCTCCAGGGGCCAGCTTTACTACGCCTTCTTTGGAGCCTTCTTGCCCGCTCTTAAAATAGGCCACATAAATATCGCCAAATGACGGGCTCAAGGAGTAAGTGTCAACACCAAGGGATTGGATCGACTCGCCTGGGACCGCGATGCTTTCCTGGAATTCCCCGCTAGAGTTGAAGACCTGGATCCGTTCCTTGTCGCCAACGTACACCTTGTCGGACGGACCAACAGCGATGTAGCTGCCGGGAGAGGTCGCGGGTAATTCGGAAAAGAAGCCGTTGCCCGTTCCTTCGACACCGGCCTGGCACGTTTCTGAGGCGCTGCAAAGATTGCCATTGGTGCTCGCATTCACTTCGCCGCCGAACATCAACAAAAATTTCCCTGAAGGATCGAACTTCTGGACTCGGTGGTTCCCCTGGTCGGCGACATATACATCCCCGGCCGAGTTGATGGCAATACCCTGCGGGCCTTTAAATTCGCCCTTACCTGAACCACTCGCGCCCCAAGCGCTGATGGGGACACCCCAGGGGTTGAAGCGGTGCACCTGCTGCTTCAACTGATCAGCAACATAGATGTCACCCGTTCCGCTCGCCCCATTATTGGCCGCGACCCCGCGAGGGAGAGCACATTCCCCAGCAGAGGGCCCGTCCGGGCAGAACCGGGGGACGAGCACTGGCAGTGCCGCGCTGGCCGAGCCCGGGAACGCAAGGGAAGCCGCAACGACCATGGCCCCCAGCAGTCCAAGTCCAAAATTGGCGTATCTCCCGCACCACCTCATCAGCTTCACTCCCTCCCTAATAAAGCGATGGAACCTTCGGGATCCCAGCCCAAGGCCCAGCTGCCGTCCACAAACCGGTTTGTATCAGCGCCAACAAACCCTAGCGTTTATTTGCCATAAAGTAAAGAGAGGGGCCTCTAGCGGCCCCTCTCTTTTTGCTTCTCTACGACTTGGCTTCAGCGTTGATGACGATGCCTATTCTTTGTCCATCGTCAGGGTCTGGGTCACGCCGCCCTTTTTGGCTTGCCCCTTCACCTTGGTCTTAAGCCCACCGCTCTGGCTCGCCGCACCGCAGTTGGTGACGGTCCCGGTGGACCGGGTCACTTCGATGCCACTGGCGATTTCAACGTTTAGTTCCAGTTCGGTGCTAGACACAAGTTTGCCTTTAGCTGGCCCGACGTTGTTCGTCTGATGACCGATCAGGTATGTGCAGAGCGCAGTTTCATTCGCCAGGTGTTTGGCGTGCGTCTGCCACACGTGGATTTCGATCTTTGCTGAACCGGGGCAGTTGACGTTTCCTTTGCCTTCCTGTTCAGTGGTCGACACTGTCGTTTCGCTGTTCGCTGTGATCTTGCAGCCGTTGACTGTGACTGTCGCGTCTGTGACGTTGCCGAGGATGGTCGCCGTGCAGTTTTCATAGACCGGAGTGAATTCGACGCTCCACGTCGCCGCTTCGGACTGAGCTTTGGTGTATTCGCTCGTGTATTTGGCGATTTCGCAGGTGACCTTCCGGCCGCCTTCAAGCGTGAGTTCGTTTACGGTGCCCGTCTGTGACGCTTCTATCGTGGACGGGTATTCGGCGGTTGTGACCCGCGGGGTGCTTGCCATCGAGGCGCTGGCAGCGATTGCGCTCATTGCGAGCACAGCGACCAGAGCTACCCCAAGAACCTTGAGATTGCGCTTCATGACTTCCTTTCGAATGAGGATCTCAACGGCAACCCAATTACCGCTGAGGCGGTCCAAGTGCGGACCGCGAACTATCAGTAGCTCGGCTGTGAGCTATTAGTCAAGAAACGTCTGGGCTCTGCCTCGTTTTGGCGCCCAGGCCTTGGGTTATGTGAGTGATATCCCTGCATTTGCCGTCCGGTGGTTTTGCACGCGTGCAGTTTTGCGCGCGCGTGAGAGGGCGCGTAGGCAGTATCGGCGCACACGGTTTTCGGCACTACCCAGATAGTGTCGCGCAGGGAGCGAGCCCCCTAACGGACGAGGAAGCTGGGACAGCTTGCCAGCGCCCTCGACCCGCCACCCCGGCGCACCGAGAAGCCGCCTCAAGGCAGCTACTTCTTCTTCCCCTTCTTGGGCTTCTTGCAGCTCTTGGCCTTCAGCACGGGTTCGGTGTCCGAGACCTTGCCGTTTTGGCCGACCAGGTGGGCGAGTGCCTTGTTGGTGTGCTTGCAGATGTTGGTCGAGTTGACCAGCAGGCCCTTCTGGCCGCCCTGCATTTCGAGGATGAATTCGCTGACCGGCTGGTCGGGGACGGCTTCGAAGGTGTTGCGGATGCGCCCGCCCTTGACCGAGTCGATGCGGCCGACCAGGTTGACGTCGACTTTGGGGCTGTGCAGGGCGACGACGAGGTCGGGCAGCTTGTGGCTCGAGGAGCGCAGGAAGACCGGGCCTTCGAGCGTTTCGTCCAGCAGCGGCGTCTTTGCCCGGGCTTTGCCGTAGACGGCTCCGGCCGGGCACTGGGCGCCGTTGCCGGCGCCGGCGGCGAACTGGACGCGGGTGCAGACGGTGCGGATATGGGCCTGTTCGAGGAACTCGGAGTGGGGCAGGGTCACCTGGGCGGTGGCGATGTTGGCGTAGGCGCCTTTGGGGTAGGTGACGACGGCTTTAAGGGCCGGGTTCTTGCCGCGCTTGGTGCCGCCTTTTAGCTGCAGGGAGAGGTTCGGCTTAAAGCCCAAGGAGGCACAGCTGGCAGCCTGGAAGGGCGTGGTGGCGGTGAAGGGCACATCATCGGATTCGGAGCTGAAGATCGTGCCTGAGCCGAGCACCGTGGAGGCGACCTGGGTGCGGGCGCAGGAGGTCGGGTTGAGGGTGAAGTTGGGTCGGTCGGTGTAGGCGCGGATGTCGCGGGCGTGGACCAGGACCCCCTTGATGATGTGGGGGATCGGGTCTGAGCCGGTGGCATCGGCAAAGATTTCGGCGGTTTCGGGGTTGACTTTCAGGGCCAGGCGCTGGACCACGGTGCCGAGGTCAAAGGGCCCGACCTTGGCGATCGCGATCGCCACCAGCGACATCGGCGAGCCGTGGTAGGGGCCACCCATGTAGATCTTGCCGGGGGCGTAGGTGAGCGCCGGGCCGACGCCGGCACCGACCTTCAGCGTCCCGACCTGGGAGCTCTGCGGGCAAGAGGGGTTGGCTTCCTCTTCAGCGCCGGTGCGGTTGGGGTTAGCAGCGGCGGCGATGGCGGCGTCTGAGCAGGTGCCGACGCCGGCCAGTTTGCCGGTCAGCCCGGGCGGCAGCTTGATCGAGAAGTGGGTGAACTCCTGTTCAGAGTCGGTGCGGGTGAGGCGCAGATTGAAGGGCGAGTAGGTGCCGGCGGCGTTGTTGACGGTGCCCGCTTCCAACTGGGGGTGGAAGGGCGGGGTGCCGCCGGAGGGGCAAGCGCTGCCTTCGGCCCCGGAGATGACTTCAAAGGCGGAGTTGGTGTGGACCGGGGGGCCGCCTGACCAGGGGGTGATCACGGCGCCGACTTCGTATTTGCCGCAGCGCGGCGGCGTTGCCAGTGGGCTGCGCTCGCCCTCGCGGAAGTGCAGGCGCACGTGGGAGATCGGCAGCTGGGGCATGTCTTCGGTCGTCGTCACCAACTGGCCGGTGATTTCGTTCGGTTCGACTTTGGCCGCCTGGCGCACCATGATCCCGAGGTTGCGGTTGCGCAGGACGAAGTAGAAGGCGAGCAGGGTGCCGAACTGGTTCTTGTAGGGCTCGGCGATGTAGACGTTGCCTTTGACGGGTTCTTCGAGCAGCGGCGATTCGGCTTCCACGGTGCCGATCTTCGAGGCTTCCGGGCAACCTTCGCCGGCTTCGCTGTTGAGTTTTTCGTTGCCCAGCTGTTCGGTCGTGCAGACCGCCAGGCCTTCGGCGACCGCCGGGTTGGTGGTGAAGCCTTCGGGCAGGGTGACGACCGCCTTTTTGATGTCGGAGGCGGCGCGACCAGCGGTGCTTCTGATCCCTTCGTCGCCGAGGTCGATCCCGAAATCGAGGCCGGTCGGCGAGTTGGCCGCGTGGGAGGTCGGCAGGGCGCTGATCGTGGGGTTGAAGGGCAGTTCTTCACAGCCGCTCATTTCCCCGGTGGGGGTGGTTTTTTCGGCCGATTCACCTCCCCAGGAGGTGATCTTGAAGCTCGTCGTGAGCTCGCCGGTGCAGGCCCGCGGCAGGGTCAGGAAGGGTTCGGGGTTTTCGCTCGACCCCGAACCGGTGCCTTCGCGTTCGCCGTTGTGGGCCGCGTCGCCCGGGACTCCCCAAAGGGTCACTTCGGAGCCGTAGACGGGGATCACGTTGGGGGCGTTGGCGATGCTGACGACGCCCCGGTAAGGGGCTTCTTCGGTGACGCCGACGTCGATGATCACCGGCACCAGGCCGGTCGCCTTGAAGCCGAGGCGCAAGAGGACTCCGGGCGGCGGGGTGAGGCTGTAGAGGGGCTCGGGGTCGGCGGTCGGCGGGATCCCGTCGATGGCGCTGGAGATGCCGACCTGGGAGGCCTGCGGACAGGGAGTGCCCTGGGCAAAGAAGGAGGCAGTGGAGCAGGACTGGACGGCCCCGGGCCGGGCGACGAGGCCGAGCGCCTGCAGGCCGGAGAGATCCTTGAGGTCACCGTCAGGCGATTCGAAGCCGGGGAAGAATTCGCCCCGTTCTGCAAGCGCTTTTTCGACCGTGGGGTCGGGCGCGGTGTTGAAGAAGACCGTCGTGGTCATCGCAAAGGGATGGGAGCCGGCCAGGGCCGTGGTGGCGCCGCCTTCGGTTTCGAAGCGCACACCCAGTTCCTTGAAGCCGAAGGCGGCAAAGGCCGGGGAGGCGCTGATCAGGAGCGCCGCGGCGGTGAGGGCAAAGAGGGACGCCAGTCGCCTGCTCATCGCGGCGCCCTCCCGCTCTTATTGGCTCCCTTGGCCTTCTTCTTATGGCCGTTGGACTTCTTCTTCTTGGCCTTCTTCTTCACGCACTTGCCCTGCTTGTTGGCGACCTTGCCCTTCGGGCACTTGGGCTTTGCTTCGCTCAGGTTCCCGGGGCCGTTGTAGGTGGCGGAGGAGGGGGTCTGGTCGTTGGGCGGAGCCGGCGGGGACTGGCAGGCTTCGCCTTCGCAGGAGGCCTTGGGCTGGGGCGGTTCGGGGAAGCCACCTTCCACGCGGGCGTCATAGACGTCGACGAGGCCGGTGTCCCAGCCGACCAGGCTGGAGAGGGTGGCGAAGAAGACGTCGTTGCCCGCGGGCGTGGCGTCGAAGAATTCAGAGTCCTGGGAGCTCTGGCCCGAGGAGATCAGGCTGAGGCAGCCTTGGCTTTCGGTGAGGAAGAGTTCCCCGCGCAGGGTGTTCAGGCACTGCGCTTTGCTTGCGGCCGCCTCCCACTCATAGACGTCGGTGCGGCCGTTGGTGTCGCGGGGGACCAGTGGTTCAAAGCTTTCGAAGAAGAGGCGGCTGCCGTTGTCGGAGAGCGGGCGGGAGGGCTGGAACTCGGTCGTCCAGCCGGGGATGCGGGCAGCGGCCCAGAAGGGATTTTCATTGCTGCCGATGCTCTGGCCCGACGGCCGCACTCCCGTCGCGTTGCAGGAGGCGCAGACGACCTTGCCGCCGGCCGCGTCATAGAGGAACGCCTCCGCATCTTCTTCGCCGTTGCTGGCGTCGGTGTTGTCAAAGCCGGTCAGCCTCGCCGTCGAGAGGAAGGCCGCGTGCAGGCCGTCGGGGGTTACGCGGGAGGTGCGCTTGTAGGGGAGCAGGGAGATCGGTGAGGGGCGAGCGTTAGTCCCGTTGAACGCTCCCGCTAGATCCAGCGCCGACAACTGGTCCACCAGCTTGAACCCACTCCCCTTTTCGTAGAAGTAGAGGTTGTTGGCACCCGGGGTGCCGACTCCCGGCTCCACTTCTTTGCTCGAGACGAAGTAGACGCGGTTGACGTCGGTGCTGGCTCCCATGAAGCCCTTGAAGCCTTCGGCGATCAGCGTCGGGGGCGGCGTCGCCAGCCTGCCGTCTTCTTCTTCTTCGGCTTCGAATTCGTAGAGTTTTTCGCCGATCGAGAAGATCGCCCTGGTCCCTTCGCCGTTGCCCTGCCAGAACTGGGCTTTTGCCCCTTTTTCCACCAAGTCGGAGACTTCGTAGGTGCAGGCTTTGTCGCCTTCGGTGCATTTGCCTGAGTTGGCGTGGGCGCTTTCTTCGGCACCGGCGTTGACGCGGAGGTAGAGGGCGCCGGGGCCGCCGCCGTGGTTGCTTTTGACAGAGAGTGGCGGCGGGAGCGGCGGCGAAGCCGTCCAGAAGATCCGTTCCGCGTCCCCCGAGACCGCCCCCACCACATTGTCGATACTGGACCAGCCCGGGTTTTGAACTTCTCCCGCCGTCCCCGTCGAGTTCTGCAGCGTGCTCGCTTTGCCGGCACTGCTGTTTTTGCTCGGCAGTACGCTCACGAGCCTCAACGACCCGTCGCCTTGGCTCTCGTAGACTTGGAAGGTCTCTTCGCCTTCAGTCTCCGGTGCCGCGTTCGGCGTCAGCTTGTCGTCGGCACGGAACACGGTCCTCGTGCCGTTGCTGGACCATCCCTGCGGTTCGGCGTGGTAGTAGGTCTGAAGCGGTTCGAGCTTGAAGCTCGGCGGCGTCACCGTCGAGAGCAGTTCATAGCCGCCGTTGCAGAGGTTGCGCCGGTAGAGGTTGGGGGTTTTATCCGGCGCCCCTTCGACCAGCGCCTCGGTCGTGTCCTGCACGAACCAGGCGTTGCAGAGGTCAGGCGTGAAGCCCTTGTACTGGAAGTTGGAGCCGCCAAGTGGGTAAAGCGAGATCGTGTTGCGCGGCGCCTGCACCGAGTGGCTCTGCCAGCCCCCGGCTTCGCGGCTGGCCAGGTACTGGCTGGTCAGGAAGGCGCCTTCGGCTTGCCCGAAGGAGGTGACCGAGGTGTAGGTCATGCGCTGGCCCGCTTCGTCGGCCTGGGACTGGCTTACGGTGGCGATCGAGATGTTGCCGCCGTTCTTGTCGGGCGGGGAGACCATCTCATAGGCCCGGCAGTCTGGAAGGCGGCTCGAGGCGCCGCTGCGGAAGGCGAGGTTGGAGCAACTGTCGGGCTGCGGTTCTTCGATCGCCGGGAAGGTGTGGAAGCTGGCTTCGAGGCCTTCTTCGAAGGTCGCTTCTTTGGGCCCTGCTCCGTCGGGGTCGATGCCGTAGACGGGGCCGCCGCCATCGCTTTTTGCCACGAAGCGGTAGTGGTAGGTGGTGTCCGGGGCGAGGCCGCTGAGGGGGACGGCGGCGGAGAGATCGACGTTGGTCACCGACCCGTTCAGCAGCGCAGCTGGAATCGGCGCCTTCTGCGTGCAGCCGCCCTTGGAGCATTCACCCGTGCCGTATTCGACTTCGTATTCGGTGCTTTCGGTCCAGAAATGCGGGTTGATCTTGGCCTTGACCGTGGCGCCGGTGCTCTGCGCGGAGGTCGCGAACTGGGCGTCGATGGTCGGCGGTACTTTCGGCGGCGGGCATTGGGTCAGGCTCGGGGGTGGACCATAGATGCGGACGAAACTCTTGGCAGGCCGCGAATTGGATGCGATCAAGTCCGTGCTCTCCAGGCCACAGGTTTCAGGTGAGTTGGTGGCGATGCCAGTCGATTCTTCGAGATCGCCTTTTCCGAACGTTTCTTCAAGTATTCCGCTGGCATTGAAGCGCAGGAATTCAGCTTGGTTAGTCGGGAAAGACAGTGGTTCAGCTTTCTTGTTCACCACGTAGACATCTCCGTTGCTGGCGTCGGTTGCAATAGCGCGCGGGTTCGTCGCCGTCAACGTCGCCACCGGCGACCCCGTCGAGCTCAGCTTCGCCACGTTTTCTAGGTCCCCCGTCTCGTCGAGCTTGAAATAGGCGATGTAGATGTCGCCAAAGGATGGGCCGAGAGGGAAGGTGTCAACTGCCAATGCTTGTACGGTCTCGTGTTCGTTTGGCGCCGGAAGAGGCAGGCTCTGGAGGAATTCCCCATTTGGGTTGAAAACCTGTATGCGTTCCTGATCACCAACATAGATCTTGTTCGAAGGGCCAACGGCGATAAAGGAGCCAACGACAAGGGCACCACTGAAGAAGCCATCGGACGTTCCTTCCACCCCGGCGCCACAGGTGTCGCCCGAGGCAGCGGTACAGATGTTGGCGTTGGTCGTCTTGTCGACGTCGCCGCCGAACATGAGGACGAAGTTGCCTTCGGCGTCAAACTTCTCCACACGGTGGTTGCTCAAGTCGACCACGTAGACATCGCCGGCCGAGTCGATTGCGATCCCCTGCGGAATCGACCCGAACTGACCGCTGGCCGTTCCTTCGCTACCCCAAGCCCTGATCGACGCACCCCAAGCGGTGAACTGCTGTACCCGATGATTGGCTAGATCGACTAGATAGATATCGCCGCTCGTCGGGTTAGTCGCTACGCCGCGCGGAGTGGCACACTGGCCGACCGCTGACCCGGTCGGCGCACAGAATTTCGGCACCAGGACCGGCGGGGCTGCCGTTGCGGCCGAGCTCCAGGTCAGCATCGCTGCTACGCCCAGGAGAGCCACAGGGATTCGCCTACGTGACCGCCGTAGACCCGTCACCAGCCGCCTGATCGGCCTCATGTCCACCCCTCTGCGCATAGACCCCTGGGCCGGACCCATCCGACCCCTTCCCATTTTCCCAGTTGTAGCAGTGACGGCGAAATCGTCCGTTTACGCGATGGCGCCGGGACAGACTGTCCCGGCGCCATCGCTCAATTCACTGCGACCCGATAGAGCTGGGTCGGCTGACCTCTAGCTTATTCTTTGTCCAGTGTGATCGGCTGCATTACGGGGCCGGCGGTGTTCGCTTCCGCTTTCGCTTCCGTTTGGAGCGTGCCCGTCTGCGCCGCCGCGCCGCAATTGGTAATCGTGCCGGTCGTACGAGCGACGGCCACGGTCACGTTGCCTTTGATTGTCAGATATGTGTGTTCTTCGGCTGGCAGGTTCACGCCGTTATCAACTTTGTAAGTGACGTTGCCGCCGGCCGTCTGTTCTGCGACGGTGTATGTGCAGAGCGGCGTTTCGTTCGCCAGGTGTTTAGCGCTGGTCTGCCAGACGTGGATTTCCAGCTTCTGCCCCGCCGGGCACCTCAGGTGCACCGGGCCCGAGCCTTCTGTGGCGTTGACCCAGTTACTCACTGTGAATTCGATGAAGCAGCCGTTGACTGTGACTGTCGCCGGTGTGACGTTACCGAGGATCGTCGCGGTGCAGCCGCTGTAGCTGGGCGTTGCCTTGGCACTCCAGGTTGCAGCTTCTGATTCCGCTTTGGTGTAGGTGCCGCTGTAGCTGACGCTGCTGCATTCGACCTTGCGGCCGCCTTCCAGCGACAGTTCGTTTTTTTCACCGATCTGGCTGGCGGTTATCGTTGCCGGGTAGCCCCCGACTGTGATCCGCGGCGTCGATGCCGAAGCAGCCGAGGCCGCGACGGCGCCCAGGGCAAGCAGCGCGAGCATTGCTAGCCCGAGGCTCTTGAGATTGCGAGTCATGGCTTCCTTTCCGTTTCTTCTGAGAGCGTTGCCGGCTGCAGCCATGGCGACCGGCAACTCAGGTTCGTGTGAACCGCCCCCATTCCTAGTTTTCGCCCACGGGACAGTCAAGGAACCCCGAGCGGTCGCGATGGGCGGGCGAGGCAGCGGGCTCGACTTCCCTGCAATTCCCCACCAACGCATTTGCGCGTGCGCGGGGGCCGCGCACGCGGCCACCCGACAGGGAACCCCGGGCATGGCGAGACTTTGCCCTCACACCCGGGGCCCAGCGATCAACTCGGGTCGAGTGTGATCGGCTGCATTACGGGGCCGGCGGTGTTCGCTTCCGCTTTCGCTTCCGTCTGGAGGGTTCCGGTCTGCGACGCCGCACCACAGTTGGTGATCGTGCCGGTCGTACGACTGACGGCCAACGTCACATTGCCTTTGATTGTCAGATATGTGTGTTCTTCGGCTGGCAGGTTCGCGCCGTTATCAACTTTGTAGTTGAAGTTGCCGCCAAAGGTCTGTTCTGCGACGGCGTATGTGCAGAGCGGCGTTTCGTTCGCCAGGTGCTTGGCGTTGGTCTGCCAGACGTGGAGTTCCAGCTTCTGCCCCGCCGGGCACCTCAGGTGCACCGGGCCCGAGCCTTCTGTGGCGCTGACGTAGTTACTCACTGTGAATTCGATGAAGCAGCCATTGACTGTAACTGTCACCGGTGTGACGTTGCCGAGGATGGTCGCGGTGCAGCCGCTGTAGCTGGGCGTTACCTTGGCGCTCCAGGTTGCGGCTTCTGATTCCGCTTTGGTGTAGGTGCCG
The DNA here is from genome assembly GCA_963708405.1 of uncultured Actinomycetes bacterium. GTDB lineage: Bacteria > Actinomycetota > Thermoleophilia > Solirubrobacterales > 70-9 > VAYN01. The sequence goes on from CAVPSL010000001.1 coordinate 688,569, forward strand.
CTGTAGGAGACACTGCTGCATTCCCACTTGCGGCCGCCTTCCAGCGCCAGTTCGTTGGTTAGTCCGATCTGGCTGGCGGTTATCGTCGCCGGGTACCCCCCGGCTGTAATCCGCGGCGTCGACGCCGAAGCGGCCGAGGCCGCGACGGCGCCCAGGGCGAGCAGCGCCACAAGCGTCAGCCCGAGGCTCTTGAGATTGCGAATCATGGTTGCCTTTCGGTCTTGGTAGAGCAGCCGATCGCCGCCATGGCGCCCGGCAGCGTGGTTCGTGTGAACGACCGCATCCCTAGCCCTCGCAAAGAGAGAAATCAAGAACGCCCAAGCTTGCATTAAAGGGGGCAGCCACGGCCGTCCGTCTGCCCTGCAGATGGCCACCGGTGCATTGCCGCGTGCGCGCTGGGCGCGCACGCGGACTTCCGATGGGAACCCCTGACCCAGTAATCAACTCGGGTCGAGTGTGATCGGCTGCATTACGGGGCCCGCGGTGTTCGCTTCCGCTTTCATTTCCGTAGTAAGCGTGCCCGTCTGTGTCGCCGCGCCGCAGTTTGGGATCGTGCCGCCCGACGACCGTTCGGTCATAAGGGTCACTGCGCCTTTGATTGTCAGGTATGTGTGTTCTTCGGTGGGGAGGTTGACGCCGTTATCGACTTTGTAGTTGAGGGGGCCACCGGCCGTCTGTTCTTCGACTATATATGTGCAGAGCGGCGTGCTGTTGGCCAGGTGTTTGGTTGAGGTCGTCCAGACGTGGATTTCGACCGTCTGCTTGACGCCGGCAAACGTCGGACATCGCAGGTGCGCCGGGCCCGAGCCTTCTGTGGCGTTGACGAAGTTCGTCACTGTGAATTCGATGAAGCAGCTGTTGACTGTGACTGTCGCCGGTGTGGGATTGCCGAGGATCCACGCGGTGCAGTTGCTGTAGCTGGGCGTCACCTTGGCGCTCCAGGTTGCGGCTTCTGATTCAGCTTTGGTGTAGGTGCCGCTGTAGCTGACGGTGCTGCATTCGATCTTGCGGCCGCCTTCCAGCACCAGTTCGTTGGTCCCGATCTGGCTGGCGGTAATCGTCGCCGGGTAGCCCCCGACTGTGATCCGCGGCGTCGATGCCGAAGCAGCCGAGGCCGCGACGGCGCCCAGAGCAAGCAACACTGCAAGCGTCAGTCCGAGGCTCTTGAATTTCTGAGTCATGGTTGCCTTTCGTTGGAGGCATGCCCACTTTTCAGACGAGAAGCGGTGCAGGCCTGTTGCTGTGCCATCCGTACACGCAGACCCCGAGACGATCAAGTGCCGATCACTGATGCGCACCGAGGGGGGCTGCCAGCCCGACCGTTCCCCCCGCAAGTAACGTGCGGCGGGCCTGCGTGTGCGCCGGGCCCGCGCACGCGACTTTGCGCTCCCAGTGCTTAGGCTCCCCCCATCGCCATCGCCGTCGCCACCTTCTTGATCGCGATCGCGGTCATCGCCGCGGAGAAGCTGCACCGCACGAACGTCGCCCTGCTCGGAGCGGCGATCGTCGTCCTGTTCGTGGGGGACTTTTCGCAGGAGCAGGCGATCGAGTCGGTGGACTTCAACACGATCGGGCTGCTGGTGGGGATGATGGTGCTCGTCTATTTGACGCAGCAGACCGGGGTATTTGACTATCTGGCGATCCGGGCGGGGCAGCTGGCGGGGGGGCGCTCGTTCGCGGTGACGATGGCGCTGGCGGGGACGACGGCGCTGCTCTCGGCCTTCCTCGACAACCTGACGACGATCCTGCTGGTGGCGCCGATCACCTTTCTGCTCGCCGACGCGCTGGACATCGAGGCGGTGCCGCTGCTGATCATCGAGGTGATCGCCTCCAACCTGGGGGGGACGGCGACGCTGATCGGCGACCCGCCGAACCTGATTATCGCCGGCGCCACCGGGCTCAGCTTCAACGCCTTCATCGTCAACCTGGCGCCGATCGTCCTCATCACCCTCGGCGTCGTCATCCCGCTGCTCTACATCTTCTTCCGCAAGCGGCTGCAGGTGACGGAGAGCGCGCGCCGGGCGGTGATGGAGCTGAACGCCGCCGCCTCGATCCGCGACCACGCCGAGCTGCGTCGCAGCGGCACCGTCCTCGTCCTCACCATCCTCGCCTTCTTCGCCCACCAGGCCCTGCACGTGGAGCCGGCGACGGTCGCCCTCACCGGCGCCGCCGTCGCCCTGCTCATCACCCGCGTCGACCTCGAGCAGGCCCTCTCCGGAATCGAGTGGCCGATGATCTTCTTCTTCATCGGCCTCTTCGTCATGGTCGGCGCCCTGGAGGCGACCGGGGCGATCGCCCACGTCGCCGACGCGGTCAAAGACGTGACCGGCGGCGACCGCACCGCTGAGCTGCTCGGCATCACCTGGGTCGCCGCCCTCGGCTCCGCCCTCGTCGACAACATCCCCTTCACGACGGCGATGGTCCCCGTGGTCAAGGACCTGCAGCAGGCCGCGCACGCCGGTGGCGACGACGCCTACTGGTGGGCCCTCGCCCTCGGCGCCTGCTTCGGCGGCAACGCGACGCTGATTGCCGCCGCCGCCAACGTCGCTGCCGCCGGCATGGCGGAAAAGGCGGGGACGCCGATCGGCTTCATCACCTTCCTCCGCGTCGGCCTGCCGGCGACCCTGATCTCGATCGCCCTCGCCAGCGCCTACATACTCATCCGCTACGTCGCGCTCTGAGGAGGAAGCCGTGCCCGACTCGATCGTCAAGCAGGTCATCAGGGAGGTGGAGCCGCTGCGCGCCGATGACACCGTCGGCGACGCCGCCCGGCGGCTGCTGGAGACCGGGCTGCCGGGGCTGCCGGTGGTCGAGGCCCACGGCGCCTTCGTCGGCATCTTCGGCGAGCGCGAGTTCATGACCGCGCTCTTCCCCGGCTACGTCGGCGCCCTCGGCTCGGCGGCGATGGTGCCGCGCTCGCTCGACGAGACGATCGAGCGTCGGGCCGACGTCGCCGCCCAGCCGGTCCGCAAGTGGCTCACCACCGACCACGTCCTCGTCGAGGACAGCTACTCGGACCTGCAGCTGGCCGAGATCTTCCTGCACCACCGCGTCCTCGTCGTCCCGATCGCCAGCGCCGGCCGCGTCCACGCGGTCGTCACCCGCGCCGACTTCTTCCGCTCGCTGGTCGAGCGTGTCGATTTCGCCCCGCCCGGTTCGTCGCAGGGATAGAAGCAACTCTGGCCGCGTCAGGCCCACGCCCTGAGGGAACTCGGAGCCCGACCTCGAAGCCGAGTTGCAACCACTGAGCGAGGAAGCCATCGAGAAGCTGGGCTCCACGGCCGAAGCGGTGATCGCCGCCCGACCTAACCCTCAGAAGCGGGGGAGAAACGGGCCGGGGCCAAGCGCCCACTCCGCCTACTTCTTCTTAGCCTTCTTGGGCTTCTTGCAGCTCTTGGCCTTCAGCACGGGTTCGGTGTCTGAGACCTTGCCGTTTTGGCCGACCAGGTGGGCGAGTGCCTTGTTGGTGTGCTTGCAGATGTTGGTCGAGTTGACCAAAAGGCCCTTCTGGCCGCCCTGCAGTTCCAGGACGAATTCGCTGACCGGCTGGTCGGGGACCGCTTCGAAGGTGTTGCGGATGCGCCCGCCCTTGACCGAGTCGATGCGGCCGACCAGGTTGACGTCGACTTTGGGGCTGTGCAGGGCGACGACGAGGTCGGGCAGCTTGTGGCTCGAGGAGCGCAGGAAGACCGGGCCTTCGAGCGTTTCGTCCAGCAGCGGCGTCTTTGCCCGGGCTTTGCCGTAGACGGCTCCGGCCGGGCACTGGGCGCCGTTGCCGGCGCCGGCGGCGAACTGGACGCGGGTGCAGACGGTGCGGATATGGGCCTGTTCGAGGAACTCGGAGTGGGGCAGGGTCACCTGGGCGGTGGCGATGTTGGCGTAGGCGCCTTTGGGGTAGGTGACGACGGCTTTAAGGGCCGGGTTCTTGCCGCGCTTGGTGCCGCCTTTTAGCTGCAGGGAGAGGTTCGGCTTAAAGCCCAAGGAGGCACAGCTGGCAGCCTGGAAGGGCGTGGTGGCGGTGAAGGGCACATCATCGGATTCGGAGCTGAAGATCGTGCCTGAGCCGAGCACCGTGGAGGCGACCTGGGTGCGGGCGCAGGAGGTCGGGTTGAGGGTGAAGTTGGGTCGGTCGGTGTAGGCGCGGATGTCGCGGGCGTGGACCAGGACCCCCTTGATGATGTGGGGGATCGGGTCTGAGCCGGTGGCATCGGCAAAGATTTCGGCGGTTTCGGGGTTGACTTTCAGGGCCAGGCGCTGGACCACGGTGCCGAGGTCAAAGGGCCCGACCTTGGCGATCGCGATCGCCACCAGCGACATCGGCGAGCCGTGGTAGGGGCCACCCATGTAGATCTTGCCGGGGGCGTAGGTGAGCGCCGGGCCGACGCCGGCACCGACCTTCAGCGTCCCGACCTGGGAGCTCTGCGGGCAAGAGGGGTTGGCTTCCTCTTCAGCGCCGGTGCGGTTGGGGTTAGCAGCGGCGGCGATGGCGGCGTCTGAGCAGGTGCCGACGCCGGCCAGTTTGCCGGTCAGCCCGGGCGGCAGCTTGATCGAGAAGTGGGTGAACTCCTGTTCAGAGTCGGTGCGGGTGAGGCGCAGATTGAAGGGCGAGTAGGTGCCGGCGGCGTTGTTGACGGTGCCCGCTTCCAACTGGGGGTGGAAGGGCGGGGTGCCGCCGGAGGGGCAAGCGCTGCCTTCGGCCCCGGAGATGACTTCAAAGGCGGAGTTGGTGTGGACCGGGGGGCCGCCTGACCAGGGGGTGATCACGGCGCCGACTTCGTATTTGCCGCAGCGCGGCGGCGTTGCCAGTGGGCTGCGCTCGCCCTCGCGGAAGTGCAGGCGCACGTGGGAGATCGGCAGCTGGGGCATGTCTTCGGTCGTCGTCACCAACTGGCCGGTGATTTCGTTCGGTTCGACTTTGGCCGCCTGGCGCACCATGATCCCGAGGTTGCGGTTGCGCAGGACGAAGTAGAAGGCGAGCAGGGTGCCGAACTGGTTCTTGTAGGGCTCGGCGATGTAGACGTTGCCTTTGACGGGTTCTTCGAGCAGCGGCGATTCGGCTTCCACGGTGCCGATCTTCGAGGCTTCCGGGCAACCTTCGCCGGCTTCGCTGTTGAGTTTTTCGTTGCCCAGCTGTTCGGTCGTGCAGACCGCCAGGCCTTCGGCGACCGCCGGGTTGGTGGTGAAGCCTTCGGGCAGGGTGACGACCGCCTTTTTGATGTCGGAGGCGGCGCGACCAGCGGTGCTTCTGATCCCTTCGTCGCCGAGGTCGATCCCGAAATCGAGGCCGGTCGGCGAGTTGGCCGCGTGGGAGGTCGGCAGGGCGCTGATCGTGGGGTTGAAGGGCAGTTCTTCACAGCCGCTCATTTCCCCGGTGGGGGTGGTTTTTTCGGCCGATTCACCTCCCCAGGAGGTGATCTTGAAGCTCGTCGTGAGCTCGCCGGTGCAGGCCCGCGGCAGGGTCAGGAAGGGTTCGGGGTTTTCGCTCGACCCCGAACCGGTGCCTTCGCGTTCGCCGTTGTGGGCCGCGTCGCCCGGGACTCCCCAAAGGGTCACTTCGGAGCCGTAGACGGGGATCACGTTGGGGGCGTTGGCGATGCTGACGACGCCCCGGTAAGGGGCTTCTTCGGTGACGCCGACGTCGATGATCACCGGCACCAGGCCGGTCGCCTTGAAGCCGAGGCGCAAGAGGACTCCGGGCGGCGGGGTGAGGCTGTAGAGGGGCTCGGGGTCGGCGGTCGGCGGGATCCCGTCGATGGCGCTGGAGATGCCGACCTGGGAGGCCTGCGGACAGGGAGTGCCCTGGGCAAAGAAGGAGGCAGTGGAGCAGGACTGGACGGCCCCGGGCCGGGCGACGAGGCCGAGCGCCTGCAGGCCGGAGAGATCCTTGAGGTCACCGTCAGGCGATTCGAAGCCGGGGAAGAATTCGCCCCGTTCTGCAAGCGCTTTTTCGACCGTGGGGTCGGGCGCGGTGTTGAAGAAGACCGTCGTGGTCATCGCAAAGGGATGGGAGCCGGCCAGGGCCGTGGTGGCGCCGCCTTCGGTTTCGAAGCGCACACCCAGTTCCTTGAAGCCGAAGGCGGCAAAGGCCGGGGAGGCGCTGATCAGGAGCGCCGCGGCGGTGAGGGCAAAGAGGGACGCCAGTCGCCTGCTCATCGCGGCGCCCTCCCGCTCTTATTGGCTCCCTTGGCCTTCTTCTTATGGCCGTTGGACTTCTTCTTCTTGGCCTTCTTCTTCACGCACTTGCCCTGCTTGTTGGCGACCTTGCCCTTCGGGCACTTGGGCTTTGCTTCGCTCAGGTTCCCGGGGCCGTTGTAGGTGGCGGAGGAGGGGGTCTGGTCGTTGGGCGGGGCCGGCGGGGACTGGCAGGCTTCGCCTTCGCAGGAGGCCTTGGGCTGGGGCGGTTCGGGGAAGCCACCGTTGACGCGGGCGTCATAGACGTCGACGAGGCCGGTATCCCAGCCGACCAAGCTGGAGAGGGTGGCGAAGAAGACGTCGTTGCCCGAGGGCGTGGCGTCGAAGAATTCAGAGTCCTGGGAGCTCTGGCCCGAGGAGATCAGGCTGAGGCAGCCTTGGCTTTCGGTGAGGAAGAGTTCCCCGCGCAGGGTGTTCAGGCACTGCGCTTTGCTTGCGGCCGCCTCCCACTCATAGACGTCGGTGCGGCCGTTGGTGTCGCGGGGGACCAGTGGTTCAAAGCTTTCGAAGAAGAGGCGGCTGCCGTTGTCGGAGAGCGGGCGGGAGGGCTGGAACTCGGTCGTCCAGCCGGGGATGCGGGCGGCGGCCCAGAAGGCGAGTTCGTCGGAGGGTTCCTTGATGTTTCCGCCCGACGGCCGCACCCCCGTCGCATTGCAGGAGGCGCAGACGACCTTGCCGCTGGTCGCGTCATAGACGAAGGCCTCCGCATCGGCTTCGCCGTTGTTCTGGTCGGTGTTGTCAAAGCCGGTCAGGCTCGCCGTCGAGAGGAAGGCCGCGTGCAGGCCGTCGGGGGTGACGCGGGAGGTGCGCTTGTAGGGGAGCAGCGCGATTGGCGAGGGGCGTGCGTTGGTCCCGTTGAACGCTCCTGCCAAATCCAGCGCCGACAGCTCCGCCACCAGCTTGAAGCCGCTGCCCTTTTCGTAGAAGTAGAGGTTGTTGGCGCCTCCGGTGCCGCTGGTCCCCGCCAGCGCTTTGCTTGAGACGAAGTAGACGCGGTTGACGTTGGTGCTGGCGCCCATGAAGCCTTTGAAGCCTTCGGCGATCGGCGTCGGCGGCGGCGTCGCCAGCCTGCCGTCTTCTTCTTCTTCGGCTTCGAATTCGTAGAGTTTTTCGCCGATCGAGAAGATCGCCCTGGTTCCTTCGCCGTTGCCCTGCCAGAACTGGGCTGGCGAGGTGGAGATCAGTTCGGAGACCGGGTAGGTGCAGGCTTTGTCGCCTTCAAGGCATTTGCCGGTGTTGCTGTGGGGGCTTTCTTCGGCGCCGGCGTTGACACGCAGGTAGACGGCACCGGGGCCACCGCCGCGTTCGGACGCGACAATGATGCTCGGAATACTCGAAGCGGTCCAGAACACCCTTTCCGCATCTCCGGATACAGCGCCATAGACGTTGTCGAAACGGGAGCTCACTTTGCGTACGGCACTCGCCGTCCCGGCGGACGTCTGCAGCGGGCTCGCTTTGCCGGCGCTGCTGTTTTTGCTCGGCAGGACGCTGACGAGCGCCAGTGAACCGTCGCCCTGGCTCTCGTAGAGCTGGAAGGTCTCTTCGCCTTTGGTCTCCGGCGCTGCGTTCGGCGTCAGCGCGTCGTCGGCACGGAAGACCGTGCGGGTGCCGTCAGCGGAAAAGCCCTGCGGTTCGGCGTAGTAGTACGTCTTGAGCGGTTCGAGCTTGAAATTCGGCGGCTTCACCGTGGAGAGCAGTTCGTAGCCGCCGTCGCAGAGGTTGCGCCGGTAGAGGTTGGGGGTTTCATCCGGCGCCCCTTCGACCAGCGCTTCGGTCGTGTCCTGCACGAACCAGCCGCTGCAGAGGCTGGGCGTGAAGCCCCAGTATTGGAAGTTGATGCCCCCCAGAGGGTAAAGCGAGATCGTGTTGCGCGGCGCCTGCACCGAGTGGCTCTGCCAGCCGCCGGCTTCGCGGCTCGCCAGGTACTGGCTGGTCAGGTACGCGCCTTCGGCTTGCCCGAAGGAGGTCACCGAGGTGTAGGTCATGCGCTGGCCCGCTTCGTCGGCCTGGGACTGGCTGACGGTGGCGATGGCGATGTTGCCGCCGTTCTTATCGGGCGGCGAGACCATCTCAAAGGCACGGCAGTCGGGCAAGCGGCCTGAGGCGCCGCTGCGGAAGGCGAGGTTGGAGCAGCTATCGGGCTGCGGTTCTTCGATCGCCGGGAAGGTGCGGAGGGTGCCTTCGGTACCTTCTTCGAAGTTCGCTTCTCCCGGTTCTGCACCGTCTGGGTCGCCGCCGTAGACGGGACCGCCACCGTCGCTTTCGGCCACGAAGCGGTAGTGGTAGGTGGTGTCCGGAGCAAGGCCGTTGAGCAGGATTCCGGGCGTGGCGATATCGGCATTGGTAACCGGCCCTTCCAGTAGTGCCGCCGGGACCGGCACTTTCTGCGTGCAGCCGCCCTTGGAGCATTCGCCCGTGCCGTATTCGACTTCGTATTCGGTGCTTTCGGTCCAGAAGTGCGGGTTGATCTTGGCCATGACCGTGGCGCTGGTGCTCTGGGCGGAGGTCGCGAACTGGGCGTCGATGGAGGGCGCCACTTTTGGTGGAGGGCACTCACTCAGTTTGGGAGGGGCTCCGTATATCCGCACAAAGCTCCGGCCAGCCTGGGAATTCGAAGCAATTAGATCTGCGTCTGCGCCGGACAATCCGCAGGTGGGCGGTGAACTCGTCGTGATCCCCGTCGATTCTTCGAGATCGTTCTTGCCAAATTCTTCGATGAGTTCGCCGCTCGACTTGAAGCGCAGGAATTCCACCGACGTGTTCGCCACCGGTTTGCCGGCTTCCTTGTTGGCGACGTAGACATCACCGTCATTCGCGTTGGTGGTGATGGCGCGCGGGTTCGAGGCTTTTAGCGTCCTCAGTGGAGTGCCACTGGCATTCAACTGCACAACGCCCGGCTTATCCCCTGCTTCTCCACTGACCAGATAGGCGACGTAGATATCCCCGTACGACGGACTCATTGCAAAGGTGTCAACCCCGAGCGCCTGAATCGACTCACCCGGGACCGCGATGCTTTCCTGGAATTCCCCATTGGGATTGAAGACCTGAATTCGTTCCTTGTCGCCGACGTAGATCTTATTGGACGGGCCAACGGCGATATAGCTACCGCTCGCAGGCAGTCCGGAAAAGAAGCCGCTAGCCGTCCCTTCGGCGCCGTCCTGGCAGGTTTCTGAGGCGCTGCACGTATTGCCGTTGGTCGTCGCATTGACTTCGCCCCCGAACATCAGTACAAAGTTGCCCGCGGCATCAAACTTCTGTACGCGCCTATTTCCCCAGTCGAACACGTACACTGCACCCGTCGAGTCGATCGCAGCGCCCTGCGGTTCATTGAACTCGCCCTTTCCGGCCCCCTCAGTACCAAACGTCAGCCCGGTCGCTTCTCCCCATGGCGTGAACTGCTGAACTCGGGCATTTCCTACCTCTACAACGTAGATCTCGCCGCTCGTTCGATTGACTGCTACGCCCTGAGGGACGCTGCAATGGCCAACCGCCGAGCCCTCTGGGCAAAATGCGGGCACCAGTACCGCTGGCGTCGCGATGGCAGACATTGGAAGGGCGCACATAACTATGCATATCGCGATAGTTGCGATGCAAGTCAACGGCTTCCGTCGACCCGAGAGTCCCTCCATGGTTTAGCCCCACCCCTCGTCTCGTCCATCGATTCCTAGAAGCCCGCACAGTCCTGGACTCCACAAAGAAAAACCCGCCCTTGTTGTACCAGCCTCAGAGAAACAGGGCGTTTAGAAACGCGGAGGAGGGACCGAAAGCTCCAGTCCCTCCTCCTCACATAGGTAGCGACTAGCCAACCACACTCAGCTAGGAGCTTCCGGTCGTTACTTACTGATCACAGCTCTTTTTTCCATGTCGGGTGCAGCAGTACGCCACCGCCCGTCTTGGCTTCAATTTTGGCTGCTGCTTCGATCGAGCCCGTCTGCGAGGCTGCCCCGCAGTTGGTGACCGTCCCGGTCGTGCGCGTGACTGCCACCGCCCCTTTGCCCATCACTGTCAGGTATGTATGCGGTGTTTCCGCGGTGCCGCTGATTTTGTAGGTGAAGTTACCGGCTACTGTCTGCGGCGCGACGTTGTATGTGCAGATCGGCGCTTCTTTTTTTTCGTCTTTTTCTTTCGTCTGCCACACGTGCACTTCGATGACTTTTCCGGCAGGGCACAGGACGTGCACTTCTTTGCCCGTCGCTTCTGTTTCGCTCACGTAGGTGCTGGCTGTGAATGTCAAGGTGCATTCATTCACTGTGACTGTTGCCACTGTGGGGTTGCCGAGGATAGTGGCCGTGCAGTTGATGTATTCGGGTTTAACCGTCCCTGACCAGGGTTCACCTTTTGCTTCCGCTTCGGTGTAGGTGCCCGTGTATTTGACGGTTTCGCATTTCACCGTTCGCCCGCCTTCGAGGGCGAGTTCATTGGTTGCTCCGGCCGTCTGTTCGCCACTCAGCGCCGCCGGGTAGCTTTCGACTGTCAGGCGTGGTTGTTCTGCTGCGAAGGCTGCCGAGGCCATCACGGCGCCCATTGCGAGCAGCGCGACCAGCGCCAGCCCGAGGATCTTGAGACTGCGAGTCATGGTCTTCCTTTCCTATGGCATTCATGTCAGGACGTCTCCTCAATCTGGGGACGTCCGGTTCAGCTATGAACCGCCCTATCCGTAGGCCGTAGAAGACCGGCGGTCAAGCATCCCAATGCATTTGCGCAAGCGACCGGCGTGCGGCGTGCGATTTGGCTGGTAACTTCGCGCGACGGATACCCGCGTGCGCGAGGATCGCGCACGCGGGTATCGGGCTTCGGCCTAATCGCAGAGAGCAACTCCTAGGCTAGGACAACCCCGGCCACGATCCGATCACAGCTCTTTTTTCCATGTTGGGTGGAGCAGTACGCCACCGCCCGTTTTGGATTCGATTTTGGCTGCAGCTTCGATTGAGCCGGTCTGCGAGGCTGCCCCGCAGTTGGTGACCGTTCCGGTCGTGCGGCCAACTGCAAGGCTCTCTTTGCCCATCAATGTCAGGTATGTATGGGGTGTTTCCGCGGTGCCGCTGATTTTGTAGGTGAACGCCCCTTTGGCTGTCTGCGGGGCAATGGTGTATGTGCAGAACGCCGCTTCGTTCGCTAGGTGTTTGGCGCTGGTCTGCCAGATGTGGATTTCGAGAACTTTGCCCGTCGGGCATTCGAGATGCACTTCTTTGCCCGTAGCTTCTGTTTCGCTAACGTAGGTGTCGGCTGTGAATTTCAACGTGCAGCCGTTCACTGTGACTGTCACGTCTGTGACGTTGCCGAGGATGGTCGCCGTGCAGCCGATGTATTCGGGGCTAACCCGCGCTGACCAGGGTTCACCTTTTGCTTCCGCTTCGGTGTAGGTGCCCGTGTATTTGACGGTTTCGCATTTCAGCGTTCGCCCTCCTTCTAGGGTGAATTCGTTGCTTGCTCCAGTCGTCTGTTCGCCACTCAGGGTCGCTGGGTAGCTTTCGACTGTCAGGCGTGGTTGTTCTGCTGCGGAGGCAGCCGAGGCCATCGCCGCGCCCATCGCGAGCATGGCGACCAGCGCCAGGCCCAGAATCTTGGCGTTTCGAGTCATTTCTTCACCTCTGTTGCTTGCTGGAAGCCGGCTGACCCTTGATGTCGCGTCAACAGGCCGGGTCGGGCTTAGCGGTAGCGACTGGGCGCGACTTGATCAAGGAACGAGGCTCCCCGCCGTGTGATTGGCCAGGTTCGCTGTCAGTTCCCGCCGCAAACGCCATCCGGTCAGATCCCGCGTGCGCGACCTCCGCGCGCGCGGGAATGTGCAGGCGACAGGCCCACGCGGCCCGCCTTAGGCTCCTCGCATCGCCATCGCCGTCGCCACCTTCCTGATCGCGATTGCGGTCATTGCTGCGGAGAAGCTGCACCGCACCAACGTCGTCTTGCTCGGGGCGGCGATCGTGGTGCTGTTCGTGGGGGACTTCTCGCAGGAGCAGGCGATCCAGTCGGTGGACTTCAACACGATCGGGCTGCTAGTGGGGATGATGGTGCTGGTCTATTTGACCCAGCAGACCGGCGTCTATGACTATCTGGCGATCCGGGCGGGGCAGCTCTCCGGCGGGCGCTCGTTTGCGGTGACGATGGCGCTGGCCGGGACGACGGCGCTGCTCTCGGCCTTCCTCGACAACCTGACGACGATCCTGCTGGTGGCGCCGATCACCTTTCTGCTCGCCGACGCGCTGGACATCGAGGCGGTGCCGCTGCTGATCATCGAGGTGATCGCCTCCAACCTGGGGGGGACGGCGACGCTGATCGGCGACCCGCCGAACCTGATTATCGCCGGCGCCACCGGGCTCAGCTTCAACGCCTTCATCGTCAACCTGGCGCCGATCGTCCTCATCACCCTCGGCGTCGTCATCCCGCTGCTCTACATCTTCTTCCGCAAGCGGCTGCAGGTGACGGAGAGCGCGCGCCGGGCGGTGATGGAGCTGGACGCCGCCAGCGGCTCGGAGCACCACAGTCCCAGATCGCAGACCCCTCAGAATGGCGCCATTGCGGTCCAAGACCCGCAATGGCGCATTCTCCTATCTCAGGCAGCCGGGTCGCCCTTACATGGGAACACAGAGGTCAAGGCTAGCCTCTGCGCGCGGCCGGGCAGGTCCACTCCTTCTTTGTCATTCACAGCTTCTTTTTCCATGTCGGATGCAGCAAGACGCCGCCGCCGGTTTTGAATTCGAATTTGACTGCCACTTCAAGTGCCCCGGTCTGTGAGGCTGCGCCGCAGTTGGTGAGCACACCACCGGTGCGCGTTACCGCGACCGTGCTTTTGCCCATCAGTGTGAGGTATGTATGCGGTGTTTCGGCGGTGCCGCTGATTTTGTAGGTGAAATTCCCTTGGGATGTCTGCGGTCCGAGGGTGTATGTGCAGATCGGCACTTCTTTTTTTTCGTCTTTTTCTTTCGTCTGCCACACGTGCACTTCAATGACTTTCCCGGCAGGGCACAGGATGTGTGCTTCTTTGCCCGTCGCTTCTGTTTCGTTCACATAGGTCGAAGCTGTGTATGTCAACGTGCAGCCATTCATTGTGAATGTCGCTGGTGTGAGGTTGCCGAGAATGGTCGCCGTGCAGGTCAAGTATTCCGGCAACACCGTGATCGACCAGGGTTCACCTTTTGCTTCCGCTTCGGTGTAGGTGCCCGTGTATTTGACGGTTTCGCATTTCAGCGTTCGCCCTCCTTCTAGGGTGAATTCGTTGCTTGCTCCAGTCGTCTGTTCGCCACTCAGGGTCGCTGGGTAGCTTTCGACTGTCAGGCGTGGTTGTTCTGCTGCGGAGGCAGCCGAGGCCATCGCCGCGCCCATCGCGAGCATGGCGACCAGCGCCAGGCCCAGAATCTTGGCGTTTCGAGTCATTTCTTCACCTCTGTTGCTTGCTGGAAGCCGGCTGACCCTTGATGTCGCGTCAACAGGCCGGGTCGGGCTTAGCGGTAGCGACTGGGCGCGACTTGATCAAGGAACGAGGCTCCCCGCCGTGTGATTGGCCAGGTTCGCTGTCAGTTCCCGCCGCAAACGCCATCCGGTCAGATCCCGCGTGCGCGACCTCCGCGCGCGCGGGAATGTGCAGGCGACAGGCCCACGCGGCCCGCCTTAGGCTCCTCGCATCGCCATCGCCGTCGCCACCTTCCTGATCGCGATTGCGGTCATTGCTGCGGAGAAGCTGCACCGCACCAACGTCGTCTTGCTCGGGGCGGCGATCGTGGTGCTGTTCGTGGGGGACTTCTCGCAGGAGCAGGCGATCCAGTCGGTGGACTTCAACACGATCGGGCTGCTAGTGGGGATGATGGTGCTGGTCTATTTGACCCAGCAGACCGGCGTCTATGACTATCTGGCGATCCGGGCGGGGCAGCTCTCCGGCGGGCGCTCGTTTGCGGTGACGATGGCGCTGGCCGGGACGACGGCGCTGCTCTCGGCCTTCCTCGACAACCTGACGACGATCCTGCTGGTGGCGCCGATCACCTTTCTGCTCGCCGACGCGCTGGACATCGAGGCGGTGCCGCTGCTGATCATCGAGGTGATCGCCTCCAACCTCGGGGGGACGGCGACGCTGATCGGCGACCCGCCGAACCTGATTATCGCCGGCGCCACCGGGCTCAGCTTCAACGCCTTCATCGTCAACCTGGCGCCGATCGTCCTCATCACCCTCGGCGTCGTCATCCCGCTGCTCTACATCTTCTTCCGCAAGCGGCTGCAGGTGACGGAGAGCGCGCGCCGGGCGGTGATGGAGCTGAACGCCGCCGCCTCGATCCGCGACCACGCCGAGCTGCGTCGCAGCGGCACCGTCCTCGTCCTCACCATCCTCGCCTTCTTCGCCCACCAGGCCCTGCACGTGGAGCCGGCGACGGTCGCCCTCACCGGCGCCGCCGTCGCCCTGCTGATCACCCGCGTCGACCTCGAGCAGGCCCTCTCCGGAATCGAGTGGCCGATGATCTTCTTCTTCATCGGCCTCTTCGTCATGGTCGGCGCCCTGGAGGCGACCGGGGCGATCGACCACGTCGCCGACGCGGTCAAAGACGTGACCGGCGGCGACCGCACCGCTGAGCTGCTCGGCATCACCTGGGTCGCCGCCCTCGGCTCCGCCCTCGTCGACAACATCCCCTTCACGACGGCGATGGTCCCCGTGGTCAAGGACCTGCAGCAGGCCGCGCACGCCGGTGGCGACGACGCCTACTGGTGGGCCCTCGCCCTCGGCGCCTGCTTCGGCGGCAACGCGACGCTGATTGCCGCCGCCGCCAACGTCGCTGCCGCCGGCATGGCGGAAAAGGCGGGGACGCCGATCGGCTTCATCACCTTCCTCCGCGTCGGCCTGCCGGCGACCCTGATCTCGATCGCCCTCGCCAGCGCCTACATACTCATCCGCTACGTCGCGCTCTGAGGAGGAAGCCATGCCCGACTTGATCGTCAAGCAGGTCATCAGGGAGGTGGAGCCGCTGCGCGCCGATGACACCGTCGGCGACGCCGCCCGGCGGCTGCTGGAGACCGGGCTGCCGGGGCTGCCGGTGGTCGAGGCCCACGGCGCCTTCGTCGGCATCTTCGGCGAGCGCGAGTTCATGACCGCGCTCTTCCCCGGCTACGTCGGCGCCCTCGGCTCGGCGGCGATGGTGCCGCGCTCGCTCGACGAGACGATCGAGCGTCGGGCCGACGTCGCCGCCCAGCCGGTCCGCAAGTGGCTCACCACCGACCACGTCCTCGTCGAGGACAGCTACTCGGACCTGCAGCTGGCCGAGATCTTCCTGCACCACCGCGTCCTCGTCGTCCCGATCGCCAGCGCCGGCCGCGTCCACGCGGTCGTTACCCGCGCCGACTTCTTTCGCTCGCTGGTCGAGCGTGTCGATTTCGCCCCGCCCGGTTCGTCGCAGGGGTAGAAGCAACCTCAAACACGCGAAGGAGAAGACCGTGGGCAAGATCGTCGTAACCGAGTTCGTCTCGCTGGACGGAGTGATGGAGGGGCCCCGGCGGCGGTGAGGACTACAAGCACGTCGGCTGGACCTTCGAGTACGACCGCGGGGAGGCGGGCGACCGCTTCAAACTTGAGGAGCTGATGGACGCCGAGGCGCAGTTGCTCGGCCGCGTCACCTACGAAGGATTTGCCGCCGCCTGGCCGCAGATGGAAGACGAGGCGGGCTTCGCCGAGCGGATGAACTCGATGCCGAAGTACGTCGTCTCCTCAACCCTGACTGACCCGGAGTGGACCAACACCACGGTCCTGCCCGACGTCGACGCGGTCGCCAAGCTGAGGGACGAGCTCGACGGCAACATCCTCGTCGCCGGCAGCACCCGGCTGGTCCACGCCCTGCTCGAGGCCGACCTCGTCGACGAACTGCGCCTGGTCGTCTTCCCAGTCCTGCTCGGCGAGGGCAAGCGGGCTTTTGGCGAGCTGAGCGACAAGCGCGAGCTGCGGCTGACCAGCGCCGAGACGGTCGGCGACGGGATCTCGCTGCTGACCTACGAGCGGATGCGCTGAGGCGCCGCGGCGGCGCCCTTGCCGACGGCCTCCTCGAGGGAAGACCAGGGCGACTCGCGCAGGAGCCGCTCCAGGCCCCGGTTGAGACGCCGGGGCCAGAGCGGCCCGCCGTAGACGAAGCCGGTGTAGGCCTGGACCAGGGAAGCGCCGGCGAGGATCCGCTCCCAAGCGTCCTCGGGGGTGGCGATGCCGCCGGCGGCGACAAGGGCGACGCGGCCACCGACCCGCGCGTGCAGCAAACGCAGGACCGCCAGCGCCCGCCCCCGCAGCGGCTCGCCGGAGATGCCACCGGCGTGCGGTGCCTCGGCCGCGCCCGGGACCAGGCCGAGGTCGACGGTCGTGTTGGTGGCGACGATCCCGGCCAGGCTGCGCTCGACGGCGAGGTCGGCGATCCGCTCGATCTCGGCGTCGGGAAGGTCGGGAGCGAGCTTGACCAGCAGCGGCAGCTCGGCCCGCCCCTCGGCCGCGAGCTCGGCCCGGACCCCGTCGACGAGCTCGGCCAGACGCTCCGTCGCCTGCATCTCCCGCAGCCGGGGGGTGTTCGGCGAGCTGACGTTGAGCACTAGGTAGTCGGCGTCGGGAGCCAGCAGTCGCACTGCCTCCCGGTAGTCGGTGACCGCCTCCTCGAGCGTCGCCGCCTTGCTCTTGCCGACGTTGACGCCGACGACGCCCGGGAGGCGCCGCCGCGCCGCCAGCCGCGGTGCTACCGCGACGGCCCCGTCGTTGGGGAAGCCCATCGCGTTGAGCAGGGCCCGCTGGGCCGGGAAGCGGCTGACCCGGGGGCGCGGGTTGCCGGGCTGGGCCCGCGCCGTCACGGTCCCGACCTCGACCGAACCGAAGCCGAGCGCCAGCAGCGGCTCGAACCAGGTGGCGTTCTTATCGACGCCGGCGGCAACGCCGAGCGGCCCGGCGAACTCGAGTCCGAAGGCGCGCACCCGCAGCGCCGCTCCCCGCGGCGCCAGCAGCCGCGCCAGCAGGGCGAGCGCCCCAGGGACCCGGCCGAGCAGCCGCAGCGAAGCCGCCGCGATCGCGTGCGCGCGCTCCGGGTCGACGTGCTGGAGCACCAGCCGGAAGAAGGCGCGGTAGATCAAGGCGCGCCCACCTTAACTGCCGTGCCGTACCCTGCTCGCATCCTTCTCCGAGGCAGACAGGGAACCGGCCTGCTGGCCTGCGCCGCGGTCCTGCTCGCCGGCGCGCTGGGCGCGGCACCCGCCACGGCGGCGGTCGAAGTGCCCTGGGGCGGCAGCGGCTGCGCGCCGGCAGTCGCCGGTATCCTCCGAACCAGCGCCACCTGCGGCGCCACGATCGAAAACGGCCGGGCCGTGCCGCCGCCGGGAGCGCCGCCCCTGGTCAAGCGGGTGATCGCCGCCGCCAACGAAATCAACGGCCGGCCCTACGTCTGGGGAGGCGGCCACCGCAGCTTCTGGACCCATGGCTACGACTGCTCCGGCGCCGTCAGCTACGCCCTCCACGGCGGCGACCTGCTGAGCACGACGATGGTCTCGGGCCAGCTCGCCTACTGGGGAGCGCCCGGCGCCGGCCGCTGGATCACGATCTACGCCAACGCAGAGCACGTCTACATGGAGGTCGCCGGGCTGCGATACGACACCCGCGATGACCCTCCGGGCGTCACCGGGCCCCGCTGGCACACGACCCAGGCGGACCCGCGCAAGTTCTCCGCGCGCCATCCATCTGGCCTTTAGGGCTTGACTCTGAGCCCATCCTGTTTACGGTGTTCCCGTGTTTAATCAGGACAACTTTATGGAGAACATGCTCGAGGCCGAGCGACAGGCTCTCCAACCGCTGCTGAGGGAAAGCACCGAGGCTCTCGACCTGGACGAGGAGCAGGTCATCGACATGGATGGCTTCCTCGCCCAGGCCTGGATCGCCGGCGCCCTCGCCGGCCACGCCAACATGACGGCCAAAGTGCTCGACAAATCCCTCGACTTGGGCGACTTCGAAGCGCGGATCAAACCGCTCGTCGAAGAATCCGCCGACACGCTCAATCTGACGATCAGCCAGACCCTGCACATGTGGGATTACCTCTCGCAGGCGATGGTGTCCGGGGTGAAATCGTGCGAGGCGGAGCTGATGGCGATGCTGATCGAACAAAAGCACGACATCAGCGAGGAAGCGCTGCAGTGGTTGGAAGAGCGTCGCGACGGCTCGGGCGGGGAGCAGGGATCTGAGTAGCCGGCGCGACCGCCGAGGCCGCGCCTACTGCCCCTGCGCCGTGAAGGAGACCGTTCCCAGCGATTCGCCGGCGGCGAAGACGTTGGCCTGCCCCTGCGGCTTGGCGAAGGCATCGTTGAAGGTCTGCGCCATCCCGGGCTGAAGCGTCAGCGGCGCGTTGGCGACCGTGACCGTGCGGGCGGCTGGGTTGGCGGTGACGGTGGCGCCGGTGAGGCTGAGCCCGCCGGCCGGCTGCCGGCCCGCTTTGCCGGCAAACGGCGGTGAGGGATCAACCTCGAGTTCGGAGCTCAGCTGTTTGGCCGTCAGTTCGAGCCAGCTTTCGTGCCAGAAGACCTGGCCGGCGCCGAGCTGGAGAAGTTCGAGGCTGCCTTTGGTTTCGATCGTCCCCTGCGAAGCATCGGGCGCCAAGGTGCCGCCGAAGATCGGCAGGGTGAAAACGTTGGGATGTTCGGCCGGGAAGATCGGGTTGATCGCGACGAAGAGCCCTTGCAGCTTGGCGCTGATGCCAGGGCTGAAGCTGAGCGAGACCTTGCCGGTGTTCTCCAGCGCGATCGTTTCCGGTTCGATGCGGGTCATCGACTGGCCCAGCGGCTGCCCTGCGGCAAAGGCCTTCGGCAGGCGCAGCTTCTTGCCAAGACGGGTCGCCACCTTGGCCGAGAGCTTCAGGGCGGTGATGCTGACCTTCTCGCCGAAGCCATTGCGGGCGCTGGAGAGCTTGGCGCTGGAGCTGAGCTTCAGCTGGCTGCCGCCGAGTTTGGTTGAGAAGGGCGAGGACCGCCGGGTCGTCTTCAGCATCAGGGCCCGCATGGGGATACTGCGGCCGGCGGCCGAGAGCACCAGCGCGCCTTCATGCAGAACGGCGCCGCTGGCGTCGGTCGGATCGAACTTGCCTTCGCTGACCGGGAAGGTGACGGTGGCGCCGTGGACCTGCGCGCCTTCGGTGCCGCGCAGCCGCACATGATTCGCCCGCAGGGTGGACATGAAGGGCCCGCTCAGCACCAGCTTCGTCGCCCCGCCACCGACCGGCTCGTAGACGGCGGCGGCGCTCGAGGCGAAGGCGAGGATGGCGAGAAGCGCGGCGCACCCCGCGAACAGCGCCGCCGAGCGCCGGCCGATCCCGCTGCTCATTCCTTCACCGCGCAGCTCTTGGTCACGGTCAACCCGACTTCTTCACCGCCGGCAAAAGCAAAAGCCGCTTCCGCCAGCCGGAACGCCGTCACGTCCGTCCCCGCCGGCGCCGGGCAGCCGGCGTTGAAGTAGCTGCGCTGCTGGCCGCGGTACCGGTACATCTTCTGCAGCGTCAGCTTGATCCGGTCGACGTATCCCCAGGTCCCAAGCGCTTCCGGCAGCGAAGCGTGCAGTTCAGTCCCGTAGACCCGATCTTTGATGTGCTTGATCGTGAACGGGATCACGAACGACGTCGCGAAGGGATTGGTCGTGTAGATGTGGGCGAAGATCGCCGGCCGGCCACGCAGCCGCCCGTTGAAGACCAGCAACCGCCCCCGCGTCGCGTAAGGCCGCTGGTCCGGCAGGATGATCGAGGCCCAGAACCGCCCGGACCCGACCAGAGCTTCAGGGCATTCCCGCAGTGCCCGCCCAGTCGACGCCGAGCTGATCTTTTCCAGCGGGCAAACCGGCAACCCAGTGTCATCGAGCCTGCCGTGTTTGTTGATGCGAATCGTCATCGCTTCCAGCTGCGGCGGCAAGCTCTTGTCCGCGGTCCCGATGTGCCCTGACACAAACACCGCAATCGGAGCGGTTCCCACCCGCGGCAGCCGGTGCGGCTTGACCTGCGCGAGAGCCGTAATCCGCAGGTTGTTCTGCTGGACCACCGCTGCGACAGAACTGGCAGCGAGGACGAGGAGGAGCGCTGACAAAACTAACCCCGCTCGCATGGTTCGAACGCCAGTCATGGTGAGAGTCCCGAGCCGCAAAACTGCGGCTCGGGACTCCTACTCAGAGGTTCCTATTCAGCCGTGACGGCCCAGGTGCCCCAGGCGTAACCCCCGCTGTTTCCTTCGAGGCCCACAATGGCCCCCGCCCGCGATGCGGCGTCGCCAACCTCGGCTGCCGGATCGGAAATTTCGATGTTTTCGACGTTATTTTCCTGCTTTAGGTACACGCAAAGATGACCAGGGAGCGCTTTCGGATCCCCCACCGTCCCAGGACAGTTGGAGTTCGGAGTGCTCTTTATCAGGTGAACCTTCGTTTCTTCAATCGGCGCTTCAAGCGGGATCGTGAAGGAGATCCCAACTGGCGTCAGGTTCCCATCTCCGATCGACCCGCCCCACGTTCCGGTCTCGGTTGCTTCCGAGGGGAGCGTCCCGGGAACCCAAGGCGATCCTTCTTCGCCGGTGCAGACGTTGACGGCAGTGCCGCCTTCCTGTTTCACTTCGGCGCCGCCACGTTCTTCGCATTTCGCGGCGTTGCCGACCGGGATCGATTTGACTTCGACCGACTTGCCGTTGGTCCCATTGGTGCCATTGGTCCCATTAGTGCCGGCATCTCCCTTTGCTCCGGCGTCACCCTTCGCGCCTGGCGCACCAGCGGCGCCGGTGTCGCCCTTCGGGCCCTGAGCGCCTGGCTTGCCGGCGTTCTTCTTAGCGATCTTTTCTACTTCCTTCTTCTGCTTGCCACTAAGGCCACCACTGGCCGCGTACGCACCGCCGGCCATCGCGAAGACCAGAGCGATCACCGCGATAACCCCTGGAACGCCAAAGCGCTCCCTAAAAGTTGAGAACATCGTTCCCTCCCCGTCTGATTTCTAGGCCCGGAACCCACTCCGGGTAGCCAAACGTATCGGAAATTACGTTTGCCTACAAGGGAACTGCGGGAGTCTTTACGACTGAGACCGCTAGTAGCCGCAGCTCTTGATCCCGTAGCTGCGGGCCTTTTCGGCGGTTGGCAGGAACACCTTTTCCATGTCGACGAGCGACGCGAAGCTCATCTTTTCCGCTTTGGCAATCGCTTCTTCGTTGCCAACGATGATCGCTTCGACCTTGGCCTCGTCATTCTTGGGAGCACCGAGTTCGCGCAGTTCTTTCATCGCGCCTTCAATCGCCGGCAAGATGCCGGCGTGGATGGTGGTAGTGACGACCTGCTTTTCCGGGCCTTCTTCGCTGGGCGGCCGGTAATCGAGCGCCTGCTGGCGGCCTTCGTCACAGAGCGCGTTGGCCTTCTTCACGAACGCTGCCTTTGAGAGGGACGACGTGGTGACCGTGGTGGAGTCGCCACCGCCGCCGCAGCCAGCGGCAAGTGCCCCGACGAGCAGAAGTGCGGCTATCAGTGCGGTCAATCGCTGCATGATCAAGCATCCTCCCTCTACTAAGGAACCCAAAAGGAAAGATACACGTTCGCCCGCCTAAATGCGAAGGGGCCGGGCAGAGCCCGGCCCCTTCACTACAGCGAGATCGAACCCTTACGGGTAGACCAGTGCCGATTCCGTCGCTTCAAGGTTGAAGTTCTGCGACGTGGCGTTGTGGCCGGCAGGTGACGGCAGGCCAGACTGTTCATTGACCAGGCCGTTGATGCTGATCGGGATGAACCCGAAGAGCGTCAGGACACAGCCACTCGCGCCCGGAGCCGAGAACGAGTTGTCGACGAACGTGCCATTCGAGAACTTCGAGATGGCGAGTTTTTCGTTTTCCGAGAACGTCGGTGCTTTACCGGTGATCGGTTTGTTGGGCGCCGGCGGGTTCGTCGTGCCCACGATCAGGTTCAGCGTGATCGGGTTGCTGACCGATCCGACAAAACAATTGTTGCCCAGTACACCGTTGATCAGGTGCACTTTGAGCGGCAGGGTGAGCGGTTCTTCGAACGGGTTGACGTCCGGAATGCCCGCGCCCTGGGTTTCGGCGTACAGCGTCAGTGCTTCGCTGCCAAGGAATTCCAGCAGCCAGGTCAGGCCGGTGAGGCCAATGACGCCGCCGGGCACTTTCTGTTTGGCCGGTAGCAGACCGCCTTCACTGTTGGCAGTGAAATTGTTGAAGTTGGCATCCGTGCCACCGACCAGGATGATCGGTTTTTCGATCGGGACGTTCTTGCTCCCCATCTGGAAGTAGCCGCCGTAAATTTCATTGCGGATACAGAGAATGCTTTTCGGGTTTTCTTTTTCGCTCGGGCAACCTTTGAACTGCGTGTAACCCGGAGCGGGGGTTGCCGCCGAAGCGGCGGGGACGAGCACGGCCATAGCCATGATCGCTGCACCCAACGCAGCCAGGAAGCCTTTAAGCGTCTTCGCTTTCAAAACTTTCCTCCCTATCAACATGGTGGTTTTCTGATCTTTAGGAAAAGATCTTTTCAATGCGATCCTCTACGATCGGAATCGCTGAGTCAAGTGCGGCTTTGATCTAACGCGCCGCAAAGGCCCTCGAGCAAGGTGCGGGAGAGGCCGGTGTCGCCGCCGAGCTCGAGCAGTTCGAAGTCGTGTTCGAGCAGGGCCGAGAACCAGGCGCCGGCCGGGCCGACGGCCCAGGCGTCCGGGGTTCCCTCGAGGCGGGAGATGCAGGAGACGACGCGGCCGGACTCGACTCCGACCATGACGCCGGCGAGCCGGTGGGCGTTGCCGCTGTTCATCTCGACGGCGAGCCGACAGCTGCCGGTGGTGCCGTTGGCGAGGCGCAGCATCGGCATTGCCAGCAGCAGGGCCGCCTCGGCGTCGCGGTCGCCGACGGGGCTGGTCTGGGCCGGGGCGTGGCGGCGCTCCCAGCGCGAGGCAGCGGCGATCGGTGCGGTCGCCTGGCGCAGCCACTCGGTGACGCCGTAGGGAGTGCCGCGGCCGTCGCCGCGGACCTTCTCGACCAGACCGGCGAGCCGCATCGCCCCCAGCCGCCGCTCCAGCGACGGGTAGCTGACGCTGGCGATCAGCGCGTCGAGCTCGGTCAGCGAGAGCGGGCGGGCGGCAAGGGCGCGGACGAGGTTGGTCGTCCAGCCGGCGACCAGCGCCTTGATTGCGCTCTTCGCCGCCGGGCTCCCCAGCGCCAGCGGCCCGTCCGGCGAATGCTGCAGCCAGGCGGTGACGATTTCGCTGACCCCGAGCATGTCGCGACCAGGCCCGCTCAGCTCGAAGTCGACCGCTCCCGGGAAGCCGTCCTGGCGGCGGCGCTCGAGCACACCGAGCTCGGTCAGGGCCCGCAGATGGCCGCGCATCGTCGTCTGCGGCGGCGAGCCGGCGGCGCGGCGGAGGTCGATGAGCGACCGCGGTTCCTCGGCGAGAGCCTGAAGAACCGCGACGTTCAGAGGGGCCGCGAGCAGGGACAGCGCCTTTGATCCTGCTCGTGTGACGACCTCTCCCCTTCCTCTGACCTCTGCAACGGTCAACGCGCCTTGATTATGGCAGTTCACAGTTTTGAATCAAGGACGGTTGAGCTTTCTCCTCATCGGCCCTACTCTTTGTCGCCGGGATGGCGACCACGTTCATCACGCTCGGACCGGAGGGCACCTGCCACGAACGGGCGGTGCGCCGCTACGCCGAGTTCCAGGGCGTCGAGGAGGTCGAGCTGGAGCTCATCACCGACTTCTTCGATGGCCTCGAGCGGCTGCGCGGGCGCGAGGACGCCTTCCTTGTCCAGTGCAGCGCCCACCCGCTGGTGCACGAGATAACCGAGAAGTACTGGACCGAGATCTTCGTCGTCGACACCTTCATCTATCCGACCAAGCACCTGGTGCTGCTGAGCCGGCGCGAGGTCGAGCGGCCGCGCTCGATCGGCATCGTCCCCGCCACCAAGGGCTACGTCGACCTCTCGCAGTGGGACGAGGTAATCGACGTCGTCTCCAAGCCGATCGTCGCCGAAGAGCTGCTGCGCGGCAAGTACGACTCCGGCCTCACTCACCTGGAGCACGTCGAGGAGCACGCGGACGAGCTCCGGCTCGACCTCGACATCGGCGAAATCGACACGACCTGGGTCGTCTACGGGACGCAGAAGCGATTCCGCGGCGAGGTGATCGGGATCCCCTCGACCGAGCTCTTCGCGGCATTCAGCAGTTGACATCGCAGTTCCCGCCCGGCAGATTGGAGAACTTCACCCGTACCTAAAGGGGATGTCGTGGGCAGAATTGCGGTCTCTGAGCTGGTGACGCTGGATTGGGTGGTCGAGGACCCGGGCGGTGGTGAGGGCTTCGAGCACGGTGGCTGGGTGCTCGACTTCGACCAGGGCGAGGAGGGCCGCCAGGTCAAATTCGAGGAGATCTTCAACGCCGAAGCGCTGCTGATGGGTCGCGTCACCTACGAAGGGCTGGCCGACTGCTGGCCCGGCCTCGAAGACGACACCGGCTACGCCGACAAGATCAACTCGATGCCCAAGTACGTCGTCTCTTCCACCCTGGAGGAGCCCGAGTGGGAGAACACGACGGTGCTGCGCGGCGACGTCGTCGACCAGATCGGGATGCTGAAGCAGGAACTGGAGGGCGACATCGTCGTCCCCGGCAGCCCGCAGTTGGTCCGCACACTGTTCGAGGAAGACCTGCTCGACGAGTTGCGGATCATGGTGTTCGGGCGCGTGCTGGGAGCCGGCAAGCGGCTCTTCCCGCCCGGCGTCGAAGAGAAGCCGATGCGGCTGGCGCACGGGACCGAGTTCGGCACCGGGGTCGCCTACTTCGTCTTCGAGCCGCGTGATGAGGCGCCGCACGAGGAGACTGGCCCACCGGTCTGAGCCACCCCGCTAACGTCTGCGTCATGGCGGCGCCCTGGCCCTCGGCCGACTACGCGGACTGGAGCGAGACCTGCGACACGCTGCACGCGCACACGCAGGTGCTGGGCAAGCTGGCCGCCGAACTGGCGCCGCCGGAGCCGCAACTGCAACACGCGGCGCTGCGGCTGACCGCGCGCGGCTGGGAGACGGCACCGCTGCCGGCGCCGGATGGCTCGGGCGCCTTCGCGGTGACGATCGACCTCCACGCCCACGAGACGGTCGTGCTGCACGCCGACGGGCGCCGGCGGGTGGTGCCGCTGACCCCGGACCGGCCGGTGGGCGAGGTGACGCGCGAGGTGCTGACGGCCGTGCGTGCTATCGCCGGCCCGGTGGTGATCGACCCCGCCCCGCAGGAGGTCCCCTGGACGGCCCCACTCGACGAGGACTCCGAACACCGCCGCTACGACCCCGCCGCGGCCGAGGCCTACTTCAGCGCCGCCGGCCGGGCGGCCCTGGTGCTCGCCGCCTTCCGCGCCCCCTTCCGCGGCCGCTCGACCCCGGTCCACGCCTGGTGGGGTTCCTTCGACCTCGCCGTCAGCCTCTTCTCTGGCGCCCCCGCCGAGCCGCCTTCCGACGACTTCATCATGCGCAACGCGATGGACTCGCAGGAGGTCGCGGTGGGGTGGTGGCCCGGCGACCCGAACTACCCGCGCGGCGCCTTCTACGCCTACGCGCACCCGGCGCCGGAGGGCTTCGCCGGGGCCGAGCTATCGCCCACGGCGGCGCGCTGGGACGGCAAGCTCGGCGAGTACGTGCTCGACTGGGCCGACGTGATCGCCGCCGCCGATCCCCACGCCTTCGCGCTCGAGTTCCTCCAGTCCGCCTTCCGCCACGCCTGCGGGGTCTGCGAATGGGATCCCGACCTCGCCGCGACCGCCGAAGGCAACCCGCCGCCGGTCGTATGAACGCCCCTCAGCGTGGCAAGGCCTCTCAGCACGGCGTCGCTGCCGGCCCCAACTGGCGCGCCTGGGGCGTCGGCCTCCTCATCGCCCTCGTCCTCATCGTCGCCCTCCAGAACTCCCAAGAAGTCCACGTCGACGTTCTCTTCCTCAGCATCAACGCTCCCCTGATCATCATCCTCCTCATCACCGCCTTCATCGGCGCCGTGATCGGCTACGTCGCCCCCCTCGTTCTCCGCCACCGCCGCGAGGGCCGGCGCTCCCTGGAGGCAAGCGCGAAGAAGTAACGCGCGGCTTCGAGGGCGGGGGAGATTCCGCGAGCTCGGACTCTTATCCCCCCGATGGGGGTGGCAAACGTTCGAGCTCGGTCGGAAGCGGCCTGGGAGTTGCAGCAGCGGCAGCACGGTGTGGTCGCCTATTCACAGCTACGGGCGCTGGGCTTCAGTGCCAAGGCAATCGAACACCGCGTCCGAACCGGACGGCTGCATCGACTCACGAAGGGCATCTACGCGGTGGGCAGGCCCGAGGTGGGCCAGCTGGGACGCTGGCTGGCGGCGGTGCTCAGTTGCGGCCCGGAGGCGCTGCTCAGCCACCGCAGCGCGGCGGGCCTGTGGGGAATCCGCAGGCCGCCGCCGGGCACGTTCGAGGTGGTCGTACCACCGCACGTGAGGCGGCGGCGGGACGGGGTTCGCGTCTACCGCCTCGCGGATCCGCCGGTGCTCGACGGCGCCCTCTCGCCATACAGGCGCCGGGTCGCCGAGATACCCGTCACCTCCCCAGTCGCGACGCTGGTCGACCTCAGTACCTGCCTACCGACGGGCCAACTGGAAGCAGCGGTCAACGAGGCCGACCAGCGGGACCTGGTTGACCCAGAGGCGCTTCGCGCGGCGCTCGAGCAACTGCGGCGCCGGCCGGGCACCCGGCGCCTGATCGGGCTCCTCGACGCGACCTCCCTGGAGCTCACCACCACCGAGCTGGAGCACCTCTTCCTGCCGCTCGCCGACGAGGTCGGGTTGCCCCGCCCGCGAACCCAGGAGCAGATAGGGACGAATCGGGTCGACTTCCTCTGGCCCGACCTCGGCCTGGTGGTGGAGACGGACAGCCTGCGCTACCACCGGACCGCGTTCAAGCAGGCCGCCGACAAGCGGCGGGACAACGCCAACGTCCGCCGTGGCCTGGTCACGCTCCGCTTCACTTACGGCCAGGTCAGAGACGAACCCGCCTACGTGCGCGCGGAGCTGAAGGCGGTTACGGGGATGCTCTGCGGAGAGCTCGGAAGAAACCCTCCCCTATAGGGGTGAAAAGGCTCCGAGATTGGAGCGAGGTGCCCCGCTCAGACGCCCTCGCCGTGGCGGCCCTCGCCGGCGGCGAAGCGGGCGGCGCCCTGCATGGCGGTAAGGAGAGTCTCGCGGCCGAGGCGGCGCTCAAGGTCAAGGCCCTGGGAGAGGGGGAGGCCGAAACCCTCGATCGCGGCTTGGCGGTCGGCGAGCATCGTCTCCTGGGGGAAGGCGGCGAGGTGCTCGGCGAGCTCGAGGGCGCGGTCGAGGTGGGCGCCAGGGTCGACCAGCTCGTTGACG
The DNA here is from genome assembly GCA_963708405.1 of uncultured Actinomycetes bacterium. GTDB lineage: Bacteria > Actinomycetota > Thermoleophilia > Solirubrobacterales > 70-9 > VAYN01. The sequence goes on from CAVPSL010000001.1 coordinate 716,101, forward strand.
AGGCCGATGCGGTGGGCCTCCTCGGCCGCGACGGCGCGGCCGGTGAGGATCAGCTCGAGGGCGCGGCCCTGGCCGACGATGCGGGGCAGGCGCTGGGTGCCGCCATCGACCAGCGGCACGCCCCAGCGGCGCTCGAAGCAGCCGAAGGTCGACTGCGGGGTGGCGAGGCGGAGGTCGCACCAGAGCGCGAGCTCGAGTCCGCCGGCGACGCACCAGCCGTCGACGGCGGCGATCGTCGGCTTGCTCGGGGTGAGGCGGGTGAAGCCCATCGGGCCGGCCGGGTCGTCGACGTCGAGGCCAGCGGATTTGAGGTCGAAGCCGGCGCAGAAGGCCTTGCCACCGGCGCCAGTGAGGACGAGCACGCGGGCGTCCTCGTCGGCCTCGAACTCACGCAAGCCCTCACGCAGGGCGGCTGCGGTGGCGGCGTCGACCGCATTGCGGTGGGCGGGGCGGTCGATCGTTAGTACCGCTGCGGCCTTAGTTCGCTCGTAGCGAACCTCCTCGCTCATGGCGCGCATCCTCCCACAGCAATGATCCGTCCCACCGCTCCAATCTCTTACAGCAAGATTCACTGATTAACATGCCGCCCTCAAGATGGTGGATGTCTCGCACCAATCGAATCGGCCAGGACGATCGGGCGGCACGCTGGGGAGGCTCGGTGGCCTCGGTCCCGGTGAGGCCGACCGCGGCGAAAAGGCGCTGTGGCTCTCGGGCGGGGGCTACCGGGCAGCGCTCTTCCACCTCGGCGCCCTGACGCGACTGAACGAGCTGGGGCTGCTGGGGCAGATCGACACCGTCGGCGCGGTCTCCGGCGGCAGCATCATGGCGGCGCTGCTCGCCACCGGCGTGCCCTGGCCGCTGCAGGGCGCCTACCGTGACTGGCCCGAGCGGGTGGCCGAGCCGCTGCGGGCGATTGCCCGCCGCAACGCCCGCGCCCGCGCCTTCCTGCGCCGGCCGCTGGCGCCCGGTGCCGACGCCGCTCTGGAGGAGCGCTACGCACGCGAGCTGGTCGAGTCGCTCGGCGGCGAGCCGGAGCGCGGGCCGCGCTTCGTCTTCGGCGGCGCCGGCCTGACCTTGGCCGGCCTGGTCCAGGCCCAGGACGAGCGGGTCGAGTGGGACCTCGCCGCCAGCGCCCATCCGCCTGGCTATGACCCGGAACTGGTCGAGGCGGTGATCATCGCCGTCCGCACCGACCTCGACGCCTTCGGCAAGGCCGAGCAGGCGGTGCTGGAGAACCACGGCTACCTGCTCGCCGACGCCGCCGCGCGGGCGCGCGGGCTGTCGCGGCGGCGGGGCATCGAGACAGCGGCGCCGGAGCCGCCGCACCCGCAATGGATGAGCGAGGCGCGGGTGCGCGAGGCGCTCGCCGCCAGCTCGCGGCGGACCCCGCTGGGCCGTCTGCGGCCGCGGCGGCCAGGACGGGGGGAGCGGCGGCTGGAACCGGGGTCGGCCGAGCTGGCGGCGCTGCTGGAGCGCTACCGGCCGGTGCTCCAGTACGACTCGCTGGAGAGCTTCCGGGCCGACTCGGTGGAGACGATCTGCGGCCTGGTCGCGGCCGGGCGCTGCAACACCCTGCACCGGGCCGACGGCACGCTGCTGGCTTCGGCGGCAGCGAGCGGCGAGGTGCCGCGGCTCGACCTCGACTTTCTCACCGCCCCCACCTACCCGAGCGGCGAGGCCGCCCACAGCGACGACTACATCGACGAGTGCGGCGGCTCGCACGCCGCCGACGCGCTGGCGATGCGGCGGCGCCAGGACCACGCCGACGTCGTCTACGGCCGCGCCCGTCAGGACAGTGCCGGGCGCCTGTGGCTGCAGTACTTCTCCTTCTATTACTTCGACGACAAGGGGATGCTGGGAATCGCCCAGCACGAGGGCGACTGGGAGATGGTGCAGTTGCGGCTGGGCCGGGGCGGCGTCCCCGAGGAGGCCACCTTCGCCCAGCACGGCGGTGCCGAGCGCCTGCGCTGGGAGGAGCTGGAGCTGGCGACCGTCGACGGCGAGGCGGCGCCGGTGGTCTATCCGGCGCGGGGATCGCACTCGGCGCGGCCACGGCCCGGCACCTTCGGCGCCCCGATCGTCCCCGACCACAACGACGGGATCGGCGCCCGGGTGCGCCCCGCGCTGCGGGCGATCGCCGACGACGGACCGGGCTGGCTGCTCTGGCCCGGGCGCTGGGGCTCGACCCGCCGGCGCGAGTCCTTCGAGGGCGACAGCCCGCGCGGGCCGCGGGGCCTGCCGCACTGGTGGGACCCGGAGGAGCTGCACCGTGAAGCCCGGCCCTGGCGCGAGGGTGGCGGCGAGACGCTGGCGGGGCCGCCGCGGCCGCGGGTCAGCGCCCGCCGCGAGGGCGAGCTGGCGATCGTCAGCTACAGCTTCCCGCCGCCGCGGGTCGGCGAAGGCGAGCCGGCGCGGATCGTCACGGCGCCGCTGGCGGTCGGCGACGCCGAGCCCAGCGCCGCCCACTCGCTGCCGGTCGACGGCCTCGAAGGCTCCTTCGCGGTGCAACTGCCGGGCGGCCAGGAGTGGATGGGCGTGCGGGTCAGCGCCGCCTCGGACCGCGGCGTCCCCGGCGAGACGATCGCCGCCCGCCTTAGCGAGGAGGAGGGGGAGCGGGCGGGCTAGTCGCGGCGAGTGCTCTCGGGGTTCGGCCGCGACGCCCAGCTCCCGAGATGCGCCCCGGTCGCCGACCGGGGAAGGGCAGGGCTCCCGCCGGCAGCGCCAAAGCTAGGCCCCGGCCCGGACGCTCATAGGCACGAAAAAACGACCGGTAGCGGCGCCCGTCGCCTGCCTCGCGCGTAGCCTTCGCGCTTAGAAGCTCGTCGCGCCACCTTCGGAACCCCTCCCCGCTTGGCTTCCGCGGGGACCGGTTCCTCCCGGTCGCAAAGCGAACTTAGCGCGGTGCGGGGGCGGGGGAAAGGGGCCGTCGCCAAGCGTTCCCGCAAAGTCCGGGGGAAACGGTACGGTCCGAGCCGGGATGAGTACGGGAACCGAGGAGTCGGCGCGGCGAGCGCGCCGTAACGTCGTCCTCACCGCGGCGATCGCCGGCCTCGGCGGGCTGCTCTTCGGCTACGACACCGGCGTCATCGCCGGAGCGTTGCTCTTCATAAAGGGCGACTTCGACCTCGGCAGCTTCGCCCAGGGCCTGGTCGTCGCCGCCGTCCCGATCGGCGCCATCTTCGGCGCCGCCTACGCCGGCCCCGCCGCCGACCGCTACGGCCGTCGCGTGATGATCCTGCTCGCCGCCGCCGTCTTCATCGTCGGTGCCCTCGGCTCCGCCGCCGCCCCCGGCGTCGAGGTGCTGGTCGGTGCCCGCATCATCATCGGTGTCGCCATCGGGCTCGCCTCGGCCGCCGCCCCCGTCTACATCTCTGAGGTGGCACCGCCGGAGAGTCGCGGCCGCCTCGTCAGCTTCTTCCAGTTGGCGGTGACGATCGGAATCCTCGTCGCCTACCTCGTCGGGCTCGCCTTCGACGGGATCGAAGGCTGGCGCTGGATGCTCGGCCTCGGCTGCGTGCCGGCGCTCGGCCTCGCCTTCGGCATGTGGCGGATGCCGCAGAGCCCGCGCTGGCTGGTGATGACCGGCAACGACTACGCGGCGCGGGCGACCCTGGCCAAGATCCGCGTCGACGACCCCGACACGATCGACCGCGAGCTGGAAGAGATCAAGGAGAGCATCGAGGAGAAGCCGGGCGCCTGGAGCGAGCTGCTGCAGCCGGTGGTCAAAGCGGCGCTGGTGGTCGGCGTCGGGCTGGCGATCCTGCAGCAGGTGACCGGCATCAACACGGTCATCTACTACGCCCCGACGATTGTCGAATTCACCGGCGTCAACTCCTCCGCCGGCTCGATCCTGGCCGCGGTGGGAGTCGGGATCATCAACGTCGCCTTCACCGTCCTGGCCCTGCGCCTGCTCGACCGCGCCGGGCGGCGCACCCTGCTGATGATCGGCGTCTCCGGCATGGTGATCTCGCTCTTCACCCTCGGCCTCGCCTTCACCGGCAACGGCACCAGCACCTTCGCGTCTGTCGTCGCGATCGGCAGCCTGATGGTCTACGTCGCCTCCTTCGCGATCAGCCTCGGCCCGATCTTCTGGCTGCTGAATGCCGAGATCTACCCGCTCAGCGTGCGCAGCAAGGCGGCCGGCGTCGGCACGATGGCCAACTGGACCTTCAACTTCATCGTCTCGCTGACCTTCCTGCTGCTGATCGAAGCGCTCGGCCGCAGCGGCGCCTTCTGGTTCTACGGCTGCATCGGCATCCTCACCCTCATCTTCTGCTGGAAGCTGGTGCCCGAGACCAAGGGCAAGCACCTGGAGGACATCCAGGCCGAGTTCCAGGCCCGGGTGGACCGCCGCAAGGCTGCCGCCGCGCCTTAGCGGTACCGGGCACCGCAAAGGAACGACGGAGCGGCTGGAGCGGTCCGGGTACCCTGCCCTGGATGCGGATCGACCAGATCATCGCCACCCAGGCGCCGACCTTCTCGGTCGAGTTCTTCCCGGCCAAGGGCGAGGAGGCTCGCCAGCAGTTGTTCGCGACCGCGCGCGATCTGCGCGCCCTGGAGCCCGACTTCGTCTCGGTCACCTACGGGGCCGGCGGCTCCACCCGCGAGGGCACGGTCGAGATAACGCAGGCGCTGAAGGACGACCTCGGCTACGAGGTGATGGCGCACCTGAGCTGCGTCGGCGAGAGCCGCGACGGACTGGCGGCGACGCTGGACCGGATCGCCGCGGCGGGAATCGAGAATGTCTTCGCCCTGCGCGGCGACCCGCCGCGGGGGCAGGAGGACTTCGAGCAGCCGCAGGGCGGCCTCGGCAGCGCCGCCGAGCTGACCGAGTTCATCGGCGCCGGCTGGGACTTCGCCGTCGGCGGCGCCTGTTTCCCCGAGGTGCACCCCGAGGCGCCCGACCTCGAGACCGACCTCGACTACCTGAAGACCAAGGTCGAGGCTGGCGCCGGCTTCCTCATCACCCAGCTCTTCTTCGACAACCAGGTCTACTTCGACTTCGTGCGGGCGGCGCGGGCAAAGGGGGTCGGCGTGCCGATCCTGGCCGGGGTGATCCCCGTCGCCAGCTACGCGCAGACGAAGCGGATTTGCCAGCTCTGCGACGCCTCGATCCCGGAGCGGCTGGAGGCCGCTTTCCTCGCTGCCGGGGGCGATCCCGACCGCGAGTTCGAGCTCGGCGTCGCCTACGCCGCCCAGCAGTGCGCGGAGCTGCTGATCGCCGGGGCGCCGGGGATCCACTTCTACGCGCTCAACCGGGCGCCGGCCACCCGGGCCGTGCTGGGGGCGCTGCGTGCCTCGCGGCCCTGGGAGCGAGTGCGAGGCGAGACCGCCGCGGCGCTGAGCGAATAGGCTGCGGGCCTCGATGGCTGAGGAGCCACAGGACAGGGACGAGCTGCGGCAGCAGCGTGAGGAGGCGGAAGCCGCCGACGGTTCCAAGCGGACGCGGCTGATGGTCGCCTACGGGGCCGCGGCCGTGGTCGTCGCCGCGATCGTCGTTGTCGTCATCGTCCTCGCCAGCGGCGGCGGCAGCAGCACCGCCAAGGGCGACGCCCACATCAACCTCGACGCGGCGATCGGCTCGACCAACGGCATCGTCCCCGACGAACGGCTCGGCACCAAGCCGCCACCGCCGAAGGTGACCAACCTCGCCGTCGCCGCCAAGCAGGCCGGCTGCGTGCTGAAACTGCACCTGCCCGACGAGGGGCACGAACACATTCCGCCGACCGCCCAGACCCCCGACTACAAGACCAACCCGCCAACCTCGGGCGCGCACGTCGAACCGCCCTACCAGCAGGCCGACGGCGCCTACTCGGAAATGCCGGCCGAAATCGACTTCGTCCACTCGCTCGAGCACGGCCGCCTGGAGATCCAGTACGCGCCCGACTTGCCCGAAGCGGACCAACTGGAGCTGAAGGGCCTCTACGACACGATGTACGGGGCGTCGCTGCTCTTCCCGAACGACAACATGCCCTACGAGGTGGCCGCGACCACCTGGACCAACATGCTCGGCTGCCCCAGTTACAAGGGCTCGATCACGCTAGACGCGATCCGCGCCTTCGGCAAAGAGACCTGGGGCAAGTACGGCGGCGAGCCCGTCTACGCCTTCACCTTCACCGGCCCGACGCCGCGCGAACCGAAGGAATAGGCGCGGCGGCGCCTCAGGGCGCCCGGTAGGCCGGGAAGTAGTCGCCCGTCTCGCGGGCGCCGCTGAGCTCGCGGTACCTCTCGGCGTCGCAGACGATCTCCGAGGTGCGCCACTGCTCGGTGCGGTTGGCGAAGCCGCGCTTGAACTCCTCCAGCGCGTCGCCCGGCTTGATGCCGCCGCCGAGGTTCAGGGGCATCCCCAGCTCTTCGGCATGCTCGACCAGACTGGAGACGATGTTCTTCATCGGCGAGTCGCCGAGGTGGGCATCGGCGCTGCCGCTGAGGTAGTAGTGGAGGAAGCCGTCGCTGACGGCGGCGATCGAGGCCGCCGCCACCTCGCCGGCGGGCGTGTCGGTCAGCGCCAGCCAGGTGCTCTTCGATTCCAGGATCTGGTCGAAGTACTCGCGGCTGAAGAAGTAGTGGTCGGCGGCCCCGGTGCGGCGCATCGTCTGCTCGTAGACCGCGTGGAAGGCGGCCCGATCCTCCGGCTCGGTGTAGGTGCCGCGAATGATCCGCAGCCCGTAGCCGGCATCGAAGTTGCGGCTGACCTGGCGGCGGTCGCTGGGGCGGCTCTTGGCCGGCAGCTCCGGGTCGGCGATCTGGACGACGTTGCGGGGAGTCGCCCCGGCCAAGGTGGGGCCGCTGAGCCGGTGGCGAAGGAAGATGCTGACCAGGCCGGTGGCGGAGAAGTCGATCGCCGCGGGGTCGAGAACCGGCACCTCGTCCTCCCGCGGCAACGGTCCCACCGGTCCGCTGCCGTTGCTCGGCAGGAGGTCGCCGAGGGCGGGAGCGGGCAGGGCCAGTCCCGGATAGCCGTAGGGAGAGGTGGCGTCGAGCCCGGGCCCGCCGGCGATCGGCCGGACCACCAGCGGCGCCACCAGCTCGGTCTCCTCGGCCTCAATTAGCAGCGAGTGCGTAACGCCCTCCGCGGCGAAGAACTGCGGGGAGCGGAAGAACTCGCTCCCGACCGCAGCCTCGCCGCCGTCCTCGATCAGCTCTGCCCGCGCACTCACGTGAGCAGGTCGGCGGCGGCGGCGCGGAACTCGTCGGGGAGCACGCCCCACACCTCGCAGTCGTCGGGCGGGGCGCCCTCGCGGGCGAGGTGGGCGCGCATCGTGCCCTCGTGTTTCCAGCCGAGGCTGGTGACGGTCTTCTTGGCGATCTCGTTGCGGGCCGGGATGCGGCCGTAGACGCGGTGGGCGCCGTACTCGTCGAAGGCCTTGGCGATCGTCAGCGCCTCCGCCCGCCGGCCCACGCCCTTGCCGCGCACTTCGTCGCCGATCAGTGCCCCCAGCTCGGGCGCGGTCTGGCGGAAGAGGCCATAGAGGGCGGTGAAGCCCACTGGCTCCTCGTGCCCGGCGACGACGATCGCGAACTTGCGGTCCTCGCCGGAGTCGTCGGCCGCCCGCGCCGTCCAGGCTTCCGCCTGCTCGAGCGAGAACGAGTCGCGCTGCTCCATCAGCGAGGCGGTCGCCGCCGGGTTGTTGAACCAGCGGTGGACGGCCGCCGCATCCTCCGCCCGAAACCCCCGCAAACTCACCACTGCCTGGTCGCTCACGCCGGGAACTCTAGTCCGGGGCGAGGCCGCGGCCACTGAGGACGAGCCAGACGGTGCGGGCGAGGATGCGAGCGTCGAGGGCGACGCTGCGGTGCTCGACGTACCAGACGTCGAGCTCGATCCGCTCCTCCCAGGGGATGCCGGCCCGGCCCTGCACCTGGGCCCAGCCGGTGATCCCCGGCAACACCTCGTGACGGCGGCGCTGTCGCGGGGTGTAGTCGTCGACCTGGGCGGGGATGGTGGGACGCGGCCCGACGATCGCCATCTCGCCGCGCAGGACGTTGACCAGGTTCGGCACCTCATCAAAAGAGGTCCGGCGCAGGAAACGGCCGGCGCGGGTGACGCGCGGGTCCTCGCGGGTGACAATCGTGCCGACGCCGACCGGGTCAGAGCCCTGCACCATCGTCCGCAGCTTCCACATCTCGAACTCGGCGTCGTCGCGGCCGACCCGGCGCTGCCGGTAGATCACCGGCCCGCGACTGCCGAGCTTGATCGCGATCGCAGCGGCGAGCAAGAAGGGCGAGAGCAGGACCAGCGCGACCGCGGCGATGAGGATGTCGACGGCGCGGGGCGTCACCGCGTGCCTTCGGCCTTCTCCCAGCGGCCTGACGCACCGTGGCGGGCGCGGTCCCAGAGGCCGGCGGCGATCGAGGCGGTCGTCAGCACGTAGTAGCGGGCGGCGCGGAAGGGGGTCGCCGACAGCCAGCGCCCCAGCAGCGCCGCCGCCAGCAGCGCGAGCTGGGCGGCGAGGGTGACGGTGTAGACCCAGCCCTGCCCGAGCAGGGCGATGTTGGCGGCGAGCGCGAGCAGGTGCAGCAGCGGGCTGAGGTAGCGGAGGACTCGGTGGGAGAGCAACTCGAAGGCGAAGAGCGGCGAGTAGCCGCGGGGCGAGAGCATCCCTTCGCCGACGACGATGTCCCAGAGGCCGACCATCATCCGCCGTTTGCGCGCCCACTCGCCCTCGATCGTCGGCACCATCTTCTCGCTCGCCTGCGCCCGCGGCTCATACAGCGAGTGGCCGCCGCGCTTGGCGAAGAGGAAGGGGAAGGAGAGGTCGTGGCTGCCGGCGGGCGGGAGCGGCAGGTAGGCCTGGCGACGGACCGCGTAGATGGCGCCGTTGCCGGCGGTGATCCCGCCCAGCTCCGACTCCATCTCCCGCACAGCCATCTCGTAGCGCCAGTAGGCACCCTCGAGGTTGCCGCCCTCGGGATCGGTGAAGCGGACCTGGCCGCAAACGTAGGCGACGGCGGGGTCGGCGAAGGGGGCAACGAGGCGGCGCAGCGCCTCCGGCGTCCAGACGCTGTTGGCGTCGGAGAAGGCGAGCAGCTCGCCGGTCGCCCGCTCGGCGGCAGCGTTCAGCGCCGCCACCTTGCCGCCCGGCGGCAACTCCAGCACGAGATCGGCACCGGCGGCCCGCGCTCGCTCCGTGGTGGCGTCGGCAGAGCCATCGGAGGCAACGATCACCTCTAGGCGGTCCCGCGGGTAGTCGAGCGCCAGCGCGTTGGCCACCTTCGCCGCGATCACCTCCTCCTCGTCGTAGGCGGGGACGATCAGGGAGACGGTCGGGAGGCTGGCGGTAGAGGTTGCCCCCGGATAGCGAGGGAAACCTCTACCGCGCTCCCCCCGCAGCCGCACCAGCAGTGCCAGGACCAACGGGTAGCCGAGGTGCGTGTAGACGAGCAGGGCGACGCAGAGCCAGAAGAGGAAGGCGACGGCGATCACGGGCGGGCCTCGAGCAGGTCGCGGTAGAGGTCGAGGGTGAGGCGGGCGGCCTCGTCCCAGGAGAAGGGCCCGGCCGCGGCGGCGCGGGCGGCGGCGGCGAGCTCGGCGCGGGCGGCCTCGTCGCCGATCAGCTCGGCGAGGTTGGCGGCGAGGGCGTCGACGTCGCCGGGCGGCACCAGCCGGGCGGCCCCGGTCGCCGCCACCTCGGGAAAGCCGCCGACGGCACTGAGGACGAGCGGCTTGCCGAAGGCGAGGCCGGTGTAGAGGACGCCGGAGTGCTCGGCGTCGAGGTAGGGGAGGACGACGAGGTCGGCGCGGCGGAAGATCGCCGGGATCTCAGCGTCCTCGACGAAGCGGGTGACGAAGCGGACGCGCCCGGGAGCGGCGGCGGCGAGCTCGCGCAGCGGCTCGACGTCCATGCGCGGGTTGCCGACGATCCACAGCTCAGCGCCCTCGACGCGGCGGAAGGCCTCCAGCATCGCCTCGATCCCCTTATATGGACGCAGCAACCCGAAGGAGAGGATCACCGGCCCCTCGGCCCCCTCCAACTCGGCCGGCAGCGGTTTCTCCTCGGGCAAGCGGGTGAGGTAATCGAAGGCGCCGTGCGGGACGACGCGCACCCGCGACGGCTCCAGGCCGACCTCGTCGCGGAGGCGGGCGGCGCTGTGCTCAGAATGGGCGACGACGGCGTCGAAGCGGGAGAAGACGCGATTGGCGGAGGCGACCTGGCGAGGGCTCGGATCCGGGGGAAGGATGTAGTGGGCAGTCAGAACGCGAGGGCGGGCGAGCGGCAGCAGGCGGACGTCGAGCGGCGGGAAGGTGAGCCACTGGTAATGGACGACGTCGGGCCCGCTGCCGACGCGGCCGCTGTCGCGGCGGAAGCGCAGCATGTCGGCGAGGTGCTCGGCGCCCTTGACCGGCAGACGGCCGCGGGCCTCGAGGCCGCGGCCGGCGCTGCGCCGGTAGAAGCGCTCCTCGACGCGGTAGCCCTCGGCGGGGGGGACCGCCCCGTAGAGGAAGCGCGTGGTGAGCAGCTCGACCTCGGCACCGGCACGAGCGAGCGCGGCCGCGAGGGCGCGGTCGTAGGGCGGCGTGAAGGCGGAGGGGTCGACTAGCTGGACTTTGATGGGGCGATTATCGTCAGCGCCCTTGGCGCCCACACTCTCCTACTGCGTCGTGAACACGAACGGCCGCGAGTACCTGCTTGCCTGCCTGGCGGCGATCGGGCGCACGCACCCAGCCGGCATCGAGGCCGAGGTGCTGGTGCTGGACAACGCCTCCGCTGACGGCTCGGTGGCCGCGGTGCAAGCGCTGGGCGAGGGACTCGGCGACGGTGGGCGGCTGCCGCTGCGCCTGATCGCGCTTGAACGGCGCACCGGCAAGGCTGAGAACGACTCGACCCTGATGCGCGAGGCGGAAGGGCGCTACTGCCTGTTGCTGAACGAGGACTCGGAGCTGCGCGAAGGCGCGGTGGCGGCGCTGGTGGCAGCCCTTGATGCCGACCCCAAGGCCGCGGCGACGGGTGCCCAGTTGCTCGACTCGGCCGGGCGCCCGGTCCCCTGCGCCTGGCGCTTCCCCGGCGTCGGCACGGCGCTCGCCGGAGCGCTGTTCCTGCACCGCCGTTTCATCGTGCAAAGCGGGGGGAGCGAGACCCGCCGCGTCGACTGGGCGCAGTCGAGCGCCCTGCTGGTCCGGCGCGAGGCGGCGGCCGCGGTCGGCTTCATGGACCCACGCTTCTTCGTCTACTACGACGAGTGCGACTTCGCCCGGCGCCTCGCCGACGCCGGCTGGCGCTCGCTCTACGTCCCCGCCGCCGAGGCCTACCACCACGACCAGCTCTCGACCGACCTCGCCAAGGGCCTGCCGCGGATCGTCGAATTCCACCGCAACCGCGACCTCTACATGCGCCTGCACCACGGCCGCGGGGCGGCGCTGGCGGTGCGGGGTCTGACCGCGTGGACCTACGCGGTCCGCGCGCTTGCCGCGACGGTCATGCCGGACCAGCCGGCCGCGGTCTATTGGGCGCACGCGCGCCAGGCGCTCTTGCCCCAGCGTGGAGAGAGCCTGCGAGACCGCGCCGCCCTACAGGCGTGAGTCCTCGTCCATCAGCTCCGCCTCGTAGGCCTCCGGGACGCGACCGTCGACCACGGCCGGCTCCGCCCGCAGCGCCCGCAGCTCGGCGGCGACCTCGCTCGGGTGCCGCAGGCGAGCCAGCCAGGCGCGCTCGCCGGGACTGAAGAAGCGGCCGGCGTAGAGGGCGAACGGGTAGGCGGCGAACAGGGCCGCGCGGCCGAGGAAGCCGAGCGCCCCCGACGTCGGCATCACCAACTCGCCGAGACCGACCAAAGCCGCCGAGGCGAGCACGACTTTGGCCAGCCGCCCCCACTCATAAGGGACCGGGAAAAGGCGCTGCGTGAAGACGTACATCAGCGCCAGCACGACCACGTAGGAGGCGACGAGGGCGAGGCCGGCGCCGACGATCCCCAGCGACGGCACCAGCAGCAGGTTGAGGGCGATGTTGACGACGAGGGCGGCGAGCGTCGCCGGCAGGTTGAACTCGGTGCGGCCGGTTCTGCCGAGGATCACAACCAGGACCAGGTAGAGCGCGTAGAGGGTGACGGCGGTGGAGATGAGGCCGATCGCTTCGTAGGAGTCGAAGAACTTCGGCGCCGCCAGCAGGCGGACGATCCAGCGCGAGAACAGCCACATGCCGGTGACGACGAAGGTGCAGCCGGCGACGAAGAGGGTGACGATGGTGGCGTAGGCGCGACGGGCCTCGTCGTCGTCGCGGATCGAGTAGGCGAGTGGCGGCCAGGCGAGCTGGAAGCCGCGGACGATCACGTTGATCGCCTGGGCGAACTTGACCGCCAGCGAATAGAGCCCAGCCTCGGCGAGGCCGACGGAGCGGACGATGATGATGCGGTCGACGAAGTTGAGCGCGTAGAGGGAGACCTCGGCCGGCATCGTCGGCAGCCCGAAGCGGAAGAGCCGCCGCACCAGGGCGCGGTCGAAGCGCAGCGAGAGGCTGCGGCGCTGCAGCGCGATCAGGATCAGGACGGTGACGGCGCCGCCGGCGTAGCTGCCGATCAGCAATCCCCGGGCGCCCTCTTCAGCGCCGACCACGAGGACAACCGTCAGCGCGATCGTCCCCAGCACGTTGAGGATCGTCGTCACGAAGTAGGCGCGGGCGCGCTCCTCGAGCCGGAAGAGGGTGAGCAGGAACTCCGACATCGTCAGCACCCAGAGGCCGCCGATCGAGATCTGCACAAGCTGCGTCGCGTGGATCCGCGTCATCTCCGCGGCCGAGCCATCGAGCAGCGCTTCGGAGATCGGCTTGGCGAACGGCAACACAATCGCGACGGCAATCGTCGAAAGCCAGAACAGCATTGCGAAGGAGCTGGCGACGACCTCGCGCGGCTTCTCGTCGTCCCTGTAGTAGAAGCGCAGCACGGCCTCGATAAGGCCGAGGCGAACGATGATGCTGGCTGAGACGACCGCGGCGAACATCACCTCGGCGGCGCCGTAGTCGGCCAGGGTCAGGTACCGCGTGTAGAGCGGCAGGAGGAGGACCGCGATGACCTTGGAGAGGATGCTGGCCGCCGTGTAGGCGGCGCCGGTCGTCGCCAGGCGGCGCAGGTATCCCGACACGGGTTGCTCCTATGTCAAGCCGCCACCGCGATCTGCGGGGTCAGCTTGCCTCTCTGAGTGTCGGTGGTGGTCATGGATCTCCCTCTCTCAGAATCAATCAGAAGCCGCCATACCCGGCGCGCCAGGTGGCGCTTGAGGCAGCGCAGGGCTTCGATCCGAGACTTGCCCTCGGCCTGCTTTTTGGCAAGGAACTCGCGGGCGGGTGGATGGACGCGACCCTGGGTGACGGCGATGCGGTGAAGGGCGCAGTTGAGCTGGCGGTTGCCGCCGCGGTCGAGGCGGTAGCGGAGCCGCTTGCCCGAGGAGGCGGGGATCGGGGCGACACCGGCCAGGCGGGCGAACTTGGCGTCGGAGCCAAGGCGAGCGGCGCCGGCGGTCTCGGCAATCAGCTTGGCGGCAGTGAGGGCGCCGCAGCCCTCCAGCCCCAGCAGCTCGGGAGCCTGGGCCTTGACCAGGGCGGCGATCTCGCGCTCGAGCTCGTTCGCCCGGCGGCTGCGGCGGCGGATCTCGGCGACCAGCTCGCGAGCGACCCTGACCCGGGCGCCCTGCTCGGCGCGGGCCAGGCGGCGGGCCAGCCGCTCCAGCCAGACGATGCGGTCCAGGGCGCCGGCGGGGATCTCCAGCTCGGGCCAGAGGTCATGCAGGTGCCAGCGCAGGCGGCACTGGTCCTCAGAGCGGGCCCTGACCAGGTCCTCGCGGTGGTCGAGCAGCAGCTTCAGCTCCAGGGCGGCCTCGTCGAGATGGGCCGCGGGCAGCGTCTCGGGGCCCTCGCGCAGGGCGGCCCTGGCGAGCGCGAGGGCGTCGATCGGGTCTGACTTGCCCGCGCTGCGCTCGCCACGGCGGCTTTGGCCCATCAGCTTCGGGGGGACCCTGACCACCTGCTCTCCCGAGGCGATCAGGAAGCGCTCCAGGGAGCCGGAGACGTGGCGGCAGTCCTCGATCGCCCAGACGCGCTCGGAGTCGAGCTTGCGACCCCAACCGAGCAGCTGGCGAAAGCCCGGCTCCCTGGCCGAGGCGGTCAGCTCGCCGGCGAGCTGACCGCTCTGCGCAAAGACCGCCGCGCAGGTGTGGGTCCGCTTGTGGGTATCCGCTCCGATCACGATCATCTGGCCTGTCCCTTCGATTGGTCGTTGCCTTCGGACGGACCTCCGGCTGACGAACCTCACTTGGGGCGGTTGCCACGCTCCTATCAAGTCAAGCCGGGGATCCTCGGGTGGCGGCGGGCGACACAACCGATGGTGGTCAGACCTCCGGGTCGACACCGAGCCTAGGAGTCAGCCCGTCGCCTTCCCGAGAACCAACCGGCCCGGTCGGACACCAGCCGCCGACCGTGGGGCCGACGATGACAGTGAGCGAGCCTACGGGGCCTCGCGGACCGCGGGGACGGCCAGCGAGGCGCCGAGCGCGAGCAGGACCCAGGTGATGGGGTCCTCGAAGAAGCCGGCGTAGGCCATCGTGTGCACGAGGAGGGCGACGAAGGCGGCGAGGACGGCCGCGCGAGCCACTAGGGACGAGGAGGGGTGGGCGGCGGGTCCTGTCGCCGATATTGACTCGCCCGCTCTGCGGGCGAGCCCAATATCCGCGCCACCCGCCGCAGACACCTCTCCCTCCCTCCTTGCTCGGGACGACGTGATGCTGGCGGTCATGGTCCAGAGGGCGCACACGATCAGGGCGCCGTAGGCGATTAGGCCGAGGAGGCCCTGCTCGGCGGCGACGGTCACGGGCTCGGTGTGGGAGACGGAGACGGGGATGTCTTTGTCCTTGGCCTTGTGTTCTTTGTAGGCGGCTTGGAAGGAACCCGATCCGTAGCCCTGGAGGGGGCGTTCGGCGAAGAGGTCGATGCCGCCCTGGACGAGGTTGGCGCGGCCGCTGGTGTCGATGTTGAGGCGGGAGAAGTTGACCTTGCCGGAACCGCCGACAAGGGTGACGACGAGGACAGCGCCGACCAGGCCGACGGCGACCGCGGCGGCGGTCCAGCGCCAGCTCCAGCGGATCGCCGCCAGTACGGCGAGGCCGGCCAGCAGGGCGATGTAACTGGACTGGGAGAAGGTCTCGGCGAGCCCGAGCCAGAGCACGAGGATCGTCGTCGCCAGCACCCAGAAGGCGCGCCGCTCCTTGGTCCAGAGCAGGGCGGCGGTGACGAGGACCAGAACCAGCGCCAGGTAGCGCCCGTACACGTTCGGGTCCCAGAAGACCGAGTTGACGCGGAAGTAGGTGTGGAATTCGTTGGAGCGGATTACCTGGTCGTTCCAGAAGAGACTGCGACTGACCCACTCGACCGAGCCGATGAGGACGAAGAGGACGGCCTCGACGGCAACCAGGGCGAGGGCCCAGGTGAGCAACCGGCGGTCCCACTCGACGTCGCGCAGCAGGGCGTAGGCGACGGTGAAAGGGACGAGGAAGAAGCAGATGTTCTGGAGGCCTTTGGAGAAGTCCTCGGAGTAGAGGGACTGGAGGGCGTAGAGGACGACGAAGGTGGCGAGGAAGCGGGGGAGTAGACGGGCCGCGCGGGCGGCGCTGCCGTTGCTCCTCGGCTTCGGGCGCCAGTCGCGGAGGACGGTGGCGAGGACTCCGGCGGCGATCACCAGGTACAGGGGCACCAGGAGGTTTGCGGTGTCGCCGCCGGCATGAAGCGGCACTCGGAACGGCAAAGCGAAGACGATCGCCAGGGGTATGAGCACGGGCCAGCGGCGGAATGCGGCGGCGAGGGCGAGGACCGCGGCGGCGCCCATCATCGCCAGCGCCACGATGCGGGCGGTGTCGTGTCGGAGGTCGACGATTTGGTGGGTGTGCCACTGGTCGCCGAGGATGAGGACCGGGAAGAGGGCGATCGCGAGGAGCATCGACGCCGAGCGGGCGCGGCCCGGCGGGAGGAGGATCGCGGCGGCGCTGGCGCTGGCGGCGATCAGCACACCGGCGCCGGCGAGGAAGTCGCTCAAGGCTTACACGCCCCCGAGTGCTTCCCGCCCTTGTGCAGCTTGATCGCCCCGGGCGTCACCAGGGTCCGGCCCTGTCCCAGCAATTTCACCCGCAGCTTGTAGCGGCCGGGGGGGGCGATGCCGTCGTTGCGCATGTGGCCATCCCAGTAGAAGGTGTGGAACGTGTAGCGCTTGAGGAAGCGGTCGCGGGCGAGGGTGATGACGACGCGGCCACCTGGCTTCACCACCTGCACGGTGCCGTGGTCGGACTGGGTGGTGCGGAAGCGGATCCGCATGCGGTTCAAGTCGCAACCGCCGGGCATGAACGCACGCACGGGGTGTCTCGGATGCGGGTTGGGGACAGCCGCGAAGGTGACCCGGTCCAACACCAGCGGGTCGCGCTTGACGCGCTGCGCCCAGGCGAAGGCGGCGACGGTGGCGAGGACGAGCAGCGCGAAGACCAGAGCGGCGGCGCTACCCGGTCGCTTCGGCATTGTCCTCGCCGATGATCACCGCGACGTTGGCGCCCGAGGACACCGATTCGATTTCGGAGCTCATCAGCTCCAGCTTGGGGATCGAGAGCGCCTTCGAGACCGTGCGCGCTTCCGGCTTGTGGCCGCGGCGGAACATGACGACGCTTTCGGCGAAGCTGGAGCTGCTGTTGGTGACGGCGCCAAGGTTGAAGTTCTTGTTCTCGACCTTGTCGCCAAAGGTCGCGGCGAGCCCCGGCACCGCGGTCCCGTTCAGCACCGCCACTTCGATTTCGCTGGGGCTGAGCTTGGCCGCCGCCTGCTTGCCGCCCTTGCCCTTGCCGTCGGCTTCGCCGGAGCCGTTGAGCACGAGGTAGGCGACGCCGCCAACGATGACCACGACGACGACGAAGAGCGCCACCAGCCAGCGCGGTTCGCCCAGCCGGGCGCCGAAGCCCGAGACGCCTTCCCGCACCCGCTCGCCGCGCGTCACCTCCGGCAGACCCTGCTCGCGCCGCTGCCGCCGCACCTCGCGCTCGGCGATCGCCTCGCGCTCGGCGGTGCGGCCCTGCTCCAGCCGCCGCAGCTCCTCGGCCCGCTGGGCGGCGACGGTCGAGGTCGCCTCCTTGCGCTCGGCGTCGCGCTCCGGCGCCGAGCCGGCCCACTCGCGCAGGCGTCGCAGGTCGCGCGCCTGCGAGAAGGAGAGCAGGGCGAAGACGGCGAGGCCGAGGAAGGCGGCCAGGCCCGCGAACGAGCCGATTTGTTCGATCAGCTTCAGCAAAGGCGCCGCGAGAGGCTACTTGTCATGGACAAAGGCCGCCCCGTCGCTACCCGGAGAGGCGATCATCCCCACCACTCGCTCCGCCAAGTTAGCCTCGTCACCGGCCATCACCAGGTGTTCGAGCGCGTTCAGCGTCGACTCCACCCACTCGGCGTCGAGCGGCGTCTGCCGCACCGCCCGGTTGATCCGCCGCGCCGCCGTCGGCTGCGGCTGCTCCGCCGCCGCGAACAACTCCTCGTGCAGCTTCTCGCCCGGCCGCGGCTGCGTGTACTCGATCGCGATGTCCCGCCCGGGCTCGTAGCCGGCGAGGCGGATCATGTTCTGGGCGAGGTCGACGATCTTCACCGGCTCGCCCATGTCCAGCACGAAGACCTCGCCTTTGCCGGCGCCGATGTCGCCGGCCCGGATCACCAGTTGCACCGCCTCCGGGATCGTCATGAAGTACCTGGTCATCTCCGGGTGGGTGACCGTGACCGGGCCACCGCGCTCGATCTGGCCGCGGAAGATCGGCACCACGCTGCCCGAGGAGGCGAGCACGTTGCCGAAGCGGACCGAGGCGAAGCGCGTGCCCGGGTGCTTGTGGCCGGCCGACTCGACGATCCACTCGGCCATTGCCTTGGAGGCGCCCATCACCGTCTTCGGGTTGACCGCCTTGTCGGTGGAGATGAGGACGAAGCGCTCGACGTCGGAGGCAGCCGCGGTTTCGGCCGTGGTCCGGGTCGCGATCGCGTTGTTGCGGACCGCCTCCAGCGGGTTGGACTCCATCAGCGGCACGTGCTTGTAGGCGGCGGCGTGGAAGACGACGCTGGGCTTGAAGCGCTGCATCACCTCGAGCATCCGGTGCGGCTCCTTGCAGTCGGCCAGCACCGCCTCGACGTTGGTGAAGTGGCGCTCCTCGACCATTTCCCGCTCGATCGCGAAGAGGTTGTCCTCGGCGTGATCGAGCAGGACCAGCAGCCGCGGCCGCACCTGGGCGATCTGGCGGCAGAGCTCGGAGCCGATCGAGCCCCCGGCGCCGGTAACGAGAACGATGCGGTCGCGCAGGTAGGCGCCGACCCGATCCAGCTCGCGGACAATCGGGTCGCGGCCGAGCACATCCTCAACCCGCACCTCGCGCAGCTGCTTGTTGAGCTGGACGCCGCCGCGCAGGAGCTCGAAGACGGTGGGCAGGGTGCGGACGCGGATCTCGCGCTCGCGGCAGGCGGCGGCGACAGCGGCGCGCAGCGTCCCCGGCGCTGAGGGGATCGCGATCACCACCTCGTCGGGCTCGGTCTCGTCGAGGATCTGCTCGATCTGCTTGGTCGAGCCGAGCACCTTCAGGCCCAGCATCCGCATCCCCCGCTTGCGCGGGTCGTCGTCGACGAAGCCGATCGCGGTGGCGCCGAGGTTGGGATTGAGCTGCAGCTCGCGGACCACCATCTGGCCGCCGGAGCCGGCGCCGATGACGAGCACCTCGTGTTTGGGCAGGCGCGAGCCGTGGGCAGGGCGCTCGACGATCAGCCGCACGGCGAGGCGGGCGCCAGCGATCAGCAGCGCCGTGAGGATGAAGTCCATCACCTCGACCGATCGCGGCAGCGAGTGCTGGAAGGGCTTGGCGACGGCGAAGAAGACGACCAGCAGCAAGCTGGAGACGACGACGGCGCGGAGGATCAGCATGAAGTCGCGGCCGCTGACGTAGCGCCACCACTTTTGGTAGAGCCCGAAGGCGTAGAAAACCGCCAGCTTGCCGAGAACGACGAAGCCCACCGACTGGGCGAAGAGCACCTCGTAGCGGTGCGGCATCCCGTGCGGGTCGTCGAGGAAGCGCAACTGGAAAGCCAGGTAGAAGGCAAGCGCTACCAGGCAGGCATCCGCGGCTAGCTGCAGGACCCGGTTGCGATAGACGGGGTGGTTCAACCGGTTCATCGCTGGGGCAAGTTTAAGGCAGCCGTGGGGTCCGATCCCTACGATGTTGCGCTTCGCATGCTGATTCTCTTCGCCAGCGTCACCGACAAGGTGGTCGAACCGATCATCGAAGTCGCTACCGAATTCATCGGCTCGGCCGGCGCTGCCGCCGTCTTCCTGCTGATGACGTTGGAGTCAGCCTGCATCCCGATCCCCAGCGAGGCGATCATGCTCTTCGCCGGCTTCAGCGTCTCCAAAGGCGAACTGGGCCTGTTCGAGGTCGTCGCCGCCGGCGTGCTCGGCAACCTGGTCGGCTCCTGGATCGCCTACGCGGTCGGCTACTACGGCCGCCTCGACCTGCTGGAAAAGAACAAGCTGATCCACATCAGCCCCAAGCACCTGAAATGGGCCGATGACTGGTTCGCCCGCTACGGCAACCTCACCGTCTTCTTCGCGCGGATGCTGCCGATCATCCGCACCTTCATCTCGCTGCCGGCCGGCGTCGCGAAGATGCCCTTCTGGCGCTTCTCCGCCTACACCTTGCTGGGCTCGATCCCCTGGGTGCTGGCGCTGGCGATCGTCGGCGAAAAGGTCGGCGACAACTGGGAAGACCTGCGCCACAAGCTCGCCTACCTCGACTACGTGGTGCTGGCGGCGGTCATCATCGGCATCGTCTACCTGCTTGTCCGGCGCCGGCGCGGCGGCGGTGACGCGGGTGGGGCCGAGGAGCGCGAGGCTGCCCCGGAGCCCGCCGGCAGCGGCCCCGGCGCTTGAGCGAGCGGCTGCCGGCCCGACGCGCGATCGCCCTCGGCATCGTCCAGGGCCCGGCCGAGCTGCTGCCCGTCTCCAGCTCCGCCCACCTCGTCCTGGTCCCCTGGCTGGCCGGCTGGGACTGGGAGGCAATCGACCCCGAGCTGCGCAAGAGCTTCGAGGTGGCCCTGCACGCCGGCGCCGCGGCGGCGCTGCTGATCGGCCAGCGGCGCGTGATCGCCGAGGAGCTGCGCCAGTTCGAACACCGCCGCGCCCTCGTCATCGCCCTCTCCTTCCTGCCGGCAGCCTTCATCGGCTACGTCTTCGAGCGGCCGATCGAGCGCCGCCTCGGCGGCCCGCGGGCGACCGCCTTCGGCCTGCTCGCCGGGGCGGCGGCGATGCTCCTCGCCGACCGCCGTCCCCAGCAGCGCGGGCGCGGCGATGCCACCCCGGCCGACGGCCTCGCCCTGGGAGTAGCCCAGGCGGCGGCCCTGGCCCCCGGCGTTTCGCGCAACGGTGCCACCCTCACCGCCGCCCGCTGGCGCCGCTTCTCCCGCGAGCAGGCCAACCTGCTCTCGCGCACGGTGGCGCTGCCGATCATCGTCGGTGCCAGCGCCCTCAAGGGCGCCCGACTCGCCCGCCGCGGCACCAGCCCCGAGACCCGCCGCGGCCTCGCCCTCGGCGCCGCCACCTCCTTCGCCTCGACCCTCGCCTCCCAGCGCCTGATCGGCCTTGTCGAGCGTGACAAGGCGCTTTGGCCCTACGCCGCCTACCGGGCCGGCCTGGCGGCCGTGGTGCTGGTCAAGCTGCACCGCCCGTAGGTCAAACTCCAAATCTTGGAGAAACTTGGAGTTGGTTGGGAGTTGTGCTAGAACTCCAAATCTTGGAGAAACTTGGAGTTGGTTGGGAGTTCGAGTGTTTGTAGCTGACGCCCCTTCAATCGGCGAGTTGTCGGACCGTCTCGGCACCGATAAGGCGGTCGATGCCGTCATGGCAGCCGCCGACGTCCTGCCTCGAGACCGCTACCTCCACTGGGACAAGCTGCGCCGGCTTTCTCCCCCGCAGGGGCTCACCAGCGAGCAGTGGTGGCTGAAGATCAAGGTGGCCCGCAGCGACGAACTGCGGCATCTGTCGCTGACCGGGCGGGACGGCGACCCCTTCGGCTTCACCCTCCCCGACACCGTCCTGCGAGACCTCAACTACGTGGATCAGCACGGCGCCGGGGAGGTCGCGATGGACGAGGTGGTCACTTCGGAGCGCGAGGCCGGAAAGCGGTTCCTCGTCAACTCGCTGATGGAGGAGGCGATTCGCTCCAGTCAGCTCGAGGGTGCCACTACGTCTCGGGTCGTGGCGAAGGACCTCCTGCGGAGCGGTCGCGCCCCCAAGGATCGCAGCGAGTTGATGATCGCCAACAACTACCGGGCGTTGCAGTTCATGCGGGAGGGAATGGGGAACACGCTGAGCCCAGAGTCGATCCTCGAACTGCACCGGATCCTCACCGAAGGGACGCTCGACGACCCGGCGGCCGCGGGCCGGCTCCAGCAGCCCGGCGAACCGCGCGTGGCGGTCTTCGATCGCGACGATGGCGATCCGGTCCACGTCCCCCCTCCGGCAGAGGAGCTGCCGGAGAGGATGCGGCTTCTCTGCGAGTTCGCCAACGAGGGGGAGGGCGAGCGTTTCGTTCATCCCGTCGTGCGAGCCGTCCTCCTCCACTTCTGGCTCGCCTATGACCACCCATTCGAAGATGGCAACGGCCGCACCGCGCGGATCCTCTTCTTCTGGGCGATGCAGTCGAGGGGCTACTGGCTGGCCGAGTACCTGCCGATCTCGCGGCTGATCCGCAAAGCACCGGCGCAGTACGCCCGGGCATTCCTTGAAACCGAGACCGACGGCGGCGACACCACCTACTTCCTCATTCACCAGCTGGAGGTGATCAGGCGGGCGATCGACGACCTGCACGTCTACCTGCAGCGGAAGATCGCGCAGATGCGCGACGTGGAGTCCCTCCTGCAGGGCGACGACGCCCTGAACGGACGGCAACTGGCCCTGCTCACTCATGCCATCCGCCACCCGGGCGGCGCCTACTCGTTCGACGGCCACGCCGCCAGTCACCGCGTCTCACACGAGACCGCCCGCTCCGACCTGGGCCGCCTTTCCGAGCGCGGACTGCTGACCAGACGGCGTCGGGGCCACCGCTTCGTCTTCGAGCCCGCTCCCGATCTCGAGCGCAGGCTGAAAGAATCGGGCGCGTGAGCGACGCCTACGCAAAGGCCGGGGTCGACCAGGGCGCCGCCGACGCCGCGGTTGCCGGGCTGGTCAAGGCGCTGGGGGCGATCCAGCTCGGACGGCCCTCGCGGCAGGTGCCGCTGCCGGGGCACTACGCCAGCGTGATCGCGCTCGACGACCGCACCGGGATCGCGCTCTCGACTGACGGGGTCGGGACCAAGCTCCTCGTCGCCGAGGAGCTGGGGCGCTACGACACGGTCGGGATCGACTGCGTGGCGATGAACGTCAACGACGTCATCTGCGTCGGTGCCGAGCCGCTGGCGATGCTCGACTACATCGCCGTCGACAGCGCCGACCCGGCGGTCTGCGCCGAAGTCGGCGTCGGCCTCGCCCGCGGTGCCGAGCTGGCCGGGGTCGAGATCCCCGGCGGCGAGTTGGCGCAGCTAGGCAGCCTGGTCAGCGGCGTCGACGTCTCCGGCGCCTGCTTCGGCACGGTCGCCCTCGACGCCGTCATCGACGGCTCGGCGGTGGCGCCGGGCGACGTCGTCATCGGCCTGCCCTCGAGCGGTATCCACTCCAACGGCTACACGCTCGCCCGCTCGGCCCTGGCCGGGATCCCGCTCGACGACGAGCGCCTCGGTCGCCCCCTCGGCGACGTCCTCCTGGAGCCGACCGAGATCTACGTCAAGCCGGTACTGGAGCTGCTGCGCTCCGAGGTCGAGGTCCACGGCCTCGCCCACATCACCTCCGGCGGCCTCAACAACCTGCTGCGGCTCGCCGCCCCGGTCGGCTACGAGATCGACGCGCCGCTGCCGGTGCCGCCCATTTTCGGTCTCGTCCAGGAACGCGGCGACGTCGGCGACGAGGAGATGTACGAGGTCTTCAACATGGGTTGCGGCTTCTGCGTCGTCATCCCCGCCGCCGACGAGGCGGCGGCGCTGGAGTTGCTGCGTCGTCACTACCCGCAGGCGCAGCGGGTCGGGCGAGCGGTTGCTGGAGACGCTGGCGTGCGGCGAGTCTGAGCGCGACGCGGACGATGCCGGGGTCGAGCTGGCTGCCGGCGGCGGTGTCGAGCAGTACCAGGGCACGCCGTTCGGACATCGGCGGTCGGTAGGGGCGCGGCGAGACGAGCGCGTCGAAGGTGTCAGCGACGGCGAGGACGCGGGCCCCGAGCGGGATCCCGTAGCCACGCAGGCCGTCGGGGTAGCCGCGGCCGTCGAAGCGCTCGTGATGGTGGCGGACGATCGCGGTCAAGTCGGGGTCGCCAAGCGCCGCGACCATGCTGGCGCCGGCCTCGGCGTGATGGCGCATCTCGGCGAACTCGTCGCGGGTGAGCGGTCCGGGCTTGTCGACGATCTCAGTCGGGGTCTCGATTTTGCCGACGTCGTGCAGCAGCGCCGCGCTGCGGACCCGGGCGAGGTCCTCACCGGCGAGGCCCAGTTGCCAGGCCAGCAGGGCGGTGCGCCCCGCGACCCGGCGGCAGTGCGCATGGACGCCCGGGCGAAGCTCGGCCAGGGCGCCGTCGAGCGAGCGCAGCACCCGCTCGCGAGCATCACGAGCCGGGCCGGCGAGCTGCGCGCCGGCCGGCCCCACCCCGAGTTCCTGCTCCTTGCTTGGCCGCATCGAACCTCGATCCCTTACCCGTTCACCCGCTCGCTTACCCGTTCAGATGGTTCCTATTGCTGAACATTGGCTGATCGTGCCAAAAGGCCCGCAAGACGCAGTTCTTCTGGCAATGAGATGTTGCCCATGGAGAATCCACTCCCCGCCCCATAACTTTCGACGCCAGCGATGAGTCCCCGCCCCACCAGCTCGCAGATGATCGGCACCGTGCTCTCGGACCGCTACCGGCTCGAGGCCAAGCTCGGCAGCGGCGGCATGTCAACGGTCTACCTGGCCCGCGACGAGACGCTCGACCGCGCCGTCGCCGTCAAGGTCATGCACCGCGAGATGTCCGAGCAGGCCGACCAGCTTGAGCGCTTCCGGCAGGAGGCGCGGGCCGTGGCCAAGCTCTCCCATCCCAACGTCGTCGCCGTAATCGACGCCGGCGAGGACGGCGGCCACCCCTACATCGTCTTCGAGTACGTCGAAGGGGAGACGCTGAAGCAGCGGATCAACCGCATCGGTGCCCTCGACCCGCAGGAGGCGCTCGCCTACGCGATCGAGATCGCCCGCGGTCTCAGCGTCGCCCACGCCCGCAACATGGTCCACCGCGACATCAAGCCGCAGAACGTCCTGATCGACTCCGAGGGCCGGGCCAAGCTGACCGACTTCGGGATCTCCCGCCAGCTCGAGCAGGACGGGATGACCGCGACCGGGCGCGTGCTCGGCACCACCGACTACGTCGCCCCCGAGCAAGCGATGGGGCACCCGGTCGACGTGCGCTCGGACATCTACTCGCTCGGGGTCGTCCTCTACGAGATACTGATCGGCCAGGTTCCCTTCCACGCCGACAGCCAGGTCGGGGTGGCGATGAAACACGTCAACGAAGAGCTGCCGGACGTGCAGGCGCGGCGGCCGGAGGTCTCGGCGGCGACGGCGCTGGTGGTCGAGCGGGCGACGGCGAAGGAGCCGGCCGAGCGCTACCAGGACGTCAGCGAGATGATCGACGACCTCTCGACCGCGCTCGAGGTGGAGGCAGCGCGGGCCGGCTCGACCACCGGCGAGGCGACCAGCGTGCTGGAGGCGGTGCCACCGCCCAAGCGCAAGCTCTCCAGCCGCAGCCGCCTCTCCGGGGCGGCGGTCGTCCTGCTCCTCCTCGTCACCGGCGGCGCCATCGCCGCGGTGCTGCTGATCAGCAACGGCAACGGTGGAGGCGGCGCCCTCAAGGGCAAGGGCAGCACGGTCGCGATCGCCTCGGCGACCGACTACGACCCCCAGGGCGACGGTGAAGAGGACCCCGCGACCGTCGGCTTCGCCGTCGACGGCAACCCCACCGGCACCGCCTGGAGCAGCGAGCACTACGACTCCGAAACCTTCGCCGGAACCAAGACCGGTCCCGACCCTGGCGTCGGCCTCTACGTGACGACCAAGTCCCCGGCCAAGCCGAAGCAGATGGTGGTCCGCACCCCCACCCCGGGCTGGGACGCCCAAATCTTCGCCACCGCCGCCGGCCCCCCCGAAGAACTCTCCGAATGGGGCGAACCGGTCGGCGAGGTGACCAACGCCAGCAGCGTCCAGACCATCGACCTCAACCTCACCTCCCCGGCCAAGTACTTCCTCATCTGGTTCAACAAGGCATCGCCGGCCCGCGACCAGGAAGGCCGGTACCAGGTTGAGATCTCCGACGTGAAACTGGTCGGGTGAAAACGGTAGAGCGAATAAGCATATAACGGCCACACGGTACCCTGGGGGCGTGAACTCTCTCTCCCAATTGGCCGAGCTGCTGGAGGCGCCGGAAAGGAGTCTCCGCCGCGCTGTTTCCCTGGGCGCAATCCGCGCGAAGCGACCCGGCCCTCGTCGGCTGCGGCTGGCTAAGGGAGAGGTCGACTACCTGCGCCGACACTGGCAGCTGCTGGCGGGTGCGCGTGAAGCGCTTCGCACCGAGCCGAACGTGCGAATGGCAGTTCTCGCCGGTTCGACCGCCCGAGGTGACGATCGCCCTGACTCGGACATCGACTTTGTCGTCGACCTGCGCACTGCAAAGCCACTCGACCACATGCGGTTGGCCATGCGGCTAGAGGAGAAGCTCGGCCGCAGTGTCGACGTCGCCGACCTGGGACCACTGCGAGGCGAACCACTGTCCCTGCTGCAGTTGCTGGATGAAGGTCGGGTTCTCGTCGACCGCGAGGAGCAATGGGCGACGCTGCGTGGCCAGCGGGCAACGATCCAGAAGCGAGCCAAGCGGGCGTACGAGCGACAGCGGCGGCAGACCGCGGCTGTGCTTGATGGTGGAGCGGCAAGGCCATGAAGCCGGCACTGGTCCCCAGCCACCGGCGGGCTGAAGAGGCGCGCCTGATCCGTCGGATCGAAAGCCTTGAGGTACACCGACGAGGGCTCGATCGTGCCGTCGAATCCTTCGGAGAGTCCGACCTGAATCCGCAGCGTTGGCGCGACGCGTTCGAATCGGCCCAACCGGCCGACGTCGTTGCCCGAAACGGTGTTACCGGCTGCTACTCAGCCGTCATCAATGGCTACGTGGAGCTACTCAGGACGGGCGCCTATCTGTCAGGACTGACACCGCACAAGAAGGACCACACGCGAAACGTGATCGAGCAGGTCCTCGACGACGGAGGACTCGACAAGCGCCAAGCCAACTGCCTGCATGAGCTGTTCGTCTTCGAGGGCCGGGTGGAGCACGCGTCCCCGGACATCCGGGCGGACGAGGTTCGGGAAGCCGTCGAACTCCTGCGGGAGCACGCCCCGGCCCTCATCGAGAACGCGGTCCGCTGGCTGGAGAGGCACGGTATCGCGGCTACCGAGACTGCGTAGCGCTCCCCTAGAACTCGTAGGCCCGTTCCCGCCTGTGGCGCTCGACCGCGAGCTTCACGAGGCGGTCGCAGAGCTCCGGGTAGGCCACGCCCGTCGCCTCAAAGAGCTTGGCGTAGACGCTGGTGTCGGTGAAGCCGGGCATGGTGTTGATCTCGTTGACGAGGACCTCGTCGCCGGGGCCGACAAAGAAGTCACAGCGGGCGAGGCCGGAGCAGCCGGCGAGCTTGAAGACCTCGACGGCTAGGGCGCGGACGCGGGCGGTGGCGGCCTCCTCGAGGGGCGCCGGGGCGCGCAGCTCCATGCCGCCCTCGGTGTACTTGGCCTCGAAGTCGTACCAGTCGGCGTGAGCGACGATCTCGCCTGGGAGCGAGGCCTCGGGGTCCTCGTTGCCGAGCACCGAGCACTCGACCTCGCGGCCGTCGGCAGAGGCCTCGACGATCACCCGCGGGTCGTGGCGCAGGGCCAACTCGACGGCAGCGTCGAGCTGCGAGATGTCGGCGACGCGGCTGATGCCGACGCTGGAGCCGAGCCGCGAGGGCTTGACCCAGAGCGGCAGCCCCAGCGCCTCGCAGCGGCCCCACCAATCCAGCCCCTCGACGGCGATGAAATCGACCTGGGGCACGCCGTGGCTGGCGAAGAGCCGCTTCAGCGTCAGCTTGTCCATGCAGACCGCCGAGGAGAGGACATCGGAGCCGACGTAGGGGACGTCGAGCCACTCCAGCAGCCCTTGCACGCTGCCGTCCTCGCCGAAGGGGCCGTGCAAGGCCGGGAAGACCGCGTCGGCGTCGAGCAGGCCGGCGCCCGGGGTTAGCGCCACGGGCCCGCCGGCGACGCTCCAACGGCCCTCGCGCGAGATCGTCACCTCGATCGCCTCGTGGCCGCCGGCGCGTAGCCCGCGCGCCACCGCCGCCCCCGAGCGCAGGGAAACGTCGTGCTCGGAGGAACGCCCGCCGGCGAGGACGGCGATCCTCATTCTTCGCCTTCTGCTTCCGGGCTGGCGGCGGCTCGCCTGCCGACGACAATCGTCACTTCCGCTTTCGGTTCGAGCTGGGAGCCGGGTGGCGGGAACTGGTCGACGGCGCGGCCGATCTGGCCTTCGACTTCCGTTTCCTGTTCTTCCACCCGCGGCGTCAGCCCGGCTTCCCGCACCGTTTCCACTGCTTCGGAGCGGAGCTTGCCGATCACGTTCGGCATCTTCGCCTTTTCCTTGCCGGCGGAAACGGTTATCGAGACGGTCGAGCCGCGTTCGACCTCGCGGCCGGCGCTGGGCGACTGGCGGACGACCTCGCCGGCCGGCCGCGCGCTTTCTTCTTCGCTAACCGAGGCGACCAGGCCGCCGCCGCGGATCTGCTGCACGGCGACGCCGCGCTGGGTCCCGACCACGACCGGCACTTTGACCAGCTTGGGACCGGCGGAGATGACCAGGGTCACAGTCGAGCCGTTGGTGATGACGCTGCCGCCCGAAGGCTGGGAGTGGATCACCTTCCCCGCTTCGACCGAGTCGGAGTTGGCCGTTTCGGTTTCGACGTTGAAGGCGGCCGCTTCCAGCTTTTCTTCCGCTTCTTCGCGGCTGAGGCCCGCGGTCGCTGGCACCTTGCCGTTGCCGGGACCGGAGCTGACGGTGAGGGTCACTTCCGGCTTCGAGCAAAAGAGCGTGAGGAAGGCGCAGTCTTCTTCGGCCTGGTCGGCGGGCGGCGAGGCCAGCGGGTCCTGCTCCTGCACTTGCCCGGCCGGGGCGCCGACCCGCTGCACGCGGACGATGTGACCGACGGTGAAACCGTGCTGTTGCAGGAGTTCGATCGCCGCCGATTCCTGGCTGCCCTTCACGTTCGGCACCGGCGTGTTGGTGTCGCGGGTGAGGATCAGACCGAGCAGGGCACCGATCAGGATCGCCGCGGCGATCGCCAGGAACCAGCGGTTGTTGCGGCGCCGGCGTGCCGCCTCGGCGTCCTCGCCCTCCTCGACCGGCTCCACCGGCGTCGCCACCACCGGCGGCAAGGGCGCGAAGGAGGCGGTGCTGCCGTCGCCCGGACCGCGGTCCTTCATCGCCGCGTCGAGGGCCGCGATGAAGGCGTCGGCGCTCTGGAAGCGCTCGCCCGGGTCCTTCTCCAGCGCCCGCATCACCGCCGCGTCGAGCGTCGGCCAGACCGCGGGGTTGATCGAGCTCGGCCGCTGCGGCGTCTGCGAGACCTGTTTCATCGCCACCGCGACGGCGCTCTCGGCCTCGAACGGCACCCGCCCGGTCAGCGCCTCGTAGAGGATGACGCCGACCGAGTAAAGGTCGGAGAGGGCAGTCACGTCCATGCCCTGGGCCTGCTCCGGCGAGAGGTAGTGCGGCGTGCCCATCACTGAGCCGGTCTGGGTGATCTCGGAGACGCCGGCGCGGGCGATCCCGAAGTCGGTGACGACGGCCTTGCCCTCGCCGTCGACGATCACGTTCTGCGGCTTCAGGTCGCGGTGGACGATGCCGCGTTTGTGGGCGAAGCGGGCCGCCTCCAGCACCTGGCGAACCAGCGGCACCGCTTCCTCGGGACTGAGGCCGCGGTCGATCAGCTGCTTCAGCGTCGCGCCCTCCACGTACTGCATGGCGATGTAGTAGGTGCCCTCGAACTCGCCGCGGTCATAGACGGCGACGACGTTTGGGTGCTGCAGCCCGGCCGCCGCTTCGGCCTCACGGCGGAAGCGCTCGACGAACTCCTTGTCCTGGGCGAACTGCTTGTGCAGGACCTTCAGCGCCACCGGTCGCTGCAGGTGCGTGTCCTCCGCCAACCAGACGTCGGCCATGCCGCCGGAGCCGATCCGGCGCAGGACCCGGTAACGGCCGTCGACGACGCTCCCCTCGTTCACCTCAGCCACTCCCGCCTCCTCGTTGTTTCCTCATTCGCCGTTCAGGATCGCTTCCGCGACGTCGCGGAAGATCGGTGCCGCCACGTCGTTGCCGAACTGTTCGGTGCACTCGACCGAAGCCGCGATCGCGATCTTCGGTTCGTTCGCCGGGGCGAAGCCCATGAACCAAGCCTGGTTCTCTTCTTCGCCACCGCCGCAGGCTTCGTTGCCGGGCGTTTCCGCGGTGCCGGTCTTGCCGGCCACTGGAATGCCAGGGATCGCCGCGTTGGTGCCGGTGCCTTCTCGGACCACGCCTTCCATCGCCGTCGTCAGCTCTTCCGCCGTCTTGGCGCTGATCGCCTGGCTGTAGACGGAGGGATCGAGGCGTTCGACGACGCGGCCGTCGGGGTCGACCACCCGGTTCCAGATCTGCGGCTTCATCAGCTTGCCGCCGTTGGCGACCGCGGCCGCTACCTCGGCGATCTGCAACGGCGTCGACAGCAGCCGCTCCTGGCCGATCGCGACGCGGGCCAGATCGACCGGGTCGTTCTTGGTCAGCAGTCGGTCGTTTTCGTAGTCGTAGACGCCGCTCGCCTGGAGCTCGTCCACGGGCAGGTCGATCGCCGGTTTGGCGTTGAAGCCGAACTTTTCCATCGTTTCGAAGAGGGCGTCCTGGCCCACCTGCTGGCCGAGCTGGCCGAACCAGGTGTTGACCGAGTTGGTCAGCGCCGTGTCCAGCGCGATCGGCCCGAAGTCCTGGTTGAAGTCGTTGTTGAGTTCGTGGCCTTCGTCGATGATCGTGCCGGGGGCGTTGATCGTCGTTTCCGGCGTGATCACGCCGCTTTCCAGCCCCGCCGCCGCGGTCACGACCTTGAAGGTCGAGCCCGGCGGGTAGCGCCCCTGCGTGGCCCGGTTCAGCAGCGGCGTTTCGATGTTGTTTTGGCTCATCTGTTCGAAGCGGTAGGGGATCGCGTTGGGGTTGAAGGACTTGTTCGAGGCCATCACCTTGATCTCGCCCGTGCTCGGTTCGATCGCGACCACGGCGCCGAAGCCCTGTTCTTCGAGATCGGAGAGCGCGACCCGTTGGGCGACCGGGTCGATGTTGGTGACGATGTCGTTGCCTTCGCGGTTGCGACCGGTAATTTCGTCGAGGATCGAGCCGAATTCCGATTCTTCGCCGATCAACTGATCGTTGTGGAACTGCTCGAACTCGGAGTCGCCGTTGTTGGCGAAGCTGTAGCCGATCGGGTGCCCGAAGAGCGAGCCCTTCGGGTAGCGCCGCACGTACCGCAGCGAGTCGCCGTGGCCCTTGCCGACCGACTTGGCGATCACGGTCCCGTCGGCGGCGAGGATGCGGCCCCGGCGGATCTGCTGCTGCTCGAGCAGCGGTCGCGAGTTGGCTTCTTTTTCCTTCAGCGCCTTGGCGTCGAAGACCGACCAGTAGGACGTGAAGCCGACCAGCACGCCGAAGAGGACGACGATGAAGGCGAAGAGTTTGATGATCTGGCGGTTCACGCGTTCCCCAGCGCCAGGGCACGGCCGCCCGGCTCGACCGCTTCGCGGCGGGCCCGGTCGGAGATCAGCAGCAGCAGCGCTAGCAGCACGAAGTTGGCGACGATCGAGCTGCCGCCGTAGCTGATGAAGGGCAGGGTGACGCCGGTCAGCGGGATCACCCGGGTGACGCCGCCGATGATCACGAAGGCCTGAATCGAGAAGACCGCGGTCAGCCCGGTCGCCAGCAGCTTCGAGAAGCCGTCATCGGCGAGCAGGGCGATCTTGAAGCCGCGGGCGGCGATCAGGAGGTAGATGAGAATCACGCCGCAAGCGCCGAAGAGCCCGGTCTCGTTGACGATCAGCGAGTAGATCGTGTCGGTCTGTGCCGCCGGCAGCAGCGCGTTGTGGGTGCCGGGGATCGTGATCAGCGCCTGCCCGAAGCCTTTGCCGAAGAGGCCGCCGTCGGCCTGGGCGAAGATCGACTGCAGGATCTGGTACCCGCTGCCCTGGGCTTCGTGGTACGGGTTGAGCCAGATCTCGACCCGCTCGTGAACGTGGGGCACGGTGGTGACGATGAACCAGGCGCCGAGCAGGAACATCGCCATGCCGATGACAACGAAGGAGAAGCGGCCGGTCGCGACGTAGAGCAGGGCGAGGAAGGCGGCGAAGAACATCAGCGAGCTGCCGAGGTCGCGGATGAAGACGAGCATGAACATCGAGGCCCCCCAGACCACCAGCATCGGCCCGAAGTGCTTGAGCGGCGGCAGCGTCACCCCGAGCACGCGGCGGGCGCCGACGATCAACACCTCGCGGTGCTCGCGCAGGTAGCTGGCGAGGAAGATGACGATCGCGATCTTCGAGAACTCGGCCGGCTGGAAGGCGAGCGGGCCGATCTTCACGCCGAGGTAGGCGCCGTTGACCTGCTGGCCGATCCCCGGCACTCGCGGCGCCAGCAGCAGCAAGAGGCCGGCGGCGGCGATCGTGTACCGGTAGCGCTCCAGCACCTCGTAGTCGCGCAGGAACTGGATCGTCAGCGCGAAGAGGACCAGCCCCAGCACGAACCAGTTGGCCTGGTCGCGGGCGAGGCTGTCGTCGATCCGGTAGATCATCACCAGCCCGAAGGCAGTCAGCAGCGCCATCAGCGGGAACAAGTAGGGGTCGGCATTGGGCAGCCGGATCCGCAGGTAGAGGTGAGTGGCGAGGCAGACGGCGAAGAAGTACGCGCCGTAGATCAGGCTGAGGTTGCCGAGGTGGGCGTTCTCCTGGTCGAAGACGGCGGCGAAGCCGGCCGTGAGCAGGAGCGCGACGGGAACCAGGGCGAACAGCTCCCGGTTCCGGGCCGACCTCAAGGGCCCTCCTGGCTCTTCTGAATGTCTTCGATCAACGAGACGGCGTCCTCGCGCGAGCGCAGGTCGTGGCCGGTGACGGAGTCCTGGCGCCGCGCCGGCAGCGCCGAGGTCTGGATCGGGATCGCGTAGCGCTCGCTGTAGAGCTTGATCCCGAAGGGCAGCTCGTAGGGCAGGCCGCGGTAGAGGGCGACGCGGCCGGCGGTGTCGGTGCCGAGGAACCAGACCTGGCGGTTGCCGTACCAGGCGCCGAAGGCGATCGCGGCGACCACGACGAGGACCGCGGCGACCTTGGCGGCCGTGCGTAAACGCTTGTGGTGTGGGCGGGAGGCAAGGTCCTCGCGGCGCTTACGGGCCGCCTCGGCGGCGGCGCGGCGGCGCACCTCGGTCCCGGTCAGCCCCGCCTCCTCGGCCGAGCTGCCGATCAGCGTCGCCCCCTCCGGGTTGCCCTTGGCCGGCGCCGCCGCGTCCTCGAGCTTGAAGGCAATGACGGTGACGTTGTCGCGGCCACCGGCCCGGTTCGCTTCGTCGACCAGCGCCCGCACCGCCGCCTGCATCGTCGTCGCCCGCGCCAGCAGCCGCCCCACGTGCTCGTTGTCGAGCATCGTCGTCAGCCCGTCGGAGCAGATCAGGAAGACGTCGCCGGGCCGCGCCTGCACCGTCTGCAGGTCGACTTCAACTTCGGGTTCGGGGCCGAGCGCGCGGGTGATGATCGAACGCTGCGGGTGGTCCTCGGCCTGGGCGTCGGTCAGTTGCCCCTTGCGCCGCATCTCCTCGACCAGCGAGTGGTCACGCGTCAACTGCTCGAGCTTGCCGCCGCGCAGCCGGTAGGCGCGGCTGTCGCCGACGTGGCCAATCGCCACCTCCTCGGCCTCGGGGTCGACGATCGCCGCCGTCACCGTCGTCCCCATCCCGGCCAGCGAGGGGTCAGAGAGGGCGAGCTCGTGGACGCGCCGGTTAGCGGCCTTGATCGTCCGCTCCAGCACCTGCTCGGGCGCACCGTCCGCCGTCTCCGCCTGGAAGGTCTCGGCGGCGGTTTTGGAGGCGACCTCACCGGCCTGGGCGCCGCCCATGCCGTCGGCGACGACGAACAGGGGCCCGCGCGTAAACAGCGAGTCCTCGTTGGCGTTGCGCTGGCGCCCGGTGTCGGTGCGGAAGGCGAAGTCCTCGATCCGCAGCATCAGCCGCCCCCCGCCTCGAAGCGGAACTCGGTGTCGCCGATCTGAATCGTGTCGCCGTCGATCAGCTCCGCCTCGCCGGCCAGCTCGGCCCCGTTCAGCAGGGTGCCGTTGGTCGAGCTCATGTCCTCGACGAAGAAGCGCCCTTCGCGCGAGAAGACGCGGGCGTGAAAGCCGGAGGCATAGCGGTCGTCGATCTGCACGTCGGACTCCTTCGAGCGGCCGATCGAGAGGCCGCCGATCAGGTCGAAGCGCTCGTCGCGCGAGAGGCCGCCGCCGCGTTCGGCGACGAGCCAGGCGTCGACCGTGCGCGGTGCCTCGGCCATCCCCACCGGGGCGTGAAAGCCGGTCGCATCGGGAGCCGGTGAGACGGTCCTCCGCAAGTCCTTCATGGCGCTGCGCGCGATCACGAGCAGGAACAGGTAAAGGACGGCCAGGAAGCCGAATTTCAGGGCTACGGATATCGGGTCGTAGGCCACGCGGGACGCACCTTACGGCCAGCGGCCGTCACTGCTCGATGTCGAACCTGAAGGTCGTCGTTCCCACCGTCACCTGGTCGCCCGGGCTGAGCCTGGTCGAGGCGACACGACGGCCGTTGACCTTGATGCCGTTGGTCGAGCCGAGGTCGGCGATCTGCCAGTCGCCGGACTCCGAACGCCGCAGCTCGGCGTGACGGCGGGAGACGTTGGGGTCGGAGAGCACGCACTCGGCCGACTTCGAGCGGCCGATCGTCGCCCGCGGTCCGTCGAGCACGTAGCGGCGATCGTCGAGGGCGACGACGGCGCGCGTGGAGACCAGCGCCCCGACCGCCTCCTCGGGCCGTTTCGGCCGCGTGCGGTCGCGCTCGCGCACGGCGGAGTAGACCATCGTGTGCCCTTCCTCGCCCTGCTGCGGGCTCTCGCCCTCGTGCACGGGCGGCTTCACCAGCCGGGCCTGGATCCCGAACTCGCCCAGCCGCAGCCGCTCGTCGGTGGCGAACTCGACCGCGGGCCGGGTCAGCAGGTCATAGCCGCGCCGCCGCGCATGCTCGAGCAGGTAGCCGGAGAGCTCCTGCTCCAGCGAGCGCTCGTAGCCCTCCAGCTTGGCGCGGTCCTGCTTGCTGAGGTAGACCGCGTACTCGTTGGGGACGTAGACGCGCTGCACCGACGCCGTCTTGTGCGCGTCCATTTCCTTCGCCAGTTTGCGGGCGAGTTCGACCGGCTGCACCTCGGAGCTGAAGGCGCGGCTGAAGACCCCCTCGACGAGGCCTTCGATGCGGGACTCGAGGTTGCGTAGAAGGCCGATCGTTTCTCTCCTTGAGCGAGCGTTTGACCGGTCCCCGCCTGGAACCGGCTCCAAATCCTAGGGAAGGAAGACTCCGTGCCCGACTACGAGCCAGGCACCCAGCAGCGCGGCGAGGGCCAGGGCGCCAAGCCGGGGCGCCAGGTGGCGGCTGGCGCCGGGAAGGTCGTCGGCGAGCTGGTCGAGCGAGTCCTCGATCGTCATCCCCAGCTCCTCCAGCGAGGGGCGGCGCTGTGGGCGGGCGTCGAGGCAGGCGTCGACCGTGGCGGCCAGCTCGCGCGGCAGGTCCGGGCGCAGCCGCCGCAGCGGCCGGTGGCGGCTGCCGATCGCCCGCGCCGTCGCCGCCGGCGAGCCGCGGCGGTGCGGGTTCTCGCCGCTCCAGCACTCATACAGCGTCAGCGCCAGCGAGTAGACGTCGGCCTCGGGACCGGCCTCGCGCCCCTCGGCTTGCTCGGGCGACATGTAGGCGAGGGTGCCGACGATGTCGCCGGCCGCGGTCAGCGGCGCCTCGTCGGCGAGACGGGCGACGCCGAAGTCCATCAGCTTCGCGCGCGGCTCCCCTTCGGTGACCTGGACGTTCTGCGGCTTGATGTCGCGGTGGACGACACCGCGGGAGTGGGCGTGGTCGAGCGCCTCGCAGAGGTCGGCGCCGATCTCGCCGATCTCGCGGTCGGAGAGCTCGCCTTCGGCGTCGAGTCGCTCCAGGGTGGAGCCCTCGACCAGCTCGGTGACGAGCAGGGCGTTGCCGTCCTCCTCGCCCATCTCGTAGAGGGTGACGATGCCCGGGTGGTTGAGCCGGGCAGCGGCCTGGGCCTCGCGCAGCACCCGGCGTCCGACCTCGCCGCGTTGCTCGATCGCCTTCACCGCGACCGGCCGCTCCAGGCGTCCGTCCCAAGCCTCATAGACAACGCCGAAGCCGCCGCTGCCGATGCGGCGCTCGATCAGGAAGCGGTTGAGCACGAGCGAACCGACCAATGCACTTCCTGGGTTCGGCGCGAATCCGCTTCCTCCTGCGACATACTCCCTGCTTCTTGGAGGCTTCGGACGCATCGCGACCGCGGCGGCGACGACCACCGCGACGGCCCGAACGCCAGCAGATCATGCTGCGGCGGGGACTCGCCCTCGGCGGCGGGCTGGTCCTGCTGATCCTGATCGTGCTCGGAGTCAAGGGCTGCCTCGACGCCCGCGCCAACCGTGAGCTCAGCGACTACGCCCGCAACGTCACCCAGATCGTCGAAGAGACGAAGCAGACCAGCAAGTCCTTCTTCGGCAAACTCTCGGACCCGGGCTCGCTCTCGGTCACCGAGTTCGTCGCCGAGGTCAACGCCGACCGCAGTGCGATGGACAACTACGCCTCGCGGATCGACGGTCTCAGCACGCCGGGCGACATGGGCAACCCCCAGAACGCACTCGAACTCGTCTACGAGCTGCGCGCCAGCGCCATGGACGAAATCGCCGAAAAGATGAGCACGGCCCTCGGCAACGAGGGTTCGGCCAAGGCGATCGCGGCAATCACCAAGCAGATGCAGACCCTGCTCGCCGCCGACACCCTCTACGCCTCCGTGGTGCGGCCGGAAATCAACCACGTGCTGGAAAGCAAGGGGGTCAGCGGCAGCAACGTGCCGAAGAGCGTCTTCGTCCCGGAAGGGACCAAGTGGCTGGAAGAAAGCACGGTCAGCTCGGCGCTGGGCGCCGTCAGCGGCTCCAGCGGCGAAACCACGTCCGGGGTGCACGGGCTCGGCCTGGTCGGCGTCAGCATCAACGGCACCGAACTGGGCGAAGAAGTGGCGACCATCTCGACCGAAGAAACGCCCGAAGTCGAAGTCGAAGTCGAAAACCAGGGCGAATCGACCGAGAACAGCATCGGCGTCTCCGTCACCGCCGGCGGCAACACCGTCGAAGGCACGATCGACACGATCGGCGCCGGCGAAACGGAAACCGCAACGATCCCGCTGACGCCGGCGCCGAAAGGCGAAACGGCGCTGGAAGTGAAGGTCGAAACGGTGCCCGGCGAGCAGGTCTCCGAAAACAACGAAGCCACCTACACCGTCCTCTTCGAATAGGTGAGCTCGTGAGCGGGTTGCGGATCGCCTATCTCGGGCCGGCCGGCACCTTCACCGAGGACGCCCTGCGCGAGGCGGCGAGCGGCGAGTTCGAGCCGCTGCGGACGGCGACCATCCACGACGCGATCCTCGCCGTGCAGCGTGGCGAGGCCGAGCGCGCCCTGGTCCCCTACGAGAACTCGATCGAGGGCTCAGTGCGGCCGACCCTCGACGCACTCGCCTTCGAGGCCCCCGGAGTGACGATCGTCGGCGAGTACGACTACGCCGTTCACGTCCACCTGATCGCCCGCGAGAAGGTCGAACTGGGAACGATCGAGGCGGTCCTCTCCCACGCCCAGCCGCTGGCCCAGTGCGCCCGCTTCCTGCGCGAGCAACTGCCCGAAGTGGAACGGCGCAGCGTCAGCAGCACCGCCGCCGCGGTGCGGATGGTGAGCGAGTCGACGCGGCCCTGGGCAGCGCTCGGCACCCGTGTCGCCGCCGAGCTATACGGCTGCGAGGTCCTGCGCGAGGACGTCGAGGACGAGAGCGGCAACACCACCCGCTTCGTCTGGATCGCTCCGGCCGGGACCGCCGCCGCGGGCGCGGGCCCTTGGAAGACCTCGCTGGTCTTCTCCGAGCTCGGTGCCGACCATCCCGGCGCCCTCGTCGACGCCCTGCAGGAGTTCTCCTCGCGAGCGATCAACCTGACCCGGATCGAGTCGCGGCCGCTGCGTCAGGGCCTCGGCCGCTACATGTTCTTCGTCGACCTCGAGGGAGCGGCCGAGGAGGAACCGGTCGCGGCGGCGGTTGCGGCGCTGCGCACGAAGGCCGAGTCGGTGCGGGTCCTCGGCTCCTATCCGCTCTCCTAAGAGTCGCCGCAAGCGCTGATTAAAGGGGAGAGCAGCGCCTCCCCCTACAATCTGCGCAGCCATGGCACGCGTTCTGGTACTCAACGCGACTTTTGAGCCGATCAACGTTTGCACGCTGAGACGCGCTGCCGTGCTGCTGCTGAAGGAGAAGGCCGAGCTGCTGGAGCAGAAGGAAGGCGCCCTGCACTCGGAGCGGATGACGATGGACAAGCCGGACGTAATCCGCCTCGTCAACTATGTCCGCATCCCCCGCGAGGCCCACCGCCGCAAGATCACCCGCCGCGCCGTCCTCGCCCGCGACTCCTGGACCTGCCAGTACTGCGGCTCGACCAAGTCCGGCCTCACCGTCGACCACGTCATCCCCCGCTCCCGCGGCGGCCTCTCGGTCTGGGAGAACATCGTCGCCGCCTGCGCCTCCTGCAACCGCCGCAAGGGCAACCGCCTGCCCAAGGAGATCCAAATGCACCCGAAGTGCACCCCAAAGGCCCCACCCCCGACCGTCTTCATCCAGGTGGCGAGCCCGAAGATCCCAGCGGCCTGGCAGCAGTACTTACCTCAGGCGGCTTAGGTCCGCCCGGGTCCCTAGAACGATCGCGCACCAGGGCGGGGTCTTTGCTGACTCAGGACCCAGCTCTTCGGCTCTCCAGGGACGGCGGCTTCCCCAGCTATTGCCTGCCGATAACCCAAGCATTTCCCTTCTAGTTGCTCGGTCTCATCCTCCATACACAGAATCAGAGCCCCAATCAGCTCATGGCGGTAGGTGCGCTGACTATGCCTAGAAAGCAACCTGACCAAGCCGTCTAAGCGAAGAGTGATCGGGGAAGGCATTCTGATGATCACCGGCGTCCCGCGGAGTCGGCTACGCGGGGCGCGGCGCGATTGCTGGTGAGACTTGTAGTCCCACAAACCCTCGAGGAGCCGGAGGTCGGACGGATCACAGTGGAAAATCAGCGCACAAATGACCTCTACGCGATTCGTTGAGAAACCGTCACCACCAAGCCTCTCGATCCGCGCGTCGAGGAGGTCGACAACCTCGTGGGTCAGCCACTGCATCGTTGGCCATTTGGGGCAGTCGCGCATACGGCGGTTTGCTCGCAAATTCGGTGACTTGGGAAGGTTAGACAGCGTCATCGGGGAGAATTAATATTGCAGCAATATTGGTAATTCCCGCTCCAACTCAAGCAGCACAGGATCTGCGCGCCGGGTTTGTGAGTGAGGACGAAGCCATTGATGTGCTCGCCATCGCGTCTGAGCTCGGATGCCACGTGGGTCCGCCCCGGACGATTAGTCCATCGGGGGCAATAGAGGCTGATCTCAGGCCCGATGGCAAACGGGATCGCTTTGGTATTCGCGTCGACCCTAGACCCCGACGTGGCTGGGGTAATACTCCTGAGTCGATCCGCCCCGCTCTCAGGCGACATCGATTTCGCTTTCGTGTGTGCCATGAGCTTGGACATACGTTTTTCTACGATAGGGGCCGAGGGGGACCGCGACGGAAGCGCCCCATAACCGCAGACGAGGAGGTCTGGTGCGATGAGTTCGCTCGCTCGCTCCTCGTACCGCCTCGAGTTGCGAGAAGTGCAGTGGTCGACGCCGAAAGTCCCTTTGTTCTGCAAACCCAATTCGACGTATCCCTCGAGGTTGCGACTAGAGCCTTGGTTTCTGCGCGTCAGAATGTCGACGCCGCGATCTGGTTCTGGACTAGCGACACCGAGGTGGATGCCTCCTCCTTGCTCCAGCAGTGGTCCAGCGTTTCGGTGCCTTCTCTTCGCGGGTGGCGTGAGGCGGGAATGGTCGTCCGGGCGATTGCCGATGGCCGGGCTACCGGTGAACTCGAATGTCTTCGGGGGCGCGGGGGCCGGGTTCGTGGGTCCGTACAATGCGATTTCGGTCGGCGGCAACTGCTTCTGGTCACCCGCCGCTAGCCTTCAGCTTCTTGGCGATCGGCTCAAGCTCGGCTTTTAGGTCCTCGAAGGTAAGGTCTGCCGAAGCGCGATGAGCAACTCTCTGCGCTTGCTCGTCAGCTAGAAGTTTCCTCAGGTCGGCCTCCATTCTTGGCTCATTGAGAATGTGTGCGGCCGCGAGTGCAAGCGGCCAGTCCTTAGGGCGTGCGGCGTGCGGAGGGCGATGCATATCCCACTCAAGGCCCATCAACTCAGCAAGTCGGGAGAGGACAGCCGGCTCAAGTCCTTTCTCTCTGACCTGACGATGGACAAACACCGTCACTGCCCATAGATCTTCGTGATCCTGATAGATGTCACGGCCACGGTCCGAGTAGCTATTGAAGGGGGCGATGCCATCCCCGAAGTCAACAAGCACTTCGGCGACCTTGAGACGCATTTTCGGATTTGGGACCCATACCACCACCTGCTCCTCGGGCACATCCACAAACGCTGCCGCCTTCTGCTCCAGTTCGCGACGCTTCTCGCGATTGCCGAAGAGCTTGAACACCCGGTCGCGAACCGCCTTTCCTTTCGTCTGAGCGGCTCTCTTGTAGAGCCGCCGGTCCAGAAGGTCGCGCGCCAGTAGCCGCACTCGGAGATCCAGCGGAGAGTCCGTCTCAGTAACTTCCGCCAGATATTCGAGAAGCCCATCGTCACCTAGCTCACGCAAGCGCTGCTCGATCGTCTCTTTCACCCCGGCGTCCAGCAGCTTCTTGGCGATAGGGCCACGGTCCCTTAGATAAGCCGCCTTGACTTCGGCCGCCCCTAAGCCTTCGCTGATCGCATGCTCCACCTCGGCGCTTCCCACGCTCCGGGCCGAGGCGACCCAGAGGCTGTCCGACCAGAGCTCAAGAGCCTTTCCGAGCATCGAGTCTGCCGCCAGCTTCCCGTGATGGACTATCGCGCGCTCCTGAAGCTCGTATCGGTAGCGGAGATGCTTAAGGAGCTCTGAAGAAATGTCTTGGCGTTTGCGCCCGTTGTGCGAGATACGCAGAGCCATTCGCTCCGGGTGATGTCCTGCTTCATCCCCCTCCGGGTGCGGCACCACATAGAAGGCGGTCATGAAGCGCTGTCCGAGTCCAACAGGCAGCCCCGTGAACGCGTGATCGCGGGGTAGGTAGTCCAACAGATCCGCACAGATCGTATTGCCCACCAGATCCGCGACAAACGGATACTTGCCGAGTCTGGCTAGCTGCTCGTCGGCCGGAATGTCTTTCCGGCGCTTGGCCAGAATGATTGACTCAAGTGCGCGTCGTAGCTTCCCAGCGCTGAGGATGTGCTGCACCGTTTCATGCTCCTCGCTATTTCCCCCGCCAAGTTCAGCCCAAAAATCGCTGAAACGCTCTTGGTTCTCATCATGCGGGTCGAGAAGCTTGAGGTCATCCTCGATGGTGTGTCCATACGCCACATGGCATATGTCATGGAGTAGCGACCCAATTCGAGCAAGTACGACCGTCTCCGCCACCCGCCACTGAAACGCATCCACGTTCGCGAATCGATGTGCTCGCCTTCCGGGACGAGGCTTATCTTTGTACTCGGCTTCCCACTGGGCGAATAGGTCGCGAGCGGGCTGACGCCCATCTCGCTGACCGAGAATGATGTCAAGTAGATCTTGGACCACCCTCAGAGCTCCGAGGGCATGCGAAAAGCGGGTGTGGGTGGCTCCCGGGTAAACCAGGTGCACCATCCCCAGCTGTCTGATCCGACGTAGGCGCTGGAATGGTGGGCTATCGACGATCGCCCGCTCAAGTTTGGTCAGATAGATATCCCCGTGGATAGGGTCGGTGACAACCTTGGCCGGCTTCAGCCAGTCGGGCGGGATATCCCACGGCTCAGCCTCTCTTAGTTCTTTGGTGAGTCCCCACTGCGGCATGGCATCTCCTAGATCGAGCGCAAGAATGTACTCGACAGTTGCCTATCTAAAGCAAGAAGAGTTGCGCACTCGAACGTTTATCTATCCTGGTTCGACCGGCTGGCGCCAGCTTGAATGTCGACAGCAGTTGGTGCCGTGTTTCACCGGCAGGATCTAACGGAACTGCTCGCGACACCGGCGATCAGCCTCCACAGCTCGCTGCGTATTCCTCGACGCCGCCAGGGCCGATCCAGATTGCACCGGCCGTTCAGGCCGGTGCTAGACGCAAGCGACCCCTACTCGACCACCCCGTCGCCAGAAGGCTCCGGCAACTCCTCCTGCGACGACTCGTCCGCGGGGGCCTCTTCGGATTCGACCACCAGGGCGACCGCGCTCACCTGATCGTCCTCCTTGATGTTCATCACCTTGACGCCCTGCGTCGCCCGGCCCATCTGCGAGATGCCGTTGACGGAGGTGCGCTGGACCATCCCGTTCTGGGAGATGAAGAGGAGCTCCTGGTGCTCGCCGACGATCAGGGCGCCGGCGAGGCCGCCCTTCTTCTCGGTCAGCTTGGCGGTGAGGACGCCTTTGGTGCCGCGGCCCTTAACGGGATACTCGGAGACCGGCGTGCGTTTGCCGTAGCCGTTCTCGGTGACGACGAACAGTTCGGTGTCGTTGCGGGCGATGTCCATCGAGAGGACGCGGTTGTCCTTGCCGCTGACGTTCATACCTTTGATGCCGCTGGTGTCGCGGCCCATCGACCGCACCAGCTCCTCCGAGAAGCGGGCGGCGTGGCCGGAGTGAGAGACCATAAGGATGTCGTCTTCGCCCGAGGTCAGCCGCACCTGCACCAGCTCGTCGTCATCGCGGATCTTGATTGCGATGATCCCGTCGGCGCGGATCGGCGTGTTGTAGGCGAGGAACTCGGTCTTCTTGATCAGGCCTTTGGAGGTGGCGAAGGCCAGGTACTTGTTCTCTTTGAAGTCCCTGGTCGGGATCACCGCCATCACCTTCTCGCCTTCGCGCAGCGGCAGCAGGTTGTTGAGCGAGCTGCCTTTGGCGTTGCGCGAGCCCTCCGGCAGCTCGTAGACCTTGAGCCGGTAGACCTTGCCGCGGTTGGTGAAGAAGAGCAGATAGTCGTGGGTCGAGCTGATGTGGAGGTGGGCGATGTAGTCGTCCTCTTTGAGGTTCATCCCCATCACGCCGACGCCGCCGCGGTGCTGCTGCCGGTAGGTCGCCAGCGGCAGACGCTTGACGTAGCCGGAGGCGGTCAGCGAAATCACCATCTGCTGGTCGGCGATCATGTCCTCGATCCCGACGTCGCCCTCGAAGTGGGCCAGTTCGGTGCGGCGCTCGTCGCCGTAGGAGTCGACGATCTCGGCCAGCTCCTCCTTGACGATGCCCATCACTTTCGCCTCGTCGCCGAGGATCGCCCGCAGCTCGCCGATCCGCTCGAGCAGGTCGGCATGCTCGGCCCGAACTTTGTCCGCCTCGAGCGCGGTCAGGCGCTGGAGGCGCATGTCGAGGATCGCCTGCGCCTGCTCGCGCGAGAGCTCGAACTGCGAGATCAGGCCCTCGCGGGCGGCGTCGGGGTCCGACGAGGCGCGGATCAGTTTGATCACCGCGTCGAGGTTGTCGAGCGCGATCAGCAGCCCCTCGAGAATGTGCGCGCGCGCCTCGGCCCGGCGCAGTTCGTACTGGGTGCGGCGGGTGACGACCTCGCGCTGGTGCTCGACGTAGTGGTGGATCAGCTCCAGCAGGCTGAGCGTGCGCGGCACCCCGTCGACCAGCGCCACCATGTTGGCGCCGAAGGTCGACTGCATCGCGGTTTTTTTGTAGAGGTTGTTGAGAACGACTTTGGCCGGCGGGCCGCCGCGCTTGAGCTCGATGACCAGCCGCATCCCCGAGCGGTCGGACTCGTCGCGCAGGTCGGAGATGCCCTCCAGTTTCTTGTCGCGGACGAGGTCGGCGATCTTCGTGATCAGGCCGCCTTCGCCACCCTTCTTGACCATGAAGGGCAGCTCGGTGACGACGATCGCGTCCTTGCCGCCCTTGAGCGGCTCGACGTGGGCGCGGGCGCGGACCTTGATGCTGCCGCGGCCGGAGGCGTAGGCGTCGCGGATCCCCTCGCGGCTCATGATGCCGCCGCCCGGGAAGTCCGGCCCCTTGACGTGCTCCATCAGCCCGGCCAGGTCGATCTCCGGATCGTCGATGTAGGCGTTGACCGCGGCGGCGACCTCGCGCAGGTTGTGCGGCGGGATGTTGGTCGCCATCCCGA
Source organism: uncultured Actinomycetes bacterium (assembly GCA_963708405.1). Taxonomy (GTDB): domain Bacteria; phylum Actinomycetota; class Thermoleophilia; order Solirubrobacterales; family 70-9; genus VAYN01. The sequence continues at coordinate 759,745 of CAVPSL010000001.1, forward strand.
CCGCGATCCCCGAGGTGCCGTTGACGAGCAGGTTGGGGAAGCGCGCCGGCAAGACCAGCGGCTCCTGGGTCGACTCGTCGTAGTTGGGCCCGAAGTCGACGGTGTCGGCGTCGATGTCGCGCAGCAGCTCGGTGGCGAGGCGCGCGAGGCGCGCCTCGGTGTACCGCATCGCCGCCGCCGGGTCGTCGTCGATCGAGCCGAAGTTGCCCTGGCCGTCGACCAGCATGTAGCGCAGGGAGAAGTCCTGCGCCATCCGCACCAGCGTGTCGTAGATCGCCGAGTCGCCGTGCGGGTGGTACTTGCCCATCACCTCGCCGACGATGAAGGCGCACTTGCGGTACGGCCGGGTCGGCTGCAGGCCGATGTCGTGCATCGCGTAGAGCACGCGGCGGTGCACCGGCTTGAGGCCGTCGCGGACGTCCGGCAACGCCCGGCCGACGATCACGCTCATCGCGTAGTCGAGATACGACGAGCGCATCTCCTTCTCGAGCTCGCGCTCCTCGATGCGGCCGGTCAAAGCGTCGAGCGCCATCAGCGATTCACTCCTTCGGATTTGGGCCGCGGCTTAAACGTCAAGGAACCGGACCTCTTTGGCGTGGGCCTCGATGAAGTCGCGTCGGGGGGCGACCTGGTCGCCCATCAGCATCGAGAAGATCTGGTCGGCGGCGGTGGCGTCTTCGAGCGTCACCCGGGCCAGGGTCCGGCTCGCCGGGTCCATCGTCGTCTCACGCAACTGCTCGGCGTTCATCTCGCCCAGTCCCTTGAAGCGCGTCAGTTGCACGCCGTGGCGGGCCAGCTCCAGAACCGCCCCGCGCAGCGCCTGGAAGGAGAGGGCAGCGTTGGTGCGGCCGCCGAAGCGGATCTCGAACGGGGGCCGGCCTACCTGTTTCAGCAGCGCCTCGTGCACCTCGACGAACTTGCGGTAGTCGTGCTGGGCGAAGAGCTCGGCGGGCAACCGGTGCGTGCGGGCCAGGCCCGTCTTGCGCTCGATCGCCTTGACGACGAGCAGCGCGTCGTCGCTCTGCAGGACCTCGGTCTCGAAGGCCTCCCCCCCACCGGCCTGGCCGCCCAGCAGCTCGGCGCCGGCGGCGATCGACGCCACGCCCTCGTCGAGCAAATTCGACTCCTCGAGGAAGCGCACGGCCTCGTGACCGAACTCGGCCTGTAGCGAGGAGCCCCAGCCCTCGTACTCCTTGGAGCGCCGGACGTAGGCCTGCCAGCGGCTCTGGGTCAGTTTCTTCGTCTCGCCGAGCGCGTCGGTCAGCTCGAAATCCTCGAGCTTGTCGCGCAGCAGCAGCTCCTCCAGTTCGGACTCACGCTCCAGGTAGGTCTCCTGATTGCCCTGTTTGACCCGGTAGAGCGGCGGTTTGGCGATGTAGACGTAGCCGGCGTCGATCAACTCCGGCATCTGCCGGTAGAGGAAGGTGAGCACGAGCGTGCGGATGTGGGCACCGTCGACGTCGGCGTCGGTCGCCATGACGATTTTGTGGTACCTGGCGTCCTCGAGGTTGAACTCGTCATGGACACCGGTCCCGATCGCCGTGATCAGGGCCTGGATCTCGTTGTTGGCCAGCACCTTGTCGATGCGGCTCTTCTCGACGTTGATGATCTTGCCGCGCAGCGGCAGCACCGCCTGGGTCGAGCGGTCGCGTGCCTGCTTGGCCGAGCCGCCGGCGGAGTCACCCTCGACCACGAAGATCTCGGCCAGGCTCGGGTCCTTGACCGTGCAGTCGGCGAGCTTGCCCGGCAGCGTCGAGTTCTCCAGCGCCGACTTGCGCCGGGTCAGGTCGCGGGCCTTGCGGGCGGCGTCACGGGCCCGGGCGGCGTCGACCGCCTTGCTGATGATCCGCCGCGCGTCGCCGGGGTTCTCCTCGAGGAACTCGCCCAGCTTGCGGTTGACCACCTCCTCGACCAGGCCCTTGACCGGCGGGTTGCCGAGTTTGGTCTTGGTCTGCCCCTCGAACTGGGGGTCGTGCAGCTTCACCGAGATGACCGCGGTCAGCCCCTCGCGCACGTCCTCGCCGGCGAGGTTGTCGTCTTTCTCCTTCAGCAGGCCTTTGTTGCGCGCGTAGGCGTTGAGGGTCCGCGTCAGCGCCGCCCGGAAGCCAGAGAGATGCGTGCCGCCCTCGTGGGTGTTGATGTTGTTGGCGAAGCTGAAGATCGACTCCTGGTAGGAGGCGTTCCACTGCATCGCCACTTCGACTTCGCCAGCGTCGTCGTCCCCATCGAAGAAGATGACCTTGCGGTGCAGCTCGTCCTTGTTCTCGTTGAGGTGGCGAACGAAGTCCTCGATGCCGCCCTCGTACTGGAAGGTGACGCTGTTGGTGGCGCCGCGCTCGTCGATTAGTTCGATCTTCAGGCCGCGGGTGAGGAAAGCGGTCTCGCGCAGGCGCTCGGCCAGGGTCTGGAAGTCGAACTCGATCTCCTCGAAGATCTCCAGGTCGGGCAGGAAGGTGATCGTCGTGCCGTGGTCCGTGGTCTCCTCGCCCGGAGTCAGATCGGTTTGCGGCTTGCCGCGCTCGTAGTCCTGCGACCAGACGTGGCCCTCGCGGCGGATCTCCAGGTGCAGCCGCTCGGAGAGCGCGTTGACGACCGAGACGCCGACACCGTGCAGGCCGCCCGAGACCTTGTAGCCACCGCCATCCCCGAACTTGCCGCCGGCGTGAAGGACGGTCAGCACGACCTCGGCCGCCGGTCGCCCCTCTTTCTCCATCGTCCCGACCGGGATACCGCGGCCGTCGTCGGCGACCGTGCAGCTGTTGTCCGGGTGAAGGACGACGCGCACGCTGTCGCAATGGCCGGCCAACGCCTCGTCGACGGAGTTGTCGACGATCTCGTAGACGAGGTGATGAAGCCCACGCGGACCGGTCGAGCCGATGTACATCCCGGGCCGCTTGCGCACCGCTTCGAGGCCCTCGAGGACGGTGATGTCTTTGGCCCCGTAGGAGTCTTTGGCCCCGGCGTTGGCTTTCTTCTCAGGCAATGAGTCCCTTCCTATCGACACAGAAAACCCCGACGCTGTGAGTCTTGCTCCACACAGGTCGGGGCGGAAAACAAGTTGCCATAAGAATACCAGTTGAGCACTGCGGAATCGCCCGGTAGGTGTAGAAAATTGCCTGCAAATCGTGCATAAACTTGGGCTAACCGCGGTCGCTTTCCACACGGAATCGCAGCGCCGTCGGCGCCAGCTCCCCCAGGACGGCCCGCAAGCGCTCCAGCAGTTGCCCCTGCATCAGGTCCAGCTCCTGCGCCCAAACCGAGTCGCTGCAGACGATCGTCAGCGTCCGGTCACGCTCGCTGACTGGCTCGGCGACCGCTGCGAGCTGCTCGCCCGCCACCTCCCGCCAGGCTGCCTGCACGGCGGCCAGGCCGGTTCGCGGTGCCACCTGGTCGCGGGCGGCGCGGAAGGCGCTGGCGGCGGGACGGGGGGCGCGGCGGCGGGTCACGCGGCGACCGCGCCCCGCGCCTCGGGGGGAGGCATCCGCACCACGTTCGCCAGAGCTGCCGGCGGCAGCGACTCCTCGTCGGCGGCGGTGATCAGCGCCTGGCCGTCACCGGCGAGCCGCGCCACCAGGCGCTGGCGGCGTCCCGGATCGAGCTCGCTCATCACGTCGTCCAGCAGCAGCAGCGGCGTCACCCGACGGGCCGCCAGCAGCACCTCACGCTCGGCGAAAAGCAGGGCCAACAGGGCTGCCCGCTGCTGGCCTTGAGAGCCGTAACGGCGCAGCGAGCGTCCCCCGGCGGAGAGCTTCAGCTCGTCTAGGTGTGGGCCCCAGGAGCTGCGCCCGAGCTGCAGGTCCTGAAGCCGACGCTCGGCCAACCCGGCGCGGATCTCCTCGGCGTCGCCGGCAGCGCGCGGCGCGTACTCGAGCTCGGCACCGCCCTCCAGTCCCAGCTCCGCGGCCGCGGCGGCGAAGGGAGCGGAGAGCTCGGCGACCGCCTCGGCCCGGGCCGCCACCAGCGCTGCTGCAGCCTCGGCCAGCGTCGCGTCCCAGACGTCGAGCTGACCGGGGTCCCCCCCGCTGGCGGCGATCCGCGCGACCAGCGCGTTGCGCTGCGCCAGCGTCTGGCCGAAGCGCTTGCGCAGCTCCGCTCGCGCCGGCCAGCGCGCCGCCGTGAAACCGTCGAGGTGGGCGCGGCGCTCGGCCGGTGGGCCCTTGACCAGCGAGAGCCGATCGGGTGCGAAGACCGCCACCGGCGGACGGCTGCGAGCCAGCGTCGCCGGGTCGGCCGGGTTGCCGTCGAGCAGGTGCCGGCGGCCCTCACTGCGGCTGACCGAGGCCAGCAGGCGCCGCTCGAGCCCGTCGTCGTCGCAAATCGTCGCCTCGGCACGGGCGAAGGAGGCGCCGAAGGGGATCAGGTCACGCCGGTCGGAGGTGCGGAAGGAGCGGCCGGTGAGGGCGAAGTAGAGGGCCTCGACCAGGTTCGTCTTGCCGACGCCGTTGGGCCCGACGATGCTGACCACGCCGGGCTCGAGCTCGACCCGGACCCGATCCAGGCTGCGCAGTGGATTGGCCTCGATCGCGGTGACGAGCACCGGCACCAGCCCTCAGACGTTGAGCCGGATCGGCATCACCAGGTAGCGGAAGTCCTCGTTATCGACTGGCTGCAGGAGGCCGGGGCGCAGCGGCGAGATCAGCCGCAGCACCACCTCCTCGCCGCCGACGCTTTCGATCCCCTCCTTGAGGAACTCCGGGTTGAAGCCGATCTCCAGCTCCTCCCCGTCGAAGGCGGCGGGCATCTTCTCTTCGGCGTCGCCGACGTCCGGCGTCTCGGCGGCGACGGTCAGCTCCCCCTGCGTGAAGGAGAGCCGCAGCGGCGCGTTGCGCTGGGCCAGTTGGCTGACCCGGCGGGTGACGTCGAGGAAGTCGGAGCGCGGCAAACGCACGTCGTGCTCGTAGGACTCCGGCAGGAGTTGTCGAAAGTTAGGGAACTGCCCCTCGATCAGCCTCGTCGTGAGGACGATCGCCCCTGCCTGGAAAATCGCCTGGTTGGTCTGCAGTGCGACCGCGGCCTCCTCGGCGCCTTCGCTGGTGAGGATGCGGCCGAGCTCGCGCAGCGCCCGGGCCGGGATGTTTGCCTCGATCTCGCCACCGAGCTCGGCCTCGAGCTCGGTCCGCTTCACCGCCAGCCGGTAGGAATCCGTCGCGACCATCGTCATCTCACGGCCGGAGGCGGTGACGTAGACGCCAGTAAGCACGGGCCGCATGTCGTCGCGGGAAGCGGCCTTGGCGACCAGCTCGATGCTCTGCTCGAGCGCCGCCGCCGGGATCTTCAGCGCGATGTCGCCCTCCGGCTCCGGCAGCTTCGGGAAGTCCTCGGCGGGAAGGACGCGCAGGTGGAAGCTGGAGCTGCCGGCGCGGATCTCGACATCGCGCTCGGCCTCGCGCGACTCGATCTCAACGCTCTCGTCACCCAGCGAGCGAGCGACTTCGGCCAGCAGCCGGCCCGGCAGCAGGACGGCGCCCTCCTCGCCTACCTCTGCGGCGAGGGTCGTCTTCAGACCCATGTCGAGGTCGGTGGCGGCCAGGGTCACCTCGCCGCCGACGGCGCTGACGAGCACGCCGGAGAGAGCCTGGGTCGCGGCGCGGGTGGAAACGGCGCGGGAGACGACCGAGAGCTTGTTGACGAGTTCTTCGCGTTTGGTCGTGAGCTTCAAGTGATAGATGCCTTCTTGAGTTGGATTAGGACCTGTGGAAAGGAGCTCTTCGGTGGGGCGATCGGCTCTCCGGCGCGGTTTGTTGCCTGTGGAGGCGCCTGTGGGAAAGGCCTGATTCTTGCAGTGGCATCGGCCGTCAGCCGCGTTCTCCACCGGCGCTGTGGATAGCGAGGCGCAACTCTTCTACCCGCTCGCCGAGCTCGCCGCCTTCGGTCAGGCCGGCCTCGACGCGACGCAGGGAGTTGAGCACGGTGGAGTGGTCGCGACCGCCGTAGAGGCGGCCGATCTGCGGCAGCGAGAGGTCGGTCATCTCGCGGGTGAGGAAAATCGCCACCTGGCGAGCGCGCAGCGGCGTCGCTGCGCGGCTGGTCCCGATCAACTCGGCGCGGGAGATACCGAAGGTCTCGGCGACGCGCTCCTGGATCTCTTCGACCGAGGTCGCCTTGGCGCTGCGGGTCTGCGGAATCACCTCGGCGATCAGCTCCGAGCTGAGCGGGCGTGCCATCAAGGAGGCGTGGGCGATGACCCGGGTCAGCGCCCCGTGTAGTTGCCGCACGTTGGCGTCGATCCGGTTGGCGAGCTCGGCGAGCGCGTCTGTGTCGGCGATCTCGACCCCGGCCTCCTGGACCAGGCGCCGCAGCACCGTCATCCGGGTCGCCAGGTTGGGCGGCTCGACCGCGACGGTCAGGCCCCACTCGAAGCGATCCCGCAGCCGCGAGGCGAGGGTCGAAAGCTCGCTGGGGATGCGGTCGGCGGAGAGGACGAGCTGGCTGCCGGCTTCATACAGGGCGTTGAAGGTGTGGAAGAACTCCTCCTCGGTGGCCGGTTTGCCCTCGAGGAACTGGACGTCGTCGATCAGCAGCACGTCGATGTCCCGGTAGCGCGCCTTGAAGGCCTCGGCGCCGGAGCAGCGCAGCGCCGCGACGAACTCATTGGTGAAGCTCTCGGCGGTCGTGTAGCGGACGCTGAGGGCGGGGGCGTTGAGCGCGAGGTAGTTGGCGATCGCCCCCAGGAGATGGGTCTTGCCGAGGCCGGGAGGGCCGTGCAGGAAGAGTGGGTTGTAGGCCTCCGACGGCGCCTCGGCGACGGCCAGGGCAGCGCCGTGAGCGAGGCGGTTGCCGCCGCCGATGACGAAGCGATCAAAGGTGTAGTTGGGGTTGACCTCGACGTCGCCAAAGGCGCCGCCGGGGGCCTCTGGAGAGCCCTCCCCGCCGGCGAAGCCGACCTGGCGCAAGGGGCCACCGGTTTTCGTCAGCGCTTCTGCGATCAGCGTCGCATAACGGCGCTCGACCCAGGCCCGGACGTTCTCGGGGGCGCTCAGGTAGAGGGTGTCACCGACGGCCCCAGCCGGCTTCAGTGGCTCCAGCCAGAGTCGGAAGGTCGACTCCGGCACGGCAGCGCGCAACTCGTCGCAGGTGGCCCCCCAGAGGGCATCGAGCTGGTGTCGGGAGGGGTCATTGGGCACTCGGTCGGCGACCATAGCGGCGACCTTGCAGAGACCACCGCCATGCCTCGCAAATCCCGCAGAAAAGATTTCAGCCGGCTCTCCGTATACTCCCGCCGACCATGAAGCGCACCTATCAGCCGAAGAAGCGGAAGCGCGCCAAAACCCACGGCTTCCGAGCGCGGATGAGCACGCGTGGGGGTCGCGCGATCCTCAGTCGCCGCCGGCGCAAAGGGCGGAAGCGCCTCACCCCCTAGATGGCGTCGAAGCGACGGCGCCTCTCGCGCAGCGGCGAGTTCGACCGCGTTTACCGCGACGGCTCATCTCATGCGACCCGCTACCTCGTTCTTTACACCTTCCCTCGCAGCGAGGAGGAGACCGGTGACGTCCGGCTCGGCGTCTCCGTCAGCCGCAAGGTCGGCGGCTCGGTCGACCGCAACAAGGTCAAGCGCGCTCTGCGCGAAGCTTTCTGGGGCCTTTCTGACCAGCTCCCCGAGGGACACGACTTCGTGATCGTCGCCCGTTCCGAGATCGGCGACCTGATCGAGCGCGAGGGGACCGCTGGCGCCTCGCGCAGCCTCGAAGAGGCGCTGGCCTCCGCGTCACCCAAGGGGCGTTCCACGTGAAACGGATCGTTCTGGCACCGATTCGCGCCTACCAGCGCTGGATCTCCCCCTCGCGCCCCCGTCGCTGCCGCTACGAGCCCACCTGCTCGGCTTACGCGGTTGAGGCGGTAGAGCGCTTCGGCGTCTTCCGCGGTGGCCTGCTCGCCGCTTGGCGCCTGCTCCGCTGCAACCCCTTCAGTCACGGCGGCTTCGACCCGGTCCCGCGCCGGTTCACGCTCCACGTTGGGCCCGTCGACCCGTCCCACTACCACGGTGAGGCCCACTCCTGATGCTGCCCGACGCCAACATCCTGCAGCCGCTGATCGACGTCGCCAACTCCGTCCTCAAGTTCTTCCACGACAACGCCGGCCTCAGCTGGGGCGGGTCGATTATCGCCATGACCGTCCTTGTGCGGGCGCTCCTGATCCCGCTCACCTACAAACAGCTGAAAGGCATGCGGGCCCTGCAGGCTCTGCAGCCGCAGATCAAAGAGATCCAGGCGAAATACAAAAACGACAAACAGCGCATGCAGCAGGAGATGATGCGCTTCTACCAGGAGAACAAAGTCAACCCCTTTGCCTCCTGTATTCCCTTGATCGCCCAGCTGCCGGTCTTCATCACGCTCTTCCACGTGCTGCGGTCGGAGCTGCCGCCGGACATGGGCTGCCCCGCCGCTGGCCACTGCGCCGCCTATGGAGCCGAATTCCTCTTCATTCACGACCTCACCGCCAAGGCGACCGGCGGCGAATTGATCGCGCTGCTGATCCTCTATGTCGGCACCCAGCTCGTCTCTGGCATGGTGATGTCGCTCACCGCCGACAAATCGCAGCGGATGATGATGTTCGTCCTGCCGCTGATCTTCGTCCCCTTCATCATCAGCTTCCCCGCCGGCCTGATCCTCTACTGGATCACCACCAACTTCTGGACGATCGGCCAGCAGTTCGTGATTCAGAAAGTGGTGCCGCCGCCGGTTGTGGCCACGCCTGAGGGGGTAGCTGCCATCAAGGCGGCTAAACCGCCGCCCCCGCCTCCCAAGAAGAAGAAGCGACGGCGTTAGTCCTCAGCCCTTGGGGCGCTTCTTGGCCATGCCTGCGTTCCGCGGCAGGTTGGCCGGGGTCTCGGCGGTCTTGCGGATGACGTGAAGGTGGCGGTGCTTGCTGCCGGCGCGATTGCCGACGTCGAGGATCTGTTCGGGACGCATCGCCAGGCTCGCGGAGGCGTTCTCGAGTTGGGATTCCTCCTCGGGGTCGCGTTTGCCCTTCCAGGCGACTAGGACGCCATTTGGCTTCAGAAGGGGGGAGGCGAGCTCGGCGAGGGTTGAGAGACGGCCGACGGCGCGGGCCGTGACGACGTCGTAGCGCTCGCGCCCCTCGCCCCTCGCCCAGTCCTCGGAGCGGCTGTCGAGGACGGTGGCGTTGGAGATTCCGGCGGCCTCGATGGCGTGGCGCATGAAGGCGCACTTGCGGCTGACGGACTCGATCAGATCGACCTCGGCCTGCGGCAGGGATACGGCCAGGACCAGGCCGGGGAAGCCGGCTCCGGCTCCCACATCGGCGATCCGCCGCGCGTCCCGCAGCTCTGGGACCTCGAGCCCGGTAAGGCTGTCGGTGATGTGGACCTGCCAGGCGCGGTCGTCGACGACGGAGCTGACCGAGGCGCGCTCCTCGGCAAGCAGGGAGAGGACCTTCGTCAGCGCCTCGCGGGCGGCTGGGTCGAGGGAGGCCGCCGGGTCCGGCGTCACTCGGAGACGAGTGGCGCGACGATCACGCAGCGGTGGGGCTCGTCCCCCTCGCTGTAAGTCTCGATGCCAGCCCGCTCCTTCAGCCGTTCGTGGACGACCCGTCGCTCCTGGGCGCTCATCGGGTCCATCTCGACCACGCGGTTGTTGGTCAGCGCCTGCTCGGCGGCGCGGTCGGCGCGGCCCTCGAGGGTCTCCTTGCGACGCTCGCGGTAGCCAGCGGCGTCGAGCAGAACGCGCTTGCGGTCGCGCAGACCACGGAAGGCGGCCTGGTAGCAGAGAAGCTGCAGGGCATCGATCGTCTGGCCGCGTTTGCCGATCAGCAGGCCGTAGTCCTCGCCGCCGCGGACCGTGGCGAGGATGCGATCGTTGTCCTCGTCGATGTCCACCTCGCCGTCGAGGTCGAGCTCGTCGAGAACGCCCTCGACCAGCTCGCGGACGCGCTCCGCCGGTTCCTCGGGCCAATCGAATGCTTCGCTCACGTCGCGGAGCCTAGTTCACGAGCGGAGATCGCGTGTGCTCTGAGCGAACCGCGAGCCTCTACTAGGGTGGCGCCGGTATGGGCATGGTCTACGCGGTGGCGAATCAGAAGGGCGGCGTCGGCAAGACGACGACTGCCGTCAACCTCGCCTCCTGCTCTGCGGCCGCCGGGCAGCAGACGCTGGTTGTCGATCTCGATCCACAGTGCAACGCGACCGTCGCCCTCGGCGGTGACCGCGACATGCGGCCCTCCTCCTACGACTGTCTCACCGGCGACGTCTCGGTAGCCGAGGCGGCCCGGCCGGCCGGGCCCGACAACCTCTGGATCGTTCCCGCCAACCGCGACCTCGCCGGTGCCGCGGTTGAGCTGCCGCGGATCGAGGGCGGCGAGACGCGCCTGCGCGATCGTCTTGGCCCCGTCCGCGAGCGCTTCGCGATGACCCTGCTCGACTGCCCGCCGGCGTTGGGGCCGGTCAGCGTCAACGCCCTTACCGCCGCCGACCGCGTGATCGTGCCGGTCCAGGCCGAGTACCTGGCGCTGGAGGGATTGGTCCAGTTCCTCGAAACCCTGGGGCTAATCAGGCGTGAGTTGAACCCTCGACTTGAGGTTTCGGGTTTGCTCGTGACCATGCACGACGAGCGCACCCGGCTCGCTCAGGACGTCGAGGCCGAGCTGCGCGACCACTTCGCCGACATGGTCTTCGCGACGGTGATCCCGCGTAGCGTCCGAGTCGCCGAGTCGCCGAGCTATGGTCTGCCCGTGACCGAGCACGCTCCCTCTTCCCGCGGCGCCATTGCCTATCGGGCGCTGACCGAGGAGCTCGCCACCCGTGGCTAGTGCCAAACGAGGGATCGGCCGCGGCCTGGCGGCGATCCTGCCGGAGACTTCGGCCGGCGACGCCGGCGAGCTGCGCGAGCTGCCGGTCGATCTGATCAAGCCCAATCCGGGCCAGCCGCGGACCAAGTTCGACGCCGAGGCACTCAGCGCCTTGGCTGAGTCGATCGAGACCAGCGGCATCGTCCAGCCGCTCTTGGTCCGCCCCCTCCCGGACGGCAGCTACGAGCTGGTCGCCGGCGAGCGCCGCTGGCGCGCCGCCCAGCAGGCGGGGCTGAGCAAGGTGCCGGCGGTGGTCCGCGACCAGGCGGAAGCTGAGCGGCTGCAGGCGGCGCTGATCGAGAACATGGTCCGCGAGGACCTCAACCCGGTCGAGGAGGCGCGCGCCTGCGCCGCCCTGGTGGAGGACCTCGGGCTCTCCAAAGAGGACCTGGCGCGCCGCGTCGGCCGCAGCCGCCCCGCCGTCTCCAATCTGATCCGCCTGCTGGAGCTGCCCGACGAGACGCTGGAGATGCTCGAGGCCGGCGAGCTCAGCGAGGGCCACGGCCGGGCCCTGCTCGGGGCCCGTGGCAACGACGTCCGTCGCCGCCTCGGCCGCGACGCCGTGCGCGGCGGCTGGACGGTACGCGAGACCGAGAACAGGGTTCGGCTGGCTGGCCAGCCAAAGGCGAAACCGAAGAAGCCGGAGCTCAGCGCCGATGAGCGCGAGGCCCTCGACGCGGTCGCCGACGCCCTGGAGTCGGCGCTCGGCCATGAGGTCAGCGTGCGCCCCAAGGGCGACGGCCTCGCTGCCGAGCTGCGTTTTGACGACGTCGAGGAGGCCCAGGCGCTGGCCCAGGCGCTGAAGCGTCGCGGCCGCTGAACGGCGCCGAGCCGGCAGCGCGCTCGCCGCTATCATCGCCGTCTCCGGGCGATTAGCTCAGTTGGTTAGAGCGCGTCTCTGATAAGGACGAGGTCCCTGGTTCGAATCCAGGATCGCCCATTTCGCCGACCTATAATTGCTGGCCAACCTCTAGCCGGGAGCCTTTCTGGTGCAGCAGATGCAGATCTACGGGGTCAGCTTCGACATGGTCGGCAAGCAGCCGATCGTCTTGCTGAAAACGGTCGATGGCAACCGCTTCCTGCCGATCTGGATCGGGCACCCGGAGGCGGCGGCGATCCTGATGAAGCTGCAGGGGGCCTCGACGCCGCGGCCGATGACGCACGACCTGCTCTCCGACATGCTCGAGCAGCTCGATGCCAAATGCGAGCGCGTCTCGGTCACCGAGCTGCGCGACAACACCTTCTACGCCTCGATCACGGTCTCGGTCAACGGCTCCGAAGTCGAGATCGACTCGCGCCCGTCGGACGCGCTGGCGCTGGCCGTCCGCGTCTCGGCCCCGATCTTCGCTGCCGAGGAGGTGATCGAGGAGTCGGCGATCGAGTTCGAGCACGAGGTCGAGGACACGGAGGAGGTCGTCGACAAGTTCAAAGACTTCCTCGACGAGGTGTCGCCCGAAGACTTCGCCCAGGGCGACTCCTAGGCGGCGGACGGGCGCAGCGCCAGGTCGAGGATGCGCTCGACCAGTTGCTCGAAGGAGAGGCCGGCGGCCTCGGCGGCCTGGGGTAGGAGGCTGGTGTCGGTGAGGCCGGGGATCGCGTTGGCCTCCAGGACCTGCGGTCCGGCGGCGGTGAGGATCAGGTCGACGCGGGCGAAGCCGGAGCAGCCCAGGGCCCGGTAGGCGCCCAGCGCCACCTCGACCACGGACCGGTGCTCGTCCTCGCTCAGCTCGGCGGGGCAGGCGAAGCGGGTGCGGCCGATCTCGTAGCGGGCTTCGAAGTCGTAGCGGTCACCGCTGAGCGGGATCGCCTCGACCACCGGCAGCGCTTCATCGCCGAGCACGCTGACCGCCAGCTCGCGCCCCTCGAGATGGCGCTCGAGCAGGACCTTGTCGTCGTAGCTGAAGGCGGCCACCAGCGCCTGGGGGACCTCGGCCGGGCCGGCGGCGAACTTCACCCCCAGCGAGGAGCCGCCGTGGCTGGGCTTGACGACGAGCGGGAAGCCCAGTCTCCCCTCGAGCTCGCCCAGCGCCTCGGCGGCACCGAGCTCACGGAAGGCGGTCTGGCTGAAGGCGAACCAGTCCGGGGTCGGCAGGCCGGCCTCGCGCATCGCGTGCTTGGCCAGGACCTTGTCCATGCAGCGCACGCAGGCGGCGACGCCGGGACCGGTGAAGGGGATGCCGAGCAACTCCAACAGCTCCTGGGCGGTGCCGTCCTCGCCGCCGACGCCATGCAGAGCGACGAAGGCGACGTCCGGCTGCGCCCCGCGCAGCCGTGCCACCAGGTCGGGACCGGCGTCGACCGCGGCCACTTCGTGGCCGAGCCGTTCCAGCGCGTCCTCGACCCGGGCGCCGGATCGGAGCGAGACGCCGCGCTCCAGCGAGCGGCCGCCCTTGAGGACCGCGACCCTCAAGCGCCGCCTTCGGCGGTCTTGCGGAACGGCAAGACGTCGGCGCCGTCGGCGCTCGCCGCCTCATCGGCCGGCGCTCCACGCCGCGCCGGCAGTGCCTGCTCGCCGGTCAGCGCCTCGTAGAGCTCGACCTGCTCGGCGATCACCTGGCCGATTCGCCGCACGCCCTCGCGGATTTCCTCCTCGCTGACGCCGGAGAAGTTGAGCCGCATCGAGCTGCCGCCGCGGCCGTCGACGTAGGCGGCCTGGCCGGGGACGAAGGCGACGTCGGCGCGCAGCGCCTTCGCCAGCAGGTCGCCGGTGTCGATGTACTCGGGCAGCGTCGCCCAGATGAAGAGGCCGCCCTCGGGTTCGGTCCAGGTCGCCGCCGGTGGGAAGTGCTCGTGCAGCGCCGCCAGCATCACGTCGCGGCGGTGGCGGTAGATCTCGACCAGGTCGTCGATGTAGTGCTGCCAGCGCCCCTCGCGGAAGTACTCGCGGACGAAGTACTGGGTCAGGGTCGAGGTGCAAAGGTCGGTCGCCTGCTTGCCGAGCACGATTTTCTCCATCACCGGCGGCGGCGCCACCGTCCAGCCGAGACGGATTCCGGGGGAGAGGATCTTCGAGAAGGTGCCGATGTAGATGACGAAGTCGCCCCCGTCGAGCTGGTAGAGCGGCGGCATCGGCTCGCCGCCGTAGCGCAGCAGTCCGTAGGGGTTGTCCTCGACCAGCAGCAGCTCGTGATGGCGCGCCAGCTCGACCAGGCGCTGGCGGCGGGGGAGGGACATTGTCACCCCGGCCGGGTTCTGAAAGGTCGGCACGGTGTAGATGAACTTCGGCTTCCGGCCCTCCTCGCGGAGCTGCCCCAGCAGCGCTTCCAGGTCGTCGATCCGCATCCCGTCGTCGTCGCACTCGATCTGGACCACGTCGGCCTGGTAGCTGCAGAAGACCGGTACCGCGCCGGGGTAGGTCGGCGCCTCGCAGATGACCACGTCGCCGGGGTCGACCAGCGTCTTGCAGACCAGGTCGATGCCCTGTTGGCCGCCGGTGGTGACGATGATGTCGTGCGGGTCGGGGAGCATCCCCTCGGCGCCCATCACCTGCAGGATGCAGTCGCGAGTCTCTTCGAAGCCCTCGGTCGGTCCGTACTGCAGCGCCTCCGCCGCCGACTCCTGGGCGATCCGGGTCATCTGCGCGGCGAAGCTCCGGGGCGGGAAGGTCGAGGTGTCCGGCAGGCCGCCGGCCAGCGAGATCACCTCGGGGCTGGCGGTGATCGCCATCAGGTCGCGCATCGCCGAGGAGCGCATCACTCCGGTCCGCTCGGCGAAGAGGCCCGCGTAGCGCTCGAGGTCGCGGGTGCTGGTGTGGGCGCGCCGACGGTGCGGCGGGGGCGGTACCTCGCTCATGACACGGAAGTGTGGCGTATCGACGCCGCCGCTCCGCTCCGGTTAGGTTTTCGCATGTGGACCTGCTCGAACAGCTAGGGCTTGGCATCGCGATCGGCATGCTCGCCGGCACCACCGGCACGCACGGCTCGGCCCGCGGCCGCATGACCCTGCTGGCGGCGGTGATCGGCCTCATCGTCGGCTTCCTGCTCGACGGCGCCCTCGGCGGCATCGCCTGCATCGTGGGAGCCGTCTTCGCCTGCCTCGTCGTTAGCGACGTCGTCTCTGGCGCCAGTCGCCGCCAGGGCAGCACCGCGGGGGCGCTCGCCTTCCTGATCGCCTTGGCCGCCCTTGTCGTCGTCGGCCTCTCGCTGCTGGTGCCGCTAGCGGTGATCGTTGTCGTCATCGCTCTCGCCTGGCTCGGCTTCACTCGCCACCGCCGCTCGCAGCGCAAACACGCCGGCCTGCGCGTCCTCCGCTAGCCGGCCGGCTCGGCTGGGCATGATTCGGCCGATGGCCGACCGTCCCCAGAAGCTCGTCCTCACCTACGTCGACTCGCTGCGCACCGACATGCTGCAGCGCGCCGTCGCCGAGGGCCGGGCCCCGACCTTTGGCGCCCTGCTCGAACGCGGCACCCTGGTCCCCGACTGCGTCTCCAGCTTTCCCTCGGTGACCCCGGTCGCCTGCTCGGAGCTGATGACGGGAGTGGGGGCGGACCGTCACTGGATCAGCGGCATGAACTGGTACCACCGGCTCGAGCGGCGCTACGTCGAGTACGGATCCTCGCTCGACGCGACCCGCGCCTTCGGCGTCTTCCGCGCCCTCTACGACCTCGTCTACAACATGAACCTGGCCCACCTCAGCCCCGAGGTCGAGACCCTCTTCGAGCAGCTCGACGATGCCGGCGCCCGCACCGCCTGCACGCCGTTCCTGATCTACCGCGGTCGCCACCGCCACCAGGTTTCCCTCGAGGGATTGATGCGGCGGGCGATCGAGACGACGCGGCTCAAGTTCCGCCACCACACCTGGGGCCCGACAGAGCTCTTCTACGGCGACCTCTACGCCAGCCGCGAGGTGCCCTGCCGCTCGACCTCGATCCCCGGCGTCCGCGACGGCTACTCGGCCTGCTGCGCCGCGGAGCTGGTCAAGGACGACCTCACCGACTTCCTCCTGCTCTCGCTCGCCGACAACGACAACTACTCGCATCGCCATGGGCCGGAAGCGACGGTGGAGTCGATCGCCAAGGCCGACGAGTGCCTGGCCAAGGTCATCGAGGCGGGAGGAGGCCTCGATGAGTTCCTCTCCAACTACGCGCTGATCGTCGTCGCCGACCACGCCCAGACCGACGTTCACCGCGGCCTGCCGTTGGCGGAGCTGCTGGGTCGCGAGTGGTCGGTGTTGCAGCCCTCCGACGATCGGCCCGAGCTGGCCCAACTGGCGGTCAGCCCGACCGGGCGGGCCGCCCACGTCTACCTGCTGCCCGGCGAGGGCGAGCGGGCCGAGCCGGCCGCGGTGGCGGCCCGGCTGACCGTGACCGAGGGGGTCGACCTCGTCTGCCGGCTCGAGGACGCCGACGGTGAGCCGCTGCGGCGTGAAACGCCGGGGATGCCCGCGGCTGGTGGCGAGTGGGCAGTGGTCGAGCGCGGCGGCGCGGTGCTGCGGTTTCGGCCCGGGGGAGAGGTGCGCGACCGCCGTGGCGCCACCTGGGAGATGGAGGGCGAGCTCGAGGCTTTGGCGGCGACGGTTGCAGACGGCCAGCTCGACAGCGAGGATTACCCAGACCCGCTGGCGCGGGTCTGGTCAGCGCTGGCCGCGCCGCACGCCGGCGACTTCGTGCTCTCGCTGGCGCCCGGCTTCGAGGCCGTCGACTGGGGCGGGGTCAGCCACGCTGGCGGCGGCAGCCACGGCGCGCTGCTGGCCGGCGACTCACTCGGCCCGCTCCTCCTCGTCGGCTGCGGGCCCGAGTCGCCCGGCGCCCGCGAGCAGTGGACGCTGCGCGATGTCGCCCCGATCGTCCGCGAGCACTTCGGGCTGAGCTGATGCGCCGCGCCGTTGCCCTGGCCCTGTTGCTGGTGCTGGGCCTGGCGGCGCCGGCGCAAGCGGCCAAGCCCTGGCCGGTCTCCGAAGCGGCGGCAATTCGCAGCGCCGACCGCGACCCCAACGTGCGCAAGGAGGAAAGGGAGAACGGTCAGCTCGCCCCGGTCGCCAACAAGGTCGAAGGCCACTGGGAGGTCGCCTATTTCAGCGACGGCAAGGAGGTGGCGCTGGTCCTCGTCGACCGCGATTCCGGCCAGGTGCTCGAGTCCTGGACCGGCTACCAGGTCGCCTGGAAGATGGCCCGCGGCTACTCCGGCGCCTTCGGCCACAAGCTCAACGCGCCCTACGTCTTCCTGCCCCTCTGCGCGCTCTTCCTGCTCGGCCTGGTCGACTGGCGCCGCTGGCGCCGTCTCGCTAACCTCGACCTCCTCGTCCTGCTCGGCTTCGGTGTCTCGCACTACTTCTTCAACCGGGCCGAAATCGGCGTCTCGGTCCCGCTCGTCTACCCGGTGCTGCTTTACCTGCTGGCGCGAGCGCTGTGGATTGGCTTCCGCGGTGGGGGGGAGGGGCTGCGGCCGGTCTGGCCCGCCGCCTGGCTGCTGGTCGCGGCGCTGTTCCTGCTCGGCTTCCGGGTCGGCCTCAACATGGCCGACTCGGGGGTGATCGACGTCGGCTACGCCAGCGAGGTCGGCGCCGACCGCATCGCCCACGGCGAACCGATCTACGGCAACTTCCCCAGCGACGTCTCCCAGGGCGACACCTACGGCCCGGTCAACTACCTCGCCTACGTTCCCTTCGAGCGGATCTGGCCCTGGTCGGGACACTGGGACGACCTGCCCGCCGCGCACGGCGCCGCCGTCGCCTTCGACATCGCCGCCTTCCTGCTGCTGATCGTGCTGGCGATCCGGATCCGGCCCGGACCGGCGGGCCGCCGTCTCGCCGCCACCCTGGCCTTCGGCTGGGCCGCCTACCCCTACACCGCCTACGCCCTCGAGTCGAACTCCAACGACACGCTGGTGGCGGCGCTGCTCGTCGCCACCCTGGTCCTGCTCGCCCGACCGTTCGCGCGCGGCGCGATGGCGGCGCTCGCGACCTGGGCCAAGTTCGCCCCGGCGCTGCTGGCGCCGATGCTGCTCACCTACGAGCGCCGCCGGCGCCCGGCGCTGATCTTCGCCCTCGGCTTTGCCGTCCTCACTGTCGCCGTGATGCTCTGGCCGGCGCTCAACCCCGGCCTGCACACCGTCTACGACCGCACGATCGCCTACCAGGCCAGCCGCAACTCGCCCTTCTCGATCTGGGGCCAGACCTCGCTGGAACCGCTGCGCGTCGCCCTGCTCGTCACCACCGGCGCGCTCTCGCTGGCGCTCGCCTTCGTCCCCCGCCGCAAGAGCCTGGTCCAGGTCGCCGCCCTCGGCGCCGCCCTGCTGATCGCCCTTCAGATGACGATGCACCACTGGTTCTACCTCTACATCGTCTGGTTCTACCCGCTGCTGCTGGTCGCCTTGGCGACGCCGACTAGCTCACCGGGAGAGGTGCCGGCTCCATCACCTGCTCAAAGGAGTCGGCCAGTCCCGACGCGTTGACCTCGACCACGGCGCCCATCACCCAGACGTCGTCCTCGGCGGTCTCGAACTTGGTCGGCATCTGGGTGATCATCGAGGCCAGCGCCTGCTCCGGCTTGACCCCCAGCACGCTGGTCCGCGAGCCGGTCATGCCGACGTCGGAGATGAAGGCGGTGCCGCCCGGCAGCACCCGCCCGTCCGCCGTCGGCACGTGGGTGTGGGTGCCGAAGACGGCGGCGACGCGGCCGTCGAGGTGCCAGCCCATCGCCACCTTCTCGCTGGTCACCTCGGCGTGGAAGTCGACGACGACCGCGTCAGCCTCGATTAGGTCGAGGATGCTGTCGACGGTGTCGAAGGGGGAGCGGGCGACCTTCAGCCCGATGCCGCCGCTGAGGTTGATCACGCCGACCCTCATCCCACCTGCCTCGACCACGGTGTAGCCGCGGCCGGGGTTGCGCGCCGGGTAGTTGGCGGGCCGGATCACCAGCCGCTCGCGTTCGAGGAAGTCGTAGGCCTCGCGGTGCCGGTAGACGTGGTTGCCGGTGGTGATGACACCGGTGCCCATGGCGAAGAAGTCGTTGGCGGTGCGCTCGGTGATGCCGACGCCGCCGGCCGAATTCTCGCCGTTGACGATGATCAGGTCCGGCGCGTAACGCTCCCGCAGCCCTGGCATCGCGTCACGCAAGCCCCGCCGTCCCGGTCCCCCGACCACGTCGCCAATGAAGAGCACCCGCATCGGGCGACCCTACCCTCAGACGGTGCTGAAGCGGCGCAGCGCCAGGCGCGCGATCACGCCGTAGGCGGCGATCAGCAGCGCCAGGTGCAGCAGCGGACCGCCCAGCGCCGGGCCGGAGGAGTCGAGGGCGCCGGTCATCAGTTGCAAGGCCGGCTTGAAGGGGAAGAGGGCGGTGATGACCCGGATCACGTCGAAGAGGCCGCTGCCGATCGAGCCGCTGGGGACCAGGGAGAGCAGCGCCACCGGCAGCGTCACCATGAAGGCGAGCAGGGAGACGGCGCGGACCTCGCGGGCCACCGCTCCCAGGGCCGCGCCCGCTGCCGCCAGGCCGGCGCCGCCAACCACGATTGCCAGCAGCCAGAGGCCGAAGCGCTCCCACTGCAAGGGCACGAAGAGCGCCAGCCCCGCCAGCATCAGCAGCGTCACCGCGAGGCCGACGACGACCCCGAGCAGGACCTTCTCGCCGAGCAGCGTCAGGGGAGAGACGAGGCCACGGGTCAGCCGCGGGAACGCGTTCTCCTCGCGCTCGAGGGCGAGCGAGCCGGCGACCAGGAGCACCGTCACAAAGGCCAGGGTCAGCGTCGCCGCGACGGCGATCGCGAAGATTTCCAGCGGCGGCGAGGAGCCGCTCACCACCTGCTTGTCGACCTCGATCGGCTGGGCGACGCGGTCGATCAACGGTCCGGCGACGTTGAGGTTGTCGCGCGCCTGCTGGGCGAAGCTCGTCACCTCCTTCAGCGAGTTGCGCAGGGGCCCGGCCGGCAGCGCCGGCTGCAGCGCTTCGAGGATCTGCGCCGTCGCCCGCAGGCCGAGGATCTGGACCGACTGCCCGATCACCTTCAGCTCGCCGCCGTTGATCAGCAGGTCCAGGTAATGGCCGCCTTCGCCGGCGATCCGCCGCGCCACCGCCAGGTTCGCCTGCGCCAGCAGGGCCGAGATGCGGTCGTTGACCAGTTCCGCCTTGAGCGGGTCTTCTTCGTTGACGAGGACTTCGACCTTGGGCACGCCCGGGGCCAGGGTCGAGAGCGAGTTGATTTTGTTGACGAGGTTGGCGGGCAGGACAAGCGCCGCCAGGACTTCTCCCGAGCGCACTTCGTCTTCGGCCTGACCGCGGTCCTTGACGTGGACGCACTCGACCCGGGTGCAGATCCGTTTCTCGACGTTGATCGGCGGCAGTCGCTGGCCGCCGACGTTGACGCGGGCACCGCTCGGCACTTCGTTGAGGAAGGCGACCCGGGGCTTTTCGGGGCTGCGCGAGATCGCGAACCCGACCAGGACCGCGATCAGGACCGGGTAGGCGACTAGGAGTACAGCCTGCAGCGGCGAGCGCCGCAGGATCTGCAGGTCCTTGAGCAGCAGCCAGCGCACTCAGTGCCCCCGGTGGTGCAGGTAGGCGACGAAGGCGGTCTCGAAGTCGCGGTCGGCGGCCTCCGGCGCCTCGCTCCGCACCGCCTCGCGCAACTGCTCCGGCGAGCCGTCGAAGAGCGCCTCGCCGTCGGCGAGGACCAGCAGCCGACGCCCGTAGCGCTCGGCCTCCTGGATGTCGTGGGTGGAGAAGACCACGGTCGTCCCGTTCTCGGAAGCGAGGCCGGCGATGAACTCCCACAGCCGCGCCCGCTGCCGCGGGTCGAGGCCGACGCTGGGCTCGTCGAGCAGCAGCGCCACGGGCCGCGAGAGCAGGCCGATGGCGATGTTGATCCGCTGTTGGTTGCCGCCCGAGAGTCGGGCGACGATCTCGTCGCGTCGCTCCACCAGCCCGCAGAGCTCGAGCATCTGCGCCGCCGACGCCCGGGGGTCCTCGTGCTTCTCCAGGCGCGCGAACAGGAGCAGGTTCTCCTCGACGGTGAGGCGGCGGTAGAGCGCCGCCTGCTGCGGTACCCAGCCGACCTCCCCTGGCGGCTGGCGCACCTCGCCTTCGTCGGCCCCGGCAACGCCGGCGAGAATTGAAAGCAGCGTCGTCTTGCCGGCCCCGTTGGGACCGATCACGGCGACCAGCTCTCCCGGGCCGGCGGCGAAGGAAACCCCCCGCAGCGCCTCGCGAGCCCCATAGCGCTTGACGATCCCCCTCGCTTCCAAGAGCGGAAAAGCTACTGCCCCTAAACTCGCCGCGATGCCTTTCCCCGCCACCCGGCTGCGACGGCTGCGCCGCACCGACGCCCTGCGCGGCCTCGTGCGTGAGACCGAGCTCTCGCCGTCGCACCTGATCCAGCCGCTTTTCGTTGTCGCCGGCGCCGGCCCGCGCGAGGAGATTCCCTCGATGCCGGGGATCGAGCGCTTCTCGATTTCGGGCTTGGTCGAGGAGGCCGGCGAGGTGGCCGTGGCCGGGGTCGGCACCGTCCTCCTCTTCGGCATCCCCGCCGCCAAGGACGAGACCGGTTCCGGCGCCTACGACGACGAGGGCATTGTGCAGATGGCGGTGCGGGCGCTGAAGGAGGCGCTGCCCGATCTCACCGTCATCACCGACGTTTGCCTCTGCGAGTACACCTCCCACGGCCACTGCGGCTTCGTCCGTGACGGCGAGGTCGACAACGACATCAGCGTCGAGCTGCTCGCCAAGACCGCGATCTCCCACGCCGAGGCCGGCGCCGACGCCGTCGCTCCCAGCGACATGATGGACGGCCGGGTCGGCTCGATCCGCTTCCAGCTCGACGAGGAGGGCCACCCCGGCACGCCGATCGTCGCCTACAGCGCCAAGTACGCCTCCGCCTTCTACGGTCCCTTCCGCGACGCCGCCGAGTCGACTCCCGAGTTCGGCGACCGGCGCGGGTACCAGATGGACCCGGCCAACTCCGACGAAGCGGTGCGGGAGGCTGTGCTCGACCTCGAAGAGGGCGCCGACATGCTGATGGTCAAGCCCGCCACCGCCTACCTCGACGTGGTCCGCCGGGTCAAGGACGAGACCGGCGCCCCGGTTGCCGCTTACCACGTCTCCGGCGAGTACTCGATGCTGAAGGCGGCTGCCGCCAACGGCTGGATCGACGAGCGCGCCGCTGCCCTGGAGACCCTGACTTCGATCCGCCGCGCCGGCGCCGACGCCGTCGTCACCTACTACGCCAAGGAGGCCGCCGGATGGCTTCAGTGAAAGTCCCGCAGTCGAAGGCGCGCTCGCGCAAGGACGGCTCGGCGATCCCGCTCGACGAGACCGACAAGCGGCTGATGAACCTGCTGCAGTCGACCTTCCCGCTCGACCCGGAGCCGTTCGCGCTGGTCGCCTCCGAGGCCGAGCTGGAGCTCGACGACGTCCTTGCCCGCACCCAGCGCCTGCTCGACGGCCGCATCATCCGCGAGATCACGCCGATCTTCGACACCCGCGCGCTCGGCTACGAGTCGATGCTGGTGGCGGCCAAAGTCGACTCGGAGAACCCGCAGCGGGCGGCCAAGATCGTCAACGCCCATCCCGGCGTCTCCCACAACTACCTGCGCACGCACGAGTTCAACCTCTGGTTCACGATCGCCACCCCGCCCGACTCCGAGCTTGGCCTCAAGGGCACGCTGGAAGCGCTGATCGAGGAGACCGGGGCCGAGTCGATGCGCGAACTGCCGACCCTGACCCTGTTCAAAATCAACATGAACCTGGAGATGGAGAAGGGGACCGAGGCGCTGGCGGCCGCGGTCGAGGCAGCGCCCCCGCGCGAGCTCGAGGCGCAGCCCTACGACGAGGACGACATCGCCTTGATCCGCGCCCTGCAAGGCCCGATGGCCGCGGTCGAGCGCCCCTACGACGAGGCCGCCGCCGAACTCGGCATCTCCACCGAGGACCTGCTGGAGCGCCTGCGCGGCATGATCGACCGCAAGATTCTGCGCCGCGTCGCCGCGATTCTCTACCACCGCCGCGCCGGCTTCTCCGCCAACGGGATGGGGGTCTGGAAAGTCCCCGAGGACGAGATCCTCACTGTCGGGGCCAAGATGGCCTCCTTCCGCGGCATCTCCCACTGCTACCAGCGGCCGACCTACGCCGACTGGCCCTACAGCGTCTTCACCATGGCCCACGGCCGCTCCAAGGAGGAGTGCGACGCGATCCTCGACTCGATCGCCGCCGAGTGCGGCATGGGTCCCGAGGACCGCGCCACCCTCTACTCCTCGACCGAGTACAAGAAGATCCGCCTCCATTACTTCACCGACGACTACGCGCGCTGGGAGGCCGAGCACTCTTGAGCGGCCGATGAGCGGTCTCTACGACCGCGCCGCCCGGGTTCTGCCTGGCGGCGTCAACTCACCGGTGCGGGCGATGCGGCAGATCGGCCGCGAGCCGATCTTCATCGAGCGTGGCGAAGGCTGCGAGCTCGTCGACGTCGACGGCAACCGCTACCTCGACTGGGTCGGCTCCTGGGGGCCGCTGATCCTCGGCCATGCCGAGCCGTCGGTGGTCTCGGCAGTGATCGAGGCCGCCAAGCGCGGCACCAGCTACGGCGCCGCCACCAGCGCCGAGGTCGCCCTCGCGGAGGAGGTCGTCGCCCGTGTCCCCTCGGTCGAGATGGTGCGGATGACCAGCTCCGGCACCGAGGCGGCGATGGGCGCGGTGCGGCTGGCGCGGGCGATCACCGGCCGCGAGGTCGTGGTCAAGTTCGCCGGCGCCTACCACGGCCACTCCGATGGCCTGCTCGCCGACGCTGGCTCGGGCCTGGCGACGCTGGGCGTCCCCGGCAGCCCCGGCGTCACCGCTGCCCAGGCGGCCGGCACCGTCGTCGTCCCCTGGAACGACCGCGAGGCGGTGGGCCGCGCCCTGGCCGAGCACTCCGTCGCCGCCCTCCTGGCCGAGCCCGTCGCCGCCAACATGGGCGTCGTCCCCCCGGCCGACGGCTTCCTCGAGTTCCTGCGCGAGGCGACCCGCGCGGCCGGCGCCCTGCTCGTCTTCGACGAGGTGATCACCGGCTTCCGCGTCGCCCGCGGCGGCGCCCAGGAGCTTTACGGGGTCGAACCGGACCTGACCGTGCTCGGCAAGGTGCTCGGCGGCGGCCTGCCGGCGGCCGCCTTCGCCGGTCCGCGGCAGGCGATGGAGCGGATTGCCCCCGCCGGCGACGTCTACCAGGCGGGCACGCTCTCCGGCAACCCGCTCGCGGTCGCCGCTGGGCTCGCCACCTTGGCCGGGCTCGACACCGCCGCCTACGAGCGGCTCGGTGCCCTCACCGACCGCCTCACCGCCGGCTTCGCCGAGCTCGCCGCCAACCGGCCACTCCAGGTTGGCGCCGCCCCCGGCCTGGTCACCCTCTTCTTCACCGCCGAGCCGGTGCGCGACTTCGACGGCGCCCGCGCCTGCGACCTCGAGGCCCATGCTCGCTTCTGCAACGCCCTGCTCGACCGCGGCATCTACCCGCCGCCGTCGCAGTTCGAGGCCTGGTTCGTCTCGCTCGCCCACGACGAGGCGACGGTCGACCGCACCCTCGAAGCCGCCGCCGAGGCCCTCGCCGAGGCGCAGCCGTGAGCGCCGAGCCCGCCGAGGCGCTGCTCGCCCTGGCGACGCTGCTGCGCGAGGAGAGCACGCCGATCTCGCCGCATGTGGTCGACCCGGGCGAGCCGCCCACGCTCGGTCTCCTCGCCGCTGCTGGCCCGGCCGCCGCCGCCGACCCGGCCGAGTACGCGCTCGTCGTCGAGGCGGTGCGCGAGGGCTACCTCCTGCACTACGGCGAGCCGCGCCTGCTCGCCGGCCAGGACGAGGACCTTGCCCTCCTGGCCGGCGACTACCTCTACGCGCTCGGCCTCGACCGCCTCGCCGCCTTCGGCGACGACCGCGCTGTCGCCCTCCTCAGCGAGCTGATCTCAAACTGCGCGAGGCTTCAGGCCGAAGACCGGGCCGCCTCGGTCCCACCACTCTGGGACGAGGCAGCGCGGTCTATAGGCGCAGTCAACTGAAGCGCGAGGAATCGATCAGGCAGTAGTTGAATTCGAAGCCGAGCACCGAGTTGTTGGCGAGGTTGCCGTTGTGGGTCAGCTTCACCGAGAGCGTTTGCGCTTCGGACTTGTTGCCGCTCTTCAATGCCTTGCCGATTTTGGCGAGGAAGTTCTGCTCTTCCTTGAGGAAGCCCAGCCACTTGGTCAGCTTGGCGGCGTCCGCGGCCGGCTGCGGGACGGCTTTGATTTCGGTCACGGCCTTGCCGAAGGCGGCGGCAGCGCGGTTGAATTTGCCGGCGGCGACGCTGAGCTTGCCCTGCTTGATCGTCTGGCGGACACCGGCCAGGATCTGTTCGTTGGCCTTGGTGTTCTTTTTGCAGATCGGCTCGACCTGGGCGACGTAGGTTTCGCGCGTCTGTTCGGCGGCGAAGGCGCCGACGGCAAGCACCGCGGCAGTCGTCAAGGCCGCGACCATCACGGCAAAAGTCTTGGGAAGTCGTTTGTTGATCTGCATAGCTCCTGCTCCCTGTCTCGGTTGCCTGTCCCTTTGGGGAACTGTCCCTGGCTGCCCCAAGAGGATCGTACCGGCCCGGGCCCGGATGGCTGTCCGCCAAGCGCGACGCCAAGGCAATAGACTCCGCACTCGAACTCGACGCGACTGTGGCGAACGACGCGGACAAGATGAACGGGGCCGAAGAGGCCCCCCAGCAGCAGCGGGCGCAGCCCGACCCTCCCGGCTACTTCGAGGGAGAGTCGATGACCCGCCGCCGCGCCTTCACGGTGGCCGCCCAGGGCCTGGGCGGCCTGGCTGGCGCCGCCATCGTGCTGCCCGCCGTCGGCTTCGCGATCGCCCCGATCTTCCACCGCGGCAAGGAGCGCTGGGAGGGGGTCGGCCCAGTCAGCGACTTCGTCGAAGACACCTACCGCCAGGTCGTCTTCACCGAAACCGAGGGCATCGGCGATGCCGGCAAGACCACCGCCTACGTGCGCCGCAGCTCCAAGCAACTGGAAGAAGAACCGGGCCAGTTCATCGCCCTCTCCAACCGCTGCGCCCACCTTGGCTGCCCGGTCCGGTTCGTCGAGGCCGCCGGCAACTTCATCTGCCCCTGCCACGGCGGTGTCTACGACTTCCAGGGCAAACGCATTGGCGGCCCGCCGGTGCGGCCCCTCGACCGGTTCCAGGTCCGGGTCCGGGGCGGCCAGGTCGAGCTCGGCCCGCGTTACAGCGTCACTTCGCAGCTCGAACCGGTGCGCGCCCGCGACCCCGGCGAGTTCACCGGCGGGATCTGGGAATACCTCTACCCGCCGCGGCCCTCTACCTTCCCACCGCCCTGATGCCGAAAATTCCCGACTCGATAGTCCCTGCGCCGCTGCGCAAACCGGCCAAGCCGGGTCAGTCAGGCGCGCCCAAAGGGCAGGCGCCCGCGGACCTGAAGACCTCGCCGCCCGAGCGGCCGTCGCACGTCGAACGGGTCACCGACCAGGCCAAAGACGCGCCGGCCGAGGTCCTTGCCTGGATCGATCAGCGCACCGCTGCCAGCGGCTTCCTCACGGGGATGCTCTACCGCAAGGTGCCGAAGGGAACCAACTGGTTCTACACGCTCGGCTCGGCGACGCTCTTCGCCTTCATCGTCCAGGCCGTCACCGGCGTCTTCCTGGCGATGTTCTACACGCCCTCGGCAACCCAGGCCTATGCGTCGATCTCCCACATCAACAACGAGGTGCCGCTGGGGCAGCTCGTACACGGGATGCACAAGTGGGGCGCCAGCGTGATGGTGATCCTGGTCTTCCTGCACATGGGGCGCACCTTCTTCTTCGGCGCTTACAAGTACCCGCGCGAGCTCAACTGGGTGATCGGTGTCGTGCTGCTGATCCTGACGATGACGATGGCGTTTACCGGCTACCTCCTGCCTTTCGACCAGCGCTCCTACTGGGCTTCGATCGTCGGCATCAACATCAACGGCACCGGCCCGATCGTCGGCCCCTACCTGAGCGACTTCCTGCGCGCCGGCCCTGAGCTCGGGGCGACCACGCTCTCGCGCTTCTACGCGATCCACATGCTTCTAGTGCCCGGGGCGCTCATCGCCCTGATCGGGGCCCACATGTACCTGGTCGTCAAGCTCGGCACCACGGCGCCGCCCTGGACCAAAATCGCCAAGCCGAAAATCGCCACGCCCGTCTCCCAGCTCGACGCTGGCGCCAACGGCAACGGTGCCGCCCCTAGCAACGGAGCCTCGGCATGAAGCCCGCCGACAAGCAGGCATACCTCGAGGAATACGAGCTCCTAAAGAAGAAGGGCAAGCCTTTCTTCCCCTACGCCGTCCTCAAGGACTCGGCGATGGCCTTGATCGTTGTTGCTGTGATCATCGCGATGGCGGTCATCCTCGGTGCCGAGCAGGGCCCGAAGGCGGACCCGACCTCGACCACCTACGTGCCGCGCCCCGAGTGGTACTTCTTCTTCCTCTTCGAGGTCCTGCGTGTGATCAAACCGCCGGAGCTGGTGCCGGTGGCGACGATCGGCATCCCCACCGTTTGCATGGTTCTGCTCCTCTTGCTGCCCTTCTACGATCGCGGCCCCGAGCGTCGCCCCGAGCGTCGCCCGATCGCGACCACGGCCGGCATCATGACGATCCTGGCGATGGGCTACCTGACCTACGCCGGCGCCGTCGCCGGCTCGCCGACCGAGATCGATATGAAGGTGGCGCCGCAATACGAAGCCGGCAAGGAGGTCGTTGCCGGCTCGGGCTGTCTGGCCTGCCACAAAATCGGCGAGAACGGCAACAACGGCCCCGGTCCGGAACTGACCCACATTGCCCAGCGGATCCCGCGGGCGGCGATTCTGCGCTCGGTTGAAATCGGGCCGGGTATCATGCCGTCCTTCCGCGACTTGCCGCAAAAGAAGCTCAACGAGCTCGCCGATTTCCTCTCCTCACTCGACTAAGCCCTCCAGGGACTCCGCCCAGTTCGCGGGGCAGGTCAACCGCATGTTCGACCGCGTCGCGAGTCGCTACGACGCGCTCAACTCGGTAATGACCGCGGGCTTGCACCATCGCTGGCGCCAGCGGGCCGCCGAGCGAACGGCGCTGGGCCCGGGTGACTCCGCTCTCGACGTTTGCTGCGGAACCGGCGACTTCGCTCTGGAGCTGGCGGCGCGGGTGGCCCCCGGTGGCCACGTCGTCGGCTGCGACTTTTCCGAGCCGATGCTCGACTTGGCCCGCGAGAAGGCCGCCGAGCGCGGTGTTACCGGCGTCCGCTTTGAGTGGGCCGATGCCCTGCAGCTTCCCTATGACGCCGGCCGCTTCGACGCCGTCACCGTCGGCTTCGGGGTCCGCAACCTGGCCGATCTCGATCGTGGCCTGTTGGAGATGGCGCGTGTGCTCAAGCCCGGCGGACGGGCCGTGATCCTTGAGATCACGCAGCCGCAGCGGCCGCCGCTCTCGTTCTTCTACTCGGTCTGGTTTGACCGCATCGCGCCGCTGCTAGGGCGCTTCTCCGACGATCCCGAGGCCTACTCCTACCTGCCTGAGTCCGTGCGCAGCTTTCCCAGCCCCGCGCGCCTGGCGGAGAAGATGGACCGGGCGGGCTTCCGGCGGATCCGCTACACGGTCTTGGCCGGCGGGATCATTTCGATCCACAGCGGCGTCCGCGGGTGACCAGGCCCTCGGCCGTACCGCCGCCGGTGACGGCGGTACTCGACGCCTCAAGCCGTTGGTTGCCGGCGCGTCTGGGCGAGGTCGAGGACTTGTTGCGGACGGCGATCGACGGCCACGGTGAGACAGTCGGCGCCGACGCGGCGGCGACTCTCGCGGCGGGCGGCAAGCGGATGCGCCCGATGCTGGTCCTGCTCTGCGCCGGCGCGGAGGGAGGTGCCGCCGCCGTCCGGGCCGGCGCCGCGGTCGAGCTGGTCCACATGGCGACGCTGGTCCACGACGACGTGCTCGACGACGCGCCGCTGCGCCGCGGCGTGCCGACCGTCGCGGCCAGCGCCGGCCGCGACCGCGCCGTCGCCACCGGCGACCTGTTGCTCTCCCGTGCCTTCGCCCTGCTCGCCGACGCCGGCGATAGCCGCTCCGTGGCGCTGCTCTCTTCAGCTTCCGTCGCCCTCGCCCGCGGCGAGCTCGCCCAGCGCCAAGACGCCTTCGACACCGGCATCTCCGAAGCCCGTTACCTGGAGCGGTGCGGACTGAAGACCGCCAAGCTCTTTGCCTGCGCCTGCCGACTCGGCCGCGACGACCCCGCTCTGGGCGAGTTCGGGACCGAGATCGGCCTCGCCTTTCAGTTGCTCGACGACGTCCTCGACGTCGCCGGCCCACCCGAGCGCACCGGCAAGGCGCGCGGGACCGACCTGCTCGACGGCACCGTGACGCTGCCGTTGATCGAGGCGATCCGTCTCGATCCCGAGCTCGCCGCCGCCGACCTGCGCGCCCTCGACCCTGCCGCCGCCGCAGCGCTTTGCGACCGCATCGCCGCTACCGGCGCCCTCGACCGGGTTCGCGCCCGGGCCCTGGAGATGGTCGCCGCTGCCAAGCGCGGGCTCGACGCCGGGGGCTTCGAACCGGAACAGGCCCGGCTGCTCCACCTCGTCGCCGACGGCGTCGTCCAGCGCTACAGCTAGCTGAAGTCGTCGGCGCCGATCAGGTCGGCTTCGAGCCCGGCGACAAAGGCCTCAACCATGTCGGCCATGTTGGCCTGCTCGAGCGCCCGCAGCTCTTCCGCCAACTCGTCGGCGCCGAGATCGAGCTGCTCATCGAAGGCGTCGATCTCAGTCTCGCCGTGGACGCTCTCGCAGGACCACTCGCACTCCGGGCAGCGCCTCCAGACCCGCCAGTGAGCGCGATCGCCGGCCTGCTCCCAACAGGTCGGCTGCACCAAGCAGGAGCCGCACTCGGGGCAGACGTGGAGTGCCGGTACTCCCTGCGTCTTGTCGCGACTGGGCTCCCTCATCTCTCCTCACATATCGAACCCGGTTGCGGGGCACTTGATCCGCACTTTCTTCGCCGCAAAGAGACAAAACCCCACTACCGAGTATCTAAAAGCACAAATGACGCTGATCCGGCCGCGGACCGACCCCGTTACCATTGCCGGAATGCCTGGCAACATCGGTCCTATGGAGATCGCGATCGTCCTGATCATCGCTCTGCTGGTGTTCGGCCCCAAACGGCTGCCCGAGCTCGGCAAATCCCTCGGCAAAGGGATCCGCGAGTTCAAAGGCTCGATCAGCGGCGAACACGACGACGAGGACGAGAAGCCGGAGCTGAGCGCTTCGCCACCAGTCGTCCCGCCGCCCGAGAAGGCGTCGGAGACCGAGGCCGTCCGCGACAAGTCGGCCTGAGGCCCAGCCGCGATGGCCCGCCGCGTCCGGGCGGTCTCCCACGAAGATCGCCTCACCCTCGTAGAGCACCTAGACGAGCTGCGCGGCCGCCTGATTCTCTGCATCGTCGTCTTCTGCGTCGCCCTCGGTCTCTGCTTCTGGCAGAGCCATCTGCTGCTCGAACTGGCGGCGGGACCGCTGCCCGACCAGCACAAGCGCCTGACCACCTTCAGCGTCACCGAACCGTTCACGACGACCATCACCGTCGCCGCCTACGGCGCCATCGTCCTCTGCTTACCGGTCTTCCTGCACCAGCTCTACTCCTACGTGCTGCCGGCCTTCAGCGACGCTGAGCGGCGGGTGGTGCTGCCGATCCTGTTGCTCTTTCCGCTGCTGTTTCTGGCCGGCCTCGCTTTCGCCTACTTCGCCGTCATGCCCGCCGCCCTGAAGTTCCTCCTCAACTTCAATGACAGCCAGTTCCGCGTCCAGCTCCGCGCCCGCGACTACTACGGCTTCTTCTCGACCACGGAGATCGCCTGCGGGATTGTCTTCCAGTTGCCGCTGGCGATCCTGGCGGTGACGCGGCTCGGCATTGTCACCATCGAGCAGTTGCGGAGCAACCGCCGCTACGCCTATCTGGTCATCGCCATCGTCGCCGCTGCGCTGCCCGGGGTCGACCCTGTCTCGATGCTCATTGAGATGGTGCCGCTGCTTGTTCTGTACGAGTTGAGTATCTTGCTCGCAAGGGTTTTTGGGCGACCGCGTGAGTCGGGAGGCATGGCGGAGCCCTCTACGTAGGAGCACGAAAGGCGATGGCAGCAGGCGGCGGCGAACAGCGACGGATGGTCTTTGACATCAGGGGACGGCGACGGAACGTCGTCAAAGTCGTCTACGCGATTCTCGCCCTGCTGATGGGCCTCAGCCTTTTCCTCGTCGTCGGGCCCTTCAACGTCGCCAACATCTTTGGCGGCGGCGAATCCAGCAACCCCAGCGCCGCCTTCGTCGAACAGGCCGAAACCATCGAACGCAAGCTGCGCAAAGAACCGGAAGACCCGGCTCTGCTGCTGAACCTGACCAAAACCCGGATCAACGCCGGCAATGCCTCGGCGCAGTTGAACTCGG
Source organism: uncultured Actinomycetes bacterium (assembly GCA_963708405.1). GTDB lineage: Bacteria > Actinomycetota > Thermoleophilia > Solirubrobacterales > 70-9 > VAYN01. The sequence goes on from CAVPSL010000001.1 coordinate 790,916, forward strand.
AAACGGGCGCGGCGGAAATCACCGAAGAAGGCAAGGTGGAACTGCAGCGTGCCAGCGAAGCCTGGAGCAAATATCTGAAGGCGACTGACGAACCCAGCGCCGGCGGCGCCCAAGCTGTGGCGCCGATGTTCTTCACCTTGGCCCAGCTCTCGCGCACCGGGGCCGAAACCGAGATCAACGTTCGTGCCGCCGCCAAGGCCCAGCAGATCGTCGCCGAACAGCGGCCCAGTCTCGGCAGCCTCAGCACCCTGGCGATCTACCGCAATTACGCGTTCGACTACGCCGGCGCCAAACAGGCCGAAAAAGAAGCGGAAAAGTACGCCAACACCAAGTTCGAACGGGAAAATCTGGGCAACGAACTCAGCCAGATCGAAAAACGGGCGAAAGAATTCCAGAAACAGCTTGCGGAACAGGCCAAGGAAAGCAAGAAAGCGCAGGCTGCAGGTCAAGCCTCGACGCCCAACCCGCTGGCCGAAGGCAGCCCGCTCGGCGGCTAGCTGAGGCAGGCGGCGATCGTCGCCACCGCCTCGCGCAGTTCACGATCGCTGGGCAGGCCGTAGCCGAGCACCAGACCCGGCGGCTGGAGAAAGCGCCGGCTGAAGCTGGCGAGTCCGTTGACGTGGACCCCGGCCGCGGCGGCGCGGGCGACGACCTCCGGCTCCTCGACGCCCGGCGGCAATTCCAGGACCAGGTGTAGGCCGGCGGCGATGCCGCGGACCTGTGCCGCGGGCAGCACCGTCGCGATCTCCTCGAGCAGCCGCCGCCGCTTCTCGCGGTAGCGCTGGCGGGCGCTGCGCAGGTGGCGATCGAAGTCGCCGCGGGCGATCAGATCGGCGAGGGCCCATTCCTCGATCCGGCTACCGCCGCCATCGGCGCCGGCCCGGCCGGCGATCGCGAGCGGTACCAGCTCGCCGGGCAGGCAAAGCCAACCCAGCCGCAGCGCTGGCGCCAGCGTCTTGGAGACCGTGCCGGCGAGGACGACGACGTCGGGGCCGAGGCCCTGCAGGCTGCCGGCCGGGCCGCGGTCGTAGCGCAGCTCGGCGTCGTAGTCGTCCTCCAGCACGAGCGTGCCGCGCTGCCGCGCCCACTCCACGAGCTGGCGCCGCCGCTCGGGTGCCAGCACTGCTCCCAGTGGCAGCGAGTGGGCTGGGGTGACGACGGCGCCATCGACCTCGAGGGCGGCGAGCGCCGCGACGTCGATGCCGCGCTCGTCGATCGGGACCGGCACCACCTCGAGCCCCTCCGCTTCGATCGTCCAGCCGGCGATCGGGTAGCCGGGGTCCTCGACCGCGAGCCGACGGCCGGAACGCGCCTTCAGCAGTTGGCAGAAGATCCGTAGCCCCTGCAGGTAGCCGTGGGTAACGACGACCCGCTCAGCAGCGGCGTCGGCGGCGCGGACGCGGCCGAGGTGCTCGGCGAGGGCGACGCGCAGCTCGGTGGTACCGCCTAGCTCGCCGTAGGAGAGGCGGGCATCGGGAAGCTCGGCCAGGGCCCGCCGCAGCGCCCGGCCCCAGGCGTGGCGGGGGAAGAGCGAGAGGTCCGGGGCACCGGGGAAGAGATCGATGCCGGTTACCGGCGCCGGCACTGGCTCGACCGGCGCCGCCCCGGCACCGCTGCGGGCCCCGCGCGAAACGCGCGTGCCGGAGCCGCGCCGCGCCACCAGGTAGCCCTCGGCGCCGAGCTGCTCGTAGACCTCGACGACGAGGCGGCGCGAGACGCTGAGCTCAGCCGCGAGGCCACGTGAGGAAGGCAGCCGCGTTCCCGGTCGCAGGCGCCCGGCCCGGATTGAGTCCCGCAGATGCTCCTCGAGCTGCGCCCGCCGTGCTTGTCCGGGACGCCAGCGTGGGAGCAGTAGCTCGGGCGAGGCGCTGGGCAGATTGGCACCCTCTTTTGCCATCAAATTGGACCTTACAACGGTGCCATTTACTCCATAGGCTGCGTGGCCCCAGAGACCAGGCAGAGGAGGACACGATGTCGAGGATTGAGCCACGCCAAGGAGCTTTCGCCGCCGTTGTCGCCCGCGGTGCCCGCATTACCTATGGGCGCGAGATGCGCTCCGCCCTCGTCTTCGCCCAGCACCCGCGCCTGATGTTCGACTACATGCGCTTCAACCGCGCCGCCGAGCGGGGCAAGCGGGTGCCGAAGGCGCTCAGCGAGCTGGCGGTGCTGCGAGCGGCGACGCTGGTCGGCTGCGAGTTCTGCATCGACATCGGTTCCGAGTTCGCCCGCCGCGCCGGCCTCAGCGACGAGCAGCTGCAGGCGCTACCCGGCGCCCGCGAGTCAGGCCTTTTCGACGCCGATCAGCTGCTGGTGATCGACCTGGCGACCGGCATGACCCGCACCCCGGGCCAGGTCGAGGACGAGCTGATGGAGCGGGCGCAGCAGCGCTTCGGCCTCAAGGGCACGCTCGAGCTGACCCAGCTGATTGCCTGGGAGAACGCCCGCGCCCGGCTCAACACGGCGCTCGACATCGGCCCCGAGGGCTTCTCCGAAGGCAAGGCCTGCGCCGTCGCCGCGCCCGTCCCCGAGGCGCTTGTCGCTTCTTGAGGCGACTACCGCGCGACCGCCGCGGATGGGCCGTGTTGGGCTCGAACCAACGACCTTGAGATTAAGAGTCTCCTGCTCTACCAACTGAGCTAACGGCCCGGGGCTGGCAAGTATAGGAATCCCTGGCGCTCAGGCGGGGCAGGGTTACTTGACGGAGCAGGCTTTTTCGACGCTGCCGTCGATGATCGTGCCGTCGGCGAAGGTGAAGCGGCCGTGGGTGTCGAGGATCCCGTCCGAACAGCGGGCCGAGACGTAGCTGCGCTTCTTGCCGCCCGCCTTGTAATGGCGGCCGATGTCGACGTCGACGTGGCTGATCGACCCCAGTCCACCGGCGAGCGGCGGCACGTTGAGGGTGACGCGATAGCGAAAGGCACCCGGTATGCGTTCGATCGGGACCAGGATCGCGTAGGTCTGCAGGGCCGGGAAGGTGGTGCGGGCGTGGAAGACCGCGGTCGGGTGGCCTTCGACTTCGGGCCCGTTGAAGATCGTCAGCGGCGAGCTGGCCGGGATCGGCCCGGTTTCGGTGGCGATGATCGCTTCGATGTGGCCGGTGCCGACGATCGCCTTGGCGCAGATCTTGCGCGCTTCCGCCGTGCTGGCCGCACTGACCTGTTCGGGCCGGCAAGTGGGTAGTCCGGTGACGTCGAGGTGGCCGTCACGGTCGAAGTCGATCACCGCTTGCTGCAGCGCCACCGGCTGGCCGCCGCCTTTGGCGGAGATGTCGAAGTGCCCCTGGAAGTCGATCGGGGCGAAACGCTTGCGCGGCAGTTCGTGCGGCTCGAAGCCGCCGTCGGCGCGCAGCACCAGGTCGTTGACGGCGACCAGGGCCCCGCCGGCAGCGCCAGCCAGGAGCGCGCTCAGCAGAGCGCCGCAACAGAGGACGGCGACAAGAGTCAGCCGGCGACGTGACATGGCGAGGTCAGCGTGCCGGGGAAGAAACTGCCGTCGGTGAATTTGAGCGAGCCGTGCACCTGCAAGCGGCCGCCGTTGCAGTAGGCGTTGACGAAGCCGACCGTGTGGCCGCCGCGCTTCCAGGTCGTGCCGACCTGCGCTTCGGCCAACGTGGCGGCGCCGTAGCCATCGGCAATCGGCGGCACCTGGATCTTGACCTGGAAGCCGTAGCGCCCGTGCTTGATCCGTTCGATCGTCGCCGGCACCAACAGCGTCTTCGGGGTTGGCACGGTCTCGTAGGCATGGACGATCAGGCTCGGCCGGCCGTTCATCGGCGGCGCGTTGAAGAGGGTCAGCGGCGAGCTGATCTGCTGTGGCGGCGCCCCCGGCAGGCTGACCAGCGCCTTACCGACGCCTTCGCCGACGATCGCCTTGGCGCAGCGCTTGCGGGCCTCGGCCGGCGTCGTTTCCGCCAGTTGGGCGGTGGTGCAGACGGGCAGGCCCTTGGTGTCGACGCTGCCGTGTTTGTCGAACATGAAGGTCAGTTCGCTCAGCGTCGGCGGCGCCGAGCCGTCGGTCTCGTGGATGCGGGTGATGTTGCTGACCGTCACCGGCGCGCTGCCCTTGGCCGGTAGCGCCCGCGGGGTGATTTCCGCAGTTGCGCTCACCACCGTCTTGCCGATCAGGATCTTCAGGCCGTAGGCGCTCGAGCAGACGAGCAGACCGGCGAGGCCGGTCAACAGCAGTGCTTTCAGCAGTCCCCTACGCATCCCTTGATCCCTAAAACCAGGCTAGCGCCGCGAGTCGCGGAGTTAAGTTAACCCTGGCTTTGGCAGGGTTTGAGGAAGGTGCCTTCGAGGAAGGTGCCGTCGCCGAACTTCAGCTGGGCTTTGGCCTGCAGGTGGCCATCGGGGCAGCTGGCGTTGGCGTAGCTGAGCTTCTGGCCCTTGTAGGTCCATGTCTTGCCGATCGTCAGGCTGCCGTAGATCGGGGTGCCGTAGCCGTTGACGATCTTGGGGATCTTGGCCACGGTCTTGAAGCCGTAGCGGCCATCGTTGACCTTCTGGATTACGACCCGGATGACATAGGTGGAGGGGCCGCCGACGGTCGTGTAGGCATGGGCGTAGACGGCCGGATTGCCATGTTCGGGCGGGGCGTTGAAGATCGTGATCGGCGAGCTGGCGGGGATCGGCGCCTGTTCGGGGAAGTTGACGACCGCTTTGCCGGTGCCCTCGCCGACGATCGCTTCGGGGCAGTTTTTGCGCGCCCGGCTGGGCGTCGTCGCCACCAGCTTGCTCATTGGGCAGACCGGTAGGCCGCGGGTCTCGACCTTGCCGTTGCGGTCGAACCAGATGGTCAGCTCTTTGAGGATCGGCGGTGGCCCGCCATCGGCGGTCATGATCTTGCCGTACCCGTGCAGCCGGATCGGGGCGAATTCGTGGCGGGGAAGCTTGGTCGGCGTGAAACCGCCGTCGGTGACGACGATGATGTTGCCGGCATTGAGTCGCAGCGCCACCGCCGAGGCAGCGCCGACAAGGCCGAGCACCGCGACGACCACGAAGGTTCTTAACAGAGTCTTCTGCATCCTTTCGCTCCTCCTGTCCCCTGGACCGCCAAACTACCAGCGGTGAGGAGGAGGAGCAGGGGTCGGCCAGGGTCCGAGCTCTCGGACTCGGGGCGGCGCCCCCCGTTGACGTTGCGCCATCCGCGCGCGGTGCTGGTCGTTGCCGTGGGGCTGCTGATCGTTCTCGGCGTGATCGGCTCGGGCGTCGAAAGCAAGCTCAAACCGACGACCCTGACGATCTCCGGCACCGAGTCGGAGAAGGCCGGCAAACTGCTCGACAGTCACTTCGGCGATTCCGCCCCCTTCGCGATCCTGCTCCGCGGCCCGGCCGCGGAACTGAACCGCCAGGGCCCGGAACTGATCCGTGCCCTGCGCGAGGACCCCAAAGTCTCGACCCTTTCGCCCTGGGACCGCGGTGGCTCGCTTGAACGCCTGCGCCCGTCACCGGGCAAGGCGCTGATCCTGGCCGATTTCCACGTCGGCATCGACCAGGCGGTCAACGTGATCGTGCCGCGGCTCGAACGAACCTTGGCCAAGGAAATCCACCCGCCAGTGACGGCGATCACCGCCGCCTACGCGACGCTCTCGCGCTCGATCCAGGAAAAGTCGATCGACGCCAGCGAGAAGGGCGAGCTGATCGCCCTGCCGGTGTTGCTGATTGTGCTGCTGCTCGTCTTCCGCTCGCCGATCGCGGCAGCCGTCCCGCTCGGCTTCGGCGTCAGCACCGTCTTCGCCTCGCGCGGCCTGCTCCATTTCGGCGCCCAGTGGTTCAGCGTCGATGCCTTCGCCCTCACGGTCTGCACGATGATGGGCCTGGCGCTCGGGGTGGACTACGCCCTGCTGATGGTCTCGCGCTTCCGCGAGGAGTTATCCGAAGGGGCCGACCCGCTCGAGGCGGCCTGGGCGACCAAACGCCACGCTGGCCGGACGGTCGCTTTCGCCGGCAGCACCCTGCTGTTGTCGATGATCGTCGCTCTCTTCATCGTCCCCGGCTCGCTGCTCGCCTCGCTGGCCGGGACGGTGGCGATGGTGGTCGTGCTCAGCGTCGCCGCGGCGACGATCGTCGGCCCGTCGCTGCTGCTGTTGGTCGGCAGGAACATCGACCGCTGGCGGATCGGTCCGGCCCCCGGCGAGGGTCGCTCGCGGCTGATGGTCTTCGTCTCGGCGGCGCTCAAACGCCCGGCCGCGGTGGCCGCCCTGATCGGCGGCATCGTCCTCGTCCTGGCCGCACCGGCGCTGGCGCTGAAGACGTCCGCCCCGAGCCCGGAAGAACTTCCCAAGAGCGACAAGTCCCGCCAGGACTTCGAAACGATCGCCAAGACCATCGGGCCCGGCTGGGAAGCGCCGTTCCAGATCATCGCCGCGACCAACGGCGGACCGATCACCGACAGCAACCACCTCGCCTCGCTGACCGCCTTCCAGAAAAAGCTGGCGGACCTGCACGGCGTGCAGGCCGTGATCGGCCCGGCCCAGGCGACGGAACCGGTCAAGCCGGTGCAGGAACTCGGCAACGCTTTCCTCTCTTCCAACGGCAACATCCCGGCGGTCAAACAGCTCGTGCGACTCGGCCACGGGCTCAACGTCGCCTCGGCCGGGGTCGGTCAGTTGCGGACGGGACTCTCAGAAGCGAGCGCGGGGGCGGGGCTGCTGGCGGAGGGTTCGGGCCGGGCCGGCGAAGGCGCCGAGATGATCGCCAATGGCCTCTCTCGCGCGGCGGCGGGAAGCAAGCGAGCGCTGGGGGCGCTGGACACGATCTCCAAGGGGGCCGAAAGGCTGGTCAAGGCCCAGCAACTGGCGATGACCGGGCTGCTGCAACTGCGCTTCGGGATCCAGGCCCTGAGCGGCGCCAACCTCAAAGTCAACGGGATCCGTACCTCGGAAAAGGCGATGGATGGGCTCAACGAAGAAGTCGCGAAGACGATCCCGAAGCTGCTCGGGCCGGCCAAGGTGAGCGAAGAACAGGCGAAGGTGGCGCTCGCCCAGTTGCAGGGGATGACCGTCGGCAAGGACGACCCCAACTACGGCGCGGCGCTGGAAGCGGTGCGCAAGGCGACCGCGGCGCTGACCGGCACCGACCCCGTCAGCGGCGCCGCCTACGCGCCCGAATACGCCGGCATGGCACCCGAACTGGAAGCAATGGGGAAGCGGCTCGAAACGTACGCGACCGAAGCCAAGCGGGCCAACGACTGGATGAAGAGCAGCTACGCCGAATCGGAAAAACTGGTGCGGGGCGCGCGCAAGCTGGAAGAAGGAATGCGTCGGATCAAGCAGGGGAACCAGAAACTGGCGGCGGGGATCGACCGCCTCTCGAAGCAGGCGGAAGCGACCCTCGGTAACGGCATCGGCCGGCTCGAGCACGGTGCCACCCAGCTCGTCGCCGGCCTCGGCCGGCTCACCGGCGGCACCGAAGCGCTGCAGCAGGGCTTGGCCGAAGGCTTCGAACAGTCGGCGCCGCTGGAGACCAGCTTGACCCGGGCCAGCGTTCAGGTCCTGACCGGGCACGAAAACCTCGAAAAACAGGCGAAACGCCTTGCTCGCGCCTCGCCCAACCTCTTCAACTCGGGCTATTTCGTGCTCTCGACGCTGGACGGAGCGCCGACCAGAGTGCGCGAAGCGGCGTCCAACACGATCGACCTCGAACAGGGTGGCCAGGCGGCCTCGATCCTGACGATCTCGAACTACGCCTTCAACACGCCCGGCTCAACGGCGCTGAACAAGCGGCTCAACAAGATGACCTCGAACTTCTCGAAGGAAACCGGGCTGGAAGCGGGCGTCGCCGGCGGTGCCGCCGAACTCAACGACTACAGCCACGTCACCCACGAAAAGATCCCGATCATCGTCGCCGCGATCACCCTGGCGACCTTCCTGATCCTGGCCCTGATCCTGCGGGCGCTGCCGCTGGCGGCGCTGGCGGTGGGGCTCAACCTGGTGACGGTCGGGGTCGCCTTCGGGGTACTGACGGCGCTCTCCCACTTGCCGGAAAACTTGCCGCTGGGCGGGCACGAAAACGTCAACGCGGTCGGGGCGGTGATGATCTTCGGGATCGTCTTTGGGCTCTCGATCGACTATGCGGTCTTCCTGCTGGTGCGGATGCGCGAGCACTACGAGGAGCACGGCGACAACGCCGCCGCGATCGAATACGGGCTCGAGAAGACGGCCCGGGTGATCACCGGCGCGGCGGCGATCATGATGGCCGTCTTCATCGCCTTCGCCGGCGCCCCGATCGCGACCGTCAGCCAGCTCGGCGTCGGCCTCACGATCGCCGTTTTGCTCGATGCGACCGTGGTGCGGATCGTGCTGCTGCCGGCGCTAATGCTGCTGCTCGGCAAGCGGGTTTGGTGGTTCCCGCGGTTCCTGCAACGAGTGGTGCCGCGGGTCAGCGTTTGAGAGCGCTTTGTAGGGGCTTTCCAAGGCGCGTTGAATTCCAGTTAAGTCCCCGCTCAGCAGCCAGTTACCGGCTGGCTGCTCGGATACGATTCCCGCGCCCGTTCCACCGGGTCGGAGGGGCCGGGGAACGAGAAACGACCCGTGGCTGCTAATGCGTTAGGCGAGGAGAAAAGCTCGGCTGCGAGCCGAGGGACCACCCCCGCGCGGATTGCGGTGATCGTGGCCCTCGCCGCGGCGGTGATTGCGCTGGCCGTTATCTACTTCAGCAGCAGCTCTGGCCACAAGTACACGCTGCTTTTCCAGAACGCCGGCCAGCTCGTCCCCGACAACCAGGTGCTGATCGGCGGCTCCCCCGTCGGCTCGGTGGAAAGCATCGATCTCAGCGACAACAACCTGGCCGAAGTCCACGTCGAAGTCGAACAGGAACTGCATGAAGGCACGACCGCGGTGATCCGCGCCACCTCGCTCTCCGGCGTCGCCAACCACTACGTCTCGATCAGCCCTGGGCCCAACAGCAGCCCCGCCCTTGAAGACGGGGCGACGTTGGGGCTGGCCTCGACGACGACCCCGGTCGACATCGACCAGCTCTTCAATACCTTCCCGCCCAGCGTCCGCAAGGGCCTCAGCGATTTCATCCAGGGCAACGCGAAAATCTTCGAATACCAGTCGGAAGCGGCCCAGAACGCCTACAAGTACTTCGGCCCGGCGCTCAACCGGACGACCGCCTTCGTCAACGAACTGAACTCCGACCAGAATCTCTTCGAACGGCTGATCCTCAGCACCAGCAAGCTCTCAACCGCCGTCTCGCAGCGCTCGAACCAGCTCGCCAGCGCGATCGGCAACGCCAACACCGCCTTCGAAGCGATCGCCTCCCAGAACGTCGCCTTCGACCAGACGCTGCGGGAACTGCCGCCGGTGCTGCGCCAGAGCAACACCACCTTCGTCAACCTGCGGGCGGCGCTCGACGATCTCGAACCGCTGGTCAACACGGCCAAGCCGGCGACCAAGAACCTGGCCCCGTTCTTGGCCGAACTGCGGCCGGTGCTGTCGAAACTGAAGCCCTTCTTCCACGACCTGCGCCTGACCGTGGCCCGTCCCGGCCACGGCAATGATCTCGGCGAACTGCTGGAAGTGCTGCCGGGCGTGCAGGAACAGGCGTCCAGCACCTTCGCCAACGCCGAAGAAGCGTCGACGGCCGTCCTTCCCAGCCTCAGCGAGTGGCGTGCCTACGGGCCGGACTTCTTCAACGCCCTCGGCAAGCTCGGCACCGCGGCGGGCTACTACGACGGCAACGGCCACTACCTGCGGGCCTCCTTCACGGCCCAGAACCTGTTCCGCTACAACAGCGAAACCGGCGTCCTCGAACCGATCTCCAAGGGGCAGCAGTACGAAGCCTTCGGCTCCTCGGCCGGTCCGCACAAGCGCTGCCCCGGCGGCGCAACCCAGAGCGCCGGCGACGGCTCCAACCCCTTCGTCGACCCGCCCTGGAGCGGCGCCCCCAGCGCCTCGATCTGCAACCCGAGCGAAGCGCCCCCGGGGCCATGATGAGGCGGGCGATAATCGCGCTGGCACTGGTCGCGGCAGTCGTCGTGGTCGTGTTGCTGGTCAGCGGCAGCAGTAGCAACGGCTACGTCGTCCGCGCCGTCTTCGACAACGGCGCCTTCATGGTCAAGGGTGAGCAGGTGCGCGTCGCCGGCGCCAACGTCGGCACGATCAAGTCGGTCAGCGTCTCCCAGCCCGGCGAACCCGTCGCCTATCGCGACGGCAAGATGGTCGCGGTCCCGGGCAAAGCGATCCTGACGATGGAAATCAGCGACCCGGGCTTCCAGGACTTCCGCCAGGACGGCGGCTGCGAAATCCGGCCGCAGTCGCTGATCGGTGAGAAGTTCGTCGATTGCAACCCGACCCTGCCGCGGGCGCCGGGCTCGCCGACGCCGCCACCGCTGCAGCAGATCCCGGACGGGAAGCCGGGCGCGGGCGAGTACCTGCTGCCGCTGGGCAGCAACACGACCAGCGTCGACCCGGACCTGATCAACGACATCCAGTCGCTGCCCTACGCGCAGCGCTTCCGGTTGATCTTCAACGAACTCGGCGCCGGTCTGGCTGGGCGCGGCAAGGACATCGAAACGATCGTCAAGCGGGCCAACCCGACGCTGCGCGACACCGACACGCTCTTCGGCATCCTCGCTGCCCAGCGTGATCAGCTGGCGAAGCTGGCCAGCGACTCGGAGGAAATCCTCGGGCCGCTGTCCGAAAACCGCGCCCACTTCGCCGGCTTCCTCACTAACGCCGGCGCCGCTGCCCAGGCCAGCTCCGAACGCGGCACCGAACTGGAAGAAGCGTTCCAGAAGTTCCCCGAATTCCTGCGCCAGTTCCGTCTCACGATGGGCAGCCTGCAGGGCTTCTCCGATGCCGCCGCCCCGGTCTTCGAAGAACTCGGCCGCGCGGCGCCGTCGCTGACCGAAGCCACGCGCCTGCTGACGCCGTTCTCGCAGGCGACGACGGTGGGGTTGAAGAGTCTCGGCTCGGCCGGCGAAGCAGCCGGCCCGCTCTTCGCCGAAGCCGATCCGGTCGTCCGCACCGCGAGCACGCTGGCCAAGAGCGGTGTCAGCCCGACGAAGAACCTGGCGGCGCTGTTCGGCAGCATCGAAAAATCGCGCGGTTGGGACGCGCTCAACGAACTGATCTACAACACCTCGGCCGTTGTCAATGGCTTCGATCAGTACGGCCACTACGCCCGCACCCTGGCGACGCTGACCAACTGCAACGACTACGAAATCTCGGCGGCCGGTCTGACCGGCTGCGTGGCCAACTTCAACGGGCCCAACGCGAATGAACTCGCGGCCAGTTCGATGGCGGGAATCTCACGCTTGCTCTACCGCCGGATCGAAAGCGAACTGGCCAAGCAGAGCGGCGCCACCCCGGCGCTCAGCGGGCCGGCGATCGGGGTCGGCCAGAACGACAGCACCGGCAAGGCCAGTGCAGCGCCGGCGCTCTCGAACGCCGGCGCCGTCGGTCCCCTGCTCAGCTACGCCTGGGGGAAGAAGTGAGGAACCGCAGCGGCATCCAGGGGGTCGCCAGCAGCCCGATTCTGGTCGGGGCCGTCACCGTGCTCGTCGTCATCGTCGCCGTCTTCCTTGCCTACAACGCCAACAACGGCCTGCCCTTCGTCTCCACCTACAACCTCAAGGCGCGGGTCCCCAATGCCGACGCGCTGGTCAAGGGCAACGACATCCGCATCGGCGGGACCTTGGTCGGCACGGTCAAGTCGGTGAAGCCGGTCCAGCTCGCCAACGGCGGCACCGCGGCGGAACTCTCGCTCAGCCTCGACAAGAGCGCCGAACCGCTGCCGGTCAACTCGACGATCATGATCCGGCCCAAGTCGGCCCTCGGCCTCAAGTTCCTGCAGATCACCCCCGGCAGCTCCTCCAAGGGCTTCGCCGCCGGCGAAACGATCCCGCTCAGCGCCGCCCGGCCCGAACCGGTCGACATCGATCAGTTCTTCAGCATGTTCGACAAACCGACCCGCGACGCGATCCGCCAGAGCCAGGCCGGCTTTGGCGATGCCCTCGCCGGCCGCGGCCCGCAGCTAAACGAAGCCTTCGGCAACCTGCGGAACCTCGTCATCCACGCTGGCACGCCGCTGCGCATCCTCGTCGCCCCCAGCACCAACTTCGCCGGCTTCTGGCGGGCGCTGGAGAACCTCTCGGCGACGGTGGCGCCGGTGGCGCAAACGCAGGCCGACATGTTCGCCGCCCTCGACGCCACCTTCGGTGCCTTCGCCAACGTCTCCCGGCCCTACATCCAGGAAACGATCAGCAAGAGCCCGCCGACGCTCGACGCCGCCAACGCTGACCTGCCGGCGCTGCGCCCGTTCCTGCATGACTCGGCCCGCTTCTTTACGGCGCTGAAGCCCGGTGCCAAGGCCCTTGGCGAAACCTCGCCGGTAATCGCCGCCTCGCTGCGTGCCGGCATTCCGGTGCTCAATGCCTCGCCGGTCCTCGACGCCCAGCTCGAGCCGACGGCGCAGGCGCTGGTCGATTTCCAGAACTCGCCCGGCGTCTTCAACGGCCTCGAACTACTGACGGACATCAACAACACCCTCAACCCGGCCCTGCGGTTCATCACCCCCGCGCAGACCCAGTGCAGCTACATCAGCCTCACCTTCCGCAACCTCGCTCTCTCCACGGGCGGCGGCAACAGCAACGGCAACTGGCTCAACGCGATCACCTTCAACCCGCCGTCCGAAGAAAGCCTGAACGGTGAACCCGGGAAGCTCCTGGGCCCGAACAACGAGGGCACGCCTTCTTCCGGTGTTGCCAACGGCCCCGATCGCGGCAACCACCTCCACTACAACCCGTTCCCGAACACCGGCGCGCCGGGCCAGCCGAATGGCTGCGAAGCCGGCAACGAGAAGTACGTGCCCGGCGAAACGGTTATCGGCCCGGCGAAGACCGTGTGGGGCACGGAAACGACCCGGAGTGAAAAAGAATGAGCCGGCTGCCTGAGCGCGACACCCGTCAGGGCGCCACCAACAGCCGCTTCAAGTGGCGGCCCAGCAACGCCATGATCGCGATCATCTTCATCCTCATCTTCACGATCGGGCCGTACCTCGCCTTCACCGGCCACGTGCCCTTCACTAGCTACGGCTACGAGCTCAAGGCGACCTTCGCCAACTCCGCCAACATCGCCAAAAACTCACCGGTCCGGATCGCCGGCGTCAACGTCGGCAGTGTCATCTCCAGCGAACGCGACGGCGACGCGACCACGGTCACCTTCACGGTCGAAGGCAAGGGCCGGCCGATCCACGAAGATGCCTTCGCGACGATCCGGCCGCGCATCTTCCTCGAGGGCAACTTCTTCGTCGAACTCGATCCCGGCAGCCCCAGCGCGCCGGAACTGGGCAGCGGCGGCTCGATCCCGGTCAGTCGCACCGCCACCGCGGTCCAGCTCGACGAAGTGCTGACGGCCCTGCAGTCCCCCGTCCGGGCCGACCTCAGCCGCACCCTGGAGGGCTTTGGCACCGCCCTCAACCACACGCCATCGCCAGCCGAAGACACCACGCAGTTGCCCGAGGTGAAAGGCAAGAGCGGCGGCGAAGCGCTCAACGGTGCCCTCAAATATGGCGGCGCCGCTGGCCGCTACAGCGCCGTCGTCACCAACGCTTTCCTCGGCACCCAGCAGCACGATCTCTCCCGCCTGGTTGCCGGCACCGGCCGCACCTTCGCTGCCCTGGCCGCGAACGAGTCCGACCTGCAGGGGCTGATCGACAACTTCAACACCTTCACCGGGGCGCTGGCGGCGCAGTCGGCCAACCTCTCGACCACCGTCCACCTGCTGGCACCGTTCCTGCGCACCACTCACGCCTCGCTGGTCAGCCTCAACCGTTCGCTGCCGCCGCTGCGGACCTACGCGATCGAGCTGACCCCGGCCGTGGCCGAGATCCCCGGTCTGGTCGCTGCCTCGAAACCGTGGCTAGCGCAGGCGCGGCCGCTGCTCTCCGGCAAGGAGGCGGGCGGCGTCGCCAAGCTGCTGGCTAAGTCGACGCCGGGCCTGACCGAAGCCGCGTTCGCCGGCAAGGCGATCACGCTGCCGGCGCTCAACCAGCTCAGCCTCTGCACTAGCCGTGTCTTCGTGCCGGCCGGCAATGAGGTGATCAACGACCGCTTCAGCACCGGCGTGCCCAGCTACCGCGAGTTCTTCTACACGCTCTCCAACCTGGCCGGCCAGGTCCAGACCTACGACGGCAACGGGCCCTTCCTGCGGATCCAGGCGGGCGGCGGCTCGAAGCTCGTCTCCACCCCGAACCCGACCGCCCAGCAGGTGACCGACCAGGTCGGCTTCGGCCACACCGCGGTCAACCCGATCGGCACCCAGCCCAGGCTGGGGGGCAAGCCGCCGATCAAGTCGGATGTGCCCTGCTACAAGAACCCGGTTCCAGACGTCAACGGCCCGCTCTCCGAAGTCGGCGCCCCGTCTCCCGCGGCGGTGAGCCCATGAGCCAGCCCGAACCGCAGGTCAGCCGCTGGCGGCACTTCCGCGCCTGGCTCTCGCGCCAGTCCCGCGGCCACCGCAAGGACACGATCGCGATCATCGTCCTCGGCTTGGCCGGGATCGTGATGATGCTGGGGATCTTCGTCCAGCAGAAAGCGGCGCTGCCGTCGTGGATCCCCCTGGTCGGCGAAGAATTCGAACACATCAGCGCCGAGTTCTCGACCGCCCAGGCGGTGACGCCGGGGCAGGGCCAGTCGGTCGACATCGCCGGCATCGAAATCGGCAAGGTCAGCTCGGTCGAACTCGAAGACGGTCACGCCGTTGTCGGCATGGACATCCAGCCCAAGTACATGGCGCTGATCCACCCCAACGCCTCGATGCTGCTGCGGCCGAAAACCGGCCTTAACGACATGATCGTCGAGGTCGAACCGGGCAGCGGCCCCAAGCACATCGAAGACGGCCACCGCTTCACGATGGCCCAGACCGAACCGAACACCAACCTCGACGCCTTCCTCGGCACGCTCGACAAAGACACTCAGCAATACATCCAGTTGCTGGTTGCCGGCGGTGCCAAGGGCTTCGGCAACCGCGGCAAGCAGCTCGGCAACGCCTTCCGTCGCTTCCAGCCCTTCGTCCACTACGCGGCCAAGCTCAACACGGCGGTCGCCGCTCGGCACGTGGCACTGGCACGGGTAATCCACGACTTCGGCCTGCTGACCACCGAACTGGGCCGCCACGACTCCGAGATCCGCCGCTTCGTCACCTCCTCCGACGCCGCCCTCGGCAACTTCGCTAACCAGCAGGAATCGATCCAGCAGTCGCTGCGCGAGTTCCCCTCGACCCTGCGGGTGGCGACCGCCGGCCTGGCCAGCTCCAAGCACTTCTCCGACGTCGCCTACCCGGCTCTGACCAAGCTGATCCCGCAGGCGCAGGCGCTGACGCCGGCCTTCGCCGCGACCGAGAAGCTGTTCCGCGAAACGACGGTCCCGATCCGCGACCAGATCCGTCCCTTCACGCGCGAAATCCGGCCGGTGCTGACCCACAGCGCCGAAGCGGCGGGCCCCTTCGCCAAGACCGTGACCAACTTCGGCAAGTCGCTGGGCTCGCTCAACACCTTCTTCAACGAGCTCGCCTACAAGCCGAAGGGATCGCGCCAGAGCTTCCTCTTCTACCTGCCCTGGCTCAACCACAACTACAACGCCACCTTCAGCCTGCAGGACGCGGGTGGACCGATCCAGCGGGGCATGGTGATGCTGACTTGCAACGCCGCCACGCTCGGCTGGGGCTTCGCCCGGACCCGGGACTTCTTCCCGACGCTGCTGCAGGTCGCGAATATCCCGCGGCCCAGCGAACTGCCCGCGATCGAAGAACCGCCGGGGAAGACCAACCCCGCCAAATGCGGACCGGGGACGAAACCATGAGCAAGCGCGCGCCGAGCACCACCCAGTTGATCGTGATCGCGGCCTTCGCGCTGTCCTGCTTCGGGATCCTGCTCTTCCTCTGGGTCACCTTCGGCGGGTCGACCCCGTTCCGGGCCAAGCCGTACGAGATCAAGGTGCCCTTCGACGAGGCGACGCAGTTGGCCGAACAGTCCGACGTGCGGATCTCCGGCGTCAACGTCGGCAAAGTCCAGAACATCGTCCTGGCGCCGAACCGCCGCCAGGCGCTGGCGACCGTCGACATCGACGACAAGTACGCGCCGCTGCCGGCGAAGACGCGGGCAATCCTGCGCACCAAGACGCTGCTCGGCGAGACCTACATCGAACTGACGCCGGGACCGCGTGAAGGGCCGCAGTTGGCCGACGGCGGAACTCTGCCCAGCGCCAACGTCGCCCAGTCGGTCCAACTCGACGAGATCTTCCGCACCTTCGACCCGAAAACGCGCAAAGCGTTCCAGACCTGGATGCAGGATTCGGCCGCCGCCGTGCACGGCCAGGGACAGAACCTCTCTTACGGGATCGGCCAGCTCGAACCGACCTTCGCCAGCCTCGACAGCCTCTTCCGGGTCCTCGACACGCAGCGGGCGGCAATCGGCCAGCTCTTCCGCAACAGCGCCACCAGCCTGGAAGCGCTGCGCGGCCGCGAAGGGCAGTTGCAGAGCCTGATCCGCAGCTCCGACGCCGTCTTCTCGACGACGGCGCGGCGCAACCGCGACATCGAAGCGCTCTTCCGCGCCTTCCCCACCTTCCTCGACGAGTCGCAGCTAACCCTGGCCCGGCTGAAAAGCTTCTCGCTCAACGCCGACCCGCTGATGAAGCAGTTGGTGCCGGTGGCCAAACAGCTCTCGCCGACCCTGATCGCCTTCGCCAACCAGGCGCCGGAAGCGAAGGGCTTCTTCGAAGGCCTGGTGCCGGTGATCGCCAACGCCTCGACCGGCTTCCCCGCCTTCCGCAAGTTCTTCCGCGACGACCTGCCGCCGCTGCTACGCACGATCGATCCCTTCCTGCGCAACCTCAACCCGCTGCTGGCCGGGTTCAACATCTACAAGCACGAGGTCACGTCCCTGTTCGGCAACGTCGCCGCGGCAACCAACGCGACCCTGCCGGTCACCAACGACAACGACGAAAACCTCCACTACGTGCGGACGCTGAGCCCGCTGACGCCGGAATCGCTCGCGACCTACCCGAGGCGCTTGACCTCGAACCGCAACAGCGCCTACAGCCCGCCGCTCTGGGCGAAGGCCGTAGCCAGTGGCCTGCCGGGCTTCATCACCAGCCAGTGCGGCAGCGGCATCGTCGCCAAGCTCGACCCCGAAACGCCGAACAGCCCGGCCTTCAAGGAACGCGTTGTCGCCAGCGAAAAAAAGAACGTCGACCAGGAAGCGACGGAATTCTTCAACCACCTGAAGAAGTTCGCCTTCGCCGAACAGTCGAGCACGAGCACCCTGCCGGCGCCGGCTTGCACCCAGCAGGCGCCGATGGAACCCGTCGGCAAACCCGGCGCCGCGACGACGTACCCGCATTTCTACGCGCAGCAGGGCCAGTAGCCGCCTGAAGGCCGGAGCTTGCGTAAATCCTCGCGTGAGGATTTGACTTTTGCCGGCCGCCTATACGAACATACGTTCGTATGGAGATCGCTTGCGTCATCGACAGTCGCTTCGCGTCTCCAGTGCGCCGGGGCCATTCCGGGGGGGCTGGGTCCCGGCGCGTTTCTTCTTTTGACGATCCGGTCGCGGCGGGGGAGCGGACCGCGGCGATGGTGGCGACGCTGCAGGGGATCGGCGGTGAGGTCGAGTCGGAGCGGGCGGGGGAGGCCTTCTTCGCGCTCGACGGGCTGCGTGGGATCCACGGTGGCGACAGCGCCGGAGTGCTGGCGGCGACGCGGCGAGCGCTCGGCGACGGGCCCCGGATCGGGGTGGCCTCGACGCGGCTCGCCGCCTACGCCGCAGCCTGGAAGGCGCCGGGGGGAGCGAGCGGTCCCGGCGCCGCCGCGGTCCTGACGCCGGCAGCGGAGCGGCGCTTCGTCCGCTCGCTGCGGGTCTCCGTCCTTCCCCACCGCCTCGGGGTTCCGGAGGGCGAGGCGGCGGCGCTGGTCGTCGCCCTGGAGCGGCTCGGGGTGGAGACGCTGGGTGAGCTGGCCAGCATCTCCTCGAGCCAGATGGCGGATCGCTTCGGCCGCCTCGGCCTGGCGGCGCTGCGCCTTGCCCGCGGCGAGGAAGGGCGGCTGCGCCCGCGGCGCCCGCGCGAGGAGCTGGCCGAGCAGATCGACCTGCCCGAGGGGACCGCGGGGCGCCAGCTCGACCGTGCCCTCGACCTGCTGGTCGACCGCCTGCTGGCGGCGCCACAGCGGCGGGGGAGGACGCTGCTCGGCCTCCGCCTTGGTGCCCTGCTCGCCGCCGGCGGTAGCTGGAGCGTCGAGCAGGGGCTGGGCCGGCCGAGCGCCTCGGCGCGGGTGCTGCGCTCGGTCCTGACGCCGCGGCTGGAGGCGCTGCCCGGCCCCGCCACGGCGCTACGCCTGCGCGCCCTCGCCCTCGGGCCGCCCGCCGTCGACCAACTCGAGTTGGCGGTCGGGGGAGAGGAGCCGCGCCGGCGCCGCCTCGGCGCCGCCGTGCGCGAGGTCCGCCTCGCCCAGGGCGCCGAGGCCCTGCTCCGCATCCTCCCGATCGACCTCGAGTCCCGCGTCCCCGAGCGCTGGGCAGCCCTGACGCCGTTTCCGGAGGTCTAGCTCACTCTGGGGGGTGAATTTTCGCGGCTCAGTCCCTTGGCTCGGGGTGCCGATCAAGGACCGCGAGATTCCCATTCCCTTGGGAAGGAAGGCAAGGATTCTCTATCTGCGCAGTAGTGCCAGGCCGGTGGAGTACGCGGTGCTGCTACAGACAAGAGGACCGGCGGGCTGGAAGACGGTGATCGTGGCGGATAACTCGCACGCGGGGGAGCTGAGCGACGCAGGCACGGACGAGCACCATTGCCATCGCTATGGCGATGACGAAAAGCAACCGGCCGAATCGCTCCCCTTTCAGGTCACCAACACCAACGACGCGATGGCGAAGGTCATCCAGTGGTTCAAAGCCGAGTGGAGGGAGCTAATCTCTTGAGCACGATGCAGACAAAACCCCTAGATGTCGCCTTCGAGCTATTCACTGAAGACGTGCTCAGCGAGGAGGGCCTCGGCTTTCCCGACAGGGTGGCTTACGTTCCAGATGAGGGCAATGTAGAAACCGCTCACACTGTCTGGGAGTACCTCAGTGAAGGGTATCCCGCCATCCTTGTCGGGCTGGAGGAGCCGGTGATGCTGATCGAGGCGGTACGGCCGGGAGCATGGAAGCGACTCCGCAACGGGCTGCTGCGACGGATGACGGTACGGCTGTCCTACTACTACAGACGCGACGGGGTGGAGCCTCCGTTCCGGGCGTCTCGGTCGGTGCTGGCGGAGTTCGGCCGCGGTTCGCTGATTCCGCGTCCGGCGACCTAGAAAATTTTGACTTAGCGGTGGGACCATACGAACATGTGTTCGTATGGTCCCACCGCTGCGACGCCTTTATCTGCCCCGCTCGGCGCGGGTCGAGACTGACGCCAGTGGGGCTCCCTGCTCGCTCGACGAGGTCGCCGTCGAGGCGGTGCGGGAGGAGTGGGTGGTCGAAGACCGCTGGTGGGAACCGCGGCCGCTGCGACGGCGCTACTTCGAGCTGGCCCTGGCCGACGGGCGCTCCGTCGTCGTCTTCCGCTCCGCTCTGAGCGGCAGTTGGCACAGGCAGCGGGCCTGATGGGCGGCGCTCCTTATCCTTATGTAGAGCTGCACGCGCACTCGGCTTTCTCTTTCCTCGACGGGGCCTCGACGCCGCTGGAGTTGGCCTACGCGGCCGAGGACTACGGCTATCCGGCGCTGGCGCTGACCGATCACGACGGGGTCTGGGGCTCGCGCGAGTTCGCCGAGGCCTGCGAGGGGCTGGAGCTGCGGCCGATCGTCGGCGCCGAGCTGACCGTGGCGCTGCCGGAGGCGGCGCCGTCGCTGGTTCCCGGCGCGCCGCCCGCCCTCTCCCACCTGACGCTTCTGGTCGAAGACGCCACCGGCTACAGCAACCTCTGCCGCTTGCTGACCGCGGCCCACGCGCACACGCGTGACAACACCGGCCGCACCGCGAGCCAGCCCTGGGCAACGCTGGAGCAGGTCGAGGAGCACGCCGCCGGCCTCGTCTGCCTCTCCGGCTGCGCCCGCGAGGGCGTCCTCGCCGGCGCCTGGGCGCGCGGCGAGAGCGAGAGCGGCGAGCGGCTGGGCCGGCGCCTGCTCGCCGCCTTCGGGCGCGAGCGCTTCCGGGTTGAGCTGCAGCGCCCCTTCTGGCGCCGCGACCGCGCCCGCAATCGCTGGCTCGCCTCCCTCGCCGAGCGGCTCGGCGTCCCCTGCGTGGCGACCGGCAACGTCCACTCGCACGCGGTCCGCCGCGCCGCCGTGCAGGATGCCTTCGTCGCCGTCCGCCGCGGCGAATCGCTGGAGGAGTCCGAGCCGTTCCGGCGCGGCAACCGCAGCTCGGTGCTGGCGCCGCCGGCCGAGATGGCGGCCCGCTTCGCCGAGCACCCGGAGGCGGTGGCGGAGACCGTGCGGCTGGCCGAGCGGCTGCGCTTCGACCTCGCCGCGCAGCTCGGCTACCGCTACCCGAAGGCCGAGGACCCGGGTGCCGTCAAGAACCTGCGTGGCCTCTGCTGGAGTCTGCTCTCGAGCCGCTACGCGGACCAGCCGCTGCCTGCCCAAGCGGAGGCGCGGGCCCGCCTCGAGCAGGAGCTGGGGATCATCGAGAAGCTCGGCCTCTCTGGCTTCTTCCTGCTTCACCACGAGCTGTTGGAGCTGGCCCGCGAGGTCGCCACAGAGGTGCGCGCCTGCGGCACCGCCCGAGCCAGCCTGCCGGCTGGCCGCGGTCGCGGCTCCAGCGTCAGCTCGATCGTCTGCTTCCTCACCGGCCTCTCGCACGTCGACCCGGTCAAGGCCGAGCTCTTCTCCAGCCGCTTCCTCAACGAGGAAACGAGGTCGATGCCGGACATCGACCTCGACTTCCCGCGCGATGTGCGCGAGCGGCTGATCCCGCGCATCCACGAGGTCTACGGCGCCGACCGCTCGGCCTTGGTCGCCGCCTTCCCGACCTACCGCCCGCGCGGTGTCGTCCGCGACCTCGGCAAGGCGCTCGGCCTCTGGCCGGCTGAGATCGAGAAGGTCGCCGGTGTCGTCGGCTTCCACGAGTCCCAGAAGGAGATCGCCGCCGACGTCGCCGCCGCGATCGGTCCCGAGCGCGCCGCCTCGCCCGGCTGGCAGGCGCTGCTGCGGATCGGCGGCGAGGCGCTGGGGCTGCCCCGCCACGCCTCCCAGCACTCGGGCGGGATGGTGATCGCGACCCAGCCGTTGATTGACCTCTGCCCGGTCGTGCCGGCGGCGATGGAAGGCCGGCAGATCATCCAGTGGGACAAGGACTCCTGCGCCGACGCCGGCTTCCTCAAGATCGACCTGCTCGGCCTGGGGATGCTCTCCGCGGTCGAGCGCTGCGTCGACGAAATCCAGGCGGTGCGGGGGGAGACGATCGATCTGGCGCGGATCGACCTCGCCGACCGCCAGACCTACGAAGCGATCCAGCGGGCCGAGACCACCGGCGTCTTCCAGATCGAGAGCCGGGCGCAGATGCAGATGCTGCCGCGCACCCACCCCGAAGACATCGACGACCTCACGGTGCAAGTGGCGCTGGTGCGGCCGGGGCCGATTCAGGGCGGCGCCATCCACCCCTACATCGAGCGCCGCAAGCGCCAGCGCCAGGACCCGGAGGGGTTCGAGATCCCCTACGAGCACCCGCTGCTGGCGGACGCGCTCGAAGAGACCCTGGGGACGATCGTCTACCAGGAGCAGGTGATCGAGGTGGCGATGGCGCTGTCCGGCTTCAGCGCCGCCGAAGCGGAGGGACTGCGGCGGGCGATGAGTCGCAGTCGCTCGATCGAGGCGATCGAAGAACACCGCGACCGCTTCCTGGTTGGCGCCGTCAGCGCCAAGGGGGTGCCGCTGGAGGTGGCCGAACGGGTCTGGTCGCAGATCCAGGGCTTCTCCGGCTTCGGCTTCCCCAAGGCCCACTCGGCCGCCTTCGGCCTGCTCGCCTACCACTCGGCCTACCTGCGGGTGCACTACGCGCCGGAGTTCCTCTGCGCGCTGCTGAACGAGCAGCCGATGGGCTTCTACCCGCCCGACTCGCTGGTCCACGAGGCGCAGCGGCGCGGGGTGCGGGTGGCCCCGCCCGACGCCAGCCACAGCCGCGTCCTCTGCCACGTCGAGCGGCCGCGCGGCGGTCTCGCAGGTGCGGGTCGGGCTCGGCTACGTGAAGGGGGTGAAGGAGGAGGAGATGAAGGCGCTGGTGGCGGAGCGCGAAAGCGGCGGGCCCTACCGGGGGATCGCCGAGCTGGCCTCACGCTCGGGCGCCGGCATGGCGAGCCTGGAGCGGTTGGCCTGGGCGGGGGCGCTGGACGGGATCCCGCTCGGCGCCGAGGGCGACCGCCGCGAGGCGCTCTGGCGGGTCGGGGTCGCCGGCAGCGGCCGCGCCGCCCGCGGCGGCTCGCAGCTAGCGCTGCCGCTGGAGCCACCGCGGCCCCCGCGCCTGAAGCCGCTCGGCGACTGGGGCAAGATGCTCGCCGACTACCGCGCCACCGGGATCTCGCTCGGCCCGCACCCGCTGGAGATGATGCGCCCCGGTCTCGATCCGCACCTGCTGCGCAGCAGCGATCTGGGCGGGGTGGACGACGGCGCGGAGGCCGAGATCGCCGGCCTGGTCATCGCCCGCCAGCGCCCCGAGACCGCCCGCGGCGTCGTCTTCATGCTGCTTGAGGACGAGCGCGGCGTCGTCAACCTGGTCGTGCCGCCGCCGGTCTACGAGCGCAACCGCAAGCTCATTCGCAGCGACGTCCTGCTTCGGGCCAAGGGCCGGCTCGAGCGCCGCGAAGGAGTCGTCAACGTGCTCGTCGCCGAGGTCGCCCCGCTCGAGAGCAGCCCCTCGCCCGGCCCGCGCCCGGCCCGCCACTCGGTCGCCGCGACACGGCGCCGGCGCCGCGAGCTTGCCGTCGCCGAGCTGAAGGCGGTCGTCCCCACTGGCCACAGCTTCGGGCGGCGCGGGAGGTAGCAACCAGACAGATGGTGGATCCATATCCTGATTAAGTTGGTCAACTTGCTATAGATATGCGCCGCTTCCGAGAGGGAGCGAACGTTTCGGCCGCGTCCTACGGCAGGGGGCGGGCCTCCAACCAGATCCAAAGGAGGCGTATCGAGATGAATCAATTGCCAGAGAGCTCCCGCATTCGGCACCGCTTGGTGCTGGGGCTGACCGCGCTAATGCTGCTTCTGTCTGCCCTTGGGGCGACGGTCGCCAGCGCTGAGGTCACCTACGAGCCCGCCGGCTCCCCGCTGGCACCGCACACCGACCCAGGCCAGTTGCAGCCGCCGCCGGTCACCGTCCTCAAGACCAGTCGCCACCTCGCCGACGGCTTCGTCTTCGTCGCCCCCAAGGCGGCTCCCGGCGCCACTGCTCCGGGTCAGCAGGGGCCGGAGATCGTCGACGACGAGGGCCGGCCGGTCTGGTTCCAGCCCGTCGACGCGCCCTTCACCGCCACCGACTTCCGCGTCCAGCAGTACCGCGGCCAGCCGGTCCTCACCTACGACGTCGGCCAGAGCACCGGTGGCCCCGGCCACAGCGAGGGCTACGACGTCATCCTCGACCGCCACTACAACCAGATCGCCACCGTACGGGCCGGCAACGGCCTGCAGGCCGACCAGCACGAGTTCGCCCTCACCCCGCAGGGCACGGCGCTGATCACGATCTACCACCAGGTGCCCTACGACCTCTCCTCGGTCGGTGGCCCGGCCAACGGCTCGGTCCTCGACGGCGTCGTCCAGGAGGTCGACGTTGCCACCGGCAAAGTCCTCTTCGAGTGGCACAGCCTCGACCACGTGCCGCTCAGCGACAGCTACCAACCGGTGCCGTCTGACCCGGGGACCCCCTACGACTACTTCCACATCAACTCGGTCAACCTCGACAGCGACGGCAACCTGTTGATCTCCGCCCGGCACACCTGGACCGTCTACAAGGTCGATCGCCACAGCGGCAACGTGATCTGGCGGCTCGGTGGCAAGGAGAGCGACTTTCAGCTCGGTCCCGGCGTGCAGTTCGCCTGGCAGCACAACGCCCTGCCGGAGGCGGGCCAGCCGAACACCGTCCGCATCTTCGACAACCACTCCAACGGCGCTCCGGGCTCGCCCCCCTCGCGGATCATCGACGTCCGCCTCGACCAGAAAGCCCACACGGCGACGCTGGTCAGCGCGGTCCAGCACCCCGACGGTCTCTCGGCCGGCTCGCAGGGCAACGCGCAGCGGCTGCCCGGCGGCCACCTCTTCGTCGGCTGGGGCCAGCTCGGCCGCTTCTCCGAGTTCGATGGCGCCGGCAACCTGCTCTGGGACGCGCAACTGCCGGCCGGCTATGACACCTACCGGGCCTATCGCTCGCCTTGGGTCGGCGATCCTGACACCGACCCCACCGCCGTCGCCACGGGCAGCGGCCGCAACAGCGTCAGCGTCACCGCGACCTGGAACGGTGCCACCGAGGTCGAGCGCTGGCTCGTTCTCTCCGGCCGCCGGCCCTGGAGCCTGCACCCCGTCGGCAGCGCCGCCTGGGACGGGCTCAGCACGACCGTCGACGCCCACACTCGCGACCCCTACGTCGAGGTCGTCGCCCTCGACGACCGGGGCCGACCGATCGGCCGCTCACAGGCAGTCAGCGTGAGCGACTAGAGAGGGGACTGCCGCGGTGCCGCCCGGCCTGCCTGACCGGGCGGCACCGTCCCCGCTCGCCCTGTCGACTTTTCACCCCCCTATAAGGGGGAGGGGGCAAAGTCGTCAGGGCGGCCGACACCCCGGACGGGTACTCTCGGTGCCCCGATTACGCGACCGACCCAGTCGGCGTCCGCTCGGTTTTCGAGCGCTTCGGGTTGCCGAGTCGCATTCCCTGAGCGGCCGGCGATGAGTTTCGGTCCAGCCGCGAGTCCCTACCTGTAGCCGCTGTCGATTTTCCGATCGGCCGTTCGTCGTCCAGGTAGACGACGGAAATCCCCAGACGACCAGGAGGAACAACTTGAACGCCACCGAGAACACCGATAGCCGCTGGCTCGCCCTCTACGTGCTCTGCGCGGGGATGCTGATGATCGTCCTCGACGCGACGATCGTCAACGTCGCCCTGCCCTCGATCCAGGAGGACCTCGGCTTCTCGCAGAGCAACCTGGCCTGGGTCATCAACGCCTACATGATCCCCTTCGGTGGCCTGCTGCTGTTGGCGGGACGGCTCGGCGACCTGCTCGGCCAGCGCCGCATGTTCCTGATCGGGCTGACGATCTTCACCATCGCCTCCCTGGTCTGTGCCGCCTCGACGACCGAGGGGATGCTGATCGGCGCCCGCTTCGTGCAGGGCATCGGCGGCGCCCTCGCCTCGGCGGTGATCCTGGGGATGATCGTGACGATGTTCCCCGACCGCGCCGAGCAGGCGAAAGCGATCGGGGTCTACGGCTTCGTCGCCTCCGCCGGCGGCTCGATCGGCCTGCTCGCCGGCGGCGTCCTCACGCAGGCGATCAGTTGGCACTGGATCTTCCTGATCAACCTCCCGATCGGGATCCTCACCGCCTACCTGGCCCGCCGCTTGGTCACCGGCCGGCCCGGGATCGGCCTCCACCACGGCGCCGACTACCCCGGCGCGGCGCTGATCACCGCCGCCCTGATGCTCGGCGTCTACACGATCCTCCAGGTCGACCACTGGGGCTGGGGCAGCACCAAGACGCTTGGCCTCGGCGCCGTCTCGCTGGCCCTGCTGGCGGCCTTCATCTTCCGCCAGTCGCGGATCGAGAACCCGCTGATGCCGCTGCGCCTGTTCCGCTCCCGCAACGTCTCCGGCGCCAATGTCGTTCAGGCGCTGCTGGTCGCCGGCATGTTCGGGATGTTCTTCATCGGTGCCCTCTACTTGCAGAAGGTGCTCAAGTACGACGCGCTCGAGGTCGGGCTCGCCTTCCTGCCGGCCTCGGTGGTGATGGGGGCGCTCTCGCTCGGCTTCTCGGAAAAACTGATCATGCGCTTCGGCCCGAAGACGACGCTGGTGCCGGGCGTCTCCCTCGTCGTGGCCGGCTTGCTGCTTTTCGCCCGCGCCCCGGTCGACGCCAACTACTGGGTCGACGTGCTGCCGGCGCTGCTGCTGGTCGGCATCGGGGTCGGCACCTCGTTCCCCTCGCTGATGACGCTGGCGATGTCGGGGGCGACCCCGCAGGATGCTGGCCTCGCCTCCGGGGTCGTCAACACCAGCATGCAGGTGGGCGGTGCGATCGGCCTCGCCGTGCTCGCCACGCTCTCCACCCAGCGCACCCAGAACCTCGTCGCCGACGGCGCCTCCCAGGCCTCGGCGCTGACCTCCGGCTACCACCTCGCCTACCTGATCGGCGCCGGCCTGGCGGCCGCGGCGGTGGCTGTGGCGGTAATCGTCCTGCGCAACCCGGAGCCGATGGCGGCGCCGGAGATGGAGGGCGACGCGGAGGCCGCGACGGCCGAGCCCGCCTACTCCGAGGCCGGATGATCGAGCGGCGTTAAGCATCCGGCGGCAGCCGCCGATGGGTAGTGGAGATGCCGCTGTACCCATCGAAAGCCGCCGGCCCCACCTTCGCCGAAGACGCCGAAGAGCGCGGCCGCATGGGCCGCATCTCCGGTGTCCTCTGGCTGGTCGCGGCGCTTGTCGGCATCGGCGGTGCCTTCCTACCGGGCGCCGTCCACATCGGCATCGGCTGGGTGCTGGCGCTGGGCGTGGGAGTTTTCATCTACGGGGTCGGCAGCGTCACCGGCGCTATCCCCTGGCAGAACGCCTCGATCAACGCGCTCGCCTTCGGCATGGTCGTCACCGTGCCGGTGGTTGGCGTCGCGATCTACATGACCGGCGGCGCGATCAGCTACGTCGAGCCCTTCCTCGTCTGTTCGCTCCTCTACGCCGCCTTCTTCTTCCCCGCCCGCTGGGCCTGGCCGCTCTCGATCGAGCTGGTCTTGGTCGCCGGGGCACCCTTGCTCTACGACGGCAAGGCGATCGACTACGCCTTCCTGCCGCGCTACCTGGCCCTGGTCGCCAGCTTCCTCGCTGCCGCCTGGGTGATGATCGGCCTCAAACGCCGCCTCGTCGCCGCCGAGGTCCACCAGCGCGAGATCGCCCACCTCGACCCGCTCACCGGCGTCGGCAACCGCCGCGTCTTCGACGAGACCATGCAGCGTGAGCTGGAGCGCCGCCGCCACGCCTTCGGCCGCCGCGACGACGACGACTCGCCCCTGGCCCTGCTGCTCTTCGACCTCGACGACTTCAAGGGCGTCAACGACAAGCACGGCCACCAGGTCGGCGACGCCGTCCTCCGCACGGCGGCGGCACGGGCGCAGGAAATCCTCCGCTCGACCGACACCCTGGCGCGAATCGGCGGCGACGAGTTCGCCGTCGTCGCTCCCGGCGCCCACGGCGAGGGGGCGCAGCGGATGGCGGAAGCGATCGGCACCGCCGTCGGTATGCGCGAGCCTGGTTCGCCCGCCCCTGCCCCGAGCGCCTCGATCGGCTGGGCAGTCTTCCCCGACGATGGCCACGATTTCGAGACGCTGATGCGCGCCGCCGACGAGCGGATGATGGACCTCAAGCGCCAGGGCACCCAGCTTGTCCTCAGCCGCTAGGGCGCCACGGCCGCGCCCGCCGAGGCGGCGGCCTCGTCCTCGGTGAGGGGGCCGCGGCGCTGCCCCAGGGCCAGGGCGACGACGACGCCGGCGACGAGCCAGATCGCGATCACCAGCACCGGCCCGGCGACCGAGGCGTCCGGGAAGTAGGCGATGTCGCGCAGCGCCGTCGTCGCTGCTCCGGTCGGGATGAGCTGGCCGATCGCCCGCCACAGCCCCGGCAGCAGCTCGGCCGAGTAAGGCCCGCCGGAGGCGGGGTTGCCGAGGACGACGAAGATCAGGATCGCCAGCCCGGTCCCGATCAAACCGAGCACCGACTGCAGGGCCACGGTGACGGCGCCGACGGCGGCCACGGTCAGCGTCCCGACCAGGCCGAGGGAGAAGAGCGAGGCACTCCAGTCGCCGATCCCGGCCGCGACGGCGGCGCCGCCGAAGCCGGTGAGGAGGGCGAGGATGCCGAGCGCGCCGAGCCTCCAGACCGTGTGGCGGCGCCCCGGCTGGGTGCCGAAAATGAGGCCGAGGAAGGTGGCGCCCAGGTAGCCGCCGACGATCCAGCCGACCACGGTGTAGAAGCCGACCAGGCCGCGACTATCGGCTTCCGGCAGCGGGTGAACGGTGCGGACCGTGACCGGCACGCCGCTGCGACGGAGCTGCGGCGGCAGCGTCGCCTTGAGCGCCTCCGCCACCGCCGGACCGGCGGCCGGGGCGACGACGAGCACGAGCCCGCGCCGCTGCGCCAGCAAAGCTCCGTAGACGTCGCGGGTGTTGATCGCTTCGATCGCTGCGCCGGCGCTGCGCTTGGCGACGACGCGGATCGCCGGCGAGCGATCGAGTTCGGCGCTGACCTTCGCCGGCACCGCCGCCTCCACCGCGACCGGCACGTCGTGCGGGCGCGGCTCGTGCAGGGCACCGGCGTAGGAGGCGATGAAGAGCAGCGAGACCGCGGCGATGGCGATAATCGCCAGGCCCGCCCGGATGACCACGGGACGCTCGGGCATCACCGAGCAGTCTTGCGCCTGACGGCGCCCGCGTCTACTCCCGCAGCGCGGCCGACTCGAGCACACCGAGGAGCTGCGTTACCCGGCAGACCAACAGGCGCTCCTCGTCGACCTCGACCCAGGCGCCGGCGGAGGAGGGAAAGACGACGTGATCGCCCGGCTGCACCGGCATTTCGACTCCGGCCTGCGCCCACCAGTCGAGCCCCGGTCCGACCGCCAGCACGATCCCCTGCTGGGGCGGCGGCTCGTGCGTGCCCGGCGGCACGACCAGGCCGGAGCGGCGCACCCGGTCTTGGTCCAACTCCTTGATCACGATCTGGTCGAACAGCGGCCGCAACTGATGCCGTACGGCCTCGGTCGGATCCGGTCTCTGCGCGGTGCCCATCGCCGCCGAAGTTTGCACCATGGCGGCGATGGGCAGGGTCACTCCCCTCAGCCGCCCGCCACCGGCGCGATCGGCGTGCAGATCGGGTGCTGGGGGTGCGCCGGGTCGAGCGCGGTCAGTACGTCGGCGTCGGCGATGTGGTCATAGGGCATCGAGAGGTGCTCGCCGGCATCGAGGATGCACTGGTTCTGCAGGGTGATGTTGGTGACCCCGGAACCGCTGAGGAAGGCCGAGGTGTACGGCGTCACGACCTCGTCGTAGCGGGACTCGATCACCGTGTAGGAGACGCCGGGCACGGTTTCGCCGCCGGCGTTGAGTTCGGTCAGCAAGGGCGAGTTGGTTTCCTGCTGTTCGCAGGCGAGGCAGGCGCCGAAGAACGAGTTGGCGCCGGGGAAGTAGCTGCCCAGCGTCAGCAGGCCGTCGGCGCTGGTGCCGTGGTTGGACGGTGCCAGCCCGACCAGCGTCCCGACCTTGGCGCCGCCACCGAGGTACTTGAGGTAGTACCGCGGCATCATCCCGCCCTGCGAGTGGCCGACCAGGTCGACTTTGGCGGCGCCGGTGGCGGTCAGCACCTGGTCGACGAAGGCGGAAAGTTCCGCCGCCGACTGGCGGATGTCACCGGTGCCGTAGATCCCGACCGCGCCGCTGCCGTTGCTGGAGCCGTAGTTGAGCGCGAAGACGCAGTAGCCGTGGTTGCGCAGCAGCGGCGAGAGCGCCTGCCAGCTATCGGACATGTCGGCGAAGGTGCCGTGCACCAGCACCACCGGCCGTGGGTGGGCGGCGCTCGGGCGGCAGGTCCAGTCGTTGGCGCCGGGCGGGCTGGCGGTCGGGCTGACGTGGGCGTAGCCGAGCACGCCGTTGTAGATGACGGGCAGTTCCTGGGCCGAGGCAGAGGCCGCGAGCACGAGGCTGGCGACGGTCGAGAGCAGCAGCGTTAGGCAGCGGCGCATGGGACGGTCCTCCCTTTCATACCGAAAATTTGGTAGATCATATAGTGGACCGAGACCCATACTTGTTTAGAAGCAGCATAAGTTGAGTACTAAGGATTTACCACTGGGAGGCAGGGGCTAAACCAGTCGGAAGGAGAGGTAGATGAAGTCCCTGACGATCGAGCACCCCCGGCGCCTCCCGCGCGCGTTCCTCCTCGCGGCCGTCCTCTTGGCACTCGTCTTCGCGGTCGCCGCCAGTGCTGCCCGCGCCGCCAACTACGTCGCGCTCGGAGATTCCTACGCGGCGGGGCCGCTTATCCCCAACCCGGTGCTGCCACTCGGCTGCCTGAAATCGGACCACAACTACGCCCACCTGGCGGCGCCCAGCATCGGCCTGACCCTGCGCGATGCAAGCTGCAGCGGCGCCACCACCACCGACATGACCAACCCGCAGAACGTCGAACCGGACGGGCCCAACCCGCCCCAGTTCAACTCGCTCGACCCCTCCACCACGGTCGTCTCGCTGACGATTGGCGGCAACGACATCGGCTTCTCCGAAGTGGCGGAGAGCTGCATCACGCTGAACCCCTTCAGCACCCCCTGCAAGGACAAATACGACGCCGGCGGCCACGACCAGTTGGCGGAACGGATCGAAGCGACGGCGCCGAAGGTGGCGGCGGTCCTGGCAGGGATCAAAACCCGCGCTCCGAGCGCAAAAATCTACGTCGTCAACTACCCAGCGATCTTCCCGGAGACCGGCAGCGGTTGCTGGCCGCAGATGCCGATCGGTTTCGGCGACGTGCCCTACCTGCGCTCGACCGAGCAGCACCTCGACTCGATGCTCGCCGCCCAGGCGGCGGCAGCCGGGGCGACCCTGGTCAACTGGTACAGCGCCAGCATCGGCCACGACGCCTGCAAGAGCAGCTCCACCCGCTGGGTCGAACCGCTCGTGCCGGGCGAACTCGCGGCCCCGATCCATCCCAACAAAGCCGGGATGCAGGGTGGCGCCAACGCGCTGGTCGCGGCGGTGAAATGAGCTGAAACGGAGACGGGTGGCGATTCGTCCGGCAATTCACCGGAAAGATTCGCCACCCGGCCTCCGGGGTGTCATATTGAACCGATGCGGATCGCCAGTCTGGTGCCGTCGGCGACGGAGATGGCCTACGCCCTCGGCCTCGAGAACGATCTGGTCGGCGTCACCCACGAGTGCGATTGGCCGCCGCCGGCGCAGCGGCTGCCGCAGCTGACCGCGACCGTCATTCCCGCCGGCCTCGACGCGGGCGAGATCGACCGCACCGTGAAGGCGACCATCGGCGAAGGCCGCGCGCTCTACACGCTCGACGAGGAGCGCTTGGCCGAGCTCGAGCCGGACTTGATCGTCACCCAGGCCGTCTGCGAGGTCTGCGCCGTCTCCTACGAGGACGTGCTCGCGGTCGCCGCGCGTCTGCCCAGCCGCCCCCGTGTCCTCCAGCTCGACCCAAGCACGCTCAGCGATGTCCTGGCCGACGTCGTCAAGCTCGGCGAGGCTGCCTACGTGCCGGACCACGGCCGTGAGCTGCGGCGGGAACTGGAAGCGCGCTTGGCGGCGGTGCGGATCGCCGTCACGATCACCAACCGGCCGCGGGTGATTGCCCTGGAGTGGCTCGACCCACCCTTCGTCGGCGGCCACTGGGTGCCGGAAATGATCGCTCTCGCCGGCGGCGAAGACCTGGTCGGCACAGCCGGGATGAAGTCGGCGGAGGTGAGCTGGGATCGGCTCAGCGTGCTGGAACCGGACGTCGTCGTGGTCATGCCCTGCGGCTGGGACATCGACGACTCGCGGGCGCAGGCGCTTGCCTGCCGCGAGCGGCTCGGCGCGCTCGGCGCCGGGCGTGTCTACGCGGTCGACGCCGCCGCCAGCTTTTCGCGCCCCGGCCCACGCCTGATCGACGGCGTCGAGCTGCTCTCCCACCTGCTGCACCACGAATACATCCCGGCCCCGATGGGGATCGAGTTCGAGGACGTCACCGCGGAGGTCATGGCCTGATCGCCGACGAGGTGCGCGCGGCCTGCGCCTTGGTGGCGGAGCGGGCCCGCGCGGTGCGGATCGAGACGGCGGCGATCCCGGCCTACGCCGCCGCGCTTGAGGAGGCGGCAGGGGAGGCCGGCGATGAGGGCGCTCCCGACCCCGCGCTCGACATCGGTGCCGCCGACCGCGAGGCGCGCGCCGCCTTCGCGATCTGCCTCGACGCGATCAACTTCGGCTCCGGCTGGTGGCCGACGATCCGCAAGCGCCCCGGCCACAGCGGCTTCTTCACTGTCGCCGCCGGCGTCGCCGAGCGCTTTCGGGGCGGGGGCGCCTGGACCGCGCCGGAGCTGGCGGCGATGACCCCGGCGGCCGTCGCCGCCACCCTCGGGCAGGACCCCGAGCACCCGCTGATGGCCCAGTTCGCCGCCTCCCTCCGCGATGTCGGCGAGCACGTCGGCGGCGAGCACGGCGGCAGCTTCGAGCTGTTGGTCGACGCCGCCGCCGGCTCCGCCCCGGCCCTCGCCGACTGGGCCGCCTTCGCCGACACCTCCGTCTATGAGGGCCGGTCCGTCCCCTTCTTCAAGCGCGCCCAGCTCGCCGCCGCCGACGTCGACCGCGCCGACGTCGCCGCCCTCTCCGGCCTCGACCGGCTCACCGCCTTCGCCGACAACCTCGTCCCCCACGTCCTCCGCCTCGACGGCATCCTCCATCTGGACCCCGCCCTTCTCGGCCCGGATCGAAGCCGAAGAGCTGATCGTCCACGACAGCCCCGAGGAGGTCGAGCTGCGCGCCGGCGCCGTCCACGCCGTCGAGCTCCTCGCCGCCGCCACCGACGGCCGCCTCACCCCCGCCGCCCTCGACTCACTCCTCTGGAACCGCGGCCGCGGTGCCCGTTACAAGGCTCTGCCGCGACCGCGCTGCCGCACTACCGCGTACTAGCTAGGTGAACCGCTTGACGAAGTCGAGCGCTTTGTCGCAGACCTCGCGCCAGCCGTTGTCGATCGTCAGGGCGTGGCCGCGTTTGGGGATCTCGACGATCTCGGTCACGCCTTGGTTGCGCTTCTGTTTCTTGTAGGAGGCGTTGGAGATCGCCCAGGGGACGGTGTGGTCCTCCTCGCCGGCGATGATCAGGAGGGGGCCGCGGTCGGGGTTCTTGCTCTTCACCTTGACCTCGGTCCAGGGGTTGAGGTTGGCGGTCGCCGCCTGGAAGAGCGGTGCTCCCGCGGCCGGCACGGCGAACTCGTTGTAGAGCTGTTTGGCCTCGTCTTCCTCGACGGCATTGGCGAAGGCGTAGCGGAACTGCTCGTAGGAGAGGGGCACGGCGCGGTTGCGGTTGGCGGGGTTTCCAAGTACCGGTTTCGAGGATTTCAGCGCCGAGATCGGCAGCGGCAGGACGCCGCGGAAGGGGGCGGGGGAGATCGCCACCGAGGCCTCGGCGAGGCCGCGGCCGGCGAGGATCTCGGTCAGCAGGCCGCCGAAGGAGTGGCCGACGACCGCCGGCTTGCGGTCGAGCCCTTCGATCGCCTCCTGGAAGTGGTCGGCGACCTGGCCCACGGTCTTCTTGGCGAAGGTCTCGGGATTGGCGTTGGCCTCCTCGACCGTCTGCGGGTCGTCGGGCCAACCCGGCGTCAGCGGCGCATAGCCAGCTGCCTCGAAGACCGCGGCCCAGCGGTCCCAGCTGCTCGGCAGCAGCCAGAGCCCGTGGATAAAGACGACGGGCGTCTTACCGGTCGCGTTGGCCTTCTCGATCTGCTCCGACTCGTACTTGGTGATGGTCGCCATCTCGCGTCCTCTCGTCATGCCGGCGCCTCGACCGCGGCGTTGTCTCAGGCGGCGATCATCGCAGCCCAGCGACCGCCGTTGCGAGCGACCTCGACCTCGACGCCGAGGCACTCCGAGAGCGCCGCGCCGGTCAGCGTCGTCGCGATCGGGCCGGCGGCGGTGACGCGCCCGTCGGCGAGCAGCAGCACGTGCGTCGCCGTCGGCGGGATCTCCTCCGGGTGGTGGGTGACGGTGACCGTCGGCAGGGTCGGGTTCTCGTTCGCCATCGCCACCAGCGAGGCGATCAGCCGCTCGCGCGAGGGCAGGTCGAAGCCGGTGGTCGGCTCGTCCAGCAGCAGCAGCTCCGGTTCGTCCATCAGCGCCCGCGCCAGCAGCAGCCGCTGCCGCTCGCCCTGCGAGCAGCTCTCGAAGCGCTGGTCGCGCAGCGCCACCGCGCCCACCGTCTCCAGCAGGGCCTCGGCCCGCTCGCGGTGGAAGGGCTCGATCCGGTTCTCCTGCAGGGCGATGCTGCCGAAGGCGCCGGTGAGGACGATCTCCAGCGCCGTCAGCCGGCCCCGCAGCCGCCGCGCCACGCCGGGCTCGATCGTCCCGATTCGCTCCCGCAGCGCCCGCATGTCGACGCCGCCGAGGCGACCGCCGAGCACCTCGACCGTCCCCGCGGAGGGATGCGAAACCGCCGCCGCCATGTTCAGCAAGGTCGTCTTGCCGGCCCCGTTCGGCCCCAGCACGATCCAGTGCTCGCCCTGGCGCACGGTCCAGTCGACCTCAGCCAGCAGCACTGCCCGCCGCTCCTCGCGCGCAACCCAGCGCCAGACGGTGACGCCCTCCATCCGGATCGCCATCGCCCGCTCGCTCTCGGCCGTTCCACTCACGGGCGGCGACGTTACATAGCCGTGGAGAATATGGTTTGGCTGGTGAGCCAGCTTGGACCGACGAGGCCGGCGCTGGAGCTGGCGGCGGCACTGAAGGCGAGGGAGGTATCGGCGCTGGAGCTGCTCGACGCCTGCCTCGAGGCGGTCGACGCCCGCAACCCGGAGCTGAACGCCGTGATTTGGCGCGACGACGAGGCGGCGCGAGCCGCCGCCCGGGCCGCCGACGAAAAGCTCGCCGCCGGTGACGACGCTCCCTTCCTTGGCGTCCCGATCCCGATCAAGGACCTGACTGTGGTCGCCGGCTGGCCGGTCACCTACGGATCCAACGGCGCTCCGGAGGGGCCGAGCGAGGAGAGCGAGCTGGTCGTCGAGGCCTTCCGCCGCGCCGGTTTCGTCCTCTGTGGCCGCACCAACACGCCCGAGTTCGGGCCGCTCACCGTCGCCGAGAACTCGCGCTACGGCTATACCCGCAACCCCTGGAATCCCGAGCATTCCTCCGGCGGCTCCTCGGGCGGCGCCTCCGCCGCGGTCGCCGGCGGCATGTTCCCGATCGCCCACGCCAACGACGGCGGCGGCTCGATCCGCATCCCCGCCGCCTACACCGGACTGGTCGGGCTGAAGACGAGCCGCGGTCGCATCCCCCGCCTGGCGCAGACCTGGATGGGCGCGGTGGTCGAGGGCGTCGTCACTCGCACGGTCGCCGACACCGCCGTCGCGCTCGACGCCAGCGCCGGTCCCGACCTGCTGGCCTGGAACAACGCCCTGCCACCGGCCCGCCCCTACGCGGCCGAGGTCGGCGCCGAGGTCGGCAAGCTGCGCGTCGGCCTGATGGCCGAGGCACCGATGGGAATCCCCACCGACCCCGCCTGCGCCGCCGCCGCCCGGGCGGTCGGCTCGCTCCTCGAGGAGCTCGGGCACGAGGTGGTCGAGACCGAGGTGCCGACCGTCTCCGAGGAGCTGATGCTGGCCTTCATCGCGATGACCGCCGGCGGTCTCGCCGATTACGACGGCGTCGATTGGGAGAAGGTCGAGCCGCACAACCGCCACGGCTACGAGGTCGCGAAAAATCACGTCAGCGCCTACGACTACGTCGTCGCCGTGCGCAAGCTGGAGATGCTCTCGCGCCGTGAGGTCGCCCGCTGGGGACGCGACTTCGACGTCCTCCTCACCCCGACCTCGGGAGTGCTGCCGCCCTCGGTCGGCCACGTCCTCACCACCCAGCACGCCGCCCCCGAGCAGCCGGTCTTCGAGACCATCGCTTCGGTCTCCTTCACCGCCTTCAGCAACGTCACCGGCCAGCCCGCTGTCTCCCTCCCCCTGGAGTGGAGCGACGGCGGCCTCCCCGTCGGCACGATGCTGACCGGCGCCCCCTTCGACGAGGCCACCCTCATCCGCCTCGCCGCCCAGCTCGAAACGGCCCGCCCCTGGGCCAACCGCCTCGCCCCGGCCGCAACCGGCTCCTAGGCTCGCTACCGCTCGCTCCGAATGGGCGGGACGCCGAGTTGCCGACAGATTTCTCGGGCGAGTCGGTAGTCGATCTCTCGATGTCGAGGGATCGTCGAACGTTGACCGCCCGGCCCCTTCCAACGCGTGTGCCTGCCGCCCTCGTCCAGCTGGTTGCAGCCGTGTTCGCGGAGATACCGCTCGAGGTTGCGCCGCTTCACGCGATCGTCAAACGCAGCAACTCGCGCTCGCGCGTGTCCCCGTCTTCCGGTGGCTCCGGGGACAGCATCAGCGCAAGCGCATCAAGGACGTTCTCCCGGGCTTCTTTTCGGGTGCGGCCTTGGCTCAACACCCCGGGCACCGCCGGAATCACGGCGATCACCCAGCCCTCGTCTCCGTCCTCGTAGACGATCGTCAAGTCCATCGTCTCGCTCACCGGCCGAGTGTAACGCTGCTGTAGAAGGGTCTCGATTGGAAGAGCCACGACCTGGGTAATGCTCTGGAGCCACCGAACTCTCCCCCTAGAGACTGAGGCGCATGTCCCGCTACGCGATCAAGAACCTGATGGAGATCGACGAACGCCGCCGAAATGCCGGACCGCGAGATCCGTTTCGCCCGGAAATACCTCGACTCCGATCAGCTCGGCGTCACCTACGAGCGCTTCGCGCCCGGCTTCGTCTCCACGCGACGGCCACAGCCACGAGGTGCAGGAGGAGGCCTACGTCGTAGTTGGTGGCTCTGGCCGGGTCAAGCTCGATGACGAGGTCGTGGAGCTGCGCCGCTGGGACGTCGTCAGGGTCGCAGCGGCGACGGTGCGCGGCTTCGACGCCGGCCCCGACGGACTGGAGCTGATCGCGATCGGCGGTACCAAGCCAGAGGGCGGCGACGGCGTCATCGCCCGCGACCGCTGGCCCGACTGATCGTTCTCTAGATCTCGCCGGCGACGCGGCGCATCTCGTCCTCGGCGGCTTCGGGGCCGAGGTAGGGCATGAGGACGGCGAAGACGAGGTCGGGGAGGATCCGCGCAGTCCGGGGCCGCGGCCGGCGCGGACCTCGTCGAAGATCATCGAGGTGGCGCCGCCGATCGCGAAGCCGGCGGTGTCGGCGGGGAGCTCGTCGCCCTGGGGCGAGGCGGTGCGCCCTTCCTCGAGAAAGTAGGTGAAGCGGCCGAGCGCAGCGCGGTAGCGGATCCGCGCGTCCTCGCCGACGGCGGTCACCTCGACCATCGCCATCCGGGCGATGTCGGCCTCGGCGCGCGAGCAGCTCGACCAGGGCCCGCAGCGCCGCCGCGATCCGGTCTGGCCAGGGCTCGCCGACGGTGCTCTCGAAGGCGGCGGTGACGTGGGCGACGAGGACGTCGATGACGGCGTCGTAGGCCTCCAGGAAGCAGGCCTCCTTGCCGGCGAACATCTCGTCGAAGGTCTCGCGCGAGACCGCCGCGCACCTCGACCACGTCGGCGACCGTCGTCGCCTCGTAGCCCTTCGCCGCGGCGACCCGGATCATCGCCTCGAGCAGGCGCTCGCGCTCGGAGCGGACCGCGTAGGCCCGGGTCAGGCCTGGGTGCGAACCGGACGCGAACTCTGGATCCGGAAGCCGATGACGAATCCATCTCAATCAGCGTAGGGCAGTGCGGGCGACCTGTCCAACCCGGCCACTAGACTGCCGCCGATGCGGATCGGGATCGTCGGCCTCGGCTACGTCGGCCTGCCCCTCGCCGTCGCCTTCGCCGAGGCCGGCCACGAGGTGGTCGGCCTCGACGCCGACCCGCGCCAAGGTCGAGGCGCTGAACGCCGGCCGCAGCTACATCGAGGACGTCCCCGACGCGGTCCTGGCCCCGCTCGGCGGGCGCCTGCGGGCGACCGCCGACGTACGCCGAGCTCGCCGCCTGCGAGGCGGTGGTGATCTGCGTGCCGACGCCGCTGACCAACTCGCGCGAGCCCGACCTCACCTACCTGCTCGACTCCGCCACCGCGCTCTCGCGAGGTCCTGCGCGAGGGCCAGCTGGTCGTGCTCGAGTCGACCACCTACCCCGGCACCACCCGCGAGCGCCTGCTGCCGATCCTCGAGGAGGGCTCGGGCCTGTCGGCCGGCGAGGACTTCCACCTCGCCTTCTCGCCCGAGCGGATCGACCCCGGCCGCACCGATTACACCGTCGCGCACCACGCCGAAGCTGGTCGGCGGCCTCACCCCGGCCTGCGCCGAGCGCGCCCGCGAGCTCTACTCGAGGTCTGCGACGAGGTCGTCGTCCTCTCCAGCCCCGAGGCGGCCGAGCTGGCGAAGCTCCTCGAGAACATCTTCCGCTCGGTCAACATCGCCCTCGTCAACGAGCTGGCCCAGCTCTGCGACCGGCTCGGCATCGACGTCTGGGAGGTGATCGACGCCGCCGCGACCAAGCCCTTCGGCTTCATGCGCTTCGACCCCGGGCCCGGGATGGGCGGCCACTGCCTGCCGGTCGACCCCTTCTACCTCGCCTTCAAGGCCCGCGAGCACGACTTCTACCCGGAGTTCATCGAGCTCGCCGGCAAGATCAACCAGGCCCAGCCTGGCTTCTGCGTGGAGCGGATCGAGCGGGCCCTGAACGAGGCCGGCAAGCCGGTCAAGGGCTCCCGCATCCTCATCCTCGGCGTCTCCTACAAGGCGCGGCGTCGGCGACATCCGCGAGTCCCCGGCGCTGAAGATCATCGCCGCCTGCAAGGAGCTCGGCGCCGAGGTCTCCTACCACGACCCCCACGTGCCGAGTTGCCCGAGCAGGGCTCGCCTCGGTGGGGCTGGACGGAGGGCACTGGCGGGGGCCGACCTGGCGGCGATCGTCACCGCCCACCCGGGACTCGACTACGAGGCTGTTGTCCGACGGCGCCGCTCGGTGCTCGACTTCCGCGGGGTCACCCGCGGGAGCGAAGTGGGGAATGTGGAGCGGTTATAGAGCGGCGCTGGCGGTCTGCATCTCGGCCGCCGCGGCCTCGGCCCCGAAGTAGGGCATCACCGCGAAGTACATGAACTCCGGCAGCAGCTTCCTGAAGCCATCGCTGGCGCCGGAGGCGAGACGCGAGTGGACGACGGCGTGGATGCCGGCGGCGACGCCCTCGGGGGCGATCGCCGGCGGTTCCTCGCCCTCTGCGACCTTGCCCCGGGCGCTGTCGATGAACCCGGTTGCTCGCTGCATCGCCGCTGCCCGTTTGGCCAGCGCCTCGGGCCCGGCGGCGTGCACCTCGACGATCAGGCCGCGGCCGATGTCCGGCTCTTCGTCGAGGAAGGCGAGCAGCGCTCCCAGCCCCGCCCGCAGCTGGCCGCTCCAGGTCGTCTCCTCGGCGGCGCCCGCGGTGACGATCGCTTCCAGCCGTTCCAGGCCGGCGTCGAAGGCCTGCAGGTAGCAGTCGTCCTTGTCCTTGAAGTTGTCGTAGAAGGCCTGCCGGTAGACGCCCGTGCGGTCGAGGACCGTGCGCACGGAGGTACGCTCGTATCCCTCCGCGCCGACCGCTTCCAGCATGCCATCGAGGATCAGCTGCCGCTTCGACGAAGTCACCAGTCGTAGTTCGGGTGCGGACTTGGTGCCGGTCCCCTCCGCCCCTGCCAGGACCTTGGATTCGGCGCGCTTACCCATTAGAGCCCTTTCTGACTCGATCAAGGGAACCGATTGTCTGGAGTTCGGTACTGTAGCGGTATACAGCGCCAACGTCCAGTTTGGCATTAGCGCACGCTCAAGGTACTCTGGCGTTCGTGGCCGAACACGCGTCTACGATGCGGCCCCCGCCCGGCCGGCATCCCCTCCCTAAGGAGTTCATCGCCCAGCACCAGCGGGCGCGCATCATTTCGGCCCTCGCCGAGGAGACCGTCGAGAAGGGGTATCGGGCCGTCACCGTCGCCGACATCGTCCGTCGCGCCGGCATCGCCCGCAACACCTTTTACGAGAACTTCTCCTCCAAGGAGGACTGCTTCCTGGCCGCCTCGGAGTTCGCGGTCAAAGAGGCCCTGCGCCGCGTCGTCGACGCCGCCAGCAAGGTCGATAGCTGGCCCGCCCGGGTCAACGCCGGCCTCTCCGCCTTCCTGCACTACGTCGCCAGCGAGCCGGCCCTGGCTCGCACCTGCATCGTCGAGGCGCTCTCCGCCGGCCCCGCCGCCGTCGAGCGTTACGAGCGCTCGATCCAGGCGTTCGTGCCTCTCTTCCGCATGGGCCGCAAGGTCTCGCCGCACGGCGAGCAGCTGCCGGAGACGCTCGAGGAGACCATCATCGGGGGGATCTTCTGGATCATCTACCAGCGCATCATCATGGGACAAACGGAGCAGATCGAGGAGTTGCTGCCCGAGCTGGTGGAGTTCTCGCTTACCCCCTATCTCGGCGCCGAGGCCTCCAAGCGGGCCGTCGCCGAACACGCATCAGCCCCCGCGGGCTGAAGCCCAAGGCAGGGACTGGAGGTCCCATGACCTAGTGCTCGAGACCGAGATTCGGAGCGCGTCCTCTTCCGAGCGGGAGCGCCTGATCGAGGCCCTGATTGAGGTTGGCGCCGAGCGGGGCTACATGGAGACGTCGATCGAGATGATCGTCACCCGGGCCGGGGTCGACCGTCCTGCTTTCGACCGCCATTTCCGCGGCAAGTACGACTGCTTCCTGACCGCCTGGCAGGAGATGAACGAGGAGTGCATGCAGTCGTTGATGCGCGCCTACGAAAGCGAGCACTACTGGCCCGACAAACTGCGCGCGGTCGCCTACGAGGTCGTCGGCTCGCTCTGTCACGACCCCAACCGCGCTTCCTTCGCGGTCGAGGTGCTGGCCGCCGGCGATGCTGCCCGTGCCCGCCGCGACATGACGATGCGGGTGCTGGCCTCGCTGATCGACGCCGGCCGCAAGGAGATGGACGACCCCGAGTCGGTCCCACACACGACCGCCGAGGCGCTGGCTGGCTCCGCCTACGGCCAGCTCTACGCCAAGGTCGTGCGCGGCGACACCGACAACCTGCAGGCGCTGGTGCCGCAGCTGATGTCGGCAGCAGTGATGCCTTACCTGGGGGTAGAGGCGGCGCTGGAGGAGCTGAGCTACAGCTCAAATCCGCCCGACCGGTATCGTCGGGCCGTGGCCGTCGATCCCGCCGACCCGTCTGTCGAGTCCGCCCCCGAGTACCCACCCGAGCTAGCCCGCCTTCCTCCGGGCCGGCACGGCCTGCCGCGCGAGTTCGTCGCCCATAACCAGCGCGAGCGGTTGATCGCCGGCCTCGCCGAGGCGATCGCCGAGAACGGCTACGCCGGCACCACGATCGCCCACATCACCCGCCACGCCGCAGTTTCCCGGCGCACCTTCTACGAGCACTTCGCCAGCAAGGACGAGTGCTTCGTCGCCGCCTACGACACGGTGATGGCGGAGCTGCGCGAGCGCGTCGCCCAGGCCTTCGAGGAGGAGGACGACTGGCCCCACGCGGTGCGGGCCGGGATCGCCGCGATGCTGCACTTCCTCGCCGCCGAGCCCAACCTGGCCCGGCTCTGCATGGTCGAGGCGCTGGTCGCCGGCCCGGTCGTGGTCGAGCGCTACGACGCCGCGATCCAGAGCTTCGTCCCCTACTTCCAGACCGGCCGCGAGGGCCGCTCGCCGGAAGTCCTGGCCCGCCTCTCGCCGACCACCGAGGAGGCCCTGGTCGGCGGCATGATGTCGCTGATCTCGCGCCGCATCATCGCCGGCAAAACGGCCGAACTGGAGAGCCTGCTGCCGGACCTGGTCGAGTTCACGCTGACCCCGTACCTGGGCAGCGACGAGGCGGCCAAGGTCGCCCGCCAGGGCTGACGGCCGAACCTTCAAGGGGGAGAGTCTCGGGTCCCCGCGGTCTTGGCACCGGCATGGCCGTTGCGCTGCCGAAAACGGATTCAGGACCACAAAATGACCATGGTACGGTGACCATTGTCATGTCTCAAACTCAGCGCGAGATCACCGCCACTCAGTTCAAGGCTCACTGTCTGCGCTTGCTCGACGAGGTCGCCGAG
Source organism: uncultured Actinomycetes bacterium (assembly GCA_963708405.1). Lineage (GTDB taxonomy): Bacteria > Actinomycetota > Thermoleophilia > Solirubrobacterales > 70-9 > VAYN01. The sequence goes on from CAVPSL010000001.1 coordinate 832,863, forward strand.
ACGGGCGAAACGCTGGTCGTCACCAAGCATGGCCGTCCGGTGGCACAAGTGGTTCCCGCAACGCGACCAGAGGACCTGCTCGGCAGCGTCAAGATCAACATGAGCGATGATGAGTTGATCTATTTCTCCATGGGTCCATGGGACATGGAGAAAGAGGATTGATCGTCCTCGATACGCACGTGCTGGTTTGGCTCGTCGGTAGCCCGGAACGACTCAGTCCCGCGGCGGAGCGAGCGCTTGCCGGCGAGGATCTAGGCGTCAGTACGGCGTCCGTGCAGGAGATCGCCTATCTCGCGATACGGGGGCGGCTGGACATGGATCGCCCGGTGGCGAGGTGGCTGGCTGCCGCCATGCGCGCTCACGAAATGAGGGTGCTGTCGGCCACGGTCGGCTGCGCGCTCCGGGCTGGCTCCCTTGATCCCCAGAAGTTCCACGGCGACCCGGTTGACCGCCTCATCTACGCCACCGCAGTTGAGCACGACGCCCAACTGCTCAGTGCCGATCGGCGCCTGCTCGAGGCGGACCCTGAACGCGTCGTCTGGTGAGAGTGGCGGTCTCCGTTCAGCTGGTCTGCGCGGCCGAGCCCTCGGAGCGCAGTTCCAGCCAGGCCTCATCCTCGCCGAAGTAGTTGAGGACGACGAGGTGGGCGAGGTCGGGGAGCAGGCGCTCGGCCTCGGTGGCGCGGCCGGCGCCGATCTCCAGGGCGAGCGATTCCTCGATCGCGCCGACCATGAAGCCGGCCGTCATCGCTGAGGCCGAGCGCAGGGCGCCGGGCTGTGAGCGGGCGGTGTCGATGGCTTTGACGAGCCGGTCGACGAGCCGCTGGTGGGTGGCCCAGGCCTCGCCGCGGGCGGCGCGGACCTCGATCAGCAACGCTTTCGCCAGCAGCGGCTGCTCGGCGACGAAGCGCAGCAGCTCCGCCAGGGCAGCACGGAAGCCGGGCCGCCAGGCGGGGGCGTCGCGGCCGGCCTCGAGCAGGCGCTCGACCAGGTCCTCGGCGGCCTCCTCGTAGGCCGCGGCGAAGCACTCCTTGCGGCTGCCGTAATGACGCTGGAACTGGGCCCGGGTGACCTTGGCGCGGCTGGCGACCTCCTGCAGCGTCGCTGCCTCGTAGCCCTGGGCGCCGGCGACGAGGAGAATCGCTTCCCGCATCGCCGCCGCCGGGTCGCGCTCGGGGGCCGCCTCCTCCCATGACCTGACTGCTCGAAGGGGACGGGGCTGATTCACGCGAGGTACTGTAGTCCATGTTTGGGAACGATTGCTAATCCGACATACTGCCTGGGTACCAATGGGAACTAGCGCTATCCTAATGGCGTGCGTGCACTACCCGGTAAGGCCTCACGGCAGCCTCCGGGTCCAGAACCGGTAAGCCGGGCCGACGCGGCCGCGGACCAACGGAGACGGATCCTCGAAGCTACTGCCGACCTAGTTGCCGAACACGGCTACCAGGCGACGACGATCGAGATGATCGTGCGGCAGGCGAAGGTCGGCTACGCGACCTTCTACAAGAGCTTCGAGGACAAGGAGGCCGCCTTCATGGCGTTGCTCGACGAAGGGATCGAGCAGCTGACCGGCCGGGTGGAGGAAGCCTACGAGCGCGAGCACGAGTGGCCGGACAAGGTCGCGGCCGGGCTCGGGGCGATGTTCGAGGTGATCGCCGCCAACCCCAACGTCGCCCGCGCCTGTCTGGCCGAGGCCTCGACCGCGGGGCCGGAGGCGGCGGCGCGCCAGGAAGCGGCGATGAAGCAGTTCGCGCCGCTGCTGAAGCCGGGGCGGGAGCTGAACCCGCGCCGGGCGCAGCTGCCCGACACGCTCGAGGACACGCTGATGGGCGGCGTCATGTGGGTCGTCAACCAGCGCCTGGTCGGCGGTGAAGCCGACCAGTTGCGGGCGCTGCTGCCCGAGACCCTGGAGTTCGTCCTGCGGCCCTACGTCGGCGAAGAGAAAGCCGCCGCTGAGGCCGGGGCACTGAGCATCGTCGGCTAATGGGGGAGCGGGGGTGCCTGAAGATGAGCTAGGGCCGTTGCCCGCGGGCCGACACGGCTTTACGCGGGAACAGGTAGCCCACAACCAGCGCGAGCGGCTGATCGCCGGTCTCGCCACCGCCGTCGCCGAGCACGGCTACGCGGCGGTGACCATCACCCACATCACCAAGGCGGCCAAGGTCTCGCGCCGCGTCTTCTACGAGAACTTCGAGAGCAAGGACGAGTGCTTCCTGGCCGCCTTCGACGTCGTCGTCGACCACGTCCGCGAGGTTGCCGGCGAGGCGGCGAGCGCCGAGACGGACTGGGCGCACGGGGCGATCGCCGCCGCTCGCGCCGTCCTCTCCTTCTTCGCCGCCGAGCCCGACCTCGCCCGCCTCTGTCTGGTTGAGGCAACCGGTGCGGGCCCCGTCATCGCCGAGCGCTTCCGCACCGCCGTCGATTCGGCCGAGCCCTACCTGGCCGCCGGCCGCGCCGAGCGCGGCAAGGGCGAGCGGCCATTGCCGGAGACGACCGAGGAATCGCTCCTCGGCGCTCTCGCGTCGCTGGCCTCACGCAAGGTCACCGCCGGCGAAGCCGAGCGCCTCACCGAGCTCCTCCCGGACTTCGCCGAATTCATCCTCACGCCCTATCTCGGGGCCTCCGAGGCGGTCCGCCTCAGCCGCGCCGCGGCCTGAGCGCGACCCCGCAGTTCTAGGAACTTTTCGTTCCTCATAGGAACATCCCCTTGACAACTCTGCGCGTCAGTGGTTCACTGGCGTCCGCCAGGCTGGTACAGCATGCACCTTCTAGGAACTTGCTCTACTCGGCCGGCGAATCAGGGAACAAGCAGTTCACAGGGAAATCGAGCCACGCAACCCGTCCGCAGGGGGACGGCCGAGGCTCAGGGACAAGGAGAGGTATCTGGTGAGACGCCACGCGAGGGTCTTGTTCGCAATCGCAGCGCTGACGTCGTTCTTTGCCTTCGCGGCTCAGGCTTGGGCGGAAGCCCCGACGTTGACCATCGACCCGGTCGACCCCGGCACCGTCACCGCGACGGAAGCCGAGTTCACCGGCACGGTCAACCCCAACGGGCTGGCCTCGGGATATGAACTCGACGGCACGCTCTGGCGGTTCGAATACTCCGCCGACGGCGGCTCGACCTGGCGGCGGACCACCAGCCTGAGCGCCGGCAAAGGGACCAGTCCGGTCGCGGTCAGCACCACCCCCAAGTTCCTGAACCCGAACTCCGACTACGAAGTCCGGCTCTGGGCCGAAAACCTCGACGGCATCACGGTCACCTCTCCGGTCTCCTTCCACACCGACCAGACCGCTCCCCTGATCGACCCGCTGAGCGCCGACCTGAAGACCGCCACCTCGGCGCGCCTGCGAGCGCAGCTGAACCCGGCCGGCGAAGCCACCACCTACCACTTCGAGTACGGGACGAGCAGCGCCTACGGCTCCAGCACTTCTCAGGCATCGTCCGGAAGCGGGGTCGAACAGGTTCTCGCCTCCCAGGTGGTTCAGGGCTTGCAGCCCGGCACCACCTACCACTACCGGGTGATCGCCCAGAACGGCACCGGCACCGCGGTGGGCGCTGACCGCACGTTCACCACCGGCCCGGCAGTCGGTGCCTGCCCCAACGAAGCAATCCGCGCCGAACAGCAGTGGGCGGCGAACCTGACGGAATGCCGCGCCTACGAGCAGGTGACCCCGGTGGAGAAGAACGGGGTCGGGGTGCCGATGCGCGAATACATCACCAACGACACCCAGGTCGCGCCCGACGGGGAAGGGGCCTACTTTGCGGCCGAAGGCGCCTTCCCCGGAGCGCCGACGTCGATCTTCGAGACCATGTACACGTCCCGCCGCGGCGACGGAGGCTGGAGCACGAAGAGCATCATGCCGCCGCTGTTGAACATCGGCGGGCTCGATCCGACCGACGTCGCCGCGACCTCCGAAGACCTCAGCCACTCGGTCGTCATCAGCCCCATGGCGCTGACCTCCGATGCCGTCTACGGCCAGTACAACGTCTACCTCCGCGACAACGCGACGGAGACCTACGAACTGATCTACACCAGCGTCAGAGAACCAGGTGTCAAGGAAGGAAGGGGGACCGCAGGCGGAGACAGCAGCTTCGACAAGGTCCTCCTCCTCGAACCGGACGCCCTTACCCCTGACGCGCCCGACAACGGCAAGCTGAAGCTCTACGTCTTTAGCGGCGGGACGCTGCGCCTGGTAAGCCTGATGCCCGATGGCAGTCCGGCTGAAAACTCGATCTACGTGAGGGAGCTGGCCAGCCTGGAACGGCTGGGGCGGACGATGTCTGCCGATGGCCGGCGGATCTTCTTCAGCCCTGAGAATGACGGACTCTACGTCCGCGAAGGAGACCGGACGAAACCGATCTCGGTCTCGGAGCGGACCGGCGAAGTCGGCGAGGTCAAGCCAGCCGTCTTCAACGACGCGAGTCGCGACGGCTCGATCGTCTACTTCACCTCGCGACAGCCGCTGACTGATGAATCCTGGAGCGATTCGCTCAATGCCGGTTCCTCCGGCTCGCTCTACCGCTACGACCTCGACACGGGCGAACTGCTGGACCTCACCGTCACCAGTGATCCCGACAACACCTTCGGCCCGAGTGTCGGGGGAACGTTCGTCCCGACCGCCAGCCCTGACGGTTCCTCCGTCTTCTTCGTGGCTGCCGGCAAGCTCACCCCCGACGCGGCCGCCGGCGAACAGAACCTCTACGTCTGGCATGAAGACCCGCAGACTCATGCGCGGACCCTGCGGCTAGTGATGAGGGCGCCCAGCTTTAGCGCCAGCGGCCAATACGGTGAAACCAGTGCGTCCTTGCCTTCGATGCTCCGGGTCAGCCCCAACGGCTTGCACGCGGCGATCCAGACGGGGGGCGCAGTCGCCGGGCAGCCAGCGCCGACCTGTTCGCGCGACGGCGGCCTACGGCTCGAAGGCCCCTGCCTGCGGGTCTGGGCCTACGACCTGCCGACCGACCAGGTCGAATGCGCCTCGTGTCCCCGTACCGCCTCGGCGAACTGGGGACACGCGATCGTCGGCAACCTCGCCTCCAACCCCGTGACCGACGACGGCCGGGTCTTCTTCCAGACCCCGGCCCGGCTCAATCCCCAGGACAGCAACAACCAGCGTGACGTCTACGAATGGAACGACGGCAGGCAGAACCTGATCTCGTCGGGGAGGGCGGATACCGAATCGGTGTTCCTCGGCGCCAGCCTCGACGCCCGCAACGTCTACTTCACCACCGACCAGCAACTGGTGCCACAGGACACCGACGACGTCGTCGACCTCTACGACGCCCGCATGGACGGCGGCCTCGCCTCGCAGATGGTCCGCCCCGAAAAAGGCAGCTGCGAAGGCGAAGCCTGCCAGCCGCCGATCGTCGGCGCGAAACCCCCGGCGGCGACGGGCAGTGCCTCCTTCCAGGGACCGCCCAACCAGTCGGCCCAGCGCAAAGCGAAGAAGAAGCGCCACGCCAAGAAGCGCCACGCCGCCAAGCACCGCAAGGCGGGCAAGAAGCACGGCGGCAAGGCAGGTAAGGGAAAGAAGCACGCCCGTAACCACGCCAGGAGCGGCAAGTGAGCGGCGCGATCAGAAGGGGAGAGACGCAGATGAGCACCGTTACCCACACCACCACGATGAAGCGCCGAATTCTGCTCGCGGTTACGGCGGCGCTGTTGGCCCTCATGTGCGCCCTTACCGGCGCGCACCGGGCCTCCGCGGCCTACTCGATCGAATTCTTCGAAGGAGAATCGACCGACACCGCCGGCAACCAGGTGACCCAGGCCGGTGCCCACCCCGACGTCACCACCTCTTTCCAGACCAGCGGCGCCCAGTACCAGGACGCCAGCATCAAGGACGTCAAGGTCGACTTCCCCGCAGGGTTGATCGTGAACCCGGCGGCGACGCCCCGCTGCTCGCGGGCGGACCTCTCCGGTCAAGGCGCGGTGTCGCTGTATCCGGGCACTATCGCCAACTGCCCGCCGGGATCGCAGGTGGGCGTGATTTACCCGCGGCTGAACTACGGCAACTTCATCATCCCCGCCGGCCCAGTCGCGGTCTATAACGTCGTCCCGCCACCGGGCGTGCCCGGCCGCTTCGCGGCCAACATCATCGGGGTGATCGTCAACCTCGACGCCACCGTCCAGCCGGGCAACCACTACGCGATCTCGGCGATCTCGCGCGGTACCTCAGGGTCGCTGTCCTCCCTTCAAGGCGCCGATGTAACGATCTGGGGAGTGCCGAACTCCCCGGTCCATGACTCCGTGCGCGCCTGCAAGGGCAAAGAATTCGGACCCTGCTCGACCACCGAGAACGCCCGCCCCCAGGTCAGTGCTCCGAGCGACTGCTCCGCGGGCCTGCTCAGCACCAACCTGACGTTGAACTCCTGGCAGGAACCGGACCTGTGGAAGACCGCCAGCTTCGACCACGACCGCAAAGGCAACCCGATCGTGGCCACCGGCTGCGAGCAGATGCACTTCAACCCGAAGCTGACGCTCCGCCCCCAGAGCAGGCAGGCCTCCTCACCCACCGCGGTCGACGTCAACCTGCAGGTGCCCCAGAGCACCGACCCCGAAGGCCTCTCGACGGCATTGCTCGACAACGCCACCGTCACCCTGCCCAAGGGCATGGCGGTCAACCCCTCCTCGGTCGATGGGCTGGCAGCCTGCTCTGAAGCCCAGATCGGCTTGGGGACCAACGACCCGGTCTCCTGCCCCGACGCCTCCAAGGTCGGCAGCCTGGAAATCAAGACCCCGCTGCTGGAAGAAACGATGACGGGCTCGGTCTATTTGGCCGAACAGGGCAAGAACCCCTTCGGCTCGCTGTTGGCCCTCTACCTGGTCGCAGAAGGCCCGGGAGTGGTCGTGAAGATCCCCGGCAGGATCGAGGCCGACCAGGCAACCGGACAGCTCACCGCCAGCTTCAGCGAAGCCCCCGAGCTGCCCTTCGAGTCGATGAGCATGAAGCTGAAGGGCGGTGACCGCTCGCCGCTGCTGAACCCCCCGGCCTGCGGCACCTACCAGACGACCGCCTCCTTCAGCTCCTGGTCGGCAACCGATCCGAAGAACCCGACCCCCGCAGAGACGGTCACCCAGACCGACTCCTTCCAGATCACCCAGGGGGCGGGAGGGAGCCCCTGCGGCTCGGGCTTCAAGCCGAAGCTGACCGGAGGGAGCGCCACCCCGATCGCCGGCGAATACTCACCGCTGGCCCTCAGAGTGACGCGGGAAGACGGCGACCAGCCCCTGGGCTCCATCAACGCCACCCTGCCCAAGGGCCTGCTCGGCAAGCTCGCCGGCGTCCCCTACTGCCCCGAGGCCGCCCTGGCGGCGATCTCGGCCAACGAAGGAACGGCGGCTCCTCAGATCAGCAACCCGAGCTGCCCCGCAGCCAGCCAGATCGGCACCGTCACCGTCGGAGCCGGAGCGGGCTCCAACCCGTTCTACCTCGACACCGCCAAGGCCTACCTAGCCGGCCCCTACAAAGGCGCCCCCTTGAGCCTGGCGGTAGTCGCCCCGGTCAAGGCCGGACCCTTCGACCTCGGCAACCAGGTGGTGCGCAACGCCCTGGCGGTGGACCCGGTCAGCGCCCAGGTCTCGGCCAAGAGCGATCCCCTGCCCCAGATCCTCCACGGCGTCCCGCTCGACATCAGGGACGTCCGGGTCGATCTCGACAAGGCCAGGTTCACCCTCAACCCGACCAGCTGTGACCCGACCGCGATCGCCGGGCAGGTCGGCTCGGCCCTGGGATTGACCTCCAATCTGAGCCAGCGCTTCCAGGTAGGTGCCTGCAAGGCGCTTGACTTCGGCCCCTCACTGGCGCTGAAGGTAAAGGGCGGGATGAAACGCGCCCAGTTCCCCTCCCTACGGGTGGAGCTGCGGGCCAAGGAAGGAACCGCCAACATCGGCAAAGCGTCGGTCGCCCTGCCCCATAGTGAGTTCCTCGCCCAGTCCCACATCAAGACGATCTGCACCCGGGTGCAGTACGCGGCCAAGCAGTGCCCCGCCGCCAGCGTCTACGGCTACGCCAGGGCCTGGAGCCCACTCCTCGACCAGCCCCTCGAAGGCCCGGTCTACCTGCGGAGCTCCTCCAACCCGCTGCCGGACCTCATCGCCTCCCTGGACGGCCAGATCCACCTCGACCTGGCAGGGCGGATCGACTCCAAGAATGGCGGCCTCAGAACCACCTTCGAAGGCGTCCCCGACGCCCCCGTCTCCAAGTTCGTCCTCACCATGCAGGGCGGCAGGAAGGGGCTCTTGGAAAACAGCCGCAACCTCTGCGCCGGGGCCAATCGGGCGACGGTCCGCTTCGACGGGCAGAACGGCAAGCTGGCGGACTCGCGGCCGGTGGTGGGGAGCTCGTGCGGGAAGGCGCGGAAGGGCGGGAGGAAGCGGAAGTAGGGGACAGCCCTCGCTCAAGCGAAAAACGCCTATTACTTTTCAGGAACGCCCGCTATCATGGCGGGCGTTCCTGTGAGATCAGCGGCGAAAGAACAGGCTCAGCGCCTCCCCGCGGGGATGCACGGCCTCCCCGCCGAGCTCGTCGCCCGCAACCAGCGTGAACGGTTGATCGCGGCGATGGCCGAGACCTGCGCCGAGAAGGGCTACGCGGAGCTGGCGGTCGCCGACGTCGTACGGGGGGCCGGGGTCTCGACCGCGACCTTCTACAAGCAGTTCGACAGCAAGCGCGACTGCATGCTCGCCGCTCACGCCGAGCTCGGCGGGCGGCTGCTCGAGGAGATCGACAGGGTTGCCGCGTCGGCGGCGAGCTGGGTGGAAGGGGTGCGGATGGCGATCCGGACCACTCTCGCCATCCTCGCGGTCGACGCTCCGACCGCGCGCCTGCTCACGGTCGAGATCCTCGCCCTCGGCTCCGAGGGCAGCGAGCGCCACGACGCCGCTCTGCAAGCGCTGGCGCAGCGCCTACGGGATGGCCGCGACCCCCGCGGCGACTCGTCGCTGCCGCACGCCGACTGGTGCGCGATCGCGGCCGCTGCCGCCCTTGTCGGCAGCTTCGTCATGCGCGGCGAGGCTGCCTCTCTGCCCGAGCTCGAGGACGAGCTCGTCGGTCTGGTCACTACTGGGTCTCGATAGAGGGGGGAGAACTTCTGTCTCCCGCTGCTTAGGGCGGCATGCACGCGGCCGGCCTCGACGTCCTGGTATTGCCCCATGGCTATACTCGCCCTATGGCGAAGGTAATGGTCTCGATACCCGATCTTCTGCTGGCGGATCTCGACGCCGAGGCGGAGCGCCGCCGGACTACGCGCAGCGGGTTGCTGCAGGAAGCCGCTCGTCGCGAGCTCGGCCAACTGCGGCGTGATCGTGCCGCTGTGCTGGCGGACCTCGACGCGTTTGCCAACACCTGGCAGGGCCCCGTCGATGCCGTCGCGATGATTCGCGCCGAGCGCCGCCGCGACGGTTGACCATGGCCAGATCGATCAGCACGGAGGCCTGGATCGTCGATGCCAGCGTGGCCGTGAAGTGGTTCCTTCCAGTCGAGCGGGAGCAGGATGGTGAGCTGGCGCGAGCAGCGGTGGGACACCTGACGATGCGTACCACGGCGCTAGGTGTGCACGAGGTCGGCAACGTCCTGATCGTCCGGTCTGGATGGGACGCCGGAACTATCGCCAAGGCCCTGGGACTGCTGCTGGAGATCTGCGGAGATCCGCTTGAGTTGCTTCCCGCCGACCATGCCGTGGCCACGGAACTCGCCCTCACCCACGGCCTCACTTTCTACGATGCCTCCTACGCCGCCATCGCCCGTCGCCTCGGTCGGCGTGTCCTCTCCGCCGACACCGACCTGCTCAAGCCGGGCCTCGCGAGCGGTCTACGCGAGGCCCTGGCCTGAGCGGTTAGCGGGCCGGCGTCGCGTCAACCCTTCGGGGTGCAGGTCCGCACGACCCCGGCCGAGGCGCGGGTACCGTCGCTGAAAACGGCGGTGCCGTGAGCCTGGAGCTTCCCGTCGGTGCATTTGGCGCTGAGGACGCCGTGCTTGGTGATGTTCAGGTTGAATGAGGTCACCGAGCCGTTGCCGCCGGCGATCTTGGGGATCGTCGCCACCGATTTGAGGCCGAAGCGGCCGTTGTGGATCTTCTTGATTTTGATCACGGTGACGATCGCCGCCGGGGTCGGCACGGTGATGTACGCGTGCAGATAGAGCGTCGTCGTGCCGCCCTTGAAGCCGCCGTTGAACAGGTACAGCGGGCTGTGGACCGGGATCGGCGCCTGTTCGGGGAACTGGATCTGGGCGTTGGCGGTACCGGTGCCGATGATCGAGCTCTTGCAGATCGCTTTCGCGTGAGCGCTGTCCTGCGACTGCAGTTTGCCCGCCGTGCAGGTCGGCAGACCCTTGACGTTGATCGCCGCGTTCTTGTCCGTTTCGAGGACGAATTCCTTCAGTGCCGGCGGGTGGCTGCCGTCGAGCGTCCTCACCTGGCCGGAGATGTTGAACTTGATCGGGGTCAGCTTCGTCTTCGAGAGCGCCTTCGGCTTGAAGCCGCCGTTAAAGGTGAGTTCGAGGTTGCCGGCTTTGACCTTGACCGGCTTTTCCGCGACCGCGACGCCCGCCGCGGTGAGTGCGATCAAGGCCGCGAGAACGGCGGCGACCAACAGATGTCTGCGCATTTGTCCCTAGCTCCTCATTAGTCGTTCCACCCCCTTCTCCGGTCTCCCTCCCGGCAGAGAAAAGGGGCGGTCGAATGACCGCCCCTTCCCGATTCCCGCTGTCGGACCGCTGAAACCCGAAGGTCAGCGGTTGGCTCTTAGCCCTTGCCGGTGCAGGTCCGGATCACTTCCGCCGAAGCGCGGGTGCCGTCGCTGAACAATGCCGTGCCGTGGACCTGGATCTTGCCGTCCGGGCATTTGGCGCTGACAAAGCTCACCTTCTTGCCCTTGTAGGTGAACTGTTTGCCGATCTTGAGACTGAACGAGGTCACCGAGCCGCTGCCGCCGGCGATCTTGGGAATCGTCGCCACCGATTTGAGGCCGTAGCGTCCGTTGTGGATTTTCGAGACTTTCACCGTGGTGACGATCGCGGCCGGGGTCGGGACGGTGATGTAGGCATGTACGAAAAGGGTGATCACACCGCCCTTTTCACCACCGTTGAACAGCGTCAGCGGGCTGCTGACCGGGATCGGCGCCTGTTCGGGGAACTGGATCTGCACGTTTGAGGTGCCGGAGCCCAGGATCGATTCCTTGCAGATCGCCCGCGCGTGGGCGCTGTCCTGCGACTGCAGTTTCGCCGCCGTGCAGACTGGATATCCCTTGACGTCGATGCCGGTGTTCTTGTCGGCTTCGATTTCCACTTCTTTCAGCGCCGGTGGGTGCGAGCCGTCGAGCGTCTTCACCGCGCCTTCGAAGACCGCCGTAATCGGCGTCAGTTTCGTCTTCGAGAGCGTCTTCGGCGTGAAGCCACCGTTGAACGTCAGTTCCAGATTGCCGGCTATGACCTTCACCGGTTTTTCGCCGCTTGCGGCCATCGCTACGCCTGCCAGGGCCAGAACGGCCAGGGCCGCGGCGACAAGGGCCACCATCGGGTGCTTGCGCATCTCATCCTCCCTAATGGCCAACCCGTCGAAGGTCCGCCGTGTGGACGGCACTCAAACTACCTCCCGGAAAACCCTCCGCGCAACCTTTTGAGCGCAAAAGAGGGGCGGCCTTGCGGCCGCCCCTCCCATTCCCTTGCCTGTCCTGAGGAAGTGCTCGGACGAGACTTACCTCAGCCCTTCGGGGTGCAGGTGCGGATGACTTCGGCCGAGGCGCGGGTGCCATCGCTGAACACAGCGGTGCCGTGAGCCTGCAGCTTGCCGTCGGTGCATTTCGCGGTGAGGACGCTGACCTGCTTGCCCTTGTAGTTGAATTTTTTGTCGATCTTCAGGGCGAAGTAGGTGACCGAACCGCTGCCGCCGGCGATCTTCGGGACCGAGGCCACCGATTTCGTGCCGTAGCGGCCGTTGTGGATTTTGGTGATTTTCACCGTGGTCACGATCGCCGCCGGCGTCGGGACGGTGATGTAGGCGTGGATGAACAGCGTCGTCACGCCGCCTTTGGTGCCGCCGTTGAAGACGGTCAGCGGGCTGGTCACCGGGATCGGCGCCTGTTCGGGGAACTGGATCTGCACTTTGGTGGTGCCGCTGCCGATGATCGAGCTCTTGCAGATCGCTTTCGCGTGAGCGCTGTCCTGCGACTGCAGTTTCGAGGCGGTGCAGGTCGGATAACCCTTGACGTTGATTTCGCCGTTTTTGTCGGTTTCGACGACGAATTCTTTAAGCGCCGGCGGGTGGCTGCCGTCGATCGTGGCGATGGTGCCTTCGACAGCAAGCGCAATCGGGGTCTGCTTGGTCTTCGAGAGCGCCTTGGGCGTGAAGCCGCCGTTGAAGGTGAGTTCGAGGTTGCCGGCGCGGACCTTGACCGGCTTCTCCGCGGTGGCGACACCCGCCACGCTCACCGCGACCAGGGCCGCGACGGCGGTAATGATCAGCAAGTACTTACGCATATCCCTATATCTCTCCTTTTGGCGGCCTGCCCGTCCTGAGCTGCAGCCTTGAAAGCTCGTATGAAACATCCCTCCAGCGGCTCAAACTACCACCCCCGGCAATTCATAAACCCGGCGGAGTCGCTAAAGGAGCGGCTTAACAACTTCGCTTGCAGCCTCAGGATTCGAGCATCGAGAGGCGCACGCGCTCGCGCTCGGCGGCGGCGCCCTCGGCGCCCAGGAAAGGCAGGGTGATCCAGAACATCAAGTCCGGCAGGCGGCTCGGTAGCCGGGCGGCGGCGCCGTGCAGGATCTCGCTGTAGAGCAGCTCGTTGACGCCGCCGGCGAGCGACAGCGAGGTGATCCCCGGCAGCTCGACCGAGGTCTCCGCCCGGCCCGACTCGAGGAAGCCGGTGAACTGGCGCAGCGCCGCGTCGCGGCGGGCCAGCGCCTTGGGCCCGGCGGCGAGGACCTCGACGATCGCGAAGCGGGCCTCGTCGGGGTGCTCGGCGAGGTGCTCGAGCAGCGCTTTTAGGCCGGCCGCCACGCGCTCGGCCCAGGGCGCTCCCTGCTTGGACTCGAAGCCTTCGGCGGTATCACCGAGGAGATTGCCGAGCAGCACGTCATAGGCAGCGAGGAAGCAGTCCTCCTTGCTGTCGAAGAGTTCGTAGAAGGTCTTACGGGAAACGCCCGCGACTCCGATCACGTCGACCACCCGGGTGTCCGGGTAGCCACGCTCGGAGACGACCTCGATCATCGCCTGGTGGATGCGGTTCCGCTGGGATTCGGTTACCGCCTCCCTCGGTAGTCCGTGTCTCCCCCTCGGCAGCCGCTCGCTTAGCTTGGCTGCACGTCTATTTGATGCCACGCCGAGACTGTAGAGGACGCGGCCCGCCGTCGCCGAGTGTTGTAACCCACGAGTACCCAATTAGAGCGGGTCGGACACGCCCCGGTTCCGTAATATGCGCCGAGCCCATGGGAGGGACTGCCGGGAAAACTCTGTTGGCTTTGATGTTGGCGGCGCTGCTGGCGCTCGCCGCTGTTGGCTGCGGCGGCAGCAGCAACGACTCCAGCACGGCTGGCACCGTGACGACGGGTGCGAGTGAAACGACGCCAAGCAGCCAGGAAGACGACGATCATGGCTCCGCCGAGAAGCAGCCCGGCGACGACAAGGGCGGCTCCAAGCAGAGCGACGACGAATCCTCCTCGGATGGCAGCCAGAGCTCCAGCGCCGGCGAAGGCAGCGCCCCCTTCCGTACCAAGGGCGGCGACAACAGCATCCAGAACTTCGGCGACGAAGCCGATGCAAGCGAACGCGAAGCGGCCGAAGCCAACGTCACGGCTTATCTCGAAGCCCGCGCCAAGGGCGATTGGGCGAAGAGCTGCGAAAACCTCGCCGCCGGGGCGATCAAGCCGCTGGAACAGCTGGCCCAGTCCTCACCGCAGCTGAAAGGCAAAGGATGCGCCGCGATCATCGGCGCCCTCTCCGCCCAGTTGCCCGCCTCTTCACGCGCCAATCCCCTCACCCAGGGGATCGCCAGCCTGCGGATCGAAGGCGACCAGGGCTTCGCCCTCTTCCACGGCCCCCACGGGACCGACTACTTCATCCCCCTGGCCAAGGAAGGCGACCAGTGGAAGGTCGCCGCCCTCGCCGCCTCGGAATTCCCTTAGGAGCCGACCCGGATCGTCTGGTCGCGGTCCGGGCCGACCCCGACCAGACGCACGGGAACGCCGACGAAGTCGGCGATGAAGGCGAGGTAGTCGCGCGCCGTGGCCGGCAGGTCGGCCTCCTCGCGGCAGCCGCCGATGTCCTCGTCGAACCCCGGCAGCTCCTCGTACTCCGGCGTCGCTGAGTGCAGGATCGACTGGTGGTACGGGAAGCTGTCGAGCACCGCTCCCTCCTTGGAGCGGTAGCGGACCGCGACCCGCAGCGGCCCCAGCCCCCGCAGCACGTCGAGCTTGGTCACCGCCAGCGCGTCCATGCGGTTGAGGCGGACGGCGTAGCGCAGGGCGATCAGGTCGAGCCAGCCGCAGCGGCGACGGCGCCCGGTAGTGGTCCCGAACTCATGGCCCTGGTCGACCATCCGCTCGCCGATCTCGTCGTGCAGCTCGGTCGGGAAGGGGCCGGCGCCGACGCGGGTCGTGTAGGCCTTGACGATGCCCCAGACCTCGTCGATGTCGGCGGGGGCGATGCCGGCGCCGACGCAGGCCGCGCCGGCGATCGGGTTGGAGGAGGTGACGAAGGGATAGGTGCCGTGGTCGAGGTCGAGCAGCGCCGCCTGCGCGCCCTCGAAGATCACCGTGCCGCCGTGGTCGAGCTCGTCCCAGCAGAGGCGCGCCGTGTCGGCGATGTGCGGCTCCAGCCGGTGCCCGAAGTTGATGTGTTCCTCGACCATCGTGTGGACGTCGAGGCGGGGGTCGGGGATGTCCGCGGTTCCTTCGGTCTTGTCCGTCTCCTCACCGGCTTCCTTGCGCAGTTTGCGCCGCTGCACCGAGAGTTCGCGCAGGGCCTGCTGCTTGGAGCTGAGCGCGGCGCGGATCTTGGTCCGCAGGATCTTCTCGTCGAGCAGGTCTTGCACCCGGATCCCCAGCCGCAGTGCCTTGTCGGCGTAGCAGGGGCCGATGCCGCGCCGCGTGGTGCCGATCGAGAGCTTGCCGAGTTTCGTCTCGCCGGCCTGGTCGAGCAGCACGTGGTAGGGCATGATCAGGTGCGCGTTGGCGGAGATGCGCAGGTTGCCGACGTCGATCCCGGCCCGTTTCAGCTCGTCGATCTCGCCCAACAGAACACGGGGGTCGACGACGACTCCGTTGCCGATCACGCAGGTCTTGTCGGAATGGAGGATCCCCGAGGGGATCAGGTGGAACTTGTACTCCTTGCCTTCGCGGACGATCGTGTGGCCGGCGTTGTTGCCGCCCTGGAAGCGCACGATCATCCCCGCCTCCTTCGCGAGGAGGTCGGTGATCTTGCCCTTTCCCTCGTCGCCCCACTGGGCGCCGACTATGACCACGCCAGGCATAAGGCGTTGATTCTGCCTGAGGAGTAGGCGCCTGCGCTTTTGGCCTACTCCTGTTGCAGAGATTTCACTCGGTGCGCGCCACGTGTGCGCCGACAGCCAAGAGGATTGCCCGATGTCGGTCGCCTCCAAAAGTAGTGTAAATCAGGCTACGCTCTGCGTAGTGAATCGCGTGCCGCCACCCATCTCTCTGCGATTGGGACGGGCAGGCGTTCAGGCCTTGGAAGATCTCGCTCGGCTGCGTGGGGTCAGCAAGGCAGAGGCGGCCCGCCAGGCGATTGAGGAGGCAGCGGTGCGCGAGCGAAGTCGCCGTGGTCTGGCGGCGGAAGCGCGCCGGCTGGCAGAAGACCCTGCCTACGTGGCGGAGGCGAGGGAGGTCGCGGAGCTGATGGAGGAATTGCGTGGTTAGGGGGGACGTCCACTCGATCTCCCTTCCCCGCGGTCGCGGCCGGGTCCAGCATGGATCCCGCTTTGCCGTCGTCGTCCAGGCCGACGACCTCTTGGTGCTTTCGACCGTGGTCATTTGCCCAACCTCGCAATCGACGCCGCCGGCTCGCATCCATCCAGAAATCGATCTGGCGGGAGATCGAACCCGCGTCCTCTGTGAGATGGTCGGGGCGGTGGATGCCCGCAAGCTCGGGGATCAGGTCACGCATCTAACTGTCGATGAGCTTGCAGCGGTCGACGACGCGCTGTCGCTCGTGTTGGACCTGCAGTGAGGCTCAGCGCCTTATGTCCTGGGCCAGCTCCCTGCGGTCCTCGCCTTGCAGCGGGATCATGCAGGTGCCGCACATCTCCACTAGGCGCGAAACCGTTCGTGCGCCGATCTGCTTCTTCAGCTCAGGCTCGTCGAGATTGGTCGTAACCAGGATCGATCTCTGCGACTCGTATCGCTCATTGATCAAGGCATACAACTGCTCCAGCACCCAGTCCGAACGTTTCTCGGCGCCAAGGTCATCGATGTGGAGCAGATCCACCGAGGTCAGGCGCTCGAAAAAAGTGAGATACGAGTCCCCCTCGGGCCCTGCGTCGTAGGTTTGCCGAATTCGCGCCAGCAGCTTGGGAAGCGAATAGATCGCGACGGAGCGGCTTCTCTTCAAGACTTCCTTTGAGACGAGCATCGCCAGCGTCGTCTTGCCGGTACCGGGCGCCCCGTAGAGCCAGACTCCTCTTCCCTTATCCAGGTTGTCGTCGAGATTGCCTAGGTAGCGGCGTATCTCGTCTACCGCGGCTCGGCCCTGAAAGTCTTTCGCCATATCGCTTACCGGGGGACGATCGAACGAGACGCCGACGAACTTAGGCGGAATAACTGAGGAGACACCACGGCGACGGGCCTTTCGCAGCCGCTGCTCGCGGCACTCGCAGGGGCGGGCGACGTCTTCGGGGCCGAGGATCCAGCCGGAGCCGTCGCAGACGCCGAGTGGGCAGGCGGCTTCGCGGAAGGGCTCGGAGCGGGCGACGGCGGGCATCAGAAGTCAGGCCCCGCGGCGGCGGCGTCGAAGGGCGGCTCCTCACCGGCGGGCTGCTCGATCGGGGCCTCCTGGTGGGAGTGGTCGGCGAATTTGGGGAAGCGGTCGAGGAAGACCAGTTGCCTGGTCCCGATCGGGCCGTTCCTATGCTTGGCGATGATCAGGTCGGCGAGGCCGTCCGGCTCCTCGTCGGGGTCGCGGTAGTAGTCCTGGCGGTAGAGGAAGGCGACGACGTCGGCGTCCTGCTCGATCTGGCCAGACTCGCGCAGGTCGGAGAGCTGTGGTTTCGGCGGCGTCCGCTGCTCGGGGGCGCGCGAGAGCTGCGAGATCGCCACCACCGGCACCTCCAGCTCGCGGGCGAGGATCTTCAGCCCGCGGCTGATCTGGCCGACCTGCTCGACGCGGTTGGCGCGGTGGTCGTCGGATCGCATTAGCTGGATGTAGTCGAGGATGATCAGGCCGAGCCCGCCGCGCTCCTGTTCCTGGGCGTGCAGGCGGCGCGCCTTGGCGCGCAGGTCGAGGATGCCGAGGTCGGAGGAGTCGTCGAACCAGAGCGGTGCCTCCTCGAGTTCGTTGCAGGCCCGCACCACCTTCGGCCAGTCGCGCTGGGAGACCTGGCCCTTGCGCAGCTTGTCGCCGGAGATCCGCGCCCGGCAGGCGATGAAGCGCTGGGCTAGCTCGACCTCGGACATCTCCAGGGAGAAGAAGGCGACGGCGCGGTTGGCTTTGATCGCGACGTTTTCGGCGATGTTGGCGACCAGCGCGCTCTTGCCCATCGCCGGGCGGGCGGCGACGATGATGAGGTTGCCGGGCTGGAAGCCGCCGGTGATCGCGTCGACGTCGCGGAAGCCGGCCGGGGTCCCGGTCATCTCGAGCTCGCCGGTCGAGAGCTTCTCCAGCCGGTCGACCTCGTCGTGGAGGATCTCCGAGAGCAGGCGGAAGTCGCTGGCCTGCTCTTTGTGGGCGACTTCGAAGAGCAGCTTCTCGGCTCGCTCGGAGAGCTCCCGCGGTTCTCCCGCGCGCTCGTTGACCCAGCCCTGGATCTCCTGGCCGGCACCGAGCAGCCGCCGCAGTAGCGAGTTCTGCTGGACGATCTCGGCGTAGTGCTTGGCGTTGCCGGCGGCCGGGACCTTGGCGGCCAGCTCGGAGACGTAGTGCTTGCCGCCCGCCGCGTCGATCTCGTTGCGCTGGGTCAGCGCCTCGGCGACGCTGAGCTCGTCGACCGGCTTCGAGGCCGCGTAGAGGTCGTGGACGCACTCGAAGATCAGCCGGTGGCGGTCGAGGTAGAAGTCGGCGGCGTTGAGCTTGACCTCGTCGATGACCCGGGTCAGCGTCGGCTCGGCGACCAGCATCGCCCCGAGGACTGATTCCTCCGCCTCGATGTTCTGGGGCGGGACGTGGCTCGTTGGTGGTTGCGGCATCGTCGTCTAGTAAAGGCGCCGGCGCGGCGGAGGCGCCCCGGCGACCGAGCTCCCTAGAAAATCAGAGCGCGGGAGCGGCCGGGGCAGGCGTTCCCGCAACTGCGGGAGAAAGCAGTTCGCGCTCGCCGCGCCGCAGCATCCGCAGGGTGATGATCGCGATGCTGAGGATCGCCGTGGCGCCCAGGCTCAACTGGACACTCAGCAGGCCCTCGCGGGTCCAGTAGACGTCGCGCAGATCCAGCAGCAGCGCCGCCTCGTCGAAGGTGAGGCCAATGCCGGCCCCCATCGGGACGGCCAGGCGCTGCTCCAATGCCTCGTCCTCGGTCAAGATCGCCGCTATGCCGGAGCCGAAGGCGAGCAGGATCCCGGGCACGAAGTGGTGGATGTGGCGGCCGCCGACGCGGACGTTTCGGAACGGCCACCAGCGGTCGCGGATGCCCCAGGTCGAGAGCCGCACCAGGGCGAAGGAGCCGAGGAAGCCGGCCAGCAGGTTGAAGAGGACCGTCTCGCTGCGCGGCGCCGCCACGTAACCGCGCACGGCGACATCGACGGTCTCCACGGCTGCCGCCGGAGCCGCTTCCAGCAGCGGTTCGTGGTCCTGGCGCTCCTGGGCGCGGTGGCGCAGGAGCCGGCCGAACTGGTCGGCGGCGACCAGCCCGACGCCGCCCAGGGCGACGACGGCGAGGCCGACCGTGGCCCGCTCGGCGCGGGCCCAGCCGAAACGCGTGCGGGCGCGGGCACGGCGGCGGATCCGGGTCGGTAGGCGCGGCGTCAGCACGAGGCCGAGCCTAGCGGCGCGGCCCGCGGCGGCGGGATGAGGAGGAGCTACTTCTCCTCGGCGATGATCGTCTTCACGCTGGCGACGGTGCCATCGGAGAGCTCGATCTCGACCATGAAGGTGCCGATTTCGCGCAGCGGCTGCTCGAGCCGGACCTTTGTTTTGTCGATCTCGCAGGTCGCGGGCCTCGCGCAGGGCGTCGACGATCTCGCGGGCGCCGACCGAGCCGAACAGCTTGCCGTCCTCGCCGGCGCGCTGGTGGATCGTCAGAACGGTTTTGCCGAGCAGGCCGGCCGCTTCGAGTTCGCGTTCGGCGCGGGCTTTCTCGGCCCGTTCCGCGGCCTCACGGCGGCGCTGCGCTTCCTCCAGCGCACCGGGGGTGGCGGGCTGGGCCAGCTTGCGCGGGATCAGGTAGTTGCGCAGGTAGCCGGGGGAGACGTCGATCGCCTGGCCGCGCTCGCCGAGCGACTCGACGTCCTGGAGCAGGATGGCCTGCGCCATCAACGCTCTCCGACGTAGGGCAGCAGGGCGATTTCCCGCGCCCGTTTCACTGCCACCGAAAGCTGCCGCTGGTGGAGGCGGGAGAGGCCGGTGACCCGTCGGCCGCGCGTCTTCCCCTTGTCGGAGAGGAAGCGCCGGAGCAGGTTCAGGTCCTTGTAGTCGACCGTCTTCGGCGTTTACCCGCGTGTACTTGCGCGGACGGGCCCGGTCCGGACCGCGCCGGCCGCGCCGGGGACTGCTATTAGAAGACTCTCTGGTTCGTGCCATAGGGCGCGGGATGCTACAGAACCCGCGCCCTATGGCGCTCCAGAGCGCTAGAACGGAATGTCGTCTTCGTTGCCGCCCGACGGAGCCGCCCGCGAAGTCGGAGGTGTCGGCGGGAACGTCGCTGCTGCGGGCTGAAGCCGCCGTTGTTCCGGTGCGGCTGGCCACCGCCACCGGCGCCGTCGCGCGAGCCGAGGAACTGGACGCGGTTGGCGACGATCTCACGGCCTGTCGTTTGCCGCTGCCGTCTTTGGCCTCCCACTCGCGCCAGTCGAGCCGACCTTCGATCGCCACCGGCCGGCCCTTGGCAAGGTAGTTGGCGCAGTTCTCGCCCTGAGCGCCCCAGACAGTGACGTTGAAGTAGTTGGCCTTGTCTTCCCACTGTCCCGTCTGCCCGTTCTTGCGGCTGGTGTTTACGGCCACGCGGAGCTCGCAGACCGCCATGCCGCCGCCGGTATGCCGCAATTCGGGGTCCTGGGTCAGGTTCCCGGTGATGACCACTACGTTCACGTTCGAAGCCGCCAAGGCTCTCAACTCCTCTGAAATCGCTTGTTAGGACTTCAGTCTAAGAGTGGCAGCGGCGCGTCCCCTCCCCCCGCGGGCGGGCGATTCCGCAAACAGCGGACAGCGGCGGGCGACTACTCGTCGCCGGCGTCGCCGTAGTCGCCGCGGTCCTCGCGGGCGCCCTGGGCGGTGCGCTCGCGCGGCCCGGGGGCAGCGACGGCGGGGGGCACGATGACCGGTGCCTCGGGGTCGACTTTGAAGATCCGGAAGCGCATCACGCCGTCGACGATCTTCAGGTTGTGGTCGAGCGAGTCGAGCAGCTCGCTGGGCGCCTCGAAGCGGAACCAGCGGTAGTCGGCCTCGGTGCGGCGGTTGATCTCGTAGGCCATCTTGCGCAGGCCCCAGTCGTTCTCGTGTTTGAGCGTGCCGCCGGCCTCGATCTGGCCGCGGGCCTCCTGCACCAGCGCATCGCGTGCGGGGGCGTCGAGCTGGGGGTCCAGCATCAGGACAAGCTCATATTCGCGTGAGGCTGCCAAAACGGCGAGGGACTATAGCGATGGTCTCAATGCGGGGCGAACTCCTCCGAGCCGTCCGTGATCGGCGGTGGGGGTGCAGGCGCTGGGGTCGGGGCCGGCGCGGGTAGTGGGGCAGGCACTGGAGGGGGTGCAGGCGTGGGCGCCGCCGCCGGTGCCGGGGGTGGCTCGCCCGGCGGGCTCGGTCGATCCTGCCGCAGGTGCTGGTGGCGTTTCGGATGCGGGTGCTTTCGTAAGCGGCTGGGGGTGGTTCGTCTCTTTCCTCCGGATAGCGGGAGAAAGGACGACCACGCTTGGCGGGATGAGGGAGGCCGACGTCGGGCGCGAGCGGCGGCGGCGCTGGGGGCGCCAGCAGCCCTGGGAGCAGTCGCAGCGCCAGCACCCCGGCGGCCACGATTGCCGCCCCCTTCCAACCAGCCCGCCAGCGAACCCGGATCCCTTTCACCCGGCGCCAAGGCCTGGGAGAGGGCGGTCTCGCCCCCAGGCCTACGTCAAGGAGGCCCGCATCTCCTCGATGTCGGCCAGTTGCTCGTCGACCCAGTCGCCGGGGTTGCGGGAGAAGATGATCTCCTTGAGGCGCTCGGAGCGCGCTCGGCGCTCCTCCGGGCCCATCGTCAGGGCGCGGTAGATCGCGTCGGCCTGCTCCTGGATGTCAAAGGGGTTGACGGTGAGGGTGCAGTCGCCCAGCTCTTCGTGGGAGCCGGTGTTCTCGGAGAGCATCAGGACGCCGTCGCGGGTATTGACCGCCGGCGCCTCCTTGGCGACCAGGTTCATGCCGTCGAAGATCGAGTTGACCATCAGCAGGTCGAAGTGCTTGTAGCGGGCGACGGCGTCGTGGAAGTTCTCGTAGATGCGGAGGTCGATCGGCATCCAGTCGGTGGTGCCGTGGCGGTGGTTGACGACGGCGACCAGGGCTTCGATCCGCTCCAGGTACTCGGCGTACTCGGGTACGTCCTGGCGCGAGGGCTGCAGGTGGGCGATGAAGGTCACCTCTTCGCGGAACTCGGGGTGCTGTTCGAGGAAGGTGTCGAAGGCGGTGAAGCCGCGCAGCACGTTCTTGGAGAGGTCGGCCCGGTCGACGCGGATGATCAGGTGCTTGCGGCGGCGCTCCAGCACCTCGCGCTCGGCCACGGCCACCTCCGGCGATTCGGCCGCTCGCTGCAGCCGCTGGGCATCGATCGAGAGCGGGTAGGCGCGGGCCAGCGTGCGGCGGCCGTCGTAGCGGACTTCGCCGTTCACGTAGTCGACCTCGGCCTCCAGCAGTTCGTCGCAGCAGCGCAGGAAGTTGATGCAGTAGGCGTGGGTGTGGAAGCCGATGATGTCGTTGGCCAACATCCCCTCGAAGATCGCCTCGCGGATCCGCCCTGGCAGCACCCGCCAACTGTCCGGCTGTGACCAGGGGATGTGGACGAAGTGATGTAGGAAGGCGTCGGGACGGGCGGCGCGGATCATCCCCGGGGCGGTGTAGAGGTGGTAGTCGTGCAGCATCACCAGCGGCCCCTCCTGGCCCTCGATTTGGCGCAGGACGGCGTCAGCGATGTCGCGGTTGACGGTCTGGTAGCCGCGGTCCCAGGCGTCGAGCTCGGCCTGGCGGATGTCCGGCGCGTTGGAGAGGTCCCAGAGGTAGTGCTGGATGAACCAGAGGATCGGGTTGGCGATCACGTTGTAGAAGCGGTCGTAGGCCTCGGGATCGCTGCCGACCATCAGCACCCGGTACTCGATGCCGTCGATCGAGAGCTCGACCGGGCCGCCCTTTTCCTCGGAGACGGCGACGTCCTCATCGGTCATCGCTGAGGCGATCCAGAGCGCGTCACGGTGGGAGACGAGGCCGGAGAGGGCGGTGACCAGGCCGCCACCGCCGCGGCGGACGCTGCGCTCGCCGTTCTCGTCGCGCTCGAACTGGGCCGGCCCGCGGTTGGAAACGATGATCAGCGGCGAGGCGTCCACGCCGCAGAGACTAAAGGGGCAGCCCGCTCAGGCTTCGAGCTTGCCGATCAGCTCGAGCCAGTCGCGCAGCAGCCGCGGCGAGAGGAACTCGCGGCGGGCGTGCTCCTTGCCGGCCCGGCCGAGGTTCTTGCCTAGCCCGGGGTTCTCGAGGATCTCGAGGCAGCGCTGGGCGCACTCCGAGGGGGAGTTGACCAGGAAGCCGCTGACCCCGTCCTCGATCTGCAGCGGGATGCCGCCGACGTTGCCGGCCACGGTCGGGCGCCCCTTCCAGAGCGCCTCGGTCACGGTCAGGCCGAAGCCCTCGCGGATCGACTTCTGCAGGCAGATGTCGGACTGCGACTGGAAGGCGTTGACCTCGATCGCGCCGACGTTGTTGAGGTTGCTGAGGATCTTGATGTCCGGGTCGCCGTCGGCGTATTCGTAGGTCTTCTGGAAGTACTCGCGGCCCTCGGGGTCGTCGCTGGCCATCGAGCCGACCATCGCCAGCTGCGCCTCCGGCACCTCTCGGTCACCTCGCGGTAGGCGTCGATGACGCCGATCGGGTCCTTCCAGGGGTCGAAGCGCGAGACCTGGGTGAGCAGCGGCCGGTCGGGGTCGATCCCGAACTGCTTGCAGACGAAGGCGGCGTCCTCGGGCGAGAAGGCCATGTTCTTCGGCGAGAGCGGGTCGATCGCCGGCGGGATGATGTTGACGCCGGCGTGGTCGGCCGCCCATCGCCGCGGGGACGTAGTCGGGCAGGTGCCAGACCGAGGCGTCGTACTCTTCGATCAGCGGCAGCAGGCGCGCGATCGGGGCCGGGTTCGGGCGTCGAGAGGTCGATGTGGCAGCGCCAGATCCAGTTCTTGCCCTTGGCGAGGGCGCCGCGGCGCAGGCCGATCGGCTGCGGGTCGTGGACGATCACCGCGTCCCATTCGCCTTCCAGGCCCTCGGCGTTGAGCTGCGTTGATCTCGTCGAACAGCTCCCACTGCTCGTCGCTCAGCGTCTCCTCGGCGCCCTGCAGCGAGTTGTGCAGGAGCTTGGTCGCGTTGAAGAACTCCTCTTTGCCGAAGATCACGTGCCAGTGGGCGTCGAGGCCGACGTCGCGCATCAGCGGCACGATCGTGTAGAGGATCTCCGAGACGCCGCCGCCGAAGGCGGTGGCGCTGACGTGGAGGACGCGCTTGCCCTTGAGCGGCTCCGCTAGCTCGCGGATCCGCTCGGTCAGCTCTTTGCCGACCAGTGGGTGTAGTCGGTGAGGGCCTTCTGGCCGAGTGCGACTTCCTGAAGCAAGGCCGGAGTTCTACACGGATCGGCGGCGCCTGTGGGCCTAGCCGCCCGCTGACGCTGTCGGGACGCTTGCCGAGGGTGACCTCGACCTGCTCCCGCTTCGTTGTCGTGGAGCACGGTCAGGGTGACCTTTTCGCCCGGCTGCTTGATGGCGATCAAGCGGGCCAGATCGTCGGGCTGGACGACGTCGTGGCCGTCGATCTCGAGGATCACGTCGCCGCCGGTGCGGTATTCGCCGGCCTGGAAGCGGATTTTGTCGTCGCCGCCTTCGAGGCCGGCCTTCTCGGCGGGGCCGCCGGGGACGACTTCGGCGATCAGGCCGCCGAAGGTGGTGTCGAGGCCGAGCTTGGCGGCGAGCTGTGGGTAGAGCGCCTGGCTGGAGACGCCGATGTAGGCGTATTCGACGCTGCCGTTCTGCTGGAGCTGGGCCACGGAGCGTTTGATCGCCGAGATCGGCACCGCGAAGCCGACGCCGTCGTTGGCGCCGGAGTTGGTCTCGATCTGCTGGTTGATGCCGATCACCTGCGCGTCGGCGTTGAGCAGCGGCCCGCCTGAGTTGCCGGGGTTGATCGAAGCGTCGGTCTGGATCGCGCCCTGGATCTGGAACTGGGTCAGCGATTTCACCGAGCGGTCGATGGCGGAGACGATGCCGCTGGAGAGCGACTGCTGCTCGCCAAAGGGGCTGCCGATCGCCGCCACCGGCTCGCCTACCTTGAGGTCAGTGTCGCTGCCGAGCTTCAGCGGGTGCAGGGCGAAGCCGTCCGGCTCGACCTTCAGCAGCGCGACGTCGGCGAAGGGGTCGAAGCCGAGGATCTTGGCCGAGACGACGTTGCGGTCGGGGAATTCGACGTAGACGGCCTTCGCCTCCTGGCGACTGCCGCCGCCTTCTTCGGTGACGACGTGGGCGTTGGTGACGATTTCGCCGTCGGTGTTGAGGACGAAGCCCGAGCCCTCGGCAGCGCCGGCGTCGAAGACGGAGCGGATCGTCACCACCCCGGGCGAGGCCTCTTCGAAGACCTTGGCGGCGTCGAAGCCGCTGGCCGCGGTCTCGACGATCACCCGCGGCTTTTGCGCCGCCGTCGCGTTGGCGCCGCCGCCGGCGGGGGTCGAGGAGCTGTCGCTGCCGCCGCAGCCGGCGAGCAGAGCGAGGCCAAGCAGCAGCAGCGCTGCCAGCGCCGCGCGCGGCCTCATCCGCGCACCCTGGTGGCGGCAGTAGGCAGAACGGCCTCGGAGGAGGGCGGCAGGTCGAGGGTGAAGGCGGTGAAGCGGCGGCTGGAGCTGATCGTGATGCGGCCGTTCATGCGCTGGGCCAGCTCGCGGGCGATCGCCAGGCCGAGGCCGGAGCCACCGGCGGAATCGGCCGTGTAGAAGCGCTCGAAGATGCGGCTGTGGACGCGCTGGGGGATTCCCGGCCCCTCGTCGGAGACCGTCAGCTCGGCGCGCCTGTTCACGGAATAGGTGGTCACGGTGACCTTGGTGCCCTCGGGAGTGTGGGTGAGGGCGTTGTCGAGGAGGATACGGATGATCTGCCGCACTCGATCAGGGTCGGCGAAGGCGAGGGCGGGCTGGTCGGGGGTGCGCAGCTCCAGCCGCGAGCCGCGCAGGTCGGCCCGGGCGCCGAACTCGCGGGTGACGTCGCGGGCGACGGCGCCGAGGTCGATGTCGTGGCCCTGCATCACCATCGCCCCGGCGTCGAGCTGGGAGAGGTCGAGCAGGTCGGCGGTCAGCTTGGTCAGGCGCTCGATCTGCTGCCGCATCGTGCGCACGAACTCTTCGCGCTCGTCCGGGCTCGGATCCTCCTCTTCGAGCAGCTCGACGAAGCCGCCGAGGCTGAAGATCGGGGTGCGGAGCTCGTGCGAGGCGTTGGCGATGAACTGCTTGCGGGCGCTGTCGAGCTCGGCCAGGCGCCGCTGCATCTCGTTGAAGGTGCGGGCCAACTGGCCGAGCTGGCCGGCCGAGGCGATCGGGATCGGCGTTTCGAAGTTGCCGTCGGCCACTTTGCGGGCGGCGTCCTGGAGGCGGCGGATGTTGCGGGCGGCGATCTGCGCGTAGTAGACGCCCAGCGCCGCCGCCAGCACCACGGCGATCAGGCCGCCGACGACGATCTGGCCTTTGACCGGGCCGTCGCCGCGGGCGGCGCCGCCGATGGCGACGGTGTAGGCGTAGATGACGATGACGGTGCCGATCGCGATCACGATCGAGATCACCGTGATCCGCCCGCCCAGGGTGGTGAGCGCGAGCCGCCGCCGCATCCGGCTCTACTCGCGGAAGCGGTAGCCGACGCCGCGCACGGTGAAGAGGAAGTCCGGCTCCTTCGGGTCGCGCTCCAGCTTCTCGCGCAGGTGGCGGATGTGGACGTCGACCGTGCGAGGGTCGCGGTACTCGGAGTCGCCCCAGACGTGCTCGAGCAGCGTCTCGCGGGTCAGCACCCGGCCCGGCGAGCGGGCCAGGGCGCCGAGGATCTCGAACTCGACGTAGGTGACCTTGATCTCGTCCTCGCGCAGAGTGACCATGCGGCGGCCGAAGTCGATCGTCAGCTCGCCGCTCTCGATCGCCTCCTCCTCGCTCGTCTCGCCGCCCATCCGCGAGCGGCGCAGGGCGGCTTTGACGCGACTGCGGAACTCGCGCATCGAGAAGGGCTTGGTGATGTAGTCGTCGGCGCCGACCTCGAGGCCGGCGACCTTGTCGGTCTCGCTGCCCTTGGCGGTGAGCATGATGATCGGCACCTGGCTGCGCGAGCGCAGTTGGCGGCAGACCTCGACCCCGTCGAGGCGGGGCAGCATCAGGTCGAGGATGACCAGGTCGAAACGGCCCTCTTCGAAGCGCTGCAGGGCCTCGCCGCCGTCGAGGGCGGAGGTGACGTGGTAGCCGTCCTTGCGCAGGGGATAGCTGAGCAGCGTCTGTATCGACTGCTCGTCGTCGACGAGAAGAATGCGGGCCGACCCGTTAGCCACGGCTGAAAGGGTAGTTGGACGAATAGGTTGGACGCATGTGCGAGTACCAAGAACTAAGGATCTGATTTTCGGTAGCCGATAAGTGGGGCGATGCAGGCACAGGAACTGAAATCCCTCGTCGAAGCGGGCACCTACAAGCCCGACCCCTCCCAGATCGCTACAGCGATGCTGCGTCGGCGCGGCGTGCGGGAGCTACTGGTCATCGACGGGATGTCTACCGGGCGAGCTGGTCGTATCCGGCAATCGTCAGAGTCCCCCCGCCGGGCAGCCTGATCTCGACGCCCTCTCCGGCCTCAATCTCGCCCACCTGGGAGAGGGTGGTTTCTCCCGCTTCGGCGATGCGCGTCGTCGCCTCGGAGAGGCGCTCGGACGGTAGCGCCGCCAGCAGCTCGTAGTCCTCGCCGTGGCCCGTTGCTAGCTGCAGCGGCTCGATCGCCGCCGCCGCGGCGACCTCGGCGACGCCGCGGGCCAGCGGCAGCGAGGCGGCCTCGATCCGCAGGTGAGCGCCGCTAGCGTTGGCGACGTGGCGGGCGTCGCCGCCGAGGCCGTCGCTGAGGTCGATCATCGCCCGGGCGCCGGCGGCGGCGAGGGCGCGCCCGGCGGCCAGTCGCGGGGTCGGTTCGAGCTGGCGGCGGCGCAGTCGCTCGGCGGTCTCGGCGGCGAGTGCCGGGACGAGGTCCGGACGCTCCAGCAACTGCAGGCCGGCGGCGGCACCGCCCAGCTCGCCGGTGAGGACGAGGACGTCGCCTGGCTGGGCGCCGGAGCGCGGGACCAAGTGCTCCGGTCCCTCGGCGTGCCCGACCACGGTGATCGCCAGGGTCAGGGCCGGGGCGCGGGTGACGTCGCCGCCGGCGAGGGTCGTGCCGGTCCGCGCCGCCAGCGCCAGCAGGCCGTCGACCAGCTCCAGCGCTTCGTCCTCGTCGAAATCAGCGGGGGCGCCGAGGACGACGTAGGCCTCGCCCGGCTCGGCGCCCATGGCCGCCAGATCGGAGAGCGCCGTCGCCAGCGCCTTGTGGCCGATCTGGGCCGGGGTGGCGCTGGAGCGGCGGAAATGGACGCCGTCGACGAGCGCGTCGACCGAGGTCGCCGTGGCCCCGCCGGGGACCGTCACCGCGGCGTCGTCGCCGCTGCCGAGCCGGACGCGCGGCCCCGGCTTACCCAACCGCTCCCGCACTTTGGCCAGCAGCTCGAACTCGCCCACGGGAGGATTGTCCCGGAAGGAAGTTCCACCGTCGACCTCACTATGGTGCGACGGCGTGGAGCGCAGCCAACCACTCCTGCACCGGATCGGCGAGGCCGGGGCACGCTTCGGATCGCGCCCGCCGCGCAGCCGCAAAGTCCGCCTCGCCCTGCAGGTTGGCCTCGCCGTCCTGATCCTCGGCTTCCTCGTCCTCACGGTCGTCGACCAGTGGTCGGAGATCCAGAACGAAGGGGTCCATTTCCACGTCATCTGGCTGATCCCGGGGATCGTGATCCTGCCGATCTACTTCGCGATCAGCGCCCTCGGCTGGGACATCATCCTCCGCTTCCTCGGCCACCCGATCGGGTTCGGCCGTGCCCAGGTGGCCTGGGGCCAGCCGCTGCTGGCGCGCTACGTGCCCGGCAGCGTCCTCTACGTGCTGGGCCGGGTGCTGCTCTCCGAGAAAGCCGGCGTCTCGCGCCGGATCACGATCGCCAGCATCGTCTACGAACAGGCGATCTCGGCCACCTCGGCGATCGTCGTCGCCGCCTACTTCATCATCAAGCACCCGGACCTGCAGGGCACGCCGCTGCGCTGGGCGGTGCTGCTGCTGATCCCGGCGGCGATTGCGGTGCTGCACCCGCGCGTCTTCGGGCCGCTGGCGAACAAGGCGCTGAAGGCGTTCGGCCGCGAACCGCTGCCGGAGGTGATCTCGCTGCGCGGGGTGCTGGCCCTGATCGTCTTCTACTCGCTGAACTGGGTCATCGTCGCCTTCGGCATCTACTGCGTCGCCCGTTCGGTCACCTACATCCCCTTCAACGATCTGCTGCTGGTCGGCTCGGCGCAGGCAATCGGCTACTTCGCGGCGCTGGTGACGCTGGTCGCCCCGGCTGGGCTCGGGGTCCGCGACGCCGCCTTCGCCTGGGCGGTGAAGGCCGCCCTGCCGGGTGGGAGCTTCGCCCTGGGGTCGCTGATCGCCCTTGCCGTGCGCGGGGTGATGACGGTTGGCGAAATCGTCTATGTCGGCATCGTCACCGCGATGGGCCGGCGCGAGGGCTGGAGCGTCCACACCGGCATCCTCCATCCCTCGGCCGAGGAGGAGGCGGCGACGCAAGCGGGCGAGACCGGCGGCCACACTCCTCCCGACATCCTCTGAAGCGGACGCGACCTAGAGCGGAATGCGCGCGCCCAACTGGAAGGCGGTGAGCGCGAGGGTGAGCGCCTGCAACGGGCGGTCGCGCGAGACCGCCGCCAGCGGCAGCGCCAGGACGAGGTACCAGGGCAGGAGCCAGGAGGTGGCGAGGAGTAGGCCAAGACCGGCCCAGGCGGCCGCACGGACCCAGTCGCCGCCGCGCCAGGTCCACGCCAGCAGGTAGGCGAGCAGGGTCGCGTAGAGGGCGAGGGCGAGGGCGCGTGGCCCCTCCTCGTCGAGCCCGACGATGCGGGCGACGGTGGTGGGGACGCTGAGGTGGCTGGTGCGCCCCTGGTTCTCGCCGGCGAGGCCGAGGGCGTGCAGCCAGCTCCAGCCGAAGCCGAGGTAGGCGGCGAGGGCGATTGCCGCCGCGGCGAGGACGGCGGCGGCGAGGAAGCGCGCCGGCCGCGGCGCCGGACCGCCGCCCCGCGCCGCCGGGCGCAGCTCGGCGAGCAGGGCGAAGGGGGCGACGAAGGCGGCGGAGAGCTTGACCGCGAGGGCGGCGATGAGGGCGACGCCGGCAGTGGCCTCGAGCGCGACCGCGATGGCGGCGACGCCGGCCAGCGTCAGCAGCATCGCCAGGGCGTCGTTGTGGGCGCCGCCGACGACGTGGACGAGGACGAGCGGGTTGAGGGCGACGAAGGCGATGGCGCGGGGCGGGCTGAGGCCGCGCTGGGCAGCGAGGCGGGCGGTCAGCGCGGCCAGGCCGAGCACGGCGAGGCCAGCGACGAGCTTCAGCGCTGCCACAGCGATGGCGACCGGCAGCAGCGCCAGCAGGTAGGTGAGCAGCGTGAAGAGGGGGCCGTAGGCGCTGGTGGTGTCGGGCCAGGTGACGTGGGCGAAGGCGGGGTCGGTGGGCGCCGCGGCCGGGGGGTGGACGTAGGGGTCGAGGCCGTGGCGGGCGCCGAGGCGGGCGTAGTCGACGTAGCTGTAGACGTCGTGGGAGAGCACCACCGGGCTGAGCACGAAGGCGGCGACCAGCAGCGCCACCAGTGCCCAGACGGTGCGCGAGCCGAGCCGCGGGGCGACGACGATGACGGCGAGGTAGGCCGCAAAACCGGCCCACATCAGGCCGTAGGCGACCCCCGGGTCGATGCTCAGCTACTTGCCTCCGCCCGCCGCTTCGTTGTCGCCCGTGCCGGCGTGCTCGCCGCCTCCGACCGCCGGTGGAGGTGGTGGCAGCGGCGCCGGTTCCTGACCGGCACCGGGCGCGTAGGCGTCGGGGTTGTAGCCGCCGACGGCGGCGCTGCCCGGGGGCGGCGTCCCGGCCTCGTTGCCGCTCGGCGCTCCTCCCGGGTGTTCGCGCGGGATCGAGTGCGTGAAGTGGCCGTAGTAGGGCGCCCAACTGATCTGCCCCGACGGTTCGCTGAATTCCTCGCAGGGAACGCCGCCTTCGGAGTAGAGCGAGTGCCAGATTTCGGCCGGGAAGGTGCCGCCGAAGACCGTTATGCCGTGGACGCTGGTCATCGAGATCGCGTTCGACTGCGGGTAGCCGACCCAGACCGCGGTCGCCAGGTTCGGCTGGTAGCCGGAGAACCAGGCGTCGGTGTATTCGTCGGTGGTGCCGGTCTTGCCGGCCTGGCCGGCGCAGCCCGTGTAGGCGGCGGTGCCGGTGCCTTCGGTGATGTTGTCGTGGAGCAGGCGGGTCACCTGGTAGGCGACCTGCTGGGAGAGGACGCGCTGCGGCTGCGCCCGGTCGGGCCGCTCGACGTGGCCGTTCGGGAAGACCACCTTCTCGATCGCGCGCGGGGCGTGGTGGACGCCGCCGGAGGCGAGGGTCGCGTAGGCGTCGGTCAGCTCCAGCGGCGAGACGCCGAGCCGCAGGCCGCCGATCCCCTCCGCCGGGATCCCGTCCAGCTTGGTCGTGATCCCCATCGACTTCGCCGTCTGCGCCACCGCCGCCGGGCCGACGTCGAGGTCGAGCTGGGCGAAGACGGTGTTGTCGGAGGTGACCGTCGCCTGCTGCAGGTTGATCGTCCCCTGGTAGCCCTCGTCGGCGGTGTGGACGGTCCAGTGGCCCCACTTCGGCAGGTTGAGATCGAGCGGTTTGGAGGTGTAGAAGGTCGTGTAGGGGTCGATCCCCTGCTTGATCGCGGTGGTGAGGACGAAGGCCTTGAAGGTCGAGCCGGGCTGGCGGTGGCCCTGGGCGGCGAGGTTGAACTTGCTTTCGTCGTAGTTGGAGCTGGAGGCCATCGCCCGGATGCGGCCGCTGCGGGGGTCGATCGAGACCAGGGCCGAGGCCGGGTCGGTCGAGTAGGGAAGCGCCCGCGCCATCGCCGCTTCGCCGACTGCCTGCAGGTGGGGGTCGATCGTCGTGTAGACCCGCAGCCCGCCCTTGCGGACGGCGTTGACGCCATAGCGTTCGAGCAACTCGTTTTCGACGTAGTCGAAGAAGTAGGGCAGGCGGTGGGCGAAGAAGCCGTCGGAGCTATTGAGGCCGAGGCCGCGCGCTTCGGCGGCGCGGGCGCGGGCGGGTGAGACGAAGCCGAGGCTGGCCATCTTGCGCAGCACCTCGTTGCGGCGGGCCAGCGCCTGGCGCGGGTGCAGGATCGGGTTGTATTCGGAGGGCGCCTGTGGCAGCCCGGCCAGCAGCGCCGCCTGCGGCAAGTCGAGCTTCCAGACCGGCTCGCCGAAGTAGATCTTCGCGGCCGCCTGAACGCCGACCGCGGTGGCACCTTCGACCGTCCCGTAGCTGGCGACGTTGAGGTACTGGCCGAGGATTTCCTGGCGCGAGTGCCGCTGCGCGTACTCGATCGCCAGCTTCGCCTCTTTGATCTTGCGTTCGACCGTCCGTTCCGGGTGGCGAATGCAGAGGTTGCGGACTAGCTGCTGGGTAATCGTCGAGCCGCCCTCGACCGCCTTGCCCGCTTCCAGGTCCTTGACAGCGGCGCGGAGGATGCCCTCGGGGTCGACGCCGCCGTGTTCGTAGAAGCGCTGGTCCTCGATTGCCACCGTCGCCCGCTGCAGCGTTTTCGGCACCCGGTCGATGGCGACCGGGACGCGGGCCTCTTCGGAGTCGACGACGCCGAGCTTGCTGCCGTCGGCGGCGTAGATCGTCGTGTTGCCGCCCTCCTCAACCGGCTTGCAGCTAGCCAGCGAGGGGGCCTCGGCGGCGACGTCGAGGACCCAGGAGGTGACGCCGATGACGGCGGCGACGAGGACGGCGAAGACCGCCACGCCGACGACAAGGAGCTTGCTGCGGACACCGCCGCGGCGCCGCTGCCGTCGCCGATTGCGCTGCGTCATCGAGCAGAGGGTACTTCCGGGCGGCCGGCCTCAGGCCTGGGTGTCGCCGGTCGAGCGGTTGTGGACGACGCCTTCGACCAGGAGCTGGTTGGGGATCACAACCGAACTGCCATCGCCGGGGTCGACGTAGGTGTAGGAGAGGGTGATGTCGGTGACGCGGCCGTCGGTCTCTTCGAAGCCGATGCGGTCGCCGATTCGGAACGGCTGGGAGACCGCAAGTTGGATGCCGGCGACCATGTTGGCGATCGTGTGCTGGGCGGCGAAGCCGACGATCAGGCCGATCACCGCGGTCGAGGCGAGGATGCCGGTCGCCAGCCGCTTCAGCTCCGTGAACTGGCTCAGGACCAGCATCGCCAGCACGAAGAGGATGGCGACGATGATTACCCGGCGCAGCACCCGCAGCCGCGTTTTGGTCGAGCGGGAGACCTGGGAGACTGCCGGCGACATGGATGCCAAGTTAGCCGGGGACCGGGTCGAGCCGCAGCCACGCGCCGCCTTCCCGTACTCGAACTGGGGCCCGGTAGCTGCCGTCGTCGGCGTGCTGCTGGCCCTGGGGACCGGGATCGTGCTGGGAGCCCCGGCGGCGATCCTCGGCCACAAGTCAAACGGCGACCTGACGACGCTCGGCAACGTCGGCGTGCAACTGGCGACGGCGCTGGGGTTCCTGCTGGTGCCGATGGCGATCGCCGCGCAGCGCGGCGCCGAGAGCATCGGCGAGATTCTGCGCCGGCTCGGCGTCCGCGCCTTCCGGCCGGGGGCGCTGAAGTGGATGGCGGCCGCGGTCGGCGTCTACCTGCTCTTCGCCGCCCTCTACTCGACCCTGATCCTCGAACCGAAGCAGGAGGACATCGCCAAGGGCTTCGGGGCGGTGCCGGTGCAGGTGCTGCTGATCGTCATCCTCGCCCCGGTCAGCGAGGAGGTCTGCTTCCGCGGCATGCTCTTCAGCGGCCTGCGCGAGCGCCTGCCGCGCTTCGCCGCGGCGCTCCTCAGCGGCCTCATCTTCGGCGGCCTGCACGCCTTCACCGGGATTACCGCGGTGCCGCCGCTGATCGTCTTCGGCTTAGTCCTGGCGCTGCTTTACGAGCGCACCGGCTCGATCGTGCCGGGGATCCTGCTGCACGTGCTGAACAACTGTTTCGCCCTGCTCGGCCAGTAGCATCCGCCTGGTGAAGCGCCTCGCCTGCCTTGCCGCCGCCGCGGCGTTCCTCGCTATTCCCGTCTCCGCCGCCGCCCAGGGCTCCGTCCGGATCGGCGAGCCGCCGCCGGGCAAGGGCACGCCGCCGGGCAAGGTCGAAGTGCCGAACGCGACCGTGAAGATCGAGGTCGGCCACCTGCGCGGCGGCCGCGCCGACATCTACTCGACGGTTCCGGTCACCGGCACCCTCTCGCCCTACGTCCCCGGTGAGAAGGTCGCGGTCACCTTCTATATCAACGGCAAAGAACTGGTCAGCCACAAGCTCACGGTCAGCCAGGGCAAGGGGCAGACCGGCGTCTTTCACAGCAGCGTCTTCGTCCGCGAAGACGGCAAGTACGCGGTCGCGGCGGTCCATGAAGCGACGCCGGAACTTGGTGCCGACGCCACGGTCCGCAAGAGCTGGAAGGTGAGCTACCCGTCCCTGCACCAGGGCCAGTGCGGCGACGTCGTCGTCGGCTTCAAGAAGGCGATGCGGAAGATGGGCTACATCGTCAACAGCGGCAGCTGCTTCGGCGGCAAGACCGCCCGCGGCGTCCTCGCCTACCGCAAAGTCAACGACATGGAGCGGAACTCGCGGGCCGGCGCCGCCCTGGTCAAGGCGGTCTTCGCCGGCAAGGGCGAATACCACGTGCGCTACCCGAGCGCCGGGGAACACCTCGAGGCGCCGCTCTCCAAGCAGGTGCTGGTCTTCGCCAAAGGCGACAAGCCGTTCGCGATCTACCCGATTTCCTCCGGCAAGCCCTCGACCCCGACGGTGACCGGGCACTTCCAGTTCATCCGCACCGAACCGGGCTACAACTCGGAGGGCATGTACTACTCGTTCTACTTCTACAACGGGTACGCCGTGCACGGCTACGAATCGGTGCCGGACTACGCCGCCAGCCACGGCTGCCTGCGCACCTACATCGCCGACCAGCCCGAGATCTTCAACCGCATCCACTACGGCGAGGACATCTACATCTGGTAGCGCCATGAGGGTCTTCGTAGCCGGTGCAAGCGGGGCGATCGGGACGCCGCTGGTGCGGCAGCTGGTTGCGGGTGGGCACGAGGTGACGGGGATGACGCGGCGCGAGGAGCGGGCCGAGAAGCTGCGCGCCGCCGGTGCCGAGGCGGTCGTCTGCGACGTCTACGAGGCCGAGCGGCTGAACGAGGTGGTCGCGGCGACGCGGCCCGAGGCGGTCGTGCACCTGCTGACGGCGCTGCCGCCCAAGTTCGGCCCGAAAGCGGACCTGGGGCCGACCAACCGGGTGCGGACCGAGGGCACGCGCAACCTCGTTGCCGCGGCCCGCGCGGCCGGGGCCCGCCGGCTCGTTGCCGAGAGCATCTCCTTCGCCTACGCGCCGCGTGGCGAGCGGGTCAAGGACGAGGAGGCCGAGCTCTTTCTCAACGCGCCCGGCTCCTTTGGTGAGACGGTGGCGGCGCTCGCCGATCTCGAGCGGCAGGCGCTCGCGGCGGAGGGTGTCGAGGGCCTGATCCTCCGTTACGGCTTCCTTTACGGCTCCGGCACCTACTACGCCGCCGATGGTTCGGCGGCCGCGGACACGCGCAAGCGGCGGGCGCCGGTGGTCGGCGAGGGGAGCGGCGTCTTCTCCTTCATCCACGTCGAGGACGCCGCCAGCGCCACGGTGGCGGCGCTGGAGCGCGGCGCCCCCGGCGTCTACAACGTCGTCGACGACGAGCCGGCGCCGCTCAGCGAGTGGCAGCCCGCCTACGCGGAAGCGCTGGGAGCGAAGCCGCCGCGCCGCGTGCCGGTCTGGCTCGCCCGCCTCGCGGCGGGCAAGAGCGCGGCGATGATGGCGACGCAGTTGCGTGGCGCCAGCAACGCCAAGGCCAAGCGCGAGCTGGGCTGGGCGCCGGCGCACCCAAGCTGGCGCCAGGGCTTCGCCGACTCGCTGCGCTGAGTGCCGCGGGCCGCGGCTAGGATGGCCGCCGTGCCCGACCTCACCGCCGCCAAGCAGACGCTGCTCGCCGAGCTGCGCGAGCACGCGCTGATCTTGGGCGAGGTGACGCTGGCCAGTGGCGCCAAGGCCCAGTACTACGTCGACGCCCGCCGCACGCTGATGCGCCCGGCTGGTTTCGCCGCCGCTGGCGAGCTGATCGCCGCCCGGGCGCTGGAGCTCGGGGCCGAGGCGGTCGGCGGGCCGGCGACGGCGGCGATCCCACCCTCCTGTGCGGCGATCGCCGTCCCCGCCGGGGCCGGCCTGGTCGCCTTCTTCGTCCGCGGCGAGCGCAAGGAGCACGGGCTACAGCGCTGGGTTGAGGGACCGGTCGGGCCGGGGACGAAGTGCCTCGTGGTCGAGGACACGGTCACCACCGGCGGCTCCACCGCGGACGCGATCGGGCGCATCCGCGAGGAGGGACTGGAGGTGGTCGGCGTGGTTGGGGTAGTCGACCGGCTGGCCGGCGGCGCCGAGCGGATCGAGGCCGCCGCCGAGGCCCCCTTCCGGGCCCTGGTTACGATCGACGAGCTCTACCCCGAGCGGCCCGACCGCGGCTGATGGAGCCGGACGCAGTCGAGCTCCGCGTCGTCGGCTGCCTGGTCGAGAAGCAGCGGACGACGCCGGACGCTTACCCGCTCTCGCTTAACGCCCTGCGCAACGCCTGCAACCAGTCGACGAACCGCGATCCCGTCGTCTCCTA
The DNA here is from genome assembly GCA_963708405.1 of uncultured Actinomycetes bacterium. Classification (GTDB taxonomy): domain Bacteria; phylum Actinomycetota; class Thermoleophilia; order Solirubrobacterales; family 70-9; genus VAYN01. The sequence goes on from CAVPSL010000001.1 coordinate 869,429, forward strand.
CGACGAGGCGACGGTCTCCGAGGCCCTGCGCCGGCTCGCCCTGCGCGGCTGGACCCGGCTCGCCAGCGGCGCCGGCAGCCGCGCCCGCAAGTACCGCCAGCTGCTGCCGGAAGCGCTCGGCGTCGACGACGCTGAGCTGTCGCTGCTGGCGGTGCTGATGCTGCGCGGCGCTCAGACGCCGGGGGAGCTGAAGCAGCGCACCGAGCGGATGCACGCCTTCGAGGGCCTGCCGGCCGTGCAGGAGACGCTCGACCGCCTGGTCGAGCGCGAACTGGTGCGCCGCCACGAGCGCCGTCCCGGCCAGAAGGAGCTGCGCTACGAGCAACTGCTGGGCGGCGGGGAGGAGGATGGCGGGGTGCCGGTGCCAGTGGCGGCGACCGAGGCGGTTGCGGCGCCACCCGCTCCCGCGGGCGCCGAGGGCCGCCTCGATCGCCTCGAGCGCGAAGTGGCGGAGCTGCGCTCCCAGCTTGAGGCGCTCCAGCAGGCGCTCGGCGACTGAGCTCGGAGTAATGACCCCCCTATGGGGGCATGTTTCCTCCGAGCACGGAGACCCCGGTCAGCCGCCGATCGAGACCTTGGCGGTGCGACGGCCGCCGGGGATGGCGGCGATCAGCTGCGTGCTGAGGCTGCCGTGCTGGCTCAGTAGCGCCCGGCCGCCGGCGGTGAGGCCGATCTTGTAGACGTGCCAGCGGTTGCCGGTGAGGCTGAAGGAGCGGCGGCCCAGCGAGCGGGTCACGACGCGGGTGCGGACGACCTTGCCGCGGGCCCGCACCGGCACCTTCACCCGCGTCCGCAGCAGCAGCTGGCCGGGGCAGGGGGTGCCCGTCGGCCAGTTGCAGGTGACGATCACCTTGACGCCGCCCCCGCGCGGCGCCCACACCCGCGTGAGCGTGATCGCGACCGGGATGTTGATCGTCTTGCAGCCGAGCAGGGCGTCGCTGCCGGGGCCGGTGTTGACGGCGTAGACGCAGACCGGTTGCGAGCCAGATTTGACGGTCGGGAAGGTGGTGTCGAAGGCGTGGTTGGGGCCGGCGCCCGGGTACTTGCCGCCGATGCCGTTGCGCGGCTGGTTGGCGATTTCGCCGAGGTTGTATTCGACCGCTCCTTCGTCGCCGGCGCGACCGCCGACGAAGGCCTTGACCCCGAGGGTTTGCGTGAGCAGGTCGGGATCCACCGCCCAGCCCTTGACCCGCACCTGTCCCGGCGTCGGCGAGCCGGCGAGGTCGATGCCGCCGACCGGGTCGTTGCCAGTGACCACGGTGTTGCCGGAGCCGAAGGTCGGCCCGTCGAGGTAGTTGTTGTCGATGTTGATCGTGACGCCGCCGTAGGTCTCGTTGTGGCCGCCGGCGTACTGGTGCAGGCGCTGGTGCTGGGCCCAGAGGTTGGAGGGCACGTTGGGGTCGACGGTGTCTTCGCGGCCGTTCCAGTTGGCGACCCAGATCGCGTCGGGGCCGCCTTCGCCGGCGCTGGCGGCGTCGGCGAGGTCCGCGATCCCGGAGCCGCTGCTGCTGTAGACGCCGGAGACGTAGCCGAGCCCGTGCAGCTTCGTCGTCCAGGCGGAGAGGAAGCTCAGCACGGCGCCGGTCGCGCTCGTGCCGGGCGTGTAGGACTCCATGTCGAAGTAGATCGGCGTGCCCGGCCCCATGCCGACGGCGGAGGCGTCTTCGACCGCGTCGATCGCCGCCGCCGTTCCTTGCGCGGTGGCCTGGCTGGCGACGATCTTGGCGCAACTGGAGCAGCTACTGGTCGGCGCCTGTAGGCCGACGTAGGTCGGGATCATGTTCCAGCCGGCGGCGACCTGGGCGCTGACCCAGGCGGAAGTGAGATTGGGCTGCGAACAGCCGCGGTTGGCGCCGCCGATGTAGACGCCGATCGCCCGATAAGGCGATGAACCCCAGGCCGCCATCGACTTCGACGACGGCGCCGTGCAGGCGTCGAAGCCGAGCCCGGTGAAGACCCCGCTGGCGCTGGCAGTCGGGTTGGCCCGCGCCCGCGGTGCCGTCACGGCGCTGGCTTCGGCCGCGGCCCGCGCCTGCGCCCGGCCGGCCGGTTCGACCAGGATCGCCCGGTTGCGCCCGATCACGTCGACCGGGCAGCGCTGGTTGGCCGCCGGCGTCCCCAGGTAGACCGCGCGCCGGTCGAGCCGCACGCACATGCCGGGGTGCTGGGCGAGCCGGTAAATCGGCCAGCCATGCGGAACCTGGACCCGCTTGCCGTCGAAATGGACGCTCCGAGCGGCGGCCCCGGCGGGCGCGACCGCCCCCAGGGCAGCCAGCAGCGCCAGCGCGCCGAGGGCGAGAGCGGCCAGCTTCAGGGCGTGCGGATTTCGTCGGTTGGCTCGCGGAGTCATCCGAAGGGCACCCATTACAACGAGCGAGAGCGAGAAAGTTGCTCTCCTCCCGCCCGGTGCAGGAGATCGCCCCGCGTGGGCGTCCTCGGCCGGTGCTGGCCGGGTTGCGGCGCGAGCAGAAGTCATAGGCCGCTGGACTACCACTGCCACCTGGTCCCCGAGGAGGACGACCAGCGAATCGCTCATGGCTCGCGGTGTTCGTCGAGAATCGCGTCCAGGTCAAAGCTGACCGACCGCGGCGGAAGATCCGCGCCCTCTTCGATCGAGAGCTTCAGGTCGAGCGCGTAGAGCAGACGGATGACTAGCCCGAGCTCAGCCCCGGGCTTGCCGGACTCGAAGCCGCTGATCCACTGCCGTGAGACCCCGGCCCGGGTGGCCAGGTCCGCCTGGCTCAGGCCGAGCGCCAGCCGCCGCCCGCGGGCCACCGCAGCGATGTCCCGGATTGAGTTGATCGGCGAGGAGGTCATATCCATGTGGGAGGACGGGCCGAACGCTGCCTACGTACGGCGACAACCTTACGATGTCAGCGTACGTAGGCAGCCAGTGCATGTCAGCGTACGTTGACAAGCCCCCTTGGCTGCGCGCGTAGGAGCCGCGCCAGATCGGGCCGAGAGGCGGTGCTGATCGAGCCGACCTGTCAAAGCGGCACGAAAAACTGTCCTGGACCGATCAGATTGAACGGGCGGCGAACCTCGCGGCGTGGAGAGGCTCGGAGCGCGGTCCGAAAGCTTGGGCCGCGTTACCTGGTTGTCATCCCTATATCGGAGGAGAAGCGATGCGAAAATCATCGAAGAGACGTCGGGGCCTGGCCTCGGCCCTGGGACTGTCGCTGCTGGCGATGTTGGCTCTTGGAGCGTTTGGTGCCAGCGCCGCACAGGCCGCGCCGCAGTGGCACGTTGAAGGATCAGTGTTTGAAGGCAGCGAAACTGTGTCTTGGGCTAGCGTGGGGACCGCCACGCTCAAGAGTGCGACCGGCAGTGAAGTGTCGTGCAAAGAACTAACGGGAACCAGCACGGTCACGGGCGGAAACACCGACTCCGGAACCATCACGCTCAGCAAATGCTCGCTCGTAGGCCTCCCCGCATGTACTGTCGAACCCGTCAAATTCCCCTTCACGGGCAGTTTGGCCTCCGGTGGCAGCTATGGGTACGAGAAGCTCATCACCAGTTCCGTCTTGAAAATCACGGCGTGCGCCTGGGCGACCAGCTTCGAACTGTCCGGATCGATCGGCGCACAGATCGGTGAAGAATTGTTTCAGTCCGGTCGCAGCTTTTCCAAAGCATCTGACGAAGCGGCCGGCGCGACCGGCCTCGGCAGCTGGCGCCTGACCGCTAACGCAAACAGCACGCTCACGGGTTCCCACAAAGGCAGCAGGTTTGGGACGGGTGGCGCGTGGGTCCCTGAAGAAACCCTGACGTGGACGGTAGGTGGCGCCAAATTCCTGTCTCCGGCCGAAGAATCGATTCAGGTGTCGAAAGTCGGGGCAGCGACGCTGACCAGCCCCGAAGGCGAACAGATGCAGTGCGCAGTCGCAGCATCTGGTCTGAAGATATTTGGAAGTCATCAAAGCAGTGGCACGATCACGTTCCAGAGTTGCAAAATGACCACCAACCCTGCGTGTGTGGTCACGAAAAGCGTGCCTCTCTCGACCGCGGGCTATATCGGTTACGACGAAGCGCTAGCAAAGAGAGAACGAGTGGATGTGTCCGGCGGCGTCTTTGGGTCTAACGGGGAATGTCCGTTTGAAAAAGGTGTGGTCACGGGCTCGATCGCGGCGACCCTCAGCCAGAACGGCATCGCTCTGAAGAAAAAGTTCGAAAGCAAAGCCGAAACCCTCACCGGTGCTCCGGGCCTTCTCATTGATGGCGCACGGTGGAAGGTCTCGATGGAAGTTGAAGAGACGCTTTCTGGGGCCAACGCGGGTAAAGCGCTTGGTGTGATCTAGGCAGACGAGTGCTACTGGCAGGGGGCATCGGTACGGTCGCCCCCTGCCAGATTCCTGCCTGCTTGTCCGTCTACCGTGCTCTCGGGACGATCGGGGTCGCGGCGGCTGTTTTCAGGCCCGAGGCCACCTCGACGTGCTCGTGCAGGCGCAGAGCTGCTTCCAGCTCTGCGGCGCAACTGCGGATGCCCCTACCCATCAGCCCCTCGGCTCTCTCCAGGCGTTTTCTCACTGCCTCCCTGCCAACTCCCAGGGCCGCTGAAGTCGAAGAGATGTTCCGCTCTGCCGCGAAGTAGGCCCGCAACGTTTCCCGCAGGCACTCACCGCCGTCGCGATCTGCCGCCAGCGGCTCCAGGTAGAGCTGTCGCAGAGAGCTGGAGAGGACATCGTCGTGCAGGGCCGAGGCGGTCAGCGAGACCTCCCTGTAGCGGATGACGGGCGAGCCTTCGGGGTGGGTGAGCGGGAAGGCCATGCTGGCCTGGCGGTGGCTGAGTCGCCAGCCGGTCTCTCCCTTCCCCGGCTCCCCCACTGCGAGGCGGAGCTCCCCGGGCCATAGTTCGCAGAGGCGCTGACAGGTCTGCTCGTGATCGGCTTCCCGCCGGCACCCGAGCCATCCCCAGACGGTGCCGTCGTCGCGACGAACGAGGAGCGCCCGTCGGTCCAGTGACCTCGCAGTCCCCTGGAGAGCCTCTGCCGCGCCTGTTCCCGCCGCCACGGCGCCGATGTGCCAGTCGTCGAGCTCGTAGCCGAGGTCGCTGGAGTCGACCAGCTCGCCGGCGAGGAGCTGGCGGACGCGCTCGGCTCGGCGTTGCTCGCTGGAGACCAGGCGCCCCGACGCCTCGCGGCGGTAATCGCTGCTCACCTCCGCAATCAACCGCTCGAAGACCACGGCCTGACCGCGGAGCAGATCTCGCAAGGCGACCTGGTGGAGCAGCCCGCTCGAATCCGCCTCCTCGATCGCATAGTCGATCATCAGTGTGTAGCCGGCGAAGTAGCGCCTCAGCACGGTCTCCAGCTCGACGCCGTTGCGGGCCGCGACACGCGCCTGGGCGGGCAGCTCGGGCGGAACCTCGAGCGCGCGATTGTCCCCGCGCTCCAGGGCCGCGAAGCAGTAATCGATTGCCGCCGCGAGTGAGGCGCGGAGACCGCCGAGGTAGGCGGGATCGGCAACCTCCGTCGGGTCAGCCAGCGCGTAGACCCGGGTGGAGAGCGCGTCTTCGATCTCGGTGCGACGTCGGCGGAGCTGCGCGCAGAGCTGTCCACGGGCGACCTCGACCCTCATCCGGCGCCCGTTCGCCGCGCGACCGAAGAGGATGACCCCGCCGCCCGATGCGACCTTCCGTGCCCGCCCACGAACCTGAAGGTAGCAAGCGAGAGATCCAATGGCTTTCCTTCAACGATCCACCTACTAGCATGACTCTGCCGTTGGCTGGCCGAGCCGTGCCCGCTCGGCCTCCATCGCCGCCGCCGCTTCGCGTCCCCCCACGAACGGGACCAGCACCGAAAAGAGGATCTCCGGCCCCAGCTCCGACAGCTGCGCGGTGTGGCCTGCCTGGATCTCCTCGAAGAGGATCGCCTCGGCGGCTCCCACCGCCAGGAGCTCGACCTCTCCTGGCAGCTGTCTGCCGACCGCCAGCCGCCGGCCCTCTACCAGGAGCGGCGCCAGGCTCTCGACAAACTCCTCGTAACGCCTGCGCGCCGCCGGGCCGATCGCCGGGAAGCTGCGCGCCAGCGCCTCGGCCATCTGCGCCTGGCCCGATAAGGCCGCCAGCAGGGCCCGCAGGCCGCCGGCAACCCGCTCGGTCCACCCCCCGCCCACCGCACAGCCCTCGCAGATCGCCTCCCGCAGCTCCCCGCTCAGCTGCTCGAAGGCCGCGAACAGGCAGGCGTCCTTGTCGGGAAACCGCACTGCCCAGGCTTCGCCGTCGAGGCGAGCCCGCCGGGCGGCCGTCTCGACCTCAGCGCCCGGGTATCCCTTTTCCACCAACTCCTCGAGCATCGCCCCCAGCAGGCGACGACGCTCTGGTTGCGCCACCGTGCTCATATCGATCCACCTCTATCTCACCCACCTTTTTTCACTGACTCCCTGGCCAGCTCCGCAAAACGGAGCGCCTCTTGCTGGTCGAGATACGGCACTAACAGTCCGTAGACGATGTCTGGGGCGAGCTCCGGCAGCCGCTCCGCCCGCCCGGCGCGCAGCTCGCGGCGGATCAGCGCCTCGACGCCGCCGATCGCGGCTCGGGTGGCGCCGGGCGGCGGGGGCACGCTCGCGTAGGCCCGGGCACGGTCGAGCATCGCCACCAGCACCCGGATCCCCGATGTGTAGAGGAGGTAGGCCTCCGGCGGCATCGATTGCCGCGCCTCGCCGCAGGCAAGCTGCGCTGCCGAGGGCCGCGCCGCCAGCAGTTCCAGCAATGCCCGCAGCGCTCCCAGGAGCTTCTCCCAGTCGGTGTGCTCGGGGCCGGTCGCGGTGCTGACCACGCGGGTCACCTCCGCCAGCGTCTCGTTCAGCGCAGCCAGGGCACACTCCGCCTTGTCCGCGAAGTGGCGTCTGAAGTCGGTGCCGCTGACGGTCGCGGCGCCGGCGACCTCGACAACTCGCGTCGCCGCGTAGCCGCGCTCGGCGCAGCTCCTCGTCATCGCGGCCAGCAGCCGTTCGCGGTCCGAGGGCGGCGCCAGCGCGACCGCCTCCGTGCGGTCCCGCTCGGGCGGCTCAGCTCCGCGGGATGCCATCGACCGCCAGCCTGTCACTCCGTGCCGATCCGCACAACCCTTGCGCGGATCGGTGGCGAACAGTGGCGTTCCGCAAACCGCTCACGCCGCGCTCGCCGCCTTCACCATCTCCGCTGTGGCCGTCTTCGCACCCACGAACGGCACCAGCAGGGAGAAGAGGATCGCCGGCGCCATCTCCGCCAGCGCTGCTGTCCGCCCCGACAAGACCGCCTCGAAGACGATCGACTCGGCCGCTCCCACTGCCAGCATCTCCACGCCGCCGGGCAGGTGCGCGCCCCTTTCGGCACCCAGCTCCCTGCCCTCGCGAAGCAGCGACGCGAAGCCGGCGCAGAACTCCTCGTAGCGGTTCCGCTGCGTGGCGCCGAGCGCTGGGTAGGAGCTCATCAGCGCCAGCGCCTGGGCCGGGCTCGCGGCGAGCGCGCCGAGGAGGGCCTCGAGTCCGCCGCGGACTCCCGCCGTCCAGGCTTCGGCACCGTCGAGCACGTGCCCGCGCCCGCGCTCGCAGCCGGCTTGCGCCACCTCGACGAGGCGCCCGGTCAGTTGCTCGTAGGCGGCGTTGAGGCAATCGTCGAGGCCGTCGAACTCGGCCGCGAGCTCTGCCTGCGCGATCTCTGCCCGGGCCGCCAAGGCTGCCGGCTCAAGGCCCTGGCGCCCGTCCTCGGCGAGCGCGACCAGTGCTATCTCAAGCAGCCGCTCGCGTGTCGCCGGCTGCATCTCAGCTCTGCTCTTCCTGCATGGTCGAAGCCCCTGGCGAGGAGAGGGTGGGGGACACGGGGCTGCTTGTCGCTGCGGCATCTCTCGGATCTCTTCACTTCGTGGCGTCTCCCGAGCCAAGCTCCCCCGCCTTTTCATCGCCGATAGTACATGGATCTTTGAAGGAAAGCGAATGGATCGACAAGGTCCCTCTATCCTGCGCTCATGGAGGGATCGCTCTCCCAGCTCGCTCATCTGAAGCCGGGTGGCCACGCTCTGCGGCGCGAGGTGGTCGTTCGCCACCAGCGCGAGCGCATCCTCGCCGCGGTCATCGACGTCGTCGCCGAGCGCGGCTACCGCAAGACCTCGGTCGCCGCGATCATCGAGCGCGCCGGTGTCGCCAAGCCGAAGTTCTACGAGAACTTCTCCTCCAAAGAGGACGCCTTCCTGCACGCGTTCGACGCCGGCGTGGCGGAGACCGGGGAGCGCCTCGCCGCCGCCTGTGAGGCCGCCGCCCCCGACATAGCCGCCCGCGTCGACGCCGGTCTCGCTGCCCTGCTCGACTTTCTCGCCGAGCGCCCGGCACTGGCCCGCGCCGTCCTCCTCGAGGCGCCCCTGCTCGGCCCCGCGCTCGGCGAGCGCCGCGCCCAGGTCCTCGCCGCCTTTGCCCCGCTCCTCGACGGATCCCGCGAGGCGGCCCAGGAAAGTGAGGGGCTGCCCGACAACCTCGAGGGAACCGTCCTCGACGGCCTCTACTGGCTCATCTACGAGGCGGTCCTCGCCGGCGAGCCCGAACCGCTCACCGCCCTGCGCCCGGCCTTGGTCGAGTTCGCCCTGCTGCCCTTCCTCGGCCCGAGCGCCGCTGCCGACGCCGCGGCCTCGTGCTAGCCGGCCCGCGCCGCCTCCTCGGGCGGCTCGAAATCGGCTGCCCAAGCGAATATCGTTGTCTTCGGTGGCGAGCGAAACGCCAGGAATGAGCGCCGAGCAGCCCGATGATCTGGCGCGGCTCCCGCACGGCCGCCATGGCCTGCCGGCGGAGTTCGTCGAACGAAACCAGCGCCAGCGCCTCCTCGCCGCCCTGATCCTCACCGCCGGCAGCGACGGCTACAACGCGACCACGATCGTCGGCGTCGCCGAAGCCGCCGGGGTCACCACCCGCACCTTCTACAAATACTTCGAGTCGGTCGAAGACTGCTACCTCGCCGCCTTCGACGCCGGCGTCGAGCTGCTCGGCGAGCGCCTCGCCCCCGTCTGGCAGGGACCGGAAGAGTGGCCCCAGCGTGTCCGCGCCGCCCTCGCCGCCGCCCTCGACTTCCTCGCCGACTCCCCCCAACTGGCCCGGGTGCTCCTGACCGAGCCCTTCGTCGCCGGCATCGGCGTCACCCGCCGCTACCAGCAGGAGATCGCCCGCCTCGCTCCCTACCTGCGGCAGGGTCGCGAGCTCTCCCCCGAGGCGGCAGCCTTCCCCGAGACCAGCGAGCGCGGCCTGATCGGCTCCGTCGCCTCTCAGATCGGCCGCCGCCTCTCCGCCGGTGAAGCTGAGCGCCTTCCCGAGCTCCTTCCCGATCTCACCCAGTTCGCGCTCGCGCCCTATCTCGGCGACGCCGAGGCGCACCGCATCGCCTTCGACAAGTAGGGGCTGAACGCCGCTTTCCAAGCCGGTTTGCGGTGGTGCGCCGTGAGGTGATCCATTGACTTGTCTTGAACTTGACAGTCACTTGTGCATACACTTACACGGGCTTTCGCCAGGGAGCCAATGGGAAAACAGATTGCGATCCGTGAGCGCAGGGCTCACTCGCATTTGGGAATGGGGATGTGCCCCATCTCGCGGACGCAGGACGCAAGGAGAGATGTGTGAAGGCAGAGGCTGCAATCGCCGTCCGGTCTCCCGGGACCCCCGGTCCCGTGGCGCTGCGCGGCGCTCGAGGTAGGCGGTCCGAGCTTTGGCGATCCACCTCGGCTCGCACCGCCTACCTCGGCGCCGACCCCGCTCCCCGGCCCGCAGAGCTTCCGCCGCGTCCCGCCCTTCGCGGGCCCGGCAAAGTGGCGTTCGTCTCGCTTTCCCTGGCAGGCGACGCTCGGCGCCTCGCCGTCTTCCCTGTACGGCGACGCCCGATGGTGAGCAGCGCGACCGGCGCCCGGCGCGCCGGGGCCCGTCCCGGCCCTGGCCCCGGCGCCGGTCGCGACTGCTGTAGCCCTCTTCTCACTTGGAGCCCGGCCTCTGTTCCCCCCGCGGGTTTCCAAGCGCGCCAGTGCGGGCGGCCCGGACCAACCGGTCCTCTTTCTCCGGCTGGGTCTCGGCCCCGGGTCGCCCGCGGCAGCGCCACCGTTGCATCCGACCTTCATGCCTCGGCAGCCGCCGAGGTTCGCCGGGGAGCCCCGGCCCAACCGAGCCGGCCCGGTTGCCGGCTCCCTAGCCACCCACATGGTCCGGCCCGGGAAGCCGGCCTCAAGGAGGAGAACCGATGAAGCGCCTACGCCACCCTGTCCGCGCCACCCGCGAACCGTTCGGCACCGCCGGCCCTCCCCGTCGACTCGGCCTTTTGATGGCCCTGCTCGGAGCCTTCCTCCTCTTCCCTGCCGCCCAGGCCCTCGGCGCCGGCCCGGCCACCCTCACGGTCAACATCGAAGGCACCGGCGCCGGCAAGGTCGTCCCCTTCGGCGCGATCAACCGGGGCAACCCCGAAATCAATTGCGAATACGCCTCGCCGGGTCCCGCCACCGGCAACTGCGTGGTGGAAATGCTTAAAAACCAAAGCGCCACCAAAGAAGTGGTGACCATGAGGTCGGTACCCGCCCCTGGCTCCGAATTCGTCGAATGGAGGGAAGAAGAAGGCGAATTCTCAGGCTGCATCAACAACCCTGAAGGCGCCGGCTGCAATCTCTACTGGGAACCACCTGAAAGCAGCCCTAACGGCACCGCCAAGGTGACCGCCGTCTTCAATCTCGTACCGGCGGTCGAACAGCCGCTGACGATCGAAGTCGAAGGCGAAGGCGAAGTGACCGGCGCCGGCATCGCCTGCACCGAAGCCGGCAACGGCACCGCCGCCTGCGAAGAAGAATTTCCCGAAGGCGAAGAACCCGAACTCAACGCGGTCGGCGGCGATTTCGTCGAATGGGAAACGCTCGAAGGCGATCCCGGTAGCTGCCTCGGCACCACCCCCTCGTGCGAAGTCGGCGCGCTCACGGAACCGGCCAAGCTGAAGGCCGTATTCACCTCCACTGGCTCGCCCACCTACGCGCTCAACCTGACGACCTCCGGCACCGGCGCGGGCAGCTTCGAATGCGAAGACATCACCGAAGCGGGCGCCGCTGCACCGTGCGCGAGTGGAGACGAATTCCCCGAAAACGACGAAGTCAAGGTGACGCCGGTCGCGGGCAGTGGCTCGGAATTCGTCGAATTCAGCAACGAAAACGGCGGCGAATGCTCGGGCTCGACCTGCACCGTCACGATGAGCGGACCGCGATCGGTCAACGCCAAGTTCGACCTCGAACCGGTCACCGGCTCGCCGCTGGCCGTGTTCGTCAGCGGTGCAGGCTCGGTTTCGGCCGCCACGGGTACGATCTCCGGCTGTACCTCGGCCGGCGGCTCGGCCTGCGAAGGGCACTACGAAGGCACGGTGGCCCTGACCGCGACGCACGCGCCCGGTTCGGTCTTCCTCGGCTGGAGCGCCAACTGCACGCCGACGGGCGCCGAAGAATGCGAAGTCGAGGTCAACGCGTCCATCGCGGTGACGGCGATTTTCGCCCCGGTTCCGGTGATCACCCCCGAGCCCAAGGGTGCCAACTGCCCCGAAGGCGGCCTCAAGATCGAATACGCCGGCATCACGTCCTACGTCTGCAACGGCAAAGAAGGGGCGCAGGGCTCGACGGGTCCACAGGGTGGCCCCGGCGCGACGGGCCCGCAGGGTCCCCAGGGCGGTACGGGAGCGACCGGGCCGCAGGGCCCCCAAGGTAGTCCCGGCGCGACCGGCCCGCAGGGGGCAACCGGAGCCACCGGCCCGGCCGGCGCCAACGGCAAGGACGGCGCTGCCGGCTCTCAGGGCCCGGCGGGAGCGCAGGGTGCTCAAGGCCCCGCTGGGCCAAAGGGCAAGGTGACCTGCAAGGTCAAGCAGTCGGGTCAGAAGGTCCAGGTGACCTGCAAGGTCACCTACCCGACCGAAGACAAGCGCGCGAAGCGCCTGCAGTTCGACCTGGGCCACCTGAAGCCCGGCGCTTACGTCATCCACGTCCTCGGGCACCGGGAGAGGATCGTCATCCCGGCCTACGGGCACCACAACAGCCGTCGCAACGGCTGAGCGAGGCATCGGGATGTCGCCGCTCGAGATCAAGAAATCGCGGCTGGGGGTGGGGCGGCTGACGCCCCGCCTCCGCCGCGCCGCCCTGCCGGCGGCGTCCCTCCTCCTGCTGGCGCTCTGCTTCGCGGCCTTCACCTCGACCGCGAGCGCCGCCGACCAGGTCCGCACCTGGTTCGGCACCGAATCGGGCGCGGGCTCCCTCGGCGGGCAGTTCAGCAACCCCCGCGACGTGGCCGTCAACCGCAGCGGCGCCGGCCCCGCCAACCCCGGCGACCTCTACGTCGCCGACGAAGCCAACAACCGCATCGAGCGCTTCGACTCGGCCGGGAACTTCGTCAGCGCCTGGGGCGCCGACGTCGTCGCCGAAGGCGGCAGCGGCAATCTCGGCGACGAAGCAGCCAAGGACTTCGAGCTCTGCACGGTCGCCGCCCAGTGCAAGGCCGGCGTCGAAGCCTCGGGCAACGGCACCGTCTTCGGCGACGGCGACCTCTCCCGCCCCCAGTCGCTCGCGGTAGACCAAGAAACCGGCGACGTCTACGTCTCCGATGGCAACAATCGCCGCATCAACGAGTACACCGGCGATGGCGCCTTCGTCCGCTCCTTCGGCTGGGACGTGGTCGAATCGGGCCCCGACAACGGCGCCGAGTTCCAGAGCGTCACCGTCGACGCCAGCTCGGGTTCCTTCACCCTCTCCTTCGGCGCCACCGCGCCCACCACCACCGCCCCGATCCCCTACAACGCCTCCGCCCAGACGGTCGAAGGCGACCTGGAAGCGCTCGGCGGCATCGGCGCCGGCAACATCGCCGTCTCGGGCCCCGCCGGGGGCCCCTGGACGGTGCGCTTCATCGCCGCCCGCGGCAACGTCAACCAGCCCAAGCTCGGCTCCAGCGCCGCCACCCTCGCTGGTGACAACCCCGCCCTCCCCGGCACCGGCCCGGCGATCGCGGTCGCCCAGACCGTCGCCGGCCACGGCTCGACCTATGAGATCTGCGAAGCCGCCGGCGACGTCTGCAAGGCCGGCTTGGGCGGTTCCGGCGAAGGCCAGTACGGCGCCGGCGAAATCTCGGGAAGCTTCGGCATCGCCGTCTCGGCGCCCGACGGAGACCCCGCCGCGGGCGCCGTCTACCTCGCCGACTCCGGCAACCGGCGCATCGACTCCTTCTCCCTCGACGCCACCACCTTCTCGGCTTTCGGCTCGCAACTGCAGTTCGCCTCCGGCCAGCCGACCAAAGTCGCCGTCGATCAGGACGGCATCCTCTATGCCTCCAACTCGGACGGCGGCGGCGAGATCGAGCGCTATGACACCAGCGGCGCCGACGGCCCGGTCGGCTTCCTCGCCCCGATTGCCGCCCAGCCGGGTGGTCCCCTTCGTCCCGGCACGACCGCGGGCCTTGCCGTCGGCCCCGAATCGGGTTCCCTCTACGTCCTCCGCCTGCCCAACTCGGGCCCCACCGTCGTGCAGCAGATCGGCCCCGTCAACCAGCCGGGCCAGACCGTGCCGCCCAGCGCCGCCGACGAAGAACACGGCGCCCAGGCGAGCTTCACCAATGTCCTCGGCTTCGGCCTCGGCGAGAACCCCCGGCGCCTGTATGTGAGCGCGAACTTTGGCGGCGGGAACCGCGTCTGGGTGCTCGGCGTGACGCTGCCGCCGGGGGTGACGATCGAACCGGTCACCACGTTCACCGGCACCAGCGCCACCCTCGCCGGCGCGGTCACCACCGACAAGGTCGGTGCCGGCTACCACTTCGAATACTCCGCCGACGGCTCGACCTGGACCCGGGCTCCCGAAGCAGACGTCCAACTGTCCGGCGACGGCTCCGAACACCCGGTCAGCCTGCCCGTCACCGGCCTCGAGGCCCACACGAACTATCGGGTGAAGCTGGTCGCGACCAAGCAGTTCGGCGGCGGCTCGGCCTTCGCCCAGACCGAATTCGAAACCACGACCGCGCCGCCCCACATCGCTTCCAGCGAAGTCGTCCGAAGTTCGATTACCGACTCCGCGGCGACGCTCGAGGGCGCCGTTAACCCTGAGCGCGAGGCCGCCGCCTACCACTTCGAGTACCTGACCGAGACCGCCTATGAAGCCAACGGCGACAGCTTCTCGGGACCCGAAACACCACTCCAGGCGCCCGCCTCCCCGGCCTCGATCGGCTCGGGCGCCGAAGACGCCGCCGTCTCCCAGCGCCTCACGGGCCTGCAGCCGGCCACCGCCTACCGTTTTCGCCTTCTTGCCACCAACCCGACAGGGAGTGTCGCGAGTGTCCCCGGGCGCTTCGTCACCTATCCCCTGGCGCAGAGCTTCAGCGGCGGATGTCCCGCCAACGAAGCGCTGCGGAGCGGAGCTTCGACCGAGCTGCCCGACTGCCGCGCCTACGAGCAGGCGAGTCCCGTCGACAAGAACGGCGGCGGCATCCAGGGCAAGATGCCGAACACCAAAGCATCCGAAGCGGGCGATGCGATCAGCTTCGAAAGCCCCGCCGGCATCCCCGGTGGAGTTGGCTCGCAGGAGTTCCCCACCTACGCCGCCCTGCGCGGCGCTGATTCCTGGTCGACGACCGGTTTCCTTCCCAGTGCGCTCGCCGGTCAGAGCGCCAGGTGGCTCGGCTGGACCCCCGACTTCAGTGAAGTCTTCGACGCAGTCGGCATTTTCGGAGGAGGAGGAGGCTTTGCCCTGATCGCCAAGTCGACCCACACTGGTTCAGAGCAGACGATAGTCCCCTACACGCCTTCTGCTCGATACGCCTACGTCGGAAGCTCCGCTGATCGTTCTACGGTCATCTTCGAAGCTGGCGATACCACCAGAACCAGCCTCCAGCTGACCCCCGACGCTGCCCCAGGAAAGCTCAACGTCTACGCCTGGAGTCACGAAGCGCCCGGCACGATCCGCCTCGCCGGCATCCTACCCGACGGCTCGACGCCGGCGGCGGGAACGGAAGCGGGCGTCGCGGCCGGCGAATACGTGCGCGACACCCACCGCGTCGCCGCCGACGGCTCAGTCTTCTTCACCGACATCGGCAGCGGCAAGCTCTATGAGCGCCTCAACCCCGCCGCGGAAGAAACCACTGCCAAAGACCCCGAAGGCAACTGCGAACCCGACCCCGTGCTCGCCTGCACGATCGAAGTGTCGCCCTCGCAGAAGAAAAACGGTGGAGGAAGCGGCGGCAGTGACGCTGCCGGTCGCGCTCCGACCTCCTTTATGGACGCCTCCGAAGACGGAACCACGGCGGTATTCCTCAGCTCTGAGAAGCTCACGGATGGCGCCACCACCGGGCCCGAACCGACGGCGCCGGCGATTGCCCGAGCAGACAAGACCGACGGTTCCGATAAGCGGCTCGGATTCATCCCCGCCGCTGCTGAAGAAATCGCGATCGACGAAGCCGAAGGCTACGTCTACTGGACCGATCCGGTCGCCGGCAGGATTGGTCGCGCCAATCTCGACGGTACCGAAGTCACCCCCGGATACATCATCGGTCTCCACGAACCGTGGGGGATCGCCGTGATCGACCAAGGCTCCTCCAAGTATGTCTTCTGGACCGAACGCGGAGCGCTTAACTCTCAAGGCATAGCCCAGGTCGGTCTCGGCTCGATCGGCCGCGCCGACCTCGATGGCACCCACGTCGATCTCGGTTGCGTCACCGGGCTTAGTGATCCGACCGGCATTGCGGCCGATGGCAACTACATATATTGGGAGGGTCACGGGACGGTCCACAATGACAATCCGGATAACCCTGAAGTAGAAGGGACGACGGTCACCAGGGCTGAAATATCGTGTGCGGGAAGTATCGATAATCGCTTCATCGAAGCCTCAACTAACCGCGAAGGTGGCGACGTTGTCGTTGACGCTAGTCACGTTTACGTCTCCACATACGAAAACGAAGAACGTCCAGGGCAGATCTGGACTAGCTTTATTTCAGTGTACGAACGTGATACTGGAGAAAGACTCGCAACCTTCCCGACCATTACCGTACAAAACAATACGAACCCCGCAAAAGCTAAGGACCACCCTTCCAGCCTAGCCGTTGATGGCTCACACCTCTATTGGACTAATCCAAAAACTGGTGAAATTGGGCGCTCTGATTTGGATGGATCGAATATAGACTTCGATTTCATCACCGAAGCCGGTCGCCCGGGAGGCTTGGCCCTCGACGGCTCCCATCTATTCTGGACCGCGTACCAGGGAATAAACCAGAATCCCGGCACCGATCTTTACCTATTCGATCGCACTACCGGGAAAGTAGTCGATCTCACGGTAGACCACGGTGACCGGAACGGTGCCGAAGTCCAGGGCGTTCTCGGTACCTCGCGGGATGCCTCGATCGTCTACTTCGTTGCCAACGGCATCCCGGACAACCTCGGAAACTCGTCCAACGCCGAGGGCGAAAGTGCCGAACCGGGGCACTGCGAAGGCAAGGGGGAAAAAGTAGATGTTGAAGGCACCTGCAACCTCTACGTCTACCACGATGGATCGGTCGACTTCATCGCCCGGTTGCACGCGGGAACGTTGTTCAATCCCGGCACCTCCAACCAGGAAGCGAACAATGAAAGCAGTGGCGACGCCCTTGACTGGGTCCGCAGCCGCGCCGAACTGGGTCTGGTCGAGAGCGATAAGACCGCGCGGGTGAGTGAAGACGGGCGCGTCCTGGTCTTCCGCTCAATCCTGTCCCTCACCGGCTATGACAACAAAGGGCCGGTGTGCGGATCAATCGGGGGTGGCTCACCAACGCTCGGCCGCTGCCCCGAGTTCTTCCGCTTCACGCTCGGCGACGACCACACCACCTGCATCACCTGCGACCCGCGCGGCGAAGCGCCGACCGGCCCGGCGCGGATCGCCTCGATCAGACCGGTCAGCTTGGCGAGCGCCAATCCCGGCCTGGCGGTGCTCGGGCGGAACCTCTCGGCGAACGGCACGCGCTTCTTCTTCGAGACCCCGGATGCGCTGGTCGGCCGCGACACCAACGGCGAGGACGGCTGCCCGCAGTGGGGCGGCGGAGCCCAGCGGTTCAGCGCCCTCTCCTGCCAGGACGTCTACGAGTGGGAGGCCCCGAGCACGGGCTCCTGCAGGGAAAGCTCGACTGCCTTCAGCCCGAGGAGCGGCGGCTGCATCTACCTGATCTCGACTGGCAACAGCGATCAGGCGACCTTCTTCGCCGACGCCTCCAAGAGCGGCAACGACGTCTTCCTCTACACCTCTCAGCAGCTCGTCCCCCAGGACAAAGACAACCTGGTGGATGTCTATGACGCCCGCGCCGGCGGCGGCCTGGCGGCCCAGCAACAGGCGGCGGCGGTTCCCTGCGAAGGGGAAGCCTGCAAGGGCCAGCCCGCGGTGCCCCCCGCCGTGCCGTCTCCCGGCAGCTCCAACTTCTCCGGCCCCGGCAACCAGAGCCCCGAAGGGCATCACAAGAAGAAGCGCCAGCACAAAAAGCGCCATGCCAAGAAGAACGGCCAGCGCAAGAAGAAGCACCAGAAGCGATCGAATCGACGAGCGGCCAAGACGACCGGGAGGGCAGGACGATGAGGAGCACGAAGACGATCGCGGCCTCACTGCTCGCGCTCGGGGCCCTGCTCCTGCCCGCCTCACAGGCCTCGGCGCAGAGCGCCCCGGCGTGGAGCCTGCAGATCACCGCGCTGCCGACCAACCTCGCGCCGGGGAGCAGCGGGACGACGGCCTACGCCCCCGTCTACGCTCTGGTCGCAACCAATATCGGTAGTGCCGACGCCACCGGTCCGGTGACCCTCTCGGCGACCTTCCCGGCCGGGGTGACGCCGCTCTTCAACGCGAACGCCCCCCTTGGCTATGACACCGCGGATCCCAGCGTTCCGGCCCCGACCTGCTCGAAAGTCCCGAGCCAGACCGTGACGTGCACGGTCAGCGTCGTGCATCCCGGCCGTCCAACCTGGGTCAAGATCCCGGTCGAAGTCTCTGCCTCGCTGCAGGTCGGCGAAGTCCTGCCCGACGTCGTGGCGAGCGTCTCCGGCCCCGGCACGGCCCCGGTCACGACCTCGATTCCGGCCAGGATCGACACCGAACCGCCGCCCTTCGGCTTCCTGCCAGGCGCCCAGGGCTTCTCGACTCTGTTCACCGAAGCGGACGGCTCGCCGTCCTTCGCCGCCGGCTCCCATCCCGACCAGCTGACCGTCAACCTCGGCTTCCCCAGCGAACAGCCCTCTGAAGGCGGCCCGACCACCGGTTCCGGGCACCCGCGCGACATCGTCACCGACCTGCCCCGGGGCGTCGTCATCAACCCCAACGCGGCGGCGACATGCACCGAGGCCGAGCTTCTGGAAGAAAACTGCCCGAGGGCCTCCCAGGTCGGCCTGGTCACGCTGCTCGACGACACCCTCGGCCCCCTGCCCGAGTTCGGCGGCGTCTTCAATATGCAGGCCCCTCCCGGTACGCCGGCGCTGCTCGGCTTCGAAGCGGCGGCGACCACGAAAGCGGGGGTCGTCGTTCACCTGAGCGGCGGCGTCCGCTCCGACGGCGACTACGGGCTCTTCTCCGACGCCCCCGACATCCTCGCCCGCGCCACGAGCCCGCTGGAGGGCCTCCAGCTCCAGCTCTGGGGCGATCCGACCTCCCACGAGCACGATCAGGTCCGCGATCCCTGCCGACCTGTACCGAGCCTCACCCCTTGCGGCACCGAGGAACGCGACACCGCTTTCATCACGATGCCGAGCGCCTGCACCGGGCCGCTAGTCAGTTCCATCCACACCCGCAGTTGGGAGGAGGCGGCGGAAGGGATCACCGACCTGCCCCACGAAGCGACTGCGCAGAGCACCGACCTCGAAGGCAACCCGATCGGCGTCAGCGGCTGCTCGCAAGAGGAATTCGGACCGACGATCAGCTCGCAGCCGACGACCAACCTCGCCGACTCGCCCTCGGGCCTCGACTTCGACCTGCACCAGCCGCAGAACCAGCGGCTCGGACAGATCGCGCCGGCCAACCTGCGCGACGCGACGATCAGCCTGCCCAAGGGCTTGGCGGTCAACCCGGCTCAGGCCGACGGCCTCGATGTCTGCTCCACGACCCAGATTGGCTACCTCGGCAACGGCCACTACTCCGACGCTCCTGACGACTGCCCCGACGCGGCGAAGATCGGCTCGATGGAAGTGATCACGCCGCTGCTCGACCACCCGATCCCCGGCGCGGTCTTCATCGCCAAGCCCTTCGACAACCAGTTCGGCTCGCTGCTGGCGATCTACCTCTCGATCGACGACCCTGCCGACGGCCTCTACGCGAAGCTCCCCGGCAAGGTGATGCTGGACCCGGTCACCGGCCAGCTGACCACCCGCTTTGAGGAAAACCCGGAGCTGCCGCTGGAAGACGTGAAGCTCCACCTCTTCGGAGGCGCCCGGGGCGCGCTGGTTACGCCGCCGAGCTGCGGCAGGTTCACCACCACCTCAGACCTCACTCCCTGGTCCACCCCGGAAGGTGCCGACGCGCACCCGACCGACTCCTTCCAGACCACCGGCTCGCCCGGCGGCGGCGCTTGCCCGACGAGCGAGTCGGCGGCGCCCAACAGCCCCGCTTTCAGTGCCGGGACCATCACCCCCCAGGCCGGTGCCTACTCGCCCTTCGTGCTGAGGATCAGTCGCGACGATGGCTCCCAGCGCCTGACCGGCATCGACACCACCCTGGCCCCGGGCCTGCTCGGCAAGCTGGCCGGGATCGGGGAGTGCTCCGAGGCCCAGATCGCCCAGGCCGCCTCGCGCAGCCACCCCGAAGAAGGCAAGCTGGAGCGCGACAACCCGAGCTGCCCGGCTTCCACCCAGGTCGGCACCGTCGACGTTGCCGCCGGCGCCGGCCCCACGCCGTACCACACCAGCAGCACCGCCTATCTCGCCGGCCCCTACAAGGGCGCCCCCCTGAGCCTGGCGATCGTCACTCCGGCGCTCGCCGGCCCCTTCGACCTCGGCACCGTGGTCACCCGGGTCGCCCTGCGCGTCGAACCGGAGACCACGCAGATCCATGCCGTCTCCGATCCCCTGCCGACGATTCTCGACGGCATCCCGCTCGACGTCCGCTCGGTGGCCCTGAAGATGGACCGCCCGCAGTTCACCCTCAACCCGACCAGCTGCAACCCGCTGGCGATCACCGGGACGGCGACTTCTTCCCTCGGCCAGGCCGCTTCCCTCAACCAGCGCTTCCAGGTCGGCGGCTGCTCGGCGCTGCCCTTCAAGCCCAAGCTGACCCTGCGCCTGAAGGGCTCGGTCAACCGCACCTCCAACCCGCAGCTGATCGCCAACCTCACCGCCAGGCCCGGCGAAGCGAACGTCGCCCGCGCCCAGGTGAAGCTGCCCCACGCTGTCTTCCTCGACCAGTCCCACATCCGCACCGTCTGCACCCGTGTGCAGTGGGCGGCGGACACCTGCCCGGCGGGCTCGATCTACGGCAGCGTCGAAGCGACCACGCCGCTGGTCGGCTATCCGCTCACCGGCTCGGTCTACCTGCGCTCCTCCAGCCACAAGCTGCCCGACCTGGTGGCGAAACTGAGGGGTCCCGCCTCGCAGCCGATCGAGATCGACCTGGTCGGCAAAACCGACGCCGTCAAGGGCGCTCTGCGCAATACCTTCGAAGCCGTCCCCGACGCCCCGGTCTCGGCCTTCCACCTGGAACTGTTCGGCGGCAAGCGGGGGCTGGTCGAAATGTCCTCGGGCTTCTGCGCCGACCGCAAGGCGAACGTGCAGCTCGACGGCCAGAACGGCAAGGCCTATGACACCCGCCCGGTGGTGGCGGCGAAGTGCCGGAAGCACAAGAAGGCGAAGAAGCACAAGCGCCACGGGCATCACCGAGGCGGTCACGGGTCGCGGTGAGGACGAGAGCGCTTGCGGCTCTCGTCCCGGTCGCCCTGAGCCTGTTTGCGGCGCCGTCCGCCCTTGCCAGTGGACCGCCGCAGATCGGCGCGACCTGGGGCACCGACGTCACCGCGACTTCGGCGAACCTGCGGGCCAGGATCAACCCGAAAGGGATGAGTGCCACCTACCGCTTCGAATACCTGCCCGAGGCCTCCTTTGAGGCCGGCGGATTCGCCGGGGCCTCGCTGGCGCCGCCGTCCGGCGCCGCTGCGCTGGGCAGTGGTACCAGCGCGACTGCCGTCGTCCAGCACATCGCCTCGCTGGCGCCGGAAACCTCCTACCGCTACCGCGTCCGCGCCACCAGCTCCGCCGGCACCGAATACGGCGAAGAGCGGCTGCTGAGCACGACCGCGCCCAGCAATCTCTTCCCGCCGATCGACGGGCGGGGCTACGAGCTCGTCTCGCCGGTCGATAAGGACGGCGGTGCCGTCGGCGCTCCGGAAGCGATCTTCGGCGGCGGTGCCTTCCAGGCGGCGGCCGGGGGAGAATCGTTCACCTTCTCGTCGATCTCCTCGTTCGGCGAAGCGGCGGGGGCGCCGCCGGCCAGCCAGTACCTGTCGACCCGGGGAGGCACCGGCTGGTCGACCCGCAACATCTCCGCTCCCCTCGAATCCGGCGGCTACGGGGACCATCCCGACGGCGTCCCGTACCGGGTCTTCTCCGCGGACCTGGGGCGGGCGCTGATGTTGAATCCGCGCCGCTGCGAAGGCGAACCGTGCCTGCGGGGCTACTCGCTTCGCGACGACGCCACCGGCGCCTCCATGTCCCTCCCCGCGCAGGTGGCCGGCATGCGCGTGCTGAGCGCCTCCTCGGACCTGGGTCGCATCCTCTTCGAAGACGAAGGCGGCGAAGTCTGGGAATGGAGTGGGGGAGGGCTGGTGCCGGGCGAAGCGCCGGCCGAACCGGAACCGGTGAGCGGAATCCTCGGCGTGCTCGGGGCTTCGGCCTCCGGCGACATCGTCTACTACCAGGACGCCGAAGGGCTGAAGAAGTGGCGCAACGGAGTCCTCACGACGATCGTCGCCGGTGCGGACGCGGCGGCGCCGAGCGACTGGCCGGCGGCCACGGGCACCGCCCGCGTCAGCGCCGACGGCGAACACCTCGCCTTCCTCTCGGCCGCCGAGATCCCGCCCTTCGACAACACCGACGCCGACACCGGGCTGCCCGATACCGAGCTCTACCTCTACGGGCCGCCACCCGGGGGCGGCGCCCCGCGGCTCGTCTGCGCCTCCTGCAACCCGACCGGCGAACGCCCCTCGGGCTCGGCCTCGATCCCGGGGGCCGTCCGCAACGGCTCCAGCGCCCTCTACCGCCCCCGTGCCCTCTCCGACGACGGCAGCCGGGTCTTCTTTGACACGGCCGACCGCCTCGTCATCCCCGATACCGATGCCCGCCCCGACGTCTATGAGTGGGAGGCGGCCGGCGTCGGTGGCTGCACCCACCAGCCGGGCTGCGTCGGGCTCGTCTCCGGCGGTCGCGGCGAAGGCGGGCGCTTCCTCGACGCTTCCGCGGACGGCCGCGACGTCTTCTTTCTCACCGGCGACTCCCTGGTCGCCTCCGACCCCGGGTCGATCGACGTCTACGACTTCCGCGAAGGCGGCGGCTTCCCCGAACCCGAAGCGCCGTTCGTGTGCAAGGGCGATGCCTGCCAGGCGCTGCCCTCCCCGCCCGATGACCCGAGCCCCGCCACCCTCGTCTCCACCTCCGGCAACCCACCGCTCAAGGTCGAAAAGCTCAGCCGCAGCTGCCCCAAGGCCAAGCGCAAGGCCCGCGGCAAGAAAGGCAAGTCCCGCTGCGTCAAGCGCGGCCACGGCCAGCGGCCAGGGCATGCTCGCCACCACCGGGGAGGGCGCCGGTGAGCGCCCGGCTGATCCCGGCCGCCGGACTGGTGGTCCTGGCCTGGGCGCTCTGCCTGCCCGGCGCCGCGCAGGCCTTCGGCATCGCGAGCTTCGATGCCACCCTCCATGGCGAAGGGCAGAAGATCGACACCCGGGCCGGTTCCCACCCGGTGGCGCTGGAGATGAGCGTCGACCTCGACCAGGCGGGTGGCTTCGGCGAAGGGGACCCGCGCGACCTCAGCATCGAGATGCCCCCGGGGCTGATCGAAAACCCCACCGTGCTGCCGGTCTGCTCCCAGGCCGACTTCCACGCCTGGCGCGAATCGTCCTGGGAAGAAAGCCTCGCCGGGGAGAGCTGCCCCGACCGCACCCAGCTCGGCACCGTGACCGTGCGCTCCTCCTACGGCGGCGGTGAAGAACGGACCTTCGGGCTGTTCAACCTGCAGCCGCCCCCCGGCTCTCCCTCCGAGCTCGGCGCCAACCCCTACGGCGCCCCGATCGTCTTCGTGCCGACGATCCGCCAGGCCGAAGGCGAATACGGGTTGACGCTGCAGACGCGGAATCTGCCGCAGCTGGCGAGTATCACCGGCCTCACGGTGACGATCTGGGGAACCCCCTGGAGTCTCCTCCACAACGACGAACGCGGCGACTGCCTGAACGAGTCCGAACCGTCCTTCGGCTGGGCGAAATGCTCGGTCGGGCGGCCGAGCAAAACGGATAACGCCCCCAGGGCCTACCTCACCCTGCCGACCTCCTGCGAAGGCCCGCTCGCCTTCACCGCCACGGCAAGCTCCTGGCAGGGTGCCTCCTCGACCCGCACCGCCAACGCCGCCGCGCTTGCGGAATGCGACTCGCTGGCCTTCGAACCCCATCCGTTCGGTCAGCTCTCGGACCCCCGTACCACTTCACCCTCGGGCTATGCCTTCGAAATCGGGGTCGACGACTCCGGCGTCCTCGAACCGGAACGGCGCTCGCCGAGCGCCGTTCGCCAGGCCGTGGTCGCCCTGCCCGACGGGGTGACGATCAACCCCTCGGTGGGAGCCGGCCTCGGCGTCTGCACCACGGCGCAGTACGAAGCCGAGACCGCCTCCAGCCTCCCTGGCGCGGGCTGCCCGAACGAATCGAAGATCGGCGACTTCACGGTGAACAGTCCGCTTATCGCCGGCGCGGTGGAAGGCTCGATGTTCCTCGCTGCCCCCTACCGCAACCCCTTCGGCACCCTGATCGCCCTCTACCTGGTGGCGAAGCAGCCCCAGCGGGGGATCCTCGTCAAGGTCGCCGGCAAGGTCGAGGCCGACCCGGCCACCGGCCGCCTCACCGCCACCTTCGAGCGCCTGCCCCAGCTCCCCTACTCGAGCCTCGTCATCCACTTCCGCGAAGGCCAGCGCAGCCCGCTGGCGACGCCCGCGAGCTGCGGCCCGCACTCGACCTCCACCGACCTCACGGCCTGGCGCGACCCGGGCCTCGTCCGCCACACCGACTCGGCCGTGGCGATCGCAGCGGGCATCGGCGGTGGCCCCTGCCCGCAGGGCACGCCGCCCTTCCACCCGCAGGCGAGCGGTGGCACCCTGAACAGCCGCGCCGGCGCCTACTCCCCCTTCTACCTGCACCTGACCCGGACCGACGGCGAGCAGGAGATCAGCCGCTACTCCGCGACGCTCCCCCCGGGCCTGGTCGGCAAGATCGCCGGCATTCCCTACTGCTCCGACGCCGCGATCGAAGCGGCGCGGCGCCGCAGCGGTGTCGAAGAGCTGGAACACCCCGACTGCCCGGCCGCCGCGAAGATCGGCCACACCACCGCCGGCTACGGGGTCGGGCCGGTGCTCACCTACGCGCCCGGCAACCTCTACCTCGCCGGCCCCTACCACGGCTCCGAGCTCTCGGTGGTCGCCGTCGACTCCGCCCTGGTGGGGCCCTTCGACCTCGGGGTGGTGATCGTCCGCTCGGCGATTCAGGTCGATCCCGCCAACGCCCAGGTCGCGATCGACTCGGCCGGCTCGGACCCGATCCCCCACATCATCGACGGCATCCCGATCCACCTGCGCGACGTCCGCGTCTACATCGACCGCCCCGAGACGACGCTCAACCCGACCAGCTGCGAGCGCTCCACTCTCGCCTCGACCCTGAGCGGCTCCCTCGCCGGCTTCGGCGTCCCGGGGGAAGGAGCCACCGCAACCGCCACCGTTCCCTTCCAGGCCTTCGACTGCGGCGGGCTTGCCTTCCGCCCGCGCATCTCCCTGCGCCTGCGCGGCGGCACCCGGCGCGGCCGTTACCCGTCGCTGCGGGCCGAAGTGCGACCCAGCCCCGGCGACGCCAACATCGCCTCCGCCCAGGTGGCGCTGCCCAGCTCGGTCTTCCTCGCCCAGGAGCACATCGGCACGATCTGCACCCGCGCCCAGGAGGCGCGCGAAGCCTGCCCGCCGGAGTCCGTCTACGGCTGGACGCGGGCCGCCACGCCGCTGCTCTCCGAGCCGCTGGAAGGCCCCGTCTTCCTCCGTTCCTCCGACAACGTCCTGCCCGACCTGGTCGCCTCGCTGCGCGGTGGTGGCATCGGTATCCGGGTCGACGTCGACGGGCGCATCGACTCCTTCAAGGGTGGCCTGCGCGGGACCTTCACGACGATCCCCGACGCGCCGATCTCGCGCTTCGTGATGACCCTGCGCGGCGGCAGGCACGGCCTTCTCGTCAACGCCGCCAACCTCTGCGCGCGCCCGCAGCTGGCCAGCGCCCGCTTCGTCGGTCACGCCGACCGAGGCGTGGCCTGGCACCCGGCGGTGAAGGCCCGCTGCCGCAAGGCGAAGCAGCGCTCCCGCGGCCAGCACAACCACAGCAAGCGAAAGGGGGCACGCCGATGAAGCGCGCCGCGACTGCCGTCGCAATCCTCGCCATGGCGATGGGCGCGGTGGCCGCCGCGCCGGCACAGGCCTACCGGCCGCTGCTCTCCGAGGCCTTCCTGGAAACCAGCTACTGCAAGCACTGCGGCGCCGAAGTGCCTCCACCTCCGGTTCCCGGCCCCGAAGGGCAGCTCGAAGACCCCTGCGGCCTGGCGATCGCGCCCGGCAGCGGCCAAATCTACGTCGCCGACTACTACCACCGCGCCGTCGACGTCTTCAACGCCGCCGGCCGCTACCAGTCCCAGATCGCTCTGCCCGGAGGGTCGATCTCCGGCCTCGGGATCAACGAACTGGACGGCGTCTGCGGCCTCGCGATCGACTCGGCCGGCAACCTCTACGCCAACGAATGGCACCAGGCGGTCGTGCGCCTTCAGCCGACCGAATTCACCCTCGACAGCGGCGAATCGACCGGCGTCGCGGTCGACGCCGCCGGCGACGTCTTCGTCGACGACCGCACCTATGTGGCCAAGTACGAGGCGCCGGTGCAGCCCGGCGACGAACCGGTCGCGAGGATCGGCGAAGGATCCCTGCTGGACGCCTACGGGGTGGCCGTCTCACCCGCGGGCGATCGTGTCTACGTCGCCGACGCGGGGAGCGCCAGCGTCAAGGTCTTCGAACCCGCCACCAGCCTCACCGCCCCGGTTGCCACGATCGCTCCGTCGGGCGGCTTCACCTCACTCGTCGACTCGGCCCTGGCGATCGACCCAACCGACGGGCATTTGTTGGTGCTCGACAACCTCCAGCCCGGCTACGAACATCCCGAGGCGGCGGTCCGGGAGTTCGAACCCGGCGGTGCCTTCGTCGGGCAGATCAGGGGCCCGGTCGGCGCACCGATCGTCCACGGCGAACCCTCGGGCTTGGCCGTTGACGCCGCCGGAGACCTCCTAGTCACCGACGGCAACAGCGAACTCGGCAACGCCTTCAAGTTCGGCCCCGACCCGCCGGGCGAAGCTCCGGCCGGCTCGGCGGCCGCGCTCGCGCCCGCCCCGGGCGGGTCTGCGACCGCCGCCGCGAGCGCCTCCGGCTCCGCCGATCCCGCCGCCGCGCCACCGGTCGCCATCTCACACCGCAAGCGCCGCTCCGCCTCCGCCTCGGAGGTGATCCAACGGAGCGGCGTCCGGGTCTCGGTCGACGCCGCGATCACGCCGCGGCGGCTGCCGCGCCGCGGGACCGCCCCAGTCCGCTTCTCGCTCGCCGCCAAGATCGCTGCCACCGAGGACTCGGTGCCGCCGCAACTGCGGCGGATCTCGGTGCGGATCAATCGCGGCGGCCACCTCAACCCCGCCGACCTGCCGGTCTGCAGCGTCGAAGCGATCCAGCCCTCGACCACCGCAGGCGCCCTCGCCGCCTGCCGCCGCTCGTTGATCGGCGAAGGCAGCTTCTCGGCCAAGGTGCTGATTGCCAGCCAGGCGCCGTTCCCCTCGGCGGGCAAGATCGTCGCCTTCAACGGCCGCTGGCATGGGCGGCCGGCGATCCTCGCCCACGTCTACGGCACCGCGCCCGTCCCCACCTCCTACACGCTGCCGTTCACGATCGGCTCGCTCCCCCACGGCACCTACGGCACGGTGCTGACCGCATCCCTGCCGCGTTTCACCAGCAAGTGGGGATATGTGACCGGCATCTCGCTCGACCTCGGCGGCGGCTCGCGCTCCGGCGGGGGCCGCGGCAGCTACCTCACTGCCTCCTGTCCTGCCCCGCCGGGCTTTCCCGGCGCGACCTTCCCCCTCTCCCGGGTCAATCTCGGGTTCGCCGGTCACCGGCCCCTAGCCCAGACCTTGACCCGCAGCTGTAGGGCGCAGGGATGAACGACCCATTGCCCAATGGCCGGCTGCCTCACGGCCGTCATCGCATTCCGCCGGAGGTTGTTGCCGACCACCAGCGCCGCCGCCTCCTCGACGGTGTCGCCAGCGCCCTCGCAGAGCACGGCTACGCCGGGATGACGGTCGGGCACATCATCGCGGCGGCCGGCGTTTCCCGGACCACCTTTTACGAGATCTTCGCCAACAAGCGCGACTGCGTCCTTGCCGCCCACCATGTCGCCTTCGGTCGGCTGATGGCGGAGTTCGCTCGCGCCTGCGCCACCGAGTACGAGTGGCCGCACAAACTGAGGGCGGCGATCGCGGCGCTGTTTGCCTTCGCGCTCGTCGAGCCGACACGCGCTCGTCTCCTGACCGTACAGGCGCTTGCCACAGACCCAGCCACGGTCACCCAGCTCAGCGACTGCAATACCCACCTGGCGGCGTTGCTGCGCGAGGGGCGCCGCCACACTCCTTACGGTCCCGGGCTCCCAGACCTGACGGAGGAGGCGCTCGTCGGCGCTGTCAGCGCCGTCATTGGCGAACGCCTCGGCCGCACTTCTGCCAACGGCCTCGACAAGCTCGAGCGGGAAGTCGTCCAGCTCCTCCTGACGCCATATGTCGGCGCCGCCGAGGCGGTGCGTGTCGCCTCCGCCAGCGGATGAGCGTGGCCCCCACCGACGCTAACGGGTTTCGGAGATGCCCCGAGCTGGATTCGAACCAGCGGCCTATCCCTTAGGAGGGGATCGCTCTATCCAGCTGAGCTATCGGGGCCAGGCGGCCATTTTCGCCGATCCTGGCGGGGGAGCGGCGATCAGGCGTAGAGGGTCTCGCTGGCGAGCTCGTCGGCGCGGCGGCTCCAGAGCTTGACCTGCATGAAGATCTCGTCGCCGTAGCCCTCGAGGGCGTCGAGGGCGATCAGGGTGAAGCGTTCGCTGGGAGATCGCTTCTTGGTCGACGGTCTCGCCGTCGAGCTCTGCGGTGGCGGCGAGGGCATTGCGGACGAGGGGGCGGCCCCAGACCAGGGTGACGGCGCCGGCGCGGCCGTTCTCGTTGCGCCAGCGGCCGACGACGTCGTCGTTGAGGTCGATCCTCCAGTCGGGGTTGTCCTCGGCGAGGACGTCGGTGAAGTCGGCCTTGGCCTGGAAGTCGGCGGGCTCGCCGCCCTGGGGCAGGGAGTAGGAGACGTGGCCGAACAGCTCCAGCGTGCCCTCCTCGACTCTCGCTGCGGGCCGAGCACGGGACCCAGACGCGGCCGCCCCAGGCGCGCTCGGGGAACCAGTCGACCTCCTCCGGCACGGCCCGGCGCCGGCCGGCAGGTCCTCGATCTCCGCCACCGCCTCGGCGAAAGGCCTCGCGCAGGCGCTCGGCGAAGCGGCCGTGGGGAATTCCCTCCTGCGTAGTGTCGGCGATGAAGCGCGGAATCGGTCGCGGGTTCGGCGGCACGCCCCGACCCTACCGCCGCGGCGCCGCTCAGGCCGGTTCCGGCTCGCCCGCGGGGCCGATGCCCTGCGCCGCCGCAGCAGGGTCGCGGCGGCGACCGCGCCGAGCAGGCAGACGGCCGGCGCCGAGCTGGAAGGCGAGCTGGTAGCCGTCGGTGAAGGCGACCGCGCTGGCGGCGCCGCCAGCCAGCTCGCTGTGCGTGTCGCGAGGTCGCCGAGGGTGCTCAGCACGGCGAGGCCGATCGTGCCGCCGGCCAGCCGCGAGGTGTTGAGCACGCCCGAGGCGAGGCCGCTTTCCTGCTGCGGCACGCCGCGCACGGCGACGATCGTCGCCGGCACCATCGAGGAGCCGGCCCCGAGAGTGGCGAGCACGCCGCCGGGCAGGATCCCGGTCGCGTAGCTGCTGCTGGCGCCGACGCCGGAGAGCCAGCAGCAGGCCGAGCGCGGCGGTCGAACATCCCCGCCGTCAGCACGGCGCGCACGCCGAAGCGGGCGACCAGGCGCGGCGCCAGGGTCGAGGCGCCGGCGATGCTCAGCGTCATCGGCAGGAAGGCGACCCCCGCCTGCAGGGCGTCGTCGCCGTGCACCTGCTGCAGGTAGAGCGAGACGAAGAACCACATCGCGAAGATGCCGGCGAAGAGCAGGGCGATGATCAGGTTCGCCGCCCGCAGCGCCGGCATGCGGAAGACGCGCAGCGGGATCAGCGGGTCGCGGGCGACACTTGCCCTCGACCAGGGCGAAGAGCGCCAGCATCGCCAGTCCGGCGAGCAGCGGCACCAGCACGCCAGGGCTGCCCCAGCCGAGCGTGTCGGTGCGGACGATGCCGAAGACGAAGGCGGTCAGGCCGCCGCTGATCAGGACCGCGCCGGCGACGTCGAAGTGGCGCTCCGCCGGCCAGCTCCTGGCCACGCGGCGGATGATCGCCGCGGCCGGCGAGCGACGACAGCGGCCCCGATCGGGACGTTGATGAAGAAGATCGCCTCCCAGCCGAAGCTCTGGGTGAGGATGCCGCCGAGCAGGGCGCCGGCGGAGCCGCCGAGGCCGGCCATCGCGCCCCAGATGCCGAGCGCCCGGTTGCGCTCGCGCCCCTCGCTGAAGGTCGACGGTCAAGATCGCCAGGCTGGCGGGGGAGATGATCGCCGCGCCGAGGCCCTGGATCGCGCGGGCGCCGATCAGCAGCGTCTGGCTGTCGGCGACGGCGCAGCCGAGCGAGGCGAGCGAGAAGAGGGCGGTGCCGACGAGGAAGACCTGGCGCCGGCCGAGCAGGTCGCAGGCGCGCCCGCCGAGCATCAGGAAGCCGGCGAAAGCGAGCGTGTAGGCGTTGACGACCCACTGCAGACCGGTCTGGGAGAAGCCGAGCGAGTCGTGGATCGACGGCAGCGCGACGTTGACGATCGAGATGTCGAGGATGACCATGAACTGCGCCAGGCAGACGACGAAGATGAGGAGGTCGGGGCTGCGGCGGGTTTGGCTCTGGCTCATCGGGTAAGTCCCTTGCGGGGAGAACGACTGGGAGGCAGCGAGCGTGTGATCCAGTAGTTCGAGGATCACCGTACCACAAAGTACGACGATCGTCGTATATATCGAGGTGATGGAGTTCTTCCCCCACCCCGACCGCGATCAGATCGAGCTGCCGGCCGTCCTGCACGCGCTCAGCGATCCGCAGCGGCTGTCATCGTCCGCGAGCTCGCCGCCAGCGAGGAGCCCCGCGCCTGCGGCAGCTTTGCCCTCGGGATCGCCAAATCGACCCGCACCCACCACTTCCGGGTGCTGCGCGAGGCGGGCGTGATCCGCCAGTACCGGGACGGCACGAGCCGCCTCAGCACCCTGCGCCGCGACGACCTCGACGTCCGCTTCCCCGGCCTGCTCGACGCCGTCCTGCAGGCGGCGCCGGTCCCCGCCTAGCCACCTACTCGCCGCGCGATCGATTGAGCACACTCCCGTGTGCTCAATGCGTCGCGCGGCGAGGGCAGCGCTAGGTGGGCAGGCACTCGCGGAGGTCTGCTGCTGCGCGCTCCGGCGGGTAGATATTGATGTCGACGCCGGTGCCGAGCTCGAAGCCGGCCTTGATCGTCAGGCGCGGGGCGATGTCGACGTGCCAGCCGAAGTGCTCGGCGCCCCGGGGGGCGGTGCGGACCCAGAGGTTCAGCTCCGGCGGGGCGCCGAAGCGGGCGGCCAGCACGGTCATCGCGGTGCGGATCATCGCCGCGCCGGTCTCGTCGTCCTCGAAGCGGGGCGCCTCGCGACGCGGGATCACGCGCAGCTCGAAGGGGGAGCGCGAGGCCCAGGGGCAGATCAGCGCCGCCTCCTCGTCGATCGCCACCAGCCGCTCGCGCCGCCGTACCTCCTCGACCAGGACGTCGCTGAGCAGGCCGCTGCCAGTAGTCCGTTCGCTGTAGGCGCCGGCCCGCTCGCGCTCGCGGGCGACCGCCGCCGGCACGAAGGGCAGGGCGTAGAGCTGGGCGTGGCTGTGCTCGAGCGAGGCCCCAGCACCGCCGCCCTCGTTGACGATCAACTGCACGTAGGAGGCGTCGGCGTGGGCGCGCATGCGCTCGCGCCAGGTAGCGACCGCGGCGGCGAACTGGGCGTCGTCGAGTTCCGCCATCGCGGTCGCGTGAAAGGGGGCGTTGATCAGCACCTCGTGGGCGCCGAGTGCCGGGCGCGAGGAGAAGAGGTCGGGTTCGCCGGCCCGGCGCGAGGCCAGCAGCGGGTCGCCGCTGCTGGCGAAGGCCCCGGCCTCGGCGCCGGGCGAGCCCGTGGTGGGCGCGGCGCCGCCGGCTGCGCCCGGCCCGTCGTCCGCCTCGGGGTCGGCCAGCGCCGGGTAGAGGTTCGGCACCACCCGCGTCTTCCAACCCGGTGCGTTCGCCTCGCCGCCGCCCGGGCGCAGCGCGTAGACCTCCGGCGGCGTCCGCTCCTCGTGGCCCTCGCAGAACGGGCAGCCCTCCGGCCCCTTCGGCTCGCTCGCCCGGGCCGAGAAGTTGTCCGGGCGCGCCGCGCGGCCGGGGGCGAGGATGGTCCTCAGCCCGCTCAGCTGGTCGATGCGTATCTCTGGCGCGCTCAGGAGCGGGAGGGGGGGAGGTCGTCTACGTCTACGTCGTCAGGCGGAGGCGGTGGTGGCGGCGAGGGCCGGTGCGAGCCTTTGGAGCGCTCCACCGCGCCTTTGCCGACGAACGGCTCCAGCACGTCCATCGGCAGCGGAAAGACCACCGTCGTGTTCTGGTTGCTGCCGATTTCCAGCAGCGTCTGCAAGTAGCGCAGCTGCAGCGAGGCCGGGTTGGTGCTGATGATGTCGGCGGCGTCGGTGAGCTTCTGGGCGGCCTGGAACTCGCCCTCGGAGTTGATGATCTTGGCCCGCCGCTCGCGCTCGGCCTCGGCCTGGCGCGCGATCGCCCGCTGCATCTGTTCGGGAATCTCGACGTCCTTGATCTCGACCGCCGTGACCTTCACCCCCCAGGGCTCGGTCGACTCGTCGATGATCTTCTGCAGCTCCTCGTTGAGCCGCTCGCGCTCGGACAGCAACTGGTCGAACTCGGCCTTGCCGAGCACCGAGCGCAGCGCCGTCTGCGAGATTTGCGAGGTGGCCAGCAAATAGTTTTCGACCTCGGTGATCGCTTTGCGGGGGTCGATCACGCGGAAGTAGGCGACGGCGTTGACGCCGGCGGGGACGTTGTCGCGGGTGATCACCTCCTGCGGCGGGATGTTCAGCGTCACCGTCCGCAGGTCGACCTTGACGATGCGGTCGATGAAGGGGATCAGCAGGATCAGCCCGGGCCCCTTCTGGGCGATCAGGCGGCCGAGCCGGAAGATGACCCCGCGTTCGTACTCGCGCAGCACTCGCACCGAGGCGCCGATCGCGATCAGCGCGAAGACGACCAAGACGATGACTATTCCGGCGAGCACCTGCATTAGCTGGCTCCTCTGGTCGGCTCCGTGGCCGGCGACTCCGGGCTGACGACCAGCGTCAATCCATCCACCGCCTCGACCCTGACTTTATCCCCCAGCTTGACCGGGTCGCGGCCGCTTGCCAGTCGCGCCCCCCAGACCGTTCCCTGCAGCCAGACCTGGCCGTCGGGATCGATCGTCGTCCGCGCCTCGGCAGTGGCGCCGAGCAGGTCGTCGGTGCCGCCGCGGACCGGCTCGTCACGGTGGGCCTCGATCACCTTGCCGGCGATGAAGAAGAAGCTGACGGCGGAGAGGATCCCGAGCGTGATCAGCGCCGGGCCGACGTAGTCGGCGACGCTGGAGTTGGAGCCCAGCGCGAGGATGCCGCCGACGACGAGCCCGACCGCCCCCAGCGTCGCCAGCACGCCCCCGGTCGGCAGCAGCAACTCGGCCAGCAGCAGGACCACGGCGACCAAGGCGACGACGACGTAGGTTTCCATCGCTCCCGATTATCCGCTTTGCAGCGCGTAGTGCTTGACGTCCGCTTCCAGTTCGGCGTCGTCCCGGTAAGCGCCCTGGTGGACGTAGAGGAACTTGCCGTCGCGGTCGTAGAAGGCGGTGTCGGGAAAACCGAGGCCGCCGATCGCGTCGAAGATCTCTTTGTGCGGGTCGCTGTAGCTCGGGTAGGGCACCGGTGCCTCGCGCAGGAAGGTGGCGGCGGCGGCGCTGGAGTCTTCGGAGTTGACGCCGAGGAAGGCGACGCGCTTGCCGTAGCGGGCGGAGAGCTTCTGCATCGTCGGGAACTCGAAGCGGCAGGGCCCGCACCAGGAGGCCCAGACGTTGACGACCACCGGGTATCCCTTCAGCGCCGCGATCCGCTTTTCGTAGGCGTCCTTTTCGCCGGGCAGGAGCTGGTTCGCCTGTTTGTGCAGGGCCGCCAGCGCCGGCGGCGAGCCGGCGAGCGCCTTCGCGTAGTCCGGGTGGGTGGTCCCGACTTCGCCCGATGAGGAGCCGCAGCCACCGAGCAGAGCGGCGGCAAGAAGGCCGAGCAGCAGGCATATGGAGAGGGTTTGTCGCGCGGTCATCCGCTGGGTGATTACAATACGTACGTTCGGTTCGCTGGTATGCGGACCGCTTGAGATCGCTGGGGGAGGAAGTCACTCCGACCTCGGCAGCCTCGTTCACCTGCCCCGGCCGTCAGTCTCGTGTACGGCGGGGGGCGAACCCAGAAGCCTTTCTATGGCCAAGACCAGCGACGTTGCCGCTTCCGCGGCAGTTCCTTCTAACGCCGACATCGCGCGGGCGGCGGAGTTCGCCCGTGAGCCCTTCCTGCTCGACGGCGAGGGCCCCGAGGCGCTGGCGCCCGGCACCGCGCGCCGCAAGGCGCTCGACGCCGCCCTGCGCGAGCTCGACGCCGGCGCCGAGTACCCCTCGATCGAGTGGCGGCGGGACTTCTCGCTGCTGCTGGGGCTGGAGCGGTTCCTCGCCGAGGAACCGCCGAAGCTGCGCGACGGCGCCGAACTGAACCCGCACCAGGTCGACGCGCTGTCCGGGACGCTGGTCGAGCTGATGGCCGAGCAGCAGGAGGTCGCCGCGCCGGTCAACGGCAACGGCGCCGCGCCCGAGGGCGAGCCCGCGGAGACGGCTGAGGCCGAGGCGAGCGCCGACAGCGACGAGCGTGCCGCCGACGGTGAGGACGAGCTCGAGGAGGAGGACGAGGAGCTCGCCGAGGACGAGGAGCCGCAGGACTGGGAGGAAGCGCCGATCGCCGAGGACGAGGACGTGGTCGAGGAGGCCCCCGAGGACCCCGGTGCCGCCCGCCGCTTCTGGTTCGAGCACGCGACCGGCGCCGGCAAGACCGTCGCCGCGGTCGGCTTCATCGAGGCGACCCGCACCGGCGGCGTCCTGATCCTCACCCACCGCCGCAACCTGGTCGACCAGTTCATCGGCGAGATCTCCGACCGCGGCTACAAGGAGCGCTTGCGGCCGCCGCTGCTTAACGGGCGCGACGACCCCGATGGCCCGGTCACGGTCGAGACCTACCAGTGGTTTGTCCGCAACCACAAGAAAGTCTCCGACGCCTACTCGATCGTCATCTGCGACGAGGCGCACACCGCCCTGGGCGAGAAAACCAGCGCCTGCATCCGCGCCTGGCCCGGTCCTGTCTTCATCGGCATGACCGCGACCGGGGCGCTGATCGCCCGCCACGTCGCCGACCTCTTCCCGACCCAGACTTCGCGCTTCGACCTCGCCCAGGCGGCGCGGCGCGGCGTGATCTCGCCGCTGCGCTGCCTGCGGATCCCGCCCGGTCCGGGGGTGCGGACGATCGCCAAGGTGCCGCTGCGCAAAGGCGAGGTCGACCAGGACTTCGACCAGGAGGAGCTGGCGGCGCTGCTCGACCAGGAGCCCTTCAACGTCGCCATCGCCGACCTCTACAAGACCCGCTTCCGCAAAGTCCCCGGCGTCCTCTACACGGCCGGGGTCCAGCACGCGAAGAACGTGGCGAAAGCGTTCCGCGACGCCGGCATCAACGCCCAGGCGGTCTCCGGCGAGACGCCGAAGCGCGAGCTAGCCGAGATCCTCGCCGGCTTCGAACGCGGCGAGGTCGATGTGCTCTGCAACGCGATGCTGCTGGCCGAGGGCTGGAACTCGCCACGGGCGACGATCTGCATGCACCTGGCGCCGACCGCCTCGCGGCGGATCTACCAGCAGCGGGTCGGCCGCGTCACCCGGCGGGCGCCGGGCAAGGAGGCCGGTCTGGTGATCGACTTCGTGCACCCGGCGACGACCCACGACGAGTCGATCATCACCCTGCACAGCCTGCTCGACCGCGACGTCTACCGCGGCGGCGCCATCGTCGTCGGGCCAGTGCGGCGCGGGCGCGGGCGCAAGGTGCGGGTGGAGCGGCGGATCGTGCCGGTCTCCGACGTCGAGGCAAAGCGGATGGAGGTGCTGGAACGGGAGATCTGGCGGATCGCCGTCGAGAACCTCGACTACCCCGAGCAGCACGCCTGGGCAGCGTTGGCCGGGGCGCGCGTCAACACCCAGGGCTGGCGGCGGGCGCGGGCGATGCTGCAGAACGACCAGACCAAGGAGCTGCGCCGCCGCTTCCTGCTCACCTGCGTGCAGCGCAACCGCAACGCGCAACTGCGGCTGAAAGCGCTGGGGGAGATCGCCGAGCTGGGCGACCCCGAGGCCTTCGACGACGCGATCGACATCGTCGGCACCTGGAGCCGCGAGGACAAACGGGCGGGGACGAAAGCGCTGCTGCAGGCGCTGGTCGACCGGCGGATCGGGCGGCGCGACCAGGCGCAGGCCTGGGTCTGGCGGCTCGCCTCCTACACCCGCGACCTGCACGAGGAGTACGCGGTGCAGCGCTGGCCGGAGACGAAGCGGCTGCTGGGCCTGCTGGTCAACTCCTCCGGGCGGGCGCACGGGCGCAACGCGCGCCGGCTCGTCCATGCCTCGCGCAAACAGGACCGCCGCCTAGCCGTCTCGCTGCTGGCGGCCTCGGTCGCCCACACGCCGGAGGGCGAGGAGGTCCTGCGCGGGGCGCGGATGCGGATGGCGCGGAAACCCTCGGCCGTCGCCCGCGAGCTGCTGCGCAACTTCCCCAAAGGCGGCAAGCGCCGGCGCAAACGCAGCGGCAAGCGCAAGAAGAAAGACGGCGAGAACGGGTCAGAGCCGCAGGTGGACCTCACCAGCACCGAGCGCGATACGGTCGCCGCTGGGGGTGACGACGACGAGGTAGCCCCGGTCGTCGACGCCGTCGGCGACGCCTGAGCCGGCGTCCCAGGCGATTTCGCGGCCGCGCAGGACGTCTCTCTTTTTCCACTCCTCGAGGACGTGTGCTGGGTCAGCTTCGACCCAGGTGGACAGGTGGACGTTTAGGACATTGGCTGCGGCTAGGGGGATCGGGGGGAGACCCTCTGTCGCAACAGCGGGGAGGCTCCTTCGGGTCTCCCCCCGATCCCCCTTGTCGGAACCGGTGGGGCCGACGGCATTTGGGCTGGGGGCGAAGAGGGAGACCGCTTTGTCCTGGAGGTCCGGGGGGAATTGCTCGGGAGTGATGGTGAGGTTCAGGCCGATGCCGATTACCGCCCAGCCGTCTTGGGGGCGGGCCTCGATCAGGACGCCGGCTAGCTTGCGGTCGTTGAGGTGGATGTCGTTGGGCCACTTGACGCCGCATTCGGTGCCGGGCGCCAATTCCTCTGCGGCGGCGCAGACGGCGAGCGGGACGGCGAGCGGCAGCATCACGTGGTGCTCCTCCAGAGGGCGGAGGATTGCGGAGTAGAGGAGGGCTCGGCTGGGCGGGGCCGTCCAGGTTCGACCTTGGCGGCCGCGGCCGGCGCTTTGCTCGGCGGCGGTGACGACGGTCCCGTGCGGGGCGCCGGCGGCGGCTAGCTCGCGGGCGCGGGTGTTGGTCGAGTCGGTTGCCGCGAAGTGGTGGTGCGGGCTGCCGAATGGGGGTGGTTGTCCTTTGGACCGCATAGCGGTTGAAAAGACAACCACAGCGCTCAGGGTGCTCCGACGTCTCGCAAAATGGCCTCGATCAGGCCATCCACATCGTGGCGCTCGGCTTCGACTGCGACGCTGAGGCCGGCGGCGCGGGCGGACTCGCTGGTGACGGGGCCGATCGAGACGATGCGGGCGGCGGCGGGGAAGCGGTCGCCGAGGACGTCGGTGAGGTTGCGGACGGTCGAGGAGGAGGTGAAGGTGACGTAGTCGGCGGACTGGGCGGCCTCGATCGCCTCCTCGTCGGGGGTCTCGTGGACGGTCTCGTAGAGGGCGACGACGTCGACCTCGGCGCCGCGCTCGCGCAAGGCGTCGGGGAGGAGGTCGCGGCCCTCGGCGGCGCGGGCGACGAGGACGCGCCGGCCCTCGACCTCGATCCCGGCCAGTACCTCGACCAGGGCCTCGGCGACGAAGCGCTCGGGGACGACGTCGGCGTTGATCCCGTGGGCGGCGAGGGCGCGGGCAGTGCCGGGGCCGATCGCGGCGACGGTGGCGCCGGCGAGGGCGCGGGCATCGCGGTTCGCCGCGGCCAGCGCCTCGAACAGCAGGTGGGCCCCGTTGGGGCTGGTGGCGCAGATCAGGGTGTACTCGCCGATCCGCTCGACGGCCTCGCGCACCTCGGGCGAGTCGAGGCGCGGCTCTACTCGGATCGCCGGCAGCTCGACCACCTCGGCGCCGAGCTCGCGCAGGGTGGCGGCAAGGCCGCTGGCCTGGGCGCGGGCGCGGGTGACGACGACGCGGCGGCCGTGCAGGGGGCGGCGCTCCAGCCAGGCGAGCTCCTTGCGGCGGCCGACGACGCGGCCGACGACGATCAGCGCCGGCGCCTTCACTTGCTCGCGCCCGACCGCCTCGGCGAGCGTCCCCAGGGTCGCCTCGACCGTGCGCTGGCCGGGCCAGGTGCCGCGTTCGATCGCGGCGGCGGGCTCCTGCGGGTCGCGCCCGGCGGCGATCAGCGCCGCCGCGTTCTCGGGCAGCCGTTTGACGCCCATGTAGAAGACGAGGGTGCCGGGGAAGGCGGCCAGCGCCTCCCAGTCGAGTGCGGTCTCGCCCTTCTCGGGGTCCTCGTGGCCGGTGACGAAGGCGACCGCGGAGGCGTCGTCGCGGTGGGTGACGGGGATGCCGGCGTAGGCGCTGGCGGCGACGCCGGCGGTGACGCCGGGGACGACCTCGAACTCGACGCCGGCGGCGTGCAGCGCTTCGCCCTCCTCACCGCCGCGGCCGAAGACGAAGGGGTCACCGCCCTTGAGCCGGACGACGCTCTTGCCCGCCCGCGCCGCCTCGACCAGCCGCTCGCCGATCTCCTCCTGTGGCACCGAGGGCACTCCCGGCTGCTTGCCGACGTAGACCAGTTCGGCCTCGGCGCGGGCGCCGTCGAGGGCGCCGGGCGGGACGAGGCGGTCGTAGTAGATGGCGTCGGCGCTGGCGATCAGGGCCAGCGAGCGCGCCGTCATCAGGCCCGGGTCGCCCGGGCCGGCGCCGACCAGGTAGACGATTCCGGCGCGGGCGCTCAACTTGGTGTTCCTTTTGGTCGCCTAGCGCCCATAAAGAACACCAACTCGTGCTCAGCTTGCATCCAGCGCCTCCGCCCGCTCGAGGATCTCGCGGGCGCCGGCGGCGAGCAGCCGCTCGGCCAGCAGGGCACCGGCGGCGGCCGGCTGTTTGGCCTCGCCGTCGAGCGAGTCGCGTAGCCACTCGCTGCCGTCGGGGAGGCCGACGAAGGCGTCGAGCCGCAGCCGCTCACCCTCGATGCGGGCGTGGACCCCGATCGGGGTCGCGCAGGTGGCGTCGAGCAGGGTGACGGCGGCGCGCTCGGCGGTCAGCTCACGGACCGCGTCGGCGTCGGCGGCGCGGGCGGCGACCTCGGTCGCCTCGGCGTCGCCGTGGCGCACCTGTAGCGCCAGCGCGCCCTGGCCGGCAGCGGGGACCATCGTCTCGACCGGGATCGCGAAGCCGATCTCCGCCTCGCGGCCGAGCCGGCGCAGGCCGGCGGCGGCGAGGACGATCGCGTCGAGCTCGCCCTCGGCCAGCTTGCGCAGGCGGGTGTCGACGTTGCCGTGCAGCTCCTCGACGCGCAGGTCGGGACGGGCGGCGAGAAGCTGGGCGCGGCGGCGCAGGCTGGCGGTGCCGACCCGCGCTCCCTCCGGCGCCTCGGCGAGCGAGGTGCCGGCGCCGATCCAGACGTCGGCCGAGTCCTCGCGCCGCGGCACCGCGGCGATCTCCAGCCCCGCGGCCATCTCACCGGGCAGGTCCTTGGCCGAGTGCACGCCGATCTCGGCCGCCCCCTCCAGCAGCGCCCGTTCGACCCCGCGTACGAAGCGCGACTTGTCGCCCGGTTCACCGTCGGAGGAGGCCTCGACCAGCTCCGCCCCACCCAGTAGCTCAGCCACCTGACCGGCTTGCGTCAGGGCCAAGACGCTGCCGCGGGTCGCGATGCGCAGGCTCAAGCCCTCAGGAGGACTCGCCGCGGCGCCGCAGCTCGGTGACGTTGGAGCCGGCCTCGCTCTCGACTTCGGTCTCGACGTCGAGACCGAACAGCTCGCGCAGGGCGCTGATGAAGAAGTAGGACTCGCCGGAGCAGGCCGAGCGGCGGATCCGCAGAGTCGGGTCGTGCAGGAGGCGCGAGGCGATCGCCCCGGCC
The DNA here is from genome assembly GCA_963708405.1 of uncultured Actinomycetes bacterium. Lineage (GTDB taxonomy): Bacteria > Actinomycetota > Thermoleophilia > Solirubrobacterales > 70-9 > VAYN01. Next base: position 909,303 of record CAVPSL010000001.1, read on the forward strand.
ATCTTCTCGACCCGCTCGCGGTCGGCTTCGGAGAGGTTCTCCCAGCGTCCCTCGTTCTCCGCCAGCACCCGTCGCACGACCTCGTTGCCGTGCTCGCGCAGGGCGCTGATCGTCGGCACCACCTCCTGCAGGCCGAGCCAGCGCTCGAAGCGTTCGAGCTCGGCCTCGAGGATCAGCTCCGCCCGCTTCGCCTCGGCCTCGCGGCCGCTCTCGTTGCGTTCGGCGATCTGCTGCACGTCGTCGATGTCGTGGACGGTGACGCCGGTGATCTCGCGGCAGCTCGGATCGATGTCGCGCGGCACCGCGATGTCGATCGCCAGCAGCGGCCGCTCGGGGCGCTCCGCCATCACCTGGGCCAGCCCGTCGCGCTCGATCACGTGGTGGGGGGAGTTGGTCGCGGTGACGACGATGTCGGCCTCGGCCAGTTGCTCGGGCAGCTCCTCGAAGCGGGCGGCGCTGCCGCCGAAGCGCTGCGCGAGGCCGATCGCGCGGTCGTAATGGCGGTTGGCGACGAAGACGGTGGCGGCGCCGCGGGCGACCAGCGCCCGGGAGACCAGCTCGGCGGTTTCGCCGGCGCCGACGATCAGGACCCGGCGGTCGGAGAGGTCGCCGATCGTCCGCCGCGCCAGCTCGACCGCGACGGAGGGGATCGAGACACCCTTCTCGCCGATCCCGGTTTCCTCGCGGGCGCGGCCACCGGCGCTGAGGGCGCCGCGGAAGAGGCGGTTGAGGATCGGCCCGGTGGCGCCCTCGACCATCGACAGCTCGTAGGCGCGTTTGACCTGGCCCTGGATCTCGGCCTCGCCGATGACCATCGAGTCGAGCCCCGCGGTCACCCGCAGCAGATGCCGGGCCGCGTCGGTCGAGCGCAGCGAGTAGAGGTGGGCGAGCAGCTCGGTGGGGCGGATATCCGCCTGGCGGGTGAGGATGCCGAGCGCCGTCGACTCGGCCTCGACCGGGTCGGAGACGATTAGGTAGAGCTCGGTGCGGTTGCAGGTCGAGATCGCCGCCGCCTCGTGGATCACGCTCGCCGCGGTCAGCTCGTGCAGGGCGCCGACGGCGCGCCCCTCGGTCAGCGAGAGGCGCTCGCGCAGGTTTACCGGCGCCGTCTTGTGGGAGACGCCGAGAGCCAGAACCTCGCTCATCAGGCGCTCACCTCGTCGCGCTTCTCGCTCTCTTTGCGCTGCTCGGCGAAGGAGGCGATTTCGCGCATTTCGCGCTCGATCCGCTGCAGTTTCACGGCCATGATCCCGACGTAGATCACCAGCAGCAGGACGAAGACGATGTAGGCGGCGGCGACGTACTTGCCGGCCTCGTCGAGCGGCAGCGCTGGTGCCTCGGCCAGCAGTCCCAGCATCAGCTCACCTCCGGGGCGATTCGGGAGCTGCCGCCCGGCGCGGGCGCGTCGAGAGCGCGGCGCAGGCGCTTGACCTGGCCGGAGGCGCTCTTGGCGGTCAGCTCGAACTTGACCAGGGTCACCCAGAGCAGGGCGATCGCGGCCAGGCAGCAGAGGAAGGTAATCAGCATTTCGTTCGGCAGGCCCCCTTCGGCGGTGCCGAAGGTGCGCGGGTGGACGAGGCTCTGAGCCATCCGCACGGCCATGAAGTTGAGCGGCACGAAGGCGCCGGCGGTGATCGCGAAGACCGAGGCGTAGCGGGCCTGGCGGTCGCGGTCCTCGATCGCGTAGCGGAAGGGGTAGTAGGTGGCGTAGAGGAGGAAGACGATCAGGAAGCTGACCAGGGTCGGCTCGTCCCAGACCCACCAGTGGCCCCAGGAGGCCTTGGCCCAGATCGAGCCGGTGATGAGGACGGCGGCGCCGAAGATCACCGACATGTGGATCGAGACGTAGGAGTAGGCGTCCCACTTGGAGTTGCCGCTGCGCAGGTGGGCGATCGCGAAGATGCCGGCGACGATGAAGCCGACCAGCGCCGTGATCGCCAGCGGCACGTGCAGGTAGAAGATCTTCTGGATGAAGCCCTGGTCGGCGTCCAGCGGCGCGTAGAAGAAGACCAGGGAGAGGGACACGGCCAGCATCGCCACGGTGGCGATCGAGAGGGGCTTGAGTCCTTTGCCGTACATGCCTCGGGTGGGAGGGGCGCCGGCCGGCGGCTCAGTCCTCGAGGAGGAAGTCGAATACAGCCCAGCCGACCAGGGCGAAGATCAGATCGTATAGCCCGAGCACCGCCAGCCAGGTTCCGAAGCGGTGGTAACCCGGTCCGCCCACCGCGAGCAGGGGCTCGGAGGCGCCGGTGGCGGCGATCATCAGCGGCACGACCAGAGGCAGGAGGACGAGCGGCACCAGCAGGTCGCGGGCGCGCGAGTTGACCGCCATCGAGGAGATCAAAGTGCCGGTGGCGGCGAGGCCGAGGTCGGCGAGGACGAGCACGGCGATCAGGGGCGGCAGCGCCGCCGCCGAGTCGAGGAAGAAGAAGGCGAAGATCGGCACCGCGACCAGCTCCAGGGCCAGCAGGTAGACCATCAGCGCTGCCACCTTGGCGGCGAAGAGGGCGCTGCGGTCGATCGGGGCCATGCGGATCGCGTCGAAGCCGCCCTCCTCGCGCTCGGTGACGAAGAGGCGGTTGATGCCGAGCACGGCGGCGAACAGCAGCGTCGCCCAGAGGACGCCGGCGGCGAGGCTGCCGGAGAGGCTGGTGCGGTCGAGGCCGAAGCGGAAGATGACGAAGGTGGTGACGGCGAACAGCGCCATCGCCGGCAGCGACTGCAGCGTGCGCAGCTCGGCCCGCAGGTCCTTGGCGAGGATCGCCGCGAAGGCGACGCGCGAGGGGGTCACGAGACCGCCGCCGCCTCGCCGATGCCGAGCCGCAGCACCTGGTCGGCCTCGGGCAGGAAGCGCTCGGGGTCGTGGGTGACGACGACACGGGTGCGGCCGCTGCCGGGGCCGATCAGCGCCCGCGCCACCTCGCGCCCCTCGGCGTCGAGGTTGGAGTCGGGCTCGTCGAGCAGCAGCAGCTCCGGTTCGTGCAGGACGCAGCGGCAGATCGAGAGCCGCTGCCGCATCCCGGCGGAGAGCTCGGCGACGCGGCTATCGGCGCGCCGCTCCATGCCGACGGCGGCGAGCAGCTCGGTGATCCGGGTCTCCGCTCGCTCGCCCTTGAGCCCGTGCAGCCGCGCCTGGAAGCGCAGGTTCTCGCGGCCGCTGAGGTCGCGGTAGAGGAGCGGCTCGTGGCCGAGGTAGCCGATCCGGCCGCGCAGCTTCCAGGCCTCGCGCGGCAGCGCGCAGCCCAGCACCGTCACCTCGCCGCCGCTGGGTCGCAGCAGGGTGGCGAGGATCCGCAGCAGCGTCGTCTTGCCGGCGCCGTTGGGGCCGAGCACGACCAGCGACTCGTCCGCCGCCAGCTCCAGGCCGACGCCCTCGAGGGCGGGGCGGTCGCCGTAGTCCCGGCTCAAGCCGGCGAGTCGGATCGCCGGCTCCGGGCGTGGGTCTGCACCGCTCACGGGGGGATTGTTACCGGGGGCCGGCATGCGTGGATTTCCCCCAGGTCGCCGGTGCCGGTCCTGCAATGAGGCTCTAGGCTGGCGGCGCTTTTCAAGACAGTGGTCTCGATCTAGGAGGAATGGATGAGGAAGCGGAGTTGGGCTGCGGTCGCGGTGGCGCTTGGCGCGATGCTGGCGATCGGCGTGCCGGCGGCGGTCTCGGCCGGCGCTGGCAGCGTCAAGACGACGATCACGCTCGGGGCCACCGGCTACCAGGGCAAGGTCTCGGCAAGCAGCCCCGAATGCGTCGTCGAACGGACCGTCGTCCTCAAGCAGAAGGGCAACGGCGTCCTCAGCCGGGTCAAGGCCAAGGCCAACGGCAGTTGGAAGGCCGACCTCGAAGAACTGAACCAGAACATCAAGATCCCGGCCATGGTCTACGCCGAAGTCAAGGCCTCCAACCCGGCTGGCCCCGTCGCCACCTGCCTCGCCGCCACCTCGCAGACGCGCGAAATCGCCGGCGGCTGAGCCTCGGGTCGTCTACCCTCCTCGTGTTGACCGCGAGGAGGGTAGATGCCGAGACTTGCCCGTAGCGCCGCGCTCCTGACCACCGTCGCCGCCCCGCTCTGGCTGCTGGCCGGCCCCGCCGCCGCGACGCGGACGATCCAGGTCCACTCGCAGGTCTCGATCCACAGCACAGCCTTCGCTTCAGCGGCAAGGTCAGCGTGCCGCAGGCCTACAAGCCCTGCCGCCAGGGCCGCAGGTGGTCCTCTTCAAAGTCGTCTTCGGCGGCCCCGACCAGGCGGTCGGCAGCGACGTGACCAACGCCCAGGGCGCCTGGACGATCACGCCGCAGGGCTCGGCCGGGATCTCCCTCGCCCACTTCTACGCGAAGGCGAAGCAGCGCAGCGACGGCACCGCCGGCACGATCTACGTCTGCCAGGCGGCGCGCTCGAAGACGATCGAACCGACGCCGTAGCGCCGGCGCGGGTCAGCGGCGCTTCTTCAGCGTCCGCCGGCCGACCTTCAGCAGCGAGCCGCCGCCTTCCCTCAGGGCCTCGGTGCGGGTGGCGCCTTTGCCGTAAAGCGCCTTGGCGGAGGCGCGCACGGCTTCGCCCAGGGTGCGGTCGTAGGGGTGCCACCAGAAGTCGCGGGTGAGGCCCGGCTCCCAGGCGTTCATCTTGATGTTGACGCACTCGTAGAAGCCGAATTTGGAGTGCGAGCGGCCGACGCCGGAGTCCTTGACGCCGCCCCAGGAGCACTGGCAGGCGCCGTGGCTGAAGGAGTGGTCGTTGATCCAGACCATGCCGGACTCGATGCGGCGGGCGATCCGTTCGCCCTTCTGGCGGTCCTTGGTCCAGACCGAGGCGCCGAGGCCGAACTCGGAGTCGTTGGCGAGCTCGATCGCCTCCTGCTCGTTCTCGACGACGACGATCGGCAGCACCGGGCCGAAGATCTCCTCGCGCATGATCCGCATCTCGTGGGTGACGCCGGTGAGCACGGTCGGGGCGATGAACTTGCCGGGCAGGCCGGGAACGTCGATCGGGCCGCCGCAGAGCTTGGTGGCGCCGCTGGCGACCGCGTCCTCGATCAGTTCGACGACGATCTCGTACTGGCCGTCGGAGGTCATCGGGCCGATTTCGGTCTCCCACTCGAGCGGGTCGCCGAGGCGCATCTGCGCCGCCTCGCGGGCGACGCCCGCGACGAAGCGGTCAGCGACCTCGCGGACGACGTAGGCGCGCTCGATCCCCGAGCAGGTCTGGCCGGCGTTGGCGAAGCCGCCCCAGACGCCGCCGGAGATGGCGTTGTCGAGGTCGGCGTCGGCGCAGACGATCATCGGGTCCTTGCCGCCCAGCTCCAAGACCGAGCCCTTGAGCTGGCGGGCGCAGACCTCGCCGACCTTGCGGCCGACCTCGACCGAGCCGGTGAAGAAGACCTTGCCGACCGAGGAGCGGGCGAGCGCGTCGCCGACCGCGCCGCCGCCGTGGACGACCCGGACCAGCCCCTCGGGCAGGCCGGCCTTCTCGAAGACCTTGGCGATCCGCTCGCCCAGCAGCGGCGTCAGGCTGGCCGGCTTCAGCACGACGCCGTTGCCGGCCATCAGCGCGATCGCGACCTCGCCGAAGGGGATCGACCAGGGGTAGTTCCAGGGCGCGATCACCCCGACCACGCCGATCGGCTCATAGGAGAAGTGCCCTTTCTTGGAGAGCGTGAAGGCCTGCGTCATCGGCACCTTCTCGTCGGCGAGGATCTTCGGCCCGGCCTTGGCGCACCAGTGCAGGGCGTCGACCGTCGGCAGCAGCTCCATCGTGTAGGACTCGGCCCGCGGCTTCCCCTGCTCGCGGCTCAGCAGCTCCGCCACCTCGTCGATGTCGTCGAGTAGCGCATCCGCGGCACGGCGCATGTACTGGCGCGGTCCCCCAGCGACAGCTCCGCCCAGGCCGGCTGGATGCGGGCGACGTCGTCGACCACGGCCTGGACCTGGTCGGGAGTGATCGTCGGCACCGTGCCGACGAGCTCGCCCGTGGCCGGGTTGAAGCTCTCGAGGGTGGACAGGGACGGCGGGGACTGCGTGGCGCTCTCCATGGGCCGATTCTAGGCGGGACGGGCGAATCTGGCGACGGATTCGGTGATCGCTGCCGAATGCGACGGTCTTGACCGGGTTGGAGCAGAGCCGCGGAAAAGTTTCTCTCTGTGGTGTTAGGCTCCCGCATTCGGGGACTCCACGAGTTTCGTCAAGGAACACTTGGGGATTGCAGGACGGGCACAGGGAGAGAAGGACTTGCAGCATCGAGGGAACCGGGCCCGCTGGCCCAATAGACGCGCCGCCCACCGACGCCCGCGAGGGCGCCCGAAAGTCGAGCACGCGCGCTAGCGCGCGTGTCAGAACGTGGTCGTCCGGAACGTCGCTGCTGCGAGGAGGCGAGGTTTCGGCGGATTCGCAGCCTTCGTCGCGGCCTTTCTGCTGCTCGCAGTTGCTCCGACGGCCGCGCTTGCCTCCTCGGAAGCCTCGTTGTCTTCGTCGAAGACCATCCTTGCGCTGAGCCTGGCGAGCGCTGGCGACGCCAAGGAAGTGCTCGCGGTCAGAGGGGCGAGCATCGGATCTGATTCGAGCCGGTATTCGGTGGCGGCGACGCTCCCCGAGCTTCCCTGCTCGGGCACGTATCGATACGAAGTCCAATCTGAAAATCAGCAGACGGGGGCGCAGAGCGCCTACAGCGCGCTGGTGGTGCTGGCGCCGCTCCCGGCTGGCCAGACCTCCCCTTGCGGCGCGGCGCTCCCCGCCCGCCGCGGCACGCTCCACATCTCGATATTGGACGACGGGGAACCAATCGACGTCATCCACGCGAACTCCAGCGGCTCGGCGGAATTCTTCGGTGACTTCACCACGACCGCGCAGCCCGAATGCGACAAGCGGTACACGCTCTCCGCCGGCGCCGAATTTCGCGGCTGGAACCGCAGCGTCCGCTACCGCCTCAAGGTGGTCAGGTGGAAGGCCGAGGCGCAGGGACTGCCCCTCGAAAACCACCCCGACTGTTAATGGGTGCCACCGCTCGCACCAAGGTGGGAGCGGCCCTCCTGCTGGGCTTGTTCGTCTTCGCGCTGGCGATCTGGCTCTCTGACCGGTACGTCGAGTCGGAGTACCAGCGCGTGGAAGTCGGGGTCTCAAACCTCGCCGGCACCGCCAGGATCGACGTCAATTGCAGGCGCGTCGTGAAGCTCGGACCGGGCGAGGTTCCCCGCCGGGTCGACCTCGGCGACCTCAGCCCCGGAGACAGGGTGTACCCCTCGGTTTTCCACAAGACGGGCGCCGCGGCCTGGGGATTCAAGATCTTCGTCAACGGCAAGGAGGTCCGCGACTTCAGCAGCGGTCACGCCGGACTGACGGGGGAGCGAGCGGGACCGTACAGCGTCGTAATGGCCAAGATGCTCGCCGCCGACGGTGATCCGATGGGGACGATCGGTTGCGGATCACCCAAATTCGCCGCGGCATCGCTGGCGAACTACCAGCAAGCGCCCGAAATGCTCGAAATGAAGAGGCTTGGAATTGCGCCTCCGCGCTGGCAGCCGCCGCGGTTCCCCTTCGCCCTGATCGAGGGGCTGGCGCACTGGCTGCTGCTGCCGCTCGCCGTCATCGGCTGGGCCGCCGCCTTCGTCGTCGCCAGGCGGCGCGGCCTGGGCGGCCGCCACCTTGGAGTCGTCCTTGCCGTCCTCAGTCTGGTTCTGGGCGTCCTCCTCGGCCTGGTCAGCGGCGACAAGCTGCGAGCTCTCCTGATCAGCTTCGAAGCTGTCGGTCTAGCCCTGCTGCCGGTCTCGGCGGTGGCCCTCTGGCCTCATACTGGACCCCCTTGGCGGACCAGCTCTTCGACACCGGACCCGACGACGAACACGGAGTAGGCGAGCGTCCTCCGGCTGATGCGCCGCTGGCCGTGCGGATGCGGCCGCGCAGCCTGGATGAGGTCGTGGGGCAGGAGCACGTGCTGGCGCCCGGCTCGGCGCTGCGGACCGCGATCGAAAGTGGGCGGCCGCACAGCGCGATTCTGTACGGGCCTCCCGGGGCGGGGAAGACGACGCTGGCGCGGATCGCGGCGGCGGGGGCCGACGGGGCGTTTGAGGAGGAGTCGGCGGTGAATGCCGGCAAAGCGGAGATCCGCGGGGTGATCGAGCGGGCGCGGGAGCGGCGGCGGGCCAGCGGGCGGCCGACGATCCTCTTCCTCGACGAGATCCATCGCTTCAACAAGGCCCAGCAGGACGCGCTGCTGCCGGCGGTCGAGGACGGGGTGCTGACGCTGATCGGGGCGACGACCGAGAACCCCTACTTCGAGGTCAACTCGGCGCTGCTCTCGCGGGCCCAGGTCTACGAGCTGCGGCCGCTGGAGTCCGAGCAGGTGGTGGAGTTGCTGCGGCGGGCGCTGAGCGACCGCGAGCGTGGGCTCGCCGGGCCGCCGCCGGTCGAGGAGGCGGCGCTGGAGATGCTGGCGCGGCGCAGCGGCGGCGACGCCCGGGTCGCGCTCGGCGCCCTCGAGCGGGCGGCCGAGCGAGCCGGCGGCGAGACGGTCGGCGTGGCGGCGATCGAGGACGCGCTGCAGCGGCGGGCGGTCGACTACGACCGCCAGGGAGATCGTCACTACGACTTCATCTCGGCATGGATCAAGGCCACCCGCGGCTCCGACGTCGATGCTTCGCTCTACTACCTGGCGGTGATGCTGGAGGGCGGCGAGGATCCGCGCTTCATCGCCCGCCGCATGGTCATCCTCGCCTCCGAGGACATCGGCAACGCCGACCCGCAGGCGCTGCTGGTGGCCGACGCGGCGGCGCGGGCGGTCGACCGGGTCGGCTTGCCCGAGTGCGCTCTCAACCTCGCTCAGGCGACCGTCTACCTCGCCTTGGCGCCGAAGTCGAACGCGTCCTACAAGGCGCTCGCGGCGGCCCGCGCCGAGGTGCGCCGGGGCGGCGCCCAGACGCCGCCCGACTACCTGCGCGACGCTCACTACCCGGGCGCGGCCGAGCTCGGCCGCGGCGAGGGCTACCGCTACGCCCACGACGAGCCGGGCGCTGTCAGCGACCAGCAACTGCTCCCCGAGGCCCTCCAGGGAACGCGCTTCTACGCTCCCACCGACCGGGGTTTCGAGGCCGAGCTGGGGCGCCGTCTGGCGGCGTTGCGCGAGCGCTTCGAGCGCGCCTAATAACTGGCGCAACTTCTTCGACAACCCGGTGTTTCTATGGGCGGCTTTCCAAGCTAAGCCAGGGAGAGCCGACATACCGGCCGGAGGCCTGGACTGGGGGTCTCCGGCCGGAAGTCTCAACATGGGGGGGGAGAGGGCGCCGAGAGGCTGGGGACTCGGCGCCCTCTGTATTTCTCGCCTTGCGCCATCACCTAAGGTGAGTGCATGGCGGCGGAGTCGAAGAAGCTGCGACTTGGCGGCATGGCGCTGCGCAACGGGCTGCTGATCCACGGGCCGACGCACTGGGCGGCGGCGGTGCGCGACAGCGAGGGGCGGATCCAGGTGGCCTCGGAGCGCAAGCCGGAGTTGGCGCCGGGACTGGTGGCCAAGGCTCCCGGCCTGCGCGGGCCGCTGAAACTGGCCGAGGCGCTGGCGGTGCTGCCGCTGGTGCGTTGGCGGCTGCGCGCCGCCCGCCTCCCCTTCGAGGACGGCCGGGTGGTGGTCGCGGCGGGCCTGACCCTGGCGGCGACCGGGTTGCTGCGGCGCCGCTCTCGACCCTCCGCCTGGCGCGAGGGCGCGGTACAGATCCTCGGCGCGCTGCCGGCGCTGGTCGCCCTGCTCGACCGCGACCTCGCCGCCTACCACGGGGCCGAGCACAAGGCGATCGCTGCCTACGAGCAGGGGATCGTGGACGAGGTCGCCGCGGTGCCGAAAGAGCACGACCGCTGCGGTTCCAACCTGATGGTGCCGATGATGCTGCTCTCGGCCGGGGCGACGATCGCACTGGAGCGTCTAGTCGAGGAGCCGAGCCAGCTCACCCGGGCCGCGGTCGGCCTCAGCGGCGCCTCGCTGGCGGTCGAGATGTTCGCCTGGAGCGACCGCCACCACGGCGAGCCGCTGGCCGAGGCCTTTCACACGCCCGGTCGCGAAATTCAGCGCCACTGGGCGACCAAGGAGCCGACGCCGGCGCAGCTCGAAGTCAGCCTGGCGGCGCTGGAGGAGATCCTCCGCGTTGAGCCGCCGCCGGCCGCCGCTGCATAGACTGGCCGCCTTGTTCGGAAGGATTGACCACATCGGCGTCGCCGTCGAGGATCTCGAGGCGGCCATCGCTCTCTACGAGCGCAGCTTCGGGATGAAGCTCGCCCACCGCGAGACCGTCGAGTCGCAGGGGGTCGAGGCGGTGCTGCTGGACGTCGGCGACGGGCACGTCGAGCTGCTGCGGCCGCTCGGCCCCGAGACCGCCGTCGGCAAGTTCCTCGCCAAGAAGGGCGAAGGTCTGCACCACGTCGCCTACGCGACCGACGACATCGACGCCACCCTGAAGCAGCTCGCCGCCGCCGGCCTGATTCTGATCGACTCAGAGCCCCGCGTCGGCATCCGCGACAGCCGCGTCGCCTTCCTTCACCCCCGCTCCACCGGTGGGGTCCTGACCGAGATTGTCGAACCAGCGGGAGGCCACTGATGGCAGACGCACAGCGAGTCGAGATCGGCTTCGAGGGCGGCCAGGTGATCTCCGTCCGCATCACCGCCGACGATCTCAAGGAGCTGCGCAAGCAGCTCGAGAAGGGCGGCTGGCACGACCTCCACACCGAGGACGGCGTCGTCGCCCTCTATCTGGGGAAGGTCGCTTTCCTGCGCATCGAGTCCGGCGAGCACCGGGTCGGTTTCAGCCTCGGGGACTGAGATGCGGGCGCGGACGCTGCTTGGCGCCGCCGCCCTGGGCACGCTCGCCGCCGCCCTCTGGTGGCGCAAGAACCCCTCGGCCTGCCCCTATGGCCAGCGCTTCTGGGTCGAAGCGCCGCACCCGATCATCACTCGCGAGCGGCTGCGCGCGGTCCTGCGCCCCGAGCCCGGCGAGCGCCTGCTGGAGATCGGCGTCGGCACCGGCTACTACAGCCTCGACCTGGCGGAGTGGACCGGCCCCGAGGGGACCCTCGAGCTCTTCGACCTGCAGCAGAAGTTCCTCGACCACGTGATGCGCGGCGCCGGCGAGCGCGGCCTCGGGAACCTCGTCCCGACCCAGGGCGACGCCACCGCCCTGCCCTACGAGGACGCCTCGGTCGACGCCGTCGTCCTCACCGCCGTGCTCGGCGAGATCCCCGACACCGCCGCCGCCCTGCGCGAGGTCCGCCGCGTCCTCAAACCGGGCGGCCGCCTCGTCGTCGGCGAGCTCTTCGGCGACCCCCACTTCACGACCCTGGCCAGCCTCAAGGCCCAGAGCGTCAGCGCCGGCCTCGACTACCAGGAGCACTCCGGCAACTGGTTCGGCTTCTTCGCCCGGCTGGGCTGAGCGAACCAGTGGCGCGGCGGCCGGTCGGTTAGCTCCCTACCGCGGCCTTCTTGACGATCGCCTTGACCCGGTTGCGCTGGCGCGCGGAGAGATTTCCCGGTTTGCCCTTGGAGCTGGTGACGAGCTTCCGCAGCTCGGTCCGCTCGGCCTCGGTGAGGTTGTCGTTGAGGCGGGCGCGGCCCTTGGCGACGAGCCAGGTCGCGGTCGCCCAGACTTTCACCCAGGGGACGCGTTTGGCGAGGGAGACGTAGGAAGGCATGTCTCGGTCCTTATACCCGCTCGGCCAGCGCCGTCCAGAGGTGCCGCTCGGCCTCGAGCACCGTGGCCGCCGCCGCGTCGACCTGCCGCCAGAGGCCCGGCTCGGGATCGTCGCTCTCGCTGGCGGCCTTGAAGGCCTCGGCCAGCTCGGTCCAGCGCGCGCCGGCGGCCAGCGCCAGCGGCGCCTCGGGCCGGCCCGCCTCCTCGAGGAAGCGCCCGTACATCGGCCGGAAGCAGCCGCCGCCGGTGCCGCGGCGCTCGATCACCTGGTAGGCGAAGCGGGCGCACCACTGCCAGTCGGCGGCCACCTCGGGCCAGGCACCGGCCTCGGCGGCGAGGCGCTCCAGGGCCGGCAGCCCGGCGAACTCGCCCCAGGCCGGCTCCAGCATTTCCTTCGCCGCCCGCTCGATCGCGGCCGGGACCGCCGCCGCCAGCGCCGCTGGGTCGAGCGCCTCGGTGACGGTGAACATCTGCCCTTCCAGCGGGTAGGGAGGGTGGCCGCTGCGGCGGGCGCGGTCGAGGTTCTCCAGCCGCGTCGTCTGCAGCTCCTCGAAGCCGGTGTCGGAGAGGTAGGCGACCTCCTCGTCGTAGCCGGCGAGGACGACCGCGTGGCCGGGGAAGTGGGCCGAGCTGCCGTAGTGGTCCAGGTAGTAGATGTCGGTCAGCAGCAGGACCGGCCGGCCGGCGTCGACCTCCGCCGCCGCCGCGGTCCAGGCGCCCTCCTCCTCGGTGGCGAAGGCGCGCAGTTCCAGCGCTGCCCCGGTCAGCTCGCGGAAGCTCTCCTCCAGGCGCGCCGTGCGGCCGTTGAAGAAGCGGCTCGGGGACATCTCCTCGTAGGCCAGGTAGTAGAAGCAGGCGCCGGCCCCGAGCCCGAACGCCATCTCCTCGCTTACCGCGATTCCGTGGAAGCCGAGCAGGTTGCGCAGCGCCGTCGAGCCGCAGTGGTGGCCGGGGGTGTGGACATAGCCGGGGACGCTGGGCATCGAGCGGGATTATCCTCCGCCGCCGATGCAAGAGCTCGATCTGAGACTGCTGCGCTGGATGCGCACCCACGGCCACTCGCCGGGAATCGAGTCCGCCGCCCAGGCGCTGGGCAAGGCCGGCAACAACGCCCTGGTCTGGGTCGTGCTCGGCCTCGTCCTCGCCCTGCTCGACTGGGAACGGCACGAGGCCTGGTTGATCTGCGCCGTCCTCGGCCCCGTCGCGATCGTCCTCAACTACGGGATCAAGCTGCTGGTGCGGCGGCCGCGGCCGGTGCTCGAGGGCCTGCCGCCGCTCGGCGGTGCCCCCAGCTCGCTCAGCTTCCCCTCCGCCCACGCGCTCTCCTCCTTCGCGGTGGCGACGGCGATGTACCGGGTCGACCCGGCCACCTTCGGGGCGCTCGTCATCGCCCTGGCGATCTCGCTCGGCCGCCCTTACCTCGGCATGCACTACCCGTCCGACGTCCTCGTCGGCGCCATCCTCGGCGTCATCTTGGGCCTGATCGTCCCGCTCTCGATATGACCGGGGACGCGGCATGAAGGTCGGGATCGTGGGGTTGCCCAACGCCGGCAAGTCGACCCTCTTCAACGCCCTCACCGAGGGCGGCGCCCAGACCGGCGACTACCCGTTCACGACGATCGAGCCCAACGTGGCGATCGCCGAGGTGCCGGACGAGCGGCTGGAGAAGGTCGCGGAGACGGTCGGCAGCTCGAAGCTGGAACCGGCGACGATCGCCTTTCATGACATCGCCGGCCTGGTCAAAGGCGCCTCCGAGGGGGAGGGCCTCGGCAACAAGTTCCTCGCCTCGATCCGCGAGACCGACGCGATCTGCCACGTCGTCCGCTGCCACACCGAATCCGACGTGCCGCACCCCGATGGCCGCGTCGACCCCCTCGCCGACATCGAGACGATCGAGACCGAGCTGATGCTCGCCGACTACGACCAGGTCGAGCGGCGGCTGCCGCGGGTCGCCAAGCAGGCGAAGTCCGGCGACGTCGAGGCGATCGCCGAGCAGGGCTGGCTGCAGGCCGTGCACGAGGCGCTGGCGGCCGGCCGCCCGGCCCGCTCGGTCCCGGTCCCCGACGCCGCCCCCAATGCGGCGGTCAACCTCGGCGCTCTCACCACCAAGCCGATCCTCTACGTCGCCAACGTCGACGAGGGCGACGCCGAGGTGCCGGAAGTCGTCCTCTCCCACGCCAACGCGGTCGGCGCCGGCGCGGTCGCGGTCAGCGCCCGGATCGAGGGCGAGCTGGCCGAGCTCGACCCGGCTGAAGCGGCGGAGATGCGCGAGTCCTACGGCGTCGAGGGCTCCGGTCTCGCCCGCCTTGTCCGCGCCGCCTACGACCTGCTGGAGCTGATCACCTTCTTCACCGCCGGCGAGGGCAAGGAGGCGGTCGCCCGCCCCCTCCACCGCGGCGCCACCGCCCTCGAAGCCGCCGGCACGATCCACACCGAGATCATGGAAGCCTTCATCAAAGCCGAAGCGATCGGCTGGCAGCAACTCGTCGAGTGCGGCGGCTACGCCGCGGCCCGCGACAAGGGCCTGCTCCGCATCGAGGGCCGCGACTACCTCGTGCAAGACGGCGACGTCATCACCATCAAGGTCTGACCCAAGCCACGCGTCTGCATTTTGGGTCGTATAGGAACCCTGAACGCAGACGCGTCAGCGATTGACGATCGGGACGATGCCCGACAGCGCGTCGAGGTGTTTCTTCTGCCAAGAAATCCGCACGCGAACGCGCTAACGATGGCTCGACCGCTTGGCTGGGGAACACTGGCTATACCTCCCCCATGGAGGCCGGGCAGCTACTACGCAAAGTGCGCAACCGTCACGGTGTGACGCAGGCGAACCTGGCCCGTCGCGCGAGAACCACACGGGCCTCGATCTCGAGAATCGAGCGCGGTTGTGTCTCTCCCACGGTTGAGTCGCTGACTGAGCTCCTCTTCTTGATGGGAGAGGACTTGATCCTCGAGGCGAGGCCTCGCGACTTGGGAGTCGACAGGAGGGAATCCGAGAAAGACTCGCGATGACTCCTGAAGAAAGAATCCAACGCGGGCTCGAGATGGCTCAGGATCATCGATGAGCAGCGCTAGTCCGAAGACCGCGGCTAGAGTCTTCGCATGGACGAAGGGGCGCGGTTCCCGGGGGTCGCCGCTAGGGCGGGGCACTACGAGAGCTTCTACATCAAGGCCTGTGAGCCGGGTGGGGGTCGGGGGGTTTGGATCCGGCACACGGTGCACAAGCGGCCCGGGACCGAGGCCAACGCCTCGATCTGGTTCACCTACTTCGATCGCGCTGCCGAGGGGCCGCGGGCGACCAAGGTCACGGTCGCCGCGAGCGAGCTCTCGGCGCCGGCGGGGTCCTGGATCCGGGTCGGCGACGCTGAGATCGGGCCGGGACGGGCCGAGGGCTCGGTCGACACCGAGGCGCTCACGGCCGCCTGGTCGTTCACCTTCGAGGCCGAGGCGCCTCCCTGCAAGTACCTGCCTGCTGACTGGCTCTACTCGGCGCCGCTGCCGAAAACGAAGTTCGTCGCGCCGGTGCCGCTGGCCCATTTTGCGGGACGGCTCGAGCTCGGCGAGGAGGAGTCGATCGAGTTCAGCGGCTGGCCAGGGATGGTCGGCCACAACTGGGGGACCGAGCACGCCGAGCGCTGGGTCTGGCTGGAGGGGACCGGCTTTGCCGACGCCGAGGGCGCCTACTTCGACGCCGGCGCCGCCCGCGTCAAGCTCGGCTCCCGGGTCAGCCCCTGGATCCCCTCGGGGATGCTGCGGCTCGATGGCGAGGAGCACCGCCTCGGCGGCCTCGGCGCGATCCGCGGCGCGACGGTCGAGGAGTCCCCGACCGAGTGCCGGTTCCTCCTCCCCGGCAAGGACATCGCCGTCCGCGGCCGCGTCTCCGCCGCCGCCAAGGACTTCGTCGGCTGGGTCTACGCCGACCCCAAGGGCCCCGAGCACAACACGATCAACTGCTCGGTCGCCGACCTCGAGCTGACCGTCGAACGCCCCGGCCTACCTCCCCGCGAGCTCCGCCTCAAAGCCGGCGCCGCCTACGAGCTGGGGATGCGCGAGACCGACCACGGCGTCCCGGTCCAGCCCTACCCGGACGGCTGAGCCGAGCGCTCGTCCCTAGCCGCTTTTGCCGCTGACGACCTTCTGGAAGGTCATCCAGGTGTCGTAGCCGCCCAGCGCCACCTCAAGCTGTTCGCCGCTCACGGTCGTCACCCCGCCGGTGCCGATGAGCTTCGCTTCGATGATCCGCGGCGAGACGCCGGTTTTGGTGATGACCACTTGTTTGAGCTTGCCGTCGAGGTAGGCGCCGAGCTTGGCGCTGATTTCCGGCCCGCTAAAGCGCAGCGTCCATTCGTGCAGCGGGCATTCGCCGTCGTAAGGGTCGGGGACCCCCTGCAGGTAGGGGATCGCGGGGCCGCCGAAGATGTTCTGGATGCTCTCGGTGTGGCCGCCCGAGCAGGCCGAGAAGAGGGCCTCGGCGACCTTGCCTTCGTACATCAGGACCTGGCCGCGGGTCGATTCGGCCGCCGCGTTGCTGGTCGTGTACTCGCTTTCGAGCCCTTTGTAGACCTGGCTGCGGGTGTCGCTGTAGAGCTCGAAGCCGTTGCCGCCGACGCCGCCGGTGAGGGCGAAGGAGCGCGAGGCGACCGCCTGGGCCTGCAACTCCGCCATCGGCCAGGAGGGCGGCGACTCGTTGGGGATGACGCCCTTGACGTAGCCCTCGAGGGTGAGCGCGTTGACGACGTTGAGCGAGCCGGTGGCTTCCTCGGTCGGCACCGCCTCCAGGGCGCCGCGGTAGCGGTGGCCGGCGATCGTGATCGTGCCGGTGCCGGCGGCGCGCAGTTTGCCGCCACAGTTGGCGAGTCGTTTGCCGCCGGAGCTGCGCAGCAGCACCGAGCGGGCGACCCGGTGTGCCTCGTAGCTGCGGGCCGGGTCGAGCGTCATGCCGCAGGCGCTGGTGGCGCCGCTGAAGCCGACGTCGCCGGGGGAGATTTCGAGCAGGACGCGGACCACGCGCGGTCCGTCGAGGGTCCCGATCGTGGTCCCCGTGTAGTAGTGGGCGAGGATGAAGCGGTAATCCTTGCCGTGCAGGGCGTAGCCATAGGCGCCGTAGGCACTCATGCCCACCCCATGCCCGAAGCCGCGTCCGTGGACGATCCAGCTGACGGCGGCGTTGGCACGGGGGGCGAAGGTGAGAAGCGCGAGGAAAACGCCGGCAGCGGCGAGGAGGAGCGCGGCCGGACGGGCGTGGCGCGGGGATTGGGCCAGGGACGACATCTCTTGCTGAACATGTTCGCCGCCGAGGAGTCGCGGCCTCTCCGCGACAGAGGATCTGCCGCCGGAGAAATTTGACCGGCGAATTATTTAGGTACTAGGATGTACGTGTAAGTGACCGGGGAGCCCTTCAGCAATGCCTGAGACGCAGGGAAGAAGCGATCCCTCCGGTCCCCGGCGCCTGCCGCGAGGCCGCCACGCGCTCGATCCCGAGGTCGTCCTCGAGGACCAGCGCCAGCGCCTCCTCGCCGCGGTCCCAGCCGCCGTCGCCCTGCACGGCTACGAGGCGATGTCCGTCGCCGACATCGTCAAGCTCGCCGCCGTTTCCCGCAACGCCTTCTACAAGAACTTCCGCGACAAGCAGGACTGCTTCTCGGCCGCCCACGAGCGTGGCCACGAGCGCCTCTACGGGATCCTCACCGGTGCCTGCGAGGGCCCCGGCTCCCAGCAGGAGAAACTCGAACGAGCCCTCGCCGCCGCCCTCGACACCCTCGCGGCCGAGCCGGAGCTGGCGCGCCTTCTCTTCGTCGAGGCCCCGGCCTCGGCCGGCGAGGAGGTCGGCCTCCTCTACCACCAGTGGCTGCGCCGCTACGGCGCCCTCCTGCACCCCGGCGACGAGCCCGCCAACGGCGACCTCGACGAGGTCATCGTCGGCGGCATCGCCACCCGCATCGCCAGCGAGGTCCTGCGCGGCGGCGGCGAAGAGCTGCGCGACCTCGCGCCGCCGCTGGTCGAGTACCTGAGCGCCTTCGTCGGGCCACAGGCTCCGGGCCTGGTCGCGGTCGACTCCGCGGCTGGCGCGGAGCGATCGTCGCGCCGTCGCGCCGGCGCTCAGTAGCGGGCCCCGCCTCTTCCGGGCATAGCTGGGCCCTGCAAATCGCGCTCTTTTCCCTGCGATACCACATGCGTATCTTGACAAATGGGAACGGACGTGTTTACATCCCGCCCTGTCTTCTTAAAGGTACGAAGACGGTATCGCTGTCAGGGAGCAGTTCACAGGGAATCGAGCCCAGAGGGCCGCCGACAGGGAGGCGGTCAGGCAGGGGGCTCCAGGGACAAAGGAGAGCAATAGGTGAGACGTCCAGCGAAGGCATCGTCCGCGGGATCGGGTTCGAGGCGCCGGTCCATGATCGCGCTTCTGGCGCTGGCCGTGCTCGGCCTGGCCGCTGCCATGCCGGCCGGCGCCACCGCTGCGCCGCCGCTGCCGACCATCGACCCGGTTACGCCCGCGGGCCCGAACGCGGCGACCCTCACCGGCAGCGTCGACCCGAACGGCAACGAAACGAAATACCACTTCGAATACCGGGAACAGGGCGCCGCGCAGTGGCGGGCGACGCCCACCCACGAAGCCGGGTCCGGCAGCGGCGCCGTCGCGATCAGCGCCCAGTTGCCCCTGCTCAACGCCGCCACCACCTACGAAGCCCAGCTGACGGCGAGCAGCGAAGAAGGCACCGAAACCTCCGCGCCGGTGAGCTTCGAAACGCCGACCGGGCCCCCCGCCGTGCAGGTTCTGCCGGGCTCGGGTCGCACCAGTTCCGAAGCCCGCCTCAACGGCACGATCAATCCCAACGGCCTCGTCACCCGCTACCGCTACGAATGGGGGACGAGCAGCGCCTACGGCAACTCGATCCCCGAAGCCGGCGAAGCCTACGCCGGCCTCGGCCAGTCCCTGAGCCGCTACTCGAAGCTGATCTCCGGGCTGGCGCCGAACACGACCATCCACTACCGGATCGTCGCCGCCAACAGCGCCGGCGAAACGGTCAGCCCCGACCAGACGGTGACCACGCTGGCTCAGGAAGTTCGCTACGAGATGGCCTCGCCGCCGAACAAGAACGGCAGCAACCTGCTCTTCTGCTGCCGCGCCCACGCGGCTCCCTCGGGGAACCAGGTGCAGTACGTATCGCCGGGCGTCTTCGCCGGCGGCACCAGCAGCCTCCTCTTCAACACCTACCTCTCGACGCGCGAAGCCGACAACTGGGGGACCCAGTTCCTGCCGCTGACCCAGACCACCACCAACGGCGGCTTCGTCAACGGCAGTACCCAGGGCTCCTCGCCCGACCTCTCGCACGTCTTCCAGTTCAGCCACGACGCGCTGTTGCCGGGGGCTGTGCCCGGCAACTCGAATATGTACTGGCACGACCTCAAGACCGGCGAACTGCGCTTGGTCGCCACCTTCGAAGACGAAGGGTTCGGGATGGGCATCAGCGACGCCGGCATCTTCATGGGGGCAACGACGGACGGCAGCCACATGTACTTCCGCTCGCCGGTGCCGTTGCTTCCGGGAGCGGTGCCAGGCGCCATCTACGACTACAGCGGCGGCGCCCTGCACCTCGCCAGCGTGCTGCCGGACGGCTCGGCGACGGCGGCCGAAGACCTCGGCACCGGGCGCAAGGACCGGCTCAAGTACAACTCGGTCACGCCCGACGGGTCGCGGTTCTTCTTCACCGCCGAACGCGGCATCTACATGCGCGAAGGCGGGACGACGACTCGCATCTCGGCCTCGCAGCGCAGCGGTCACGACCCGGCCAAAGAACCGATCATCGCGAGCTCCTACGCCTCCGAAGACGGCTCGACGGTCTACTTCGTGGCCTTCGGCGGGAATACGAACGAACCGCTCACCGACGACGCTCCCCCGTTCTTCGGTGAAGGGACGGGCCAGCTGTACCGGTACGACGTCGGCAGCGGCAAACTCACTTACATCTCCCCCGATGGCGAAGGTGGCCCGTCCGACACCAATTTCGTGCAATGGGTCCTCGGGGTGAGCGCCGACGGCTCGACCGTCTACTTCAACGGCGGCCACGCCGATGGAACCAGCAGCAGCTTTACCCTCATTGCCAATCGGTTCTATGTGGCCCAGGATGGGGCGGCGCGTTTCATCACCGCGACGCCGTCCGAATTCGGCAGGGCGGTCGAAGGCGGGGAGACCAGCCCCGACGGGCGTTACTTCGCCTTCGTCTCCGGCTACCCGGGGGTCGTGTCGCCGCCCGCGGACAGCTGCGAAGGCTGCGAACAGGTCTACGTGTACGACACCCACAGCGGGCTCACCTGTGCTTCCTGCGATCCGGCCGGGAACTTCACGCCCGCGATTCCCTCCGGCTGGCTCGAACCGGAAGAGAACACCGGCGGATACATCCCGCGTTTCGTCATCAACGGCGGTGTCTTCTTTGAAGCCACGGCGCAACTGGTGCCGGAGGACACCAACGACAACATCGACGTCTACCGCTGGGACGAAGGCCGGCTCGACCTGATCTCCCGCGGCTACGGCAAGGAAAACAGCTTCCTCGGTGACGCCACGCCGGACGGCAGCAGCGTCTTCTTCTACACCGGGGAGAAGCTCGTCAGCCAGGACGTCGACGACGCCCAGGACCTCTACGTGGCCAGGGTGGGCGGCGGCCTCGCGGGCCAGAACCCGGCCGGGCCGGAACCGCCCTGCGCCGGCGAAGGCTGCCTCAACCGCTCGCCGGAACCGCCCGGCGACGTCACGCCCGGCACCAACGGCTTCTCCGGGCCGGCCAACCCGCGGGCGTCCTTCGGGCGCAAGGCCCGCTGCGCCAAGCAGCGTCAGGCGAAGTCGCGCAGCGGCAAGCGCCAGCGCGCCGCGCAGCACTGCACCACGAAGCGCAAGCAGCAGGGGAAGAAGAAGCGACACAACAGCAAGCAGGGGGGGCACAAGTGATCCGGCGAGACGCAGGCAAGGAGACGAGTTCGATGAGCCGTTCCAGTTCTCTCAGGCGCCGGCTGGCGCACTCCCTCGCGATCACGGCGGCTGTCGCGGCGATCGCCGCGATCCTCGCCTCGAGCGCGGCCGCGTACAGCTTCCCGTCGTTCTCCGGGTCGCGGACCGAACCGTCCGGGGCGCGGTTGTCGCAGGCTGGCGCCCACGCTGACCTCATCACCTACCTGAAGTTCCCGACCTTTCAGGATGACGAAGACCACGTTGCCGTCGACGGCAACGTCAAGGACGCCCTGGTCGACCTGCCCCCCGGCGAGATCGGCAACCCGACGGCGGTTCCGACCTGCACCACCAAGCAGCTCGCCGGCGACCGGCCGCCGCCCAGAACCGAATGCCCGGCCTCTACTCAGATGGGCACGATCGAACTCGGCCTCTCCTGCTGCGGTTCCCAGGAACCGTTGCAGATCAAGGTCCCGATCTACAACGCGACGCCGCCGCACGGGGTGACCGCGCGCTTCGGCTTCAACCTGGTCGGCACCCTGATCCTGATCGACGGCGCCGTTCGCGGCGACGGCGAATACCGGATCGGCGCCAACTCTCTCGACATCCCGCAGACGATTCCGCTGGCCAGCGCCAAAGTCACCTTCTGGGGGGTGCCGGCCGACCCCAGTCACGACATGGAACGAGAAGGCGTGGGCTGCGACTCCACGCTGCCCTGCGCCTCGACCGCTCCGCGGACGCCGTTCATGAGCAACCCGACGGACTGCGCCGGCGGCCCGCAGACGACGTACGGCCGGATCGACTCCTGGCAGGAACCGGGGGCGTTCGCCGAACGCAGCTTCGTCGACGACGAAGCAGGGAAGCCGATGGAGGTGACCGGCTGCGACAACGTCGAGTTCCACCCCTCGATCACGCTCGACCCGAGCAACACCCGGGCCGCCTCGCCGGCGGGTGTGAGCGTCAACCTCGAAGTCCCGCAGAACCTCGGGCCCGACGCGCTGGCCAGTGCCCAGGTGAAGAAGGCCGAAGTGAAGCTGCCGGTGGGGATGTCGATCTCACCCTCGGCGGCCAACGGCCTCGAAACCTGCGCGCCGGACCAGATCAAGCTCGGCAGCTCGACGCTACCGGAATGCCCGCGGGCATCGAAGCTGGGTGAACTGGTGCTGGACACGCCGCTGCTCGACGAACAGCTCACCGGCGGCATCTATCTCGCCAAGCAATTCGACAACCCGTTCCACAGCCTGATGGCGATGTACCTGACGATGATCAACGTTGATCGCAACGTCGTCATCAAGATTCCGGGCCTGGTCGACACCGACCGCAAGACGGGACAGGTGACGATCACCTTCGACGACAGCCCGCAGCTGCCGTTCTCGAAGATGTCGATGGTCTTCAACGGGGGCGAACGCTCGACCCTGATCAACCCGCCGACCTGCGGGATCTACACCACCGAAACCAGGTTTGTGCCCTGGTCGGCCTCGAACACCGACAACCCAGCCCCGAGCGACGTCGTCCGCTCCTCCAACCAGATCGTCATCGACAAGGCGCCGGACGGCGGGCCCTGCCAGGTCGGCAACCCGAACCTGCCGGCCAACCCGGCCGACGCCGGCAAGCGGCCCTTCCACCCGAAGATGACCGCCGGTTCGGTGAACGTCCAGGCCGGTGCCTCCAGCCAGTTCGACTTCAAACTGGCCCGCGGCGACAACGAACAGGAGGTGACGGCGGTCTCGACCGACCTGCCGCCCGGCCTGGTCGCCAGCCTCAAAGGCGTGAGCGAGTGCCCCGAGCTGGCGATCGCCTCGATCCCGACCGCGCCCGGCACCGGCCAGACCGAGATCGCACACCCGAGTTGTCCGGCCTCGAGCTTGGTCGGCAACCTCGACATCGGCGCCGGGGTCGGCCAGTTGCCGTACTACGTGAACGCCAGGGCCTATCTGGCGGGTCCCTACAAGGGGTCGCCGCTCTCGCTCGTCTTCGTGACGCCGGCGGTCGCGGGTCCGTTCGACTTCGGCAACGTGGTCGTGCGGGCCAGGCTGGTCGTCGATCCCGAAACGACTCAGGTCCACGTCGTCTCCGACGAACTGCCGCACATCTTTGAAGGTGTGCCGCTGCGGATCAAAGACGTGCGGATCGAGATGAACCGGCCTAACTTCGTCCAGAATCCGACCAATTGCGACCGGATGTCGGTGACCGGCCTCTTCACCGGCGCCGGCGCCGATCTCGGCTCGACCGGCGACGACGTCACCGCCACCGAAGCGAACCCGTTCCAGGTGGCCGGCTGCGCCGGCCTCGGCTTCAAGCCGAGCATCGCCTTCCGGCTCAAGGGCGGTACCCACCGCGGCGACTACCCAGCGCTGACCGCGGTCGTGAAAGCGCGGCCGGGTGACGCCAACATCGCCGCGACCGCGGTGACCCTGCCGCACTCGGAGTTCCTCGCCCAGAACCACATCCGCACGGTCTGCACGCGGGTGCAGTTCGCGGCCGGCGCCTGCCCGGCGGGATCGGTCTACGGTCACGCCGAAGCAGTCTCGCCGCTCTTCGACGAGCCGCTGCGGGGCCCGGTCTACCTGCGCAGCTCATCGCACCAGCTGCCGGACCTCGTCGCCAGCCTCAACGGGCGCTTCGACGTTGTCCTCGTCGGGCGGATCGACTCCGTCAACGGCGGCATCCGCAACTCGTTCGACCTGGTCCCCGATGCGCCGGTGACGAAGTTCACGCTGGCGATGCAGGGGGGCAAGAAGAGCCTCCTGGTCAACTCGCGGAACCTCTGCAAGTCGACGAGTCGGGCGGAAGTGAAGATGGTCGGCCAGAACGGCAAGACGATGGAGAGCCGGCCCCTGGTCGCCAATTCGTGCGGCAAGGCGCGCAAGGGCAAGCAGCGCAAGCGCGCCAACGGCCGGGCCGCCGGCGGGCGCTAGGCGGACTTGTTCGGTCGAGCTGGACTGAGGAGCGCCGCGGTCGTTGTGGCCGCGGCGCTATGCGCCGGGGCGCTGGCGCCGGCAGGCGGCAGCGCCGAGGTCACCCAGCAGGGCAACCTGCGCGTCTCCTTCGCCGGCAGGGTCGCACCGCATGACCTGCCGCGACGGGGGACAGCGCCGGTGGCGGTCAGGCTGGGCGGGGAGATCAAGACCACCGACGGCCAGGCGCCGCCGCAGCTGCGGACGATCACGCTGGCGATCAACCGCAACGGCCGTCTCGACTACGAGGGACTGCCCCGCTGCAACCTCCACCAGATCCAGCCGGCGACGACGGCGGAAGCAAGGCGGGCCTGCAGACGCTCGCTGGTCGGCACCGGCAGCTTCGAAGCCCACGTCGCCCTGCCCGAACAGTCGCCCTTCCCTTCCAACGGCACGGTGCTCGCCTTCAACGGCAACCTGCACGGCAAGCCGGTGATCTACGCCCACATCTACGGGACCGAACCGCTGCCCCAGTCCCTCGTCCTGCCCTTCCGCATCCACCGTGGCGGTGGCGGCTTCGCCACCAGCCTGGTGGCCAGGCTGCCGCAGGTAGCGGCCGAATGGGGGTATGTCTCCGGCGTTTCCCTCGACCTCCGGCGCTCCTTCAGCTACCAAGGCAGGCGCCACTCCTACCTCTCGGCCGGTTGCCCCGCCCCGAAGGGCTTTCCCGGAGCCATCTTTCCCCTGGCTCGGGTCAGCTTCGGCTTCGACGACGGGCGCACGCTGGCCTCGACCCTGACGCGCAGTTGCACGGCCAGATGAGTTATTGATACCACGTGCGTATCTTGACAAAGACAAACCGAGCTGTTTGTATTCGGGATCCGATTCAGCCCGGATCCGCCACATGAGCCGCGCCGCCCAGACAGACGAGATAGTCGCCCCGGAAACCGAGCCGCGGGGGCGTCGGCCGCGCGCTTCACGCCGCCGGCCCGACCTGCCCCCTCCGAAGGTGCAGAAGATCCGGCCGCGCTCGGGACTCTCCCGCGCGGAGGTGACCGCCGACCAGCGTCGGCGCCTCCTCGAAGGCCTCGCCGCCGCCCTCGCCTACCACGGTTACGAGGACACGAAGATCACCGACATCGTCGAACTGGCGGCGGTCTCGCGCCCGACCTTCTACGAGCACTTCGAGGGCAAGGAGGACTGCTTCGCCGCCGCCTACGCCGACGGCGTGGGACGACTGGAAGCCGCCGTTTCCGCGGCGGTCGGCGGGGAGCACGATCCCGTCGCGGCGCTCTCGTTTGGTCTCGAGGCTGGCCTCGAGTTCCTCGCCGCCGAGTCGGCGCTCGCTCACCTGCTGTTGGTCGAGGCGCTGGCGGCCGCTCGTCCGGCTCGGCTCGAGCACGAGCGGACCCTGGACCGCCTTGCCGCGGCGCTGCGGGGCCTGGCCGGAGAGGACCTGCCGCCGGAAACCGACCGCCTCCTGGCCGGCGGTCTCGTCTCCCTCCTGGCGGGGCGTGTACTCGCCGGCGAGACGGCGACCCTGCCAGCCTCGCGCCAGCTCCTGCTCGGCTACCTGCTGGCCTCGCTGCCGGGGGCCGCGCGCCCGTTCCCCGCCCGCCGCGCCGCCGCCGGCTGAGGCGCGCGGCGATGGCCGCGCCGCCGCCCGCCGGCGAGGACCCCGAGCGCTTCGAGCCCGGCGCCCTCGCCGGCCTGCCGCCCGAGCTGGCATTGAGGCGGTTGCCTCCCGGCCGCCACGGGCTGCCGCGCTCGCTCGTCGCCGACCAGCAGCGACTGCGGATCGTCGCGGCGATGCTGCGGGTCCTTCCGAGCCACGGCTACCCGGCGACGACGATCGGGCACATCACCGGCGAGGCCGGCGTCTCGCGCTCGGCCTTCTACGCGCATTTCGCTGACAAGGAGGGCTGCTTCCTCGCCACCCACGACCTCGCCGCCGACTGGCTCTGCGGGCGGGTCGAGCGGGCGGTCAGGGCGAGCGCGCCGTGGCCCGACCGTGCCCGCGCCGGTGTCGCCGAGCTGGAAGCGCTGCTGGTCGCTAATCCCGCCGTGACGCATCTTTTCGCGGTCGAGGACGTCCGGGCGGGCGAGGCCGCCCGCGAGCGACACCGCACCCTGTTGGCCGGGCTCGCCGCCGCTCTCCGCGCCGGTCACGCGGCCCGCGCCGACGCGGCGCCGGAGATCGAGCAGATGCTCCTCGACGGTGCCCTCTCGCTTGTCGTCCGCCACCTCGAGACCGATCGCGCCTCGTTTCTCCCCGAAGCGATGGGAAGCCTGGTCGAGTCACTGCTGATTCCCTACCTCGACCCGGAGAACCCGGGCGCTACGCTCACCACAAGCGAGAGGAGGAGGTCGAAGTGGCAACCCAGACCGTGAACGCAGCCGACCACAAGCTGCTCGCCGCCGGCGAGTGGATCGAGACCGGCGAGTGGGACGAGGTCAAGAGCCCCTACGACGGCAGCCCGGTGGGCCGGGTCGCCCAGGGCGACGAGGCGCTCGTCGACCGCGCCGTTCGCGCCGCCCACGAGGCCTTCGAGTCGGCCGACTTCCCCCAGTACGAGCGGGCGGCGACGCTGGAGCGCGCGGCCGAGCTGGTCGAGGCCCGGGTCGAGGACCTCGCCTTGACGATCGCCGCCGAGGCCGGCAAGCCGCTGAAGACCGCCACCGTGGAGGCGCAGCGCTGCGTCTCCACGCTCACCTTCGCCGCGGTCGAGGCCCGCAAGCTGACCGGCGGCACCGTCCCCATGGAGGCGTCTGCCGCCGGCGCCGGCAAGCTCGGAGTGATGCTGCGGGTGCCCTACGGGGTCGTCGGCGCGATCAGCCCCTTCAACTTCCCCCTCAACCTCGTCGCCCACAAGCTCGGCCCGGCGATTGCCGCCGGCAACGCGATCGTGCTGAAGCCCGCCGGCCAGACCCCGATCTCGGCCCTGAAGCTGGCCGCGATCCTGGAGGAGGCGGGCCTGCCCGAGGGCTGGCTCAGCGTCGTCCCCGGCCCTGGCTCCAAGGTCGGCAACGCGATCGTCGAGCACGAGCTGACCAAGGCCCTCACCTTCACCGGCTCGGCTGGGGTCGGCTGGGACATCCGCAGCCGTGTCCCCCACAAGAAGGTCAACCTCGAGCTGGGATCGAACGCGCCGCTCGTCGTCAACGC
Source organism: uncultured Actinomycetes bacterium (assembly GCA_963708405.1). Lineage (GTDB taxonomy): Bacteria > Actinomycetota > Thermoleophilia > Solirubrobacterales > 70-9 > VAYN01. The sequence goes on from CAVPSL010000001.1 coordinate 935,956, forward strand.
CGACGGCGACTGGGAAACGGCCGCCGACAAGGCCCAGATCCACGCCTTCTCCCACGCCGGCCAGAGCTGCATCTCGATCCAGCGCATCCTCGTCCACGAGGACGTCGCCGACGCCTTCACCGAGCGCCTTGTCGCCAACATGCAGAAGCTCACCGTCGGCGACCCGCTCGACGAGGCGACCGACGTCGGCCCGTTGATCACCCCCGGCGACCGCGATCGCGTCAAGCAGTGGATCGACGAGGCGGTGTCGGCGGGAGCCACCCTGCTCACCGGCGGCGAGCTGGTCGACGAGGGCCGCTGCCTGGCCCCGACCCTGCTCGGCTCCCCGCCCAAAGACGCCAAGGTCTGGTGCGAGGAGATCTTCGGTCCGGTGGCGACGATCGACCGCTTCTCCGACTTCGGCGAAGCGCTGGCGCTGGCCAACGACTCCAAGTTCGGCCTCCAGGCGGGCGTCTTCACCCGCGACGTCGGCCGCGCCCTGCAGGCCGGCCGCACCCTCGAGTTCGGCGGTGTCCTGATCAACGAGGTGCCGACCTTCCGCGCCGACCAGCAGCCCTACGGCGGCGTCAAGGACTCCGGCAACACCCGCGAGGGCCCCGCCTTCGCGGTCCAGGAGCTGACCGAGGAGCGCTTCGTTACGTTGCAGGGTTAAACCAGGCCGATCTTTACCCTCTTTCCCCTTAAGTTCCGTAAGACGCCGTAAGGTCCGTCAAATAATGGACCCCAGACGGGAATGATCTACATCCCCGCCCACGGCGATACTGCCGTCACCGTGCCGACGTTCGACACCGCAGGGCGACCCGCACCGCCGAGCTCGAAGCTTTCACCCCTCTATGAGGGCGTTGTCCCTTCGAGCTCAGCGCGGCCTGGGGGATCTTCGACGGCCTCGCTTCGCTCGGCCTCTCAATCTCAGGAGAAGAAGAGGGAGGTTGCCCTATGTGCGCCGCGGCGGGACTAGTCGGCACCCCCGTCTTCTGCTCCTGGAGCGGTGGCAAGGACTCGGCCCTGGCCCTCCACGAAGCGGCGCGGGCGGGCGCCGAGCCGCGGCTCTTGATCTCGATGATGATCGAGGGCGGCGAGCGCTCGCGTTCGCACGGGCTCAGCCGCGAGGTGCTGGCGGCGCAGGCCGCCGCGGTGGGGCTGCCGATCGAGTTCGGTGCCGCCAGTTGGAGCGGCTACGAAGAGGAGCTGCTGCGGGTGCTGGAGGGAAGCCTCGGCAACGGCGGGCCGAGCGTCGGCGTCTTCGGCGACATCGACATGCAGGACCACCGCGACTGGGTCGAGCGGGTCTGCGGCCTGGTCGGGATGGAGGCGCGGCTGCCGCTCTGGCAGTGGGAGCGCCGCCGCGTCATGGACGAGTTGCTGGCGGCGGGCTTCAAGGCGGTGATCGTCGCCGTCCGCGACGGCGTCCTCCCGGCCGAGCTGCTCGGGATGACGATCGACGCCGACGTTGTCGCCACGATCGAGGCCGCCGGCGCTGACGCCGCCGGCGAGAACGGCGAGTATCACTCGCTGGTCGTCGACGGGCCGCTGTTCCAGCGACCGCTTGCGGTCACGGCCGGTGAGCGCAGCCTCCGTGACGGCGTCTGGTTCACGGACATGCGGCTGAGCTGAGCGCTTCCGACCTTGTCCGGGCTATGACACGTAAAAAAGCGGAAACGCTGGGGGCCACCGAAGCGCCAGACCTCGCCCCAGGGGATCCAATCGAGCCCGACCTGGAGGAGCTGGCCAGCGAGCGCGAGCTGGAGGAAGTCGAGCTCGTCCCCGGCGCCGCCCTCGACGGCGCCAAGCTGCGCGGCCTGCGCCTCAGCGACATTCGGGCCGAGCGGCTCAGCGCCGCCAGCGGCGACTGGCGTGACGGCGGGCTGTTGCGGGTCGAGCTGCGCGAGGCGCGCCTGACCGGGCTCGACCTCGGCGAGGCGAAGCTGCGCGAGGTCCGCTTCACCGGCTGCAAGCTCGACTACGCCAACTTCCGCTTCGCCACCCTCGAGTACGTGAGCTTCGAGGACTGCGTGCTGAACCGCGCCGACTTCCAGGGCGCCAAGCTCAGCTCGGTCCGCTTCAGCGGCTGCCAGCTCGGCGGGGCCGACTTCACCAAGGCGACGCTGGCCGAAGTCGACTTCCGCGGCTCCGAGCTGGCCGGCCTCGGCGGTTCCCTGCTCGGCCTGCGCGGCGCGATCGTCGACCCGCTGCAGCTGATGGACCTCTCACCCCAGCTCGCCGCCGAGCTGGGGATCGAGGTCAAGCAGGCCTAGGTCCGCTCAGGCGTTCGGCCGCGCCATGCGGCGGTGGTCCAGCGCCTCCTCCAGCACCGCCGGCTCGACGCCCTGCTCGAGCGCGACCTCGCGGAGCGAGCGGCCGGACTGCGCCGCCGTCTTGACGATGTCGGCGGCCCGGTCGTAGCCGATGTGCGGGTTGAGCGCGGTCGCCGTCGCCAGCGTCGCCTCGGCGTGGCGCGTCGTCATCTCCTCGTTGGCCTCGATCCCGGCCACGCATTTCTCGTCGAGCAGGCGCGAGGCGGAGGCGAGCAGCTTGATCGAGTCGAGCAGGTTGCGGGCGATCAGCGGCACCCGCACGTTGAGCTCGAACTGGCCCTGGCTGCCGGCGACGGTGATCGCGGCGTCGTTGCCGATCACCTGGGCGGCGACCTGGATCACCACCTCCGGGATCACCGGGTTGACCTTGCCCGGCATGATCGAGGAGCCCTTCTGCAGCTCCGGCAGGCGCAGCTCGGCGAGGCCGGCGCGCGGCCCCGAGCCCATCAGCGCCAGGTCGTTGGCGATCTTGTTGAGCGAGACCGCGTAGACCTTGAGCGCGCCGGAGAGCTCGACCAGGGCGTCGCGGTTGCCCTGCGCCTCGAAGGCGTCGAGCGGCCCGGAGATCTCCAACCCAGTCTCGGCCGCGAGCTTGGCCCGCACCTTGGCGGCGAACTCGGGGTGGGTGTTGAGGCCGGTGCCGGTGGCGGTGCCGCCGAGCGGGATCTGGCCGACCCGGCGCAGCGTCGCCTCGACCCGTTGGACACCCAGCCGCACCTGCGCCGCGTAGCCGCCGAACTCCTGCCCGAGGGTGACCGGCACCGCGTCCATCAGGTGGGTGCGCCCGGCCTTGACGACGTCGGCGAACTGCTCGGCCTTGGCGGCGAGCGCCTCCTCCAGCGCTCCCATCGCCGGCAGCAGGTCGTGCGTCACCTCGCCCAGCGCCGCCAGGTGCACGGCGGAGGGGAAGACGTCGTTGGAGGACTGGCCCATGTTGACGTGGTCGTTGGGATGCGCCCCGTCGCCGGCGAGGTTGGCGATCACCTCGTTGGCGTTCATGTTCGAGGAGGTGCCGGAGCCGGTCTGGAAGACGTCGACCGGGAACTGGTCGTCGTGTTCGCCGGCGGCGACGGCCTTGCCGGCGGCGGCGATCCCCTCGGCCAACTGGCCGTCGAGCAGCCCCAGCTCGCCGTTGACCTCGGCCGCGGCGCCCTTGATCCGGCCCAGCCAGCGCACCACCGGCACCGGCACCCGCTCGCCCGAAACGGGGAAATTGTCAACGGCCTTGGTGGTCTCGCCACCCCAGAGCTGCTCAGTCACTTTCGGTCCTCCGAAGTTTGTTTTCCTTGCCGCAGCGTATTTGAGCGACGCCCCGCATCGGGGCTGGGAGATGTATTAGGGTGCCCTAACCATGAAGCCAGATGATCCCGTCAGCCGCGGCGCCGAGCGCGCCATCGAACATCTCAACGACGATCACGCCGACGCCCTGCTGGAGATGGTGCAGGCGCTTGGCGGCCAGCCGCAGGCAATCGCCGCCCGCTGCCTCGACGCCGACCGCACCGGTCTCGACCTGCTCGCCGCGACGCCGGCCGGGGAAGTCCCGGTGCGGGTCGAGTACGAGGAGCCGATCGAGGGTCCGGAGGGCCTGCGCAAGGCGACGGTGAAGCTCGCCCAGCGCGCCCGCGCCGAGCTCGGCGAGGAGCCGCGGCCGGTCTCCCCGTAGGAAGCGCGACCGCGGCTCGCCGAGTCGTTCAGGCGCCGCGGGCGGGGCGGTGCTTGTGCCGCACGCCGCAGCGAAGCCGGGCCTTGCCGTTCCGTCCCCGCTTCGTCTTGCAGCGAACCCTCCCGCTTGCACCCTTGGCCCCGCTGGCACCGGCGGGACCGCTTGCGCCGGCCGGCCCACTCGCTCCAGCGGGACCGGCGGGACCAGCAGGACCAGCGGGCCCTTCGGTCGTCCCGGCCGGCACGGCGCCGAGGCGCAGCAAGACGACGTCGCCGAAGCCGACCGGCTGTTCGCCGGCGACCGCGGCAGCGCCGCGGTCGAGCCGCAGCAGCCAGGCGTCGTCAGCCGCTTCGGGGGACACCCCGTCGATCGCGGCGACCTTGCCCTCGCTCACCGTGAACGAGGTGACGCAGCCGCTCGGCTCGGCGCCGCTCTTGGCGGCCGCCAGCACTTCCGTCAGCGTCGCCCCCGCGGGCGCCGTCACCTTGCAGAACCGCACGTTGCCGGGCGCTAGCTCGACGGCCAGCAGGTGCGGCACCGGGGTCCCGGCTGCCACCGGTTCAGGCGCGCGGACGCTTGGCGGCGTCGCCGTGAAGCCGCCGCCGGCCAATGCCCGCAGAGCGTCCTGGGTCGCGTAGAAGTTGGCGCCGCTGTTGTCTTCGTAGCCGAACCCACCCGCTTCCGGTCCGGACTGGACCTGCAGCGAGAGCAGGTAGTCGACCATCGTCTTGCCCGCTGCGGTCGTCCACGCCGTCGACTGCGGGTCGACGCCGCAGGCGCCCAGACCGCTGAGCACCCAGGCGTTGGTGTCGGCGTTGGGGGAGTCGGTGGGGAAGCCCCAGAAGTACTTGATCCCGCCGCTGGCGTCGATCAGCCGGCTCCGCAGGTAGTCGAGGCCCGCCGCGACCGCCGGGTCGTAGGCCGGCACGCCCGCTTCACACAGCGCCGCGATCGCGGCACCGCTGATGTCCTCTTCGGAGGGGTTTTCGCGGGCGCTGTCGGTCAGCGCCGCGGTGTAGGTCCAGCCCCCGTCGTCGTGCTGGTTGCGGCGCAGGAAGGAGACGGCCGGCGCCAGCGCCCAGCGCGGCAGCGGCGTCCTCGCCAGCGCCAGGATCCCGAAGGCGGTGGCGTTGCTGCTGGGGTCGCCGAAGCTGCCGGTGGCGGGGTTCCAGAAGGCGCCGACCTGGGCCGGCAGGTTGGAGACGGCCGACAGCCGGGCCGGGTCGAGGCCGGCGGCCTGTGCCACCAGCGCCGCCTGCTCGTAGTCGGTGACCAGGCCCGTCGGCGGGTCGTCGCCCCAGTCCGAGGAGCCGTATTCGCCCAGCAGGAACTCCTGCAGGCTGGGATCGCCAGGTGCGGCCCTGAGTTCGCCAGCGTCAAGGCCGGCGGCGACCAGGGCGGTCGTCGCCAGTTCGCCGCCGAAGGTGTCGAAGGCGCCGGTCGCGGGATCCTGTTGCGGCCGCAGGTATTCGACCGCCTTGGTCACCGCGGCGTCGATTTCGGGTTGGCTCGACGTCGCCGTGGCGGTGGCCGGGAGGGCGCCGAGAGAGAGAACTGCCGCGACGAGCGCGGCGACACGCAGGAGTGGTGCTGCTCGCATCCTTGAACCCCTTTCCTCGAGGGCTTAGCGGAGGGATCGGAGGGAGGTCTCCTGGCTTCCGAGCCTTCCCGTCGCGCCTTCCCGGCCTTCTCGGCCAGTGGCTGCCGCAGCGGCGTGCGGCGGGCGTTTGCTCGGTCACAGTGGCGGGCCCGCGCCGGTCTTTCACCGGCTTCCCTGTCCACCGATCCGTGGATATGAAGTGGCGGCCAACCTAGCGGAGATCGGCCAACCCGGGCCGCCGCTGCCGCCGCTGCGGCCACTACGTTGGAGATGTCGAGCGGTCGGGGGAACCCGGTGTGAATCCGGGACTGACGCGCAACGGTGATGGGCGGGCCACGCCTCAAGTGGCCTTCAGCCCGAGTCCGAATACCCGCCGCCTGACGCACACATAAGGACCCACTGTTTCGCGAACGGACGGCGGTCTTTTCATCCTCGGGGACGGTGCCGCGGGGGCGGAGAGTCAGCCGTCCCCAAACCAGAAGGAGATCCACCGATGCGTCTAACGCTCACTCGGCTGGCGCTGCTCGCGGCGCTTGTCGCCCTGGCTGTGCCGGCAATTGCCGCGGCCAAAGCCACGCCGGCCGAAATCAGCTCGTCCCGGACCAAAGGCGTCGAATACCTGAAAGGGCTGCAGAAAGCGAGCGGGGAAATCGCCGGCTTCGGCGGCGACTGGGCGCTGACCGCCTTTGCCGCCGCCGGGATCGCACCCGCCGACGTCAACAAAGGCGGCGGCGAAAGCACCGATGCCCGCAGTTGGTACGAAAGCGTGGTCGGCGTTCCCACCTGGCCCGGGGCCGAACCGGTCTCGACCGACTTCGAGCGGGCGACGCTCGTCTCCTACGCGGCCGGCACCGATCCCGCCCGCGTCTCCAAACGGCAGAACCTGATCGCCAAGGTCGCCTCCTACTACCAGCCGGAAAGCCCGGGCTACTTCGGCTCGACCTTTAACGCCACCGTCTTCGGCGTGCTGGCGCTGGCCGGAGCGAAGACGACGGCGGGAGCAACGCGGGTGCCGCAGCCGTTGCTCGAAGCCTCAATCGCCGCGATCGAAGCCAACCAGCACACCGACGGCGGCTGGACCTGGGAAAAAGCGGCTGGCAATCCCACGGCGCTGGAAAACCCCTCCGAACCCGACATGACCGGGTCGGCGATGGCGGCTCTCTGCAGCGCTGGAGTCAGCAGCGGCGCGGCGCCGATCGTCGCTGCCAAGAAATACCTCGCCGCCAACCTCAACAGCACCAACGGTGCCTTCGAATCCGAATTCGGCTTCAACACGGATTCCACCGCCTGGGCGGTGGACGGTCTCAAAGCCTGCGGGATCGATCCCCAGGCGAGCGAATTCACCACCGCCGGCAGCAAGACGCCGCTTACCTTCCTCATCGCCCAGCAGCTGAGCAAAGGCGGCGGCTTCAAATACAGCACCGGCACCACCGCGGACCAGTACGCCAGCCAGGATGCGGTACGAGCCCTCGGCAGCGGTGGTTTCACTGCGGCCCCGCCGAAACCGGCCAAAGGCCCGCAGTGGAAGGGCGTGACCGAATTCGCCACCGGTGGCACCGAAACGACCTCGTTGGCGCTGATCGTCAACGACGGCGCCTCGGCCCTGAAGGTCTGCTCGGTCTCGCTGGCGCCGGGAGCGACGACGACGACGCTGGCGACGGTGTTGAACGCCGCGGTCGCGGCGACGACGCCGGCGGGATGCGTGACCGGGTTCCAGCCTGGCGCCGGCAGCGGCGCGATCACCCAGGTCAACGGCTACCCGGCCGTGCCGGCCGAACGCTGGAAGGTCTCGATCGACGGCGGCGCGGCCTCCACGGCTGAACGCGGCACCACGATCCACGTCGGCGACACCATCTACCTGAAGTACGAATAGAGCCCGCTGCTTTCGCGGGGCCGCCTCCGGGTGGCCCCGCGGGGGTGGGTTAGACTCGCCGGCACAAAAGAGGATCGGTGGACGGGGAAGTCGGTGAAAGACCGACGCGGGCCCGCCACTGTGATCGAGCGATGTCTCGCCGCACGCCCACGCGGCAGCCACTGGCCGAGAGGCTGGGAAGGCGCAGCGAGACGCTCGTAAGCCAGGAGACCTCCCTCCGATCCGCAACGTCGATGCCCTCGTGGAAAGGGGTCAAGGCATGCGCATCAAGCTCGCGACGCTTGTCGTCGCCATCACCGCAGTCACCGTTCTCGCTCCGGCCGCCCAGGCCGCGCCGACTGAGCTGAACGTCCGGATTGAGGGGAAGACCGAAACCCTCTTCGAGGGGCCGATCCTCACCGATGGCCACAACATCCGCGCCAGCGGCGACACCAAAGCGCCGGCAGGGGGGCGCCGCTGCAACGGCCTCAACAACAACGCCCACCCGACGCCGGGGCCGACCCCGACCGCGGCGGCCGTCGACGCGATGGCGATCGACGGCGAAGGCTTCGACGGCGACTGGTACGCGGAACCGTTCGAGGACTACTTCATCACCCAGTGGGGTCCCGACCGACAGGACGTCGGCGCCGCCGAGTACTGGGGCGTGGTCGTCAACAATGTCTTCACCAGCGTCGGCGGCTGCCAGTTCCAGGACCACGAAGGCGACGAGGCGCTCTGGGTCTATGACGCCTTCAACGGCCGGCCGCGGCTGCTCCTCTACCCGGGGGACTACAGCGGCGGCCCGGTGCAACTGACCGCGGAAGCGCAGGTCGGGGTGCCCTTCGCGGTCGAGGTCGACGCCTGGGACGCCTACAACGAAGGCGCGCCGCCGGCGACGCCGCAGCGCAGCACCGAACCGTTTGAGGGAGCCGAAGTGGCGCCGGTGGTGGAATCGGCCAAGGGCTTCGAAGAAGTGGACGTCGACAGCCCGGCGACGGTCACGACCGCCGCCGACGGCAGTGCCGAGGTCACCTTCGACACGCCTGGATGGCACCGGCTAAAGGCGACCAAGGTCGTCGCCGGCAAGGAAACGGTTGTCCGCTCCAACCGCCTCGACGTCTGCGTGGCGGCGACTCTCGGTGCTGGCTGCGGGCCGCTGCCGGCCGACGACGTGGTTCGCACGCCCCCCGGGCCCGAAGAGCCGGGTGGCGAGAACCCTGGTGGCGAAGACCCCGGAACCGACCCGGGCTCCGGCGAAAAAGATCCCGGCAAGCCCACCGAGCCGCAGACTCCGGGCAGTGGGGGCGGGGGTGACAAGGCGCAGGGTTCGAGCGCCACCGCAGCCCCGGGCCCGCCGACCCCCGGTCCGGTCCGGGCGGCGCTGCGCGGACTCGACCGCAGCCGCCTGGCCGCGGGCCTAGTCGGAGTGAGCTGGCGCCTTCGCGACGCCGGTCCCGGCGTGACTCACTGGTCGATCTCCTCCGCGCTTGTCGGCAAGCCCCGGGCGCCCTTCGTGACCCGGGCCAGCGGCCGCGGCGGCACGGCGGCGACGGTGCGGCTGCCGAAAGGGGCCGCCTACCGGTTGCGGATCGTCTTCACCGACGTCCTCGGCCGCAGTTCGACGGCCTCGCTCGGCCGGGTGCGGGTGCCGCGCTAGGCCGATGCGGCGCCTGTTCGCGATCGCACTCGTGGCGCTGTTGGCGCTCGCCGCCGTCGCGGCGGCGGCGCCAACGCCGGTCAACCAGGCCCGCCTCGACACCACTGTCCGCTTCCTGCAGGAAGCGCAGAACCAGGACGGCGGTTTTGGTGGCGATCGCGGCGGCGAATCGGTCCAGGGCTTCAGCGCCTGGGTGGCGCTGGCCCTGGCCGCCGCCGGGATCAACCCGCAGGACCAGCGCCAGCCCGGCGGCAGCGACGTCTACTCCTTCCTGGTCAATCACTTCCAGCAGGGAGTCGAAGACGAAACCTGCAAGCCGCAGACCTGCACGACCGCGCTCGAGCGCGAACTGATGGTCGTCAACGCCAGTTGCACCGCGCCGCACGCCTTCGGGTCGGTCGACCTGGTCGCCCAGTTGCTGCCGCGCCAGGCTGCGAACGGCTCCTTCCCCTTCGTGCCGGGTGGGGTGGCGCAGGTCAACACCACCGTCTTCGCGATCATCGCCCTGGTCCCGGTCGCCGAGCCGGAAGCGCAGGCGGCGATTGGGCGGGCGGCGGATTGGCTGGAAGCGGCCCAGCAAGACAGCGGTGGCTGGTCTTGGAACAGCCGCTCATCCCCCGATGAAGTCGACATGACCGGGGCCGCGATCCAGGCCCTGGTCGCCGCCGGCCGGCGCGACTCGCCGGCGGTGGCAAAGGGCCTCGCCTACCTGCACCAGAACCAGAACCCCGACGGCGGTTTCCCGGCCCTGCCGGGCGAACCGGAATCCAACGTCGCCTCGACCGCCTGGGCGGTTCAGGGGATCTGGGCAGTCGGCGAAAACCCGGAAACCTGGCGCACCCACGGCGGCGGGCCGAGCGAAGAACCGCTCGACTACATGGCCTCGCTGCAGGAATCCGACGGCCACCTGCGCTGGCGCCGCAGCCAGGACCTGAACGGGATCTGGATGACCGCCTACGCGGCTCCCGCCTTCGCCGGCCAGGCCTGGCCGATCCCCTGTCCGCCTCGTTCCCAGCCCCCCCAGACCCCCCCGCAATCGGGCGAAGGCGAAGGCAGCCAGTCCGGCAGCGGCGTCATCGCCGGCGGCGGTGGCAAGGGCGCCGCTCCCTTCAGCCGCCCGAAGCCCCAGAGCGAGGGCAAGACGCCCGGCGGCGCCCGCCTGCTCAACAGCAAGGAGCCGAACCCGATCAACCACAGCAAGGTCCGCCGCGGCGCCAACGCCAAGCAGCCGGACGGCAGCGAGAGCGCCGAAGCGAGTCCCGGCGAGCACGAACCGGCACGGGTCTCGCCCATGGCCCGGCGGCCCGCACCTCACCCTGACGGCGGCTCTGGCCGCCCCGGGGCGCCGCTCCCGACCCCTGCCGTCGTCAGTGCCGCCAGCGCCGGCGATGATGTCACCGGCACGCTGATCGGGTTCAGGGGTCCCGGTGGTGACGGGCAGCTCGCCTTCGGCGCCCCGGGTCTGCACGGCGCCGGCAGCGACGAGGACGCCGAACGCCTGCTGGCGGCCGCGATCGCCGGCCTCGCCCTGCTGGCGGCGCTGGCCGGCGCCCGCCGCGAGCGCCGCCGTCAGGAGGCGCTGCTGTGAGCGCCGCAATCGACCTCGGCGACGCCCTCGCCCAGATCGCCACCGCCCTGCGGGTGCCGGTCCTCCTCGCGGCGATCCTCGTCCTCCTGCTCTGCGCGCTGGAGCTGGGCCGCTTCGCGGTCGAGTACTGGCGCCGCTACCGGGTCCGCGACCTCGACCTGCGCCAACTGACCGAACGGGCGATTGCCGACCCCGGCCACGCCGCCGGCTACGCCTACAGCGCCCCGGGCGCGCTCGCCGGCGAGACGATGTACGAGCTCGCCACCGCGCCCGGCCCCGACCGCGAGCGGGCCAGTGAGCACGCGCTCGCCCGCTACGAGCTGGCGGTGCAGCGTCGCCTCGACCGCACCCGGCTGCTGGTCCGGGCCGGCCCGGCGCTGGGGCTGATGGGAACCCTGATCCCGCTTGCCCCCGGGCTCGCCGCGCTCGGCGACGGCGACGTCAGCGCCCTCGCCGAAAACCTCCGCGACGCCTTCGGCGCCACCGTCGTCGGCCTCCTCGTCGGCACCGTCGCCTTCGCCCTCACCCTGGCTCGGACGCGGATGTACACCGAGGACCTGGCGGCCCTGGAGCAGGGGGCGGGGCGGTGAGTCGGACCGGCCTCGGCCGCCACGGCCTGATCGAGGAGAACGCCGGCGACCCGCTCGATGGACTCGTCAACCTCTTCGACATCGGCATGATCCTCGCCGTCGCCTTCCTCATCGCCGGTCTCGGCCTCACCCTCAACGTCAAGAACGACAAGCTCGTGCGCCGCCCGCACCCCGGCGCGACCCGGACGCTCGCCAACCCCGCGGCCGGTCCCAAGGCCAGCGGCCACGGGGAAGCGGTAGGTCGCGTCTTCCGCCTCCCCGACGGCCGCCTCGTCTATGTCAAAGACGGCTCGCGCTAGGAGGGCTTGGCGAAACCCCCGCACGCGTCCGGCGGCGGCGGACACGGCGCGGTGCGGCGTCCTCAGTCGGCCAAATAGCGCTGCTATTCGGCCTCCCTGCGTCCTGGCCCCGCTTGGTCCGGCGCTCGCCGGCCCGCACACGCGGGTTTCGCCAAGCCCTCCTAGCCGTGGTCGTGGCCGGCTTCGAAGCCTTCGCGGTAGGCGCGCTGGAAGGCGGTGGGGAGGGGCGGCCGCGGTGAGTAGCGGGCGGCGACGGTGAGACGGCGCAGTAGGTCGGAGTGGATGCCTTCGGTGCTATCGGCGCCGCGTTCGGCCGCACCGAGCAGGTAGCCGAGCTGCACGTTGGCCGGCCCGCCCGGTTCCGCCCGCGCTTCGGCGTTCAGCTTCGTCGCCGCCGCGACCATCGCTTCGCCGACGGTCGCCAGGTCACCGCCCTCCTGGTTCTCGGCCAGGCAGTCGCTGATCGGCGTTTCGTCGCCCAGCGCGGCTTCGCCGGGCGCGGCGGCGAGCGCCTTCAGGTAGGCGCTGGTCCCTTCCAGGCAGGCGACCGGGGTGGAGGTGTCCTTGCTGTTGCCGCAGCCGCCGGCGGCGAGGGCGAGCAACGAGGCGAGGGCGAGGACGAGAGCGAAGCGGGCGCGCATCGGCGCCCCATCCTATGGATGCTTCGCCGCTACCCCAGCTCGAAGCCTTGACCCCGCTATCGGGGGGCTTTTGATTCGAGCTTGGCTGCGTTTGCGGCTCGCAGCGCTCCCGGCAGCGCCTGCGCCAGCAGCTCGCGCAGCTCCTCGCGCGAGACGCCGTCGCTCTCCAGCCAGCGCAGCACCGCCCCCTCGACGAAGAAGAGCCAGCCCTGCACCGCCGTTTCCAGCAGCGGCGTGCGGGCGATGTCCGCCGACGCCGTATCCCAGTTGACGAGGGCGTCGACCAGGCTCTCCAGCCGTTCGCGGCGGTGCTTCTCCAGGGTCGCCTGGATCGCCGGGTCGGCGCCGCCGCGGCTGCGGAAGATCGCCGTGTAGGCGGCGGCGTGCTCCTCGACGAAGTCGAGGAAGCGGTCGATGCCGGCGCTGAGCTGGTCGGCGGGGTCGAGCTCGGGGTCCGGCGCGGTCAGCTCCGCCAATTCGCCCTGGCCGCGCTCCAGGGCCGCCAGCACGAAGTCCCGCTTGGTCGGGAAGTAGTGGTAGAGCAGGCCCTTGGAGACGCCGGCGGCGGCGGCGATCTCCTCGATCGAAACCTCGTCGTAGGGGCGGCGGCCGAGCAGCTCAGCACCCGCCGCCAGCAACTGCTCACGCCGCGCGTCCGTACTCATGCGGGAGCGCTTGGCCAGCTTCACGGCGACGAGGCTAGCCCCAATTGACCGTTAGTTCAATAGCTGCTATCACTCCGGGCCTTATTGAACTAGCGGTCAACACCGAACTTCCCCTTGCCCCCAGCGCCGCCCCGGCGCTGCCACCCGGCCCGGGGCTCCCACGCCCCCTCCTTGTCGGCCGCTTCCTCGCCCAGCCCACCGCCTTCATGGAGGCCTGCCGCGACCGCTACGGCGAGTACTTCACCTTGCGGCTCTCGCCCGACCGCACCCAGGTCATCTGCTCCGATCCGGAGGCGGTCAGGACCGTCTTCACCGCCAGCCCCGACCACCTCCTGGCCGGCAAGAGCAACGCGATCCTCTCGCCCCTGCTCGGCAACCGCTCGGTCCTGATCCTCGACCGCGGCGAGCACCTGCGCCAGCGCCGGCTGCTGCTGCCGCCCTTCCACGGCGAGCGGATGATGGCCTACGCGGAGACGATGCGCGAGGTCGCCGAGCGCCGCGTCGCCGAGTGGCCGCGCGGCGAGTCCTTCCCAACCCAGCCGACGATGCAGGCGATCACCCTGGAGGTGATCCTGCGCACCGTCTTCGGCCTCGAGGACGAGGAGGGGACCGAGCGCGTGGGCGCGCCGCTGCGGCGCCTCCTCGACGCCACCGCCAGCCAACTGCGCCTCTTTGCCCTGCAGGTGACGAGCTCGGAGAACCCGCGCCCGCGCAGCCCCTGGGGCCGCTTCAACCTCCTCATCGAGGAAGCCGACCGGGTTGTCTACGAGCAGATCCGCGCCCGCCGCGAGGCCGGTGAGGATGGCCACGAGGACGTGCTCTCGCTGTTGCTCGCCGCCCGCGACGAGGACGGCGAGGCGCTCACCGACCTGGAGCTGCGCGACGAGCTCATGACCCTGCTGCTGGCCGGCCACGAGACCACCGCGACCGCGCTTAGCTGGACCCTGGAGCGGCTGGTCCGCCACCCCGACGTTCTTGCCCGGCTCGAAGCCGAGGTCCGCGACGGCGAGGGCGAGGAGTACCTCGACGCGGTAATCAAGGAGACGCTGCGGCTGCGCCCGGTCGTCCCCGCCGTCGGCCGCTACCTGGAAGCGCCGCTGGCCGTCGGTCCCCACGTCCTCCCGGCCGGCGTCTACCTCAACCTCTCGATCTTCCTCCTGCACCGCCGCCCCGACCTCTACCCGGACCCGCTCGCCTTCCGCCCCGAGCGCTTCCTCGAGCGTCCCGCTGGCACCTACGAGTGGATCCCCTTCGGCGGCGGCACCCGCCGCTGCCTCGGCGCCAGCTTCGCCCTCTTCGAGATGAAGGTGGTGCTGCGGGCGGTCCTCGAGCAGTTGCGCCTGCGGCCCGAGGCCGGCCGCGACGAGCGCACCGGCCGCCGCGCCATCACCTTCACCCCGGCCCGCGGCGGCCGCGTCACGGTCGAGGCGGCGGCATGAGCGTCGCCGGCGCCGACCGCGGCAGCGCCGACGAGGTCGCCTTCGTCGGCCTCGCCGAGCAGGCGCAGCGCCTGGCCGACGGTGACGTCGGCGCGGTCGAGCTGGTCGAGGAGACGCTGGCCCGGATCGAGGCCGAGCAGCCGCGCCTCAACGCCTTCAAACTGGTCCGCCACGAGCAGGCGCGGGCCGAGGCCGAGGCGGCGCAGAAGCGGCTCGCCGCCGGCGAGCGGCTGCCGCTGCTGGGCGTGCCGATCGCGGTCAAGGACGACATGGACCTGGCCGGGCACCCGACCGCCTTTGGCTGCGAGGGCGAGTTCGCGCCGATTGGCGAGGACGGCGAGGTCGCACGCCGCCTGCGCGCCGCCGGCGCCGTGATCGTCGGCAAGACCAACACGCCCGAGCTCGGCCAGTGGCCGTTCACCGAGGGCCCCGCCTTCGGTGCCACCCGCAACCCTTGGCACCTTGAGCACTCGCCGGGCGGCTCCTCGGGCGGCTCCGCCGCCGCGGTTGCCGCCGGCCTGTTGCCCGCCGCGGTCGGCTCCGACGGCGCCGGCTCGGTCCGCATCCCCGCCGCCTGGACCCACCTGGTCGGCCTCAAGCCGCAGCGCGGCCGCGTCTCCACCTGGCCCGCCCCCGAGTCCTTCAACGGCCTCGCCTGCAACGGCCCGCTGGCCCGCACCGTCGGCGACGCGGCGCTGCTGCTCGACGTCCTCGCCGGCAACGTCGCGGGAGACCTGCACAAGCCGCCGGCGCCGTCGGAGCCCTTCGCCCTCGCCGCCAGCCGCGACCCCGGCCGCCTCCGCATCGGCCTCGCCTTCAACATCCCCTACAGCGGCGCCCCGGCCCGGCTCGACCCGCGCGTGCGCGAGGGCGTCGAGCGCATCGCCTTCGCCCTCGAGGGCCTCGGCCACGACGTCGAGCCGGTCGACATCCCCTACGGGCTCTGGCCCGGCGCCAGCATCATGCCCCGCTCGATGGTCGGGATCCGCGAGTGGACCGCGCGCCACCCCGACCATGCCCTGCTCGACCCCCGCACCCACCACGCCCGGAACCTCGGCCGTGCCTTCCGGCCCCTGCTCGGGCTCGCCCACTTCTCCGAGCAGGTTGCCCGCCGCCGCGTCGGCCAGGTCTTCCGCAGCTACGACGTCCTCCTCGCCCCGACCACGGCGCAGCCGCCGCTGCCGATCGGCGCCTGCGACGGCCTCAGCAGCTGGGAGACCGACAAGACGATCGTCGCCGCCTGCCCCTACGCCTGGCCCTGGAACATCCTCGGATGGCCCGGCCTCAACGTCCCCGCCGGCTTGACGCCGGAGGGGCTGCCTGTCGGAGCCCAGTTGCTCGGTCAGGCAAATAGCGAGCCGCGCCTGCTGGCGCTAGGCACTCAGCTCGAGGCCGAGCTGGGTTGGGAGGAGCTGCGCCCGCCGGTCTGAGAGGCGGCCGCGACTGCGGGCGATCGTCGCTCCGGGGGGACGGCGATCGCCCGCTTTTCAGTCGCCGAAGCCCGGAGCTGGGCCACTGCCATGCGGGCTGACGCCGCCAGTGCGGCTCTGCGAGATGCCGCCGACCGGGCCGCTCGGGGCGGCCGGTTCGGCCGGCTTGGCGGGGGCCCGCGGAGCGCGGGGCGCCCGCGGCGCCTGTTCAGCCGCTTCGCCCGGCGCCACCGGGAAGACTTCGACCGTTTCCGCCAGCGTGTACATCGGCGCCGGCGAGTGGTTCCAGGAAAGGTGGAGGTGGTTGCCGCAGCCGTGGCCGGCGTCGCCTTCGTAGCCGACCCAGCGGAAGGGCGGCACCGGCTCGTTCTGGACCGGCTCGGCCCATTCGGCCAGGCGCGTGATCGGCGCCCAGGTGGCGTCGCAGGTGGTGCCCCCGCCGAGCGGCACGATGTCCACGGCGAGCCCGTTGTAGTGGTCGGAGTCGTGGACGTGGCATTCGTCGCAGCCGACGTGGCGACCGTTCGGCAGCGGGCCGGAGTAGCCGTCGGTGATGTAGATCGGATACCGCTTGGCGATCCAGACGAGGTCGGGGACGATGCGGCGGTCGACCATGTCCCCGGCTTCGTGTGGGACCGAGGCCGGGATCGGCACGATCTTGCCGGGCGTGGTGACGGTCCGGGTGGGGCCGGGCGGCCCCGCCACCGCGCTGCCGGCCAGGGGGAGGAGGGCCAGGCAGGCAAGCGCGGCGGCGCAGAGGAACCGTCGGGGCCGAGTTCTCACCTCCTGCGTATCGACATCGGCACGCCAGACCCTGCAACGCACCTTGCAGGACCCGGGGCGGGATAGGGTTCCGGCTATGGGGACGGTGCGGGACGCGACCTTCGAGCTCTTCCGCGAGCAGGGGATGACGACGATGTTCGGCAACCCGGGCTCGACCGAGCTGCCGATGCTGGCCGACTTCCCGGCCGACTTCCGCTACTTCCTCGGCCTCCAGGAGGCGGTCGTGGTCGGGATGGCCGACGGCTACGCCCAGGCCTCCGGCAAGACCACCGTCGTCAATCTCCACACCGCGCCCGGGGTCGGCAACGCGATGGGGGCGATCTTCAACGCCCAGGCCAACCACTCGCCGCTCTTGATCACCGCCGGCCAGCAGGTCCGCGCCCACATCACGATGCAGGCCAACCTCACCAACCGCGAGGCGACGCGGATGCCGCACCCGCTGGTCAAGTGGTCCTATGAGCCGCCGCGGGCGCAGGACGTGCCGCTGGCGCTCGCCCACGGCGCCCACCTCGCCGGCCTTGCCCCGCGGGGACCGGTCTTCGTCTCGCTGCCGATGGACGACTGGGGCGCCGAGGTCGACGAGGCCGATGCGAAAGCCGCCGTCGCCCGCAAGGTGACGGGGCGCGCCACGGCCGACCCCGAGGCGGTCCGCGCCCTCGCCGCCCGCCTCGACGCGGCGCAGAACCCGGTCCTCGTCGCCGGCCCCGATATCGATGCCAGCGGCGCCTGGGAGCTCGGCGTCGCCCTCGCCGAGCGCCAGCGCCTGCCGGTCTGGGCCTCGCCCGCCACCGGCGGCAACCGGCTTGGCTTCCCCGAGGGGCACCCCAACTTCCGCGGCGTCCTGCCGCCGGCGATCGGCCCGGTCGGGATGACCCTCGAGGGCCACGACCTGATCCTCGTCGTCGGCAGCTCGGTCTTCCCCTACTACCCGTACATCCCCGGGCCGCTGCTGCCCGCGGGGGCGGAGCTGGTGGCGATCACCAGCGATCCCGACGAGGCGGTGCGGGCACCGATGGGCGACGCGATCGTCGCCGACGTCAAGCTCACCCTGGAGGCGCTGCTGGCGGCGGTGCCCGAGTCGGGCCGGCCGACGCCGGAGCCGAACCAGCCGCCGCAGGAAATCCCCGCCAGCGACCCGCTTAGTCCCTCGACCGTGCTGACCGCGCTGGGCGAGGCGCTGCCCGAGGATGGCATCGTCGTGCTCGAGTCGCCGACCTCGACCCTAGCCCTGCGCAACCAGCTGCGGATCTCGCGGCCCGGCAGCTACTACTTCGCCGCCGGCGGCGGCCTTGGCTTTGGTCTCGCCGCCTCGGTCGGCGTGCAGATCGCCCAGCCCGACCGCCCCGTCGTCTGCGTGCTCGGCGAGGGCTCGGCCCAGTACGCCATCACCGCCTTCTGGAGCGCCGTCGCTTACGACGTCCCGGTCACCTTCCTGGTCCTGCAGAACCAGGAGTACGGGATCCTCAAGTGGTTCGCCGAAGCTGAGGGCGTCACCGGCGCGCCCGGCCTCGACCTGCCCAAGCTCGACGTGGCGAGCGTCGCCGAGGGCTACGGGATCAAGGCCCACCGCGCCAGCGACCGCGACGGCGCTGCCGGTGCCCTGGCGAGCGCCCTCGCCTCCTCCAAGCCGGAGCTGGTCGAAGTCCCCGTGGCGCCGGGGATGGCGCTCTTCTAGGAGCGCGAGATCGGGACAATGGCCTGATGGCGCTACTCGAGCGGAGCCCGCAGGCCCTGGCGCCGCCGCCCTCCGAGCCGGCTCCCGACCGCGCCCCAGACGAGATCGCGGGCGGAGTCGCGCAGCCGCTGCGCGGCGAGCTGGAGGCGCTGCTCGGCGCCGACCGGCTGCTCGCCAAAGCCGGCGACCTCGTCAAGTACGCCTCCGACGCCAGCCCTTACCGGCTCTTCCCGCGCGCCGTGGTCGTCGCCAAGGGGGCCGACGACGTCGCCAAGGTCCTCGCCTACGGGCGCGAGAAGGGGATCCCGGTTACCTTCCGCGCCGGCGGCACCAGCCTCAACGGTCAGGGCCAGAGCGACGGCATCCTCGTCGACGTGCGCCGCCACTTCGCCGGCGTCGCGGTCGCGGCCGGCGAGCCGCGCGAGGGCGGGGCGGAGGTTGAGGCGGCGACCGCCCGGGTCAAGCCCGGCACCGTGCTCGGTCACGCCAACCGTGTCCTCGCCCCCTACGGCCGCAAGCTCGGCCCCGACCCGGCCAGCACCGACATCGCCTGCGTCGGCGGCGTCGTCGCCAACAACTCCGGCGGGATGCGCTGCGGCACGACCAAGGACTCCTACTCGACCGTGCGCTCGCTCACCTTCGTCCTGCCCTCGGGGACGACGATCGACACTGCCGCGCCCGACGCCGCCGAGCGCTTCGAGCGCGAGGAGCCGGAGCTGGCCGCCGGCCTGGCCGCGATCCGCGACGAAGTCCGCGCCGACGAGGAGCTAAGCGCCCGCATCCGCCGCAAGTTCGCGATCAAGAACACGACCGGCTACCGGCTCTGCGCCTTCCTCGACGAGGACGAGCCGGTACAGATCTTCCGCCGCCTGCTGATCGGCTCCGAGGGCACGCTCGGCTTCGTCGCCGAGGCGGTCTTCGAGACCGTGCCGGTGCCCGCCCGCACCACCACCGCCTGGGTCCACTTCCCCGACATCGACCAGGCGATTGCCCCCGTCCGCGACCTGATCGAGGCCGGGGCCACCGCGGTCGAGCTGATGGTCGCGCCGGCGCTGATCACCGCCGCCTGGAACATGGTCGGGGCGCCGGAGGAGTGGAAAGAGCTGCCGCCGGAGTCGGCGGTGCTGCTGGTCGAGTTCGGCGCCACCGACGAAGCCGCCCTCGACGCCTACGTCGCCAAAGCGAACGAGATCTTCGCCGGCCGCGAGACGATCCGGCCGATCGACTTCACCCGCGAGGCGGAGGGGATCGAGCTCGCCTGGCGCGTGCGCGAGGGCCTCCACGGCCTGATCGGCCGCGTCCGCGTCCCCGGCACGGCGCTGATCGTCGAGGACGTCTGCGTGCCGCCGGAGCGGATCGCCGAGGGGGCCCGCGACCTGCAGGCGCTGCTGGGCGAACACGGCTTCCTGCCCGGCGTCGCCGGCCACGCCTCGGCCGGAAACCTCCACTTCATGCTGACCCCGGACTTCGCCAAACCGGAGGACCTCGACCGCTACGAGACCTTCATGGCCGGCTTGGTCGAGCTGATCGTCGACAAGTACGACGGCTCGCTCAAGGCCGAGCACGGCACCGGCATCAACATGGCCCCTTATGTGGAGCGCGAGTGGGGAGAGCGGGCGACCGAGCTGATGTGGCGGGTGAAGCAGCTCGCCGACCCTGAGGGCGTGCTCAGCCCGGGCGTCGTCCTCAACCGCGACCCCGGCGTCCACCTACGCAACCTGAAAACGACGCCGGCGATCGAGGAGTCAGCGACCACCTGCGTCGAGTGCGGTTTCTGCGAGCCGGTCTGTCCCAGCCGCAACCTGACGACGACGCCCCGGCAGCGGATCGTTCTGCGCCGCGAGATGGCCCGGCAGGCGCCCGGCTCACCGGTGCAGCGGGCGTTGCTGGAGGAGTTCTCCTACGAGGCGCTCGACACCTGCGCCGCCGACGGCTCCTGCCAGCTTGCCTGCCCGGTCGGGATCGACACCGGCAAGTTCGTCAAGGAAATGCGGACGCAGCGCCACACCGAGCGCGCCGAAGCGGCGGCCCTGGGGGCGGCGAAACGCTGGCGGCGGGTCGAGGCGGCCTCGCGGGCGGGGCTGCGGCTCGGTGGCCCGCTGGCGCGGCGGACCAAGCGCGGCAAGGCCCTGCCGCCGCCCGCGGAGGCGGCGTTGCCGGCGACGAGCCGCGAGGGCGCGGCGGCGGTCTACGTCCCCTCCTGCACGAACCGGATTTTCGGCCGCTCCGGCGGCGACGGCGCCGCCAACATCGTCGCGACGCTGGTCGAGGTCTCGCGCCGCGCCGGCCTGCCGGTCTGGGTCCCGGCCGACGTCGCTGGGAGTTGCTGCGGCCTGCCCTGGAGCTCGAAAGGCTTCGCCGACGCCCACCGTCACAAGGCGAACGAGATGGTCGCCAAGCTCTGGGCCTGGAGCGGCGAGGGCGAGCTGCCCGTCGTCATCGACGCCGCCTCCTGCACCGGCTCGGTCTCCGACCCCGGCGACGGCGTGCTCAGCGAGGAGAACGCTGGCCGCCTGGCGCAACTGCAGATTCTCGACTCCGTCGCCTGGGCTCACGACCATCTCTTACCGAACTTGGAGATCGACCAGAAGGTCCCCACGGCGACCGTCCACCCGACCTGCGCCACCCGCCGCCTCGGCCTTAGCCACCGCCTGCGCAACCTCGCCGGCGCCCTCGCCGAGGACGTCCACGTCCCGCCGACCGCAACCTGCTGCGGCTTCGCCGGCGACCGCGGCATCACCCACCCCGAGCTGACCGCCGCCGCCACCGCCCCCGAGGCGGCCGAGGTCGCCGGCCGCCACTTCGACGCCCACCTTTCCAGCAACCGCACCTGCGAGATCGGCCTCGAGCGCGCCACCGGCGCCCCCTACGAGTCCTTCCTCTTCCTGCTCGAGCAGCTCAGTCGCCCCTAAATCCCTTCAGGGCGAAATCCTGGGGGGAGAAAACGTGCACGCTCGCGCCTTGGCACCGCGTGCCACGAGTCAGCAGCTTCCTGGGAATCACGATCCGGATGTACTTCGAAGAGGAGATCCATTCCGGCCGCCCACATTTCCATGCCGAATATGGCGGCGTATGGGCGTCGTTTGACGCCGTGAACCAGGACCGTCTCGCCGGCAAGTTGCCGCTCCGAGTCGAACGTCTGGTCAGGAAATGGGCCCGAATTCACCAAGTCGAGCTGCTGGCGAACTGGGAGCGAGCACGCGCACAGTGCCCACTTGCAACAATAGAGCCACTGAAATGATTTGTCTGCCATGAGCCCAATGCTTGTTCTCCCACCCAGCCTGATCGAAGCCGTCGCGCTCGATGGCTACAAAGTCCATCTCGAATTCGCCGATGGGCTCGCTGCGGACGTGGACCTCGGCTATCTGGTGGGACGTGGCGAGGTCTTCGAGCCCCTGCGAGATCTGGACTACTTCCGCCGGCTCAAGATCGATGACGGTGCCAGCACCATCGAGTGGCCGAACGAAGCCGACATCGCGCCCGAGACTTTGTATGACCACGTGCAGCTTGCGGTCTACGAAGAACGCAAAGCCGAGCGCCGGGCTTAGCTGGCGCTCTTGGCGCTGCTGCCGAGGCGCTTCTCGTCCAGGTCCCTGATCAACGCCTGCGTTTTGGCGTCGCGCTCCATGCGACGGTCGAGCAGGGGGTTGACGAGGCCGCGCAGGGCGGAGACGTAGCGCCACCACTTGGGGACGAAGATGCGCGGGGCGCGTTCCTCGATGCCGCGGACGAGGCCGGCGGCGGCTTCGTCGGGGGTGATCCGTTTCAGCAGCCACTCGGGGCTCAGCTCGCGCACGCGGTGCGAGTCCTCCTGGGAGAAGGCGTCCTGGACCAGCCTGGTGTCGACCCAACCGAAGTAGGCGACGCTGGCGCTGGCGCCGTGTGGGGCCAGCTCCACGCGCAGGGCCCGCCCCAACTGCTCGACGCCGGCCTTGGCGACCGCGTAGGGCGTGTTGCCGAGCCCGTTGGCGAAGGCGTAGACGGAGGAGACGACGACCATCTGGCCCTGGCGCTCGACGATCTGCGGCAGCGCCGCCCGCACCGTGCGCCAGACGCCGAGCAGGTCGACCTCAAGCACCCGCTCCCATTCCTCGCCCGAGATCGCGCGGACGCTGGCGAAGTTCTTCTGGGCGATGCCGGCGTTGGCGACGGCGACGTCGAGGCCGCCGAAGGTCTCGACCACGGTGGCTACCGTGGCCATCATCGCGTTCTGGTCGGTGACGTCGCCGGCCAGGCCGATCGCCCGCGGCCCGATCCGTTCCGCCGCCTCGCGCGCCTCCGTGGCGTCGAGGTCGAGTACCGCCACCGAGGCACCGCGCATGTGCATCTGCCGCGCCGTCTCGAAGCCGATGCCGCGGGCGGCACCGGTGACGAGCGCGACTTTGCCGTTGAGGTCGAGGGCCGGCACGGCGGAGAGCGTATCGGCGTGGCCGATGCGATGTCGGGGCTGGATTCTCAGGTCGGGTTGGTTTGCCAAAGCGCCGAGGCCGGAGCGGCCCAGAGGCGGTCGCCGAAGGGCAGGGTTTCGGTACCGGTCCCGATGACGATGCCGGCGCAGAAGCGGTCGCCGAGTTGGTCGCGGAGATGGACCAGCGCCCGGAAGTCCTCCTCCATCGGAGTCGCGCCGAGCTTCGTCTCGATCGCGACCACGGCGCCGTCGCGGTCCTCGATCAGCAGGTCGACCTCGCGGCCGCCGGCGGTGCGGAAGTGGTGCAGTTTCAGCTCTCGCCCCGACCAGCTCGCCTGCTTCGCCAGCTCGAGCGCGACGAAGTTCTCGAACAGCGGGCCGGCGAAGGGGTCCTCGAGGTCTTCGAAGCGTCCGACGCCGTAGCCGTTGAGCTCGGCCGCCAGCCCAGTGTCGGCGAGCAGCAGCTTCGGCGCCTTAATCAGTCGCTGACCGAGGTTGCTGCTCCAGGCCGGCAGCCTGCGCACGAGGTACAGCAATTCGAGCAGCCGCAGATAGCGCCCGGCGGTGTCGCGCTTCATGCCGACGTCGCGGCCTAGACCGGCCAGGTCGAGCAGTCCTGCGGTGCGGGTGGCGGCGACCTGCAGCAGGCGCGGTAGCTCATCCAACTGCTGAGAGCGTTTGGTCAGGTCGTGGACGTCGCGCTCGAGGATCATCTCGAGGTAGCTCTGGGTCCAGCGTGCTCGACGACGCGGGTCGTTTCGGCGCAGCATCTCGGGGAAGCCGCCGGCGAGGACGCGTGTGGCGACGGCCTGCCGGCCCGCCCGGGCGGCGGAGACGCTTGCTGCCCGACCGGAGAAGGCCTCGTCGAGGAAGTGCTCGCGCCGACCCTCGATCTCCCCCTGCGAGAGTGGCCAGAGACGCAGGCGCTCGGCCCGGCCGACCAGGGACTCGGAGATCCGCAAGGTTGCCCAGACGTTGGCTGAGCCGGTCAGCAGGAACATGCCAGCCGCGCCGGGGTCGGCCCGCCGCTCCCGGTCGACCCGGCTCTTGATCGCGTCGAGGACGGCCGGCGCCTTCTGGAACTCGTCGATGAAGAGCGGCAGGTCGCTCTGGTCGATGAAGCCCGCAGGGTCGGCCTGCGCGGCCTCGCGCGGCCCGGCATCATCGAAGCTGATGCAGCGCGCGCCGATCTCTTCGGCCACCTGCAGGGCCAGCGTGCTCTTGCCGCACTGGCGCGGCCCGGTGAGGACTACGACCGGCGTATCGGCGAGCGCGGCTTCGAGGCTGGGCCGAGCGTGGCGTTTGTAAGCGAGGTGACCGATGCGCAGATCGTACCTGACAAGTACGCAAGTTGCTTCTGACAGAACCGCAACATGGTCCTGATAAAACCGCAGCTATTAAGATCCCCAGCCATGCCCGGCTTCACTCCCGTCGACCCGAAGCAGTCCTTCCCCGAGCTCGAGGAGCGGGTGCTGGCGCGCTGGCGCCAGGAGGACGTCTTCGCCCGCCAGATCGCGAATCGCGAGGGGGCGGAGATCTGGAGCTTCTACGAGGGGCCGCCGACCGCCAACGGCCGTCCCGGCTCCCACCACGTCCTCGCCCGCGTCTTCAAGGACATCTACCCGCGCTACAAGGCGATGTGCGGCTACCAGGTGCCGCGCAAGGCGGGCTGGGACTGCCACGGTCTGCCGGTCGAGCTGGAGGTCGAAAAGCAGCTCGGGATCTCCTCCAAGCAGGAGATCGAGGAGTTCGGGATCGCCGAGTTCAACAAGCGCTGCCGCGAATCGGTGTTCGAGTACGTCGAGGAGTGGAACCGACTGACCGAGCGGATCGCCTTCTGGGTCGACCTCGACCACCCCTACGTGACGCTCGAGGACGACTACATCGAGTCGGTCTGGTGGTCGCTGCGCCGCCTCTATGACGACGACCGCCTCTATGAGGGCCACAAGGTCGTTCCCTACTGCCCCCGCTGCGGCACCGCGCTCTCCTCGCACGAGGTCGCGCTCGGCTACGAGGACGTCGAGGACCCCTCCATATATGTGCGCTTCCCGCTCGTCGGCGGCGAGGGCGAATCGCTGCTGGTCTGGACGACGACGCCCTGGACGCTTCCCGGCAACGTCGCCGTCGCCGTCGCGCCGGAGGTCACCTACGCCCGCGTCGAACACGAGGGCGAGACGGTTGTCCTGGCCGAGCCGCTGGTCGAGAAGGTGCTGGGCGAGGACGCCAAGGTGCTCGACACCTTCGCCGGCGCCGAGCTGGTCGGCCGCCGCTATGAGGGCCCAGTGTTCGACCTAGAGGACGGCGGCCCCGCCAACGCCTTCGAGGTGCTGGCCGGGGACTTCGTCACCACCGAGGACGGCACCGGCCTCGTCCACATCGCCCCCGCCTTCGGCGAGGACGACTACCGCGTCGCCGCCGCCGCGGGGATCTTCGACCCGACCGAGCACGGCACCCTCTACAACCCGGTCGGCCTCGACGGCAAATTCACCTCCCAGGTGAGCGGCTTCGCCGGCGGGTTCGTCAAGGACCCGGAGGTAACGAAGCGGCTCATCGCCGACCTCGAGCGCCGCGGCCGACTCTTCCGCGAGCAGTCCTACGAGCATTCCTACCCGCACTGCTGGCGCTGCGGCACGCCGCTCCTCTACTACGCCAAGTCGAGCTGGTACGTGGCCACTTCGCAGGCGCGCGACAAGCTGCTCGCCAACAACGAGACGATCGGCTGGCACCCCGAGCACATCAAGACCGGCCGCTTCGGCAAATGGCTGGAGAACAACGTCGACTGGGCGCTCTCGCGCGACCGCTACTGGGGCACGCCGCTGCCGATCTGGGAGTGCGAGTCCGAGGGCTGCGACGGCCGCTTCTGCGCCGGCTCGGTGGCGGAGCTGCGCGAGCGCTCGCGCGACGGCGAGGTCCCCGATGACCTGCACCGCCCCTACATCGACGAGGTCGTGCTCGACTGCGAGCAGTGTGGGGGGGAGATGCGCCGGGTCGACTCGGTGATCGACACCTGGTACGACAGCGGCGCGATGCCCTTCGCGCAGTTCCACTACCCGTTCGAGAACGAGGAGCAGTTCGCGGAGCGCTTCCCTGCCGACTACATCTGCGAGGCGATCGACCAGACCCGCGGCTGGTTCTACACGCTGTTGGCCGAGTCGACCCTGCTCTTCGATCAGTCGAGCTACCGCAACTGCGTCTGCCTGGGGCTGATCCTCGACCCCGAGGGCCAGAAGATGTCGAAGAGCCGCGGCAACGTCGTCGACCCCTGGGACGTGATCGCCGCCCACGGCGCCGATGCCTTCCGCTGGTACTACCTGACCGCCCAGCAGCCCTGGGCCGGCTACCGCTTCTCGGTCGACATCGTCGGCGAGTCGGTGCGCCAGTTCATGCTCCAGCTCTGGAACACGTACTCGTTCTGGGTGCTCTACGCCAACGCCGAGGGGCTCGGCCCCGACGACTTCGCGGCAGCGCCCGAGCCCGCCACCGACCTCGACCGCTGGGCGCTCTCGCGCCTGCAGGCGACGGTGGTGACCGTGCGCGAGCGCATGGACGAGTTCGACTGCACCGGCGCCGGCAAGGTCATCGCCGCGTACGTCGAGGAGCTCTCCAACTGGTACGTGCGCCTCTCCCGCCGCCGCTTCTGGGACGGCGACCGGGCGGCCTTCGCGACCCTCCGCCACTGCCTGCTGGAGACGGTGGCCCTGCTGGCGCCCTTCATCCCCTTCCTCGCCGACGAGATCCACCTCAACCTCACAGGCAGCGGCGAGTCCGTGCACCTGCGCGACTACCCGGTGGTCGACGCCGCGCTCCGCGACGAGGAGCTGGAGCAGGGGATGGAGGCGGTGCGGCTGACGGTCGAGCTCGGCCGCGCCGCCCGTGCCCAGGCGAAGGCGAAAGTGCGGCAGCCGCTGCGCCGCGCCGTGATCGTCGCCAACGAGGCCGAGCGTGCGGCGATCGAGGCCCGCGCCGACCTCGTCACCGCCGAGCTCAACGTCAAGGAGCTGGACTTCGTCAGCGACGAGGGCGAGCTGGTCAGCTACACGGTCAAGCCCAACTACCGCTCGCTCGGCCCCCGCTTCGGCAAGAACATGCCCCAAGTGGCCGCCGCGGTCGCGGCGCTCGACGCCGCCCACGTCGCCAAGGCGCTCGCCGACGGCGGTGAGATCGGCATCGCCATCGACGGCACCGACCACACCCTCGGCCCCGACGACGTCACCCTCGCCCTCCAGCCTCTCGAGGGCTACGAGGTCGAGGCCGAGGCCGGACACGCCGTCGCCCTCCAGCTCGAGCTCGACGACGAGCTGCGCCAGGAGGGCCTCGCCCGCGAGATCGTCCACGCCGTCCAGAACGCCCGCAAAGAGGCGGGCCTGGAGATCACCGACCGCATCTCCCTCTCCCTCGGCGGCGACCCCGACCTCCTCGCCGCCGCCCGCGCCCACGAGGCTTACCTCAGCGGTGAGGTCCTCGCCACCGCCGTCTCCTACGACGCCGCTGGCGGCAGCGCCGCCACGATCGACAGCCGCGAGCTGACGATCTTTCTCACCCGCGCCTAGCTCTCAAACGTCTCCTCGCGGTACGAGAAAGACCCGACTTTGGGCGATCCCACGCGAGTGCAGGCCTTTCCCTCCAAGAGCCCATTCGTCTCTCCGGCATTTCTCAACTTCCAAGAAAGGTTGCATTTGCTGACAGAAGGAATATGTTTCTATTTACAAGGCCGCTCGCATGGGAAGCGAGGGGCTTAGAAGGAGCAGACGGCTGACCGTCCTGGCAGGGAGCCCGCGTGGCGGGTGTCGGGACACGGCCACGAGATGGGGGGATATCTGGTGAGACGCTCTGTGCAGGGACTCGTCCTTGGTCAAACCGCGATCGGGCTGGCCTGTTTCGGCGCGGCTCTCGGCGGCCTCCTCGGCGCTGGTGCGCCGAGCGCGGTTGCCGCCGCTGCCTGTCCGAACGAAGCCGTCCGCCTCGAGCAGCGGACGACCAACCTGCCCGAATGCCGTGCCTACGAGCAGGTCTCGCCGGCGGACAAGAACGGTTACCCGGTGTACTGGAAGCCGAAAATCGGCGACAAACCGTTGATCAACATCGGTCTCGACGCCGTCGCCCGCGACGGCGAAGCAGCCGTCTTCAGCTCCTGGGGGGTTTTTGCCGGCAGCGAAAACTCGCTGATCCAGACGTACCGCTCGCGCCGGACCGGTTCCGGCTGGGTGACGACGCCGGGGTCTCCGGCCATCAATGCCTACCACCCCGACGCCGGTGGCAACCCCGCCATACCCGCCTGGCGGGCGGCGAGCAGCGACCTTGAAGAGGGCTTGATCGACACCTCCAACTCGTGGAGCCCGCTCGACACCAACGCCCTCTCCGGTCCACTCTCGGCATCCGATCTCTACATCCGCAATGCCGCCGACGAAACCCTGCTCGCTTCCGCTGGAGCCGACGGCACTGCGGTGGGGGGCATCGACGCCTCCGAAGATGCGATGCTGGCGCGCCAGGGCGGCCACGCACTTTTCGTCTCCCGCGCCCACGTCACGCCGGAAGACGCGGGCTCGAACGAAGGCACGCCCAATCTCTACGAATGGGACGACGGCGTAACCCGTCTTGTCAGCGTCGCGCCCGGAGGTGGGCCGGCCGATGCCGAATGCGGCTCTGGCCCGGTCGTGCTCGGCCCGCATGTCTCCGGTGCCGTGGGTGCCAGCCAGTCCTCCGACGGCACCCGTGTCGTCTTCCAGACGTCCGGCGGAGCAGGGAACAACCAAGAAATCTTCTGCATGTACTTCATTCCGAGTCGGTTGTTCGTTCGGGTCGACGGCAGCCGCACCGTGCCGATCTCGGCCTCTCAGCGCAGCGAACCCGACCCCGCCGGCCCCTTGCCCCCGAGCTTCGCGGGCGCCTCCCGGGACCTTTCGCGGATCTTCTTCACCTCTCAGGGGAAGCTCACCGATGACGCCGACCGAGTCCCGGAAGGGACCTACCTCTACGAGTTCGATCTCGGCTCCGAAACCCTTTCGGCTCTGGCGGGGGAAGTGCAGCGCGTCTGGGCGGTGAGCGCCGACGGCTCGACCATCTATTTCGCCCGCGGCTCTTCCCTCTATCGCCTCAGCGGCGGCGAAGAAGAACTGATCGCCACCTCGCCGAGCGGAGCGATCGAAGCCTTTGCGACGACCCGTGCCGTCGACGTTGCGTCTGAAGACGGCGACTCGCTGCTTTTCCTCGCGGCCCAGGACCTGACCGGCTACGAATCCCAGGAACACAACGAGGTCTACCTCTACCGCGTGGGGCAGCCGCTGCGCTGCCTTTCCTGTGGGGTTGGAGCGGCCGAACCGCCCTCGCATGCCCACATCACGCTCGGGGAAGGGGAATCTGTGGGCGGGGGCGAGGCCGGCCGCTACGCCGATTCGCTCAGCTCCGACGGCTCCCTGGTCGCTTTCGACACCGGCGCGGCCCTGCTTCCCGCCGACACCAACGACCGCCGCGACGTCTACGAGTACGACGCCGATAGGAACAAGCTTGCCCTGGTCAGCGATGGCACCACCCAGAGCGATTCCTACGTCTACGGGATGTCGCGCAGTGGCCGCGACATCTTCTTCGTCACCAACGCCTCACTGCTGCGCCAGGACACCGATCAGGGCGCCGAAGACCTCTACGACGCCAGGAGCGGCGGTGGCTTCCCGGCGGGCGGGGGAGAAGCGACGCTCGATTGCGGCGGCGAAGCCTGTCTGCCGCCGCCGTCTCGGGCGCCACAGGCGCAGGGGCCCGGCAGCTCGCAGCTGAGTGCTCCCGGCAACAAGCCACGCCGCTCCGCCCGCTGTGCGAAAGCCCGCCATGGCAAGCGGGCGAAGGCCTCGGCCAGAAAGGCTCGCTGCGCCCGAAAAGCCACCGCCCCGCAGAGCCACCGAAAGGGACGGTGAAAACGATGGCTCGCATCGCTCGCGTCTACTTGGCTCTGCTCGTAACGGCGGCCTCCCTCTGGGCGCTCGCCGCCCCGGCGCAGGCCGGCTTCGAACTGGTTCCAGGCGGTTTCAAGGTGGAAGCTGGCCGCGAAGGCGGTTCACCCGAGGCGCAGGCCGGCGCCCACCCGTTCCAGTTGCAGGCCGACTTCGAGATCGCCCCCGACGAGACCGAATTCGTCAGCGGGGCGATCCACGACGTCTACACCAAGCTGCCTCCCGGCCTGATCGGCAACCCCGAGGCGACGCCGAAGTGCTCGCTGCAGGCCTTCAACGAAGCGATCATCGACGAACACGCGGTCGGCTGTCCGAATGCCAGCCAGATCGGCATCGCCTATGTCAGCCACCTCAAATTCGGCCTGCCGGGCAGCCGCGGCGTCTACCCGGTCTTCATGTTGCCGGCTCCCGATGGTGTGCCTGCGTCCTTCGGTTTCCCGGTCGACCGCGTTCCCGTCGTCGTCAACGCCGACGTCGACACCGCCGGCAACTACGGAGTCGAAACGGTCTCGCTGAGGACCTCGCAGGGCCTGCCCGTCAACAAGGTCGAGCTGACGCTCTGGGGATCGCCGCAAGCTCACGCCCATGATGCGGAGCGCTTCTGCGGACGCCAGACCTACGGGCAGCTTCCCGACCCCACCGAACCCTGTGCGGTGGACGCTCCCCGCACGCCGTTCCTCACCAACCCGACTCTCTGCACCGAACCTCAGACCTCGATCCTGCGGATCGACTCCTGGCAGGAACAGGGTCTCTTTAAGACGGCGGAATCGACCGGCCCGGACATTGTTGGCTGCGACCTGCTGCGCTTCTCCCCGACGTTTTCGGCGGCCTCCACCAGCCGCGGCCGCGAAGCCCCCACCGGGCTGAACGCCGAGATCGATCTGCCCCAGGGCGACGACCCTGAAACGGGCCTGGCCCCGGCGGCGCTGAAGGACGCGGTGGTGACCTTGCCGAGGGGGATGACGATCAACCCCGCCAGCGCCGACGGCCTTGGTGCCTGCGCCGACGATCAGCTTGGTCTCCACTCCAACGGCCCGGTCACCTGCCCGGACTCCGCCAGGCTCGGCACCGTGGTGGCGGACACCCCGTTGCTCGACCACCCTCTGCGCGGCACGATTTTCCTGCGCACGCAGGCGTCCCAAGACCCAAGCTCGGGCGAGATGTTCCGCCTGGCGATGGTTTTCGACGACCCCCAGCGGGGTCTTCTGATCAAGCTCCCCGGGCAGCTCAAGGTCGACGCCGACAGCGGTCAGTTGACCACGACCTTCCCTGACAACCCACCGCTGCCGGTCTCCCACATCTCACTCAGTCTCAGGTCGGGTCCGCGGGCGCCGCTGGTGACTCCGTCCGAATGCGGCACCTTCACGATCGAGACCGCGCTCGCTCCTTGGTCAGGTAACGCCGCGGCAACGCCGAGCAGCTCCTTCAAGGTCGACCAGGGCTGTAGCCGTCCCCGGTTCTCTCCCGGGTTCGCTGCCGGAGTCGCCAACCCGATTGCCGGGAGCTCGTCGGTGTTCACGCTGCGCCTGACTCGCGAAGATGGCGAAGAGAACCTCTCGGCACTGAGCGTCACCCTGCCCAAGGGGCTCTCGGCCAAGCTTGCCGGGGTGCCCGTCTGCTCCGAGACCGGTGCGACCAGCGGTGCCTGTCCGGACGCCAGCCGCGTCGGCAGTGCCACGGTCGGCGCCGGCCCCGGGCCCAGCCCTGTCTACGTCCCTCAGCCGGGCAAGCCAGGGACGGCCGTCTACCTCGCCGGGCCGTACAAGGGAGCCCCCTACAGCCTCGTGGTCAAGGTTCCCGCGCAGGCCGGTCCTTTTGACCTCGGCGATGTCACGGTCAGGAATGCGCTCTACATCGATCCCGAAAGCGCTCAGGTCACCGCCAAGTCAGATCCGCTGCCCCAGATCGTCAAGGGGGTGCCGATTGCCTATCGCGATCTGCGGATCGCGATCGACCGGAGCGATTTCGTCCGTAACCCGACCTCCTGTGATGCCGCTTCGGTCGACGGCTCGATCGCCGCGAGCGGAGGTGCGCAGGCACGGGTCTCGGACCGCTTCCAGGTCGCCGGCTGCGAACGCCTCGGCTTCAAGCCCAGCCTCAAGCTGAGCGTCAAGGGCCCCACCCATCGAGGCGGACACCCTGCTTTCAAGGCGGTCCTTGAGATGCCCAAGGGCGGCGCCAACGTCCAGAAGGCCCAAGTCACCCTGCCGAAGGCCGAGATGCTCGAACAGGCCCACATCCGCACCGTCTGCACCCGGGTCCAGTACGCCGCCGGAGCAGGCGGAGGCACCCAGTGCCCACCGGCCTCCATCTACGGCAAAGCCAAAGCCTGGAGCCCCCTCTTGGACGAACCCCTCACGGGCCCGGTCTATCTAAGGAGCTCGAGCCACCAGCTCCCAGACCTGGTCGCCTCCCTTGACGGCCAGATCCACATCGACCTGGTGGGAAGGATCGACGCGGTCAACGCCAGAATCCGCAACACCTTCGAAGGCGTCCCCGACGCCCCGGTCTCCCGCTTTGTCCTGGAAATGCAAGGCGGCAAGAAGGGCCTGCTCGCCAACAACACCGAGCTCTGCAAGACCACGCCGAAGGCCTCGGTGGCCTTTGACGGGCAGAACGGGAAGCTGGCTGACTCGAGTCCGGTGATGCGGGCGGATTGCGGGAAGGGGCGGAAGAAGAAGTAGCTGCACCCGGCTCCGGCGCCGAGCCTCACTCAACCCTTCCGGTCAACGAGCCGCCGTCGCGAGACGGCGGCTCGTTTGCGTTCCCAGGGGGGAGAGTTTCGGCCGCTGAAGCTTTGGGATGGTCATGACCGCAACCGTGATTCGCTCTGTTACACCACAGGTGTTACTCTCAAAGCCCATGCCGACCAAGCACCGCCGCATCGCTCTAACCGCCGATCCCGAGCTGGAGGCAGCGATTGCCGCTGCTCGCCGCGAGTTGGGGGATATGCCGGAGTCCCGGCTGGTTCGTGAGCTGGCCCTGCGTGGATCGCGCGAACTCCAGCCGGACGTGACGGACCGGGCACTGGCCGAGCTGAAGCAGGTCGCGGTCGCCTGGCCGGAGGAGTCGATGGGGGAGCACCTGCGTCGCGTCGGTCTCCCTGCCGGCGAGGTCGATCCGGACGATCCCTATCGAGCCACGCGGATTCTGGAAGCGCTCCGCGAAGATGTGGCCTGAGCGTGAGCCATGAGCGCTATCGCCTACATCGACGCTTCCGCCTTCGTCAAGCTTTTCGCCCCCGAGCCGGAGAGCGCAGCGATCGCAGCGGCTATTGACGCCGAGCTCGACAATCTCGTCGCCAGCGAGATCCTTGCCGTCGAGGC
Source organism: uncultured Actinomycetes bacterium (assembly GCA_963708405.1). Classification (GTDB taxonomy): domain Bacteria; phylum Actinomycetota; class Thermoleophilia; order Solirubrobacterales; family 70-9; genus VAYN01. Next base: position 968,828 of record CAVPSL010000001.1, read on the forward strand.
CTCCCGCGCGGCAATCCGGATCGGCGGCGAGGCGCCGGCCCTCGCCGCCCGCCTCCTGCGCCGGATCGTGCTATTGCCCTTCTCCGCCGAAGTGCGGGAGCAGGCCGGTCGGGTCGGGCCGGCGGGGCTACGCACCCTTGACGCGATCCACCTCGCCACGGCGATCTCGGTGAGCGAGCGAATCGACGCCGTGTTCACCTACGACAGCCGCCTCGGCGAGGCCTGTACCGCCGCTGGCCTACGGGTCTTGGCGCCGGCCTGAGGACGCCGCCTCTCTAGAGTCCTCTCGATGCCGTCTTCCCAACGGCAGCAAGAGCTGACTTCGTTCCGGCCGGACGTCGAGGGTCTGCGGGCCGTCGCCATCGTCGCTGTCCTTCTCTGCCACGCCGGGCTGGCGGCCTTCGCCGGTGGCTACGTCGGCGTTGACGTCTTCTTCGTCATTTCCGGCTTCCTCATCACTGGCCTGCTACTGCGCGAGTTGGAGAGCGAGGGGGGTATCTCCATCTCCGGCTTCTACGCTCGCCGCGCCCGGCGGCTGCTGCCGCTCCTCGCCCTTGTCCTGCTCGTCGTCGTTGCTGTCTCGCTGCTGCTCTTCTCCCCCGTCCGTGCCCAGGAAACCTCCGGCGACGTCGTCAGCTCGGCCCTCTACGTCGCCAACTGGCACTTCGCCGCCGGCTCGGTCGACTACTTCTCGCAGGGCCTGGAACCGAGCCCTGTCCAGCATCTCTGGTCGTTGGCGATCGAGGAGCAGTTCTACCTCGTCTGGCCGCTGCTGCTGCTCGGGGTGACCTGGTTCCAGCGTCGCCGCGGCGGTTCAGTCCGCCCGGTTCTTTGGGTGACGGTCGCCATTGTCGGTCTCGCCTCGCTCGTCTACGGCATTCACATCACCGATGCCGAGCCCAAGGCCGCCTACTTCTCAACCTTCGGGCGCGCCTGGGAGTTGGCTCTGGGGGCGGCGCTGGCGCTGCTGGGCGCCCGCCGCCTTCCCGGCCCCCTCGCGCTCACGCTCGGCTGGGCCGGACTTGCCGCGATCGTCTACGCCGCCCTCGCCTTCGACGCCCGCACCGCCTTCCCCGGCCTGGCAGCGCTGCTGCCGACGCTCGGCGTCGCAGCGTTGATCCTCGCCGGCTCCGCCGCACTGGCGTCTTCAACCCACGCTCACATCGCCCCGGCCCGACTCCTCTCGTTCACGCCGGTCCGCTATGTCGGCCGCGTCTCCTACTCCTGGTACCTCTGGCACTGGCCGGCGATCGTCTTCGCTGTTGCCCTCTGGGGACCGCTCAGCCCGCTCGCAGGCTTCGCTGTCGTTGCCGCTTCGTTCGTGCCGGCGGCCGTCTCCCACCATGCGTTCGAGAACCCGGTCCGCCGCGCCCGCTCGCTTGCTCTGCGGCCCCGCCGCGCCCTCGCGCTCGGCCTTGCCTGCGTCGCCGTCGCCGCGCTCGCCGGCTCGGTTCTCGGCAGCGCCCAGCCCGACTTCCGCACCGCCCCGGTCGGCGAGGTCCGCGGCGCCCTCGCCCTCGCCGAGCAGCCCCTGCCCCAGGAGCGCGCCGACGCGGTCCGGCCCAACCCCATGCGCGCCCGCGAGGATCGCTCGCAGATGTACGAAGACGGCTGCCTGGTCGGCGTCGGCGGCACCGAACTCCGCAACTGCGTCTACGGCGACCCCGGTTCCCGCCACACCGTCTTCCTCTTCGGTGACTCCCACGCGATGCAGTACTTCCCGGCGGTTCGCAAGATCGCCAACGCTCGCGGCTGGAAGCTGGTGCCGCTGACGAAGACGGAATGCACCCCGGCGGCCGTGCCCGTCCGCAGCGAAACCGAGGGCCGCAAGTACAGCGAGTGCGAAGCCTGGCGCGAGCGGGCGCTGCGCCGGATCGAAGCCGCCGGCAGCTCCGCCACGGTGCTGATGAGCGGCGCCACCGCCTACGAACCGCTCGGTGCCAACGGCGCCACGCTCGACGGCCCGGAAGGGACGGAAGCGCTCGAGCACGGCTACCTGACGACGCTGGACCGGATCGACCGCGCCGGCTTGCGCGCGGCCGTGATCAAGGACCCGCCCGCCGCCACCAGCGACGTCCCTAGCTGCGTCTCGCGCGAGCTACAGAACCTCGACGCCTGCGCCTTCCGCCGCGTCCGCGACGAAGCCGATGAATTCGACGCCCGTGCCGCTGAGCGCGCCCCCGGTGTGCACCTGATCGACGTCACCAACGAGATCTGCCCCGGGGAGATCTGCCGCGCCGTGATCGGCGACGCCCTCGTCTACCGCGACCGCACCCACCTCAGCGCCACCTTCGCCCGCACCCTGGCGCCGGGCATCGAACGCGGTCTCGAGGAAGCCGGCCTGACCTAGCGCCAGCGTGCACTTCTGGCACGGAAATTATCCAGACTTGGTCCATTCATGGCGTGTCTCGTCGCAGACAAATAGTTACGGTGATTAAATGCACGTCATGGAGCGGGACCACACCGAACAGAGGATCGACGAGCTCAACGCGAAGGTCGACAGGGGCTTCGAACAGGTCGACCAGCGCTTCGAGCAGGTCGACAAACAGCTCGAACAGATCGACAAGCGCTTCGACAAGATCGACAAGCGCTTCGAAGCCCTCGACCTACGCCTCGACGCGATTCACGCCCAGTTCCATTCCCTCAACCGCATCCTCTTCACCGGCGCGCTCGGGGTGATCGGCGCCCTGCTCGCCAGCAGGCTATGAGTTAGGTGGGCCGCGCCTACTCGGCTGGCTCGCCGATGATGAAGTCGGTCTTCGAGGAGTCGGCGAACTTGACCCAGCAGTGCTCGGGGGCGGCGCCGGCGACCTCGGTCAGCGCCTCCTGGATCCGCTTCGCGACCTCGGCCTTCTGCTCGTCGCTGCGGCCCTCGAACCAGTGGACCTCTACGAATGGCATCGCTGAAGAGAAACGGCGCTCGCGTTAAGCGAGCGCCGGCTCCAGCTCGGCCTCGAGGCGGCGCTTCGGCATCGCCCCGACGACTTTCTTAGCGATCGCACCGTCCTTGAAAAGGATCATCGTCGGGATCGAGAGGACTTCGTAGTTGGCCGCGGTCTGCTGGTTCTCGTCGACGTTGATGCTGACGATCTTGAGGTCGTCACGCTCGGAGTCGATCTCCTCGAGGACCGGGTGGACGACGCGGCAGGGGCCGCACCAGGGCGCCCAGAAATCGACGAGCACGGGCCCGTCGGCATCGAGGACCTCGGCCTTGAAGTTTGCGTCGGTTACGTCCGTCAATTTCCCGGTCACTGGCTATCGCTCTCCCGAAATCGAGGTTCGTCGCTCAATACTTCAGAAAGTATAGCGTCGTTGTCCACACCCGCGCCACCGCTGATCTTGGCCCTGTCCTTCCCCGCCCGGTGCCGGCCGAAACGCAGCAGCGGCACCCGCCAGATCGCCTCGGCGACGATCGCGCCGTCCATCTTCGAACTGCCGGCGCGGCGGTCACGGAAGACGATCGGCACCTCGACCACGCGGAACCCCAGTTGGGCGGCGCGGTAGGTCATCTCGACCTGGAACCCGTAGCCGTGTGCCTGCACGGCGTCGAGGTCGATTGCCTCCAGCACCTCGCGGCGGAAGCACTTGAAGCCACCGGTCAGGTCGCGCACCTCAAGTCCCAGCACGAAGCGCGCGTAGGCGCTGCCACCGCGGCTGATCGCCCGCCGCAGCGGCCCCCAGTCGCTGACGCCACCGCCGGCGACGTAGCGCGAGCCGAGCACGAGGTCGGCGCGGTCGGAGGCCTCCAGCAGCCGCGGCAGGTAGGCGGGGTCGTGAGAGAAGTCAGCGTCCATCTCCAGCACCAGCCGCGCGCCGCCCGCGAGGGCCCGGCGGAAGCCGGCGATGTAGGCGGGACCGAGGCCTTCCTTGCGGGGCCGGTGCAGGACCTCGACCCGCTCGTTCTCGGCGGCGAGCCGGTCGGCGATCTCGCCGGTGCCGTCGGGCGAGCTGTCGTCGACGACCAGAATCCGGGCCGTTCCGGGCAGCTTCGCCAGCGCCGCGGCGACGAAGGCCTCGATGTTCTCGACCTCGTTGTAGGTGGGGAGGACCAGCCATGCGGGCCCCCTCGTCGACTCGCGCATCGCACCGATGCTATTTCCGGCGGCAAAACGGGGCCTAAAGGCCGCGCCGCCGAGCCGCCGCGCCGATGCGGTTTAGTTGGAGCGTGACCAACGCCGAGATCGCCGCCGCCCTCGACGAACTGGGGGTCCTCTACGAGCTCGACGGCGCCGTCAAATACCGCGTGCTCGCCTACAGCACCGCCGCCAAAGCGATCCGCGAGAGCCCGCTCTCGGTCGCTGAGCTGGCGCGCGAAGGGCGGGCGACCGAGATCCCCGGCGTCGGCAAGACGCTGGCGGAAAAGATCGACGCCCTGCTCGATACCGGCGAGATCCCGGCTGCGGCGAAGCTGAAGGCGAAGTTCCCGCCGACGCTGATCGAGGTCACCCGCGTCCCCGGCGTCGGCGCCAAAACCGCCCGCCGCCTCTTCGACGAGCTTGGCGTCACCTCGCTCGAGGAGCTGAAAGCGGCGGCCGAGGGCGAACAGGTCCGCGACGTCAAGGGCTTGGGCCCGAAGGCCGAGGAGAACATCCTCGACGCGCTCGAGCGCGTCGGTGAGCCCGGTGAGGGGCCCGGTCGCCTGCTGCTCTCGGCCGTGCGCCCAATCGCCGACGAGCTCGCCGACGCCCTGCGCGAGCACCCGGCCGCCAACCGGGTCGAGGTCGCCGGCTCGGTCCGTCGCTGGGCCGAGACCTGCAAGGACATCGACATCATCGCCACCGCCGAGGAGCCGCTGGCCCTGGCCGAGCATCTCGCCGTCCACCCGCTTGTCGCCGCCGCCGGCAATCCCAGCGCCAACGGCGTCCGCGCCCAGACCCACAACGGCATCTCGGTCGACCTGCGGATCGTCGCCCCGGCCGCCTTCGGCAACCTGCTGCAGCACTTCACTGGCTCCCAGGCCCACAACGTGGCGCTGCGCGAAGAGGCGGTCGCCCGCGGCCTCTCGGTCTCCGAGCACGGCGTCACTGAGAGCGAGAGCGGCGAGGTCGAGCTCTGCGCCGACGAGGAGGCCGTCTACCGGCGGCTCGGCTACGAGTACATCGAGCCGGAGCTGCGCGAGAACCGCGGCGAGCTGAAGGCCGCCCGCGAGGGCACGCTCCCAGACCTGATCGAGGTCGCCGACATCAAGGGAGACCTGCACTCTCACACGACCCTCTCCGACGGCCGCAACACGCTGGAGGAGATGGCCGCGGCCGCCCGCGAGCGTGGCTACGCCTACCTGGCGATCACCGACCACTCGGCCAGCCACGGCTTCGGCGACCACGTCACCGCCGAGCGGCTCTGGGAACGGATCGAGGAGATCCGCAAGTGGAACAAAGGCAAACGCGGCTTCCGCCTGCTTGCCGGCTCCGAGGTCAACATCGGCCTCGACGGCACGCTCGACTACCCCGACGATCTGGTCGAGGCCCTGGACTGGGTTGTCGCCAGCGTCCACACCTCCTTCGCGATCCCGGAGAAGGAGATGACCGGCCGCGTCCTGGCGGCGATCGAGAACCCGCAGGTGAACTGCATCGGCCACCTCACCGGGCGGCTGATCGGCCGCCGCGAGCCCTACGCGATCGACGTCGAGGCGGTCGCCGCGGCGGCGGCCCGGACCGGGACGATGATCGAGATCAACGGCAATCCCAACCGCCGCGACCTCTCCGAGCACCACGCCCGCCTCGCCCGCGAAGCCGGTGTCACGATCGTCCTCAACACCGACGCCCACGGCGTCGACACCCTCGACAACATGGCCTACGCCGTTGCCACCGCCCGCCGCGCCTGGCTCACCGCCGCCGACGTCGCCAACACCCGTGGCTGGCGTGAGTTCTCGAAGCTGCTCAAGCGCGACTGAGGCGGTCGCTGCGCAGGCCCGGGGTGCGCACCAGCTCGACCGGGCGCAGGGCCGAGTTGGGGACGACGTAGAACTTGACCCCGTCGCGCTGCTCGATCGCCAGCACCGCCGCCTCGCGGGTATGCCAGGCGAGCGAGACGATCAGCGCGTAGCCGGCGCCGATCGCGGCGACGCCGGGGAAGAAGACACCGAGGACGCCGGCGGCGATCGCCGTCAGCCCGATCGGCCAGAGCCGGCCGACGGCGATCCGAGCCGGCGTCTCCTGCGGCAGCGAGGTCGCCGTCCGCGCCCGCGCCAGCACGTCGCGCATGTCGCCGGCGGCGCGTCGGGGGCGGCCGAGGTAGAAGCCGATCGCCAGCGAGACGAGCCACCAGACCGCGGCGACGATCACAGTGCGGCTGTCCCCGTCGCGGCTCGCTGCCAGTGCCGTGATTGCCCCCAGCGCCGTCGCCTCGGCGCCGGTGATGAGGACGGTCACTCGCAGCAGGTCGGTGTAGGGCACGGCTACTCCGCCAGCCACTCGAGGATTGCCAGCCAGCCCGGCGGCCCCTCGACAATCAGGTCGGCCTCCTCGGCCAGCTCCGCCGGTGCCTCGGCGGAGGCGACGCCGACACAGACCGCCGCCGCCAGCTCGCCGCTCGCGCGCAACTGGCGCAGGCGGCGGAAGGCGTCGAGGTCGGTGCGGTCGTCGCCGGCGTAGGTGGCGCGGTCGACTCCATCAATCGCCAGCAGCGAGCCGACGGCGCTGTCCTTGCCACCGCCCCCCGGCGGCCTCAGCTCCAGCACCTTGCGCCCCCAGCGCACCTCGAGCCCGGCCCGGCCGGCCGCCACCGCGATCTCGTGCGCGTGGCCGGCGGCCGCCGCCTCATTGGCGGCGCCGCGCCAGTGCAGCGCCTGGATCGGGCCCTTGTCCTCCTGCCGTAGCCCGGCGGCGTCGAGGTCGACGTCCGCCAGGTACTCGGCCGCGTCGCGCTCGCGGCCGGCAATCGAGGGGTCCGGTCGCGGCTCTTCGTCACCCGGCAGCAGCAGTTCGAGCCCGTGGTTGCCGGCATAGGCGATCCCGTCCAGCCCGACCAGCCGCCGCGCCTCCAGCGCCTGCCGGCCGGAGACGCAGCCGACCAGCCCGTAGCGATCGGCCAGCGCCGCCAGCGCATCACGCGCCGCCGCCGGCACCGTCGCTTCCTCGGCCCGCTCGACGATCGGCGCCAGCGTCCCGTCGACGTCGGTGAGGACCGCCGACCGCGCTGGCTCGTCGCGGAGCGCCGCCAGAACCTCGTGCCAGACGGCCTCTGCCCTCTGCGATTCGGGAGACACGGCATCTAGTATCGCCGCGATGCAGACCGAGGCCGCCGCGACGCCCTCTCACGAACTCTGGAAACTGGCGGCGATCGGGACTATCGCCGGCCTCTTCAGCGGCCTCTTCGGGGTCGGTGGCGGCACCGTGATCGTGCCGCTCCTGATCCTCTGGTTTGGCTACGGCGAGCGCCTGGCTACCGGCACCAGCCTCGCCGCGATTGTCCTCATCGGCGCCCTCGGCGCCGTCGCCCAGGGCGGCATCTACGGCAACGTCCACGTCGTCACCGGGCTCTTGCTGACGGTCCCGGCAATCGTCGGCGTCGTCCTCGGCACCGCGATCCAGCAGCGGATCCCCCAGCAGGCGGTTTCCTACCTCTTCGCCCTGCTGCTGACGGCGATCGCGATCGAGCTGATCCTCAAATGAACGAGGTCTTGGCCGCGCTGATCGCCGTCGCCGGTGGCCTCGCTGGCGGTCTCGTCGGCGTCGGTGGCGGCGTCCTCTTCGTGCCGGCGCTGACGATCTTCCTCGGCCTCAGCCAGGTCGAGGGAGAGGCGACCTCGCTGCTGATGATCGTCATCGTCGCCTTCGTCGGTGCCTACCGCCAGCGCGGTTACGGCAACGTGCGCCTGCGCGAGGCGCTGACCATCGGCGTGCTCTCGCCGCTCGGCGTCATCGCCGGTGTCGCCATCGCCAACGAGGTCCCCGAACGGGCGCTGCAACTCTCCTTCGCGGCCCTTGCCCTCTTCATGGCCTTCCAACTGGTCCGCCGCGCCCGCTCCGCCCCTTAACGGCGAGCCCCATCGTCTACGCTCAGAAGGTGGATTCCCTCACCTGGGAAGGAGACCTACCGCGACTGCGATCGCCGGTATTGGTCTGCGCCTTCCGCGGCTGGAACGACGCCGCCGCCTCGGCTTCGACCGCCCTCTCGGCCGTCGCCTCTTCACTGGATGGCGAGGTGATCGCCCGCATCGACCCCGAGGACTACTTCGACTTCCAGTCGACCCGGCCGACGATCGTGATGCAGGAGGGCCACTCGCGTCGGATCGAGTGGCCCGAAAACAACCTGATCGCCGCCCGCGTGCCGAGCGCCGACCGCGACCTGGTCCTGCTCGACGGCACCGAGCCGAACCTGCGCTGGCGCACCTTCTCGGAGACGGTGACGACGGCGGCCGACGCTCTTGGCGTCGAGCTGGTGATCAGCATGGGCGCCCTGATCGCCGAGGTCTCGCACACGCTGCCGGTGCCGATCACCGGCCTTGCCTCCGACGAGGATCTGGTCACCGAGCTGGAACTGGAGCGCTCGAATTACGAGGGACCGACCGGCATTGTCGGCGTCATCCACGACCTCTGCCGCCGTGCCGGGATCGACTCCGCCTCGCTCTGGGCGGCCGTGCCCCACTACGTAGCCGCGGTCCCGAACCCGAAGGCGGCGCTGGCGCTGCTGCGCCGGCTCGAGGGTCTGACCGGGATCGCGGTCGAGGCCTCCGAGCTGGAGGAGGAGGCGGCCGACTACGAGGAGCAGATCGGCCGCGCCGTCGCCGCCAACCCGGAGATCGAGGAGCTGGTGCAGCGGATCGAGGCCGAACAGGTCGACCTGCTCAGCGATGAGAGTGGCGACCTACCGTCCGCCGACACGATCGCCAGCGAGTTCCAGCGCTTCCTCCGCCAGCGTGGCGACCAGGGCTGAATCAGCTCTCCGCCGCCGGGCAGATCAAGCGGTAGTCGCACCAACTGCAGACGCTGGGGGAGGGGCGGGGCTCGAAGTCCTGGCCGATGATCCCCTCGCCGACCTGGAGCACGGTGCGCTCGACCCGCTCGGCGTCGTCGGGCTTGCTCGGTGCCGCCACCTTGTCGCCGTCGAGCACGTAGTAGTAGGAGCCGAAGGCGGCCTCGACGTCCCAGGCCTCGCGCGCCGCCAGCCGGTACAGCGCTAGCTGCAGGTCACTCTCTAGCTCGGCCTCGGTCTTGCGTTCGCCGGTCTTGTAGTCGATCAGCTCGTAGTCACCGTCGGGCAGGCGGTCGACGCGGTCGACGCGGCCGCGCACGTGGTGCTCACCGACCTTGAAGTCGAACTTGCGCTCCAGCCAGACCGGCTCGCCCTCGGCGACCCGCTCGCGCTCCCAGTAGAGGCGCAGCGCCTCGCGGCCGCGGTCGCGGTATTGCAGCTCGTCGTCGCTGGCGCCGAAGCCGTTGCGCCGCCAGCCGCTCTCGAAGAGGCTGTTGAGCTCCTTCAGGCCGTCCTCGCCCTCGGCGGGCGGGTCCTTGTGGAAGCGTTCGAGGACGTTGTGGATGAGGATCCCGAAGCGCTGGTTGATCGTCGGCTCCTGGGGGATCCCGAAGACCCGGGCGAACTTGTACTTGAGCGGGCAGGTTAGGTAGAGCGTTAGGTCCGAGGCCGAGAGGCTGAGGCGGCCGTCGCCGCGGCGCGGCAGGAAAGCCTCCAGCGAAGGCTCGGCGCCGGCGGCGATCAGTTGGCGCCGGCGACCGCGCTCGCCCTCGGAGTCGAGCAGGTAGGAATCGAGCGAGGAGGCGTCGAGCTCGGCCTGCTGCTCCGGCGTCGCCACTTGGCGCAGGAGGCCGTTGACGGCCTGAATCGCCTCCGCCGTCGGCTCGTCGCCGGGCCGCTGCGCCAGCGCCGCCAGCTTCAGCAGCTCCAGGTAGCGGGCGATCGCTCGGTTGACGTCGATCGCCGTGTCGAGGCGCGGCTCGGAGAGCTCGCGCCCGGCCCGCCACGACGCCTCCAGCACCTGCTCGCGCAGGTTGCGGTAGGTCGCATGTAGGCCCTCGGCCGGCCCGAACAGCTCCTCCTCGTGGCCCTCCTCCTCGGCGTCGGCCGCCGCCAGCGCCCGCGCGTAGTAGGAGGAGGGACGGGCCTCGCCGTCCTCGTCGCGCTCCAGCCGCGAGAGCACCAGCGTCGTCCGTGCCGGCCAGCCGATCCGCTCCCACTCCGCGTCGCCCTCGAGGCCGACGACGAAGACATGGTCGAAGCCGATGCCCTTGACCGAGTCGAGGCCGAGCCCGTGCACCGCCCCCGGCGAGGGCGGCTCCTCGCCGCCGGCCGGCTCGACCCCTGCCTCGGCGACGGCGCTGAGGTAGGCGACGAAGCCGCGGGTCGAGCCGTGCGGCTCGCGCCGCGCCCAGGCAGTCGCCAGCTCGGCCAGCCGCGAGAGCCCGAGCAGCCGCTCGGCGACCTCCGGCTGGGCGGCGAAGAGGCGTTGCCGGCGCAGGCCGACGCGCTCGATCAACCGCCGCACGAAGACGTCGGCGCGCCGCTCCTCCAGCGCTCCGGCGGCGGCGTTGTAGAGCTTGAGGAAGGAGCCGATCCGCTCCCGTGCCTCGGGCTGGAACTGGGGGCTGTCGAGCGCCGCCTCGCAGGCCGCGACCATGTCGAGCTTGCGCCGCCGCCCGATCGTCGTCAGCCGCGCCAGGTCGCCGGGCCGCAGCTCGATCGGCGGCCGCGTCAGCGCCCGCGCCGCCGCCGCCGAGTCGTCGGGGGCGGCGAGCACCCGCAACCAGGCGATCGCGTCACGCACCTCGGGCCGCTGGAACAGCGCCACCGGGCCGGATAGGTGGAAGGGGATGCCGCGCTCCTCCATCGCCCCGGCGACGGCGCCGCCCTGGCGCGCGGGGTCGGCGAAGAGGACGCAGATCGCCTCCGGGTCGGCGCCGCCGGCGACCAGGTGCTCGGCCTCACGCGCCACCGCCTGCGCCTCAGCGCGCTCGTTGGCGCAGCGCCAGAAGCGCAACTGTGGCTCGCGGAAGCGGTGCTCGAGCGCGACCACCTCGGCCTCGGCGTGGAGGTCGCGGAACCAGACCTCGGCCTCGGCCGCCTCGGTCGCGCAGAGCTGGCTGGCCGACTCTTCGGCGAGCGCCGCGAGGACCGTCCGCTGCGCCGGCGTCGCCTCCTCTAGCTCGTCGACCATCAGGAAGGGGAAGCGCTCGCAGATCTGCCGCTTGACGTCGGGCCGCTCCACCAGCAGGCAGTCGAGGGCGAGGAAGACGTCGCCGCGGTCGAGGCTGGCCGTCTCGGCGAGGATGCGGTCGTGGGCGGTGAAGAACTCGGCGAACTCGAGCTCGCGCCGCGCCCCCTCGCGTCCCGCCTCGTCCGCCGCCCCAGCTTCGCGCTCGCGCGCCATCTGCTCCAGCCGCGTCGGCCCGATCCGGTCCGCCTTCAGCGAGTCGATTCGCGCCAGCAGCCGCGCCAGCAGGCCGGCCGGGTTGCCGCGAATCTCGTGCCGGCGTAGCGGCAGGCGGTCGAGCCGGTCAAGCAGCATCGCCAGCCGCTCGGCCGGTCCCAGCACGTCGAAGAAGGGTTCGAGCCCGGCCGCCTCGGCGTGCTCGCGCAGCAGCCGCTCGCCGATCGCGTCCCAGCTGCCGACCCAGAGCTCCTCATAAGGGCCCACCAGCAGCGCCTCGACCCGTTGCCGCAGCCTTCGCGCCGTCGCCCGCGTCGAGCCGATCGCCAGCACGCGGTCGGGCGTGGTCTCGCTCGCCGCCAGCCGCGCCAGCCGCCGCGCCAGCAGCTCGGTCTTGCCGGTCCCGGCGGCGCCGAGCACCAGCAGCGGCCCCTCGCCATGGGCGACCACGCGCTCGCGCGCGTCGGTCTCCACGGTCACCATCTGCGGACCCTCGGGCATCGCCCAACGCTAGCGCGGCGGTTGTCGCGGCGGGCGCCGTCGCCGGCCCGACTAGCATCCGGCCCGATGGACGCCCTCTCCGCAGACTGGCTGGGAATCTGCCGCCGCATCGTTGCCGAGCAGCGGCGGATCTTCGCCGCCACCCCGAGCAGCGAGGAGCGCACCGTCTACGAGGGCATCGGCGAGGGGGGCGACCGCACGCTGGTAATCGACCGCCGCTGCGAGGACGTCGTCTTCGCTGAGCTTGACCAGCTCGCCGCGGCTGGCGCCTCTTTCGTCGCCGTCTCCGAGGAGCGCGGCGAGGTCGCCTTCGGCGATGGCGACACGGTGCGGGTGGTGATCGACCCGATCGACGGCTCGCTCAACGCCCGCCGCACGATCCCCTCGCACAGCCTCAGCATCGCCGTCGCTTCCGGCCCTTCGATGGCCGACGTCGAGTTCGGCTTCGTCCATGACTTTGGTGCCGATGAGGAGTTCGCCGCCTGGCGCGGCAAGGGGGCGACCCTGGGCGACGGCCCCGCCCGGGTCACCGCCGCCGCCAACGGCAAGCTCGAGGTGGTGGGCCTGGAGTCGGCCGAGCCGGAGTGGTCGCGGCCGGCCCTCGACGCCCTTGCCGGCAAGGCCTACCGCTTGCGGGTCGTCGGCTCGATCGCGATTACTGCCGCCTACGTCGCCAGCGGTCGCTTCGACGCGATGCTGAGCCTGCGGCCCTGCCGCTCGGTCGACGCGGCTGCGGCGCAACTGATTGCCCGCGAGGCCGGGGGAGAGGTGGCGTTCGGCGAGCTGCCGCTGGCCGAGGCGCCGCTTGACCTCGAGGCGCGCTACCCGATGGCCGCCGCCAACTCGCCGGCGGCGCTGGCTACCGTCGTGGCCGCGCAGCGAGCTTAGGAAAAACTGTAACTGGGTACCGAAAACGGGTTAGGAACACCTGTTCGACGAAAGAACATACGTTCGTTACACTCGCGAACTTCCTGGCAGGGCAGTAAACCCCGGATTCGGAAGGACATATTCCTCTTTATGGCAACCCAGAACGGCAGCAAAGCCAAAACCCAGGCCAAACGCGCCACCACCGAAGCGAAAAAATCCGCCAAAGCCACCGCGACCGCGAGCAAACGCGCCGCGACCAAGACCGCCGCGGCGGAGAAGAACCAGGTCCTCGCGGCCGCTGAGACCGCCGTCGACTTCCCGGTCGGCGTTGTCCTCAGCGTCAGCGACCGCGTCTCCGACCTGGTCGAGCCGTGGACCGGCCGCGACCGCGCCGAGAAGCAGATCAAGGCCTACCGCAAACAGGTCACGAAAACCCTCAAGCGCACCGAGCGTCGCGGCACCACCGCCCGTCGCAAAGCGGCGACCGAAGCCCGCAAGACCCGTAACCGGGTCGAGCGCGAAGCGCGCAAGCACCAGCGCAACGTCGAGTCGACCCTGAAGCGCAACCGCAACGAGGTCGAGCAGCGCGTCCGCCGCGTCGTCGACGAGCAGACCTCCCGCGCCCAGGGCCTGGTGGATCAGGTCACGGATCAGTTGGCGGCACTCCGTTAGGTCTGACGACACCCTTGCTGTACCGAGCGCCCCGGGAATCCCGGGGCGCTCGTCGTTTCAGCGCCCGGTGACGCTGACTGCGCGCGAGGTACCCGCGGCGTAGGGCCAACCCTCTTGCGCGGCGACGACGGCGCGGAACTGGAAACGGACGCCGCGGCTGTCGTCGTCGGCGAAGGCGTAGGGATAGTGGAAGCGGCCGCGGCTGTCGCTGGCGACGGTGCGGAACTCGCTCCACTTCAGGCCCGGCAGCCGGAACTGCAGGGCGACTGCAAGGCCGCCGCGGGGCAGGGCGGCGCCGAGCTTGGCGACGCGGCCGCGGAAGACGACGGGCCGCCCGCCGATCCGGGCTCGCCGCGAGGAGGTGGCGAGCCGCACCCGACTGGGCACCTCGAAGGAAACCGTGGCCGCCGGGGCCGGGGCGAAGGAGCGCTCCCCGGCGAAGGAGAGCTGAAGGCGACGGCTCGGGCCCGGCGCCAGTCGCAGGGTGAAGTCGCCCTCGGCACCGGTCCCCACGGTCGCGGTGCGCGAAGGCAGGACGGCGCCGGGGGCATAGGTCTCGACGACCTCGACCTCCCGCCCCGGCAGCGGCACCCCGTTGGCGCTCCGTAGCCGGCCGCGCAGCGACCGTCCCGAGCCGGGGGAAGCCGCTGTGGACTCGACGATCCGTGCCTCGATCCGCGTCTCCGCCCGCTGCGGGTTGACGACGAGCATCCGTGAGCCGTTGGCGCGGCGGTTGCTCGCCGCCGTGTTGCCGGCGAGGTCGAAGCCGCTGGCTTGCAGTTCGTAGGTTCCCGGCCGGTGCGCGGTTGGGTCCCAGCGCGCCCTCAGGTGGCCCGCGGCCGCCGTCGTTGGCAGTGGCTCGAAGCGCTGTCGCGAGCCGACCGGGCGGAAAGCGATCCAGCCACGTGCGGCTACTCCCGATCCGCTGTCGCTGACGGTCGCCTCGATCTGGTCGCCGTCATCGCGGTCGCTGCGGTCGGCGAAGGCCACCCGCGGCGGCTCGGTGTCGATCCGCACCGTCGCCGTTGCGCTCGGCTCGCCGCCTCCGTTCCCGACCGCGTCGCGGGCGAAGGCCGTGAGCCGGTGGACGCCGTTACCGCTGACGACCGTGCCGCTGCTGGCGCCGCGGCTGACGGTCGGCGGTCCGCCGTCGACGGCTATGGCGGTGAAGGCACCGGCCGCGTCGCTGGCCGTCATCCCGGCTCGCGCGTCGGTGGCGACGGCGCGAACGGCGACCGGGCCGCTCGCCCAGCCAGCCGGTACGCCCTCGAAACCGACCCGGGGTGAAGTCGCGTCGACGAGCGCGACTGCGGTCCCGACCTGGCTCGAGCGCAGGCCCGAGCCCGAGACCGCCACCGCGTGCACGTACAGCCTCCCCTCTGGCAGGCTCGGCACGATCAGGGTGTCGTCGCTCGCCCCGCCTCGGAGGTCGATCTCTCCCTCCTCGCAGAACTCGGCGGCGCAGGGGGAGCCGTTGGGGTCGGTGTTGATCGAGACCGCGTAGCCGCGGATGCCGGAAGGCGGCGCCGCTCCTCCCGGGTGCGTGAGCCGGACGTGGACCGCCTGGCTGCCCGCGATCCAGCCCGATGGCAGCAGCGGCGTCGCGGTGCTCGGCCGTGCCCGGTCGAGTCGCAGGTAGGCCGCCGCCGGCAGGCCGGCAACGCCGAACACGTCCTCGGCCCAGATCTCGGCCAGGAAGACCCCGTCGTGGTCGAGCCGCACGTCGTCGACCGTCCGCTGTGCCCAGGGCAGCCGCTGTTCGGCGACGACGGTCCCGCCGACGGCGCGGACGCGGTAGTGGACCGCGGCAGTGCCGCTGGTGTCGAAATCCCAGCTGAGCAGGAACTGCTCTTGCCAGTGCCAGCCTTCGCCACCCTCGACGTGGAGGCCGACGATTCGGGCCGGCGCCGCCTCGGCACTCGCGGTCGCTCCCGTGGTCATCAAGGCAAAGACGGAGATCGCCGCCAACGCCGCTCGTAGGCGCCTCATGGCCCGAACTCCCCAGCCGCGCTGCCCGCCGAAGCGGCGCCGGCCGATGGCGCCGCTTCGATCGGGGTCGCGGCGACCGGCGCCGGCGCCGGCGTGGCCGCGGGGGCAGGGGCCGCCGTTTCGAGCTCGAGCTCGGGTTCCGGGGGAGGAGGCGCCGCCGGCTCGGCGGCAACCTCTTCTCCGGCCGCTTCTACGGTCGGCTGAGGCGCCGGTTCGAGCTCACCTTCCTCGGCGTGCCAGGCGACGACCTCGGTGCGATCGAGCCGCCGCTCGATCGCCGGTGCCTTCTGCTCACGCTCCGTCGCCAGCGGCAGCGGCGCGACGCCGGTGGCGACGCAGGCAGCACCGCCGGCGGCGCCGGCGCAGAGGGCGAGGGCTTTGGCCAGGGCCGCCGCCCCGGCCCCGCGAGTGCCGCCGGTCAGCGCCACCTGCGAGGCGGTCTGCTCGCCGGCGCCGAGGCCGAGGCGGGAAGCGAGGTCCGCCAGTGCCTGCTGCGCCCGCTCGAAGAAGGAGCGGCTGACCGGCAGCATCGGGAGCAGCCCGGCGACAGCGGCTGGCGCCGCCCGATAGGCGCGCACGGTCGCGCGACAGCTGGAGCAGGCGCGCAGGTGCTCGCGCAGGGTCGCCACTTCCTCCGCCGGCGCCTCGCCGTCGCAGAAGGCGGAGAGCAACGGGCCCAGGTCGGCGCAGCGCCGCCCATCCTCGCTGCGGGCGACGATTTTGCGAAACCGCTCCCGGCCCTCGGCGAGACATCTGTTGATCTTCGTTTTACTGAACCCGGTGATTTCGCCGATCTCGGCGTAGGAGTAGCCCTCGGCGAGCAGGCTGAGGGCGCGCAGCTCCTGCGGCTTCAGCGCCTGCAGGGCCTCGCGGCTGCGGGCGATCGCCTCGCTGCGCTCGGCGCGCTCGGCCGGGCCGGCGCTGTGGGACGGCAGCGCCGCCACCCAGTCCTCGCCGAATTCGGGAGCGCGCCGCGCCGCCGGGCCGGCCAGGATCCGCTCGCGCTCGGCCCGCACCGCCAAGGCCTCGTGCTTGACGACGGTCTGCATCCAGCGGATTAGTTCCCGCTGGTCCTCGCTGGGTGCCTTGGTGAGGAGGATCTCCAGCGCCCGCTGCAGGGCGTCGTCGACGTCGTCGGCGCACATCGAGTACCGCCCCGCCGTCCGGCGCAGCGTCTGCTCGTAGCGGGCGAACAGCTCCACCGCCGCCCGCTTGCGCGCGGCATCCACATCTCGAGGACGCGGCACTGCCGCATCCTCCCCTGCCGGACTCACCACTTTGTCTCCCCTGTCCGCTTTGACCTGTCGCACCAAGATGCCAGCGGCTAGGCCCGGCCTCAGCGAAGTTCTCCCCCCACTGGACGACCTTCGCAGCGGCAACTCGCGGAAATTGCGGGATCAAGCGGTGGCACGGGGTGGCGGGCGGGCGACGGGCGGCACCGATAGCATCGGGCGCATGAGCACTTGTGTGGTCACCGGCGGCGCCGGCTTCCTGGGTTCCCACCTCTGCGAGCACCTGCTCGGCAAGGGGCACCGGGTCATCTGCATCGACAACCTCGAGACCGGGTCGCTGGAGAACATCGCCCACATCCGCGACGACGCCTTCGACTTCCGCAACATCGACATCATCGAGCGGGTCGAGATCGACGAGGATGTCGACTTCGTCTACCACCTGGCCTCGCCGGCCAGCCCGATCGACTATCTGCGGCTGCCGCTACACACGCTCAAGGTCGGCTCGATGGGCACCCACCACATGCTCGGCGTCGCCAAGTTCAAGCGCGCCCGCTTCCTGATCGCCTCGACCAGCGAGGTCTACGGCGACCCCCAGGTCCACCCGCAGCAGGAGGACTACTGGGGCCACGTCAACCCGATCGGCCCGCGCGGCGTCTATGACGAGGCCAAGCGCTACGCCGAGGCGCTGACCATGGCCTACCACCGCCAGCAGGGCGTCGACACGGCGATCGTCCGCATCTTCAACACCTACGGCCCGCGCATGCGCCCGCACGACGGCCGCGCGATCCCGACCTTCCTGCGCCAGGCTCTGCAGGACCGGCCGCTGACCGTCTTCGGCGACGGCAGCCAGACCCGCAGCTTTTGTTACGTCGATGACCTGATCCGCGGCATCGTCGCCCTGGCCGAGTCCGACGTCCACCAGCCGGTCAACATCGGCAACCCGAACGAGTTCACGCTGCTAGAGCTGGCCAAGGCCGTGGTCGAGGTGACCGAGTCTCGCTCGGAGATCGTCTACGAGGCGCTGCCCACCGACGACCCGAAACAGCGCCGGCCCGACATCGGCCGCGCCCGCGACCTGCTCGGCTGGCAGCCGGAAATCGAGCTGATCGACGGCCTGCGCCGGACGATCGAGCAGACCGGTGTCGAGCGCCTGGTCGGCGCCGGCGACTGAGCTCCTCGCTCAGCGCCCTTCCAGCCGCAGCGAGAAGGTCCCGAGCGGGTCTCCCGCGGCGAGTACCGGCGCCTTGCCCTTGGGCTTGGCGAACGTTTCGTTGATCAGGTTGGCGACCGGTTCTTCCAGCGTCGCGTGGGCGTTGGTCACGGTGACCGTGCGGGCGTCGCGGTCGACCCGGACGGTGGCGCCGGAGAGGTCGAGCGCGGCGAGCGGCCCGCCGGATGAGGGCGCCAGTTGCCCGGCTTCGGTGTGGACCGAGATGGCGCTACTGAGCTTGTACGTTTCGAACGAGAAGCCGAAGTCGGCCATGGTGATGACCGGCGAAGGTCCTTCGACGCGCCCGATCCGCAGGCCGCCTTCGATGTTTGCGAAGCCGTGGCGCAGGTCGGGATATATGGCGCCGGCGCGAATCGGGGCCGTGTAGGAGTAGGTGCCGCCTTCCGGCGTCACTTCGAAGGGGAGGAAGTCGACGCCGAGCGACTTGATCTTTTCGACGGTGCCGGGGTCGAGGCTGAACTGCATCGTGCCCCCGGTCACCGAGTCGAATTCCGGCTGCAGGTTGGTGGTGACGGTGAGGAAGGGCTTGCCGGCGCGGAACGCCCCCGGCAGGCCGAGCTTCGCGTCGAGCGTCTTGGCGAGCCTGGCGGTCGGCCGCAGCGCCACTGCTTCGATCAGGTCGCCGAAGCCCTTGCGCTGGTAGCGGTAGTGCGGGATAGCGGCGATCCGCATCTTCTGCCCGTCGACTTGGGCTCGCACTTCGGCCTTGTTGGTGTCGAGGCCGAGCTGGGTCAGCGTCACCGCCCGCCGGCCGGCGAGGAGGCGGAAGCCGCTTTCGTGGGTGACGAAGCCGTTGGCGGTACCGAGGTCGATCAGCCCGCCTTTGACCGGCAAGCCGACGAAGCGGCCGTTGGCCGTGGCCCCCTTCAGACCCTTGATTGCAACCCCGTCTTGACGCAACGTCATGAAAAGGGAGCTGTCGAAGGCCAGCTTGGTGCGGCCGCTGGCGATCGGGTCGGCGCCGGCTCCGGCCGGGAGCAGGGCGAGAAGGCCCAGCGCGACCAAGGCGGCGATCCCCGCGACGGACAGCTTTCGGTTCGGCTTCACCCGCATATCGTTGTCCCCCTGAACACGTCGGCCCCCACTTTGCTGCTGCTCGGCGCGGGCGGATTCGCCGGCGCGCGGCTGCGACAGGCTGCCACCGATGCCGGCCTGGGCGTCGTCACGTCCTCCCGGACGGGCGGCGACGGGGCCCCGGCCTGCGACCTGACCGATCCCGACTCGGTTGAGGCCTGCGTCGAGGCGGCGCGGCCCGACCTCGTCGTCAACGCCGCCGGTTCCTCCTCGGTCGCCCGCAGTTGGGAGCGCCCGGCCGAGGTCTTCTCGGTCAACGCCACCGGCGTCCTCAACCTGCTCGAGGCGATCTCCCGCCACGCTCCCGCTGCCCACGTGCTCTGCCTCTCCTCGGCGGCCGTCTACGGCAAGCCGCCTGCCAACTCGATGCCGCTCGGCGAGGACACCCCGACCGCGCCGGTCAGCCCCTACGGCGCCGGCAAGCTGGCGATGGAGGCGCTCTGCGCCCAGTACGCGCGGGCACGCGGGCTGGAGGTCGCCGTCGTCCGCGCCTTCAACCTCGTCGGCCCGGGCCAGCCCGCCTTCAGCGCCGCCTCCGCCCTCGCCCGGCAGATCGCCGCCGCCGAGCGGGGGGGCGAGCAGCGGGTCGAGCTCGCCCTGGGAAATCCCGGCGCCGCCCGTGACACCACCGACGTCCGCGACGCGGCCCGCGCTCTGCTGGAGGTCTCGCGCCGCCGCCTCACCGGCACCTACAACCTCTGCTCCGGCGTGGCCCCGAGCGTCGCTGACCTCGCCGCCGCGCTCGCTGCATCGAGCGCGCTCGAAGTCAGCACGCGCGTCGACCCGGCCTTGGCTCGGCCCTCCGACCCGCCGCTCCTGCTCGGCGACCCGACCCGCCTGCGCGAAGCCACCGGCTTCGTTCCCGCGATTCTGCTCGAGCGCAGCCTCGCCGACCTGCTCGACTGGTGGCGCGCTGAGCTCGCCGCCTGAGCCCCGGAGGCGCCGGCTCAATATCCTGCGGCTAATGGCAAGTACCGACAGAACGTCCGAGGAGGCCCACCGCACGATCGCGCCCCTGGTCGGCCCCGATGACGAGCGCGTCTTCACCGACTCTGGCATCGAGATCGAGCGCCTCTATGAGGAGAGCGACGTCGCTCCCGGCCTGCAGGAACGGTTGGGCGAGCCCGGTGAGCCGCCCTTCACCCGCGGCATCCACGAGGGCATGTACCGCGACCGGCTCTGGACGATGCGCCAGTACGCCGGCTTCGCCTCCCCCGAGGACACCAACGAGCGCTATCGCTACCTGATCGAGCACGGCTCGACCGGCCTCTCGATGGCCTTCGACCTGCCGACCCAGCTCGGCCGCGACTCCGACGACCCGCTCTGCCACGGCGAGGTCGGCCGCACCGGCGTCCCGATCGACACGATCGAGGACATGCGGATCTGCTTCGACCAGATCCCCCTCGACGGCGTCTCCACCTCGATGACGATCAATGCCCCGGCGTCGATCCTGCTGCTGCTTTACGAGCTGGTCGGCGAGGAGCAGGGCGTCCCCTCCGAGAAGCTCCGCGGCACCGTCCAGAACGACGTGCTGAAGGAGTACATGGCCCGCGGCAACTACATCTACCCGCCGGCGCCGACCATGCGCCTCACCACCGACATCTTCGAGTACTGTCGCGAGAACGTGCCGAAATGGAACACGATTTCGATCTCCGGCTACCACATCCGCGAGAAGGGCTGCTCGGCCGTGCAGGAGGTCGCCTTCACTCTCTCCAACGCGATCGCCTACGTCGAAGCGGCGCTGGACAGAGGCCTGAAGATCGACGAGTTCGCCCCCCGCCTCGCCTTCTTCTTCAACGGCCACAACCAGGTCTTCCAGGAGATCGCCAAGTTCCGCGCGGTGCGGCGGATGTGGGCGAAAATCGTCAAAGAGCGCTTCGGGGCCGAGAACCCGAACTCGATGAAGATCCGCTTCCACACCCAGACTGGCGGCGTCACGCTGCAGGCGCAGCAGCCCGAGGTCAACATCATCCGCGTCGCCCTGCAGGGCTTCGCCGCCGTCTGCGGCGGCACCCAGTCGCTGCACACCAACGGCTTCGATGAGGCGCTGGCCCTGCCGACCGAGCGCTCTGCCCGGATCGCCCTGCGCACCCAGCAGGTGCTCGCCTACGAGTCCGGCGCCGCCGACACCGTCGATCCCTTCGCCGGCTCCTACTTCGTCGAGTCGCTGACCGACGAGGTCGAACTACGCGCCTGGGAGCTGATGGAGAAGGTCGAAGAGCTGGGCGGCTCGGTCGAGGCGCTCGAGTTCATGCAGAGGGAGATCGAGGAGTCGGCGCTGAGCTACCACGAGCGCTACAAGAGCGGCCAGGACGTGATTGTGGGCGTGAACAAATTCGTCACCGACCAGGTCGACGACGTCGACATTCTCAAGGTCGATCCAGAGGCCGAGCAGCGGCAGTTGGCCCGGCTCAAGGCCTTCAAGGAGAACCGCGACCAGGCCGAGGTCGCGGCCAGGCTGGAGGCGATCCGCGACGTCGCCCGCGGCGAGGGCAACCTCCTGCACCCAATCCGCGCCGCCCTCAAGGCCAACGCCTCGATCGGCGAGGCCTGCGGCGCCATGCGCGACGTCTTCGGCGAATACAAGGGTGGCGCCTTCTTCTGAGCTTCGGGGGCTGCTGAAGGTAGCGCCCTACGAAGTTTTCTATCTATAGAGGGACACAGCGGTTCCCATTGCGGACCAACCCTTTATGGATCTGCCATTAATCCCGCTGCAGAAGCCGGTTCTGGTGGGTTACGGTGATCCCGAGATAGCGGAACCGGGGAGGGCGCGATGAAGATCAAGAAGAAGAAGAGAGTCTCACGGAGAGCACAAGTTTTTCTAATTGCCATGGTTGCTTTGCTTGCCGTCGCAGCAACGGCACTGGCGGTGCGCAACAAGGAAGTGATCGAATTGCGTGCCGGGAACATCGTCCTGGTCGGGCGCGGTGACTTCGAGCCAGAAGCGCTGCCCAAACATCACGACGCCCCCATCAGCCTTCACGGCGCCGGCCACATTGCCACGGTTGACGGCGAGCTCCCGCCGGTTCTGGAAAAGGTCGAAGCCGAATTCGACCGCCACGGTTCGCTCGATACGACCGGGCTCGGGGTCTGCACTACGAAGAAGCTTCAGGCGACCACGGTGGCAGCCGCCCGTCGCATTTGCCGCAGCGCGATCGTCGGCGAGGGAGTTGCCCACGGGGTCGTCAAGTTCCCCGAACAGGCGCCCATTCCCGTCTCCTCGCCCCTGACCCTCTTCAACGGTCCCAAGGAACACGGCTTCGACACCGTGATCGGCCACGGCTACCTCAATGTTCCGGTCCCCACCACCTATGTCGTCCCGATAGTGATCGAAAAAATCAACAATGGCGTCTACGGCTATCGCATCAACGTGGAAATCCCACCAATCGCCGGTGGCTACGGCATCCCCATCTCCGCCAAGGGAAAGGTGGGCCGCAAATGGACGTTCGGGGGCGAGAAGCACAGCTTCATCAACGCCCGCTGTGAAGTCGGGCACCTCCAGGCCCGCGGCACCTTCACCTTCAAAGACAAGACCGTTCTCAGCGGCACCGTGGTCAAACTCTGCAAAGTGCGCGAATAAGCCCGGCTTCGAAGGGCGCGACGATGCCGGCCTCAGAGGGGAATTTGCAGAAGGATCACGCCCGGCTCGGTCGAAAGCGCTCCCATGATCGAGGCAGCGCGGACGCTGATGAAGTCCGAGCCGGAGTTGAACGAACTCCTGGAAGAGGTCGAGGGCGTCGAGGTGACGATGGCCGGGAAGGGCTTCGGCACGCGGGTCGAGGTGCGGGCTGAGGAGACCACCGGCCTCGAAATCGCCGACCTCGAAGCGTTCCTGGACCGGCTCGCGGAGCCGCAGCGCCGTCCCTTCGGCGGCTGAGCGACGACGACGCGTCACGCGCTGGGGCCGGGAAATAGACTCCCGCGCCGATATGCGCGAGAAGAATCCGGTCACCCACGAGGAGAAGGTCGCCTACCTGCGCGAGCTGCGCGAGGCGGCGGTCCACTCGGCCTCCGAGAAGGCGGTCGAGAAGCAGCACGCAAAGGGCAAGATGACCGCCCGCGAGCGGATCGAGAAGCTGCTCGACCCCGGTTCTTTCGAGGAGCTCGACACCTTCGTCCGCCACCGCACCTACGACTTCGAAATGCAGAAAAACCGGCCTTGGGGCGACGCCGTCGTCACCGGGCACGGGACGATCGAAGGCCGCACCGTCTTCGTCTTCTCGCAGGACTTCACCGTCTTCGGCGGCAGCCTCGGCGAGGTCATGGCGGAGAAGATGTGCAAGGTCATGGACCTGGCGGCCCAGGTCGGGGCGCCGGTCGTCGGCATCAACGATTCGGGGGGAGCCCGGATCCAGGAGGGCGTCGTCTCGCTCGGCGCCTACGGCGACGTCTTCGTCCGCAACGTCAAATGCTCCGGGGTGATCCCCCAGATCAGCCTGATCATGGGCCCCTGCGCCGGCGGCGCCGTCTACTCGCCGGCGATGACCGACTTCATCTTCATGGTCAAAGAGACCTCACACATGTTCATCACCGGCCCGGAAGTGATCAAAACCGTGACCGGCGAGGAAGTCGAGTTCGAGGAGCTCGGCGGCGCGATGAGCCACAACTCGAAGTCGGGCGTCGCCCACTTCGCCTCCGAGGATGAGGAGAGCTGCCTCGAGGACTGCCGCTACCTGCTCAGCTTCCTGCCCTCGAACAACCTCGAGGCGCCGCCCCGCTTCGAGCCGGCCGACGACCCCGAGCGCGAAGACGAGGAGCTCGACACCGTCGTCCCCGACGATCCCTCCAAGCCCTACGACATGCGCAATGTGATCTCGCTCGTCGTCGACGACGGCGACTTCTTCGAGGTCCACGAGCACTTCGCCAAAAACATCGTCTGCGGTTTTGCCCGCCTCGACGGCTATCCCGTCGGCATCGTCGGCAACCAGCCCGCCTTCCTCGCCGGCGTGCTCGACATCGAGGCTTCTGAGAAGGCGGCCCGCTTCGTCCGCACCTGCGATTGCTACAACGTCCCGATCCTCACCTTTACCGACGTGCCCGGCTTCCTGCCCGGCACCGACCAGGAGTGGAACGGGATCATCCGCCACGGCGCCAAGCTGCTCTACGCCTTCACCGAGGCGACGGTGCCGAAGCTCACGGTCGTCACCCGCAAGGCCTACGGCGGCGCCTACGACGTCATGGCCTCCAAGCACATGCTGGCCGACTACAACGTCGCCTGGCCGACGGCCGAGGTCGCGGTGATGGGCCCCGAGGGCGCCGTCAACATCATCTACCGCAAAGACATCGCCAACTCGCCGACCCCGGACGAGCGCCGCCAGAAGCTGATCGACGACTACAAAGCCCACTTCGCCAACCCCTACTCGGCGGCGGAGCGCGGCTACATCGACGACGTCATCGAGCCCCGCCAGACCCGCCCGAAGCTGATCCGCGCCCTGCGAATGCTGCAGTCAAAGCGCGTGGCGCAGCCGAAGCGCAAGCACGGCAACATCCCGCTCTGAGGAGGCCGGGGGGCCGCACCGCCCCCCTCGCACACCCCCCATTCAGGGGATTCTGGTGGCGGCCTCTCGGCGCGAATGCCAGGTCGCGATCGGGGCCGCGGTCAGCTCTTCCCAGGCCGCATCCTCGCCATAGAACTGCATTACGACGAAGTGGAGGATGCCCGGGAGCAGCTCGGGAGCGGTCTCCGGGGGGTCGTCGCTCATCAGCTTGGAACGCACGAGCGTCTCGATTGCCCCTACCATGAAGGCGGCAGTTACTGGAGGTGGAGCTTGGCGAGACGAATTCTCGCGGCGTGCGCCATCGATGGCGTGGGAGAGGCGCTCCATCAAAACTTCATGGTGTGTCAGGGCGTCGCCGCCGGCGGCATGCACCTCGACGAACAGCGCCCGCGCGATCGCCGGCTGGTTGGCGCAGAACTCGAGCAGCTCCGCCACCGCCGCCCGCAGCCCCTCCTTCCAGCTCGGCTGGCGCTGCGCCACGGCGCCGAGGCGCTGGTACAGCCAGTCCGCGGCCTCGGTGTAGGCCTGGGCGAAGCAGTCGTCCTTGTCCTCGAAGTACTTGTAGAAGGTCGCCCGGCTCGCCTTCGCCGCCTCGATGATGTCCTGGACGGCGATGGCCTCGTAGCCGCGCTCACCGCTGACAGTCAGTACCGCCTCGATCAGCCGCTCCCGCGCCCGCCGCTTGCCGTAGCCGGGGAAGAGGAGGACCGACGGCTCCGGGGCCTCAGCGTTGGTCTTTGCAATCTGGGTCATCATCATGTGCCTCTGAAAACAGTCTCCTTTTGTCTAGATATACCAGCTTTCAGAGACACTGGTGATCAGAACGCGAAAGTTTCTATAGAGAAGGAATTTGGACACCAGACGAACGTTCTGGTATCTTGGTGGTATGCCGGAGCAAAGGCCGCTGTCGGAGCGCCTCGCCAAACTGCCCCCGGGTCGGCACCTGATCCCCAGCGACTACGTCGCCGAGAACCAGCGGCAGCGGATCCTGCTGGCGATGGCCGAGCTCTGCGCCGAGCGCGGCTATCAGAAGACGACGATCGAGCTGATCGCCAAGACCGCCCGCGTCGCTCTCGCCACCTTCTACGAGCACTTCTCCGGCAAGGAGGAGTGCTTCCTCGCCGCCTTCGACGAGAGCGTCGACGCCGCCAAGGAGGTCTTCGCCGAGCTCCTGGACACGAGCCAGCCCTGGGAGGAGCAGATCTCCTCCGGGTTGCAGATCTTCCTCGAGATGGTGGTGCGGGAGCGGGAGCGGGCGAAGCTCTGCATCGTCGAGTCGCAGGCCTCCGGCATCGCCGCCCTTGCCCGCTACCAGTCGATGCTGGAGAGCGTGGCGCCGAAGCTGCGCGAAGGGCGCGAGTTCAACCCGCGGGCAGCGCTGCTTCCCGACGGGCTCGAGGTGGCGCTGGTGGGCGGGATCACCTGGCTGGTGCACCAGCGGCTGGTCGCCGACGATGTCGACGACCTGATGGCGCTGCTGCCGGAGATGCTGCAGGTGACGCTGACGCCTTACGTCGGCGAGGTGGAGGCGGGACGGGCCGCCGATGCCGCTCAGGCGCGGGTGGCTGCCTGAGGAAAGCGAGCGCAGGGGCCGGGCGCGCGTGAGCACTCGGATCGAATCCCGGCCCTCGACCAGCGAGGACCCCGCCCGCCAGCGCATCGCCGGCGCCCTGATCGAGCTCGTTGCCGAGCAGGGCGTGGAGGCGACCACCGTGGCGATGATCTGCGCCCGCGCCGGCGTCGACCGCGCCGGCTTCGACCGCTGGTTCCACAGCAAGGAGGATTGCTTCCTGCGCGTCCTCGACGAGGTCGCCGCTGAGCTCTGCCTGCGCGCGACCGAAGCCTATGCCCGCCCGCTTCGCTGGCACGACCGCATCTGGGCCGCGGCCTGGGCGGCGATGCGCTTCTTCCAGGAGGATGCGGCCCGGGCCCGCTTCCTCGTCCTCGAGGTCAATGGGGTGGGCAGCCGGGCCCAGGCCCGCCGCGACCTGGTCCTGCAGCGGATGGCTGACCTGATTGATGCTGGCCGCACCGAAATCCCCGGCTGCGCTGCCGTCTCGCGCAGCACCGCGGAGATGGTCTCCGGGGCGATCTACGGGACGATGATCAACAAGGTCCGCGCCGGCGCGATCGAGCGCGGCGAAGAATTCCTCTCCGAGCTCGTCTACATGGCGATGATGCCCTACCTGGGCGCCCGTGCCGCCGAGGACGAGCTGCTGGTCCAACCGCTGCGCTGACCCGGCAGGGCGGTCGGGTATGGTCGTCGCCAGAGTGGCGAAAGGGGCGGCGAAAGAGACGAAGAAAGCGCGAAAGCGTCCGGCCAAAGAGGCCGATGCGCCGGCCGCGGCCCCCCGCCTGCCCGCCGGCCGCCACGGCCTACCGCGCGAGTTCATCGCCCAGAACCAGCGCGAGCGGATCATCACCGCGCTGGTCGACACCGTCGCTGAGCGCGGCTATAACGCCACCACCGTCGCCAACATCACCAAAGCGGCTTCGGTCTCGCGCCGCACCTTCTACGAGCACTTCGCCGACAAGGAAGCCTGCTTCCTCGCCGCCTACGAAATGGTCTCTGACCACATCCGCGAATCGATGCAGGTGGCGGCCCAATCTTTCGAGGACTGGCCGCAGCAGGTGCGGGCGGCGCTGGCGACGATGCTGCGCTTCCTCGCCGGCGAGCCCGAGCTGGCCCGCGTGGTGATGATCGAGCCGGTTGCCGCTGGCGGCGAGATCGCCGCCCGCCACCGCCAATCGATGCAGGGCTTCGTCGAGATCCTCAAGGCGGGCCGGCCCGAGCACGGCGGCGAGCGGCCACTGCCGGAGGCGACCGAGGCGACCCTGGTCGGCGGCATCGTCTCCCTGATCGTGCGCGAGATCAACGCCGGCCGCACCGCCAAGCTCGAGCAACTGCTGCCGGACCTGGTCGAGCTGACCCTGGCGCCCTATCTCGGTGCCGAGCAGGCCGCCAAGCTGGCACGTCCCTAAGGCACCGCGGTCGCTTCCGCCTCGACCGGCGCCGCCGCGCCTTTGCCGGCCGCCACCCCGCCTTCGTCGCTGCTGAGACGGTGCGCCAGGTAGACCGGCAGGATCGAGATCAGCACCACGATCACGGCGACGACGTTGACCACCGGCAGGTCGTTGGGCCGGAAGAGGTGGGAGAAGATCCAGATCGGCAGCGTTTCTTCGCCGGCGCCGATCGTGAAGTTGGTGACGATGATCTCGTCGAAGGAGAGGGCGAAGGCCAGCAGGCCGCCAGCGACGAGGGCGCTGCGCATTCCCGGCAGGGTGACGCTGCGGAAGGTCTGCCAGGTGTCGGCGCCGAGGTCGGCCGAGGCCTCCTCGAAGGAGGAGGAGAGGCGACGCAGCCGCGCCGTCGCGTTGTTGTAGACGACGACGATGCAGAAGGTGGCGTGGCCGATGATCACCGTGAGGAGGCTGAGCGGAATTCCCAGCACCTGGGTGAAGGTGTTGCTGAGGGCGACGCCGGTGACGATCCCCGGCAGGGCGATCGGCAGCACGACCAGGAAGGAGATCGTTTCGCGGCCGAAGAAGCGGTGGCGGACGACGGCCAGCGAGGCCAGGGTGCCGAGCAGCAGGGCGATCGCCGTCGCCACTACGCCGGCCTCGACCGAGGTCAGGAACGCTTCCCGTACCGATTCGTTTTCGAAGGTCTTGCTGAACCATTCGAGCGTGAAGCCGGGCGGCGGCCAGGCCAGGATCTTGCTCGAGTTGAAGGCGTAGATCGCGATCACCAGCAGCGGGATGTAGATGAAGGCGAGCCCGATCGCGACGGCGATCCGCAGCAACACCCGCGCTCTCTTCGACAGCCTCATCAGATGTGCTCGAAAGCTCCCAGCCGGCGGGCGACCAGGAGGTAGGCGATCATGACCACAATCGGGACCAGCGCCAGCGCCGCCGCGAAGGGCTGGTTGTTGGCGATGTTGCTGAAGATGACGTTGCCGATGAACTGGTCGTTGGAGACCAGGCGCGGGGTGATGTAGTCGCCCAGGGTGAGCGCGAAGGTGAAGATCGAGCCGGCGACGACGGCGGGGAAGACGAGCGGCAGCAGCACCCGGCGAAACGTCGTGAAGGGCCCGGCGCCGAGGTCCTCGGAGGCGCTGATCAGCGAGTTCGGAATGCGCTCGAGGCCGGCGTAGATCGGCAGGATCATGTACGGCAGCCAGAGGTAGCTCATCACCAGCCAGACCGCGACCTCGCCGTAGCCGGGGCTGGAGAGGCCGATCGGGTTCAGCGCCCAGTCGATGACCCCGTTGGCGGAGAGCATCGTCCGCCAGGCGTAGACCTTGACCAGGTAGCTCGACCAGAGCGGCAGCAGGATCCCGACCACGAGCAGCGCTTTACCGCGGCGGCTCGCCACCTTGGCCATGTAGAAGGCGATCGGGAAAGCGATAACGGCGTCGGTGAGGGTGACGAGCAGCGCCGTCCGTACCGTGCGCCAGACGATGTCCCGGTAGACCGGTTCCTGGAACAGCGTTTCGAAGTTTTCGAGGCTGAAGTTCTTGACGACTTCGCCGCTCAGCGGGTCGACCGACCAGAAGGCGGTGATCAGCAGGATTGCCAGCGACCCCAGGTAGCCGATCACCAGCCAGCCGACCGGGCCGGCCAGGAGGGCGCCGACCTGCAGGCGGCGGCGGCCGTAGAGGAAGTCGGCGAGCCCGTGGCCCACCGACTTCCTCCGCGCGACCGCCTCAGTACTCACGACTCAAACTGCGCCGATCAGCCTTTGATCGACGTCCAGGCTTTCACCCAGTCGTTGTAGTTCTTGCAGTCGTTTTCGCCGTTGCCGCATTCGGAAACCGGCGTCTGCCAGTAGTAGACGCGCTTCCAGAAGGCCGGGTTGTCGGCGTGGTATTTGGCACAGAAGTTCTTGTCTACGGTGTGTTCGCAGGCAAGGCTCTGGGCCGGCGCCTCGCCGAAGTATTCGGCCACCTCGGCGTTGGCTTTCGGCGAGATGATCCAGTTCATCCACATGTACATGCAGTTGGGATGTTTGGCTTCGTTGCTGATCATCCAGGTGTCCGACCAGCCGGTCGCGCCCTCCTTGGGCAGGAAGCCCTGGCTCGCCGGGCTCGCCGCCATCGGTTTGCCTTCTTCCTTCAGCGCGAAGTACTGGTACTGCCAGGTCGTGCCGACCTGGTTGTCGCCGCTGCCGAAGGCCTGGATCTGCTTGGCCGCGTCGGACCAGTATTCGCCGACGTTGGACCGCTGTTCCTTCATCAGGTTGACCGCCGCTTCGAACTGTTCTTCGTTCAGCTCATAGGGGCTTTCGATTCCCAGGCTCGGTTCGTGGAATTTCAGGTAGACGGCCGCTTCGGCGATCGACATCGGGTCGTCGTACTGGCTGATCTTGCCCTTGTATTTGGCCGCGACCTTGGGGTCGAGGGTGACGTTCCAGGAGTCCGGAGCCGGCTTCACGCCCTGCGAATTCCACATCAGCAGGTTGGCGCCGCGGCCGTGCGGAATCCCGTAGTGGACGCCGTTGAAGGTGTTGTACGGCTGGTTTTTGAGGTCGGGGAACACGGTCTTGTAGTTCGGCACCAGGCTGACGTTGACCGGGGAGACGTCGCCGCCGTCGACCAGACGGGCGGTGGCGTTGCCGGAGGCCGAGACGCCGTCGTACTGCCCCGTCCGCATCAGCTCGACCATTTCGTCGGAGGTGCCGGCGACCTTGTCGGTCACCTTGCAACCAGTCTTCGCTTCGAATGGCTTCACCCATTCGGGTTCGACGTAACCCGCCCAGGAGATCAGGCTTAGTGCACCCTCACCCTTGCCGAGCTTCTGCAGTTCTTCGCCGCCGCCGCCGTTGTCGCTGCTGCTGCCGCAACCGGCGAGGACGAGCATGAATGCGACCAAGCCGGCCACGACAAGCCACGCGTTGCGGGCAGAGTGAGCGTCCTTGCCCCTCATGATGGAACCTCCTGTTTGGTGGATTCGCTGCTGCGGACGGCGGCCGCGTGCTCCGGCCGCCAGCCGACCACTACCTGTTCCCCCTCGTGCGGGGCCGCGCCCGCGGACGCGCCCTCGACGTTCTGCCTAACAAGTTGGAGCTCACCGCCGGCGTCGAGGGCGACGGTGTAGCGGGTGACCATGCCCGCGTAGGCGATCTCGGTGACGCGGCCGCTCTCGCTGCGCAGGCCGTCGGCGGCGGCGCCGGGCGCGAGCAGGCGGATCTTCTCGGGGCGGATCGTCAGCCGCTCGCCGTCGCGCTCGATCACGTTGGAGACGCCGACGAAGCCGGCGACGAATTCGGTCCGCGGCTGCTCGTAGAGCTCGATCGGCGCACTTACCTGCTCGATCCGGCCGTTGTTGAAGACGGCGATGCGGTCGCTCATCGTCAGCGCCTCGTCCTGGTCGTGGGTGACGTAGACGAAGGTGATCCCGACCTCGCTCTGGATCGCCTTCAGCTCGACCTGCATCTGCTCGCGCAGCTTCAGGTCGAGGGCGCCGAGCGGCTCGTCCAGCAGCAGCACCCGCGGCCGGTTGACGATCGCCCGCGCCAGCGCCACCCGCTGCCGCTGGCCGCCGGAGAGCTCGCCCGGCTTGCGGTCGGCGTAGCCGGGCAGCCGCACCATCTCCAGCGCCTCATCGCGGCGGCGACCCCGTTCGGCCTTGTCCACCTTGGACACCTTGAGCCCGTACTCGACGTTCTGGCCAACGCTCATATGCGGGAAGAGGGCATAGTCCTGGAAGACCGTGTTGACCGCGCGGTCGAACGGCGGCACCCCGCTCATGTCCTCTCCGGCCAACTCGATCGTCCCCGAGGTCTGGTCCTCGAAGCCGGCGATCATCCGCAGCGTCGTCGTCTTCCCCGACCCCGACGGGCCCAGCATCGTGAAGAACTCCCCGGCCTCGACCTCGAGGTCGATTCCCGCCACGGCGACGACGTCCCCGTAGCTCTTGGTGAGATTCACCAACCGGATGTCAGGCGTTGAAGCGGCTACCCGCTGAAGTTATCCGAGCCGTTCAGGAAAGCAAGGACAATTCCCGAGCGGGGCGTTGGCCGGAATGGAGTGGGGCAAGTCACCCGAATGGAGGCTGTCCGGCCGCCCCTTGCGCCTCGGTGAGGTCCACGTAGCTCCCAGCGACCAGGTCGAAGTCGGCGATCCCGAAGGCCGCCCGCAGCCGCTCGACCAACGCTCGCGCCGCACCGCCGCCGTCGGCCGCCACCGGCGCCTCGAACTCGACGAACGCACCGAGCCCCTCGACCTCGTCGAGGTGGATCCGCACCCCCTCCCACATATAGAGGTGGCGTCGTTTGGCCACCACGGCCCGCACCCCAAGCGCTTCGGACAGGGCCTGCCGCAGCCCCTCCGCGTCCGTCACCTCGACCAGACGAAAGCGACTGCTTCGCGCCCCGGTCGAGTCCGGCCGGCGGTAGGAGATCAGCTGCGCCGCCGACCCCTCCTCCTCGCGCAGCTTCAGCCGCCCGTGCGCGGTTACGAAATACGTGTCGCGCTGGACGAGGACCCTGCGCGACTCGGCACCGAGCTCCTCGCAGACACGCCGGGAGCGCTCATGGCCCCCGACGCGCGCCTTCAGCTCGACGTTTTCGCGCTCTGCCACTACGGGCCCAGCGCCCCGACGGGGATCACCTGTACGCCGTCCTCGCGCCTGAACCCGTAGCCCCCGGCCGTGACCACGGCCAGCGCTGCCGGCGACCCGACCCGGTCCGTGTCGACCTGTTCCGCGAAGCGCACTAGGTTCGCGGCCGCTTCGTCGATCGCTTTCGCGCCCCCGAGCTTCACCTCAAAAGCGCCCCACGCGTCTCCCGCCTCGACGATCGCATCGACCTCGAGGCCGCTGCTGTCGCGGTACTGCTTGACGCGGCCGCCGAGCGGCTGGGCGTAGATGCGCAGCTCGCGCACGACGAGGGACTCGAAGAGGAAGCCCAGCAGCCGCAGGTCTTTGAGAAGAGCGTCGGGGGTGGCCTCCAGGGCGGCCACTGCAAGTGATGGATCGACGAGGTGACGCTTGGCGGATTTCCGCAGCACGTATTTGGAGCGCAGGTGCGGCTCCCAGGCCGGCTGGTCCTCGACGACGAAAATGCGCTCCAAGGCAGCGAGGTACCTCCTCGCGGTTTCGTCCTTGATCTGTCCATCGGGGCCGGCGGTGTCTCTCGCTAGCGTCGTCAGCGATGCGTGCGTCGCGACGTTGCGGGCAAGGCTCCTGACCAGGCGTCGCACACGCTCGGGGTCGAGCCAGCCATCGTCGATCGTCGCGACGTCGGTTCGGCAGATCTCCTCCAGGTGGTCCCGCACCCGTTGCATGGCTGCGTCGAGAGGTAGGCCGCGGAGTCCCGGCCATCCTCCTCGGGCGATCTCCTCGCTTAGGTCCGGAAGGGAGAGATCGGGCTCGGTCGCTTCCCCGGCGCTGCCGGCGAGCACTGCGGCCAGGGATATCGCTCCGTTGCTGGAGCCGGACTCGAAGAAGGACATCGTTCGCATCCGCAGGCGACCGAACCGGCCGGCGCCGCTGTGCCGCGTGACGTCGTCCGCCGGCGTCGCCGAGCCGGCAAGGATGAACTGCCCGGGCTCACCCCGATCGTCGACGGCGCGGCGCACCTGGTTCCAGATCTGCGGCTCGACCTGCCACTCGTCGATTAGGCGCGGGGCCGCTCCTTCGAGAATGAGCTGCGGGTTGATCGCAACCGCTTCCCGCGCCTCCGCATCGATGTCCAGGAGAACCTCGCTGGCGGCTGCCTGGCGGGCGGTCGCGGTCTTGCCGCAAGCCTTGGGCCCCTCGATGACTACTGCGCCAGCGCTCCGCAGACGGTTGGAGAGCTCGGCGTCAGCGATTCTCGGCCGGTAGGGGCGGGAAGCCATCGGTGAGATTATAGAGTCTGGATCGGTGAAAATATAGGCCTTGTAGGGTGCCTATTTGTAGGATGCGCAGCGGTGTGTTTATAGACATGCGAACGGAGCCGGCACAGCCGGCTCCGTCGATGCATCTGGAAGAGGAGTCTTAGTAGCCCGCGGGGTGGCGGGCGATGAAGCCGATGTTGTCGCGCAGTTCGGCGTGCCAGCGGGGGCCGGTTTCGCCGCCTTCGTCGCCGCTCGTGTCGAAGCGGTAGCCGGCGATCACAGCGTAGGCGTGGCCGGGGTTGGTCCAGACGGTGATCCAGCGGCCTTCGCCGGGGAGGCCCCATTTTTCCATCGGGCCAGAGGGGAGGGGGCTTTCGATGAATTCGCCGCCGTGCAGCGCGTAGCTGACGGAGCCGGAGCAGTCATAGCCTTTGTCCCACCAGCGGGCGTGCCCGCCGCCCCAGATGTAGGGCTTGGTGCGGATCTTGTTGGCGGCTTCGATCACTGCTTTTACGCGCGGGGGTGCGCTCGCGGGCGGGATCAGTTCCCCGGTCGGCAGCAGCTTCGCTTTCGCCGTGGGGGTGCATGGATCGACTTCGGTCGGGGTAAGACCCCCGGTAGTGCAACGGGCGGAGGCGCTGCCCGGGGCGAGGATGGCCATGGCCATCAAGATCGCTCCTACGACAATGCCTGCCTTGAGCTTGAAGTTGTACGACAGCAAAACCGATCTCCTTTGTCGGCCTACGGGGTTAGCTGTCGGGCTGGCGCGGAAGGAGCCTGCGCCCCCGCCTGAACTAGGCGAGTTAGCCCCGAAAACGTGGTTCCCCCGTTCCCCTGGCGCCTTAGAGCGCCCTGGGACTCGGCGTTTCGGTTCAAACGATCGGCGGCAGCCTACAGCATCGTCCGGCGCTCTGCTCACAAAACGCAAACATTTAGGCTCTCTTCGGACTTTCATCCCGGATTCCTGTCGGCCGGGAGGCTGGTAGCTTGCGCATTGGGATGGAACTTGCCGGCCGCAAAGCACTGCTAACCGGGGCCACGGGCGGCCTCGGACGGGCGATCGCCCAGGCCCTGGCGCAGCGCGGCGCCTCCGTCGCCCTCAGCGCTCGCAAGGCTGAGGCCCTGGAGGCGCTGGCGGCTGAACTGCCGGGCGAGGGCCACTCGATCCTGCCCGCCGACCTGGCCGAGCCGGGAGCGGCCGAGCAACTCGCTGCCGCAGCCGGCGCCGTCGACGTCCTCGTCGCCAACGCTGGTCTGCCCGGCGCCGGGCGGCTCGACGAGTACAGCCCCGAGGAGGTGCAGCGCGCCCTGCGGGTCAACCTCGAGAGCCCGATGCTGATGGCCCGCGCCCTCTACCCGGCGATGGTCGAGAAGGGCTCCGGCTCCCTCGTCTTCATCGCCTCTCTCTCCGGCAAGGCGGCCAGCCCCCAGAGCTCCATCTACAACGCCACCAAGTTCGGCCTGCGCGGCTTCGCGCTGGGCCTGCGTACGGACTTAGGGCCGAAGGGGATCGGCGTCTCGCTGGTCTCGCCGGGCTTCGTGCGCGAAGCCGGGATGTTCGCCGACGCCGGCGCCAAGCCGCCGCCTGGACTGGGCACCGCCACCCCGCAACAGGTCGGCGCCGCCGTCGTCAAGGCGATCGCCGCCAACCGGGTCGAGATTACGGTGGCGCCGCTGCAGCAGCGCTTCCTGGCCCACTTCGCGATGGCCAGCCCCAGCATCTCGGTGCGCACGCAGAGCGGCTCCGCCGGCCAGAAGGCCGCCGGGGCAATCGCCGACGGGCATTCGAGGGACAAGAGGTAGACCACGACTCCAGGAGACAGTTAGATGAGCAGCGATTCCTTTGGCGCCCGTTCGACCCTCGCGGTGAGCGGGCGTCAGTACGAGATCTTCCGGTTGCAGGCCCTGCAGGAGCGCTTCGACGTCGCCCGTCTGCCCTACTCGATCAAGGTCCTGCTGGAGAACGTGCTGCGGCTCGAGGACGGCGTCTCGGTCAGCGCCGCCGACGTCGAGGCGATCGCTGCCTGGGACGCGGCCGCCGAGCCCAGCGTCGAGATCCCCTTCCAGCCCGCCCGCGTCCTCATGCAGGATTTCACCGGCGTTCCCGCCGTGGTCGACCTGGCGGCGATGCGCGACGCGATGGAGGAGATCGGCGGCGACCCGGCGGCGATCAACCCGCTCGTTGACGTCGACCTGGTGATCGACCACTCGGTCCAGGTCGACGCCTTCGGCAACGAAATGGCCTTCCAGGTCAACGCCGAGCGCGACTTCGAGCGCAACCTCGAGCGCTACTCGTTCCTCAAGTGGGGCCAGCAGTCCTTCGACAACTTCCGCGTCGTGCCGCCGGCGACCGGGATCTGTCACCAGGTCAACCTCGAGTACCTGGCCCAGGTCGTCTACAGCCGCGAGAACGACGGCGTCCTCCAGGCCTACCCGGACACCCTGGTTGGCACCGACTCGCACACGACGATGGTCAACGGGCTCGGCGTGCTTGGCTGGGGCGTGGGCGGGATCGAGGCCGAGGCGGCGATGCTGGGCCAGCCGATCTCGATGCTGCTACCGCAGGTGCTCGGCTTCAGGCTCGCCGGCGAGCTGCCGGAGGGGGCGACCGCGACCGACCTGGTCCTGACCGTGACCGAGATGCTGCGCCAGCGCGGCGTCGTCTCCAAGTTCGTTGAGTTTTTCGGCCCCGGCTTGGCGACGCTGGGACTCGCCGACCGCGCCACGCTCGGCAACATGTCGCCGGAGTTCGGCTCGACCTGCGCGATCTTCCCGGTCGACGCCGAGACCCTGCGCTACCTCGACCTCACCGGGCGGCCGACGGAGACGATCGAGCTGGTCGATGCCTACGCCCGCGAGCAGGGCCTCTTCCACGACGAGTCCACCCCGGACCCGACCTTCTCCGATCTGCTTGAGCTCGACCTCGGCGAGGTCGTGCCCAGCATCGCTGGCCCGAAAAGGCCGCAGGACCGGGTGCCGCTCTCCGAGGCCAAGCAAGGCTTCCTCGAGGCGATGGACGAGTTCGACCCCGAGGCCGGGGAACAGCTCAGCAACGGCGTTGACGAGGCCGGCAAGGAGTCCTTCCCGGCCTCCGACCCGCCCGCCGACAGTGAGGAAGACGAGCGCGGCAAACCGCGCCCGGCGGTCTCCGGGGCGCCAACCGCACTGGCCGCGCGCAGCAGCGAGGACTCGATCGAGGTGACGCTGGAGAGCGGCGAGACCGTGACCCTCGACCACGGCCGGGTCGTCATCGCTGCGATCACCAGCTGCACCAACACCTCCAACCCCAGCGTGATGATCGGCGCCGGCCTGCTCGCCCGCAACGCGGTCGAAAAGGGCCTCAAGCGCGCCCCCTGGGTAAAGACCTCGCTGGCGCCGGGTTCGACCGTGGTCACCGAGTACCTCGATCGCTCCGGTCTCACCGAGTACCTCGACGCCCTCCAGTTCAACCTGGTCGGGTACGGGTGCACCACCTGCATTGGCAACTCGGGCCCGCTGGCGGAGGAGATCTCGGCGGCGATCGCCGAGAAGGACCTCGCTGTGTGTGCCGTGCTCTCCGGCAACCGTAACTTCGAGGGCCGGATCAACCAGGACGTGAAGGCGAACTACCTGGCCAGCCCGCCGCTGGTCGTCGCCTACGCGCTCGCCGGCCGCATGGACCTCGACCTCACCACCGAGTCGCTCGGCGAGGGCAGCGACGGCGAGCCGGTCTACCTGCGGGACATCTGGCCCAGCGCCGAGGAGATCAAGCAGGTGGTGGGCGCCTCGGTCGCCTCGGAGATGTTCACCCGCAACTACGCCGACGTCTTCTCCGGTGACGAGACTTGGAAGGCGGTCGAGGTTCCCAGCGGTGACCGCTACACCTGGCCCGATTCCACCTACGTGCGCCAGCCCAGCTTCTTCGAGCGGATGCCGGCCAACCCGCCGGGGGTCGAGCCGATCGAGGGCGCCCGTGTCCTCGCCGTGCTTGGCGACTCGGTCACCACCGACCACATCTCGCCGGCCGGGGCGATCAAACGCGACAGCCCGGCCGGCCGCTGGCTCACCGAGCACGGCGTCGAGGTGCGTGACTTCAACTCCTATGGCTCCCGCCGCGGCAACCACGAGGTGATGATCCGCGGCACCTTCGCCAACATCCGCCTCCGCAACCGCCTCGTCGACCGCGCCGGCGGCTACACCCGCCACTTCCCCGATGGCGAGGAGACCACCATCTACGACGCCGCCATGGACTACGCCGAGGAGAGCGTGCCGCTGGTGGTGCTGGCGGGCAAGGAGTACGGGTCGGGCTCCTCACGCGACTGGGCAGCCAAGGGCACCAAGCTGCTCGGGGTGCGGGCGGTCATCGCCGAGAGCTTCGAGCGCATCCACCGTTCCAACCTGATCGGCATGGGTGTGCTGCCGTTGCAGTACGCCGCCGGGGACAGCGCCGAGACGCTTGGGCTCGACGGCGCCGAGACTTATGACTTCGGCGACCTCGAAGGCGGTGAGGCCAAGACCGTGACGGTGACCGCCCGCCGTCCCGACGGTGACATCGTCGAGTTCGAGGCGCGGGTAAGGCTCGACACTCCCAACGAGGTCACCTACTTCAACAACGGCGGCATCCTGCAGACCGTGCTGCGCAAGCTCAAGGGTTAGGCACACCCACTCCGCCTAAAAAGAAGTAGGTGCAGCGGGGTCGCGGGAGGCAGGGGGGTCCGCGCGACCCTCGCTGCACCTGAGCGCCGGTAGCCAGGGAGGGATGCCGACGCCGCTGATCCCCCTGGACGGGACTGTCCAGAAGGAACAGTCTTAGCTAGCTATACCGCGTCAGAGCCCGGCGGTCAAGCGTAGTCAACTGGTTGATTACGAATCCGCCATGGTTTGTGCGTGATCGGGCGCCTGTGAGGCGGGTGAGGCGACGCCCCAACCCTTGCGTTCGATCAACTCGATCCCGATCACACTGCCGACCGGCCCGACCGGGGTGAGAGTGGCGGCGAGCAGGGTGTAGGGCGCCTCGCGGCGCACGGCGGCGATCCAGATGACGATGCAGAGGGCGACGAACCCGAGCCCGTGGGCCCAGCCGAACAGCATCGTCTCGGTTTCGAAGCCGGGCAGCAGCCAGAAGAGGATCAGGGCGGAGAAGATCGCCAGCTCGACCCAGGAGAGGCGCTTCACCCAGACGAAGAGGGGACCGGGGACGGGCTTCGCGAACGGGGTGCCGCGGGACATGCCTAGGCGCCGGGCGTGAGCGCGGTGAGGACGATGCGCTCCTGCTCGCGCGTGTGCGCTCCCGAGTAGCCCTCGCTGGTGCTGGCCCGGCCCTGGCGGCCGATGTAGGTCAGCGTGACGCCCTCGGGCAGCAGTTCGGGCATCCGCCGCGACATCACCTTCCAGGCGCCCATGTTGCGCGGCTCCTCCTGGACCCAGGCGATCTCTTTCAGGTTCGGGTAGCGGCCGATGATCTCTTCCAGCTGTTCCTTGGCGAAGGGGTAGAGCATCTCGACGCGGGCGATGGCGACGTTCTCGGCGCCGTCGCGCCGCTCGTTGCTCTCCATGTCGTAATAGACGCGGCCGGTGCAGAGGACCAGTCGCTCGACCTTCTCGCGCCGGCCCTCGGCAGTGGGGTCGTCGAGGATGTGGTGGAACACACCGTCGGTGAGGTTCTCGAGGCCGACCGTGGCGCGGTCGAGGCGGAGCAGACCCTTGGGGGTGAAGACGATCAGCGGCCGCGGCTTGCGGATTAGCGCCTGGCGCCGCAGCAGGTGGAAGTACTGGCCGGACGTGGTCGGGTTGGCGATGCGGATGTTGCCCTCGGCTCCCAGCGCCAGGAAGCGCTCGATGCGGGCGCTGGAGTGCTCCGGGCCCGAGCCCTCGTAGCCGTGCGGCAGCAACAGGGTGAGGCGACTGGTCTGGCCCCACTTGGCCTCGCCGGAGACGATGAAGCTGTCGATGATCACCTGGCCGGCGTTGGCAAAGTCGCCGAACTGAGCCTCCCAGAGGATCAGCGAGTTCGGCGTCGCCGCCGAGTAGCCGTACTCGAAGCCGAGGCAGGCGGTCTCCGAGAGGGGGCTGTTGTGGAGCTCGAACGGGGCCGAGGCGTCGTCGAGGTTCTGCATCGGGCAGTACTTGAGGCCGGTGTTCTCGTCGTGGAGGACGAGGTGGCGGTGCGAGAAAGTGCCGCGCTCGGTGTCCTGGCCGGTGAAGCGGATGTGGACGCCGTCGGTCAGCAGCGAGCTGAAGGCGAGCGCCTCGGCGTGGCCGAAGTCGATGCCGCCCTGCTCGAGCGCGTCGGTCCGTTTCGAGAGCGGGCGCCGCAGCTTGCGGTGGACGTTGAAGCCGTCCGGCGTGCGCAGCAGTTCCCCGTTGAGGGCGCGCAGCTTGTCGGCCGGGACGGCGGTGTCGACCGGCGGGCTGGCGGTGCGGTCGAGTTCGCCGGTGCTGGTGGTGACGGTCGGGTCCTCGTAGTCGCCCGCCTCCATCTTCTCGCGCAGGTCTTTGAGCGCCCCCGCCATCTCCTCGCGCCGCTCCTCGGAGGAATGGCCGACCTCCTCGGCGGAGACGACGCCCTCGCCGATCAGCTTCTCGGCGTAGAGCTCGGAGACCGGTGGGTGGGACTTGATCTTCGCCGCCATCGTCGGCTGCGTGTAGGCGGGCTCGTCGGTCTCGTTGTGGCCGAAGCGGCGGTAGCCGACGACGTCGATGACGACGTCGCGGTTCCAGCGCTCGCGGTAGGCCATCGCCAGGCGCACGGCGGCCGAGCAGGCCTCGACGTCGTCAGCGTTGACGTGGATGATCGGCACGTTGAATCCCTTCGCCACGTCGGCGGCGTAGGGGGTCGAGCGCGCCTCGTCGGGGTCGGTGGTGAAGCCGACCTGGTTGTTTTGGATCACGTGGATCGTGCCGCCGGTCGTGTAGCCCTTCAGCGACTGCAGGTTGAGCGTCTCGGAGACAACGCCCTGGGCCGGGAAGGCGGCGTCGCCGTGCAGCAGCACCGGCACCGCCCGCCGCGTGTCGTGGCTCAGCTCGGCGCCCTCGAAGTCGGACTGCAGGAAGCGGGCGCCGCCGGTGACGACCGGGTCGACGAACTCGAGGTGGCTCGGGTTCGGGTAGAGCCGGACCGAGATCTTCTCGCCGGCCGAGGTCTCATACACACCGCGGTGGCCGTAGTGGTACTTGACGTCGCCGGTGCCGCCGTGCGGGATCCCGGCCAGCGCCTTGACGGCGTCGATCCGCTTCGAGCCCTCGAACTCCGCCAGGATCGACTCCACCGGGCGGCCGAGGTTGTGGGCGAGGACGCTGAGGCGGCCGCGGTGGGCCATGCCGAAGACGACCTCCTCGGCGCCGGCGCGGTGCGACAGGGTCACGACCTCGTCGAGCATCGGCACGACTACGTCGAGGCCCTCGATCGAGAACATCTTCTGGCCCAGGTAGGCCTTCTCGAGGAAGCGCTCGAACTGGAAGACGTCGATCAGCCGGCCCAGCAGGCGTTTTTTCTCCTCGTCGGCGAGCGGCTGCCGGTGGGCGCCGGTCTCGATCATGTCCCGCAGCCAGTGGCGCTGCTGGGTCGAGGAGAGGTGCTCGAACTGGTAGCCCATCGTGCCGCAGTAGGCCTCGCGCATCCGCGGCAGCGCCTCCAGCAGGGTCTCGCCGGGGACGCCGATGCGGAGGATCGAGGCCGGGATCCGGGCCATCAGCTCCGGCGTCAGGTTGAGGTTCTCGGGCTGCAGCGTCGGGTCGCCCTTGGGCTCGGAGCCGAGCGGGTCGAGATGAGCGGCGAGGTGGCCGTGGGTGCGGTAGCCCTTCAGCAGCGAGGTCGCCGCCTGCACCGCTTGCAGCAGCTCCTCGTCGACTTCTCCCGGCGCCGGGGCAGTGGTCGCTTCCGCGGTCGGGGTGGCACTGCTGAGCGGCAGCGGCGAGGCCGAGGCCGGGTGGGCGGAGGAGATCGGCGCCGCGTCGATGCCGAGATCGGCGGCGACCTGCTCGTAGAAGTCGTCCTCGCCCTGCAGCAGCTGCTCGACTCGGCGCAGGAAGGCGCCCGACTCGGCGCCCTGGATGACGCGGTGGTCATAGGTCGAGGTCATCGTCATCACTTTGGAGACGCCGAGCTGCTTGATCCGCTCCTGGGTGGCATGGGTCCACTCGGGCGGGTAGGCGATCGAGCCGGTGGCGATGATCGAGCTCTGGCCGCTGAGCAGGCGCGGCACCGAGGCGACGGTGCCGATGCCGCCGGGGTTGGTGAGCGAGATGTTGGTGCCCTGGAAGTCGTCGGGGCTGAGCTTGTTCTCGCGCGTCTTCGCGATCAGTTCCTCGTAGTAGGAGTGGAATGCGGCGAAGTCGAGCCCGTCGGCGCCCTTGATCGCCGGCACCATCAGGCTGTGCGAGCCGTCCTTGCGCTCGACGTCGACGGCGATGCCGAGATTGACCGGCCCGTTCTCGATCGCGAACGGCTTGCCGTCGCGCTCCTCGAAGACGCGGACCATCACCGGGAAGTCCTTGCAGGCCTCGACGATCGCCCAGGCGACGAGATGGGTGAAGGAGACCTTGAGCCCGCGCTCTTTGAGGACCGCGTTGATCGCCTTCCGTTTCGCATCGAGCGTGTCGACCGCAATCGTCCGGAAGCTCGTCGCCGTCGGCACCGCCCGGCTCTCATCCATCGCCTTAGCGATCATCGCCGCGGGCCCACGAAGCTGCTTGGCCTCACCAGAAATAGAGGAAGCAGGAGCCGCAGCGCTATCGCCGTTTCCGGCGGCCAGGACATCGGCCTTCGTCACCTTCGCCCCGGGCCCACTCCCACTGACCGAGCCAAGGTCAACGCCGCTCGCCTCCGCGACCCTTCGCGCCACTGGCGTCGCCCGGACATCTGAAGAACCGTTGCCGGTACCGGCAGCCGTGGCCCCGCCGCCGTTTCCAGCGGCTCCCTCGGCGGGTGGCGCGGATATTGGGCTATCCCGCCCAGCGGGAGAGCCAATATCGGCGACAGGACCCGCCGCCGGGGCGCTCGAACCCTCGGCCGAACCCT
The DNA here is from genome assembly GCA_963708405.1 of uncultured Actinomycetes bacterium. Lineage (GTDB taxonomy): Bacteria > Actinomycetota > Thermoleophilia > Solirubrobacterales > 70-9 > VAYN01. Next base: position 1,011,035 of record CAVPSL010000001.1, read on the forward strand.
CGCCAGCCTCCATCTCCGCCAACGCCTCTCCGACCGGCACTTCGTCGTCCACCTGCGCAACGATTTTCGTGATCGTGCCGCTGACCGGCGCCGGCACCTCGGCGTCGACCTTGTCGGTGGAGACCTCGACCACGGTGTCGCCCTCGTTGACGAAGTCGCCCTCGGCGACGTGCCACTCGAGCACGATTCCCTCGGTCACCGACTCGCCCATCTCGGGCATTGCGATTTGCACGGTGGCCGTCTCAGGCATTGCTTCTCATGAGTCTATGAAACTGGCCCAGCGACCTTCTCTGGCGGCTTGCGAGCACCCCCCAGGTGTCCCGGAAAAAACGGGAACATCGTCCGCTATCTGTAAGATGTTCCCGATGACGATGATCGCCTGGAGAGTCAAGGAGCTGGTCGAACAGCGGGGTTGGGGCACCGGCCGGCTGGCCGAGGCGGCCGGCCTCGACCCGAAGACGGTGCGGAACATCGTCGCTGGCCGCGCCACCCGCGTCGACCTCGACACGATCGCTCGCCTCTCGCGGGCGCTGGGGGTCGGTCCCGGCTCGCTCTGGGAGCTGGAGCCCGACCCGGCCGACGCCTGGGCGCGGACCGCCGGCGCCGCCGGCGAGGCCCAGCGCGACGAGCTTGATGCGGTCCTGGCGGGGGAGTGGCCTGACGGGGCGGACCCCGCCTTGGAGCGGGCGCTGCGGTCCGATTGAGCCGCTGCTACCTGGACACGAACTTCCTCTACGCACATCTGCGTTCGAAGCGCGGCGGGGTGCTCGGGCCTGTCGAGGAGTGGCGGGCTCAGGTGCTGGAGGAGATGGAGGTGGGCGTGATCAGCGCCCTGGTGATCGACGAGCTCGCCCACCGGCTGCTGCTCGCCTGGCTGCGCGATGACGGCGAGGCTGACCCGCTCTCGGCCTACCGCGCCGATGCCGCCGCGGCGATGCGGGGCGCCCGCCGCCGCCTCGGCGCCGCTTGGCGCGCCATCGACTCGCTCGGGCTGGAGCTGCAGGCGACGGACCTGGCCGTGGTGGAGAGCGCCAAGTTGCTGATGTCCCGTCCCGGCCTCGCTCCCCGCGACGCTTTTCACGCTGCCCACGCGCTCGCGGCCGGCTGTGAGTTGGTTGCAAGCGCCGACCCAGCCTTCGACGCGGTGGGCGGTCTGCGACGCCTCGCTCCCGCCTGAAGGTACCCTGGGAGCGGTGAGCTACTTCGTCACGGGAGCAACGGGGTTCATTGGCCGCAACCTGATCGCGCGGCTGCTGCAGCGGGAGGGCACGATCTACGCGCTCGTCCGCGCCGGCTCGCGGGGGCGGCTGGAGGAGCTGCGGACCGGCTTCGGCGCCGATGGGGCGCGGATCGTGCCGATCGCCGGCGACCTGACCCAGCCCGGGCTCGGTGTCTCCGAGGAGGACATGGTGGCGATGCGGGGCGAGGTCGACCACTTCTTCCACCTGGCCGCGATCTACGACATCACCGCTGACGCCGAGATGCAGGAGCTGGCCAACGTCGAGGGAACGCGCCATGCCGTCGAGCTGGCCGGCGCGATCGAGGCCGGTTGCTTCGACCACGTCAGCTCGATCGCCGCCGCCGGGCTCTACCGCGGCGAATGGCGCGAGGACATGTTCGACGAGGCCGAACGGCTCGACACCAACCCCTACTTCCGCACCAAGCACGAGTCCGAGCGGCTGGTCCGCGACGAGTGCACGCGGCCCTGGCGTGTCTACCGCCCGGGGATCGTCGTCGGCGACTCCCGCACGGGCGAGATCGACAAGATCGACGGGCCCTATTACTTCTTCAAGATGCTGCAGCGGGCGCGGCGGGTGCTGCCCTCCTGGCTGCCGTTGCTGGGGATCGAAGGCGGCGAGATCAACATCGTCCCGGTCGACTTCGTCGCCGATGCGATCGACCACATCGCCCACAAGCCAAAACTGGACGGGCGCGCCTTCCATCTCACCGACCCCAACCCGAAGCGGGCGGGTGAGGTCGTCAACCTCTTCGCTCGGGCCGCCGACGCGCCGCAGATGGCGGTGCGGCTGGACAACGACATCACCGAGCCGGCCACGGGCTTGGCGCGGACGGCGCTGGGGTTCGTACCCGGGGCCAAGCAGGTGACGAAGCGGGCGATCAGCCAGCTCGGCCTTCCCGCCGATGTCCTCAGCTACGTCGACTACCCGACCCACTTCGACTCGACCCAGGCGCAGAAGGTGCTGAAGGGCTCGGGGATCGAGGTGCCGCCGCTGGAGAGCTACGCGGCCAAGGTCTGGGACTACTGGGAGCGCAACCTCGACCCCGACCTCTTTAAGGACCGCTCGCTGGCCGGCGCGGTGCGGGGCAAAATCGTCCTCATCACCGGTGCCTCCTCCGGGATCGGCAAAGCGACCGCGGTCAAGGTCGCCGACGCCGGCGCCACCGTGCTGCTGGTCGCGCGCTCGCTCGACAAGCTCGAGGAGACCAAAGAGGAGATCGTCTCCGCCGGCGGCGCCGCCCACATCCACCGCTGCGACCTCTCCGACATGGAGGACATCGAGCGGATGGCCGAGGAGGTGCTCGCCTACCACGGCCACGTCGACATCCTCGTCAACAACGCCGGCCGCTCGATCCGCCGCTCGGTGGCGCTCTCCTACGACCGCTTCCACGACTACGAGCGCACGATCCAGCTCAACTACCTGGGGGCGGTGCGGCTGATCCTCGCCCTGCTGCCGGCGATGCGGGCGCGCAAGCAGGGTCACATCATCGACATCAGCTCGATCGGCACCCAGACCAACCCACCGCGCTTCTCCGCCTACGTCGCCTCCAAGGCGGCTCTGGACGCCTTCGGCCGGGTGATTGCCTCCGAGGTCAAAGACGACGGTATCCACATCACCACGATCCACATGCCGCTGGTGCGGACGCCGATGATCGCGCCGACGCGGATGTACGACATGTTCCCGGCGATCAGTCCCGAGGAGGCGGCGGAGATGATCGCCAAGGCGATGATCAGCCGGCCGAAGAAGGTGGCGACCAGGCTCGGCACCCTTGGCGAGCTGATGTACGCGATCGCCCCCAAGGCGAATGACTCGATCCTCAACACCGCCTACAAGCTCTTCCCTGAGTCCCAGGCCGCCAAAGGCAAGACCGAGGAGGCCCCCGACAAAGCCCCCTCGACCGAGGCCGTGGCGTTTGCGCACCTAATGAAAGGCGTGCACTGGTAGTTAGGGCACTGAGGCGGGCACTTCGTAGCGAGTGCCCCGCCGCTGGCCGGTCTGGATCAGGCGGCCATCTCGGACCAGGTCTGCGAGCAGTCGCCGGACTTCGCTTCGGTCGAGGCCGGTGGCACTACGGATGTCGGCGTTGCTGATAGGACCGGCGGCGGCCAGGTTCTCGATCAGGTTCGCCAGCTCGTTGGGGCCGAGGCGCAGGCCGGCCGGGGGTTCGAGGGAGCCGACGAGATGGTAGGTGGCCCCGCCTCGCTCACCGCGCTGTTCGAGGAACCCGTTGTCGCGTAGTCGCTGGAGCACGGCGCGCGCTGCCGGGCGATCCATCTGCAGGATCTCTCTGGCCTTCGCGTTCGTCAGCGTCTCCCCGCGGGCGGCGTGGACCAAGAGCAGACGGTCGGGGCCCTCCAGGTTGCCGCGACGCTCTAGCTCCCTGATCCAGGCCCGCTCGGTGGGCGCAACCGCACTGCGTACGGGAAGGGTCACGACAACCTCATGTCCGCGATCCTCGAATCGGGGTGGGTCGAGCATTTCCTCGAGCATCATGTCCTCCATGACGTCGATGCCACGACCGGCGTCCTCGGCAAGGCCGAAGCGACGTAGAGCATCGATCACAGCGAGGTTGCGCGGCGCGGTAGTTTCGCGAATGTTCTCGACCGTGACCGGCTCGGGAAGCCCGCCGGGCGAGATGATCTGAACCGACGAGGGCCGGATCTCGATCCGCACCGGAGTCCTGTTCAGCTCGTAGGACCGGTGGGCGAGGGCGTTTGCGACGGCCTCTCGAACGACCACGAGGGGGATTCGCGGAAGGTCGTAACGACGAACGCCCAGCACGACCAACTCGGTGCCGAGCTCCTCCGAGAGGCGCCCGACGGTTGCCTCCAACTGAGATGGAAGGGGGCCCCTGATCTCGACCCTCAGGTCGTAGTCCACCGAATCGTCATCTCGATAGCGGCGAATCTCCACATATGCCTTCCCAAGGGTCTCTGCGGGTTCGCTCAGTACGTACAGGGCGCCCGCCGTGGTCAACTGCCCGGCGTCGAGGTAGCCGCGCTCGGTGAGGCGTTCCGCAAGCACCGCAGGGTCCCAGGTGAAGGCCTCGGCAAAGGCCGCCAGCAGGTCAGCATCCGCATCCGTTATGCCGTGCTTTGAGGGGGTCAGCTCATAGCGGACGGTCGATCGCCTATTGATGAACTGCTGAAGCTCCGAGCCGAAAAGCGGTTCGTCTCTGGTGCCTTTACGAACACGGACTATTCCGCTCGAAGTCTGAGCGAACCCGTCTCGACGCTTGGCTATGGAGACGATCACGATGCTTGCGCTGTCGACCGAGACCTCATGGAGGCTGTATCGACCGGGGTCGTGAACGTCGCGCATGACCTGATGGATCGCATCTGAAGTGCCCCCGTCGAGGGTTCGTCCGACGACCCCGCCGTCGTCTGCGACGCCGATCAAGATCACGCCTCCGTCAGCATTGGAAAAGGCGACGGCGGTCTCTTGCAGCTGGTTGCGGCTGACACCCGACTTGAACTCGACATACTCACTCTCCTCGGGGAAGGCGGCATGGAACCCGTCGGTCGTAAGCGCGAGGGGAAGGTCGGGTAATTCGGGGTGGAATGGAGGATATGGGGAGTTTGCAAGGGCCATCTGACTCAATCTACAAGTTTGCCATATCTCTGGTGGAGTAGAAGGTGGCCACGATGAGTGGATCCATACGGCGGCTCAAGCACTGGGGCTGGGGGTACGAGGACCAGGCGCCGTCGGCGACGGAGCTGCGCGAGGCGGCGGAAGGAATCCGGGCGCGGTTCGGGTTCGGCGGTGAGGTCGAGAAGCCGGTGCCGCTGGCGGAGGTGGAGCTGCGGGGGCCGCGGCTGAAACGGCCGGAGCGGCTCGGCGACCTCTTCACCGACGATCGTTACGAGCGCGTCTCGCGGGCCTTGGGGAAGGCTTACCGCGACGTCGTGCGGGGGTTCTACGGGCGCTTCGAGAACCCGCCGGACCTGGTCGCCCGCCCTCGTGACGAGGCGGAGATCGAGACGGTGCTGAGCTGGGCCGAGGCCGAGGGCGCGGCGGTGGTCCCCTTCGGCGGCGGCACCAGCGTCGTCGGCGGGATCGAGCCGCGGCTCGGCGACCGTCCGGTGGTGACGCTGGACCTGCGGCGGCTCGACCGCGTGCTCGAGCTCGACCCGGTCTCGCTGGCGGCGCGGATCCAGGCCGGGGCGACCGGGCCGCGGCTGGAGGAACAGTTGCGCGAGCACGGGCTGACCCTGCGCCACTTCCCGCAGTCCTTCGAGTACGCGACGCTGGGCGGCTGGATCGCGACCCGCGCCGGTGGCCACTTCGCCACCGTCGAGACCCACATCGACGACCTGGTCGAGTCGGTGCGGGCGGTGACGCCGCGCGGGCTCTGGGAGAGCCGGCGGCTGCCGGGCTCCGGCGCCGGGCCCTCGCCGGACCGGCTGCTGCTGGGCTCGGAGGGGATCCTCGGCGTCATCGCCGAGTCCTGGGTACGGGTACGCCCGCGGCCCGAGTACAAGCTCTCCTGCGGGGTCGCCTTCGCCGACTTCATGGCCGCCGTGCGGGCCGTGCGGGAGATCGCCCAGTCGCCGCTGCGGCCCTCGAACTGCCGCCTGCTAGATGCCTCCGAGGCGGAGCTGACCGGGGCCGGGAGCGGCGAGGCGAGCCTGCTGGTCCTCGGCTTCGAGTCGGCCGGGCAGCCGGTCGACGCTTGGATGGAGATGGCGCTGGAAATCGCCCGCGAGCACGGCGGCGAGCCGGGCGAGGTCCGAGGCGGGGGAGAAGGCGACGGCGACGCGGTCGGCGCCTGGCGCGGCGCCTTCCTGCTGGCGCCCTACCTACGCGACACCTTCGTCGCCTGCGGCGTCCTCTCCGAGACCTTCGAGACCGCCGTCACCTGGGACCGTTTCGAGGAGCTGCACGCGAGCGTGACGGCGGCGGCGCGGCGGGCGGTGGCCGAGGTCAGCGGCGCGCCGGCCGAGGGCCGCGGCGCCCCCCGCATCAGTTGCCGCTTCACCCACGTCTATTCCGACGGCCCGGCGCCGTATTTCACCGTCCTCGCCCCGGCTGTGCGCGGCGGTGAGGTCGAGCAGTGGGACGAGATCAAGGCCGCCGTCTCCGAGGCGCTCGCCCGGGCGGGCGGCACGATCACGCACCACCACGCCGTCGGCCGTGACCACCGCCCCTGGTACGACCGTCAGCGCCCGGCCCCGTTCGCGGCGGCGCTGCGGGCGGCGAAGGCGGAGCTGGACCCAGCGGCGATGCTCAACCCCGGCGTGCTGATCGACCCCTGAACGGGCCTTACAGAGCCCTTACGTCGACCTGACTGGGGCCGAACGCGGCCGCCTGAGGATCGAGGTCGTAAACCGACCCGACCAGGAGGTCCACGATGTTCGAAGCAGCGAGGAAGCACCTGCGGTCGATCGCGATGCTGGCGGTCGCCGCGGCGCTGGTGGTGGCTGGAGTCGCCGCCGCGCAGGGCAGCTCGGAAGCAGGCTCCGACGGCAGCCAGGAAGCCGGCCCCGGGAAGATGCACGGCGGCCCCCCGCCTGGGCCACCGGCGATGGGGATCGCGATGAACGGCCTCACCTACGCCGAGCTCCACGTCCAGAACAAGGAAGGCGACGAGGAAACGATCCGCGTCGACCAGGGCAAGGTGAAGAGCGTCGACAGCGGCTCGATCACCCTGACCGAGAACGACGACAGCGAAGTGACCGTGAAGGTCGACGAAGACACGCAGGTGATGGGCAAACCGGGTGAAGAAACCTCCCTCGACGACCTCGAAGCGGGCCAGCAGGTCAGCGTGTCCGGCCCCGAGGGCGGCACCGCTAAGGCGATCATGGTGATGCCAAAGAAGGGCGACTTCGCCGCCTCCTTCCAGGGCGGCCCGCCGCCGCTTAGCCGTTAGCCGTCGCGGGTGGGCGCGAGACTAGGTCCATGACGGGAGCCGTACTCGTCGTCGAGGATGAGCAGGCGATCGCCGACCTGGTCCGCGCTTACCTGCGCAAAGAGGGGTTCGAGGTGGTCTGGGCGCGCAGCGGCGAGCAGGCGCTGGAGGAGCTGGGACGCCACCCGCTGCGGCTGGTGGTGCTGGACATCGGGCTGCCGGGGATCGACGGCTTCGAGGTCTGCCGGCGGCTGCGAGCGCGGACCGGGGTGCCGATTCTCGTCCTCAGCGCCCGCGACGACGAGGTCGACCGCGTCGCCGGCCTCGAAGCCGGTGCCGACGACTATGTGGTGAAGCCGTTCTCGCCGCGCGAACTGGTGGCGCGGGTGAAGGCGATCCTGCGGCGAGCGGGGAGCGGTGCCGGTGGCAACGCCGGCGACAGCGTGCTCGCCGTCGGCGACGTCGAGCTCGACCGGGCGGCGCGCAGCGTCCGCGTCGGCGGCGAGCCGGTCGAGCTGACCGGGCGTGAGTTCGACCTGCTGGCGGCGCTGCTCGCCCATCCCGGCGTCGTCCTCAGCCGCGACCGTCTGCTGGAGCTGGCCTGGCAGGGCGACTTCCCTGGTGGCACCCGCACCGTCGACGTCCACGTCGCCCAACTGCGCGCCAAGCTCGGCCGCCCCGACTTCGTCGCCACCGTGCGCGGCGCCGGCTACAAGGTCACGGCCTGATGCGCTCGCTGCGGACGCGGCTCTTCCTGGCGATCCTCGGCACGGTCCTGGTCGCCGTCGGCGCGGCGCTGGCGCTGGGCGTGGTCCTGACCAAGAGCGCGGTCCGGGACACGATCCGCGGCGACGTCGAGAACCAGGCGGAAGCGATCGCCGCCCAGCTTCGCGAACCGGGCGCGGCCGGCGGGCTGGGCCTGCAGGTCGGCGGCGCGTCGCCCCTCGGGGCGCCGCCCGCTGGGGCGCCGCCGGGCGTGGTGGGTGGGACGCAGCGGCAGGCGGGGCCGGCCTTCTCGGTCGGCGGCGCCGGCGTCGAGGCGGCACCGGTCCTGGTCGTGCCGCTGCACCAGGTGGCGCAGGTACTACCGGCGAGCGCGGCGAGCTCCCTGCGCCGCGGCGGCAGCGTCGACGGTACCGCCGAGATCGACGGCCGCAGCCAGATCTACGCCGCCCGCCGCGTCGGCAGCTCCGCGGTCCTCGTCACCCGTCCCGACGTCGTCTCCGGCGATGACTTCAGCCGCTACCTCTCGGCCCTGCTGATCGCCAGCGGCGCCGCGGCCCTGCTCGCCGCCGCCGTGGCGGCGCTGCTGGCGCGGCGTCTGACGCAGCCGTTGCGCCGGCTCGGCCACGCCGCCGGGGAGCTGGCCGCCGGTGGCCACCCGGAGCCGGTGCCGCGCGAGAACACGGCCGAGCTCGACGAGCTGGCGGTCGCCTTCAACGGCATGTCCGAGCAGCTGGCCCTGGCCCGCGAGGCCGAGCGTTCGGTCCTGCTCTCGGTCTCCCACGACCTGCGCACGCCGCTGACCTCGATTCGCGGTTACGCCGAGGGAATCGAGGACGGTACCGTCGAGCCGCGCCAGGCGGCGGCGGTGGTCGGACGCGAGTCGGAGCGGCTGGAACGGCTGGTCGGCGACCTGCTGGCGCTGGCGCGGCTGCGGCAGGGGGTGCTGGAGGTGCGGAGCGAGCCGGTCGACCTGGCGGCTGTGGCGCGCGAGGCAGAGGAGCGGCTGCGGCCGCGGGCGCGCGAGGCGGGGGTGGAGGTGCAGGTCGAGGGCGGACCGGCGCCGGCGCTCGCAGACCACGGCCGCGTCCTCCAGGTGGTGACGAACCTGCTCGAAAACGCCGTCCGCGTCAGCCCGCGCGGCGGCGCGGTGACCGTGGCGGTCGCGCCGGGCCGCATCGAGGTCGCCGACCGCGGCCCCGGCATCCCGGCGGCGGAGCTGCCGCGAGCCTTCGAGCGCTTCCACCTGCGCTCCCGCCGCGGCGGCTCCCCGGACGGCGCCGGCCTCGGCTTGGCGATCGTGCGCGAGCTGAGCGAGGCGATGGGCGGCAGCGCCGCGGTCGAGAACCTCTCCGGCGGTGGTGCTCGCTTCACGCTGACGCTGCCAGTCGAGGACAGCGTATAAGCCGAATTATAATAACCTGGCTTATATGAGCCTTGAGGACTTCGAATGGCCACTTGCCGCTGGCTTCCTCAACCGCAAGGAAGAGATCGAGCAGCTCGAGCGCTGGTGGCGGGACCGCAGTCGCAGGATCGTCGTCATGTACGGGCGGCGTCGCGTCGGCAAGTCCTGGCTGTTCCGGGCCTTCGCCCACCGCAAGCCGGCGGTCGTCCTCGTCGCCGAGACCGGCGAGCGCGGGTCTCAACTGAGGAGGTTCGCTGACTCGCTCGAGGGACCGCTCGGGGTCCGACCCGATCTCGCCGATGTGCCGGACCTGTTCCGTGCCCTCTACCGCCTCGGCCGCGAAGAGTAGGGCCCTCGCCGTCATCGACGAGTTCCCCAACCTGCTTCCCGCCGCGCAGGCGGAGCGCCGGGAGATGCTGACCGCGATCCAAGCGGTGATCGAGGAGGAGCAGGATTCCTCGTTGTCCAAGCTGATCCTCTGTGGTTCGCACGTGAGCTCGATGGAGGCTCTTCTCGCCGAGCAGAGCCCCTTGCACGGACGCCTGTACCGCTTCTTCGTGCCGCCGCTCGGCCCTAGCGGGTGCGCGCCGTTCATCGAGGCCGACGGCCCCCGCGACTGGGTCGAGCGCTTCTCGGTCAGCGGCGGCATGCCGATGTACCTCGAGGAGCTCGGCCGTGGCGGGCCCTTGCGGAGGCTGCTGGAAGCGAACGTTCTCAGCCAGCTCGGGACGCTCTTCGAGGAGCCGCCGTTCGTGCTTCAGCAGGAGCTGCGAACGACCGGCGATCTACTTCTCGATCCTCGACGAGCTGGCCGCCGGTCCGCGCGGCGCTGGGCGACCTCTCCAACGCGCTTGGCTACGCCGGGCACGTCGCTGACCGAGTATCTGCGCACCCTGCAAGGAGATGAGGATCATCGACCGCGAGCTCCCGATCACCGAGCGGCAGGGCGAGCCGGATACCGCTACCGCATGACCGACGGCTTCTTCCGCTTCTGGTTCCGCTTCGTCCGTCCTTTCGCCTCGGAGCTGGAAGCCGGGCTCAAGCCGGCTCGGCACTGTGGCGCGCCGAGGTGGGACCAGCGTTCGCCGAACACATCGCGCCGGACATTCGAGGCTCTCTGCCGGCATTGGGTGCGGGCGAACCTCGGCGGCAGGCCAGCCGGGTCGGTGGCTGGTGGGGCCCGGCGCTCCACGAGCTGCGCGCCAGGCACGAGCGAGAGGTCGAGGAGATCGACCTCGTCGGCCTGCGGCGCGGCCGCGTCGCTGATCATCGGCGAGTGCAAGTGGACGACGCGGCCGATCTCCGTCTCCCTGCTCGCCGAAATCGAGAAGTACAAGCTGCCGGCGCTGCGGCAGAGCGGCGCCAAGATCGAAGAAAGCCGGGCCGCTGGTGGTCCTCTTCTCCGGCGCCGGTTTCACCGATGGCCTCAGGAAGGTGGCCGACGAATCCGAGCGCCTGCGCCTGGTCGAGCTTGAGGAGCTGGTCCCGTGAGATTTTGTCTCCCAGTGGCGAGAAAAGTAGCCTGCACATGCTCATGCTTGAGCACCGGCTGCAGATCCTTCTCGACGATGAGCGCCACGCACGCATCACTGCGGTGGCGCGAGCGCGAGGAGTCTCGGTGGCGACTGTGGTGCGCGAGGCGATCGACCGAGGGGTCGCCGATCCAATCGATCGTCGCCAGGCCGCCGCTCGCCGGTTGTTGCAGGCACCGACGATGCCGGTGCCTGAGCCGGAGCAGCTTCGCGACGAGCTCGATGCCCTGCGCGCTCGCCGCGCATGATCGTCCTCGACACCACCGTCTTGGTCTACGCCGTCGGCAGTGACCACCCGCTGCGGCCGCCTTGCCGCGAACTGATTTCAGCGATCGCGAACGGATCGATTCAGGCGACGACGAAAGTCGAGGCGATTCAGGAGTTCGTCCACGTACGCGCCCGCCGGCGCGGCCGGGCGGATGCTTCCGCGCTGGGGCGCGATTACGCTGAGCTACTTGCGCCCTTGCTCAGCGTGGAAAGGGAGCATCTCGCGCAGGGCTTGAGCTATTCGAGCGGACCGAGCGGCTGGGAGCCTTCGATGCTGTGCTGGCGGCAGCGGCCGCTGGGAGTGGCGCGGCAGCCGTGGTGTCTGCCGACGCGGCATTCGCCGAAGCAGACCTCATCACCCACGTGGTCCCCGACGAGGCTGGCGTCGCCACCCTCATCGGCGAGCGGGATTGATCAGCCGATCGCCACCTCGTAGGCGTCGGCGGCGTCGAGGAAGGGGGCGAGGGTGACGTAGACGAGCGGTCGGGACGATGTCCGGCAGCGTCTTCGGGCCCTTCTTGTTGACGTGGTCGTAGAGGAGGGAGTAGAGGGCGCCGCCGATCGCCTCGGCGGCGATCGGCGGGGTGTCTGGTTTCAGCTCGTAGCCGGGGGCGAGCAGGCCCTCCATGCCTTCGGTCACGACCTCGCGCTGGTCCAGCGCCCGTTTGCCCGCCGCGTACATCTCGACCCCGCCCAGCCGCGCGTACTCGGGCTCTTCGGCGCCGAAGGCGAACATCGCCTCCTGGGTGTCGTGGACGGCGTGCTTCCAGTCGGGGGCGCGGCGGAAGGCCGGCAGGGCGGCGGCGAGCATGTGGGCGGAGCCGCTGTCGAGGGCGGCGACGATCGCGTCTTCCTTGTTCTTGAAGTGTTCGTAGAAGGTGCGCTGGGAGGTGGCGGCGCGGTCGACGATCTCGGCCACGGTCGTGTCCGGGTAGCCCTTCTCGGCGACGACGGCGGCGAGGGCGCGGAGCATCCGCTCGGGCGGGTTGGACGGTCGCCTGGCGCTCGGCGAAGGGCACCGCCTTGACCGCGCGCCGGCGCGTCGCCTTCAGCGGCCCGGGCGGGACCGGGTAGCAGAAGAGCCACTCCCAGAGCTGCGGCGCCAGCTCCAGCAGCTCCTCCTCCTGGCCGCGGTAGAGGCGCTTGTGGATCACCTTCTGGATGCCGCCGACGATCGCCCGCACCAGCTCCGCGCGGCATCCCCTCGCGCTCCGGCACCTGCTCGAGCAGGCCGGCCGCCAGCGCCGTGGCGGCGTCCATCGAGCGGTCGACGAGGGCGGCCCCCTCGGGGCCGGCGGCGTAGATCTCGACGATGCACATCTTCGCGGCCGCCGGCTGGGCGACGATCAGTCTCGATCAGGCTCGATGAAAGCCTGGCGGGCGCGCTCGATCCCGGCCGGGGCGCTCTCGTCGGCGCCGAGTTTCGCTTCAGCGTCGGCTCGACCATCGCTTCGACCGCGGCCAGGAAGCAGGCCTGCTTGTCGTCGAAGTGACGGTAGAAGGCGCTGCGCGAGACGCCGGAGAGCTTGACCAGGTCGGCGACCGTGGTCGCCTCGTAGCCCTTCTCGGCGACGGTCGCGACCATCGCCGCGAAGAGCCGCTCGCGCTGGTTGCGCTCGGCCTCGTCCCGGGGGGTTCCCCGTCCCGGTCGCAGCTTTTTGTCGCGCAGCTGGGCCGCATCCCCCCAAGGAGTTCGAACCATCGCGCCCGGACCATATCCGGGCACCTCCGCATCTCTCATTCCGACCACGCGAGATCTTTCCAGGTGGTACGCCGCGAACCTACTGCGGGCGACCGACCTCACCTCTCTTGGTTGCCGTAAATCCCATTGTAGTGCAGAATCAGCAGCATCCACGAGCATTCGCTGATCAACGAACCGCCTCGGTCTCTTGACAAGTCGGTCCGTCTCTGTTCTTATATCTCGGGCCTTGACGGAACGGGGTCCCCAGCTAGGGGATCGGGGATGTTCCAAAAGGCAGCAGAGAGATAAGCGGCTGGAAGCCTCGATCAGGGGACTCGCTCGGGAAGCGGGTCGGGACAGAGGCCAAGGCCACGGGACAAGGAGAGAGCAACGGTGAGACGCCACCCCAAACCGGCTTCCAAGTCGAGCCTCGCGCTCTCCAAAACGCAACTCGCGTGCGCAGCGCCGAGCGCCGGCACGCCCGACTCTCAAGAGGAGAGGTAACCGATGCTCGAACGTCTTCGCAATCAAATCGGCACGGCCGGCCTGGTAGTGGCGATCGTCGCCCTTGTAGCCGCGCTTGGTGGTGGTGCCTACGCCGCGAGCGGCGGATCCGGCGGTAGCAAGGCCACCGCCTCGGCCAAGCAGGGCAAGCAAGGAAAGCCGGGCAAGCAAGGAAAGCCGGGCAAGCAAGGAAAGCCGGGCAAGACCGGTCCGGCGGGCCCCGCCGGACCGGCAGGCCCCGCCGGGTCCGCAGGCGCCAAGGGCGACACGGGCACCGCTGGCAGCAACGGATCGAACGGCTCCGCCGGCGCGGCGGGAGCCGCCGGCAAAAGTGTGACCGGCACGGAATTCGAAGGCACGGACGAACCGGCTGGGGAACCGTGCGAAGAACACGGTGGAGTCGAATTCAAATCGGCCAGCCCCACGCCGAACTATGCCTGCAACGGCGTTGATGGCACCAACGGCTCACCGTGGACGGCGGGCGGGACCCTACCGCCGAATGCCACCGAGACGGGCGCTTGGAGCCTGCTCGCCACCGACGACGCCGGAGTGGTTTCCACCCCGATCTCTTTCAGCATCCCTCTTGAAGCGGCTCTGGATCCATCCAACGTGCATTACGTGAAAGTAGGCGACCCTGTTCCTGGCGCCTGCGAAAACTCATCGCACCCAGGTACCGCGAGCGTCCAAAACCCAGAGGCAACCTCCGGGAACCTCTGCATCTACCAGGCTCCTTCGGGAGTGCTGGGAGGCAGCTTTCTCCTTTCGTTTAGAGCCTCGGAAGCAGGGACCGGTGCGGACCCGTTCGGGACCCTCTTGGTCTTCGCCGTTAACCCAGAACCTGAAGAAGAACCGCAGCCTCACGCAGTAAACGCCAACGGTAGCTGGGCGGTGACCGGCTAGTCCATCAATTGCGAACGTGTAGGACCCAGCCGCCGAGGCAAAAGGCTGGGTCCTCATTCGCTTCTAGACGTTGAGCTTCATCCACAAGAAAAGGAACTGCAATGACGTATGAGGCGAGAACATCGAATAAGAAAAACGATCCGATGCGGTCCGCTCGCCTCGTGTCCCTCTTCTTGGCGACGGTCGCTGCTGCACTTTGCCTGGCTTCCGGCAGCGCAACCGCGATCATGCTCCATCCTGGTCCATCCGGCGAACCCTTCGGTCCTGACGGTACCGCTGCTACCTCCTTCGCTGGAATCCAGTCACTCGGTATCCACTCGGCGGATAAGAGGCTCTATGTGCTCAATAAAAGCCATATTGAAAGTTCAGAAGGGCTGTTTGGAATTGACGTATCAACCCCGGGCGCATTTACGCCCCTTCCCGGGTTCAATCCGCTCGAAGTGGACAACGGAGAAAACCACCGGGTGGAGGTTGACAATTCTGGCCTTGCGACCTCCGGAAACATCTATGTTGCGTCACTCAATGCCGATGGCCATGGCCACACCAGGATCTTTGGTTTCACCCCTGCGGCCAGCGCGGCTGCAGGCTGGCCGGTAGACGTTCCCTGGGGAAACTTTGCAGTCGATTCGGTCACCGGAGGGCTTTGGGGCACCACCAACAGCATCACTACTGGAGTCGCCCGGTTAAGTTCCTCTGGCGTTCCACTTAGTTCAGTACTGGCCAATAATCCCATCGGCAGACCGGAAAGAGTGACCGTCGACTCCAACGGCGACATCTATGCTCAGGTTCAAAGCGGGAAAATTTACCGATTCGTCGCCCCTGGCTACGGGGAAGTCATACAAATTGGTGAAATCCAATCCCTTGGTTCCACGGTCATCGAAGTGGATAGCAGGACTCATGATCTTTACGTATCAAGTGGATCCAAGATCATGCGCTACAGCGCCAGTGGCACCCTGCTCGAGGAATTCGCCACGGGCTTGCCCAACATAGTCGACTTCGCTGTGGCTGAAGATAGCGGGGACGTATATGTGGCAACCAGTACGAAGGTCTACTATTTTCCCGGCCTGAACTTCGCGCTACCTACCACCGGTGGGACGAGCGGCCCGACCGAAACGGGCCTCACCGTTCATGGAACGGTGAGGCCGGACGGCGAACCTCTAACTGAATGCAGCTTTCAATACGTCACCGAAGCTGCCTTCAAGGTCAGCGGCTTCAGCGATCTCTCCTCCGGCGGTAGCCAGCCGTGCAGCCTCGCTGCCGCCTCGATTCCCAGCTCCGGAGAAACCGCGGTAAGCGCCACGCTCACCGGCCTTGGTTCGGTAGATCCGTATCGCTATCGCCTCGTTGCCGCCAATGCAAACGGTCTCAACGTTGGTCAGAGCGCGGGCTTCAGCCTGGGCAAGCCGATTGTCGAGACCACCGGTTCTCCCCTCCGTACCGCCGGCACGGCTCTCCTCGACGCTCGCGTGTATTCCCACGGCTTGCCCACCACCTACCACTTTGAATACGGTGACGCTGGTCCCTGCGACGCCAACCCATGCATTTCGACGACCCCGCAACCGACTGGCGCCAGCGAAGAGGTTACCTTCGTCTCGCAGCAGATCGACGGCCTTCAGCCTGGAGCCACCTATCACTACCGCGTCGTCGCCGACAATGGCCATCCCGCGGGACCGGCAGTAGGGGTGGACATGACCGTTACGACCCGTACCACCGACGCGCCGCTGTCCCACGGTTCCGTTGCCGGCCCTCCCGGGTCCGACCGCGCCTGGGAGCAGGTCAGTCTCCCTGACGCTGGCGGTAATCCGGTCACCTATGCCTTTGCTATCTCAAACGATGGCGACCGGGCCTTCTACCGAGTCGCGGGCGGCACGCCGATCTCCAACACCGGCACGCTCTCCACGCCACTTTTTGCAGAACGCACCCCGAACGGCTGGCGCTCGGAGAACCTTGGCCCATCACGCGCTCAGCTGGTTGGCGCGGTCTGGCCCGAACTCGCCGGAAAGAGCGATCTCTCGGACCAGGTCGTCCTCAATGCGAGCACCAGCCAGGAGGGCAGTGCTCTTTGGCGTTTGCGGCCAGGCTCTCCAGCTGCGAAGGTTTTCGAAGCTGGATCAGGCGAACCTCTTGGCCTGGTATTTGTCTCGAAGGACGCCTCCCGGGTTCTGGTGCTGTCGTTCAGATCTCTGGACCCCGCTCATCCCGCTCCGCCCGGAACCGCTCAGATCTACGACGTCAGCTCGGGCGCTGCGCAGCTCGTCAGCCTGCTTCCCGATGGCTTCGCTCCGGAATGCAGTGTGCAGGCCGGAGAAGGGGGGAGCGGAAGCGTGGCCGGTGGATCCGAGAACTGGGTGTCTCAGGATGGGTCTCTGCTCTTCTTCAGTGGTTGCGGTGGCCTCCTCTATGTGCGCGACTTGGTCAGCAACCAAACCAAACTGATCGGACCGGGAGCCTTCGTTAAGTCGACCCCCGGCTCCGCCTTCTTCACTACTAATCAGAGTCTCGAACCAGCAGATTCGGGGGGCAACGATGTCTACCGTTACGACCTTGCCACTGACACGTCTCGGTGCGTGACGTGTGTGGTCCCGGGCCTTGACGCCAATGTCAACCCGTCTGGCCTTGCCGTTTCGGCGGATGGTTCGCGTGTCTACTTCAGTTCGTCGACCGCTCTCCTGCCCGGCGCGGCAAAGCTGGCCATCTATCGCGTCGATGTGGCGTCAGGCGACCTCGCCTACGTCGCACCGACCACTGTCGGAAGTTTTGTGGGAAACGCGCGAGGGGACGATCCCCGGGGAGGTGGGGCCCTAACCAACGACGGCAGGACGCTCGTCTTCGCGTCTGACAGCCCAGGTCTGAATGCGGTTGGCGGCCAACAGAATGGCGGCACTCTCCAGTTCTATCGCTACGACGATCGCGACCGCTCATTGACCTGCCTTTCCTGCCCTCAGGACGGGAGCGCCCCCATAGCGTCCGTGGCACCGGCACTTGTGTCCACTTTTGAAGGCGTTGGCGCTAACCGGACGGCACTCTCCGCTGACGGCGATACCTTCGCCTTCGCGACTTGGACTGCGCTGGTGTCTGCCGACCAGAACTCCGCTCGGCCCGGGCAGAGCCGCGCGGTTGGGACCGATATCTATGAGTGGCGAGACGGGCGGCTGCTGTTGATCACCGATGGTCTCACCAGATGGCCCCCTGAAAGTAACCCGAGGGTAAGCGGGATCACGCCGAGTGGTAAGGACGTGTTCTTCACCGCTGCCGCCCGGTACACCCCTGACGCCCCCGATGCCTACGAACGCCTCTATGACGCCCGAATCGGCGGCGGGTTTGAGTTCCCCGCCCCTCCGCAACCCTGCGCTCTCGAGGTGTGTCAGGGAGTCCCGAAGGGGGCCCCTGAAGAGCAGTCACCAGGCACCGCCGACTTCCGTGGTGCCGGCAACCCTAGGCCCAAAGTGCATCATCGGACGTGCCGCAAGGGTCAGCGACGGCACGGCAAGTGCGTCAAAAACGCTCACAAGAAACATCATCACCCTGGCAGCACCGGTAAGACTCGGGGTACTCACCGATGACGCGCCGCACTCAGACCCAGTCGTCCGAAGCTACGACCAACACGGGGGAGATACAGAATATGCAGGCGTGTCGCGAATCGTCTCACAGCTTTGCTCGCATTTCTGGTCCAATGACCGGCCGTGGATGGCCCGGGCGCTTGTCACTTCTAACTGCCTTGATGGCTGCCATGTTCGTATTCGGCGCAACAGCCGCTTCTGCCGCCCCGGTGTGGAATCTCGACCTACACCACAACCAAACTCACTTCGAGCCGGGCGAGACCGGCCAGTACTGGGTGGATCTCAACAACGTCGGAGACTCCGCCAGCTCGGGGCTGATAACCGTCACGGTCAATCTGCCGAGTGGTCTTACTCGCGATGGGGTGAGTCTGACGCCGGGAGAGTTCGGTGCTGTGTGGAAATGTCCGGGCGCTGTCGGCGACAAATCGTTCTCCTGCACCAGGACGGTGCCGGTGCCCCGCCACTCGCTCGCGGGCGAATTGGTCCTCTCGGTCAAGATCGGGCAAGTGTCTGAACCCGTTTCCCGCACTGCGTCGGCCAAAGTCGAAGGGGGAGGCGCCCTGGCACCTGCGACGACCAAAGAGCCGACTCAGATCGACCCCGAACCGGCGGGGTTCGGCATTGTTACGCCCAGCTTTGTGCCTGGCTTTTTCGAAGCGGACGGCATTACGGCTGAGCGAGAAGCCGGTGCTCATCCGGACCTCTTCACTGTGCCCTTCGACTTCAACTCGAGAGACCTACCAGCGGGTAATCCTGGTGCCGAACCGGATCAGAAAATTCCGTCAGGAAACGTTCGCGATCTTCACGTCGATACGCCACCCGGGTTCCTGGGCAATCCAACCGCAGTGGGTGAATGCAGCCAGGCGGAGTTCACCGTCGGGGCATGTCCCCCTTCGAGCCAGGTCGGGCGGATCGATGTCAGGACCTTCCCGCTGTTCTTGTCGAACCGAGTAGAGACCATCTCCTCGTCTGTCTACAACCTCTCCCACCCCCGTGGCTCGGTCTCGGACCTTGCTTTCGAGATCGGTGGCAATCCCGTCCACATCAAAGCGTCGCTGGATCCGGCAAACCACTATGCGATCACCACCGAAGTGCCGCTGATCAACGAGACGCTGCCGCCTTTCAGCCAGACCTTGACTCTGTGGGGTATTCCTGCGGACAAACGCCATGATTCGGAGCGCTGCGGTTCCATTCTCTTCGCTTTGCCAACGAGCGAAGAATGTCATACCGATATTGTGGAAAGACCGTTCCTCACTCTTCCTTCCCAGTGCGAAGCCAGCCCGGTATTCCGCGTCCATCACTACGATTCCTGGCAGGAACCGGGCGTCTTTGGTTCGGATATCAACTACGCGTTGCCGCAGCAGATGACCAATTGCGATCGGCCGCGCTTCGAACCTGAAGTGGCGATTGTCCCGACCGGCCGACAGGCCAACACGCCGACGGGCCTAGACGTCCACGTCAAGGTCGCCCAGAACGAAAACCCGAATGCGCTGG
This sequence comes from uncultured Actinomycetes bacterium, assembly GCA_963708405.1. GTDB lineage: Bacteria > Actinomycetota > Thermoleophilia > Solirubrobacterales > 70-9 > VAYN01. Next base: position 1,030,190 of record CAVPSL010000001.1, read on the forward strand.
CCACGCCCCCGGTCAAGCGCACCACCGTCGTGCTGCCCCAGGGGATGAGCTTCTCACCTTCTTTCGCCGACGGCCTGCAGAGCTGCACCCTGGCGGAGATGAAGCTCGGCACCAACGAAGAGATCCAATGCCCCGATGCCTCCCGGATCGGCGAAGTCAGCCTGGCTTCGCCACTGCTGCCCAAGGCTCTGGAAGGCTCGATGTACCTGGCGGCCCAGGGCGACAACCCCTTCGGCAGCCTCTTCGCCCTCTACCTGGTCCTGCACGACACCGAAGAACGTGGTGTCCTCGTCAAGATCCCGGGCAAGATCGAAGTCGATCAGACCACCGGCCAGATCACCACCGTCTTCGATGAAACGCCGCAGTTCCCGTTCTCCGACCTGACCCTCAAGTTCAGGAGCGGCCCCCGCGCTCCCCTGGTCAACCCACCCAGCTGCGGTACCCAGAAGATCGGCGTCCAGGTCACCTCCTGGGCCCAGCCCGACAATCCGGTTGACGTCTCCAATACCTACCGGGTCACCGAAGGGCCCAACGGCACGCCGTGCCCGCCCGACCCCGCGCACCGCCCCTTCGCCCCGAAGATGAGCGGTGGCACCCTCAACCCCACCGCCGGGACCTTCTCCCCCTTCGTCTTCCGCCTGTCCCGTGAAGACTCCGAACAGGAGCTCTCCCAGGTCACCACCATCCTGCCCAAGGGCCTGCTGGCGAAGATCGCCGGCATCCCCGCCTGCCCGGATGCGGCGATCGCTTCGATCTCCAGCGCCGAAGGAGCCGGCGCCGGTGAGCGCGACCATCCCGCCTGCCCCGCCGCCTCTCAGGTCGGCTCGATCTCCGCCGGCCTCGGCGCCGGCCCCGGCCCGAACTATTTCCCCGGCAAGGTCTACCTCGCCGGTCCCTACAAAGGCGCCCCGCTCTCCCTGGCGATCGTCGTCCCCGGGATCGCCGGCCCCTTCGACCTCGGCAACACCGTCGTGCGGGCGGCAATCCAGGTCGACCGCTCCACTGCCCAGGTAACCGCGGTTTCGGACCCCTTCCCGACGATCCTGCACGGGGTGCTGCTGCGGGTCCGCGACGTCCGCCTGGGGATCGATCGGACCCAGGGCACCCTCAACCCGACCAGCTGTGCGGCGATGTCGGTCGGGGCCAAGATCAGTGGTGTCGGCGGGGACCTGCTCTCCACCGCCGACGACAGCCTCTTTTCCGCCAGCAGTCCCTTCCAGGTCGGCGATTGCGCCTCGCTGGGTTTCAAGCCCAACCTCGCCCTGAAGCTCTTCGGCGGCACCAGGCGAGGTGCCCATCCGAAGTTCAGGGCAACCCTCACCTTCCCCAAGGGTTCGGGCTCTGCCAACATCGCCAGCGCCTCGGTCGCCCTGCCGCACTCGGAGTTCCTCGACCAGGCCCACATCGTCACCGTCTGCACCCGCGTGCAGTTCGCCGCCGACCAGTGCCCAGCCGGATCTATCTACGGCTCCGCCGTGGCCAAGACCCCGCTCTTCTCAGAGCCGCTGGCAGGCCCGGTCTACCTGCGCTCCTCTTCCAACCCCTTGCCTGACCTGGTCGTCAAACTGCGGGGCCCGGCCGCCCAGCCGATCGAGGTCGACCTGGTCGGGCGGATCGACTCGATCAACGCCGGCATCCGCAACCGCTTCGAAGTCGTCCCCGACGCGCCGGTGGAAGCCTTCACGCTGGAACTGCTGGGCGGCAAGAAAGGCCTCCTCGTCAACTCCACCAACCTCTGCAGATCCGTCAACCGGGCGAAGGTCAGGTTCACCGGGCAGAACGGCGCGGTCTCATTGAGCCGTCCGGCCCTGCAGAACTCCTGCAAGAAGGCGCGCAAGGGCAAGGGGGCGAGCCGGCGCGCCGAGCAGCGCTAGAGATGCGCTCGCCCCTCGGCCCGGCGCTCCTTGTGGCGGCGCTCCTAGTGGCGGTGCTTCCCTCCACGGGTGGCGCCGAGGTCGCCCAGAAGGATGGTGTCCGCGTCTCGGTCGCGGCCGCGATCGCCCCGACCAAGCTGCCGCGCCAGGGCACCGCTCCGGTTGCGGTCTCCTTCTCCGGCCGGGTCAGCCCGACCTCGCCGAACGCGGTTCCCCAGCTGCAGACGCTCGCGCTCGCGATCAACTCTCACGGCGCCCTCCTCACCGACGGCCTACCTCGCTGTCGTCTTGGTCGCATCGACCCCTCAACCACCGCCGAGGCCCTAGCGGCCTGCCGCAGTTCATTGATCGGCGAAGGGCACTTCTCCGCCGACGTGCGCCTGCCCGAGCAGTCTCCCTTCCCCTCCCAGGGCAAGGTCCTCGCCTTCAATGCTCGCTACCAAGGTGCCCCGGCGATCTTCGCCCACATCTATGGCACTGAGCCCGCTCCCACCTCCTATGTCCTCCCGTTCCTGATCACCCACTCCCGGGGCACCTACGGCACCGTGCTGGAAGCCCGGCTGCCCAGGGTGACCGGCGAATGGGGCTTCGTCACCGGGATCTCGATGGCGCTTGATCGCACCTTCTCCTACCACGGCAGGCCACGCAGCTATCTCTCGGCTGGCTGTCCGGCCCCGACGGGATTCCCCGGCGTCAGCTTCCCGCTTGCCAAGACGACCTTCGCTTTCGCCGGAGGGCTGCGACTCACCTCCGTGCTGAACCGCTCCTGCAGGGTGGCCGGCCGGTGAAGCGCCTGCGCCCGCGGCTCACCTACGCCAACCTGGTCTCCAGCCTGGCGCTGTTCGTTGCCCTGACCGGGGCCGGCGCCTACGCCGCCGGCCGGCTCGCTCCCCGCTCGGTCGGTGAAGCGCAGCTGCGGCCCGGCGCCGTCACCGCCGAAAAGCTCCGCAAGAACGCGGTCACCGCGCCGAAGATCAAGGCGCTGGCGGTGAAGGAAGGAAAGCTCGCCGCCGGTTCGGTCACCGCGACGAAGCTGGGCGCCGGAGCTGTGGGTACCAGCGCACTTGCCGCCGGCTCGGTCACGAACGAAAAGCTCGCCCCGGACGCGGTCACGGGCGACAAGATCCTCGAGGGCACTTTGAGCCAGGTTCCAAGCGCCTCCAGGGCCGACTTCGCCACCGCGGCCGAATCGGCCAACCCGCTCGCCTTTGCCGCTGTGGACCTGGAAGGCAACGTCAACCCGGCGCTGTCCAAGGACGTCAGCGTGGTGCGCAGGGCGGCTGGGGTCTACTGCGTCTCGGCACTCGACTTCAACCCACGCGGTGCGCAGGTGACGCCGCGCAATGTCAACGACGGCGAAGTCAGCGCCTTCGTCACTGTCGGCGGCACTGAATCCTGCCCGGCTCCGGGGGTGGAGGTGCGGACCTTCAAAGGGGTGCTGAACGCCGAGGCCTTCTACATCTCGCTCTACCGCTAGGGCATGGGGCGCCCGGCGACAGCGCTCGTCGGCCTGGCTCTTTCCGTCCTCGCTCTGGCGGGTTGTGGGGGCGGGGAGCACACGACCACCTCGACCCTGACCGGCCTCCAGCCCGGCTCGAAGGGCCCCGCCCCCGGCGTCCCCACCTCCAGGGAAGGCGACAACTCGATCCAGACCTTTGGGCGTGAGGCCTCGAGCGCCGAACGCGCTCAGGCCACCGCAAGCGTGCAGGCTTACCTGGACGCCCGCGCCGCCGGCGACTGGCCAAAGGTCTGCGCTCACCTCGCCGCAGGGCCACGCGCCGAACAGCGCCAGCTTGCCGGCGGCGCCAGCTGCGCCTCAGCGATGGAATCCTTCGCCCGGGGAGCCTCCACCGCCACCCTGCGAGAGGAAGCCGAAATCGAGGTCCTCAGCCTTCGCGTCGGGGTCAAGTACGCCTTTCTCATATATCGGCGCCCCGAAGGCATCTATGCCACGGCCCTCACCCGCGACGGTCCCTGGCGGCTGCTCTCAGTGACTCCAAATCCGGTCGGCTAGGCGGCGCCATCAAGCAGGGCCAAACAGCCTGAGCTCCCCCCGTGACCCCTTCCCCACCCACTCAGTTCTCGACCAGCCTCTCCGCCCATCTCCAGGCGCGTCGTTCCGAGTTGGAGCGGGCGACACTCACTCGCGTCTGCGCCATATCCGAGCCCGGCGCAGCCGACGACCCCGCTTACGCCGAAGGCCTGCGAACCGCCGTCTCGGCCGCGCTCGACTACGGCCTCTGCGCGGTCGAGTCCGTAGCTTGCAACCAGCCAATTCCGGTGACGCTGCTTGCCCAGGCCCGGCTGGCCGCCCGCAACCGGGTCAGCCTCGAGACCGTCTTGCGCCGCTACTTCGCCGGCCACACCCTGCTCACCGACTTCATCATCCAGGCGGCCAAGGGCGACGATTCCTCGACAGGCGACGAGCTCCAGCGCCTGTTGCGAGCCCAGGGAACCCTCTTCGACCGCCTGGTGGTCGCCGTCACCGAAGAGTATTCGCGGGAGTCGGAGTCCCTTCTCTCCTCGGCCGAGCGGCGGCGGGCCGAGCGGGTGCAACGGCTCCTCGCCGGCGAGCCGCTGGAGACCGCCGAGCTCGGCTACGACTTCGAGGCCAGTCATCTCGGCGCCGTCGCCAGCGGGCCGGGGGCGGCGGGCGCGATGCGGAGCCTGGCGAAGGCCACCGATCGCCGTCTCCTACTCGTCTCGCGCGGCGAGGGGGCTGTCTGGGCTTGGCTCGGCGGGCGCCGCCACGCCGATCTCGAGCAGCTGGAGCGGATCGTCTCGAACCGCTGGCCGAGCCAGATATCGCTGGCGGTCGGCGAGCCGGCCAGCGGCCTCGCCGGCTGGCGCTTCAGTCACCGGCAGGCGATGGCGGCCCTGCCCGTCGCTCTGCGCAGCTCCCAGCCCATGACCCGCTACGCGGACAGCGCCCTCCTCGCCTCGATGCTCCAGGACGACATTCTCGCCACGTCGCTGCGGCAGATATACCTCGATCCGCTCACCGCGGAGCGCGACGGTGGCGCGGCCCTGCGCGAGAGCCTTCGTGCCTATCTTGCCGCCGACCGCAATGCCTCCTCGGCTGCGGCGGCACTGGGGCTGAGTCGCCACACGGTGACAAGCCGCCTGCGGGCGGTCGAAGAGCGGCTCGGGCGTCCACTCGACAGCTGCACGGCGGAGATCGCCGCCGCCCTGCGCCTGGAGGAGCTGGACTGTCCCGTCCTGCCCCATGTGTCGTTCTCCAGAGGCTAAATCCCCAGCTCCACCCGATCGCGCGGGATCTCAGCAGGGTGGCGAACTGGCCGCGCGCATTCAGACACACTGTCAAGGCGGTGCATCCCCCGCTTCGCGAGGCTACGCCAGGTAGATAAAGATGGCCTTAGCGCTCGTCTTCATTCGGCGGCAGGGCCATGCGCAAACCAGCCAACCCTCCGACGGCGCCAGCGCGTAGTCGGAGGCAAGGAGGCAACAGTGAATCGAATCAAGACCGTGGGTCTTGCCATCGCCATGGCATTGACCCTCACCGTTCTGCTGGGCACGGCCTCGGCCTCAGCCTCGCAGTTTCGAGCCGAAGAATATTCGGCGACTTTGAAAAGTACTCAAAAAGTAGTACATAAGCTCAAAACCGCCGCGGGGACGTTTGAATGCGGCACCGTAAACGTAGTTTCCGGTTCCTCCTTCCTCCCGTCTGCGTCCAAAACCCTGAATGTGGCGCCAGAATTCAGCAAATGCACCTACTTGGGCCTGGGCGTAACGGTGACCACCAACCTCTGCTACTACTCACTTACCAGTACCAACGAAGCCGAACCGTTCACCGGCAGCATGGATATCGTCTGCCCGATCAAACCAATTGAAGTTAAACTACTCGCCGCCGAATGTACGCTGAAGATACCGGGACAGACCGGTCTGGGCGTCACCTTCGCAAACACTGGTACCAGAAGCCGTAACCGCACGGTCAGCTTCACCCTGAACGCCACCGGCGTCAAATACGAAGGAAATTGTTTCGCAGACACGGGCCTGCATGAAGACGGGAAACTGACCGGCACGACGGAAGTGTCGGGCGCCACCTCATCCGGTTCTCACAAGATCGGTCTCTATCTGGCCAATCAGGAAGTCGCCTCACCACCGGTGTTCAACAACGAAGGAATCGGTGGCACGCTGTCGACGGAAGGCAGCAGCGCGAGGTTGTCCTTCCCGGGTGAATCGAAAGAATGCGGTACGTTCGAACTCAGTGGGACGCAGGGCGTCGCGACGGACAAGCTCGGCCTTGGTATCTCGAAATGGAAATGCCAGTGGCTCGGTACCTTCACCGTCAATCCGAATGGGTGCAGCTTTGAGCTACAGCCGACGACCAGCGAAGTAGACAGCGAACTGGAACACCATATTTGGGGTATTGCCAGCATCAAATGTCCCTCCGGAGCGTCGCTGACGTTCTCGGAAGGGGGGACCTGCACCTACTCGATCCCGGGACAGACGCTTCCGAGCGCGACGTACCGGAATTTGGGAGCAGGGGCCACTCGTTCCGTCGAAGCGAACATAGCTAGCTCAGCCCTCACGTACACGAAGTCGGCAGGATGTGCCAAACCGGGTACGTTCAGCGACGGAGGACTGACGGCTAAATTCACCGTCAAGGGCGGAGGCCCGATCTGGATCGTCGATTGATCTGAAGTACGGCTCTGCCGTATTTTCGCTCTACGCCGGGCCGGGGATAACAATCCTCGGCCCGGTCGTGTTTCAGGGCCGAGCGCCGCGAGGCGAAGCGCTCGACGCCTGACGCGCGCCGCTCCGAGCGCGTCCGCGCAGTCGCAGGTCATCGGCGTACCCAAAGCAGGGAATTGGCCGTGTATCGTGTGAGGCGCTGAGGCGGGGGAACTTCGGCGAGGGGGCGTGTTCATACGGACATGGAGTTGGGACAAACGCTGGTACCGCGCTGGGCATCTGCCTTCTTTGCCGTCGTCCTGACGGCGGGGCTTCTGGGCGCCACTCCTGCGGCCGCGGCACCGGTCCTCGGCCTCGATATCCACCACGCTGAGACCAACTTCCCGCCCGGCGGGACCGGCGAGTATTGGTTCGACGTCTCCAACGTGGGCGATACCGCCAGTAGCGGGCCGATACGTCCTGACCGTCCGGCTGGGTAGAGGCCTGGCCCGCGCCTCGGTGGGGTCGGTGGCGCCGGGAGTCGAATGGAGCTGCCCTGGCTCTCCGGGCGATTCGACCATCGTCTGCACGACCGCCGGTTCGATCCCGCGTCACAGCGTCGACCGGTCGCTGGTTCTCACGGCGAACGTGGCGCCGGGGGCGGCTGGAGCCCGCACTACCTCGGCTCGGGTCACGGGAGGCGGTGCTGTCGTACCGGCCGAAGCGGTGGAGCTCACCTCCGTGGATCCCGAACCGGCGACCTTTGGCATCGTTCCCGGAAGCTTTGCCGTCGACTTCCTCAAAGGCGGCGGTTCGACGCCGGCACGCGAGGCAGGCACCCACCCGGGCCTCGCGACCGTCGCCTTCGACTTCAATTCGGTCACCCCCGATCCCATCGGTTACCCGGGACAGAAGGCCCCCGCCGGCAATGTCCGCCAGCTCGAGGTCGACCTGCCTCCCGGCTTCGTTGGCAACCCGACCGCTGTTGCGGAGTGCACTCCGGCGCAGCTGACGGTCGCGAGCTGTCCGGCATCGAGCCAGGTCGGCAGGGTCGACGGCCATCTCTACCCAGCTGCTGTCGGTGGCTCCTACGGCGCTGTGTCCCTGCCGGTCTTCAACATGAGCAACCCTCGCGGGGCGGTCGCCGACCTCGCCTTCCAGCAGGGGGGGAACCCGATCCACCTCCGCGCCACCCTCGATCCCGCCAGGGGCTACGCGGTCAGGATGACCGCCGCCAACATCAACGAGACCGCGCCACCCTTCGACCTCCGGCTGACCCTCTGGGGGAACCCGGCGGCACACGAGCACGACTCCGAGCGTTGCGGCGCAGCGATGATCGAAGTCGGTCAAGAATGTGCGGTCGGGACGCCCAAGCCCTTTCTCACTTTGCCCTCGACTTGTGGGGTCGATCAGGAATCGGCGCTGCTCAACTACGACTCCTGGCAGCACAGTGGGATCTTTGGGCCGGAGCTCAGCTACGCGATGCCGGGCCAGCTAACGGGTTGCGAGGTGCCCCGCTTCGAACCGGAGGTCGAAGCGGTTCCGACCGGCCATCGGGCCGACACGCCAACTGGGCTCGACTTCCACTTTGAGCTCCCGCAGAGTGAAGACCCCGATACGCCTGGCACGCCGCCGGCAAAGCGCATTGAGATCACCCTGCCCAGAGGCATGAGCATCTCGGCGGCGGCGGCTGACGGGCTCAGCGCCTGTTCGCCGGCCGAGATCGGGCTCGGCAGCAATGACCCGGTCACCTGTCCCGACTCCTCCCGGCTGGGCACGGCGACGCTCTCGACGTCGCTGCTGCCCAATCCGCTCGAGGGTTACATGTACCTGGCGAGCCAGGGCGACAACCCGTTTCACAGCCTGCTGGCCGCGTATCTCGTGGTTCGCGACAGCGAAGAACGGGGGATTCTGATCAAGATCCCCGGCCGCCTCGATCTCGACTCCGTGACCGGGCAGGTCGTCGCCACCTTCGACGACCTGCCCCAGTTTCCGATCGAAGACCTGCGTTTCGGCTTCCGCAGTGGCGAGCGCGCCCCGCTCGTCAACCCGGCCGTCTGCGGTCCGCAGGCGATCGGGGTCCAGATCGCTTCCTACGCCCAGCCCGATGCTCCGGTCGGCCTCCCCGGGACTTACGAGGTCAGCGAAGCCGCGGGCGCTGGGCCCTGCCCGCAGAGCCTGGCCGCGCGGCCCTTCGCGCCGCGCACGAAAGCGGGCACGGTCACTCCCGATGCCGCCGCGTCCACCCCGTTCATCTTCCGTCTCAGCCGAGAAGACGGCGATCAGGAGCTCGGCGGGATGGCGATTGACCTCCCGCCCGGCCTTGTGGCGGGGCTCGCCGGCATCCCGCTCTGTACCGACAGCGCTATCTCCGCAAGCTCAAGCCACGCGGTGGCGGAGACGGGGGGGAGCGAGCTTGATCATCCGTCCTGTCCGCCCGAGAGCGCGATCGGCACCGCGACGGTAAGTGCCGGGGCCGGCAGCGCGCCCATCTATCTGTCCGGCAGGGTCTACCTCGCCGGTCCGTACAGGGGTGCGCCGTTCTCGCTCGTGGCCGTGGTGCCGGCGCTGGCCGGCCCGCTCGACCTGGGCACGGTCGTCACCCGCATGGCTGTCTACATCAATCCGGCTACGGCGCAGCTGCGGGTGGTGAGCGATCCGCTCCCGGCCATTCTCTCCGGTATCCCCCTGCATCTGCGGCAGCTGCAGATTGACCTGAACCGGGCAGGGCTCTTCCGCAACCCGACGAGCTGCGACGAGGAGTGGGTCCACGGCTCGGTCACTTCCCAGCAGGGGACCGTCGCACCGGTGTCCAATCGCTTTCAGGTTGGCAATTGCGCCAGCCTGAAGTTCAGGCCCGCGGCCTCGGTGCGGCTCCTCGGCCCGACTCATCGCGGCGGCCATCCGAAGCTGCGCCTGGTCGTGGCGCCCCGGCCCGGCGACGCGAACATCCGCCGCGTCGGTGTGACCCTGCCCGGCACCGAGCTCCTGGACAACCGCCACGTCGGGGCGACCTGCACCCCGGCGCAGTTCGCGACCCAGACCTGCCCGGCCGACTCGATCTACGGCTTCGCAAGAGCATGGACGCCCTTGCTCTCCGGGCCGCTGGAAGGGCCGGTCTACCTGCGGGCGAGCGCGACCAGGCTGCCCGAACTGGCGGCCTCGCTGGGGGGTGAAGATCCACCTCGACTTGAGCGGCCGGGTCGACTCGGTGCGGGGGCGCCTCCGCAGCACCCTGCGGGCCCTGCCCGATGCCCCGCTGAACAGGGTTGTCCTGACCATGCGAGGTGGCAGGCGAGGCCTGCTCGTCAACACGGGGGGCGTCTGCGCCGAGAAGCAGCACGCCGCGATTGGCCTCGGTGCGCACAACGGCAAGGTGGAGCGCGTCGAACCGGCCGTGAAGACGGACTGCGAGCGACCGTAATCAGGGACGGCAACGTACCGCTAGCGGCGTCCATCTGACGTAGAATATTCTTCCGATGGGAGGGATTTTCGGTAGGTGAGGTACCGTCGACCCCTCGCGGGCCTGGCCACCGTCCTGCTTGCGTGCACGGTGCTTGGCGTGCTCGGGTTGCAGGTCGAGGACAGGCTGGCGCCGCTGTCGCTGAACGTCCCGGGACTTCGGCAGGCGAAGGAGAAGACCTCGCTGCAAGCCACTTTGGTGATTCCTCGCCATTCATGGTCCTGCTGCAGGGACCGGCGGGGGCAGTCGAACGGCAGGGGACCGGGCTGGTCCGGGCGCTGCGGCGAAGCTCGACGGCGACGGTGATCTCGCCCTGGGACCGGGGCACCGTCGCCGCGCTGCGGCCGAACCCCCGCAAGGCGCTGATCATCGTCGACTACCACGTACCGCTAGCGCGGCGATGCGGACACGGTGCCGGCGCTGGAACGAACGCTCGAGGCACGGGTCCGACCGCCGGTGATGGCGACCCAATCGGGCTTCGCCACGGTCTCGCGGGCACTGCAGAAAGAATCGATCAACGCCACCGAGCGGGCCGAGCTGCTGGCGGTGCCGCTGCTCCTCCTCGTCCTCCTGCTCGTCTTCCGCTCGGTCGTCGCGGCCGCGATCCCGCTCGCCTTCGGCGCCCTCACGGTCTTCGCCGGGCGCGGGGTCTTCGCTCTGCTCAGCTCGGTGATGACGATCGACGCGATCTCGCTGGTCGTCTGCACGATGATGGGCCTGGCGCTCGGCGTCGACTACTCGCTGCTGATCGTCTCCCGCTTCCGCGAGGAGCTCGAGGCCGGGCGCGACCCCTACGAGGCGGCGCTGCGCGCCCGCGCCAGCGCCGGCCGCACGACGCTCTTCGCCGGCGTCACCCTGATCGTCGCCGTGCTCGGCTCGGCCTTCTGCAGCCCGGCTCGCTGCTGCTCTCGCTGGCGACGACGGTCGGCGTCGCCACCGTGCTCAGCGTCGTCGTCTCGACGCTGGCGGTGCCGCCGCTGCTGGCGCTGCTCGGCGAGCGGGTCAACGCCGGGCGGATCGGGCGCGCCGGTCGCGCCCGCATGGCGGCGTCCAGCGTCGCGACCGCGGCGACCGCGGCGCTGCGCCGCCCCGGCCTCGCCGCGTGCCTGATCGCGGTCCCGCTGGTCCTGCTCGCCGCGCCCGCGCTCGGCTTCACCACCGCCGCCGCCGGGCATCGACGAGCTGCCGACCTCCAACCAGGCCCGCCAGAGCGCGGAAACGATCGACCGCGCCGTCGGGCCCGGCTGGGAGGCGCCCTTCGTCCTCGTCGCCGCGACCGAACGGGCCGATCACGACCCCGGAGACGCTTGCCCTGCTCGGCCGCTGGCAGCGGCGGATCGCCGCCCAGCCCGGCGTCCGGGCGGTGATCGGCCCGGCGCCCGGTCGCCCGCGGCGCGGAGCCGCTGCGCGAGCTGGGGCAAGACGCTCACCTCCGACGGTCCGCCGGCGTCGACCGGGCCCTGCCGGCGGGCAGGGATCGACCAGCTCGATCGCCTCGGCCCCGGCCTGCGCCGCGCCGCCCGGGCCGTCACCCGGCTGCGCGGCGGCCTCGCCGAGGGCGCCGCGGGCAGCGGCCTGCTCGCCGAGGGCGCCGAACGCGCCGCCACGGCGCCGGCCTGCTCGCCGCCGGAACTCGGCCGCGCCGCCGTCCGCGGCGAAGAGGCGAGCGGCGCGATCGATCGGCTGCGAAGCGGCAGCGAGAAGCTCGCCGACGGCGCAGCGCAAGACCGCGGTCGGCAGCCTCGACCCTGACGCTCGGCCTGCGCTCGCTGCTGCCGCGGATCCGCGGCGGCGAGCTGGCTCGCGCCCGCAAGCTGGCCCGCCAGCTCGAACGCGCCGCCGGCGCCGACCCGTCGCTCCGCGCGGCGCGCCGACCAGGCCCGGACCCTGGCCCGCGACGATCGCCCTCAACCGCAACGAAGTGCGGCGGCTGCGCGACGTCGCCCAGCAGGTCAACGGCGGCCTCAACCGGCTCGTCCCCGGCGGCACGAAGCTCGAAGCGGGGGTCGGCAAGCTCTCGGCGGCGGCCGGCGGGCTGAGCGGCGGCCTCGCGCGCCTCGGCGACGGCGCCGAACGGCTCGCCGGCGGGCTGAGCGAACTGCAGGGCGGCGCCGGCGCCCTGCAGAGCGGCCTCGCCGAAGGCTTCCGGCGCTCCTGCCCGCTGGAGGTCGGGCTGCGCCGCGCCGGCGTCCGGGTCACCGCCGTCGGCGGCGCCGCTGCAGGCCGGCGCCCGCCGGCTGCGCGAACACTCGCCGCACCTCTTCGACTCCGGCTACTTCGTCCTCTCCGCCCTCGAAGGGGCGCCCTCGCAGCGCCGCGCCGTAGCCGGCGAGGCGGTCAGCGTCGCCGGCGGCGGCCAGGCGGCGCGGATGCTGATCGTCTCCGACTACGGCCTCAACACCGAGGGCTCGCGCCGGGTCGGCGAACGGCTGATCGACGACGCCGAGCGGCTCGGCGAGCGCGGCGACCTGCGCACCGGCCTCACCGGCGGCGCCGCCACCCTCAACGACTACGGCGAGGCGACCGGAGCGCGGATGCCGCTGGTGGTCGGCGCCTTCGTCCTCTTCACGCTGCTGGCGCTGGTCCTGATCCTGCGGGCGCCGCTGCTGGCGCTGCTGACGGTCGTCCTCAACCTCGCCTCGGTGGCGGCGGCGATCGGGGTGATGACGCTGGTCTGCAAGATCCCCGAGGGCTACCCGCTCGGCGGCCATCCCTACGTCGACACGGTCGGCGCCGCGGCGATCTTCGGCGTCACCTTCGGCCTCTCGATCGACTACGCGGTCTTCCTCCTCGCCCGCATGCGCGAGCGCTACGAGGTCGACGGCGACAACCGGGCCGCGATCGCCTTCGGGCTGGAGAAGACGGCCGGCGTCATCACCGGCGCCGCCGCGATCATGGCCGCGGTCTTCATCTCCTTCGCGGCCGCGCCGATCGCGACCGTCAGCCAGATGGGGGTCGGCCTGACGGTCGCGATCCTGCTCGACGCGACGGTTGTGCGGATCGTGCTGCTGCCGGCGCTGATGCTGCTGATCGGCGATCGCGTCTGGCGGGTGCCGCCTCTACTCGACCGCATCCTTCCCCGCCGCAGCGTGCTTGAGCCACGGGCGGGGGCAAGCGAGGCCTGAACCAAGAAGCCAGGGAGGTAACCGGAATGCACTTGAACAGACGCGGGCGACGGCACGGAGCCACGGTGGCCGCCTTGGGCGCGATGGCGGCCCTGCTGGCCCCCGCTTCGGCGACTGGGGCCGCCGAAGCCCCGACCCGGGCCGAATACGTGGGTCGTCTGGAGACGGTCTGCAGGCCCGATGCCGAAGCGACCAGGCGAGCGATGGCGGGTGCCCGCGCCGACATCGACGCCGAACGACTGACCATCGCGGCCGGCAAGTTCGGCAAGGCGACGCGGATCTTCGGTGCCACCATCAAGCAGATCGCCGCCGTGCCGCGACCGGACGCCGACAACGCCAAGCTCGTCAAGTGGTTCGGCTACCTGAACGCGCAGGAGTCGTACCTGAGGCAAATCACGGCCCAGTTGCGGGCTGACGACCCGATTCAAGCCCAGCGGCTGACCGCTCGCTTCATTCACAACGGCAACCTCGCCAACAATGTTGTCCTCGCTTTCGGGTTCAACTACTGCAGCTTCAAGTTCTCGAGGTACGGATGAGGCGACCGATGCCCGGCATCGATCGTCGCTTGGCCCGCGCCCTGCTGGCACTGGCGCTCCTGGCTGTGCCGGTTCTGACCCAGGCTGCGCTGGCGGGAGGCGAGCAGACGCAGCGCGGCAAGGTGATCTCCTACCTCCACGGCGAGCTTCAGCCTCGGCTGCTGCCGCGCGACCGCGCGGCTCCGATCACCATCCACCTCGTCGGCGGTCTGCGGACCAGCGACGGCTCGCTGCTCCCGCGGGTGACCAGGATCGAATTGGGACTGGCCGAACAGGGGGTCCTGACCACCCGCGGCCTGCCGCTCTGCCGGCCGCGCCAGCTCCGTCACACGCGGGGCGGCGAAGCGCTCGCGGCCTGCGGGCCGGCGCTGGTGGGTCACGGACGTCTCCTGGCCACGGTGCCGCTGCGTGGTCAGGCGGAGCCGCTGACGATGCGAGCGCGGCTGCTGGCCTTCAACGCGCGCATTGGCGGGCGGCGGGCAATAGTCCTTCAGGTCAGCTCCCTCAATCCGCCGAGCTCGGCGGTGCTGCCGCTGCGGATCGTTCGCGGGTCGGGCCGATTTGCGGTGGCGCTGGTCGGACAGCTGCAGCCGGCCCTCGGGCCGTTGCCCCGGCTTGCACGTTTTGAACTCACCCTCGGCCGTCGCTACCGCTACCGCGGGGAGTCGAAGAGCTATCTCAGTGCCTCCTGTCCGCTGCCACCGCGGTTTCGGGCTGGCTTCTTTTCTTTCGCCCGTGCCTCGTACCGCTTCGCGGGCGGTGGTGGGGTAAGTACCGCAATCGCCCGTGGATGCCGTGCGCGCTGAGGCCCGGTTTCGCTCAGGCCGGCTCCGCGGCCACCGGAAGGTAGAGCCGCAGAAAGCCCGCGACCTCCTCTCCGGCCAACGGCGCCAATTTTCCTTGTTCGCGCATGATCAGGTCTCTGACGATTGCGATCAGCGCACCGACCAAAATCCTTCCGAGCGGCTCCGGGGTGATCGATCCAGACGCCGTGTTCAGGTCCAGCGCGACGGCAAGACGGTCGATTGCCTCGACGTGGATTTCGAATGCCCGCGGCGTCGCCCGCGGCGCCTCGACGATGCAGATGTTGGCACCGGGAGTGTCCTCCGCGACCCACAGCAGAAACGCCGTCAGCCCACCTTCCCACCGGTCCGCGCCGTTGGCAGCCGCGGTGGCCTCCTCGATTCTCCTGATTGCCTCCCGGATGGATCTCTCGAGCAGCCAGAGGAAGATCTCCTCTCTGTTGGGAAAGCATCGGTAAACGGTGAGACGGCTCACCTGGGCACGTGCGCAGATATCGGCCACGGTCGTATCCCGGTAGCCCCGCTCTAGGCAGATCTCCGCCAGCGCGTCAGCTATGCGGCGTCGCCGGAATTCGTTCTTGGTCCCCTCGTCAAGCATCGGGCGATAGATCACGCCGGGGCTGGCGTCGGAAGCTCTGTTTCCATGATCGTGACCCTGCATATTCCCGTCAGTGGGTATGTTAGTGTTCTCAAAGCAAGATGACCAGGGGCTAAGGGGAATCGAGCAGGGGAAGCGTGGAGTCGAGCGGGCCAAGGGACATGTCGGTGGACGATCAGCCAGCGGGTTTCAGGCGCTCGCTGGCAGGGCTGGAGTCCGCCATATCCGACGCCTGCGTGGGATCAGAGGAATGGTCCGCGCAGGTCGCAGCCGGCGTCTATGCCGGAATCGACTTCGTCGTCCGCAATCCCGAGGCTGCCCGAGAGCTGACCGCGCTAGCTGTTCCGCCAAGCGAATTCAGAAGCCGCTACGAGGCCCTGATCGCCCGCCTCGCCGGCTATCTCCGGGCACGAGCGCCGCACGATCAGCGCCTGCCGGGCTCGACAGACGAGGCTGTGGTCGCCGGCGTAGTCGGTTTGGTTGGGGATCATCTGCGAATCGGTCGCCTGGACCGCCTGGCGGAACTGGGGCCGGACCTCGTTCTGCTCACGCTCCTGCCTTACCTCGGCTTCGCCGAGGCCCAGCGCTGGGCGAACGCCGGTACGTGACTAGTTTGCGGGCGGTACTTGACAGTTTGGTCTGTCTATGTTCTTATTGATTGGTGGCGTCACCCCAGGGGTCGTCTCGGCCAATCCCTGTGCGTTGCGGCCCCCAAACGCAAACGTCAACGCTCGGGGGAGCTCCCTGCTCCTCCGAGCCGTTTGCGTGCGCGGCGGCGGCGCATCGTCGCCACGATCGGCCGGACCGCGGGGCCTAGCCCTTCCTCCAGCGCCGCTGCGGCGGGGCGTACGAACTCAGTGGCGGCCCCCGGGGCGCTGAGGTAGAAGCCGGCGACGCCGGTGAGGATTGCGGCGTGCCGGCGGCGCCGGCGCAGCGGCCGGGTCGCCGCCCGCGCCCGACCGGTGAGGAGGGCGAGGCGGCTGGCGGCGTCGGCGGCGTCTCGGTAATAGGCGACGTAGTTATGGGCGCCGGAGGCGGCGTCCTCCTCGCGGTCGACGAGGTCGTCGAGAAGGACCGTGAGGGCGCCGACGGGCGGGAAGTAGGCGGCGTCGATTAGCTCCGCCTCGGCGGCGGTCGTCCCCGGGTCCGCGGCGGCGGCGATCAGGGCGTGGGCGGAGACCGAGGAGCTGGCGCCGGCCGCGACCTCCCACCAGGTGTAGCCGGCCGGGGCGGGGAGCGTCTCGGCCCAGCGCCGCAGCGCCTCACGGTCGCCCAGCTCGGCGGCGTGGGTGTGGCTCTGGCCTTCGCCGCAGCGGGCGGCGGCGCGGCGGGCGGCGGGCAGGACCGGCTCGGCGGCGGGCAGCGCCGCGACCAGCCGGCGGCACTCGGCGACGAGGGAGGCCAGGTAGCCACCGTCGTCGCGGTGGGCGCTGAGGGAGTACCAGTCGCCGCTCTCTCCCCCCAGCGCCGCGGCCAGCGCTCCATGTAAACGCAGACCGTTCGCGAGCGGGTCATCGGCCGGTTGCTCGCCGAGCGTGTCGAGGTAATCGACCGCGACCTGGAGGGCGGTCATCGCCTCGACCGCGGTGCGGCGCCGCCGGCGCGGGGCCAGGATCCCGAAGACTGCCGTCGCCTCGACGTTGAGGCCCTTCTCACGCAGCGAGGAGAGCGCCGCCTCGCGCAGCACCGGGTCGGGGATGGCCGCGGCCGCTGCTTCCCAGCGCCCGAGTCCGGCTCGGACCGTCGGCAAAACGGTGCGCCGGTAGGCGAGGAGGTCGGCAGCAACCTCGATCCCGTCTCGCACCGTCGCCACCGACACAGCCCTGACCCTAGCTACCATCCGCCCCCCGGATGGAAACGATCACCTCCGAACAGCCGGCCGTGCCCGCGGCCGATGCCCCGCGGGGCGCGGCCGAGGAGCCCGTAGTGCCGCGGCGCTCGCCGCTGCGCGCGGCGATCAAGACCGGCCGCCCGAAGGAGTGGATCAAAAACGTCTTCGTGTTCGCCGGGCTGCTCTTCTCCGGCAAGTTCAACCAGCCGCATGAGGTACTGGAGGCGTTCATCACCTTCGTTTCCTTCTGCCTCATCTCCAGCGCCGGCTATTTCGTCAACGACCTGATCGACGTCGAGCTCGACCGCAAGCATCCGAAGAAGCGCTTCCGGCCGCTGGCGGCGGGCGAGCTCTCGGAGAGCACCGCCAAGGCGATTGCGCCGGTGCTTGCCGTCGTCGCGATCGCGATCGCCTTCGCCGCGGTCAACTGGCAGGTGGGCCTGATGGTCGTCGGCTACGGCATCGCCCAGATGGCGTACAGCCTCGGCCTCAAGCAGATCGTGATCATCGACGTGATGACGCTGGCGGGGCTCTTCATCCTCCGCGTCGCCGCCGGCGCCAGCGCCGTCGAAGCCCACGCCTCCGAGTGGCTGATCCTCTGCACCGGCATGCTCGCCGCCTTCCTCGGCTTCACCAAGCGCCGCCAGGAGGCCGTCTCCGAGCTGCACGAGGGCACCTCGACCCGGCCCGTGCTCGAGCACTACTCCCTGCCCTTTCTCGACCAGATGGTCTCCCTGGTCACCACCGGCACCGTGATCAGCTACTCGATCTACACCGTCAACTCGCCGCTGATCGGCAGCCGGATGATGCTGACGATCCCGCCCGTCGTCTACGGGATCTTCCGCTACCTGTACCTGATCTACGACCGCTCCGACGACCGCTCGATGGCCCAGATCGTCGCCGGCGACCGCGGTATCCAGGCGGCCGGCGCCGCCTACGCGATCATCGCCTTCCTGCTGCTCTACGTCTTCAAGTAGCTCAGACGAGGCCCTCTTCGGGGGTGCCTTCCATCAGGTAGAAGCGGGCGCGGCTGAGCTCCTCGCCGTCGACCAGGACGACGGCGGCGTGGGGGCCGGCGGCGGTGAAGGTGGCGGAGGCGCCGATCGACATCACCAGGCGCTGCTCCTGGCCGGTCGGCATGCCGGGCGGGCGGCCGGTCTCGAAGCTGGCGGTGAGGCCCTCGCCGAGCTCGACGCCGTCGGGGTCGTGGATGCCGACCTGGAGCTCGTGGGTGGCGTTGGTCTCGTGCCAGCCGATGTCGATGCCGAGGGCGATGTGGAAGGCCCATTCGTGCGGCAGCTCCGGCAGGCGCAGGACGTTCCAGCCGCCGCCGGTCATGTAGAGCTTGCCGTTGACGGCCTCGGCGTGGTCGGCAAGCAGCAGGAAGCCGACGTTCATCGCGCCTCGGCGTCGTCGTAGGGGACGATCGGCAGGTCCGAGACCAGCTCGATCTTGCCGTCGCGGTGGAACTGCACGTCGACGGTCTCGTTCTTGCGATAGGTCCCCCAGAGCCCGAGGTACATCGCCAGCCAGCGGCTGGTGCCGATCTTCTCCTTGACGATCGGGCGGGTGAAGACGACCTCGCCGCCGCTGATCTCGTAGTCCTCGCCCTCACTCTGCTCGACGCCGTTGATGAAGACGGTGAAGGGCGGTTCGGCGCCGCGCGGCAGCTTCACGCGCTCGCCGGCGGCGTAGCTGCCCTTGGGAATCTCGGTGTCGCGGCCGCGGTCGCTCATGACTGTGCCTCCAGAGTCTCGCGCACCAGGTCGAACGGCGTCTCGTGCTTGCTCGGGTCCAGCTCTTCGCGCTTGACGCCGCCCCGGAACGGCACGAAAGTCCCGTCCCCGCGCACGTCTACCCCAGCCACCCGCTTGCGGAAGAGGCCCTTCCCGGTCAGTTGCAGCCGGCCGATGACCTGCTTATCCGGCGTGAAGTCCCGCAGCATCGAGGCCGTCTTCGGCGGCCCCTGCGCCCG
The DNA here is from genome assembly GCA_963708405.1 of uncultured Actinomycetes bacterium. Classification (GTDB taxonomy): domain Bacteria; phylum Actinomycetota; class Thermoleophilia; order Solirubrobacterales; family 70-9; genus VAYN01. The sequence goes on from CAVPSL010000001.1 coordinate 1,049,030, forward strand.
GATCTCCTTGGCCTGCTCGCGCATCGCCGCCACGGCCTCACCGAGATCGTCGAAGCCGGCGTGCGAGACGTCGGCGCCGTTGCGGACGGTCAACTTCCAGCGCGGACGAGCCACGGGTGCAGCGTAGCTAGCGCAGCCGCCCCACCGTCCGCCCCAGGACCGACCGCACGTAGGTGGCTTCCTTCGCGACCTGCCAGTGCGTGAAGCGGAGCTGGGTGAGGCCAGCCGCGGTGTGGGTCTGGTCGCGCACCCGGTCGCGGTTCTGGGCGGACGGCGTGCGGTGGTAGCGCAGCCCGTCGGTCTCGACGACCAGGCCCAGGGACGGCCAGTAGAAGTCGACCTCGAAGTCGTTGACCCAGGCTTTCGTCTGCTCGACCGGGGCACCGGCCGCAGCGGCGATCGGCCGGAAGAGTCGTTCCAGCTCGGTGTCGGAGAGGCGAAAGGTGCGTTTGTCGAGGAGGCGGGCAAGGCGCTTGACGCCGGGTTCGCCGGTGCGCCCGGTGAGCGCCGCCCGTAGCGCCTCGGGGTCGACCAGGTCGTGCTTGTCGGCCTCGTTGACACAGCGCTCCAGCGGCCCGTCGGGCAATTCAGTCGCCAGGTCGACGAGCGTCTGCACGATCGAGGTGAGGGGGATCCCGTCGCGCTTGACCACGTCGGCGGCGCGCAGCGAGGGACGGGAGCGCACCTTCAGCCCGTCCCGCCGCAGCTTGCCGCGCTGCCGCACGCTCACGTCGACGCGTCCCCGCAGCTCCTTCCCGATCCCCCACAGCGCTGCCGCGCTGCGGTGGCTCAGGCACGCCTCCTCAGGACAACTACAGGCAAGTAGGGCAGCGCTCCAGCGCTGCTGGTCGGTCCCACGAGGCGGTCCCACCGAGTAGACGCCGCGGGCCAGTGGTCGGAGCCGCCCTGTGGCCAGGCGGTGCTGAATCGCCCGTCGGCTGAACCCGAGCGCGAGCAACTGCGCCCGCGAGATCGCCCCGTGCTGCCGTCGCGCCAGACGCCACGCCGCAGCGCTTCGCTCCCGAGCCCCGGCCTCCCCTCGCCCTGCGTGCTTTGTGCACACCATGGTGTGCACAAGGGACGCAGGGCTCGAAAGTCTCCCCCTGGTGGACGGGGGTGGGCGGCGTTACGGGGTGGTGTGGAGGACGCTAGGCGCCGCGGCGGGGGCGTTTGGGGCGTTTCGCGGGGGGGCCGATGATTTTCTCGGGGCCGTCGCGGTCGTCGATGGCGACGTACTGGCGCTCGCGCTCGCCGGTGTAGATCTGGCGCGGGCGGGCGATTTTCTTCTCCGGGTCTTCCTGCATCTCCATCCACTGAGCGATCCAGCCGGCGGTGCGGGGGATGGTGAAGAGGACGGTGAACATGTTGGTGGGGATCTCCATCGCCTCGTAGATGATCCCCGAGTAGTAGTCGACGTTCGGGTAGAGCTTGCGCGACGTGAAGTAGTCGTCGGCGAGTGCCTGCTTCTCCAGCTCGCGGGCGATCTCGACCAGCGGGTTGTACTCCGTCGCCTCGAAGACCTCGTCCATGTGCTGCTGGATGATGCGGGCGCGCGGGTCGTAGTTTTTGTAGACCCGGTGGCCGAAGCCCATCAGTTTCTCCTCGCGCTCCTTCACCTTCATGAGGAAGTCGGGGATGTTGTCGACCGACTCGATCCGCCGCAGCATCCGCAGCACCGCCTCGTTGGCGCCGCCGTGCAGCGGTCCGTAGAGCGCCGCCACGCCGGCCGCCACCGCGGAGTACGGATCGACGTCGGAGGAGCCGACGCCGCGCACGGCGTTGGTCGAGCAGTTCTGTTCGTGATCGGCGTGGAGGATGAAGAGGACGTCGAGCGCCTTCGCCAGCGCCGGCTTGGGGATGTGCCGATCTTCGGTCTTCTTGTACATCATCGAAAGGAAGTTCTGGGCGAAGGTCAGCTCGTTGTCCGGGTAGACGTAGGGCAGGCCCATGTTGTGCCGGTAGGAGAAGGCGGCCAGGGTCGGCACCTTGGCGATCAGGCGGACGGCGGCCATGTAGCGCTCTTCGGGATCGCTGATGTGCTTGGCGTCCGGGTAGAAGGTGGAGAGCGCACCGACCCCGGCCAGGACCATGCCCATCGGGTGGGCGTCGTAGCGGAAGCCCTCGAAGAACTGCTTGAGGTCCTCGTGGACGAAGGTGTGGTGGGTGATGTCGAAGACCCAGCGGTCGAGCTGGGGCTTGGTCGGCAGCTCGCCGAAGATCAGCAGGTAGGCGGTCTCGAGGAAGCTGGAGCGCTCGCAGAGCTGCTCGATCGAGTAGCCGCGGTGTTCGAGGATGCCGGCGGCGCCGTCGATGTAGGTGATCGACGAGCGGCAGGAAGCGGTGTTGGTGAAGGCCGGGTCATAGGCCAGCATCCCGAATTCGTTCTCGTCGACTTTGATCTGGCGCAGGTCCAGCGAGCGGATCGTGCCGTCGGTGATCGGCACCTCGTAGGTCTTGCCAGTGCGGTTGTCGGTGACCGTGAGGGACTCGCGGTCGGCGGCGTTGGCGCCGTCAGCGTTTGCGTTCTCGATCTGCTGGTCGGTGGCCATTCACCCCTCCTCGAGCATGTTTGGGCGGAGCGGCCAGTATCGCAGTTTGCCTGCTCCGGCCTGTTGCCGAACTGGGAAGCCTGGCCCGTTCGAGGGAGCGGGCAGCCGCTACTCGGCGGCGCTGGCGAGACCCTCGAACTGGGTCATCCGCCGTAGCTGCTCGAAGCGCTCGTCGATCTCCTCGCGGGTCAGCCGCGCCACCCGCTCGGTGCCGAACTCTTCGACGTTGAAGGAGGCGAGCACGGTGCCGTAGCCCATCGCCTGGCGCAGCTCGGCCTCGCCGGGCTCGCGACCGAGGCCGTCGAGGTAGCCGAAGAAGCCGCCGGCGAAGCTGTCGCCGGCGCCAGTCGGGTCGCGAACCTCCTCGAGCGGGAAGCCGGGCAGGGCGAAGAACCCCTCGCTGGTGAAGAGCGCGGCGCCGTACTCGCCCTGCTTGGCGATCACCGCGCGCGGGCCCATCGCCATCACCGCGCGGGCGGCGCGAGCGAGGTTGGACTCGCCGGTGAGCTGGCGGATCTCGGCGTCGTTGACGACGAGGCAGTCGACCTCGGCGATCGCCGCCACCAACGAGTCGCGGGCGGTCTCGATCCAGAGGTTCATCGAGTCGAGGCCGCTGAGCGCAGCACCGCCGCACTGGGCGCGCACCTGGCGCTGCAAGTCCGGCTGGATGTTGGCGAGGAAGAGGGTGTCGGCGCCGCGGGAGGCCGCGGAGAGCTTCGGCTCGAACTCGGCGAAGACGCCGAGCTGGGTGTCGTCGGTGTGGGCGACGTTGAGGTCGTACTCGTAGTGGCCACGCCAGAAGAAGGAGGTGCCGCCGGCGACCCGCTCGACGTCGTCGGTGAGGACGCCGCGCGCTTCCAGGACCTCGAACTCGGCGGCGCCGAAGTCGTCACCGACCGGTCCCACGGGGCGGACTTCGGTGAAGAAGCTGGCGGCGAGCGAGAAATGCGTGGCGGCGCCGCCGAGCATGCGCTCGCGCTCGCCAAACGGCGTCTTGACGGCGTCGAAGGCGATCGATCCCACTACGGTCAGCGACATGGGCGAAACAGTATCCGTAGGATCGCCGTCGTGAATCGGCGCTTGCTTTCGCTTGCCGTCGCGGCCCTGGCGCTCGTCGCCGTGATTGCCGCGGCAGTTCCCGCCCTCGGTGATGACACCGTGGGCCCCGAGCCTCGACCGCCGCGCCTCGGCCGGCGCCCTGGCCAGGGCGAAGCGGGCGCTCGGCCTGTCGCGGCAGGCGCGCCGTGCCGCCCGGCTCGCCCGCAGCGAGGCGGCCAACGCCGGCGACCGCGCCGAAGAAGCGCGCGCCCACGCCAACAGCGCGACCGCGCTTGGCGAAGAGAACCGCAGCCAGATGGCGACCGCGCAGGGTGGGCTGCGCGCGGCCAACGCCCGCATCGACGCGCTCCAGACGCAGGTCGAGGAGCTGGCGGCGCAGGACGCCGCCGGCGCCAAGGTGGTGAGCGCGGAAGAGCCGGCGCTGGTCAGCACCTCCTCGCCGACCGGTGAATTTGAAGCGTTGGGCGGCCCCTCGGTCCAGGTGACCGTGCCGGCTTCCGGCCTGATCGAAGTCTGGGCCCAGGTCGCGATCAACGACGGAGAAGGCGGTGGGGTCGGCCTCTTCGAGGACGGTCACGAGGTCGACGGGATCGCCGAACCGGAACTCTGCGGCGACGACTCCGCCCTGATCGACGCCTGGGGCAGCGGCTCCGGCCAGTTCGTCGTCTACGCGACGCCGCCCGTCCCCGGCGTCGTCGGCTGCACCAGCGCGGGCGCCCCGGCAGCGGTCCTGCTCAGCCGGCCTCCCGGCCCCCACACCTACGAACTTCGCTACGCCCAGTGCTCCTGCGGTGGAGCGCCGGCCGAATTCAAAGACCGCACCCTCCGCGTCGCCCCGCGCCGATGACGATGAAAGCGATCCAGATCGAGGAGTTCGGCGGGCCGGAGCTCTTGCAGCTCGTCGACATCGAGGAGCCGACGCCGGGCGAGGGCGAGGTCGTAATCGAGATCGCCCGCAGCGGCATCAACTTCGCCGACACCCACGCCACCCGCAACGACTATCTGGCCGAGCAGCAGTTGCCGCTGATACCCGGCACCGAGGTGAGCGGCCGCACGCCCGACGGGCGCCGCGTCGTCGCTCTCACCGGCAACGGCGGCTACGCCGAGAAAGTGACGGTGCCGGAGGCGCTGCTGATCCCCGTCCCCGACGAGGTCGACGACGACCAGGCGGCGGCGGTGCTGCTGCAGGGTCTGACCGCGATGGCGCTGGTGCAGCGCTGCGCCCAGGTCCAGCCGGGCGAGACGCTTGTGGTCGAGGCCGCCGCCGGCGGCACCGGCACGCTCGCGGTCCAGCTCGGCAAGCGGGCCGGGGCACGGGTGATCGGGCTCGCCTCCAGCGAGGAGAAGCGGCAGTTGGTCGAAGAGTTGGGCGCCGATGCCACTGTCGACTCACGCGCCGAGGACCTCGGCGCGGCGATCCGCGAGGCCAACGGCGGAGAGCGCGTCGACGCGGTCCTGCACATGAGCGGCGGCGACGCCTTCGACGCCGAGATGGGCGTGCTGGCGCCGCTGGGACGGATGGTCGTCTTCGGGATCGCCTCGCGCGAGCAGCGCGACGTCTCGACCGCGGCGCTGCTGCGCGGCTCCAAGACCGTCGTCGGCTTCTGGCTGTTGCACCTGCTGGCCCGCCGCGAGCTGGCGGCGCCGATGATCGGCGAGCTGCTGGGCGCCGTCGCCACCGGCGACCTCAAGGTGACGGTCGGCGGCGTCTACCCGCTCTCGGATGCGCGTCGCGCCCACGAAGATCTGATCGGCCGGCGCACCACTGGCAAGCTCTTGCTCGACCCCACCACGTAAGGACACGAACTGACTGCTTTCGCCGACCTCGGCCTCTCGCCCAAGATCCAGCAGGCCCTCGACGAGCTCGGCTTCGAGGACCCGACGCCGATCCAGGAGCAGGCAATCCCGGAGCTTCTGGGAGGCCACGACGTGATCGGCCAGGCCCAGACCGGGACCGGCAAGACCGCTGCCTTCGGACTGCCGCTGCTGCAGTACCTCGACCCCGAGAACGAAGAGGTCCAGGCGATCGTGATGACGCCGACGCGCGAGCTCTGCATCCAGGTGACGCAGGCACTACGTGCATACGCCGAGCACCTCGACATCGAGATCGTCGCTGTCTTCGGCGGCGCCCCGATCCGCTCCCAGCAGTCGCAGTTGCGCTCCGGCGCCCACGTCGTCGTCGCCACCGTGGGCCGGATGATGGACCTGATGTCGCGCCGCTCGCTGGTCCTGACCGCGGCCCGCTTCGTCGTCCTCGACGAGGCCGACGAGATGCTCGACCTCGGCTTCATCGAGGACGTTGAGAAGATCCTGCGGATGTGCCCGAGCGGCCGCCAGACGGCGCTCTTCTCGGCGACGATGCCGCCGCCGATCCAGAAGCTCGCCGAGGGCTACATGTACGACCCGACGACGATCCGGATCACGCCGAAGACGCTGACCGTCGACGCGATCGCGCAGGCCTTCGTCGAGGTTCCGGCCAAGGACAAGGCGGCCCGCCTGGTCGAGCTGTTGAAGACCGAAGAACCGGAGCAGGCGATCATCTTCACTCGCACCAAGATCGGCGCCTCGAAGCTGGAGAAGACGCTGAAGGACAAAGGCCTCGACGTGAAGGCGTTGCACGGCGACCTCAGTCAGGGCGTCCGCGACGGCGTCATGATCGCCTTCAAGGACCACCGCGTCAGACTGCTGGTGGCGACCGACATCGCCGCCCGCGGGCTCGACATCGAGCACGTCACCCACGTCATCAACTACGACGTGCCGAACTCCTCCGAGGTCTACGTGCACCGCATCGGCCGCACCGGCCGAGTGGGGCGAACCGGTCGCGCGATCACCTTCGTCACCCCGGCCGAGCGCGACGAGATCGGCCGCATCGAGCGCGACGTCAAAACGTCGATCGGCGAGTGGGAGAGTCCCGAGGAGCGGCTCGAGCACGCGCCGCGGCCGCGCCGCCGTGAGCGCTCGCCGCGCCGCGAGGAGGAGCCGAAGCCCGAGACCGCGGCGAGCGCCACCGGCGATGCCGAGGCCACCGACGCCGATGGAGACAGCAAGGGCGGCACCACCAAGCTTTTCGTCAACCGCGGCGAGCGCAGCGGCATCGGCGAGGAGGACCTGCGCTGGGCGTTGCGCGAGGGCGCGGTGCTCCCCGACGAGGCCGTCCACGACGTCCGTGTCCTGCACCGCTTCTCCTTCGTCGAGGTCGATCCCGAGCTGGCTGAGCGCACCGTCGAGTACCTCGACGGCACCAAGCTCAAAGGCAAGGAGATCCGCCTCGAGATCGCCAATAGCTGAGGCGGCGCCGGGCGCGCCCCGGCCTCAGCTCACCTTCACTTTGGCGATTTCCGCTTCCAGTTTTTCCAGTTCGAGCTGCTGTTTGCGGCTGCCCTGATCCGTCGCCGCCGCCGGCAGCGTCCCGCCTTCGCCGATTTTGCGGTGCTGTTCGAGCAGTTCTGCCTGCTGTTTCAGCCGTTCCAGCTCCGCCTTGTCCCCCGCGGTCGCGGTCAGCCCGGCCAGGGTCATTTCCTGCTGCTTCTTTTCCGCTTCCTGTTTCACCCGGGCGAGTTCTTCGGTCAGGCCCTGCGAGTCGAGTTCGCCGAGCCCTTTGCGCAGTTTCACGGCGCCTTCCACCGAGCCGGTCACCTTGGCCGGGACTTCACCCGCGGTGGTTGCCGCTGCCGCTGCCGCCGATTCGGTTTCCTGCTTGAAGGAGGCGAGTCCGCCCAGTTCGTTGAAGCCGAGGGTGACCCCGCGTTTGGCCCAGATCGAGCGGCGCAGCTTGATCACGGCCAGTTCGCAGGCGGAGTCCATGACCAACTGCCGCTTGCTCTCGCGCAACACCGCCCGGCCCTCGGCGTCCTTGCCGTAGACGTTGACGATCGTCCGCCGGGGGATCCTCACCAGCACCTCGTTTTCACCGGTGGCGGGAACCTCGACCGGCTCCGTCGGCGTGTTCACGGTCGCCGCGACCCCCAGCGTCGACCAGGCGAACTGGAGGTCGGGTGGGAACGTATCGAGGTCGGGTTTCACATCGTCGGTCAGCTCCACTCCCCGCAGGGTGTCGAGCAGGATCGCCCGCTGGTAGGTCTCGACCCGCGTGTGCAGGGTGGAGGCGCGCCAGGCCTTGAAGAGGCCGTTGTAGTGGTCGAGTTCGCCCTGCAGCCGGGCCCGCAGAGCTTCCAGTCGGGCGAGCTGTTTGAGCGCCGCTTTGTCGATCGTCTGCGGCGCGTCGAGTGGCAGGGACTCGGAGAATTTGGCGACCGCCTCGGTGGCCTTTTCGACCAGGGCCACGTAGCGGCTTCGCATCGCCGCCACTGTGGGGTTCTTCTCCGTGAAGACGGCTTCTTCGAGTTCGCGCGGCGTCGGCTCAGTCGTGCCCCTGGGGGCGGTGGCGTACTGGGCGCGAAGAGGAGCGAGTTGAGCGCCACCGGCGCCACCGGCGGCGCGACCACGGCGGCGGCGATGCTGGTCGCGGCGCCGACGACGCCGAGAACCACCTTGCCCGCCTGCCCGGCGAGGTCGAACTCGGTTGATTTGAGCCTGCCATCTTCGGTCAGCTCGAGCGAGACGTTGGTGTTGAAGAAAGCACCGGCGCTGACCGAGAGCGTGTGGGTACGCCTGTCGCCCCCAACCTCGAGCATCACGGTCGACTGCGGGGACGGTGCCGGGTCAGCAGTGAGGACGCTGTCCTCACTGATCGTGACGACCGAGTCGATGTGCAGGCGTGAAGCCGGCAGGGCGTACTTGATGCTGATCTGTCCCACGGCGACTCCCGTCTGTGGCGGCGGACGAAGGCGCGATCCTCTCACGCACGGCAAAGTGGCGCAACGATCCCCGCGCAAGGCCGGGGCACCCTCCCACAGACGGTGTCAGGTGTGGGTTTTGGTCAGTGTGTCGATGTCCGCCAGCAGCCGGTCGAAGTCGATCGGCTTGGTGACGTAGCCACTGACCTCGAGCTCGGTGGCGGAGTCGGCGTCGCCGGCGTTCTGGTGGGCGCTGACGATCAGCACCGGCGTCTCGACGCCGGCGGCGCGCAGCTCCCGCAGGGCGTCGATCCCGGACTTGCGCGGCATCATCGCGTCGAGCAGCAGCAGGTCGGGGAAGTTCTCGGGCGCTCCGCCGTGGATGCGCTCCGTCACCTCCTGGCCGTCGGCCGCGGTCTCCACCTCGTAGCCCGGCCATCTCCAGCCGCGTCCGCATCAGCAGCAGGATCGTCTCCGAGTCGTCGGCGACCAGGATCCGTGCCATCAGCTCACCTCCGCCGCGGCTTGGTCGCTGTCGGTCGCTGCGCCCGCGGTGGGTAGCCGGAAGCGGAAGGTCGAGCCGCGGCCCGGGGTCGATTCGACCTCGATCGTGCCGCCGTGCAGCTCGACCAGCGACTTGGCGATCGCCAGGCCCAGCCCGGTGCCGCCGACGCGCTGGGTCAAGCCGGCATCGCCGCGCACGAAGCGCTCGAAGATGTGCTCCATCTGATTCTCGGGAATGCCCGGTCCGTTGTCGCTCACGGCGATCTCCACTTCGTCACCCACTACCCGCGCCGTCACCTCTATAGACGCGCCTTCGGGCGAGTAGTCATGCGCATTGGTAAGCAGATTCACCAGTATTTGTCTTATCCGGTCGGCCTCGACGTAGATCTGCGGCAGTCCCGGCTCGAGCCGGACCGTGAGGGTCTGCTCGGAAGCATCAGTCTGACTGCGCATCGTCCGCGCCACATCTTCGACCAGCGGCGCCACCTCGGTTGGCCGAGGGACGATCCCAGCCGGCCGGCGTCGCTGCGGGCGAGGTCGAGCAGGTCGTTGAGGAGGCGGACGAGGTGGCGGCAGTTATCGAGGATGATCTCCACCGTTTCCACCTGCTTGGGGGTGAGCGAGTCGCGATCCATCATCAGCAGCTCGGCGAATCCCTGCACGGAGGTGAGCGGGCTGCGCAGCTCGTGCGAGGCGGTGAGGACGAACTCGTCTTTGAGCCGGTCGAGCTGGTCGCGCTGGCTCGCTTCGCGCTCGAGCTCGTCGGCCATCTCGTTGAAGGCGGCGCCGAGCGCCGCCGTCTCGGAGAGGCCGCCGACCTCGACGCGGGCGCTGCGGTCGCCGGCGGCGAGGCGGCCGGCGGCAGCGACGAGCTCCTCGAGCGGTCGCCGCAGGGAGGAAATCAGGCCGCTGAAGATGAGCAGGGCACCGGTCAGGCCGGCGATCAGCCCGGCGGCGACGAGGATCGCCGTGTTGCGGGTGTCGCCGGAGATGTGGTCGCGCAGTTCGGCCCGGCGGCGGGCCTGGTTGTGGACGGCTTGGCGCAGGGCGGGGGAGGGGGCGCGCCTTCGGCAATCCGCGTCCGCGCCGCCATCTCCACCTGGTAGGAGCGGGCGATCGAGTCCTCGAAGTCCTGGCGCTGCTGGATGAAGCGGCCGACGCCGATCACCGCCATCGCGGTGAGGACCGCGAACCCGATCGCGAACCCGATCCGGAGCCGGTTGGCAAGCGATGGGCTCAAGCGACGGCCCCGGCGTGAATATGCTTGCGCGGCTATGGGCGACGAGGCTACAGGCAGCGCCGACGGCAGCGGCGCGCCCGACGGGATCGACGCCGGCGGCGTCGGCTCCTGGTTCGCCGAGCACGTCCCGGCGGCGGTGGCGCCGCTCTCCTACGAGCGGATCGCCGGCGGCCACTCCAACCTCACCTACCGCGTGCGCGACGCTGAGGGGCGCTCCTGGGCGCTGCGGCGGCCGCCGCTCGGCAAGCGGCTCGGCTCGGCCCACGACATGGGGCGCGAGCACAAGGTCGTCTCGGCGCTGGGGGCGACGCCGGTGCCGGTGGCGCCCGTGGTCGGCCTCTGCGAGGACGACGCGGTCAACGGTGCCCCCTTCTACGTGATGGAGTTCGTCGAGGGTCCGATCCTGCGTGGCCTGGCCGAGGCGGAGGTCTTCCCTGACGAGGCGGACCGGCGGGCGATCGGCGAGCGCGTCGCCGACACGCTGGTGGCGATCCACGCCGTCGACCCCGACGCCGCCGGCCTTGGCGACCTCGGCCGCAAGGAGGACTACGTGGCGCGGCAACTGCGCCGCTGGCAGGGCCAGTGGGAGCAGTCGAAGACGCGCGAGCTGCCGGCGATCGACCGCGTCCACGAGGCGCTGGCGGCGCGGATCCCCGAGCAGGGCCCGGCGACGATCGTCCATGGCGACTACCGCCTCGACAACATGATCCTCACCGACACCGGCAAGGTCGCCGCGGTCCTCGACTGGGAGCTCTGCACGCTCGGCGACCCGCTCGCCGACGTCGGCCAGCTGATGGCCTACTGGCCCGAGCGCGGCGAGGAGACGATCGCCCTCGGCCAGCCCGCCAACCTCGCCCCCGGCTTCCCGACCCGCGAGGAGCTGGCCGGCCGCTACGCCGAGCGCAGCGGCCGCGACCTCTCCGACCTCGGCTTCTACGTTGCCCTCGGCTACTGGAAGCTGGCGATCATCCTCGAGGGCGTTTACGCTCGCTACGCCGCTGGCGGCTACGGCAAGGTCGACGAGGGCTTCAAAGCCTTCGCCCGCCTGGTCGAGCGGCTGGCCGAAGCTGCTGAGGAAGCCGAGCGAGAAGGCTGAATCCTGGTGCGATGAGGGCAACCACCTCGCGTACCCGCTCGACGATTTTTCAAACTAACGTAAACCGATTCAAGTAGGTTGGCTCCAGAACGCGCTTATGCACAAGCTCGCTCTGATACCGCTCTACGCGGTCGGCGAGGAGAGGGCGCCGGGCTTCCCTCATCGATTCAAAGATCTGGAGGACTCATGTTCAAGCGATCGTTGCCATCCCTCGTGATGGTTATCGCCTGCATTGCCTTGTTCTTTGCAATGAGTGGCATCAGCTTTGCAGCGACCGGCCAGGGCAAGGCGGTTGCCAGCAAAGCCAAAGGTAAAGGTAAAAAAGGCCCGCGCGGCAAACAGGGTCCGGCGGGTCCCGCTGGCCCGGCCGGCCCGGCTGGCCCGGCTGGCCCCAAAGGGAGCACCGGCCCGACTGGCCCGACTGGCCCTCAAGGTGATCCCGGAGCCGCCGGCTCGGCGCTGGCCTACGCGAAGGTTGAAGAAAATGGGACGGTCAATGCCGCCCTCTCAAAGGGCATCACTTCAGCGAACGTGACGAATCCCAGCGCGGGGCACTACTGCATCAACGGGCTTTCGTTCGCGGTGCACAATGTTGTGGCGACCTCGCAGTTCTTGGGTGTGGGAGCCAACGTGTTCATCGGCGACTTCCCCGGCTGCAGTGGCGCTGATGTAAGCGTTGAGACCTGGACGTCAAGCACCGGAGCTGCGCGCCAAGCGCCGTTCGAGATTCTCATCAACTAACGGACACCTCGCTTCGATGAGACAGGGCGCAACCGTTGCGCCCTGTCTCACACCATCCGCGCCGCGTGCCGGGGCTCGAGGGTTCCTTCGGCCTCGGCCTCGGCGCGCTTGGCCCAGCGGTTGAGCTCGCGGCGGGCGAGGACCATTTTGTGGACCTCGTCGGGGCCGTCGGCCAGGCGCAGCATGCGGGAGAAGCGCCAGAGGGCGGCGAGGGGGGTGTCGTCGGTCATGCCAAGGGAGCCGTGGATCTGGATCGCGCGGTCGAGCACGTTCATGACCATGTTGGCGGCGACGATCTTGATCGCTGAGATCTGCTGGCGGGCGGCGCGCTTGCCCTCGGTGTCCATCTTCCAAGCGGCGAAGAGGGTGAGCAGGCGGGCCTGATCGATTTCTATCCGTGAGGTGGCGATCGCCTCCTGGACGAACTGCTTGTCGGCCAGCGGGCCGCCGAAGGCGTGGCGCTCATTGGCGCGGCGGCACATCATCTCGTGCGCCCGCTCGGCGGTCCCGATCGCCCGCATGCAGTGGTGGATGCGGCCGGGACCGAGCCGGTCCTGGGCGACCGCGAAGCCGGCGCCGCGCTCGCCCAGCAGGTTCGCCTTCGGCACGCGGCAGCTTTCGTAGCGGATCTCGCAGTGGCCTGGGCCCTTGTCGTGGCCCATCACCGGGATCGGCCGCACCAGGTTGAAGCCGGGTGCGTCGGTCGGCACGCAGATCATCGAGGCGCGCGCGTAGGGCGGCGCCTCGGGGTCGGTGACGACCATCGCGATCGCCAGCTCGGCGCCGACTGCGCCCGAGGTGAACCACTTGTGCCCGTCAATCACCCACTCGTCGCCGTCGAGCTCGGCCCGGGCCTGCAGCAGCGTCGGGTCCGACCCCGACACCTCGGGCTCGGTCATCGAGAAGCAGGAGCGGATCCGGCCCTCCAGCAGTGGCTCCAGCCAGCGCTCGCGCTGCTCCGGCGTCCCGTGCTCGGCGAGGATCTCCATGTTGCCGGTGTCCGGGGCCGAGCAGTTGAAGGCCATCGCCGCGACGACTGGGCTGCGGCCCATCTCCTCACAGAGCAGCCCGTACTCCCAGTTCGTCAGCCCAGGGCCGAAGCGCTCGTCGGGCATGAAGAGGTTCCAGAGCCCCTCCGCCTTGGCCTTCTCGCGCAGCTCGACCAGCGCCACCGGGTAGGGGACGCCCGGGCCGACCTCGGCGTCGAGTGCCTCCATCAGCTCGCGCTCGGCCGGGTAGACCTCGGCGTCCATGAAGTCGAGCACGCGCTCGCGCAGGCTGGCGACCTCGGGGCTGGGGGTGAAGTCCATCGGCGTCCTCTCCTCGTCGGGCTTGGCTGCCCGGCCAACGCTAGCTCAGCGGCGCCGGTAGCGGCTGAAGAGTTCGCCGTCGACCTCGAGCAGCCAGGCCAGCTCCAGCTCGGCGACCGCGGGGAGTTCGCCCTCGACGATCCCGGGACCGGCGCCGATCAGCTTCGGCGCGATCGTCAGGAACAGCTCGTCGGCCAGGCCGCCCGCCTGCAGCTCGGAGTGCAGGCGGGGCCCGCCCTCGCAGAGCAGGGCGCGGATGCCGTGATCGCTGCGCAGCGTCGCCAACGCGGCGGCGAGGTCGATGCCGCCCTCGTGGCGGACCACGTCCAGCGGCGTCGCCACCACCGGCGGCTCTTCGTCGCCAGAGCCGGTGAAGATCAGTACCTGGCCGCCGCCGTCGGTGAAGAGCGGCGCGTCCCAGGGCAGGTCGAGGCGGCCGCTGACGATCACCATCAGCGGCTCCGGCTCGAGCCCGGCGTCGGTTCGCCGCCGCTGCGTTTCCGGCTTGGCGGCGAGGCGCCCGTAGCGCTCGGCGCGCATCGTGCCGGCACCGATCATCACCGCGTCGAAGCGGGTCCGCAGCCGCGAAAGCATCAGCGTGTCTTCCGCGGAGCCGATCGGTCCGGAGAGGCCGCCGATCGTCGCCCGCCCGTCGACCGTGGCGGCAAAGTTCATCGCCACGAAGGGCCGCTCGGCTTGCGCCTGTTCCCAGGGCCGATACGAGTCGAGCTGCGCGTCGACGCTGGTCGGACCGGGATCGGGGAGGAGGCGTCGCACGCGGCGAGCCTACTCGGCGCTCAGGAGTAGTCGTGCCAGCCGGCGAACTCGCGGCCGGCGAAGCGCTGCAGGTCGGCGACGTCCTCGGTGAAGCGCCCGCGGACCGTCTCGAAGAGATCATCGGGCAGCACCGGCTTCGGCGAGGCGGGCTTGTCGGGGTCGTGGACGATCTTCTCGACGATCCAGCGCATCGACTCCGGCAGGCGATCGAAGTTGCGATCGAAGGAGCGGAAGCCGGGGAGCTTGATCAGCTTCTCCATGAGCTGGTATTTGTCGCCCTCCTTGGCGCTCGACTTCTCCCACTCGCGGTCGAACTGCTCGGAGGTGAAGTTCTCGTCGACACCGGCGAAGGCGAAGGCCTTGCGCATCGTCCCTTCGCGGTCGCTCTGCAGTTCCTCTTGGGTGATCAGCTCGATCTGCTCGCGCTCGAAGCGCTCCAGATAGGGCTGCAGCTGCATCCAGTACTTGGAGCGGTTGGTGTAGGAGTTGTCGGGCTGGGAGAGCACCTCGACCATGTCGCGGGTCTCATAGCCGGCGCCGGTGGCATGGACCCAGTGCGAGAGGATCCGCTTGATCGGGTCGCGCACCATGTAGAGCAGCCGGGCGTCGGGGCAGTTCTGCTTGATTCGCTCAGCGACCCCCTCGAAGCGGGGCAGGTTCGTGTAGTGCGGCGATGACTCGCCGCGCACCTTGAAGCGGTCGTCGAAGCGGCTGGCGTACCAGTCGAGGCCGAGGTCCCAGTTCAGCTCCTCGACGAAGAAGTTCAGCTCCTTCGGCTTCGACATCTGGATTTCCGGATGCAGGCCGAGGTAGTGGTGGATGCTCGTCGTGCCGCACTTGAGGCCGCCGATGATGATCAGGCTCGGCAGCTCGGCGTGGCGTTTGCGGCGACGTCGCCAGGCGCGCTGGCGGTCGGCCGTATAGCGCTCGCGGGCACGCGCGCACATCGCCTCATCGGCGGAATCTGGCGGCAGGGTGGCGGGCAACGTATGCGTGTCGGTATCCGGCACGAGCGGGCTAGTGTAGCTGCGATGCCGTACGCCGACCTCGCATCCAGCTTCAACCACTTTTTCAACGCGGCGGCGGAATTCTTCCGCCACCTCTCCGACATCCGCTGGACGCAGTTCGGGATCGCCCTGCTTTGCCTGCTCGCCATGCAGCTCTCCCGCGCCTGGGCTTGGCGCAACGTCCTCCGCGCCGCCTATCCGGACCAGCGCATCTCCTTCCTGCGGCTCAGCGCCGCCTACCTGGCCGGGGCCGGGATCAACGCCGTCATCCCCGCCCACGCCGGCGACGTCACCAAGGTCTTCCTCGTCAAGCGCCAGATCCCCGACTCCTCCTACCCGGCGGTGACCTCGTCGTTCCTCGTTCAGACCGTCTTCGACACCACCGTCGGCCTGCTCGTCCTCGCCTACGCCGTCACCCAGGGCCTGCTGCCGCCGCTGCCGAAGATCCCCGACCTGCCTGCCTTCGAGCTCTCCTTCTGGGCCAACCACCCGCGCACGCTGGCGATCACCGTCGGCGTGCTGATCGTCGCGCTCGTCGTCGGCATCTACTACCTCGCCCACCGCGTGCGCCGCTTCTGGGCCCGGGTGCGCCAGGGCGTGGTGATCCTGGCCACGCCACGCCGCTATCTGCGCGAGGTCTTCGCCTGGCAGGGAGTCGGCTGGCTTTTCCGCTTCGCTGCCTTCTGGTTCTTCCTCGAGGCCTTCGGGATCAGCGGCTCGGTCGCCAACGTGATGTTGGTGATGAGCGTGCAGGCGATCGCCAACATCGTCCCCTTCACGCCGGGCGGCGCCGGCGCCCAGCAGGCGCTCCTGGTCGCGACCCTGCACGGTCCCTCGCGCACCGCCGTCCTCTCCTTCTCGGTCGGGACCCAGATCGCGATGGCGGCCTGGTCGATCGTGCTCGGCTTCGCGGCGATGCTTCTGGTGTTCCGCACCACGGACTGGCGCGGCCTGATCAAACAGGCCCAAGACGAGGCGGCAGAGGACAAGGCGGCGCCGAGCTCAGCTTGACCAGCCCGGGTAGCGGCCGCTGACGCGCCAGCGCCAGGGCGGCTCCTCGGTGGTCGGGAACTCGTAGTGGTTGCGGCCGGGCAGGGTCTCGAGCGGGACCAGGGCTGGGTCGTCGGCGGCCAGGACCGGCGTGCCGGCGGCGGCCTCGACGTCGGCCGTGGAGGCGCGGCGGGCGAGTCTTTGCCAGCCGAGGCCGGGTCGGTAGAGCCAGTAGACGACGTCGACCCAGCCCTCGCTGCGGCGGCGGTCGTGGACCTCGGTGAAGGCGGTCGTGCGGCGGCCCGAGGCGGTGAGGTGGGAACCGGCGGCAACGGCGCAACTGGGGCGGCGGCAGCGGCGGAAGTCGACTGGCATCAGCGCCAGGCCCCCGGGTCCCGGCAGTGCCGCCGGTGCCGGCGCGAGGGCGCGGAGGAGCCTGGCCAGCGGCCAGCCGTAGGCGGGGACGGCGGGATGGTGGTCGCAGGCGTCGGGCAGGCGCGGGCCACAGACGAGGCGTCGTCCGATCGTTCCGGCCAGGCCGCGCCCGGCCTCGACTTCGCCCTCGGCCGCGACAGCGGCGATCCCGGCGACCAGGAGGAGACCAATCAGGGCTGAGATTGCCATCTGCTCGACGATCGCCGCCCCGCCCTCCGGTCCCCCGTCCACTCGCATCTGGCGAGGCTAGGTGGCGTCGGCGCGCGGGTGGCGCGCACGGAGTGCCAACTCTGCGCCGTGACTGTCGCGACTCTGCTTACATGTCGGGAGATGGAGGGCAGCCCCTTCAACCTCTTCGGCGACCCCGACGAGTTCCGCGCCCGTATGGAGGAGCTCTCGGAGCAGATGCAGTCCTCCCAGCGCGTCGCCTGGGCCGACAACGCGATCAAGCTCGCGGTCGAGATGACGGTCGCCTCGATCGGCCAGCTCGACCTCACCGGCTCGCCCGACCAGCAGGCGATGCAGGTCCGCGACGCGATCCGCGTCCTCTTCCCCGAGGCAGTGACTCTCGTGCGCGAGGCGCGCGAAGGCCTTTCCTGAACCGCGAGACCCAGGACCGCTAGAGGAGTTCCAGCTTCAGCGTCATTACGGCGCCGCGGCCGATGAGGCCGCCGGCGAGCTCGATCGGCAGGGCGATGACGAGGGCCGGCAGCGCCAGGACGATCGTGGCGAGTGCGTCGATGCGGCGCTGCCAGGGTTTCGCTGCCTTGACCGCGTGGGCGCGGCCGAGGCCGCCGAGGCCGACGTTGTGGCCGAAGGTGACGCTGTTGAGCAGGGTCTGCCAGGTGGCGGCGAGGCCGGCCAGCGGCGCCCAGCGGCGGGACTTGACGATCTGGTCGCGGCGGGCGACGAGGCGCCGCGTCGACTCCAGCGTGAAGAGGTAGCGGGCGCCCGGCACCAGGCCGGCCCAGCCGGCGCTGCCGAGGGCGGCGGCAAAGCTCGCCCGATTGGCGATCCGCGGCGCCATGTCACCGAGGCGGTCGAGCTCGCGCAGCGCCTCCTCCGGCTCGGCATCGTCGCCGACCACGCCCAGGCCGCAGCTCTCGCAGCGGCTCACCGGCGCCCCCAGGCCGGGCAGCTCGGCGAGCCAGCCGAAGAGGGGCTCGCCGCAGGCGGGGCAGGGAGGGTTCTCGGGGCCGGCACCGGCCTCAAGCGGGACGACGGGGGTGCGCTGGGTTGAGCTCATGCAGGTAGCGTACGGGCCGTGCGGCTCAGCGAGATCATGACCGCCGGGGTCGTCACCGCTCCACCGGAGACGAGCGCGGTCGCGGTAGCGCGGCTGATGCGCGATCACCGCGTCGGCTCGGTCGTCATCGCCGACGCGCAGGGAAGCCCGGTGGCGATGGTCACCGACCGCGACCTTGCGCTGCGAGTCTTTGCCGCGGGAGCCGCGCCGGAGTCGCCGGTCGGCGAGCACGCCTCGCGGCCGTTGGTCTGCGGCGAGCCCGAGATGGAGCTGGAGGAGGCGGCGGCGCTGATGGTCCAGCACCGGGTGCGGCGCCTGCCCGTGGTCGCCGACGGCTCGCTGGTCGGCATCGTCACCCTCGACGACATCGCTGTCCGCAGCGGCAACCTCGAGGTGGCGCAGAAGATGACCCAGGACGTGATTGAGGGGGCGCTGCCCCAGTTCTATTTCCACGAGAGGGGCTGAGTTGACGAAGTCAAAGATCCTGGAGTGGGAGTCGCGCTGGGCCAAACCGGTGGCGGCCGTCACCCTGCTCGCCGTCGTCCTGCTGATCGTTTCGCAGGCGATCAGCCCGGTCAGCGGCGAAGGCGACGCCGAAATCCTCCGCTCGACCCACGAACACGCCTCCGGGGTGACGATCTCGAGCCTGATCCAGGCGCTCGGCTTCCTGCTCTTCGCGGCGCCGCTGTACTTCCTGTTCCGGGCCGACGGCGCCCGCAGCCCGAAGGTGCGTCGCCAACTCGTCGGGCTGGTCTTGATCGCGCCGCTCTTTCTCGCCGTCTCGACCGGCCTCAGCGCCGCCGCCCGGACCGAAGCCGCCTCGACCTTTGTCGAAGGCAAGGCGAAGCCTGGGATCACCGCCAAGGCCGCGCTCGAAGACTGCGAATCGAAGCGCAAAGAAAAGGGCGCCGACAAGTTCGGCGAAGAATTCTCCGGCGGCTCCGCGGCGGCGCAGCTCACCGACTGCACCAAGACCAAGGTCGCCGACGAAAAAGCATCGAACGCGCTGAGCGAAGCCTCGACCGCGGCCGCCGTCTCCGGCTTCGGCATCGCCGGCGCCCTAGGCATGGCGATCTCGATCTTCTACACCTGCCTCTGGGCGATGCGGGTCGGCCTGCTCTCCCGCTTCTGGGCCTCGCTGGGGATGGCGCTCGGCATCGCCCTGCTGCTCGGCCTGATCCTCTTCACGCTGATCTGGTTCGTCTACTTTGGCCTGCTCCTGCTCGGCTTCGTCCCCGGCGGACGACCACCGGCCTGGGCCGCGGGTGAGGCGGTCCCCTGGCCGAGCCCGGGCGCGAAAGCGGCGGCGGAACTGGCCGGCCCCGACGGCGAGCCGGGCGACGACGAGGGCCCGGACGACACGCCCGGCGGCGATGCGCCCAGGGGCGAGGAAAACGGCGCCCCGCCGGCCGACGACCAGCGCCGCAAACGCAAGCAGCGCGACTAGCTAGGGCACCCGGCGCCGGCGGTGCTCAGCCGAGCGGGTTGAGGCCGGGCGGCGAGGCCTCGGCCCCTCCGGCGGCGCGGACGCGCTTGCGGTGGGTGCGGATCTCGCTCATGATCCGCTCCAGGCGCGGCTCGGCGGAGGAGTCGACGTGGTTCATCGCGGCGGCGACGCCGGGGTGGACGGCGGCGATCCGCTCGTGCATGGCCTGGGCGACGGCGCGGTAGGTGGGGTGTCCCTCGCGGCCCGAGCGCAGCTCGATCAGGTGCATCGCCTCGCGGGCGTTGAGGTCGAGGACGTAGCGGATCCGGTAGGCGAGGCTGAGCGCGTAGGGCGCCTGCTCGGCCAGGCCTGCCCCGCGCAACCGCTCGTACTCGGCGCGGGAGATCTCTAGGGCGCGCTCGAAAGCGTCGCCAGCGCCGGCTTCCCGCACCTCCTCCGGCACTCCGGCACCGAGGTCGGGACCGAGGCGCTGCCACTGGCAGGTCAGCATCCGGTGCCGCTGCAGATCGCGGAAGGCGCCGTAGTCGGAGACGATCTCGAAGCGGTAGCGCAGCGTCTCGAAGCCACGGCCCGGGCGGTGGCGCCGGTTGGCGCGCTCGCCGACCATCGCCCCCAGCAGCTCCCCCCGCTCCTCGCGGTCGAGGACGTCGATGCGAGCGAGGATCTCGGTGGCGGGCGCGGCGGCGGCCTCGAAGAGACAGGAGGCGAGCAGGTCCTCTTCGTTGCCGTCGACGTGGACCAGCTCGACCGAGGGAACTTCCTCGCCCTCGCCGCGGCGATCGAGGCCGAGGCGGGCGACCCAGCGCTCGGTCCGCTGGCGCCGCTGTTCGAGGAAGGAGATCCACTCGCCGCCGCGCTCGGGCCGCTCGACCCGGGAGACGAAGCTCGGCATCACCTGCTGCAGCTCGCGCAGGATCATGCCGCCGTACTCGCGCGCCTCCGGCAGCGGCGAGGCGAGCAGGCGCAGCACCAGTTGCTCGTAAGCCTGGCCGGAGGCGTAGATGCCGACGTGGCTGAGCGTCGCCGCTGGCAGCAGCCCGCGCAGCAGGTCGAGCGCCTTGGCGCGGATCGAGCGCTGCCAGGCGCCCTCGGGCTCCCCGTCGCCGCGCGGCCAACGCTCGGCCGCCCAGGCCTCGACCTCGCCCAGCGAGCGCGAGTAGATCGCGAAGATCTCGTCCATCGCCGCCGCGAACTCGGGGCCGAGCTCGTCGTCGCGGTAGAAGCGGTAGCCGCCGCCCGGCATCGGCTTGTCGTAGGGGATGTAGCGAGTCGATTGCTCCAGGTAGGCGGCGAGGCGGCCGCGCTGCAGTTGCTTGGTGAGGACGTTGGAGACCCACTCGCAGGCGACATGGGCACCGCCGACCTGGGCGATCGAGTCGTCGCCGTAGCCGACGAAGACCCGCTCGTAGAGCTGCGCGGCGCGCTCTCCCTCGGCGGCGTCGAAGGGCCGACCGGCGGCTGGCGCGTCGGCGGCGAACTCCTCGAGGAAGAGGCGCCGAACCGTCCCCGAATACCGTGAATAGCGGGCAAAAAGCGCCCCCTTGACGGTCTCCGGCAGGTTGACCAGGGCGAACACCGGCCGGTCGAGGTTGGTGAAGTGAGGAGCGAGCAGCGCTCGCTCCTCGGCCTCGAAGTGTTCTACCGGGTAGCGCACCGGGCGCATCGTAGTGGCGCCCGGTGACGAGTCGGTTCATCCGGCATATCCTGCGGGTAAGGATAGACCTGCTTACTTACTTTTCGGTATGGAACAGACGCCCGCATCCCCGCCACCGACCCGCCGCCCCGTCAGCTCCGGCTATCTGATCGCGGCCTTGGTGGCGATCGTCGCCGGGCTGCTGCTGCCGCTCCTGCTGGGCTCCTTCTCCGGCGAGCAGGCGTTGATCTTGGCCCTGGTCGAGGTCGCCTGCCTCGTCGTCGTCGCCGGCGGGATCGTCGTCCTCGGCCGCCGGCTGCGCGCCAGCCACGAAGCGCTTTGGGTGCTGGCGCGGCGCGACGAGCTGACCGGAGTCGGCAATTACCGGGCCCTGCACGAGCGTCTCGGCGAGGAAATCGCTCGCCACCGCCGCCGCCAGCGCGAATTCGCCGTCGTCCTGCTCGACCTCGACGGCTTCAAGCAGATCAACGAGCGCTACGGGCACCTCGACGGCGATCGGCTGCTGGCCGAGATCGGCGCCGCGCTGCGAGACGAGGTGCGGGCCGAGGACTCTGTCTTCCGCCAGGGCGGCGACGAGTTCGCGGTGATCGTCCCCGAGGCCCACTCCGAAGAGGCGGAGGAAGTGGCGGCGCGGCTGCGGCGCCGGGTCGCCCGTCGTGGTTTCGGCACCGACCAGAGCCACCCGGTTTCGGCCGCCACCGGCTTTGCGATGTTCCCGGCCGACGGCACTTCGGCCGAGGACCTACTCGGCTTCGCCGACCTCGACCTCTTCGCCGCCAAGCGCTCTGGGCGCACCGGCTGAGAGCAAGTTGGCACAAAGATTTTGCAATCGTCGCGCAACGCGTAGAAGCTTTTTGTCTACGGTCGTGCGACGATGCAGACGATGAGAGAAGCGTGGACTGACGAGCGCCTTGATGACCTGAGCTACCGGGTGGACCGGGGGTTCGACCGGGTCGACCTCGACATTCGCGATCTACGGAGCGACATGCGCGGACTCCGGGATGAGATGGACAAGCGATTTACCCGGCTCGAGGCGAAGTTCGACTCAATGCAGCGGCTGACGCTGGCGGCCTACCTGACCGCGATCGTCGGGCTTGTTGCCACGCAGCTCTAGAAGGGGGAGACATGAGGTGGATTGTCGCCGCGGCGGGCGCGGCGCTGATGGTGGCTGTCTGGGGGCGGTCTGAGGACCGGGCGTGGGCAAGGGCCGGTGGCAAGCCAACGGCGATAGTCGCGCTCGGCGACAGCTTCATCTCCGGCGAGGGTGGGCGCTGGCTCGGCAACGGCCGTGAATCGGGTGGTAGCCGCTCCGGGACCGACCGGGAGGCGTATGCCTGCGGCGGCTGGGGTTGCGCCTACGCGCCGGAGCGGGTCTACGGGGACAGCGAGGAGAACGGTTGCCACCGCTCCGACGTGGCGCCGATCGCCAGCGCCCCGGTCCCGGTCGACGAGCGGCTGAATCTGGCCTGCTCGGGAGCGCGTCTGCGCAACCTCTGGCCAGCGGCGGCGGGCGGCAAACCGCACTTCGGCGAGGCGCCGCAGGTCGACCAGCTCGCCCGCGTGGCCGAGTGGGCCGAGGTGCGGATGGTCGTGCTCACGGCGGGTGCCAACGACGTCGGCTTCGGCGACCTGGTTGCCGGTTGTGCACTCGATTGGGCACGCAGCGACGAGGGTGAACCGGCGCTCTGCCGCGGCAAGGCGGGCACAGCATTGAGCGCGGCGCTGCCCGCGACCAAGCGTGGGCTGGGGCGAGCGCTGCACGGCATTCGCGCCGCGATGGCGGCCGCTGGCTACCCATCGCGGCGGTACCGCCTCGTCGTCGCCGGCTACGCCTCGCCCTTCCCGCCGGGCCGGCTCTTCCGCTATCCCGAGTCGGGTTGGAGCCGGTTGCGCGAGGGTGGCTGCCCGGTCTGGGACGCCGATGCCGACTGGGCGGCCGGGGACGCCGTCGCGGCGCTGGCCGAGGCGATGAGGGTGGCGGCCGGCGCCGCCGATGCGGAGTTCCTCGACCTCCGCCACGCCCTCGACGGTCACCAGCTCTGCGACCGCCACGCCCACCTGGTCGGGCCCGCGGGGCCCTCCCCGTTCAGTGCTGAGTGGGTCCGCCGTCTCTCCTTCGCGCAGGGCTCGGCGCGCGAGTCGTTGCACCCGAACGCCTACGGCCAGCAGGCGATCGGCGCCTGTCTGGGACTCCTCTACGCGGCGCCGCGCGGCGAATACTCCTGCCACGACACGCCAGGCCGCTTCCTCGACGGCATGCGCCTGGAGCCGCCCGCCCGGGCGGGTGCGGCGCCACGGCCCCTACTCGTACTGCAGCGCTTCCAGCGTGTTGAGTCGGGAGGCGCGACGGGCCGGCGGGATCGCCGCCAGCACCCCGGCCAGGGCGGCCAGGATCAGCAGCACGACCAGCGAACCGACCGGGTAGGAGAGCGTGAAGCCTTCGTCCTTCAGCGGTTGCGCGATCAGCGCCGCAAAGATGACTCCCAGCACCATCCCGAGGATCGCCCCGATCAAGGCCGTGATCACCGCCTCGTAGCGGATCATCGTCCGCACCTGGCGGCGGGACATGCCGATCGCCCGCAGCATTCCCAACTCGCGCGTGCGCTCGTGGATCGAGAGCGCCAGGGTGTTGGCGATGCCGAAGAGGGAGATCAGGATCGCCAGGAAGAGCAGCGCGTAGAAGAGGTTGACCAGCGACTGCACCTGTTCTTCGCGGCTTTCCTTCAGTTCCTGTTGGTTGAGGACTTCGGCGGTGGGGAAGGCGGCTTCGACGACTTTGGTCAGCAGCGCCTGGACCTCGGCGGCGTCGGCTCCGGGCGCCACCTTGACGAAGTCGGTGGTGTCCTGGGACTGGCCGAAGGCGCTGTCGAGGACACGCTGGGTGACGAGGACGCTGCCGAAGATGCCGAGCTTGGAGGCGAACTCGGCGGCGACCCGGAAGCGCGGCCGCTCCCCTTTCTGGGTCAGCAAGCGGAAGCTGTCGCCGAGTTCGAGGCCGTGGTCGGAGGCGAAGCCGTCGGAGACGATCGCTTCGTCGTCCTGGAGGTTTCTCAGCGCCGCCGGGCCGCCCTTCTTCCATTCGATCTGCACGGTCTCGCCGATGTTCGGGGTCGGCGCCGAGACGCGGGCGCCGGCTCCCGGCCGTCCGCCTTCGACCAGCTTTGCCTGGGTCGAGCGGGTCGTCGCCACCAGCGCGACGCCGGGGACTTTGGCCGCCGCCGTGGCGGCGCCGTCGGGGATCGGCGAGAAGCCGTCGCTGTTCTGGACGATCAGGCCGCCGGCGAAGTTTTCGTCGACGACCTGGGCAACCGAGCTCTTCAGCCCGGCGGCGAAGACGGTGACGAAGGTGACCAGGGCCAGCCCGATCATCAGCGCCGCCGCGGTGACGGCGGTGCGGCTGGGGTTGCGCTGGGCGTTCTCGCGGGCGAGGCGGCCGATCAGTCGCCGCACCCGTTCCAACGGCCAGCCGGCGACGGTGGCCAGGGGCGGTACCAGCCGCGGGCTGAAGATCGAGACCGCGAGGACGATGATGACCGCGCCCGCTCCCATCAAGCCGGCGGCGGTGCCGGCACTGGCGTTGCCGAAGAGGCCGATCAGCACCATCGCCAGCCCGGCCAGGCCGAGCAGGACCGAGAGGACCGCGTAGAGCAGTCGCCGCCGGCGGCTGGCCGGGGCGGTGAAGGCGTGCAGGGCGGCGATCGGCGGCACCCGGGTCGAGCGCAGCGCCGGCACGAGCGAGGCGACGAAGGTGACGATGACGCCGACCAGCAGCGAGACGATCACGGTTCGCGACTCCAGTACCAGCCCGGTCGTCGGCAGGTCAATTCCGAAGCCTTTCAGCAGCGCCCGCAGCACGGCGGCGATAACGAAGCCGCCGCCGATTCCGACGACGGCGCCGAGCAGGCCGATCACCACTGCCTCGGCCATCACCGAGGAGAGGATCTGGCGCCGCGAGGCACCGAGCGTGCGCAGCATCCCGAACTCGGTGACGCGCTGGGCAACCGTGATCGAGAAGGTATTGAAGATCAGGAAGGCGCCGACGAAAACGGCGATGAAGCCGAAGACGAGCAGCAGCGTCTGCAGGAAGCCGAGGCTGTCGCGGATTTCTTCGGAACCGCGGTCGGCGTTTTCCTTGCCGGTCTCGACCCGCACCTGGGGCGGCATCTGGCGGGCTATTCGGTCTTTCAGCGCCGTTGCGGCGACGCCCTTGTCGGCGGCGACCGAGATCTGGTCGAAGCGGCCCGCCTTGTGGGTGAGCAACTGGGCGACCGGCAGCGTCACCTGGGCGATGCTGGCGCCGCCGAAGGAGGCGCTGCCGAGCTGGGTGAAGCCGACGAGGTGGAATTTCCGCGCCCGGCCCTGGCCGACCAGCTCGATCGTTTCGCCCAGATTCAGGCTCGAGCTTTCCGCCGCCGCCTTGTCGATCGAGGCTTCGGTCGGTCCCCGTGGTTTGTGCCCGTCGATGTAGGTCAGCGACTCCAGTTCCGGCGGCTGCAGCGAGGAGATGAACTTCGGGGCAAATTTGTTGCCGATCTTTTCGCCCTTGGAATTGAAGAAACCGCCCGGGGTGAAGATTGCCCCCGACGCCTCTTTCACGCCCGGCGTGCGCTGGATCCGCGGCAGCAGCGAGGCCGGAATCGTCTGCACTTCGCCGTTTTCCTGTTCGACCGGGTTCTTGGCGCTGACGACGACGCTGGTCCCCTTCAGCGACTCGGTGAAGATTTCGTCGAAGGCGGCGAAGATCGTGTCGGTGAGGATGTAGGAGCCGGCGACGAAGGCGACTCCGATCACGACCGCGAAGGTGGTCGTGATGGCCCGGACTTTGCGAGCCCAGAGGCTCTTGAGGGCGAGGCTAGTCAATCTGCTTCATCAGCTCGATCACGTCATCGGCGGAGCCCGGAGCGCCGTCCTGCACGAGCTTGCCGTCGCGGAGCGTGATCAGCCGGTCCGCGTGCGCCGCCGCCGCGGGGTCGTGGGTGACCATGATCACCGTCTGGCCGAACTCGTCGACCGCCTGGCGCAGCAGCGCCAGCACCTCGGCGCTCGATTTCGAGTCGAGGTTGCCGGTCGGCTCGTCGGCGAAAAGCACCGCCGGTTTGGAGAGCAGCGCCCGCGCGACCGCGACCCGCTGCTGCTGGCCGCCGGATAGCTCGGCCGGGCGGTGGGTGCGGCGGTCATCGAGGCCGACGGTGCGAATCAGCCGCTCCAGCCACTCCTGGTCGGGCTTGCGGCCGGCAATCGAGAGCGGCAGGAGCATGTTCTCCTCCGCCGTCAGCACCGGCAGCAGGTTGAAGAACTGGAAGACGAAGCCGAGCTTGTCGCGGCGCAGCTTGGTCAGCTCGCCGTCGTCGAGGGAGGTGATCTCGACTCCGTCGAGCTCAACCGTGCCGGAGGTCGGTTTGTCGAGGCCGGCGAGGATGTGCATCAGCGTCGACTTGCCGGAGCCCGAGGGGCCCATGATCGCCGTGAAGCGGCCGCGCTCGAATCCCGTGCTGACGCCCGCCAGCGCATCGACGGCGGCGTCGCCCTCGCCGTAGCGGCGGGTGAGATCGGTGGCGACCACGACCTGTCCGTTGGCACTCACGCCCGGGCACCGTATCGAGACCAGCCAATAGCCTGCCCCTCGTGGCCCTCGCCGATGACTTCGATGGACTTTTGATCGACCTCGACGGTGTCGTCTGGATCGGCCGCGAGCCGGTGCCCGGCTCGCCCGAGGCGCTGCGGGCGCTGCTCGCCGCCGGCAAGGAGCTGGTCTTCGTCACCAACAACCCGACCCACCCGCCGGCCGACTACGCGGAGCGGCTGGGGGGGATGGGGGTCGAGGTCGGGCCGGAGCGGATCGTCACCGCCGGCATGGTCGCCGCCCGCCTCGCTGCCGACGCGGCCGGCGACGGGGCCGCCTTCGTGATCGGGGCCGAGCCGCTGAAGGAGATGGTCGCGGCAGCGATCGAGGCGAGAAATGCTCGCTATGCGAGCAGAAGTCGCCACACCTACGTCCTCGACGCCGAGCACGGCGCCGAGGCGGCGGTTGTCGTCGTCTCGGGGCACCGCGGCTTCGACTTCGCCGAGCTGCTGGCGGCGAAGCGGGCGCTCGACCAGGGCGCCGCCCTGGTCGCGACCAGCCGCGACCCGACGATGCCGATGCCGGGCGGCGAGTGGCCCGGGACCGGGGCGGTCCTGGCCGCCGTCGAGACCGCCAGCGGCAAGCGGGCCGAGATCGCCGGCAAGCCCGAGCGCCATCTCTTCGAGCTGGCGCTGGAGCGTCTCGGCGCAAAGGAAGAGCGGAACGGGAGGGTGGCGATGGTGGGGGACCGTCCCTCCTCGGACGTGGCGGGCGGCCACAACGCCGGCCTGGCGACGGTGCTGGTGCTGAGCGGGACGAGCGAGGCCGCCGAGGTGGCGAGAGCCGAGCCCGCCCCCGACCACGTCGTCGCCGACCTCGCCGCTCTTCTCAAGTGACCTCGCGCCCCAGCGCCGTCGCCGGGGTTCCGCGCCCGGGCCTCGCCTTCGCCGGTCTCTTCCTGGTCACCTTCTCCGGCCTGCTCGGGGTCGGAGCGGTCCTGCCGGTTCTGCCCCGCTACGTGCACGGCCCGCTCGGGGCCGGCAACATCGCCGTCGGCGTCGTGATCGGCGCCTACGCGGTCTCCGGGCTGCTGCTGCGCCCCTTCGCCGGGCGCTTCGCCGACCGCCGCGGCCGCAAGCCGACGGTCGTCGTCGGCGCCCTTCTCGTCGCCGCCGGGGGCTTCCTCTACCTGGTGCCTGCCGGGGTAGCGGGCCTGGTCGCTGCCCGCCTCGTGCTCGGGGTCGGCGAGGGCACGGTCTTCACCGCCGGCTCGGCCTGGATCGTCGACATCGCGCCGGTCGAGCGGCGCGGCCGGGTGATCGGTCTCTACGGGCTCGCGGTCTGGTCCGGGCTCAGCGTCGGGCCGCTGCTCGGCGAGCTGATCCAACACGCCGGCGGCTACAACGCGGTCTGGCTCTTCGCCGGGATCTCGCCGCTGGTCGGGGCGGCGATCGCGCTGCGGCTGCCCGACCCCTTCCGCCCCGTCGCGGAGCCGCAGCGCCACCCGTTGATCGCCCGCGAGGCGATCCGTCCCGGCGCCGCTCTGGCGATGGGGGCGATCGGCTATGCGGCGGTGGCCACCTTCGTCGTCCTCATGCTCGAACAGCGCGGGGTCGGCCACGGCGCCGCGGTTTTCGGCGCCTTCGCGACGACGATCGTGCTGACCCGGCTGCTCGCCGGCGACCTGCCCGATCGCGTTGGCCCGGCCCGGGTCGCGGTCGGCGCCGCCCTGGTCGAGGCCTGCGGGCTGCTCACGATCGCCGTCGCCCACAGCCTCCCCGTCGCCCTGCTGGGGGCAATGGCGATGGGAACGGCGTTCTCGCTGCTCTACCCCTCGCTCTCGCTGATCGTCGTCAACCGCGTGCCCGACGAACGCCGCGGCGCCGCCCTCGGCACCTTCACCGCCTGCTTTGACGCCGGGGTCGGCTTCGGCGCGCCGCTGGCCGGCCTGGCCGCCGCCCTGACCAGCTACGAGGGGGCCTTCGTGCTCGGCGCCGCCATCGCCGTTGGTGCGGCGATCGTCGTCGCCACCGCGGTCGCCCCGCACAGTCGCGAGATCGTTGCCGCCCGCGCTGAGGGTTGAGCCCGTCTGGGAGCGCCTCAGCGCTCGCTGACCAGCAGCGTCTGCAGGGCGCGGCCGATCCGTCCCCGCTCGTCGCTCAGCACCGACTCGGCGGTGCCGACGCCCTCGGGCCGCGGCAGCGTCCGTGCCTCGACCCCGATCCACTCGCCGGCCGGCAGCCGCTCCAGCTGCACGGTCAGGTCGACGTTGATGAAGAGGTAGCGGCGGTAGTCGAGGGCGGCGCTGACGCCGTTGCCGACGTCGGCAACGACGAGCGTCCGCTGCAGCGGCGAGGCGTTCTCGCCGGCGACCAGCGGCTGCCGCTGTCGCAACCAGACCGTCGCCGGACCCGGCTCAAGGAAGCCGCCCTCGACGAAGCGCACCTCCATCGCCGAGTGGTAGCCGAGCTCGTGCCCGGTGGGGAAGAAGTCGACCTCGCGGCCCTGCTCGGGGCCGGGCGGTGGCGGGTCGAGCGCGACAGCCTCGTTGGGTATCTCCACCGGCGCCGTGCGGAATCCGCCAGGCGGTGGCGCGCATCAGCGTCTCGCCGCCCTCGTCGCTCAGCTCGGCCTCGACCAGCTGCACGCGCCGTCCCGGCCGCAGGACGCGGGCGGCGACCCGCAGCGGCGCGATCGGGACCGAGCGCAGAATGTCGAAGCTGAGCCGGCCGAGGTGGAACTCCGCCGCCTCCTCGAGCCCCTCCAGCGCCCGTCCCAGCAGCGCCGCCGGCGGCCCGGCGTGCTGGGCGCCGGGATCCCAGGGGCCGCGGGTCAGCTCGGTGGCGAGCAGCAGGTCGCCATCGCGTTCGTAGAAGGCGTCGGGCACGCCGGCATCCTAGACCCGGGGTTGTCACCGGGGCGTAAGGAAAGCGGCGTACCCTGGGACACAGAGACGAAAGGAGAAAGATGGCTACGAAGGTTGAGAAGACCGAGCAGGAATGGCGCGACCAGCTAACGCCGGAGCAGTACGAGGTGACCCGCAAGGGGGGCACCGAGCGCGCTTTCACCGGCCCCTATTGGGACGAGAAGAGCGCCGGCATGTACCACTGCGTGGGCTGCGGCACCGAGCTGTTCTCCTCCGGCACCAAGTTCGACTCGGGCACCGGCTGGCCCAGCTTCACCGAGCCGGCCAACCTCGAGCACGTCGAACTGCGGTCGGACAACAGCCACTTCATGCGGCGCACCGAGGTCGTCTGCAAGCACTGCGACGCCCACCTCGGCCACGTCTTCGACGACGGCCCCGCCGACCGCGGCGGCAAGCGCTACTGCATCAACGGCTGCGCGCTGGAGCTCAAGCCTTCCCCCCAGCACCCAGATAGCTGAACTTAACGGCCAGCGCGACCGCCTCGGTCCGGGTATCCACCTCGAGCTTGGCGATCGCGTTGCGCACGTGGGTGTGGACGGTCGCCGGGCTTAGCTGCAACCGCTCGGCGATCTCTTTCACCCGTAGCCCCTCGGCCAGCAGCTCGAGGATCTGGCGCTCGCGCGGCGAGAGCTCGAGCAGCTTCTCGACCTCGGAGGGCTTGCCACCGGCGAAGTCGCCGCCGAGGAAGGTGCCGCCGCTGGTCACCGCTTTGACGGCGCGGGCGATGTCCTCGGCCGGCGCCGACTTCAGCACGTAGCCGGATGCCCCGGCCCGCAGCGCCAGCGCCAGCAGGTCGGGCTGGGCGTGAGCGGTGAAGATGATGACTTTGGTGCGGGGCCGCGCTTTCAGCACCTCGCGCGTCGCTTCGATCCCGTCCCGCTTAGGCAGCTCGACGTCGATGATGAGGACGTCGGGCTCGAGTTCCTTGACGACGTCGACGACATCGCGCCCGTCACCGGCCTCGCCGACGATTTCGACGATCGGCGAGTTCGCCATCCGTGACTTGATCGCCTCGCGGACGATCTCGTGGTCGTCGCAGAGGACTACCCGCTTGGCTTCCCGCACGCTGGCGCTCATCGGGCGCCGATTCTGTCAGGGGATCCGTACCGATGCAAAATATTAGGTAGGAAGAGATGCACCGGTCCGGAGATTCGCCGTCGGCGGCTCGATACCTACAGCCGGCTGTCGGGCCTGCTCGGGCGCCGCTTGCTCAGGGCGAGGTCTCGCCAGGGCGGGGCGAGGATTCGGCGTCTTCGCCGGCGTATTTGGCGACGAACCGGGCGACCGCTTCGGCTTCCTTGCCGACGACGATGTTCTGGGGCATGATCGCGCCGGAGAAGCCGCCGTTCTGGATCGCGAAGAGCGCGTCTTCATACGTCTCGGTTCGCTGGTTCAGGTTCGGACCCTGGGTGCGCTCGCCGCGATTGCCGCTGCCCTGGGTGCCGGCGGCGGCAAGCGTGTGGCAGCCCGAGCAGTGGGTCGAGAAGAGCTGGGCCCCTTCGTAGTTGGGGTCGTTCTTCGAGACCTTGATGCCTTCTTCGCCGTAGCCGCAGGCGGCCAGCCCGAAGGCCGCGGCGAGGACGGCGACGATGATCAGTACGGGACGCACGCGGCGGGCATCATATTGTCTGGCGCCGATCAAGCTCGCCCGACGATGCCGCCGCCCGATCCAGATCGCTTCCGAACCGCCCTGGCGAGCCTGCCGACGGGCGTCACCGTGGTCTCCGCCGGCGGCGCCGAGGGGCCGGCTGGAGCGACCGCCAACGCCGTCTGCTCGCTCTCGATCGAGCCAATGCTGATGCTCGCCTGCCTCGACCGCGGCTCCCGCACCCTGCTCGCGGTTCAGGCCGCCGACCGTTTCGGCATCAGCGTTCTGCACGACGGCCAGGAGAGCATCGCCCGCGCCTTCGCAACTAAGGCGCCGGTGGCGGAGAAGTGGGAGGGGGTCGCCTGGAGCGAGCGCGACGGCATCCCGGCGATCGACGACGCCCTGCTCTGGATCGCCTGCGACCTGCGCGACGTGATCGCCGCCGGCGACCACGTGATCGTCACCGGCGCCGTCACCGACCTGGAGACCGGCGCCGGTGACCCTCTCGTTTTCCACGGCGGCGAGTATCGGCCGCTGGGCTAATCGCAGCCGGTGGCGATTGCCAGGGCGCGGCAGACCTCGTGCATGCGGGGCCCCGAGAGGGATGCGATCGGGTCGCTGAGGAGAACTTTGGGGACGGCGCGAACATTGTCAAGGCTGACCGCGCACTCGCGAGGCAGCCCGTCCTCTGGGCTCAGCGGCACCTCGGTGGGAATGCCACGAACCCGGCTGGTGAGATGGGCGATGACGACCTTCTGCATCACCGGAATCGCCTCATCACGCGTGAGAACGAGTGCCGGACGACGCTTCTCATTTGTGAGTTCGAGCCAGCAGACGTTGCCGCGTCTCACCATGGCTCTTCTTCCACCCCTTCGTGCGCGCTCGCTTCCGCCCACCGCATTTCCTCTTCCGTCTCCGGAAACCGTTCGTAGCCCTCGCGTATTTCGCGGTCGATTCGTGCCTTCTCTTCGTCATGAAGAAGGGCCTCGATCGCTTCGCGGATCAGGGCGGAGCGGGAGCGGCCCTCGCGGACGGCTCGCTCGTCGAGCCGCCGCAGCAGCTCGTCGCTGAGCTGGACCAGGGTCTGGGTGCGCGCCACCGGCCATATGGTAGCCAATGGTCTTGCCTGTGCGGCGACGGCCATGGCCCCCCCAAGGGCTGGGCGCCGCGAAACTCTCCCTTGCAGGTCGCCTACTCGACCGGGCGGTGGCAGACGGCCTCGAGGTTGTTGCCGTCGAGGTCGAGGACGAAAGCGCCGTAGTAGTGCGGGTGGTAGATCGGGCGTGGCCCGGGGGCGCCGTTGTCGCTGGCGCCAGCGGCGAGGGCGGCGGCGTGGAAGGCGTCGACGGTCTCGCGGTCGCGGGCGTTGAAGGCGATGTGGGCGCCACGGACGACGGGGCGGCCCCGGGCCTGGATCCAGAAGTACGGGTTGGGCCCGTACTTGGTGTCCTCGCCGAAGCCGGCGGCGGAGTCGGCGATCTCCATCAGCAGTCGCACCCCCAGCGGCGCCAAGGCCGCTTCGTAGAACTGCTTGGCGCGGTGGTAGTCGCTGACCTCGAGGCCGACGTGATCGAGCATGGCCGAGAGCCTACCCCTGCCACAATCGAGCGATGAGCGACGGCGCATCCGGAGCGGCGGCGTCCCGGTTCCAGGAACCGGGATGGTTCACCCGCCACGTCTTCAATCCCTTGGTCGGCTGGCTCAGCCGCCGCGGCCTCAGCGTCGCCGGCTCCCGCGTGCTCGAAGTTCAGGGTCGCAAGAGCGGCGAGTGGCGCCGCACCCCGGTCAATCCGCTGCGGATCGGCAGCGACCGCTACCTGGTCGCTCCCCGCGGCACCACCCAGTGGGTCCGCAACATGCGCGTCAGCGGCGCCGGCCGCCTGGTCGGCCGCGGCGTCGAGGAGTTCAGCGCCAGCGAGGTCCCCGAGGACGAGCGGCCGCCGATCCTCCGCGCCTACCTCGAGAAGTGGAAGTGGGAGGTGGGCGCCTTCTTCGGCGGCGTCGGCCCCGACTCCAGCGACGAGGAGCTGCGCCGCATCGCCCCCGACCACCCGGTCTTTCGGATCGAGCCGCGCTGACGCGCGTCGAGTTGTGGGGCCTATAGACGTAAAACTCGACGCGCGCTACTAAAAGCCGCCGCTCGTACTCGCTGCGCGCAGCGCGAGGAAGAAGATGACGCCGCAGCTGACGGCCATGATTCCCATCTCGCGGCGGACGATGGCGAGGGCGATCGACTGCTGCTGGTCGCCGGGGAGGGATTCGAAGTCGACCTCGCCAAGCTCGCGCTGGGCGGCGCCGGCGCGAGCGCCCTCGGCGAGGAAGGAGACGAAGAGGGGGAGGATCCCGTACAGGTAGTGGAGGTTGTCCGGCGGCTCGTGGTTGGTCATCACCAGCAGGCCGCCGAGCAGGGCCTGGAGGATGACACTGGCCTGGGCGGCGCGCAGCAGGTACCAGAACGCGACCGAGGGACGGTCGCGAAACCAGGAGATGCCGCCGACCAGAAACGCGACCAGGTTGAGGACGATCAGCAGGCAACCGACGACGAGGTGGACCTCAGGCATCAGGCGGCTCCTTCAGGTCTGACGACGGGCGCGATCCAAATCCGCCCAAAAGGGTCGGGATTCGGCTTCCTGATGCGGTTTAGCACTATGTAGCAAGTTGTCACAATGTGGTTGTATAACAGCGCCTAACGGGCGTGGAGAGCGGCTTGGGTCCGCCGCGCCCGGGGTAGGAAAACACCCCAGTGCTGAAGAGCTACCTCCCGATCCTGGTCTTCGCTTTCCTCGGCCTCACGGTCGGCGGCCTTTTCATGCTGGTCAACCACCTCGTCGGTCCGAAGAAGCCGGCGCGGTCGACCTCGGCGAGCCGGCGCCAGTTGGAGCCGTACGAGTCCGGGATTCCGGTCGAGCCGGCCAAGAACCTGCGCTTCGGCGTCAGCTTCTACCTGATCGCGATGCTCTTCATCCTCTTCGACATCGAGGTCGTCTTCCTCTATCCGCTTGGCGTCATCCTCAAGGGCGCCGACAGCGTCTTCGTCCTCGGCGAGCTGGTCACCTTCGTGGTTCTGCTGCTGGTGGCGTTCGTCTACGTCTGGCGCAAGGGGGCCCTGGATTGGAGGTAGAGCGCCGCACCCTGCGCTCCAAGCAACTGACCGCGCGTCAGATGCTGAAGGGGGACCTCGAGGGCGAGGAGCTCGAGCGCTACGTCGAAGAGCGGGTCGTCACGACCAAGCTCAAGGACCTGCAGAACTGGGCCCGCTCGAACTCGATCTTCCCGCTCACCTTCGGGCTCGCCTGCTGCGCGATCGAGGCGCCGATCTCGATCGTCACCGCCCGCTACGACCTCGCCCGCTTCGGCGCCGAGGCGCTGCGGGCCTCGCCGCGGCAAGCGGACCTGATCATTCTCTCGGGCCGGGTCTCGATCAAGATGGCGCCGGTCGTCCGCCGCCTCTACGACCAGATGTTGGAGCCGAAATGGGCGATCTCGATGGGCGCCTGCTCCTCCTCGGGGGGGATGTTCTCCAACTACGCCGTCGTTCAGGGCGCCGACAAGTTCATGCCGATCGACCTCCACATTCCCGGCTGCCCGCCGCGGCCGGAGGCCGTCCTCTACGGCTTCACCAAGCTGCAGCGCAAGATCCAGGGCAACCCCGACCCGGGCTGGCGCCGCCGCTACAACGCCGAGGGCACCGAGGAGTGGGCCCGCGGCGGCCCCCGCAGCGAACCGAGCGACATCGAGCTCGCCGCCTACGAGGAGGCGCGGCGCGAGGTCTTCGAACCGCCGGTCGCCGGGAGGATCGATGCCTGACGCGCCCGGCCTCGAGCTGATCCGCGGCGAAATCGAGGGCGACCACCCCGGCGCTGTCCTCGCCACTTCATTCGACCGCGAGCAGGCGGCGCTGATCGCCGACCCGGCGCGCGTCCTCGACGTCCTGCGCTGGCTGCGCGACACCCCCGGCCAGGGCTACCGCTTCCTCTCCAGCCTCCACGTCGCCGACTACCTGCCGGCGGAACCGCGCTTCGGCGTCCACTACGAGCTGATCAACCGCGAGCGGGTCGAGCGGGTGCGGGTGAAAGCGATGCTGGCCGACGCGGGCGATGACGCCTCGCCCGAGATCGAGTCCTGCGTCGAGCTCTTCCCCACCGCGCAGTTTCAGGAGCGCGAGGCCTTCGACTTCTTCGGCGTCGTCTTCCGCGGCAACCCGGACCTGACCCGGATCCTCCTGCCCGACGACTACGTCGGCTGGCCGCAGCGGCGCGACTTCCCGGTCGGCGGCGAGCCCGTCACCTTCACTTACAGCGAGCGCTCGCGTGGCTGAGCTGCTCGCCGACACCAGCGGCGCCGGCCTCAACGAGGACCGCACGACCGAGGTGATGACGGTCAACATCGGCCCGCACCACCCGGCGACCCACGGCGTGCTGCGGCTCGTGGTGGACCTCGAAGGCGAGGTCGTGCGCGAGTGCCGGCCGGTAATCGGCTACGTCCACACCGGGATCGAAAAGTCCTGCGAGGACAAGAGCTACTGGAAGGTCATCCCCTTCGTCGAGCGGATGGACTACGTCTCCTACTTCTTCCAGATGGAGGCTTACTGCGGCGCTGTCGAGCGGCTGATCGGGCTGGAGATCCCGCCCCGGGCCAAGTACCTGCGCACGCTCTTCCTCGAGCTCAACCGGATCCACTCGCACCTGGTCTGGCTCGGCACCACCGCGCTCGACCTCGGCGCGATCTCGATGCTCTGGTACTGCTTCCGCGAGCGCGACCGCATCCTCGACCTGTTCGAAATGGCGACCGGGCAGCGGATGCACACGCGCTACTTCCAGGTCGGCGGCGTGATCGAGGACATCCCGCTCGGGTTCGAGGCCAAGTGCCGCAAGTTCGTCGAAGACATGCCCGTGCGGGTCGGCCAGTACGAAGCGCTGCTGGACCGCAACGAGGTCTTCCTGCAGCGGACCAAAGGCGTTGGCGCCGTCTCTCGCGAGCGGCTGTTGGAGCTGGGCGTGACCGGGCCGCTGCTGCGCGCCGCCGGCGAGCCCTGGGACCTGCGCAAAGCCTTCGACTACCTCGCCTACCCGGAGATGGACTTCAAGATCCCGGTCGGGACGGTCGGCGACAACTACGACCGCTACCGGGTGCGGGTGGCGGAGATGGTCGAGTCGACGCGGATCATCGGCCAGTGCCTCGACGCCCTCCCCGAAGGGCCGTTCATCGCCGAGGACCGCAAGTACGTGCTGCCGCCGCGCTCGGAGCTCTCGACCTCGATGGAGTCGCTAATCCACCACTTCAAGCTGGTCACCGAGGGCTTCCGGGTCGAGCCCGGCGAGGTCTACTACGGGATCGAGAGCCCGCGCGGGGAGCTCGGCTGCTTCGTCCTCGCCGACGGCTCCTCGAAGCCGGCCCGGGTCCACTTCCGCGACCCCTCCTTCGTCAACCTGCAGGCCTTCCGCGACATGGCGGTCGACACCTACGTCGCCGACATGATCTGCTCGCTGGGGATGCTCGACCCGATCCTCGGGGGTGTCGACCGGTGAGCCCCGTCGACGGTCCCGGCATCAGCAACCCCGACCTCCCGGTCGACCGCGCGGTCACCGAGGGCCGCGTTCCCGGCCGCCGCGAGGAGGAGATCCCGGAGCTGCACGAAGTCGACTGCCCGGCGGAGCTGCGGGAGCGGATCGAGACCCTGATGGGCCGCTACCCGGACCGCAAATCGGCCTCGATCCCGGCGCTGTGGGCGGTCCAGGAGCGCTACGGCTGGTGCACGCCGGAGGGGATCCGCCAGGCGGCGGCGGTGATGCGGGTGACTCCCGCCTACCTGGAGTCGGTCGCCAGCTTCTACGACCTTCTGCACACCGAGAAGGTGGGAACCCACCGGATCGAGGTCTGCACCAACATCAGCTGCTGGATGCGCGGCGGCGATGAGCTGCTCGACGCTTTCCGCGCCGCCGCCGCGGGCGAGGAGGAGAGCTTCTTCGTCACCGGCTTCGAGTGCCTCGGCGCCTGCGACATCGCCCCGATGGCCTCGATCGACCAGCGCTACTACGGCCCGCTGGAAGCGGCCGAGGCGGAGGTGGCGATCGGCCAGCTGCGCGAGGGCGCCGAGGTGCTGCCGGAGAAGTCGCTGGCGAGGCGGCCGCTGGCGGCGGACCTGCCCGGTGGCCGCGCCTCGGGAGGGACCGATGGCTGACCCGCGCGAGACCCGCGTCCTGCTCGAGCACGCTGAGGATCCGTCGCTGCGCACGCTCGAGGGCTACAAGCGGCTGGTCGGCGGCTACGCGACGCTGGAGAAGGCCTACCGCGATATGGAGCAGGACGAGATCCTCAAAGAGCTTGAAGACTCGGGCCTGCGCGGCCGCGGCGGCGCCGGCTTCTCGATGGGCAAAAAGGCATCCTTCCTGCCCCGCGGCGAAATGAACAAGTACCTCTGCTGCAACGCCGATGAGTCCGAGCCCGGCGCCTTCAAGGACCGCGAGCTGATGCAGCGCAACCCCCACCAGTTGGTCGAGGGGATCGCGATCGCCGCCCTCGCCGCCGACGCCGGCCACGCCTTCATCTTCATCCGCGGCGAGTACGCCGCCCAGGCCGACATCCTCGACGCCGCCGTCGTCGAAGCGTATGAGGCCGGTTACCTGGGGACCAACATCCTCGGTACGCACCGCGACCTCGAGCTGGTCGTCCACCGCGGCGCCGGCGCCTACATCTGCGGCGAGGAGACGGCGCTGCTCGACGCGCTCGAGGGCAAGCGCGGCAACCCGCGCCTGAAGCCGCCCTTCCCGGCCGTGCAGGGCCTCTACGGCGGGCCGACGCTGATCAACAACGTCGAGACGCTCTCCAACGTGCCGCGGATCGTCGCCCGCGGCGCCGAGTGGTTCCGCGGCTACGGGACCGAGCAGTCGCCGGGGACCAAGGTCGTCTCCGTCTCCGGCGGCGTCCGCCGCCCCGGCAACTACGAGGTCGAGCTGGGGATCCCGACCCGCGAGCTGATCTACGGCCTCGCCGGCGGCCCCCGCGACGGGCGCGAGATCAAAGCCTTCTACCCGGGCGGCTCCTCCTCGCCGGTGCTGCGGGCCGAGGAAGGGATGGACTTGCCCTACAGCTTCGAGGCGATGGCCGAAGCCGGCTCGATGCTCGGCTCCGGCTCGATCATCGTCGCCGACGACCGGGTCTCGATCCCGCACATGGCGCTGCGGACGGCGCGCTTCTACCACCACGAGTCCTGCGGCAAGTGCACCCCCTGCCGCGAGGGCACCAACTGGACGGTGAAGATGCTGGAGCGGGTCGTGCGCGGCGAGGCGACGCCGATGGACCTCGACATCATCAGCTCGGTCCAGGAGAACATCATGGGCCACTGCCTCTGCGTGCTCGGTGACTCGATGGCGATGCCGGTCTCGGCGATGGTCCGCAAGTTCCGCGACGAGTTCGAGCAGGTGATCGCCGACGCCGGCGAGGTCTACGACCCGCACCTGGTCGTGCAGGCGCCGCCCGAGACCCTGGGGGCCTCGACGTGAGCAAGGGCAAGGAGGTGACGATCGTCGTCGACGGTCGCGAGATCGCCGCGACCGAGGGGGAGATGCTCCACGACGCCGCCCGCGAGGGCGACGTCGAGATCCCGGTCTTCTGTTACGAGCCGAAACTCGGCGACCCGGTCGGCGCCTGCCGCATGTGCCTGGTCGAGATCGAGGGGATCCCGAAACTGCAGACCTCCTGCTCGACGCCGGTGCGCGACGGCATGGTCGTCCACACCCGCACCGAGCAGGTGAAGGAGGCGCAGAACGCGGTGGTCGAGTTCCTCCTCGTCAACCACCCGCTCGACTGCCCCGTCTGCGACAAAGGCGGCGAGTGCCCGCTGCAGGACATCACCCAAGGCTGGGGCCCGGGCAAAAGCCGCGTGATCGACGAAAAGCGCCACTTCCAGAAGCCGGTCGAACTCTCGCCGCTCGTCGCGATCGACCGCGAGCGCTGCATCCTCTGCTACCGCTGCGTGCGCTTCAGCCAGGAGGTCTCCGAGGACGCCCAGCTACAGCTCCTGGAGCGCGGCGACCGCACCTTCGTCGGCACCTTCGACGACCGCCCCTACGTCGCCCCCTTCCACGGCAACATCACCGACCTCTGCCCGGTCGGGGCGCTGACCAACTACACCTACCGCTTCCGCGCCCGGCCTTGGGACATCGAGCAGGCGGGCTCCGTCTGCACCCTCTGCCCGAGCCAGTGCAACGTCAGCTTCACCGTCCGCGACGAGAAGGTGAAGCGGGTGCTGGCCCGCGACAACGCGGAGGTCGACGACGGCTGGCTCTGCGACCGTGGCCGCTACGGCTTCGAGATGTTCGAAGCGCCGGAGCGGGTGCGCGGCCCGCGCCTACGCGGCGGCGCCGCGGCCGAGTGGCCGGCGGCGATCGAGGCCGCGGCGGCGGGGCTGAAGGCGGCCGGCGGCAAGGTCGCGGCGATCGTCGGCGACGCCTCCAACGAGGAGGCCTACCTGATCCAAGGTCTGCTGCGCGAGGCGCTCGGCTCACCCCACGTCGACTCGCGTCCCTCGCGCGGGGCGAGTCGTGAGCAGTTGCTGCGGCTGGCCCAGCCGAACGCCTCGGCCAAGGTCAGCGACATCGACGAGGCGGCGGCGATCCTCGTCGTCGGCACCGACCCACTGCACTCCTCGCCGATCCTCGACCTTCGCATCCGCAAGGCGATCCGCCGCAACGGCGCCAAGCTCGCGGTGGCGACCGAGCGCCCGACCGCGCTTGACGGCGGCGCCGAGGCGATCGCCCGCTACGCCCCCGGCGAGGCGGCCCACTTCCTCGGCGAGCTGGCGGCGGCCCTGGGCGGCGCCGAAAACGTCGCGACCCCGCTGGCCGAGGCGCTGCGCGAAGCGACCGCGGGCGGCGCCGACTCCGAGCCGGGCAAGGTCGTCGTCATCTGGGGCGATCGCCTCGCCCGCGACGGCGCCACCGACGCCCTCCTCGGCCTCGCGAGCGCCCTCAACCTCGGCGCCTTCGAGGGCTCGGGCCTCCTGGAGATCCCGGATTTCGCCAACGCCCGCGGCATTCGCGAGGCCGGCTGCCTACCGGACGCGGGCCCCGGCCTGACGAGTCTGCCTTTTGGGTCTCATACGAACCCAAACAGCAGAAGCGTCGGTATGGCGACCGAGGAGATCCGCGCCGCCCTGGAGTCCGGCGAGCTGACGGGACTGATCCTCTTCGGCGTCGACCCGATCCGCGACTTTCCCGACACCAAGGCCTGGGACTCGGCGATCACCGCCGCCGACTTCGTCGTCAGCTTCTCAATGCACGAGAACGCCACCACCGCCAAGGCCGACGTCCTGTTCCCGCTCGAGACCCACGCCGAGAAAGACGGCACCGTCACCCACCCCGACGGCCGCCTCCAGCGCGTCCGCCCCAGCGCCGGCCGCCCCGACGGGGTCCGTCCCAACTGGCTGGTCCTCTCCGAGCTGTCCGCCGCCCTCGGCCACGACACCGGCATCAACTCCCAGCCCACGGCTTTCGCCGCCCTGACCGCCGCGGTCCCCTTCTACAGCGGCATCGAAGACGGCGACATCGCCGGCCGCGGCATCCGCTGGCAGGACACTCCAGCCGCCGCCAACGTCCCGAGCCCGTCCGAGACCCCCGGGGTGGGGTCCCAGGACACTCAGCGCGTCAGCGCGTCCGGGGACTCCACCCCGGGGGTCTCCCTCGCTCTCGGCACCTACCGCGACCTCTGGGCTGGTCCCATCACCGAGCTCAACCCGCCGCTCAAGTTCCTGCGTCCCCAGCAGCGGTTGGAGATCTCGCCGACGGATGCCGAGCGCCTCGACCTGGGGACCGGCGACATCGTCCGCGTCGGCCAGAACGGCTCCGCCCTCGAGGCCACCGTCCAGATCAAGGAGCGGATCGCCGAGGGCACCTGCTTCCTCGCCGAGGGTGTCGCTGACGGCAACGCAAACGCTCTGCTCAACGGCGGCCCGGTCCGCGTCGAGATCCAGAAGCTGAGCGAGGTCCAGTAAGTGTTCCCCCTCGCCGACACGCAGGTCGTCGAAGCGACCTGGATCATGATCGTCAAGTCGCTGGTGATCTTCGCGGTGATCTTCGGGATCCTGCCCGTGCTCACCGTCGTCGAGCGCAAGCTGATCGGCCGCTTCCAGCACCGCTACGGGCCCAACCGGGTCGGGCCCTTCGGTCTCCTGCAGCCGCTTGCCGACGTCGGCAAGCTGATCTCCAAGGAGGGTTTCCGGCCGGGCGCGGCGGTGCCGGCGCTGTTCATCCTCGGGCCGCTGCTGCCGGTGCTGGCCGGCGTGCTCTCGCTGGCGATCCTGCCCTGGGGCGACGTCAAGAATGGCGTCGGCTTCTACGGCATCGACGTCCCGATCGGGATCCTCTACTTCTTCGCCGTCGGCTCGATCGCCTTTTACGGCCTGCTGCTGGGCGGCTGGTCATCGGGCTCGAAATACAGCCTGCTGGGCGCCATGCGCTCGGCCGCGCAGCTAATCTCCTACGAGGTCGCGATGGGCTTGGCCCTGCTCGGCGTGATCATGATGAGCGGCTCGCTCTCGCTGGTCAGCATCGTCAACTCGCAGGGCACGATCTGGTTCATCGTCCCCCAGTTCGTCGGCTTCCTGATCTTCATGCTGGCCGGCTTCGCCGAGACCAACCGCACCCCGTTCGACATGCCCGAGGCCGACGCCGAGCTGG
Organism: uncultured Actinomycetes bacterium; assembly: GCA_963708405.1. Taxonomy (GTDB): domain Bacteria; phylum Actinomycetota; class Thermoleophilia; order Solirubrobacterales; family 70-9; genus VAYN01. The sequence continues at coordinate 1,090,574 of CAVPSL010000001.1, forward strand.
TCCAGGGCTTCATGACCGAGTACGGCGGCATGCGCTTCGGCTCCTTCCTCCTGGTCGAATACATGGAGATCCTGGTCGTCTCCGGGATCGCCGCGGCGATGTTCCTCGGCGGCTGGATGGGCCCCGGTCCGGGCTGGCTGGACCCGATCTGGATGCTGGTGAAGATGCTCGCCCTGGTCTTCGTCTTCATCTGGGTGCGGGCGACGTTGCCGCGGCTTCGATATGACCAGCTGATGACCCTCGGCTGGAAAGTCCTGCTGCCGCTGGCGACCCTCAACGTCCTCGTCACCGCGGTGCTGGTGGTGGTGACGTGAGCTTCGACCCGAAGTCGGCCTCCTACCTGGACTCGATCGACGTCGTCGAGGTCCAGCGCGGCCCCGAGCCGGGCGGCGCCCGCGGCGCCTACCGCGCCTTCGGCGAGACCCTGCGCGGGCTGAAGACGACGATGTCGCGGCTGATCGAGGGCCCGCTGACGATCCAGTATCCGGAGGAGAAGACGCCCGTCTACCCGCGCTTCCGCGGCCGCCACAAACTCCACAAGTTCGAGGACACCGGCCTGGAGAAATGCGTCGGCTGCTCGCTCTGCGCCGCCGCCTGCCCGGCCGACTGCATCCGCGTCGTCGCGGCCGAGAACATCCCCGGCGAGCGCGTCTCCGCCGGCGAGCGCTTCGCCGCCGTCTACGAGATCAACCTCTCGCGCTGCATCTTCTGCGGCTACTGCGAGATCGCCTGCCCCTTCGATGCGATCACGATGGGCCACGACTACGAGATGGCCGACTACGACCGCGACGACCTGATCTTCACCAAGGAGATGCTGCTGGCCGAGTCGGTCGAGCGGACGCCGCTGAAAGCGGAGGGCGAGTAGTGGAAGCGGTCATCTTCTTCGTCGCCGCGATCGGCGCTCTCGGCGGCGCCATCGGCGTCGTCGCCATGCGCAACCCCTTCTACAGCGTGCTGGCGCTGATCATCCACCTGTTCTCGCTGGCGGCTCTGTTCCTGCTGCTGACCGCGGCTTTCATCGCCGCCGCCCAGGTCGTCGTCTACGCCGGTGCCGTGATGGTGCTCTACGTATTCGTCGTCGCCTATGTGGGCGGCGGGGGAGAGTCGGCCTGGGAGCCGATCCCCGGCCAGCGCTTCCTGGCGCCGCTGCTCGGCATCGCCCTCTTCGTCGAGCTCTCGATCGCCGTCCTCTCCTCCGCCCTCCTCGCCCTCGACACCCACGGCCCCCACGTCGGCCCGGGCTTCGGCAACCCCGCCGCGATCGGCCACCTGCTGCTGGAAAAGTTCCTCGTGCCCTTCGAGGCCAGCTCGATCCTCCTCATGCTTGCGGCTGTGGGAGCCGTCGTCCTTGCGGCGCGCAAGCGAGAGGGCGAGACGGCGTGAACATCACCTGGTACATAGTTCTGTCGTCCCTCCTGTTCACCACCGGCGCCGTAGGAATCCTCATCCGCCGCAGCCCGATGGTGATCCTGCTCTGCCTCGAGCTGATGCTCAACGCCGGCAACCTGGCCCTGGTCGCCTTCAGCCGCATGGTCGGTAACCAGCAGGGGCAGATCTTCGCCCTGGTGGTGATGGTGATCGCCGCCTGCGAGGTCGTGGTCGGGCTTGGCCTGATCGTCGCCATCTTCCGCCGCAAGCTGCCGCTCGACGTCGACGACCTGAGGACTCTGCGCGGATGAGCGCCACCGCCTGGGCTTGGCTGGTCCTGCTCTTCCCCCTGCTCGGCTCGATCTCGATCGCGCTCGGCTTCCGGGTGCTGCCGGCGAAGGCAGCCGGCCTGATCGGGACCCTGGCGATCGCGCTCTCCTTCGCCTGCGGCCTCGGCATCCTCTTCACCCTGCTGGGCGAGGGCGCCGATGCCCGCCACCACACCTCCTCGCTGTGGGAATACGCCAGCGTCGCCGGGCTGAAGATCCCGCTCGGCATCTACGTCGACCAGCTCTCGACCTTCATGGTCCTCGTCGTCACCGGCGTCTCCACCCTGATTCACCTCTATTCCTACGGCTACATGCAGTCCGACGAGGGCTACCGGCGCTTCTTCAGCTACCTCAACTTCTTCGTCTTCTCGATGCTGCTGCTGGTCCTCGCCGGCAACTTCGTGCTGCTGATCGTCGGCTGGGCCTTCGTCGGCTTCGCCTCTTACGCGCTGATCAGCTTCTGGTACCGGCGCCAGACGGCGACGCGGGCGGGGATGAAGGCCTTCGTGATCAACGTCGTCGGCGACATCGGCCTCACCCTCGCCGCCTTCCTCATCTTCCGTGAACTGGGGACCTTCGAATACGGCGAAGTCTTCGCCAAAGCGGGGCACGTGTTCCACACCAACGAGTGGACGGTGACGGCGATCTGCCTGCTGCTGCTCGTCGGCGCCTTCGCCAAGTCGGCGCAGTTGCCGCTCCACACCTGGCTGCCGGACGCGATGGAGGGCCCGACGCCGGTCTCCTCGCTGATCCACGCCGCGACCATGGTCACCGCCGGCGTCTACCTGATCGCCCGCACCCACGCCCTCTTCGTCCTCGCCCCGACCGCCGCCGACATCGCCGCCTTCGTCGGCCTCGCCACCCTCCTCGTCGCCGGCACGATCGCCCTGGTGATGACCGACCTCAAGCGCGCGATCGCCTACTCGACGATGAGCCAGATCGGCTACATGATCGTCGGCGTCTCGATCGGCGCCTACAGCGCCGGCATGTTCCACCTGATGACGCACGCTTTCTTCAAGGCGCTGCTCTTCATGGCGGCCGGCTCGATCATCGCCGCGATGGCGAACGAGCAGAACATCGACCGCATGTCCGGCTTCGGCAGGGCGATGCGCTTCACCTCGATCACGATGGTCTGCGGCGGCCTCGCCCTCGCCGCCTTCCCCGGCACCTCCGGCTTCTTCTCCAAGGACGAGATCCTCGCCTACGCCACCGCCCGCGGCGGCATGTACGTGATCTTCACCGTGCTCGGCTACGTCGGCGCCCTGCTCACCGCCATCTACACCTTCCGGCTGATCTTCCGGGTGCTGCCCGGCAAGCCCTGCCCGGAGGCGCAGGAGCTGATCGACAGCGGCCACGTCCATCACGCCCACCCCTTCAACCCGGCGACCGGGGAAGAGGAGGACACCGACGTCGGCTTCCCCGGCTCCGACCACCACATCGCCGAGCAGTCGCCGCCGATGAAGGTGGCGATGGGCGTGCTCGCCTTCCTCTCGCTGTTCGCCGGGCTGGTCCAGGTCCCCGGTGTCGACGAGACGATCACCCACTTCCTCGACCCGGTCTTCGCCGACTCGCCGCTGGCCCACATCGTCCCCTCGGTCAGCGCCTCCTGGGTCGGGCTGGCGATCGGCGCGGCGATCTCGCTGGCTGGGATCGGGATCGCCTGGCTCGCCTACGTGGCCCGCCCGGGGCTGCCACGCACGCTCGAAACGCGCCTGCGCCCGGTCCACACCTTCCTCTACAACAAGTGGTACTTCGATGAGGCGATCGACTTCCTCGTCGTGCGGCCGGCGCTGGCGATCGGCCGCTTCGCCAACCGGGTCTTCGAGCGCTACGTCGTCGACGGCCTCGTCACCGGCACCCAGGAGACGGTGCGCGGCGGCGGCGGCATCGTCCGCGCGATCCAGAACGGCTTCGTCCGCAGCTACGCGCTCCTGCTCCTGGTCGGCTTCGCCGGCCTCGCCCTCTACTTCCTGATCCAGTCCTCATGATCAACGTCCTCCTCTGGCTTCCCCTCGCCTTCGGCCTCGTCGGCCTCTTCCTGCCCAAGCGGGCGACCGGCTGGTGGGCGACGCTCGGCGCCGTCGCCACGCTCGGCGTCGCCGTCGGGATGGCGCTCGGCTTCGACTCCAGCTCCTCCGGCCTGCAGGACACCGTCAACGTCACCTGGATCTCCGGCCTCGGCGTCGACTACAGCCTCGGCATCGACGGCCTCAACCTCTTCCTGGTGCTGCTGACGACGGTGCTATGGGTCGGCGGCATCGCCTTCGCCGCCTTCCGGACGCAGGAGCGGCCGCAGCTCTTCTTCTTCCTGATGCTGCTGGCCGAGACCGCGACCCTGGGCTCGTTCCTGGCTCAGGACCTGCTGCTCTTCGTCCTCTTCTTCGACTTCATGCTGGTGCCGTTCTACTTCCTCTTCGGCGCCTGGGGCCACGACCGCACGGGCGAAGGCGGGCTGACGGCGCCGGCGGCGACGCTGAAGATGATCGTCTACACGCTGATCGGCTCGCTGCTGATGCTGGTGGCGGCGATCGCCACCGCGATCCTCTCGGCCAAGGGCGGCCACGTCACCTTCTCGATCCAGGCGATCCAGGAACAGGGCCTCTCGACCGGCAGCCAGCGCTGGATCTTCTGGTTCTTCGCCGCCGCCTTCCTGGTCAAGATGCCGGCCTTCCTCCTGCACGGCTGGATGCCCGACGCCTACCGGGCGGCACCCCTGCCGGCGCTGGCGGTCTTCTCCGGCGTCCTCGCCAAGGTCGGCGCCTACGGCTTCCTGCGCGTGGTGCTGCCGCTGTTCCCGGCGGCGACGATCGAATTCCAGGAGGTGATGCTGGTCATCGCCCTGGCCTCGATCCTCTACGGCTCGGTGATGGCCTTCACCCAGACCAACGTGCGGCTGATCGCCGGTTACTCCTCGGTCGCCCAGCTCGGCTTCATCACCGCCGGCATCTTCGCCCTGCGCGCCGACGGCTCCGACGGGGCGATTCTGCAGATGGTCAACCACGGCCTCGTCGTCGCCCCGATCTTCGTCATCGTCGCGATCCTGGTCGAGCGCACCGGCACCGAGGACATCCGCGAGATGGGGGGGATGGCGCTGCGGGCGCCGGTCCTCGCCGCGCTCTTCCTGATCGTCGCCCTGGCGACGCTGGCGATGCCGGGGTCGGCCAACTTCATCGGCGAGTTCTACATCCTCAACGGCCTCTTCCAGTCGAAGATCGTCTTCGCCTTCATCGCGATCAGTGGCGTCGCGATGTCGGCCTACTACGCGCTGCGCCTCTACCAGGGGACGATGCACAACCGCAAGCCGGACGGGATCGCCTCGCGTGAGATCTCCCTCCGCGACGGCGTCGTGCTGGCGCCGCTGGTGCTCTGCATCCTCGGCCTGGCCCTCTACCCGCAACTGATCCTGCATCGCACCGATCCCGCCGTGAAGCGGACGGTGGCGGCGGTGACCGGCGGGCCGGCGCCGAAAGCGCAGCTGGCGAGCACCAGGGAGGAGCGACCGTGAACTTCAACGCTCCCCACATCGACTACGCGGCGACCTCGCCGATCATCGCCCTCACGGTCAGCATCTGCCTGGTCCTGCTCAGCGCCGTCTTCAAGCCGACCAAGCGCTGGGCGCCGGGGTTGACCCTGATCGCCCTGGCCACCACGGCCGGCCTGCTGATCTGGCAGTGGGGCGAACGGGTGACGCTGGTCTCCGGTGCCCTGCGGCTCGACGACCTGGCGATCGCGATCTCGCTGATCGCGCTCCTCACCGCCGCCGTCGCGGTGCTGCTCTCGCTCGGCGAGCGGGCTGTCGCGGAAGCCGGCTCCGGCGAGTACCACGCGCTGCTGCTCGGCTCGGTGCTGGGGATGGTGCTGCTGGCCCAGGCCTACAACCTGGTCAGCTTCTTCGTTGCCCTGGAGACGCTCTCGATCCCGCTCTACATCCTCTGCGCCGCCAACATGCGCCGCGAGGGCTCGCTCGAGTCGGGGCTGAAGTACCTGATCATCGGCTCGGTCGGTTCGGCGACGCTGCTCTACGGGATGGCCTTCCTCTACGGCGGCACCGGCTCGACCGGGTTCGAGGGGATCGCGATCGGGATCGCCCACGGCGGCCTTTTTGGTGACCCGCTGATCCTGATCGGGATCGCGATGGCGGCGGTCGGGCTCGCCTTCAAGACCTCGATCGCGCCCTTCCACCAGTGGACGCCGGATGTCTACCAGGGGGCGCCGACCCCGATCACCTCGTTCATGGCGGTCGCCACCAAGGCCGCCGCCTTCGCTGTCTTCATCCGCTTCTTCGACTTCGCCCTGGGAGGGGAGGCGAGCGACTGGCAGCCGGCGCTGGCGGCGCTGGCGGCGATCTCGATCGTCGTCGGCAACGTCGGCGCGCTCGGCCAGGACTCGCTCAAACGGCTGCTCGGCTACTCCGGGATCGCCCAGGCGGGGTACATGCTGGGCGGCATCGTCGTCGTCTCCTCCGCGGGCATCAGCTCGCTGGTCTTCTACCTCGCCGCCTACGCCTTCATGAACCTCGCCGCCTTCGCGGTGATCGTCGCCCGCGAGCGCGAGACCCCCTACGGCGACGACATCCGCGCTGTCCGCGGCCTCGCCGCCGAGCGCCCGCTGCTGGCCTGGCCGCTGACGATCGCGATGCTGGCCCTGGCCGGGCTGCCGGCGACGGCGGGCTTCATCGGCAAGCTCTACCTGATCGAGGCCCTGGTCGAAGGCGACTACACCTGGCTCGGCGTCTTCATCGCCGTCGGCACGATGATCTCGCTCGCCTACTACCTGCGGGTGGTGGCGGCGATGTGGATGCGCCCCGACAGCGAGCGCGCGGGCGTGCCGGCGATCGCCGGCGCCTCGCCCGAGGCCGACCCGGTCGACCCCGACGCGGGGCGGCGCTGGTACATCGTCGGGCCTGCCGTGCTTTGCGCGGCGGCGACCGTGTTCTTCGGGGTGATTCCGCAGCCGCTGGTGGACTTCGCCAGCCACGCTGGGTCGGCGCTCTTCTGATCTGGGGACGCCACCCCGGAGGATCCTGGTTTAGGGCACCCAAGCGCATTTGCTAAATTTAGCTCCTTATCTAAATCAAGTAGGGAGACTAAATTCTGATGGATTCAACGGAGTTCAAGAATCCCTATCGGCCTGGTGCAGGCCACATGCCGCCATATCTCGCTGGCAGGGAGCGAGAGTACGCCGAATTCGATCGGCTTCTGGACCAGGACCAGATCCTCGAGAACCTCGTCCTCACGGGACTCCGAGGGGTAGGTAAGACGGTCTTGCTCGAGACCTTCAAGCCGCGGGCTGAAGAGAAGGGGTGGCTTTGGGCGTCAGCCGACCTTTCCGAGTCCGCCAGCATTAGCGAGGCCGCTTTGGCGGGGCGGATCCTTGCCGACCTGGCCTTGATCACCGCCTCGATGAAGATCGTCTCGCCCTCGCAGAGGGAGGTCGGCTTCGCTGCTCCGTCCGGGCCCGCGGAGGTCCCTCTCACTCACGAGGTTCTCGTCGAGATCTACGGCACGACTCCTGGTCTGATTGCGGACAAGATCAAGGCCACGCTCGAATTCGTCTGGGAGCAGCTGCGAGCCCAGGGTGGTCAACGGGTGATCTTCGCCTACGACGAGGCACAGAATCTCGCTGATCACGCCGCCAAGGAACAGTTCCCTCTCTCGGTCCTCCTCGACGTCTTCCAATCGATCCAGAGGAAAGGGATTCCCTTCATGCTGGTGCTCGCCGGCCTTCCCACGCTCTTCCCGAAGCTGGTCGACGCACGAACCTACGCAGAGCGGATGTTCCGCACGATGACCCTGACGAAACTCAGTGACGGGGAGAGCCGCGAAGCGATCCTGAAGCCGATCGAGGTTGCGGGGTGCCCTGTGAAGCTCAGCTCAGGCTCGGTCGAGCTGATCATCCACGAGTCGGCCGGTTACCCGTACTTCATCCAGTTCATCGGCCGTGAGGTCTACGACGTCTTCATCAGGCAGCATGCTGTCGCGGAGGAAAAGGTGGTGCCGGTCGGCGCGATCCAACGCAAGCTCGACGCCGATTTCTTCGCCGGGCGCTGGGCCCGGATTACCGACAGGCAACGAGAACTGCTCTGGGTCGTCGCGCATCTTAAAAGTCCGGACGACGAATTCACGATCGCCGAACTGACCGAGAAAGCCCAGTCGCTCCTGCCGAGAGGGTTCTCCCCCAGTAACGCAAACCAGATGCTTGCCTCCCTTGCCGAAAAGGGAATGGTCTACAAGAACCGGCTGGGGAAGTATTCGTTTGCGGTCCCGCTCCTGGGGCGATTCATTCTCCGCACCTACGCGCTACCGAACTCGGATGCCGGTTCCGACTACGTACCTCTGTTCTGAGACGGGCACGGGCGTTAGGGTCGCTGCATGAGCAACCGGCCGCGTGCCCTCCAGGCCCAGACGATGTGCGAGGCGTTTCAGGTCACCGCCGGGGAGTGGGCGGAGGCTCCGGCGCTGCGGCTGAAGGACAGCGAGTACGAGGCTTCGTTTGGGGAGTACGCGGCGCGGGTTAGGGCGCGGGCGGCTGGGTTCGCGGCGCTGGGTGTGGGACGGGGGGACACGGTTGGGTTCATGCTCATGAACAGGCCGGCGTTCTTTCTTTGCGACACCGCCGCCATGCACCTGGGTGCGACCTGCTTCTCGGTCTACAACACGTCTTCGCCGGAGCAGGTCGAGTACGTGGTGGGCGATGCCGCCAACCGGGTGATCGTCACCGAGCAGGCGTTTCTCGAGACCGTGCTGGAGGCGCGGGAGCGGGTGGAGACGCTGGAGCACGTGGTGGTGGTCGACGGGGAGGCTCCCGAGGGGACGATCTCGCTCGAGGAGCTGGAGGCGATGGGGGACCCGGGCTTCGACTTCGAGTCCGCCTGGAGGGCGGTCGAGCCGGAGGACGTGCTCTGCCTGATCTACACCTCGGGCACGACCGGGCCGCCGAAGGGGGTGCAGCTGACCCACGCCAACATGGTCGCCGAGTGGAACTCCTACGACCGGGCCTTCGCCGCCAAGCCGGGCGGCCGCACGATCTCCTTCCTGCCCAGCGCCCACGTCGCCGACCGCTGGGCCCAGATCTACGCGCAGATGTTTTTCGCCACCTGCGTCCACTGCTGCCCCGACCCGCGGCAGATGGTCGCCTACTCGATCGAGGTGCGGCCGACCGTGTGGGGAGGCGTGCCGCGGATCTGGGAAAAACTGAAGACGGCTTTGGAAGCGGCGATAGAGGCCGAGGCCGACGCCGAGAAACGGGCCGCCGCCGAGTGGGCGATGGAGATCGGCCGCCGCCGCGCCGCCGCCTACATGGAGGGCGAGGTGCCGGCCGCGCTGCAGGCCGAATGGGACGACGCCGACGCGAAAGTGTTCTCGCGGGTGCGGCAGCTGCTCGGCCTCGACGAGGTCGAACACTTCGCCGTCGGCGCGGCGCCGACGCCGCCGGAGGTGATCGAGTTCTTCCTCGCGCTGGGGATCGAGATCTGCGAGCTCTGGGGGATGTCGGAGACCGCCTCGGCGGCGACCCTGAACCCGCCCGGGGCGGTCCGGGTCGGCACCGTCGGCAAGCCGCTGCCGGGGGTGGAGATCGAGCTCGCCGAGGACGGCGAGATCCTCGTCCGCGGCCCGCTGGTGATGAAGGGCTACCGCAACATGCCCGAGCGCACGGCCGAGGCGCTGAGCGAGGACGGTTGGCTGGCCAGCGGCGACATCGGCGAGTACGACGAGGACGGCTACCTGCGGATCGTCGATCGCAAGAAGGAGTTGATCATCAACGCCGCCGGCAAGAACATGTCGCCGGCCGCGATCGAGGCGAAGCTGAAGGCGGCCTCGCCGCTGATCGCGCAGGCGGTCGCGTTCGGTGACCGCCGTCCCTACAACGTCGCCATCCTCACGCTCGACCTCGAGTACCTGGCGGCGCGCGAAGCCGCCCACGGCGACGAGGCGATCGTCGCCGAGATCGCACAGGCGATCGAGCTCGCCAACGGCCGCCTCTCGCGGGTCGAGCAGATCAAGCGCTACCACGTGCTCGAGGGCGAATGGGAGCCGGGCGGGGTTGAGCTGACGCCGACGATGAAGCTGCGGCGGCGCCCGATCGAGCGCGCCTACGAAGTCGAGATCGAGTCCCTCTACGCCGACTGAGCTCGGCCCGGGGCGCGCCGCGCCCGTCAAACCGATAGGCATCGTGGGATGGGCGTCATCCTCACCACCGCGGCGATCGTGGTCTCTGTCGCCGTCGGCGTCTGGTCCGAGCGGCGCTGGCCGCAGGGGGCCGCCAACGCCTCGCGGCGGGCGCTGCTGGCACTGCTCTACGTGCTGCTGCCGCCGGTCATCTTCTTCAACCTCGCCAGGGCCAGCATCGACTCCTCGCACGCGGTCGGTCTGGTCCTGGCCTTGGTCGCCGTCACCCTCACCGCGCTGCTCACCTACCTCATCGCCAGCCGGGTGCTGCGGCTGCCGCGCCACCAGACCGGCGCCGTCCTCTGCGCCGTCCTCTGTGTCAACACCGGCTATCTCGGCTACCCGCTGACGGTGGCGCTGCTGGGCCGCGACCAGCTCTCGACCGCGGTCCTCTACGACGTCCTCGTCACCGGCCCCTCGCTGCTGCTCGGCGCCTTCGCCGTCGGCGCCGCCTTCGGCACCAAAGCCGGCGACACCCCCCGCCAGCGCGTGCGCGCCTTCTTCACCCGCAACCCGCCGCTCTACGCGGCGATCGCCGGCCTGCTGGCTCCGTCGGCACTGGCGCCGCAGGTCCTGGTCGACATCTCCCAGGCGCTGATCGTGGCGATCCTGCCGATCGGCTTCTTCGCCGTCGGCGCCACCCTGGCCGAGGGGGCCGAACACGGCGAGCTGCCGCTGCCGCCGCCACTCACGCAGCCGGTGCTGCTGAGCCTGGTCGCCCGCCTCGCCGTCGTGCCGGCGCTGCTGATGCTGCTGGCGGCGCCGCTGATCGACCTCCCCGTCGCCTACCGGCTGATGTCGGCGATGCCGACCGGGCTCAACTCGATGGTCGTCTCCCACGCCTACGGCCTCGACAACCAGATCACCGCCGAGGCGGTCACCTGGTCGACGGCGATCGTCGTCCTCGCCGCGCTGGTGTCACTGTTGTTCTGAAATACAGCAACTTACACATCGTCTTGGGCGTGGTTGGAGTTGACGATCAGGGCCTGCATGTTGCCCACCGGGGTTCGACCAACTGGCGGGTTGGCCGTGTCTTCAAAGGCGCGGTCGCCCAAGGCGAGCCACAAGGGCCGCCGGGGATCCGCCTTGCTGACGATCGGCTGGGCCACGCTTCCTGCGGTCGTTTGCGGGCAGAGCAGGGAAACGGTCGCAACCCCCGCGCATAGCCCTTCCGGTCGGCATCTTGGCGCGGACTTCGCAGGCCGGTGAGCCGGGGATTTCTGCCACTTACCCAAAACTTGAGATCGAGGACATCAGAGAGGCGATTCATTACGCGGCCCGGGGCTGTGCGTGAGCTGCCTCCACCGTGCCCGGGGCGGAGTAGGAGGGGCGCTATGCGGCTCGCCCAGTGGCAGACCCCTGCCAGGTGACCGGGCCTTAAGCCGATCCTCCTTCGGGCGTGAAGGATCGACTGCCCTCGGGCGGCCGAGAGACGCGGGGCTGGCGGTGCGAGGGGGTGCCTAGGGCGGAGTCCGCCACCCCGAACCCCGCTCCTCCTGTCCTGCGGCAAGCCATCACTTCCCGACTCGCTCACTCCACCAGCCTCCACCGTACCGTTGGTCCGAGAACGGGCTACGTGAACCTCCGGCCGGATCTTCGTTGCTTGGGCGTCGAATCTCCTAAGCCTCTTAGTGGCCCCGTGTGCCTCTCAGGTATGGCACTTCCCGACGCGAATGCACACCCTGGCCTACTGCCTGAGAGTTATCTGAATACTTGACATAGATATCGTTCCAGGAAAGACTCGCCTGCATGGCGAGACTCCACGCCCTATTGGTCGGGGTGAGCGCATATTCACACCTTCCCGGAGGCATGGGGCCGCCGGGTCCTACTGACCATGGTCTCCGGCAATTGACGGCTTGCGCGGCCAGCGCCGCCGCTCTCGCCCAGTGGCTGGAAGGCGCTGGCGAGAGGCTAGCGGTGCCGCTGGGGAGTGTCCGCCTGCTGCTGTCCCCTTCCCCCGAGGAGTTGGAGCGAAATCCCAGCTTAGATCAGTATCAAGCTGCGGCGCGGGAAAACCTGCGCAGCGCAGCCCTGGCTTGGAGACGTGACTGTGCGGAAGATCCCGAGAACATCGCCCTTTTCTACTTTGCCGGTCATGGGTTGCAGCGCACTCGCGGGGACTCAGTCCTGCTCACCAGCGACTTCGGTGACGAGGAAGGCAACCCGCTCTTCAATGCCGTAGACGTCACCAACCTCTTCAACGGAATGGCGCCCACCGCGAGCAGGCCGCAGATGGCGCGGACGCAGCTCTGGTTCATCGACGCGTGCCGCGGCTTCCCGAGCGCGTTCGACAACTTCGAGGCCCTCTCCGCGGGAAACATCTTTGAAGTCGAGCTCTCCGACCTTGATGAGAGGTGTGCGCCGATCTATTTCGGCTCGGTGCCTGGTGGCAGTGCTTATGCCGTCCCCGGCGAGCGCACGCTCTTCAGCCGGGCGCTGTTGGAGAGCCTCGAGCACACCGGCGGGCAGTTGCTCGAGGGTCGCGGCCGCTGGATAGTGACCGTGGGGTCGCTGCTGCGTGGAATGAATTCGGCCGTCAGCCGGATCAACGCCGAAGAGATGGCGGAGCAAAGGGTCTTGGGCGGAGGCTTGATGGAAGACCTCGATCGCCGCATCGTAGACCTTGCCGACGTGCCGGAGGTCGACGTGAGGCTTGAGCTCGTACCCACGGCTGACGGCGTTGTTCTCTCCGTCTCAGACGAGAGCGGCAGGGAGATGCGGATCCCCAACCCGCTCGACCCGAACCCCTATCGATGCCGGTGGAGAGCCGGCCTTTACCGCCTCGATACGAGACCTCAGCTGAATGGCTGGGAACCACGGGTTCCGGTGAGACCGCCGTCCTTCCACTGGCAGGGGTTGGTTCCGTGACCGATCTGTGGTTCGACCTGCCGATCGAGATCGATCTGCCCATCGAGGTGTACGACGCGGAACTTCGTTTGGTGAGCAGATCGCTGAGCTCCGACGCAGTGGAGGTCAGCCGTGGGACCTACCTGGTCGAGGCACGGCTTCCAGACGGCTCGCAGCTGCAACGCACGGTAGAGGTCGAGGACGAACCCGACCGCAAGCTATTTTTCCGCATGCCACAGGAGCGCTCCGTGGCAGCCGCGAGATGGGTTTCCGATGAGCGCGCCATCGCCCTCGACGAGCACCAACGACTCGGTCACGGCGGCTACCCGACCATTGGGGCCGAGGAGAAATCGGTGGAGGGCGCTTCACGCTTGACCATCTTCCAAGGAGAGGGCCCCGCGGAGTGGCAAGCGATCAACGACTGGCAGGTCCCGCCGTGGAGCGGTGACTGGGTCGTCCCGCTTCCGCGGATCGGCAAAGGAACGGTCGTTCTGCAACGGCCGGGCGGTTGGTTGACGATCATCCCCTTTGCGGCCGGGCTCGACCAGCTGGTTCAGATCGAGGTTCTCGGGGCTCGTGGACGCGACGAATCGCCGGATCTGCGGGCGAGGATCGTCAGCAACCCAGCTCGTGCCCTCCTGAGCTTCCTCAACCTCGGCTTGATGGAGGACGCCGAGGTCCTGACGCATTCCCATGAGCTGCGGGGTGAGTTCCTGCTGCGGGAAAAGGTCGCCGATCCACTTGCCGCCGTGGTGGGGGGGCTGGCCCTCCTGCGTATGAATGCCCTCGATCGCTTGCACGACTGGACGCAGAACCTTGCCCAGTGGTTCCCCTGGCTACCTGACGGAGCAATCGTGTGGGCTGAGCACCTCGCCCGCTTGGGCCATCACGACGAGGCAGCCGAACTCCTCTGCATGTTGCCGCAGCGGGGGCTTCCCATTTTGAGCCTCAGCCTTAGTTTCGCAGTTGACCGGCTGCGCACCTACGCGGCCTTCTGGCCCGAGCGGGAGCCGATCGAGCGGACGCTGATCCTGTTAAGCCGCTACGCGATGTCCACTGACTTTTCTCGCCCTGTCACTACCTTCTCGGCAAGGGACCCGGACTCTCCGGAATCGCTTTCGCGGTGGGGGCGCCCGAAGGCCGGAGCGGGCAGCTCCGGGGGTGTCTCGGCTGAGCGGGACGAAGTATCGAAGGAGCCGGCGTGAATTCGGGTAGCAGGAGGTTGGGATGAACACGGCCCGAGCAATTCTCGCGATCTTCGTCACTTTGGTGTTCATCGCGTTCGGCGTATTCCTAGTGGTGAATGCCAACACCGCCGATGCCACCGAGTGGGAGCGGTGGGTCTATGTGTTCGGCGCAGCGGAGGCCATCGCATTTGCAGGGATCGGCTGGATGTTTGGCCGCGAGGTCAACCGCCAGCGCGCTGAGGAGGCCGAAGGTCAGGCTCAAAAAGCCTTGTCGCAGGCACAGTCCGAGGCCGAAAAAGGAGCGAAGCTCGCGGGTCTGGTGCGCGGTGCGGCAGGCGCGTCAACGGGGCGGCAGCGTCTTGAGAGGTTGGGGACGGACAAAGGGGGTGATCTGGCACCCGCAGTCAACTTCGCCGCCGAAGAATACGGCGTCTGACCGACTGCCGCCGGGCTGAGCACGACCGAACGTCTTGCCCGCCGTGCTTCACCGCTATTGGCAACGATCGTCGCATCCTCGCGCCATCTCCAAGCTGCCCGAAGCGGTTGTCGCCCCAGCACTGGACCGCGAATTCAGCGAACGTGGCGCGCCTGTGGGCGCTTCCGAAGTTGCCACCGGTGCCGACGGACTCGGCCCCGCTCAAGCCGCTGACCGCAACGACGGCAGAGTGTCCCCCGACGGAGCCGTCGCCCAGCTCGCCGGCGCGGTGGTCAGGTCGATCGCCGGCGCCGGCCTGGAGGGGACGGGGTCGCCGCCGGGGAAGCTCGCCGCGGTCGCTTCGCCACTGGAGCCGCCGCAGCCGGAGACGATCAGGCCGGCGAGGAGGAGGGCGAGCAGCCCCAGGGCGAAACCGGGCCGCCGGGCGCGGTCGTTCATCGGCGCGCCTCCAGGCGCCGCCGAAGTTCGGCGCCGCGCCCGGCGGCGACCGCCCGCCCCGCGCGGCGCTCGTCGAGGTCGATCCCGTGCTCGTAGGCGAGGTCGAGAAGCTCCTGGCGTTCGGTGTCCTGCCTGGCCCAGCGCAGCACCAGCCAGGCGAGGATGCCGAACATCAGCAGGGCGCTCTGGACCATCAGGACGACCCCGGCGAGGCTCTGGTCGGTGATCGGGTCGAGGCCGTGGGCGCGGTCGCTGGCCACGTAGAAGGGGTAGAGCAACGTCCCCGACCACATCAGGATGTTCGCCAGTCCCATGCTCGAGAAATGGACCGCTCCCGCGTAGATCGCCTTGGCGCCGTTGCCGAACCACTCGGGCTTCGGGAAGGGGCCGAGCAGGGCGAGCCACATCAGGACCCCGGCTGCGACGAAGCAGGCGTGCTCACAGAGGTGGATGACCTCGTTTTCCTCGGCCGCCTGGTAGAGCGGCGGCGCGTGCCACCCGTACATCACGACCAGCCAGATCCCCACCGCGAGGACCGGATGGGTGAGCTTGCGCAGGCGACTCAGGCCCGGCTTGGTGAGGATCGGGCCGAGCACGGGGCCGGTCAGGCCGAGTGCGAGCAGCAGGGAGGCCTCCTCGAGCAGCAGGGTGTGCTGGATCATGTGGCCGTAGACGAAGTTGTCGGCCAGCACGTCCATCGGGCCGACCGTCGAGAGCACGATCGCCGACAGGCCGCAGGCAAAGCTCGCCTGGCGGGCGAGGCTCGGCTGGCGACCACGCTCGCGTAGTGCGCCGACGCGGTGGAAATAGGCGACCCCGATCAGGAGCGGCAGCGTGATCGAGGTGACGGTGCTCCATTCGAACGCGATGCCGAGTTGCATATCGGGCGGGGTTTCTACTCCTTGAATCTAAAGAAAGCCGGCGACTCCGGGCGCGATGTCAGAGGGCGGACATCCCGGCGGAATCCTTGTCCCCCCGGCGCGGCCGATGCTTCAGCCCTCGTGAGCGTCGATCTCGACGGGCGCCTCCTCCGCCGGCGCGGCCGGAGCGGGCGAAACCGGCGTCGACTGCTCGTCACCCTCGAGCGAGTGTTTGAACTGACGGATGCCGGAGCCGAGGGAGCGGCCGACTTCGGGGAGCTTCTTTGGTCCCAGGACGAGCACGGCGATGATCAGGACCACCAACAGGTGCATCGGGCTCTCAAGTCCACTGAACAAGATCTGCCCCCTCCTTTCGCGTGCGTACCCCGATCTTAAGTTCTGGGAGATCCCGGCCCGGCCGGGGCGGCGGCATACGCACGCAGGACATCGCGATGGTCCAGCCAGCCGACTACCTCCCCGCCGTGGGGAGCGAAGATGGGCAGCGCCTCCCGGTCGGCGTCGGTGAGCCAGTCGACGCCGACGGCGAGAGCATCGTCGGGATGCAGCTTGGGAACGTCCTCGACCAGGAGCTCGATCGTGGCGGTGGTCGCGCCGCCCGCCCCTCGCTCGAGGCCGCGAGCGGTGACGACGCCGATCGTGACACCCGACTCGTCGGCGACCGGGAGCGCATTCCGGCCCTGCCGCAGAAAGGTTCTGGCTGCCTCCGAGGGTGAGGCGGTGACCGCCAAGGGGTCGACCGGGTCGCCCATCGCGTCGCCGATCGTGAGGCCGGCGAGAGCCTCGATCGCGGCCGGCCGCTCGATGTCGATCCCGCGCCGCCGCAGCTTCAGGGTGTAGATCGAGTCCTCGCTCATCGCCCGGCTCAGGGCGGTGGCGATCACGACGGCCAGCATCAGCGGCAGGATGATCGAGTAGTCGCCGGTCAGCTCGAAGACGATCAGCACGGCGGTGATCGGGGCGCGGCCGGCGGCGGCGAAGACCGCTGCCATCCCGACCAGGCCGTAGGCGCCGGCGCTGGCCGTGGCATCCGGCAGGATCGTGTGGACGGCGATCCCGAAGCCGCTGCCGAGCATCGCTCCCATGAAGAGCGAGGGCGCGAAGACGCCACCGGAGCCACCGATCGCCATCGTCAGGCTCGTGGCCGTGATCTTGCCGGCCAGCAGGGCGAGCAGGAAGGCCAGCGCGTACTGGCCGCCGATCGCGTTTTCGAGGACCGGATACCCGACGCCATACATCTCCGGCAGGACTAGAAGCACGCAGCCGAGGAGGAGGCCGCCGGCAGCCGGGCGCAGCCAGGGCGGCCCGCGCCAGATCCGGTCCGCGACGTCCTCGGAGCCGTAGAGGACGCGGATGAAGGCGAGGCCGACCAGCGCCGCGATCACCCCGAGCAGGCCGTAGAGCGGGTACTCGACGGCGGTGCGGACGTGGAAGGACGGCAGGGTCAGGAAGGCTTCGCCGCCGAAAGCGAGCCGTCCCACCGCGGTCGCCACGACGGAGCTGAGGACGACGAAGCCGAAGTTGCGGGTCTGGAAGTCGCGCAGGATCAGCTCGAGGGCGAAGAAGACGCCGGCGATCGGGGCGTTGAAGGTGGCCGCGATCCCGCCGGCTGCGCCGCAGGCGACCAGCAGCCGCATCTCTTCGCCACCGACCCGGGTCAGCTGTCCCAGGCCCGACCCAGGGCGGAGCCGATCTGCACGATCGGCCCCTCGCGACCGACCGAGCCGCCGGAGCCGATGCAGAGCGCCGAGGCGAGCGACTTGACGATCGGGACCCGGGCGCGGATGCGGCCCTCGTTGGAGTGGACGGCGAGCATCACCTCGGGAACGCCGTGGCCGCGGGCCTCGGGCGCGAAGCGGTAGACCAGCGGCCCGTAGAGGAGCCCGCCGAGCACCGGCACGACGAGGACGACGTAGGGCCCGAGGAACGGGACGTGCGGATTCGTGAAGTGGCCGAGGTCGCTGGGGTCGCTGTGGCCGCTGAACAGCTCGGTGAAGCCAAGGATCAGATAGCGGAAGCCGATCGCGCCGACGCCGGCGCCGACCCCGACCAGCAGGGCAAGGGCCGCGAGCAGGCCACCCTCTCCTCCCAGCAAAGTGCGCAGCCGGGGCGTCAGGGGTTGCGGCCAAGGGAGGCGGAAGCGATCGAGAGCCGACGTGGTCACCGGGGTAGTCACCAGGCCGAGCCTAGAAACGGGTGGGACGGGACCCGCGGGGCGCGCGCCTCGATGTCAGAGTTCTGACAGCCGCGCGTGCCGCCGCAGCCGGCGCCTGCTTGTCTCTGTGGCCGTGATCTCGATTCCCGACTCGACGGGTCGCCGCGATTCCCGCGCTGAGGAGAGACGGATTCCGGTCTTGCGGCTCGACGCCGACCTGGCGACCGGGTTGGCGGCGCGCGAGCGGGAGCGCGCTGAGCGCTCCTGCCTGGCGCCTGTCGTCGAGCTGCCCAAGGGCGCCTGGGACGCCGACGCGACCCCCGGCGTCGATCGCTCCGGCCTCGGCCTCTTGGTCCTCTCGGGCGCTATCTGCCGCCGGGTCGTCCAGAACCAGCGCTACGGCGCCGAGCTGGTCGGGCCGGGCGACCTCCTGCGGCCCTGGGATCGGATCGGGGAGTGGTCGAGCATCCCGACCGGTTCGGACTGGCTCGTTGTCAAGCGGACCCGCCTGGCTGTCCTCGACGCCGAGTTCGCTCGCAGCTCGGCCGCCTTTCCGGAGATCGCCGCCGCCATGGTCCGCCGGGCCCTCATGCGCTCGCGCTACCTGGCGATTCTGATCGCGATCGTCAGCCAGCGGCGGGTCGAGACGCGGCTGCTGATGCTCTTCTGGCATCTCGCCGATCGCTTCGGCCACATGCACGATGGCTGGGTGGACGTGCCCGTCCCCCTGACCCACAGCCTGCTCGGGGAGCTGGTGGCCGCGAGGCGGCCATCGGTCTCGACCGCGCTCTCCCGGCTGGACGCGCGGGGGGTTCTCCGGCGCACTCCTCACGGGTGGCATCTGCACGGGCCCGTGCCGGAGGAGTTCGAGGATCTCCGGTGCGGTGGCGGCACCCAGGAGAACGCGGACGCCGGCTGAGGACAGGCCTCAGATGGGAAGGCCGGCATCGGGTGCCGCTGACGCGTGGCGGTTCTGCAGGGCGGCGCCGACGAACGGGAAGATCAGGGTGGAGAGCATCGCCGCGCCGACGAGGCCGGCGGCGGTCGAGGCTTTCATGTGCCCGTCGTCCACGGCCAGGGTCGTGATCGCCACGACGAGCGGCAGCTCCGTCGCCGAGTAGAACGCAAGCGCCGCCCGCTGGGTCGAGCCGAGCACCTCGCGGTAGAGCAACATCGCCGGCGCCCCGCGCACAACCAGGAACAGGCCGAAGAACATCACCAGCTTCAGCATCGCCGGCACCGAGCCGAGTGCCTCGAGGTCGAAGTTCATGCCGCTGTAGATGAAGAAGAAGGGGACGAAGAAGCCGAACCCCACGGCGGTCAGCTTCGAGTCGAAGACGGCGACCTCGTGACCGCGGAGGGCCGCCCTGGTGATCATTCCCGCGACGAAGCCACCCAGCAGGATGTCGAGGTGCAGGTGCCCGGCCAGGCCGACCAGGCCGAAGACGAGGACGACGGTGATCCGGATCGCGAGCTGACTGCTCGACTCCAGGCTGCGCTCGAGCGCCGACCAGCCGCGCCAGACCGCACCCATCGAGAGCAGCGCGATCCCGACCGCGATCAGGACGAAGGCGATCAGGATCACCGCCTCGCGCAGGGGGTGGTCGGTGGAGAGGAAGAGCGTCACCAACAGGATCGGCCCGAACTCGCCCACCGCGCCCGCGCCCAGCAGATAGGTGCCGAACCTGGTCTTCAGCTCACCGCCGTCGCGGAGGATCGGGATCAAAGTCCCGATCGCGGTCGTCGCCATCGCCGAGCCGGTGTACACGAGCGAGTCGATCGCCCCGAGTGCCATCAGCAGACCTCCGATCGCGTAGGCGATCACGACGGAGAGCAGCCAGCCGCGGGCGCCGAGCCGCAGCGGCATTCCCCTGATGCGCTCGAAGTCGATCTCGTAGCCGGCGAAGTAGAAGAGCATGCCGAGACCGAGGTTCGAGAAGAAGAGGATGAACTCGTCGGTCGAGGCCCAGCCGAAGCCGTGGGGGCCGATCGCGATTCCGAGCAGCAGCTCGACCACCACCACCGGCGGGGCGATCCTGCGCGGCAGGACGGCGACCGTCGCCGCGGCGACCGCGCTGCTGAGGACGATCAGGAAGAAAGAGGTGGTGTCGACACGGACCACGGACGGGACGATCGTATGCGGCCCCGGGGACCGCGCGGCAAGGTTTCGCTAGCGACCCAGGGCGCCGCGCCGCGCCATCCATCTGGTGCCGACGGTGTCGGTGAGGCCGTGGGCGACGATCGAGGCGATGATCGCGATCGAGGCGATGTCGAAGATCAGGCCGTTGTCGTCGACCGGGGACTTGAGGACGAAAAGGGCGAAGAGCATCGAGGCGACGCCCTTGGGACCGAACCAGGCCATGAACAGCTTCTCGGACCTCGGGATCCCGGTGCGCAGGAAGGACAGCATCACCGCGACCGGGCGGGCGACCAGCAGAGCGAAGGCGACGAAGATGATCAGCGGCGGGATGCTGTGGTGGAAGCCGGTGGCGACGATCAGGCCGCCGAAGACGAAGAAGGTGATCACCTGCAGGATCGCGCTGGTGCTCTCGGCGAAATCGACGAAGCCCTCCGGGACCTCGCGCTCGCTCGCCGCCATCGCGATTCCGCAGACGAAGGCCGCGATCAGGCCGTTGGCCCAGGTCACTTCGGCCAGCCCGAAGGCGAAGAGGGCGAAGCCGATCGCGTAGATCCCCTCGTAGCGCGCGGTCACCCCGCCGCCCGGGAGGTGGTGGTGCAGGCGGCCCCCGAGAGCACCCAGGGCGACGCCGATCGCGGCTCCGACGGCTGCCTGGCCGACCAGCTTCGCCGCTTCGGTCGTGGCGTCGCCGCCGGGACTGGCGAGGACGAGGAAGAAGAGGACGAAGGGGAGGGCCAGGCCGTCGTTGAGGCCGGACTCGAGGTTGAGCGTGTGGCGGACCGACTCCGGCACCAGCTTCGAGGTGACGACGGCCGAGGTGACGACGGGATCGGTCGCCGAGAGCACGGCGCCGAGCAGGAAAGCCTCCGCCCAGGTCAGCTCGGGGAAGAGGGCCTTGGCCGCCAGGGCCAGCAGGGCCAGGGTGATCGGCATCGCGATCGTCAGGGCCCGGGCCACCGGGCTCCAGTGACGGCTGAGCAGCTCGCGCTCGACGAACATGCCGTCGGAGAACAGCGTCAGCACCAGGGCCAGCTCGATCAGCTCGACGATCGCCCCGTCGGTGGCGTCGACGTGGACCGCGCCCGTCGCCGCAAGGACGATGCCGAGGGTGACCGAGAGCACCGACGCCGACAGCACCGTGCCGTTCATCAGCCCTGAGAGCGCGGCAACGACGGCCAGCAGGCCGCCGAACAGCAGCAGTGCCTGCGCGAAGCTGATGTCCACCGGCTACCTCACCGCCAGCCTGGCCATCACCGGGGATGGTGGGTATCGAAGGCGTATTCCGCCATGGTTTCAGGTGGCCCTGTCGGCCGGTGGCGCGCTCGGGGCGGGCGGCTCGCCCAGCAGGATCCACCGCCCTTGCCCGGGTGCGACCAGTCGGCCTGCCTCACCGAGGCTGCCCAGGGCAAGGCTGACCGTCGGCCGACGCGCGCCGACCATCTCGGCGAGCACGGACTGCGGCACGTTGACTTCGATCTCGACGCCGTCGGGCACGACGGCTCCCCAGCGCTCGGCAAGCGCCCAGAGGAGGGCCAGGAGCCGCTCCTCGATGCCGACGACGCTCATGATCGCAGACTGCAAGGCCAGTGCCCGCACGCGGTCGATGGCCCGAGCCGCGATCGCGGAGACCGCCTGCGGCGAGTGCGACAGCGGTGAGCCGGAGCGGAGATCGAGCACCGCGAGCCGACCGCGATCGACCACTTCCCACTCCGGGCACGAGAAGGACGCCCGCTCCTCGCGCCAGGGGAGCAGCAGGTCGCCGGCCCCGAGCAGCTCGACGCTTCTACCGCCCTCGATCAGCACCCGCCGCAGCAGCATGCCCGAAACGACCATGTAGCCGAGCTCGTCGGTGCCATTGTCAGGCAACCGCCAAGGGCCGGGCTCGATTTCGACTTCGGGGAGTTTCCCGCTGATTGCCTTGCCCTTGCTCATGGGTCCCTTCCCAGGTGGTGAGGTCGATCGTCCATGCTTGAAACTCGCAATCGACGTTGAGTTTCGCTCGCGCCGGAGGGTGGGCGGGTGTCAGCCGGCTGACACCCCGTCGCCCCGATCTCCGGTGCCCCCGGTTCAAGCGGGTGTATGTGCGGGAATCCAACGAGCAGGGGAGGGATAGATGTTCTTGCGTTTGATGCTCAGCAGCGCTCTGGCGCTCAGCCTCGTGATGGCCGATGTGGCCGCCGCCAAGGCCGAGCTGGTCAGGGGCCGCACGGCTCAGGGGTACCGGATCAAGGCAACGATGCACGGGGAGCGCTCGATCAGGCTGCTCGATTTCAAGGCCGATCTCCAGTGCCGCGACGGCACGCTTCTGCAGCTGGCGGAGGGCGGTTTCCTGCCGTCTGCCGTGCGTCCCGACGGCACCATCCACGAAGCCCAGTACGGAAACACCGACACCGTCTTCATCCGTGGGCATGTCAGGAACGGCACGATTCGCGGGCGCCTGCGCCTGACCGACAGATACGGCAGGGGCAATCCCTGCAAGTCACGCTGGATCAAGTTCCATGTCCACTGATGCGCTGTCAGCAAGCTGACAGCGCGGTTGGCAGTGGCCGCCATCGTTGCGAGGATGCGACTACTCGATTCGTAGGCGTCGACGGAGTGGGATCTGCCTGCGCACGTGGATCGGGTTCAGGGTAGGGAGGGGAGGGAACGTGCAGCCGCCGCGGTCGCCATCGGGTAAGGGTTTCGTCGGTCCAACCCGAAAGGCTTGACCCGGCGGCTCGTCCCTTGGGTCCCACCATCCGGGCGAGCTTTCCCACGCTCAGTGCCGTACTTCGCGTCCCTACCGCACGGCCGTGATACCACCTGGCAAAGGATCGCAGGCTGTACCATCCAACACCAAGACGCGACGCCGGACACGGCGGAGACTCGGCCCCGCGACCCCGCAATGATGGAGGCAGCGATGAGCAGAATTGCATCCGAGTCCCGCGAGTACCGACCGGCCCTCAAAGCCCCCTCGCAAGCGTTCGAGCGTCAAGGCAAACGACTGCTGAGGCGGCTACTTATGACGAGCGGCGCCGTCGGCGTCCTCCTCTTGTCATCGACCCTGTTCGGGACGGCCTCGGCCGATGCGTTTACCGCGAATGGGACCATCTATTGCAGCCCGAGTCCGGTTGTTGGCGTGTGGGTTAGCGCCGGCAGCAATTCGGGCTGGGCCTCCTTCAGTCGGTACGGCTCCAGCGCGTCTTACAGCAAGGACATCGGTTGGCACCTGACCTATCACCTGACCGTTGGCTGCGGCGGCAGTCCGAGCCGCTGGGCAACGAGCAACTACGAGGGAGCCAACCTCCTGGAGGGCTGGCCATGGACCGTGGTTTGCAGCGGCAGGGGTGCCTGTTACGCCTTCGACGCTGAGGCTTGAGCGTCGCTTTGCGTGCCCGTCCGAGACCTTGTAGGGGGTCCAGGGTGAAACTGCCATTCGCTTCTGCGGGGTGCGCAAGGAGCTAGGGAGCCGGCTCCACCTGCGCGACGCTCCTCTCGGGGTCGGAGCCCCTCGCGAGCTCCATCTCGCAATTTAGTTCCCCCATCTGACATTGCTGGGAGGCTATGTCTGTGCCTGCCGCCGCCGCCCCATCCCCACGCCCACAGCAAACCTTCGATTTGCGGCCTGATTGCGACCGGGCAGCCGCTGGTTGCACCAACAATCAGCTTGACACGCAACTCTGAGCAAGCCCCGCTCCTCGTCCTTGATTTCGCCCGTGGTGTATTGAGACTTCTGATGCTGCACCACGTCGGGATCGAGGTCGCGCCGGGGGACGTCGAGCGCGCCGCCGAGCTCTTCCAGCTGCTCGGCTTCGAGCGGGTCGAGCCGCCGCCGACCCTGGCCGAGTTCACCTGGCTCGAACGGGGCGGCACCCAGGTTCACCTGATGCCGACCGAGAGCCCGACCGCGGCGCCCCGCGGCCACCTCGCCGTCGTCGCCCCCGACTTCGAGGCCACCGTCGCCCGCCTCCGCGAGGCCGGCTTCGCGGTCGAGCCGCGCCGCGACCACTGGGGCGCCGAGCGCGCGATCGTCCACGCCCCCGGCGGCCACCGCGTCGAGCTGATGGCGGCTCCGCCCGGCTAGCCCATCGTTTCGTGGATCACCGCGTGGCCGCGGTCAGCGTGGAACCGCCGGGGTGCATCTGCGCAGCGTACGCTGACGGGCGATGACCGCCGTTTCGCGCGACCCGCTCCGCCTCAGCGGCGAGCCGCCACCACTCTGGATCGGCGTCCTCGCCAGCTTCGCCACTGTTGCCGCCGCCACGCTGCTGGTCTATCCGTTGAAGGAGGTCGCCCCGGCCCTCTCGCTCGGCGTCGTCTACATCCTCGCCGTGCTCCTGGTCTCGACCTTCTGGGGGCTCGGCCTCGGGTTGCTGACGGCGCTGCTCAGCGGTCTCGCCTTCAACTGGTTCCACATCCCCCCGGTCGGCCGCTTCACGATCGCCGCCGACCGCGACCTCGTCGCCTTCGTCGTCTTCGCGATCGTCGGCATCGCCAGCGGCACCCTGGCCGAGCTGGCGCGGGCGCGGGCGACCGAGGCCGAACGCGGGCGCGAAGAGGCGGCGCGCGCCCTGGCCGAGCTCGAGCAGCTGGCCCGCGAGCGCGACCGCATGCAGGCGGAGGCGATCGAGGCGGCGGCGCTGCGCCGCAGCGACGAGCTGAAGACGGCGCTGCTGCGGGCCGTCTCCCACGACCTGCGGACTCCGCTGACCGCGATCATCGCCGCCGGCGCTGCCCTCGACTCGCCCAGCATCGACGCCGAGGAGCGGCACGAGCTGAGCGAGGCCGTGGTCGATGAGGGCGGCCGGCTCTCGCGTCTGGTCGAGAACCTGCTCGACGTCTCGCGCCTGGAGTCCGGCAACGCCGCGCCGCGCCGCGAGCAGGTGGCGCTGGCCGAGGTGCTGGAGGCGGCGCGGCGCTCGATCGGCCCGGCCGGCGAGGCGGTGCGGCTGGCCCCCGACGACGACCTGCCGCCGCTCAGCGTCGACCCCGCTCAGCTCGAGCGCGCTTTCGCCAACCTGCTCGAGAACGGGGTCGTCCACGGCGGCGGCCAGCAGGTGCTGGTGCGGGCGCGGCTGGTCGGGCCGCAGGTCGTCGTCCGCGTCGTCGACCGCGGCCCCGGCGTCGCCCACCAGGACCGCGAGCGCATCTTCGAACCCTTCTACCGTGCCGGGGGAGGCGAGGGCTCCGGCCTCGGCCTGGCGATCACGCGTGGCTTCATCGAGGCCAACGGGGGTGAGGTGGACGTGGAGTCGCTGCCGGGCCAGGGCGCCAGCTTCGTCGTCGTCTTCCCGGCGCCCGAGGACGGTTCGCGCAGCGCGCGGGAGGCCGGCGAGTGAGCGACGCCCCCCGCGTCCTCGTCTGCGACGACGAGCCGCAGATCCTCCGTGCCCTGCGGGTGATCCTCCGCGACGCCGGCTTCGAGGCGGTGCCGGCGGCGACCGGGGAGGAGGCGCTCGACCTGGCGGCGGTGCGGCCGCCGGAGGCGGCGATCCTCGACCTGATGCTGCCTGACATCGACGGCGTCGAGGTGACGCGCCGGTTGCGCGAGTGGAGCCAGATGCCGATCCTCGTCCTCTCCGCGGTTGGCGAGGAGGACCGCAAGGTCGAGGCGCTGGCGGCGGGCGCCGACGACTACGTGACCAAGCCCTTCGGCCCGCGCGAGCTCGTCGCCCGCCTGCAGGCGGCGCTGCGCCGCGCCCGCCCCGAGGCCGAGGAGCCGGCGATCGTCGCCGACGGGCTCGAGGTCGATCTCGCCGCCCGCAGCGTCCGTCG
This sequence comes from uncultured Actinomycetes bacterium, assembly GCA_963708405.1. Lineage (GTDB taxonomy): Bacteria > Actinomycetota > Thermoleophilia > Solirubrobacterales > 70-9 > VAYN01. The sequence goes on from CAVPSL010000001.1 coordinate 1,116,274, forward strand.
CGACGGCGAGCCGGTCCATCTCACCCCGACCGAGTTCGGCCTCCTGCGCGAGCTGGCCCGCAACCGCGGCAAGCTGTTGACCCACCGCCAGCTCCTGGTCGCGGTCTGGGGCGTCGAGTACGAAGACGACCTGCAGGTCCTGCGCGCCCACATCGCCAACCTGCGCCGCAAGATCGAGCCCCCCGACGGCCCCCGCTACATCAGGACCGATCCGGGCGTCGGCTACCGCTTCACCCCGTAGCGCGGTTGTCCTTTCGACCGCCTAGCGGTTCAACAGGCAACCACACCCTCGATCTTCACAACATCTGTATGCGGAGGGCCGGAACTTCATGCGGCCTTGACGGGGGCGGGCGCATGATCGAGACGTGCTCGTTTGCCTTGCCGACATCTTCCCCGGGGGCGGTGGTCCCCTCGCCGACGTCTTCTCGATCGTCCTCGCCGTAGGCCTCTTCGCTCTCCTCTACTGGGCGATCGACCTGATCGACCGGATATGACGCTGACGCTCGCCACCCTCTCCGGCGCTGACGTCTTCGGCCTCGTCGTCTCGGCTCTGGTCTGCGTGTACCTCGTCTACGCCCTCCTACGCGGGGAGAACCTCTAGATGCTCCAGGGCTGGTTTCAGATCGCGCTCTTTGTCGCCGTCCTGATCGCCCTGGTCAAGCCGGTCGGCATCTACATGGCCCGGGTCTTCACCAACCAGCGGGTCTTCCTGTCCCCCGTCGTCGGGCCAATCGAGCGCCTCACCTACAAGGCGTTGCGCGTGCGGCCCGATGACGGGCAGGACTGGAAGGCATACGCGCGTAGCGTCATCGTCTTCTCGCTGCTGTTCTGGGTTGCCCTTTACCTGATCCTCCGCACCCAGGGCATCCAGCCCTTCAATCCCGAAGGCTTCCATTCCGGGCCCTGGGACCTCAGCTTCAACACCACCTCCTCCTTCATCACCAACACCAACTGGCAGTACTACGGCGGCGAAACGACCCTCACCTACTTCGCGCAGATGGCCGGTCTGGCGGTTCAGAACTTCGTCTCCGCCGCGGTCGGGATCGCCGTCGTCGTCGCCCTGATCCGCGGCATCGTCGCGCGCAGCGGACGTGAGATCGGCAACTTCTGGCAGGACCTGATCCGGATCCTCTTCTACATCCTCGTCCCGATCTCCGTCGTCGGCGCCCTCTTCCTCGTCTCCCAGGGAGTGATCCAGAACCTCAGCGGCTCCACCGTCGTCCACACCCTCACCGGCGGCACCCAGCTCCTCGGCCAGGGACCTGTCGCCTCCCAGGAGGCGATCAAGGAGCTGGGGACCAACGGCGGCGGCTTCTTCAACGTCAACTCCGCCTTCCCGTTCGAGAACGCGACCGGGCTGACCAACTTCTTCGAGATGCTGCTGATCCTGATCATCCCGGCCGGCCTCACCTACACCTACGGGCGCATGGTCGGCTCGCAGCGCCAGGGCTGGGCGATCTTCAGCGCCATGTTCGTCCTCTTCATCGCCGCTGTCGCCGTCGTCTACTTCGCCGAGCAGCACGGCACCGTCGCCCAGCACGCGGCCGGCCTCCACACCCACGCCTTCGATGGCTCCACCGGCGGCAACATGGAGGGCAAGGAGCAGCGCTTCGGGATCGCCGACTCCTCGCTCTGGACGGCGGTGACCACGGTCACCTCTTGCGGCGCCGTCAACGCTGCCTTCGAGTCGCTGACCGGGCTCGGTGGCGCCGTCCCCTTCGTCAACCTCGGTTTCAGCGAGGTCGTCTTCGGCGGCGTCGGCACGGGCCTCTACTCGATGCTGCTCTACGTCATCCTCGCCGTCTTCATCGGCGGCCTGATGGTCGGCCGCACCCCCGAGTACCTGGGCAAGAAGATCCAGGCTCGGGAGATCAAGTTGGTCTCGCTCGGGGTCCTGGTGACGCCGCTCGCGGTGCTGCTCTCCTCCGGCGTGGCCTCGGCGACGACGCTCGGCAAACGCTCCATCTATGCCGGGATCAACCCACAGGGCTTTTCGGAGACCCTCTACGCCTACCTCTCCCAGGCCAACAACAATGGCTCCGCCTTCGCCGGCTACACCGGCTTCATCCAGCCCAACGCACCTGGCAACGTCGGCTCCTACGGCATCTCCTTCGCCGACCTGCTCGGCGGCGCGGTGATGGTCGGCGCCCGCTTCCTGCCGATCCTCTTCGTCCTCGGTGTCGCTGGTGCCCTCGCCGGCAAGAAAGTCTCGCCGGCCGGCCTGGGGACGATGCGGACCGACAACCCGACCTTCGTCTTCCTCCTCGTCGGCGTGATCATCCTCGTCGGCGCCCTCACCTTCTTCCCCGCGATCCTGCTCGGGCCGATCGTCCAAAGCCTGACCACGAGGTTGTTCTAGATGCGCAGGGACCTGATCACCTCGCTGCTCGCCGTGATCGTGCTGACCGTCGTGCTTGGCCTGCTCTACCCGCTGGCGATCACCGGCATCTCCCAGGTCGTCTTCCCCGGCAAGGCAGACGGCTCGCTGGTCAAGGTCGACGGCAAGGTCGTCGGCTCCAGCCTGATCGGCCAGTCCTTCTCGCGGCCGGTGATCGGCAAGAACGGCAAGCCGGTGCTCGACGAAGAAGGCGAAGAAGTGCTCGCTCCCGACCCGGCCTACTTCCAGCCACGGCCCTCGGCGACCGGGTACTCCGGCAACGTCACCTTCTTCGGCAACGTCGGCCCCAACACGATCGAAGGGCGCGAAATGGTGCGCGAAAACCTCGCCGCCTACGTCGCCTTCGAGAAACCGTTCGACAAGGGCCTGACCAAGGACCAGGTCCCGGTTGACGCGGTCACCCAGTCGGCTTCCGGCGTCGACCCCCATATCTCCGTGGCCAACGCCCGGATCCAGGCGCACCGGATCGCCGCCGTCCGCAAGCTGCCGCTGGCCCAGGTCGAAGGCCTGATCTCCGCCCACACCGACGGACGCTCGCTCGGGGTTCTCGGGGAGCCCGGCGTCAACGTCCTCGAGCTCAATATCGCCCTCGACAAGGAAGCGCCGACCGAATGACCACCGAGACGCAGGCCCGCTCGCTGTTCGACCCCGAGATCCTCCGCCCGGCTCTGCTGGAGTCGGTCCGCAAGCTCGACCCACGGGTCCAGGTGCGCAATCCCGTCATGTTCGTGGTCGAGATCGGGGCCGTGATCACCACCGTCGCCTGGCTGATCCAGGTCTTCGGCGGCACTCCGCTCGGGGGCGGCCACGAGCCCGCCTGGTTCACCTTCAGCGTCACCGTCTGGCTCTGGCTGACGGTCGTCTTCGCCAACCTCGCCGAGGCTCTGGCGGAGGGACGCGGCCGCGCCCAGGCGGCGAGCCTGCGGGCGATGCGGACGGAGACCACCGCGCGCCTGCGCGACGGGGGCGAAAAGGCCGCCTCCGAGCTGGTGCGGGGCGACGTCGTCGTGGTCGAGGCGGGGGAGACGATCCCCGGCGACGGCACCGTGATCGAGGGGATCGCCTCGGTCGACGAGTCGGCGATCACCGGTGAGTCGGCGCCGGTCATCCGCGAGGCCGGCGGCGATCGCAGCGCCGTCACCGGCGGCACCAAGGTCCTCTCCGATCGGATCGTCGTCGAAATCACCCAGGAGCCCGGCAAATCGTTTCTCGACCGGATGATCGCGCTGGTCGAGGGCGCCTCCCGGCGCAAGACCCCGAACGAGATCGCCCTCGGAATTCTCCTCGCGGCCCTGACCCTGATCTTCGTCATCGTCGTCGTCTCCCTGCGCCCCTTCGCCCTCTTCGCCGGCACGGAACTTTCGGAGACGACGCTGATCGCGCTGCTGGTGGCGCTGATCCCGACCACGATCGGCGCCCTGCTCTCGGCGATCGGGATCGCCGGCATGGACCGCCTCGTGCGCCGCAACGTCCTCGCCCTCTCGGGTCGCGCGGTCGAGGCCTCCGGCGACTGCGACGTGCTGCTGCTCGACAAGACCGGCACGATCACGCTCGGCAACCGCGAGGCGACCGAGTTCATCCCGATGCCGGGCGTCGAGGAGGCCGAGCTGGCCGAGGCGGCGCAGATGTCCTCGCTCGCCGATGAGACCCCCGAGGGCCGGTCGATCGTCGTTCTCGCCAAGGGGTTCGGCATCCGCGAGCACGACTTTGCGGGGCATGAGCCGACCTTCGTCCCCTTCAGCGCCGAGACCCGTATGAGCGGCGTCGACTACAACGGCACCCGGCTCCGCAAGGGGGCCGGCGACGCGATCGAATCGTGGGTCGCCAGCGAGGGCGGCCGCGCCCCGGCCGATCTGCGGGCCGAGCTGGACCGGATCGGCCGCGAGGGCGGCACCCCACTCGCCGTCGCCCGCAACGAGCGCGTGCTCGGTGTCGTCTACCTCAAGGACATCGTCAAGGAAGGGATGAAGGCTCGCTTCGACCAGCTGCGGGCGATGGGCATACGCACGATCATGGTCACCGGCGACAACAAACTCACCGCCGCCAAGATCGCCGAGGAGGCCGGCGTCGACGACTTTCTCGCCGAAGCGACGCCGGAGCGCAAGCTGGAGCTGATCAAGGAGCAGCAGGCCGACGGCAGGCTGATCGCGATGACCGGCGACGGCACCAACGACGCCCCGGCCCTGGCCCAGGCCGATGTCGGCGTCGCCATGAACACCGGCACCCAGGCCGCCCGCGAGGCCGGCAACATGGTCGACCTCGACTCCAACCCGACGAAGCTGATCGAGATCGTCGAGGTCGGCAAGCAGCTGCTGATCACCCGCGGCGCCCTCACCACCTTCTCGATCGCCAACGACGTCGCCAAGTACTTCGCGATCCTGCCGGCGATGTTTGCCGCCACCTATGCCGTCGGCAATGGCAGCGGCCCACTCGACGCGCTCAACGTGATGTCACTGGGCACGCCCGAATCGGCAATCCTCTCCGCGGTGATCTTCAACGCGCTGATCATCCCGTTGCTGATCCCGCTCTCCCTGCGCGGCGTCCGCTACCGGCCGATCGGCGCCACCGGGCTGTTGCGCCGCAACATCCTCATCTACGGCCTCGGCGGTCTGATCGTCCCCTTCGTCGGGATCAAATTGATCGACCTCGTCGTGCACAACCTGCTCGGAGCTTAGGTGGCCTTCCGGGAGCTCGCACGCACGCCTGGCGGCACCGGACACACTTCGCGGGGCGGCGTCCTCGGTCGGCCAAATGGCGCTGCCATTCCGCCTCCCTGCGTCCTACCCCCGCTCGGTCCGGCACTCGCCAGCCGCACGCGGGAGCTCCCGGAAGGCCACTGAGATGGAGAGCGGCAGCGAGCGCGGCCGCTACAAGATCTTCCTCGGTATGGCCGCGGGGGTGGGGAAGACCTACCGAATGCTGCAGGAGGGCAAGGCCGAAGCCGACGCCGGCCGTGACGTCGTGATCGGCTACCTGGAGCCGCACAAACGCCAGGAGACGAGTGCCCAGGCGCGCGGCCTCGAGGTGGTGCGGCGGCGCCCGGTGTCGGTGCGCGACGTCGCCGTCGAGGAGATGGACCTGCCGGCGCTGTTGGCGCGCAACCCGGAACTGGCGCTGGTCGACGAGCTCGCCCACAGCAATCCGCCGGGCCTCGAGCACGGCAAGCGTTACGAGGACATCGTCGACCTGCTCGCTGCCGGCATCGACGTCTTCTCCACCGTCAACGTCCAACACCTGGAGTCGCTCAACGACCAGGTCGCCGAGCTGACCGGGGTGCGGGTGCGCGAGACCGTACCCGACTCGGTGCTCGCCAAGGCCGACGAGATCGTCCTCATCGACCTCACCCCGGAGGCGCTGATCGCGCGCCTACGCGCCGGCAAGATCTACCCCGGCGAGAACATCGACGCGGCGCTGAACAACTTCTTCAAGATCGAGAACCTGGCGGCGCTGCGCGAGGTCAGTCTGCGCCAGGTGGCCGAGGACGTCGAGTCCAAGCGGCTCGTCTACAGCGAGGTCGAGCCGCTCGGCACCCGGGTCGAGGAAAAGGTCTCGGCCGATGCGCCGAAGGCGGTCGGCGAGCGCTTGCTGGCGCTGGTGCGGCCGCAGGCCAGCTCGCAGCGGCTGGTGCGGCGCGCCTGGCGCTCGGCGCAGCGGCTCGGCACCGACCTCGACCTGCTTTGGGTGAAGCAGCCCGGCAAGCCGGTCGAGGGCGAGGAAGACCGCCAGGTGACGGCGCTGCGCCAGCTCGCCTCGGTGCTGGGGGCGACGCTGCTGATCGAGGAACACGATGACCTCGTAGCCGCCGTTGCCCGCGTCGTCCGCGAGCGCGGCAGCACCTACATCATGGTCGGCGAGTCGGAGCCGCCGCGCGGCCTGGCGCGGCTGCGCGAGCCGCTGCCGCAGCGGCTGATGCGAGCGACGCCCCCCGGTGTCGACGTCCGTATCGTCGCCCACCGTAGCCTCAAGGAGGAACAGCGGTGATCCACCTCGAGCACGTGCTGATCGTCCTCGCGCTCCTGCTCGGCCTGCTGGTCGGCTTCATCCTCGCCGGCTCGCGCTGGCGCCGCGGCGGCCGTCGCGGCGCCGAACCGGTGCACCGGATCCTGCTCCCCTTCACCGGCACCGAGATCTCCCGCCGCGCCGTCGACGCGGCCCTGCGACTCGCCCGCGCCGAGGGCGCCACCCTGATGCCCGCCTACCTGGCGCAGGTGCCGAAGAGCCTGCCGCTGGAGTGCTCGATCCCGGCCGAGGCGGCGCGGGCGATGCCGATGCTGGAGGCGATCGAACAGCGCGCCAGCGCCCAGGACGTGCCGGTCGACGCTCGCATCGAACGCGGCCGCTCCTACCGCCACGCCCTCGCCCGTCTGCTCGAACGCGAAGCCTTCGACCGCGTGGTCGTGCCGGCCCGCGCCAACGGCGGCGAGGGCCTATCCGGCGACGACCTGGTCTGGCTGCTGCAGAAGGCGCCGGCGGAGGTACTCATCCTGCGGCCGGCGCCGGGCGAGGAGAAGCCGATGCGGGTGCCGGCTACGGCGCCAAACCCATCCGCAGCGCCCCTGCCACCTCGGCCATCGCCGCTCGCGAAGTCGGGCTGATCGCGGTCTGGTTGGCGAAGCTATGGACGAGGCCAGGGTGGCGGCGCAGCGCCACCCTGACGCCGGCCTCGCGCATCCGTCGCGCGTAGGCCTCGCCCTCGTCGCGCAGCGGGTCGAAACCGGCGGTGGTGACGTAGGCGGGCGGCAGGTTGCTGAGGTCGGGCGCTTTGAAGACGGAGATGCGGGGGTCGTCGGCGTCGGTCCCCGGCGGCAGGTAAGCGCTCTCGAAGGCCTCCATGTCACGCTTGGTAAGGAAGAAGCCCTCGGCGAAGAGCGTGCGCGAGGGCGGATCCTCAGCCGAGTCGGTGACCGGGTAGATCAGCAACTGCATCGCCGGTTTGGCGCCGCCGCCTTCGCGGGCCAGGAGGCTGACCACGGCGGCGAGGTTGCCGCCGGCGCTGTCGCCGCCGACGGCAATCCGGGCCGGGTCGACGCCCAGCGACTCGGCGTTGGCGGCGGCCCAGGAGAAGCCCGCCCAGGCGTCTTCGACCGGCGCCGGGAAGGGGTGCTCGGGGGCCAGCCGGTAGCCGATCGAGAGCACGGCGACGCCGGCCTTGGCGGCGAGGAAACGGCAGACGCCGTCGTGGGTGTCGAGGTCGCCGATCACCCAGCCGCCGCCGTGGTAATAGACGAGCAGCGGCGGCGCCACCCCGGCGGCGAGGCCGTGGGGAAGGTAGAAGCGCGAGGCCAGCGGCCCGCCCGGCCCCGGTACCTCGACCGGCTCCACCCGCGCCATCGGGATCGGCGGCTGATGGCCGACCACCGCCGACTCGGAGCGACTCGAAGCGCGCGCCTGCTCCGGCGTCATTCCGGCGTAGAAGGAGGGGCTGCCGCCCATCTCCGCCAGCTTCAGCAGGACGTGGATGTCACTCGCCAGCACCTGCCCGTCGAGCTGCGGCGGCGGCCCGAAGAGGCGCCTTTGCACCGACGGCGCCAGGCCGCAAAGTCGCTTGACCAAGCGATGCTCGGCCTTCGGAGGCAGGCGGGGCAGGTTGGCCACGCGGCCAGGCTATGCGAAAAGCGTGGCCTGGGGGGAGAATCGGTGCCGCCCGGGCCCTTGGCGCGGGGTGCTGAAGTTCCTGCTTCCCCTGCTCGCCGCGGCGGTCCTAGCCTTCGCCGCTTCGCTGACCACGGCCTCGCCACCGCCGGGAGGTGAAGCCGACCTACTTCCCCTGCCATCCCGCGACTTACAGCGCCGCGCGCCCGCGGTCCTTTGCGAACACCCCCGGCGCTTGGGTCTGCACCGCTTCGAGGACCGCTCCGCCCGCCTCGAGTGCGCCGGCCGGGTGTTGCTCCGCATCTCCGTGCCCGACTGACGCCTGTCCCAGTGTTTGGGTACGTTCTGAGTACTCGTCCCCGGACCGGAGGTATTGAAGATGTCCAGAGGCCCTCGCCTCGCGCTCGCAACGCTCGCGGCTTCGATTCTTGCCGCGACCGCCGCCCAGCCCGCCGCCGCCATCCGCGACCGCGACTGCTCCGACTTCGCCACCCAGCGCCAAGCGCAGCACTTCTTCGAAACGCACAATCCCCGCCGCGACCCGCACCGCCTCGACGCCGACCACGACGGCATCGCCTGCGAGGACCTTCCCTAGACGTAGACAGCGAGGGGATCGGGGGTCGTCTCGACGGAGCCTCCCCGCTGTTGCGACGGCGAGACGACCCCCGATCCCCTCGCTCCTCCGCGCCTATGGGACCGACGTCACACTCTGCGCGGAAGTCGCGGGTGTAGCGTCGGAGGGGCATGGAGGCGGCGGTGCAAGCGGCGGCGCCAGCGGTCCCAACCGGGGTCGTCCGCGGTGTGCCGCCCGGGCCGCGGATGCCGCGGGCCCTGCAGACCGCGATCTGGTCGCGGCAGGCGCAGTGGATGCTGGGGCAGTGCCGGTCCCGCTTCGGGCCGATGTTCACGCTGGAAATCGCCAACGAAGGCACCTGGGTGATGGTCACCGACCCGGACGTCGTCAAGCAGATCTTCACCGGCGACCCCAAGATCTTCCACGCCGGCGAGGGCAACGAGATCCTGCGGCCGATCCTCGGCGACAACTCGGTCCTCGTCCTCGACGAGAAGCCGCATATCGGCCAGCGCCGGCTGCTGCTGCCCCCCTTCCACGGCGAGCGGCTGCAGGCCTACGGCGAGAAGATGGCCGAAATTGCCGCCCGCGAGATCGAGACCTGGCCCAGCGGCACGCCCTACGCGCTGCGGCCGCGGATGCAGGCGATCACGCTGGACATCATCATCGAGACGGTCTTCGGCGTCCACGACGGCCGGCGCATGGAGCCGCTGCGGGTGGCGCTGCGCGACTTCCTCGACCTCACCACCAATCCCCAGGTGCTGCTGCCGGTGATCCTGATGGGCCCGCAGCGGATCAACCGCTTCGGCCCCTTCCGGCGCCGCGTCGACGCGGTCAACGAGCTGATCTACGCCGAGATCGCCGAGCGCCGCGCCGCCGACGACGTCGCCGAGCGCGAGGACGTCCTCTCGATGCTGGTCGCCGCCCGCCACGAGGACGGCAGCCCGATGAGCGACGCCGAGATCCGCGACGAGCTGCTGACCCTGCTGGTCGCCGGGCACGAGACGACGGCGACGGCGCTGGCCTGGGCGCTGGAGCGCCTCACCCGCCACCCGGAGAAGCTCGACCGCCTGCGGTCGGAGGCCCTGGCCGGCGAAGACGCCTATATGACGGCGACGATTCAGGAGACGCTGCGCCTGCGCCCGGTAATCGTGCTGGTGATCCGCAAATTGACCGAGCCGGTCGAGCTCGGCGGCTACGAGATCCCCGCCGGCGCCCGGGTCACGCCGAGCATCTATCTGATCCACCGCGACCCCAAGATCTACCCCGAACCGGACCGCTTCCTGCCCGAGCGCTTTCTCGACAACCCGCCCGGCACCTACACCTGGATCCCCTTCGGCGGCGGCGTCCGCCGCTGCCTCGGCGCCGCCTTCGCCCAGTTCGAGATGGAGATCGTCCTCCGCGAGCTGGTCACACGTCGCCAGCTGGCCCCCGCCCGCGCCAAGCCCGAGCGCAACTTCCGCCGCGCGATAACGGAGACGCCCAGGCACAACGCAGAAGTGGTTCTGTCCTGATTAACGGCCCTGAGGCCGTAGGACCAAGCGGGGCCGTGCACGCGGCGGAGCGACAGTGCTACGCACGGCGCGCAGCCGCGGGTGCGGCAACGCGCCGTGTCCTATGGGCTCAGCCGCAGCCGGTGTTGTTGCCGCAGCTGCTGCACGTGTAGCAGCTGCCCGTGCGCTGCATCATGCCGCCGCACTGCTCGCAGGCCGGGCCGAGGTCGAGGCCCTGCATCCTTGCCGGCACTACCGGGGGGGTTTCGGTGAAGGCTGAGGCCGCCGGGACCGCCTCGCCGCCGCTCGCCTTGGCGCCGCCGTTGCCGTTGCCGCCGTTGGCGGGGCCGGCCGTGTCGGTGGGGATGCCGAGGCCCAACTGGGAGGTCTCCGCCTCCTTTTTGTTGCGGACCTCCTGGGTCAGGATCCCCAGCTCCTCGAGCGTGTCGGTGTCCTCGATGAAGCGGCTCGCCAGCCAGCGCATGATGTAGTCGGGCATCGATTTGGCGAAGGGGATCTCCGGGTTGCCGGTGATGCCCTCCGGCTCGAAGCGCATGTAGCTGAACTTGCGCACGAAGGTCTCCAGCGGCACCCCGTACTGGAGGCCGAGCGAGATCGCCGTCGCGAAGGCGTTGAGCAGCCCCCGCATCGTCGAGCCCTCCTTGCCGATGTCGGTAAGGAAGATCTCGCCGACGGTGCCGTCGTCGTACTTGCCGGCGGTGATGTAGCCCTCGTGGCCGCCGATCGCGAACTTATGGGTGATCGATTCGCGCTCACGCGGCATCTTTTTGCGCACCGGCTGCGCCATCGCCACCTCGACCTCCGCCTCGGCGCCCTTGTCCTCCTGGGCGTCGGTGCGCAGCGCTTGCGCGGTCTTGGAGCCGTCGCGGTAGATCGCCAGCGCCTTCAGCCCGCCCTTCCAGCCGCGCGTGTAGGCGTCGGCGATGTCCTCGACCGTCGCCGTCTGCGGCAGGTTGACCGTCTTCGAGATCGCCCCGGAGAGGAAGGGCTGGGTGGCGGCCATCATGTCGATGTGGCCGGTGTGCGAGATCGCCCGCTCGCCGACCGCGACGTCAAAGACCGGCAGGTGCTCCTCCTTCAGCCCCGGGGCGCCAAGGATCGTGCTGTTCTCGGTGATGTGGGCGTCGATCTGGTCGATCTGCTCCTGCGAGTAGCCCATCGCCTGCAGCGCCAGCGGCACCGAGCGGTTGACGATCGTCATCTGCCCGCCGCCGACCAGCTCCTTGAACTTGACCAGCGAGAAGTCGGGCTCGATCCCGGTCGTGTCGCAGTCCATCAGGAAGCTGATCGTTCCGGTCGGGGCCAGCACCGTCGCCTGCGCGTTGCGGTAGCCGTGCTCCTCGCCGAGCTCGACGGCTTCGTCCCAGGAGCGCTGGGCCGCCGCCAGCAGGTCGCCCTTGATGCCGGTGCCGTCGACGTCGTAGGAGGCGTCGCGGTGCATCCGCATGACCCCGTTGTGGGCCTCGCGGTTCTTCTCGTACTCCTCGTAGGGCCCGGTCGCGCCGGCGGCGATCAGCGCCGACTGGCGGTAGGCGCGGCCGGTCATCAGCGCCGTGATCGCGGCGGCGACGTTGCGGCCCTCGACCGAGTCGTAGGGGAGGCCGTCGGACATCAGCAGGGCGCCGAGGTTGGCGTAGCCGAGACCGAGCTGGCGGAACTTGTTGGCGTTCTCGGTGATCCCCTCAGTCGGGTAGCTGGAGAAGCCGACGACGATCTCCTGCGCGAGGAAGACGATGTCGACCGCGTGCTCGAACTCGGCCGCGTCGAAGCTGCCGTCCTCACGGCGGAACTTCATCAGGTTGATCGAGGCCAGGTTGCAGGCCGAGTCGTCGACGTGCATGTACTCGCTGCAGGGGTTGGAGGCGTTGATCCGCCCCGACTCCGGGCAGGTGTGCCAGCGGTTGATCGTGGTGTCGTACTGGATGCCGGGATCGGCGCAGCGCCAGGCGGCGTCGGCGATCTGGTTCATCAGGTCACGCGCGTCGAGCGTCTTCACCGGCTCGCCACTGGTGCGGGCGGTCAGGTGCCAGTCCTCGCCAGCCTCGACCGCCTCCATGAACTCGTCGGTGACCCGCACCGAGTTGTTGGCGTTCTGGTACTGGATCGAGGTGAAGCCCTCGCCGTCGATCGACATGTCGAAGCCGGCGTCGCGCAGCGCCTCGGCCTTCTTCTCCTCGTCGGCCTTGCACCAGATGAAGTGCTCGATGTCCGGGTGGTCGACGTCGAGCACGACCATCTTGGCGGCGCGCCGCGTCTTGCCGCCGGACTTGATCGTCCCCGCCCAGGCGTCGGCGCCGCGCATGAAGCTGACCGGGCCGCTGGCGGTGCCGCCCTTGGAGAGCTGCTCGACCGAGCCGCGGATGTTGGAGAGGTTGATGCCGGAACCGGAGCCGCCGCGGAAGATCTTGCCCTCTTTGGTGTTCCAGTCCAAGATGCTCTCCATGGTGTCCTCGACGCTGAGGATGAAGCAGGCCGAGCACTGCGGCGTCTCCTCGAAGCCGACGTTGAACCAGACCGGCGAGTTGAAGGCCGCCTTTTGGTGCAGCAGGATCGTCGTCAGCTCGGCTTCAAAGGCGTCGGCGTCCTCATCAGAGGCGAAGTAGCCCCCTTCGCGCCCCCAGTCCGAGATCGTCCCCGCCACGCGGCCGATCATCTGTTTGACGGAGGACTCGCGCTCGGCGCTGCCGAGCTGCCCGCGGAAGTACTTCTGGGCGACGATGTTGGTCGCGTTCTGGGACCAGCTCTTGGGGAACTCGACGCCGCGCTGCTCGAAGGCCGGGCTCTCGGGGTTGCCGATTACCGCGTCGCGGACCTCCCACTCGATCTGGTCGAAAGGATGCACGCCGGCAGCCGAAAATCGGCGCTCTATCGAGAGGCCCTGGAGACCGTTTTTGGGAGTACTGGTGGCGGTCTGGGACATCGAACTTCTCCTCTCGCAGCGGCTTTAGGGGGTAACTGCGCAGGATCGTTTACGGCTCGGACAGAAAGAGGGCGCGAAGACGCAAATAAGGCGTTCGCGCGGTGAAGAAAGCCGTCCCTACATGGTGGCAAGTCCGCTATCTCGGCACATTCTCCGGGTACTCTTAGGTCATGGTCGAAGATCTGCGCAGGGGCGCGGAGCGGATGGGCGAGAAGGCGACGGCGGCGCGCGAGGCCGCGGTCGAAAAAGCCGAGGCCGCCCGCGACGCCGCCACGGAAGCGATCGCCGCCGTCAAGCCGAAGCTGCGCGGCGTCTCCCACGAGTGGGCTTTCTTCATCTCGCTCGGCTTCGGCGCCGCCCTGATCATCCTCGCCAAGACGCCGAAAGCGACGCTGGCGGTGGCGATCTACGCGGTCAGCCTCTCGGCCCTCTTCGGCACCAGCGCCCTCTACCACCGCGTCAACTGGACCCGGCCCAACGTGCGCCTGTGGATGCGGCGGCTGGACCACTCGATGATCTTCTTCCTCATCGCCGGCACCTACACGCCCTTCGCCCTGCTGGTTCTCAACGGGCCGCTCGCCGACGCGATCCTCGCCGTCGTCTGGATCGGCGCCATCGCCGGCGCCATCGTCGAGATGGTCTGGATCCATCACCCGAAATGGGTGGCGGCGCTGATCTACCTCTCGCTCGGCTGGGTCGCCGCCGTCGCCTTCCCCGAGCTCTGGTCGGAGATGGGTGTCGCCGGCACGATGCTGGTCGCCGTCGGCGGCCTCCTCTACACCGCCGGCGCCGTCGTCTACGCCACCCAGCGCCCCAATCCCAACCCGGCGATCTTTGGATACCACGAGGTCTTCCACCTCTTCGTCATCGCCGCCGCCATCGCCCACTTCTCAGCGATCGCCTTCTTCGCCCTCCCGCATGCCTGAGCAATCGACTATCCTTACCGTGAAAGGGAGGTAAGGAATGGACATCGTCGCGAAACTCACTTCCAAGGGGCAGATCACCGTCCCCAAAGTCGTTCGGGACACTCTTGCCCTGCGCCCTGGCGACCGTGTCCTCTTTCGCCTGGAGGATCATCGTGCGGTGCTTGCCCGTACCGAGGACTTCCTCGATCTCGCTGGCTCGGTCCCTGTGCCACCCGGGAAGAAGGGTGCTGACTGGCAGCAGGTGCGTCACGTGAGTCGCGTGGCAAGCACCCGGAAGGGTGCTTGAGGGCGTTCCTCGACACCAACGTGGTCATTCGCCATCTCACCGGCGACCCGCCGGCCATGGCCAAACGCGCAACCAGGCTTCTCGCTACGGCATCGGAGCTGTTCCTCGCGGATCTGGTCGTAGCCGAGTGCGTCTACGTGCTCGAATCCTTCTACGAAGTCCAGCGCTCCCGCGTCGCCGCGCTGATGCGTGCGGCACTGGCGATGCCGACCGTCATGGCGAACTCCGACCTGCTTCTCCGCGCACTCGAGATTTACGAGATCGAGCGACTCGACTTCGCCGATGCATACATCGTCGCGAGCGCCGAGTTCAGCGGAATAGGCGCGGTCGCCTCCTTCGACAAGGGGATCGACCGCGTCCAATCCGTACGGCGGGTCGCCCTCTGAAGGAGGGTCAGGCGGCGACCTGCTCGCGCTCGCGGGCGAATTCCTGGGCCTCCTCGATCGCCGCGACCAGCTCGCTGAGGATGCCCTCTAGTTGCTCGGCGGTCTGGGGCGGCAGCTCGAGGCGGCCGTCGGCGTAGAGGTCGGCGGCTTTGGCCACCGGCAGTTCCGCCTCGACCACCCGGGCGCCGAGGGCGCCGAGGACTTTGCGCGTCTCGGCCTGGGCCCAGACGGCGCCGAACATCCCGGTGGAGGCGCCGACCACGGCGGCCGGCTTGCCGTTGGCGGCGCTCTGGCCGGCCGGGCGGGAGGCCCAGTCGAGGGCGTTCTTCAGCACCCCGGGGATCGAGTGGTTGTACTCGGGGGTGGCGATCAGGACGCCGTCGGCTTCGCGGATCGCCTCGCGCAGCGCCTGCACCGGCTCCGGCACGCCGAGCTCTTCGGCGTCGGCGTCGTAGGGCGGGATCTCGCTCAGGCGCTCGAACTCCACCAGCTCCACGCCGGCGGGAAGCCGCTCGGCGGCCTCCCGCAGCAGGGCGTGGTTGTAGGAGCCCTCGCGCAGGCTGCCGCTGATGCCGAGGACCCGCATCGTTACTCAGCCTCCTGGACCAGCTCCAGCTCGACCGCGATGCTGACCGCGTAATCGAGGACCTCACCGCCGCTGGGCAGCTCCGCCTGCCAGTTGAGCCCGAAGTTGCGGCGGTCGACGGTGGCCGCAATCGAGAGGCCGACGCGGGCGTTGCCGCCGAGGTCGGCGCCGATCTGGCCGAACTTGCCGCTGGCCTCGACCTCGCGCTTCTCGCCGCGGATCTCGAGCTCGCCGAGGAGCCGGACCGTGCCGTCGTCGCCGACGCTCAGCTCGGTCGACTCGAAGCGCAGTTGCGGGTAGCGCTCGGCGTCGAAGAAGTCGGGGGAGAGGAGGTGGCCCTTGAGCTGCTCCTCGTCGATCTCGACGCTGGTGACGTCGACGCTGCCCGCGAGCTTCGCCGCCTCGCCGCCGCTCAGCTTCGCCTCGTAGCGCTCGAAGCCGCTGCGGAAGGTAGCGACGCCGTTGTGGGTGACGGAGAAGGTGATGGATGAGTGGACCGGGTCGACGGCGTAGGTACCGGCTGGGACTCCTTGCTGGACGGTCTGGGTGCTGGTCATGATGGTTCCTTCCTCGTAAGCTGTTGACTTGCAAATGATTGCCGCAGAAACAATCGTAGCAGAAAAGCTTGAGGAAGCAACTATTGTCTTGTCAAGTGTCATCTGTCATCATGTGGGAGATGACCGAGCAGACGACCGCCACCGCAGCACCGCCCACCAACGGGACCGGCACCCCCAGCACTCCCCATGGCGACGCCTGGGGGGCGCTGACGCGGACGCACGCGGCCGTCACCCAGCGACTGCAGGAGGCGCTCGCCCAGGGCGACTTCCCGCCGCTGCCCTGGTACGAGGTGCTGGCGACGATCGCCGAGGCGCCCGAGCAGCGGATGCGGATGGGCGACCTGGCCGAGGCCCTGGTCATCACCCGCGGCGGCCTCACCAAGCTGGTCGACCGCCTGATCAAGGCCGGCCTGCTGGAGCGGACCTTCTGCGAGAGCGATCGCCGCGTCAGCTACGCGACCCTGCTGCCCTCCGGCGCCCAACTGTTGGCAGAGATGCGCCCGGTCGTCGTCGGCGAGCTGGCGATCGCCTTCTCCGCCAACCTCAGCGAGGGCGAGGCGGACCAGTTACGCGAGACGCTCGACCGCGTCCGCGGCACCGCCTGCGCCGGCGTCAGCTAGCTAGAGCCGCGGCGGCGCGCTCCTTGGCCGACTCGACGATGGCCAGTACGGCCGTCTCGTCGCCGCCGCGCAGCAGCGCGATCGGGTCGGGGTCGCCGTTGACGATCCCCTCGAAGAACTCCTTGCGGTCCTGGTAGGTCGGCAGCGTCCCCTTGGCCCAGCCGCGGGCGTCGTTGAGGATCACCGCCAGGCGCGCGAACTCCTCGCCGAAGAGGTCCGAGACTTCGCGCTTCATCCGCTTCGCCAGGGCCGGCGAGGCGCCGGCGGTGGAGATCGCGATCGCCAGCGGCCCGGTGCGGACGATCGCCGGCAGGATGAAGTTGCAGAGCGGCGGCACGTCGACGATGTTGACCAGCATCGCCCGCCGCTCGGCGTCGTCGAAGACGGCGATGTTGACGTCGGTGTCGTCGGTGCAGGCGATCACCATGAAGACGCCCTCGAGATCGGCGGCGCCGGCGTAGTCGCGCTTCTCCCAGACAATCGAGCCCTCGCTCGCCAGCGACTCCAGCTCGGGATGCGCGGTCGGCGCGATCAGGGTCACGTCGGCGTCGCAGGCGAGCAGCCCCTCGACCTTCTCAAGGCCGATGTCACCGCCGCCGACGACGAGGCAGCGCCGCCCTTTCAGTTTCAGGCAAGCGATGTAGAAGGGGGTCTCGAGCATGTCCCGCACGCAGGACTGGTCACAGATCCCCTTGCGGAACTGGCAGACGCACTCCTTGCCGGCGTAGGCCTGGGCGGGCATGCAGGGAAGGCTAGCGGGCGGCGCTCGCGCGCCTCAGGCCGCGTCGAGGGTGAGCCGCAGGCCCTCTTCGAGCGACTTCGACGGCTGCCAGCCCAGCAGCTCTTCGGCGCGCGAGGCGTCGAGCGAGATCCGCTGTACCTCGCCGGCCCGCGGTGGCGCGAACTCGGGCTCGAAGGAAACGTTGCCGTCGAGCCGTGCCAGCGTCTCCGCCAGCTCCAGCACGGTCGTCTCGCGGCCGGTGCCGATGTTGACCGGCTCGCTCGCCTCCGAGTCGGCGGCCGCCAGCGCCGCCGCGACCACGTCGCCCACATATATGTAATCGCGGGTCTGGAGACCGTCGCCGAAGACCGTCGGCCGGCCGCCGGTCTTCAGCTTGCCGCAGAAGATCGCGATCACGCCGGCCTCGCCGAGCGGGTCCTGGCGCGGCCCGTAGACGTTGCCGAGCCGCAGGGCGATGCTGGAGACGTCGTAGAGGCGCTGGTAGAGGCCGAGGTAGCCCTCGGCCGCGAACTTGCTCTGGCCGTAGGCCGACATCGCCGCCACCGCGGTCGACTCGTCGAGCGGCAACTGCTGGCCCTCGCCCTCGCCGTAGATGGCGCCGCCGGTGGAGACGAAGACGAGGCGGGCGCTGCCCGCTACGCGGGCCGCCTCGAGCACGTTGGCGGTGCCGCCGACGTTGATGGCGGCATCGAAGGCCGGGTCCGCGAGCGATTTGCGGACGTCGATCTGGGCGGCCAGGTGGAAGATGCGCTCGGGGCGGCGCGCCGTCGCCAGCTCGGTCAGCGCGGCGCCGTCGCGGATGTCGAGCTCAACCAGCTCGGCGCCGTTCGCCAGCGCCCCCTCGAGGTTGTCGAGGCGGCCGGTCGAGAGGTCGTCGACGATCGTCACCTCGTCTCCCCGCGCGAGCAGGGCGTCGACGAGATTGGAACCGATGAAGCCGGCGCCGCCGGTGACCAGGGCCTTCATTCGCGCGCCGATCCTAAGGGGATCGGCGGAAGCTCACCTTCGTGGACGGCCGCCGGCCCCTGCTACCCTCGCCGCCCGATGCGACTGATCGTCACCGAGAAGAACAACAGCGCCAAGAAGATCGCCGAGGTGCTCGGCGCGCCCAGCGGTGGGCCGAAGGAGGACAAGACCTTCAAAGTCCCCTATTACGCCTGGACCGACGAGGGCGGCGAGGAGCACATGACCGTCGGCCTCAAGGGCCACGTGCTGGGTCCGGCCTTCCCCGAGGGCTACTCGAACTGGCAGAAGACGGACCTGCACGACTTGATCGATGCCGAGCTGATCAAGGAGCCGACGGACAAAAACGTCGTCAAAGCGATCAAAAAACTCGCCAAAGAGGCGGACGACCTGGTGATCGCCACCGACTTCGACCGCGAGGGCGAGCTGATCGGGCTCGAGGCCCTGGAGGAGATGCTCGACGCCAACCCCGAGCTGGGCTCGCGCGAGGGCACCCAGGACGGCACCCTGCGGATCAAACGCGCCCGCTACTCGGCGCTGACCAAGGAGGAAATCGAGCAGGCCTTCGGCAACCTCGACGAGCTTTCCTACCCGCTTGCCAACGCCGGCGCCGCCCGCCAGGACATCGACCTGCTCTGGGGCGCGACCCTGACCCGCGCGGTCTCGCTCTCGACCCGCCGCTTCGGCTCCAACTTCCTCTCGGTCGGCCGCGTGCAGAGCCCGACCCTGGGCCTGATCGTCGAGCGCGAGATGGAGCGCCGCGCCCACGTCGCCAAACCTTTCTGGGAACTGTTCGCCAAGTTCGAGCACCCCGACGGGACCTTCGAGACCCACCACGCGACCGACAAATTCTGGGAGAAAGCGGAGGCCGACGCCGCCCTCGTCGGCACCGCCGGCCCGGGCACGGTGAAGTCGGTGACGGCGCGCAAAAACACGCGCAAGCCGCCGACCCCCTACAACACCACCGCCTTCAGCACCGACGCCTCCAGCCGCCTTGGCATCACCCCGGCCAGCGCGATGCGGATCGCCGAGGACCTCTATATGGACGGCTTCATCTCCTACCCGCGCACCGACAACACGGTCTACCCGGCCTCGCTGCCGGTGCGCGAGCTAGTCACCTCGCTGGTCCGGGTGAAGGAGTTCTCCGCTGCCGCCGGCCTGCTCGACGGCGAGCTGAAACCGACCCGCGGCAAAAAAGAGACCACCGACCACCCGCCGATCTACCCGACCCAGGCGATTCACCCGGGAGCGCTGGACGGCTCGAAGAAGCGCGTCTACGAACTGGTCGTGCGCCGCTTCCTCGCCACCTTCAGCCCGCCGATGATCACCGAGTCGACCCGGGCCGACATCGAGGCCGGCTCGGAGACCTACTTCGTGCGTGGCTCGGTCGTCGTCGACCCTGGCTACGCCGGCATCTACACCTACGCCCGCTCGGCCGACGAGGAGATCCCGGCCCTGCAGGAGGGCCAGGTGCTGCAGCTCGACGGCGAGCCCTGGATCGTCGACAAGGAGACCCAGCCGCCGGGCCGGATCTCCCAGGCCAAACTGATCGAGATGATGGAGGAGCGCGGCCTCGGCACCAAAGCGACCCGCGCCGACATCATCCAGAAGCTGTTCGACCGCGGCTACGTCTACGGCAACCCGCCGGTCCCCTCGGAGACCGGGATCGCCCTCTATGAGGCCTTCAAGAACTACGTGCCGGCGATGGCGACGCCGGAGATGACCGCGCAGTTGGAGGCGGAGATGGACCGCATCGCCGCCGGCGAGATGAGCAAGGGCACCGTCGTCGGCGAGAGCCGCGAACTCCTCCACAAGACCTGGAGCGAGATCGACGAGAGCCGCGAAGAACTGGCCAAAGTGATCTGGAAAGGTATGGACGAGGACCGCATCCTTGGGCCCTGCAAGGTCTGCGAAGAAGCGGGACGCACCAAGGAGGACGGCTCGCCCAACATGCTGCGGATCATCCGCGCGAAAAAATCGGGCAAACGCTTCGTCGGTTGCACCGGCTGGACCGCCGATGACCCGGAGTCCTGCGACCAGACCTTCCCGCTGCCCCAGCGCGGCGACGTCTTCCGGCTCGAGGAGCGCTGCTCGGTCTGCGACAAGACGCCGCGGCTGAAAGTGGTGCCGTTCCGCGGCCGCCCCTGGAACCTCTGCCTCAACGACGACTGCGAGTCGATGGCGGAGATGAAGAAACGGCGGGCCGAGCGCGAAGCCGCCAAAGCCGCCAAAGCGGCGATGGAAAAGCAGCCGCCTGCGAAAGGCGACGAGGACGCTCCCGCCAAAGCGAAAACGAAAGCGTCGAAAGCTGACACGGCGACGCGCGGGCGCAAACGCGCCAAAGCCGCCGCCAAAGGCTGAGGCCGCCGGGCCTTGTTCATCTCCTTCGAGGGGATCGACGGCTCCGGCAAGAGCACCCAGGCGCGGCTGCTGGCGGAGGCCCTGGGGGCGGACACGGTGGCGATCCGCGAGCCCGGGGGGACCGAGGCGGCGGAGCGGATCCGCACCCTGCTTGCCGACCCGGCGGTCGAGCTGGAACCGCTGGCTGAGCTGCTGCTCTTCCTCGCCGCCCGCGCTGACCTCGTGGAGCGGGTCGTCCGGCCGGCGCTAGAGGCGGGCCGCGACGTCGTCGCCGACCGCTTCTCCGACTCCAGCGTCGCCTACCAGGGCGCTGCGCGCGGGCTCGGCGTCGGCGAGGTGATCGGCCTCTGTGAGGCCGCCACCGACGGCCTCTGGCCCGACCTGACGCTGCTGCTGAAGCTCGACCCCGAGCTCGGCCTTGGCCGCGCCGAGGGCGAAGACCGCTTCGAGCGCGAGGGCCTGGAGCTGCAGCGGGCGGTGGCCCAGGCCTACGAGGAGATCGCCGTGATCGCCAGCGACCGCGTCGCCGTGATCGACGCCGGCGGCACGGTCGAGGAGGTCCACGCCCGCGTCATGGAGGCGGTCGATGGCGCGCGGTAGAGGTTTCCCCCGTATAGCGGGGGAAAGGACGACCACCCCCCGATGAGCGCCGCGCTGGCTGAGGCCACCGAGCACCAGCCACGGGTGCGGGCGGCGCTGACGGCGGCGCTCGCCAACGGTCCCTCACACGCCTACCTCTTCCGCGGGCCGCGCGGTTCCGGGAAGCGGGCGGCGGCGCGGGCGCTGGCGGCGGAGATTCTCGCCACCGGCGCGGCCGACCCCGACGACGCCCGCCGTCGCGCCCTGCTCGACCCCTCGCCTCACCCGGACCTGGTCTGGCTCACCCCCCGCGGCGCCCAGCACCTGGTCGAGGAGGTGCGCGAGCGGGTGATCCGCGCCGCCGCCTATCGGCCCTTCGAGGGCGGCAAGCGCGTCTTCGTCGTCGAGGCGGCGGAGGCGATGCGGGACGAGAGCCAGAACGCGCTGCTGAAGACGCTCGAGGAGCCGCCCGACTTCGTCCACATCGTCCTGCTCAGCTCCGAGCCGGAGGTGCTGCTGGAGACGATCGCCTCGCGCTGCCAGCCGCTCGACTTCGCGCCGTTGCCGGCGGCGGTGCTGGAGGCCGAGCTGGCCGCGGCGCCCGGCGCCGACGCAGGGGAGGGCGCGCCCGCGGCGGAGGAGATCGCCGCCGCCGCCCGGCTCGCCGCCGGCGACCTCGAGCGCGCCCGCCTGCTGTTGACCGCGCGTGGCCGCGAGCTGCGGGCCGGCGCCGAGCGCTTCGTCCTCACCGCCCGCGACGGCGACGCCGGCGCCGCGCCCTGGCGCGGCCTCCTCGACCGCGCCTCGGCCGCCGGTGAGGACGCCGAAGCGGGAGCCCGCGAGGTGCTGGAAGAGGAGGCCGAAGCCGGCCTCAAACGCACCCAGCGCGACCTCGCCGACGAGGCCAAACGCGCCGGCCGCCGCCGCCGCACCGAGATCCTCGACCTTGGCCTCGAGCTCACCGGCACCTACCTACGCGACCTCGCCGCCCTCGCCGCCGGCGCCGCCGACGTCGCCTTCAACCGCGACCGCCTCGACGCCCTGGCCGCCGCCGCCGCGGGCCTCGACCCGGCCCAGCCCCGCCGCGCCGCCGCCGCCGTCCAGGAGACCCGCCGAAGCCTCGACCTCAACGTCGCCGAGGAGCTCGCCCTCGAGTCCCTCTTCTTCAAACTCGAGCGCGAGCTGCGTTAGAGACGTCGCAGAGTTGGCACCCTGTGCGCACCACGCGTGCGCCCACGGTCCCTACGGTCGAGGGATGGTCGGGATCGTTTTCCTGCTTCCGCTCGCGAACGTCGTGGTCGACGTCGTTTCAGACGTGGTCGGCATGGTCATTGTCCTCACGGGGCTGGTGGCTGGAGCGTTCAGGTCCTGGGCAGTCATGAGCGGCTTCGCTCCCGAGCGGGTCGAGTGGTTTACGGCCATCGGTTTCGCCGGCGGAGTCGCAATCGCGGCGGCCATCTTGTTCCTGGATCAGTTCGTTCGCTAAGGTGACGCCATGCTCAGGGCGCTGACAATACGTTTCGGGATCATGGCGATCGGAGCAGGAGCCCTCACCGTCGCCCTCAATCTGATCGAGCCGGCACCCGCGGTCGTTCTCTTCGCGATCTTTGGCTACGTCATCGGTGGCAGCTGCCTTATCGCGCGCTACTGCGCCGCCCACGTGGACGAGATCCCGGTGCGTCAGCGCGACCCCGATCCGCGCTGAGGCTCAGGCGCGCTCGCTCGGCTCGGTGTCAGTTGCCGCTGACCCGTTGCGCGCCTCCGCCGCTTGCGCCCGCGCCCGTTCGATCGCGCGTTCCTGGGCGAGGCGGGTTATCTGGGCGGCCTGGCGGGACATGATCACGCTGAAGTTGATGGCCAGGCCCAGCAGCAGCAGCAGGACGATCGAGAAGAGGGCGACGTTGGTGTCGCGGACGCCCATCAGGTCGGCGACGAACTCGAGGATGCCGGGGAAGGCGGCGCCGACGAGCATTCCCAGGCCGGCGACGAACCAGATCACGCTGTAGCGCTCCTGCAGGCGGTCGCGGCGGATCAGGTCGAGGATCAGCAGCATGAAGAGGATCGCCAGCACGGCGGCGACGATCCGCGTCTGCGAGGTGAGGTGGACCTTGGCGCTGTCGGTGGCGGCGAGGGCGAGGAAGCTCATCGCTCCGCTCCCGCCTGGCGCGGCCGGAACTGGCCGACCAGCAGCACGACGACGCCCTTGAAGATGAAGAAGGCCGAGCGCACCGGCGTCAGGAAGGAACTGCCGCCGGCCCGCTCCAGCATCCGCACCGGCACCTCCTCGACCCGCAGGCCTTCGCGCACCGCCAGTTGCAGCGACTCGATCTCGGCGAAGTCGGGCGAGTAGTTCTCGCTGAAGAGGCGCATCACCCGGCGGTTGGCGGCGCGCATGCCGCTGGTCGTGTCGGTGAAGCGCTGCCGCGTCGCCAGGGTGAGGAAGAAGCGGAAGACGCTGATCCCGATCCGGCGCGAGAGGGTGGCTTGGTAGTCGTCGCTCTGCGCCTCGGCACCGCCCTCGTGGAAGCGCGAGCCGATCACCAGGTCGGCGCGGTCGGCTTCCACCTCGGCCAGCAGCCGCACGACCTCTTTGGGCGGGTGCTGGCCGTCGGCGTCGAGGTGGGCGCAGTAGTCGTAGCACTCGCGCAGGGCGTAGAGGTAGCCGGTCTGCAGGGCCGCCCCCAGTCCCTGGTTGAAGGGGAGCGAGGCGACGATCGCCCCGGCCTCGCGAGCCCGCGCCACGGTTTCGTCGGTGGAACCGTCGTCGACGACGAGGATGTCGGCGGCCGGCAACGTCGCCCGTACGTCGGCGATTACCGCGGCGACCGATGCCTGCTCGTTCCAGGCGGGGATGAAGACGAGGGTCCGCACCGGGCGATTCTCCCATGCAGGGCCGCGGTCCAGCCGCGATGCGGCCGAGTGAGGAACCGATTTGTGTTAGTAAACCTTCATGAGTTCTTCAAATCGGATGCCGCTCGGGCCCCAGCCGGGCGCACCCCGTATCGGCATGCGGCTCTGGCTGACCGCGGCCTTCGCCGCCGTCAGCTTGATCACCGCCGGCGCTGTCTTCTTCTTCGGCGACAACCGCCAGGCGCTGGCGGCGGCGGCGCTGATCGGGATCCTCTCTGGCTTCCTGATCGCGGTCGCGATCTCGCACCGGGTCGTGCGCCTGGCCCGCGCCGCCGGCGAGATGGCGGGCGGCTCCTTCGACGTCCCGCTCAGCGTCTCCGGCCCGGACGAGATCGGCGACCTGGCCCGTGCCCTGGACTCGATGCGCGCCTCGCTCAAGGAGAGCTTCGGCGTGCTCACCGCCGACCGCAACAAGCTGGCGGCGATCTTCGACGGCCTCACCGACGCGGTGATGGTGGTCGACTTCGAAGGCGGCGTCCGCTTCTCCAACAGCGCCGCCTCGCGCCTGCTCAACCCGGCCGGGATGCCGCCCGAGGTCGTGCGGCCGCAGTTGCACCGTGCCTCCGAAGTCGGCTTCTCCGCCCACCCGGCGCTGCGGATCGGCGACCGCGCCTACGCGATGACCGCCCGCTCGCTGCCCGACGAGCGCGCCGTCCTCGCCGTCCTGCGCGACCGCACCGACGAGCTGCGCCGCGAGCTGGCCGAAGCCGACTTCGTCTCCAATGCCGCCCACGAGCTGCGCAACCCGCTGGCCGGGATCTCCGGCGCGATCGAGGTGCTGCAGGGCGGCGCCAAGAACGACCCCCGAGACCGCGACCACTTCCTCAACCGGCTCGCCGACGACGCCGAGCGGATGAGCCGGCTGACGCAGTCGCTGCTGACGCTGGCGCGGGTCGAGTCGCGGGGGGCGGCGGAGAGCGAGGTGGTCGACGTGCCGGTGGCGGTTCGCGACGTCGTCGCCGCGGTCGACTCGCCGGCTCACATCGATCTGCGGGTCGAGGTCGAGGACGATCTCGCCGCCACCGGCGATCCGGTCTTGCTGCGGCAGGTCTTGATTGGTTTGCTGACTAACGCGTTCAAGAACACCCCACCGCCCGGCACCGTTACCGTTCGCGGCCGCCACGACGGCGAGGCTGAGGTCATCTTGGAGGTCGTAGACACTGGAACGGGGATTCCCGAGGCGGAGATCGAGCGCGTATTCGAGCGCTTCTACCGTCGCAGCGAGTCGCGCAAGCAGGAGGGCTTCGGCCTTGGCCTGGCGATCGCGCGGCGGATGGTCGACGTGATGGGCGGCCGCATCGGCGCCGATTCCGTCGAGGGGGAGGGGAGCACCTTCTGGGTGCGCCTGCCGATCGCGCAACCGAGCCCGACCCCGGTGGCGTGATGAGCAGCGGCCGCATCCTCATCGCCGACGACGAGCCCTCGGTCCGCGACTCGGTCGGCTACGCGCTCAAGCAGGAGGGCTTCGAGGTGACCGCCGCCGAGGACGGTGACGAAGCGGCGGAGCTGCTCGGCAACGGCGTCCCCTTCGACCTGCTGATCCTCGACATCATGATGCCGGGCCCCAGCGGGCTCGACATCTGCCGCGACGTGCGCTCGCGCAGCGCCGTGCCGATCATCGTCCTCACCGCCAAGGACGCCGAGGTCGACAAGGTCGTCGGCCTCGAGGTCGGCGCCGACGACTACGTCACCAAGCCCTTCTCGGTGCGCGAGCTGCTGGGCCGCGTGCGCGCCCAGCTGCGCCGCCGCGAGCTCGACCGCTCGCCGCTGGCGCAGGCGGTGAAGATCGAGTCCGGCCCGGTCTCGATCGACCTCGTCCGCCACGTGGCCACCGTCCGCGGCGTCCCCGTCAACCTCACCCGCTCCGAGTTCCAGCTCCTGCGCCTGCTCGTCGCCCGGCCCGGCGAGGTCTTCAGCCGCGCCCAGATCATGGAGGAGCTCTGGCAGACCGAGTTCGACGGCGACGAGCGGGCCTGCGACGTCCACATCTCCAACCTCCGCCAGAAGGTCGAGCTCGACCCCCAGAAACCGGAGCTGGTCGTCACCGTGAGGGGCGTCGGCTACAAGTTCGAAGGCAACGGCAGCTAGCCGCGCTCCCGGAATCCCCCCTCTGCCGAAGCCGCCCTACCGGGCGGCTTTCCGCTTTCCAGAGCCCTCTGCGCTCTGGAAACAAATTTGTCCTTGACATTTGGAGAACCGAGTGTCTACCCTGTCCGTGTCTTAGGAAACACGGGTGTCCATCAACGCCCGCTGCTCCTGAGCCACAGGGAACGCAGTTCAAGGGAAAACCGAGCCCAGGGGGACGCCTTTCAGGGAAGGCGGCCGGCAGAGGGGCTCACGGGACAAGGAGAGCTATACGTGAGACGCCTAGCGAAGGCATCGTCCGCGGGATCCAACCGAGCCACCGCCCTTGGTGTGGCCCTCTTCGCCGTGGCGCTGCTCACGCTGGGCCTGGCCTCGACGGCACTGGCCGCGGACCAGACGTACGTCAACACGGGCTCCTTCGGCTCCGAAGGGACGGCCAACGGCGAGCTGACCCACCCGCGTCGGATCGCCGTCGAGTCCTCGACGGGCAACGTGCTCGTCGCCGATCGCGACAACGGCCGCATCGAGGTCTTCGCAGCGACCGCCGAAGCCGCCGAATACCTGACCCAGTTCGGGGCCGGCACCCTGGAAAAGCCCTTCGGCGTCGCGATCGACCAAAGCAGCGGCGACGTCTACGTCTCCGACCCCGGCACAGACAAGATCTTCAAGTTCAACTCCGACGGCGCTCCCACGCCCACCTACACGCTCGACGGCACCTTCACCTCCCCCGCCAAAGGCTCCGGCGCCGGCGAGGTCGGCTCCTTCGAAGCCGACCTCGCCGTCGACCCGAGCACGGGTGACCTGCTCGTCGCCGATCCCGGCAACAACCGCGTCGATCGCTACGAAAGCGACGGCACCTTCGACTCCTCCTTCAACGGCTCCGGCTCTCCCGACGGCGCCTTCACGGGCCTGCTCGACCTCGACGTCGCTCCCAACGGGGACATCTATGTCGTCGACTCGACCGGGCCGGTCTTCGTCGAAGGCGAAGAAGTCGGCCATGGCGGGCCCGAAACCTGCGTCCAGAACAACTACTGCTTCGCCGACCCGAGCCGCGTCCTGCGCTTCGACTCGAGCGGTGCCTACCAGAGCACGGTGCAGGGGCTCGAAGCCAACTCCGCCGCCCTGGTCACGGTCGACCCGAGCAACGGCCAGGTCCTCGTCGGCCAGGTCAATCCTCAGGGCTCGAAAAAGATCGACGTATACAGCCCGGCCGGCACGCGGATCGTCACCCTCGGCCTCCCCAACTTCTTCACCTGGTTCCCGAGCATGGCGATCGGCGGTTCGCCCAGCCGGCTCTACGCGGTCACCGATCGCGAACTCCAACAGAATTACGGCTCCTACATCGGCGAAGTCTCGATCAAGGCCTACAGGGCGGCAACCCTGCCGGAGGTGACGATCGATCCGATCGCGAACGCGACCGACTCCACGGCTGAAGTGAGCGGGACGGTCGATCCGCACGGGACCTCTACGCCCTGGCGGGTCCAGTACCGCGAAGAAGGGGCCGAATCCTTCGTCGACGTCGCAGGCGGCAGCACCGGCGAAGAATCCGGGCCGGTCCCCGTCTCCAAGGTGGTCACGGGTCTCCAGCCCCACATCGCCTACGAAGTGCGCATCGTCGCCACCGGGCCCGGCGAAAAGGAGATCGCGACGCCGATCCGGAAATTCATGACGGACTCGGCGCCGCCGATCGTCCTCACGCGTTTCGCGGCCCCGCGGACCGACACCACGGCGCGGCTGAACGCGACCGTCGACTCGCGCAACGAACCGACCGCCTACCGCTTCGAGTGGGGTGCCACCGCCTCCTACGGCAACGAAACGCCGTTCGGCGGCGCCGGCAGCGGCGGCATCTCCGTCCTTGTCGCCGCGCAGATCGGCGGTCTCCAGCCGAACACGACCTACCACTACCGGGTGGTGGCGGAAAATGGCGCCGGCACGGTCGCGGGCGAGGACAAGACCTTCACCACCCGCACCTCGGCCGAAATGATCGCGCCCCAGCGTGGAATCGAGCTGGTCAACTCGCCCGACAAGGCGAACCAGAACCCGCAGGGCTATCTCACCGACGCTGGCGAGAAGGTCGTCTGGTCGACGATGACCGGCTCGCCGGGCTCGCCGATCGGCAAGAGCGCGCTCTTCATGGCCGAACGGACGCCGAGCGGCTGGGTCTCGCACAGCATGCTTCCCAAAGCGCAGGACATGATCGGCGGCGGCGAACTCGGCTACACCCTGCTCGGCGCCTCGAGCAACTACTCGAAGCTCATCTATCAGGTCGGTGAAGACGCCAACCTCGGAGTCGAAGGGGACCCCTTCACCCTGGCCAGGCTCAATGTCGCGAGCGGAACCCAGGAGGAACTCGATTTCCAGCCCCATGGCGGCTTCGAAGCCAGTCGCGACGACAACATCGCCTTCACCTCCGCGGACGGCTCACACTTCTACACGACGATCCGAGTCACGCCGATGGACGGCTCGCCTTACAACTACTACGACATCGGCACCGGTTCTCGCCGTCTGGTCTCGGTGATGCCCGACACCGGCGAAGCGCCGGCCTGCGGGGTCAATGTCAATTTGCGTGACAAGGTGATGTCCAGCGACGGACGCCGCTTCTACTTTATGACCCGCGGCGACGACTGCGCGAGCGCCCAGCAGATCTACATGCGCGACGACCAGGGGACGGCTGATCCCTCCGACGACACCACCACGCGGGTCTCACCCCCGCCGGTGGCGGGTCCGGAAGGCAAAGCGATAGTCGTCCAGACCAATGCCAGCGGCAATTCGGTCGTCTACGTCAGCGCCGCCCGGCTCACCGCCTCCGACTCCAACGAAGCACTCGACCTCTATCGCTGGACGATCGGCGGTGGCACCGAATGCCTCACCTGCTTCGTCCCCGACGCCGGCGTCGAACTGGACCCGTACGAAGTGCCCGGCAACTTCCTGGTCTCGAGCGATTTCTCCCATATCTACATCTCGACCAGTGCCGATCTGGCAGCAGGGCCCGATAACCCTGCCGGGCCGAACATGTACCTGATCGAGAACGGCAAAGCGACCTACGTCTCGCCGGGAGTCGTCACCAAAGGGGCCGACTTCTCCCACTCCGGCGAAGTCACGCCCAGCGGGGATGCGCTGCTGTTTTACTCCCAAGAAACCGGCATCACCACGGACGGCAACGGCGGCTTCGCCCAGTACTACCGCTACGAAGAGGCCAACGGCTCCCTCGAATGCCTCAGCTGCGGCTCGGGCTCGGCTCCGCGGGAAGCGGATCTGAGGGACTTCCCGCGCACGGCGTTCGGGTTCGCGCCGACCGGCACCAAGGCACGGCTGATGTCCAGCGACGGCAACACCGTCGCCTTTGTCACCGCGACGGCGATCGATCCCGAAGACGCCAACGGCGGCCCCGACCTCTACGAATGGCACGACGGAAAGGTCAGCCTGGTCACCGACGGCGAAGGCGAGTACGGCGGAAGTATCTCGGTCCCGATGACGCTCGGCGCGATCTCTGCCGACGGCACCGACATCCTCTTCCGGGTCTCGGCCAAACTGACCGGGTTCGAGCGCGACGACATCGGCCAGCTCTTCGTCGCTCGCTTGGGTGGGGGCTTCACGCCCCCCAACCCTCCGGCTCCATGCAACGAGGATTCCTGTCAGGGACCGTTGGAGAGTCCGCCGCCCTTCACCCAGCCGGGCAGCGCCGGCCTGGTCGGCCCGGCTGGCGCCCGGAACCGGGCGCACCCGAAGCCGCGCCGAGCACGTTGCGGTAAGGGGAGGAAGGCAAGGGTCGTCAACGGGGGGAAGCGCAGGTGCGTGAAGTCGAAAGCCCCGAGCAAGAACAAAGCGTCGGGCAAGAAGAGGAGCGGCAAGTGATCAGGGGCGAGCTGGGAGGAACCGGAACGATGGGACGTAGAACCGCATTGCTGATCTCCCTGGTGGCGGCCGCACTGGGTCTGCTGGCGGCCTCGGCTTCGGCCCAGGCAGCGCCGGTGCTGGACCTCAAGGCCCGCTGGGCCGACCAGAATCTGATCCCCGGTAAGAACGGCTTGGTGATCTTGCGGGTACGCAATTACGGCGACGCCGACACCAGCGGCAAAGTCACCGTGACCGAGCAGCTTCCGCCCGGCGTGACCAGGCTCGAACCGGCGCCCTTCGATTCGTTCTACGGGCTCGAAGAGGGCTATGCCTGGGAATGCGAAGGCACCACGACCGTAACCTGCACGACCGAAAAACCGATCGAAAAGTTCAACCTCGAAATGCCCTACTCGATCGGCTGCAACTGCAATGCGGGCGGAGGGCAGGGAGCCCCCGGCTACGCGCCCCAGATTTACCTTCGGGTCGCGGTAGCGCCCGATGCGGGTGGTGAATACACCAACGTGGCCACCGTCTCGGGCGGTGGTTCGACGCCGGCCAGCGACGAGGACCCGCTGCGGATCAGTTCCGAACCGACCAAGTTTGGATTCACCCCGGCCAGCGCCGCCGCGGACGCCTTCGACGGTCAGTATCCCAGCGGCAATCCGCTCCGCCAAGCCGGCTCGCACCCGTTCGAGCTCCGCGTCAACTTCGATCTCAACCTCCGGGCCGGCGAAGAGCCGAGCCTGCTGCCGGGCTACCTCTCGCCGTTCGCTTGGAGTCGTCCGGTTGAGACCGTTCGCACCGTCAACGCGATCCTGCCCAAGGGCCTCATCGGCAACCCGGAGGCGACGCCGAAGTGCAAGCCGGCGGACTTCCTGCGCGAGGGCACCGGCCAGTACACCAGCACCGCCTGCCCGCCCGAGACCCAGGTCGGCGTCATCACCCTGATGTTGAACGACTTCGCCAACAGCACGGTCAGGCACGGTGACAACGGGACCATGAGCCCCGCGTCATGGACGCGAATCCCCGTCTACAACCTGGAACCGCCTAAGGGCTACCCGGCCGACTTCGCCTTCGATGCCGGCGACTATCGCGGCCACATCTACCCGAAGCTCAACCCCAGCCACGGCTACGCGATCGAAGCCCTGACGCCGTACATCAGCGCTCTGCTGCCGGTGCGCTCGGCCGAGTTCACGATGTGGGGAGTGCCGGCGGACCCGGCTCACAACGCCCTGCGCGCGACGACCTACGCGGGGGGAGGCGACCCCGAACACGCCTATGGCGCCTCCAGCAGCGCCCCGATCAAGCCGCTGCTGACGATGCCGCTTTCCTGCGGCGACCACGGCAAGTTCACGCTCGAAGCCGATAGCTACGCCCACCAGGAAGAAAGGGTCGGGACCGAACTGACCGGACCCTCCCTCGACGTCACCGGCTGTAACGACCCGCGAGTCAAGTTCCATCCCGAAGTGGCGCTGCAGCCCACTTCGAGGACGGCTGGGGGCCCCACTGGCTTGCAGGTCAATCTCAAGGTCCCTCAGAGGGACGACACGGTCAACGAAGCCAGCGAACTCTACGAGCAGAACGGCGACATCCAGGCCATCGCCACCCCGCCGATGAAGAAGGTAGTGGTGACGATGCCCGAGGGCATGACGCTCTCCACCTCCGCGGCGCAGGGCCTCGGCAACTGCACTCCGGCCCAGATTGGCCTCGGCACTGACGCTCCGGTGACGTGCCCCGAAGACTCCCAGTACGGCACCCTCACTCTTCACACGCCGATCCTTCCCAAGGACGCACCGATGGTGGGCAGGATCTACGTCGCCAAGCAGAACGAAAACCCGTACAACAACTTCCTCAGCCTTTACCTGGCGATCCAGGATCCGGAGCGGGGACTGCTGGTGAAGATCCCGGGCAAGGTCGACCTCGACCCCGTGACCGGGCAGATCACGACCACGTTCGACGACCTGCCGCAGTTCCCGGTCTCCGACATGGAACTGAGCCTGAAGGGCGGCGTCAGGGCGGCGCTAGTCAACCCCGCTACCTGCGGCGCCAAGACGATCACCGCCCAGTTCTACTCCTGGGCCAATCCGAACACGCCGGTCACCAAGTCCAGCTCATACGACGTCACGGCCCCCTGCGTGAACAGCCTCGGCGAACGCCAGTTCAAGCCCGACCTCACGGCCGGCACCGTCAACCCCTCGGCGGGGAGCTATAGCCCCTTCGCCTTCCGGATCACCCGCACCGACAACGACCAGGAGTTCTCCCAACTGAACGTCGGCCTGCCCAAGGGCCTTCTCGCCAACATCTCCGGCATCGCCAAGTGCTCCGATGCCGCGATCGCGGCAGCCGAAGCCCCTGGCAGAACCGGCACGGAAGAGCGCGACCATCCGAGCTGCCCCGGTGCCTCGGAGATCGGCAGCACCGATGTCGGTTCCGGCGTCGGCCAGGTGATCACCTACATTCCCGGCAAGGCGTATCTGGCGGGTCCGTATAAGGGAGCGCCGCTCTCGATGGTGGTCATCACCCCGATCCTCGCCGGCCCCTACGACCTCGGCGTGATCGCGGTGCGCTCGAAGATCAACGTCGACCCGATCAGCACCCAGGCCACCGTCACCACCGATCCCTTCCCGCAGATCTTCAAGGGGATCCCGGTGCGGATCCGTGACGTGCGGGTCAAGGTCGATCGCCGCAACACGACGATCAACCCGACCAACTGCAACCCGATGGCGCTCACCTCCCACGTCACCGGGACCGGGGGAGACGTCAACTCCACCGCCGATGACACCGCGGCCGACCTCTCCTCCCGCTTCCAGGCGGCCAACTGCGCCAGCCTGCCCTTTGCGCCGAAGCTGACCTTCAGGCTGAAGGGCGGGACCCACCGCGGCGACTACCCGGCCTTCACGGCCACGCTGACCGGCCGCCCCGGCGACGCCAACATCGCCAAATCGGCGGTCACGCTCCCCCACAGCGAGTTCTTGGCCCAGGAGCACATCAGGACCGTCTGCACCCGGGTCCAGTTCGCCCAGAACGCCTGCCCGGCGGCATCGATCTACGGCCGCGCCTCGGCGACCTCGCCGCTCTTCGACGAGACGCTGGAAGGCCCGGTCTACCTGCGCTCCTCGAGCAACCCGCTGCCCGACCTGGTGGCCAAACTCGACGGCGAAATCGACGTCGAGCTCTCGGGCCGCATCGACTCGGTCAACCAGGGGATCAGGAACACCTTCGACGTCGTCCCCGACGCCCCGGTGACCAAGTTCACCTTGAGCATGCAGGGCGGCAAGAAGGGCCTCCTGGTCAACTCCAAGAACCTCTGCAAAGGGGTCAACAAGGCCGATGTGCGGATGACCGGGCAGAACGGCAAGACCTACAACACCAAGCCCGTCGTTGCCAACACCTGCAAGAAGGCACGTAAGGGCAAGAAGGCCAAGAAGAACCACAAGCGCAAGGGCTGAGGCGACGCGCTTGCGTAGAGCAGCAGGACTGAGGAGCGCCGCGGCCGTCCTGGCCGCGGCGCTCTGCCTCTCCGCCGGCATCAGCCAGGCCGAGGTCGCCCAGCAGGGCAACCTGCGCGTCTCCTTCGCCGGCAAGATCGCCCCGCACTCCCTGCCGCGGGTCGGCATGGCCCCGGTCTCGGTCTCGCTCTTGGGCGAGATCAAGACCACCGATGGATCGAAGCCGCCGCAATTGCGCACGATCAGCCTCGCGATCAACAAGAACGGCGAGCTCGACTACCGGGGCCTGCCTCGCTGCAACTTCCACCAGATCCAACCTGCCACCACCGCCGAAGCCAGGGCGGCCTGCAGCAAGTCCCTGGTCGGCAACGGCACCTTCGAAGCCAACGTCGCCCTGCCCGAACAGAGTCCCTTCCCCTCCAACGGCCGGGTTCTCGCCTTCAACGGCAACCTGCACGGCAAGCCGGTGATCTACGCCCACATCTACGGGACCGAGCCGCTTCCCACCTCCTTCGTCCTGCCCTTCCGCATTCACCAGGGAAGCGGTGCCTACGGCACCATCCTGGTCGCCAAGCTGCCCCAGGTAGCCGCCGAATGGGGCTTTGTCTCCGGGGTCTCCTTGACCCTGCGGCGAGACTTCACCTACCAGGGCGAGCGCCACTCCTACCTCTCCGCCGGCTGCCCGGCGCCGAAGGGCTTTCCGGGTGCCACCTTCTCCTTCGCCAAGGCCAGCTTCGGGTTCGAAGACGGGCGGAACCTCAGCTCGAAGCTGCAGCGCAGTTGCGGCGTACGGGGTCAATGAAGCACCTCCTTAGCAAGGCGGCAAAGGGCCTGCTCGCCAACAACACCGAGCTCTGCAGGACCACGCCTAGGAGGCTTTGACGAAACGATTGGCGAAACGCTTGTGCTGCATCGCTGATCGCATCTAGCGTCGCCGGGGTCCGAACAACAAAGTGGCCCCGGCGAGCGGTGGAACGCTCCCGGGGCCGTGACACCAGGAGGTAAGTCCTGATGCACGACCAGCGTAAGCCAGAGGAGAACGGCTCCGGCCCTTCAACCGAGACCCTGGATATCCGCGACCAGAGCACGGTCCTCAGTCACGTCACCAGCAACTACCCCTCCCAGTTCCGAATGTCGGACCTGATCAGGGAGTTGACCAGAGACTCTGAGGACTTCGAGGAACGCGACCGCATCGAGCGAGCGGTACGGGATCTGATCTCCCACGGCCTCTTGTTCCGCAACGAGGCGCTGATCTTGCCGACGCGCTGCGCCTTGCACTTCTACTGGCTCAACCTGCCGTGACGGTCAAAGAACGCTTCGGCGCCAACCTGCTCAGTGCGAGGCGGAAGGCGAGGCAGACTCAGGAAGTGCTTGCCAGCCGCGCCACCCTGCATCGCACCGAGATCGGCCTGCTTGAGAACGGCAGGCGGATGCCACAGATCGACACCGTCATGAAGCTGGCGGGGGCGCTCGAAGCCGATCCCGCCGAGCTTCTGAAGGGGATCGTCTGGATGCCGGTCGAGAACCCGGCCGATGCTTCCTCGGTTCCCACTGGGTGCCGTAGCGCGAAGCCGAGCGAGGGCGCAGGCCAGCTTGGTCAGGATCGTCAGATCTGCATGGAGGCGGACTCGGCCCAGCCCGCGAACGCGGAGCGGGCCGAGTCCCCATTCGTGCTTGAGCCGTCCGAACTCGCGCTCGACCGCCGCCCGTTTCCGGTACCCGGCCTTCCAGCGCCTCGACTCGCGGGGAACCAGCGGATGAAGGCGGCTGGCGCCGAGCCACGTTGAAGCCGGTCGGCAATCGCCGGTCGGACACCGCCACTTCGTAGCGCCGCGCTTCCGATCGGCGCCAGCGAAGGTCCAGGCGCCATGCTCACAACAGGGCGGCTGATCGTCGCCGCGCTTCACGTCGGGCGTCGCCCGCAACGGGATCAGCGGCAGGCAGTCCCGCTCGGCGCATTCGCCATAGACCCGGCCTACGTCATAGCCCTTGTCCATGCTGGCGCTCGCCGCCATCAGCCCACGTTGCTGCGCGGCGTCGATCAGCCCCGCCGCGAACCGGGTTTCGTTCGCCTTCGCCGTCTCGACCGTCCACGCCACCAGCAGGTCGGTCGCGGTGCAGACCGCCGCGTGCAGGCGGTAGCCGAAGAAGCCGCCGCCGCGCCGCGTCGAGACCGCCGAGCGGTGTCCCCGCGATGCATCGGGGTCGGTATGCCAGTTCCTTTCGACTTCACTGTCCTTGGAGACAAAGCGTTGCCCGTTGGCGTAGGCGGGCATGTCGATGGCGCCGATGGCGAGGTCTCGGCCGTAGAGGGGCAGCTTCTTTCGCAGCCCTTCGACAACGCCGTCGATGCATCGCTGCACCGCGTCGTTGTTCTCCCGCAGCTTGGCGGCGAAGCGGTAGGCGGCCCACTGGCTCGGCGGGTTGCCCTCGCAGCCGAGAACCCTCTGCAATTTCCAGTGGTCGGCCACCAGGGCGACCACCTTCGTCCACGTCGGCAGGGCGTAAAGGGACTTCGCCAGCGCCAAGCCGACCATCGTGCGGATCGGCCAGCCGGGGCGGCCCGTCCAGCGGGTAGCTTCAAGTTCCTCGATCAGCCGCCCTATCTCGGGCGAATCAAGGAGTGCTTTCAGGGCGGCTGAAGTTGCCGCGCCCCCTGCTACGTTGGGTAATGCCAATCGAGCTTCTACCTCGGTGGCCTGGCCCTCGGACGCACCAACGTCGCGGGGGCCTTCTCTTTGACTGTTGCCCGGTCAATTTAGAGGTTGAATCGGACGGAAAACCGCTCTAGAGAGCCGAAAATACCGTGTACGAGACACTGAGGCGAAGGTGCGGCGATCAGAATTTCCCAACCATCTGTGCCGGGAACTTCAGAGGTCGCATTGGGAGCGTGTATAGTCCCGCTTGGTTAAGGGGTATCGCCGTTAAGCTGCCGCTTTAGCGGCAGCTTAAATCGCCAAAGATGGACTCTCGCACCCGCCAAAACGCCCAGCCTCTTACCGAGGCCGCGCCCGAGTACGGGCGCATCTCTGTGTTCGACATCACCGTCTCGTTTGCCGAACACTGGGTTGAGGACGGCATTCATGTGCTTCGCAGCATGGACTTTGACGTCATTGCAGGTGCTGCTGATTTCCAGAGCGCCATTGATCAGTTCGTCGAAAAGGCGGAGGATCTTTGGAGTTATCTGAGCAACTTGGAGACCATCAGCGACAACGAGAATGAGATGTTCCTTAAAATGGCCCCACGCTTTCTTGATATCTACAAGGAGCTGGAGCGTCGAGAGAAAAGTCGGCGCGAACGTGTCATCAGCATCAACATCGGCCGCCTTCGGCAACGCGGCCAGCATTCTCTTCGCAATTGGCGCCCCTCGCAACCAGCTTCTGCCTCGCAGCCGTCTCTCGTCTAACGGGAGACGCGGGCAAAGACGTCCGGCACGGGAAAATGTTCCGTGTTGAGATCATGTCTTCAGACGGGCACACTTGCGGCGTCCCGGTTCAGGTCGATGATCACCCGGCCGAGCAGCGCCCCTATGCGCTCAACGCGATTGCGGACTCGCTTCTGGTCGAGCGGGACGAAATCCATCGCGTTCTCGCCGAAGGCACCGAGGAGGAACTGAAGGTGCATCTCGGCAGGTACACGAAGGCTCAACTAATGCCACGGCACCTGCGGACCGAACAAGCGGTCTGCTTGAAGTTCTTTCAGGCGGACGCCGTCGAGGGGTAGGCCTCTCGCCTCGGCCAGCAACGTCTGCCGGTCGGCTACTCCTCCCAGATTGCATCAACGCGCTCGGCAATGACGCTGAGCTTCTTGTCGCCTGGAACCCTGAAGGTCACGAACTTGTCGTTGGCCTTGATTGCATCGTTCACAAGCCCACTCAAACCATCGGGCTTGCCCTCGACCACGTGAGTATCCGAGCCGGAGCCGATACCGGATTTGACCTCTACCTTCGTTGCCATTGCCTCCCCTTCAGTCGATTGGTTGGCCAGATCCTATGGGGTAAAGAACCCCTGAAAGCGAGGTATCCGTGAAATCACCAACCCTGCAAACCCGCTTGGCGACTCGCGTGGCGAGTTTCGCCAAAGTCTCCTAGGGCAGCGGTGGGGTTCGACGGGCAGAGCGGGAAGGTGGCTGACAGCAGCCCGGTGATGAAGGCGGATTGCGGGAAGGCACGGAAGGGTAAGCGTAAGTAGGAGTACTTGCTAATCGCTGACGAAACGGCCCGGCATTTGCCGGGCCGTTCGTCGTTCATCAGCGATCGAGCATCACTGCAGACAAAAGGTTACTCTGCTTGAATGCACGTCATGGAGCGCAGCCGGAGCGAAGAGCGGATCGACGAACTCAGCCTCAGGGTCGACCGCGGTTTCGAAGCGGTCGACAAGCGCTTTGAGAGGCTGGAAGGCGAGATCAGGGAATTCCGAGCCGAGACCAACAGGCGTTTCGAGAAGGTCAATGAGGAGTTCGTCTCGGTGCGCTGAGAGATGAAAGAGGGCTTCGAAAACCAGCAGCGGCTGATGCTGCAGGGGATCATCGGGATTTGCGCTTCGATCGTCGCTGGCTTTGGCGCCGTCGCCGGCGTCATCGCCGCGGTGGTCTGACTGCGTCGCTCAGTCCCCGAAGTACGCCGCCACCACCAGCTGTTCGAGCTCCGGGACCGCGGCGGCGAAGCTGTCCGGTTCGTCGCGGATCAAGGCGGCGATGGCGGCGGACTCGATCGCGCTGACCATGAACAGGGATGTCAGCGGCGGCGGGGCGTGGTGGGCGTGGGGTTCCTCGCGGGCGCTGTCGATCGCGCGGGCGAGGCGCTCGAAGAGTTGCTTGCGGCGCAGCTCAGCCAGGTCGCCGGCGAGGTGGACGTCGACTAGCAGGGTGCGGGCCAGGGCGGGCTCGGCGGTGACGTAGTCGGCGAGGTGGTCGAGGGCGGCGCGGAGGCCGTGGCGCCACTCCTCGGCGGCGCCGCCGAGGGCCAGCAGCTCGCCGCAGAGCCGGCCGGTCTCGAGCTCGTAGCCGGCGGCGTAGCAGTCGCCGAGACCACTGAACTGGGTGAAGAAGTACTCGCGGCTACCGCCCGCCCGCGCGAGCACCTCGTCGATCCCGACCCGCTGGTAGCCGAGGTCACCGCAGGCAGCCAACATGGCGCCGGCGAGGTCCTCGCGCGAGGGCAGGCCGAGGCCGCGCTGTTCATCCCCGCCTTCGCTCGGATCGGGCGCTTTGGCTGGCAATTCGTCCCCTGTCTCCGGCCCCGCGGCCTGCCTCCCAGGCCCGTCCAGTACCGGCAATAGGAACGAACATACATCTAAATAGAAACAATCTTCGTGTCCCGATCGTGAACTCGCGAGTACCGAAACAGGGGTACGAAGGCGGTGCCAGCTATCGTCCGCGCGGTGCCCAGACAGAAGAGGCAGGACGAGGTCGCCCCGCGCCTGCCCCGGCTGCCACCGGGACGCCACGGCCTCTCGCGCGAGTACGTCGCCCGCAACCAGCGTCAGCGGCTCGTCGCGGCCACCGTCGCCACCGTCGCCGCGCAGGGGGTGGAGGGTGCGCCCGTGGCGGCGATCTGTGCCGAGGCCGGGGTCTCGCGCCGCGTCTTCTACGCCAACTTCAAGTCGCGCGAAGACTGCGTGCTCACGGTCTACGACGAGTCGGTCGCTCGCTTCTGCACCGCCGCGCGGGAGGCGGCCGCCGACGCCGCCGACTGGCCGCGGCAGGTGGTCGCCCGGCTGCGCGCCGCGCTCGAGCTCTTCGCTGCCGAGCCGGACCTGGCCCGCTTCTGTCTGCTCGCACCGCAGCGGGCCGGTGGCGCCCCGGCCGCCCGCTACCGCCGGGCGATGAATGAGGCGCTCGGCTGCCTTGCCTCCGGTCGCCCGGCGACCTCCCGCCAGCCCTCCGAGGCGGTCGCGGTCTCGCTGATCGGCGGCGTCGCCGCGCTGATCTCGCGCGAGCTCGCCGCCGACAACGGCGCCGGCCTGGAAGCCCTCCTACCCGACCTCGTCGAGCTCTTTCTCGCCCCTTACCTCGGTCGTGCCGAAGCGGCCGAGGTCGCGGCCCTTGCCTGAGCGCCCGTTCTTCGCGCCCCTAATCCACCCGGGTTTGTTATTCACCTACACTTATTCGCATGGGTAGGGGAGTCCGCGTCTTTGCGGTCGCGACCGCGTTGCTCCTGTTCGGGGCGGCTTCGGCCTGGGCGATCAAAGACGTTCTCAAGGTCCACCTGCAGGCGGGCAACATCGTCGTCGACGGCGAAGGCGGCTTCACGCCGACGACGCTGCCGAAAAACCACGACGCGCCGATCACCATCTTCGGTAAGGGCAAGCTCAGCACCGCCGATGGCACGCTGCCGCCCGTGCTCAAAACCATCGAGTTTGAATTCGACAAGCACGGCTCAGTTGACACCACCGGATTGCCGAAATGCACGACGGCGAAACTGCAGGCGACGACCGTGCCCCAGGCGCGCAAGCTTTGCCCAGGGGCGATCGTTGGCGAGGGCTTTGGGCACGCGATCGTCAAGTTCCCCGAACAGGCGCCGATCCCGGCCGACTCGCCGATCACGCTCTTCAATGGGCCGAAGATCGGTGGCGACCCCAGCGTCATTGCCCACGCCTACGTCACGGTCCCGGTTCCGACCACCTTCGTCATCCCGATCCGGATCGAAACGATCCACAATGGTCGCTATGGCTACAGGGTCAGCGCCGAAATACCGAAGATCGCCGGCGGCGCCGGCATCCCCATCTCCGGCTCGCTGAAAGTCGGCCGTAAGTGGACTTACAAGGGCCAGCAGCACAGCTTCGCCAACGCCCGTTGTCCGGACGGCAGGCTGCAGGCGATCGGCACCTTCAGCTTCAAGGACGGGACCAGGCTGGTTGGCAACTTCGTCCGGCCTTGTCAGGCACGGGGCGAATGAGGAGGGCTCTCCTCCTCGCTCTCGCTGCTGCGCTGCTGGTCCTTTCAACCGCCCCCTTCGCCCGCGCTGAGCTGGTTGAGCACGGCGACCTCTTCGTCAAGTTCAAGGGCGGCCTGGCGCCGACGGCGCTCCCACGTGACTCGCTGGCGCCGATCAGCGTCAGCGTCGATGGGACCGTCAGGACGCTCTCCGGCGACCGACCGCCCGCCCTGCGCCAGATCTCGATTGAACTGAACCGCGGCGGCGTCCTCAACAGCCGCGGCCTGCCGGTCTGTCGTTACAACGAGCTCGTCTCGACCCCGGACAGGCAGGCGCTCGCCAACTGTCGCGACGCTCTCGTCGGCAGCGGCAACTACCTCGCCGACACCGCCTTCCCCGAACAGCTCGCCTTCCCGTCGAACGGGCACATCCTCGCCTTCAACTCCGTCGTCGGCGGCAAGCCGGCGATCCTCGCTCACGTTTACGGCACTGACCCGGTGGCGATCACCCGCATCATCACCTTCCACATTCTCCAAAGTCACGGCGCCTACGGGACCGTCCTCACCGGCGACCTGCCACCGACCCTCAACCGCTACGGCTATATCCGCCACATCTACCTCAACCTGCACCGGCTTTACTCCTACCGCGGCCAGCACCGCAGCTACATCTCCGCCGCCTGTCCGGCCCCGGCCGGCTTCCCCGGGGCCGTCTTCCCCTTCGCCCGTGCCTCGATGGGGTTCGCCGACGGCCGCACCCTCAGCAGCACCCTGACCCGCAGCTGCACGGTCCGCCACTAGCTCAGTGCTCGAGCAGGCGGCGCAGCCGCTCCAGGTGGTCGTCCCACTCGGCACCGACCGCGGCCATCCAGGCGGCGGCGTCGGCGAGCGGGCGCGGCTCCAGCTCGAAGCGCAGCTCGCGCCCGCGGCGGCGGCTGTGGACGAGGCCGGCATGATCGAGCATGGTCAGGTGCTTGGCGACCGCCTGGCGGCTGATCGGCAGCGCCGAGGCGAGGCTGGTCGCGGTG
The DNA here is from genome assembly GCA_963708405.1 of uncultured Actinomycetes bacterium. Taxonomy (GTDB): domain Bacteria; phylum Actinomycetota; class Thermoleophilia; order Solirubrobacterales; family 70-9; genus VAYN01. Next base: position 1,157,457 of record CAVPSL010000001.1, read on the forward strand.
GCGCCGGGCTCGGCGGCCAGCATCTCGACCAGGTGGCGCCGGGTCGGGTCGGCGAGGGCGGCGAAGACGACGTCGGCCGCGCCGTCGCCGGGCGTGGGGGAGAGCGGTGCCGGACCCGCCACGGCTAGGCCGGGACCAGCCGTCCCAGCAGCAGCGGCAGCGCCCGCAGGCGCGGCGCCCAGCCGGCGACGAGCAGCGGCGTGACGGGCCCGAAGGCGGTCTCGACGACGGTGACGCGGGCGCCCTCGGCAACGGCGTCGACGGTCAGCTCGACCTCGCTCTCGCCCCAGCCCTCGCGGTGCCAGCGGAAGCAGACGCGTTCGGCCTCCTCGACGGTCAACTCGACCTCCTCGCCCAGCCACTCGGAGACGAAGCCCTCGTCGCGGAGCGCCTCGCGCACCTCCTCGGCGGGAGCCGCGACGACGACCGAACGCTCTACGGTGTGTGCTAGCGTGGACACGCAACCGTATAGTTGCACATCGTCCCCGCGGACTTCAACCCCCAGGAAGAGGAGGCCCTATGCCACTGGTACCGATGGTCGTCGAGCAGACTGCTCGCGGCGAGCGCTCCTTCGACATCTACAGCCGCCTGCTGGCGCAGCGGATCGTCTTCCTCGGGGAACAGGTGACCGAGGACCTCGCCAACCTGATCATCGCCCAGTTGCTGCACCTCGAGGCCGAGGATCCCGACAAGGACGTCAGCCTCTACATCAACTCGCCCGGCGGCTCCGCCTACGCCGGCCTGGCGATCTACGACACGATGCAGTTCATCAAGCCCGACGTGCAGACGATCTGTTACGGGATCGCGATGTCGGCCGGCTCGCTGATCCTCACCGGCGGCGCCAAAGGGAAGCGGATGGCGCTGCCCAACAGCCGCATTCTCATCCACCAGCCCAGCGGCGGCTTCGAAGGCCAGTCGACCGACATCGAGATCCACGCCCGCGAGATCCTCGAGCTGCGCGAACGCCTCGACGGGATCTACGTCCACCACACCGGCCAGTCGGCCGAGCAGATCCACGAGGACATGGAACGCGACAAGTTCTTCCTCCCCGAGGCGGCGAAGGACTACGGCCTGATCGACCGCGTGATCGAGTCGCACGACCCGCAGAAGGTGCCAGTCGGGTTCCGCGGCGGCGAGGGCTAGGCGGGGGAGACGACCAGGCGCAGGCCGACGTCGAGCTCGGCCGCCTCGCGCAGGTGGCCGTAGCGCTCGTCCCAGGCGCCGCTCTCGAGGTCGGCGCGCAGCCGCTCGATGCCGCGCTCGGCCTCGGCCAGTTCGGCCGCGTCCATGGCCTGCCAACCGGAGCTGCCGCGGCGCAGCTCCGGGTCGAGGTGCAGCTCGGGCCGGTCCCAGAGCGCGCACCAGAAGGCGTCGGTGCATTCGCGGGGGATCGGCAGCGGCTCGACCCTCGCCTCGGGCAGGGCGGCTACCACGTCGTTTAGCGGCTGTACCCACTCCGCGTGGAGCTCCATCAGACGCGGCACGTAGTCCCGGGCCAGCCACATCTCCGCGATCACGGGCGCGTCGAAGGTGAGGACGACAACGCGGTCGCGGGCGACCCGGCGCATCTCCGCCAGCCCGGCCGCCGGGTCGTCCCAGTGGTGGACGGTGATGATCGCCATCGCGGCGTCGAAGCTGTCGTCCGCGAACGGCAGCGCTTCGGCGCGAGCCTGCACCACCGGCGCCGCTCCGGCCGGCCGCTGCTCGATCATCACCGCCGAGGGCTCGACCGCCGTCACCTCGCGCTCGGCAGGCTCGTAGGAACCGGTGCCGGCACCGACGTTGAGAACCGTGGCGGCGTCGCCGAGCGCCGCTTCGAGCCGCGCCGCGATTCGCGGGTCGGGCCGTCGCACCTGGCGGTAGCCGACGCCGATCCGGTCGTAGGCGGCCTCGGTCATCGCAGCCGCGAGCAGGCCCAGGTGCCGACCAGGGCTGCCGCCACTCCCGCCAGGCTGCTGCCGGCGCCGGCGAAGCGCAGCTCGGGATCGCGGGCGAGGAGGCCGAAGGTGACGGCGTCGGCGGCGTCGACCCCTGCCGCGGCGAGGCCGGCGGTGCGCAGCCGCGAGCGGTCGTTGCGGGCGGCGACGGTGAGTAGGCCGAGGGCGACATCGCGGCTGCCCGCGGCTCGCGCCAGGGTGGTCGCCCGCGGTCCGGCCGCGCCGAAGCCGAGCCCCCGCAGCGCCGGCCCCGTCGCCACCAGAGCGCCGACGCCGATCGCGACCCGGGCGCCGGCAACCGTCAACAGCGCCTGCTTCGCCTCCGGGTCGATCCGCCGCCGCATCGGTCCAATCTAGCCGCGCCCGACCGCTTCTCGAAGGAATGCCCCCGCTATAGGGGTGGAAACCCTTCGAGCTCGGAGGATCATCATTGCCCTGTGGCAGAGGGCGACACGATTCTGCGGGCGGCTCGGCGGCTGGAAGCGGCGCTCGGCGGCGAGGTCGTCGCGGTGGCGACGCCGAACCCGCGGGGCCACGTCGCCCGGCCGGAGCGGCTCGACGGGCGCCGGCTCGAGGCCGTCGACTCCCACGGCAAGCACCTGCTGCTGCGCTTCGACGACCTCGTCCTCCACAGCCATCTGGGGATGAGCGGTTCCTGGCACACCTACCGGCGCGGCGAACGCTGGCGCAAGCGCCGGCAATCGGCCTGGCTGGTGCTGAGCGGGGAGGGACAGGAGGCGGTCCAGTTCGGCGGCCCGACGCTGCGGCTGTTGAGGGCCGACAGGGTGCGGATCGACGCGCAGTTAGCCCGGCTCGGCCCTGACATCCTCGCCGCCGATTTCGACCCGGCGCCAGTCGTCACGGCGATGCGCGCCCAGCCCGACCGCAGCCTCGGCGATGTCCTGCTCGACCAGGGCCTCGTCGCCGGGATCGGCAACATCTTCAAGAGCGAGGCCTGCTTCGCCGCCCGCACTGATCCCTGGCGCCGCCTCGGCGAGTTCTCCGACGAGGAGCTGCTCGTCGTCCTCGACGCTGCTCGGGCGCTGATGATGGAGGCGGTCGCCAGCGGTCGCCAGCCGCACGCGATCTACCGCCGACGCGGCCCCTGCCCAGTCTGCGGCGGCCCCGTCTCGGCCCGTGGCCAGGGCGATGCCAACCGCACGACCTACTGGTGCCGGCGCTGTCAGTCCTGAGCTGCGCCGTCGGCCAGTTGGCGCAGCCGCTCGCCGTCGACTCGCAGCATCCGCCAGTCCTCGAGCCGGGTGGCGCCGAGCTTGGCGTAGAAGTTGAGCGCCGGTTCGTTCCAGTCGAGCGCGCACCATTCGAGCCGCATATAGCCGCGCTCGACCGCTAGCCGCGCCAGGTGCTCCATCACCCGCCGGCCGGTGCCGCCACGGCGGTGCTCGGGCCGCACGTAGACGTCCTCGAGCCAGATCCCCGGTCGGCACTCGAAGGAAGAGAAGGTGGTGAAGAAGATCGCGTAGCCGATCGCCACGCCCTCGCGCTCCAACAGCAGCGCCTCCGCCGCCCGCTGCTCGAAGAGGGTGCGGCGCAGCACCGCGGGGTCGCCGTTGACCTTGTCGGCGAGTTTCTCGTACTCGGCCAGCTCCAGGATCAGCCCGAACAGGGTCCCGACGTCGCCCTCCCGGGCGGGGCGGATGCGCGTGTCCTCGGCGCCGGCCACGGCCTGCGACTGTACCGGCCGTGAGCTCTCCGCCCCGCCGCCGCCCGCGCTCCTATTACCTCGTCGCCGGCGTCTCCCTCGACGCCGAGATGGAACGACTGCGCCGGCTCGACACCTTCGCTGCAGGCCCCCTGGCCGAGCGCGCCCCGGACCTGCGCGTGCGCCGCGCCCGCCGCCGCCCCAACCGGCTCGGCTTCGCCGTCCCCACCCAGTTCCGCCTCTCGGTCACCGCCTACCCCGGCATCCGCCCCGGCGACGTCCTCGAGACGCTCCTGCACGAGCTGACCCACCTCCATGTCGGCCGCGCCCCCGAAGCCCACGCCTGGCACGGCCCGACCTTCAAGCGCACGCTCGCCGCAGCGATGGCGGAGGCCTACGGGGTCGAGGACGCGGCCCCCCGCAGCACCCTGCACGGCGTCTACGCCGAGGCGATCGAGCGGCGGCTCACCGCCGCCGGCGAACGCGAAAGAGCCGACACCCGGACTTGAACCGGGGACCCCGCAAGGCTCGGGCGTCCGGCGGCGTTAGCTGGGAGTGAGATCGTGGCCGGCAAATCGGGCGCCCTATCGGACGCTTCGCGATGTCGGGCTCGGGGAGGACGTCGTGATTCACTCGTTCGCGAACCTCTACGGCTGCCAGATCGGCGAGGAGACGCGGATAGGAACCTTCGTCGAGATCCAGGCTGGAGCCAGCGTCGGTGCCCGCTGCAAGATTCAGAGCCACACCTTCATCTGCGAGGGGGTGGCGATCGGCGACGGGGTCTTCGTCGGTCACGGCGTCGTCTTCGTCAACGACAAGAACCCGAAGGCCACCGCTGACGACGGTCGTCTCAAGGGCGCCGCGGACTGGGAGCTGCTGAGGACGACGGTCGAGGACGGCGCCTCGATCGGCTCGGGGGCGACGATCCTCGGTGGCCTGCGGATCGGCGAGGCGGCGGTCGTCGGGGCTGGAGCTGTGGTCACCAAGGACGTGCCGGCGGGAGCCGTCGTGGCCGGCAATCCGGCCAGGCCGCTCGCCGGCGCCGGTCGCGCGGACCAGGCCTAAGTCCTCGCTCGTTCAGCCCCGGGCCGGCGCAGCGAGGTCGAGCCCCTTGGCGCCGCCCAGCTCGACCGGCTGGCCGCCGGCTCTTAGAGAGATCTCCGAAGCCTCGACGGCCCTGACGATCTCGAGCCCGAGGCGCGCATTCGAGCGCGGCTCGGTGCCGGTGAGGATGGCCTTGGCGAAGTCGCCGAGCTCGAGGCTGAGGGGCTCGCGGCTTCGATCCGCGGCGCGACCATGTCGCCGGTCCGGTAGGTGAGGCTGGTACTCGCCGAAGTTGGTCGGGGCCTTGAAGTCGAGGCCGCGGTCGTAGACGCGGATCGCCTCGTCGCCGAGGTGTCCTCGTACTGGACCATCCTCTTGCTGCCGACGATGATCATCTGGCGAAGCTTGCGCGGCGCCAGCCAGGAGACCTGCACGTTGGCGGCGGTGCCGCTGGCGAAGGACAGGGTCAGGAAGGCGGTCTCCGGAACCCCGTCGTCGAAGACGCTGCGACCGGTCGCCGAGACCTGCACCACCGGCTCGTCGAGCCAGTAGAGGAGGATCGAGAGATCGTGGGGCGCGAGGTCGCAGATCACCCCGTCGCTCTGGTACTTCCCCAGGTTCATGCGCGATGAGGTGACGAAGTAGGTCTCGCCGATCACGTCTTCTCGGATCAGCTCGCGCACCTTGTTCACCGGGGGGCTGTAGAGGAACGTGTGGCCGGGCATCAGCGACCTGCCCCAGCTGCTCGCTCAGCTCGACCAGCTCGCTGGCCTCGGCGGCGCTGCGGGCGAGGGGCTTCTCGACCAGGACGTGCTTGCCGGCCCGCAGCGCCCTGGAGACGAGGTCGAATGATGAGTCACGCGGTGGCGTCGCTACCAGCACCGCCTGCACCCTCGGGTCGTCGAGGACCTCCTCGAACTCGGCGACCACCGGGTGCCCGGGGTGATGGTCGAGGAACTGGCCCGCGCGTGCCTCGCTCAGCTCGCAGAGGCCGTGGAACTCGAACTCGGGCCGGCTCAGCAGGTTGCGGACGAGGTTCGGCCCCCAGTAGCCGTAGCCGACGACGACGGCGCCGATGCGGGCGGGGACGATCCCCATCAGGCGACGCCCCTTCTCGACAGGACCACGCCGACCGTCTTGCGGAGGATCGCCAGGTCGAGCCGCAGGCTGCGACGCTCGACGTACTCGACGTCGAGCTGGACCATCTCCAGGTAGCCGGTTTCGTTGCGGCCGCTGACCTGCCACAGCCCGGTCATCCCCGGCTTGACCGCGAAGCGCTTGAAGTAGGACTCCTTGTAGTGGTCGAGCTCGTAGGGGACGACGGGCCGGGGGCCGACCAGGGACATCTCTCCCTTCAGCACGTTCCAGAGCTGGGGCAGCTCGTCCATGCTGGAGCGGCGCAGGAGCCGACCGACCCGGGTGACCCGGTCATCGACGGTCAGCTTGAAGAGCTCGTGCCCCTCGGTGGATTGTGACTGGGCGCCCGAGACCAGCTGCGCGATGTACTCGCGGTGGGGGGCCGGGTCGGCTTCGAACCGCATCGTCCGGAACTTGTTGACGAGAAAGGGTTCCCGGTTCAGGCCGATGCGGTACTGGCGGAAGAACGCCGGGCCGGGTGAGTCGATCCGGACTGCCAGCGCGATCGCCAGCAACAGGGGCGCCGCCAGAACCAGGCCCAGCGCCGCGACAGAGACGTCGAGTGCCCGACGAGCCGCTCGGCTGGCAAGCGACGACTCCTGGACGCGCTCCCCGCCGAGCAGGTATTCGGCGCGTTCGGCTTCCATCAGCCGCTGCCCGCCGGGGCGAAGTCGTTGACCGCGGCGGCGATCCGCTCGATTTCCTCCTCGCTCTGCAGCGGCCCGATCGGCAGCGAGCAGGAGCGGAGCGCCAACCGCTCGGCCACCGGCATCTCTCCCTTCGCCAGCCCCAGGTTGGCGTAGGCCTCTGAGAGGTGGATCGGGATCGGGTAGTGAAGGGCACTGGCGATGCCGGCCGCGCCGAGGTGAGCGCGCAGGGCGTCGCGGCGATCGCTGCGGACGACGTAGTGGTGGTAGACGTGGTCGCCGGGCCCCTCGGCCGGCGTCGCCAGCTCGACCGGGGCGCTGGCGAGCAGCTCGTCGAGGCGCTCGGCGATCCTGCGCCGCCGCCCGTTCCACTCGTCGAGGCGGCGCAGCTTCAGGCGCAGCACGGCCGCTTGGATCGCGTCCAGGCGAGCCGTGGTGCCGGCGACGCGGTGGTTGTAGCGGGGCGACTCGCCGTGCGCCCTCAGCAGCCGCAGTCGACTCGCCAGCTCCGGGTCGTCGGTGACTATCGCTCCCCCGTCCCCCCAGGCACCCAGGTTCTTCGCCGGGTAGAAGCTGAAGCAGCCGGCATCCCCGATCGAGCCGGCGCGGCGGCCCTGGTACAGCGCGCCGTGGGCCTGACAGGCATCCTCCAGCAGCCACAGTCCCTGCTCGCGGCACAGCGCCAGCAGTGGCTCGAGATCCGCGGTGCGTCCGTGGAGATGGACCGGGATGATGCAGCGGGTCCTGCGGTTCAGGGCCCGGCGCACGGCGTCCGCGGTGATCGTCCAGCTGCACGGGTCGACGTCGATCGGGCGGGGCAGCGCACCGACGAGGCTGACCGCCTCGGCGGTGGCGATGAAGGAGTTGGTCGGGACGATGACCTCGTCGCCGGGGCCGACGCCGAGCCCGCGCAGGGCGAGCGCCAGCGCCTCGGTTCCGGACGAGACCCCGACCGCCTCGGCGCTGCCGCAGTAGACGGCAAGCTCCCGCTCGAACTCCTCGACCTCGGCACCGCCGGTGAACGCTCCCGCCCGCGCCACCCGCTCGACCGCTTCGAGCAGCTCGGCGAGCAGCTGTGGATCCGCTCGGTCCATCAGCACCAGCGGCACCTCGGCTCCGCTCCTCTCCGGCGCCCCGCCGGCCGGCCAGACGAGCTCAGGCTGCGGGCACATGGCGCATCCAGCTCGACGGCGATCGCAGCTTCTCCTCAACGATGTCCGCCAGCTCGCCGGGCTCGCCGTCGCCGGTCGCGAGCCGATAGATCGGGGCCCCGGCGGCCAGCTCGCGCAGGAGGCTGAAGCGGGAGAGGGCCCGCGCCGGATCGCGATTCAGGGAGAGCGTGTGGGGAAGCAGCCGGCCCGGCCCGGCGCTCTGCTCGACGATTTCGGCGTCGGGCTGGTGCCTCAGGTCGAGGATGAAGATCGCGGCGGGCGGCTGTGGATTGCCGCCGGCGCGGTGAGCCTGCACCCAGAGCATGCCTTCCGCCGTGGCCGGCTCGAGTGGGTTGCCGACCGCTTCGAGAGCCTGGCTCTCGGCCGCCAGGGTCATCACCGGCGGCCCGGCATGGACGTGAACCTGGCCGCTCTCACGATTGAGAGCGAGGACGTCGTCGGCGAAGAGGGAGTGGCCACGGCGGACCAGCTCGGCGGCGAGCGTCGACTTGCCGCTGCCCGGGGGGCCGACGAAGGCGACCACGCCGTGGCGGGTGTTCACGGCGCTGGCGTGCAGGGCCTCGAAGCCGCGAATCAGGCTGACGCAGCAGAGGGCCGTCTCCAGCAGGAATCGCTTCCATTTGAGTTCCTCCCCGACGGCCGGATCGCAGAGGAGCGTCTCCCCGCCGGCTTCGAGCAGGAAGCTGGCCCGGCGCCCGTAGGTGAGCCGGTAGTCGCCGTCGCGGCCTCGTTCGCAGCGGACATGGCACTCATCGGGGAACATCGACTGCCAGGCCAGGGTCCCCTGCGCGTCATACCAGGGAGCGATCGTCTCGCCCTCTTCGACCAGCCGCAGGCGAACGTCGGGCTGCTTCGCCGGCTCCGCCGAGGAGATGATCGGCAGGTCGAAGGAAGACTCGACCCGGAGACCGTAGGCCCAGAAGGTGCGGGGGTTCACCACCAGGCAACGCGACAGATCGGGGTGTTCTTGCGGCGAGGAGATTCGGATCGAGAGGGGCGGAAGAATCTTCGCCGCGACGCGGTTTATGCAATGTGGAAGCGAGCTATGTCGCCTTCGGGTTGAACCTTCACTGCGCATTCCCGCTGCCGGGGATGGTGATCCGGGAAGCACCGGGCCTGCCCGTTCTGACGATCGCGATGGCTGCCCCCGACGAGCTGGATCGGACTTGGAGGGAGCTTCCCGGGTCCGCTCCGTGGCAGGGCAGGCTCGGCGATGGCCACGAGTTCACGATCGTCCGGGGCGAGGGAGGGGAGATGCTCTTCGGCTACGGCGAAGAGGCGCGTTTCCGGCTCGATCCGCGCCGGGCGCACCTGGACTGCGTCCCCGGCGACACTCCTGAGTTGGCCTGGCAGCGGGTGCTGGTGAGCCGCATCCTGCCCAACCTCAGTCTCCTCTGCGGTCGCGAGGCGCTGCATGCGAGCGCGGCCGAGTCTCCCCTTGGCGCGGTCTTGATCGCCGGTCCCAGCGGCAGCGGCAAGTCGACGCTCGCCGCCGAGCTGGTGGGACGTGGCTGGCCGCTCTTCAGCGACGACGTGGTGGTGCTGGAGAACGTCGACGGCGCCGTCCGGGCGTACCCCGGAACTCCCCACATGAACTTGGCCTCGGCGGCGGAGGAACGGCTTGGCAGCCTCGTGGGCGAGCTCGGTGGCGAGAGCTGGGTCGCGATCCACGAGTGCACCGGCGCTGCCCGCGGTGTTGCCGCCGTCTTCCTCCTCGAGCGGGAAGCGGGGCTGGCGCTGGAGGTCGAGCCCCTGCCCGCCTCGCCGCTGACCCTCGCCCCCTTCATGCTCGGGCGCGCCCACGGACCGGAACCGGAAGATCGCCGCTTCGCGCTCTACTCCGACCTGGTCGGCGCGGCGCGGCTGTTCCGGTTGCGTGCCGGGATCGAGGATGAGCCTGGGGCGCTGGCCGAGGCGATCGAGGCGGCACTGGCGCTCCACCCGGCGGCGGCGATCGGCGGCGCCTCGTGAGCTACGGCGTGCGCAGAGCCACGGCGCGTCCGGCAGTCGCCCCGGCCGGGCTTGCAACCGCACCGCGGCCGGCGCCCGAGCTGCCGCCGGTTCCCCCCGCATCCCGTGACCGCGCCTTCCCGCTGGTGCTGCGGGGTGTCGGCAAGAGGTGGGCGAAGGATCAGGCTCCCGTGCTCGACGACGTCGACCTGACCCTGGACAGCGGCAGCAAGACTTGGATCGGAGGACGCAACGGCGCCGGCAAGACGACCCTGCTGCGCATTGCCGCCGGCCTGATCGACCCAGACCGCGGCGAGGCGGCGGCGTGGGGGCTGACGCCGCGCCGGAGCCGCGCCCGCTACCAGCGGCTGGTCTCCTTTCTGCCGGCCGGCGACCGCGGCCTCTACGCGCGGCTCACCGTTCGCCGCCAGCTGGAGTTCTGGGGCCGGATCGCGATGATCGAGCCCTCGCGGGTACCGTCGGTGGTCGAGACCGCGATCGACGCCTTCGAGCTGCGCGAGCTGGCCGACCGGCGGGTCGACCGCATGTCGATGGGACAGCGCCAGCGCCTGCGGATTGCGATGACCTTTCTGGCCGAGCCCGAGATCGTCCTGCTCGACGAGCCGCTGACCAGTCTCGACGCCGAGGGCGCGACGGTGTTGAACGCGGCGATCGAGGCAACGCTGCGGCGCCAGGGCGCCGTGCTCTGGTGCTCGCCGAGCGGCGAGCGACATGAGCAGGCCTTCGACGCCTGCTGGATGCTCGAAGCCGGGCGGCTGGGGCCGGCATGACCGACTTGCGCGCCCAGTGGCTGGCCTTCGCGGCGGTGATGCGACGCGATCTGACCGTGTACCTGACCTACCGAACCCGCCTGGTCAGCCAGGCGCTCACGGCGATCTTCAGCCTCACCCTCTTCTACTACGTCTCCAGGCTCGTGCACGTCAGCGGCTTCGCCTCCCCGGCCAGCTACTTCGGCTTCGTCGTCGTCGGCATCGCTCTCGTCAGCGTCCTCTACTCCTGCTTCTCGGTCGCCGAAATTGTCCGCCAGGAGCTCGTCGCGGGAACCTTCGACCGCCTCCTGCTCTCCCCGTTCGGGGCGATCCGCAGCGTCGTCGCGATGACGCTGTTCCCGCTTCTCTACTCCTTCGTCATCGCTGCCCTCACGCTCGGCGTCGGCTGGGCCGTGTTCGGCCTCGAGCTGCACTGGGCGACGGTGCCGTTGAGCATCCCGGCGATGGCGCTGGCGCTGCTGGCCTTCATGCCCTTCGGCCTCCTCTTCGCCGCGCTCACCGTCGCCACCAAACAGGGGAACGTCGGCACCAGCTGGGTGATCGCGCTGATCTCGATCGTCGGCGGCCTCTACTTCCCGATCACCCTGCTTCCCGAATGGGCGCAGACGGCGGCCAAGCTGCAGCCCTTCACGCCGGCCACCGAGCTGCTGCGCCACCTCCTCGTCGACAGCCCACAGGCCACCCCGGCGGCGGTCGCGATCGCCAAGATCGCCGGCTTTGCGGTCGTGCTCCTGCCCCTCTCGACCTACGCGCTTTACCGGGCGATCCGGCTCGGGCAGCGGCGCGGGACGATCATCGAGTACTGAGCCGTCGATGACGCCGGAAACGATGCCCAGCCCCTCCTCGCTGCCGACGGCCTGCATCCGTGTCCCCCAGCACGTCGTCTTCCGCAGCTTTCCCTCCGAGACCGTCGTTCTCAACCTGCAGACCGGGAAGTACCACGGCCTCAACCCGACCGCCGGCCAGATGCTGGAGCGGCTGGTCCAGTCCAGCTCCCTGCGGGCGGCCGCGGCCGGGATCGCCAGGCAGTACGGCCGTTCGCAGGCGACGATCGAAGTCGATTTGTGCAGTCTCTGCCAGGCGTTGCTCGAGCGCGACTTGGTCGAGGTCGATGGCGAGAACAGGCCCTGAGCCGAGCCGTCCCGGCCGGCGAGGGAGGGCCGGTTCGCTGATGGCCCTCGTTGTCCTGGCGCCGCTGCCGCCCGCCCGCCCGCTCGGCATCTCGGAGCGGGCGCGCCTCGTCGTCGAGATCCTCGCCGCCTACGGGCTGGCCCGCCGGGAGCTCCGTCGCCGGCCGATCGACGCCGTCATCGAGCGCCTGCGGAGGCCCGGCTCCCTGGCCCGCAGCTCGCCCGTCGGCGCTGGCCAGGAAGCCCATCGCCTCGGTCGCGCGGTGGGCCGAACCCTGGCGCGGGCGCCGGGGGACACTCGCTGCCTGGTCCGCTCGCTCGTCCTCACCCGCCTGCTCTCACGCCGCGACATCGAGTCCACGCTGGTGATCGGCGCCCGGCCGGAGCCCGACTTCCTGGCCCATGCCTGGGTTGAGCACGAAGGCGTGGCCGTCCTGCCCCCCGGCGATTTCTCCTGCGGCCGACTGGTCGAGCTGTGAGCAGCACAGTGGCGACCAGGGCCACGGTCTTCGGGCTCGACGTCAGCGCCGACGCGCCGCTCTCGCTGCTGCGGGCGCCGCCGGGGGAGCCCACCGGGCGGGCGCTCGAGATCCGTCTGCAGGCCGGCGATCCGGCCGGCATCGAGTGGCCCCGGGGCGCCGAGCTGATCTCCGATCAGCGCCGGCCGGACGGGAGCGTCAACTTCCAGGTCGAAGCGCACCACAGCGCCGGCTATCTGATCGCCGGCCCCGGGTACGGCGCCACCGTGCTGAGCCGCGACGGCTCCCTGGCGGTCGGCCGCCCCGGCGAGGCCGGCGCCAGGACCTGGCAGCGGATGCTGGTCGCCCAGGTCCTTCCCTTCGCCGCGGTGCTGCGCGGCCTCGAGGTCATGCACGCCAGCGCCGTCGTCCTGGCGGGCAGGGCGATCGCTCTGCTCGGCGCCTCCGGATCTGGCAAGACCTCGGTGGCTCTGGCGTTGCGTCGCCAGGGAGCGGCCTTCCTGGCCGACGACGTGCTGTCGCTGGAGCGAGTCGGCCCGGGGTTAATCGGGCACCCCGGAACCGCGGTCGCGGGTGTCGCCCGCGCCGACGCCGACCGCCTCCTGTGCGGCGGATCGGTCGAGCCCGGCGACGTCCTCAGCGCCGACGAGCGAGAGTCTGTCCTGCGGGTAGCCGGCGCGCCCGCTCCGGCGCCGGTCGGCTCCTTCTTCTTCCTGCGACGAGCGCTCGACGGCCCTCGCCAGCCCCGCTTCGAGCCCGTGCTCGACCCGCGCCTGCTCCTCGCGGCGACCTTCAACCTGCTCCTTCTCGACGCCGGGCGCCTGACGAACCTGCTCGATGTCTGCTCGCAGGCCTGCCGGGGCCGGGTCGAGCGTGTGCTCGCCGGCCCTGGGGTCGGCCCCGATCAGCTCGCTGCGGCGATCAAGAGGCGGACCGAGGAGGGATCGTGAGCCGCTGGATCGCCGGCGCCTTCGATCCGCGCCAGGGGATCGAGGCGGCGGTTGCGGTTCGGGCGCTCTCCCCGCACGCGGCCACGGCGCTCGACTGCGGCGTGCTGCAACTCGCCTACAGCGGCCCCCGCGCCGGCTCCGGCGAGATCCTCTGTCTGCTCGACGGCCATCTCGACAACGCCGAGCAGATAGCCGCCGAACTGGGCGACGGGCCGTTGCCCGACGAGGGGGACGAGCCGCTGCTCACCCGCGCCTACCGCCGCTGGGGCCCGGGCTTGCCGGAGCGGATGCGGGGGGACTTCCTGCTGTTCGCTTGGGATGGCGAGCGCCAGCGTGGGCTTTTGGCTCGGGACCAACTTGGCGTCAGGCCCTGCTTCCTGCACCGGAGCGGCGGGCGCCTCTGCTTCGCGGGCGAGATGCGGAACCTGCTCGCGCTGCTGCCGCGAACGCCCGCGCCCGACCCGGCCGGGGTCGCGCACTGGATCGCCGCCAGCAATCGCCCCGGCTCCGAGACGCTCTACGCCGGTGTCTCCCGCTTGCGGCCGGGGACGATGCTCGTCTTCGAGGGCGGGGCGGTCGCTGAGCGGCGCTACTGGCAACCGCGGTTCGAGGAGCCGCTGGCCGCCACCGGCCTGCCCGAGCGCATCCGCGGCCGGCTCGAGCGCTCGGTCCGCCGTCGCCTCGCGGGCAGCGGACCGACCGGCGTCCTGATGAGCGGCGGCCTCGACTCCTCGACGGTGGCGGCTCTCTGCGCCGAGGACGAGGCCGCCACCGCCTTCGCCTGCACGGCCACCTTCCCCGAGCATCCCCAGGCCGACGAGTCCGAGCTGATCGCGACCCTGGAGAAGGCCCTCTCGCTGTCCGGCCTCAACGCCGAGGTCCGCCCCGGCGGCCTGCTCGCGTCGGTCTTGGAGCACGTCCAGAGCTGGGCACTGCCGCCGCTCGGCTGGGGCGACTTCTGGGCCCTGCCGCTGCTGCGCGCAGCGCGGGCGCGGGGGATCGGGACGGTGCTCGGCGGCGACGGCGGTGACGAGCTGTTCGGGCCGCGCTCCTATCTCCTCGCTGATCGCCTGCTGGCTGGAGATCCCCGCGGCACGCTGGCGCTTGCGGGGCGCCTGCCGGGCGCCGGCCCTCGGGTCCGGCGCCGCAGGGTGGCGCGCGTCGCTGCCTCGCTCGCCCTCGGAGGCGCCGCGTCCCCCTGGCTCGACAGCCTGCTCCGCGGCCCGCGGCTGCGCCGGGAAGCCCCCGGGTGGATGCGCAGGGGCACCGTCGACCAGTTGGTGCAGAGCGACGATTCCGCCGCCTGGAAGCGCCTCGACGGGCCGCGCTGGTGGGCGCACATCGCCCATGGCATCGGCACCGGGATTGAGCAGGCGGGGGTCTTCGAGCACCATCGGCGCCGCGCCGTCAGCGCCGGCGTCGAGGCAAGGCACCCGCTGCTCGACCTCGACCTGGTCGAGCTCGGCCTGCGGCAGCCCCCCGAGGCGACCCTGGACCCGCGCTTTAACCGTCCGCTCTTGCGAGCGGCCATGGAGGGCTCGCTACCTGACGCGGTCCGGCTTCGGCCCCAGAAGGCCTGGTTCGAGTCGCTGATTGTCGACTGCATGAGGGGGCGCGACGCGGTCCTCGTCCGGCGCCTTCTGACCGAGACGGGGGCCGAGCTGGGGGCCTACCTGGACTTGGAGGCGATGGGGAGGGCCCTCTTCGACTCGCCGCTGCCGCAGCAGCCGTTTCGCTGGATGCTGCAGGTGTGGCGTCTGCTCGGCCTCGAGTGCTGGCTGCGTTCCCAGTCGCTGCCGGCCGAGCGGATTCTGCCTCCCGGCTCGCCCGTCAGCCTGGCCCGGGTGAAGCTGGCCACCGCGCCTCGAGTCCTACCTTTTTCCTCCTTGACCGCGACCGGCCCGCACATACACTCATCGCAAGTCTGAAGTTCGCAGTGCCAAGCCGCGTACTTGACCCTCTGGGACCGGTCCGGCGGAATCCGAAAAGCCCGACAAGGAGCTTCTCAAGATGGAGAAAAGCAAGACGATTTCGGAGGCCTACGAGGCTCCCAGGGTCGTCGACTACGGCGACTTGCAGGAGCTGACCGCGGCGTGCCTGGGCGGAAGCGGCGGCGATGCCGGATTCCCCGGTGAGGTCGGCGGCTACAGCGTCGGCCCGAGCAACCCGGCAGTGGGCTGCAAATCGAATCCCTGAGTTCACCGGTCGCATAGCAGCCGGGCAAGGGCCCGGTCCGTCGTTTTTCCCGGCGGGCCGGGCTTTTTGCGTCGCCGGCCCGCACGGTCCAAGTCGCTCGGGCCGGGCTCGCAAGTCCGAGCCTCCCGCGGACGTTTTCTGGGCGTGGCGGGGCAGCGATATGAGCAACACCCTGGCGGCGCCCTCGCGGACGCCAAGGCAACGGTGGCCGTTCTGGCGCCGGCCCGGGCGTGGTCGCGGTTCGAGCCTCTCGGCCCCCCCGACGCGGGCCGCTTTCGCTTCTTCGAGACGGCGGACGAGCTCATCGCGACGGGCAACTCCCCGGCGCTGCTCGTCCTTTGGAGCGGCGAGGACATCTCGGAGGGCATCGCCCGGGCCGAGACCCTCGCCGGGGCCCATGGCCCGCTGCCGACCGTCATCGTCTGCACCGAGGTTCTTCCCTGGGAGCTGCGCGCGGCCCTTGCGATCGGCGTCCGGGGGCTGGTCTTGGAGCAGGAGCTAGATCAGGCCCTGTTGCCCTGCCTGGAGGCCGTCCGCGCCGGCCTCGTCTGCCTGCCGGTCAGCGAGGCCAGGCAGGCCGACCCGCCCCCTCTCTCCAACCGCGAGAGGCAGATCCTCGGCCTGGTCGTGATGGGGCAGACGAACGGCCAGATCGCCAACCAACTGTTCCTCGCCGAGAGCACCATTAAGAGTCACCTCTCCTCCGCTTTCGCCAAGCTCGGTGTGCGCTCGCGCAACGAGGCGGTCGAGCTGATCCTCGAGCGCGAACGCAACCTCGGCATGGGCATCCTCGGCCTCGGCGGGGAGGCGATCGAGTTCGAGGCCAAGGGCTCGGCGGCGGGAGGTCTCTGAGTGAGCACCCTGCTGGTGGCCTCGACCGGCGGCCACCTCAAAGAGCTCCACCATCTGCACGGCGATCTCGCCGGGGCCCGGGAGCCGTTTCGCTGGGTGACCTTCGAGACCCCTCAGAGTCGCTCGATGCTGGCCTCCAAGCAGGTCGACTTCGTGCCCTTCGTGGACAGCCGGGACGTCTTCAACCTGATGCGAACCCTGCCCGCCGCGAGGCGGATCGTCAACGACCCCGAGCTGGAGTCCGTTGTCACCACCGGCGCCGCCGTGGCGCTGCCCTTCGTCGCTCTGGCCCGCGCCAGGGGGATCGCCTGCCACTACATAGAGTCGGCGGCGCGGGTCGAGGGGCCGTCGATCACCGGCCGCATGCTCGCCAACTTCCCCGGCGTCAACCTCTACACCCAGCACGCCCGCTGGGCCTCGGCGCGATGGGCCTACCGCGGCTCGGTATTCGACCGCTTCGAGCCCGGTCCGCCGCTACCGGAGAAGGAGGTCCCGATCGCCAAGGTCGTCGTCACGGTCGGCACCTGCCATCACGACTTCGGCCGCCTCCTGCGCCGCCTGCTCGAGGTGCTCCCGGCCGGGGCCGAGGTGGTCTGGCAGACCGGCACCACCGATACCGCCGGGTTGCCGATCGCGGCCAGCCCGGAGATTCCCGAGCACGAGCTGATGGCGGCGATCGCCGCGGCCGACCTCGTCGTCTCCCACGCTGGGATCGGCTCGGCGATGGCGGCCCTGGAGTGCGGCAAGTGCCCCGTTCTCGTGCCGCGCCGGCTCGGCCAGTCCGAGCAGATCGACGATCACCAGACCGGGATCGCCAGGGAACTGTCCCGGCGCGGGCTGGCGATCTCCGTCGAGGCCGACCAGGTTCTTCATGAGCATCTGCGCGAGGCGGCCCGCCGCACCGTGGTCAGGCGCAATCAGATGCCCGCCTTCAATCTCGACGGCGCCCGGCGCCGGGTGGCCTTCAGCCCCGGCACCAGCTCTTCGAAGGTCGCGTAGAGCGCGGCGGCGGAAGCTTCGGCGCTGAACGCGCGCAGCACCTTCTCGCGTCCCCGCTCGCCGAGCTCGCGCGCGAGCGCAGCCTCGGCGAGCAGCTTGGCGAGGGCGTTGGCGAGCTCGTCCGGGCGTCCGGGCGTCACCAGCAGGCCCTCGCGGCCGTGCTCGATCAGCTCCGGGATCCCCGTGATCCGGGTGCTCACCACCGGCAGCTCCATCGCCATCGCCTCCATCAGCACCACCGGTACGCCCTCGGCGAAGCTGGCGAGGCAGAACGCCGAGGCGCGGGCGTAGTGGGAGCACAGCTCGTCCTGGCCGACGGCGCCGAGGAACTGGACCCGGTCGGCGATGCCGAGATCCGCGGCTGCGCCTTCCAGCCGACTGCGCTCGGGCCCGGTGCCGGCGAGCACGACCTCGACGTCGCACCCGCGGGCCGCCAGCAACGTCGTCGCCTCCAGTAGCACCGCGTGGCCCTTCTCCGCGACCAGCCGACCGATGCAGAGGATCCGGGCACGGGAGTCGCGGCAGGGGGCGGCCTCGGCCGCCCGCGCCGGCGAGAACTGCTCAACCGGGAGGCCGACGTGGATAACCCGCAGCTTCGGCCAGTCGCCCGGCTCGGTCAGCATCATCAGCTGGCTCCGTGCGAACTCGCTAATGCAGACCACGAAGCTGGCCAGCCTCACCTTCTGGGCGAGGCGGAAGCGGGGCACGTCGTAGAACTCGGTCGGCCCGTGCATGGTGAAGCTCCACGACCACGGTCGCGCCGGCTCCAGAGACGAGCCGATGTGACTGGCGAGCAGCGCCACGTCGGCGGCGACGTTGGCGAAATGGACATGCAGGTGGCGGATCCCCTGCCGCCGGCACTGATCCCAGAGCAGCACCGCCTCGCCGAAGTAGAAGACCTGCCAGAGCGGTCCCCGCAACGATCGCGGCGAGAGTCGCAGCGCCAAGGCGAGCGTCGCTAGGTAGGCGAGGGGGGCGCGCAGGGCAAGCCGGAGATGAGCCCGCGCCAGTCGCGGCCAGCGCGGCGGCAGGATCGCGAAGGTGGTGCGAAAGGCCTC
The DNA here is from genome assembly GCA_963708405.1 of uncultured Actinomycetes bacterium. Lineage (GTDB taxonomy): Bacteria > Actinomycetota > Thermoleophilia > Solirubrobacterales > 70-9 > VAYN01. The sequence continues at coordinate 1,175,462 of CAVPSL010000001.1, forward strand.
GCGGTCGGCCTCGCTGAGCAACTGCTCGGGCTCGGCGCGATGGATCGTGAAGGTCTCGATCTCGGCGCCGAGCTCCCGCAGCGCCTCGACCTCGCGGAGCACGAAGGTGTGCGAGACGGCCGGGTAGGCCGAGCAGAGGTAGCCGATCCTCACCCGGCACCGCCCGGTTTCCGCTCCGGCGTTGGGCGCGCGGTCCGAACCCAGGCGGTTGGGCCGCGACCGGCCAGGAGCCGCAGGTAGAGCGCCAGCTTCGTGGCGATCAGAGCCGGCGCCGCCAGCAAGGCGCGGTAGACCGCGACCGGGGCGCCGACCAGTCGCAGGCCGCCGAGGACGAAGGCGAGCTGGGCACCCAGGCTGAACGAGCCGAGCGCCGTCAGCCGGCGCGAGTGGAGCCAGGGGCCGCCGAGCGCGGCGGCGAGGCCGCCGGCGGCGATCAGCGACTGTGGCGGCACCAGGCACTCCAGGGCGGCGTGGATGCGGACCGGGTCGCGAGCCGCCAGACCGGCGGCGAGCAGGCGGGGCGACCAGTCACGGGCCAGGCGCAGCTTCCCGGCCTCCCAGCGTTCCTGCTGGCTGGCGGTCGCCGCGCGCGTGGTCGGCATCGGCGAGCTGACCGAGGCCTCCGCCGCGAACTCGGCACGCCGCCCGGCCTCGACCATTCGCAGGTGATACTCGCCGTCCTCGACCAGCCCAGTCGCCGTCCACGGCTCAGCCGCCAGCAGACCGCTGCTCAGGGCCATACCGGTACCGGCCAGGCCGCAGGAGAGGCCGAGCCGCTGCTTCCCCGCGTAGCGCACCGTGTTCATCAGCGCGAAGGCGGCGAAGCGCAGGGCCGAGGAATGGGAGTCGCCCGGGTTGGCCACCACATAGCTGACCTGGACCGCGTCGGCGCCGCCCCGAAGCCGGACATCGATGGCGCTCAGCATGTTGACGGAGGGGCTGCAATCGGCATCGAGAACGACGACCGCGTCGAAGTCGTCGCCGTCGGCCTCGAGCTCCGCCAGGGCCCAGGCGAGGGCGTGTCCCTTGCCGTGTCTCCGGTCGAAGCGCTCCCAGACCTCGGCCCCGCCCTGGCGGCCCCGGGCCGCGGTCCGGTCGGTGCAGTTGTCGGCGATCACGATCGTGCGGTGGGCGCCGGCGGGGTACTCGCAGCGCGCCAGCGCGCGCAAGGTTTGGGGCAGGCCCGATTCCTCTTCGTGAGCCGGGACCAGGACGACCAGGCGTGAGCTGCCGGTGCCCGCGCCGGCTGCTCGCGGGGGCCCGGCGCGAAGGGTGCCGCGGGCGGCGAAGAGCAGCGTCAACAGGTAGCCGGTGCAAGCCGCGAGGCCCGCCGCGAAGACCATCAGCAGTGCCCTCAACGCCTTCATCAAGCGATCAACGAGTCGGGTGGGGACGAACTCGCGCCGCCCGGGTGAGTGCGAGCCCGTAGCGGGCCAGCAGAGAGGCGGCGTGGCGGTGCCCGTCGCCGGGCCCGGCGAGCTCGGAGCTGGGCGCCAGCTGGCGCCCGAGGAAGGCTCGCCAGCCGCGCGCCGGGGCCAGCAGGCCGTCGATCAGTCCCATCTCGGCGTAGATCTGGGCCACGCTCGAGTGCCCTAGCGGGTTCGCCAGCCGGACCGCCAGCCGGGCTCGTGAACCGAGCGGCCGCGGGGCGCTGAGGAGTCGCGCGGCGGGAAGGCCGACGGTCCTCTCGGCCACTCTCAGAGCCGCGAGCAGAGCCGGTTCGAGGGAGGGATAGGCGTCGAGCCTGCGCTCCAGCGCCGCGGCCGGCATGGCCTGCCCGTCGCGGTCCCACCAGGCGGCGAGATCGGCCGCCTGGCGCAGGCTCATGAACCCGTCGCGCGCGTAGAAGAGCAGCAGCGCGCAGAGCTGATCTACCGGCTCGGGACGCCAGTCGCGCCAGGAGGCGAGATCCTCGGCGGGCAGCAGCCGCTCGGCCGCGAAGCGGTCCTCGTACCAGTGCACCCGCCAGTGCAGCTCGATCGGCGGTAGCAGGCCGCGCTCGTGGATGAGCGCCACATGCAGGAGCGGCAGGCCGAGCTCGCCGCCGCCCTCGATCGGGACATAGCCGAGCTGGCGAATCGCGGACACGGCAGCGCCCAGCTGGGCCGGGGAGACCAGTAGGTCGACGTCGCTGGAGAGGCGCCGTCCGGGCTCGCCGTAGAGCTCCGCCCCCAGCGCCGGCCCCTTCAGCGCCGCCGACCGTATTCCCGCCCGCTCGAGCGCGTCGCCTGCCCGCGCGGTGGTGAGCTCGAGGATCGCGTCCTGGCGCCGGCCCTGTGCCAGCGCCGGCGCCAGCGCCGCCTCGAGACGCTCCCGGTGGGGAGCGCCGATCATCCCCAAGAGACGCGGGCCCAGGGTCGGGAGCAGCCGGGTCGAGGTGAGCAGCCGGATCAGGCGGTCCGGGTCCAGACAGCGCTCAAGCTCCCTGGCTCGCTCCCGCGCCGAGCTTCGCCGCGCTGCCGTCGAGGCGCTCAGCACCACCAGCTGCTCCTCGGCCCCGGCGCGGCCCCTCATCGCTGCGCTCGCAGACGCATTCGCAGCAGCTGCAGATGCCGCCAGGGGAAGCGGGCCAGCAGCCGCCGCGGGTAGGAGCCTTCGAAGTAGCCGTCCGGGCCGCGGTAGGGGTCGGTCCCGGTCGGGGTCGGATCCTGGGCGTAGAAGGCGACGTTGGCGGCGCGATTGTTGACGACGATCCCGTAGCGCTGTGCGGCTCGGGCGAGGATCAGGGTCAGCCGCGGCAGCTGAAGGGCGGCGAGGTTCAGGCGCGGGTCGAGACGGAGGTGAGCGCCCTCGGGCAGCGCCAGCGGATCGTGCGATTGCCCGTCGGTTCGCGCGGCGGGCAGCGCGTAGACCCCGGCTCGCACCCGTGGCAGCGCCATCTGCAGGGCGTGGTTGACGACGCCGAGCTCGAGGTCTTCGAGGGTCACCAGGCCCCCGACGACGCCGATCGAGGCCGCCGAGGTCCCCCAGCTCCGCTTCGCCCCGGGCCAACTCGACGGACCGTAGACGCCCGAGGCCTCGGAGACGCGACGGGTCGCCCCGCCCCAGGCGGCGTGCCAGCCATCGGGCTTCTCGACCGCGCGCCAGAAGTCCCAAAGCCTGTCCGTGGCCGGCTGCCAAATGACCATGGTTCCGTCAGTGCCCGCCGCCGGCTTGGCGCCGGCCGGCACCGGCACCGCCCGCCAGGCCGCCTGCAGGGCGGGCGCGTGGGCGTTGTCGAGGGTGACCCTGACGGTCGGCTGGTCCCTGGGGACCGTGTAGACGGCGACACTGTAGGAGCTGGTGTTGATCGCCGGGCCGCTGCCCGCCGCCTCCTCGGCCTCGACTTCGTCGGCCAGGGACGCGACGATCGCGGCCGAGCGAGGGTCGAGCGCGGCGCTCGCCGGCACGGGCCGATTCCAGAAGCTGGCCGGAGAGTAGAAGCGGAAGGGCGGCTGTCGCAGGGCGCGCGGTGGCCCCACCGCGGCGGCGGGACGAGCGCCGCCGGGCGCCGCCGGCACCGTCCCGGCGCCCCCTCCGCAGCCGGCCAGAGCGGCCAGGACGATCGCCATCGCGGCAAGCCCGGAGGACGTCTGCACCGCGGCTCATCCCCTGGCGGCGGCGAGGCGGCCCGTCGGCGACGCCGGCAGCGACCGGCGCGGAGCTGGCTCGGGCACCGCGACCCCGCGCGCTACGCCGGCCCAGACGAGCAGCAGGAGGATCGGGAAGGGCTGCTCATGGGGATTGAAGAAGTTGATGATCAGGAAGAAGACCGCGAGCGCGAGCAGCGAGAGCTTCCAGGGGCGCAGCGCCGCCGGTCCCGAGGCGGAAAGCGCCTCGATCACCGCCCAGCCGACCGCGACCACCCACAGCAGCGTGCCGAGCAGCCCGAGTTCGGTCGCGTAGGCGAGATAGGTGTCGTGCAGCGGCAGCACTTCTTCGGGCAGGCCGATCGTGACCACCGGGACGTAGCCGTTGAGGGGGAAGTCCGCCGGCTGGCGGAAGTATTCGCGGCTCTCGTCGCGGTAGCGGTCCCAGCCGAAGCCGAAGAGCGGCTTCGCGGCGACCATCCGCAGCCCCGCCGCCGTCTGGTTTTCGCGATTCCAGACGCTCAGCTCATAGCCGGCCCGTTCGGAGGTCTTCTGGGCCAGCGTGCTGGAGAGCATCAGCGTCCCGCCGATCCCGATCGCGCAGACCATCGCCCCCGGCAGCAGCAGGCGCCGGCCGCGCCTGGTGGCGAGAGCGGTCAGCGCCGCCGCGCCCACGGCGGCGATCCAGATGCCGCGCTCGAGGGTCGCGAAGCAGGCGAAGGCGCAGAGTGCCGCCACGCTGAGGGCCAGCCAGCGCTGCCGCGGCGCCTGCCATTGGGCGGCGGCCATCAGCGCTGCCGCGGCGCAGGCGAAGGCCGCGAAGCCCTCAGCGACGCGGCTGCCGAACGGGCCGCCGACGCCCCTGACGCCTTCGGAGGCATCGACCCCGACGATGTAGCGGGGGTAGACCAGGCTGTGGGGGCCAAGCGACTCGAAGAGCGCCGTGAGGCCGAGGTAGGCGCCCAGCCCGACCAGGGTTCCCAGCAGCAGGTTGCGCTCGCGCCGGCCCGAGAACACCGCCGGGGCGACGAGGAAGAGGAGGAAGGGAATGGCCCCGAGCACGTCGGCCAGGCTGAAGATGCTTTCCCGGAGGCCGAGGGTTCCGGCCGCCGCGGCGGAGCCGATCGCGTAGAGGACGAGAAGGGCCATTAGCAGGTGCACGTTCCGCACCTGCGGCCTCGGCAGGTTGGCGACGCCGGGGGCGTTGAGGGCGAACTGCGCCAGCACGAACACGGCCAGGAGCCGGTTCAGCGGCAGCCCGCCGAGGCCGATCTGCCCCCAGTTGCTGGAGAAGATCGTCAGCACGAGCGTCGCGCAGAGCCCGATCGCGGGAGGGCGCTCCCAGAGTGCCCGCAGGCAGAGGACGGCCAGCACGATCGCCAGCGGCATGATCGCCAGCCAGCGACCCTGCAGGTGCTGCGGCGAGACCCTATGGACGAGGAGGAGGGCGGCGAGCCCGACCAGCACCCAGCAGTAGGCGGGCGGCCGCCACGGCGCTCGCCGCCTCATAGATCCCAGCGGGCGAAGCGCCTGCCGGTCAGCGCCCGCAGGCGGCGGACCTCATCCGCGTAGAGGTCGACGAGGCGCTCCCGCGCCTCGCCCTCGAGCGTCGGCTGCTCGAGCGGGGGGATTAGCACCCGCTCGGCCGAGCGACGCAGCGAGCGACGCAGCCGCCGCGGCACCCAGCGCAGGGCAGGGGCGAGGAAGCGGTTGGTGATCTCGAGGTAGCGCGGCGAGTAGGCCCGCCAGTCGCGGCTGCTCAGCAGCTCCTCCTCGAAGTCGATCGTGGCGCTGGTGTCCTCGACCTCCAGGAAGGCGAAGATGTCCCCGAGCGTGGCACGGCGATCGGCGAGCAGGTCGGCCTGGTCGACGATCAGCACTCGCTCGGCCAGGAAGTGCTTCAGGTAGAGCTCCAGCTGGGTGGCGTAGAGGCTGGAGGCGACGTAAGGGGAGCGCAGGTCGGAGAGGTCGCCGATCGCGTCCGCCAGCGTCCGCCGCTCGCCCATCAGGGCGACTCCCATCCGGTAGTGAGAGAGCGTCCGTGCGAGCGGGTCGCGGACCAGGTAGATCAGCTTTGCCTCGGGGACCAGCTGGTGGATTCGCTCGGCCGCGCCGCGCCGTCGCGGGTGGGCGGCGTAGTCGGTCGAGGCCTCGCCCCTGACCCCGAAGCCGGGGTCGAAGAGCAGTTCGTAGTCCTCGCGCCGCTCGACCCGTTCGGGGGGGTAGGGGATGCCGTCCTCAGGGCCGGCGAAGAAGCGCGGCTCCTTGACGGCGGACATCTGGATCTCCGGGTGCTGGCCGAGGTAGGAGTTGAGGCTGGTGGTCCCCGCCTTGGCGGCGCCGATGATGAAGAAGGTCGGCAGCGGCATCGACTCAGGCGGCTGCGGTCGCGGGCCGGGGGAGACGCCTTCGTTCCCGCCACGCCGCCGCCGCACAGCCGATCACCCCGCCCGCCAGGAAACCGAGGAAGCCGTAGAGCGCGAGCTTCGATTGGCGATCGCTGGAGGCGGTGCTGGCGCCGGCCAGCAGCGTGACCAGGCCTTCGCGCGGCCCCTGGCTGGCGACCGCCGCCACGTAGGAGCGGCCGATCGCTTCGACCGTCACCTGGGCGGCGCTGCTCGCGGCTTCGGCGCGCAGCAGCTGCCGCGCCGGGGTGGCGCTCCCGGCTTCCAGTTCGGCCTGCTCCGCCTGCGCCTTCTTCAGCCGCAACGAGGCGCCGCGGTATTCGGCCAGCAGCGAGCGCGCCTGTGGGTTGCTGCTGTTGGTCTTGCCGACGTAGGTGATCACGGCGGCGGTGCTGACGTTGGCGAGGCGGACCGCGGCCGCTTCGGAGGGGCCGGTCGCGACCACGCGGAAGACCGGGCTGAGCGGGATCGGCTCCGAGGAGAGGCGCCGGCTTGCCGTCGCCGGCGAGAGCGCCAGCTTGCGCTCGACGGCGCCCAGCACCGGCGCCGCGTCGATCGCGCGGCTGAAGGCGGTCGCGAGGGCGGTTGCGGACTGCGTGTAGGTGGCGAAGCCGGGGGAGTTGGGATTGACCTGGCCGACTTGCAGCGAGGCCGAGGCGGTGTAGGTCGGCTGGCGGGCGAGCCCGAGGAGGATGCCGAGCACCGCGCCGAGGATCGCGAAGGCGAGGACGAGGCCCTTGTGGCGGCCTATCGCCCTGGCCAGGAAGCTGTTCGGCGGCTCGAAGATGCCCGGCGGCATCGCCGCCTCGCCGTTGGCGCTGGCGCGCACGGCGGCCGGGGGGTCGATCGGTGGCACTGGGCCTGGTTTTCGCCGGAATCCCATTTTTCTCCGTGAAGCTCGGCAATAGAACGGCGGGGCCGCGGGCGAACTTTCACCGCGCGGCTCAGAGGCTCCAGCTCGACAGCGGCTCGCCGGTCAGGGAGCGCAGCCGCTCGACGTCCGCGGCGAAGAACTCCCGCAGCCTCTCCCGTTCGCCTTCCCCGAGCTCCGGGGCTTCCGGCTCCGCCCAGAAGACCCGTTCGTATCCCCGGCGGGTGAGGCTCCTGGCCCGGGGCGGCAGCCAGCGCGCCCGCGGCGCCAGCGTCCGCCTGATGAAGCTCGCCTGGCCGGGCGGCGAGACGCGGCGTCCCTCGGTCCTCCAGAGCTCCTCCTCGAAGCGCGCCGAGCGGAAGGAGTCATCGACGGCGAGGAAGCCGAAGACCTGCCGCAGGAGCGCCCCGCGGTCCTTGCGCAGCTCGGCCTGGTCGAGCACCCGGATCCGCTCCTGCGGAAACTCCCGCAGGTACAGCTCGAGCTGGCGCCCGTAGAGGCTGTGGCAGGCGAGGTAGGAGCGGGGGTCGGCTTCCATCTCGGCGATCGCCTCTGCCAATGGGCGCCGCTCCTTGCCGGCTGCGACCGAGTGCCGGTAGTGCGAGACGGTCCGCTCGACGGGGTCGCGCACCAGGTACAGGAACTTCGCCTCCGGCACCGCGGCCTTGATCCGCTCCGGAACCCCCTGGCGACGGGGGGAGTTCGTGTAGCTGGGCGAGGCCTCGCCGCGGACCTCGTAGGCGGGGTCGAAGAGGCGCTCGTAGGCAGCCGCGCTCGCCACCCTTTCCGGCGGGAACGGAACCCCGTTCTCGGGGCCGGCGAAGAAGTGCGGCTCCTTGGGGTCGGACATCTGGATCTGGGGGTGAAGGTCCAGGTAGAAGTGCAGGCTCGTGGTCCCCGCCTTGGCGGCGCCGATGATGAAGAAGGTGGGCAGGGTCACGCTGGAAAAACGGGCCTCTCGTCGCCGAACTTGTGGTCGAAGGACCCGCCGAGGGAAGTTCCGCTCCACAAGCTTGTCCCACCCTTCTCGCGTTGAAGGGGTATGACGGCTGCTTCGGACCAGAGCCCGGCCGCCCCGCGGCCGCGGGGCAAGCGAGGCAGCTACCGCGCCGGCTTCGTCTTCGGCAGCCTCAACTTCTCGGCGACCGTCGTCATCGGCTTCCTCTCGACGATCGTCACCGCCCGGATCTACGGGGTCGACGTGATCGGCGAATACGCGCTCGTCTGGGCTCCTGTGGCGGCGCTCTGGGTCCTCTCCACGGTCAAGGAGCAGCAGGCGCTGATCAAGGAGATCACCAAGCTCTCCCCGCGCCATCCCCGGGTCACCCAGCTGTTCTCGGCGGTCTTCACCTTCTCCACCGGCCTGACCGTGACCGTGGCGGTCCTGGACGCGATCGTCTGCTGGTTCGTCTTCCCGGGCCCGCTCGACGCCGCCCACCTGCTGGCGCCCGCTCTGGTCTCGATCGCCGGCTACACGCTGGTCACCAACACCGGCTGGAACATCGACTCGGTCCTCTCTTCCTTCGTCGCCGGTCGCCAGCTGTTCTGGGTCCGCCTCAACGAATCGGTCAGCTTCATCGTCCTTGCCGTCGGCCTGGGTCTGGCCTGGCACTCGGTCTGGGGACTGGTGATCGCGATGATCGGCGCCTCCTCCTCTGCCCTGGTCCACCGGATCGTCGTCGTCCGGCCCTTCCTGCGCTCGCGGCTGACCCGGGAGGAATACCGGCAGGGGATGCGGGTGCTTCCCGACCTGCTGCGCTTCGGCCTGCGCGCCGCGCCGGGCCAGATTGCCCAGGGGATCAGCCAGCAGGGGGGCGTCTGGGCGATCGGGATGGTGGCGCCGGTCGCCGTCGTCGGCGCCTACAGCCGCGCCCTGGTGATCCCGCGCAGCGTGCAGCAGGCCAGCATGCGCATCACCGAAGTCCTCTACCCGACCCTGGTCGGCCGCCACAGCGACGGCGACCGGCACGGCTTCGACCGGGCCCTGATCGACTCGATCCGCTACGAAGTCATCGGCATGCTGGCGCTGGCGGCCGCGCTTGGCGGCGCCGCCCGCTCGGTGTTGAACATCTTCGGCCCTGGCTTCGCCGCCGCCGCTCCGGCCTTAGCCCTGCTGGCGCTCTTCCCGGCGATGGCATCGGTGACGGTGGCCCAGACCCAGGCCCTGTGGGCGGTCGACAAGCCCGGCCTCACCAGTCTGATCGCCTTCGTCCGGCTGCTGCTCACCGTCGTCCTGCTGGTCTGGCTGACGCCGAGCCTGGGGGTCGTCGGCCCGGCGATCGCGATGCTGGCCGGCTACGCGGTGGTGCTGGCGCTCTCCGGCCTGGCCCTGCGTCCCTTCCTGGCTCGTCGTCTCCGCCACACCTGGTCGCTGCGCGAGCGCCTCGCCGTGGCGCTCGCCTACGCCGCCGGCTTCGCCGCCGCCCACGCCACCGAGCAGCTGGTGCCGACGGTCTCCGGGATGCCGCTCTGCATGGCCGCCGGGGCCGCCGCGTTCGTTCCCGTCTTCCTCCTCTGCGGCGGCTTCAACGATCGCGATCGCGATCGCCTGGCGGCCCTGCGGGCCAGGTTCCGGGCACGGCGCCAAGCCGAGGCCGGCGACCCGGCCGCCCTCGGCCCCTTCACCCCGTTTCGCTCAGTTCCATCCTCAGCAGCTGCAGGTGGCTCCAGGGGAAGCGTGAAAGCAGCGCTTGCGGGAACGAGCCTTCGAAGAAGCCCCCGGGCCCTCGGTAGGGTTCGCTTCCGGTCGGCGTCGGATCCTGGGCGAAGAAGGAGACGTTGGCGGCGAGGTTGGTGACGAAGATCCCGTAGCGCTGCGCGGCTCGGGCCAGCGCCAGCGTCAGCGGCGGCAGGTGCAGCGCCATCAGGTCGAGTTCGGGGTCGAGTCGGAGATGGGCCCCCTCGGGAAGGGCTAGCGGATCCGCCGTGCGCCCGTCGCTGCGCTGGGCGGGCGCGGCGAAGACGCCGGCGCGGGCGTTCGGGATCGCCATCTCCAGCGCGTGGTTGATCACGCCGCGTTCGAGGTCCTCGAGCGTGATCAGGCCTCCGACGACGCCCATCGAGGTGGCTGAGGTGCCCCAGGAGGACTTCGCCCCAGGCCAGCTCTCCGGTCCCTGGATGCCGGAGGCAGTGGAGACGTTCTGGGTGGCTCCGCCCCAGGAAGCGTGCCAACCGCCCGGGCGCCGCACGGCGCGCCAGAAGTCCCAGAGCTTGTCGGTGCTCGGCTGCCAGACGACCAGCGTCCCGTCGCTGCCCGCCGCCGGGTGCGCGTCGGCGGGCAGCGGGACCGCGTTCCAGGCTTCCTGCAGGGCCGGGGCCGAGGGCGTGTCGAGCGTCACTCGGACGGTTGGCTGGTCGGCCGGAACGGTGTAGATCGGGACGCTGTAGGAGGTGGTGTTGATCGACGGCCCGGCTTTGGCTTCGAGCTCTGAGTCGACCAGGCGGGCGAAGGCGGCGACGATTTCAGGCGAATCGGGGTCCAGTGGCGCCCCGGGGTCCACCGGCGCGTTCCAGCAGCTCTGGGGTGAATAGAACCGAAACGGTTCCGGTTCGGCTTCGGCCCACGGCGCTTCGCTCGGCGGCGCCTTCGGCGTCAGGGTGGGGACCGGCGGTTTCGGTCCGGCCTGCTTGGGCTGGCTCAGCCCCCCTGCGGCCGGGCCGTCCCCGCCGCTGGCGGTCGGCGATGACGGGCTCGCCGCCGGCGCGTTCGCCGGCCCCGCCGAGCCCGCGGCGCTCGGGAGCGACGCTCCGCACCGGTGCGGGCGCCTGGCCTTGTGGCCCCGATGGGGGCTCCGCGGGCATCTGGTCCGAGCCCCGTGCGCGCCGGTGGCGAGAGCGGCAGGGCTGGCCGCGAGCGCGACCGAGCAGAGGGCCGCGAGCGACGCCGCGAGGATGGCCTGGGATGAGCGGGGGCGGAGCATCGAAGGCCTTCGGTATCGGCTTCGATGCGCCCGCCAAGCAGGGCTGTTTCCTCGTACTGGACGCTTGTCCGGTACGACTTTCGTACAGGTCGGGCTCTGCGCTCAGGGCTGGATCAGCTCACGAATGGCGCTGGGCCCACCGACCCGGCGCCGGCGCACCCGGGCGCGGATCGGCTCCTTCGCCAGGTCGGCGAGGAGGCGGCCGAGGTCGGGCAGGAGAACCTCGCGGCCGGGCGGCTGGGCATCCAGCTGCTCGAGCAGGAGATCGAGGCGGTAGCCCATCGTCGCCAGTCGCTCGGCGCCGAGGAAGCGCAGGTAGCGGCGGCACCAGCCGCGGCGAAGGGGATTGCGGAGGGTCCGCTTCCACTTCTCGGCGGGCTCGGCGCTGAGGGCGGAGTAGCGATGGCGGCCGGTCGGGTCTCCCATCCGGCCGTCGAGCTCGACCTCGGCGAAGCTGCTCAACGAGCCCGCCTCGAACTCGATCCCGAGGTACTCGGCAAGCGCCCGCCAGGCCGGCCCGTCGCCGGCGACGAGGTCCTCGAATCGCGCCGCGTGGGCCCGCTCGCCGCCCTGCTCGTAGGCCTCGATCAGCCTCGGCAGGCCGATGAAGAGGTCGCTGCTCATGAAGCTCGGATACCAGGGCCCCCAGGTATCGATCATCGAGGCCATCACACTCAGGGGGTTGCGCCAGAGGAAGAGGAACTTCCCTTCGGGGAAGAGCGCCATGATCTCCTTGGCGATCAGGCAGTAGGGAGGTGACTTGTCGAGGAAGTGGGTGGCGCCGGCGCCGGCGGCTTTCTCGTACAGGCGGAGAGTGAACAGCCGCAGCTCCTCGCGGTAGTCGTCCTCGCCGTCGGGCAGCTGCGAGCAGAAGTCCTCGATGGCCGTGACCAGCAGCGGGTGGACGTACTCGGCATCGACTCCCCGAGGGCGCAGGGTGTAGGCGTGGGGGAGGAGAAGCCAGGGCTCAGAGGCCGTCGAGATGCCGGCGTGGCTGGCGATTATCCGCTGGACCAGGGTCGACCCGCTGCGCGAGATCGAGAAGAGGAAGATCGGTTGGATCCCCACGCTGCGACCGGGGGCGGAGGCCTTCAGTGATGGCCTTTGTCTTTTCGGATCCGAACCGGCTTGCCGCTCGAACAGGTGGTGTAGGTGCGCCGGCCGGAGAGATGGCGGCCGAGGACGGTGGTGATATGCACCGAAACGGTGAAGGAGCTGTTCTGGACGCCGTTGAGGTTCAGCATCGCCACCACCTTGTGCCCACTGCGCTTCACCTTCGCCCGGCGCCGAAGCGAGCCGCTCTTCAGTTGCACGACGATCTTCTTCAGCGGGTCTCCCTTGAGGTCGTGGAGCTTGACCCGCAAGCGACTGCCGCCGGTGCAGATGTGGTTGTCGGGTAGCGTCGTGTATCCCTGAAGGGGGGCAGTCGGAAGCGAGGACACCAGGGAGGAGTCGGTGCACCCGAAGGTGGCCCCGGTCGCGCTGCCGCCGGCCGCGATCTCCGGCTGCGACTTGCTTCCGGGTTCGCTGAAGCAGACACGCAGGAAGTGGTCCCCTTCTTTGGGGAGGATCCGCCAGGCGGTCAGGCCCAGCTCCGGGTTGGGGACGCATTCTTCGGTGGCGAAGAACCACTGGTGAAAACCGGCGAAGGACCCGTCGGGCTGTTCGCGGATGCCGGTCCAGACCTTTTCCCCGATCGGGTGGTAGCACTGCGCGAACTTGGTCGGCGCGACCACGGTGCCGGCGAAGCTGCCGTCGGGCTGGGCCTGAATCCCAACCTCGCCCCCGTTGAAGGACCAGATGCCTTCGATCGGCACATTCGCATGGGCGGTTGGGGCGAGGGCCCAGAGCCAAACCGAGACCAGCGCGGTGAGGGCGACCAACCAGCGTGCCCCCTGGGCGCGGCGGGACTTGAAGTTGTTCCGGTCCATCGTCTTGCCAACGGACGGCGCTCGCCGATTCTTGCGTGAGCCTCTGCCGCCGGCTTAGGCCCTCAGACGCGCGCCCAGCTTCAACCCGGCATCGAGCTCGGCCAGGTGCAGCAGGACCGCGTGGGAAAGCAACTGGCCGACGTCGACCGCCTGCCGGTCGGCCTCGGCCTCGAGCACTGCCTGGAGGCCGGGGTCGAGTGCCAGCGCGAAGGAGGTCGTCTCGACTCCACCCGGTGGGACGACGAGAAAGCGAGGCAGCAGCGTCGGAGCTTCGCCGTCCCGGAGGCGCCGGGCATAGCTTCGAACCGCCTCCAGCGCCCCCGTCGCGGGATCGCAGTGCAACCTCGATTCGATCGCCAGGCAGGCAAATGTCCCCAGGGCAACTTTCATCTTCCACCGATCAACCTGAGAGCCCGCCGGGACTTTCGTGACCCTCGGCAGTTCCTACGAAGTTCCCCCGAGTGACAGCCATGGTCGGCAAATCTGATTTTGTGACTAATTTTCCCGACCATGAGAAACGAAGTTTTTCAGGAAAAATTTAACTTGACAGGTGGACGGACGTTCGGGTTATGTTTTTGTGAAGAAGTGGGAGGTCGCGTTTCTCAATTGGGTTAGGGGAGGCGACGCTCGACGGCGGCGTTCCTGTTTTCAGGACCGTTGATCGCTATTGGGAGGGTTGAGTTGAGCGCTACCAGTCGGATGGACCGGCAGTTTCCGTTTCGCGGGGAGAATCTCGCTCGGGGCAGCAGCGACAGCGCCTTGGTCAAGGCCGCGATTCGCCATGCCCAGGAGGGTGACCCGGAAGGCCTTCACTTTCTGTACGTCCGTTACGCGGACGATGTGCTGCGCTACGTGCGCAGCTTCGTTCAGGATCATCACGAGGCCGAGGACATCACCCAGAACGTGTTTATGAAGTTGTCCAAGGTGATCGGGAAGTACGAGCCAAGGGAGGTGCCGTTCGCGGCCTGGATCCTCCGCGTCGCCCGAAACGCGGCCCTCGACTACCTGCGCTCGCGTCGCTCAGTCCCCTCCGAAGACGTCCGTGCTCACGACGACGAGCGTGGCCGCGTCGGCAGGGAGCGCGGCCGCGACCTGCGCGAAGCCCTCGAGCAGCTCCCCGAGGAGCAGCGTGAGGTCTTGGTCCTGCGCCACATCCTCGGCCTGTCGCCCCTCGAGATCGCCTCCGTCCTGGGCAAGACGGAAAGCTCGGTCCACGGCCTCCACCACCGCGGTCGCCTGAGTCTCAAATCAACCCTGATCGAACTCGGCGCGGCGCCGGTCACGGCCCAGCAAAACCCCTCCTAGCGCTCGGCACGGCCCAGGTCTTCGGAGGCCAGGCGACCGGCGTCTCTGTCGGCGAGAAAGAAGAGCAGGACGTGCTCCAGCAGCTCGCCGGGAGTCACCTCCTGGCGGTTTGCCTCCTCGCCGACCCGCTCCCAAGCGGCGGCGTCGATCAAGACCTGGATCGCCTGCCCGGCCCTGTCACCATCGCGACGAAAGCCGGGATAAGCCCACCCTCCTCGACCGGAGTGACCTTCGGCAAAGTAGTAGCGAATCGCTTCGTCGATCGACCTTTGGAGGGCAGTCGGATTCGCCTGTCCGCCCGGCGCAAGCGCACACAGCGTCGCGTCGCTCAGAAGAATCGCGGTTTCGTGTCCCGAGAAGCTCATTACTGATGTCTTGCGGACCATACTGAAGCGCCTTGTCGGCTGAGAGAGGATGAGGTCGGCGATGCGTGAGAACCGCACAGTTGGGGAGATATTTCGGGACAGCATTTCCAGTCGGCAGGGCGGCCAAAGATCTTCTCGGGCGGGCCGACGGATAGGCGTCATCCGACACCTGATCGACCCCAAGGACGGCCGAGAGAGCCGACACCCGGACTTGAACCGGGGACCCCTTCATTACGAATGAAGTGCTCTACCAACTGAGCTATGCCGGCGCCGAGCCCATTCTAGGCAGGACGCGGTCGTGGTTTCGTCTGGGAAGGCTCGCGGTTCCGTCGCGGCCGGCCTCGATGATGCGGCGGTGGCTAGGCCAACCGACAGACGGGAGCGGGAGGGGAACGAGATCGAGTTCTCGCGGATCGTCGCCTTCAGCGACGGGGTCTTCGCGATCGCGATCACGCTGCTGGTGCTGGCCCTCAACGTGCCCGAGCACCTGCAGGGCGAAAGTCTCAGCGAAGCGCTCTGGGACCAGCGGCACAACTTCCTCGCCTACGGGATCAGCTTCGCGGTGATCGGCCGCTACTGGGTCAACCACCACCGCTTCTTCAGCAACGTCACCAGCTTCGACGGCCGCCTGCTCGGGCTCAACATCTTCTACCTGGCCTGGATCTGCCTGCTGCCCTTCAGCACCCAGGTGCTCGGCGACCACGGTGGCGAATCGGCCGCGGTCATTCTCTACGCTGTCAACCTCGTCGGTATCTCGCTGGTGGGGATGCTGCTGGCCGGCAACGCCCGCGCCGCCGGCCTCGCCGTCGAGGACCCCGAGTACGAACGGGCCTTCCGCCACAAATCGCGCTTCGTCGCCGCCGTCTTCCTGATCTCGATCCCGGTCGCCCTGGTCCTGCCCGAATGGGCGCCGCTGTTCTGGCTGGCGCTTTTCCTCGATCCCGCCGACCGTTTGAAAAAGGGCGGGGCGAGCCGGTCCCCCAACTAGCTCGCCCCGCCCCGGCCCCCTACCCGTCGGCGACCTCTGCGACCGGCGCGTTAGCGGCCGGCTCGTTGGGCGCTCCCCCCGTCGGGCTCTGGGCCGCCGGCTCTCGCTCCAGCGGCTCCCCAAGTTTTTGGTGCGTCATCTGGCCGCAGACCGGGCAGTCCGGCTCCGGCACGACCGGCTCGCGGTCGACTTCCATCGTCCGCAGGTCGTAGACCTGGGCGACGCCGAGCGTCGAGGGCTGGGCCAGCCCGGTCAACAGGTGCAGCACCTCCATCGCCACCTGGCCGCCGGTAATTCCGCAGGGCGGCCCCAGCGTTGCCGCCGGCGAGGTTTTCGCTCGTTGCTGCGCGACGGCGATGTCGAAGAGCGGGTATTCGCGCCGGTAGGCGATCTCCTGGCAGGCGAAGCAGCCCGTTACCCCCGGCACGTAGAGCGGCCCGACCCTGGCGATCGGCGGCAGGTGGCTCATCGAGATGTAGGGGATGCCGGCCTCGAAGCAGGCCGCGTTGCACCAGCGCTCGATGTCATGGGCGGGCCAGTCGGCGGCGTCGACGACGATGTCGGCGCCGGCGATGAACTCGGCGATGTCGGCCTGGCTCTCCAGGCGGGCGGCGGTCGCCGTCACCCGCATCGAGGAGTTGAAGGCGCGCAGCCGCCGCGCCGCCGCCTCGACCTTGAGCTCGCCGATGTCGGCCTCGGTGTAGAGGATCTGGCGGTTGAGGTTGCTGACCTCGACCCGGTCGCCGTCGATCAGCCGCATCTCGCCGACGCCGCAGCAGGCGAGCCAGATCGCCGCCGAACCGCCCAGCCCGCCTACGCCCATCACTGCCACCCGCGCCTCGCGCAGCCGTTGTTGGCACGCCGATGGCGCCAGGCCGGCGGGCGCGACGTCGCTGAAGTAACGCAACTGGCGATCGAACCGGGCCCGTTCGTCCTCGCCGACCAGCTCGTCGTCGGCACCGTCCTCGATCACCTCCAGCGCTGTCATCTGGGCCAGGGTGTCGCCGACTTCCTGCTTGCCGAACCGTTCCTCCAGCTCGGGCACGGTATGACCGCCGTCGAGGGCCTGCAGCAGTTGCCGCTGCTCCTCGTTTGGGCTCTCGATACGGACGTCGTTGGCGGCGCTGGGCCGCAGCAAGTAGACGTCTCCATCAGGGGTCTCGATTACTTCGGTCGTGCGCTTGATCCGTGGTCGCAGCACGGGCCGGCGCCCTAGTTCTGCTTGTGGACGGCGGCCGGGATGACGCTCGTGGTGCTCCTGATGCACATATCTCTTCCTCTCTCCTGAATTGCCGGACCTCCCCCGTCGGCCTCCCGAAGCCGATTTTACTTAAGACCCATCCAGCGATTAATCCGTTTCACACAGTCGAACGGTTTACCCGAGAATCCCTGCAAAATTGCCCAAACCGTCTAGTACTGGCCATACGATGTATTGATCAGAGCTTCCCCAACGAACGGAGATTTACCCATGGCCACCCCAAGCGAGAAATCGAGCGGTAAGGAGAAAGGCGCGGTCCGCGAAGTCGTCGACCAGCAACTGATCAAAGCGCTCGCCCACCCGGTGCGGGCCCAGGCGCTGTCGATCCTCAACGAACGCGTCGCCAGCCCCAACGAAATCGCCAAAGAGCTCGATCAGGGGGTCGGGCACGTCAGCTACCACATCAATGTGCTTAAGCAGTGCGAGTGCATCGAGCTGGTCGGCACCGAGCCGCGGCGCGGTGCGGTCGAGCACTACTACCGCGCGACGACGCGGATTTTCCTCGACGATGAAGACTGGCGGCGGCTGCCGGCCTCGGTCCGTCCCGGGATGTCGGCCTCGCTGATCCAGAACGTCGTCGATGACGCTGGCGGCGCCCTCACCGCCGGCACTTTCGACGCCCGTGACGACCGCCACCTCGCCTGGACGAAGATGATCCTCGATGAGAAGGGCTGGGCCGAACTCAACGAGGTATTCGGCGACGCGCTCGATCGTGTCCTCGAGATCCAGGGCAGCGCCGCCGCGCGCTTGCAGGAGGCGGGCGAGACCGGCTTCCAGGTCTCGGCGGTGACGATGGCCTACGAGACGCCGGCCGAGGGCGAGCGCCGCCCGGTGCCGCCGATGGAGGGGCCGACTAGCTAGGCGGAGAGTTCGCGGGCGCGGGCGAAGACCGCGTCGATCATCGGCACCGTCAGCTTGCCGGTGAACGTGTTCTGCTGGCTCGGGTGGTAGCAACCGAGCAGCATCCAGCGACCCAGGTCTGCTTCGGCGCCGTGTCCGAAGCGGGGCCTGGGTCGCGCCACCTCGGCACCCAGCGACCGCGCCGCGCGGAGGACGCCGTCCCAGCCGAAGGAGCCGAGGGCGACGATGACGCGGCCGCGCTCCAGCAGCGTCGAGCTCGCGCTCCAAGTAGGGCAGGCAGTTGTCGCGCTCCTGCGGCGTCGGCTTGTTCGCCGGCGGCGCGCAGCGCACCGTCGCGGTGACGTAGGCGTCGCGCAGGCGCAGACCGTCGTCGCGGTGCTGGGACTCCGCTTGGTTGGCGTAGCCGGCCCGGTGCAGGGCGGCGTAGAGCCAGTCGCCCGAGCGGTCGCCGGTGAACATGCGGCCGGTGCGGTTGGCGCCGTTGGCCGCCGGGGCGAGGCCGACGACGATGAGGCGTGCCGCCGGGTCGCCGAAGCCGTCCAGCGGCCGCGCCCAGTACTTCTCGCCGCGGTGACGTTTGGGCGGGTCGGCAGCCACCGCCTCGCGCCACTCGACCAGGCGCGGGCAGCGCCGGCAGGCGTGGACCTCGGCGGCGAGCCGCGCCAGCTCCTCGCCGCGCCCTGAGCTCATAGGCTTCTCCGCCTCTTGCCGAGCTCGACCGCCATCGCCGGGAACGCAATCAGGTCGCGCCGGCCCGTGCGCCGCGGGGGCTTCCTCTCGCTCCTTGCCCTTGCCGCTGCTCTGGCTGCGCTTCTCGCCGGCTGCGGCGCCAGCGGCAGCAGCGACAGCAGTGAGGGCAGCACGACCACGGCGACCACCGTCGTCAGCGACAAGGCCGCCGACGCGGAAGTGCTGAACCAAGTTCTCGCCCGCGAGCTGGCCGCGATCGACGCCTACGAGCGGGTGCTGCCGCGGTTGCGCGGTGCCGACCTCGCCCTGGCACAGCAGTTCCGCTCCCAGGAACAGGAGCACGTCGACGCGGTCTTGAAAGCGCTGCGCGGGCTCGGCGCCAAGGCCGAACCGGAAGAAGAAGAAATCGAACGCAGCGGCCTCAAGTCGCGCGACGACGTGCTCGAGTTCCTCTACGAAGTCGAAAGCGCCTCGATCGACCAGGGGCTCTTCGCGACCGCCAACCTGATTGCCCCCTGGCCGCGCAAGCTGGTCGGCTCGATCGTCGCCAACCAGGCCCAGCACCTGGTGTTGCTGCGCCGCGCGCTTGGCGCCCCTCCCCTGGCGCTGGTCCCGGAGGGGTTCGAGAACGGCACCGCGCCAGCGCCCACGGGCGGGAACGGCCAGTAGCGACCTCCCCCTTGTGTCGGCCGCCGTTTCGGGGATGATGGCGCCGTGACCGCGCCGCTTTACGCCATCGGCCGCTTCTGCGCGCGGCATCACTATCCGGTCATCGCCGCTTGGATCGTCGCCGCTGTCGCCCTCGTCGCGATCGGCCAGGCCTCCGGTAGCAAGACGAGCGAAAACCTCACCCTGCCGGGCACCGACTCGACCAAGGCGACCGAACTGCTCGAAGATAACCTGCCCCAACAGGCCTACGGCAGCAACCCGCTGGTATTCGAAGCGACGCACGGCAAGCTGACCGAACCGAAGTACGCCCAGGCGATCGACGAAACCGCCGCCCGCCTGGAAGCCCTCCACGACGTCAACTCCGCCGTCAGCCCGGTGACCAAAGCGGGCGCGGCGACGCTGAGCAAGGACCAGACCATCGGCTACATCCCGGTGGTGCTCGGGGTCGGGCCGGGCGAAATCGACGAAGCGCAGGCGGAACGCATTCTCGACACGGCCAAACCGGCGGAAGCGGTGGGCCTGCATGTGGCCGCCGGCAGCTACGTCGGCCAGCAGCTCTCCAAGCCCTCGACCGAGGTCAGCGAGGCGATTGGCCTGGCGGCGGCGGTGATCATCCTCCTCTTCGCCTTCGGCACGGCGACGGCGATGATGCTGCCGATCGTCTCGGCGGTGATCGGGCTGGCCTGCGCGCTCTCGATCATCCGCCTGCTCGAGCACGTGATGGAGGTGCCCGGCGTGGCCTCGACGCTGGCGACGATGATCGGGCTCGGGGTCGGGATCGACTACGCGCTCTTCATCGTCACCCGCCACAAACTCCAGCTCGGCGAAGGGATGGAGATGCGGGAGTCGATCGCCCGCGCCACGGCGACGGCGGGCGGCGCCGTCGTTTTCGCCGGCTTCACGGTCGTGATCGCGCTCTGCTCGCTGGCCTTCGCCGGCATCCCGCTGGTCTCGACGCTCGGCTTCACGGCGGCGGTCGCTGTCGTCGTCGCCGTGATCGCGGCGGCGACGCTGTTGCCGGCGATGCTGGGCGCCCTCGGTCCCCACATCAACTCACTGCGGGTCAAGCTCGGCAAGACCCATCCCGACGACAAGCAGCCGCACGGCTGGCGGCGCTGGGCGGAGGGTGTCTCGCGGCGGCCCTGGGGCTCGGCGATCGCCGCGATGGCGGTGCTGATCGTGCTGGCGCTGCCGATCTTCCAGCTCGAACTGGGCCAGAACGACATCAGCGCCCTGCCCAAGGAAACGACCTCGCGCCAGGCCTACGACTCGCTCAACAAGGGCTTCGGGCCCGGCGTCAACGGGCCGCTGCTCGTCGCCTCCGAATTCAGCTCGCCGGCGGAAGCGAAACAGGCGCTGCCGGGTCTGCAGAAAGCGATCGTCGGCAGCAACGACGTCCTCGCCGTCAGCGAACCGAGCTTCGACCAGGCCGGCACGGTGGCGGTCTTCACGGTGATCTCGAAATCGGAGCCGTGGGCCGACGCGACCGTCGGACTGGTCGAAGACCTGCGCGATACGACCATTCCGACGGCGCTGCAGGGAACCAAGGCCCAGTCTTACGTCGGCGGCCAGACCGCCGGCTACATCGATCTCGCCAGCCAGATCAGCGACAAGCTGCCGCTGATGATCGCGATCGTCGTCGCGCTCTCGTTCCTGGTCCTGCTGGTTGCCTTCCGCTCGCTACTGGTGCCGATCAAGGCGGCGGCGATGAACCTGATCTCGGTCGCGGCCGCCTACGGGGTGGTGACCGCGGTCTTCCAGCTCGGCTGGGGCTCCTCGCTGATCGGGCTCGACCACCCGATCCCGATCGTCAGCTTCGTGCCGCTGCTGATGTTCGCGATCCTCTTCGGGTTATCGATGGACTACGAGGTGTTCCTGCTGACCCAAATGCGCGAGCACTTCAAACAGTACGGCGACGAGCGCCGGGCGGTGGTCGAAGGGCTGGCCAACACCGGCCGGGTCATCACCTCGGCGGCGGCGATCATGGTCTGCGTCTTCACCAGCTTCGTCCTCAACGGCGACCCGGTGGTGAAGGAGTTCGGGGTCGGCCTGGCGGTGGCGATCGCGATCGACTCGACCCTGGTCCGCTGCCTGCTGGTGCCGGCGGTGATGGTCCTGCTCGGCAAGCGGGCGTGGTGGCTGCCCGGCTGGCTCGACCGCATCATTCCCCACATCAGCATCGAGGGCGAGGAGTACTTCAAGGCGCGCGACGCGGCCGTTGCCGCTGCCGCCACGCCGGCGGTCGCCACCGCCGATTCGGGAGACTGAGCGTGTGTTCCCGCTCAACCTGCCGAATGCGCTGACCCTGCTGCGCATCCTGGCGGTGCCGGTGGTGATCGTGGCGCTGCTGGGGGAGACCCCGAACGGGGATGCGCTGGCCGCCGCCGTTTTCGCCGCCGCCGCCGCGACCGACGGCCTCGACGGCTATTTCGCCCGCTCCCGCGGCTCCGTCACCACCTTCGGCAAGCTGATGGACCCGCTCGCCGACAAGCTGCTGATCATCGGCGCCCTCGTCTCGCTGGTCTCGCTCGACCGCCTCGCGGCCTGGGTGGCGATGGTGATCATCGCCCGCGAGATCGCCGTCACGATCCTCCGCACGATCGCCGCCGAGCGCGGCATCGTCATCGCCGCCAGTTGGCTCGGCAAGCTCAAGACCGTCCTCCAGATCGCCGCCGTGATCGCCCTGATCATCGCCAACCCGGCCCCGCTGGGAGTCGACCTCCTGGTCTACGCCGCTTTGGTGGTGACCGTGATCAGCGGAGCCGACTACTTCTTCGGCCTGCGCAAGCGGATCGAGCAGCAGCAGAAAGAACGGGCCGGGGCGGTACCGAGCTAGGGCCGAGTTTTGGCTTGGGCGAGGTGGGGGAGGGATGCCGGTACCCCTCTGCGGGAATTCAGTCGCGGGCGCCCTATGGGCGCCGCGCTCCAGATGTTTGAGCGCCGCCAACAACGGCGGCGCATAAGACAGATTGCATATCGCGCGCTTCGCGCACATTCCCTCCGAGGGGTACCGGCATCCCTCCTACGGCACGACCCTGACTGACGCTTACCCAAGCTTGGCCCGGGTGGGCTTCAGTCGAACGTGGTCCCGAGCTGAGGCTTGAGGCGAGTCGGGGGAGGGCTCGACGGAGCCTCCCGCTGTTGCTCCGGCGAGTCCTCCCCCGACTCGCCTACGGACCTAGCCCTCGAGCCACTCGCGCCGAGTCTGGTGCCGTGCCTGCCGCTCGCCGCTGGCCAGCTCGGCCCGCAGCTCGCCGAGGGTGCCGTAGCGCTCGGCGACGACGTTGTGGCGGTGGATCGTCTCGAGGTTCTCCTGGCGGGCCATGACGAAGGCCTCGTCGGGGAGGTCGGGGTAGCCCTCGACGACCTGGCGGATCATCTCCCGCACGCAGTCCTCGACGAAGCGCGGGTTTTCGTGCGCCTTGACTACGACCGACATCTCGTCGGGGCGCTTCATCAGCTCGTAGATCTCCGAGCTCATCGAGCTCTCGACGATCCGCAGCAGCTCCGGCGCGTCGATCCAGGAGGGGCCACCCTCGGGGCAGCCGATGTGGAGGGTGCCGATGCCGCGCTGGTTGTGGGTGGCGATCGGGACGACGTCGACGACGCGCTCGATCTCCTCGGCGGCGAAGCCCTGCTCGGCCAGTCGTTCGCGCGAGAGGCCGGCGACCATCTCCTGGGCGCAGGGGCAGGCGGTCATGCCCTGGGCCTGGACGCCGGTCAGGGTCCGGGTGCCGCGCTCGGAAGCGACCGCGGTGCCGAAGAGGACGTAGATCTCCTGCGTGCTCTGGCCGCTCTTCGGGGTCGAGACCGTCTCCGGGTAGCGCGCCGTCACCGAGACCTCGGCCCGCAGCCCGCCCTGGCGCTCGCGCACCTTCTGCGGCGACGTGGGCGGCCAGCACCTCGGCCCGGAAGGCCTCGCCGAGGACGACCTCGTCGATCGCCTCGCCGACGATCTCCTCGAAGCGCGACATGTGGACGCCGGCCTGCTTGCGGGTTGAGGTCGACGAAGCACTCGAGCTCGGCGTAGAAGAGGTTCTCGCCGCCGTCGGCCTTGACCCGGATCACCTTCTCGACGCCGGTGACGCCGACCCGGGAGAGGCTGACCTGGGTCGCCGGCACGCCGGCTTGTACGTCGGGTGCAGCGGGAATGGTCGTGGCGACGGCTCGACATCCGCGAACGAAGCGTAAGCGATGGAGAACTTCTGCCTATACTTCGGCGCAGCCGGAGCGACGGGGTCGGCACACCCAAAGGGAATGGGGGAGAGGGTTGCAGCGGAGGCGATGAGCATCGAACCGTTGGAGACGGCTGCCGACGTCCTGGAGCGTGACGTGGTGCGAGACGCCGGTCGCCGAGATGGAGGAGTTGCGCGGCCTGATCGCGCTGGGGCGCGAACGTGGCTACCTCACCTTCGAGCAGATCGCGGTCGACGCTGGAGGAGGTGGAGATCACCAAGGAGCAGGTCTCCGGCCTGCACGCGCACCTGGTCGAGCACGGTGTCGACGTGATCGCCGAGGACGGCGTCAGCGCTTACAAAGAGCAGCGCGACGCGGAGTCGCGGCCACGGTCGAAGAAAGCCGAGCTCGACCTCACGGTCGAGCCGAGCCTCGACTCGCTGCGGCTGTACCTGCGCTCGATCGGCCAGGTCGAGCTGCTGACCGCGGCGCAGGAGGTCGAACTGGCGAAACGGATCGAGCGCGGCGACATGCTCGCCAAGCGGCAGATGGTCGAGGCCAACCTGCGCCTCGTCGTCTCGATCGCCAAAGGCTATCTGGGCCGCGGGCTGAGCTTCCTCGACTTGATCCAGGAGGGCTCGCTGGGGCTGATCCGGGCGGTGGAGAAGTTCGACTACCGCCGCGGCTACAAGTTCTCGACCTACGCGACCTGGTGGATTCGCCAGGCGGTGACGCGGGCGATCGCCGACAAGGCGCGGACGATCCGCATCCCCGTCCACATGGTCGAGAAGCTGAACCGGGTGGCGCACGTCGAGCGGCAGCTGGTGCAGAAACTGGGGCGGGAGCCGGAGCCGGCGGAGATCGCCGAGGAGCTGCGCTGGCCGGTCGGCGACGTCCGCGACATCCTCCGCGTCGCCCAGCTGCCGGTCTCGCTGGAGAAACCGATCGGCGACGAGGACGAATCGGAGCTCGGCGATTTCGTCGCCGACGACGCCGTGCTGGAGCCCTTCGAGGAAGCCAGCGAGCACCTGCAGAAGGAGGGCGTGCGGCGGGCGCTGGACGCGCTGCCGGAGCGCGAGCGCCAGGTGATCGAACTTCGCTACGGCCTCTCGGGGACGGAGCCGCTGACGCTGGAGGAAGTCGGCAAGACCTTCGGCGTCACCCGCGAGCGGATCCGCCAGATCGAGAACAACACGCTGAAGAAGCTGCAGCGCCTCCCCGAGGCGCAGATGCTCCGGGAAGCCAGCTAACGGCGCGCTTCAGCGCGGCTCGAGCACGAAGACCGAGATCTCGCGGTCGGGGCCGAGCTTCTGCTTGTAGTCGTCGAAGCCGGCGTACTGCTCGATGTGCTTGCGCCAGAGGTCGGCGCGCTCCTCGCCCTCGGCGACGCGGGCGCGGACCCGGCGATGCTCGCGGCCGAGCTCGACCTCGGCCTCCGGGTTGGCCTTGAGGTTGAGCGACCAGGCCGGGATCTTGGTGTTGCCGGCGTTGGTGTCGATCAGGACCACGTTGCCGCCGTCGGCCAGGTAGACGACCGGGGCGATGCGCTGTTGGCCGGACTTGCGGCCGGTGGTGGTGAGCAGGAGCACCGGGGCGCGGCCGACCTTGCCGCCGATCCGACCGCCGCTGATCCGGTACAGCGGCACGTTGAGCTTCCCCGTCCAGCGCAGACCGCGGGCGCCCAGCGAGGAGGAGAGGCGCGAGTAGAAATGGTCGCTCGGCATTTGGCGCGAGCCTACCCGAGCCCTTAGGGTGTTGGCCATGGCCGAGCCGCATCCCTTCCGCCGCGCCGCCGAAGCGAAGGACCTCGAGCTGCTGAGCGAGACCCTCGCCGAGGACGTCGTCCTCCACAGCCCGATCCTCTTCCGCGGCTTCGAGGGCAAGGAGATCGTCACCCACGTCCTCACCAACGTGGCGGCGACGCTGGAAGACCTCACCTACGTCGACGAACTGGTCGGCGAGACCACGGTCTGCCTCCGCTTCAAGGCCAACGTCGGCGACTACGAGCTCGAGGGCATCGACTACCTCACCCTCGACGGCGACGGCAAGGTCGCCGACCTGACCGTCTTCATGCGCCCGATGTCGGCCCTCACGCGCTTCAACGAACAGATGGCGCAGCGGCTCGGCGTGGCGTAGCGCCTCGGACGACCTGTCTCTAGAATCGGGCGCGACTGTCTCGGGGGAGTGTCCGAGTGGTTAAAGGAGACGCGCTGTAAACGCGTTGGCTATGCCTACAGAGGTTCGAATCCTCTCTCCCCCATTGGAGTGGTCTCAGCGGCGCCTGAGCCACTCGGCGAACAGGGGGTCGAGCAGGTAGGGCCTGCCGTTCGCATCGCGTCGGATTTGACGTTGGTCGGCAAGCAATCGTTGCAGAGCCTCTTGCAGGGTGGAGCGTGCGACCCGGTGCTCGTCCGCGAAGATGCTGCCCGTCGGGGCCTGTCCGTCGCCAAGGGCGAGCAAGACCAGGCGTTCGTTTCGGTTGAGGCCGTCCCATACGGCCTGGTGCGAATCGCGAGTCTCCGCCAGCGCCATCTCTAACGCCGCGGGCGCAGGGTCGGGGTGATCTGGCTGCTCCTCGAGCAGGTTGTAGAGATGGTGGGCGAGCAGCATCGTGCGCTGCGGATGTCCGGCGGTGTAGGCGAGCAATCCGTCGACGGCACCGGCGGGATCAAGCCCATCGGCAACGAGCAGCGCCTCGATGTCGCGCGTTGCCTCCGCGATGGGCAGGACCGGCAGCTCGAGTGGGCGCGCCTGTCCGTAGAAGGGCCGCTCCTGCTCGGAGAAAAGTGCGTGCATGAGAGAGGGTTGGCTGCCGGCAAAGACATAGGCTGCCGCCTCGCCGTGATGCTGGATCACGGAGCGCATCAGGCCGTCGAGCGCGTCGTCGGCGATCAGGACGTCCTGGAACTCGTCGAAGCAGACGACGGTCAGTCCGCTGTCGGCCTCGTGCAGCGCCCGCGGCACGTCGAGCAGATCGAGAAGCGCGGCACGCGCTTCTTCCGCTGGTGGCCGCGCCGGGCGCGCGGCCACGCTGACCCCCAGCCCGGCGACCGAGGCCCCGACCTCGAGGCGCGCCGCCCAACGCCGGACGCTGCGCCTCGGGTCGTTTGGCAGCTCGCCGAAGGAGGTCGCGACGCGCGCTGCTACATCGCCCAGCGTCGCGACCTTTGAGAAGTCGATGCGGACCGCGCGATGGCCTGCCTCGCGCATCGCGGCGATGTGGGCGTCCAGCAAGCTGCTCTTGCCGAAGCGACGTGGAGCCGCGAGGCGGACCGAGACTCGGTCGGCTGCCGCTCGCTGCAGATCATCGAGCTCAGAGCGACGGTCAATCAAGCGGCTGGGCCGACCGGCCCTTGATATTTGAACGGGTTCACCGTACACAACTGTACGGTATTGCCGGACAGACTGAGATATGGGCGATTTGGCGTAAAGAGCGACATGCGAAAGGATGGCGCCGATGAGTGCCGACTCGCTTGCCGACCGCGTCATCGCCATCGCCGGGGTCGGCGGGGGGCTGGGGCCGCTGGTCGCCGGGCGGCTTGCCGCGGCGGGGGCGACGGTGGCGGGGACGGACCGAAGCGCTGAGACGCTGGCGGCGCTGCCGGGGGAGCTGGGGATTCCGGACGAGCGCTGGGACGGGCAGGCGGTCGATCTGCTCGACGAGAGCGCGACGCGGGAGTGGTGCGCCTCGCTGGCCGAGCGCTTTGGGCGGGTCGACGGGCTCGTCCACCTGGTCGGGGGCTGGCGCGGCGGGCAGCCGCTGCATGAGGAGCCGCTGGCGGACTGGGAGCTGCTGCACGACCTGCTTGTCCGCACCGTCCAGCACACCACCCGTGCCTTCCACGACCAGCTTGTCGCCAGCGAGCACGGGCGCTTCGTGCTCGTCTCGGCCAAGCAGGCGCAGGCGCCCTCGAATACCAACGCCGCCTACGCGGCGGCGAAGGCGGCGGCCGAGGCCTGGACGCTGGCGCTGGCCGATGGCTTCGAGCCCGGCGGCACCACCGCCAACATCGTCGTCGTCGACGCGATCCTGACGCCGCGCATGCGCGAGGAGAACCCCGATGGCGACTTCGCCACCTTCACCCCGGCCGAGCACGTCGCCGATGGCATCGCCTTCCTCTGCTCCGACGCGGCCAAAGAGATGAACGGGCAGCGGCTGCCGCTTACGAGGCGTTGATGAGCCCGGGCGGCAAAGCGGCCAAGGTGCCGAAAGCGCCGAAGGGCAAGATGACGATCGGCGAGCTGGCGCGGCGCACGGGGATGACGGTGCGCAACATCCGCGCCCACCAGACGCGCGGCCTGCTGCCGCCGCCCGAGGTCCAGGGCCGCACCGGCTACTACAACGAGGAGCACGTCGCTCGGATCGAGCTGACGCGGGAAATGCAAGCCGAGGGGCTGAACCTGGAGGCGATCCGGCGAGTGTTGGAGAGCACCGGCGGCTCCTCCCGAGAGATGGTCGACTTCGCCCGCGCCGTGCGGGTGCCGTTCGAGGACGAGACGCCGGAAATCTTCGCGCCGGAGGAGCTGGCGGCGATCTGGGGCACCGAGAAGCTCGACCCGAAACTGGTCCGCCGCGGCGAAAAGCTCGGCATCCTGCGCGAACTGCCAGACGGCAAGGTCGAGGCGATCAGCCCGCGCCTGCAGCGGGCGGGCGGGGCGCTGGTCGAGCTCGGTGTCTCCCCGGAGGCGGCGCTGGCCACCGCCGACCGCCTCCACACCCACGCCGAGGGTGTCGCCCACACCTTCGTCGACCTCTTCGTCAAGGAGATCTGGGAACCGTTCAACCGCGCCGGCCGCCCCGAAGAGGACTGGCCGAAGGTGCGCGAGGCGCTCGAGCGGATGCGCCCCCTTGCCTCCGACGCCCTGCTGGCGATGTTCCAGATCACGATGGACGAGGCGACCGAGAAGGCCAGCGAACGCACGCTTCAGGCCACCGTCGCCCGCACCGAGCAGCGCTCCAAGCGCGGCCGCTCGAGCAAGCGCCGCCGGCGCTAGTCCCGCGTCGTCCTGCTACACCGCGTTCTCCTTTGCGAGCTCGATGTCCGCACCGCGCGGACCGCATTCCCATGCGTTTCTAGCAACACACTCCTTCTTTCAAGAAACGCTTTCTTGACTTTAAGAAAGTAAGCGTTTACAGTTCCCGCGTCGGTCGAATCGCACAGGGAGCGGACCGGCTCATCACAGGGAAACCGAGCTCGAGGGAGTCGCCTTCAGGGAGGCGGCCGGCAGAGGAGCTCACGGGACAAGGAGACGTATCTGGTGAGACGCCGAGCGAAGGCACCGTCCACGAGTTCGAGGAGCGGGCCCGAACGGCCGCGGAGGAGGCTGGGCCTTATCTGCCTGTTCGCGCTCGGATTGGCCGCCTTCGCCGGCGCCAACGCCGGCAGCGCCGCGGCCGCTTGCCCGAACGAAGCCCTGCGCGAACGCCAGCATTCGACCTTCCTGGCCGAATGCCGCGCCTATGAGCAGGTGACGCCAACCGACAAGAACGGCTCCAACGTGGCTCCGGGCGAAGTCAATCCGGATACGCCCGAACCGCTCAGCGCCGCGGCCACCGTCTCCACCTCCGGCAACCAGGCCACCTTCATCATGAACAGCCCGCTGCTGGACGCCGAGGCGTTCCCCGGCTACAGCTACGTCAACTCGCTGCGCGGCACCAGCGACTGGTCGACGAAGAGCGTCACCACGCGGCAGACGCCTTGGTCCCAGGGTGCGATGTTCTCCACCTCGCTCGAGGTGTCGCCGACCACCTCGCTGGAGTTCTCGGAATTCGCGCTTACCCCGGACGCCGTTGAAGGCGACAACAACATCTACATCCGCGACAGCGTCACCGGCGCCTACAAGCTGATCGCGTCGATCCCGGACCCGAACACCCCGACGTCCGAACAGCAGACGGCCTCCGGCGTCGGGCCGGACTTCGCGGTCTTCGCCCAGCAGCACGCGCTGCTGCCGGGAGCGAGCGAATTCACCGGCGTCAGCCTCAACCTCTACAGCTACCTCGACGGGAAACTGCACCTGCTCAGTACGCCTGGCTGGGACGTCGGCATCGCCGGGGGCGTGTACGCGGACTCCCGTGCCCGCTCGGTCTCGGCGGACGGCAGACGGGTTTATTTCAGGCAAACCAACGGCTCCGAATGGGGCGTATTTCTGAGTGAAGACGGTGAACCGGCCGTCCCGATCTCGGTCTCCCATAGGCCCGGCGATCCGGCGACGCCGGTGATAGGAAATTTCCTCGGCGCCAGCGTCGATGGTTCCGTGGCCTATTTCACCGCCGAAGGAGCGCTGACTCCCGGCGGTGCATCCGGCGATCTGTACCGCTATTCGGCATCGACGAAAGAACTCACCGATGTGACGCCGGGAGCGGGCCAGGTCGGACAGATGGCCGTGGGTGGCGACCCCTCGACGCCGGTCAGCGACGATGGCTCGTTTGTCTACTTCAGCTCGACGAAGGATCTCGCGCCGGGAGCGACGGAAGGAAAGACCAACCTCTACGGCTGGAACGAAGGTAAGACGAAACTCGTCGCCACGCTCGAATACCCGAGCGACCCCGGTGCTCAGTGGGGAATCAGTCCCGACGGCACGAAGCTGGTCTTCCTTGCCCAGTCCCGCCTGACCGGCTTCGACAACACCAATGGCGGCAAAGACTGCGCCATCCGGGATGTGGCCATGAGCGGCATCTGCATCGAGGCATACCTGTTCGATTGGAACACGGGTGAACTGAGTTGCGCCTCCTGCCCTGCGGTTGGCGTTCGCGCCCAAGGCCAAGCTGCGCTCGGCGGTGTCGCCAGGCTCAACTTGAGCATCGGCCCGTCGCTTTACGCGCGCTCGGTGCGCAACGACGGGACCGTGTTCTTCGACACGGCGCAGCCGCTCGTCCCCGGTGACACCAACGGCAAACGCGATGTCTACCAGTACCACGACGGCGTCGCACAGCTGATCAGCACCGGGACCAGCCCCTCGGACTCGATCTACCACGGGATGGGTGCTGATGGCAAGGACGTGTACTTCAGCACCGGGCAGCGCCTCGTTGCCCAGGACATCGACGACCTCGCGGACATGTACGACGCCCGCGTCGACGGCGGCCTGGTCTCACAGGAACCGCTGCCGTCGCCGGCTCCCTGTCAGGGCACTAGCTGCCAGAACGCAGCGGCGCCGCCACCAGGGTCTGTGGCAATCGCCAGCGACCAGATCCACGGCGCCGGCAACGTCACGACGCCGCGCAAGAAGGCGAAGAAGCGCTGCGCACCCAAGCGCAGGGCGCACGCCAAGAAGCGCTCGCATGGAAAGCGGGCGGGGACCAGTGCAAAGCAACTTCGTCGCGGTGCGGCGTGCAAGGGGGGCAACCGATGAACGCGCTGAAGAAGCTGTTTTCCGCCTGCCTGTTGGTCGCGCTCTGCGCGGCCGTGGGCACCTCGGCCGCGCAGGCCCAGTTCTCGATCACGCAGTTCGACGGCACGTTCACCAAGGACGACGGCACGGCGCTGATGCAGGCCGGCGACCGCTCAAACTGGCACCTCGAGTTCAACTTCCCGAGCGGCACCAACCCCCAGGGTGAAGCGATTCCCGACGGCACGGTGAAGAGGATCGCCGTTGAACTGCCCCCGGGGCTGACCGTCAACCCGCAGGCGGTGCCGGTCTGTCCGGAGGCGAAACTGCTCTCCAACCCGAATGTGGGCGGTCTCTTCTCGAGTTGCCCGCCCGGCTCGATCGTCGGCCTTGCGACGGCGAAAATGCTCTCCGGCGATCTGGTCCTGCCGCTGGCAAACCTGCAGCCGTCCCCGGGGGCGACGGCGGCCTTCGGCTTCAACGTCTTCGGCGGCATCGTCAAGATCCAGGCGATCACCAAAGAAGGGGGCCGCAAGGTCTACGCCGTCTCTGAAGTTCCACAGACGGTGCAGACGATCGGCACGCCGCTGACTTTCTGGGGTGTGCCAGCCGACGAATCGCACGACACGGAACGCGGTGGCGTCGGCGGCTTCTGCGGCGATGAATTGGGCGTTCCCAGCTGTCCTGCGGAAGCGCCGCGGGTGCCGCTTGTCAGCAACCCGACCGACTGCGAAGCAGGTCCGCTGACCGCGACCCTGGAAGTGAACTCCTGGCAGGAACCGGAACGCATCCTCCACAGCACCTACCAGACGCACCTGCTGGACGGGACGCCGAGCGGGGTCACCGGCTGCGACGCCCTGCAGTTCTCACCGTCGATGACGGTAAAGCCGACGAGCAGCGAAGCGGCGGCTCCGACCGGCCTCGAAGTCGAAATCTCGCTGCCGCAGAGCCAGGACCCCGACGGGCTCTCGACCGCCCAGATGAAGAAGACGGTGACGGTGCTACCGCCGGGAATGGTGGTCAACGCGTCGCAGGCCAACGGAGTCGGCGCCTGCTCCGAGGAACAGTTCGGGTTGCTCAACAACAACCCGGTGACCTGCCCCGACTCGTCGAAGATCGGCTCGACGGAAATCGTCACGCCACTGCTGGCCGAACCGCTGAAAGGCGGGGTCTACCTGGCCCAGCAGGGGTCCAACCCGTTCAACTCGACGCTGGCTCTCTACCTGCTCGCCGAAAACCCCGAACGGGGAGTGATCGTCAAGCTCGCCGGCAAAGTCAGCCCCGACCCGCAGACGGGTCAGCTGACGACGACCTTCGACGACAGCCCGCAGTCGCCGTTCGAAACGCTGCGCCTGCGGCTCGACGGCGGTGACCGGGCGGCGCTCGTCAACCCGCCGACCTGCGGCCGTTACGTCACCCACGCCGAACTCACCAGCTACGCCCGGCAGAACGTCCCGGTCGAATCGGACTCCTCGTTCGAGATCACCAGCGGCTGCGGTCGCAATGCCGGCTTCACCCCCGGCTTCCAGGCCGGCACGGTGAGCCCGCTGGCGGGAACGTTCTCGCCCTTCACGATGCGGGTGACGCGGCCCGACGGGCAGCCGAACGTGAACCGGATCGAGGCGAAGCTGCCGGAGGGCGTGCTGGCGAAGATCGCCGGCGTCGGTGTCTGCTCCGACGCCGGGGCGGCGACGGGCGACTGCCCGGCCTCGAGCCAGGTCGGCACCGCGATCGTCGGCTCCGGCGCCGGAGCCAGCCCGGTCTACGTCCCGCAGCCCGGCAGGCCCGCGACCGCGGTCTACCTGGCCGGTCCGTACAAAGGAGCGCCGTACAGCGTCGTCGTCAAGGTCCCGGCCCAGGCCGGGCCCTTCGACCTCGGCACCGTGGCGGTGCGCAACGCGCTACAGGTCGATCCCAGCACCTCCCAGGTGACGGTGCAGTCGGATCCGCTGCCGCAGATCCTGCTGGGGATCCCGGTCACCTACCGGGACATCCGGGTGAACGTCAGCCGGCCTGATTTCACCACCAACCCGACCAACTGCGAACCGATGTCGGTGGACGGCACGATCGGCTCGGCCACGGGCGGCGAGGCCAAGCTCTCGGACCGCTTCCAGGTCGCCAACTGCGCCAACCTCGGCTTCGCGCCGCAGCTTTCGCTGAAGGTCAGCGGGGCGACGAAACGAGGCGGCTACCCGGCGTTGCGGGCGGTCCTGAAGGCGAAACCGGGCCAGGCCAACATCGGCCGCGTCTCGGTCGCGCTGCCGCACTCCGAGTTCCTGGCCCAGGAACACATCAAGACGATCTGCACCAGAGTTCAGTACGCCGCCGACGCTTGCCCGGCGGGGTCGATCTACGGCTACGCGAAAGCGACCACGCCACTGCTCGAAAAGCCGCTGGAAGGCCCGGTCTACCTGCGGTCGTCCAGCAACAAGCTGCCGGATCTGGTGGCGGCGCTGCACGGCCAGATCGACATCGACCTGGCCGGCCGCATCGACTCGGTCCGCGGCGGCATCCGCAACACGTTCGACCTGGTTCCCGACGCCCCGGTGACGGAATTCACCCTCACCATGCAAGGCGGCAAGAAGGGCCTCCTGGTCAACTCCCGCAACCTCTGCACCGCCCCCAACAAGGCGGTGATCCAGATGGATGGCCAGAACGGCAAGCTCAGCGACACCAAGCCCCTGCTGGCCAACAGTTGCAAGAAGAAGTCGAAGAGTAAGAAGGCGAAGGGGAAGTCGGGCCGCCGTTGAGCCGGCTCGCCTTCCGACCTCGTTTCCTCCTCCCGCTGCTGGGCGCGGCACTCCTGCTGGTGCAGGGGAGTGCCGCGGTCGCGGCCGGCCCGGAAAGCGGTCTCGACAACCGTGCCTGGGAGATGGTCTCGCCCGTCTTCAAGAACGGTGGTGAGATCGAGGGGCCGGACGCCACCGATCCCGGAGCACTGCAGGCGGCGGCCGCGGGTGGGGCGCTGAGCTACGGCTCGACCGCCTCCTTCGGTCCGGCGGCCGGGGCCGGGCCGGTGAGCCAGTACGCCGGCAGCCGGGGCGCCGCCGGCTGGTCCTTCGAAAACGTGACGCCGCCGCAGCTCTCCGGGACCTACGCGGACGGCGCCTACCAGGCTTTCTCAGGCGACCTTTCCCGCGGGCTGCTCAGCAGTGGCTGGCGCTGCCGCGACGGCGAACCTTCCTGCGCAGAGCAGAACGCGCCCTGGGCGGGCGGCGCCCCGGTCAGCTACCGCAACCTCTACCTGCGACAGGGCGGCGCCTACGTGCCGCTGATCACCACCGCCAACGCGCCGGCACTCAGCGTCGCCGCCGAAGACTTCAGCCTCAGTGCCGCCGGGGCCGACCCCGACCTGCGCCGGATCGCGATCTCGACCTGCGCCCGGCTGACCGCCGAAGCGGTCGAAGTGGCGACCCTTTCCGGCTGCGAGGCGGCGGCGCCCAACCTCTACCTCTGGTCGGAAGGGACGCTGCGGGCGGTCAACCTGCCGCCGGGCGATACGCAGACCGAGCCCGGTGCCACGTTGGCGGCGCCGAGCGGGGCCATCTCAGCCGACGGCTCCCGCGTCTACTGGCGCGGGGACGACGGCGACCTTTACCTGCGCCGGTTCGGTGCCGCGACGGTCCAGGTCGACGCCGCGGCCGGTGGCGGCGGCGAATTCCAGCAGGCGAGCGAAGACGGTCGCTTCGCCTTCTTCCTCGCCACCGGCCATCTTTACCGCTTCGACGCCGTCAGCGGGGTCGCCACCGACCTGACGCCGTCCGGCAGCGTGCAGGGCGTGCTCGGCGCCGCGGCCGACGGCACCCGCGTCTACTACGCGACGACGACGGGTCTGTTCCTCTGGAGCCAGGGGACGACGGTCAAAGTCGCTGCGTCGGCCGACGCCGGCAACTACCCGCCGGCGACCGGGACGGCCCGCGTCACCGCTGACGGTGGGCACCTCGCCTTCGTCTCCTCGGCCTCCCTGACCGGGTACGCGACCGACGGCAAGGCGGAGGTCTACGTC
Organism: uncultured Actinomycetes bacterium; assembly: GCA_963708405.1. Classification (GTDB taxonomy): domain Bacteria; phylum Actinomycetota; class Thermoleophilia; order Solirubrobacterales; family 70-9; genus VAYN01. The sequence continues at coordinate 1,209,802 of CAVPSL010000001.1, forward strand.
TACGACGCCGCCGCGAACAGACTCCTCTGTGCCTCCTGCAACACCAGGGGCAACGTCCCGGCCGGACCCTCGACGATCCCTGCCGCGAGGACGGCCGGGGGCGGCTCGCTCCTCTACAAGCCGCGAGCCCTGAGTGCCGACGGCAGCCGCGTCTTCTTCGACTCCGAGGACAGCATCGTCCTCCAGGACACCAACGACTCGCCCGACGTCTACGAGTGGGAGGCGAAAGGCGCCGGTGGCTGCGTCAAGGCGGCGGGTTGCGTCGGCCTCATCTCCAGTGGTCGCCTTAATCCCGGCTGGTTCGTCGACGCCAGTGCCGACGGGACCGATGCCTTCTTCCTCACCGACACGTCGCTCGTGCCCGCCGACCCGGAAGGCTTCGACGTCTACGACGCCCGTGCCGACGGTGGCTTCCCGAGCGGCTCCGAAGTGCTGCCCTGCGTCGGCGACGACTGCCAGGGACCGCCGCCGGGGCCGGACGATCCGGTCCCGTCGACCTCCTACCTGCAGGCACCCCCCAACCCGCCACTGCACATCGCCAAGGAGAAGGAGAAGAAGCGCAAGGGGCACGCCGCCAAGAAACACGGCCGCAAGAAGAAGACCGCCAAGAAGCGCGGGCACAGCAAACGGGGGGGCCGATGATGAGACGACGGATGGCACTGCTTGTGACGCTTGTCGCCTGCCTTGCGTTCCCCGCGGGCGCCCGCGCCGACTTCTCCTTCCTTCCCGGTGCCGAAGGGTTCGACGTCAGCGCCTTGGACGAATTCGGCGCGCCGGCCACCGCGGCGGGGAGTCACCCCAACGAACTCGAGATCAATCTGGGCTTTGAGAAAACCGGCGCCTTCGCCGACGGCGACCTGCGTGAACTGCACCTGGAAATGCCGCCCGGCCTCCTCTTCAGCCCAGCCGCGGTCGAAACCTGCAGCCAGGAGCAGTTCAATACGCCCCGCAATTCCCCGTTCGAAGCCAGCCTCTCCGGCGAGAACTGCCCCAAGGAGAGCCAGGTCGGAACCGTCGCCGTGCACTCCAGCTACGGCGGTGGCGTCCGCTACTTCGGCCTCTTCAACCTGGTGCCCCCGTACGGCAGCCCAGAGGCGATCGGGTTCGCCCCGTTCGGCGTTCCGATCGTTCTCACCCCGCACGTGCGGGAAGAAGACTCGGGACTCACTCTCGACATCGCGGGCCTGCCGCAGATCCTCAGCATTGACGGCCTCGACTTCAAGATCTGGGGCACGCCTTGGGAATTCGACCACGACAGCGAACGTGGCAACTGCCTCAACGAGGTCGATCCGTCGGCCTATCACGGGGTTCTGTCCACCCCGGGAGGTCCCGGCAACGTCCCCCCGTTCCAGCTCGGCACCTGCTCGATCGGTTCACCGGACATCATCGCCAAGGAAGCGAAAAGCTTCCCGACGCTCCCGACCTCGCCCTGCGGCGTGCCCCTGACCTACGCCGCGCGGGCTACGTCCTGGCAGGGAGAGACGGCCGACGCAACCGCTGCGACGCCACCGCTCGATACCTGCAACACGCATAAGACGGTGCCGAAGCTGCAGCTCACCACCGACAAGGCGGCGATCGGCGCCGGCCTGGTCTTCAACCTCGACGTCGCCGACGGGGGCGGCATCCTCAACCCCAGAGGGGTCGCCCGCCCGGCGATCAAAGAGGCCGTCGTCTCGTTGCCCGAGGGCGTCACGATCAATCCCTCGGTGGGCTCCGGCCTTGGGGTCTGCAGCGAAGCCGACTTCGCCCGCGAGGCCGTCGACACCATTCCCGGCACCGGCTGCCCCAACGCCTCGAAAATCGGTCAGATCGAAGTGCAGGGGATGCTGGGCCTCTCCGAACCGCTGCGCGGCTCGCTGTTCGTCGCCCAGCCCTACGACAACCCGTTCGGGACCTTGGTCGCCGTCTACATGGTTGCCTCCAACCCGCGCCGCGGCCTTTTCGTCAAATCGATCGGCAAGGTCGACCCGGACCCGCGCAGCGGCCGTCTGGTCACCACCTTCGACAACCTGCCGCGACTGCTCTACACCCACTTCAGCCTTAGCTTCCGGGAGGGCAAGCGGGCGGTGATGATCTCGCCGGCCGCCTGCGGCGAATACGCGACCACGGTTGAACTTGCCTCCTGGGCGGACCCGTCGACCTTCTCCAGCGACTCGGCCTCGATCATCCCGATCCGGCGCGGGCCGACCGGCGAATCCTGCCCGAGCGGTACCGCTCCCTTCCGGCCCAAGCTCACCTCCGGCTCGCTGAACCCCGTGGGCGGCGCCTACTCGCCGTTCCTGCTGCACATGACGCGGGCCGACGACGACCAGGAAATCACCTCCTACTCGGCGACTTTCCCGCCGGGGCTGCTGGCCAACATCTCCGGCGTCACGTTCTGCCCGGAAGCGGCGATCGAAGCGGCCAAGCACCGCAGCGCCGCCGCCGAGGAAGCAAGCCCGTCCTGTCCGGCGAGCAGCTATCTCGGGCGCAGCTTGGCCGGCTATGGGGTCGGGGACGTGCTTGCCTACGCGCCCGGCGCCCTCTACCTCGCCGGCCCGTACCACGGGGCGCCGCTCTCGGTGGTGGCGATCACGGCGGCGCGGGTCGGGCCCTTCGACCTGGAAACGGTCGTGATCCGCTCGGCGGTGCGGATCGATCCGATCACCGCTCAGGCCTCGATCGACGCCCAGGGCTCCGACCCGATCCCGCACATCCTCAAGGGCATCCCCCTCCACCTACGCGATATCCGCGTCTACATGGATCGGCCGCAGCTGACGCTCAATCCGACCAGCTGCGACCAGCTGACGGTCAGCTCGCTGCTGACCGGCGCCGGCAGCGACCCGTTCAGTACCGCCGACGACGTCTCCGCCGTCGCCCCGGACCGCTTCCAGCTGCTCGACTGCGCCGCTCGCGGCTTCGCGCCGCGGATGCGGCTGGAACTGAAAGGCGGGACGAAGCGCGGCAAATACCCCTCGCTGAAGGCGATCGTGACGCCGCGACCGGGGGACGCGAACATCTCCCAAGCGAAGGTGACGCTGCCGCCCTCGGAGTTCCTCGCGCAGGAGAACATCGACACGATCTGCACCCGTGGGCAGTCGGCGGCGGGGAAGTGCCCGCCGGGCTCGATCTACGGCAAGGCGCGGGCGGTGACGCCGCTGCTTGACGAACCGCTGGAAGGGCCCGTCTACCTGCGCAGCTCCGACCACCCGCTGCCGGACCTGGTCGCCTCGCTGACCGGGCGCGGGGTGCGGATCGACGTGGTCGGGCGGATCGACTCCTACAAGGGCGGCATGCGCGCCACCTACGACGTCCTCCCCGACGCCCCGGTGACGCGCTTCTCCCTCACTCTCAAGGGCGGTGACAAGAAGGGCCTGCTGGTCAACTCCGACAACTCCTGCAAGGCGCCGCCGGCGACGGCGCGGATGGTCGGCCACAACAACAAGGGCATCCTCTTGCGGCCGCCGCTGATCAACCCGGTCTGCAACAAGAAAGGCAAGGCGAAGGTGAGGAAGAAGGGCCAGAAGGCTGGCCACACGCGGGGGGCGAAGCGATGACGGGGTTGCGGCCGGTCGTCCTCGGCTGCGCCCTGGTGGCCCTCGGCCTGGCCTCGCTGGCGCAGGCCGAGACGGTCCAGAAGGGCAGCCTGCGCGTCTCCTTCGAAGGGCAGATCGCGCCGCACACGCTGCCGCGCACCGGCACGGCGCCGGTCAAGGTCTCGGTCGGGACCAAGATCGCCGCCACCAAAGGCGGCAAGCTGCTGCAGCTGCAGCGGATCCAGATCGCGATCAACCGCCACGGGCGCCTCGACCGGCGCGGCCTGCCGGTCTGCGGGATCGACGACATCCAGCCGGCGACGACGGAAAAGGCGCTCGAGGCCTGCCGCGGGGCGCTGGTCGGAAAGGGGACCTTTGCGGCGACCGTGACGCTCTCCCGCCAGGGCGTCTTCCCCTCCGACGGCGAGATGTATGCCTTCAACGGCACCTACGAAGGCAAGCCGGCGATCCTCGCCCACGTCTACGGGACCAAGCCGGTCCCGACCTCGTTCACGCTGCCGTTCGTGATCGGCCAGGCCAAGGGCACCTTCGCGACCACCCTGACGGCGACGATCCCGGCCTCCGAAGATAGCTTCGTCACCGGCATGGAGCTCAACCTCTCGCGCACCTTCAGCTATCGCGGCAAGAAGCGCAGCTTCGTCTCGGCGGGCTGTCCGGCGCCGAAGGGCTTCCCGGGGGCGAGCTTCCCCTTCGCCCGCACCAGCCTCGCCTTCGTCGGCGGCCGCAGCGTCGCCGCGACGCTGACCCGCAGCTGCGGGGCGCGGGGCTGAGGGGCCTCAGCGCCGCCGCGTGCTCTCGCAGGCCACTTCGCAGGCGCCCTCGGCACCGAGAAACGGCGCCAGCGTTACGTAGGTCGTGACCGGCGCCAGCTCCGGCAGGCTCTGCGGACCCTTGTCGCAGACCTGGTCGTAGATCAGGGCGTAGATGGCGCCGCCGATCGCCTCGGCGGCGACGGCGGGGATCTGCGGCGCCAGCTCGTAGCCGGGGGCGAGGAGCAGCTCGAGGCCTTCCATCACGTCGTCGCGCTGGCTCAGGGCGCGCTCGCCGCAGGCGTAGACGTCAACGGCGCCGAGGCGGGTGAAGACGGGGTCATCGGCGCCGTAGCCGAGCAGGGCCTCGATCGCGGCGTGGATCGCCTGTGGCCACTCCTCGGCCCGGCGGTAGGCGGGGAGGACCTCGGCCAGCATTCGGGAGGAGCCGGCGTCGAGCGCGGCCAGCATCGCCTCTTCCTTGTTGGCGAAGTTCTCGTAGAAGGTGCGCTGTGAGGTCGCGGCGCGGTCGGCGATCTCGGCGATCGTCACGTTGGGATAGCCCTTGTCGGCGCTGAGGGTGGCGACGGCGCGGAGGATTCGCGTCACCGGGTCGGAGCGCTCGGCGGCCTCCGCTGCCGCTTCGCGCCAGCGCCGCGGTGGTCGCAGGGGAGCGGGTGGAACGCGGTAGGAGGTGGCCCAGTCGAAGAGTGGGTCGGCGAGCCCGGTCAGCTCCGCCTCGGTCCCCTTGTAGAGGCGCTTGTGGACCACCTTGCGCATGCCGCCGACGAGCGCCCGCACCACCGGCTGCGGCATTCCCTCGCGTCCGGGCAGCTCGGTCATGAAGCCCGCGACCAGATGGGCGAAGGAGGCGACGGCATCGTCGGCGAGGTCGACCGCCCGTGGCCCGGCCGCGTAGACGTCGACGAAGCACATCCGCGCTGCCGCCGGCTGGGCGACGATCAGCTCGATGAAGGTGCGGAAGGCCTTGCGGGCGCGCGCTTCCGGCGTCGGCTCGCCCTCGGCGCTGGCGCCGACTGCCGCGATCGTGGTCTTGATCAGCAGCTCGACGGCGGCGAGGAAGCAGTCCTCCTTGTCCTTGAAGAGGCGGTAGAAGGCCGTCCGCGAGACCCCCGCGACCTGCTCCAGATCGGCGACGCGGGTGGCGTCGTAGCCCTTTGTGGCGACGGTGGCGACGAGGGCGCCGAAGAGGCGTTCGCGCTGGCTGCGCTCGGCCTCGTCGCGGGGCGTGCCGCGGCCAGCGGGCAGCATTCGCGACCGCAGATCACTCGCGTCCCCCCAGGGCGTATTGACCATCCGGAACGGACGATATCCGGCCATCAATCACCTCGACGGGTCACGTCCAACGGCCCTCCCAGTGGTAATCAGCAGGGTCAATTTACCCCATTCCCGAGCCGAATCTCCTTTAAGAAAGAAGATGTTCCTTGACAGACCGGTCCCGTTGTGTTTCGATTCCGCCGTGTCTTGAAAAGGATTTCGTTTCTGAGACGAAGGATCTGTTTTCCGAGGCGCACAGGGAAAAGGTCAGATGCCCCGGGCCAAGGGACTCGCGCCAGGCGAGTGGGCCGAGCGGACGACATGGGACAAGGAGAGAATCTGGTGAGACGTCACACGTCGGCAACCTTCATCGCAGCGCTCGCATTGGCCGCGGCACTCTGCCTCGTTGGCGCGGCCGCCGCCGCGGCGACGATGGTCCAGGTGGACCAGTTCGGCGCCAGCGGGACGGGGGCCGGTCAGCTCCACGGCGTCTCGCAGATCACCGTCAACAAGACGACCGGCGAGACCTATGTCGTCGAGGGCTTCAACCGCCGAGTCAGCGTCTTCGACTCGAACGGGCGCTTCCTGCGCATGTGGGGCTACGACGTCGACGCCGCCCAGCCCGGCACCGGCTTCGAGATCTGCGACCGAACCGGTAGCTGCCAGGAAGGCGTCTACGGCTCGGCGACCGGTCAGCTCGGCAACCCGGGCGGGATCGCGGTCAACGAAACCACGGGTGACGTCTACGTCGCCGAAGGCAGCATCGGGCGCGTCCAGCAGTTCGACGCCGAAGGGCACCCGATCCGCGCCTGGGGTTGGAACGTCGATGCGACCACGCCGGGGACGGGGTTCGAGATCTGCCCGGCGACCGACACCTGCCAGGCCGGCAGCTTCGGAGGCGGCGACGGCCAGTTCGGGGTCAACGGCAACAGCGCTGCCGTAATCGACCAGGCGAGCGGAGACCTCTACGTCGTCGATCCCGGCAACAGCCGCATCCAGGAGTTCGACGCCGAAGGGCACTTCCTCGGCGTGATCGGCTCGGCCGGCAGCGGCGATGGCCAGTTCGAGATGCACGCGCCGTACTACATCGACCTCGACAGCGCCGGAAACCTCTACGCCGGCGGCGGCCTCAACGAACAGGCGATCACCGAGTTCGACTCCAGCGGCAACTTCGTCAAGAAGCTGGACGTGCCGCCACTGCTCGGCAGCTTGACCCGGGGATTCGCGGTCGATTGGACCGACGACCACCTCTTCGTCGCCCGCGTCGTCGGCGCCGAAACTCTGATCCAGGAGCTCGATCCGAGCGGTGCCTTCGTCGCCACGCACGCGGTCGGCCAGCACTTCAACAGCGTCGAAGGCCTCACCTTCGCCTCCTCGCCAAAGCGCCTCCTCCTCGTCGACCACGACGCTGTCTCGGTCCTTGGCGAAGCCGCGCCGGAAGCGATTCCCGGCGGCGTCGCTCCCCGCACCGACACGGAGGCCCGGCTCAACGGCTGGATCGACCCCAACGGCCGGGCGACGACCTATCGCTTCGAATACGGCCCCGACGCGAGCTACGGCACCTCGGTGCCGGCGGGCCCCGGCGCCGAAGCCGGCTCGGGAGCCAGCCCGGTCTCGGTCTCGCGGCAACTGACTGGCCTGCAGCCCGGCACGACCTATCACTACCGCGTCGTCGCCGAATACTCCGGCGGCACGGACATCGGCCCCGACCGAACCTTCAGTACCCGAACTGTGGCGGAAATGTCGCCGCCCGCGCGCGGCATCGAGCTGGTCAGCAGCCCCAACAAGGGCAACCAGAACGCCAGCACCACCGAAGGCAAGTCCTTCGCCCCCGACGGCAGCCAGGCGTACTGGATCGTCGCTGGCGGCGCCCCGGGCGCCACCACCGGCTCGAACAACCTCTTCCTCTCGACCCGCTCCAGCGAAGGCTGGAACTCGGTCAGCGTCACCCCACCGCCCGCCGAGCAGTTCGGCAAAGGCGATTACCACTACAAGCTGCTCGACGTCTCCAAGAGCCGGCGGCAGTTCCTCTTCTTCGTCGACCAGGGAATCCTCGCTTCGACGCCCTACGCGCTTGCCCGTGTCGATCTCGACCGGGGCAGCACGATCCTGCAGGAGTTCCCGTCCGGCAACGTCGACGACCAGATCAAGCTCGTCAATGGCAACGCCGACGACCTCTCGCACGTCATCTATCCGAACCCCGCCGATGGTCAGCTCTACGACTACGGCTCGGGGACGCCGAAGCTGGTCAGCGTGATGCCCAACGGCTCGGCGCCGTCCTGCGGCATCGCCCAGCCCTACGGTTGGCACCCGAACAAGAACAACTGGATCGCCGCCGACGGCTCCCGTGCCTTCTTCATCAGCGCCGGCGACGACTGCTCGTCCCCGCCGCGCCTCTTTCTCCGCAACCTGGCGACGGAAACGACCATCCCCGTGACGGCCGCGCCTGACCACGGCCCGGTGAGGGACACGATCCTGGTCAAAGCGGCGCCTGACGCGCGACGGGCCGTCTTCGTCAGCAAGACGGCGCTGACCGCGGACGACGAGAACTCCAACTGGGATGTCTACCGGTACACCGAGGGTGCACCGCTGGACTGCCTCACCTGTCACCTCGGCGACGCCCAGGTCAAGCTCGACAGCCTCTCTGTCAGCGAACAGACCGTGCTGGCTTCCGACGACCTCTCGCACGTCTATTTCGCGAGCAATAAGCAGCTCCTGCCGGGGGCGCAGCCGGGAAGCGAAAACGTCTACGTCTGGGCGAACGGCCAGGTCCGCTTCGTCGCGGCGACCAACTTTCCCCGCGAGGCGGACATGACTCCGGACGGGAGTGAGCTGTTGTTCGAAACGGACGACGGCTCGCTGACCGCCGACGACACCGGCAACAGCCTGCAGCTCTACCTCTACGACGACGCCAACCGCAGCATGGAGTGCGTGTCGTGCAAGCGCTCGGGCTCCTCGACGGTGGGGGTCGGCGATCCGTATTACCCGCGCTCCTTCGCTCAGCTGTCCGCCGACGGCAGCACGATCGCCTTCGTCACGGTGGCGCGGCTGGTGCCCGAGGACGTCAACAACACCGGTGACGTCTACGAGTGGCGCGACGGCGTTCTCCGGCTCGTCACTGACGGCGAAACGAAGTTCCCGATCGGCCTTGCCGACACGCTCCCGCGCGGCATCGACGAAACCGGCCAGAGCATCCTCTTCACCGCGGCGGCGCGGCTGACCGGCTTCGAGCAGGAAACGACCGCGAACCTGTATGTGGCCCGGATCGGCGGCGGCTTCACCCCGAAAGTGCCGCCCCAGCCCTGCGTCGAGGACTCTTGCCAGGGCCCCCTGCAGGTTCCGCCGGGGCTGCCCGGGGCGGGCAGCGCTGGCGTCGACGGCGGCGGCAACGTGCGCGAGAAGCCAGCCGCCCGCAAGCACAAGAAGAAGCCGCGCAAGCACGCCAAGAAGCGCGCCCACGGGCGCAAGAAGGGCCAGGCCAAGAAGCAGCGAGCCCAGGCCAAGCACGGAGTCGCCCGCCATGGCTGAGACCGAGACCGGCAAGGAGAACATGAAGATGACTGACGCGACGATCTCGACCCCGGCCCGGCTGGCGCGGTGCCTGCTCACGCCGCTGTTCCTGGCCCTCCTGGTCGCCCTGGCGGCCGCCCCGGCGGCTTCCGCGGCGAGCGGTCCCGCCTGGATGGTGAAAGCGCGCTGGGGAGACACCTTCCTGCCGCCCGGCGGCAAAGGCGAGGTAATCGTCACCGGCCGCAACGTCGGCGATGAAGCCGGCAGCGAAGCCGAAGACCTGACGATCACCGACACGCTGCCGCCGGAGGTCACGATCACCGGCTTCGAAGGCGGCTTCTCCTTCCTCTGCGAAGGCGTCGGCACCAACGTTGCCACCTGCACGATCCCCACCTTCTTCGTGCCCTTCCTGACCGCGGCGCCGGGGGCTGAACCGGCCTCGCTGTTCGCGTCGCCGACCGGCTTCATGCCGCCCCTCTACATCGAGGTCGAAGTCGATCCCGGCGCGTCCGGCCAGGGCACCAACGTGGCGACGATGTCCGGCGGAGGCGCCGCGGTGGCGGGCACGGACACCGACCCGATGGTCTTCAGCACCAGTCCGGCGCCGTTCGGTCTCACTCCCGGTGGCTTCTCCTCCGACGTTTACGACGGCGAGCGGCCCGGCAACGGGGTCGTCCGTCAGGCGGGCAGCCATCCCTACGAGTACCGCTTCGAATTCGACCTCAACCAGCACTACGGGATCGACAGCACCGCCGGCGAACCGTTCACCGAGCCGACCGAGCGCCTCCGCAACCTCGAAGTGCAGCTGCCCCACGGCATGGTCGGCAACCCCGAGGCAACCCCGAAGTGCTCGCAGGCGGACTTCGCCAACGCGGGTGTCGTCGGCGATGCCACCGGCTGCCCGCCAGACACTCAGATCGGCACCCTCAACATCGGCTTCTTCAACAGCCCGAACGAACACGGCAACCCGGGCTTCGGGCCCTCGATGCTGACCCGGGTCGCGCTCTACAACCTGGAGCCGCCGAAGGGCTACCCGGCCGACATCGGCTTCAACGCCGGCAGCTACGTGCTCGGCCACATCTACTCCAACCTCGATGCCCGCCGCGGCTACGCGATCACCTCGCTGACGCCGGACATCTCCAACCTCCTCGCGGTGCGGGACCTCGAAGTCACCTTCTGGGGCGTTCCTTCCGATCCGCGCCACGACAAGTTCCGCTATTACAACGGCCTCGGCCATGACCCCGCGCTTGGCGCGCCCTTCGGCTCCGCCCCGCGGCGCCCCTTCCTGACCCTGCCGATGGATTGCGGCATGGACAATGGCGCCAACATCGCCCGGGTCAGCTCCTACCGCAATCCGGATCAGTTGACGGCACCGTACGAGTCGAGCGACGCGATGAACGTCAGCGGCTGCGACGACCCGCGCATCCGCTTCAAGCCGGACGTGGCGATCCAGCCGACCTCGCGTGCCGCCGGCGGCCCCACTGGGCTGGCCGTGAACCTGAAACTGACCCAGCGCGACGATGCCGTCGCCGACCCGGCGCAGCTCTATGCCGAGAGCGAAGACGTGCAGGCGATCGCGACGCCGCCGGTGAAGAAAGCGGTGGTGACGATGCCCGAGGGGATGACGCTGTCGACCTCGGCCGCGCAGGGCCTCGAGAGCTGCACCCCCGAGCAGATCGGGCTCGGCAGCAACGACCCGGTGCGCTGTCCGGACGCTTCCCAATACGGGCAGCTGACCGTGCACACGCCGCTGTTGCCGAAGGACGAACCGCTCAGCGGCCGGATCTTCGTCGCCAAGCAGAACGACAACCCGTACGGGAACTTCCTCACCCTCTACCTGGCGATCGAAGACCCCAGCCGCGGCGTCCTCGTCAAGGTCCCCGGCAAGGTCGACCTCGACCCCGTCACCGGCCAGATCACGACCACCTTCGACGACCTGCCGCAGGTACCGGTCTCCAACATGGAACTGAGCCTCAAGGGCGGAGTGCGGGCGGCGCTCGTCAACCCCGCGACCTGCGGCACGAAGACGATCCGGGCCGAATTCTTCTCCTGGACCGACCGCGAGAACCCGATCGTCAAGTCCCAGAGCTACGAGATCGCCCAGAAGCCCGACGGCTCGCCCTGCGTCGGCAACCTGCGCGACCGGCCGTTCGCGCCGAAGCTGAGTGGTGGCACGGTATCGCCGCTGGCGGGGGCCTACTCGCCCTTCGTCTTCCGGATCGAGCGCTCCGACGACGACCAGGAGCTCAGCCAGCTCGGCGTGAGCATGCCCAAGGGCCTGCTGGCCAAGATTTCCGGCATCGCCAAGTGTTCGGACGCGGCGATCGCCGCGTCCGCCGCTCCCGGTCGCAGCGGCGCCGAGGAGAAGGCCAACCCCAGTTGCCCGGCCTCGAGTGAGATCGGGTCCACCGACGTCGGCTCCGGCGTCGGCCAGGTGATCACCTACATCGGCGGCAAGGCCTACCTCGCCGGTCCATATAAGGGGGCACCGCTCTCGATGGTTGTGATCACCCCGATCCTCGCCGGGCCCTACGACCTCGGCGTGATCGCCGTGCGCTCGAAGATCGACGTCGACCCGGTCACCACCCAGGCGACCGTCACCACCGACCCCTTCCCACAGATCTTCAAGGGAATCCCAGTGCGGATCCGCGACGTGCGGGTCAAGGTCGACCGCGCCAGCACGATCATCAACCCGACCAACTGCGAACCGAGCTCGATCGGCTCGCACGTGACCGGGACCGGGGGAGACGTCAACTCGACGGCCGACGACACCGGCGCCGACCTGAGCCAGCGCTTCCAGGTCAGCAACTGCGCGGCGCTGCCGTTCAAACCGCAGCTCTCCTTCAAGCTCAAGGGCGGGACCCATCGCGGTGACTACCCGGCCCTGACCGCGACCCTGCGGGCGCGGCCGGGCGACGCCAACATCGCCCGCGCGGCGGTGACGCTGCCGCACTCCGAGTTCCTCGCCCAGGAACACATCAGGACGGTCTGCACCCGCGTCCAGTTCGCCCAGAACGCCTGCCCGGCGGCCTCGATCTACGGGCAGGCCTCGGCGACCTCGCCGCTGTTCGACCAGACGCTGGAAGGCCCGGTCTACCTCCGCTCCTCGAGCAACCGGTTGCCGGACCTGGTGGCGAAACTGGACGGTGAAATCAACGTCGTCCTCGCGGGCCGGATCGACTCGGTGCGGCAGAGCATCCGCAACACGTTCGAACTGGTGCCGGACGCGCCGGTGAGCACCTTCACCCTCTCCATGCAGGGCGGCAAGAAGAGCCTCCTCGTCAACTCGAGGAACCTCTGCAAAGCCCCCGCGCGAGCGGAAGTGAAGATGCTCGCCCAGAACGGCAAGTCTTCGCTGACCACGCCCAAGGTGGCCAACTCCTGCCGTGGGAAGGCCGCCCGTAAGGGCAAGCGCTCCCCTAAGCGCCTCGGTTAAGCGATGCCAGGCGATGCCGCCAGGGTGCTCCCCCTCGCCCTGGCGGCATTCGCTTGCGCCTGTCTAGTCGCGATCGCGCCGCCGGCCCGCGGCGAGGTCGCCCAGCAGGGCAACCTCCGCGTCGCCTTCGCGGGGAAGATCGCCCCGCATGCCCTACCGCGCGTCGGCACGGCTCCGGTCGCGGTCTCGTTGGCCGGGAGGATCAAGACCACCGATGGCCAGGCGCCGCCGCAGCTGCGCACGATCACGCTGGCGATCAACCGCAACGGCAAGCTTGACTACCGCGGCCTGCCCCGCTGCAACTTCCACCAGATCCAGCCGGCGACCACCGTTGAAGCCCGGGAGGCCTGCAGCAAGTCCCTGGTCGGCACGGGAACCTTCGAGGCTAGCGTCGCCCTGCCCGAACAGTCGCCCTTCCCGTCCAACGGCCGCCTGCTCGCCTTCAACGGCAACCTCCACGGCAAGCCGGTCATCTACGCCCATATCTACGGCACCGAACCGCTGCCGACCTCCTTCGTCCTGCCCTTCCACATCGAACGCCGCGGCGGCACCTACGCCACCGTGCTGCGCGCCGACCTGCCCCAGGTGGCCGCCGAATGGGGCTTCGTCTCCGGCGTCTCGCTGACCCTGAACCGCTCCTTCGTCTACGCAGGCAAGCGCCGCTCCTACCTCAGCGCCGGCTGCCCGGCGCCCGCCGGATTCCCCGGTGCCAGCTTCGCCTTCGCCCGCGCCGAGTTCGGCTTCGAAGACGGCCGCAGCCTCGACTCGATCCTGATGCGCAGCTGCCGCGTTGCAGACAAAAAGCTACGATGGCATCATGCAGGTCATGCCCGAGAGATGGACCGACGATCGCCTCGACGATTTGCGCGGTGAGATGGACGAAGAGCCGAGCGACGAGATATTGGACGCGATCATGGCCAGGTTCGACGATCTGAAACGCACCCTTATTGGTTGCTACGCGAGCCTGATCGTCGCCTTCTTGGCCTACGGCGTCTTCCTGGACTGACTGGGGCCTACTCGCTGACCGTGCGGTAGAGCACGTGGGGGAGGCCGGCGTGTTCGACTTCTTCCCCGGCTCGCATTCCCGCCTTCTCGGCGACGCGCCGGGAAGCGACGTTGTGGGGCAGGATCAGGGCGATGACCTCGTCGAAGCCGAGCGAGCTGGCGTGCTTGACCGCCCGCAGCGCCGCCTCGGTGGCCAGGCCCTCGCCGTGGCGGGCCGGCTCGATGCTCCAGGGCAGCTCGACCGTGAGCACGTCGTCGATCGTGGTCCAGGCGAGGCCGCCGCGGCCGACGAAGGTGCCGCCGTCGCAGTCCTCCAACACCCAGGGGCCGAAGCCGTGCTCTTCCCAGTGGCGCAGGTCGCGTTCCAGCAGCTCATGTACCTGCGGGGCGTCGAACGGGCGTAGCGGCGGCGGCCGCAACCAGCGCTCGATCTCCGGACGCAGGAAGTGCTGCTCGTAGGGGGACAGGTCATCCGCCGTCGGGGCACGGACGAGCAGGCGCTCGGTCATCTCCACTGAGGCTACCCAGGTGCCTTCGTGGCGCTTTGTTCATGCCTGAGATAAAGAAAGCGCCACCCCGACCGCATCAATGTGGGTGTCGCGGGTATCAATGGGGGAATGCGATGTGTCTGGGGACTCCTTCTTGCTGCCTTGATCGTCGGTGCCTGCTTGCCGGCGGCCGCTTCTGCGGCAACGTCTGACCCGCCGACCTGCGCCGAAGGGCCGCAGCGGGTCGGCGACACGGTCGAGGGCACGGCGTGCGGCGAGACGATCGTCGTGCCGGCGGGCGTCACCACGGTCCAGGCCGGCGGCGGCAACGACACGATCATCGCCACCCCGGTGCCCGCCGCGGTCGAATGCGAAGGCACCTGCCTCGGCGTGCGCAGCCCCGTCTACGAAGGGGGCCCAGGTGACGACCTCGTCTTCGGCGAGCGCGGCAACGACATCATCCGCGGCAACGCCGGCAACGACCGCCTCTTCGGCGGCATCGGCGATGACCTGCTCGAAGGCGGCGAAGGCGACGACGTGCTCTCGGGTGGCTTCGGGGCCGACTCGATCGACGGCCAAAGCGGCAACGACTATGTGCGCGGCGACGGCACTACCGATCGCATCTTCGACACCGGCGGCGGCAACGACACGCTCAGCTATGGGACCGCGGTCGTACCCGGCTTCGGTGGGGGCATCGTCTCCGGCGTCGCCGGCTTCCCCAACGAACCCGACGGCGAGCGCGGGGTCTACCTCGACCTCAGCGCCGGGCACGGGAAATTCAACGGCAACAACGGCGGCGCCTCCGAAGGCGGCGGCTCCGACCAGGTCGAAACCGGGGTCTTCGAGACGATCATCGGCTCGCCCTACTCCGACTACATCGTCGGCGGCGAAGGCGGGGAAACGATCTACGGTGGCGGCGGCGCTGACGTGATCGAAGGCCGGGGCGGCGACGATCACCTCTTCGGCGGCGCCGACGGCGACGACCTCGACGGCGGCGAAGGCAGCGATACCGCCGACGGCGGCTCCGGCACCAACCGCTGTCAGGAAGTCGAGGGAGAAACCAACTGCAGCAAAAATCCTGCCAAGGCGGTCGTCACCCGTGAAGCCGGCAAAGTCGCGGTTGGGCTCCTCGCTCCCGGCTTCTCCGGCCACACCCAGCTCTACCTCACCGGCAGCGGTGGCAACGACCAGGTGACCGCGACCTACAGCGCCGGGCCGCCCGCCAGCGTCACCTTCACTCTCGCCGGCGGTAGCTTCGACACCAGCGCCGGCGCCGAATCGAACTGCAGCTTCGCCAGCGGCCCGACCCGCGCCACCTGCACCCTGGCCGCCCCGCTCGACGCGATCGTGCTCGCCGGCGTTTCCGGCGACGACCAGCTCAGCGCCAGCGACTTCCCGCAGCAGACCGGCGTCGTCCTGCTCGGCGGCGAAGGCGGCGACGAACTGACCGGCGGCGAAGCCAGCGAGGACCTGCTGGTCAGCGGCGCCGACTCCAGCCGCGACGTGCTCAACGGCCTCGGCCGCGACGACGCCCTGCTCCACCAGGGCACCAGTACTGGTGGCCACGGCGGACCCGACGAACTGCGCGGCGGCGAAGGCAACGACCTCTTCCTCTCCACCTCGATTTGCGACGGCGAGTCGCTCAACGGCGAAGCCGGGGTCGACAACGCTTCCTGGGCGCGGTTGGGGCCGGCTGGGGTCGCCGCCCGCCTCGACGTCGGCAAGGTCGGCAACTACGGCGCCCCGGGAGAACCCGGCTGCAACAGCGGCACGCCGGACACGCTGGCCGAAATCGAGGACCTCGAGGGCTCCGAATTCGCCGACCTGCTGGTCGGCGACGGCGGCGAAAACCAGCTGCTCGGCCACAAGGGCCCGGACGAATACTTCGCCGGCGCCGGCCCCGACCGGATCCTCGCCAACTCCGAAGACTCCGACCCGGTGATCAACTGCGGCCCCGACGAAGACCTGGCCGTGATCGACATCCCCACCGCCACCTACGCCGACGCCACGCCGGTCGAATGCGAGACGGTCCGCGAAGGCTCACCGGAAGACTTCCGCACGGTCACGCAGCTGCCATCGCCGCCACTGGCGCCGGCCCCGCCCGCGTCGCAACAGCCGCCGAAGCCTCCGAAGCAGCCGAAGCCGGACCGCACGCCGCCGCGCACCAAGCTCACCGCGCACCCGCGGGCGCTGCTGCGCATTGCCGGCCGCCATCGCCGCGTCGCCTTCCGCTTCAGCTCGAGCGAGGCCGGCTCCAGCTTCCGCTGCAAGCTCGACCGCAAGCCCTATCGCCGCTGCGCATCGCCCCGTATGTACACGGTCGGCCTCGGCCGCCACGCCGTGCGTATCGCCGCCGTCGACGCGGCGGGCAACGTCGACCGCACGCCGGCGCTGTTCCAGTTCCGCGTCGTGCGCCGGCGCTAGCTCGCGCCGTCCTCGACGAACCGCTTCAGCTTCTCCGGCATCGTCTCGACCAGCTGGCCGCGGAGGATGTCGACGAGGGGGCCGCGGATGACCATGCCGAGGACGCGGCCAAGGTCGACTTCCATCCGGTAGGTGGCGCGGGTGCGGCCGTCGCCGAGGTCCTCCAGCTCCCAGCTGCCCTCGACCGACTTCAGGTCGCCCTCTTCCTGGGTCCAGCCGATCCGCGCCGGGGCGCTGTAGCTGAAGCGCATCTCCGACTTGAGGCGGCGCACTTTGGCGTCGGTCTCCATGTGGACCAGAATCTGCTCACCCTCGCGGCCGCGCTCGACGCACTCGGCGACCTTGATCTCCGGCTGCCAGCGCGGCGAGCCCTCGACGTCGGCGGCGATGGCGAAGACGGCGTCGATCGGCGCCTCGATCTCGGTGCTCGCGCGTCCGCCGATCTTGCCCATCGCCCCAGGGTACCCGCCCCGCCTGGCGCGCTAGACGATTAGCAGGCCGACCAGGAGCAGCACCACACCGGCGCTCGCCACAGCGCCGCCGGCGCCGAGCAGCCAACGGCGCGCGGCGATGATCGAGACCGAGGCGAGCACGATCCCCACCTCCAGGCCGACCTCCGCCAGCTCGTAGAGGACGTGCTGGTCGTCGGCGTGGTCGGCTTCCTGCTGGCGGGCGGCGATCTCGTCGCTGAGGTGGGCGTCGGCGGGAGCCAGTTGCTTGCGGACCCGCACCTCGTGCCGGGTCGCGGCCAGCGCGGCGCGGCGCTCGGCCGGCGCGCCCTCGCCGAGCACTCGCAGCAGCGTCGAGTTCCCTTCGGCGACGTCAATCTTCAGCCGGTTGCTCTCCAGCGCCGAGGCGGTCGTCGAGCTGTGGGTGGCGCCGGTGACGACCTCCTTGACCGCCTCGTTGGAGAGGAAGGTCGCGATCGCCAGGAAGGCCGCCATCACCGCAACAGCCAGCGCCGCGTTACGCCCATGGTGCGTCAGCGGCTGCCCCTCGTTGTCGCTGGCTGCCCGGTGCCCGGTCTCGAACCGCTCGAACGACCTGTGCGCCTCCATGCGGGCGGGAGACTACGGTTGGCCCCGGCCCTCAACCTGAACACCATTTCCCGCCTGGGAAATGCAGGGAGGCGTAACATTGGGCACATGAGCAGTGCATCGCGCACTCCGCTGGCGCCCGGTCACGAGACCGAGTGGGCCGAGATCAACCGCGAAGAGGCTGACCAGCTGCGCGCATCGAACCTGGCGTTGACCCCCGCTCAGCGTCTCGAACAGGGCCAGAAACTCTCACAGCAGGCGGTTTCGCTGTTGGTCGCATCGGTGAAGGCGGGGCATGTCCCAAGACGAGCTCTCTGGACCTGACCTCGGCGGCGTTGTCGCCGACGCCGAAGCGGTTGGCCTGCCACATGTGGTGATTGGCGGCTTCAGCGTGATTGCCCACGGCTATGTGCGCGCGACCAAGGACTCCGACCTGCTCGTGCCCGACGGGGCGGAGGCCGACGCGGCGGTCGTTCGCTTCCTCGAGCGGATAGAAGCGAGCCGTTTCCAGGACGACAAGGTGTTGACCGCGGAGGAGGTTGGCGAGGGCGAGCACCTGCGCGTCAACAGCCGCCACGGGATCATTGACATCATGCGTGGCGGCCTGCCGCCGCTCGACTTCGACACGGTCGCCTCCCGCGCCGAGACGATCGAGTGGAACGGACACGACATCCGCGTCGCCGGCCTGGCCAGCGTCGTCGGCTTTAAGCGTCTCGCTGGCCGGCCTCAGGACAAGCTCGACCTCAGCGAGCTGGAGGCGATTTACGGCGAGCTACCGATTGAGCCGATCCCCGGGCTCGACTCGTGATGCGCCTCAGCGTCCTCGACCAGACCCCGGTCTCGGAGGGCTCGACGGCGGCGCAGGCACTGCGCAACTCGCTCGACCTCGCCCAGCTCGCCGACCGGCTCGGCTTCCACCGCTACTGGGTCGCCGAGCACCATGGCGGAACCCTTGTCGCCGGGCCCTCGCCGGAGGTGCTGATCGGGCCGATCGTGGCGGCGACCACGCGCATGCGGGTCGGCAGCGGTGGCGTCATGCTGCCGCACTACAGCCCGCTCAAGGTGGCGGAGAGCTTCGGCGTCCTCGCCGGCCTCTACCCGGGGCGGATCGACCTCGGCATCGGTCGCGCCGCCGGCACCGACCCGATGACGACTCGGGCTCTGCAGCGCGACCGCTCGCACCCGCTGCCCGACGACTTCCCCGAGCAGCTGCAGGAGCTGCTCGGCTACTTCGAGCGCAGCTTCGCCGCCGACCACCCGCTGGCCCGGCTCGCCGACTCGCTGCCGGGCGAGCCCGAGGTGCCGGAGCTGTGGCTGCTCGGCTCCTCGCACCAGAGCGCCGTCTGGGCCGGCGAACTGGGCCTGCGCTACGCCTTCGCCGACTTCATCAACCCCCGCGGGGCGCCCTTCGCCGAGGTCTACCGGCGCGGCTTCGAGGCCGGCAAACGGCTCGAGGAGCCGCGCCTAGCGGTCGCCGTCCGCGCCGTCGTCGCCGCCAGCGAGGAGGAGGCGGAACTGCTCTCGCTGAGCTGGCGGATGGCCTTCGACCTACTGCGCCGCGGCCGCCTGGTGCCGGTGCCTCCTCCCGAGAAAGCGGCGCGCTACTTCGAGCTGCACCCCGACGGCGAGATGGCCCCCAACGGCAAGCGCCGCCGCCTGATCGGCACCCCCGAGCAGGTCCGTGCCGACATCGAAGAGACGGTCGCCGCCTATGGCGCCGAGGAGGCGATCGTGGTCACGATCACGCACGAACACGACGCCCGCCGCCGCTCCTACGAGCTGCTCGCCGCCGAGTTCGGCCTGGGATAGATACTGCAGTCCAAAGTAGTAGTCCGTACGACAGTTTCCCGACACGGCCCCTGCCTGATGCTCCACTTCGGCGAGCGCTGCCGCCAGCTCTACTTCGAGGCTGGGGCCGGTGGCCGTCAGGACCAGCTCGATGACCTCTCGGCGGAGAGCTCGAGACGATCTGCCACGAGCTCAAGGCCCTCGAGGCCCACCTCTACTTCTTCGACCGGGAGGGCTTCTCGCTGCGCCTGCACCAGCTGGACGCCGAGCGCGACGATGCCCACCTGGTGCTCGCCGAGCAGCTCGGCTGAGCTGCCACCGATGCAGCGCCTACCATCCGTGCCGATGGCCGAACCCGCCGCCAGCTCTGCCGATTGGCTCCGCGCGAACCCGCCGGCACCGGGTCGTTTCACCGCCACGCTGGCGGGCGTCGCCGTGCGTGTCAGGGACGGCGAGGACTTCCGTCATGCCGTGCGGGAGTTCCTCGACGAGTTCGCCCTCAGGGCAGATGTCTCCTCCGGCGCCGAGGCAATCGCCGCCCGCCCCGAATCGACCGGCGATCTTCGTCAGGACGCCTACCTCGGCGCGCTCGCCGAGCATCTCGCGGTCACTCATCGCCTGGAGCGACCGGCCTGGTCGATCGAGCCCGACCGTTTCCTGGACCGCTTCTGGTTCGTCAGCGATGTTCCGGCATTCCGGGCAACCGCGATCGCCCAGGCCCCGGCCGCCTTTCGCCGCCGTGGTGTTTTCATCCCCGCCCGCTCACTGCGCCGCGTCTGAGATGGATCGCGACGAAATCGTCGAGGCGCTGACCGCCCTTGCAGAGGAGCTCGATCGCCGCGGGGTAAGCGCGGAGATGTACGTGGTAGGCGGGGCGGCGATTGCGCTGGCGTTCGATGAGCGCCGCGCCACGCGGGACATCGACGCGGTATTCGAGCCGAAGGGCGTCGTGTACGAGGCCGCGGCGACCGTCGCCGAGGACGCCGGATTGCCGCCGGGCTGGCTCAACGACGCGGTCAAGGGATTCCTGGTCGGCAGCGATCCTGCCGCTGCGGATGTCCTCGATCTGCCGGGACTCCGGGTTCTGGCGGCCTCGCCGCAGACCCTGCTCGCTCTCAAGGTGCTCGCTCACCGAGTCGGCGAAGACGAGGAGGACGTTCGCCTGCTTGCCGGTGCCTTGGGCCTCGGGACGGCCGACGAGGTGCTCGCTGTTGCCGAGCGCGTCTACGGAGATCGCCTCGAACCCGCCGCGCGCTTTTTCGTCGAAGAGCTCTTCGGTCCCGAGTAGCAGTGAAACCCGCGCTTCCCAACCGCTACGGTTAGCCGCGATGGCCAAGGACCTCTACACCGCCGAGGCGCACGTCACCGGTGGCCGCGCCGCTGGCCACGGCCGCACCTCCGACGGTGCTCTCGAGGTCAATCTCCGCACCCCGGCCGAGATGGGCGGGGAGGGGGGAGGGACCAACCCCGAGCAGCTCTTCGCGGTCGGCTACGCCGCCTGCTTCGAGGGCGCCCTCGCCGCCGTCGCCCGCCGTCAGAAGGCCGAGGTCGGCGATGTCGCCATCGACTCCAAGGTGAAGCTCCGCACCGGCGAGGACCGCAGCTTCACGATCGCCGTCGAGCTCCACGTCACCCTCCCCTCGGTCGAGGGCGAGGAGGCCGTTGAGCTGGTCCGCGCCGCCCACCAGGTGTGCCCCTACTCGAACGCAACGAGGGGCAACATCGAGGTCGTTCTCACGGCCAACGGCGCCCCCGTCAAGTAGCCCTCAGCCGCTCTCCAGAGCCGTTTGTCGCTTCGCCGCGTGCCTTCGCGCGTCGATAAACGACGTGGTTTCCTTGACATCCAGGAACCAATCTGTTCTCATTCCCGGCTGTTAGATGTACGCGGTAGTTCAGACCGCACCACAGGGAAGCAGTTCACAGCAGTCACAGGGAAACCGAGCCCAAGGGGCCGTCTTAGGGAAGGCGGTCAGGCAGAGGGGCTCACGGGACAAGGAGAGAGAGTGAACGTAAAGGCACGTTCGGGAATCGCCGTGTTGGTGGCCCTCGCGATCGCCGCGATCGCGGCGACGCCGGCGGCAGCGGATCAACCGTGGGGCTTCGAGATGGTGACGCCGCCGGTCAAGGGGGCGGGGACCGTCTCCTACGTCGACACGTTTCGGACCAGCCCGGACGGCGAAGCGCTCCTTTACACGGCCAACTCTCCTTTCTCCAGCATCCCGACCGAATCCTCGCCGGCCTACACGCGGTACATCGCGCGTCGCGGCACGGACGGCTGGAACAACCGGGCCCTCGATCCACCCTACGACGCCGGGCTCGGCAGCGGCGTCGCTTTCGCCATCAACGGCGTTATCGGCTCTTCCTACAACCTGGACTACGTGCTGATCGCCTCGACCAGCGCCCTTACGCCCGGGGCCACCGAAGGCGGCGGCAACCTCTACATGCGCAACACGCGCACCGGCGAAACCAAGCTCGTCGCCACCAGCCCGCAGCGGGTGCTCAGCACGATGTACACCGGCCTGCAGGGGCCGACCGCCGTCAACTACGTGGCGCCGGACGGCAAGGGCGCGATCTTCGCGGCGCTGCCGGCGCTGGTGCCCGGGGCGCCTGAAAACGCCGAACACATCACCTCTGGAGGCGCGGCATACAGCTGGACGGAAAACGGTGGGGTCGAAGCGCTGTCGGAGCTTCCCGACGGGGAAATCGTCCTCGGCTCCGGCGGCGGCAACGGCACCGAGAACGGCCCGCGCGAGTCGATGGCTTACGAAGGCGGCCTTGAATACGCCTACTTCACCCACTTCGACGAAAGCGGCTATCACGGGGTCTACGTCCGCCACGGCGGTGTCACCAAACCGGTCTCTTACTCGCGGATTCCCGAAACCTCGACGGATTTGGTTCCGGCGATCGTCGACTCGGTCTCCCGCAACGGCCGCTACATGCTCTTTCACACCGGTGGCAACTACCGGCTGACGGCGGACACGCCGGAAGGCCTCGAAAGCGAATACCTCTACCGCTACGACGCGGTGAACGATTCGCTGGATTTCATCGGTACGTACCGCGGCTACGGAAGCGCCGGCGTGATCCGGATGACGCAGGACGGCCAGACGATCGCCTTCCAGTCCATCAATGCGCTGACGGAAGGTGCTGTCGAAGGACAGCCCAACGTCTACGTCTGGCGTAGCGGAACCCTGAAGCTCGCAGCGGTGCTGGGCAGCAGCGAAAGCTCCGGCGCCTCACCCTCGTTCTCGCTGCACACCCTCAGCGCCAACGGTCGCTACCTCGCCTTCACCGACAATTCGGCCTCGCTGGCGGAACGGTTTGGGCAGGCCACGACCAGTTCCAACTGTCCGGTGAAATTCTTCGGCGGCGACGGTCCCTGCGACCAGGTCTACCTCTACGACGTCGAAGGCGAAGATCTGCAGTGCGCCTCCTGCCTGCCCGACGGGGCGCCCCCGGCTGGCAACTCCGGCGACCCGATCACCGAAAACTCGGGCTATGACCGGATGGACAGCCACCAGATGCAGAACGTGGCCGACGACGGCACCGTCTTCTTCACCACCAAGGACGGTCTGCTGCCGAGCGACAAGAACGAACTAGAAGACGTCTACGCCTACCACAACGGCGACCTGCGGTTGGTCTCGCGTGCCACCCAGGGCGACATGGCACGTTTCATCGAAGCGACGCCGGACGGCAAGACGGTCTTCATCGCCACCAACGACCCGATCTCCCCGACCGACACCGATCGTGCGGTCGACATCTACATGACCCGTGAAGGCGCCGGCTTCCCGTACACGCCGCCGCCGATCACCGCTCCCTGTGAAGGTGCCGAGTCCTGCCGGGACGGGGTGGCGCCAAAGGCCGCCTCTCCCTCGCCGGGAAGCGCCACCTTCAGCGGTCGCGGCAACGTCAAGGGCGACTCCAAAGCGCGCAAGCCGCGTGTCTCCGTTGCCAAGGCCAAGCCCGCGAAGGGGGCCACGGCCTTGCTGCTGGTCCGGGCGCCCGGCAAGGGCACGCTACGGGTCTCCGGAGCCGGCATCAAGCCGGCTGCCAAAAAGGTCGGCAAAGCCGCCACCTACAGGCTGAAGGCGACGCTGACCGGCGGTGCCAAGCGGGCGCTGAAGCAGTCCGGCCAACTGCGGAAGAAGGTGAAGGTGACCTTCATGCCGCGTGAAGGGACGGCGTCGAGCGTGACGCTCCAACTCACCTACAAGGCCACTCCAACCCGGAAAGGCAAGTAGCGATGCGATCGCGCCGTCGCCACCACCCGCTCACGCACCCACGCACGGAAGGTAGGGAAATGACCAGCAGCAAGGGGAAGACCACCAACAGGCTGCGCCGAAAGGCGGCTCGGATCGCCTTCGCCCTGGGCGTCCTGGCGGCTGTGCTCGGCGTCTCGGCGCCCGCCGCCTCAGCGCTGTCGTTCCAGAAATTGGGGAGCACGGTCAACGACAGCTCCGGTGCGCCGGAGCGCCAGGCGGGGTCCCATCCCGACATCAGGACCCAGTGGGTCGTCCCGCAGCAGGACCCCACGGACTTCGAATCCCTCCCGATCGAGTTGCCCCACCGCTTCCAGATCGACCTTCCCCCGGGCCTGATCGCTAATCCGCAGGTCGCGGAATTCTGCCCCGAGTCGGCGCTCAAGGGCGCGATGGCGGGCAACGGGGCGGCCTGTCCGATCGATTCCCAGATCGGCATCGCCAGCGTCGGAGCGGACGAAGTGCACGGGTTCGAAGCGCCGATCTACAACGTCGTGCCGCCGACCGGGGCTCCGGCGATGTTCGCCTTCAACGTGCTCGGTACCGTGGTCAAGCTGACCCCCAGCGTTCGCTCTGACGACTACGGCGTGACGATCGACTCGGGTGTGATCTCGAATGGCATCGTGGTTCATGGGGCCAACATCATCTTCTGGGGCGTGCCGGCCGACCCGGCCCATGACCCGCAACGCTACGGCCCGGAATTCGGCGGTGCCTTCTACAGCCCTGGCCACTCGACCGACTACCCCCGCCGCGCCTTCACCAGCACGGCGACCTCCTGCCCCGGTACGCCCGAAGTGAGGACGGCGTGGGTCGACGGCTGGAAGAGCATCGGCCAGTTCCAGCCCGAGTCCTTCTCCAGCGACTTCGACGGAGTTCCGTTCATTGCGACCGGCTGCGACCGCGTCCCCTTCAGCCCCTCGGTCGAAGCGCGACCGACCACCAACCTCGCCGACTCGCCCTCGGGCCTCGACGTGAAGCTCCACCTGCCGCAGAACACCGACCCCGACGGGCTCTCCGAGGCGAACCTCAAGGGCGTCTCGATGACCCTGCCCGCGGGGATGACCGTCAACCCCTCCTCGGCCAACGGCCTCGGCGCCTGCAGCCCGGGTGAGATCGGCCTGGTCAGCCCGGTCGGCCAGCCCAAGGCGATCTTCAACGGCGTCGACGCGCAGTGCCCCAACGCCTCCAAGCTCGGCACGGTGCAGGTCGACACGCCCTTGATCGACCACCCGCTGAAGGGAGCGATCTACCTCGCCACCCAGAACGAGAACCCCTTCAGCTCCCTCCTCGCCCTCTATATCTCCGTCGAGGACCCCGAGACCGGTCTGACGATCAAGCTCGCCGGCCAGCCGGTCCCGGACCCGCAGACCGGCCAGCTCACGGTCGACTTCGCCAACAACCCGCAGCTGCCCTTCGAAGACCTGCGGGTCAACCTCTTCACCGGCCCCCGCGCCGCGCTGAAGACGCCGCTGGCCTGCGGCCAGTTCACGACGGCGACGCGGATGACCCCGTGGACCGCGCCGCAGGCAGCTGAGGCGACGCCGTCCGACAGCTTCCAGATCGCCCAGGGGGCCGGCGGCGGGGCCTGTCTGAACGCAGACAATCAGGCACCCAACAAGCCGGCGTTCAGCGCCGGCACGGTCGACCCGACCGCGGCCGCCTACTCGCCATTCGTGATGAAGCTCTCCCGCGAGGACGGCACCCAGCCGATCAAGGCGATCGACGCCACCCTGCCCAAGGGCCTGCTCGGCAAGCTCGCCGGCATCTCCTACTGCCCTGACTCCGCCCTCGCCGCGGCGGCGGGTCGCAGCGGCAAGGCCGAGCAGGCCTCACCGAGCTGCCCGGCCGCGAGCCGGGTCGGCAGCGTCACCGTCGGTGCCGGCGCCGGCTCCAGCCCGCTCTACGTCGGCGGTAAGGCCTACCTCGCCGGCCCCTACAAGGGTGCCCCGCTGAGCTTGGCGATCCTCACCCCGGCGGTGGCCGGTCCCTTCGACCTCGGGACGGTGGTAGTTCGCACCGCCCTGCAGGTCAACCCCGAAAGCGCCCAGATCCACGCGGTGAGCGATCCGATCCCGACGATCCTGCAGGGGATCCCGCTCGACATCCGCTCGATCGCCCTCAGCATGGACCGCTCCGGCTTCACCCTCAACCCGACCTCCTGCGACCCGACCGAGGTCACCGGCACGGCGACCTCGGTCTTCGACCAAAGCGCCTCCCTTGCCGATCGCTTCCAGGTCGGTGGCTGCAACGCCCTGGGCTTCAAGCCGAAGCTGGCCCTGCGCCTGAAGGGCGGCACCACGCGCGGCAAGTACCCCGCCCTACGGGCCGAGCTGAACGCTCGTCCCGGCGACGCCAACATCGGCCAGGCGGTGGTCAGCCTGCCGCACTCGGCCTTCCTGGCCCAGGAGCACATCAGGACGGTCTGCACCAGGGTCCAGTTCGCTGCCGATACCTGCCCGGCGGGCTCTGTCTACGGCAAGGCCCGGGCCTTCAGCCCGCTGCTCGACCAGCCTCTCGAAGGGCCGGTCTACCTGCGCTCCTCCTCGAACAAGCTGCCCGACCTGGTCGCCGACCTAAACGGCCAGATCCGCGTCGACCTGGTCGGCCGGATCGACTCCGTCGGGGGCGGCATCCGGACCAGCTTCGAATCGGTCCCCGATGCCCCGGTGACGAAGTTCGTGCTGGAAATGCAGGGCGGCAAGAAGGGTCTCCTGGTCAACAGCCGCAACATCTGCAACTCGACCAGCAGGGCCCAGGCCAGCTTCACGGGCCAAAACGGCAAGACCGCCGAGTCCACCCCGGTGCTTGCGAACGGCTGCGGCAAGGCCAAGCGGCCGCACGCCCGCAAGAGCCACGGCAAGCACTGAGCGGGGCGGCAAGAGCGTGACCAGGCGTCTGATGACCGCGGCGGCCACGGTGGCCGCCGCGGTTGCCTTGGCGGCCCCGGCGGCCAGGGCGGCGGAAGCGCCGGCGGTGCTCGACGCCTGGGCCACCAACGTCAGCGCCAGCGCGGTGGACCTGCGCGGCCTCGCCAATCCCGGCGGTGCGGCCGCCACGGCGCGCTTCGAATACCTAACCGCGGCGGTTTACGAAGCGAACCTCGACGCGATCCCGCCCCGCGACCCCTTCGCTGGCGCTACCAAGGTGCCGCTGGCGGGCATCGCGCTCGGTTCCGGCGAAGCCGCGGTCGCGGTCAGCCGCCACATCGGCGCCCTTGCCCCCAGCACCTCCTACCGCTACCGGCTCAGCGTCACTGCCGCGACCACCACCGTCGGCCCGGCGCACTCCTTTACGACGACCGAAAACGCCCCGGTCTTCGCGCTGCCCGACAACCGCGGCTGGGAGCTGGTCTCCCCGGTCGACAAGAACGGCGGTGAGGTCCAGGGGCCCGGGGAGATCTTCGGCGGCGGCGTCTTCCAGGCCGCCCCCGACGGTGCCGCCATGACCTTCAGCTCGCGCTCCTCCTTTGGTGAGGCGGCGGCCGCCTCGAGCGCCAGCCAGTACATCTCCCGCCGCGGGGCCGACGGCTGGGCGACGGAGAACGTCACCACCCCAGCCCTCGCCGGTGCCTTCGGCGCCAGTCCCGACGGCGTCCCCTACCAGCTCTTTTCCCCCGACCTCTCCCGTGGCTTTCTTGCCAGTCCCGAACGCTGTGAAACGGGCCCCTGCCCGCGCGGCTACGCGCTGCGCCAGAGCGCCGGCGGCACCGTGGCGACTTCGACCAAGGCCAGCGACATGGCCCTCGCCGGCGTCAACTCCGACCTCACCCTGGCGGTCCTGGCCAGCGGCGGCAACCTCTACCGCTGGTCCGGAGGGGCGCAGACGGTGGTCAACCTCTTGCCGGGCGAAACGACGCCGGCCCCGGGCGCCGAGCTGGCCGCCCAGAGCGGTGCCGTCTCCAGCGACGGATCCCGGGTCTACTTCACGCTCGGCGGCAACCTCTACCTGCGCGACGGGGCGCAGACGTTGCAGGTCGACGAAAGCCTCGGTGGGGGCGGAGTCTTCGCGACCGCCACCGCGGATGGATCACTCGCCTTCTTCACCAAAGGAGGCCACCTCTACCGCTACGCGGCTGGTGGCACTCCAGCCGACCTCACGCCCGACGGCGAAGTCGAGGGCGTGCTCGGGATCTCCCCTGACGGCTCCTATCTCTACTACCTGACTGCGGCCGGGCTTTTCCTGCAGCGGGGCGCGAGCACGACGAAAGTCGCCGAGGCGGCCGACGCGAGCGACTACCCGCCCGCCACCGGGACCGCCCGCGTCGCTGCCAACGGCAACCTTGCCTTCCTCTCTTCCGTGCCCCTGACCGATGCTGACACCGGCGGCTTCGCCCAGGTCTACCTCTACGCCCCCGGTACCGCGACGCTCACTTGCGCCTCCTGCAACCCCAGCGGTGCCCGTCCGGCCGGCCCCGCGACCATTCCCGGCGCCGTCGCCAACGGCAGCACCCGCATCTACAAGCCCCGCAGCCTCGCTGCCGACGGCCGCCGCCTCTTCTTCGAAACGCGAGAGGCGCTCTTCCCACTCGACACCAACAACGACCTCGACGTCTACCAGTGGGAGGCCGAGGGCACCGGCTCCTGCCTCAATCCCGGCAGCTGCATCGCCCTTGTCTCCTCCGGCCAGGCCGCTGAAGGCGCCAGCTTCCTCGACGCCAGCGCCGACGGCTCCGACGTCTTTTTCC
This sequence comes from uncultured Actinomycetes bacterium, assembly GCA_963708405.1. Taxonomy (GTDB): domain Bacteria; phylum Actinomycetota; class Thermoleophilia; order Solirubrobacterales; family 70-9; genus VAYN01. The sequence goes on from CAVPSL010000001.1 coordinate 1,237,993, forward strand.
TCACCGACGGTTCCCTGGTGCCGACCGACCCCGCCGGCGCCGACGTCTACGACGCCCGTGTCGACGGCGGCTTCCCGGTCCCGGTCGCGCCGATCGCCTGCGTCGCCGATGCTTGCCAGCCGATCCCGGGCGAGCCCGAAGACCCGACTCCCGGCACCTCCTTCTACCGTCCCGAAGGCAACCCCGCACTCCACTGGCCCGGGGCCGGCAAGCAGGCTGCCGCCAAGCGCAAGGCGGCGAAGCGACGCGCAGCGGCGAAGCGGAAGGCCGCGGCGAAGAAGCGGGCGGCCAAGAAGCGAGGGGGTCGCCGGTGAGCGGCGCCGTGGGCAGGAAGCCTTCCCGGCTGGCGCTGGCGGCGGCCGCGAGCGTCGTCCTCGCACTGCTCCTCGCTGCCCCCGCCGCCAAGGCCGCCTTCGGTCTGCTTCCCGGCGCTGAAGGCTTCGACGTCTCCGCCCGCGAACTCGACGGCTCCGTCGATGACCAGGCTGCCACCCACCCCTACACCCTCACCACCGCGCTCGCCTTCAACCGCCAGGGCGCCTTCAGCGACGGCGACGTCAGGACCATCGACATCGCCCGCCCCTCGGGCCTGATCGAAAACCCGGCGGCCGTCGCCAAATGTTCGGTCGCCCTGTTCAACACCCCGCGCTCATCGCCCTTCCAGCAGAGTCTCTCGGGCGAGAGCTGCCCCGACTCCAGCCAGATCGGCACGGTCGCGGTGCAGAGCTCGCTGGGGCCCGCCCGCACCTTCGGCGTCTTCAACCTCGCCCCGTCGCCGGGCTTCCCGGCGGCGATCGGCGCCAGCCCCTTCGGGACGCCGATCGTCTTCAGGGCGGGGATCGACAGCAGCGCCGGCCAATACCAACTCAGCCTGCGGGCCGAAAACATCTCCCAGCAGCTCAGCATCTCGGGCCTGACCCTGACCTTCTGGGGCAACCCCTGGCTGGTTGGTCACGACCGCGAACGCGGCAACTGCCTCAACGAGGAAGACCCGGCGGACTACTTCGGGACCGACGCCGTCCTCGAACGCGAACCGCAGACTAAACCGGAGACGCCGCCGTTCTATGAACCGGGGACCTGCTCGGTCGGCAATCCAAAAGCGTATCCGCCCCTCGCCTACCTGACCCTGCCGACCTCCTGCCAGGGGCCGATGGTCTCGACCGTGAGCGTGACTTCCTGGCAGCAGCCGGCGCCGCCCGCGCGGGTCGCCTTCAGCCACGACGAAACCGGCCGGCCATTGCCCCTGGCCGGCTGTGACCCGCGCGCGGTCGAACGCGAAGGGGCCTCGGTGCAACCGACCAGCGACCGGGCCTCCTCGGCGACGGGCCTCGACTTTCGCATCGACCGCAACCAGGAGACGCTGCTCTACAACTTCACCCCTACTGGCCGGCTGCTGCCGGGGATTCGCGCCCCCTCGCAGATCCGCAAGGCGGTGGTGAGCCTGCCGGAGGGGATGACGATCAATCCCTCAGTTGCCGCCGGCCTCGGCGTCTGCTCGCCGACTGACTATGAGGCAGAGACGGCCGCCTCGGTGCCTGGCGCCGGCTGTCCCAACGCCGCCAAGATCGGAGAAATCACGGTTGAAACCCCGCTCTTCGCGGCGCCGATCACGGGGAGCCTCTTCATCGCCGCTCCCTACGACAACCCCTTCGGCACGCTGCTGGCGCTTTACCTGGTCGCCAAGGACCCCGCTCGTGGGGTGCTGATCAAGCTTGCCGGCCGGGTCGACGCGGACCCCGCCAGCGGCCGCCTCCTGGCGACCTTTGACCAGTTGCCCCAACTCCCCTACACGCGCTTCAGCGTCCGCTTCCGGGAAGGGCAGCGCAGCCCCCTGGCGACGCCGGCGGCCTGCGGCTCCTATGAGACCCGGATCGACCTCAGCCCCTGGCTGGACCCCAGCCTGGCCTTCGGCAACACCGTGCCCTTCCAACTGAACGCCGGCATCGGCGGCGGCCCCTGCCCCTCCGGCCCCGCTCCCTTCAACCCCCAGGCCGCCAGCGGCACGATGAACCGCAACGCTGGCTCCTACTCGCCCTTCTACCTGCACCTGACCAGAGGCGACGCCGACCAGGAGATCACCTCCTACTCCGCCACCCTCCCCAAGGGCCTCTTGGGAGCGATCAAAGGCGTCCCCTTCTGCCCGGAGGCAGCGATCGAGGCCGCCAAGCGCAACTCCGGCTTCGCCGAGACCGCTAACCCATCATGTCCTGGGGCCTCGAAGATCGGCCACACCACCGCCGGCTACGGCCTCGGCAACGTCCTCGCCTACGCCCCCGGCAACCTGTATTTGGCGGGCCCCTACCACGGCTCCTCCTTGTCGGTCGTAGCCGTCGATAGCGCCACTGTCGGCCCCTTCGACCTTGGCGTGATCATCGTCCGCTCGGCGATCCGCGTCGACCCGCTGACCGCCCAGATCTCGATCGACTCCGCCGGCTCGGACCCGATCCCCCACATCCTCGACGGCATCCCCTTGCACCTGCGGGACATCCGCGTCTACATCGACCGCCCGAACACGATGGTCAATCCGACCAGCTGCGATCGCTTCAGCCTCAGCTCGACCCTGAGCGGCTCCGGCGCTGATTTCGCCAGCACCGCCGATGACACCACGGCGATCGTCTCCGACCCCTTCCAGCTCTCCTTCTGCTCCTCGCTCGACTTCGAGCCGAAGATCGCGCTGCGCCTCAAGGGAGGCACCAAGCGCGGCAAATACCCGAGCCTCACCGCCACCGTCAGCCCGCGCCCCGGCGACGCCAACATCGGCACGGCCCAGGTCACCCTGCCGCCGACGATCTTCCTTGCCCAGAACCACATCGACACGATCTGCAGCCGGTCCCAGAGCGCCGCCGGCAAGTGCCCACCCGGCTCGATCTACGGCAGCGCTAGGGCGGTGACGCCGCTGATGGACGAGCCCTTGGAAGGCCCGGTCTATCTGCGCGCCTCCGACAACAAGCTCCCCGACCTCGTCGCCCAGATCACGGGTCGGGGGGTTCGCATCGACGTGGTCGGCCGCATCGACTCCAAGAACGGAGGCATGCGTGCCAGCTACGAAACGCTCCCCGATGCCCCCGTCACCAAGTTCACCCTGACCCTGGACGGCGGCAGAAAGCACGGCCTGCTGGTCAACTCCGACAACGCCTGCAAGGGCGCTCAGGGCCTGGCGCGGATGGCAGGGCAGAACAACACGGCCCTCGTCATCAAGCCGGCGGTCCTCAACTCCAAGTGCAGCAAGAAGGCGAAGAAGCGCAAGCACTCCCACGCCAAGAAGAAAGGCAAGTAAGTGAAGAAGGTCTCGGTCGCCCTCTGCGCTGTGCTCCTGCTCTGCCTCGGCTCCCTCGCCCAGGCCGAGACGATCCAAAAGGGCGGGGTCCGGGTCGCCTTCGACGGCCAGATCTCCCCGACCAAGCTGCCCCGCCAGGGCACGTCTCCGGTTGCCGTCACGGTTGCGACCAAGATCTCCGCCGCGCAAGGAAAGAGCCAGCCCCAGCTGCAGAAGATCGAGATCGCGATCAACTCTCACGGCCGCCTCGACTCCACCGGCCTTCCCAAGTGTGAGGTCGAAGACATCCAGCCGGCGACCACCCAGAAGGCGCTCGAAGAATGCCGCGGCGCCCTGGTCGGCGAAGGCTCCTTCTCCTCGCAGGTCTCCCTCTCCCGGCAGGCCAGCTTCCCTTCCGAAGGCAAGCTCTACGCCTTCAACGGCACCTACAAGGGCAAGCCGGCGATCCTCGCCCACGTCTATGGCACCGAACCCGTCCCGACCTCCTTCACGCTGCCGTTTGTGATCGGCCAGGCAAAGGGCGCCTTCGGGACGACCCTCACCGCCACCATCCCCGCCTCCGAAGACAGCTACATCACCGCCATCGAAATGACCCTGCACCGCACCTACACCTACAAGGGCAAGCGCCGCTCCTACGCCGAAGCGGGTTGTCCCGCCCCGAAGGGGTTCCCGGGGGCGAGCTTTCCCTTCGCCGAGGCCGGCTATTCCTTCGTGGGAGGGAAGAAGCTGAGCTCGACGCTGACGCGGAGCTGCAAGGCGCGGGGGTAGGAGCGAACGCCTCCTCCCGTCCCGGTTGAAGAAGTAGGCTGCCGAGCCCCATGCCCCGTCGCCGCAGCCAGCTGCTGACTCTCCTCGCCGTCGCCTCGGCGTTCGCCCTCGGCGCCCTGCTGCCGAGCGCTTTTGCCGACACGACGGCGGCGCCCACCGTCGTCCGCAACGCGCTGGCCCAGACCGGCGCCGTCCAGGGCGCCCCCAACCGCACGATGGTCCTCAGCCGGGTCAAGGTCGAACCGGGCGCCAAGCTGGCGACGCACCACCACCTCGGCACCCAGATCTCGCGTGTCACCGCCGGCGTCCTCACCTACACCGTCCGCAGGGGCTCGGCCGTCGTCCGTAGCGGCGATGCCGAAGCCAACCCGCAGACCGTCCGCACGATCAAGGCCGGCCAGACCGCCCAGGTCCACGCCGGCGAGTGGTTGGTCGAGCAGCCTTCCGACATCCACGAAGCCGCCAACCGCGGCTCCGTCCCCGTCGTCATCTACCTGGCGACGCTGCTGCAGACCGGCGCCCCACCCGCGACGCCGGTCTCGCTCAGTCCTTAGCCCCGCTCAGTGCCCCGCCTTCTGCCCGTTGGGATGCAGCGGGTACCAGGAGGCGCCGAACGCCTTGCTGTCGGTGCCGTTGTCTTCGCCGGGCTTCTTGTCCTCGACGAAGGTGTAGAGGGGCCAGCCGGCGTAAGTCACCTGCGTGGTCCCGTCAGTCCGTTCGATCGTCCCCAGCATCGAGCTGTTGACGCCGCTCATCGCTTCCGGTTCACCGCTTGCGGTCAGTGGCGGCCAGGCGCTGGCGCAGGCCCCTTCGCACTTCGATTTGCCACTGCCTTTCTGGTCTTTCTGGAAGTAGTAGAGCGTCATCCCGTTGGAGTCGACCAGCACCTTCCCGACCCCGGCGGCGCTGCCGACCGAAACCGGCGTCGCTTCGCCGCCGCTGGAGCTCGCCGCCTTGGCCGTGCTCGAGCTTTCTTCGCTTCCGCCGCCATAGGCGCCGCCGCCGGAGCTGGACGCGCTCGTCGCTTCGCTGCCGCTGGTTTCGCTGCTGCTCGTGCTGCTGCCGCTGCTGCCGCAGCCGGCGACCGCCAGCGCGCCGATCAGCGCCACCACTGCGATCAATCCATATGACCTGTTCACTAGTTGCCTCCTCGGCCGTTGGGGTCTGCGACGCCGGCCCAGACAACGGCGCGCCAACTCTTCCTTGCGCCCGGAGTACGGGAGGGATGTGCGGTGCGTTCAACCGGGCCGAGGGTTGCCATGGAGCCGCAGGCGGTCTAGGGTCGCCGAATGGCAGTCAAACTCCATCGCTGCTCGTTGATGTGGGTGAAGATCGGCGCTCACCCCTGTTGGAATGTCCAGAAGGCGCTCGACGAGGCCGGGGTCGAGTACGAGGTCGTCAAGCACCCGCCCTTCCCGCGCTCCAGGCGCACCGACTACATCGAGCTGACCGGCGGCGAGGCCGCCCTGCCGGCGATCCAGCTCGAGGACGGCACCGTCATCCGCGAAGAGTCCGCCGACCTCATCCAGCGCGTCCGCGACGGCCGCCTCACCGCCTGACCGGGACTAGCCAGAGCCTCTAACATCTAGGGATCGCGCAGCACGGCTTGAGGAAAGTCGACCCGCTCGCGACACGCCGAGATAGCTCAGTTGGTAGAGCACTTCCATGGTAAGGAAGGGGTCGTGGGTTCGAGTCCCATTCTCGGCTTCTCAGGGGGTGATAAAGTGCCTGCAAATTGACACTTTCTCATCTGTCTGGAATGACTCTTCCCATCCGGGTGGCTCGCCCAATGGGCCATGAAGGGCATCTTGTGGCCCAAAAAACCAGGCTCTGGGCCCTTCTGGCTGGGACCGGGGTTCGCCCTTCGGGGGCAGTCTCCCTTTGAGGATCTCCCATTCCCAAGCGCTTTCGGTGTCGACGGGGACTCTCTCGAACTGAAGACACCTTCCTTCCGCGAGCAGGGCTCTCCCAAACAATTGAAGGCGCGATCTGAGCCGGCAGTTTCGAACCGCTGATCTCCTGTGTGCGATCCAAGGTGGCTGGCTGGGTTCTCTCTTTCAGTTAAGGGCTATTTGCAGGGACTTCCGGATCCACCTCAGGAGAATAAAGTTGCCATTCACTTACCAAATATGCGCGGATATGCGGCGGTGTGTTCCGTTTCGGGAACTCCTGGCGAGAAGTTCCCGAAATCGTGGAGGACGGTTCAAGATGGCAACCTCCTAGCGAATCGCGGGGCTCATAACCCAAGCTCTCAGGCGCGGATCCTGCCCCAGCCATAGAACTTAAGCTGCTTGCGGAGCGGGTTTTCGTCTATATGGTGCCTCTTTCTCTCCGATAGGCTGGCCAGGTCGGGTATGACGGTTGCGCGCTTCCACTCGACCTGCCCCGCCGCGAGAGCCGGCTGTCGCGGCGGTCGGCTAAAGCGGCCGCATCCCCCGCTTCGACCCCGTCTGAACGCCGAGCGGTCTCATAGCCTCGATCTATGTTCCATCGTCTTCAAACTGGTCGTCGGCTACGTCCTGTTCCTGGCCTTGGTCGCCCTGGCCGGCTGGGGATTCGTCGAAGCGGTGCAGGCCGACCCCGCCGTTGTCGGTTCGATCGGGGTCGCCGTAGCCGGGGCCCTTGGTGTGGCCTGGCAACAGCGGCAGGCCGAGAAGGCCCGGCTGCGGGAAGCTCGGCGAGACCGGATCAGGCCGATCTATTACGACCTCTTGGGGGTCGTATTCAGAAAACTGGGCGAGGGGAAATCCGACACGTCCGATGCCGGGGCAGAGGAGTTCTTTCGGGATCTGAAGGCCAGGCAGCTGACCCTTGGAGCGTCGAGTGAAATGGTCCAGGCGTTCAACGGGTGGGCGCATGCCACTGAGGAAGCCCAGAAGGAGAAAAACGACCTGGAGGCGGTGCTGGCATGGGAAGTCCTTCTCCGCGCCATCCGCCGAGACCTCGGTCACGAAGATTCCGACCTGCCCCCTCTCGAACTTTTGCGCCTGTTCATCACCGACTTTGACGATCACTTTTCGCCCGAGAAATGACATGGACTGACGCGATGAAACGATCCCCGGGCCGACGGTGCTGACGACGATCCTCGCAACCCTAATCGGCGGCTTTCTCGCGATCCTTGGTGGCTACCTGGTGGGCTTGAAACAGCGCAGTTGGCAGAAGGAACAGGCCCTGTTCGAACGTGATCTCGCGAGGGAGCAAGCGCAGTTTGAACGCGAGTTGATCGTCACTAAGTCCCTGGATGAGTCGTTGGTAGAAACCGAGCGGCGAATCCAGGGAAAGGGAGTCCCGCCGGGGGAGGCCAAATGGGACGTGGCGAAGGAAGAGTGGGAAAAGGCTTGGGTTCGCGCGTCTCCGCTCCTGATGAATCGCGCCGTCAAAAACCGCTACGAAGCAGCGGGACGAATTCTCGACGAGCTAATTCTGTACGAAGGGCAGGCGAGGTCGGCGCAACAGAACAGGATCGCCCTGAGAGCAACCCTGAACGCTCGCCAAGGGATTGCCTACTTCGGCCGCGAAGAAGCCTTGCCGCCGGCCTGCTTCCCGGATCCTGATGAGCTGACCCGCTTGTTGGGTGAAGGCGACCCCGACCCGCTATTGCCGGACTCGCCGTTGCGGCAGTGGCTGGACGCGCATCCGGAGCCGGACTGGCATCCAGAGCGACGCTAACGGCCACCTAAGGTGCGCTACACGATCGCGGTATCGAGGCGCCGATGCAGCAATGAGGCCATAGTCAGAACATCCAGCGCATCACTCAGTTCGACCGCCCATTTGACCTTCGGTGCGTGAACAGTCGGATTCCTCGCCATTGATAGGGGCCCTCGCGAAGATGGCTTGATCCGAGGTGGCGCCTTCGCACATTGGGAATCTCCGCGCACCTCACTTGCCGGATCTCGCCCCGGTGGGATAGGCGATGCTGAATTCAACGCAATCACCCTGCGAGAGTGCAGGATCGTTTCTGGTGGCGCGGACGGGCGGCGGCGCGACGTTCGAGACGTCGATCTGCAGACCGCTGCCAGATAGCCTCGCCCTTGTGAGCAAGGACGGGCAAGAGGAGGAGAAGGACCAGCGCCTCGATCGTGCGCTCCACGGGATCGACGAGGGCCGTCGACCGATCGCCTTCGCCCCCGATCCGGGTCTGCCACTCCTCGTCGGAGAGCTACGTGAGTGGCTGGGCGACGAGCGCCAATGGGTCGCCGCCCATGGCGACCAGTGGGTGTCACTGCTGGACGACCTGCTTGACTCGCGCAGGAGAAGCCCGGCCGCCCTCGCCTCCCATCTCGACCTGGAGGCGCAGGCCTGGCAGGACCTTGCCGCCGGGAAGACGGCGCTCGCCGGGAAGCGCCAGGCCCACGGGCCCGACCCGGCGACGCGACGGCGCCTGCAACAGGCGGCCGAGGCGATCTGGCGACGGCTTACCGATCCCGAGCTCCTCGGCGCGATCTTCGACGACCTGCTTGCCGCTGACTCCTTCGACGCGGCTCGTGTCGAAGGCAGGCGCCTCTGGCTTGCGATCGAAGGCCAGGGTCTGAACGTGGTCGACTTGATGCGGACGCTCGAGTTCACGCTGCGCGACAACCTCCACACGATCAGGCTTCTGCGCGACGAGCGACCCGAGCCCGGCGACTCCCGACGCGATGCCGGGGTCGACCTCGATTCGCGGATCGCCCTGGCGCGCTCGGCGCTCTTTCGTCCGGCGCGGCGCGTCGATGCGGTCATCTGGCTGAAGTACACGCTGGCGCCTCTGCCGGGCGAGCTGCTCGAGCTGGGCGAGGCGGTCAGCATCTTCTCGGCCGGCTGGATCCGTGAGGCGATCGCCAGGGGAGAGGAGGCGTTGCCGCCCGAGCTCGGGGAGGACGCCGCGGACTCGCACCTGGCGAGTCTGGCGAGATCTAGCAGCGCGTCCGAGACCACGGACGAGGAGGAGATCCCGCAGGCCCTGGTCCGGGTCGCGCTCGGGGAGGTCGCGAGCGCCGAGGCGCTCGGGCTGGCCCAGGAGACGGCCGAGCTGCTCGTCTCGCTCGCTTCGCTGCAGGGCGGCGACCCTTCACTCTGGCTGCTGACCGAGTCCTACGTCCGCTACTACGACGGCCGCGCGGCCGGTGCCTCCTTCCACGCCGAGCCGGTCGTCGGTCTGAGCCTCGAACAACGCCAGACTCTACGGAGCGACCCGATGTTCGAGATGGTCAACGAGTGGGCCGAGGACCTGCCACACCATCTGCCGCTCCAGCGTCCCGATCTGCGCCGCGCCGCGCAGCTTGCCCTGTGGCTGCGCCATAGCCGCGCGGCCTGGGAGCCCGGCCGGATCGTCCTCTGCGACCGTGTCTTCGAGCAGGTCGCAGGCTGGGCCGGCGTGATCGACCGGCGCCGCTTCGCCCGCGAATACCTGCGTTTGCCCTGGGCGCTCCGTCGGGTGCGTCAGGAGTTGACCGGCTGCTGGAGCGAGCTGCACGCCGAGGGGAAGATGGACTGGGGCCCGCTCCTCGAGGGCGGCTGGGAGAAGATCGCCGCAGATCCCGAGATCGCCTATCGACCGCTGACCGACGGCCGCTACACGGTCGACCTGCAGGGCGTGCTGCGCCGCCTGGACCTGCTGCTCGAGGTCGCCGATCCTTCCTATCCATTGCGCGAGCGCCTGGGGAGACTCCGCCGCAGGACGATCACCGGCGGCGCCTGCGCTGCTTGGGTGAAGGAGCTGGTGAAGGACTTCGACCGATTCGCGGAGCGTGAACGCCGGGTGCGGAACGCCCTCGTCCACGGCGGCCCGGTCTCCGACGAAATGGCCGCGTCGGTGCTTCCCTTCGTCGACTGGCTGGCCGCCGACGCACTCCATGCGGCGATCAAGGGGATGCTCGGCGAGGGAGACGTGATCGACCACTTCCTCACCCGTCGCCGCGACTACGAGGGTGCCTTCTCGCGACTCGAGGCCGGCGTCCCCGCGGCCGACGCGCTCTTCTGGGACTCCGGCACTTGAGCGGGTATGCCTACGGGGCTCTCACTCCTCGCCGCTCGGGGCCAGCTCGAAGAGCGCCCCGAGTTCGCCCATCATCGCCTCGAAGCTCGCCTCGATCGCGGGCAGGCGGACCTTGATGTCGGCGACCGGCTTCTCGTCCTCGAGCCAGACGGCGAGATCGCGGTGACGGTAGGGACCGTCGGCCTTCCGGGCTAGGAGGCCCGCGATCGACTCGCCCCGGCCGGCGTAGGCCAGGAGCGCCTCGTACTCGCCCGGGTCAAGCGCCTGCAACGGTGCCACCCGCTCGTCCTCGAAAGATTTGCACTTCTCGGCGTCGCGGCTACGGTCGAGGTAGTCCCAGAGCGTCCCCGTCTGCCAGAGCCTCCCGGCGGAGACCACCACCGGGATGATCCGGCCGACAAGGTCCATCTCGATGCCGGGCAGGGCTGCGCTGCCGTCGAGGAGCGCCCCGACAGCGACGCCGAGCTGATCGATCTTCTTGACCAGAAGCTTCTTCAGCTCGTTGGTGGCGTCGAGGGGATCGCCGCTCAGGAGCGGCTCGGCGCCGACCCGTCGGGCGTTCATCTCGAAGAGCACCAGATCTTCCCCGTCGAGGACGGCGACGTCGCTGGTCTTTTTTCCGCCACCTTTGCCGTAGCGCTGCTCGCCGAGGACGAGGGCCGGTGGAGCGACGGCGCCGCGGGCCAGGGAGAGGCAGTAGGCCTCGAAGACCTGGCCGGCGTAGGCGGTGTAGCGCTGGACGTGATCGCCGCGTCCCCCGGCGCGGGTCGCATCCTCGGACTGTGCCACCCGCATGGCCCGGTAGTGGAAGCCCTCGCCCAGCCAGTTCAGCATCCAGGGGCGACCGAGCAGAAGCAGACCCTCGTCACCGGAGAGCCGAAGGAAGGGCCGGGTGTTGAACGGCCGCAGCTCCCAGATCAGTCGCTCGCCACCGGCGCCGAGCTCGGAGAATTCGGCACGTAACTCGGCGCGGCTGGCCGCGAGCACCGACAGCGCGGACTCGCGCCGCTCACCCCTCATACCGGCGCGCGAGAGCAGCTCCTCGAGCGCCTTGGCGTTCACGTGCGGGTGGGACTCAGGGTCCCAGGCGTTCGCGGCCGCCCCGAGCGCGAAGCCAAGCGCCGCCTGCTCCGCGGCCGAGAGACCACTGCGCAGGGTCCACTCCTCGAGCGGGATGCAGTCGGGCGAAGCGAGCAGCTCGGGTTCCTCGGTGGCGAGGCGGTAGAGCTCACGGGGGCGGGCGATCTCCTCCATCCAGGTGGGCCTGGAGTGGTAGTTGCCGACCTGTAGCTCGAAGGCCAGGAGGTCTTCGCGACGGTCGGCACCGAGCGCGATCCCGCGCCGAGTCACCGAATTGGCTGCGAGGAGGGCGTCGCTCAGCTCACCCAGCTCGGCGCCGGAGATCTCCTCGGCGATCGAGACTTCCCGGGCCTCCTCGATAAGGATGCGCATCACGGTGTAGAGCGGCTGGGGCCCGAAGATCACCGACCTGGGCTCGGCCGCCATCAGCGCGCGGAACCGGTCGACGAGCTCACTCGGCCCGAAGAGCCATTCGGCGATCCCCAGTTGACCGGCCGGGTCCCTGGTCGCCGCCTCCACCCTTCCTGCCAGCATCACCAGGATCACCATCGCCGGCTCGAAGGGCAGGCGCGCGGCGATCGCCCGCAGGCCGGCCAGGTCGGTGGGAGCCCGACCCAGCTGCTCCTCGACGATAAGGACTCCGACTTGGTCGAGCTCGCTCGGCCTTCCCCGGACCCGCAGGGTAGGCCTGTGCAGGCTCGTGTCGTCGGGCCGCGGCGCGGACGGCCAACGATCGGCGCCGGCGCGGCCTCGGCCCTGGCGCCTGCGAGCCCAGGCCTTCTTGTTGCGATTTCGCTTCGCGCTCATCGCCCCCAGCATCCTGCAGCAGCTCGGCTCGATCCGGTTAGGCAATGCCAGGCTCTCCCAGTTCCCGACGGTGAGGGGAGCCGGAGCTCTGCGCTCATGCCCACGACGGCGCCGCTCTTGGGTTGTAGCTCTATCTCGAGAGAGCGCGTCAGCAAGCAGAACCCCGTGGCCGATGACTCGCGCTTATTACCGACCATCTTGAGCAGCTTTGCAGTCAGGATTGGGAAGTGAAGATCGACGAGCAAGTGCTTGTCCCCCATCGTCTCCAGCTCAACGGGTTTCCGGTCGATCGGAAGGAGGACCACCGCGGCGAGTACTTACGCCCTCTTGCTTGAGGCTGACGCCGGAGGAGCCGGTTCAGGTCTACCTAATGGGCGTTATCGGGCGGTACCCACAAACACAGTGGGCTTGCCCTTGATCAGCTAAGTGTTGCGATCTCTAGCTTCGCCGCCGCTTCCAGGAGCGCCGAGTCGAAACTCGCCACTACGCCGTTGCTTTCTTGGGCGGCGAGCAGGACGCAGCAGTCGGGCAGCTTGCGCCCCGTATCGGCCCGAAGTTGTGCGAGCCGTGCCGGCGCGTCAGTTCCAAGCGCCAGCTCGGTCACGTCCAGGCGCTCTAGCGCTGCTCTCGCGTCGAACAGGCGCCCGGCCCGTGCCGGTGCGACCAAGGTCTCGGCGAGGCTGACGGTGCTGGCTCCCAAGGGCTCATTTCCGGTCTCGGAGAGCAGTGTTCCCGCCCGAGCGTGATGGGCGTCGTGCCGATCGAGGTGGGCGATCAGGACGCTGGCGTCGAGAACGATCAAGCCGGCCAGTCTTCGCGCAGGCGCTCGAGTTCTCCCGGTTCATAGATGCCGCTGAGAGCCCCTGCGGTCTCCTCGACCGCTCGGCGTCGGTCGGAGGCCTCGCGCTCGATCGTCTCGCCACCGACAGCAGCCAGTTTCAGAAGTAGCTCTTTGCGGTCGTGGATCTGTGGCCAGCGCCGCTGGGCGCGGTCAAGCTGTTCTCTCAGAAGGCCGGTGTCGGTGAGGGTGTATCGAGGTTTGGTCGTGGGCACGTAAGCGAGTGTAGCACTAGTAGTTTACGGTGCCGCACCACCTCTGGAGGCAGGAAGTTTATGGGCCACGGGATCCGGTCTCGTGGCCCAAATCCCCTTTCAACCCCGGTAATCCACGGCTAACCAGGCAGGTGGGCTGCCGCTATCCTTCAAGCTGGAGGTACCCCCGATTCCGCGTCCCAGAGCGAATGCGGAACCCTGAGCCCGGTCGTTGCGGGCTGCCCCAGAGCCTTCCATGGTAAGGAAGGGGTCGTGGGTTCGAGTCCCATTCTCGGCTTCAGCTAAGGCGCGACGGCGAACCGAGCCGCCGCCGCGCCCAGCCTTAGCTCTATTCGAGCAGGGTCACCGTCACCGTCGAGGGGCCCTTGCCCTTGGGTTCCTTAGAGATGAAGGAGCCGTGCGCTCCGGCGTACTTGCCGCTGCCACCGGTGATCGCTCCTTCGGTGTTTCCTTCGCTCAGTTCCGCCGCGAAGACCAGGGTGCCGCCGGTGATCTTCGCGATCCCCGAGCAGACGAAGCCGGCTGCCGCGAAGTTCTTCGAGATGGCGTTCGTCGTCGCCGTGCAGGCGACCCGGATCTTCCCGGCCATCTTTCCTTCGGATTCGAGCGGGTTGGTGAAGATCACCTCGTCGCCGGCGCTGAACTTGGTCGGGAAGCCGTGCTTCTTCTTGCTCGTGGGTGCGTTGTCGACGAACGCGAAGGTCGAACCCTTTTCGGGTTCCTTGAACGTCAGGGTGGTGGTCGCCGCCGACGCCGCGCCGGCGAAGACGAGGACTGCCAGGCAGCTAAGGCCGCCTGCCGCAACTACGACACGGGCGAGCCTTCGGGTAGTTCTCAAGATGCGCTCCTCCATTCGTTGCAGATCTGTGAATGGACGAGACCCGATGCATCCTTGCGCTCTCCATTGCCCGGCGCAACCCAGCGACGCTTTTGCTGGCACCTAGGCCTTCGTAGCCCTGAAGGCGGCGAACCCGCGCTGCGGCCCGATCGTCGCCTCCACGAGGCCGGCCGCGTCAAGCCACCGCCGCAGGTCCTCGCGCTCGGGCGGCAGCGGGTGGCCGCGGTAGCTGCCGGCCTTGAAGAGCGCCCGGCAGCGGCGGGTGCCGTCGAAGAAGAAGCTCGTCCCAACCACCTCGCCGCCCGGCTTCAGACAGCGGCCGATCTCGGCCACCGCTCGCTCAGGGTTGGGGACCATGTGCAGGCCGCTGAAGGAGAGGAAGAGGTCGACCTCCTCGTTGCCGAAAGGGAGTTCGGTCATGTCGGCCTCCATTACCTCTACTTGGTCCAGCGAGCCGCCCGCCGCCCGCCGCTCGGCCCGGCGCAGCATCTTCGGGCTGAGGTCGGCGGCGACGTAACGCACATCCTGGCCCGGGGACAGTGCCCGGAAGGCGACGCCGCCGCCGCAGGGCACGTCGACGATCGTGGCGCCGCCGCCGGCCCGCCGGATCGGCTCCATGCTCGCGTAGAGGACCGAGGCGTCGATTCCCCAGACCGCCCGCCCGATCGTTCGCATCAGCCACGGCCGCTCGATGTAGAAGTCGTAGGCGGCGCCGAAGGGTCCCGCGCACACGTTCGGTACCGGCGCTGCCATCGGCCGCAATTATCTGCCGCGCGCCGCTGCCTGTCAGTGAGCTTTTCCCACATCTACCTCATATAGCGTTAAGCAATCAGGTCTATCTTCGCCATAGCCTGCGCCGCCCTACTTGCATCCTGTCCGCTGCCGGTTCCCATTGCCCTGGGAGCGCCTGGCTCTGTCGCAACCGCCTCTGATTACGACTGCGCTGACTTCGCCAACCAGGCCGAAGCGGAGGAATACCTATTGCCAGGCGATCCGTACAACCTGGACGGCGACAACGACGGGATCGCTTGTGAGGACCTGCCCTGCCCATGTTCCTACAGCCCCGGCGGAGGAGGGGGTGGAGGTAGCGAAGGCACCCCGGCGCCGCCACCACCCCCGCCGAAGCTACGGAAGTCAGTTGCCAGGAACGCGGCCCTTGCGAAGGCGAATCAATACAGCCGTCGCAGCGGAGACGGCAGGAGTCTGCACCTCCAGCGCTGCGGGCACCGCTCGCCGTATCGGGTGGACTGCTCGTTCCAGGGAGGCGCACAGGGCCCGGACCGCGTCGTCTCCTGCCACGGCAGGGTTGTCGTCAGGGGCGAAGGGACCGTCGTGTCCTCCGCGCGGCTCCATGTGCGCTGCCGTTCTGAGCTGATCCTGAGCCTGAGGCGAGCCCGTCAAGCGATCGCCAGCGAAGCTCGCCTGATTGCGGGAAGGCCCGTCACGATCGAAGGGCTCGAACGCCGGAGTCCGGTGCGTTTCGCGGCGCTCGGCGCCTGGATGCGGGCGACGAACGGGCGCGAAGAATGCACGGTGGAACTGCTCGCCTACATGTATCGCGACGGGGAGATCTCGGTCACCCACCGTGCCGTCGCCTGCGAACCGGTCCAGACCTAGCCGGGGACGCCCTTCTGGCTAGATAGCCAGGAGCCGGCTCACATATATAGGCTGCCGCCCGTGGACTTCGCCCTCAGCGACGAGCAGAAGGACTTCATCGCCGCCATCGCCGACTTCTGCGCGCGGGAGTGCGGCAGCCGCGAGCAGCGCGAGCGCCTCACCGACGGCTACAAGGACCATCACAACTTCGACCTCTACCGGCAGATGGCGGAGCTGGGCTGGCTCGGGGTGACGATCCCCGAGCAGTACGGCGGCTCCGGCGGCTCGATGCTCGACGCCTGCCTGTTCATGGAAGGGACTTCGCGCGGCCTTGCCCCGATCGGCGGCTACGCAACGACGCTGATCGTCGCCGGCGCCACCCAGCGTTTCGGCAGCGAGGAGCAGAAGGCGGAGGTCCTCGGCGGCATCGCCGCCGGCGCCGTCGAGGCGATCGCGATGACCGAGCCCGATGCCGGCTCCGACGTCGGCGCTCTCAGCTGCCGCGCCGACCGCGTCGACGGCGGTTTCGTCCTCAACGGCCAGAAGGTCTTCTGCTCCAACGCTCACATCTCCGACCACGTGCTGGTCGTCTGCCGCACCACCAAGACCGAGAACAAGCACGAGGGCATGACGATGATCTGGGTCCCCCGCGGCGCCGAGGGGATGGAGGTGGTCCCGATCGAGACGATGGGTGGCCGCGAGACCAACTACCTCTACTTCACCGACTGCGCCGTACTGGAGAGCGCCGTCCTCGGCGAGGTCGACCAGGCCTGGACGCAGTTGATGGCGGGCCTCAACGTCGAGCGCCTGATCCTCGCCGCGACGATGCTGGGGATCGCCCAGCGTGCCCTCGACGACCTCCTCGTCTACGTCAAGGAGCGGCGCCAGTTCGGCCGCCCGATCGGCTCCTTCCAGGCGCTCCAGCACCGCATCGCCGACCTCGCCACCGACCTCCAGGCGGCCCGCCTGATGACCCACTGGGTCGCCACCCTGACCGACGAGGACCCGGGCCGGATGCTGCCCCAGGAGGCCTCGATGGTGAAGCTCTTCGTCACCGAGGCCGCCAAGCGCACGACCCTCGAGGGGATGCAGATGATGGGCGGCTACGGCTACTCCTCCGAGTACGACATGGAGCGCCTCGTCCGCACCTCGCTGGTCTCGACCATCTACGGCGGCACCTCCGAGATCCAGCGCAACATCATCGCCAAAACCCTCGGTCTCTGAAGCGGCCGCGACGGCGAGCTACGCTCGTGGCGATGAAGGTCAGCGCCACGAACATCGCTTCTCTGCCGGGCGGCGACATGATCGAGCGCGGCCTCGGCGATCTGCGCCTTGGCCGCGAGTCTCCAGAGGCGCTGCTCGTATCGATCGGGGGGACCCGCCTGCGTCGTCTCGGCCTTCCGGTTGCCGCGGCTTTCAGCACGCCGGAGCATCGCCTCTACGCGCTGCTCGTCCAGGAGAAGGGCGATGGCGCCCACTCTGCCTACAACGCCCTGATCCGCCGTCTCGTCAGTTTCGAGCGGGCCGCCGAGTGCGCCAGCTAGCCGATCCGTCGCGGATCGAGCGGCTGATGCGGGAGTGGGGTCGCTCGGCCAAGGTCGAGGGCCGCGTCTACCTGACCGGAGGCGCCACCGCGGTTCTCAACGGCTGGCGCGACTCGACTATCGATGTCGACATAAAGCTCGTGCCCGACCGGGACGAGTTGCTCCAGGACATCCCCCGTCTTAAGCAGGAGCTCGATATCAACATCGAGCTGGCCTCTCCCACCGACTTCATCCCAGTTCCGGAGGGATGGGAGGCCAGAAGTCCGCTGATTGGGCGGGAGGGGAGGCTGTCCTTCCATCATTTCGATCCGGTTGCCCAGGCCCTGTCCAAGGCCGAGCGGGGCCACAACCAGGATCGTCGAGATGTCGAGGAGTTGATCGCCGCGGGGTTGGCCGACCCCGCTGAGGCCCGGGCGCAGTTCGAGCAGATGGAGCCACTGCTTTACAGATTTCCCGCAATCGACCCAGCTTCTTTTCGAGCCGCCGTCGACGAACTCTTTCCGCTTTCGTGACCGGTGGGCTCCAGCTAGGCAAGCTCGCTATCCTTCCCACAGCCTCGCGCCCTGGGCCCGAGGTTTTTCTTTGTAACGACGGCCTAAGTAGGAACGAGGAGACAATGGCTCGCGGAGATGTCCGCATCGCGGTGACCATGGCTTGCGAAGACTGCAAGCGACGGAATTACCAGACCAACAAGTCCCGGCGCAACTCGCCGGACCGGATCGAGCTGCGCAAGTTCTGCCGCTGGTGCGGCCACCACACGGCCCACAAGGAGACCCGGTAGCACCTCATGGCGAAGACCCGCGCACAGCGCAAGGCCGAGCGCCGGGCTCGGGAAGCCGAGGAGCAGAAACGCTCCGAGCGCTGAGCGCGGCGCCGAGTCGCGGGCCCAGCACGACACGCAGGTCCCGATCTCCGGCGACGAGCCGAGATCGAGGCGCGAGAGCGCGGCATCGCCGCCGGCGCCTCCGAGCCGGCCCTGGAACTGCCCGAGCACACGCAAGCCCTCGCGCTCCGATCGCCGCGCCGAAGCGAAGGCGCTGAAGGAAGCCGAAAAGCGCAAACGCGACGAGCAGAAGCGGCGCGAGAGCGAGCAGCTCGCGAAAAAACAGAAACAGGCCAGCGCCGAACGGCAGCGCGGCGGCGTCATCGGATTCCTGCTTTCCTGCTGGGCCGAGCTGAAGAAAGTGCAGTGGCCGGACCGCGAGACGCTGATCCAGGCGACCGCGGTCACGATCCTCTTCGTCGCCGTCGCGGCCGCCTACCTCGGCGCCCTCGACGCGCTCTTCAACTTCCTCATCAAGCGGATCCTGTAGCCACAGGGCTCCCCGAACAAAAGGCTTCCGATTTGTATCGCTGGTACGTGATCAACACCTACTCCGGGCACGAGAACAAGGTCAAGCACAACCTCGAGCACCGGGTCCAGACGATGAGCCAGAACCGCAACGTGCGGCAGGTCGTCGTCCCCACCGAGCAGGTCTCGGAGATGAAGGACGGCCAGAAAGTGACGACCGAGAAACGGACGATGCCCGGCTACGTCCTGGTCAACATGGAGATGACCGACGACGCCTGGGGCCTGGTCAAGAACACCCCCGGCGTGACCGGCTTCGTCGGCTCCCGCAACAAGCCGGTGCCGCTCTCCAAACCGGAGGTCGACCGCCTGCTGCACCGCGAGACCGCCGAGCGCCCGCGCACCCAGGCCCAGTTCTCGATCGGCGAATCGGTCAAAGTCATCTCCGGCCCGCTCTCCGACTTCTCCGGCGAGATCGCCGAGATCAACGAGGACGCCGCCAAACTCAAGGTCCTGGTCTCGATCTTCGGCCGCGAGACGCCGGTCGAGGTCGGCTACGACCAGGTCAAGAAGATCTAGTCGGCCAAGACCGCTACCCTCCCCAACCGCTCATGGCGAAAAAAGTCCTCACCCTCATCAAGCTGCAGATCCAGGCGGGCAACGCCAACCCGGCGCCGCCGGTCGGCCCCGCGCTGGGCCAGCACGGCGTCAACATCATGGACTTCTGCAAAGCCTTCAACGCGCAGACCCAGTGCGAAGGCGGGACGATCATCCCGGTCGAGATCACGGTCTACGAGGACCGCTCCTTCACCTTCATCACCAAGACGCCGCCGGCCGCGGTCCTGATCAAGGAAGCGATCAAAATCCCGAAGGGCTCCGGCGAGCCCCACGTCAACAAAGTCGGGACGATCACCCAGGACCAGATCCGCGAGATCGCCGAACGCAAGATGCCCGACCTCAACGCCAACGACCTCGACGCCGCCTCGAAGATCATCGCCGGCACCGCCCGCTCGATGGGCGTCGACGTCAAATAGGAGACTTCCGTGGCCCACGGCAAACGATTCCGCCAGCAGTACGAGAAGGTCCAGCGCGACCACGCCTACCCGCCGGCCGAGGCGGTCGCCCTGATCAAGGAGACCGCCAGCGCCAAATTCGACGAGACGGTCGAGCTGCACGTCCTGCTCGGCGTCAACGTCCGCCACGCCGACGAGCAGCTGCGCGGCACCCTGGCGCTGCCGCACGGGCTCGGCAAGGACGTCACCGTCGCCGTCTTCGCCCAGGGCCAGCAGGCCCGCGACGCCGAGGCCGCCGGTGCCGACTTCGTCGGTGGCGAGGACCTGGCGAAGAAAGTCGAGGAGGGCTGGACCGACTTCGACGTCGCCATCGCGACCCCGGACATGATGCCGACGGTCGGCCAACTCGGCCGCGTCCTCGGCCCCCAGGGCAAGATGCCGAACCCCAAAGTCGGCACCGTCACCGAGGACGTCGAGAAGGCCGTCAGCGACTCCAAGTCGGGCAAAGTCGAATACCGCACCGACCGCCAGGCGATCGTCCACATGGCGATCGGCAAGGCCAGCTTCGACGCCGGACAAGCTGCTCGACAACTACCAGGCCGTGATGGAGGAGATCGTCCGCGCCAAGCCCTCCTCCGCCAAGGGCAAATACATCGTCTCCGCCACGCTGGCGACGACGATGGGCCCCGGCATCCGGGTCGACGCCTCCAAGGCCGGCGACCGCGACGCGGCCGCCGGCGCCACCGAGACCGCAGCGGAGCCGGCAACCGCCTAAACTGCTCCGTCCCTGACCCCAGACCACCGGCGGGGCCCAAGCCCAGAAGCCCGGTGTAGGTGAGACGATGAACCGCGAGGAAAAGTCCGCAGCCGTAAAAGAGATCGCCGCCCAGATCGAGGAATCTGAGGCGATCTTCGCTGTCGATTACCGCGGCATCAGCGTGCCGCAGGCGGCTGAGCTACGCGGGAAATTGCGTGAAGCCGACGCCAGCTTCCGGGTCGTCAAAAACCGCCTGACGAAGATCGCCGCCGACCAGGTCGGTGAGGCGCGTCTCGCCGAGCTGCTCACCGGCCCGACCGCGCTCACCTGTCGTGCGCGGCGATACCGCCCAGGCGGCCAAGGCGATCACCAGCTTCAACAAAGAGCACGAAGTGCTCACCTACAAGGGCGGCTTTATGGACGCCATGGGAGGCGCTGCATAACGATCCTCTAGATAAGGTCGATGTTTGACCGCTGCGTGATTCGGAGTTCTTTCGCCGGTCTCGGTTATCCGGTGGACCGATGATAGGCCGGCGGAGTCGACATCGGCCCGAGCAGCCCTGTACGGCCGACTCGTGAAGCAGCAGGCGTCCCTGCTAGACGCGCTCGTTCCGCGTTTCCTCTACACTGCGTCGCCGCCCACCTGGACCACCGGCTGGCCTGCCTATAAGCCCGGTGTAGGTGAGACGATGAACCGCGAGGAAAAGTCCGCAACCATCCAAGAGATCGCCGCCCAGATCGAGGCGTGCTGAGGCGATCTTCGCTGTCGACTACCGCGGCATCAGCGTTCCCAGGCAGCCGAGCTGCGCATCGAAACTGCGCGAGGCCGACGCCAGCTTCCGCATCGTCAAGAACCGGCTGACGAAACTCGCCGCCGACAAGGCCGGCGAGGAGCGCCTCGCCGAGCTGCTGCAGGGCCCGACCGCCCTCACCTTCGTCCGCGGCGACACCGCCCAGGCCGCGAAAGCGATCTCGACCTTCAACAAAGAGCACGACGTCCTCACCTACAAGGGCGGCTTCATGGAGCACCTCGCTCGACGAGGATGCCTTCAAATCGATCGCCCGCCTGCCTTCGCGCGACGTCCTCAACGGCCAGTTCGCCGGCATCGTCGCCAGCCCGCTGACCGGCCTGGTCCGCGGCCTCGGCTCGATGATCCAGGGCCTGGCCCTGCAGCTCGGCCAGATCGCCGAGAAAGGGCTCGTGACGCGGCGAGGCCCCGGCAGCCGCGGAGGCTGCAGGCCGCTGAGGAGCTTCTGCTACCGAGGAGGACGAGCGGCCGAGGAGCCCGCGACCGCGGGCGACGCGGACCGGAGCCGGACGAGCGTCGTCGCCGAGGACGGCCCCCGCCGAGGAGCCCGCGGCCGAGATCGACGCGGAGCCGAGGCATCCGCTGAGGACGACACTTCAAAAACTGACGACGCGAGCAAGGAAGAGGAGTAGATGGCAACCAAGATTTCAACCGAGGATTGGATCGAGGAGCTGAAAGGCATCTCGGTCCTGGAGCTCTCCGAGCGGATCAAAGCGCTCGAGGAGGAGTTCGGCGTCTCCGCGACCGCTGTCGCGGCGGCTGCTCCGGCTGCTGCCGGCGCCGCCGGCGGCGACGGCGACGGCGGCGGCGAAGAGTCCTCGACCGTCGACGTCGTCCTGACCGAGGTCGGCGGCCAGAAAGTCCCCGTGATCAAGGTGGTCCGCGCGGCGACCGGCCTCGGCCTGAAAGAGGCCAAGGCGATCGTCGACGAGGCCCCGAAAGCGATCAAAGAGGGCGTCGAGCGCGAGGAGGCCGACAAACTCAAAGCCGAACTCGAGGAGGCGGGCGCGACCGTCGAGCTCAAATAGAGCCGTCTGCTCTCCGCGTCTGGATCCCAGTCAGGGAGCCAAGCTCAGAGGCGCGCGTCGCCGTGTGTTATTTTCTGCGGTCGCGCGCCATTTGAGTGTCCCTGCCCATATTTGCGCTTTATCTTCGTCCCTCTGACCGCCCGAGGAGTCGCCGACTTTGGCACGTTCGAACGCTGCCCCCGTAACCCGTAGGAGCTTTTCCCGCCTAGAGAACCCACTTGAAGTCCCGCATCTGATCGATATCCAGCGTCGTTCCTTCGAGGAACTGACGGATCCGAAGAGCGGTGGTCTGCGAGAGACGATCAACGACATATCCCCGATCGAGGACTACACGGGGAACCTCGCAGATCGTCTTTGGCGAGTTCAAGTTCGAGGAGCCGCCGCACTCGATCGAGGAGTGCCGCGAGAAGGACATGACGTACTCGCGGCCGCTGACCGCGACCGTCGCCTTCCAGAACAAGGAGACCGGAGAGATCCGCGAGCAGGCCGTCTTCATGGGCGACTTCCCGTGGATGACCGAGCGCGGCACCTTCATCATCAACGGCACCGAGCGCGTCGTCGTCACCCAGCTCGTGCGTTCCCCGGGCGCCTACGTGATGGCGCCGAAGGACCCCGAAAAGCAGGTCTTCATCGCCAACCTGATGCCGGCCCGCGGCTCCTGGCTGGAGCTCGAAGTCGACAAAAAAGGCAAAGTCTTCGTCCGCATCGACCGCAAGCGCAAACTGCCGGTCACGGTGCTGCTGCGCGCGATGGGCTACGTCGAGGACCAGCAGCTGCTCGACATGTTCGACAACTCGATCTACATGCGGCACACGATCGAGGCCGACACCGAAGCGACCCGGACCGAAGAGGGCGCCCTGATCGAGCTGTTCAAAAAGCAGCGCCCGGGCGAGCCGCCGTCGGTCGACGCCGCCCGCGGCCTGCTCGAGCAGCTCTTCTTCGACCCCAAGCGCTACGACCTCACCCGGGTCGGCCGCTACAAGCTCAACGCCCGTCTCGACCTCGACATCGACCTCGAGACGCGGGTGCTCACCCACGACGACATCATCGCCCTGGTCAAGGAGCTGGTCTCGCTGCCGAAGCTGCTCGGGATCCCCGAGGAGATCGACGAGGAGAACCCGATCAAAGACTATGCCGCGGAGGCGATCACCTACCCGCGCGAGCCGGTCTACGAGCACCTCGACGAGTACGAGCACTTCGGCAACCGCCGCCTGCGCACGGTCGGCGAGCTGATCCAGGAGGCCTTCCGGATCGGCCTCTACCGGATGGAGCGCGTCGTCCGCGAGCGCCTCACCACCGAGGACTCGGACGCGATCACGCCGCAGACGATCATCAACATCCGCCCGGTCGTGGCGGCGATGAAGGAGTTCTTCGGCTCCTCGCAGCTGTCGCAGTTCATGGACCAGACCAACAGCCTCGCCGGGCTCACCCACCGGCGCCGCCTCTCGGCGCTGGGCGCCGGCGGCCTGACCCGTGAGCGGGCCCCGATCGAGGTCCGCGACGTGCACCCGACCCACTACGGCCGGATGTGCCCGATCGAGACCCCGGAGGGACCGAACATCGGCCTGATCGGCTCGCTTGCCTCCTACGCCGAGGTCTCCGAGCACGGCTTCGTCACCACCCCGTACCGGCCCGTGGTCGGACGGCGTCGTCAGCGAGGAGATCGTCCACTACGACGCGACCCAGGAGGAGGACAAGATGATCGCCCAGGCGAACTCCGAGTTCGACCCGAAGACCCGGCAAACTCAAGGGCCCGACCGGTCCTCGTCCGCGCCGGCGAGCAGGAGTACGCGACCGCCACCCCCAAGGAAGTCGACCTGATGGACGTCTCGCCGTCCCAGATCTGGTCGGTGGCGACCTCGCTGATCCCGTTCCTCGAGCACGACGACGCCAACCGCGCCCTGATGGGCTCGAACATGCAGCGCCAGGCGGTGCCGCTGCTCAAACCCGACCCGCCGCTGATCGGCACCGGGATGGAGCGCCGCGCCGCCGTCGACACCGGTGACGTCGTCCTTGCCAAGAGCGACGGCGAAATCAGCCACGTCGACGCCGAGCGCATCGAGTTGACGCAGCGCTCGACGGCAAGGACGAGTACCCGCTGCACAAGTTCATGCGCTCGAACCAGGGCACGATCATCCACCAGCGGCCGATCGTCAAGAGCCGGCCAGAAGGTCAAGGAGGGCGACGTGCTCGCCGACGGCTCCTCGACCGGCGGCGGTGAGATCGCCCTCGGCAAGAACTGCCTGGTCGCCTTCATGTCCTGGGAGGGCTACAACTTCGAGGACGCGATCATCCTCTCCGAGCGCCTGGTCAAGGAAGACGAACTCACCTCGATCCACATCGAGGAGTACGAGATCGACGCCCGCACGACCAAGCTCGGCGACGAGGAGATCACCCGCGACATCCCCAACCGCTCCGAGGAGAGCCTGCGCAACCTCGACGAGCGCGGCATCGTCCGCGTCGGCGCCGAGGTCGTCTCCGGCGACCTGCTGGTCGGCAAGGTGACGCCGAAGGGCGAGACCGAGCTGACCGCCGAGGAGAAGCTGATCCGCGCGATCTTCAAGGAGAAGGCGCGCGAGGTCCGCGACACCTCGCTGAAAGTCCCGCACGGCGAGGGTGGGGTCGTCATCGACGTCCTCACCTTCAGCCGCGACGAGGGCGACGACCTGCCGCCCGGCGTCAACGACCTGGTCCGCGTCTACGTCGCGACCAAGCGCAAGATCGCCGAGGGCGACAAGCTCGCCGGCCGTCACGGGAACAAGGGTGTGATCTCGAAGATCGTGCCCGAGGAGGACATGCCTCACCTCGCCGACGGCACCCCCGTCGACGTCATCCTCAACCCGCTCGGCGTGCCGAGCCGGATGAACATCGGCCAGATCCTCGAGACCCACCTCGGTTGGGTCGCGGCGAACGGCTGGTACGACGACGGCTCCGAGGCCTACAAGCAGGCTCACTCCGACGAGGGCAACGGCCGCGTCTACGTGGCGACCCAGGTCTTCGACGGCGCCACCGTCGAGGACGTCGACGACGCCCTGGTGCACTGGTCGAAGGAGAACGCCGACCGCGGCATCGACCTCGGCGTCGACAAGAGCGCCCGCCCGGGCGCTCGGGTCGCCGGCACGGCCCAGCTCTACAACGGCCGCACCGGCGAGCCCTACGAGGGCAAGGTCACGGTCGGCTACATGTACATCCTCAAGCTGCTGCACCTGGTCGACGACAAGATCCACGCCCGTTCGACCGGCCCGTACTCGCTCGTCACCCAGCAGCCGCTGGGCGGCAAGGCGCAGTTCGGCGGCCAGCGCTTCGGCGAGATGGAGGTCTGGGCCCTGGAGGCCTACGGCGCCGCCTACACGCTGCAGGAGATGCTCACGGTCAAGTCCGACGACACGGTCGGGCGCGTCAAGGCCTACGAGGCGATCGTCAAGGGCGAGAACATTCCGGAGCCCTCGATTCCGGAGTCGTTCAAAGTCCTGCTGAAGGAGATCCAGAGCCTCTCGCTCGATGCCAACGTGGTCTCCGAGGGCACCGACGTCGAAATCTCCGACGAGGAGGACGACCTGCTGAAAGCGGCCGAGGAGCTGGGCATGGACCTGACCGGGGTCCGCGCCGACGGCAACAACGGAGCCGCCGACGAGCAGGAGGAGCAAGTGGTCGCCGAGGGCGAGGGCGGAACTGATGGTGATGGCGCCGAGGTGGCCGAGGAGGCCGCTACGGCCGAGGTGGAGGACTGATGATCGACATCAACAATTTCGACGCGATCGAGATCGGGCTCGCGTCTTCGAAGAAGATCCGCTCCTGGAGTTGGGGCGAGGTCACGAAGCCCGAGACGATCAACTACCGGACGCTGAAGCCCGAGAAAGACGGGCTCTTCTGCGAGCGCATCTTCGGTCCGACCAAGGACTGGGAGTGCTACTGCGGCAAGTACAAGCGCGTCCGCTACAAGGGCATCGTCTGCGAGCGCTGCGGCGTCGAGGTGACGCGCTCCAAGGTCCGCCGCGAGCGGATGGGGCACGTCGACCTGGCCTCGCCGGTCTCGCACATCTGGTTCTTCAAGGGCGTGCCGAGCCGGATCGGCTACCTGATCGACATGGCCCCGAAAGAGCTGGAGAAGGTTCTCTACTTCGCCGCCTCGATGGTCACCTGGGTCGACGTCGAGGCTCGCGACAAGGACATCGGGAAACTCGAGAAAGAGGTCAAAAAAGTCGTCGACTCCTACGAGGCCGAACAGCAGAAACGGACCCAGGAGCTGAGCGAGTCGCTGGAGCGGCGGATCAAGTACCTCGAGGAGGGGGACCAGGCCAAGTTCGACGACGAGGACCACATCTGGGCCGACTCGCTGAAACTGACCGCGGCGCAGCTGCGCAAGCTCAAAGACGACGAGCGGGCCAAAATGATCAAAGAACTGCGCAAACAGTTCGACGCCGAGATCTCCGACACCGAGGCCTACCTCGAAGAGGCCGTCGAGCGGATGCACGAAGTCTGGAAGATCTTCACGGAGATGAAGCCGAAGGACGTCGTCAACGACGAGACGGTCTTCCGTGAGCTCAAGGACCGCTTCGGCTCCCCGTTCGGTTGGGGCGAGTACTTCCGCGGCGGCATGGGTGCCGAAGCGGTGCGCGACCTGCTCGAACAGGTCGACCTCGACGCCGACTGTCGAGGAACTGGAGCAGATCATCAACAGCTCCAAAGGCCAGAAACAGGCTCGCGCCGTGAAGCGGCTGAAAGTCGCCTCCGCCTTCCTGAACTCCGAGAACAAGCCGGACTGGATGATCCTCGACTGCGTGCCGGTGATCCCGCCGGAGCTGCGGCCGATGGTGCAGCTGGACGGTGGCCGCTTCGCGACCTCCGACCTCAACGACCTCTACCGCCGGGTGATCAACCGCAACAACCGCCTGAAAAGGCTGCTCGACCTCGGCGCGCCCGAGATCATCGTCAACAACGAGAAGCGGATGCTGCAGGAGGCGGTCGACGCCCTGTTCGACAACGGCCGTCGCGGTCGCCCGGTGACGGGCCCCGGCAACCGGCCGCTGAAGTCGCTCTCGGACATGCTCAAGGGCAAGCAGGGCCGCTTCCGCCAGAACCTGCTCGGTAAGCGCGTCGACTACTCCGGCCGCTCGGTGATCGTCTCCGGCCCGAGCCTGCGGCTGCACCAGTGCGGCCTGCCGAAGCTGATGGCGCTGGAGCTGTTCAAGCCATTCATCATGGCCCAGCTGGTCGAGCGCAAAGCCGTCCAGAACATCAAGGCGGCGAAGAAGATGGTCGAGTCGATGATCCCGGAGGTCTGGGACGTGCTCGAGGAAGTCATCCACGAGCACCCGGTGCTGCTCAACCGGGCACCGACCCTGCACCGTCTCGGCATCCAGGCCTTCGAACCGGTCCTGGTCGAGGGCAAGGCGATCCAGGTTCACCCGCTGGTCTGCCACGCCTTCAACGCCGACTTCGACGGCGACCAGATGGCGGTCCACGTGCCGCTCTCCGCCGAGGCCCAGGCCGAGGCGCGGATCCTGATGCTCTCGGCGAACAACATCCTCTCGCCGGCCCACGGGGCGCCGCTGGCGACCCCGACCCAGGACATGGTGCTCGGCATCTACTACCTGACCTACGGTCCCGACGCGGAGGAGCTGGCGAAGGTCGACGAGGAGCTGAAGGCCGGCAAGGGCCAGCAACGGCTCGGGCCGAAGGTCAAGGTGTTCCGCTCCTCGCAGGAGGCCGAACTCGTCTACGAGAACGGCGGCTGCAAGCTGCACGACCAGGCCGAGTACCGGCGCGCCGGGCGCGGCCACTTCCTGACCACGGTCGGGCGGATCATCTTCAACGAGAAGATCGAGCGGGCCCTGGCCGAAGCCCTCGAAGAGGATTTCGACCCGGATCAGTTCGAGTTCGTCAACTCCTCGTTGAAGAAGAAGGACATCAACGAGATGGTCTCCAACCTGGTCGACGCCTACGGGGCGCCGGCGGTCTCGCAGGTGCTCGACGCCTTCAAGGACCTCGGCTTCCACTACGCCAGCCAGGCCGGGATCACGGTCTCGAAGAACAACGTCGTCTCGCCTCCCGAGAAGCCTGAAATCCTCGAGCGCTACGAGAAGGAGACGGAAGCGATCCAGGGCCAGTACGACGACGGCTACATCACGGCGGAGGAGCGCCAGGAGGCGGTCACCGCCCACTGGAACCGCGCCACCGACGAGGTCGCCCAGGCGATGGAGGACAACCTCGACGAGCTGAACCCCATCTTCATGATGGCCAACTCAGGCGCTCGCGGATCCTTCAAACAGATCCGTCAGCTGGCGGGGATGCGCGGCCTGATGGCCAACCCGAAAGGCGAGATCATCGAGCGGCCGATCAAGGCCAACTTCATGGAGGGCCTCTCGGTCCTGGAGTACTTCATCTCCACCCACGGTGCCCGAAAGGGCCTCGCGGACACGGCGCTGCGTACGGCCGACTCGGGTTACCTGACCCGGCGTCTGGTCGACGTCGCCCAGGACGTGATCGTGCGCCAGGAGGACTGCAAAACCAAAGAACACATCGAGATGGTCCTGCGCAAGGACGACGGCTCGCTCAACGACAACCTCTACGGGCGTCTGGCGGCGAAAAAGCTCGAGACCAAACGCGGCCGCGAGCTGCTCAAGCGCAACCAGCTGATCACCCCGGCCGACGTCGAGGAGATCGCCGAGGCGTT
>CAVPSL010000002.1:0-1545854 GCA_963708405.1 uncultured Actinomycetes bacterium
AGCGTCTCGCCCTGCAGGTTGAAGCGATCGACGAGGCCGTCGAGCGCGGCGGTGAGCATGTCCTGGTTGGAAGCGTGCGAGTAGACGCTGTTGGAGCGCGCGAAGGGGATCCGGTTGCCGCCGACGACGGCGACTTTGCGGGTTTTGGCGTTCATTCGGTGCTGGTTCCTTTTTCGGTTGGCTGGGAAGTCTGGGTTGGTGCCGAGCGGGCGCGGAGGCCCGGCTCGACGGTCTCGATCAGCAGGTCGGCGGCGGCCTCGGCATCGATCGCGCCGCTGGCGAGCCACCAACGCGCCAGCGCCTCGGCGGCGCCGAGCAGGGCGGTGGAGAGGGCCTCGACCTCGAGCCGGGCGGCGTCGCGGCGGCGGGCGGGGAACTGCGCCAGCAGGGTGCCCGAGACCATCTCCAGGATCCGGCCGCGGTATTCGGCGACGCGGTCGGCGACGTCGCCGTGTTTGCGGCAGCGTCTCGTCGAAGAGGACGGCCCAGGCGGCGCGGTCGGAGTCGATGAAGGCGAAGAAGCCGCGGACGCCGGCGGCGAGCGCCTCGCTGGGATTGCTGGTGCCGCCGATCGCCTCGCCGATCGTCGCCGTCAGGGCGTCGCCGCGAGCGCTCCATGCAGGCGATGTAGAGCTGCTCCTTGTTGCCGAAGTAGTTGTAGAGCAGCGGCTTGGTGACCCCGACCGCCGCGGCGATCTCGTCCATCTTCACCGCCGCGTAGCCCCGCTCGGCGAAAAGCCCATGCGCGGCGGCAAGCGTCTGCTCCATCCGGTCCTCGCGGGGAAGCCGTGACCTGGCGATATTGCAGCCATCGATGTAGAGGTTACCAGGATATAAATTTATATGCAAGTAAGGTGATCGACCTCACACTCCACCCCCATTTGCTGAATGGCCGAGCACGGCGGGGCCGCAGCTCAGGCGAGCGCTACTCGCGGGCGCGTGATGGTTGCGCCCCCTGCCGGTGATCCCGCAGTCTCGGCAAATCCTGCGGAGAGCGGGGGACTCGAACCCCATCCGAAGCGCTAACCCCGAACTCCCGGTTATCAGCCGTTCACGGCGCCTTGCCGCATCACTCTCCTGCAGACAAAATACCTCACGATGAAGCCAGAAGGTTTCTGCCGCCAGCGTCCCGCGATGCTACGCTCGCCTTGGTTATCAGCCGTTCGGGGGTAGCACCCCTCACAAGCGACCCGCTCCTGCGGGTCGTCGTGGTTCTGGATCCGAGCGCGGCCCGGGAACGCGCCTGGCGGCGCGCCCGGGCCGTTGGCCTTGCTTTGGGAGAAGTCAGGCCTCGGAGAAGCCGAAGCGGATCTGGAGGCGGCGCAGGGGGCCGGCGCCCACCAGTTCCAGTCGCCGAGCAGTCGCATCAGGGAGGGGACAAGGAGGGCGCGGACGACGGTCGCGTCGAGGAGGACGCCGACCGCCATCCCGACAGCGATCTCCTTCATGAAGAAGACCGAGCTGACGCCGAAGGCGAGGAAGACGACGGCGATCATCAGCGCCGCGGCAGTGATCACGCGGCCGGTGCGGGCGATGCCGATCGCGACCGCGTCCTCGTTGCTCTTGCCGAGATCGTGCTGCTCTTTGATCCGCGCCATGACCAGCACCGCGTAGTCGGTGGCGAGGCCGAAGATGACGGCGAAGAGGAAGACGAGGCTGGTCACCTCAACCGCCGCCGGGCCGGTGTAGGAGAAGAGGCCGTCGAGCCAGCCGTCCTGGAAGGCGAGGACGAGGATGCCGAGCGTCGCCCCCAGCGTCATCGCGTTCATCAGCAGCGTCTTCAGCGGCAGGATCACCGAGCCGGTCAGCAGGAAGAGCAGGACCAGCGTGGTCAGTGGAGATGATCGCGACCAGCAGCGGCAGGTGTTCGACCAGGCTCTGCTTCTGATCGATGAAGCCGGCGGTGTTGCCGGAGACCAGCGCCGTCGTCGCGGCCGGCGTGGGGAGCGCGCGGATCGCCCGACGCGTCCTGGGAGCCGCTCGACAGCGCCTGGTCGGCGAGGGCGAAGTTGGCGTAGGCGAGCTGCGGAGGCGCGCGCGAAGGGGGTGCCACGGACGACGCCCGCGACGGCGAGGATCCGGCGCTGAAAGGCGGCGAGCTGGGCGGGGCCGCGCTTGCCATCGACGGTGACCGTGACCGCCTCGGTGAGGTCGCGCGGGTAGTGGGCTTCGACGTAACTGTTGGCTTCGTAGGAGGGCTTGCCCGGCGGCACCGCCTGGGCGCTGGGCCCGGTCAGGGTCGTCCAGAGCAGCGGCGCCGCTGCGGCCAGCATCAGGCCGGAGCTGGCGAGGGCGACGGCGACGGGGCGGCGCATGACGCCGCGCGCGAGCCGGTACCAGCCGCCCGACTCGTCGGAGACGGCGGGGCCGCGGCGGATCGAGAGGGCGTCGATGCGGGTGCCGAGCAGGGCCAGCATCGAGGGCACGACGAGCACCGCCAGGATCGCGGAGAGGATCCCGACCGAGGCGCCGGCGACGGCGATCGAGTACAGGAAGCGCTGCGGCAGGATCACCAGCGCCGCCATCGCCGCGGCGACGGTGAAGCCGGAGAAGAGCGCCGTGCGGCCGGCCGTTCGCACCGTGTTGCGGTGCGCCTCGCGGGTCGCGCCGCCGCTGGCGATCTCCTCGCGGTAGCGTGAGACCATCAGCAGCGCGTAGTCGACAGCGAGGCCGAGGCTTAAGCCGGTGGCGATGTTGAGGGCGAAGACGGAGGTGTCGACGAAGGTCGCCATGATCCGCAGGACCAGCAGCGTGCCGACGATCGAGATGCCGCCGATCAGCAGCGGAATCGCCGCCGCGACGACACCACGGAAGACGATCAGGAGCAGCAGCGCCAGCAGTGGAAAGGCGATCAGCTCGGCCTTGGTCAGGTCGGTTTTGGTCTGGTCGTTGACTTCGTTGAAGCTGGGCGCGTAGCCGCCCATCGAGACGTCGAGGGGGCTGTGTTCGACCGCCGGCTGCACCTGTTCGGCGGCGATGCCGCCGGCGTTCTCGCGGTCGGCGGTGGAGAGGTAGCCGAGCACGATCAGCGAGCGCCCGTCGGCGGCGATCAGTTCATGGCCGGCGCGCGGGTCGCGCAGCGGGTCGACGACGCGGCCGACGTATTCCGCCTTAGCGACTTCAGCGCTGAGCCGGGCGACGTCGCGCCGTACGGTGGGGCTGGCGGTGTCGAGCCGGCCGCCGCCGGGGGCACGGACGACGAGGACGATGCCGGGGTTGGCGTCGTAGCCGAGGGCACCGGTGAGCTGGTTGGTTGCCCGCTCGCTCTCCGAGGCGGGGTCGGTGAACCCGGCCGCCTTCAGGTGGTGCTCGACGTCGTGGCCGAAGGCGACGGCTAGAAGGGCGAAGGCGGCGACCGCGGCGAGGACGAGCTTGGGCCGGTTCCAGGTGAGGTCGGCGACGCGATTCACGGCGGCGGGGACTGTACCAGAAATCAAGTAACAACTTTGTAAAACAAACCGGTTGCTACGATTGACCTATGGGACGCCGTGAATACGGCCAGGAGTGCAGTCTCGCCTGCGCGCTCGATTGCGTCGGCGAGCGCTGGTCGCTGCTAATCGTGCGCGAGCTCTCGCTGGGGCCGCTGCGTTTCTCCGAGCTGGCCCGGGCGGTTGGCGGTGCTCCCACCGACGTCCTCACCAAGCGATTGCGCGACCTCGAGGACGACGGCGTCGTCGCCCGCCGGGAGCTGGCAGCGCCGGCCAGCGGTGTCGCCTACGAGCTGACTGAGCTCGGCCGCGGCCTCGAGCGGCCGATGATCGAGCTGGCCCGCTGGGGGATGGAGGTGCAGCTAGCCGAGGACGTCGTCGGTCTCGCCCCGTCCTCGCTGCCCAACGCGCTCCGCGTCGTCCTCCGCCCGCCCGTCGAGGCCGCCTTCGACATCGGCCTGCGCAGTGGCGAGCAGAGCTTCGCCCTGCGTGCCCGCGACGGCTGGATCGAGGCCTCACGCGGAAGTCTCGGCGAGCCGCGGCTGATCCTCTCCGGCTCGCCGATCGAGGTCCTCACCGCGGTTGTGATCGGCACCGCCGGCGTCCCCGGCGTCGAGGTTGAGGGCGATGCGGCCCTGCTCGACGAACTGCGCGAAATGGTCGTCGTGCCCGACCGCCTGTATGGGGAAGCCCAGATGCTGGTCGAGAGCGGGGCGCTGCTGATCGCCGCCGCGACGGCGTCCTGAGCGGTGGCTAGCTCAGCTCGGTGCCGTCGTAGAGCTTCTTGACGTGCACGGTGCCGGCGGGGGCGGCTTCGATGCAGAGCTTGCAGAGGACGCACTCGTCGAGGTTCTCCTCGACGATCTCGACCCTGCCGTCGGCGTCCTTGAAGATGTCGACGGGGCAGACTTCCTCGAGCTTGGCGGCGAGGGCGGCGTCGCTGGCGACCGAGGCGTCGACCTCGACGTCGATGAAGACCTTGTTCAGCTTCTCGGCCATCAGGCGGCGGCTCCAATTTTCTCCTTGACGGCATCGGGGATCTCGTCGATCCGCTCGACGACGCGAATTCCGGCGGCTTCGAGGCGAGCGATCTTCTGCGTCGCCGTGTCCTCGGCGCCCTCGACGATCGTGCCGGCGTGGCCGAAGCTCATGCCCTTCATCTCCTCGTCGTCCATGAATTTGCCGGCCATGAAGGCGACGATCGGCAGGCGCGAGTTGTTGTCCTTGACCCAGGCGGCCAGCTGGGCCTCCATGCGACCGCCGGGCTCGGTGTAGATGACGATCGCCTTGGTCTCCTCGTCGGCCTCGAAGTAAGGCATCAGCTCGGCGTAGGCGGAGCCGATGATTGCGTCGCCGCCGATCGAGACGGCGGTGGAGACGCCGAGGCCGGCCTGGGTCAGCGAGGAGGAGATCTCGGTGGTCATCCCACCGGAGCGGCTCATCACGCCGACCGGGCCGGGGGCGTAGGCCTTGGCCGCGTCTTTGGCGGGGCCGCCGATGCCGCCCATCTTGCAGACCTCGGGCACGATCAGCCCGAGGCAGTTGGGGCCGATGATGCGGGCGCCGTTCAAGTTGGCCAGCTCGACCATCTGGGCGACGTCGCCGCGCGGGATCCGCTCGGTGACGACGACGACGAGCTTGATCCCGTTGAGGATCGCCTCGAAGACGGCGTCCTTGGTGAAGGCGGGGGGGACGGTGACGACGGAGCCGTCGATCGGGCCGCCGTGGTGCTCGACCGCCTGGGCGACGGTGTCGAAGACCGGCACGCCGTGGACCTCGCGGCCCTTGCGGCCGGGGGTGA
This sequence comes from uncultured Actinomycetes bacterium, assembly GCA_963708405.1. Lineage (GTDB taxonomy): Bacteria > Actinomycetota > Thermoleophilia > Solirubrobacterales > 70-9 > VAYN01. The sequence continues at coordinate 5,230 of CAVPSL010000002.1, forward strand.
CGCCGCCGACGACCTTGGAGCCGTAGTCGAGGCACTCGCGGGTCAGGTTGACCGCCTCGCGGCCGGTGATCCCCTGCACGATGAAGGTGGTGTCGCGGCTCAGCAGGATGCTCATGCGGGTGCCCCCTGGACCTTGGCGACGGCGCGGCCAGCGGCTTCCCAGAGCGAGACCGAGCGGTCGCAGGTCTCGACCCCGTAGCGCTCGAGGATCTTGAAGCCCTCGTCCTCCCAGGCACCGGGGATGCGGAAGATCGCGATCGTCTCGCCGGGGTCCTTGCCGAGCTCGAGGCAGGCCTTGATGACGCCGCGGGCGACGATGTCGACGCGGGTGTTGGAGACGATCGACATCATCACCGCGATCTTCTCGACGCCGTCCTTTTCCAGCACCTCCTTGGCCAGGCCGCAGGCCTTGGCGACGGAGGGGTTGCCGCCGATCTCGGAGTAGTTGGCCGGCTTGCCGCCCTGGCTGCGGACGGCGTCGGTCAGCGTCAGCGAGCCACCGCCGGCGCCGATCACGAGGCCGAGGTTGCCACTGAAGCCGTGGTCCTTGCCCTGGATCACGCCACGGTGGTCGGCGGCGTCGATCGCGGCGACGTTGCGCTCGAAAGCGGAAGGCTCGTAGGTCTCGCGGGTGTCGTCCTCGGCGATCTCCAGCTGCTTGCGCAGCAGTTTCTTCTGCCGGCCGACCGCCTCGTTCTCCATCTCCATGTGGGCATCGAGGGCGACGAAGGAGCCGTCGCTGAGCTCGGCCAGCGGGTTGATCTCGGCCAGGGTCATGTCGTACTCGCGGAAGAGGCGGGCGAGGCGGGCGAGGATCGGCGTCGCCCGGTTCAGCTGCGAGCCGGTGACGCCGGTGGCGGCGACGACCTGCTTGGCCTCGAAGTCGGGAATCGGGAAGAGATTGGAGACGTGGCCTTTGCCGACGTGGGTCGGGGTGCGTCTCGGCGACCTCCTCGATGTCGATGCCGCCCATGTCGCTGAACAGCATCAGCGGTTTCTTCGCGGTGCCGTCCCAGACGACGCTGGCGTAGTACTCCTGCTTGACCTCGGCTTTGGGGTCGACGAGGACGCCGCGCGGCATATGCCCGTTGATTTCGAGCTTGAGGATCTCCTCGGCGTGCGCTGCGGCCTCCTCGGGCGTGTCGGCGAACTTGACGCCGCCGGCCTTCATCCGTCCCCCGGTCAGCACCTGGGACTTGATCACGACCGGCCCGCCGATCTCCTCGGCGGCCCTGCGCGCCTCCTCGGCGGTTTTGCAGAAGCCGTACTTAGTGACGGGAATCCCCGCCAGCTCGACGATCTTGCGTGCCTCGAACTCGTAGAACCGCATCAGCGGCGCGGAACCCTATCCAAATGGGGCGACCAGACGCGCCCGCCGCTGGTCCGGCGCGGAGATTCCAGCCGAGCCGATGAATAGTTTTGTCTGCATGCAGGCGAGGGGACAAGCCACATCTATGCGACAGCCAAATCCAGAGGCGATCGCCTGGTATGTCATGCGGGCCGAAGGCCTCCTCGATGACCTGCACGATCGGGTCCAGTCGCTGCGTTCACGTGGAGGCCAGCTCGCCGGCTTTTCTGGTGCCGTAATCGCCCTGGTCGGTGCCAATGCCGAAGCGATGCTCAATGCCGTTCACCACGAAGCGCGGATAGCCGTCGGGATCTCGTTGCTCATCGGCACGATTCTCCTTATCGCCGCCTTCGTTGCTGCCCTGCGCGGCACCTTGCTCCCACATCTCGTTTCTGACGTCTCAGCGCATGAGATCGCCAACTACACGACCGAGCGCTTCACGACGAGCCAGACCTCTGGCGAGTTCATATCCGCACCATCAACGGGCTCTTGGTCTCGATGGCATTTACGACCAAGCAAGGAGATAGGGCGGCGGATGCGGTGCGCTGGGCCGGGGGACTCTTTCTCACTGGGCTCTCGGCAGTCGGAATCGCCCTCGCTATCCTCGTGGCTGTAGTGACGTTCTGATGCTTGGCCCATTCACGAAAAGCCCTCCTGTCGAGCCCGTTCAGCCCGATCCCCCGCCCGAGGGGGTTCCGCTCGACGAGACGACGGCGCCGATCCATTTCGAGGGCGACACCAGCTCGGTGTGAAGCTGCTGGTCCGTCTGTGTTGACGGGGCCGCTTGGAATACTCCCCAGACCAGCCCGTCCCCAGAGGGAGGAAGATGAGTTTCCGAATTCGCTGTGGCTTTGCGGCCGCTGCTTTTGCCGTTTTGGCCGTCGCCGCGGCCGGTTGTGGGGAAACCGTGATTGACGACCAGAAGGCCGAGGGAGCGATCCAGTCGAGCCTTGAAAAGTCGCTTCATGAAAAGATCACGTCGGTCGACTGCCCCTCCGACCAGAAGGTCGAAGCCGGCAAGACGTTTACCTGCGAAGTGAATTTCTCCCAAGGCAAGCAGGCAATCGCGACTTTGAAGATCCTCAACAAGGACGCCGACGTCAGTCTCGTCGGCCTCAAACCGAGCAAATAGAGAGAGGCGAATGAGCGACTTGACCATGGCCCCCGCGCCGACCACCCACGCCAAACTGCTCTCCTGGGTCGATGAGATCGCGGCCCTGACGCAGCCGGACTCCGTGCACTGGTGCGACGGCTCGGCCGAGGAGTACGACGCCCTGGCGCAGGCCCTGATCGACGCCGGCACCTTCGAGCGCCTCTCCGACGCCAAACGGCCCAACTCCTACCTCGCCCTCTCCGACCCCGCCGACGTCGCCCGCGTTGAAGACCGCACCTTCATCTGCTCGGAGACCGAGGAGGGCGCCGGTCCGACCAACAACTGGCGCGACCCGGCCGAGATGCGCGAGACCCTGAATGGCTTCTTCAAGGGTTCGATGGTCGGCCGCACGATGTACGTCGTCCCCTTCTCGATGGGCCCGCTCGGCTCTGACATCTCCGAAATCGGCGTCCAGCTCACCGACTCCGCCTACGTCGCGGTCTCGATGCGGATCATGACCCGGATGGGCCAGGCCGCCCTCGACCAGCTCGGCGAGAACGGCGACTTCGTCCCCTGCGTGCACTCGGTCGGGATGCCGCTCAGCGAAGGCGTCGAAGACGTCTCTTGGCCCTGCAACGAGGACAACAAGTACATCGTCCACTACCCCGAGAGCCGCGAAATCTGGTCCTTACGGCTCCGGCTACGGCGGCAACGCCCTGCTCGGCAAGAAGTGTTTCGCGCTGCGGATTGCCTCGGCGATGGCCCGCGACGAGGGCTGGATGGCCGAGCACATGCTGATCCTCAAACTGACCTCGCCCGAGAGTGAGGTCAAGTACGTGACCGGCGCCTTCCCCTCGGCCTGCGGCAAGACCAACCTGGCGATGCTGATCCCGACGATTCCGGGTTGGAAGGTGGAGACGATCGGCGACGACATCGCCTGGATGAAGTTCGGCGAGGACGGCCGCCTCTACGCGGTCAACCCCGAGGCCGGCTTCTTCGGCGTCGCCCCTGGCACTGGCGAGAAGACCAACCCCAACGCGATGCGGACGATCGAGAAGAACTCGATCTTCACCAACTGCGCCAAAACCGACGACGGCGACGTCTGGTGGGAGGGGATGACCAGCGAGCCGCCAGCGCACCTGATCGACTGGCACGGCAACGACTGGACGCCGGACTCCGACAAACCGTCCTCGCATCCCAATGCCCGCTTCACGACGCCGGCCAGCCAGTGCCCGACGATCGCCCCCGAGTGGGAGGACCCGGCCGGAGTGCCGATCGACGCCTTCCTCTTCGGCGGCCGCCGCGCCAGCGTCGTGCCGCTCGTGCACGAGGCCTTCGACTGGGAGCACGGCGTCTTCCTCGGCGCCACGATGTCCTCGGAGAAGACGGCCGCGGCCGCCGGCAACGTCGGCGAACTGCGTTTCGACCCGATGGCGATGCTGCCCTTCTGCGGCTACAACATGGCCGACTACTTCGGTCACTGGCTCAAGGTCGGTCAGCGCCAGGGCGCCCAACTGCCGCGGGTCTTCTACGTCAACTGGTTCCGCAAAGACGCCGACGGCAACTTCCTCTGGCCCGGCTTCGGCGAGAACAGCCGTGTCCTGGAGTGGGTCTTCCGCCGCTGCGAGGGCAAGGCCGACGCGGTCGAGACCGCGATCGGGCTGCTGCCCAGCGAGGGCGCGATCAGCACCGAGGGCCTCGACATCTCCGCCGAGGCGATGGCGGAGCTGCTCTCGGTCGACACCGACCAGGTCAAGCAGCAACTGCCGCAGCTTAAGGAGCACCTGGCCAGCTTCGGCGACAGGTTGCCCGATGAGCTGAACCAGCAGCTCGCGGCGCTCGAGCAGCGCCTGGACTGACGACCGCGGCAGGGGCGGGCCGAGCTGTGGCGAAAGCCCGCCCCATGATCAAGGTAGGAATCGTCGGCTTGGGCAAGATGGGCCTGTCCCATCACGCCCTGCTACACGCGCACCCCGAGGTCGAGGCGGTTGCCTGCGACTCCTCCAAATACGTGCTCGGGGTGCTGGAGAAGAACACCGGGGTCGAGGCCTACAGCGACTACGAGACGATGCTGGCCGAGGCCGGCCTCGACGCGGTCGTCATCGCCACTCCCTCGAGCGCCCACGCGCCGATGGTGCGGGCGGCTTTCGAGCGCGGCCTCCACGTCTTCTGCGAGAAGCCGCTGACGCTGAGCCCCGAGGACAGCGACGAGCTTGACGCGCTCGCCGCTGAGCGCGGCCTCGTCACCCAGGTCGGCTACCACAACCGCTACGTGGCGGCCTTCCAGGAGGTCAAGACGCTGCTCGATGCCGGCGCGATCGGCGAGGTCACCCACGTCTTCGGCGAGGCCTACGGGCCGGTGGTGCTGAAGCCCAAGGGCGGCACCTGGCGCACGCGCCGCGACGAGGGCGGCGGCTGCCTCTACGACTACGCCGCCCACGTGATCAACCTCGTCAACTGGTACGTCGGCGAGCCGGCCAGCGTCGGGGGCACGGCGCTGCCGCAGGTCTTCTCGCAGGACACCGACGACGCCGCCTTCAGCACTTTCCGTTTCGGCGACGGCAAGACCGGGCAGCTCTCGGTCTACTGGTCCGACGAGTCCTACCGCAAGATGACGACGCGGGTGAACATCTGGGGCACGCAGGGGCGGATTTTCGCCGACCGCCAGGAATGCCAGGTCTACCTGCGCGAGGGGGCACCGATCCCCGACGGCTATGAGGCCGGCTGGAACGTCCGTTACACGACCGATCTGACCGCGCCGGTCTGGTTCTACCTGCGCGGCGAGGAGTACAGCGCCCAGGTCGAGGACTTCGTCACCCGCGTCCGCGACGGCGCGCCCGGTGGCCCCAACGCTTTCGCCACCGCCGCCGCGACCGACCGCACGATCGGGCTGATGGTCGCCGACGCCGCCGGCGAAGCGGCCACCGCGCTCGCCGCCGGGCCGATCGTCCGCAAGCGCCGCTGGTGGAACCGGGGGAGTGGCTGATGGACCGGCTGCTCTTCGGCGACAACCAGTTCTTCGGCGTCAATCACATGTCGGAGGAGAAAGCGCGGGCGCAGGCCCTGCGCTTCCAGGACATCGGTGCCGTCATGGACGTCCTCGACTCCGCCTACGACGAGGGCGTTCGCACCTTCATGTGCACGACCCACGACCGCATCGAGCTGGTCTGCGACCGGGTCCGGGCTGAGCCCGAGCGCTACTCGGAGTTCACTTTCTTCCCCTGCATGCCCTACGCCCACAAGTACGCCAACGCGGTGACCGAGAACGGCATGCTCGGCGCCGTCAAACGCTTCCTCCCGGATGAGGGCCTCTTCGATGCTGCCCTGCGCGGCGGCCGCTCGCTGGCGACCAAAGACGTCGAGGGGATGACGACGCTGCTGATCGACGCCGAGATGAAGATGTTCCAGGGCCTTAAGACCCCGGTGATCTTCCTCCAGAACGTCATCGTCGACCTGCTGCTGGGCCTCGGCTTCAAAGATGCACTCCGCGTCTTCGCTGAGCACGTGCGCGAGCGCTACGACGCCGACCCTGGCTTCATCACGATGAACCTGCCGATGCTGCTCGACACCCTGGAGGAGGTCGGGATCGAGAACCCGGTCGTTTGCTCGAACATCAACAAGATCGGCTTCCGCATGTGCGGTGGGATTGAGGCCTACGAGCGAGCACTGCGCGAGCGCCAGTTCCGCGCCGTGGCGATGTCGGTCTTCGCTTCTGGCGCGATCCCACCGGCGGAGGCGATCGAGTGGGTCTGCGCCCAGCCCAACATCGAGTCGATCGTCTTCGGCGCCTCCAGCGCCCGCAACATCCACGCCACCCGCGAGCTCGTCGACAGGTACTGGCCCCGGTGACGACGCTGCTGGTCGCATCCAACGGCGGTCACCTCAAGCAGCTCCACCTCCTTCGCAACCGCTTTCAGGGCGTCTCCGGCCCCTTCCGCTGGGTCACCTTCGACACCGCCCAGAGCCGCTCGCTGCTGGAGGGCGAGGAGGTCGAGTTCGTCCCCTTCATCGGCGGCCGCGACCCCCGCAACGTCGCCCGCAACTTCCCCGAGGCGCGCCGCATCCTCGGCCGCGGCGACGTCGAAGCCCTGATCAGCACCGGATCGGCGATCGCCCTGCCCTACTTCACCACCGCCCGCGCCCGCCGGTTGCCCTGCTTCTACATCGAGAGCGCGGCGCGGATCGAGGGCCCGTCGATGACCGGGAAGCTGATCTCGCGCCTGCCGGGGGTCAACCGCTTTGCCCAGTACGAGACCTGGGCCGGCGGCCGCTGGGGCTTCCGCGGCGCCGTCTTCGACTCCTTCGCCGCGGTCGAGAACGCCGGCGAGCCAGCGCCGATCCGCAAGATCGTCGTCACCCTCGGCACCTACAAAGGCACGCCCTACCCGCGGATCGTCCGCCGCCTGCTCGAGGTGCTGCCGGCCGAGGCCGAGGTGCTCTGGCAGACCGGCGCCACCGACGTCACCTCCTTCGGCATCGAGGGCCAGTACGCGATCCCGGAAAAGGAGCTAAGCGAGGCGATGCGCGAGGCCGACGTCGTCATCACCCACGCCGGTGTCGGCACGGCGCTGGCCGCCTTCGAGGTCGGCAAGTGCCCGCTGATGGCGCCGCGGCTGCAGGTCCACGGCGAGGTCGTCGACGACCACCAACTGCAGATCGCCGAGCAGCTCTCGGCCCGCGGCCTGGCGGTCGCGGTCGAAGCCGACGACATCACCCTCGACGACCTCCGGGTCGCCGCCGGTAAGCGGGTCGGGCCAGCGCCCGACCCGCCGCCGTTCAAGCTGCGCTGAGAAAGAGGCCTAGAGGCCGTAAGCCTCGGCCAGCTCCGGGTCCTTGGCGGCCAGCATTTCCGCCAGCTCGACCATCACCTTGCACTGCTTCCAGGTGGCGTCGTCCTGCATCTTGCCGTCGATCATGTGGACACCGCGGCCGTCGGGGATCGCCTCCAGCACCTTCTTGGCGAACTTGACCTCCTCCGGCGGCGGGCTGAAGACCTTCTTGGCGATTCCGATCTGGACCGGGTGCAGCGACCAGGCGCCGACGCAGCCCATCAGGAAGGCAGCGCGGAACTGCGTCTCGCAGCCGGCCGTGTCCTTGATGTCGCCGAAGGGCCCGTAGAAGGGCAGGATCCCAGTCGAGGCGCAGGCGTCGACCATGCGGGCGATCGAGTAGTGCCAGAGGTCCTGCTGGGCGCTGACGCGGTCGGCCTCCGGGTTCTCCGGGTCAGCCGGGTCCTCCATCACCCGGTAGCCGGGGTGGCCGCCGCCGACGCGGGTCGTCTTCATCCGCCGCGAGGCGGCGAGGTCGGCGGGGCCGAAGCTCATCCCCTGCATGCGCGGGCTAGCGGCGGCGATCTCCTCGACGTTGACGACGCCCTGCGCGGTCTCCAGCAGCGCGTGGATGAGGATCGGCCGATCCAGCTTGGCCTTGGCCTCTAGCTGCGCTAGCAGGCGGTCGACGTAGTGGATGTCCCAGGCGCCCTCGACCTTGGGCACCATCACGACCTCGAGCTTGTCGCCGATCTCGGTGACCAGGGTGGTGAGGTCGTCGAGGATCCAGGGGCTCTCCAGCGAGTTGACGCGGGTCCACAGCGCCGTGTTCCCGAAGTCGGACTCCTTGGCGGCCTTGATTAGGCCCTGGCGGGCGGCCTCCTTGCGGTCGACCGGGATCGCGTCCTCGAGGTTGCCGAGCAGGATGTCGGTCTGCTTGGCGATGTCGGCCGCCTTGGCGACCATTTTCTCGTTTGAGAAGTCGAGGAAGTGGATCATCCGCGACGGCTTGACGGGGATCTCGCGCAGCGGCTCCGGCGCGCCCATCGCCTGCGGTTGAAAGAAGTCTCTGGGGTTTCTCAAGCTGCTTCCTTTGGTCGATTCGCCTCTGTCGCCGCCTTGCCGCGGCCATCACGGAATCTAGTCAAGCTGCCCCGCTCTCGAATTTCCGCCTGCCGCCGCCCTAGATTCACGGCGTGGAGAAAGGCCGCGACGAGACTGGGGACTGGCTGCTGCCTGCCGCGGCTGCGCCCGCCACCGTCGCCGAGCTGGAAGCGCGGATCGAGGAGGCGATCGAGATCGCCCGCTCCTCCGAAGCGGCCGCGGTGGCGCTGGGGGCGTCGGCGATGGAAAGCGCCGAGCAAGCGCGCCACGCTGCCGAGCTGGCGCGACGGGCCAGCGAGGCAGCCAGCCGGGCGTCGGCGCCGCTGCCGGCAGCGGCGCCCTCCGGCCGCCGCGATCCCCACATCGACGAGCGCCTGGCCCGTTTCAGTCGCCGCGCCGATCGCGTCGGCGCCCGCCTCGCCCGTCTGCAGCGCTCCTAGCTCTTTAGGTCCAGGCGCCGAACCAGCGCTGGCGCAGAGCCGCGGCCAGCAACTGGGTGACCGGCCCTTCTGTCTCTACGGCTTCGCCGTCAATCGCCTTGATCGGCTCCACTCCGCGCAGCGAGCCGGTGACGAAGACCTCGTCGCTTTGGCGCAGGGCCGCCAGGTCGAACCCTTCCTCGGCCGCCTCGATGTGGTTCTCGGCCGCCAGCTCGAGCACCGCGGCGCGGGCGATGCCGGGGAGGATGCCGCCGTCGAGCGGGGGGGTAAGGAGGCGGCCTTCACGGATGGCGAAGACATTGGCCCGCGAGGTCTCCAGGACTGTGCCCTTCTCGTCCAGCAGCAGTGGCGCGGTGCCGGGGCCGGCATCGAGTTCCGTTTGGCTCAGCAGCGCCCGATCAGCCCACTTGTGCTCGCCGTAGCCGCGGTCGACGGTGACGCTGAGCAGGCTTGAGCAGAACTCGCCGGTGGGGAAGACGTTGTCGGGGTCGAAGGCGGCGACGACGACGGTGGGTTCGAGGCCGCCGCCGGGGGCCGGCTCGACGGTGAGCCGCATCCGTCCCAGCCAGGCGCCGCGGGCCCGCTTCAGGACCAGCTCACGCGCTTCCTCGGGATCCTCCGCGTAAAGGATCCGGGCGCTGGTGCGCAGCCGTGCCATATGGGCCTCGAGTTCGACCGGGCGGCCTTCGAAGACGAGGAAAGTCTCGATTATTCCCGCGCTCACGTCCGGACGGGGACGGTGAATCGCGGCGCTCGGTTGTGGCATCTTGTCGGCGATGATAAGCCGCTTTCGGCGTTACGCACGCGAGCACGGTCCCCGCGCCGCCGCTGCGAAGTCATTCGAGCAACTGCGGGAGAGCGTCGTCTCCGAGGGCCAGGTGACGACTCTGCTCAAGGACCTCGACTCGATCTCCGAGCCGCGCCGTCGCTCCTCGCTGGAGGTCGTACCGCTCGACGCCGACCAGCTCGCCGGCCTCTCCGAGCTCAACCGCAAGCGTGGCCGGCCTGGGGTCGACCGCCGCTTCCGCGCCAACCTCGAGCGCGGTCTCGAGGGCTTCGTCGGCATCCGCGAGGGGGAGACGATCGGTTACTACTGGTGGGTCGGCACCGACCAGGCGACTGCCCACCCTGATCTCGAGTGGCTGGGAGATTGGTTGCAGATCGAGCCCGGCGACGTCTACGGCTCCGACTTTTACGTCCTCCCCGAGCACCGCGCTGGCGGCACCGCCAACGAGTTCCTCTTCGCGGTGGAGAGCGGTTTGCGCGACCGCGGTTTCAAACGGCTCTGGGGTTATGTCGACAGCGGCAACCGTCAAGCCCGCTGGCTCTACAGTTCGCGCGGCTACGAGCCGATCAGGGACGTGACCGTACGCCGCTTCCTCTCACGCCGTAGAACGACTGCACCGCCGCCAGTAGGATCACCCGCCTCATGAGCGACCACGCCCAAGCAATCGAAGAGTTCATCGTCAACGAGATCACCGCTGGCCTCGAGACCGGCTCGCTGGCGCGCGACGAAGACCTGCTCGCTGCCGACCTGATCGACTCGCTGGGGATCACCGAGCTGGTCGGTTTCCTCGAAAGCAAGTTCGGGATCACCGTCGCCGACGAGGACCTGACGCCGGAGAACTTCCGCAGCGTCGACAGCATCGTTGCCTTCGTCGCCCGCAAGGGCGGGTGAGCGCCGGTGCTGCTGCAGCTTCTCTACGCGCAGGCTGAGCCCGATCCCGGCCGCGACGCGATCGTCTACCGCGACGAGCGGCTCAGCTTCGAGCAGCTAATCGACCGCATCGAGCGCCTCGCCAGCGGCCTCTCCGGGCTCGGGATCGGCCCCGGCGACGCCGTCGGCTTGGTTCTCCGCGATGACCCCTGGTTCGTCGCCGCCTTCCATGCGATCGCCGCCCTCGGCGCCAAGGTCGTTCCCGCCAACCCAGCCTTCAAGCAGGCCGAGCTCGAGTTCTGGTTCCGCAGCACCGGCGTCCGCGCCGTGATCAGCGATGAGCGCACCGCCGGCGTTTGCGAGCGCATCGTCGCCGGCTTCGACTCGCCGGTCGAGGTGATCGGCTCCGGCGCCGGCCACGGCGCCACGACCACCCTGGCCGGCCTGGTCGAGGCGGGTTCGCCCGGCCGCCTCGAGGCGCGCTCGCCTGACGAGCCCCTCGTCGGCCAGTTCTCCTCCGGCTCAACCGGTCGCCCCAAGCGCCTCGACCGCACCCACGGACAGTGCGTGGCCGAGGCCGAGAGCTACCTCGGGCTCGGACTCAGCCGCGAGGACCGCATCCTCGCCGCGGTGCCGCTCTTCCACACCTGGGGCATGGGCTCGTGCATTTTCGGCGCCGCCGTCTCCGGCGCCCGCCTGGTCATCCTTGAGGACCCGCACCCGTTCCTGCTCAAGCGCCACCGGGCGCTGGAGCTGATCGAGAACGAGGGCATCACGGTCTTCCCCGGTGTCCCCTTCAACTACCGGCTGATGGCCGACTCGCCGGCCGACGCCGACCTCTCCTCGCTGCGCCTCTGTTTCACGGCGGGTATGGCGATGCCGCGCGAGACCTTCGAAGCCTTCGGCGAGCGTTTCGGCGTCCTCGTCCGCCAGCTCTACGGCAGCACCGAGACGGGGATGATCGCCGCCAACCTCAGCGATGACCCCGTCACCACCTTCGAGTCGGTGGGAACGCCGGTAAAAGGGGTCGAGCTGGAGATCGTCGACGACGACGGCGATCCGCTGCCGGCGGGCGAGATCGGCGAGGTCACGGTGGCCAGCGCCGCCGCCACCTCCGGCTACGGCGACCTGCCGGAGCTGAACGCCATCGCCTTCCGCGACGGTCGCTTTTTCACCGGCGACCTCGGCCGGATCGACCACGGCGGGATGCTCTACATCGTCGGTCGCAAGAAGCTGCTGATCGAGACCGGCGGCTTCAAGGTCGACCCGATCGAGGTCGAGGCGGTGATCAACTCGCATCCCGCCGTCGCTGAGTCGGTTGTGGTTGGCGTCGACACCGATGTTGCCGGCGAGCAGCGAGTCAAGGCCGTAGCCGTCCTCGCCGGCGAGTGCGACGAGCGCGAGCTGATCGCCTTCTGCCGCGAGCGCCTGGCCAACTTCAAGGTCCCGCAGGCGGTCGAATTCCGCGACGAGATCCCCAAAAGCCCGCTGGGGAAGGTCCTGAGGAAGTACCTGGTCTAGCGCCAGGAGGCGTCGGTGAAGACCCTGCTGATCGACAACTACGACTCCTTCACCTACAACCTCTTCCAGTTGCTCTCCGAGGCCAACGGCGAAGAGCCGATCGTCGTCCGCAACGATGAGCTGAGCTGGGCCGAGCTGGCGTCGGGCCGCGACTTCGACAACGTCGTCGTCTCGCCGGGGCCCGGCAACCCCGACCGCGAGAGCGACTTCGGTGTCTGCGCCGAGGCGATCCGCGAGTCCGAGGTGCCGCTGCTTGGTGTTTGCCTCGGCCACCAGGGCCTCTGCTCGGCCTACGGGGCGAAGGTCGTGCACGCGCCGGAAGCGATGCACGGGCGGATCAGCGCCATCACCCACGAGGACACCGGTCTCTTCGCCGGCCTGCCGCGCGAGTTCCAGGTCGTCCGCTACCACTCGCTCTGCGTCGAGCAGCCGCTGCCGCCGGAGTTGGAAGGGGTGGCCTGGACCAGCGACGGCATCCTGATGGCGGTCGCCCACCGCGAGCGGCCGCAGTGGGGACTGCAGTTCCACCCCGAGTCGATCTGCACCGACCACGGGCGGGCGCTGCTGGCCCGCTTCCGCGACCTCACGATCGAGCATGCCGGCCGCCGCAACGGCAGCCCGATCCGGCTCGAAGGACCCTCGCGGGCACCGGCCGCGGGCGGCGCCGGCCTCGAACTGCGGATCAAGCGGCTCGACTCGGCGGTCGACACCGAGCGCGCCTTCGCCCACCTCTACGGCGACAGCGAGCACGCCTTCTGGCTCGACAGCAGCATGCTCGACGGCCGCGCCCGCTTCTCCTTTATGGGCGACGCCTCGGGGCCGCTCGGCTCCACCATCACCTATGACGTCGACAGCCGCGAGCTGCGGGTGCAGAGCGGGGAGGAGGTGCGCGTGCTCGAGGAGTCGATCTTCGACTACCTCTCGCGCGAGATGCGGCGCCTGCGCCACCTCTCCGATGACCTGCCCTTCGACTTCAACTGCGGCTTCGCCGGCTACCTCGGCTACGAGCTCAAGGCCGATAGCGGTGGCAGCGACGCCCACTCCTCGACGATGCCGGACGCCTTCTTCGTCTTCGCCGACCGGATGATCGCCTTCGACCACCTCGAGGGCGCCGCCTACGTGCTCGGCGTCTGCGAGCGCGGCGACAGCGAGGCGACCGACCGCTGGCTGGCCGAGACGGGGCTGCGACTCTCCTCGCTGCCGCCGATCGCCGAGCCGGAGTGGAGCGAGGTCTCGACCGAGGGCGACCCGGTTCGCTTCCACCTCGCCCGCTCCCACCAGCAGTACCTCGACGACATCGCCGAGTGCAAGCGCCAACTGATCGACGGCGAGAGCTACGAGATCTGCCTCACCAACAAGATCACCGCCGACGTCAGCCCCGACCCCTTCGCGCTCTACCGGACCCTGCGCCGGGTCAACCCGGCGCCCTTCTCCGCCTACCTGCGGGTCGGCGAGGCGGCGGTGCTGAGCTCCTCGCCGGAGCGCTTTCTCTCGGTCGGGCGCGACCGCTGGGCGGAGGCGAAGCCGATCAAGGGCACGGTCCGCCGCGGCAAAGAGCCGGCCGAAGACGTGCGCTTGGCCGAGGAGCTGCGCCTCGACGAGAAGACCCGGGCCGAGAACCTGATGATCTGCGACCTGCTCCGCAACGACCTCGGCGTCGTTTGCGAGATCGGCACCGTCCACGTGCCGAATCTGATGCACGTCGAAAGCTACGAGACCGTCCACCAGTTGGTCTCGACCGTGCGCGGCCTGCTGCGCGAGGAGCTGGAGCCACCCGACTGCATCCGCGCCTGCTTCCCCGGCGGCTCGATGACCGGTGCCCCGAAGAAGCGGACGATGGAGATCATCGACGGCCTCGAGGGCGAAGCCCGCGGCGTCTACTCGGGCGCGATCGGCTACTTCGGCCTCAGCGGCGGCTGCGATCTCAACATCGTCATCCGCACCGTGGTGATGGACGGCGAGTCGACCACACTCGGCGTCGGCGGCGCGATCGTGATGCAGTCCGACGCCGAGGACGAGTACGAGGAGATCCTCCTCAAGGCTCAGGCGCCGATGCAGGCGATCGACCCCCGCGTCGACCCGCGCTCGGTCTTCGAGACCGCCTCGCGCTGAGTCTCAGCGCCGAGTCTCAGCAGTGAGTGCCGAAGTGCTGCGCCCAGATATGGACGCCGGGGTCGCCTTCGAGCGTGCCGATTCGCAGGCTGGTGCCGACCTGGGTGAAGTTGCCGAGCAGGTTGGCGCGGTGCGTCGGTGAGCGCAGCCAGGCGCGCAGGATCGCGGTCACGCTGCCGTATTCGCCGGCCCCCCAGGCGAGGTTCTCGCCCGCCCGCCAGCACTGGCTGGAGAGGTAACCGGTGGCCCGCATCCAGTAGGTGAATTCGCGCCCGCAGGCGTAGTGGCTGAAGCTGTCGCAGCTAAGGATGTCGCCGGCCTTGTCTTCCGCCGATTCATCCAGCTCCGTGGTTTCTTCCAGGGCCGGCTCGCCGGACTGGGTGCGGGCATAGTTGACGAGACAGAGCATCGCCCGCTCCTGGGCCTGCACCGGCGCCGTCAGCGGACTCTGGGGGCAGACGGAGGGCGGGGCCACGAGTTGGGCGGCCCCGGCCGCCGGCACCGAGAGCAGCATTGAAGCCAGCGCGGCGGCAAACAGCAGGGTCAGGATGCGGCGGGTCACCGAGCCTGTATCGCCCGGCAGAACGCCTGCATCGCGCCCTCGTGGGGGGATCTGGACGAACGTCTGGCAGTTGTAGCGCCGGCTTCCGTCGTTACCGCGAGGACTGCCGCGGTTTTGGCTTTCTCAAGCCGTAAAGCGCTGCAAAAGCGGGTTCTGGGACGGCCTTCGGGGCCTTTAGTGGTGGAGGTCTACTTGGCCATATGTCTGATCGCGGGGCTCGACCACCTGTCCTAGCTTCGGCCCTCGATGGAGGCCGCACGAGCGGCTTTCGCCTGACAATCGCTCAAGAAAGCAAAGGGGATTCAACCCATGTCCGCTCCACTGCGTGCCCAGTCTCTACCGCGTTGGCTTACGCTCGCGGTCGCCGCTCTGGCGGCTCTGGCTGCCTTCGCGGTCTCGATGGCGATGGCTCAGACGGCCGCCGCCAAGAAGCAGCCGACCATCATCAATCTTTGCGTCACCAAGAGTGGCCCCGAAAAGGGAAGCGTGCGCTTCTCGACCGGGGCCAAATGCCGTCCGGGTGAGGAACTGGTCCAGGTCCTGCCCAAATCGTCCCAGGGCGTCCTCGGCGTCCAGGAAAGCAGCAGCGGCGCCACCGGCGCCAAAGGCGACCAGGGTGCTCAAGGCGCCCAGGGTGCTCAAGGCGAAAAAGGCGCCCAGGGTGAAAAAGGTCCGCAGGGTGAAAAAGGCCCCAAGGGCGACACCGGCTCCCAGGGTCCGAAGGGCGATCCGGGCACTCCGGGCGCCAAGGGCGACACCGGCCCGCAGGGCCCGACCGGCCTGACTGGGCCGATCGGTCCCATCGGTCCGCAGGGCCCTGCTGGTCCGGCGGGCGACGCCGGCCCCAAGGGCGACACGGGTGCTCAGGGACCGGCTGGTCCGCAGGGCCCCGCTGGTGCTGACGGCCAGACGGTCCTCAACGGCGAAGGCGCTCCGTCCGACGTGATCGGCAAGAACGGCGACTTCTACATCGACACCGAAAACAACCAGCTCTACGGCCCCAAGGCCAATGACGAATGGCCGAACGGCACCTCGCTGGTCGGCCCGCAGGGCGAAAAGGGCGCCAAGGGCGACACCGGCGCTCAGGGTCCGCAGGGCGAAAAGGGCGACACCGGCGCCACTGGCCCGCAAGGTGAACAGGGTCCGAAGGGCGACACGGGTGCCCAGGGTCCCGAGGGCGAAAAGGGCGCCAAGGGCGACACCGGTGCCCAGGGCCCCCAGGGTGAACAGGGCGAACAGGGTCCGAAGGGCGACACCGGCGCTCAGGGTCCGCAGGGCGAACAGGGTGCCAAGGGCGACACCGGCGCTCAGGGTCCCGCTGGCGCTGATGGCACCGACGGTCGCACGATCCTCAACGGCGAAGGCGCTCCTGCCAGCGGCGAAGGGGAAAACGGCGACTTCTACCTCGACACCGAAAACTTCGTCTTCTATGGCCCCAAGGCCAACGACGAATGGCCCGCCAACGGCGTCTCGCTGGTCGGCCCGCAGGGCGCCAAGGGCGACACCGGTGCCCAGGGCCCCCAGGGTGAACAGGGCGAACAGGGGCCGAAGGGCGACACCGGTGCCCAGGGTCCGCAGGGCGAGCAAGGCCAGAAGGGCGACACCGGTCCGCAGGGCCCGGCCGGCCCCCAGGGCGAACAGGGTCTGACGGGCGATGTTGGTCCGCAGGGCCCGGCTGGTGCCGATGGCCAGAACGGCCTCTCGGTGCTGAGCGGTGAAGGAACGCCCGAAGAAGCGCTCGGCGTCGCCGGCGACTTCTACATCAACACCGGCACCTACGACATCTTCGCCAAGCTGGCGGGGGGTTGGAGCTCGGCTACCTCGCTCGTCGGCCCGCAGGGCCCGCAGGGCGAAAAGGGCGCTAAGGGCGACACCGGTCCTCAGGGCCTCCAGGGCGAAAAGGGTGCCAAGGGCGACACCGGTGCCCAGGGCCCGCAGGGCGAAAAGGGCGAAAAGGGTGCCAAAGGTGACACCGGTCCTCAGGGCCTCCAGGGCGAAAAGGGTGCCAAAGGTGACACCGGTCCTCAGGGCCTCCAGGGCGAAAAGGGCGAAAAGGGTGCCACCGGTGCCCAGGGCCCGCAGGGCACTACCGGTGCCACTGGCCCGCAAGGCCCCCAGGGTCCGGCTGGTCCGGCCGGCTCCGCGGGTGCCAAAGGCGAAGCCGGCGACAGCATCATGATGATCTCCGGCCTCACCAACGAAAACGGTTCCAGCAGCAGCACCCGGTACTTCGGCCCGTTCCAGACCTCGGCGGCGTCGTCGACCGAGAGCTCGGTGCAGCAGGTCGTCCCGGTCGCCGGCACGGTCTCGAACCTGTCGGTCCGCCTCGGCACCGCGCCGAACAACGGGTCCAGCACCCAGAAGTGGACCTTCTCGGTCCGCAAGAACGGGAACAGCTCCGGCAGCGTCAACTGTGAAATCTCAGAGGCCGAAACGACCTGCTCGAGCACGTCGCAGCTGACCTTTGCGGCCGGTGACCTGATCTCGTTGCAGGTGACCCCCTCGCCGACCTTCGGCAACACGCCGAGCGGCTGGGGCACCATGCGCTGGGCGGTGACGCTTACCCAGTAGCCATCCCAGATAGTCAGGCGAGTAACCGGGCCGTGCCGCGCGTTTGCGCGGCACGGCCCTTCCTTTGCCGGGCGCCGCGACCGCCCCGGGGATAACCTGTGGTCTCCCGAGAAACGTCAGACAGGCAGGAGCAATGGCCGTAGATACCGCGACCTTCAGCGAGCAGACCGACATCCAGCGCGACATCACCGAGATGGTGCGCCAGTTCGTCGACGAGCAGATCATCCCCAACGCCGAGCATTACGACCACGAGGACTCCTTCCCGGAGCCGATCGTCGAGCAGATGAAAGAGCTGGGACTGTTCGGGGTGACGATCCCCGAGGAGTACGGCGGCATGGGGCTCGACCTGACGACCTACGCGATGATCGTCGAAGAGCTCTCGCGCGGCTGGATCTCGATCTCCGGCGTCGTCAACACCCACTTCATCGGCTCCTACCTGCTGATGAAGTTCGGCACCGAGGAGCAGAAACAGAACTTCCTGCCGCGGATGGCGACCGGCGAGATCCGCGCCGCCTTCTCGCTCTCGGAGCCCGAGGTCGGCTCCGACGTGCAGGGCATCAAGTCCACCGCCAAGAAGGGCGAGGACGGCAACTGGGAGCTGAACGGCCAGAAGATGTGGGTCACCAACGGCCTCGGCTCGGCCCTCGTCTTCGTGCTGATGAAGACGGACACCAAGGCAGACCCCCCCTATAAGGGCATGACCTGCTTCATCACCGAGAAGGAGCCCTGGAAGGAAACCAACGAGGGCGAGTTTGCCGGCCTCGTGGTTCCGCCCAAGATCAAGAAGATGGGCTACAAGGGCGTCGAGTCGACCGAGCTCGTCTACGACGGCTATAAGTGCCCGCCAGAGCGGGTTCTCGGCGGCGAGGAGGCCGGGGTCGGCCGGGGCTTCATCCAGATGATGGATGCGCTCGAGGTCGGTCGCGTCAACGTCGCCGCCCGCGGCGTCGGCATCGCCCAGCGTGCCCTCGAACTGGCGCTCCGCTACAGCCAGGAGCGCAAGACCTTCGGCAAGCCGATCGCCGAGCACCAGGCGATCCAGTTCAAGCTCGCCGACATGGCGACCCAGATCGAAGCTTCGCGCCTGCTTACGCGCAAGGCGGCGCGGATGAAGGATGCCGGAGCGCGCTCCGACCTCGAGGCCGGCATGGCCAAGCTCCTGGCTTCGGAGACCGGCAAGTTCTGCGTCGAAGAAAGCTTCCGCATCCACGGCGGCTACGGCTACTCGAAGGAGTACGAGATCGAGCGCCTTTACCGCGACGCGCCGCTGCTGCTGATCGGCGAGGGGACCTCAGAGATCCAGCGCATGGTGATCGGCAAGAAGATGCTGCAGAGGAACAAGATCTGAATGGGACGGAGCTAGGCGGATGGCCTCCACTTCGGACCTGATCAAGACCGCCGTCGAGCGATTTCAGGCCGAAGTCCCGGCCCTGCAAAAACTGAAACTGGTCTTCGGCCTCGAGCTGAAAGCCCACCACGACGTGCAGCTCTACCGGGTCGAGCTGCCGGGGCCGAAGATCAGCAAGGACCTGGCCCAGGACGAGCGCGTCCTGGTCCAGGTCGACCGTCCCCAGTTCAACGAGCTGGCCGAGAAGGGGACGATCAAGAGCTACCGCAAGGCGGTGGAGACCGGCCACATTAAGGCGACCGGCGATTCCAACGTGATCAAGCTCGTCGCCCAGGTGGTCGAACGCCAAGAGGAACGCGCGAAACTGCGCAAAGTGCACTGAGCTATAACCGCTCCACATTCCCCACTTCGCTCCCGCGCGTAACCCCGCGGAAGTCGAGCAGGAGCGGCACCGACCGGGCAACAGCCTCATAGTCGGTCCCCGGATGGGCGGTAACAATCGCCGCCAGGTCGGCCCCCGCCAGTCCCTCCGCCAGCCCCACCGAGGAGAGCCCCTGCTTTGGCAACTGCGGCACGTGGGGGTCGTGGTAGGAGACCAGGGCACCGAGCTCCTTGAGGCCTTCGATGATCTTCAGCGAGGGGCTCTCCCTGATGTCGCCGATGCCACCCTTGTAGGAGGCGCCGAGGATGAGGATGCGGGAGCCCTTGACCGGCTTTTCGGCCTCATTTAGGGCCCGCTCGATCCGCTCCACGCAAAAGCCAGGCTGGGCCTGGTTGATTTTGCCGGCGAGCTCGATGAACTCCGGGTAGAAGTCGTGCTGGCGGGCGCGGAAGGCGAGGTAGAAGGGGTCTACCGGCAGGCAGTGTCCGCCCATGCCGGGACCGGGGTCAAAGCGCATGAAGCCAAAGGGCTTGGTGGCGGCGGCGTCGATTACCTCCCAGACGTCGATGCTGAGGCGGTGACAGAGCTGGGCCAGCTCGTTGACGAGGGCGATGTTGACCGAGCGGAAGATGTTCTCCAGGAGCTTTGCCAGCTCTGCTGCCTCCGGGGTGGAGAGGACGACGACGGTCTCACAGACCTCTGCGTAGAGGGCACGGGCGGCCTCTGAGCAGGCCGGGGTGAGGCCGCCGAGCAGCTTCGGGGTGGTGGCGACGGTGTAATCGGTGCGGCCGGGGTCGATCCGCTCGGGGCTGAAGGCGAGGTGGAAGCCCTCGCCTGCTTTTAGGCCCGAGCCCTCTTGCAGGATCGGCCCCAGGCGCTCGCGGGTGGTGCCGGGGTAGGTGGTCGACTCAAGGACAACCAGTTGGCCCTCGCGCAGGACCTCCGAGAGCGAGGTGGCGGAGTCGAGCAGATAGGTGAGGTCGGGCTCGCGCGATTCGGTCAGCGGCGTCGGCACGCAGATCACCACTGCCTCGCAGGTAGCGAGCTCTTGGTAGTCGCCGGTGGCGGTGAGGAGCCCGGCCAGGGGGGCGAGGACGGCGTCGGGGACGTCCTCGATATAGCTGTGGGAGCGGTTTAGGGAGGTGACCTTGGTGGGGTCGGCGTCGAGGCCCACCACCTCGTGGCCGGCCTCGGCGAAGGCCACGGCGAGGGGCAGGCCGACGTAGCCGAGCCCTACGATCCCGATCCGCATCGGCGGCAGTCTAGAGAGAGACCTCGGACGCGAGGGGACAGGTAGCATCCCGCGCCGCCAAAACGAAACGTGAGAGGACCCACACGCATGACTGAGACTTACGAGCTGACCACCGATCAGGCCGAGCGCGAGGCCAGCGGCGCGCACAGCTACGGCCGTTACCTGGAGGAGTTCGAGGTCGGCGCTGTCTACAAGCACTGGCCGGCAAAGACGGTGACCGAGGCCGACGACCACCTCTTCTGCCTGATCACCATGAACCACCACCCGCTCCACATCAACGACGTTTACGCGCAGGGCTCGCAGCAGGGCCGCAACGTCGTCGTCGGGCCGCTGGTCTACTCGCTCGCCCTCGGCATGTCGGTCTCCGACGTCTCCGGCAAGGCGATCGCCAACCTCGCCACCGAGGAACTGAGCCACCCCAACCCGGTCTTCCACGGCGACACCCTTTTCTGCGAGACCGAGGTCCTCGACGTCAAGCCCTCGAAATCGAAGCCGGACCGCGGCGTCGTCAAGGTCCACACCCGCGTCCTCAACCAGGACGGCGTCCTCGTCGCCGAGTTCAAGCGTTTGGTGCTGGTGCCGCGCCGGGAACCAGGCGAGTAGTGAGGGGCCTCCCGTGGCTCAACCCGGCGGCAATTGCGGCCGATGAGACCGGAGGCTTATGAACCCCGACGGCGAATGAAGGTCGAATGAAGGAGAACTCGAGTGCCCTCGAGCAGATGCTGAGGGTTCTTAAACGACGGAAATTTGTGATTCTCGCGGCGCTGATCAGCGTGCCTCTGTTCGCGTACCTGTACTCGTCGACGCAAACCACCGAATACAGCGCCGGCGCCACGCTCCTGTTCGAAAGTGAATCCGAACCCGGCCTGAGCGAAGCCACCCGCGAAGCGGCGACGATCGAAGCGCTCGCCCTGCTGCCCGAAGTCGCCGTCAAGGCTGCCAAGGAACTGAACGCGCCCCTGGGCGAAGTGCTGGGCAAAATCGAAGTCGGATCGGCCAACGAAAACGCCAACCTGACGACTATCTCGGCCAGCAACGAATCGCCGGAACGGGCGGCGGAAATCGCCAACGCCTACGCGAACACGTTTATCTCCTTCCAGCGCCAGTCGGACCGCTCCAAGGTCCAGAAGAAAATCGCCGAAGTCGAAGCCCAAATCGACCATCTCCCTCCCTCCGAGAAGTCCGGCGCGAAGGGCATCGCGCTGGGGGAACAGCTAACCGAACTCGAAGTCGAAGAAACGCTGCAGACGGGGAACACGAGCCTCGTCCAGGAAGCGCGGCCTCCCTCCACCCCCGCCAAACCGAAGACCAAACGCAACGTCATCGTCGGCATCATTTTCGGCCTGGTCCTGGGGTTGGGTCTGGCGGCAGCGATCGAGCGGTTCGACCGCCGGCTTCGCACCGTCGACGACATGGAGGCCCTCTTCGGGCTGCCGATCATCGCCCGAATCCCTCGCAGCAAGGCCTTCCAGGACACGCGCATCGACGAGATGCTCCAGGTGCCGGAGGGGGAGGCGTTCCGAACCTTGCGCACCAATCTCAAATACCTGAACGTCAACCGTGAGCTCGACTCGATCCTGATCGCCAGCGCCGAGCCGAACGACGGCAAGTCCACGGTCGCGCGCGGCCTCGCCGGGGCGATGGTCGAGATGGGCGACGACGTCGTGCTGGTCGAGGCGGATCTGCGCAAGCCCAGCGGCTTCCTGCCCGTCGGTAGGTCCAGCGAGGGCCTCTCCGGGGTCCTCACGGGGACCCCGCTCGACCGGGCGCTGATCGAGGTGCCGGTGATGCAGGGCGGCAGCCACGGCGACCGCTGGCTCTGGGTGCTGCCGAGTGGAGCCATCCCACCGAATCCCTCAGAGCTGCTGGAGAGCGAAAAAATGGTCGAGGTGCTCGATGCCCTCGGCGAGCGTTTCGGCACCGTGGTCGTCGACAGCCCCGCCGTTGGGGTCGTCAGCGACGCCCTGGCGCTGGTGCCGCGGATGTCGGCGGTCCTCGCTGTCGGCGGGATCGGCAAAACCTCGCGCGAGGACGCCGAGGCCTTCATCGGGCAATTGGCTCTCACCGGCCACAAACCGCTGGGGCTGATCGTGACGATGACGCCGACGAGCCGGAACAAATACGCGTACTACAACCAGGCCAGGCCGCCGCTGATGCGTCGCTGAGCGCGTTGCTCGCGACGCTGTTCGGCGATGTGGCCCTCGGCCCCGGCGGCGACGCCGACCAGTAGCCAGATCATCGCCTGCTGCTGGGTGATGAAGGCGACGAAGAAGATCGCCACCATGCAGGTGAAGGCGGCGATCGGCAGGATCGCCAGGGGTTCGCCTGGGAGCCCGTAGGAACGGCCGATCGCGACCAGCAGCCCAGCCCCGACCGAGAAGAGGGCGAAGGTGGGGATCAGGCCCCAGGCGTCGGCGAGGATGATGTAGGCGTTGTCGGTGGCGGTCCCGAACTGGACGGCGGGGGTGACCATGTTGTGGACGTTCCCCCAGAGTCCCAGCACGCCCGGCTGCAGGGCGCGTTCCAGCAGCGCTTCGCGGTACAGGCCGCTGCTCTGGTAGTTGGATTCGCTGGCGTGGCCGAACCCGGGCAGGACCTGCAGCTCGTGCGGCAGCACCAACGAGGTGAAGAGGACGACGACGACGACGATCACCAGCAGGGTGATCAGACGGGTCCGGATCGCCCCGCGCACCGTGACCGCGGCGAGGATCACGACGCCGACGGCGAGCATCACCCAGCCGGTGCGAGAGAGCGCCAGCGCCATGGTCCCGATCGAGATGGCGGCGAACGAGTACCAGACGACCCGGGGCTTCGTCTCGGCGCTGCTGATGGCCATCGCGATCGAGAGCAGGGCTGAGATCGCGAGGAACATCGAGAAGGCGATCGGGTGCCCAAAGGAGGTGACGGCGCGGACGGAGCCGAAGCGGTCGATCTGGCTGGCCCAGAGCGAGAACTCGCCCGAGTTGAAGTTGAGGTTGTAGAAGGGGTTGGAACCGCCCAGCGATTCAGCCACGGCGATCGGGGCCAGCACCGCCACCACCGCGGCGAAGGAGATCGCCACGACCTTGGCCGGGTGCTTGACGTCGGCGATCAGGACCCGCGCCCCGAGGAAGGGGCCGACCCACATGAACATGTTGTGGACGTAGTCGGTGAGTTCGGCCCGGGCCGAGAAGGTGATCGATATCGCCATCAGCAGCACGAAGGCGCCGACCGCGGCGTCGATGTAGTTGGCCTTGAGGAGGCGGCCGTGGAGGGCGAGGTTGCGCCACATCAGGCCGACCGCGATCACCCAGCCCGCCGCCGCGGCGGGGATGAAGAGGATCGGCCCGATCGACGGTGAGGCGTAGGTCGGGATCAGGGCCAGCATCGCGACCAGGCCGCCAAAGGCGAGATCGGGGCGGACGAAGGCGACGGCCAGTCCGAGCAGGGCCAGGACAAGCGCCAGCAGGCCGAAGATGACCAGGGGTTTGGCGACCAGCATCACCCCGACGACGGCGCCGGTGATGACGACGAGCGGCAGCGTCGCCGCGGGCGAGGTCAAGACCCCGCCGGCGGTCGGGATCGGTGGCGCCAGGCGCTGGGCGAGGGAAGCTTGCCTCACGCCCGCAAGCTTAGAGACGGGCCTGGCCGTCCCCGGCCGCGGCATCTGCTTTTGTCCTTCGCGTAATGAGCGGGCTCTTCCGCAACACGCTTGCCCAGTCCGCCAGCCTCGGCTCGGCGATCATCTTCAGCTTCCTGCTGGCGCCAGTGATGCTGGACCGGCTCGGCCTGGCCCAGTTCGGCGTCTGGGCGGTTACCGGGGCGCTGGCCCAGTACGCGCGCCTGCTCGACTTGGGAATCACCAACTCGCTAGCCCGCTTCGTCGCCCTGCATGACGCCGAAGATGACCGCCGGGGGATCGAGGAGACGATCGGGATCGGGGTCATCGCCTGCGTCCTCCTCGGCCTGCTGATGATTGTCGTCGCCTTCTTCGCGGCACCCTTCGTCAGCGACGTGCTCGGCATCCTCGACAGCGGCGAAATGAGGATCGTCCTCGTCTGCGCCGCCGCCATCGCCATCGCCTACGTCGTCGGCGGCGTGCTCTCGGCGCTGCCGATCGGGTTGCGACGGATGGGGCCGCCCAACGTCGCCGCCACCGCCTCCAACGTCACCAACTTCGCTTTCAGCCTCGGCGCCCTGGCGATGAGCACCCAGCTCACCACCTACGCGATCGCCAACGTGATCGCCGCCGGGATCGGCATCTTCTTCTCGCTGGCGGCGCTGATCTACGTCTGGTCCGCTCCCTACCTCAGCCGGCCCACGCTCGGCCGCGCCCGCCGGATCCTCTCCTTCAGCGTCAAGAGCCAGCTCGTCACCCTCGCCGACCTGGTCAACCTGCAGACCGACAAGCTGATCATCGCGGCGATGCTGGGACCGCGGACGGCGGGGGCCTACGAGCTCGCCAACCGCGCCGTGCAGGGGGTGCTCTCGCTTGGCACGCTGACGCTTTCGGCGCTGATCCCCACCGCCACCGCCGACATTGTCGAGCGGGGCAAAGGCGTGATCTTGGAGTACTTCACCCGCTACTCGGTGCGCTCGCTCTCGATCGCGCTGCCGATGTTCGGCACGCTCTGCGTCAGCATTCCCTACCTGTTCGTGGTCTGGCTGGGAGAAGTGCCGCCGGACTCGGCGGCGATCGTCGTCCTCCTCTCCATCACCTTCGCCATCAACATGACGACCGGCGTGCCGATGACCCTGGTCGTCAGCGATGGCCACCCAGGCGTGGTCGCGCAGACGGCGGTGGTCCTGGTCGTCCTCAACGTCGCCGCGACGATCGCCCTGGCGCCGATCTTCGGGCTCTGGGGCGTGCTGCTGGGCACCGTCGCGGCCCAGGTCATCGTCAGCACCACCTTCCTGATCAGGTTCGGTCGGCGCTACGCGCTGCGGGCAAGCGCTTTCGCCGACGCGCTCGCGGCGCCGATCGCGGTGACGCTGCTGGTCGCGGTGCCGTTTGCGCTCTGGTACCTGCTGGAGGGCGGCGTTCCCGACCAGCGTGGCCCGGCGCTGATCGGCGCCCTCGCGACCGGTGGTGTGTATGGAGTGACCTGCTGGCTGATCTGCAGTCATCTCGGCCTGCTGCCGGAAAAGTTGCGAGCGACCTGGCTGCGGAATCGCTTTGTCTCCGCTGTGCGGGCCCGCGGCTAGAATCGCGCCGGATGCCCAGTCGCCCCCCCCGACGCATCCTGCTGGTTACCAACTGGATTAGCTGGGCGGGTGCCGAGACGCAGCTAGCGCACCTGGCGCTGGGGCTGCGCCAGGCCGGGCATTCCGTGGTCTTGCTGGCCACCGGGACCGTGATCAGCGCGATGCCGGAGCTGGAGGCGGCCGGGGTGGAGATCGTCGCCCTCGGCGCCGTCGGGCGCTGGGCCAAGTTCCGCTCGCTGCCGCGCCTGGTCGGGTACGCGCGCCGTTCCGACGTCGTCCACTGCACGGGCTGGGACGCGACGCTCTGGGGCCGGCTGGCGGCGGCGATCGCCCGCCGCCCGGCGGTGATTACCGAGCACACCCCCGGGCGCGACCTTCAGGTCGCCGAAAGCGGCGCCTCGCGGACGCGCGTTATCGCCCTGCACAATCGCCTGCTCGATCGCTTCACGGCGGCGACGATCGTCGTCGGCGCCTGGCAGCAGTCGCTGCTCGAAGCGGAGGGCGTCGGCGCTGAGACGATCGTCCGCATCCCCAACGCCGTCCCGGTGGCGGAGCTGCGCAAAAGCGCCGCCGAGGGGCCGAGCCGGGCCGACCTCGGGCTCCCAGAGGACTCGCCGCTCGTGATCGAGGTCGCCCGCTTCGCACCGCAGAAGGGGCAGAGCACCGTCCTGCGCGCGGTCGCCGGCCTGCGCGAGGAACTGGGCGATATTCGCGTCCTTTTCGTCGGCTCAGGCCCGGAGGAAGACCGGGTGCGCGAAGAGGCGGCGGCGCTCGGCGCCGACTGGGCGAGCTTCCTCGGCCGCCGCGAGGACGTCCCGGCGCTGCTGCGGCTGGCCGACCTCTCGGTCCTGCCCTCGACCGGCGAGGGGCTGCCGATGTCGCTGATCGAGTCGATCGTGCTGGGCACGCCAGTGGTCGGCACCGACGTCGGCGACGTCCGCTGGCTGATCGAGTCGACCGGCGCCGGCCTCTGCGTCGCCCCCGGCGACGGCGAGGCCTTCGCTGCCGCCTGCGGCGAGCTGCTGCGCGACCGCTCCCGGCGCGAGCAGATGGCCGCTGCCGGCGTCGCCGCGGCACCCGACTTCGACGCGCCGCTGATGGTCGACCGCTACGAACGCGTCCTCGAGGCGGCGGTCGAGCGGGCGCCGCTGCCGAAGGACCTCTAGGTGGCCGCCGCCGCGCCGCCGCGGGTCTGGCTGGCCTGCGACTGGTTCGTCAAGTACACGGCGGGACTTGCCGCCGGCCTCGACGAAGTCGGCTGTGAAGTAACGCTGCTGACCCGCGACCACGACCAGGAGTTCGGCGGCGTGCCCGGGGCGATGAACGAGTTCCTCGCCGGCCGGCTCGGCCCCGGTGCCCGGCACCAGGTGTTGGCTGGGCGGGTCAGCGACCTCGGCCGGCTCGGCGAGGTCGCCGCCCTCCGCCGTGCCTCCCGGCGCTGGAAGCCCGACGTGGTCCACGTCCAGGACTCTCTTGCCAACGACTTTCGCCTCGCCCTTGCCTCGGGCCTGCCGCCGCGGCCCTACGCGCTCACCATCCACGACCCGGTCCCGCACCCCGGCGATGCGGTGCCGCCGCGCTCGACCCGGGCCGCGCGGCGGCTGTTGCGCCGCGGCGCCTCGCTGGTCTTCGTGCACTCCGAGGAGCTGCGCGAGGAACTGCTGGAGGTGGGAGGCACCCGGGCGCCGATCGAGGTAGTCCCGCACGGCGTCGCCGCGGCGGACTTTCAGCCGCTGCCGGAGACGCCGCGGCTGCTCTTCTTTGGCCGCATCTCCGAGTACAAGGGCCTCGATGTCCTGCTCGAGGCGATGCCGATCGTCTGGCGCTCGCTGCCGGAGTTGACGCTGACGGTGGCCGGGGAGGCGCACGGCCCGGCCCCGGCGCACCCGGTGTTGGCCGACCCCCGGGTCGAGGCGCGGATCGAACACATTCCCGAGTCCGCCGTCGGTGACCTTTTCGCCGGCGCCACCTGCGTCGTCCTGCCCTACCTGCAGGCGAGCCAGAGCGGCGTCGGCTCGCTCGCCCGTGAGCACGGACGGGCCGTGATCGCCACCCGCGTCGGCGGCCTGCCGGCGCTGGTGACCCCGGACTGGGGGGCATTGGTTGAGCCCGGCGATGCCGCGGCCCTGGCGGCGGCGATCGTCGACCTCCTTGGCAGCGAGGGCCGGGCGGAGCAGATGGGCCGCGCGGCGGCGGCCGCAGTCGGCGACTCCAGTTGGCGCAGCGTCGCCGAAGCGACGCTGGCCGCCTACCGCCGTCACCTGCTCTGAGTCAGCCGCCGACCGAGGCGCGGGTGGGGCCGATCCGCAGGGGCCCCTGGTACAGGGTGACCGAGGGGAACATGCCCCGCTTGCGGTAGCTCTGCAGGTAGATCGAGTTGGGCTTTTCGTAGTTGCTGGAGTCGAGGGTCTGCATCGCCAGTCGCCTCGTCGGGGGTTCGTGGTTCGGGTTGTAGGCGGTGTGGTCGAAGAAGGTGATCGGGCGCCCGTCGATCCACATCGAGACGAACCCGTGCGGCGAGAACCTGGTGTGGACGAGGACGTCGATCCAGCGCCCCCGCACCAGCGGCATTTCCCAGGGAATGTCCCACCTGTAGGTGTGGTTGCGCTGCCACTCGATGCGGTTGCCTTCGACCTTGATCGACCACGGCGGCGATCCCCGCCAGGGGCGGCCGAATGGCCCCTGCAGGATGTTCAGCCAGTCCGGGATGCGAGGCGGGAAGGCCTTTGGCAGGAAGAACTTGGCGCTCCACCAGAATTCGTCACCGTCGCGAATTTGGTTCGGGGAGAGCAGCTCCCCACGCGGGTTGGGCGATTCGGCGGTGAGCTCGTCGCTATCGCCGACAGTGAAGCGGAAGGCGGTGCCGGGCCCGGCCGGGTTGCGGGTCTGGGTGATCGCTCCCGGCGCCGACTGGTCGACCCAGAAGTCCGAGATGCGTAGGCCGGCAAAAGCCGGCGGGCTGGGGGCGCGAATGCTGGCGGTGCCCTCGCCGACGCCGCAGCCGAGCAACAGCAGCAGGATCGAGCCGATCGGCAGCAGCCAGGCGAGCGATGGTCGCCGAGTCACTGTCCCAGCCTAGTGGGGGCCGAGTCCCGGCTCGGCGGGTGGAGGCCTCAGCCTTCGAGCGCTTCCCTGCTGGTGCCGATCGTAAGCGGCCCCTGGAACACGGTCAGCGAGGAGAACATGCCCTTCTTGCGGTACTGCTGTAGGTAGATCGAGTTGGGCGCACCGTTGTTGCTGGAGTCCATCGTCTGCATTGCCAGGTGCTGGGTCGGGGCGACGTGGTTGGGGTTGTAGGAGCTGTGGCTGAAGAAGGTGACCGGTTCGCCGTCGATCCAGAGTTCGATCCAGCCCTGGGGGCCGAACATCTCGTGCACCATCACCGAGACCCACTGGTTCCGCACCAGCGGCATTTCCCAGGGGATGTCCCAGTTGTAGGTGGCGTTGCGCTGCCACTTGATGCTGCTGCCGTTGACCTCGATGTGGAAGGGCGGAGTGCCGCGATAGGGCGGGCCGTAGGGGCCCTGCAGCAGGGTCACGAAGTTCGGCGTGGAGGAGGGGAATTCGGCCGGGAGGAAGAATTTGGCGTTCCACCAGAGTTCCTGGCCGGAGACGATGTTGTTCGGCGAGATCAGCTCGGCGCGGGGGTTTTCAGTCGGGGTGATCGGATACCCGTCGCCGTCGCCGACGGTCATCTTGATCACGCTTTCGCCGCTGCCGGCGGGGTCGGGAGCGGTGCTGATCGCCCCGGGGGCGGACTGGGCCACCCAGAAGTCGCTCGGCTGGGCGCCGCGGAAGAGGACTCCGGGCGCGAGGGGCGGGGAGGACTTGGCCGGGGCCGGCTGGGGTGCCAGCTGTGCTTTGGCGGCCTGGGCGGCGCGCGCTGCCGCCGCGGGCTGCGCGTCCGACGCGGACTGCGCCCGGTGGCCGTGGGCCGAGCGCGACCCTCCCAGCGACCGCTGCGGGGCGATGCCCTGGCGCGAGACGGCGCCGCGCGCTCGCTTGCCCTTGCCACTGGCGCCGGGGTGCGCGCTGGCGACGGCGGTGAAGGCGGCAAGCGCGGTAAGGGCGAGGAGGAGGAGGAGGAGGAGGCTGGTGAGGGCGGCGGTTGCGCGGAGCTTTCCCATGTCAGCTCACTCGGCCGCAAGGGAGGAGCGGTTGAAGTGCCGCTGGCGGACTAGTACATCCGTCCAGGGCCGCATGGACAAGCGGCGTTTTCCGCACTATTCCCTGCATTTCCCGCCCCGTTGGCGCCGCCGGAAAACGCGGCTTAGACTGCGCCGGGTGAGCGACCGCGACCCGGCCGTGCCCCGTGCCTGAGCACGAACGTCAGGTGACGGTAAGCGTCGTCACCAGCACCTACCAGCGCTTCGGCACCCTGCCGCGCCTCTACGAGAGCCTCCGCGCCCAGACCTACCGCGATTTCGAGTGGGTGCTGGTCGACGACGGCTCCGATGACGGCACCGAGGAGCTGGTGCGTGGCTGGATGGCCGACTCGCCCTTCCCGATCGTCTACCACTGGCAGGAGAACCGGGGGATGGGGATCGGGCGCAACCGGGCGATCGAACGGGCCCGTGGCGAGTACTGCTCCTTGATCGACTCCGACGACTGGTACCTGCCGCACGCCCTGGAGCGGATGGTCGCCACCTGGGAGGGGATTCCGGCGGAGCGCCGTGAGGAGTTCTCCGACATCGAGGGCCTACGCGTCGACGGCGCCGGCGAGCTCGTCCTCGACCGCTTCCCCGAAGACGTCTACGACGGCAACTACTTCGAACTGCGCGCCCGCCACGGCATCCGTGGCGACACGATCGGCATGTACCGGCGCGAGGTGCTGGCGCGGTTCCCGTTCCCGGAGGACCTCGGCTGGCACGTGACGCCGGCGCTCACCTGGAACCGGATCGCCGCTCAGTACGAGACCCGCTTCGTCAACGAGATATGGGCTGGCACCGAGTACCAGCCGGGCGGCCTTACCAACGCCGGCCCCGGACTGAGGCTGGGTCACCCTGAGGCGCAGCTCGCCTACTGGTCGGAGTACGCGGCGATGCCGCGGCCGATGAGCACCCGCAACCGGCTCCGCGCCAACGCCAATTACGTGCGCTACTCACTGCTATGTGGGGTCGGCTCGCGACGGCTGGCGGCGGCGGCGCCGGACCGGCTCTGGGGCACGGTCTCGGCGCCGATCGGGGTGGCGCTGTACGTGCGCGACAAGCGTTGGTTGCGACGCCACCAGGTCGCCGCGTGAGCGGCGAGGCATTCCTGCTGGAGCCGGAGCAACTCGAATCCCCGGCTCTGACCGACCCCTGGCGGCGGCTGGCCGAAGCGCGCTCCAACCCCTTCATCACGCCGGAGTGGATGCGGGCCTGGCTGGCCACGCACCCGGAGGAGGAGCCGTTCGCGATCGGCTGGCGGCGCGACGGCGAGCTGCGCGGGGTACTGCCGCTGGTGCGCGTGCGCCGGGGGCCGGTGGCGCTGCTGCGGTTCGCCGGCGCCCGCCGTGCCGACTGGGTCTCACCGGCCTGCGAGCCCGCCGAGGAAGCGGCGATGGCGGTCGCCTGCGCTGAGCTGCTCGGCGGCGAGCGCGGCTGGCAGGCGCTGCGCTTCGACCGCCTCGACGAGGACTCGGCCTGGCCGGCGGCGCTGCGGGAGCAGCCGGGCTGCCCCCTCTCGCTGGCGCCGCCACGCCGCCGCGACGTCCTGCCCTACATCAGCTTCGGTGAGGACGGCTTCGAGGGCTATCTGGCCGCCCGCAGCCGCAACTTCCGCAGCCAGATGGGCCGCCGCCGTCGCAAGCTCGAGAAGGAGCACGGGCTCGCCTTCCGGATGACCAGCGAGGAGGGGGAGCTCGGCCCCGACCTCGACACCTTCTTCCGTCTCCACGACCTCCGCTGGGACGCCAAAGGCGGTTCCTCCTCGGCCGATGCGGCGACCCGCGAGCACCAGCGACGCTTCGCTGCCGCCGCCCTCGAGCGCGGCTGGCTGCGGCTCTGGACGGCGGAGGCGGACGGCATCGCGGCTGCCTCCTGGTACGGCTGGCGAATCGGCGAGCGCTACTGCTACGCCCTGGCCGGCCTCGATCCCGCCTACGAGGACCTCGCCCTGGGCACCGTCCTGCTCGGCCACACGATCGAGCAGGCCGCGGCGGAGGGGGCGGCGATCTACGACATGATGTGGGGCGACGAGGGCTACAAGAAGCGCTTCGAGACCGACCGCCGCTACGCCAACACCTGGCTCTGCGGCCGCCGTCGCCGCCCCAGCGCTGCCGCTGTCGCTCTTACCGTCCGTTCCGCCCACCTCGCCGAAGCGATGCCGCCCGGCCTGCGGCGCCCGCTCGCCCGCCTGGCGCGATTGGGGAGGTCGGGGTGAGCGAGGGGCTGGCGGCGGCGGGGCTGCGCGTCGTCGTCCTCACCTACGGCGAGGGTGGCGAGTACAAACCGCTGCTCGACTCGCTCGCCCGCGAAGGGCTCGATCTCTCCTGCGTCCTGCTCGTCCACAACCCCTCGCGCCCGGGGGAGCCGGCGCCGGTGGCCGCGGGCTGCGAAGTAGTCGCCGCCGACCACAACCTCGGCTACGCGGCGGGGATGAACCTCGGCATCGAGCGCCAGTTGCGCGACGACACCGAGCTGCTGCTCCTGCTCACCCACGACGCCCGCTTCCGGCCCGGCGCCCTGGCGGCGCTGCTGGAGGCGGCCCACGAGGAGCCGTCCTTCGGCGTCCTCGGGCCGGTCCTGCTGTGGACCGGTACCGAGGTTCCCTATTCCTTCGGTGGCATCACCCGCGCCAACGGCAGCGTCGGTCACGTCGGCGAGCGGCCGGCCGGCACCGGCGCGGTTGCCGCCTGCGACTGGGTCGACGGCGGCACGATGCTGCTGCGGGCCGAGGCCCTGCGCCGCGTCGGCGGCTTCGATGCGCGGCTCTGGGGCTACACCGAGGAGGCCGACCTCTGCCTCAGCATCAGCCGCGCCGGCTACCGCGTCGGCGTCGTCCTCAATGCCGCCGCTGACCAGGATCCCGGCGGGCCCAAGCGTCTCGGCCCCTGGGCTTACCTGACCACCCGCAACGGCCTCGCCTATGCCCATCGCAGCGCCGGCGCCCGCGGCGTCGCCTTCATCGCCGCCCGGGCGGCCTGGGTGATCGGCAATGAACTCGTCCGCGTCGCCGCCCGTGCAACCCGCCTGCGCTCGGGCGACCCCTCCGAGCCCTGGGCGGTCGCGGTCGGGATGGGGCGCGGCATCCTCGACTTCGCCCGCGGGTACTGGGGTCCGCCGCCCCGGAGCCTTCCCGGCGCCGGCGACATCAGCAACCTCGAGCCGGGAGGGGAGGCTTGAACGCCGCGCCGGAGCTGCGACCGCGCGTGCTCCACCTCGGCCCGGACGTGCCCGGCGGCATGATCACGGTGATGCGGGGCCTGCTCGCCTCGCCGCTGGCCGAGCGCTACGAGCTTGAGTTCGTCGCCACCCATCGTGGCGACGGGGCGCTGCGTCGCCTCGGCGTCTTCGCCGCCGCTCTGGCGCGGCTGGGCTGGTGGGGGTTGCGCCGCCGCGGTCGCGTCGTCCATATCCACGCCACCGTGCGCGGCAGCATGTACCGCAAGGCCGTCTGCGTCCTGCTCGCCGATGCCCTCGGCCGCCGCATCGTCCTCCACGTCCACTCCGGTCCCGGCGACGTCGCCTCCTTCCGGGCCGGGATGAGCGGCCGCCGCGCCGCCGCCCTGCGGCTGGCGCTGCGACGCGCCGATGCCGTCCTCTCGGTCTCCGCTGCCAGCCGCGACGCGCTCGAAGCCGCCTTCGGCATCGGTGGCATCGAGGTCGTCCCCAACGCGGCGCCGCCGGTCGCGGCCCAGCCCGCCGCCCGCCGCCGCGAGGGAGCCGGCGCCGCCGTCTTCCTCGGCGGCTTCGCCAACCCGGTCAAGGGCGGGGCCGAGATGCTGGCGGCGCTGCCGCAGCTCGCGGTTGGCGAGCCGCCGTTGCTTCTCGCCGGCCCCGGTGAGCTGCCGGCGGCGGGGCGCGACCTGCTGGAAGGCCGGCCCGGCGACCGCTGGCTCGGCTGGATCGAGGGTGAGGAGCGCGAGCGGCTACTGGAGTCGGCCTCGATCTTCGTCCTTGCCTCGACCTCAGAGGGCCTGCCGATGGCGCTGCTGGAGGCGATGTCGCGGGGTCTGGCGATCGTCGCCACCGAAGTCGGCGGCGTCCCCGACGTGGTCAGCGACGGGGTCGAGGCGCTGCTGGTCCCGCCTGGTGAGCCGGCGGCCTTGGCGGCGGCGCTGTCGCGCCTCGCCGCCGACCCGGAGCTGGCGGAGCGTCTCGGTACCGCGGCCCGCGAGCGCGCCGCGGCGATGGGGCCGGCGCAGGTGGCGGACCGGCTCGACGCCGTCTACCGCCGCCTGATCGGGGCCTGAGTCAGGCTGGGTGGGCGGCCAGCTCGAGGCTGAGCAGCTCCAGGCCGCGCTCGTTGGCGGCAGCGGCGATCGGCTCGATCGCGGCGATCGTCGGGCCGGCATCCTCGCGTTCGGCGTAGAGCGGGGAATCGTGCAGGAGCACCACGGTCCCCGGCCCGAGGTCGCGCACGACCAGGGCGGCGATCCGCGCCGCCGACAGCGGTTCCCAATCCTGGCCCCAGGCGGTCCAGTAGGCGAGCTCGAGGCCGAGCTCGGCGCAAGCGCCGGCGAGCGTCGGCGAGGCATGTCCGAAGGGCGGGCGGTAGCGCCGCGGTCGCGGCACGCCGGCGCTCTCGATCGCCGCCAGCCCTTCGCTCAGCTCCTGCTTCGCTGCCGCGGCCGTGAGCCCGTCGTGGCGCCGGTGCGTCATCCCGTGCAGGCCGATCTCGTGGCCGCGCGCGACCATCTCCCGCAGCAGGTCCTCCTGGCCGGCGACCCGCTCGCCGACGAGGAAGAAGGTCGCCTTGACTCCGGCGGCGTCGAGCGCATCGAGCAGGGGAGGGGTGAAGGTGGGGTCGGGACCGTCGTCGAAGCTCAGCACCACCGTATTGGCCCTCTCG
The DNA here is from genome assembly GCA_963708405.1 of uncultured Actinomycetes bacterium. Lineage (GTDB taxonomy): Bacteria > Actinomycetota > Thermoleophilia > Solirubrobacterales > 70-9 > VAYN01. The sequence continues at coordinate 39,567 of CAVPSL010000002.1, forward strand.
ACCCGTTCCAGTCCCGGTGCCTGCTGCCAGCTATGGCGGCCCGTACGGCTGCGGTCGTAGACGAACTGGCGTAGGGCCGGCGGCGTGGCGCTGCGCAACTTGCGACGGAGCGACATGCGCGGCACTGTAGTGGGCGGCGGCGCATAGACTCCCGGCCCGTGTCTGACCAGCGTCTGCGAAATCGCAGCAGCCAGGCGACCTTTCTCTGTTACCACTCGGTCGCGACTGCCGGACCGGAGTTCCTCACGGTCACGCCGGAGCTCTTCGCCCAGCACCTCGACTACATCGCCGACCGTGGCCTCGTCACCGGCGGCCTCGCTGAGCTGGAGCAGATCGCGGCTGGCCGGCGGCTGCCGCCGACGGTCTTCATCACCTTCGATGACGGCTTCCGCGACAACTACGAGACGGTGCTGCCGCTGCTGCGCGAGCGTGGCATGCGGGCCTTCGTCTTCGTGCTGCCGCCGCTGGTCGACGACGGCGCGCCGCTGATTTGGCCCGAGGTGGCCGCCGACGCCCGCCGTCTCCCCGAACAGATGCGTTCAGTCGACTGGCCGATGCTGGAAGAGATGAAGGAGGGAGGGTTCGAGGTGGGGGCCCACACGCTCACGCACCCGCACCTTCCCGAGCTCGGCGACGAGGCCCTGCGCGAGGAGCTGCTGGACTCGCGCCGCCGGGTCGTCGAGCGGCTCGGTGGCTGCGACACCTTCGCCTACCCGTTCGGCGAGTGGAGTCCGCCGGTCGCCGCGGCCGCCGCCGAGTGCGGCTACCGCTTTGCCTTCTCGCTGCCGACCGTGCGCAGCCAGTGGCGCGCCGACGAGCTGACGATCCCTCGCATCAACGTCGACCACCGCGACTCCGGCCGCCGCTTCGCCGCCAAAATCTCCGCCCCGGCCCGCAACGCGATGCTCTCGCCACCGTTCAAAGCCGCGCGCCGGAGCCTCAAGGCACTGCGCGCGCGGGCTCAGTAAGCGCCGCGGCGCGAGAGGACGACCGGGATCGTCGCCAGCAGGATCTCGATGTCCCGTGCCAGCGACCAGCCGGAGACGTACTGGTAGTCAAAGCGGACCATCTCCTGGAAGGGGATGTCGGAGCGGCCGGAGACCTGCCAGAGGCCGGTGATGCCGGGGCGCAAGTCGAGGCGCCGGGCATGCCAACTCTGGGCTGCGTGCTTGGACTCGCTGAGGATCAGCGGCCGCGGTCCGACCAGGCTCATGTCGCCCTTGAGGACGTTGATCAGCTGCGGCAGCTCGTCGATCGAGGTCGGCCGCAGCAGGTTGCCGACCCGGGTCACGCGCGGGTCGCGCTTGATCTTGAACATGACGCCGTCGGTGGCTTCGTTTTCGGACTCAAACTGCTCCTTGCGCCGGTCGGCGTCCTTGTACATCGAGCGGAACTTGATCATCAGGAAGGGCTCGTCGTCGCGCCCGGCACGGACCTGGCGGAAGAAGATGGGGCCGCGCGAGTCGATCTTGATCGCGATCGCGATCGCCAGCAGCACCGGACTGAGCAGGATCAGCAGCAGCAGCGAGGCGACGATGTCGAGGCCGCGCTTGGCCAGGCGCGAGGCGCGCGAGAGCGGCGGCGCCCCGATCGCCAGCACCGGCAGGCCGCCGATCTGGCTGATCGACTGGGCGCCGTCGATCAGCTCGAAGAGGCGCGGCACGACGTCGACGGCGACGCGGTGGTCGCGGCAAGTGCGGATGCAGCTCAGCAACTGCTGGTGGCTGGCCCGCGAGAAGGCGATGATGACGCGGTCGACCCGGCATTTGTCGAGGACCTCGTCGAGCTGGTCGAGCGAGCCCAGCTTCGGCAGCCGCGGCGTTCCCTCGACCTCGTGGACGTCGTCGTCGACGAGGCCGATCGCTTTCAGCCCGAACTCGGTGTGGCGGTCGAGCCGCTCGGCCAGCCGGTCGGCGACTACGCCGGAGCCGACGACCACCGTGCGCTGCTGCAGCGGCGCGATCTTGTGGGCGACGCCGCGACTGAGGGCGCGGGCAACGCTGTCGATGCTGACCGTCGCCAGGGTGCCGATCAGGGCGAAGGGGATCGAGTGCGAGAGGCTGGCGATTTCGGCGACGCCGAGCACGGTCCAGGAGACGAGCAGGGCGGTGACAACAGTGCGGGGCGCGTCGGCGAGGCCGGTGGCCCAGCTCTGCAGGTCGTTGATGCTGTAAAGGCCGCAGACGAAGGCGAAGGCGAGCCAACTGCCGACCAGGCCGGCGGCCATGATCCCCGCCTCGCCGAGCGGGGTGCCGACGACCAGAGCGGCGATCAGAGCGCCAGCCGCGGCGGAGACGATGTCAGCGGCGAGCAGCAGGCGCTGCAGGAAAACCGAGCGGTTGCTGGCGCGCGACTGCCGCGCCAGCGCCTGGGGAGTCCCAGTCTGAGTTACCGCGGAGTCGTAAGCGATGCTTTCCATGGCTGCCCCTACGTCTTTCGGCAGCACTTGTTGTGATCTTGAGATCAACGCCTGAATTGCAATTTCGATGCGCGCGGGGGAAACACGCGGGGGTCAACGCGGATCTCATGAGCATAGGGATGTACGGCGGATTCATCCACCCTGCCTGCCACGCGGCCTGCTGATCCGCTAAAGCGCTTGCAAAGGGGCCGAAAAAGAGATCTGAACTGTTAGTGCGCCTCGTCGGAGGCGTGGGCCGGTGGCCGCGACTCCTCCGCCAGCGAGGTGATCTCGAGCTGCCCTTGGGCGGCGTTTTCGAGCACCTCGGTTGCCTCCTGGGCCGAGCGGGCGTAGAGCTCGACCAGCAGATGGACGACGATTTGCTCGTCGTCGTGCTTGTGGAAGCGGACGTGGGTGAAGAACTCGCGCACGCCGGCGTCGCCGAAGGCGCCGTAGGTGAGGAACTCGATCGCCTCGGGCCCGGAGCAGCTCTCGACCCGGTCCTGGTCGACCGTGACCGTGCAGGAGGCGACCCAGGGCGTGCCGGCGACCATCCGCTCCCAGCGGTCTTCGATCGGCACCACGCGGTCGCCCTCGAAGGTCAGGTGCGGCTGGTCGTGCATGCAGTCGAGGCACTGCACGACCGATTCCTGCACCTCATCGACCCCTTCGGCGAGCCCGCCCGAGTCCGGGTCGACCCGGCGGATCGCGTCGTAGTGGATCTGGATCTCCAGATTCTGCGACCAGCAGCGATAGCAGCGCAGCCAGGCCGAGCGGTCCCCGTTCAGCTCGCTCATGCCCCTATTGAAGCGAGGTCCGGGGTCCGGCGCTCTGCCGCTCCGCCGTCGTGGGCAGCCTCAGCCGCAGGCCCTCGGCCTCGGCGACGTCGGGCGGCACGAAGGCGTTGGTCGCTTGCAGGGTCTGCTCGGCCCGATCGAGGTCACTCCAGTCGATCGCCGCGGCGTACTCCTGGGCGAAGTCGAGGACGCGAACCAGCGGTCGCGGGTCGGAGCCACGCGAGAGCGCTCGCAGCGCCGTCAGGTACTCGTCGCGGAAGCAGAGCGGCACCACAATCCGCTGCATCCCGGCCGCGGTCAACTCGGCGTTCATCAGCACCCGCGCGACCCGGCCGTTGCCGTCGGCGAAGGGGTGGACCTCGGCGATCAGGAACATCATGAAGACCGCCCGCTCCAGTCCCGCGGGCAGGCCGGCGTAGAAGCGATAGCCCTCGATCAGCGTCCCGACCACCAGGTCGGGGTGGACGAAGGTGGTGCCGCCGGCCCGGTTCGGCCTTTCCTTGAACGATCCCGGCAGCGCGGCCGGCCGCCGGGCCAGCATCAGGGCGTGGTGGGAGCGAAGCAGGCCGAGCAGGTCCTCGGCGTCGGCGGGGACTCGGGCGCGCAGGTTCGGGTCGTCGACCAGCTCGAAGGTGCCGAGGATGTCGTGGGCATCGTCGCTTCTCGACTCGGGCACGGTCCCTTCGAAGACGATTCCTTCGGCTTCGCCCAGCTCGAACTCCGTTCCCTCGATCCAGTTGGAGAAATAGGCCTCGATGAAAGAGAGGGCCGGTCTCGATCCCGCCTGCTCGAAACGCCCGACTAGCGGCAGCTGGATCAGATAGGCCTGCAGCTTCTCGAACAGCTCGATGCGACGCGGATCGAAACCCTCGCCCCGTCCGTGGGCACGGGCGCCGCTGGTGGCAAGCGTCCCGCCGCCCGTTCCCAGTACGGCCCCGATCAGATCATCGAGCTCCGCCATCTCGCTGGCGGCGCCGAGCGGTCCGCTTGCCTCGCGGGCTTGATCGCGTAGCTCGTTGAGGGCGGCGGTGCCGCGCAGGGCCGCAAGGCGCGTGAGCTCGTCCTCCAGCTCCGTGCGGGAGAGAGTTCGTGCCACGTTGCCAGACCGGCTCCGCGAGGGTCGCATGTTGTCGAGGAATTTCCGTCCCGGACCCGAGAAGTGGAGGCCGTCGATGAACGGCATGTCGCCGGGAACGGGACCTGGCCCTTGGCGTGGGCGCAGCGAGAGGCCCGGCAGGCGCACGGCTTCGCGCCTCACTCGGTCAGGCCCGACATCGAGGAAGAGGGAGCCATCCTCGGACGGTTTCGCCTCGAAGGCACTGCGGTCGGCTACTACCGCTTGGGGGAAGTAGAGGGCAGCGATCCGCGGCCAGTTCCGTCGTGCCACTTGCTCGAGTGGTGCCTCCGTGTTCCAGGTGTAGAGGCGCGGGCCCAATTTCCGCGCTCGACCGGATTTGACGGCAGCGCCAATCGCCCGCGAGGTGTCGCTGTTGCTGAGGAAGACCTCGGGCTGCTGTGAAAGCGAAAAAGCGGACCTAGGGATCGCTGCCATGCCGCTAAGTGTAAAGAATTCGGACTTAAGTCACCAAATCCGACAATAAACCGTACATAAGGAACTCAGGCGGGCGCGGCGCTGCTCTCGCGGGTGGCGATCAGCTCGACGATCTCGCCCATGATCCGGCTCACGTCGAAGTCCTTCGGCGTGTAGACGCGGGCGACGCCTGCCTCCAGCAGCTTGCGCTCGTCGCTGGGGGGGATGATCCCGCCGACGACGACGGGGACGTCGACCCCGGCCTCGCTGAGGCGGTCCAGCACCTCGGGCACGAGCTCGGCGTGGGAGCCGGAGAGGATCGAGAGGCCAACGACGTCGACGTCCTCGTCGATCGCCGAGGCGGCGATCTGCTCCGGAGTCAGGCGGATCCCGGCGTAGATGACCTCCATGCCGACGTCGCGGGCGCGCAGGGCGATCTGCTCGGCGCCGTTGGAGTGGCCGTCGAGGCCGGGCTTGCCGACCAGGATCTTGATCCGGTGGCCGATCTGCTCGGAGACCTCGTCGACGCGGGTGCGGGTCTGCTCCAGCAGCTCGCGGTCGGCGGAGGGGGCGGCGCCGCCGACCCCGGTCGGGCCGCGGTAGGGGCCGAAGACCCCACGCAGCGTCTCCGCCCACTCGCCGGTGGTGGCGCCGGCGCGGGCGGCGGCGATCGTCGCCGGCATGATGTTCTCCTCACTCGTCGCGACCCGGGCCAGCTCGGCTAGGGCGGCGTCGACGGCAGTCTGGTCGCGGCTTGCCCGCCACTCCTCCAGAGCCTCGATTCGTTCCCGCTCGACCGCCGGGTCGACGGTCATGATGCCGCCGTCCTCGCCGCCGGTCAGCGGCGAGTCCTCGCCCTCGGTGAAGACGTTCTGGCCGATCACCTTCTGCTCGCCGCGCTCGATCCGGCCGACCCGCTCGCGGTGGGACTCGACCAGGCGGGCTTTCATGTAGGGGACGGCCTCGACGGCGCCGCCGTTCTCGGCGACGACCTTCATCTCCGCTTCGGCGCCCTCGCGCAGCTCGGCGACCAGGCCGTCCATCACCTTCGAGCCCGCGAAGATGTCCGGGTACTCGAGCAGGTCGGTCTCCTCGGCCAGCACCTGCTGGATCCGCAGGCTCCACTGCTGGTCCCAGGGACGTGGCAGGCCCAGCGCCTCGTTCCAGGCCGGGAGCTGGATTGCGCGGGCGCGGGCGTCGCGGCCCAGCGTCACCGCCAGCGCCTCGAGCACGATCCGCTGCACGTTGTTCTCCGGCTGCGACTCGGTCAGGCCCAGGGAGTTGACCTGGACGCCGTAGCGCAGGCGCAGGAACTTCTCGTCCTCGACGCCGTAGCGCTCGCGGCCGAGGTCGCGCCACATCAGCGTCATCGCCCGCAACTTCGCGTGCTCTTCGACGAAGCGGACACCGGCGTTGACGAAGAAGGAGATGCGCCCGAAAACCTTGGGGAAGTCGGCGTCGGCAACCTGGCCGCGCGCTTTCACCTCGTCAAGGACGGCGATCGCGGTCGAGAGCGCGTAGGCGATCTCCTGCACCGGCGTCGCCCCGGCCTCCTGCAGGTGGTAGCTGCAGATGTTGATCGGGTTCCATTTCGGGATCTCGTTGACGGTGAAGGCGACCATGTCGGCGATCAACCGCATCGAGGGCTCGGGCGGGAAGGCGTAGGTGCCGCGCGAGAGGTACTCCTTGATGATGTCGTTCTGGGTCGTGCCCGAGAGCTTGTCGAGGGGCACGCCGGTCTCCTCGGCGACCGAGGCGTAGAGGCCGAGCAGCCAGGCCGCCGTCGCGTTGATCGTCATCGAGGTATTCATCGAGTCGAGCGGGATCCCCTCCAGCAGGGTCTCCATGTCGCCGCGGTTGGCGACCGAGACGCCGACCTTGCCGACCTCGCCGCGGGCGAGGACGTGGTCCGGGTCATAGCCCGTCTGCGTCGGCAGGTCGAAGGCGATCGAGAGGCCGGTCTGGCCCTTGGCCAGGTTGCGGCGGTAAAGCTCGTTGGAGCGCCGGGCATCGGAGTGGCCGGCGTAGGTGCGCATCACCCAGGGGCGGTCGCGCTCGGGAAGTCGGTGGTCGCTCATGTCCTCAATGATATTTGCGCGGCGGCGAAATACGCCTTTCAGGGTTCCGGAGCCGCATCTTTCCCGGCCTCTGGTGTTTAGGCTGCGGGCGGCCCAACCGCCTGTGAACCGAATGCGAACGCGATCCAAAGCCATCTTCCTCGCCGTCCTCGCGACGACTCTGGTCCTCGCCACCGCCGCCTCGGCGGCGATGGTCGGCATCTACCGAAACGGGATGGAAACGACGGCGCAGCGCAGCCAGCTGGTCAAGCTGGCCGGCAAGGAATGTGCCCGCGGCGGCTCCGAATCAGCGCTGCGGATAACGCTCGGTAAAGCGACGGGGGAATGCTCCTACCGGACGCCAGTGATCGGCCGCGACATGGAGATCGCCGCCACCGAGCGGCTACTGAGCGGCACTCCCAAACAGGCTCAGCACGGCGCCTACCTGGGATTGGTCCTGCGCGCCGGCGCCGGCGCCCGCTTCGTGATGCTGGTCTACCCGCTCCAGAAAAAGGTGCAGGTGGTCAAGTACGCCTCCGAAAAACCGGCCGAGTACCTGGCGATCGAAAAGAACGTGACCGCGGTCAAAGGCCTGAACGAAGCCAACGCCCTTCGTTTCGGCCTGCGTGAAACCAGCCAAAAAGGCGTCGCCCAGGTCACCGCCTCGGTCAACGGCACGCCGGTGGCCGAAGTCGCCGACGAAAACGGCTCCTCCTACATTCCCGGCCAGTTCAGCGGCGTCGTCGTCGGCGCCGCCAAGAGCGGCAACGGCCTCACCGCCAGCGTCGACGACGTCACCGTCCGCGTTCCGGTCAGCTTCTAAGCCGGCTTCCTAGCGCCCGCGGACGAAGATCGGCGAGTTGGGGTAGAGCGAGCGCGCCTGGCGGTAGGCCGTGAGGGCCGCTGCCGGGTGTTCCTGCTGGGCTTCGATCCGGGAGAGCAGCAGCCAGGTGTGCCAGTTCGTCGGCTCCCGTTCGGTGGCGGCCGTGGCGGCATCGGCGGCGCCGGGTAGTTCCCCGTTCGACTCGAGCAGCAATGCCTGCTGGACCCGGGGACCGGCGGCGCCGGGCTCGGCGTTCTGGGCACTGCGGGCGCTGCTGAGGGCGGCTTCGAAGTCGCCGTCGCGGGCCTGTGACTGGCTCTGGCGGACCAGCGCGTTGGAGGCGAGCGGGATCGCGATCATCACCAGGACGAAGACGGCGAGGGCGCCGACGGCGATCCGCAGCGGCGGCGAGAGGGCGCCGCGCAGCGTCGACCTCGCGCTCGGTAGCAGCAGGGCCGCCAGCAGCAGCAGGGTCGCCACCGGTACGACCGGAATTTTCCAGGTCCAGTCGAAGATCGAGACCGCCCAGAGCACGGTTGAGCCGCCCAGCGCCGCGGCCAGCAGCGGTCGCGAGTCATCCTCGGCGGCCAGCGTCCTGCGGGCGCCGACGATCAGCGCCGTGACGATGAAGGCGAGCAGGGCGAGGAGGCCGATCAGACCGAGCTCGCCCAGGACCTGCATGTAGAGCGAGTGGGTGTCGACGATCGGTTCGGCGACGTCGCCGTCGCGCGTCCACCAGAGCTGGAAGGTGCCGGAGCCGGTCCCGGTTAGGGGCTCGGAGTCGAACTCGCGCGCCGCCGAGCTCCAGAGCTGGTAGCGGTTCTCGCCGCCGGAGGAGGTGAGGCGCGAGGTCCCCTTCTCGGAGTGGCCGGTTGGTTCCTTGAAGTTGTCCCAGGCATTGCTGAGGCGTCCGGGCGCGTTGATCGCCAGCAGGGCGACGATGACGACGCCGATGCCGATCGCGACGGCGGTCAGGCTTTGCCGCCGTGAGACCACCGTCCAGCGCGGTCGCGGCGCGTCGGCGTAGGCGATCGCCGTCTGCACCAGGCCGACGACCAGGCAGACCGCGATCGTGATCCAGAGCAGTTCCTCCCCTTGCGAGCGGCCGGCGGCGTTGGTGACGCCGTGGACCAGCTCATCGCGGCCCAGGGCGAGGACGACGAGGAAGGCACCGCCAGCGGCCCCGAGCGCGATCGTCAGGAACTGCGGCAGGCGGTTGCGGGTGAAGACGAGGAAGACCCCGAGCGCGATCAGGGCCGCCGCCATGCCGCTGCGCGAGAGGGTGAAGAAGAGGGCGAGGATCAGCGCCGGCAGGGCGGCCGCGGCGAGACCGCGGACGGCGAGCAGCTTGGCGCCGTGGGCGTTCTGGAAGACGATCGGCAGGCCGACCGCGATCAGCGCTGCCAGCGCGTTCCAGTAGTCGAGCGGGTAGGAGAGGCGTTCGCGCCCGGTGGTGAGGAACTTGCCGGTCTCGGCGGCGGCCGGGAACCAGCTCGGCTCCAGCCGCGAGAGCAGGGCGACGATCGCGACCAGGACGATCCCGGCGCCGACCGCGTTGATGAGGTGGCGGCGGTTCGCGCCGCCGCCGGAAGAGAGGCCGAGGGCGAAAATGCCGAGGTAGGTGGCGACGCGGGCGAGGTCGATCGCGGTTTTTTCGGTGCTCTCGGTCCAGCGCAGGCTGAGCCCGGTCCAGAGCACGAAGACGGCCAGCAGCCCCAGCAGGCAGAGGGCGAGCGTGCCTGGGCGCTGGCGGGGCAGCGCTCCCACGGCGACCGCCAGCAGCAGGACCCACCAGACGGCGATGCCGACCTGGCCGCTGACGAGGATGTCGAAGCCGCCGCCGCTGAGGCCGAGGTAGACGGTCAGGCCGAAGCCGAGCAGCCAGGGCCAGAGGCAACTCCAGTCGAACTGACGTGTTTCAACCGCTGAGTGAGTCGGCGATGCCGAGGCCAGATCCATCTGGTTTCATTTCTCCGAAGACGATGAAAAAGCTGAAGACCGCAATTGCAATGACGGTATTCGTCGCCTTGACGGCAATTCCGTCACAGGCAGTGGCGGAAAACATCGTGCCTCCGGGCAACTCGGCGGCGACGCAGTATACGGAGGTCTTTCCCACCGCCGGCGGCAATGCTGCGATCAAGAACGGCTCGATCGGCGGTGGCGAAAAGCACTCGCCGGACAAGACGCTGGGTCATTCGACCACTAAGACGCTGGAAGAACACGGCAGCGAAGGCCGCGCCGTGGTCGAACTGGCCAGCGAAGGGGCGCCGGCGCCGAGCCCGGCTGCCGAAGGCGGGCAGGGCAGTGCTTCCGGTGGTGGCGGCAACAGCGGCTCCGGCGAAAAGTCCCACGGGGCCGCCGCCGGCGGTTCATCGGGTCAGGGCGGCGGTGGCGGTGGCGGCAGCGGCGGGACCCACGGCAGCGGCGGCAAGGGTGGCGGCGGGTCGTCCACCTCGATCCCGGCGGCGTCGGCCACGGGGGCGCAGGTCAGCGGTGACTCTGGCTCCTCGGCGATCCTGGCGCAGGCGACCGGCTCCTCGAGCGGCACCATGGGCATCTTCCTGCCGCTGCTTCTGATCCTGGCCTTGGCCTGGGCGGTCGCTTACACCTGGCGCCAGCATCAGCTGAAGCGGGCGGCGTCCTGAGCGCCTGGCGGCGACGCTGCGGCGTCGCTCTCGTCGTCCTGGCGCTGGCGGTCGCCGTGTTTGCCGCTTCGGTGGCGCCCGCGTCGGCGGCATCGGGGTCGCTGCGAACCGGGATCTCGAACGTCTACTCGAACGAAAAGGTCGCTTTCGAACACGTCGCCGCCACCGGCTCGACGATGACCCTGTCGCCGGTTCGCTGGCAGGTGATCGCGCCGGCGCAGCAGCCCGCCAACTGGGACCCCGAAAACCCCGCCGACCCCCACTACAACTGGGAATTCATCGACGAATGGGTGAAGAACGCGGTCGCCGCGGGACTGACCCCGGTACTGCAGGTTCGCGGCGCCCCGAAGTGGGCGCAACGATGCCCGCTGCCGCCGGACTCCGAAGCGATCTGCAACCCCGACCCGGCTGACCTCGCCGCCTTCACTAAGGCCGCCGTACGGCGTTTCAGCGGCCAGTTCGAGGGGCTGCCCCAGGTGAAGTACTGGGAGGGGGTCAACGAGCCCAACCTCGGTCTCTACTTCCAGCCGCAGTTCAATAAGAAGGGGGACCCGGTCTCACCAGGGCTCTACAAGACGCTGCTCAACACCTTCTACGGCGCGGTGAAATCGGTGATGCCATCGGCACTGGTCCTGGCCCCGGCGCTGGCGCCGCTGGAACTGAACAACACCGCCGTCGGCCCGCTCAAGTTCACGCGGATGCTGCTCTGCATGAAGGGCGGGAATCCGCCGACGCCGAAGAAAGGCAACTGCGGCGGCGGCGTCCACTTCGACATCTTCGACATCCACCCGTACACGACCGGCTCGCCGACCCACGAAGGCGGTCCCAACGACGTCGAGATGGGCGACCTTGGCGACCTGCAGGAACTGATCACGGCCGCCGCCAAGGCCGGCCGGATCAAGGGCGCCTACCGTCGGCCGCCGCTCTGGATCACCGAGTTCTCCTACGATTCCAAGCCGCCAGACCCCGGCGGCCTGTCGACCAAGATCGGCAAGCAGTGGATCGCCGAAGCGCTCTACCAGGCTTGGCTGCACCGGGTGCCGGTCTTCATGTGGTACAGCCTCGACGACGAACCACCGCAGCCTGGAGTCCCGTTCGCGGGCAGCATTCAGGCCGGGTTCTACTACTGGGCGCCCACCGTCGCCGAAGAGCAGCCGAAGCCGACGATCCCCGCCTACCGCTTCCCCTTCGTCGCCTACCGGCAGGGCAAGGGCCTCGAATACTGGGGGCGCACGCCGACCTCCCGCGGCGGCAAGGTTGTGCTCGAAGTGCCGCAGGGGAAAGGCTGGCGCCGGCTCGGGACCGCCTCGGCCAATTCGGCCGGGATCTTCAAGGGCTTCCTCAGGACCGGCTACGGCGCCGACAAGAAGGGTGCGCTCCGGGCCAGCTTCGGCGGCGAAGCCTCACCCGGCTTCCCGATGCGGCCGGTGCCGGACTTCATGCAGCCGCCGTTCGGCTGAGTCGCTCGCTGCCGCCTGCCGCTGCGGCGGTGGAAAGGCGACTTTTTCATGCACGGCGCGCGAGACGAGGCGCGTGTAGAGGCCGACCGCGGCCGGCTTCAGGTGGATGCCGTCCCAGAGCTCATTTTCATGCGCGGCGGCGATCGCGGCCCAGTCGATAAGGGTCGTGTGCGGCCAGGTTTCGCCGGCTTCGGCGAGGGCGTGGTTGGACTCGCCGATCCAGCTAACCGGGGCGTGGTCGTTGATCAGGAAGAGCTGGCCGACCCCGGTGGTGGCCTTCTGGATCGCTTCCATTTCTTCGCTGTAAAGCGGCCCGTTGTTGCCCATCTGGATGATCAAGGCGTCCGGGTGGTGCCCCTGGCGGCGCAGGCGCTGGACGAGGGCGACGAATTCATCCGCCTGACGCCCGACCCGGGCGTTCATAGAGAAGCCGGGGCCGAGGCGGGCGGCGAGGCTGTCGGCGGCGGCGACCATCACCGAGTCGCCGAAGGCGATGATCCGCGGCGGCCGGGCGGCTGATCCCGGGCCGATGCGGCGCGGCGGCTCGGCCTTGACGGTGGCCGAGGTGGCGGTCGAGGCAGCGGCGGTGTCGGAGTGGGGGCTCTGGGCGAAGAGCCCGCTCCAGCCGACGAAGAGGACCACTGCCAGCGCTCCGGCGACGACCGCCACCCGGGCTGGGCGCAGCCAGTGCTGCGGCAAGGCGGGCACCCTCCCCTGGCCGCGGAAGGGGAGCTCGACGAAGCGGTAGGAGAGGTCGGCGAGGACGAGTACTGCCAGCAACTGCAGGGGGATGAGGACGCCGCGGGGGAGGGAGACGTCGAGGCCGGGCCTGGTCAGCGCCAGCACCGGCCAGTGCCAGAGGTAGAAGCTGTAGCTGCGCAGGCCGAGCCAGAGCACGGGCTCGCGTCCCAGCAGGCTGCCGAGGCGGGCGGCGGGGTGGGCCAGCGTCGCCAACAGCAGGGCCGTGGCCAGCGCCAGCCAGAGGTAGCCGCCGTGCCAGAGGGCGAGGTCGTAGTCGTGGACGTGGATGAAGCTGAGAACGAGGTAGCCGAGCGCCAGCACGCCGACGGCATCGAGCACCGGGCCGACCAGCGGCCCGCTGCGGTGCTGGCGCAGCTCGACCGGGCTCCAGACCAGGGCCAGGGCGACCCCGGCGAGCAGGCCGACGGCGTGGGTGTCGGTGCCGTAGTAGACGCGCGAGGCGTCGTGGCCGGGGTCGAAGAGGATCCAGGCGAGGGCGACCGAAGCCAGGGCCCCGGCGAGCACCCCGAGCAGCAGCCGTTTCCGTCCGCAGCAACTTCATCCCGGCGGCGAAGAGCAGCGGCCAGAAGAGGTAGAACTGCTCCTCGACCGAGAGCGACCAGAGGTGGCGGAAGAGCGAGGGCCGCTGGAACGTTTCGAAGTAGGACTGGTGGCCGTAGATGAAGTGCCAGTTGGCGAAGTAGAAGAGCGAGGCGATCGCGTCGCCGCGCAACTGGTCGATCCGGTCCGGCTCGACGATCGCCGCCACGACCATCGTTACCGCGATCAGCACCCCCACGGCCGGCAGCAGGCGGCGGGCGCGACGCAGCCAGAACTTGCCCAGCTTCAGATGCCCGTCGCGGCGGAACTCGCGCAGCAGCAGTGAGGTGATCAGGTAGCCGCTGATGACGAAGAAGACGTCGACGCCGAGGAAGCCGCCCGGCATCCAGCCGACGCCGGCGTGGTAGAGGAAGACGGCAAGCACGGCCAGGGCCCGCATTGCATCGATGCCGGGCAGGTACGGAAAGCGCTTGTCGTGTGGCTTGCTCATAATCCGCCTCGATGTCGACGACTACCGTCGAGCGGCCGCGTCAGGCCGGCCCGGACTCCGGTCTGGGCGGTAACTGGCGGGTAATCGTTCGCAACGACAACCACAACACCTTCGACCATGTGGCGCAAACCCTTGCCCGGGTCTTGCCCGGCGTCGACCTCGGTCAGGGGCACCGGATCGCCGAGACGATCCACAACAGCGGCCAGGCCACGGTCTGGACCGGCCCCCGCGAGCCGGCCGAGCACTACTGGCAGCAGCTCGAGGACGCGGGCCTGACGATGGCCCCGCTGGAGCGCTGCTGAGCGCTACCTACTCGGCCGCGAGCAGCGTGTGCCAGGCGGGCAGCAGCGGGATGTCGTAGAGGTTGATGACGGCCGCGCGGGCGGTCTCGATCTCCTCTGAGAACCAATAGCGTTCGAAGTCCGAACGGTTCTCCCAGAGCGAGCTCTGGCGGAAAGCCAGAGGGTCATCGATCGCCCGCGTCAGCGACCAGGCTTTGGCCCCGTAGGCGGGCATCTTCGCCGCCGCCGGTTCCCAGAGATCGAGCCAGCGGTCCGCCCGGAAGGGGGCGATGTGCCAGTCGAGCGTGCAGACCTCAACCATTTAGATACCCCTTTCGCGTCGTGCCGGCGCGCTCACGCGCCGACCTCGGCCCGGATCGCCCCGGGGCCGTCCTCGTGCTTGCCGGCGTCCTCGGACTCGGCTCCGACCAGGATCGCGATCTTGCCGAGGTGCTTGTTTTCGTGCATTAGCTGGTGGGCGGTGGGGACGCCGTCGAAGCCCATCGTTTCCGACAGCACCGGCCGCACCTTGCCCTCCGCCATTAGCTGGTTGGCACGCATGCACTCATAGGCGTTGGCGAAGTGGGAGCCGATGATCTGCTTCTGGCGCATCCACAGGTAGCGCACGTCAAAGTCGAGCTGGAAGCCGGAGGTGGCGCCGCAGATGACGACCTTGCCGAACGGCTTGACGACGTAGACCGAGGTCGGGAAGGTGGCCCGGCCGACGTGCTCGAAGACGATGTCGGGGGAGTCGCCGAGGATGCCTTTGACCTTTTTGGCGAACTCGCGCGAGGCCCGGAAGCGCTCCTTGTCGGCGGCCGGGTCGGTGAGGTTGGCGTCGGTCCGCATCATCTCGCCGAACTCGTTGCGGTTGATGTAGTCGACGGCGCCGAGCTGCTTGACCAGCTCGCCCTTCTCGTCGGAGGAGACGACGCCGACCGCATTGGCGCCGGCCGCCTTGCAGAGCTGGACGGCGAAGACGCCGAGGCCGCCAGCGGCGCCCCAGATGAGGACGTTGTGGCCGGCCTGCAGCTTGCACTGGTCCATCAGCATCCGGTAGGCGGTGAAATAGGTGAGCCCGTAGGCGGAGGAGTCGACCCAGGAGAGGTTGCGCGGCTTCGCCAGAAGCTGTTGCGCCTGCACTTTGGTGAACTGGGCGAAGGAGCCCCAGGTCGTCTCGTAGCCCCAGATCCGCTGGCTGGGAGCGGCCAGGGGGTCGAGCCCGTGCACCTCGACGTCCTCGTAGGAGGCCTGGTTGCAGTGGATCACGACCTCGTCGCCCGGCTTCCAGCGGGTAACGCCCTCGCCGACTTTCCAGACGACGCCGGAGGCGTCGGAGCCGCCGATGTGGTGGCCGTACTCGGGGTGGTCGCCGTAGCCGAAGACCGAAACCGGTTTGCCCAGCGAGGCCCAGACGTTGTTGAAGTTGACGCCGGCGGCCATCACCCGCACGATCACCTCGAAGGCGCCGGGCTCCGGCACCTCGATCTGCTCTAGCTGGAAGGCGTCTTTGGGCTCGCCCTCCCGCTCCTGGCGGATCACCCAGGCAGCCATCGTCTCCGGCAGCGTGCCGGGCTCCACGTCCAACTTCGCGACTGCACTGGTGTCAACGGCCAAGGGTCGTCCTCCGGGTCTGGTTAGCGAATTCGCCGAATCCTAGTGAGACAGGTGGGGCTTCGCCGCTAGGCGGCGTCTGCCGCGTCGGATGCCTGGCGCAGCTCGGGTGCGGTGATCTGGCGGACGGTGATCTCGACCGGTTCCGGCGGCTCGATCTCCTTGCCGGGGGCGATCCCCAGGTCCTCGACCTTGCGCAACTGTGGCAGCAGGCGGCCCTCCATCGAGGCGACTGCGGAGTTATAGGACTTGGTGGCGGACTCGAGGCGTTTGCCGACCGTGTCGAAGTCGCCGATGAATTTGCCGAAGCGGGTATGCAGGGTGCTGGCCGCGTCGGCAATCTCGGCCGCCTCGGCGACCATCCGCTCCTGGCGCCAGCCCAGCTCCATCGTCCGCAGCAACCCGATCAGCGAGGTCGGGCTGACCAGCAGCACTTTGTGCTCGAGGGCGTATTCGAAGAGGCCCGGGTCGGCGCCGAGGGCAGCGTGCAGGGCGGGCTCGTTGGGGATGAAGCAGATCACCAGGTCCGGCATCTCGCCGGCCTTGAACTGACCCTGGTAGTCCTTGGAGCTGAGCGCGCGGATGTGCTCGCGGGCCTGGCGCGAATGGCGCTCGAGGTGGACCCGGCGCTCGGATTCGACCTCCGACTCCTGGGCATCGAGGAAGGCGTCGAGCGGCACCTTGGAGTCGGCGACGAAGCTGCGGCCTTCGGGCAGGAGGAAGAGCGCATCGGGGCGCAGGCGCCCGTCTTCGGTTCGCAGCGTCTCCTGCAGCTCGAAGTCGACGTGCTCGGTCATGCCGGCGATCTCGACGCAGCGACGCAACTGCAGCTCGCCCCACTGGCCCCGGGTCTGCGGCTGGCGCAGCGCCTTCTTCAGTCCGGCCGTCTCGGAGTTGAGGTTGCCGACCGTCTGCCCCACCTGCTCAAGCAGGGTCCGGGTCTGCAGATCGGTTTCGCCGCGCTTGCGCACCTCTGCTTCGATCTTTTTCTGGCCGTCGGCGATTCGCTCGGCCAGCCCTTTGATCTCCGCCTGGCGCTGGTCGATCTCCGCCTGGCGCTTGCCGAGCGCCGCCTCGGCCGCCTTGGCATCGACCTGCCGCGCCTCGTCATTGGCCTGCAGTAGACCCGGCAGCGACTGCGCTACCGCCCGCGCCGCCGCCTCGTGCACGGCGGCCTCGAAGTCGGGCTGCTCGGCCGGCTCCTCGCGGTGCGAGACGAGCAGGTAGACGAGCCCTCCGGCGAGGAGGACGACAGCTATTGCGAGCGCGATGGTCATCGCCAGCGATGGTGACGGTCGACCCAGACGTGACCGCGGATCTGAAAAGCCGCTTGCAGCGACCTAATTGCTAGGGCAGCAGGACGTCGTTCTTGGAGGAGGCCCGGTAGGGGCCGACGACGAGCTTGCCGGCGCCGCCGGGAACGCCGGCGGCGGAGACCGTGTAGGTGCCGGCTGGCAGGTCGGTCTGCATCGTCCCCGGGCTGCGGGCCGGGATCGGGCCGGAGTTGGCGCTGACGCGGCCGTGCAGCTCGAGGTGGGAGGGGGTGCCGGTCTGGTTGGCGGCGACGAGAACGACCGTCAGCGGCGCCTTGGTCTTGATCGGCGGCTGGGCGTGGTTTTGGTTCTGCGGGATCTGCTGGCTCTTTTCAGGGCCGAAGCCGATCCGACCGGGCTGCACGATGACCCCGTGCGGGCCGATCGTCACCGCCACCCGCGTCGCCACCTGCGGGCGCGGGCCATTGGGGTGCGTCTGGGCACCGCAGCCTGCCGCCAGCGCCGCCAAGACGCCGAGCACGCAGGCCCCTGCCACCGCTCTCGCTCTCCCACGAGCCATCGCGGCGGAATCTAACTGAAGGGCACGTCGACGACGCGAGCCGTAACGCCATCTTCACCTACGGCGAGCTCGGCGCCGGGCTCGGCCTCGCGCCGCAGGATCGCCAGCGCGATCGGACCGAAGGCGGGGGAGACGACGGCGCTGCCGAGCCGGCCGACCTCCTTCTCGCCCAGCAGCAGCGCCGCCCCGGGCTCAGCCGGGGCGCTGAGGTGGAGGCCCCGCAGGTGGCGGTTGGGCTTGCCCTTGTAGTGCAGGCGGGCGACCGTCTCCTGGCCGATGTAGCAGCCCTTGGTGAAGCTGACGGCGTCCTCGACGATGCCCGCCTCTGCCGGCATCGTCTCGCTCGTCATCTCAGCCCCGAAGCGGGGGACACCGGCCTCGACGCGAAGGATTTCGGCGGCCTCGGCGCCGACCTCGACGGCCCCGGCCGCGAGTAGCGCCTCCCGCAGGCGCGCTGCGTCGGCGGCGCTGCAGACAAGGTCGATGCCCTCGCGGGTACCGACCGCGAGGAACTCGGTGCCGGCTAGGGAGGCCGCTTCGTTGGCGTGCTCCGGCAGCGCCGCCGTGCCGGCGATCTCGACCGCCCGCGGCCCGATCAGCGAGAGGATCGCCATCTCCGCGGTCACGTCGGTCACAACCACGTCACGCCCGATCGAGTACATCGTCAGGTGCCGCAGCACCCCCGGCAGCGCCACCGCCTCGGTATCGATCCAGATCTCCTCCGGGGCTCGCCGCAAGACCCGCAGATCCGCCTGCATGTGCCCCTTGCGGTCGAGCAGCGCCGCGTACTGCCCGTCACCGACCTCGAGCGCCTCGACGTCGTTGGTCAACTGTCCCTGCAGGTACTCAGCCCCGTCCGGCCCGCTGACGAGCAGCTTCCCCCGCTCGGACCGATCGAGCAGCCCGCATTCCTCGCGCAACTGTCGGTACTGGGCGTCCAGCTCGATGAGGGCGGGGTCGGGCATCGACCACCGATTCTAGGAAGACGACATTTAGATGTGTCAAACTCTGATTTAGACGTGCCTAAATCACCCGACCCGATATCCCAGGCAATCGAGGACTACGCCAAGGCGATTTACGCCATCGCCGCCGAGCGCGATGGGCTCGTCCTCAACGGCGAGGTCGCGCAGCGGCTCGGCGTCACCCCGGCGACCGCCACCTCGATGCTGAAGAAGATGGCCGGGCTCGGCCTCGTCGACTACCAGCCCTACAAGGGCGTCAGCCTCACCCCGGCGGGGGAGAAGGTGGCGCTGGAGGTGATCCGGCACCACCGGCTGATCGAGGCCTACCTAGCCGAGGCGCTGGGTATGTCCCGCGACCAGGTCCACGAGGAGGCTGAGGTGCTCGAGCACTACATCTCCGAGGAGCTGGAGCTGTTGATCGCCGCCAAGCTCGGCGAACCGAGCCACGACCCGCACGGCAGCCCGATCCCCGGGCCCGACCTGCTGCCGCCGGCGGAGGCGCGGCCGCGATGAAGCCGCCGCCCCCCCCGCCAGCGAAGCGACCGTCGAGGACGTCCTTCCTGGCGAGGCGGCGGTCAACGCGGCGGCGCGGCGCTCGCTGGACGGGCACAGCCGCGGCATCGGCCGCATCTGGCCCTTTCTCGGCCCGGCCTTCATCGCCGCCGTCGCCTACATCGACCCCGGCAACTTCGCCACCAACATCGCCGGTGGCGCCAAGTTCGGCTACCTGCTGCTGTGGGTCGTCCTCTCGGCCAACCTGATCGCGATGCTGGTCCAGACCCAGTCGGCGAAGCTAGGGATCGCCACCGGCAAGAACCTGGCCGAGCTCTGCCGCGAGCGTTTCTCGCGCCGGGTCTCGATCGGGCTCTGGCTGCAGGCAGAGCTGGTGGCGATGGCGACCGACATCGCCGAGGTGGTCGGCGCCGCCCTCGGCCTGCACCTGCTGTTTGGGATCCCGCTCTTCCCGGCGGGGCTGATCGCCGGCGTCGGCGCCTTCGCCATCCTCGGCCTGCAGCAGGCGGGCTTCCGTCGCCTGGAGGCGGGGATCACGGTCCTGGTCGGCGTCGTCGTCGCCTCCTTTGTGATCGAGCTCTTCGATGCCAAGCCGCAGGCGGGGGAAGTCGCGCGGCACCTCTTCGTGCCCGGCTTTTCCGGCACCGAGAGCCTGCTGCTGGCCACCGGGATCATCGGCGCCACGGTGATGCCGCACGTCGTCTACCTGCACTCGGCGCTGACCCAGCGGCGGATCGTCGGCCGTGACGCCCGCGAGCGCAAGAAGATCCTCGGCTTCGAGAAAGTCGACGTGGTGATCGCGCTCTCGCTGGCGGGCCTGGTCAACCTCTCGATGATGATCGTCGCCGCCGCGCTGTTCCACAGCAGCGGGCTCACCGGCGTCGACTCGATCGACGGCGCCTTCGATGGCCTCAAGACGCTCGTCTCCGACCGTGCCGCGGTGATCTTCGGGATCGCCCTGCTCGCCTCCGGCTTCGCCTCCTCCTCGGTCGGGACGATGGCCGGCCAGGTCGTCATGCAGGGCTTCATCCGCCGCCGCATTCCGCTCTTCCTGCGGCGGGCGCTGACGCTGGCGCCGGCGCTGCTGGTGCTGGCCGTCGGGCTCGACCCGACCGACGCCCTGGTCGGCAGCCAGGTCGTCCTCTCCTTCGGCATCCCCTTTGCGCTGGTGCCGCTGCTGCTGATCGCCAGCCGCCGCGAGGTGATGGGCGAGCTCGTCAACCCGCGCTGGCTGACGGCACTGGCCGGCGTCATCGCGGCGCTGATCATCGCCCTCAACCTCTTCCTGCTCTTCCAGGTCTTCTTCGGCTGATGCGACGGCGGGCGGAGCTGCGGGTGGCCTCGACGCTGCGGGCCGAGCCGGGGGCGGTGGCGGCCTGGGCGCTGAGCGCCGAGGGGATCAACACCGAGCTCGGGCCCTGGCTGCGGATGACCGTGCCGCGCGGCCTGGAGAGCCTTGACGTGGGACGGCTCGGGCCCGGCGAACTGGGCCGTAGCTGGCTGCTGCTGTTCGGGCTGGTGCCGGTCGACTACGACGAGATCGGCCTGGCGCGGATCGACCCCCGGCATGGCTTCACCGAGCGCTCGCGGTTGCTCTCGCAGCGGCGCTGGGAGCACCAGCGCACGATCGTCGCCGGCGGCGAGGGGACGGTCGTCGTCGACCGCATCGCCTGGGAGCCGCGGCCGCCGTTGCCGGGGCGCCTGTTGCGGCCGCTCTTCGCGGCGATCTTCGGCTATCGCCACCGCCGCCTGCGCGGCCGCTTCGGCGGCGCCCGGCTACCGGCCGCCGGGCCGACCATCTAGGCTTCGCTTGTGGCTCTGGCCGACGACTTCCAGCGCGTGCTCGACGCCCTGCCGCCCGACTGGACGGACCTCGAGATCGACCTGCGGATCGACGACGAGGACCGCTACATCGACACCGCTGTCGCGCTCAGCCAAGTCAATGGGCAGCCCTTCTCCAAGCGCGACTGGCACTGGCGACTGCTGATCGCCCGCAGCTTCGGCCACGCGGCGGCACCGCAGTCGGTCAAGGGCGTGTTGGAGAAGCTCGACCGCGAGGGGACGACCGGCGAGCTGCGGGTCGCCGACGTGCGCGAGGGCCGCTCCGAGGTCGTGCAGATGTGGGGCCGCCCGGAAAGCGTGCGCCAGGAGTTCCGCCAGCGCCGCTCGATCTAGGTGATGGGCTGATGGCCAAGGTCGTTGCGGTCGCCGCCGACCTGATGCTGGGCAGCAAGGTCGAGGCGACGCTCCGTGCCGCCGGCCACGAGGTGACCCTGTCTCCCTCGCTACAAGAGGCGCCGTTGGACGACGCCGAGCTGATCGTCGCCGACCTCGAAGTCGAGAACCCCGAGGCGTTGGTTGGGCTGGGGATCCCGGTGCTCGGCTACTACTCGCACGTCGAGGCGGAGACGCGGCGCCTGGCTGAGGCGGCCGGAGTCGACCTGGTCGTGCCGCGCTCGCGGCTGGCGCGCGAACTGCCGGCGCTGGCCGAGCGCCTGCTCAGCGCAGCCTGAAGGCGGCGCTGACGTCGAGCGGTCGTTGCAGGAGGCCGTGCTTGAGGTCCCAGGCGGCCCAGGCGCGGAGGACGGCGGGGTCGAAGGGGGCGGGGCGGAGGTCGGGTTTCAGCACGGCGAACTGGGCGCGCTGTTCGGCTGCGTTGAGGGCCGGGTCGGCGTCGAGCAGGTCTCCTAGGGCCTGGCCCGGGTGGGCGAGGGCGAAGGCGTAGCCGCGACGGGTGGCGGCGACGACCGCTTCGGCGAGGCCGGGGTCGCGCTGCAGTGCTTTGCGCGAGGTGGTGAGGATCAGCTCGGGATAGGGCGGGGCGCCGTATTCGTTCACCTTGAAGACGCGGATCGGGACTCCCTGGCGCCGCAGCGCCACCGCCTCGGCATTCCAGAAGCCGGTGGCGGCGTCGACCTTGCCGGCGGCCAGGGCGCCGACCGCGTTGAAGCCGATCGTCACCTCGTGCACGGCAGCGGGGTCGCCGCCGTCGGCGCTCACCTCGGAGTCGACCACGGCTTCGTCGGAGGGCAGACCGGTGACCCCGACCGTGTGGCCGTCGAGGTCGCGGGGCCGGTGCACGGGTCCGTCGCCGCGGGCGATCACCGCGGCCAGCGGGGCCTGCACGATCGGCATCAGGCCGACCAGGTCGAGGCCGCGCTCGCGGGCGATGCCGAGGTCGTGGATGTCGAGGATGGCGAAGTCGGTGCGGCCGGCGGCGAGCAGCTTTGGGGCGTCGGTCGATTCGCCTGGCTGGCGGACCTGGAGGTTGACCCCGGCGTCGCGGTAGAAGCCCTGGGCGAGCGCCGCGTAGATGCCCGTGTGGACCGCGTTGGGGGTGAAATCGAGCACGACCGTCGCGCCTTTCGGCACGCCCGGTTCTGCATCGCTCCCGCCACAGCCGACCGCGCCGACCGACAGCAGGGCGACCGCCAGCAGCGCGACAGCCCTTCTCATGAAGGGTCGCAACCTAATTCATTGAGCAAATATGGGTAGACTGCCGCCGCTTACCGATCCAAGCGGGAACTGAGGAGGAGAGAGTGCAGGAACGAGGCCTAGCCGCATACCTTGCTGAGTTGATCGGCACGCTTTTGCTGGTCTTTTTCATTACCAGTGTCGTCGTGCTGTTTGTATCGACCGGAAGCCAGTCGCAGTTCGGCTCGGACTTCGCCGTCGTCGGTCTCGTCCACGCCTTCCTGCTGTTCGGGCTGATCGTCATGTTCGGGGTGGTCAGCGGCGGGCACTTCAACCCGGCGGTGACGCTTGCCGCTTGGGCGATCAAACGGATCAGCTCGCTGGATGCGCTGATCTACATCCTCGCCCAGCTTTCCGGTGGTGTCCTCGGCGCCCTGCTGACCAAGAGCCTGCTGCTCGACGAGGGACGGCCGACGCATTACGGCGCTGCCCAGGTCAGCGGCCTGCTCAGCGGCAATACCGCGGGCGCTGTCGTCGAGGCGATCGGCACCTTCTGCCTCGTCCTCGTGATCCTCGCCGCCGTCTTCTCCAAAAAGAGCTTCAAGGAGTGGGCGCCGCTGGCGATCGGTACCACGCTGGGCTTCATCGTCATGGTCGGCGGCCCGCTGACCGGCGGCTCCTTCAACCCCGCCCGCTGGTTCGGTCCCGCTCTGGTCAGCAACACCTGGGGCGGCGTCTGGCCGTACCTGGTCGGCCCGATCGTCGGCTCGCTGCTGGCTGCGGCCGTCTTCCGCTTCGTGCTCGAGCCCGGCGGTGCGCCGCCAACCGAGTCGCCGGAGCCGATCAAAGCGGCCGCGAAGGCCGGCTCGGCTTCCTAGGCTCCCCCCGAGTTTCCGCTTTCTGAACCGCCGGGCCCTGCCGGCCCGGCGGTTTCAGTAGCTTGGGCAGCGTGCGCCGGGTCACCTTCTCTCGGAACTTCACGCTCTCCCTCTCGCGTACCTGCCAGTGCTACTGCAAGTACTGCGCTTTCGCCACCCATCAGGCGCACGTCCACGCCCCTGACGAGGTCGAAAAGCAGCTCGACCAGGCGCTGAAACGGAACGCCAAGGAGCTGCTGGTCCTCACCGGCGAGCGGCCGGAGGTCAATCCGCTCGTCGCCGCCAAGCTGGCCGAGTGGGGGCACGAGGACTTCACGTCCTACGTCGTCTGGGCCTGCGAACGGGCGCTCGAGCGGGGGATGCTGCCGCACACGAACATCGGGGTGCTGGAGAAGGACGATCTGGCGCGGCTGAGAGAGGTTACGGCTTCGCAGGGGCTGATGCTGGAGAGCGTCTCGGAGCGGCTGATGGAGACCGTCCATGCGGGGTCGCCTACGAAGCACCCGGCGGCACGGCTGCAGACGATCGAGGCAGCCGGGGAACTGCGCATCCCGTTCACGAGCGGCATCCTCGTCGGGATCGGCGAGACCGAGGAGGAGCGGGTCGAATCTCTGGAGGCGCTGGCGGAGGTCCATGCGCGGCACGGTCACTTGCAGGAGGTGATCATCCAGAACTTTGTGCCGCATCCGCGGTACTACGGGGCTGAGGTCGGGGAGATTGCGGATGAGGCTTCGCGGCAGCGGTGGGAGGGCGGCGGGGACACCCCCTCCGTCGCAACAGATGGGGAGGCTCCTCCGGGGGTGTCCCCGCCGCCCGACGACGCTGGCGGCGATTCCGTCTCGGTCCCCACCTGGGCGAATCCCGTTGGGATCGAGGAGATCAAGCGGCTCATATCCGAGTGCAAGCGACTCATGCCGGATGTTGGTGTTCAGGTGCCGCCGAATCTTTCTGAGTTCTGGCCGGAGCTTGTAGAGGCTGGGGCGACCGACCTCGGCGGGTTGTCCGCCAATGGGGACCACATCTCTCCTGAGGAGCCCTTCCCGTCGCCGCATCAGGTGCGGAAGGAGTTGGCGCCGCGGGGGTATGCACTGACTGAGCGGCTCTGTGTCTACCCGCAGTACATGGATCCGGAGTGGATGGAGCAGGGGGTCCTCGACGTCATCAAGCTGAAGTACTGGAGCTTCATTCCGCGCCGGGGGTCCGGGCGGCGGTCGGAAGAGTCGCTCGATTCCGGGCTGGCTGAGAAAGCGATCGCCAAGGGGCGCGAGGGGGAGGAGCTCTCTGAGGACGAGTTGACGGCTCTCTTTGCCGAGACCAGGCCTGAGGTGATTGAGGAGATGCGGGTTGCCGCCGATGAGCTGCGGGCGGAGTTGGCGGGGGACCGGGTGACGTTTGTGGTCAACCGGAACATCAACTTCACCAACGTCTGTGTGGTCGGTTGTGCGTTCTGTGGGTTTGGGCAGGGGCGGCGGTCGCCGGACGCTTATGAAGTCTCGGAGGAGGACTTTGCGGCGCGGATTCGGGAAGCGGTCGAGTTCGGGGCGACCGAGCTCTGCATGCAGGGTGGGATCCATCCTGACTTGACGCTGGAGGAGTACGGGAAGTGGCTGCGGCTGGCGAAGGAGGTGGCGCCGCAACTGCACCTGCATGCCTACTCGCCGATGGAGGTCAGCTACATGTGCGAGCGCTCGGGCAAGCAGCCGGGGGAGGTCTTCGAGTACCTGCTCGAGTGCGGGCTGGGCTCGACTCCCGGGACCGCCGCCGAGGTGCTCGACGACGGGGTGCGGCAGCGGATCTCTCCCAACAAGCTCCCGGTCGAGCGCTGGGTCGAGATCATCGAGGCCTCGCACCGGGCGGGCTTGCGCTCGACCTCGACGGTGATGTTCGGCCACATCGAGGAGCCGCGGGAGCTGGCCCGGCATATGCGCGTGGTGCGCGCCCTGCAGGAGCGCACCGGTGGCATCACCGAGTTCGTGCCGCTCAGCTTCATCCCCTTCAACACGATGCTGGGGCGGACGCACGGGATCGAGGAGATCTCGATGGACGAGAACCTCAAGCACACCGCCGCCTTCCGGTTGGCGCTGGGGAAGACGATCGTCAACCTGCAGGCGAGCTGGGTGAAGATGGGGCTCGGCGCCGCCACCGAGGCGCTGCGCTGGGGCGTCAACGACCTCGGCGGCACGCTGATGGAGGAGAACATCTCCCGCATGGCCGGCTCCCAGCACGGGGTGCGACTGGAGCCCGAGCAGTTGATCGAGGCGGCCCGCGCTGCCGGGCGCGAGCCGGCGCAGCGGACGACGCTCTACGAGATCGTCGAGACGTACTGACGATGCGCGCGATGCTCCTAGAGCACGCGCGCAGGCCACTACGGCTGACCGATCTGCCCGATCCCGAGCCGGGTCCCGGCCAGGTCCTGATCCAGGTCACCGCCTGCGGTGTCTGCCGCACCGACCTGCACATCCTCGACGGCGAGCTCGAGCATCCCAAGCTGCCGCTGGTGCCGGGGCACCAGATCGTCGGCACGGTGGCCGGCGCGGGAGAGGGGGCGGAGCGGTTCGCGCCGGGGACGCGGGTCGGCGTTCCCTGGCTGGGCTGGACCGATGGCGAGTGCCGCTACTGCCGCTCGGGCCGGGAGAACCTCTGCGACAACGCTCGCTTCACCGGCTATGACCTCGACGGCGGCTATGCCGAGCTGGCCGTCGCCGACGAGCGCTTCTGTTTCCCGCTGCCGGAGGGGTACGGCGACCTCGACGTGGCGCCGCTGCTCTGCGCAGGGCTGATCGGCTACCGGGCGCTGGGGCTGGTGGGCGAGGCGGAGCGGATCGGCTTCTACGGCTTCGGCGCCTCCGCTCACATCCTCTGCCAGGTCGCCGTCCATCAAGGGCGGCGCGTTTTCGCCTTCACCCGGCCCGGCGACGAGGAGTCGCAGGCCTTCGCGCGCGAGCTGGGAGCCGAGTGGGCGGGTGGCTCCGATGAGACGCCGCCGGAGCCGCTCGACGGCGCCATCGTCTTCGCCGCCGTCGGCGCCCTGATGCCGGCCGCCCTGCGGGTCAGCGCCAAGGGCGCGCGGGTGATCAGCGCCGGCATCCACATGTCCGACATCCCCTCCTTCCCTTACGAGATCCTCTGGGAGGAGCGCGTGCTCGGCTCGGTCGCCAACCTCACTCGCGCCGACGGCGAAGAGTTCCTCGCCTTGGCCCCACAGGTGCCCGTTCGCACCGAGGTGACGACCTACCCGCTGGCCGAGGTCAACATGGCGCTCGATGACCTGCGCAACGGCCGCTTCCGCGGCGCCGCCGTCCTCACTGTCGACTAACGGAACAAGTCCTCGTCTCGCGGCCGCCGCAGGGCCGCGGCTCCCGGACCGTCGTCGGCGCTGAGATGCCGCTCCAGTCCGCGCACCACCACCGCCGGGACGCCGCTGTCCTTGTCGCGAACGAGGTCGGCCGCTGCAGCCGCCTCGTCGGCGATCGCGATCAGCGTCGCTTCCAGCTCCCGGCCGCCGGCGTCCCGGCGTCCCCGCCAGTCATCGAGCGGCTTCAGCCCGGCGCAGCCAATCGCCACCTCCGCCTGCCCGAGCCGCCAGGCCCTGCCGAAGCTGTCCGAGATCACAACTGCGACCTTGGCGCCCAGTTCAGCGCGAATGCGGCGGGCGGAGGCGTCGGGATCCTCGGGCAGTAGCGCGACCGTCCCCTCCTCCGCCAGGTTCGAGCTGTCGATCCCCGCGTTGGCGCAGACGAACCCATGCCTGGTCTCGACGATCAGCACCCCCCGCTCGGCCCGCAGCACCTCTGCGCTCTCCTCGAGGATCAGCTCGACCAGCGCCGGCTCTTTGCCCAGCACCGCTGCCAGCTTGCGCGCTTCGGCGCCGGGGATCTCGGCGGCGAGGCGGCGGACCCGGCCCTCGGCCTTGGAGACGATCTTCTGGGAGATGACGACGACGTCGCCGTCGGCCAGCTCCGCCCGCTCGGCGATCAGCTCGCCGACCCCCATCCCCTCCGTCACCTCGGGGATGCCGGCCACGGGCAGCACCCGCAGCTCGCTCATATCCCCAGTGCCTTGGCGGTGCGGCGGGCGCGGCCGGGGCGGGCATCGAGCTCGCGGGTGAGGGCGATGATGTCGGCCGGGGTGTCGAGGTCGAGTGCGAGCGAGGGCAGCTCGTCGACGCCGAAGGCAACGCCGGCCTCGCGGGCGAGGGCGACGTGGCGGACGCAGCTGTTCTCGCCGAAGCTGGGCGCGATCGCGTCCGGCGGGCTCAGCACCAGGGCATTGGTGCCGGTGCCGTGGCGGTCGGGGACGATGCCGACGTAGGAGTCGGGGATGCCGGTCAGGAGGCTGTCGAGCTCGCGTGGGTCGAGCAGCGGGCAGTCGCCGGGGAGAAGGACGACGCAGCCGGCGCCGTCGGCTTCGGCGCGGGCGACCCCAGCTGCCACCGCGCCGTTGTGGGCGCCGTCCTCGGGGTCGGGCACGACCGCGGCGCCGGCTTCGGCAGCCAGCTCCTGGGCGATCGGGTCGCCCGTGACGACGATCGTCGCCTCGATCGTGCGCGCCGCCCCGATCGCCTCCAGCACGTCGGCGACCATCGCCGCGACCAGGCGGCGGCGCTGCTCGCCGCCAAGGCCGGCGGAAAGCCGCTGCTTGGCGGCGTAGAGGCGCTTAACCGGGAGGATCGCGGTGGCGTTCACTCAGGCGAGCGTAGCCACGTAGTCGAGCACGATGCGGGCCAGGCGGACACGGCCGGCGGCGCCCTCCATCAGGGTCGGCGCCGCCAGGGTGCCGATCTCGGCCGGCGGCGGGTCCGGGTCACCCTCGTCGACGACCATGCCGTCGATCAGCCCGGCGTAGAGCGAGGCGACGCCGGCGGCGGTGCGGGGCCGGCCGAGCGCCGCCATGAAGCGGTCGGTCGGTCCCTTAACGACCTCGCCGGCGACGTAGGGGCTGACGGCGACGACAGGAGCCGGTGAGACGGCGATCGCGTCGCGCATTCCCGGCACGGCGAGGATCGGGCCAATGCTGATGACCGGGTTGGAGGGGCCGACGACGATTGCCTCGGCAGCGCGCAGCGCGTCCAGCACCTCGCGGCTCGGTTCGGCGCTCTCGATCCCCTCCAGCTCGACCCCCAGCACCTCCGGCTGGCCGCCGTCGATGATCAGGTATTCCTGCAGGTCACGGCGGCCGGCGGCGGTGATCACCTTGGTCCGCACCGGCGTGTCGGCCATCGGCAGCACCCGCGCCTCGACCCCGAGTCCGCGGGCAATCTGTGCCTGCGCTTCGGTCAGTCGGCCGCCCTCCTCGAGGAACTGGCGCCGGTAGAGGCAGGCGGCGAGGTCGCGGTCGGAGAGGCCGAACCAGTCCGGGGCGCCGAGGCGCTTCAGCCGCTCGAAGACCGTGAAGGTGTCGTCGCGGAGGCCCCAGCCGCGCTCCTCGTCGATTTCGCCGCTGAGCCAGTAGGTGACCAGGTCGGGGTCGGGGGAGACGTGGACGCCGAGGACCTCGACGTCGTCGCCGGTGTTGGCGATGACGCTGAGCTCGGAGCCGAGCTCCTCCTGCATCCCGGCGGCCAGTTTGGCGCCGCCCGTCCCGCCGGCCAGCAGTGCGACGCGCACGCCGCTAGGCCCAGTGGTCGCTGTCGGGAAGGCCGGTGAGCTTGATCCCGGCGTGCGCCTTGTAGCGGCTGTTGACGGAGATCAGCATCGGCGTCAACTGCTCGACGATCCGCGCCATCTCCAGGGGCCCGGCGTTGACCGCGCGCAGGCCGGGGATCAGCTCGATCAGCCGCGCCACCCGCGCCTTGTCGGCCTTCTTGTCGCCGCAGACGAGGACGTCCTCGTTCAGCTCGTGGTTCTCGTCGGCAAGGGTGGGGGCGCCGACCGTGTGCAGGGCGGCGACGACCGTGACTCCGTCGGGGACCATCTCCTGCGCCTGTTGCGCCGCCGAGCCCTGCCAGACGCCGAGCGAGCGGGTCGCTTTGCCGCTGACCGCGGCGGCGAGCGGGACGGTGCAGTCGACGAGGATCTGCCCCGGCTGCAGGGCGTCGCGCAGGTTGTTGAGATTCTCCGATTGGGCGCGGAAGGGGACGGTGAGGAAGACGATCTCGGCGGCGCGGGCGGCGGCGGCGTTCTCGGCGCCGCTGACGTTTGCTCCGGGGACCGCCTCGCGGACTTTGGCGGCCGCTTCCTCGGCTCGCTCGGCGGAGCGGGAGCCGAGCACGACGGCGGCGCCGGCAGCGGCCCAGCGGCGGGCCAGGCCAGCGCCGAGGGCACCGGTGCCGCCGATGATCGGGATCGGTTGGCTCGCGTTCACGGCGCGCCAGTCTATGCTCTGGCCGCAATGAGGCTGGAGGGACGGAAAGCGCTGGTCACCGGCGGCGCCAGCGGGATCGGCGCCGCGGTGGCGCTGCGGCTGGCCGCCGAGGGCGCCGAGGTCTGGGTCGGCGACATCGACACGGCGGGTGCCGAGCGGGTCGCCGGCGAAGCCAACGGCCACGCGGTCGAGCTCGACGTCACCAGCCTCGACGCGGCCCGGGCCGTGGTCGAGGCGGCTGGCGGCACCCTCGACATCCTCGTCAACAATGCCGGCACCGACGAGTTCGGCTTCTTCACCTATACGACGCCGGAGCAGTGGCAGAAGGTGCTGGACATCAACCTCGGCGGTGTCATCAACTGCACCTCGGCGGTCCTGCCCGGCATGCAGGCGGCCAAATATGGCCGCATCGTCAACATCTCCTCCGAGGCGGGCCGGGTCGGCTCCAAGGGCTCGGCCGTCTACTCCGCCGCCAAGGCCGGGATCGTCGGCTTCACCAAGGCGATCGCCCGCGAGGACGCCCGCTACGGCATCACCGTCAACGCGATTGCTCCGGGCCCGATCGAGACGCCGCTACTGATGGGGGCCAAGGAGTTCGGCGAGATCGGCGAGAAAATCATCGAGACGATGAAAGCGTCGACCCAGATGGGCCGCCTCGGCCAGCCCGAGGAGGTCGCCGCTGCCGTCGCCTTCCTAGCCTCCGACGACGCCTCGTACGTGACCGGCGAGACCCTCGGCGTCTCCGGCGGTCTCGGCATGGTCTGACCTCGAAGCGATTCCGGGGGGAGAACCCACGCCGCTCGATGCATTGAGCACACCAGGATGTGCTCAATCGATCGCACGGCGAGGAGTGGGGGTGTTTGGGACCTGGCGGAGCGTCAGCATGGGGTGGTGGCTCGGCGGCAGTTGCTCGAGTTGGGGTTGAGTCGCAGGGGGATTGAGCATCGGGTGGTGCGGGGACGGCTGCATCGGGTCGCCAGCGGTGTGTACGCGGTCGGGCGGCCGGGACTGACGTGGCACGGGGAGCGGATGACGGCGGTTCTGGTCTGTGGACCGGAGGCGATGCTGAGCCATGGGAGCGCGGCGGCGCTGTGGGGGATCGGGCGCGAGTGGCGGATGGTCGAGGTCAGCATCCGCAGTGCCTCGCCGCGGCGGCACGACGGTCTGCGCGTGCGGCGGCGGCCGACCCTGGCCGATCGGGATGTGGTCGCGTGCGAGGGCATTCCTGTGACGGGGATCGTCCAAACCCTGGTTGACCTCGCCGCCGTCCATAAGCGTCCGGCCGTCGAGCGCGCGGTTAACGAGGCGGACCGGCTCGAGCTGATCGACCCACCGACCCTGCGCCGGGAGCTGGAAGCGCACCGCTGCGAGCCCGGGGTCAGGCCGCTACGCGAGATGCTCGACCGGCGCACGTTCAGGCTCACCCGCGAGGAACTCGAACGCCGTTTCCTGCCCCTGGCCGCGCAGGTCGGATTGCCGATGCCGCTGACGAAACAGTGGGTCAACGGGTTCGAGGTCGACTTCTACTGGCCGGAGCTCGGCTTCGTGGTCGAGACCGACGGGCTGCGCTATCACCGCACGCCGGCCGAGCAGGCGCGGGACCGCTTGCGAGACCAGGCTCACACCGCCGCCGGGTTCGTCAACCTGCGCTTCACCCACGAGCAGGTGCGCTACCAGCCGAGCTACGTGGCCGCCACCCTCACCGCCACTATGCGCCTGCTGCCGGCGCCGGTGGTCGTCGGGCTGACCTCCATAAGCTTGTGAGGGCATGAACGAGTACCCGCAGAGTGTGCGCATCCGCGAGGTCGGTCCCCGCGATGGCTTCCAGAACGAGCCGGAGACGATTCCGACCGAGGAGAAGGTGCGGCTGGTCGACCTGCTCTCGGCCAGCGGCGTCGAGCGGATGGAGGTGACCTCGTTCGTCCGCCCGGACGTGATCCCGCAGCTTTCCGACGCCGCCCAGGTGCTGATGGCGGTGCAGCGGCGACCGGGGGTCTCCTTCTCGGTCCTGATTCCCAATCTGCGCGGCCTCGAGCGGGCGCTGGAGATGCGCGACCGCTTCGATGAGGTCAGCGTCTTCCTCTCTGCCTCGGAGACCCACAACCAGCGCAACGTCAATCGCTCGGTCGCGGAGTCGCTAGCTGGCCTGGAGGAGACGCTGGCGCGGGCCGGGGAGGAGGGGCTGCGGCGCGAGGGCGTCATCTCGACCTCCTTCGGCTGCCCCTACGAGGGCGAGGTGCCGCCGCAGCGGGTCTTCGAGATCGCCGAACGGCTGGCCGCTGCCGGCTGCGAGGAGGTGGCCTTCGGCGACACGACGGGGATGGCCAACCCGCGCCAGGTCGGCGAGTTCTTCGCCGCCGCCCGCGAGCGCCTTGCCGGCGTCGAACTCACCGCTCACTTTCACAACACCCGCGGCCAGGGGCTGGCCAACGTGCTGGCGGCGCTGGAGCATGGAATCGACTCCTTCGAGTCGAGCTTCGGCGAGCTTGGCGGCTGCCCGGTGCCGCCCGGCTCGACCGGCAACGTCTCCAGCGAGGACGTGGTCTCGATGCTGCACGAGATGGGGGTCGAGACCGGGATCGACCTGACGAAGCTGCTGGCGGCCTCGCGGGCCGCCCAGGAAGTCCTCGGGCGCCCGCTGGGCGCGCACGTGCTGAAGGCGGGACCGGTCGAGTGGGAGCCGGCGGGCGGCGAGTAGCCGCAGCGACTGACTGGCGCGTCAGCCAGTCCGAATAGGCTCCCGGCCGTGACCGAGTTCCAGCAGGCAGTCGAGGCCGCCCTCGCCGGCGGCCCCGAGCGCCACCACGAGAAGACCGCCGAGCAGGGCAAGCTGCCGGTGCGCGAGCGCGTCGCCCGGCTCGTCGACGAGGGCTCCTTCTGCGAGGAAGGGATGCTCGCCAACTGGGACCAGGAGGGCCTCGGCGCCGACGGAGTCGTCACCGGACTGGCCCGCGTCGACGGCCGCCAGGTCGCCCTGATGGCCAACGACCCGACCGTCAAGGCCGGCTCCTGGGGCCCGAAGACGGTGGAGAAGATCCTCCGTATCCAGGAGCGGGCGCTGAAGCTGCGGGTCCCGCTCGTCTACCTGGTCGACTCAGCGGGTGCCCGAATCACCGAGCAGGTGCAGATGTTCCCC
The DNA here is from genome assembly GCA_963708405.1 of uncultured Actinomycetes bacterium. GTDB lineage: Bacteria > Actinomycetota > Thermoleophilia > Solirubrobacterales > 70-9 > VAYN01. Next base: position 72,004 of record CAVPSL010000002.1, read on the forward strand.
GGCCGCCGCGGCGCCGGCCGCATCTTCCACAACGAGGTGCGGCTCTCCGGGCAGGTGCCGCAGATCTGCCTGCTGTTCGGCCCCAGCGCCGCCGGCGGTGCCTACATCCCCGCCTTCTGCGACGTCGTGATCATGCGCGACGGCAACGCCTCGATGTACCTGGGCTCGCCGCGGATGGCGGAGATGGTGATCGGCGAGAAGGTGACGCTGGAGGAAATGGGCGGGGCGAAGATGCACACTGGCGTCTCCGGCTGCGGCCACTTCCTGGTCAAGAGCGACGAAGAGGCGATCGACGTCGCCAAGCGCTACCTCTCCTTCATGCCGCCGAACTGGCAGCAGCAGCCGCCGGGGGCGCCGCCGGCCGGCCCCGCCTCCGACACGCCGATCGCCGAGCTCGTCCCCGCCGACGAGAACCAGCCCTTCGACATGCGCGAGGTGCTCGACTCGCTGCTCGACGCCGGCAGCTTCCTCGAGGTCCACAAGCGCTGGGCCAAAGAGCTGATTGTGGGATACGCGCGGCTCGACGGCCGGGCGATCGGGATTGTCGCCAACCAGCCGAAGCAGAAAGGCGGCGTCCTCTTCGTCGACTCCGCCGACAAGGCGGCCCGCTTTATCCAGACTTGCAACGCCTTCAACCTGCCGCTGCTTTTCCTCGCCGATGTCCCCGGCTTCATGATCGGCACCGCGGTCGAGCGCCAGGGGATCATCCGCCACGGGGCGAAGATGATCAGCGCCGTCTCCGAAGCGACCGTACCCAAGATCAGCGTCATAGTCCGCAAGGCCTACGGGGCCGGGCTTTACGCCATGGCCGGCCCCGCCTTCGAGCCCGACTGCTGTATCGCTCTGCCCAGCGCCTCGATCGCCGTGATGGGGCCGCAGGCTGCCGTCAACGCGGTCTTCTTCAACCAGGTGCAGGCGATCGAGGACGAGGCCGAGCGGGAAGCGTTCGTGGCCGCCAAACGCGAGGAGTACGCCGCCGACATCGACATCCTCCACCTCGCCTCGGAGCTGGTCGTCGACGCGATCGTCGAGCCGACCGAGCTGCGCCAGGACCTGATTCGCCGCTTCGCTCAGGCGGCCGGCAAGGACCGCTCCTTCGCCGAGCGGCGTAATCCCGTCACGCCTGCCTGAACTTTCCTTAAGCCCGCTTCGTTACCGTCAGCGGATGGTCCAGAGGGCGAAAGCACCGTTGCCGCCTGCCTCGCTTGCGCGCTGGCACTGGTGGCGCTGACCTATCTCGCCTACGAGGTGGGCCCCAGCGTCCGGCTCGACGCGCACCTGCTCGACGACATCAGTGAACGTCAGGTGACGCTCGGCGGCCTGGCGAATGCGCTCGTCCACCTGGGAGACCCGCTTGCGGTCTTGCTGCTGGCGGGCGTCGCCTGCGGGATCGCCCTGCTGCGCGGCAGCCGCCGTGACGCGCTGGCGGCGCTGGCGGTGGTCGCCGGCGCCAACCTCACCACCCAGGTCTTGAAGATGCTGCTCGCGCACCCGCGCTACCAGCCGCTGCTGGGCTGGCACCAGCCCAGCGCCGAAGCCTTTCCCAGCGGCCACACGACCGCCGCGGCCTCGATTGCGATCGCCTTCGCCTTCGCGGTGGCGCCGCGCTGGCGGCTGCTGACGCTGACGCTCGGCGCCGCCTATGTCGCCGCTGTCGGCTTCTCGGTTGTGGTGCTCGACAAGCACTACCCGAGCGATGTCGCCGGCGGACTGCTGGTTGCTGCCGGCTGGGGCTTCGCCGTGCTCGCTGCGCAGCGAGCGCTCGGCCCGGACGGACTAAGCAGCTACGACGATCGTGCCGCCATCGCCGTGAAGTAGTCGAGCGCCGCCGGGTTGGCAAGCGAGTCGCGGCTCGCCGCCTGCTCGGCCGGGGTTCCCATCAGGATCCGCTTCACCGGCACCTCCAGCACCTTGCCGGAGAGGGTGCGCGGCACCGCCTCGATGACGAAGACCTCGTCGGGGACGTGGCGGGGCGAGCAGCGCTCGCGGATCGATTTGGCGATGCCGCGCCGCAGCTCGTCGTCGAGCTCGGCGCCCTCACGGAGGACGATGAAGAGCGGCATCCAGCCATCGGTGTCGGGCCGGGGGACGTCGACGACGAGGGCGTCGAGCACATCGTCGAGGTCGAGCACGGCGCGGTAGATCTCGCTCGTCCCCATGCGGATGCCGCCGCGATTGATCGTCGAGTCGGAGCGGCCGTAGATGATCGCGGTCCCGCGCGTGGTGATCTCGATCCAGTCGCCGTGGCGCCAGACGCCGGGGTACATCTCAAAATAAGCAGCGCGGTAGCGGGAGCCGTCCTCGTCGCCCCAGAAGAAGACCGGCATCGAGGGCATCGGCGCGGTCACGACCAGCTCGCCGACCTCGTCGACGACGGCGTTGCCGTCCTCGTCCCAGGCCTCGACCGCCGCGCCCAGCGCCCGCGCCTGTAGCTCGCCGCGGTAGACCGGCAGCAGCGCGCAGCCGCCGACGAAGGCGGTGCAGAGGTCGGTGCCGCCGGAGGTGGAGAAGAGCCAGGTGTCGGCGCCGAGCTGCTCGTAGACCCAGTCGAAGCCCTCCGGCGAGAGCGGCGAGCCGGTCGAGCCAACCGCCTTCAGGCGCGAGAGGTCGCGCCCCTGCGCCGGTTCCTCGCCGGCCTTCATGCAGGCGGAGATGTAGGCGGCGGAGGTGCCGAACATCGTGATCCCGGCCCGCTCCGCCAGCTCCCACAGCACGCCCATGTCGGGGTGGCCGGGGTTGCCGTCGTAGAGGACGATCGCCGCCTCGGTGAGGAGGCCGGAGACGAGGAAGTTCCACATCATCCAGCCGGTCGTCGTGAACCAGAAGAGGCGGTCGCCGGGGTGGGCGTCGACGTGGAGGTGGAGCTTCTTCAGGTGCTCGAGCAGGATCCCGCCCTGGCCCTGGACGATCGCCTTCGGCAGGCCGGTGGTGCCGGAGGAGTAGAGGACCCAAAGCGGGTGGTCGAAGGGGACGCGCTCGAAGGAGAGCTCGGCACCCGTGCCGGCGAGGAGCAGGTCATCCCAGGTCATGGCGCGGTCCAGGGTCCAGAGGTTGGGCTGCGGTCCGAGGTAGGGGAGGACGACCGTGCGCTTGAGGCTCGGCATCGCCTCCTGGAGCCGCGCCACCGTGTCGAGCCGGTCGAAGTTCTTGCCGCCGTAGCGGTAGCCGTCGACCGCGAACAGGACCTTGGGCTCGATCTGGGCGAAGCGGTCAACGACGCTGGCGGCGCCGAAGTCGGGCGAGCAGGAGGACCAGACGGCGCCGATCGAGGCGGTGGCGAGGAAGGCGACGATCGCCTCGGGGATGTTCGGCAGGTAGGCGACGACGCGGTCGCCCTTCTCGACCCCGAGCGCGCGCAGGCCGGCGGCGATGGCGGCGACCTGCTGGCGCAGCTCGCCCCACGAGAGCTCGGACAGCTCGCGCAGCTCGGAGGCGTGGAGGATCGCCGTAGCGGTGTCGTCCTTGCCAGCGAAGACGTGTTCGGCGTAGTTGAGGGAGACGTTCGGGAACCAGCGCGCGCCTGGCATCTGGCGCGAGGCGAGGGCGGGGGAGGGGTCGCCGTTGGCCTGGACGTCGAAGAAGTCCCAGATCGCCCGCCAGAAGCCTTCGAGGTGATCGACCGACCACTGCCAGAGGGCGTCGTAGCCGTCAAGGCGGAGGCCGCGCTCGGCCTCGAGCCAGCGCATGAACTCAGTCAGGCGGGCGTTCTCGACAAGCGCCGCCGGCGGCTCCCAGAGTTTCTCCGGGGCGGCGCCGCTCACGCCGAGGCAGTGGCGCCGGTGGCGCGAGCCTGCTCGCGCTCGAGCTCGCGCGGATCGTGCGAGCAGAACAGTGTCACCTCGTCGCCGTGGGTGGCGGCCAGCTCGCGCAGCCGCTCCGAGTTGGACTGCCGGGCGCCGTTGTCGGAGGCGAGGATTGGCTGGTAGAGGCGCAGCGCCGGCGGGCAGCTCGGTGGCGTCTCGACCTGGCCATGGTTGAAGTAGGCGTCACCGCAGTGCAGCAGCCAGCCCTCGCCGTCGCGCACGGCGACGCCGGTATGACCCCGGGAGTGGCCGACCAGCGGCACCAGCAGCACCTCGGTGTCGAAGCCGGGGAGGATGCGGACGCTCTCGAAGCCGAACCAATCGTCGCCGCCCTGCTCGGCGCGGTGCTCGACCCAGCGCGGGCCGTGCTGCCAGTGGGTGGCGACGTAGCGGGCACGTTCGCGCATCGTCGGCTGCAGCGCCGCCGCCAGCTCGGAGGCGAAGACATGGACCTCGGCCTGGGGGAAGTCGGGCAGGCCACCGGTGTGGTCGAGGTCGAGATGGGTGGTGACGATGTGCTTGACGTCGCCGCTGGTGAAGCCCAGCTCCTGCAGCCGGCTCAGCGCCGTCTCGGCCAGCGTCGGCTGTGGCGCCATCAGCGCCCGGAAGGGCTGGCCCAACTGCTTCGGATTGCGGGCGTCGTCGGTGCCGAAGCCGGTGTCAACGAGGACGACGCCGTCGGCCCCCTCGATCGCCAGGCAGTGGCAGACGATGTGGGCCTTGTCGAGCAGGCCGCCGTGCCCTTCGACCAGGCGCGCCCCATGAGGGCAGAAGCTCCCGCAGTTGAGATGGTGGACCCGCACCGCGGCGCAGTCTAAACGGGTCCTGGCCAGCGAGCCAGTCCGCCTCGGCCGGCAGGGTGCCCTGGTGCGCCTTTATCGTTCGCCGCAGGCCGGAGTGGCGGAATTGGCATACGCGATCGACTCAAAATCGATTGCCCTTACGGGCTTGTGGGTTCGAGTCCCACCTCCGGTATCGCCTCAGGCGGGGAGTGGCGGTGAGTCGTTCGAGGCGCCGGCGCCGTAGTCCTCGCCGAAGCCGATCGGGCGCTCCTCCTCGACGTGCCACTCCTGGCTGAAGCCGTAGAAGGCGGCGATGACGACGACGATCTGCAGCAGGCCGAGGATGATCACCAAGGTGCCGATCAGCGAGGAGGAGAAGAGGGCCTCGTCGAAGCCGGCCTTTTCGCGGGCGAACCAGCTATCGGCGCCGACCGCGCAGAAGATCGCCAGGATCGTCGAGAGCGCCGCCGCCACCGGCAGGATGCCGCGGTTCCAGCGGGCGACGAGGAAGGCGAAGAAGGCGTAGAGGATCGCGTAGATGGCGCAGGCGATTCCCATGCCGCTGCCGCCCTTGAGCAAGGTCCAGCCGCCGACCGTGACCAGCGCCGCGAGGACCGCCGTTGCGGCCAGCAGCAGCACGATCACGAACTTGGTCGTGATCGACCCTGCCTTCTCCCGATTTGGCCGCCACAGTTCGTAGCCGGGCCTGACCTCTCCTACCGCCACGCGACGATCATAGAATCTGTATGCGACGCAGCGGGTTTGTCGCGCGTTAAGCCCTTTCGGGCAGCCACGCGGGCGTGGCGGAATTGGTATACGCGCCAGGTTTAGGTCCTGGTGGGCTTCGGCCCGTGGGGGTTCGAGTCCCTCCGCCCGCATCTTCGGCGCTCAGAATTTGGGTTGCAGCGCTGTTTCACGCTATAACGGTTAACAACCCTGTTCCTCCCCGGGAAGGCTGCTTAATGCCATGCCTCCCCGCCGAAGGAGCACACCCCGATCGCCCAGCCACCGAGCCCTCGGTGAAGCGATCGAAGAGTTGCGCGAGGAGGCCGATTTGACCCACGAGGCCTTGGCCGAGCGCTTGGAAATGCCCTTCCAGCGGATCAGCGAGCTGGAGCGCGGCGTCGCCAACCCGACCTTCGCCACGCTGCTGCGCGTCGCCGCTGGGCTCGAAGTGGAGCTGAGCGAGCTGGCGCTTCGCTTCGAGCGGCACCGCGACCCGCAGGACCACGCTGCCTAGGTGGGGATTGCATGCCACCGCCCCGTCCTTTGGGGTGCGATCGAGCGAAGTCCGGGGCGGTGGCGGTGGCCCTGATGCCGGGGGGAAGACTGTGGAAGCAGGGCCGCGAACCCGGTTCGTTACACGTTATACCGTGTAACGAACGCTGCTATTCGGCGCCCGGCCCTCGCCGCAAGCGCACGGGCGGGGAGCGGGGAAGGAGGGCGGAAGAGTCCCCCGACATCTTCCGCACTGCCTAACCCCATCGGCGCGCCCACCCCTGCGCGCACCGTGCTCCCCGCCACCGCAGTGACGCTAACCGATGGCCTAGCGCTCGAACAAGTTTGGGCCGGTTCCTGCGCTGGCCCGAAGCCCGGCTACTGGCCGAGAAGCTTGGCCTTCTGGGCGGCGAACTCCTCCTCGGTGAGGATGCCCTGGTCTTTCAGCTCGGCCAGTTCCTTCAACTGCTCGATCGGCGCGGCCGCGGGAGGCGCGGCGGGCGCGGCTGCGGCGGGTTCCGGCGCGGCTGCTTGCGGGGCTTCCTGTTCGGCCCAGCGCCTGCCCTGCCGGCGCGAGACGCGGTTGCTGACGCTGGTCGCGGTCCCCGCGATAACGGCGGTGCGGGCGACGCCTCTCAGTAGTCCTGGCATGTCTCGTTCCTCCTCAGGCGTTGGTCTCGGCCGCGTCGAGGGCGGCGAGGATGGCTTGGACGGGGATGCGGCCGCTGGCGACGAGCTGGCCGCCGGAGCGGCGTACAGCGCTCGCAAACGGTCCCGCCCAGGTGTTTTCGAATATGAGCAGGGCGGCGCTGGTCCCGGGCTCGAGCACGGCGGCCGCCTCGTTCAGGTCATCCTCGTCGAGCAGGCCCGAGGAGGCGCCCTCGAAGACGGCCAGCTCGCCGACCTCGCCGCCGACGTCGGCGATCTCCAGGAATTCAATCTCGCCATCCTCGCCGCGGCGCAGGAAGGCGAGGTCGAGGATCCGGATCAGCCCCCGGTCGACGAGGTCGACCAAGTGCGGCGCCACCTCCCCGTTGGGCTGGGCGTCCGGCCACTCGACCAGCAGGTAATCGATCGGCCCCATCTCGTCGATGTTGGCGTTCATCTCTCTTCATCCCCTCTCGAAGTGGTTGGCCGCAGTATCCCACCGCCGGCCGTTACGATCCGCCCCCTGGGGCAGTGGCCCAACTGGCTAAGGCACCGGTCTCCAAAACCGGCGATTCCAGGTTCGAGTCCTGGCTGCCCCGTGGCTCCTGGTTGGCTTGAGGGGCCGCATTCCCGCTCTGCCAGCGGGATTGTGGGCTTGGCGGCCTCCTGGCGGGCAGGGTCAAGCCGAAGTCAGCTAGAAGTCAAGAAAAGGCTGACCTTCACCCCTGTTTCGGCTTGGATGGCTTAAAGGGAATGCCCTCGAACCCGCCAAGAGCGATAACTGTGGGTATTGGGATCGCGCCGCTCTTCCGAAGCCGATCGCGTGCCCCTTTCTCTATCTCGTTGGATTGCTCATGGGTGACGAGTAGGACGCCCATGAGTTCCTGCCAGCCCTCCTCGTCGAGGTCGAACTGATTCCAAGTCAGGTGGCTGTCGTCGCGCCCGTCGAGGACACCCTTCTTCCAGGCCGCCCAGATCTGGCTGAAGAGGTCGAGGATCACGCCTTTGGTCGCTTTGCGACGCTGCTTCATCGTCATCTGAGCGAATTCCTCGTCGGCGATCAGCGCCCGCCGTGCGGCGCTAAAGACGAATCTCCTCACTCCGCGCACTTCCTCCACGTGGTAGGTCAGGTATTTGCCTTTCACGAGTGGGCGAAGATGCTTGTTTAGGGCGACGATCGAGACACCGAATCGTACTGCGAGCTCCTTTGCGGTCTTCTCTCCGCGGCTACACGCCGCAACAATGCGTATGCGGAGGGGATGGCCGAGAATCGTCCGCACCGCTGCCTTGCGTTCTCCTTGATTCATTCCCATCTCCCTGTCCGATTCGCTCTGTCTGGCTGCGCCCGGGCTGCAATCTGAACCTAGCCCTCCGGCATTGATTAGCCCAGCGGAAACGCTCGCGGGTTATTAAGTCATATAAGCTTGATTATTCATTTTCTCCAAACCAAGGAGGCAAGGCATGACGATTGCGACATCCAAGTCGGGAGTCCCGGTCGCCCAGATCCGTAAGTCCATGTAGCAGCACTGCCGGGGCGCGGGCCTCCGGGCCGCGCCCCTCTCAAGGTCGTAGACCCAATCAGCCGAGCGGTGGGTCAAGGGGCTGGCCTCGTTCGGCGAAGCGGGGGCGATTCCAGGTTCGAGTCCCGGCTGCCCCGCCCGCGATTCCCCTTGTGGGGTCGAATGCGGTTCGTTAACCCGAGCAGTCCCTCGCAAAAACTTGGGGCGGGGATGTCGCAAGTGTGAGAGAGTCGCGAGACTGCGGTTGAGCGGTCTGAGGAGGCTGAGCGAATGAAGGCGTTGGGGTTGCGAATTCTGATCTGGCTTTTGCCTGCGGCGCTTCTCGGCTCGTGCTCGGTACCGGTTGCGCAGGCGGTGACGTTTCCGCATCACTACACGATCGGGGGGCGTAGCTACTACGAGTCGAGCATCACGGTGGCGCGATACATCCCCGGTTTGCCGGCGGGGGTCAAGGCCACGCTCAGCCTCCTGAGTAGGTGTCCGAACCTCAGCGTCAATCTCTTCGTCTCCTTCTCCCAGGTCAGCGGCGGAGTGGTCGCCTACGCACCCACCAGCCTGAGCGCTTGCCGCAGTGTTGTCGGAGGTGGGCCCGGTGGGCCCTCGGGTTTCTCACCGTGTGTCAGCTTCTTTCACACGACCAACCCGACGTTTCCCTACGCGGTCGTTGCCGGGACGAGCACGCAGACCTGCATCGACCTCGCGTTCGAGGTTCCCGGGGGTGTGTCGGTGACGCTGAACACCAATCAGGGTCCGAGGCAGTTCGTGGTCAAGGCGCAGCACTACGAATACGGGCGTCTGGTCGATTACATGGCGAGTCCCGCCACTGTTCCCTCCTCCCGAAACACTTTTGCGCTCTACGACTCGGGGCTGGGCCTCGGTCAGAGATCTGAACTTCCTCTCTTCTGAGCCAGCGGACGTGTGTCGCACCTCTACGCCGTCGCTAGAGAGCGCCTTCCCGCGCTTTCCGCCAGAGATCGACGCTTCCGTCGGCGGTGATGTGCCGATCTATCTCCGCCAGCTCGTCCGCCGAAAGCGAGAGGTTGTCCAGGGCGGCGACGTTCTGCTCGAGCTGGTCCACCGAGGAAGCGCCGATGACGAGTGAGGTCACGCGTTCGTCCCGAAGCCCCCAGGCCAGCGCAAGCTGGGCAAGGCTCTGGCCGCGCTTAGAGGCGATCTCGTTCAGCCCTCGCAGCCTGGAGATCATCTCGTCGTTGAGCCAGGATTGGTCGAATTCGGGGTCCCGCGCGGCGCGGGAATCCTCGGGGACGCCGTCCAGGTAGCGATCCGTGAGCAGGCCCTGGGCGAGGGCGGTGAAGCCGATCACCCCGATTCCCAGCTCGGCGGCGGTTTCGAGCAGGCCCTCGGTCTCGATCCATCGGTTCAGCATCGAGTAGGACGGCTGGTGGATCAGCAGGGGGGTTCCGAGGTCACGCAGAATCGCCGCCGCCTGCCGCGTCCGCTCCGCGTCGTAGGAGGAGAGGCCGACGTAGAGCGCCTTGCCCTGGCGCACGGCGGTGTCGAGCGCGCCCATCGTTTCCTCCAGCGGCGTCGATGCATCGAGACGATGGGAGTAGAAGATGTCGACGTAGTCGAGGCCCATCCGCTGCAGCGACTGGTCCAGCGAGGCCAGAACGTACTTGCGCGAGCCACCGCCCTGTCCGTAGGGGCCGGGCCACATGTCCCAGCCGGCCTTGGTGGAGATCACCAGCTCGTCGCGGTAGGGGCGGAAGTCCTCCTTCATCAGGCGGCCGAAGTTGGTCTCGGCCGAGCCGTAGGGAGGTCCATAGTTGTTGGCCAGGTCGTGGTAGGTGATCCCCAGGTCGAAGGCGGGTCGCGAAATAGCGCGCTGGACCTCGAAGGGACGGTCGTCGCCGAAGTTGTGCCAGTAGCCCAGCGAGAGGACGGGGAGGTCGAGGCCCGAACGGCCCGTCCGCCGGTATTGCATCTTTCCCTCGTAGCGATCGGGAGACGCCGTGTAGGTCATCGCTGCTCCACCTCCGTCTCCCTCGATCCTACGCTCCCCGACGATGCACTCCTCGGATTGTTTGACCGATCAGGTTGGCGGGGAGATGATGGAGGCACTGAGTGAACACCCATGCTGACAAGCAGAAGGTTCGCGTAGGTTTGCTCGGGGTTGGCCTGATGGGATCGGCTATGGCCCATCGCCTCCTCGACCAGGGCATCAAGGTTGTCGCCTGGGACCGCAACCCCGAACAGGTAACTGCTGTCGAGGAGCGTGGCGCCAAGCGAGGAGATGAACCGGCCAAGGTTGTGAGCGGCGCCGACGTCGTGATCACGATGCTGCCGACGGCGCCGATCGTTCTCGACCTCGTCGAGCCGTTGCTCAAGGACTGGCCGGAGGAGACGATCTGGTTGCAGATGAGCAGCGTTGGGGCGAGCGAGGCCGATCAGCTCGTCGAGGTGGCTCGGGCTCAGAACGTGACGCTTGTCGATGCGCCCGTCTCCGGCAGCACCCACCCGGCGGAGGAGGGTGAACTGACCATCCTCGCTTCCGGGCCTGACTCGGCGCGCGCGCCGGTCGAGCCGGTCTTCGAAGCGCTGGGCTCACGCGTCCTCTGGGTCGGCGAGGCCGGGATGGGCTCGCGCCTGAAGATGGCCGCCAACCACTGGATGATCGCCATGACCGCGGGTCTCGCGGAGTCGCTGCACCTCTGCGAGGCGATGGGGCTGGACCAGCAGCGGTTCGTCGACCTGCTCAACGGCGGGCCGCTGGGCTCTGACTATGGGCTTCTGAAGCTGGCCGAGATGCGTGCCCGCGACTACCCGGTTGGCTTCCCCGTGCGCCTTGCCCTCAAGGACCTGGAGCTGGTGCGGGAGGTAGAGCAGAGCTCGAAAGCCCCGATGCCGCTGCTGGATGCGACCTACGAGCGCTTCCTGGCTGCCGACGAGGACCACGCCGACGAAGATTTGGCGGCTGTGTACGAGGTTGGCCGGCCCGGCTGAGCCACTGCACAACGCGGGCTTCCCGCCTGCTCTGACTGGGCAGCGTCTCGGCCCAATACCGGCACCTGGATGCAGAACGTCGGTGCCGCCTGGCTGATGACGGAACTGACCCGGTCGCCGCTGCTGGTGGCCTTGGTGCAGTCGGCCGCCACCCTGCCGACCTTCCTGGTTGCGCTGCCAGCACGAACGTCTGACCCAGGCCGACCTGGCCTTGGAGAACGAGATCCGCGAGCTCGGAGCGGGTGGGGGACAGCCGCCCGTTACGCATTTGGTCGAAGTCGACGGGCGCGCGCCCCCGCAGCTGGAAGCCACGTGATCACGGCAACCTCACGAAATTCCTTGACTTTTCAGGCGCCAGCGAAAAGGGTTCTGCGCCAGGGCATGGGGGTCCACCGAGGTCTATGTCAACCAGCCACCAGGACTCCCAGCCATGCGCAGTCTCAAGACCCGGGAAGCGGCGGCGCTTCTCAACATCAGCCCCAACACGCTGAGGACGTGGGAGCGGAAGTACGGGTACCCGAAGCCGCTCCGCTCTCCCGGGAGGCACCGGACCTACACCTACGCGGAGATCGCGGCGCTGCGGGACGCCCTCGCCCGCGGACTGTCGGTGCAGTCGGCGATCAGCGCCGTCCGTGAGGAGCTCGGCGCCGACACGGACGCCCTTGTTCTCGCTCTCGACTCGTTCAGCTTTGCCGATGCCGACCGGGCAATGGAGGCCTCGCTGGCCCTGCGGTCGCTTGAGCGCTCCGTCGATGAGGTGCTGCTGCCGGCACTGGACGAGGTCCGGCGCCGGGACGGAAACGTCAGCGCCCGCTGGGCGACCTCGCTGCGTTGGGGGGTCGACTGGCTCTGCCGCGCGCAGCGCTTCTCCCGGCCCCTCGGTCCCGGGCCTGGGATCTTGATCGGCGACGCTTGCGGCGGCGGCCTTGCGGCCTCCCGCGCCAGTGTCCACGCCCTGGAGCTGTACTGCCGGCGTGACGGCCTGCGCGTGCTGGTCCTGCCGGTCGAGGCGCACGGCCGTCTGGCGGAGGCGCTCGCCGCGGTAGAGCCGCTCTGCGTGGTGATCGTCGGCGCCCAGGCCAGCGACGACCAGGTCGCCCGCTGGGCCTACTCGGTGCGCCGCTGCGCCGAGGCGCCGATCGCCGAGTACCTCAGGCCCGCCCGGCCGGGTGGCTCGGGGGTGACGAGCCACGTCCTCAGCGGTCTGCCGGTTACCGCCCACCGACAGCTCCGGGACCTCGTCGCCGCCTCCCGCGGTGCGAAACGTGTCGTTTCGGCAGCCGAAGCGCACGGTTCGGCGCAACCCGATTGACCCTGCCCCGGGGCGGGCTACCGTCGCCGCAACGCAACGTCGATTCCGGGAGGTCCGGCGGATGTCCGAGTGGCAGGAGGCATACCCAGCAGTTGGCAGAGCCCTTGCCCCCGAGTACCGGGGCCTGCCCCGGGAGGACGTCGAGGCGGTGCTCGAGGCGACTTTCGGCGAGGGCTTCGGGCTGGACGAGGCGGAGGGGTTCTTCGATGGCATCGGGCGCACGCTGAGCAGCGTCGCCCGGGTGGCGGCGCCGGTCCTGCAGCGGGTACTGCCCGGCATCGCCTCCGGGGCCGCGGGTGGGGCCGCGCTCGGCCCCTTCGGCGCCATTGGCGGGGCGCTGCTCGGCGGTCTCAGCAGCGCCCTGGGCTCGAAAGGGCCGGCCGGTCCGGCCAGGGCCGCCGTCCCGGGGGCCGCCCCCGCCGGTCCCGGCGGAGCGGTGGGGCAACTGCTTACCGCCCTCGGCAGCCCGACGGTGCAGCAAGCGCTGGGGTCGATGATGCTCGGCCGCGCCGGTGGCCGCACCGTGCCGACGCCGAGCGGCGGCCAGTTGCCGGTGGCGGCGGTGACGAGCTTGCTGGGGATGCTCGCCAACCGCGCCTCGGCTGAGTGGGAGGAGACCTTTCCGGCCGAGGACCTGGGGGCGGAGAGCTTTGGCGAGGGATTCGACTTGGCCGCTCCCGAGGCGAGGGCCGAGTGGACGCTGGGGCAGCTCGCCCCGCTCGAGGCCCGCGAAGAGGAGTCGAGCGAAGAGGCCGCGAGCGAAGAGGGGTTGGACGAGGCGGAATCGAGCGACGAGGGCTGGATCGACGAGCTATACGACGAGCTGGAGGCGCAGGTGATCGCCGACGGTGAGCTGGCCTACGACGGCGGGCCCGAGAGCTGGAGCCTTGGCGCCGATGGATGAGGCGACGCAGATGCTGCTGTCGCACCTGGCGGCGGGGACGGCTCCGGAGGGCGGGCTCTCGATCGCCGACCTGGTCGAGCAGTCGTTCGGCGACGACCCGGTGGCGACGACGATCGCCGCCGGCCTGCGTCAGCGCCAGGCCGCTGCCGCGGCGGCGGAGGAGGACGCCGAGGAGCCGCCGCCCGAGGCCGCGCTCGATCCCGAGCTGGCAGACCTGCTCGAGCGGCTCTACGCCGAGCTGGAGGAACGGCGCGGGCGGGAGCGGCTGTTGGCCGACGCGCTCGGCGCCTGCGAGCGCTGCTTCGGGGAGGACGAGCTCTGCCCGGTCTGCCGGGGCCGGGGCCGGCCGGGAGGCCGTCGCCCCGACCCGACGCTCTTCGAGGAGTTGGTGAAACCGGTGCTGCGCTGGGTTGACGGCCCGGCGGCGGCGCCCGCAATGCAAATCGAACCGTCCCTAGGAGGAGACGCAGATGCCAGATATCGCAGAGGCCTATGAGGCCTACGACGAGGACTACAACGAGGCCTATGACGGCGAGGGCCTGGAAGAGGCGCGGCTTGGTGGCTCGCGGCGGATCAACACCGCTCGGCCGACTCCACTGCCGCCCCGGCCCGCGGAGCGGCCGGTCACGCAGGCCCAACTGCAGATGGCGGTCAACAAGCTGAACGGAGACATCAGTCGCAACAGCACCGCGATCCAGCGGGTGAACACGAGCGTCACCGCGATCGGGCGCGACGTTCGCCGCCAGACTAACCAGGCCCGCGACGCCCGCAAAGACATCGGTCAGTTGCGCGACGCGCTGGTCCTGATGCCGCTCCTCTCGAGCACGATGGGGACGGCCAACCCGATGATGAGCGCGATGCTGCCGATGCTGATGCTGAGCGGCATCGGCGAATCCTCATCCCAGTCGGGCGGCGGCAGCGGCTCCGGAGGCATGCTCGGTGGCGACCAGACGACGATGATGATGTTGGTGCTGGCGATGTCCGGTGCCCTCAACAAAGGGAGCTAGGCCATGGTCTTCAGCCTGCGCAATTACGTGTTGACCAGCCTCCTGACCAGCGACATGCCGGACCGCGCCCAGGCGGCGACGATTGACATCGTCGGCGGGGTCCTCGGGCAGAACCCGCTGGGACCGGTGCTGCTGGCGACCGCGGCGCAAGGGGGTGGGCTCGGGTCGGGGCCGGTGGCGCCAGCGCCGGGCGGGCCCGTGGCGACGCCGGCGAAAGTCCAGGTCCCCGAACTTCCCGACGACCCGGAAGAGGCGAAGGAAGTCGTTGAAGGCCACCGGCTGGTGGCCGCGACGGCCGAAGTCGCCAGTGGCGAGCCGCTGGGCGGGGTGATCGGCAGCGACCCCGAGGCCGGCACCGTCGTCGGCGCCGGCAGCACCGTGACGATCCTGATCAGCGCCGGCCTCGAGGTGCCCGACGTCGTCGGCAAGGAATGCGAAGAAGCGGAATCGATCCTCCGCCTTGCCGGCCTCGAAGAGGGGGCCGAGATCGTCGAGTCGGAGAAATCGGGGGCGGAGACAGTCGTTGCCTCCCAGGACCCGAAGGCCGGCGCCTTTGTCGACGCCCGTTCGGCCCTGACCCTCTATGTCTTCCGGCCGAAACCGAGGCTCAGCGCCGCCAAATCGTCCCGCGGCGGCTAGGCCGGGGCCATGGACCCGACGCTGGGCCGGCTCGTCGAGGCCGGCGATCCCGACGAGGAGCTGGCGCTGCTGGTGCGGCTTGACACCGTCTCGGCGGCGCTCCCGGCTGGTGCCCGGGTGGTCTCGAGGTTCGGCGACGTGGCGACCGTGCGGGTGCGCCGCGGCGCCGTGCGGGAGCTGTGGGAATCGCCCGCGGCGCGCAGCGTCAAGGCGCCGCGCTCCTACCGGCCGGAGCTGGTCGAGGTCGAGGCCGAGGCAGTGGCGCCGGTGGACACCGACCAGCGGCGCCCGTCGGGCCTCGGGCCGACCGGCCGCGGGGTTGTGGTCGGGATGGTCGACTGGGGGCTCGACTTCCGCCACCCGGCCTTCCGCCGCGAGGACGGCAGCACCAGAGTGCTCGCCCTCTGGGACCAGACCGGCGACCCCGACCTGGCGCGGCCGAACCGCTTCGGCTATGGCCGGGTCCACGACAGCGCTGCGATCGACGCCGCCCTGGGACACGAGGACCCGCTCGCCGCGCTCGGCTACGACCCGGCGCTCTGGGACATGGGAGAGGGCACCCACGGGACCGCGACGACGTCGGTGGCGGCGGGCTCGGACTGGGACGGCGGCGTCGCCGGCGTCGCCCCCGACGCCGAGATCGTCTTCGTCAACCTTGCCGGCGCCGGCGGGCTCGGCGACTCGGTCGCGGTCGCCGAGGCGGTCGACTTCGTGCGCGAGATCGCCGGCGACCGGCCCTGGGTCGTGAACATGAGCCTGGGTCGCCACGGCGGCCCCCACGATGGCTGCACGCTGGTCGAGCAATTGCTCGACGCGGTGGTGCGGGAAGCGCCGGGCCGGATGATCGTCAACTCGGCCGGCAACTACTTTTCGAGCCAGGTTCACACCAGCGCCCGGCTCGAGCAGGGCGATGTCCTGCGGGTGCCGCTGCGGCTCGACGCGACCCGACCCGGCATCCATGAGATCGACCTCTGGTACGGCGGCAGCGACCGCTTCTTGGTCGGCCTGGAGGCGCCCGACGGGCGCTCGCGGGCGCTCGCCCGGCCGGGTGGCGACGTGAAGCTGACGGTGGACGGGCAGGCGGTTGCCCGGATCCAGCACCGGACCGGCGACCCCAACAACGGCCGCAACCAGGTGCTGCTGCGGATCGCTCCCGAGGCCCCGCACGGCACCTGGCGGCTGGTCTTGGTCGGCGCCGAGGTACTCGACGGCCGCTTCCACGCCTGGATCGAGCGCGAGGCGGGGCGGGGCGGCAACCAGGCCCGCTTCGAGGCCGACTACGTGGTCACCAGCACCACCACCGGCACGATCTGCAACGGCCTCCGCAACCTCGCCGTCGGCGCCTGCGACCAGCACGACCCGGCCCGCCCGCCGACCCGCTTCAGCAGCAGCGGCGACACCGTCGACGGGCGGCCAAAGCCGGCCCTGCTGGCCCCCGGAGAACGCGTTCTCGCGGCTCGCAGCCGGCCTCGGGGCGCCGACGAGGCGGAAGCGCCGGCGAGCGTCCGCATGTCCGGCACGAGCCTGGCCGCCCCCTTCGTCACCGGCGCCATCGCCTGCCTGATGGAGGCGCTGGGCCGGGTCCCGGCATCGCGCCTGCGGGCGGCACTGCTGGAGTCCGCCGACGCCTTCGAAGGCGAGGAGGCGGAGCGCGCCGGCAGCGGCTATCTGAACCTGGAGGCAGCGGTCGAGGCGGCGCGGGGCGGAGCTCGGAGGGCCGGGCGCGGCGGCCGGCAGACGGTGGCAGCGGAATCGATCGAACCCGAGGAGGGGGAGGCAATGGCGAACATGGAGGAAGCGACGGCGGCGAGCGACGGCGGGGCGCTGCGGGGTCCAGACCAGGTGCTGCGCGACCTCGCCATCAGCAGCCGCGACCTCTTCGACGTCTTTGTGCTGGGGCGCGGGGAGGCGGAGCGCGAGCGGCTGGCGGGCAAGGTGGAGCTGGTCACCGGACCCGGCGACCGGATCGAGACCGCCCAGCCGGGCGACCTGCTCGTGCGCGGCGCCATGGGGGAGGGACTGGCCTTCCTCTCGACCCTGGTCAGCGGCGAGCTGCTCGACGTCGCCGCCGCCCGGGCCGAGGGGCTGGAGCTCGAGGGGACCCTCCCCGGCCGCTACGCCTGGGTGGTCGAGGACGGCTCGCTGCCGCACCCGCGCGAGGACCGCTTCGCCCGCCGCGTCGCCGACCGGCAGGGCTTCCTCCCCAACGACCAGGCGCTGTTGCGGCTGCTACCGGCGCCAGTGGCGACGGCGGAGCTCGCCGAGGCCGTCGAGCGCAACAGTCGCGACTACACCCGCTGGTACCAGGGGGCACTGAACGGGCTGGAAGCGGCCGGGTTGGCCGTTGACGGCATCGTCGGGCCGCTGACCAAGGCCGCGGTGCGCCGCTATCAGGCGCGCAAGCATCTGGCCGTCGACGGGATCGTCGGCCCCGACACCGAGCGGGCCCTGATCGCCGACGGTGCGCCGCTGCCTCCCGGCTATGACGGCCCGCCGCCCACCCCCGTTCCGCCCGTCCCGGTACCGCCGACCCCCGTCCCACCGGCCCCGGCCCCGCCGCAGCCGGACGACGGGGTCAGCCGCTGGCGCTCGCGGATCGGCGCCGGGCTGCGCGACGGCAACGCCGTCACCGACCTAGTCGACGGCCCCGAGACCTTCCGCGCCTTCCACGCCGCGATCCGGACCGCGACGGGCGCCGGCCACTACATCTACCTGCTCGGCTGGTGGCTTGATCTCGACGAGCCGCTGGACGTGCCGACGACGGGGCCGGTCTGCCCGCCGGCGCCGCGGCGTGGGCCATCGACGGTCCGCAACCTGCTCAGCGCCGCCGCCGCGGCCGGCGTCCAGGTGCGGGTGATGCTCTGGGACCAGACCGGGAAGTCGAAGAACACCGCCGAGGTCGCCTTCGTCAACGGCCTGCGCGGCGGCGCCGCGATCCTCGACAACGACCAGAGCTCGCCGGTGTTCGGTTCGCACCACCAGAAGATGATGGTCGTCAAGGGCAGCGAGGGCCTGATCTCCTTCTGCGGCGGCATCGACATCAACTGCGACCGGATCTGCGACGCCGGCGGTTGCCAGGGCGGGGGCGGCGGCAGCAGCAGCGGTGGTGGTGGCGTGGCGGCAGCGGCGACGGGCAGCAGCGGCAACGCCGGCCAGCCGCTCCACGACGTGCACTGCCGCGTCATCGGGCCGGCGGCGCACGACATGCTCAGCGTCTTCATCAAGCGTTGGTTCTGCAGCGCCGAAGCGCCGGCGCTGGACAGGGCAAAGGGGTCGCTCCTGGGCTTGATCGAGCCGGTCCCGGGGCCGGCCGGCCCGATGGTGGTGAGGGTGGGCGAGACCCTGAACGCCACCGCGACGCTGCCCGGCGGGGTCGTGCGGACCTTCCGTGACCGCACCGTGCAGGAGATCCTGCTGGGGGTGATCGGCGCCGCCCGCCGCTACATCTACATCGAGGAGCAGTACATGACCAGCATGTGCGCCGCGGAGGCGATCCGCCGCGCCCTGCCCAGACTCGACCATGTGACGATCCTGATCGCCGCCTCGGAGATATCCGACCTGCCGCGCAAGTGGGAGCTGCGGAAACGCTTCATCGACCACATCAGGACCAGCCCGCATGGCGCCAAGCTGCGGGTCTTCACGCTCTGCGGGCCGGGGGCCGACCCCGGCGCGCACCCGCCCCACACCTACGTCCACGCGAAGATGCTGATCGCTGACGACGAGGTCGCCGTGATCGGCTCGGCGAACCTGAACCGGCGCGGCTGGGAGCATGACTCGGAGGTCGTGGCGGCGGTACTGGGGCCGCCCCGCCCGGGGGTGCCGCTGGCGCAGCGACTGCGGACCCGGCTCTGGTCCGAGCACCTCGGCGTCGCCGCCGCGGCGGTCGCCGACCCGATTGCGAGCAAGGGTCTGTGGCTCACTGCCCCAAGCCGACGGGTCTGCCCCTACGACCCGCTCGGCGGCACCGACAGCCCGTTCTGGAAACGCGTCTCGGAGGATCTAATCGACCCCCCGTTCCCGCTGGCGACGGCACCCTGCTGCGCGATCCACGCTCCCTCCTGCCCCGGCGGCCGACCGCCGGCGACCGGCCTGGCTCAGCAATCCGGGTCGAGTCTCGTCGGTGTGGGCTAGCCGCGGTTGCCTAACATCGTCTCCATGTGCAGAAACATTCGTGCCCTACATAACTTCGAGCCGGCCGCGACCCAAGAGGAGATCGACGCTGCTGCGCTTCAGTATGTGCGCAAGATCAGCGGCTACAACAAGCCCTCGCAGGCCAACGCAGAGGCCTTCGATGAGGCGGTCGCCGAAGTGGCGGCGGCTTCGTCGCGACTGCTTGAGCGGCTGGTTACCGCGGCGCCGGCAAAGGACCGCGAGGTCGAGGCGGCGAAGCGCCGCGCCCGGGCCGAGCAGCGTTTCGCGGCCTGACGGCGCCGCTGGGGCGCGGTAGCGTCAGCGCATCGCCACCGCCAACCCGCAGACCGCACCCACCGGCCTCAGCGAGGCCGAGGCCGCGCGGCGGCTGCAGGAGCGCGGGCCGCTGCCGCGCCAGCACTCGAGCCGCTCCTACCGCAGCATCGTCCGCGCCAACACGCTCAACGTCCCCAACGGGATCCTCTTCTTCTTCGGCGTCCTGACGATCGCCCTCGCCTCCTGGCGCGACGCCCTCTTCGTCGGCATCCTCGTCGCCAACGTCTTCATCGGCTCCTTCCAGGAGATCCGCTCGAAGCGGGCGCTGGACAAGCTGGCGGCGCTGATCGCGCCGGTGGCGACGGTGCTGCGCGACGGTCGCGAGCGGCAGCTGCCGGTCGAGGAGGTGGTGGTCGGCGACCTCGTCCGGGTCGCGGCGGGAGAGCAGATTGCCGCCGACGGTGAGATCGCCGAGAGCGACGGGCTCAGCCTCGACGAGGCCAACCTCACCGGCGAGTCCGAGCCGGTGCTGCGGCGCCGCGGCGAGCCGGTCTGGTCCGGTTCCTTCGCGGTCGAGGGCACGGCCCTGTTCACGGTGACGGCGGTTGGTCCCGACAGCCGCGCCGCCCAGCTCACGGAGACGGCGCGAGCCTTCCGCCACCCGCGCTCACCGCTGCAGCGGGCCAACGACCGGCTGTTGCTGTGGCTGGTGGCGCTGGCGCTGCCGGTGGCGATCGGGCTAACGGTCTCGGTCCTGCTGCGGGTCGAGGACACCGAAGAACGGGTGCAGGCGGTGACGGCCGGCATCGTCAACCTCGTGCCCGAGGGGTTGATCGTCTTGATCAGCCTCACCGCCGCCGTCTCCGCCTTCAAGATCGCCCGCCGCGGCGTCCTCGCCCAACAGCTGGGCGCGATCGAGTCGCTGGCCTCGGTCGACCTGATCTGCACCGACAAGACCGGCACCCTGACCGAGCCGCAGTTGCGCCTGGTCGAGCTGCTGCCAGCCGATGGGGTGGGGGAGGACGAGCTCAGCGCCGCCCTCGGCCGCTTCGCCGCCAGCGCCCCCAGCCGCAACTCGACCCTGGAGGCGATCGCCGCCGCCGAGCTTCCCGGCGCCACTGCCGCGCCCGTCGTCGCCCAGGTGCCGTTCTCCTCGCGCTGGCGCTGGAGCGCTCTTGACCTCGGCGGCGAGCGGCTCCTGCTCGGCGCTCCCGAGCACTTCGCCGCCGCCGACCTGGACCTGGCCGCGCGGGCGCGCGAGCAGGCGGCGCAGGGGCGGCGGGTGTTGGCGATCGGCAGCAGCGCGCAGCCGCTGCCGGCGGCCGAGGGCGAGCCGGCCTTCCCGGCCGACGCCCGGCCGCTCGGCCTGGCGGTGCTGGCCGAGCGCCTGCGTCCCGGCACGGTCGAGACGATCGCCTTCCTCGCCGCCGAGCACGTCGACCTGCGGGTCCTCTCCGGCGATGCGCCCGCCACCGTCGGGGCGATCGCCGGCGACGCCGGCATCCCCGGCACGGCACCGGCGCTCGACGGCGGCAACCTGCCCGATGACCAGGCGGCGCTGCGCGAGGCCATCCTCGAGGCGCCGGCGGTGGGCCGGATCTCGCCCGAGGGCAAGAGCGCCGTGGTCGCGGCGTTGACCGAAGGCGGCCGCTTCGTGGCGATGATCGGCGACGGCGTCAACGACGTGCCGGCGCTAAAGCGCTCGCGGCTGGCGATCGCGCAGGGCTCGGGGTCGCAGATGGCGCGCTCGGTCGCCGACCTGGTCCTGGTCCGCGGCGACTTCGACGCGGTGCCGGGGATGGTCGCCGAGGGGCGGCAGATCCTCCGCAACATCCAGCGCGTTGCCCGCCTCTTCGTCACCAAGACGGTCTTCACGGCGCTGCTTATGGTGGCGGTCGGGATCCCGACCGCCACCTTCCCGCTGCTGCCGCGCCAGTTCACGATCGCCTCCACGGTGACGATCGGGATCCCGGCCTTCCTGCTGGCGCTGGCGCCGAGCAGCGGGCCCTGGCGCCCGGACAACTTCCTCGCCACCGTGGCTCGCTTCGCCGTGCCGGCCGGCATCGCCAGCGGCATCGGTATTGCCGCCGGCTACCTGTTGGCCCGCTACGGCTTCGACCTCGACGTCGCCGACTCGCGCACGGTGGCGACCGGGATCGTCGTCGTCGCCGGCCTCGCCGTGGTGATGCGGCTGGAGGACGAACCAGGGCGGCGGCGGCTCGCCGTCGGCGGCCTCTGCGCGGCGATGGGGCTGGTCTTCGCGCTGGCGCTCTTCGTCCCCTTCCTGCGCGACTTCTACGAGCTTTCGACCCTCAGCGGCGAGATCGCCGCCGCCTGGGCGGTGGGCTCGGTGCTGGCGGTCGGCGGCATGCTCGCCTCGCTGCGGCTGCTGCGCGTCTGAGCGGCATTCGAACTCGCAGCGCCAATGCGCTGTACTCCAGGGCATGATCACCCGCAGGAAGGTCCAGGTCGCGCTGGGCCTGATCTGGCTGCTCGACGGGGCGCTCCAGTTCCAGTCGTTCATGTACTCGCAGGGCTTCATCAGCGAAGTGATCGAACCGATGACGGTGATGCAGCCGGCCTGGGCCAAGGACTCGATCCTCTGGGCGGCCCACCTCGCCGGCGGCGACCTGACCTTCTGGAACACCTGCTTCGCCCTCGTCCAATGCCTGATTGGCGTCGGGCTGCTCTACCGGCCGACCGTGAAGCCGGCGCTGGCGGTCTCGTTCGCCTGGGTCCTGGTGGTCTGGTGGTTCGGGGAGGGCTTCGGGATGGTCCTGATGGACATGGGCTCGCCCTTCACCGGGGCGCCGGGACCGGTGCTCCTCTACGGGTTGATCGGGCTGCTGGTCTGGCCGACCCGGCGCGAGGATGACCGCTCGGCCGCGGCCTCGGGGTTGCTCGGCGAGCGCGGTGGCCTCGCCGTCTGGTCGCTGGTTTGGGGCGCCGCCAGCCTGCTCTGGATCGAGGCCCTGGCGCGGCCCACGCTCTCGCTCAGCGGCGCCCTGATCGAAGCCTCGGGCGACTCGATGCCGTGGCTCTACAGCCTGCAGCGATCGTTGGCGGGGACGGTGCAGGGGGACGGCAAGCCGATCGCCGTCCTCCTCCTGGTCGTCTCCCTGCTTGTCGCGGTCGGCGTCTGGACTCGCTGGCGCCGCCAGGCACTTGTGCTCGGCGTCCTCGTCTCGCTTCTCTACTGGGCCCTTGGCCAGAGCCTCGGCGGTCTCACCACCGGCAGTGCGACTGACCCGGGCGCCGGGCCGCTGATGGTCCTGCTGGCGCTCGCCGTCTGGCCCCATGCCGCCGCCGAACCTGCGAGATTCCCGGCGTGGCCCGCCTCGTCTACTCCGCAATCGCCTCCCTCGACGGCTACGTAGAGGGCGAGGACGGCAAGTTCGACTGGGCGGTCCCCGACGAGGAGCTGCACGCGTTCGTCAACGAGCACGAGCGGCCGATCGGCACCTACCTTTACGGGCGCCGCATGTACGAGACGATGCGCTTCTGGGAAGAGAGCGGCGACGAGCCCGAGCGGCCGGCGGTGATGCGGGAGTACGCGGCGATCTGGCGGGACACCGACAAGGTTGTCTACTCGCGCACCCTGACCGAGGTGAGCACGGCGCGGACCCGGGTCGAGCGCGAGTTCGACACGGAGGCGGTGCGGGCGATGAAGGCGGTCGCCGAACGCGATCTCGGCATCGGCGGCGCCGAGCTGGCGGCGCGGGCTTTTGCTGAGCAGCTCGTCGACGAGGTCAATCTCTTCCTGCACCCGGTCTCGGTCGGGGGCGGCAAGCCGGCGCTGCCGCGCGGACTGCGCCTCGATCTCGAACTGCTCGGACACCGCCGCTTCGAGAGCGGCGCGGTCCACCTGCGTTACCGCGTCAGCTAAGTCGCTCGTGGACGAAGCGGACGACCGTGGCGCCCTCGCCGACGGCGGTGGCGCAGCGCTTGATCGAGCCGGCGCGGACGTCGCCGGCGGCGTAGACGCCGGGCACGCTCGTCTCCAGCAGGCCTTCGGCGCCGGCTTCGGGGCCGGTGAGGACGAAGCCGTCGCCGTCGCGGGCGATGGCGTCGCCGAGCCACTCGGTGCAGGGTGAGGCGCCGAGGAAGAGGAAGAGGAAGGCCAGGGGCAGCTCGGTGCCGTCGGTCAGGGTGACGCCCTCGAGTTTGCCGTCCTCGCCGTGCAGCTCGCTGATTTCGCTGCGGTCGCGGACGGCGACGCCGTAGCGCTCGAGCTCGTCGAGCAGGTAGTGGGACATCGTCTCGCTGAGGCTGGCGCGGCGGTGCAGGAGGGTGACGAGGGCGCCGCCGCGGGCGAGCCAGACGGCGGCCTGAGCGGCCGAGTTGCCGCCGCCGACGACGCCGACGCGCTGGGCGCCGCAGAGCTGCGCCTCCGGCGGGCCGGCGGCGTAGAAGACGCTGAAGCCCTCGAACTCGTCGAGGCGCTCGACCGGCAGGCGGCGGTATTCGGCGCCGGTGGCGAGGAGGATGGCGCGGGCGGCGACCTCGTGGCCGTCCTCGAGCCGGACCAGGTGGCGCTCGCTGCCGGGCTCGAGCGCCTGCGCTCGGTAGGGGGTGGCGGTGCGGGCGCTGAACTTGCGCGCCTGGGTGATCGCACGGCTGATCAGCTCGGTGCCGCTGATCCCGGCCGGGAAACCGAGGTAGTTCTCGATCCGGCGCGAGGTGCCGGCCTGGCCGCCGAGCACGGTGCCCTCGACGACGAGGGTGTCGAGCCCCTCGGAGGCGCCGTAGACGGCGGCGCCGAGGCCGGCCGGGCCGCCGCCGACGATCACCAGGTCGACCTCCTCGCGGGGCGCCAGCTCGAGGCCGATTCCGAGCGTGCGTGAGAGCTGGCCGTGGCTGGGCCGGCGCAGCTCGGCGCCGCCGGGCAGTCGCACCAGCGGTAGCTCCTCGGCCGGCACCGACTCCAGCAACGCCGCCGCCTCGAGGTCCTCGGCGGGATCGCGCCAGGTGTTGGGCAGCCGCATCTGCCGCGCGAACTCGGCCAGCTCGCGGGTCGCGGTCGAGTCGCGCGGTCCGATGATCTCGACCCCGACGCCCTGCTGGCGCTGCAGCAGTTCGCGGCGCTGGACGAAGGTGGTGAGGAGGAGGTCGGAGAGGTCGCCGTCCTCGAAGAGCAGCTTGCGCAGCTCTTCGCGGTCGACGGCGATGTAGCGCATCGGTTCGGTGGCGACCGCGGTGACGAAGACGGTCTGGCCGGAGAGCAGGTTCATCTCGCCGAGGAAGCCGGAGGGGCCGTGGCGGATGATTTCGCGGCCGCCGCCGTCGAGGATCGCGGCCTCGCCCTCGATGATGGCGATGAAGGGGTAGGTCTCGTCGCCGATCTCGTACAGCTTCTCGCCGGTCGCGGCGGTGCGCTCCTCGCCATGCAGCGCCAGGGTCCGCATCTGCGTGGGGGAGAGGACGCGGCCGGCCGGCGTTACGTCCATGCCTCGTCCACGAAGCCGGCGAGCTCGTCGTCGAGGCGGCGCGGCGAGAGCCGCCACTCGAGCAGGGTCGCGGCCTCGACCAGGCGCGCGTTTGGCATCTCCTCGGCCAGCATCCCGGAGTCGCTGAAGGGGTGCACGGGGTCCCAGGAGTGGCCGATGATCAGCGCCGGCTGCTCGATCTTCTGGCGCAGCTCGCGGTGCGGCGCGGTCTCGCCCAGCAGCAGGCCCTCGAGCACGGCGAGGGAGGGGCCGGGTTGCTGGCGTACGAAGTCGAGGCCGATGTCGAGCAGGTAGTTGGTGCGGGGGACGGCCGAGGTGGCGCGCGAGAGCGTCTTGAAGAGGGGACGGCCGAAGCGCAGACCCAGCATCAGCGGCGTGAAGGTGGCGGCGACGGCGGAGAGGGCGTTATCGAGGACCGGCATCTCGAGGAAGAGGCCCTTGAGCCGCTGCGGTTCCCGCGTCGCCAGCTCCAGCGAGACGTTGGCGCCGAGCGAGGTGCCGCCGACGACAGCGGCGCCGACGCCGAGGTGCTCGATCAGCGCCGCCACCTGGCGAGCGAAGAGCGGCATCGAGTAGAGGCGCAGGTCCTCGGGGCGGTCGCTGCGGCCGTGTCCCAGTAGGTCGACACAGATGGCGCGGTTGCCGCGCTCGGCCAGCGCCGGCCCTAGCCGCTCGTACATGCGGCGATTCATCAGCAGCCCGTGGACCAGGACGATCACGCGCTCGCCCTCGCCGTAGCTGTCGTACTCGATGCGGTGGCTCTCGTAATGGAACTCGCCCATGGCGAGGGAGACTAATGGTGCTTCGGCTCGAGCCCGACCAGCACGTAGTAGCCGACCAGGTAGAGGTGCTTGCCGTCGGAGACCATCGGCGTGTAGCCGGCCTGCTTGATGTGGAAGGTGCGCTTGTGGGTGAGCGCGTCGAGGCCGATCGTTTCGTTGAGCTTGAAGCTAGAGGTGTAGACGGTGCGCCCGATCACAGTCGCCGTGCCCGGCACCGGGCCGCCGACGTCATAACTCCAGCGGACCTTGCCGCTGGCGGCGTCGAGGGCGAAGAAGTGGCCGTCTTCGGAGCCGATGTAGACGGTCGGCGGCGTGCCGGGGACGGCGGCGACGGCGGGGGAGCCGTAGACGAAGCCGCCGGTCGGGAAGGACCAGTCGACCTTGCCGGTCTTTTCGTCGAAGGCGTAGACGGTGCCGTCGTCGCGGGCGGCGTAGACGCGGCCGTAGGCGATCGCGGGGGAGGAGAAGAAGCCGCCCTTGCCGAACGGCGCCACCTTGCTCGTATTGGTGCGCCAGAGCAGCTTGCCGGTCTTGGCTTCGAGGGCGTAGACGCCACTCTCGTAGTCGGCGACGAAGAGGTGGCCGTCGTGGTAGCTGGGGCTGGCTTTGATCGCGCCGGGGGCGTCGAAGGTCCAGCGGGTGGCGCCGGTGGCGGGGTCGAGGGCGAGGACCTTGGCGGCGTCGCTGCCGAGGTAAAGCAGGCCGCCGGCGGCCATCGGCGAGGATTCGAGGTGCCCCGGCAGCTTGCGGACCCAGTCTTTGGCGCCCGTCTTGGCGTCGCCGGCGGCGAGGTGCCCGTCGAGGAAGGCACCGTAGACCCGGCCCCCGTAATAGACCGGCGCGGTGACGAAGTTTGGCTTGCCCTTGTCGTCGGGCCGGACGTTCAGTTCCCACAGCACCTTGTGGTCGCGCAGCCGCACCGCCTTGCCGTTGCCGTACTTGTTGATCACGTAGGCGACCCCGTTGTGGATCGCCGGCGGGAACTCGATCAACGCGTGCGTGTTGATCGACCAGTCCTCCTTCAGCGGCGGGTCCAGCAACTTCGATTCCGCCGGCAGGTAGTGCGTCCGCTCCGGCACCCGCCCGAACATCGGCCAGTCGACGTAGCCCGCGTTGCTCTTGGTCGCTTCGGCGGGCCCTTCGCCACTTTCCCCCGAGCTGTCCGAGCCGCAGCCGGCAGCGCCAAGCGCAACCGCCAAAGCGGTAAGAAGGGCCAGCCAGACGAGGGTCGAGCGAGAGGTGCGAGGCGAGCGCATCGACCCCCAGTATCGGCAAGCTCCCCGACGACCTGAGAGCGGCGGACGGGAATTGAACCCGCATAACTAGCTTGGAAGGCTAGGGCTCTACCATTGAGCTACCGCCGCGCGCGGCACCAGCGTAGCCGCCTGCCCGCCGATCCGTCAGAATGCAGAAACCTCCAACGGGGAGTGGCGCAGTCTGGTAGCGCACTCGGCTGGGGGCCGAGCGGTCGCAGGTTCAAATCCTGTCTCCCCGATAACACAGTTTCCCCGCATGGCTTCGCATAGCCACGCGGGGCGCCGGATCAGGAGCGGCCCGCGAGCCTATGCGGGGCGATGCGGGGCGATCCGTGATACAGCCGTGATACGACCAGCGTGTCGGGAGTGATATGGAGCCGACGCGCGGGTGCGGCCCTGGCGTGGGGTTGGCGGCCGCGCGAGCCGAGGGCTGCTTCTTCTCGCGCAAGCGGCACTCAGCGTCGAACCCGGGCTAGGACACGTAGGCCTCGCGCACCATGGCCGCCGTCCATCGTTTCGTTCCGTGAAACGCGGGGGTCTTCTTGTGGTTCAGCGTGTCGGCGATGTCTTCCAGAGATTCGCCTGCAAGAAGCAGTGCCCCGATCTGCTTCCGCCGCGTGTGGTCACGCTGATTGCACTCGATATGGGACAGCCGAACGTTGTCGGCACGTAGCTCTCCACCGGCCGACCTGAGGATCGGGTAGTGGTCGCGCGAGGGCGCCCACAACCTGCGCTCCGTCGCGAGCGATTCGAACTTGTCGCGTCCGTTGGGGTGATAGCACTGCGGCATCTCGCACTTCAGCTCAAGAATCTGCCTACGTTCGGCCATCTGCACGAGGATGCCCTTCACGCCGAGCTCGCGGAGTCGGTTCGCGACCGATTCATCTGCCATGCGGCGATCCTGACACAACTGCTCTTGCGTGGAAGCGGTAGTGCCGGCTCTTTCGGGGTGCGGCGCCCGCTCAGGGCGGTTCGCGGGTTCTGTAACGCAAGCGTGAGGCAGCGGGGCGCTGGCAGTAGTGCAGCGGCGGCCTCGGCCGCGTTAGGCTCCCCGCCATGCTCGGGAGACGCAAGCGGGAGTGGATCTGGGTGGACACGTTTCCCCAGCCGCCGAGAGACGTTCGACAGATCATGGATCGGCTGACGCGACTTCCCGTCGCGGATGCTGAGCAAGTTCTGTTGCGCGTGATTCGGGAGTGCCGGGAGTCCGGCAAGTTCTCGCAAGATCTGACGCTTCCGAGCGAACATCGCTTCATGGAGCGCCAATACGCGCGGGCGTTGGAGGCTCTTACCGAAATCGCTGACGCGGGCGGCGACGGCGACCCCGCTGCCGAGAAAGCGCGCCGGGCGTTGGAGGTCAACGCCCGCGCTCTAGATCAGCATCGAAGCGCAGCGGCCGATTGGGAATCGCCGGAGCTGCAGGATTTCACGGACAGGGTTTTCGGCCCGGACCCTGAGAACGACGACTAGACGGGCTTGGTTGGTTTCCTGCCTGTCAACCGCAGGTCACTCTCCCAGCGCGTCGCTAGTCCGGGGTATTGCTAGCGACCGCTTCGCTGATCAACGCCTCGATTTCGGCCCCCTGACGGACCGACACGTCGAGCGGGTGGCCCAGCCTTTCCCAAACGAGCTTGAGGCCACGACTCGGAGGGCCAGCAATACGAGGCAACGAGCTATGAGCTTTTCCAACCGGGCCTGCTTACGGACGGGACGCTTGAACTCACGCCCGGAGACTCCCGGCTCGGCTATATAGCGATCCCGGTCCCGACTGACGCTGAGATTGCGGAGATCACGATGCACGATGCCGGATTCGTCCCGCCGAACACCGCGACCTGGACCGTTAGGTAGCCGCCCGGTCTAAATGAAACGCGCCGCCTGATACGTTCACCCACGGTGGATACTCGCACCAAGATTCGCTGGATCTTCGTCGCCCTGATCGGAGTTTTCCTAATCATCGCCGGGGTGGACGACGACAACTACGGAACCTCCTACATTGGGGCAGGAATCCTGTTCCTCGCCGTCCTCGGCGCTTGGTGGCACTCCGAGTTGCTTCGCCGTAAGCGCGAGGCTCCCCAGGACCAAGATCACTGAGAAAAGTAGACTCTGCTGATCCGGGATACGAGCGTGATATGCGCTCTATCCCGATCTCACTTGGGGAGCCAAATTGATCCTGTCTCCCCGATATCAGACAATAGGTTCCGATGTGTTTGCCATGCTCCAAGAGATGGCAGATCACGACCAGCAGAACGCTTCGCTCGAGGTGGCCTCGATGCCCGCGATCGAGAAGCGGATCTTCGTCATCCGTGGGCGCCAGGTGATGCTCGATGAAGACCTGGCTGATCTCTACGGCCGTCGAGACGAAGCGGCTGATCGAGCAGGTGAAGCGGAACCTCGAACGCTTCCCGGAAGATTTCATGTCCAGCTCCGTAAGGACGAGGCCGCGGCTTTGAGGTCGCAGATTGCGACCTCAAACGCCGGGCGCGGTGGCCGTCGCTATGCCCCCTACGTCTTCACTGAGCAGGGCGTCGCGATGCTCTCCTCCGTACCCCACCCCCGCGACCAAGCGGCCGATTGGCTTCAGGGTCCGGGAGGACGAGGAGGAGCCGGAGCCTCGACAGTAAGTTCCTGCCTTCATGGCTCCTTGGTTCTTGATCGGACGGCGGTGTCAGTCCGACTTATCGCGCCCGTAGCGCTCGTAGATCACGCGCGAGCCGAACGTCCTGGTCTCGATCAGGTCCAGCGGGATGTCTTTGGTGACCGGCGGCAGGTACGGCGTGCCGCCACCGACAACGACCGGATAGCGGAACATGCGCAGCTCGTCGATTAGGCCTAATTCGATCGCAGCAGCGGCCAAGCCGGCGCCGCCGATCGAGACGTCCTTGTCGCTCGCGTCGAGCGCTGCAGCGACCTCCTCGGCCACCGAGCCCTCGGCGAGCCGGGCATTCCCCTCAACGCTGTCGAGCGTGCGACTGAAGACGACCTTCGGGAGGGCGCACCAGACATCGGCGAACGCGGACCTGGCCTCACTGTCGCGCAGCGACGGATCCGTTTCCCAGACCAGCATCGTTTCGTAGAGCCTGCGGCCCAACAGATAACCGCCGAGCTTGCCCACCTCCTCGAGGTGGAACTGAAACAGCTCGTCGATAGGGGCGCTCCAGTCGAACCCGCCCTCGCGGTCGGCGATGAAGCCGTCGACCGAGACACCCATCGAGCAGATCAGCTTTGAGCCGGACACCGCCACTCAGCCCTTGGAGGTCAGCTCGCGGAGGAAGCCGGGGAAGCGGCCGGTGCTGAAATCGAAGTAGCGGGCCCAGTCGGGGGTGATGCTGATTCGCGCCATCACGTCGTAGGTCTCGCGGCAGGACT
Source organism: uncultured Actinomycetes bacterium (assembly GCA_963708405.1). Classification (GTDB taxonomy): domain Bacteria; phylum Actinomycetota; class Thermoleophilia; order Solirubrobacterales; family 70-9; genus VAYN01. The sequence goes on from CAVPSL010000002.1 coordinate 102,059, forward strand.
GTTCGAAGGCGGCCAGCTGCTCGCCTTCCATCGACTTCGCGGCCGCTTCCAGGTACTCCGGCACGGGGCCGTCGACGACGTCGATCTCGGCCTCGCCGCGCAGCAGCAGGGACCGGGGCGGGCTTGGCGTGTCGATCGTCAGCGCCACCCGCGGTCGGGCTCGCAGCGCCGTGAACTTCGGCGAGGTGGGGTGGGTGGCGACGACCACCGCGTCGCCGGTCCAGAGGAAGCCCATCGGGACCACGCGCGGGGTGCCGTCGGTTCCGTTGTAGGCGACCCGGACGAGCGTCGCCGTTCGCAGAATCTCCTCGCCGGCGTCCAGCTCTGCTTTCAGGTTCTCGGTGTCCATGTGCTCCCAGCTACCCCGTCGCCGCTCTGAATATCTGGGCGAGGTTCGGGTCGCCGTTGGGGTCCTGAATCAGGTTGGCGGCGATCGTCACGCCGACGAGCATCGCTCCGGGCGGAATCTGGGATAGGCAGAGGTCGTGCATGTTGTCGGCGTTGAAGGAGGACTGGTGGTCGTGGAGGTCGGCGACTTCGAGGGGGGCGATCGCGATGGTCTTGCGGTTCGGGGGCCGATAGAGAGCGCGGTATGAGGTGGTCACTGCGGCGCCGACCTCTTCTCCGCTGGGATAGGCGGTGAGGCCGTTGGACCACATCACCCGCACGAAGGTGTTGCCGACCAGGCAGCGGTTGCGGTCTCCGCGGTAGATCGAGGGCGTCAGCGTCCAGGCATCGACGATGTACGGGCCGCCGGAGAGCGGGTCCACGCTCTCCTTCGGCAGGCCCGTGACCGGCCGCCACCGGCGAGCGCCCGGTGCCTTGCCCTGCAGGGCGCCAACCACCCGTACCGCCACCGGCGTCGGGCCGCTCGTGGAGTCCCGAAGTCGCCGATCAGATTCACCGTCTGCGCCTCGTCGGACTCGTCCGGTGGGAACTGGAGCGCACAGGTGGGGGTGGTGGTGCTTCCATCACTGCGAACGATCCGGAAGTCGGCGGGCTGGACAGAGGCCCGGCGGATGAACCAGTTGAAGGTGACCGGGATGTTGTCGAGCCCCTGTTGCCCGCTGGGACAGCCGACCGCGTTGTCGGTTCCCCACGAGGCGCTGAGGATCCGCGGTTGGGGCCGGGGGAGCGCCCCGGTCGCATTGGCCACCGCCGGCAGCGCCCACACAAGCACGATCGCTGCGAGGGACGCGATGGTGGCCCAGCGGCGATGTCTGGGAGTCACAGCGGGCCAGAAGTGACGATCAGCCGGCTGCATCTAGATCCTCGATGTCGGCCAGGTCACGGGTCCTTGCCGCGGCCTGCTTCATTTTCCGCAGGTCGTCGCGCGAGCAGATCCAGACTTTCGATCCCAGGATCTCGGTCTCCGTGGCTCGCGAGCGTAGGTCTGAGAAGTTGGGTACGCCATCGAGACCTTGGATGACGTCGAGTCGGCCCAGATCGGTTTCGATCGCGACCTGTTCACCGTCGGCCAGCGCCGCCGCGATGGAGAAAGCACTGCCGAGCAGGGCTTCGCCCCGTTGAACGCGCCCATTTGCGGCTACCGCGACGTCCGCGACTCGCTTGATGTTGTCGGTGTCCATGGCGATGACCACATCGACGTCCTTGGTGCCTCGCACCACGCCCCAGGCGTTCAAGGCGAGCCCACCCACGACGACGAACTCGATGTCCGCCTCGGAGAGGCGACGCAGCAGCTCGTCGAACGCCGGCTCGCTCGACGCTTGAGTGCGACGCCGGTGAATTGCAGGAGCTTGTGGCTGAGGGCGATGCCTTCGGCGAGGTTCACGCTCATCGGGCGCTGAGCGTCTGCGCGGAGGCGCTGGATTCGAACTGCCTCGGCCTTGGTTGCGGAAGTAGGACCGACCTTCTCGCGTGGCTCCATGAGGCAGATGCTAATGGTAGGCCGGGGAGCCGGCCCGGCCCTACTCGTCCACCGGCCTGAAGCCGGAGCAGACCGAACGAATCCAGGTGATCCGGCCCTCGGGAGCCGAGATGTAGAGCTGCTGCTCGATCAAGAAGGTGCCTTCGGGCCTGCGGACCCGGAACCTGTAACCGACCCGTTCGCGGTCGGCGAAGGCGTCGGTCTCCAGCTTCTCCAGGGACTCGATCTCGTCGGAGTCTTTGAACCAGACGCGGAGGACGTTGTCGACCAGCGCCTGGGGGTCAGCCGCTTCCCAGAATTTGCGCGGCGTCACGCCACGGAAGTCGAGGACGGGATCGCAGAGGGCGACAAGGCGGTCGAAGTCCTTCGCCGCCAGGGCGCGCGCGAACTGGGTGCCGGGACGATCCTCCATCGCGACCTCCTTTCTTCTCCCCGCCGCGATCCTATGCCCCCGACCTTGACTTCACCGGAGTCGGCAGGGAGATTGAATCGCGATGGAGCGCGCCCAGCAGAGCGAAGTCGGCAGTCCGCCGGTAAGGCCCGGGGAGATGAAACTGGAGATCGTGGTCGTGCCGGTCGCCGACGCCGACCGGGCCAAGCGCTTCTACGCGGAGACGCTGGGCTGGCGGCTCGACGCCGACTTGACGGTGGAAGAGGGCTACCGGGTGTTGCAGGTGACGCCGCCGGGCTCCGCCTGTTCGGTCATCTTCGGCGTTGGGCTCACCGCGGCTACGCCGGGGTCGGTGGAGGGCCTGCAACTCTCGGTCTACGACATCGACGCTGCCCGGGCCGACCTGCTCGAGCGCGGCGTCGAGGTCAGCGAGGTCTTCCACGATGCAAGCGGGGTCTTTCATCACGCAGGCAGTGAGGGTCGAGTCGGCGGGCCGGCGCCCGAACACGCTGACTACGGCTCTTTCCTCGCCTTCGCCGACCCGGACGGCAACGGCTGGTTGCTGCAGGAGATCAAGACGCGGCTGCCCGGTCGCTGAGGAGGGACTGTGGAGACGCCGAACGGTCCAGTCGAGAAGCTGACCGAGCTGCTGCGGGAGGCCGAGGAGCACCACGGCGAATACGAGCCGACGGCGCCCAAGCACCACTGGTCGACTTGGTACGCCGCCTACATCGTCGCTCGCGAGGAAGGCAGGGGACCCGAGGAGGCGGTCGCCGCCGCCACGCGGCACACCGAGGCAGGTCGCTAGCCCCTACATCGAGGGCAGCCGCACCCCGACCGCGGCCCAGGCGGTGGCGGCGGCCTCCGAGGAGCTGCTGACGCCGAGCCGCTCGTAGGCCGCCTGGAGGTGCTTTTCGACCGTGCGCGGGGAGAGGCCCATCAGGCGGGCGACGTCGGGGCCGCGGCGGCCGAGGGCGATCCAGCGCAGCGCCTCGGCCTGGCGGCGGGTGAGGCCGAGGGCTTCGAGGGCGAGGACGCTGAGGCCGCTCGTCTCCGGCTCGATCACCAGTATTTCGCTGCCGCCTTCGGGACCGCGCAGGACCCGCAGCGAGATCGTGCTCCCGTCCTCGCCGTCGAGGACGAGCGGCTCGGTGGCCGGCGTGCCGGCCTCGCGGCGGGCGGCGAGGGCGGCGATTGCCGCGGCGGAGATGCGTTTGTTGGGAGCACCGAGCGGCCCGGCGAGGAGTCGGCGGCCGGCCGGCGTCGCCATGTCGACGCGGCCGTAGCCGTCGACGACGATGACCGCCGTGCCGACCTGCTCCAGCCCGGCCTCCAGGGCGTCGATCGTCGCCTCGCGCGCCGCCGCCAGCTCGGCGTTGCGGTAGGCCTGGATCAGGTGCGGGCGGGCACTGCCGAGGGCTGCCACCTCGCGGTCGGAGAAGTCCTCCTGGGAGCGGGTGAGGGCGAGGCCGATCACCACCGGCGGCCGCGAGGGCAGGGTCAGCGCCACTTGGTACTCGGCTTCGATCTGACCATAGAACTCGCGGTAGAGGCGCAGGCTGTGGTACTCGCGGCGGCTGAGGAAGTCGGAGATCCGCCGCGGCCGGCCGTCGCGGGTCCTGCGTACGTAGGCGAGCACAGGGTTTTCTCCCGAGAGCTCGGCGAAAGTCTGTTCCTGCTCCGGCGTGACCGGCAGGAAGGGGTCGCTCGTCCACCACGATCCCAGCGGGTCTTCGTCCATCTCGTTGTAGGAGGCGACGTCGGCGGGGACGAACTCGCGCAGGAGAACCGGGATGCCGTTGCGGAAATCTTCGAGCGTCTCGAACGCGTGGGCGTTGCCGATTAGCTCGGCGAGCGGGGCGGACACGGGCGCAAGCCTAGTGCGGCGCTGGGGGAATCTCCCCCAGCGCGAGCGCGGCGCCCTGGACCGTTGCTGACTGGCCCGGTCTAATGCGGCGCCATGAAACCTCTCCGCGCTGTGCCTCTCGTCCTGGCCGCCGTTGCCCTCTCGGTCGCCGCGCCCGTCGCCGCCGCCGGCAAACCCGCTTTCAAGCCGAAGATCGGCGAATATACGGGCACCTTCTCGACCGCCTCCGGCACCCATCCGGTCACCGGCCAGGTCGCCAAACAGGGCGGCAAGTACCTGGTCCAGGTACTGATCTCGACCACCTTGACCTGCGCCGACGGCAGCGTGCAGGCGGGCGGCGTCGTCATTCCTGCCGAAATCAAGGGCCGGGCCTTCAGCGTCACCGAATCGGGCACGGACAGCCGCAGCGGCGGCATCGCGACCTATTCGCTCAGCGGCAAGTTCAGCAGCGAAACGGCCTTCGCGGGCACCGCCAAGAAGGAAATCGTCGCCGGCAAGCTGCTGCCCGAGCAGGGCGCCTGCACCACTGGCCCGATCACTTTCAAGCTGCACAAAAAATGAGGCGCGGGGAGGGCCGCCGCAGTTTGGCGGGGCCGGCCGGCCCTCGGCGGCCCTCTCACGTCCCGGCTTGTGTGGTGCCTAGCTAGGCCGCTGCCGCCTCCGGATCGGGGCGGACGATCACCGTGTCGGCGACCTTGATGATCTCGTCGGCGGGCAGGTCGGCCCGGTCGGCGTGCTCGCGGATCTTCTCCGGGCTGCTCGCCTGGTAGATGCAGACGGTCCCGACCGAGCCGCCGTCCTCCTCCAGCACGTAGCTGCGGATCCAACGAATGTCGTCGGACATCTCCTCGTCGCCGACCTGAGATGAGCGTCCGGCGGCGACCTCCAGCTCATCGGGCGACTGCCAGGCGGTGCGGCGCAGAATCACATAGGTATCCATGGTCACGCCTCGACCTTGACCGCGACCTCGTATTTCTCGACCGCGACGCGCTGGCCCATGCCGCCCCCGGGCGGGGACATCGAGTTCAGCGTTTCGTCGCCCTGGCGGTAGTCGTCCTCGTTCTCGAAGAGGGCGATCGCCATGGCCCGGCCGCCGGCAGTGTCCTTCAGGACCAGGAGCCCCGTCGATGGCACCCCCTCGGGCGGGCCGCCGGCCGACTCGGCCTCGCTGCGGATCTGGGCGGTGGTGGCCTCTAGGGCGGTGGCATCCGCACCCTCGAAGCGGGCTACTCGTGCGTACATCTCGCTCTCCTCTCGGTAAGCCCCTGCCCCACGGCCGACCCTACACCCGCGCGATGGTCCGGGGCCGGGTTTCGGCCGACCCCGGACCTCTCGTCAGCTAACCGAGAGCCCTGCTTTGGCTTTTTTGTCTTCCATGACCGATTTGCCTTTGTAGGTGCCGTTTTTCTTTTCCCCGAGAGTGAGGGGGCAGAAAAGGCCGGTTTCCGTGACTTTGGACTGGATCCCGGTGACGGCGAATTCCATGCCGACCTTGCTGGGCGTCCCGCCGTTGTTTTTGTACTGGACGAACCGCAGGCTGGTGTTGCCGGATTCGGGGATCAGCACTTCGCAGTTGGAGAATTTCCCCGTGGTTTTGATCGTGATGGCATTTCCCGCCGGACAGCGGATCGCGAGGTTCCCTTCCAGGTTCGCGTTCGGCTGCTGCAGTTCATAGGTGCAGCCGTCCATGCTGACCGCCGTCTGGGCTTCGGTGAACCCGAAGGCTTCGCACGAACCGTACGTTGGCGTCACCGTCAGGGTCGTGGTCGGAAATTTCACCGCACCGGCGGTCACGAACGTCGCCGATTTGCATTTGAGCGTGCTGGTGCCTTCGATGTTGATTTCATGCACGTTCCCTTTTTCCTGAACCCCGGCGACTTCCGTGGTGGCTTCGGTGGATTTGAATTCGGCAGCGGACGCGATTGCCGCGGCGCTCCCCATCACCGCGAATATCGCCAGAGCGATGCTGATCAGCTTGATCAACTTCATCTTCGTCTCCTTGTTGATGCGCATCAGTGCGCAGGATTGATCCGCGCAAGGCGTAGAGACGCCGCCCGGTCAGGTCAACGAGAGGGCCTGGCCGTTGGCGGCGACATTGCCCGATTGGGAGACCTGCCTGCAAGCAGCGAGGAACGCATTTCCGCGTGCGCGACTTGGCACCACGCAGTTCCCTGCCGCTGACGTGATTCGAAGGCCGAGCGGGAGGCCCGCATCTCCATCCGGCTAGCATTCCCCCATGGTTCTTTTCGGTCAGGAGCACGTCGACCGCTACCGCGCCACCGATGGCGCCGAGGGTCACGAGTGGAACGGCACGCAGACGCTGCTGCTGACCACCACCGGGCGCAAGTCCGGCGAGCCGCGGACGACGCCGCTGATCTACGGCCGCGATGGCGACTCATACGTAATCGTCGCTTCCAAGGGCGGCGCCCCCGAGCCGCCGGCCTGGTACCTCAACCTCAACGCCGAGCCCGAGGTCGAGCTGCAGGTGCTGGGCGATCGCTTCAAGGCGCGGGCGCGCACGGCCAGCGCCGAGGAGAAGCCCGCCCTATGGGAGAAGATGGTGGCGGAGTGGCCGAGCTACGACGAGTACCAGACCAAGACCGAGCGGGAGATCCCGGTCGTCGTCCTGGACCGCGTCTGAGCGGCCCGCCCTTCGTCGACCCGACCCGCCCGCCCGGCCGCTTCAACCGCCTCTACGCGGCGCTCGCCAACACCGCCTTCGGCCGTTTCCTCTCCCGACACCTGGTCTGGAAGCTCGACCCACAGCTGATGCGCCTCACCCGTGGCCGCCTCGGCCTCGGGCTGACGATGCCGACGGCGTTGCTGGAGACGACCGGGGCCCGCAGCGGCGCTCACCGCCGCAACGCCGTCATCTACTTCAACGATGGCGAGAAGGTGACGATTGTCGCCTCGAAGATGGGCCTGCCTGAGAACCCCGCCTGGTTCCACAACCTCCTCGCCGACCCCGAGGTCTCCTTCGGCGGCGTCCCGATGCGGGCGACAGTCGTCAGCGATGAGGGCGAGCGCCGCCGCCTCTGGGCGCTCGCCGACAACGTCTTCGCTCCTTATGCCGCCTACCGCCGCGAAGCGGCGCGGGCGGGTCGTGAGATCCCAATCGTCCAGCTCAGCCGAACCCGATCACCTGCTGGTTGAGCGGCAGCTCGGCCTGATGGGGGCCGGCGAACTGTCGCTTCACCTGTGCCGGCTTGCCTTCAAAGAGACCGCCGAAGTTGGTCAGGGTGCCGGCCACCGAGAAGTGGCTGAAGCGGTAGGGGATCCCTTCCGAGGCCAACGGGGAGGGGCCGTCCATCAGTTGGAAGTGCAGGTGTGGGGCATTGGAGTTGCCGCTGCTGCCGAGTCGGCCGAGCAATTGGCCGGTGCGGACGCGGTCACCGGGTCTGACGTTGATGCTGCCGGGCTGCAGGTGGGCGTAGAGCGCGTAGCGGTCGTGCCCCATGGCGATTACGACGTGGTTGCCGGCCGAGTGGGCCGCGGTCGAGGGGGGCAGATCTCCCGGCGGCGTCTCGGGGCGGTTGTCGACGACCGTGACGACCTTGCCGGGCGCGGCGGCGATCACTTCGTCGCCGAAGAAGGGATAGCTCGAGAGCTGGTCGAGCGGGCCGGTGCCGAGCAGCCCCGAGGGCTGGACCTGGATGAAGTCGATCGCGAAGCGCTCTCCCTGCCAGAGCGAGCTGTTGACCGGGAGCAGCCCGGCGCGGTGCGAGGTGAGCTGGGCGCAGCAGCCGTTGCCGACGATCCAGCCGTCGCCCCGCAGCGGCGGCGCCACCATCGGGGCAGTGCCGCGCACGACCCCGGTCGGCGCCGCTAGGTAGCTGGTCGCTACCGCTTCCCGGGCCGGCTGCAGCGAGATCGAGAGGCGGTGGGTGAGGTGTCGCGGCAGCTTCGCCCCGCGCGGGAAGCTGACGTCCATCAGCACGAAGCCGGCTTCGCCGCGCCGCAGCGTGTTGGTCGGTTCGTCGGCGCCGAAGGGCGCCATCACCGCCGCCAGCGCCTTGCCGGAGAGCGACTCGACCACCTTGCCTCCCGCCAGCGCCTCGACCTTGCGCAGGGTCACCTGCGCCGGCGGCGCGAAGGAGCGGTTGACGACGAGCAGCTCGTAGGCGAGGTGGACGCGCCCGTCGCTGGCCGGGACCGGCCGCGGCGGCGAGACGACGCTGGCCGTCACCGGCGTGAACTCTTCCGAGGCCGCCATGGCGAGCGGGGCGGTCATCAACGCAGCCAGGAAGGCGCAGAGCAGCGCCAGCGGTAGGGCGAGTCGTCGGGACGAGGGGCGGGGCATCGGGATTCCTCCGATCAGGGGGTGGGACAGGGACGAGTCACCGATGCGGCATCGGCCTGGCCGCGCGCCGCCTTAGCTGCGGCTGGCCGGTTCGATCATCGGTCCGGAATCTCGATCCATCGAGCATCCTGATTCACGTCCCCGTCGCCCGGGTACAGGCCTGGCACGGTGCGTGATTGGGATCTGAAGTCGATCGAGGCGGAGCCGCGTAAGCCGCGGATCCTCGCCTCGGCGGAGGACGCGAGGACGATCGTGCTGCGCCTGCCCGCCGGCGAGGAGCTGCAGGAGCACGAGGTGCACGAGCGGGCGCGGGTCGCGGTCGTCGAGGGCGAGGTCGAGGTGACGCCGGACGGGGGCGCAGCGGTCACCGCCGGCCCCGGCCACCTGTTCGAATTCGAGCCGGGGGAGCGGCGCTCCGTTGCCGCCCGGGCCGACGCGATCCTGCTGCTCGTTCTCAGCCCCTGGCCCGGCGACGGCCACCCCGGGGCGATGACGCTCGGCGAGAAGTCCGAAGCACGGGAGCGCGCCGCCGAGCACAACTCCGGCTGAGCGATGCCGGGGGCAGACCGAGCCGAGATCGCCCGCGGCCTCTACCGGGCCTTCGCCGCCGGCGACCGCGAGTTCGCCGAGCGCGTGCTGGCCCCGAATCTCGCCTTCCACAGTCCACCCGACCCCGAGCTCGACCGCGCCGGCTACTTCGCCCGCTGCTGGCCTGGCGCCGGCAACGGCAACCACTTCGAGTTCGTGCGCCTGGTCGAGGCCGGCGAGGAGATCTTTGTCACCTACGAGGCGACCCGCCCCGACGGCAGCCGCTTCCGCAACACCGAGGTCCTCCGCTTCGCCGGCGAGCAGATCGCCGAGGTCGAGGTCTACTTCGGCTGGAACCTGGACTGACCAGGGGGGGCTAGCCCGCGGCGGCCTCGGGGCTGAGCCCGAGCGCCAGCCTCAGCGCCACGCCGGCCAGCAGCGCTGCGGCCAGTAGGGCGACGGCGATGTCGGCGCGAAGGAGCAGGGCGCCGGTGACGGCGCCGGCGAGGATGGCGGCGAAGGCGGCGCCGCGGCGGGCGAGGGCGCCTTCGGGGGCGTAGCCAGCGGGGGCGACCGCGGTGTAGGCGACGAGGGTGAGGTTGAGGACGGTGGTGGCGAGGTCGGGGCCGCCGGCACGGCGGGCGATCGTGTTGCGCAGGCCCATCGTCAGGGAGAGGATCGCGACGAGGACGTAGGCGGCGCCGTTGCGCGGAGTCGGGTCGGTCAGCGCGGCGAAGGCCGCCGCGGCGGCCAGGAGGCCGATCTCTAGCACCAGCGCTGGTCCCAGGTTCGGCTCCTCGCCGGGCGCCGCCCGCGCGAGCGCGGCGGCGCCGAGGCCACCGGCGAGGAAGGCGAGCAGGGCGACGAGCGGCATCAGCAGCGGGGCGCCGGCGCTGCCGCCGATCCCCAGCCCGAGGAAGATCACGTTGCCGGTCTGCATCGCCGCGAACACCTGCCCCAAGCCCACGAAGGAGACCGCGTCGACTATTCCCGTGACGAAGGTGAGGACCAGCAGTGCCCGCGTCAGGCCATCATTCATCGGCGCTGACGCTAGCGCCGGCCTCGGTCAGCGCGACGCGATCGAGGCCTCGAGCTGCGGCGAGCTGGAGATCGTCTGCAGGACGACGCAGTAGCGCTCGGTCAGCTTCAGCAGAGTCGCCAGTTCCTCCTCGTCGGCGTCGGTGTCGAGCTCGAAGGAGAGGCGGATCTGGCGGAAGCCGACCGGGGCCTCGCGGTCGACGGCGAGGGTGCCGCGGAAGTCGAGGTCGCCCTCGGCGACGACGCTGCCGGAGGTGACCGCGATCCCGAGCGAGGTGGCGACGGCGCGGAGGGTGACGCCGGCGCAGGCGGCGAGCGCCTCGAGCAGCATGTCGCCGGAGCAGAGCAGGCTGCCGTCGCCGCCGGAGGCGGGGTGGAGGCCTGCCTCGGCGATCGCGCGCCCGGTCGCCACCGAGCAGGAGACGCCCTCGCCGAGACTGCCGGTCGCGCTCAGCGTCACCAGCGCCGCCCCGGGCTCCTCCTCGTAGCGCTCCTTCAGTGGCGCCTGTAGCGCCCGCAGCTCCTCACGGTTCATGGGACCAGATACTGGCGCATCGGCAGCGCAGTTCAAAGCAACCACGACACCGCCCGACGAACCCATAGAATCACCGCCTTCTTGTCCGCCGCCCCGAAGAAGCTCACGTTTGCGCTCGTCCTCGCCCTGATCCCGGTGCTGGCGCTGCTGGCCGGCTGCGGCGAGAGCAAGTCGAGTACGGACTCGACCAGCGCGGTTGCCTGCAAGCCGGGCCAGCTGCCGACCCACACGGCCGGCGTGCTCACGGTGGCCACCGACAAGCCCGCCTACCCGCCCTACTTCGAAGAAGACGAACCGGCCAACGGCGAAGGCTTCGAGAGCGCCGTCGCCTACGCGATCGGCAAGCAGCTCGGCTACCCGGCGGCGAAGGTGAAGTGGACGGTCGAGCCTTTCAACTCCTCCTACGCGCCCGGCCCCAAGAACTTCGACTTCGATGTCAACGAGATCTCGATCACGCCGGTGCGCGAAAAGGCCGTCGACTTCTCTGCCCCGTACTACACGGCGAACCAGGCGGTGGTGGCGCTGAAGGACTCCGAAGCGGCCAAGGCGACCTCGCTGGCCGACCTCGAAGACGCCCAGCTCGGCGTCCAGATCGGCACCACCAGCCTCGAAGCGGCGGAAGAACAAATCCACCCGAGCAGCAAACCGCAGGTCTTCAACAGCTCCAACGACGTCGTCACGGCGCTGAAGAACGAACAGATCGACGCCATCGTCGTCGACCTGCCGACCGCCCTCTACATCACTGCGGCCCAGGTCCCGACCGCCAAGGTCGTCGGCCAGTTCCCGGCCCCCGGCGGCGACCAGTGGGGCGCCCTCCTCGCTAAAGGCTCGGCCCTCACCGCCTGCGTCTCCCAGGCGGTCGAAAAGCTGCGCAGCTCCGGCGAACTCGCCCAGCTCACCAAACGCTGGATGAGCCAGGCCGCCGGCGCCCCCGAACTGCGTTAGCGGGCTCGAACGATTAACCCCCCTCTGGGGGTGGATTTCTTCCGAGCTCGCGGAAATGGCGCGCGCGGAAGTCGGCGTAGGGCGATTTCCAGGAGCTTTCTTTTGGATGTCGTAGGAGACTGCCTAGCCAGCTACTGGTTCGCTTGACGGCTCGGGTCGGAAGCCGCTATCCAGGCGGCATGTCAGCCAGGGGCCGACTATTCGCGGTTCTCAGCCTTGTCGCCTTGGCTCTCACCGCGGGCGCGGCTTCGGCGGCGCAGGCGCAGGTGAAACTGACAGCGGGGCAATATCCGGCAAAGCTCGTGGGCACGCAGACCAGCAATCAGATCATCTCGCTGGAAGGACCGCGAAAGGTCGAATGCAAGAAGTTGACGCTTGAACAGGCGAACTTCGGGCTTACCGAGGGAGAAGAAGGGATGGTGAGCCTGACCCCGACCTACGACGAATGCGAAGCCGAATTCATGTCCACCAAGTACAAGGTCTCGATCGCGCCTCCCCAGTGCGCCTTCACATTCCGTGCGGAACTGACAGCCGAAGCGAACACGAACTACACCGGCAGCGTCAATCTCTCCTGCGCAGGTGCGAACAAAATGGTGATCCAGGTCTGGGAAGGCGCCGTCGGTGGTACCGAACGCTGCAAATACGAAGCAGGCCCTCAACCAGCCGGTATCAGTTCGGTCGATACAGAACAGACCGGTGGGCTGATGACCAAAACCGAGATTGGCTTCACACTGATCGGGTTCAGCGTCAACAGGGTGGCTGGAGGGCTGGTCAAATGCGGCGCGGCAACTCAAACGACCGGTTTCACGGGCAGCTTCCTGCTGACTGCGTTCAACGCCGCTTCGGTTGAAGTCGGCACGTCGATTGACATGGCCTAGCTAGCGGCCTGCTTGCGGTGCCGTCACGTCCCCGGCCGGGATCAGAATCCCGGCCCGGGTGTCGGACACGGCAGTCATCAGCGATCGTCGCCTCGAACGCGAGGCTGCCAAGCGGCGCCAGGTGCGGCGCGGGCAGGCGATTGCCGCCGCCTCGACTCTGGTCGTCATCGGCGGGCTCGTCGCCCTGGTGCTCACCAGCCCGGGCTGGCCGACGGTGCGGGAAACGTTCTTCTCCTGGAGCGTTTTCAAGGACTCCTTCCCGGAAGTGCTGGAAGGGTTCTGGCTCGACGTCAGGCTGTTCGTGATCGTCGAGGTGGCGGTGCTGGCGGTGGGGCTCTTCATCGCCCTCGTTCGCACCAGTCGCAACCCGGCCTTCTTCCCCTTCCGCCTGCTGGCGACGGTCTTCGTCGACCTCTTTCGCGGCATCCCGACGATCCTGCTCGTGTACCTGGTCGGGTTCGGGATTCCGGCGCTGCAGTTGACCGGCCTGCCGACCGACCCGGTCGTGCTCGGCGGCATCGCCCTCGGGCTCTCCTACAGCGCCTACGTCGCCGAGGTCTACCGGGCCGGGATCCGCTCGATCCACCGCGGCCAGCGCGACGCCGCCCTGGCGATCGGCCTGACCGAGGGGCAGGCGCTGCGGCACGTGATCCTGCCGCAGGCCGTGCGCCGGATCGCGGCGCCGCTGCTGAACGACTTCGTCGCTCTGCAGAAGGACGTGGCGCTGGTCTCGATCCTGGGGCCGCTGGAGGCCTTCCGCTACGCCCAGATCATCCAGGGTGAGACCTTCAACTACACGCCGCTGATCGCCGCCGCTCTGCTCTACCTGGCGGTCACCGTGCCGCTGGCCCGCATCGTCGATCGCATGGGCGGCCCCGAGGGGGCGGTGCGTTGAGCGGGCCCGGCGGCGTCGTCGTCCTCGAGGCGCGCGAAGTGACCAAGTCCTTCGGCGAGCGCGAGGTGCTGCGGGGGATCGACCTCAGCGTCCACGAGCACGAGGCGGTGGCGCTGATCGGTGCCTCCGGTTCCGGCAAGTCGACGCTGCTGCGCTGCGTCGACTTGCTGGAGGAGATCGACGACGGCGACGTCCTCCTCGACGGCGAGGTGATCACCGACCCCGGGGTCTCGCCAGTGGCGGTGCGGCGCCGGCTCGGGCTCGTCTTCCAGGCCTACAACCTCTTCCCGCACCTGACGGCGCTGCAAAACGTCGTCCTCGGCGAGACCCGCGCGCACGGGATCGGTCGCCGCGAGGCCGAGGAGCGCGGGCGCGAGCTGCTCGCTCGCTTCGGCCTCGCCGGCCGCGAGGACGACCGGCCCGACGAGCTCTCCGGCGGCCAGCAGCAGCGGGTGGCGATCGCCCGCGCCCTCGGCGGCCGGCCGCGATTGCTGCTGCTGGACGAGGTGACCAGCGCCCTCGATCCCGAACTGGTGGGGGAGGTGCTGGCGGCCGTGCGCGACCTCAAGCGCGAGGGGATGACGATGCTGATCGCCACCCACGAGATGACCTTCGCCCGCGAAGTCGCCGACCGCGTCGCCTTCCTTCACGAGGGCGAGATCGCCGAGCTCGGCAGCGCCGAGCAGGTGCTCTCGGCGCCCCGCAACCCTGAGGCTCAGCGCTTCCTGCGTCGCCTGCTCGAAGCTGGCCGCGCCTAAAAGGCCTTGTAGTCCAGCTATTAATCAACTAATTTGACCCGTAATAAGAACTGGTGTTATGCTGCCGCGCGATTCAACTAGTCAGGGGTTACTGCTTAGTGAATCCATAGCCCGCACCAGTGCCTTAATCGGTTAAAGGGACGGCGTTGTAAGCCGTAGATCCCGGTTCGAGCCCGGGCTGGTGCATCCGCAGGACGACCAGCCGGGAACGGGGCTATGGAGACGAACCTTTTCGACCATCTCGAAGCGACGGCGGCCAACGGGGAGGGCGGCCCACTGGGCCTTCCGTGCGCCCCTACAAGCCGCACGAGAGCTTCGACCTGATGCTGGTGCCGCGGGTTTCGGACTGGCGGCAGGACGCCGGCTCCCTCGCCGCCCTCGACCGGATCGAGGCCGACCCGGCGGTGGCCTCGCTGTCGCGTGACGGCGAGCAGGTCTGGCTGCGGCTGGACGGACGAGTGGGTCGAGGGGAAGGGGGCGGACCTGGAGGCCGGCGGCGCCGGCGAGGACCCGTTCGCCGACCTCGCCGCCGGCCGCGGCTACGCCGTCTACTTCTGGGGCGCCAACACGACCAAGGCGCTGCACATCGGCCACCTTCGCAACCTCGCGATCGGCCACGCGCTCGGCGCCGCCTTCGCCCAGGCCGGGGCCCGGGTCGAACGGCGCAGCCTGATCTGCGACGTCGGTCGCAGCATGGGGGAGGCGATGGCGGGGTCGTCAAGAGCGGCCGCGACCAGCAGGTCTGGCCCGACGGCGGCGAGAAGAGCGACCACTTCGTCGGCGCCTGCTACGCCGATTACGTCATGGCCGGCCGCGCCGCCAACGGCAACGGCGACGACGGGCCGAGGACTCGGTCGCCCGCGAGGCGGCGCTCTACAAGGACAAGGCCGACGAGCTGATGATGCGCGTCCTTAGCGGCGACCAGGAGGCGCTGGAACTGTGGTCGAAGACGCGCGCCTGGGTGATCGCCGGCCAGCGCAAGACCCTGGCCCGGCTCGGCATCGCCTTCGACAAGGTGATCTTCGAGTCCGACTTCCTGCCCGAGGTCGCCGAGCTGACCAACCAGGGCCTGGCGGAAGGGAAGCTGATCCGCCGCGGCGGCGACGCGATGGTGATGTACGAGACCGGCCGCGAGGAGCTGGAAGAGATGCCGCTGGTCCGCGCCGACGGCCTGCCCACCCAGCACATGCGGGCGCTCGCCTACTGGGCGGCGGCGCCGGAGCTCGACGACGATGATCTCGCTGCAGGTCTGCGGCACCGAGTGGGTCTCCCACGTCACCTGCCGCCGCAAGCTGATGGACGAGCTCGGCGTCGCCAACGGCAACGGCTACGCCAGCGACAAGGGCGGCGGCCCGCCCACCCACGACGTCTTCCACGGCATGGTCGCCCGCGAGAAGCGGGCGATCACCTCCAGCAAGGAAGGGGCGCTGCTGATCGACGACCTCGCCGAGTGGCTGGACGAGCAGATCGACGCCGACCCCGAGCGGCCGCGAGTTGCGCGCGCGACCATCCCGAGCCCGACCGCGTCGCCGCCCAGGTCGCGCTCGCCTACTTCCTGCTGCAGCCGACCACGAAGCGGGTCGAGTTCGAGCCCGAGAACCTGCTGGTCGAGGACAAGCGCAGCCTCGGCTGGGACCTGGCGCGGGCGCAGGCGCACGCGGCGGCACTGCGGCGGATCCGGCGGCGCCCGCCGCCGATCCCGAGTACCGCTTCGCGGTCGTGCAGGCGGAGATGCACCGCTCGCCACCTGCGCAGCGCCGTCGAGGAGCTCGACGTCGTCGCCGCTCGCCCGCTACCTCTCCCACTTCGCCCGCTGGTACGCCGAGGAGGAGCGCTCGCCGCGGGTCGAGCGCGTGTCCCGCACGGTGATCGACCAGTGGCATCCGCGGTCTCGGACTGGAGGCGTCCTGATGCGCACGCTGCTGGTCGACAACCACGACTCCTACACCTACAACGTCTTCCACCTGCTGGCCGCGGCCTCGGGCGAGGAGCCGGTGGTGGTCAACAACGACGCCGTCTCCTGGCGGGTGCTCTCGCGCTCGGACTTCGACGCGATCGTGCTCTCGCCGGGGCCGGGCCGGCCCGAACGCTGGCACGACTTCGGCGTCTGCCGCGACATCCTCCGCTACAGCGAGATCCCGGTGCTGGGGATCTGCCTCGGCCACCAGGGGATCGGCAACCTGCTCGAGGGCGGGGTGAGCAGCGCCCCGATGGCGATGCACGGCCGCCTCAGCCGCGTCCGCCACGACGACAGCGGCCTCTTCCGCGGCATCCCGCAGGACTTCTCGGTGGTCCGCTACCACTCGCTGGCGATCACCAGCCCGATGGGGCCCGAGGGCCGCGAGGTGGCCTGGGCCGAGGACGGCGTCGTGATGGGGATCGAACACCGCACGCGGCCGATGTGGGGCGTCCAGTTCCACCCCGAGTCGGTCGCCACCGAGCACGGGCGCGCGATCGTCGAGAACTTCTACGCCTTGGCGGCCGGCCACTCCCGGTCCCACCCACGCGCAGGGGCGCGTGGGACCACGACCAGCCCGGTGGGGGGCGCCCGGCGATCCCAGGCGTCGGGCGCCTCCCGCTCAGGGCTGGAGCTGCGGATGCGCTCGCTGGAAGGCGAGCCCGACACCGAGGCGGTCTACGAACGCCTCTTCGGCAGTGAGGACTACGCCTTCTGGCTCGACAGCGCCGACGCCCCGACCTGGCTCGGCCAGAGCTCCTACCTCGGCACCAGCGCCGGGGCCGAGCGCTGGTGTCACTTACGACGTCGACGCCGGCGAGCTCACCGTCGCCGATGCCGCCGGCAGCCACAGTCGAACGCGGCTCGATCTTCGACTTGCTCGGCCGCGATCTGCACGAGCAGGAGCTGACCCTCGTCGCTCGCCGTGCAGCCGGGCCTGGTCGGCGGCTACGTCGGCTACCTCGGCTACGAGCTGCAAGGCCGACTGCGGCTCGCCCAACGTCCACAGCTCCGACATGCCGGACGCGGCGATGATCTTCGCCAACCGGGTCATCGCCGTCGACCACACAGGGCGCCGCACGCACCTGATCGCGCTGGGACGACCGGACGACGCCGAGGTCGAGCGCTGGCTCGACGAGGCCGAAGCGGTTGTCGCGGCAGTGATCGACGGCGCCGCCCGCAGCCGGCACCGCTGCCGGAGCCCAGCGCTGAGCACGTCAGCTTCCGGATGCGGCCGCGGCCAGACCCAGTACCTCGCCGACATCGCCCGCAGCCAGGCCGAACTGGCGGCCGGCGAGTCCTACGAGGTCTGCCTCACCGACCAGATCTCGACCGATGCCAGCCCCGACCCGTTCGGGCCTCTACCGGCGCCTGCGCCGCGGCAACCCCTCGCCTTTCGCCGCCTTCCTGCGGTTCGGCGAGCGGACCGTCGTCAGCTCCTCGCCGGAGCGCTTCCTCTCCGTCGACCGCGAGCGCAAAGTCCAGGCGCGGCCGATCAAGGGGACGATCTCGCGCGCCGCCGACGACCCGGCCGAGGACGAGCGCCGCCGCGAATGGCTGCGCAGCGACGAAAAGACGCAGGCCGAGCACCTGATGATCGTCGACCTGCTGCGCAACGACATCGGCCGCGTCTGCGACGTCGACAGCGTTAGCGTGCCGGGCTTGATGACGGTCGAGCCCTACGCCACCGTGCACCAGCTGGTCTCGACCATCGAGGGCACGCTGGAGGCGGGCCGCAGCGCCGTCGAGTGCGTGCGCGCCTGCTTCCCCGGCGGCTCGATGACCGGCGCCCCGAAGGAGCGCACGATGGAGATCATCGACGACATCGAGGCCGAGGCGCGCGGCGTCTACTCGGGCTCGATCGGCTACTTCGGCCTCGACGGCAACACCGACCTCAACATCGTCATCCGCACGATCGTGATGCGGCCGGGGCGGACGACGATCGGCGCCGGCGGTGCGATCGTCATGCAGTCCGACCCGCAGGACGAGTTCGACGAGATGCTGCTGAAGGCGCGGGCGCCGATGGCGGCGATCGCCGCCGACGGTAACCGGCAGCGACTCCGAGGACGCCTGGAGCGTCGAGCTGGAGCCGACGGCGGAGGTGGCGGGAGCGTGAGCGAGGCGGCGGCAAGCGAGGCTCGGGCCGCGGTCCGGCCGGCCACGGCCGGTTCCGGCTGGCGCGTGCGCGAAGCGGGCGAGGCCGATGTGCCGGCCTGTCGCCGCCGGCGTCGGAGAGCTGCTGGGCGAGCTGGGCGGCCGCACCCCGACCCCGGCCGAGCTCGAGGCCGAGGTGCGGGCGCTGCTCGCCGACCGGGCTGGCGGCTCGCTGCTGGTCGCCGAAGCGAGGGCGGCGAGATCGTCGGCGTACTCAGCGCTAGCTGGCAGCGGGCGATCCACGTGCCGGGCGCTACGCGACGATCCAGGACCTCTGGGTGAGCGGGCCTGGCGCAGCCGCGGCGTCGGCGCCGGCCTGGTCGAGGCGATGGCCGGTCTCTGCCGTGAGCGCGGTGCGTCGCCGGATCGAGGTCGGGCTGCCGCGCGAGACCTTCGCCGCGATCGCCGCCACCGAGGGCTTCTACTCGCGCAACGGCTTCGACCACCTGGGCCCGCGGATGCGGAGGCTGCTCGATGAGCGAGCTGCTGATGGTCGAGCAGCGGCGCGGCCGCACCGCCGACGACAGCGCGCACTGGATCCGCGAAGGCGACCAGCGCGGTCGAAGGCCAGGACAGCAACCGGCGCCTGGCCGAGCTGCGCAGCGGCCTACGTCTGCCACGGCGGCGTCCGCGCCGTCGCCGCCGATGCCGCCGACGAGGAGGTCGAGCGGACCCTCGACGCGCTGCACGACCCCGACTACCTGGAGGCGCTGCGCGGCGTCCGGCGCGGAGCACCCGGTCGTCCTGCGCGGAGATGCGCGCCGCCCGGCCTCGAGCCCGACATCCCCGTCAGCGCCGGCCTCGTCGCCGCCGCCCACGAGGCGGTGCGGACGGCGATCACCGCCGCCGAGCGCGTCGCCGGCGGCGCCCGCTTCGCCTACGCGGTCTGCCGCCCGCCCGGCCACCACGCCGGCCCCGACTTCCTGCGGCGGCTACTGCTACTTCAACAACGCCGCCGCGGCGGTGCGGACGCTGCGCGACGACGGCCTCAGCCCGGTCGGCATCCTCGACCTCGACCTCCACTACCCGAACGGGACCTCGGTCCTGGTCGAGGAGATGGACGACGCGACCCTGCACTCGCTGCACGCCTCGCCGGTCACCAACGTCGCCGCGCGGCACGGTGCTGCCGCGCGCCGCGCGGCGAACGCGCCGTCGCCTTCGCACGCCGCCCCGACCCTGGCGCCTACCTGGAGGAGGTCGCGGCCTCGATCGAGGCGCTCGCCGCCGAGCGCCGCCGCGCTGGTCGTCTCGCTCGGCTACGACACCGTCGCCGGCGACCCGCACGGCTCCTGGCAGTTCGCGCCGGAGATCTTCGCCGAGGTCGGCCGCCTGCTGGCCGCCTCGCGGCTGCCGGTCTGCGTGATCCAGGAGGGCGGCTACTCGCTGCCGGTCGCTGGCCGCCTGCAGCCACGCCTTCGCCGCCGGCCTGCTGGAGGGAACGCGGTGACCGCCTCCCGGATCAATGGCCTGGAGCCGTTCCGCCGCCGCCTCGACGCGATCGACGACGAGATCGCCCGCCTGCTCGGCGAGCGCTTCGAGATCTGCCGCGAAGTCGCCCTCTACAAGAGCGCCCACGAGATCCCGATGATGCAGCCCGACCGGGTCGCAGATCGTGCGCCGGCGCTACCTCGACCGCGGCGCCGAGGTCGACCTGCCCGAGCGACTTCACCGCCGATCTCTTCGACCTGCTGATCGCCGCCACCTGCAAGGAGGAGGACGAGCTGATGGATCGCGTCGCCGGCGGCTGGCGAAGGGAGCCGAGCGTGACGCCTGCCGCCCGGGCCGCGGATGCCGCGGGCGCTGCAGGCGATCGGCTGGATGCAGCGGCCGCTTGCCTATCCTGGAGCGCTGCCGCCGTCGCTACGGCGACATCTTCACCCTGCGCATCCTCCACTGGGGCGACTGGGTTTTGCTCTGCGACCCCGAGGACGTCAAAGCGGTCTTCACCGCCGGTGAAAAGGTCGGCGTCGACAGCGCCAACCCGATGCTGGAACCGGTGCTCGGCCCGCGCTCGGTGATGCTGCTGGAAGAACCGGAGCACATGCGGCGCCGCAAACTGATGCTGCCGCCCTTCCACCGGCAGAGCATCGACGCCGACGCGGAGATGATGGCCGAGGTGGCGCGGCGCGAGGTCGGCCGCTGGCCGGTCGGCGAGCCCTTCCAGCTCTGGCCGCGGATGCAGGCGATCACCCAGGAGGTGGTGATGCGGGCCGTCTTCGGCCCCGACGAGGAGGGCCGCCTCGACCGCCTGCGGGTGCTGCTGACCGAGCTGACCGAGGCGATGAACGACCCCCGGCAGATGACCATGCTGTTCCTCTTCGGGCCGCGCTGGGTCTCCGCAGCCGCCGCTTCCGGGCGCGCGATGGCGGCCGGTCGAAGAGGAGCTGATGGCGGAGGTGCGCCGGCGCCGCGCCGAAGGCGAGAACGGACGCACCGACATCGTCTCGATGCTGATCGGCGCCCGCTACGAGGACGGCTGGCAGATGAGCGAGAGCGACCTGCGCGACGAACTGATGACGCTGCTCACCGACGGGCCGACCTCCACCTCGCTGGCCTGGACCTTCGAGCGGCTGCTGCGCAACCCGGAGAAGCTCGAGCGCACCCGGGCCGAGGCCCGCAACGGCGGCGACGGCGAGTACATGGACGCGGTGATCAAGGAGACGCTGCGCCTCTGCCCGCCGGTGCCGGTGGTGGTGCGGCGCCTGCGCGAGCCGATGGAGCTGGGCGGCTACGAGCTCCCGGCCGGGACCACGGTCGCTCCCTGCGTCCACCTGATCCACCGCGACGAGCGCGATCTACCCGCACCCGCGCCGCTTCGTGCCCGAGCGCTTCCTCGAGCAGCCGACCGGCACCTACACCTGGATCCCCTTCGGCGGCGGCGTCCGCCGCTGCCTCGCCGCCAGCTACGCCGAACTGGAGATGAAGCGGGTGCTGCGCGACCGTCCTCCGCGAGGTCGACCTGCGCCCCGCCGGCGAGCGGCTCGGAGCGGATGACGCAAAAGCGCGATCTCCTTCAGCCCCGACCAGCGCGGTCTCGTGATCGCGCGAGCCGGCGTGATCGCCTGACCACCGACCTGATCGTGGTCGGGGCCGGCGCCAAGGCCGTCGGGGATCGCCGCCAAGGTCCACGCCTTCAACCGGCTCGGGCTGGGGCCGCTCGACGCTGAAGATCGTCGAGGGGGTCGAGCCCGCCGCCTCCTGGCTCGGCCGCAACGGGATGACCTCGGGCGAGGAGCCGCTGGCGGTGACCGCCGATCAAGGACATCGGCTTCCCCTACCAGAGCCACCGCGAGTTCGGCGAGGCGGGGGAGGCGATCGACGCCGCGACGATGGCCTTCTCCTGGCAGCGCTACATGATCGGTCGCCGCGACTACGCGCGCTGGATCGACGCCGGCTCGCCCTCGGTCCGCCACCGCGACTACGGCGCCTACCTGCGCTGGGTGCTCTCGCGGGCGACCGAGGGGGTGACCCACGTCCGCGGCCGCGTCACCGCGGTCGGTCTCGCCGGCGACCGCTGGACGGTCGACGTCGCCGAGCCCGACGGCGCCACCCGCCACGACAGCGGCGCCCTGGTCCTCACCGGCCCCGGCGTGCACCGCTCCTTCCCGCACGAGGAGGCGGTGGCGCCGCGGGTCTTCCACTGCGACAGCCGGCGCGAGGAGTTCGCCCGCCTGCCGGCCGACCGCGAGGTCGACGTCGGCGTCGTCGGCGGCGGCGAGAGCGCGCTCAGTTGCGTGATGTTCCTGCGCGGCTTCCGCCCGCACGCCCGCTGCACCGTCTACACGCCGATGCTGCCGATGAGCCGCGGCGAGAGCTTCCTCGAGAACCGCGTCTTCTCCAACCCCGACGAGGTCGAATGGGAGGCGCTCGACGAGCGCACCCGGCGCGACTTCGTCAAGCACTCCGACCGCGGCGTCTTCGACCCACCCAGCCTGGCAGCGATCGCCTACGAGGAGCGGGCCCGCTTCGTCACCGGCCGCGTCACCGACGTCGCCGCCGTGCGCAGTGGGGAGGGGGTGCGGCTCGAGTACGAGGCACCGGAAGGCGCCGGCGGCCGCGAGCACGAGTACGTCGTCAACTGCACCGGCTTCGACCTGCTGGCGCAGCTTCGCTCGCTTTTCGCCGCCGAGCTGCGGGCCGAGATCGAGGGCGAGGTCGGGCCGCTCTGGGACCGCCCGGCCGGGACCGAGGTACCGATCGGGCGCCACCTCGAGCTGCGCGGCCTCAGCCCCCGCCTGCAGATCCCCGGCCTGGCCGGCCTCAGCCAGGGCCCGGGTTTCGCCAACCTCGGCGCCCTCGGCCTGCTCTCCAACCGCGTCCTGCAGCCGCTGTTGGAGGAAAAGGCTGCAAAGAAAGGGCTTGGCAGCAGCGCGGGAATGGAATATAAGACTTTACTGTTTGAGTAACTACAGGGTGTTCAAACGAGATTTGGGAGGAGTGCTGACGTGAGCCTGGAGAAAGTCCCGAAAGCAGCATGGGCGGGGGCGGGGGTTCTCCTCGTCGCGATCATCGTCGTCGTGGTGCTGCTGGTCAGCGGCTCCTCTTCGTCCGGCAGCAGCGTCGACCTGACCGGTTCCGGCTATCCCGGCGTCGACCTCGGCAGCACCCGCCATGTCACCGACAGCCCGATCGACAGCAAATCGGTCAACGGGCTGGAAGAGGCCTGGTCGCTGCCGGCGGAAGGAAAAAGCTCCTACGGCGCCTACTCGACGACCCCGGTCGTCAGCAAAGGGGTCGTCTACATGCAGGACCTCGAATCCAACGTGCAGGCGATCAACCTCGAAAACGGCGAAGTGCTCTGGACCAAAAAGTACTCGCAGCCCGACCAGGGGCCGAACGGGGTCTCGGTCGCCGAAGGCAAGGTCTTCGGGGCGACCCCGACCAACGCCTTCGCGCTCGACCAGGAAACCGGCGAAGCAGCTCTGGTCGGTGAAACTGACCAAAGGCGTCGAGAGCATCGACATGCCGGCCGGCTACCACGACGGCTTCGTCTACGTCTCGACCGTGCCGACCAACGTCAGCTCCTCCTACCCGGCCGGTGGCGTCGGCGTGCTCTGGGCGCTGGACGCGAAGACCGGGGCGAAAGTCTGGCACTTCAACACCGTGCCGCCGAGCCTCTGGGGCGACAAAGGCACCAACGCCGGCGGCGGCGTCTGGTACGAGCCGACCTTCTCGGAAACCGGCCCGGGGATGTACTTCGGCGTCGGCAACCCGGTGCCGTTCCCGGGCGCTCCCGGCAAGCCTTGGGGGTCGAGCCGACCGGGCCCGAACCTCTACACGAACTCGATCGTGAAACTCAACCACGAAAGCGGCGAACTCGACTGGTACTTCCAGCTGACTCCGCATGACGTCTACGACTGGGACCTGCAGGACCCGCCGATGCTGGTCAAATCAGGCGGCAAGGAACTGGCGATCGGCGCCGGCAAGTCGGGGATCGTCGTCGCCCTTGACGCCAACACCGGCAAGCTGGTCTGGAAAACGCCGGTCGGCACCCACAACGGCCACGACGAAGACGGCATGCTGGCGATGGAAGGCGAATTCAGCAAGCTCAAGGGCGGCACGGTCTACCCGGGCACCCTGGGCGGCGTGATCGCGCCGATGGCGACCGACGGTAAGACCGTCTTCGTCCCGATCGTCAACCACGCCCTCACGGTCAACTCGTCGGGGACGGAAATCGGCGAAGGCGGCGGCTCCGGCGGCGAAATCGCTGCCGTCGATGTCGCCACTGGCAAGATCAAATGGACCCACAAACTCACCTCGGCGGCGTTTGGGGCGCCGGTCGTCGTCAACGACGTCGTCTTCGCCACCAGCTACGAAGGCAGCGTCTTCGCGCTCGACGCCAAGACCGGCGGGGAACTCTGGGTCGGCACGCTGCCGGCCGGGGTCAACGCCGGCGCGGTCGTCAGCGGCGACACGCTGCTGGTGCCGGCGGGAGCGCCGGTGGCCGAAGGGCAGACGCCGGAACTGGTCGCCTACCGGCTCGGCGGTTAGCCCTTCGCCAGCGGCGGGCGGCGAGACGGGGCCTCGAAACAGAGCGTCGCGGCGAGGACGGGGAAGCCGGCTTCCCCGTCCGCCTCGCGCAGGCGAGCGGCGCTGGCCTCGGCGATGGCCTGCGTCGCCCGCTGTGCCTCAGTCTGGATTGCGACCAGTTCCTTCCAGCCCTGCTCGTCGAGCTCGAGCCGGGTGCGGTTGAGCTGTCGGTCGGGGCGGGCGTCGAAGCTGCCGGCGCTGAGCGAGCGGGCGGCGTCGGCGAGCAGCAGTTGCAGTGTCCAGGCCGAGCGGGCCTGGCGTTCCTGCGGATCGAGTTTCTCCCAGTCGGCGCCGCTTAGCGGTGGCTTCGGGACCGCCGCGTAGAAATGCTCGACGGCGCCGCGCCGGCGCTCTTCGTTAACCAGTTCAACCAGGCCCAGTTGCTCCAGCTCGCGCACGTGGTAGCTGACGTTGCCGACCGGCTCGTCGAGCTCGTCGGCGATCTGCTTCGGGCTCGCCGACCTTTCGGTCAGGATCGCCAGCGCCCCGACCCGGATCGGGTGGGCGGCGACTTTGACCAGGGTCTGGGCGATGTCCTCGCCCGGGCGTGCCTTCGGCGCCACGAAACTCCTCCTCCCAGAATGGTGTCCCCAGCGCCTTATATCGAACTTTTTTCTGAATTCGGGGGCAACGATTCAGAATTCTTAAGTAATTTCCCGCCGCCCCTCATCAGCAGCACCGGCAATTTGCTCGCCTTCAGCACCCGCTCCGAGACCGAGCCGAGCAGGGCGCGGTGGACGCGGCTGTGGCCGTGGGAGCCCATGACGACCAGGTCGTGGTCCGCGGCCAGGCGCAGAATCGTCTCCGCCGGGTTGCCGCGCTCGAGGCGGGCGGTGACGCCGATGTCGTCGGGGACGCGGGCGGTCGCCTCGCGCAATAGCTCCTCGTGGACGTCGATCAGGTCGGGCGGGGCGGAGGCGCCGACCCCGATCGGCTTCGCCGTCGGCGGTGCCACCGTCAGCAGCGTGATCAGGGCGTTCTGGTCGCGGGCCAGGGTGACGGCGTGGGCCAGCGCCGCGGTGGCATCGGCGGAGCCGTCGACGGCGACGAGGATGCGGTGGTAGCAGGCCATCAGTCGGTCGCCCCCGCGGTAGCAATGGGCCCGATCGGGCCCGCTGCTGGCCGGCCCCGGCGCGGTACCGCCAGGCTGGCCAGCGCCGCCAGCAGGCAGGCGCCGGCGGAGAGGAAGAAGGCGAGCGTGTAGCCGCGCTCGGTCGGCAGCCCGGAGGCGACCACGGTGCCCGCGATCAGGCTGGCGCCGACCTGGCCGCCGACGGCGCCGCCCAGGGTCCGCATCACCGTGTTGACGCCGGTCGCCACCGCCGTCTGCTGCGGCGGCACCGCCTCGACGATCAGGTTGGCAAGCGAGGCGAAGGCAAGGCCGATACCGGCGCCGAGCAGGGCGGTGGAGAGGTAGACGTCGATCCGCGCCCCGTGGGCGAAGCCGATCAGCAGGAAGGCAGCGGCGGTGAGGAGGGAGCCGGCGATCAGGGTCACCCGCGAGCCGACCCGGCCAGCGAGGACGCCGGCGATCGGGCTGACCACCAGCATCATCAGCGTGCAGGGCAGGAGGAAGAGGCCGGCCTCGGTGACCGAGGCGCCGAAGCCGTAGCCGGCGTTGGCGGGCGCCTCGGTGAACTCGGGGAAGAGGATGAAGGAGCTGTACATGCCCGCTCCGACCAGGAAGGCGGCGGCGTTGACGGTCCAGACGCCGCGGATCCGCATCAGCGCCATGTCGATCAGCGGCTCGCGGACGCGGGTCTCGAAGCGGACCCAGATGACCGCCACCACCAGCGCTGCGGCGACGAGGCCCAGCACCCGCGGGTCGGTCCAGCCCCATTCCGAGGTCTGGCTGATCCCGAGCAGCAGCAGCACCAGCCAGACCGAGAGCAGCGCCGCGCCGCCCCAGTCGACCCGGCCCGGTGACTTCACCGGCGATTCGGGGACGAAGAAGATCGTCGCCACGGTGGCGATCACGGTCGCCACGAGCGGGAAACCAGAACAGCCAGTGGTAGTCGAAGGCCTCGATGATCGGGCCGGCGAGGACGATGCCGAGGCCACCGCCGATGCCGAGGATGGCGCGAGATCATGGCGATTCCCTGCGCCGCTTTCTCGGGCGGGAACTCGTCGCGGATGATCCCGAAGGCGAGCGGGAAAATGGCGCCGCCGGAGCCCTGGATGATGCGGGCCAGAATCAGCATCCCGATCGAGTTGCTGATCGCCGCCAGCAGGGTGCCGAGGCAGAGCACGACGAGGGCGACGACGAGCGTGTGCTCCTTGCCGAACATGTCGCCGAGGCGACCGACGATCGGAGTCAGGATCGAGGCGCTGAGCAGGTAGCCGGTCAGCAGCCAAGCGGTAGCGGTGGCGGAGGCGTGGAGGTCGTCCTGGATCGCCGGCAGCGCTGGCGCCACCGCCGACTGCAGCAGCGCGTAGGAGGCACCGGCGAGGGCGAGGACCGCGAAGGTGATCCCGTAATGCTGGCGCGGCTTCGGTACGCCCTGGGTGCTAATGTCATCAGCCGATGTCATCAACTGATGACAAGGCTAGCAGCGGCGTCGGCACGGCCCGCCGCCCGCACGACGCCGAGGCCAGCCGCGCCGCCCTGCTGGCGGCCGCGCGCGAGGTCTTCGACGAGGTCGGCTACGAGCGGGCGACGACGCGCGAGATCGGCGAGCGGGCCGGGGTCGACCCGGCGCTGATCGCCCGCTACTTCGACTGCAAGGAGGGCCTCTTCTTGGCGGCGATCGCCAGTGGGCCGATTGGTGGCGAGGAGATCGACCTGGCGCCCCGGGCCCTGCTCGCCTCGCTGCTCGGGCGCTGGGATGAGCGCGGCCACAGTCCCGTCAGCCGCGCCCTCGCCAGCCCCCAGTTGACCGACGACGTGCGCGAGAGCGTGCGCGGCGTCGTCGAGCGAGCACCTGACGCGGCCGCTGGCCGGCGAGCAACGCCAGCGCGGCGTCGCCGACCCCGAGCTGCGGGCGGAGCTGCTGGTCGCCCTCGCCGTCGGCGTCGCCATGACCCGCGCCAACGGCACCCTCGAGGCGGTCGCGGCCGCACCCCGCGAGCAGCTCGTCGAGCTGCTGGGGCCGCTGGTTGAGGCGCTCGTCCCCGGCTGAGAGGAAGCCGCGATAGCTTGGCGGCGTGGCCGCCAAGCGCAGCGCCGGGATCCTCCTCTACCGCCGCACCGCGGCCGGGCCCGAGGTCCTGCTTGTGCACCCAGGCGGGCCCTTCTGGGCGAAGAAAGACGAGGGTGCCTGGTCGATCCCCAAGGGCGAGCTCGAGGAGGGCGAGGAGGGGCGTCGCCTGCGCCCTGCGCGAGCTCCGCGAGGAGCTGGGACCGGCGCCCGAGCTGGAGCGCGAGCGACCTGGTCGAGCTCGGCTCCGTACGCCAGAAGTCCGGCAAGGTAGTGGAGGCCTGGGCGGGGGAGGGGGACTTCGACCCGGCCGCCCTTGCCAGCCAACAGCTTCAGCCTCGAGTGGCCGCCGCGCAGCGGTCGCGCAGCAGGAGTTCCCCGAGGTCGACCGGGCCGAGTGGTTCGTCCCGGACGCCGCCCGCGAGAAGATCCTGGCGGCACAGGAGCCTTTCCTTGACCGCCTGCTCGCCCACCTGGGAAGATCGTGAGGATGGAGACGAACGGGAACGGCTCCGCGCCCACGAACGGCTCCGCGCCGCTCTCAGCGCGGCTGCTCGGCGTCGGCGTCCGCGGCGCCCGCAGCGTCACCAAAGCGACCGGGATCGACCGCGCGGTCGAGATCGCCGCCGAGGAGGCGATCGTTGCCGCGGTCGAAAGCGAGGCGGTCGAGCGGGCGATGGCGCGGGTCCTGCAGGGCCCGGTTGTCGAAGAGGCCGTGCAGGGGGCGCTGGAGAGCGACGCCGTCAAGCGGGCGCTGCTGGAGGCGATGGACAGCGAGCTGGTCGACGAGGTCTGGCGGCGGCTGCTGGCCTCCGAGCAGGCCCAGCAACTGGTCGAGCGGATCGCCGAGGCGCCCGAGGTGCGGGCGGCGATCAGCGCCCAGGGGATGGGGCTGATCGAGGACGTCGGCCGCACCGTCGGCCGCGTCGCCCGCGGCCTCGACGACGGCTTCGAGCGGATCGTCCGCCGCGTCTTCTTCCGCCAGCGGCGGCCGCTGCCGACCAACCACGCCGGCCTCGTCAGCCGCGCCCTCGCCTACGCCGTCGACGCCGTCTTCGTCAACCTCGGCTTCACTGCCTTCGCCGCCCTGCTCGACGCTCGCCTACAACGCCTTCTTCGGCAGCGGCGAAGGTGGCAGCGGGCTGGCGATCGCGGTCGGCTCGACCGCCTGGGTGGCGATCGGCTCCCTCTACCTGATCGCCTTCTGGTCGGCGGCTGGGCAAACGCCGGGGATGCGCTTCGTCGGCGTTCGCCTCAACGAGCACCGGTTGCGCCCTGGCCGCTCGCTACGCCGCCTCTTCGGCCTTTACCTCTCGGTCGTCACCTTTGGCTTCGGCTTCCTCGGCATCGTCTTCCGCGAGAGCCGGCGCGGCTGGGAAGACCGCTTCAGCGGCACCGACGTGCTCTACGACGAGCGGCGGCCGGAGCCGGCGCCCTGGGCCGAGATCCAGCGCTGCACCCACAGCGTCGCGCTACCGGAGGCGATCAGCAGGGTCACGTTGATGGCGAGGACGATCAGCGCCGGTAGGCCGTCGCCGGTGTCGCCGGCGCCGATCGCGACGCCGAGGTAGGCGGAGGCGGGGATCGTCGTCACCGAGATCGCCACCCCGACCGCGGTGCTGGCGCGCGTCTCGAAGGAGAGCATCGCGGCGACGCCCGCGGCGAGGGCGATCAGCACCGTCGAGTAGTCGGTTTCGGAGAGCGTGTGGAGGCTGCTCTCGGTCACCTTGAAGCCGGAGGGCAGCAGCCCGGTTACGTCGAGCAGGGTCGAGAGCACGGCGGCGACCAGCACCACCAGGCCGAGGCCGAGCGTGAGCGTGAAGGCGGAGCGGGCGACGAGGCTGCGGCGGCGGCCGACGATGCCGACGCAGGTGGCGCAGATCGGCAGCAGGTCGGGGCTGACTGCCATCGCGCCGACGATGAGGATGCCGCTGCTGTTGATGACGCCGAGGGCGGCGATCACCGCGGCGACGCTGATCAGCGCCAGGTAGCGGGCCAGTGGCCGCGAGTTGGCGCGGGCCTGGCCCAGCACCTCGACCCAGGCAAAGCCTTCGATCACGTCGTCGCCGTGCAGGCGACGCAGCGGCGCCACTACTTCGACCCGGGTCGAGGACGTAGTCGTCGACTGGGATGCCGAGCGCGGCGATCGCATCGACCACCTCGTCGGCGGCGTGCGGCTCGACGTCGGCGGCGAAGACGACGGACCCGGCGGCTACCTCGTCGGGTTGCTGGACCAGCCGCCGCACCCCTTCGAGGTCGCGCAGGGCGGTGGCGAAAGCGGGGGCGCGCTCGGCGTCGACGGATGAGCGCAGCCGCAGCACGCCCCCATTTTCACGGCCGGAGCGGCGCTAGGGCTCGAGCCGCCCTTGTGGCCCCTCGACGAGCTTGTAGATGATGATGATCGAGAGGGCGAAGATCGCCAGCGACCAGAACGGGTAGGACGGGATCGAGAGCAGCGAGGCGATCGCGTTGAGCGAGGCGATGAAGATCCCGAACCAGCGCCCGAATTCGCCACCGGCGAACAGCGAGAAGCCGGCGATGAGCTCGAGCACGCCGATGATCAGTAGGACCCAGCCCCACGTGTGCAGGCCGCTGATGATGTAGGTGCCGTGTTCGGTGAAGAACTTCGAGTCCCCGATCGCGGCGATGCCGTAGACGATGTTGAGGATGCCGGCGACGAGCAGCAGCACACCGGCGAACACCCACCATCCACTGAGCGTTTCATTCATGAGTAACCCTTTCCTGGCGGTTGGACGGAACCGAATCCAGATCCAACATAAGCGACTGGGCTGACGCCAGGCAGGAAATCTTTTGCAAACGCGCGGGTGCGGCTACGAGACGAGCCGCACGACCTTGAAAGAGCGCTGGCCGCGCGGCGTCTCCACGCTCACCGTGGCGCCCACCGGGGCGTCGAGCAGGGCGCGGCCGATCGGGGACTCGGCCGAGAGGCGGCCCTGGGAGAGATCGGCCTCAGTCGAGCCGACCAGAGTCCACTCGTTGCTCTCACCTTTGGCCTCGTCGAGGATCTCGGCGGTGCGGCCAAAGGCGAAGGCGTCGGCGGTCTCCTCGTCGACCTCGACGACGACGGCGTTGCGGAGCCGCTCTTGCAGCCGCTTGATCCGCGTCTCCAGATGCGCCTGGTCCTCTTTGGCGATGTGGTAATCGGCGTTCTCCTTAAGGTCGCCGAGCTCGCGCGCGACCTTGATTCGCGCCGCCATCTCCTGTCGGGCTGGGCCTTCGAGCTGGACCAGTTCGGCCCGCAGCTCCTCGATCCCAGCCGCCGTTATCGGCTCTCCACCCGCATCTGGCATCTGCGCAGCTTTCCAGAAACTAGTCGCCGGCAGCCGTTTCGCCGCCGCGCAGCGTCTGGCCGAAGGAGCGCACTTTGACCCCCGCCGCCTTGCTCAGGTATTCGAGCCCGAACAGGTCCTCGGTCGATTTCAACAGCGAGTAGGGGCTGTATTCGACGACGTCGGTGGAGCCGGCGGTGATGAAGGGGGAGACCAGGAGGGCGCCGGTTTTCAGCGGCTGCGCCGGGGCGGGGGCGCCCGCCGGCAGCGGCGTCGTCTGGTTGAAGGCGACGATCAGCAGGCCGTCCTTCTTGTAGGCGGGGGAGGCGAGGATTTTCGGCACGATCTGGGCGAGGTAGGTGTCGGCCGCCGCGGCGCCTTCGATGGCAGTCGTCCCCGGCGCCGGAGCCGGGCACTGGCCGGCGACGCCGGCGTTGCAGAGGCTGGGGGCGATGTAGGAGAAGTTGGGCGTCTTCTCGGCTTTGGCCAGGTCCTTTTCCAGTTCGGTGCCCGGCACGTCGTTGGCGGCGCATTCGCCGAGGTCGAGCAGTGAGTGGAAGTAGACGAAGGGGTTGGCCTTGGCCGAGTAGGAGCCCGGCGTCGTGCTTTCCGGTGAGTCGGGCTGCGGGTAGACGCAGTTGGCGGGGGCGCCCGTGGTCGGGTCGACCATCCCTTCGACGTAGGCGCGCCAGGTGAACTTGGCCAGGCCCATCTGATCGGCCAGGGTGAGGATTTCGGCGGCGTAGACGCACTTGCCGTAATCGGGGCAGCCGGCCTTGGTGTTGGCGTTGGGCGGTTCACCGCTGACCGTGGCGATCTCGTTTGGCAGACCGCCGGCGTCCAGCAGCGAGTAGTTGGCCAGCAACTGCCCTTGCGGGCGCAGGGTCTGGGCCAGGTAGGGCATCTGCGGGGTGGTGCCGAAGGCGGCTTCGTAGCCGGGGCTGGCCAGCGAGATCAGGAAGACGTGTTTGACCTGGCCCGCTTCGGGGGCGGGGGTTTCAGGGGTCTTGGGTGCTGGCGTTTCCGGTGCGGGTGCGGGTTCCGGCGCTGGTTCGGGGGCCGCTTCGATCGGCGCCGCTTCCGGCGTTGGTTCGGGGCTCGGTTCGGGGGCCGCTTCCGGTTCCGGCGCCGGTTCGGTGCTTTCCGCCGCCGGCGGTGCCGCCGCGACCGGCGTGCGGTCGGCGGCGAGGCTGCGGCCGAGCAAGGCCGCCAGCGGGCTCGACCCCTGCGGGTTGGTCGCCGCCGCGGCGACGATCGCCGCCGTGGCGACGAGCGAGGAGGCGACGAGCAGGCTGAAGCGTTTGCCGGTCAGCGAGCCGGCCGCCTCGATCGCTTTCGCCAGGTGCTTCTTCAGGTACGCCGTCAAGCGCCGGCCCCCGTGACCAGGGAGTGGCCGCACTGCGGGCAGAAGCGGTCGGCGGGTCCGTAGGGGGATTGGCAACTGGGGCAGAGTCCGGCGGCATCGCTGCGGGCCAGCTCCAGCGCCCGCTCGGCCGCCAGCAGCTCGGCATCGACCCGCTGCAGCTCCGCCGCTTTGCGGGTGAGGATGTCGAGGCGGACGTGGTCGCGGATCGCCATCTCGTAGAAGGCGCCGCCGAGGTCGGCCTGCATCACCGTGAACTTCTCCAGCAGCCGGTCGCGCTGGGCGACCAGCTCGGCGTGCTCGGCTTTGCCCTCGGCGCTGGCGGCGGGCGCCTTCTCGACCGGCTTGGCGGCAGCGGCGGCCTTGGCCGGTGCCGGCTCGGGCCGACGCAGACGCTCCACCGGCTTGCGGGCGAGGGCGGCGAGGCGGCGGCTCACGGTTCCGCCCCGTTGCTCGGCGCCGGCGCGGAGGAGCCACTGCCGCCGACGACGATCACGTCGGGCAGGTTCTGCTGCGCCTTGATGTAGTTGTCACCGGTCTGGGCCGGGTTTTCTTCGACCAGTTTCGTGTCTTCTTCGGTTTTCGCCTTGGTCGTCTTGAAGCCGGTTACCTGGTGGACGGCGCCGTTCTTGGTCTCGGCGACGACCTTGCCACCGTTCTTGTCCGCCGCTTTTTCGGCCTTCGACTTCTTTGCCGTTTTGCCGCTGTTCGCGCTTGCGGTCGCCCCCGTCGTCGTCGGCGCGGCGCTGGCCGTAGCCGCTTCCTGCTTGCGCAGCGCCTGCAGCAAGGCCTCGTTGTCGCTGCTGCCGGAGTCGCCGCGGCCGACGACGACGCCGAGCGCGACCGCGATCGGCAATAGCGCGAAGAAGGCAACGGCGGCGGCCCGGCTGGTCGGGGCCTGTTTCGCCGGACCCCTCAGCGGCCGCCGGCCTTTGCGGCTCATCGCCGCGAAGTAGCGCGAGGAGGGGTTGGCGCCGTTGCCGCGCCGCGCCGCGCATTCGACGCAGTAGCGCTGCTGTGGGTCCATCGCCGCGCCGCACTCCTCGCAGGGCTCGTAGCCGCCCTTCGTGGCCAGTGGTCTGATCTCCGTCTCGGTCATCCCTTCTCGCCTCCCTTCTGGTCCTTCTCGTTCTTGCCGTGTTGCTTCTGCTGCTGGCGCTTCTTGCGCGCCTCGAGGATGTGCTGGGCCCGCGCTTGGGCGTGTTCGGCCTTTTCCTGGGTCGAGGAGCAGCCGGCGGCGCCGCCCGCGAGCAGCGCTGCGCAGGCGGCGACGGCGGCCGAGCGGGCCAATGGCGGCTGGGTCGCGCGCCGGGGTGAGATGGACCTAGCCGAAGGCACCGCTCACGTACTCCTGGGTCCGTTTCTCGCGCGGCGAGCCGAACAGCGTCGTGGCGCTGTTGTACTCGACCAGGTCGCCCAGGTACATGAAGGCGACGTGGTCGGCGATCCGGTAGGCCTGCTGCAGGTTGTGGGTGACGATGACGACGGCGACGTCGTCGCGCAGTTTCACGATCAGGTCCTCGATCACCTGCGTCGACTGCGGGTCGAGCGCCGAGCAGGGCTCGTCCAGCAGCAGTACCTCCGGCTGTGCCGCCAGGGCGCGGGCGATGCAGAGCCGCTGCTGCTGGCCGCCGGAGAGCTTGAGGGCGGGGTGGTCGAGGTTGTCCTTGACCTCCTCAAAGAGACCGGCCCGCTCGAGGGCGCTGTGCACCGCCGGTTCCAGCGTCTTCTTGCGCGCTCGCCGCGAGCCCTGCTCGCGCAGCACGTAGGCGATGTTGTCGAAGACGCTCATCGGGAACGGGTTCGGCTGCTGGAAGACCATCGTCACCCGCCGCCGCAGCAGGGTCGGCTCGATCAGGCGGATATCGGTGTCGTCGAGCAGGATGCGGCCGCTGAGGCTGGCGGTGCTGGTCAGCTCGGTGAGCCGGTTCAGCGAGCGCAGAAGGGTCGTCTTGCCGCAGCCGGAGGGGCCGATCAGGGACAGCACCTCGCCCTGGCGGATCGGCAGCGAGACGCCTTTGACCGCTGCTTTGGTGCCGTAGGAGATCGTCACGTCGTCGACCTCCATGCGGCGGATCGAGAACTGAGGTGCCCCGATCGAGCGGCGGGCGCCGGTGAAGCCGCCGGGGGCGGCGGCGCCGCCGTTCTGGACGGGCGCCGGCGCGGCCTCGCGGGCCGGGGGCGGATCCTCGAGCGGCAGCCGCCGGATCGGCGGCGGCGGTGATTTCAGTGACTCCACGTGCCTACCTTTCGGGCGCGGCGATGGACGATGTCGACGGCCCCGTTCAAGGCCAGGACCATCAGCAGCAGGACGAAAGCCGCCGCGTAGGCTTTCTGTGGCTGGTTGAGGTTCCCGGTGGGGGAGGCCTCGTAGACGAAGTTGGTGAGGGTGGTGCCGGCCCCTCGCAGGTAGTTGAAGGGGAAGGGCGCGCCTTCGACCGGGGCGAAGTTCTGGGTGGCGCCGAGGAGGACGAGGATGATCGCCGTGTCGCCGATGATCCGGCCCAGGCCCAGCATCGCCCCGGTGGCGATCTGCGGGCGGGCGGTCGGGATCAGGATCCGCCGCGTCGTCGCCGCCTTGGTCTTGCCGACCGCGTAGGAGGCCTCGCGGACGTGGCGGGGGATCGCGTTCAGCCCCTCGCGGGTGCTGGCGACGATCAGCGGGATCGCCACCAGCGAGAGCATCGCCGAGGCAGCGAAGAAGGAGCGGCCGAAGACCACCCCTTCGGAAGTGCGGCTGAGGAAGCCGAGGGCGACACTGGAGAAGATCACCGTGCCGAACAGGGCGAGGACGATCGAGGGGATGCCGGCGATCGCCTCGATCGTCGACTCGGTAGTCCGCGCCAGCGCCGCCGGGCGGCCGTACTCGACCAGCCAGATCGCGATCGCGACGCCGATCGGCACCGCTATCGCCGTGCCCAGCACGGCGACGATAAGAGTGCCGAAGAGGGCGTCGGAGAAGCCGCCGCTTTCGGCCTCGCTGAAGCCGGAAGCGGCGGGGGTGACGAGCATCGAGGGCTTCAGGTAGGTGATGCCCTGGACGAAGAGGTAGACCACGATGGCGACGGCGATCGCGCAGAAGAGCAGGCCGAGGGCCCAGCAGATCGCCAGGCCGATGCGGTCGCTGAGGCGCCAGGTGGCGCTGCCCTCGACGGCGCCGGTCGGCTGCTTGCCGGCGGGCGGCGGCGCCACAGGCGCCGGCGGCGGGGTGGCGGCGGAGGCCTCCATCAGGCGGTCCCGTATTTGCGCATCGAGCGGCGCACGAAATACCCGGTCAGCGACAGCATTGCCGCCGAGAAGAGCAGCACGGTGGCGATCGCGAAGAGGGTGGCGTTGGCCGGCGGCGAGCTCAGTTGGTCGATGTTCTTGACGATCGTCGGCGCCAGCGGCCGCGAGGGCTCGAAGATGAAGATGAGGCCGTCGATCGGGTTGGGGGCGAAGCCGACCGAGCCGGAGATCATCGCCAGCATCACCGCCTCGCCGATCGCCCGCGCCACCGCCAGCACGGTGCCGGCGACGATCGCGGGGCGGGCGCTGCGGACGCCGATCTTCCAGGTCGTGCGCCAGCGGTTGACGCCGAGCGCCAGCGAGCCCTCCAGCCAGCCCGGTTTCACCGCCCGTAGGCCGTCGGAGAAGATCGAGACCATCAGCGGCGCGATCATCACCGTCAGCACCGTGATCGCTGCCAGCAGGCTGTAACCGGTCAGCGAGATCACCCCGGCGACCGAGGCCTTCTCGTTCTCGCTGACCAGGTGGTTGCCGATGAACGGCACCAGCACGAGGACGCCGAGCAGGCCGTAGATGACCGAGGGGACGCTGGCCAGGAAGCGGACCACCGGCTGCAGGATGTTGCTCATCCATTCCGGCGCGAACTCGACGATGAAGACGGAGACGAAGAGGGCCGAGAAGAGGGCGATGATGACGGCGCCGCCGGTGATCAGCAAGGTGCTCCAGATCAGCGGCCAGGCGTGGAACGTGTAGACGTATTCGAGCCCGTTCTGGCCCGAGAGAAAGATTTCGTTGAGCTGGTCGTCGACGTTGCCGCCGGCGCCGAACCAGGCAAGCCCGTTATGGGCGAACGAGGGCCATCCCCGCACGAGGACGGTGACGATCATCGCCAACAGCAGCCCGACCACGGCACAGACCAGCGCGCCGAGCATCCGCTCGACGCGCTGGTCTGACCATTTCGGGCCGTACTCGGGGGGGAGGTCCTCGTTCAATGCCTACTTCTTCTTGTTGAACGCGGGGACGCCGCCGGCTTTGGAGATCACTTCGCCGGCAACGGGGCTGGTACGGGCCCAGTCGATGAATTTCTGCAGCGCCGGGGGGCTCGTGCTGCCGTCGCCCGGCAGGACCAGGAACAGGTAGCGCGAGAGCGGGTACTTGAGCGGTTCGACGCTGATCTTGTTGGCCTGGCAGGGGACGCCGTTGACTTTCAGCGCCTTCTGGCCCTTGCCTTGCCAAGCGAGACCGTCGTAGCCGATCGCGTTGGGGTCTTGCTTGACAGCGTTGACGACGAGGCCGTCGGCGGTCAGGGCGTTGACGTTAGAAGCCGGCGCTTCGTTGTTCAGCACCGCCTGGAGGAAGAAGTTGTACGTGCCTCCGTTGGTGTCACGGCCGACCGGGTCGATCGTGGTTTCGAGGCCCGAGCCCGGCAGCTGGCTCCAGTTGGTCAGAATCCCGCGATAAATGTCGTGGGCCTGCTGGATGGTGATGCTGCTGAGCTTGTTCTTCGGGTTGACGTCGAGGCAGAGGCCGTCCATGAACATCTTGATGTAGGTAGTCCCGGCGTCACTGGGGAGCGGGGTGCGGGCCTGGCCGGCGAACTGGCTGGTGCCGTTCTGGACGTCTTTGACGCCGGCGTTGCCTCCGTTGGCGGTGTACACGAAGTGGACCTGGTGGTTCACCGTTTTCGTGTACGTGGCGAACAGGGCCTGCAGCACGGGTTGGGCGGCTACGGAGCCCGACCCGATCAGGGTCACGGCGTTCGCCGACGCCGGCACAGCGAGCCCCAACAGGGCGAGCGCCGTGATGACGAGGGTCTTGATCTTCATCTCGATGGTGTTCCTTTCCGACCGGGTTAATTCGAGTTTATTGACCAACTTGGTCGCCAAAGGCTATCAGTTTCTGTAGTTTATTGACCTAGTTAGTAGAGAAACCCCGTCCGGCAGGAAGCTTCAGTCAGACCTCCGGCGGATCACGAAATGGAGGTTCAATTGCTGAAGAGAAGGCTGTCCACGCCCAGGGCGGCACTGGTGGTGGCGGTTGCGGCCGTCGTCGCGGCGTCCGTGGCGGTGGTCCCGTCGCTGGCGAAGCCGGCCAAGCAGACTGGGTCGGTGCTGACCAGCCAGCGGGCGGCCAAGGTCTACGTGAGCAACAAGAAGGCCTCGACGCTCTACCTGCGCAAGAAGGCGGCGTCGAACCTTTACGTGGCCAAGTCCGACGCCCAGTTGCCGCCGGTTGTCGGCATCGCCGCCGGTACGGCTCCGTTCAGCTCCAACGGCGACCGGGGCCGGGTACATCCCGACCGCGTTCACCTCGTTCGCGACCAAGGCGACGGCCAGCTCAGTGGTGATCACGTTCTCCGGGAGCGCGACCTGCACCGCCGAAAAACCGACCGCCGACCTGGCCTGCCCGGTGCAGATCCTGGTTGACGGCCAGACGACGGGGAAAGTCAACTTCGCCCCGGCGACGGCGAGCTCGCCGGCCCCGGCGTTCCTCGTCCACACGATTGTGCAGACGAGCGTGCTGGCC
Source organism: uncultured Actinomycetes bacterium (assembly GCA_963708405.1). Taxonomy (GTDB): domain Bacteria; phylum Actinomycetota; class Thermoleophilia; order Solirubrobacterales; family 70-9; genus VAYN01. The sequence goes on from CAVPSL010000002.1 coordinate 139,767, forward strand.
AAAGGCGGTCACACGGTGGCGATTCAGTACGCGGGCGCCTCGAAAGTGACGTTCTCGCTGAAAGGCTGGAACCTCGCTGTCCAGGCCTACCCGCAGCCGGAGGAAGCCCCCGCCGAAGAAACCCCGTCGACGACGGGCAGCGGCGGTTCCAAAGGCGCGTAGTTCCGCCCCGACACCCCCGAGCCCCGGCCGCGCTTCAGGCGCGGCCGGGGCCTTTTTTAGCGCTGGGGGCGGGGGAGGGAGTCGCCGAGGATCAGACGGGCGCGGTAGAAGAGCGCCTCTTCGCTCGCCGAGGGCACCGAGTTGCGGTTGGACTGGCGGCTGGTCCGGTTCTGCCCGGCGCCAGCCGGGATCTCGTCGCGGACCAGGCCGGTCAGCCGGCCTCTGGATACGAAGGTCGTGGTGTTCACTCGCTTGGCCATCCCGTCTCCTTTCTAGAGTTTGTCGAGTAACTAACTCAAGAATAGCAGCAAAGAAAAACGGGATGATGGGGCGGCGAGATGGGACGGGGCGCCACCCGGCAAAAGCGCGCCCCGTCCCGTCGCCTCTTCAAACGGCTGCAGATACCTCTGCGTCGCCGCCGTCCTGTGAGCTGCGGGGAGTCGAGGCCCCACTGCCGTCGGACGGCGACGCACCGTTGAAGCTCTTGGCCTGGGCTGGCCGCAGGTAGGCGATCTGGCCCTCCTCCAGTTCCAGCCGCTGCAGCTCGGAGCGGGTCAGCTGCGCCCAGACCTCGGTCCCGTCGGCGAGCACGAACTCGACCCGGATCTCGAAGCCGAGGGCGACGATGCGCTGCACCATGCCCTCCTCGGTCCGCTCGTCGGCGTCGAGCACGACCTCCATGTCGTGAGGGCGCACGAAGTTGTCGCCGAGCCGGTTGACCTCGCCGACGAAGCTCATCACGAACTCGTTGGCCGGCTGCTCGTAGAGCTCGTCGGCGCTGCCGGACTGCTCGACCCGGCCTTCGTTCATCACCACTAGCTGGCCGGCGACGTCCATCGCCTCCTCCTGGTCGTGGGTGACGAAGATCGTCGTCACGTGCATCTCCTCGTGGAGGTTGCGCAGCCAGGCGCGCAGGTCCTTGCGGACCTTGGCGTCGAGCGCCCCGAAGGGCTCGTCGAGCAGCAGCACCTGTGGCTCCACCGCCAGCGCCCGCGCCAGCGCCATCCGCTGGCGCTGGCCGCCGGAGAGCTGGGAGGGGTAGCGGTCGGCGAGGCCGTCCAGTTGCACAAGCTGCAGCAGCTCGTGGACGCGCTCGGAGATTCGCGCCTTGTCCCACTTGCGGATCTTCAGCCCGAAACCGACGTTGCTCGAACACGGTCATGTGCTTGAAGGCGGCGTAGTGCTGGAAGACGAAGCCGACTTCGCGCTTCTGGGTCGGCTTCTTGGAGACGTCCTCGCCGTCGATCAGGACGCGGCCGCCGTCCAGCGTCTCGAGGCCGGCGATCGCCCGCAGCAGGGTCGACTTGCCGCTGCCGCTCGGACCGAGCAGGGCGGTGAGGGACCCGTCGGGCACCTCGATCGAGACGTCGTTGAGCGCCTGAAAGTCACCGAAGCTCTTGAAGGCTCCCTCGACTGAGATTCCCATCAGGCGTCCTCCTTTCTTTTCAGCAGGTTCATGGCGAGCAGCGTCGCCAGGGCAAGGAGGGCCAGCAGCACGGATGCGCCGAAGGCCCCGGGGAGGTTGAAGTTCTGGTACTGCTTCTCGACGAACAGCGGCAGCGTCTGCGTCTGGCCGGAGATCGAGCCGGAGACGACCGAGACGGCGCCGAACTCGCCGAGGACGCGGGCGGTGGTGAGGACGACGCCGTAGGCGACGCCCCAGCGGATCGCCGGCAGGGTCACCCGCCAGAAGGTCTGCCAGGCGTTGGCGCCCAGCGTCGAGGCGGCCTGCTCCTGTTCGGTGCCGATCTCCTGCAGCACCGGCACCGTCTCGCGGACCACGAACGGCAGCGAGACGAAGATGCTGGCCAGGACCATCCCCGGCACCGAAAAGAGGACCTTGATGCCAGCTTCGGCCAGGCCCGGTTCGAACCAGCCGGTGGTCCCGTAGAGGAGGAAGAGCGAGAGGCCGATCACGACCGGCGAGATCGCGAAGGGAAGGTTGATGACGGCGTCGATCAGGGCGTTGCCCTTCCATTTGTGGCGCACCAGGAGCAGCGCGCAGCCGACGCCGAAGATCGTGTTCAGCGGCACCGCGATCGCCACCATCAGCAGCGTCAGCTTCAGCGCGTGGAGGCCGTCCGGCGAGGTGATCGCGTCGAGCGGCGGCGAGATGCCGTGTTCGAAGGTCTTGAAGAAGATCAGGCCCAGCGGCAGCAGCAGCAGGAAGAGGATGTAGCCGAGGCCGAGGAAGCGCAGGCTCCAGCGGCTGGTGGCGTTGCTACTGGCGCTCATCGTCGTCCTCCTCGGGCGGCAGCACCTGGTCGCCGCTCATTGGCATCGTCGTCAGGCTGCTGCCGCTGGAGCCTTCGTGGCGGCCGCTCCAGCGCTGGATCAGCGCGACCAGCACCAGCAGCACGACCGAGGCCAGCAGCAGCACGACCGAGACGGCGGCGGCGCCGGTGTCGTTGCCGGACTCGATCTGCTGGCGGATGTAGATCGAGGAGACCATCGTGTTCGGCAGGCCGCCGGCGAAGAGCAGCAACGAGCCGAACTCGCCGAGGGCGCGGGCGAAGGCGAGGGCGACGCCGGCGCCGAGCCCGGGGAGCAGATTGGGGAAGATGATGCGGCGGAAGATCGTGAAGCCGCCGGCGCCGAGCGAGGCGGCCGCCTCCTCCATCTCGCGGTCCATCTCGATCAGCAGCGGCTGCACGGCGCGGACGACGAAGGGGAGGGTGACGAAGAGGAGGGCGACGACGACCGCGGTGCGGGTCGCGAAGATGTCGATGCCGAGCGGGCTGTCGGGCCCCCAGAGCTGGATCAGGATCAGGCTGGCGACGATCGTCGGCAGCGCGAAGGGGAGGTCGATGACGGCGTTGACCGCGGCCTTGCCGGGGAAGTCGTCACGGACCAAGAGCCAGGCCAGGATCGTGCCGAAGACGCCGTTGATGAGGACCACGATCAGCGAGGCGACGAGGGTCAGCTCCAGCGAGCGCACCGCCTGCGGCGAGGTGACCTGGGTCCAGAAGGTGCTGAACCCGTCGCTGAGCGACTGGTTGGTCAGCGCCGCCAGCGGCAGCAGGACGAGGACGCTGAGATAGAGGACGACGAGGCCTCTGCCGAGGCCGGCGCCGACCCCGGGCAGGCGGATGCCTGCCCGGGGTGCGGCTGCTGACGGTGCGGTTGCCGGGTGCGCTGATCATCAGCCGGAGGTCGAGACCCCGAGTTCGTTCTCGATCTTGGCGACCGAGCCAGTTTCACTCGTCGAAGAACTCTTCGTTGACCTTGCCCCAGCCACCGAACTGGCTGATCTTGAAGAGGTCCTTCGGGGTCGGGAACTGCTTCGGGTCGACCAGCTTCGGGTTGACCGGCCGGTAGCCGTTTTCAGCCCAAATTTCCTGTCCCTGGTTAGACCAGATGAACTTGAGGAAATCTTCGGCCGCGGGCTCCGGGGCGTCTTTGGTGACCGCGATCGGGGTTTCGATCAGGATCGTCGAGGGCGGGACGATGTATTCGACTTCTTCGCCTTCGTTTTCGGCCTTGATCGCCTCGTTCTCGTAGCCGAGCAGGACGTCGCCCTGGCCCTGGGTGAAGGCCGAGAGCGCGTCGCGGGCGCTACCGGGCTGGGCCACCGTCTTTTCCAGCAGGGTCTTGACCGCTTCGAGGGCCTCTTCCGGTGATTTGCCCTCGTTGATCTCGGTCCCGTAGACGGCCATGATGTTCCAGCGCGCGGCGCCGGAGCTGAACGGGTTAGGGGTGACGACTTCGACTTCCTTGCTCAGCACAGTCGTCGAAGCGAGTGGATCCCCTTCGGGTTGCCCTTGCGGACGGTGATGACGACGACCGAGTCCTGGGCGATGCCGCCGTAGGGCTGTTTTTCCCAGTTCTTGTCGACGATTTCGCCTTCTTCGACCAGCCGTTCCATGTCGCCGGCCTGGGCGAAGTGGACGACCGAGGCCGGCTGGCCGGCCGCGACGGCGCGACTCTGGTCGCCGGAGGCGCCGAAGGAGTTGCTGAAGCTGACTCCCTTGCCTGCGGCGGTCTTTTCAAACGCCGGCTCGAGCGATTCCGTGTAGACGGATTCGGGGGTGGAGTAGCCGACGACGCTGAGCTGGCTCCACCGCTGGACGAGGATGAGCCGGTGCTATCGCTGCTGCTGCTCCCACAACCAACGACGAATGCCGCGACGAGCAACGTGAGAACAGCGGCCGGGAGGGCCGCTTTCACGCTGCGCCGCCGGGTTTTGCGAGCGTTCCGCATTTAGTTCCTTCCTTTTTCGACTGACTTACTACGAAAACGTGGTGGGGCACCCTACCACAATGTTGACCGACAAACTAAGGAATGCCGATCGGGATTCGGTGGATTAAGGTCGGCCGGACGAGCGAGCGTGGAGGGTTACTCGGCGATAAGCCGAGAAAAGCTCCACACAGGAGGGTGGGAGAGATGAGCGTGGACGCGGTGCGGACCCCGGACGAGGCGACGCAAGGGCTGCCGGACTACCCGTTTGAGTCGCGGTACCGAGAGGTCGACGGGCTGCGGCTCGCCCACCTCGACGAGGGCGAGGGGAAGCCGGTCGTCTTCTTCCACGGCGAGCCGACCTGGTCGTTCCTCTGGCGCAAGGTGATCCCGCCGGTGCGGGACGCTGGCTACCGCTGCATCGCCCCCGACTACGCCGGCTTTGGCCGCTCCGACAAGCCCACCGACCTCGGCTGGTACACCTACGACCGCCACGTCGAGCTGATGGCGCTCGCTGATCGAGGAGCTCGACCTGCGCGACGCCACCGCCGTCGTCCACGACTGGGGCGGCCCGATCGGGCTGCGGCTCGCGGTCGAGCACCCCGACCGCTTCTCCCGCATCGTGATCATGGAGACCGGCCCCTTCACCGGCCACCAGAAGATGAGCGACGCCTGGTTCGCCTTCCGCGACTTCGTCCGCGACAACGAGGACGTGCCGATCGGGTTCCTGGTCAGAGGCGCCTGCAAGAACGACCCCGGCGAGGAGGTCGATCGCCGCCTACGAAGCGCCCTACCCGAACCCCGCCTCGAAGGCCGGCGCCCGCGCCTTCCCGCTGATCCTGCCGACGACCCCGGAGATGCCGGGCGCCGCCGAGGGCAAACGGGTTGCCGACGCTCTGCGCGAGGACGAACGGCCGGCGCTGGTGCTCTGGGCCGACTCCGACCCGGTGCTGCCCGTCTCAGTCGGCGAGCGGGTCTCCAGCCAGCTCGACTTCCCGCCGCCGCGGCCGATCGCGAACGCCTCGCATTTCCTGCAGGAGGACGCGGGACCGGAGATCGGCGCGATCATCGCCGACTGGCTGGGTCTGATCGGCCGCGCTCAGTCTGCTCGCGTGCGAGTGCTCGGGCTAGCAGCTGTACGCGGCGGGGCGGGCCGTCGTCCTCGACCCAGGTGACCGTGCCCGGCCAGTAGGGACCTGGCGGCCGGCCGGGGTGGTGGAAGAGCGTGGCGAAGACCCAGCTGCCGGTGTTGTGGAGCTGGCCGCCGCCGCGCAGGGGCCAGCCGCCCTCACCGGGCCCGGGGCCGCCGCGGTGGGTGTGGCCGGTGATCACGTGGACGTCGTCGATGCCGAGGCGCGCTCGCCATCTCGACCCCGGACTGCGAGGCCGGTGCGGAAGATCGCCTCGGCGGAGATGTCGGGCTCGAATCGGCAGTGCAGGAGGCGGTTGAGCGCGGCCGATGACGGGCGGGAAGGCGGCCCGCAGGGCGGCGCCGGTGGCTCGGCGTTTGCCGATGGCGCCCTTGTCGTTCGCCGGAGAGCAGCTGCCAGGCGCTCTCGGCTGGGTGGCCGCGGCGGCGGTTGCGGCGCCGGCGTCGCCTGGGCGAATCCGTAGCCGAGGCCATATATAGGGGCGAGTACGCGCTCGTAGTCGGCCGGCGTCGCCGCCGCCGGCAGCGGGCCGGAGAGCGCGGGCGACGATCGCGGCCGCAATGCACTCGGCCCGCGGCAGCGCCAGGTGGGGGTCCATGTAGTGGCCGTGGGTGGCGTAGACGTCCTCGCGCAGCCAGATGCCGGGGTAGGCGAGGCGCAGGCGCGCCGGTCCGAGCCAGGCGGCGATCGCCGCGGTCGGGCCGGGGGAGGGGTCGTAGCGGTGCTCGAGCGCCGAGCGGCTCGCCGGCCATCGAGAGCGCGTCGAGCAGCGGCTCGGCGAAGCGGTGGTCGTGGTTGCCGGGGACGATCGACACCTCGCGCTCGCCGAGCGCCTCGCCGAGCTCCTCGAAGAACGGCCGCGCGGCGGCCAGCGCGAGCGCCGAGCGGCAGGTCGCGCAGCTCGACCACGTCGCCGAGCAGGACCACGCGGTCGGCGTCGGCGACGCTCCTCGGCAGCAGCGCGCGCGATCGCCGGGTCGCGGAGGACGTCGTCGCCGACTGGCGCCGCCGAGGTGCAGGTCGGAGACGATCGCCGTCCGCATCGCTATCTTTTACAGGCGCGGCGCCTCGGCTGTCCGATTCGAGGCGGCGGCGCCAGGCCTCTTGCTGGCTGTGTAGCCAGTCTGGCTACACTCGCCGAATGCAGTTCGGCGAAGAGCGGATGGCGCCGGCCAACGGGATCGAGCTCTGCTACCAGGAGATGGGCGACCCCGACGGCGAGCCGCTGCTGCTGGTGATGGGCCTGGCGACGCAGATGATCGCCTGGGACGAGGAGCTTCTGCGCGACTGCTGGCCGAGCGCGGCTTCCGCGTCGTCCGCTTCGACAACCGCGACATCGGCCGCTCGACCAAGATCGACTCGGCCGGGCGTGCCGAGCCGGATCGACATGCTCTCCGGCCGCCGCGCCACCGCGCCCTACCTGCTGCGCGACATGGCCGCCGACACGGTCGGGCTGATGGACCACCTCGGGATCGAGTCGGCCCACCTGGTCGGCGCCTCGATGGGCGGGATGATCGTCCAGACGATGGCGATCGAACACCCCGAGCGGGTGCGCTCGATGGTCTCGATCATGTCGACCACCGGCAGCCGCTGGGTCGGCCTCCCGACCTTCAAAGCCTTCGGCGTCCTGCTCGGCACGCCGCCGCGCAGCCGCGAAGCGGCGGTCGAGCGCGTCGATCAAGACCTTCAGCGTGATCGGCTCGCCCGGCTATCCCCTTCGACGAGGAGCGCGTGCGCGAGATCGCCGGCACGCTCCTACGACCGCGGCCACTCCGCCGCCGGCGTCGTCCGCCAGCTGCACGCGATCACCGCCTCCGGCGACCGCACCCGGGCCCTGCAGCAGCTCGAGCTGCCGACGACGGTGATCCACGGCAACAGCGACGTCCTCGTCCGCCCCTCCGGCGGCCGCGCCACCGCCAAGGCGATCCCCGGCGCCCGCCTGAAGATGATCGAGGGCATGGGCCACGACCTGCCGCGCGACCTCTGGCCGACCTTCGCCGAGGAGATCGCCGCCACCGCCTCCCGCACCAAGCCGGTTGAGCAGCCCGCCCGTTCCGGCTAGTCTTCGCTTTCGGGATTTTCCGCTAATAAGGGGGGTTTGGGGGATGAGAGAGCGGGGCGGCTGCGCGCGTCTTTGGCTTGTCGCGCTCGCCCTTTGCGCTGGCCTGGCATTGCTGGCGCCGGCCGGGGCGGGGGCGGCGACCGTGGTCAACGGGAACTTCGAGACCGGGAACCTCGAAGGCTGGAACGTGGTCACTCCGGACCACGAATTCGGCGACTGGTTCGCCTACAAGGGGACGACGCCGCCGTTCAGCCTGAAAGGAAAGGAACGCGGCACCGTGGCGGTGCCGGCGCCGCCGCAGGGCGAATTCGCGGCGATCGCCGACGAGCTCAACCCAATCACCGTGATCCTCTACCAGGACATCGCCCTGGCGCCCGGCCTCAAGCACCAGCTCAGCCTGCAGACCTTCTACAGCTCCAACAAGCCGCTGGCGGCGCCGACCCCGGACTCGCTCTCGCCCGAAGAAAGCGTGATCGGCAGCCAGGCCAACCAGCAGTACCGGATCGACGTCATGCGCCCGGAAGCACCGCTGGAATCGATCGACCCCGCCGACATCCTCCACACCGTCTTTCGCACCACGCCGGGCGGGCCGCTGAAGATGCCGCCGACCCGGATGACCGCCAACCTGACCCCCTTCGCCGGCCAGACCGTGCGCCTGCGCATCGCCGTCGTCGCCGGCAAAGAGGCGCTTAACGCCGGCATCGACGACGTCTCGGTCGCCAGCACCGCCGCCGGGGCGGAAGCGACCGGCGGGGGTGGCGGCAAAGGGGGCAAAGGCGGCAAGGGCGGCGGCGCCAGCGGCTCCCTACGCGTCCTCAGCACGAAGTCGCTCGGCAACGGCCACGCCCTGCTGCGCGTCCACGTGTCTGCCGCCGGCCACCTCACCGCCGCCTGCCCGAAGCGATTGCTTCCGGCGAGCGCCCAGGCCGCCGGCGCCAAGAACCTGACCCTGCGCCTGAAGCCGACCGCCAAGGCGATGCGCGCCCTCCGGCGCAAGGGCCACCTGCACCTGCGGGTGGCGCTGGCCTTCAAGCCCCGCGGCGAAGCGAGGCAAAAAGCGACGACCCCGCTGAACCTAAAACTGGCGCCCGGCCGGCAGCGGCCCTAAGGCCGCGCCTGCCGGCGCCCGATGCGGCTGAGAGGAGTCGAACCTCCACGGAGTTTCCTCCACACGGACCTGAACCGTGCGCGTCTACCAGTTCCGCCACAGCCGCCGGAGCAGGCAATCTACTGAAAATGCCCGTCCCTTGCCGCTATCGTCTAGGGGACTAGGACGCCGGATTCTCAGTCCGGAAACCGGGGTTCGAATCCCCGTAGCGGTACTCCAATAGCAGCCTTCTGCGAACCCAAAAAGCCCCGGATCGCCGGGGCTTTCTCATTGCCTGGCGGCGACAGCTGCGGGACCGCCGCTTGTTGTTCATCGACGCCGCGAGTGGCGGCGGGGGAGGACCGTGATTGCGAAGGTGGTGGAGGCTTCGTGGATCAGATCGATTGGGATGGCTGTTGTCTTGGCGGCGCTCCGCGGCGGCTTGTCCGAGCCGAAGAGGGCGATGGAGACGAGTGAGCCCCGCGGATCGTGGCGGGCCTTGTAGCGAATGCCTGGGTAGCCGGCCTCTTGGAAGGCGAGCGCCCAGCCCTGGGTCAAGTTGAAGTCGGTCGTCGAGTGGATCTCGGCGGTGAGGCCGACGAGTCCGAGGACGGTTGGGTCGGTCAAGTCAACGACCCTTGCTTTTGGTGGGCGCAACCTGGAAAGACGTTGTGCGTCAACCAGGGGCTCTGGAATCACCCCGCCTGGCCGCAGCAAGCGCCCGAACTTCTCGACGAAGGCGCCAATCGGCTCCTCGGCGAGGTAGCAAGTGCCTGACTCAGCGAGGTTGAACCTGCCATCGGGGCCGACGTCGAAGAACCAGGGGGCGACGTCGGCGGCGTGGATTCGCCACAGAGACTTCGTCCGGAGCGCCGCGATGGGAAGCTCTGGCAGATCGTCCGGAGGGGCGGGCAGGCCGCGGGGACTCAACGCTTCAGATCGGCCACGGTGCGGTGAGCCGAGAGAAGCAGGGGCTCGATGTCCGTGTCGTCGAAGGCATCAACCGGTGGCCGATTGCCCAGCTCGGGCTGGGGGGAGGTGGCAAACGAGGCGAGGGTCCAGGAGTCGAGCCCCGCATCGCCAAAAACTTCGTTGAGCCGCTTGACCGCTCCGTAGGGCATCCCGCTGGCCACATCGAACTGCCATCGCGGGTAGCGGACCAACCCGGCATCGTCACGCAGCGCGATCACCGACCCGCTTGCAACCCGCTTGCGCAGCGCCTCTCGGCTGATTTCCCCGAGCAGAACCCGCGCCTCCGCACTGGTAAGCAGCTCCCCAAACGCCCGCTCCCAGGCTCCCCCGGCAAGCACGACCATCGCCGCCCGCCGGCCAAGGACCTCGGCATCATCAGTCGAGCTCGGCTGCCCACCGATCTCGGTGAGCGTGCGCCGAAACTCTTCGACGGTGCGATCTAGAAGGGCTGGGTTCGCCGCCATTCGACAAGGGTAGCGTCAACCCCGTCAACGATCAAGATGAGCCAATGGGGAGGGAAGGCCCACGGAATTACTGCTGAAGTTCGTCGATCCGTTCCGACGCTTCGGCCTTCGTGAGCTGCGGGCCGGTCGTCTCGCGCTACTTCGGGTCGAAGCAGCGCGGGTTCTCTATGCAGTACCAGTTGATGCCGGAGCAGCGGTCGCGGCAGCCGACGAACTTTTCGTCCGCCTGGCGGATGGCATCGACGTCCGTGAGCGGCACGCTGTTCACATCGCGCTCGAAGCGCAGGGGGGACGGCAGCTCGGCCACCTCCCGGGGTGCGGCCGCGGCGAGTTGAACGCTCTCGAGCGCAACGTCGACCACGTAGTGTCGGCCGGGGATGATGAGGGGCGGCAGGGTGCCCCAGAGCGGGAACCGCCGTCGCCGCGTTCGGCGCCGTTCCACCGTCACGGTTTGACCGACGATCCCCTTGACGTGGCCGGACTGACCGACCTCTTTTGCCAGCGCCGTTCCACGGACGATCGCGGTGATGGCATAGGCGCCGAACGTGAGCATCACGATTCCGGCCCCGGCTTTTCCGACGACCTCGAGACCGCTGATCCCGACCAAGACGAAGGCAATGCTCGCCGAGAGGGTGAACCGGAAGGCGACCGTGGCCACCACTCGGTGGATGTACCACCATCGGGTCACCTCTCGCCAGGTTTCGGGAAACCGGAAACGCTCATCTTCGTCGCCGGCCCGACAGGGCCGGTGACCGAGCTGGCCGCTGATCCGCGGCAGGATCAGGTACCAGTCGACGAGGCTCGAGCCGTAGATCGCAGTTGCGCCGAGGCCGAGGGCGACGAGGGCGGAGCGGGTGACCTGCAACCAGGCCGTCGGGTGCAGTGGATGAACCAGGAACGCCGTGCTGACGATCAGGGAGGGGACCAGCGCTGCAATCGCATCACCGGCGACGACGCGATCGAGCCGGGCGCGATGGTCGGGCACCTCGGCGCCGCCGACGTCCTGTCGGTACCGGCGACGAAGGTAGGTCATCCAAAGCAGAGCCGCGAGGCCGCACGCTCCGGTGATCCTGCCGGAGCCGAGGACTCCACCCAGGGCGAGGAGCACGGCGAGGGCCACGACCTGTCGACGAACGTGGGGTAGAGGGCTCAGGGCCGCGCTCCCCTGGGCCGATGCAGTCCCGGCGTTGCGCTCACCACGCCATCGTTTCGCGATTCGTCCAAAACTCCCCGCCTCGTCAGTCAGGCCACCCGATCTTGCCGACGGCGAAAGCTATTCGACTATTGGAAACCCGGCCATAGCGAACGGCGTCAGGGCTCGGCGCCTGCCTTTGCGCTGTCACGGCGGCGGGATGCGGTGCGTGTTTAACGCATGAGCGACGGTAGGAACGTCCCGCCGACGCCCGGCACCGAGCCAAGGACTCCGTTCGGCACCGAGTCGGGCCTCGGCCGCGTTCGCGAGCGTCGCTACCGGGAGGAGCCCGGGATCTACCGGCGCCACCGGGAAGCGGGGACGCACGCTTACACGCTCGACGAGATCGACGCCCGGATCCTGGCCTGCGCCGCCGACGAAGCGGCCGTCACCGCTGGGGGACCGGTCCGGCCGGCGCTGTTCCGGGAGCTGGATGGTGTCTTCTGGTACCGGCTGTTCCGTGGCCTTCCCGAGGACCGGGAGGCGATGGCCGGGTTCGGGATGGCACGCGAACTCGCCGGGGTGCGGAGGGATGCCGCCGAGGCGAACAGCCTGCGGCTCGAACGCCGCAGACGGGAGCTCGAGTCGTGGCGGATGCGAATGCCGCGACCGGTCACCGGTCTGACCCTCAGCCGCGCCTGGTTCCTGCTCGTCTGCCTGGCGCCGGCGGCGTTGATTGAGACGATCGGCTCGACCCCCTCGGTCCAGGAGGCATTCAAACTCCCGATCGGCTGGGCGATTCTGTTTGCGGTCGGTATTTCGGCGGTCCTCGTCCTCACCGCCGAGCAGCTGGGCAACGCTCTCGCCGCCGCAATGGCGTACTCGCGGCGGCGCACGGCCGTCGCAGCAGCGGTGCTGCTGGTCCTCGCCATCACCGCCGGAGTCTTCGCGATCGTCTTCCTGGCCCAGAGTCGGGAAAGGAACCTCTCGTTCCGCGAAGCGGTCCAGGCGAGCCGGGAAACCCGCGACGAAAGCGGCCGGATCGGCGGTTCGGTCGGCGCGCCGCCCGTCGCCGGAGCCACGGAAGGAGGCTCCTCGGGGCCGACCAAGCCCGACTTCCAGTTCTTCATCCCGCTCTCGTTCCTCGTCCTCGCGGCTTCGACGCTGGTCGCGTTTCGGGTCGAGGTCGCACGGGACCACAACGAGCTCGGCGACGAGATCGAGCGGTTCAGAAGCCAGGCGGATGGTCAGCGGGAGGTGGCCGAAGAGGAGGTCGACGGAATCGTCGAGTCCGTGGAGGGTGAGAACGCCGTGCTCCAGGACCTCGTCGCCCACGTGGAACAGGAGCGGAACCTGTTGGCGCTCTGGATCTCCCGGTTCGAGGTCGAGTACGGGCGGTTCTGCGCCGCAGGGGGGGTCACTCCGAGACAGGTCCGCCCGATCCCGATTCCCGAGGTGCCCGCGATCCTACGGCGGATCCTCCGCCCCCAGGAAGGGGGAGAGCCGAGTGAGGCCGAAGCGGCTGCCTTCGATGGCCTGGCGGGAGGCGCTGCCGGGAGCGGCGATCTGCCCGACGGCGACGACGCCGCGGGTCCCGACGGGCCCGGGCCACCGGCACCGGACACCGGGCCCACGGTGGGCGCGGAGCCGCCGGAGTGGGTAACCGAGCCGACTGACGAAAGCCGGGAGCGATTGCAGAACGCCTATGACTCGCAGGGACGACCGCTAGCGAACAGATGGATCGACGAAATGAGCAATGGAGGGGGAGATCGGTGAGGGAATCGGCGCGACAGAAAGCAGCGGCGGCGAAAAGGAGGCGGCGCATGCTGGCGCTCACGGGGGTGGCGGTGTTCCTCGTCGCGGCGACCGCCGGGATCGTCGCACTGGCCAGCGGATCGGACAAGCACGAGGCCAGCGGTTGTGTGATCGTCGATGTCTCCGAATCGACCGACCTCGCGCGCGGCTACTACGGCGGCGAGTTCTCGCGCTTTGCCACCTCGATCGGGCTTCACGGCAGTGGCGACATATGTGTGATCTTCGCCGCCGCCGATCCGCTTGCCGAATCGCTTCCGGAACCGCTCTTCGTCGGCCCGGCGCAGAGCAAGAAGGGAGGTCTCGAAGAAGTCTCCGACGTCGAACGAAAGGTGGCCGTCGCCCACGAAGAACTCGAAGAACGGATGGCGGACCCGGCGATCAGGGAAAGGGGCTCAGGGTTGCTGGAGGCCGCGGCTGATGCCGCCGCGTTCCTCGAATCGGGAGACCGCCTCTTGTTCCTCTCCGACGGGCTGCAATGGACGCCGGACCTCCACCTCCAGCAGCTCGACTTGAGCCCGGGGAAGATCGCGACCCTCCTTGACGAACTCGAAGCAAAGGGACTGGTGCCCGACCTGACCGGGGTGGAAGTCAGCTTTCCGTACCTGCTTTTTCACCCGGGTGGCCTCAAGGACGAAAAAGTGAGACAGATCATCAAGTTCTGGGAAGACTGGGCCGCGCGGGCGGGCGCCACCATCACCGTGAGAGAACCGATCGAACCTTAGGTCGGCCCGAACAGCCGCAGGCCGAGGGGTGTGAAAAGCGCCTCGAGGAACCGGTACCAAGAGAAAATAGATACCCTAAATGACTCTCAGTAATACTGAACTATATTAACACTGTAGTTCTTCTTTCAACCGAAGCCGGGAGGCAGGGGTGGGGTCGAGGGGCCAGGGGGTGGCGGGTGGCAGTGCCGCGTTGCCCGCGGATGTCAGACAGGGGCTGTGCGAACTGGCGGAGGTGTGCGATCGTGGCCTCGGTTCGGGCTGGCCCTCGCGCGACCACTGGCAGAACGGTGAGGTTTGGCAGAACACCTATGTCGCACTCTCCACTCGGATCCTCGACGGGAGGGTGGACGTCGATCGTCCACTCGCAGCGCTGGCACGCCTCACTGCCTGGCGCCTCCTCGTCAGTGAACGACGGCGCCAGCGGCGAGTCACGCACCTGACCGACGTCCAGCTCCACCGCTTTCACATGGGCGAGGAGCGAACCCCCGAGGAGGAGGTCGAAAGTGCCAGTCGGGGTGAGGCCCTGCAGGTCGCGCTGTTGACCCAGCTCGGTCAGGGCAACCTCAGCGACGTCGACCTTACGGTCCTCATCCGGCGCTATGTCGATGAGTGGGAGGCCGCCGAGGTCGCTGCTGCGACCGGCCTCAGCCCGGCCAACGTGCGCAAGATCTGCTCGCGTCGCTGCCATCTGCTGAGGGAGGAGCTGGTCAAGCTCGGCATCGTTCCGGACCCGATCGCCTCCTAGGCTCCCGCGCGGCTCCCCGGCGCCGCCGGTCAGCGCAGGCTCGCCCTGCCGGCCTCGTCCGGCACGAAGGTGACCTCGGCGCCGGGTTGGAACCCGGGGCGCGAGAGGTACTCGCGGGCGGGGCGCTCGAGCAGCACGTTCACCAGCGGGCCCACTTTTCGACCGTCCCACTCGCCGTCGCCGGGCAGTCGGTCCGAGATGGTGGTCACAAAACGGTCGACCGCGAACTTGACGGGGATGCCGAACTCGTCGCCGAGGTTTGCCCCCAGGTGTCGGGCAGACTTCTCCACCATCGGCTTGAGCGCACCGCGACGCAGGTAGTCGTAGCCGACCAGCGAATCCTGCAGCCTGCTCCAGAGGGCGGGCGACCCGAGGCCGCCGGCCGTCGCCGGGGTTTCGAGTTTGACGCGGAGCGCCTTCTGGCTGCGTTCGAGCAGGTCCTCGGTCGTCGGCGGCGGCCCGGCGACGCCGTTACCGCTCAGGCTGCCGAACGGGTCGTCTCCCGCGGCCACCGCTCCCCCCACGGCCACACCGACCTCCCGGGCGAGCTCTTCGGACTGCGCCGAGCCGGCGTTGGTGGTGAGGATGAGCACGGCGTTCTCGAAGCTGACCGTGCGGCCACGGCCGTCGGTCAGGCGCCCGGCGTCGAGGATGCCGAGCAGCATCTCCGCGAGGCGGGGGCCACCGTGGTCGAACTCGTCGAGGACGATGATCGCCGCATCGGCTTCGAGCGCCTCGGTGAGGGCGCCGCCGTCCTCGTAGCCGACGTACCCAGGAGGCGCTCCGGTCAGCCGTGCGGTGTCGTGTTCCTGCTGGAACTCGGCGCAGTCGATCCGGCGCACGGCATTGCGGCTGCCGGCGATTGCGTCGGCCAGGATGTAGCCAGTCTCCGTCTTGCCGACGCCGGTCGGCCCGTGCAGGACCATCGTCGCCATCGGCCGCGTCACCATCGACCCCGGTGGGCGGTTGGCGGAGCGCCATCGGCCGCGCTCGAGCAGCTCCTGGATGGCGTCCATGGCCCGCGGCTGGCCGACGATCTCGTCTTCCAGCATGTTCATGATCGTGCCGACCCCGACGCGGTTGATCGGCGTCCCCTGCTGTTCGCGACGGGCTTCGCGGAACAGCGTCTCCGGTCTCGAGACCGGCTTCCTGACCGCATGCGAACGCCGGCCCAACTGGTCGAGCCCCCGCAGGGTGTAGCCGTGACTGATCCGCGCCAGCGCTTCGAGATCCGCGTCGGCGGGTTTCTCGGCGACGGCGCCGAAGAATCCAGGCGCCAGGGCCCGCAGCGCCGCCGCCCGCTCGGCGCGATCGGGCAGGTCGACGTTCTGCTCGACGACGCCGGGAACGCGGGCGACCAGATCGGAGAACGGGTCGCCGGACTCGCCGCAGACGATCAGCGTGTTCTTCACCGGTGGACCCTCACCGCCGCGGCGGAGGCCCGCCTCGGCCATCGCCTCGAGCACGACGCCGGGTGCCCGCCGGTCCTGCTCGGTTTCGCCTTCGCCGAGGATGTCGGGGTCCCGCAGGATCACCGCGAGCGACATTTCGGTCTGCCGGAGCAGCGCCCGGATTGCGCTGGCGACGTGGAATGGGGTGGTCGCTCGCAGGTTCGCCCCTTCGACCGCCTCGGGGTCTGAGGCGTTGATCTTGCGCAGGATTTCCTCCACCTGTCGGTCCTTGCCGTCGACGCAATGGAGGCCCCGCGCCTGGCTGACCACCATCACCGTCTCGATCCCAGCCTCGCGGTTGAGAATGTGTCCGATCGCCCACAGTTCGGCGCGGATCTCGCCGTCGACCAGGACGTCGTCGCCGACGTGGCCGCGCATGACTATGTGAGCGCCCGCCTGGACGTGGTCCGCCAGCGCGCTCAAGTGCCTTGAGGTTGCGCTCATCCTGCCCTCCTCGTCTTGTTCGCCTTCGTCTGCCCCGCTTTTTTCCGCCGGCGCCGTTTCCGTCGCCCCTCGCCGTCGGGGTCGTCTTCGACGGTCACCTGGCGTCCGGCGGCCCGGGCGATCCTACGCGCCGCCTCGTGCTGCTCGGGACAGGAGGCGGGAGTGCTCATTTTTTCGGTCTCGAAGACGACCTCGTGGGTCGTCGGTCCCCCGTCCCGGGAGGGGGGCGCCGAGACAACCCGCAGCGGCATCACGATGCCGTCCCCGAGGTCGAGGGTTCCGGTCACCGTGTTCCCATCCTTGGCCCTGAGGGTGAATCTCCCGGCTCGTTTGAGGATGCTCTCGGTGACGAGTCGCTGCGAGAGCGTCGTCGCCTGCTCGAGGTCGGCGCGCCGCTCGAGCCGACTGATGCGCTCGGCGGCGGCGGCGCGGTCGCCGGCATGCGCATCCTTGACGATCGCGGCGTGCTCGCGGGCGAGCTCGGCTCTGGGCAGGGTGCCGCCGAGGGCGTCGCAGCGCGCCGCGTAGGTGGCGAACTCCTTCGCGTCGGCTACGCGCATCCGCGCGAACTCCTCGGCCTTGGCTCCCAGCCCCGCGGTCGCCGCTTCCAACCGCCTCGCTTTCATTTCCTCTTCGGCGCGGCGCAACTGGGCGACCGCCTCAGCCCCGAAATCGACCTGGCCCCTTAGCGTGCTCGAGCTCAACTCCTGACCACCTCCCGTCTCGTGCGCCGGGGGGCGCACTCGCCTGCGTCTGGCTTGTCGATGACGCGCTCCATCAGGCCGGGGACCGGCGGCACGCCGACCCACTCCACGCCGAGGCCGGCGTCGATCGAGATCTCGAGCCCGGCGGGGACGTCCGGACTGTCGTCGAGCTCCGACCGGTGCCGCGGCGTCAGCGCGTGGAGGCGCTGGTTGCTCGACCCGCGCCAGCGCAGCGGCTGATGCAGGCGCGCCACGTAGGGACCGTCGACGAGCAGGTCCAGCCGGCCGAGGAGTCGGCGCTGGGCGGCGCTGCCGCTTCGTCTCAGCCACTCCAGGCGGTATCCGGAGAACGACATCGCCGAGAGTCCGGGCCGTGCCTCCCGCACGCGGTCGACCAGGCGCGCGAGCGCGGCGGACTGCAGGAACGGCTCGCCGCCGGTGAAGGTGATTCCGTCGACGTCGTCGAGCCCGGCGAGTCGGGCGGCCAGGTCCTCGACCTGGACCTCGGTGCCGCCGTCGAGGGCGTGGGTCTGAGGGGCGACGCAGCCGCGGCAGCGGAGCTGACACCCCTGGACCACGACGACCGCCCGCCGCCCCGGGCCGAGCACCTCGGTGCGCTCGATGAACCGGGCCAGGCGCAGTGCCCGGGTCTGCTCGTTGCCCCAGTGCCTGGTCACGCGATCACCTCCAGCTCGGCGATCCAGTCCGGCAGCTCGACCTCGACCTCGCGCTGCTGCGCAAATTCCAGCCCGCCTTCGAGCGCACCG
This sequence comes from uncultured Actinomycetes bacterium, assembly GCA_963708405.1. GTDB lineage: Bacteria > Actinomycetota > Thermoleophilia > Solirubrobacterales > 70-9 > VAYN01. The sequence goes on from CAVPSL010000002.1 coordinate 157,621, forward strand.
GCCGGCATCGTGCTGAACGCGGCGCTCACGTACTCGGTCGCCATCCGCTGAGCGAGGGCGATCTCCCCTTCGGCAAGCGTGCGGGTCGACCCGCGCAGCGCCTCGCGCTCGATCTCGATCCGCGCCACGCTCGTATTCAGTTCGGTCAGCCGGGCGCTGGCCTCGGAGTGACAGCGGCGCAGCGAGGCGATCTCTTGCTCCTCGATGTCTTCAGGTGGCGTGGTGAGCAGCGCCGCGACGATGGCAAGCGCAGCGACGGCGATGAGGCCGAGCCAGATGCCATTGAGGTTGTCGGCCGCGACGGCGTATCCCAGTCCGGCTCCGATGACAAGAGCGACGACGATCCTCCAGCCGGCGAGGTGGCGGGCCTGCAGGGGCTCGAGGTGCATCTGGTCGGCGGCAGTGCCGCGACTGCGCAGTGCCGCCTGGATCGCGGCTATTCGGTCGACGGTCGCCGCGATCTCATGCGTGCGCGCCGCCGCGGATTCCCGCAGCCGCGTGTCCCGGGTGACGAACTCACCCTGGAGCGCAGCCAGTCGATCGCGGGCGGTCGCCTCGGCCGCGGCCGTGATCGGGAACTGCCTGTGGAGCATGTCCTCGGCGTGTCGGACGGCGTCGGCTTCGGCGTCCCGCCGCACCCTCGCCAGGATTCTCGCGTGCGCCGCCGGTGGCGAGTAGGCGCTCTCCGCGGGCTCCTCTTCAGGCTCTGGTTCCTCGGCGGGGTCGGGCGCCTCGGGCTCCTCCTCGGGGCTCTCACCGTCGCCCGGCTCCGGCTCGTCCCGCCCGAGGAGCCAGCGCAGGAGCCTCCTCACCTTTCGCTCCTGGGCAGTTCCGGTTCGAGGCTCATGCCGACTACACGCGCGAACCGGGTGGCGCGTGACGGAGGCAGATGTCACATGGTCCGGTAAACCTCGGCCCGTTTACCGCTGGTGAGCCTTCGAGCGGGCGAACTTTTTAGAGCCCGGGTAGTGTGCGCGCGTGTGTGAGGTCTGGGACCTCCGGCGTTTCTAGGGCCAGGCAAAGAGAGGGATTCGATGAGGCTGTTCTTGGGGAAGCTGAGCTATGCCAACGTGATGGCGACTATTGCTGTCTTCATCGCGCTCGGGGGAGCCAGCTACGCGGCGGTGAGCGTGCCGAAGAATTCGGTCGGGGCAAACCAGATCAAAGACCGTGCGATCGGCACTTCGAAGCTGAAAGGCGGCGCGGTCACGGCGCCAAATATCGCCAAGGAAGCCGTCACTGGGTCAAAGGTTAAGCTGTCCACGCTGGGAACGGTGCCTTCGGCGCAGCACGCGACGAGCGCCGATAACGCCCAGACTCTGGACGGTTACACGGCGGGGCAGATCGTCGACCAGGCCGTCGACATCTCGAAACTGCGTTGTCCCAGCGGCACGGTGGCCTCCACCGGGGTCTGCTTCGGGCCCGTGCAGAAAGCGACCGGTTGGTACGAAGCGATCGACGTTTGCGCCGAAGAAGAACTGACCCTGCCGACGCCGGCTCAGCTGCACGCATTCGGGAAAGTGCACAACCCCGTGGGAGCGGATTTCGAATGGACGGGGAACGCGCTGACCCCGAACGAATCGCTGAAAATGAGGTCGACCCCGACTGGCATGGGCGCCGGATCAGAAGAAGTCTTCGGCAGCTCCCTTCCCTACCACTGCGTGGGCGATCCGACGGCCTGAGGCCGTCGGATTCCTCACTTGCGCTGGACGTTGTCGAGGTCGGCCGTGCAGAGGCCGACTTCGACAAAGAGGGAGGCGCGGATGCCGTTCTGCGAAAAGGCGACGTTGAACTCGCCGTCCACCGTTTGGCCTTCGTAGCTGAGCTTGGCGGGGATGCGAAGCAGTTCGAAGCCGACTGCGCGTCCGACCCCGAAGAAGTTGGCGCCGTTCATGCTGACGGTCTTGAGGGGGTAGGTGCCGAGGACGGTCACGGGGGTGCCGCCGGCGCAGTTCCCGATCGCCTCGGTGACGCCGTGGATGTTGGAGACGTAGAGAGTGCCGCGTTTCTTGCCCTTGCCCGCGGTGACGGTGAGCCCGCCAGTCCCGTCGCCCCTTTCCCAAGTCCCGGTCTTCGGTGGCTTCGCCGGCGGGGCGATCGCGGACGCCGTGGCGGCACCAAGTAGGAGGAAGGCGACGAGGGAGAGGGCTGCGAGCTTGAGCTGGTTCATGGAGGCGGCAGGCTAGCCCGCGGTCTCGTCGCTGGCAACGGCTCGCCGCCGTGGCTGGGTTGGTTTCACCCAGTCGGGGACGCGCTAGCGCAGCGAGACCAGGCCCCGGTGAGTGAAGCCCCGCGGCAGCGGTCCGGCGAGGACGTAGTGGACCTCCTCGTAGACACGGTGCAGGCCGTGGTCTTCGAGGTGGGTGAGGCGGAGGCGGGCTCGAGGGTGGGCGACTTCGCGGCCCGGGCAGGTTATGCAGCCGCTGCGGACGTAGGCGATGCCGGTGCCCTTGGCCAGGGCGCCGCCGAAGCTTTGCCAGTGGATGCTGCGGATGTAGAAGGAGCCGTCGGCGGAGAGGATCATTCGGCGAGGCCGCTTGGCGAGGTGTTCGCTGGTGATGCTGTCGCGGACGCGGGCTTCTGGTTCGGGAAACGGTTCGCCGGGGCTGGCGCTGAAGTGGGATTCGGTTAGAGGGCAGCCCGGCAGCATGCGGCTGGGGGCGCCGACGATGCCTTCGGCGCGGTCGGGGGCGAGGAAGCTGGCTTCGATCCAGGGCCCGCGCGAGTCTTCGGTTTTCCAGTGGCCGTTGGGGTCGATCGTCGCGTCCCCGCCGGTGACGGAAAGGAAGGTGCCGCAGAAGCCCCAGTGGAACTTGAAGCGGCTGTTGACGACGTGACCTTCGCGGACGTCGAAGGAGAGCGGCAGGCCCGCGTCGCTGAGGCCGCGCCAACTGCCTTCGACCGGGGCGATGCCGTCGGCGCTGGCGGGGGCGGCGGTGCAGGCAAGCGCCAGAACAGAGGCGAGGACGGCGATCCCTCTCATCTGCCGACCATAGCCCCGCCGTCCGCGCCTGGCCAAATCTCTAGCAACACTTCAGCAGTTACTTAAGTGTTTGCTAGGGTCCGCGTCATGCCCGCCACCGCCACCCTCGACAGCGCCTTCCAGGCCCTCGCCGATCCCAATCGTCGCTCGATGGTCGAACGGCTGAGCCAGGGGCCGGCCTCGGTCAGCGAACTGGCGGCGCCGCTGCCGATCTCGCTGCCCGCGGTCGTCCAGCATCTCGACGTGCTGCAGCGCAGCGGCCTGGTTCGCTCCCAGAAGGTCGGTCGGGTGCGGACGTGCAGGCTGGAGCCGGGGCCGATGCGCTCGCTGGAGGGCTGGGTCGCCCAGCACCGGGCTGCGATCGAGAGCCGGCTCGACCGGCTCGGCGAGGTCCTCGAGGAGACCTACGGGAGGGACGAATGAGCGTCAATCACGCCGAATTCACGATCGAGCGCCACTATCCGCAGACGCCGGCGCAGGTGTTCAGCGCTTTCGCCGAGCCGGCGCTGAAAGAGCGCTGGTTCGCCAACCCGGGCAACTGGTCCGATGCCGAATGGGAGATGGACTTCCGGGTCGGCGGCAGCGAGCTCAGTGCCGGCGGCGCCTCCGCCGGCCGCCACAACGAGTTCCGCAGCCGCTTTCACGACATCGTCGAGAACGAGCGCATCGTCTACAGCTACGACCTCTTCCACGACCGTCGCCTGGTCTCGGTCTCGCTGACCACGATCGAGCTCTTCGCCGACGACACGGGCACGCGGCTGGCGTTCACCGAGCAGGGCGCCTTCTTCGACGGCCGCGATGCCGCCGCGACGCGCGAGCATGGCAGCGGCAAGCTGCTCGACCTGCTCGGCGGCTTTCTCGCCGGGGAGGGGGAGCGATGAGCCTCCTGCTCTACGAGCACCCCTTCGCCTCCTACTGCTGGAAGGCGCTGATCGCCCTCTACGAGCGCGGCGTCGAGTTCGACCCCCGCCTCGTTCTCGACGAAGCCGACCGGGCCGAGCTGGCCGCGGTCTGGCCGCCGGCCGCGATCCCGGTCCTCCGTGACGAGGAGGCGGGGGAGGCCGTGCCGGAGTCGACCACGATCGTCGAATACCTCGACCGCTTCGGCGCCGCGCCGCCGTTGCTGCCGGCCGACCCGGCGGCGGCTCTGCAGGCGCGCCTCTGGGACCGCATCTTCGACACCCAGGTGATGACGCCGATGCAGAAGGTCGTGCTCGACAACCTGCGTCCAGAGGGCGCCAGCGACAGCCACGGAGTCGCCGAGGCGAAGGAGGCGCTCGGCCGCACCTACGAGCTGATCGACAACCGCCTCGCCCCCGGCGCCTGGGCAGTCGGCGACTCCTTCAGCCTCGCCGACTGCTCCGCCGCTCCCTCGCTCTTCTACGCGCGCATCGTCCGCCCCTGGGACGGGGGGCGCCTGACGAACCTCAGCGCCTACTTCGAGCGGCTGATGGCCCGGCCCTCGGTGGTCAGGGTCGTGGAGGAGGCGCGGGAGTACCGCGACCTCTTCCCGCTGCCCTGGCCCGAGGACACGGACTGAGCGGCTGCGGCTAACTCCCGCGCCGGCTGATCCAGGTCGGCCTGCCGTAGGGCGGCATCAGCATCACCAGTGCCATCAGCACGCCGGTTGCGCCGGCGTAGAGGAAGAGCTCGGCGACGCCGCCGTTTTCGCCGACCACGTTCTGGCCGATGCCGAGAACCGAGAAGGTGAAGATCGCCAGGGCCAGGGCCGAGAGCAGGAAGGGCTTGCGTTTGGTCGGCAGGAACTCGAGCGTGAGCAGGCTGACGACGGTGAGTACGAAGATCGCGAACTCGAGGATGCCGAGGATCGTCCAGGCGGCGTCGATGCCGGGAATGGTGTCGAGGAAGGTGCCGCTGAACTGTTTTTCGATCCCGGCCGGGGCGCCGAGCCCGTCGAAGATCTTCTCCTTGCCGGCGTAGAAGAAGAGCACGCCGACCAGCAGGTAGATGCCGGCCAGGGCGAGGCCGTAGACGGCCCAGTCCTCCCAGCGGGCGCGGTTGTCGGAGTTGGCGGTGGCGTGTGCGTCCACGGCAAATCCTTTCTCTCGAACTTCCCTGACCGTGGGGTTCGGCGGGCCGTCTGGCTCTCCTCCCGGGGCGCTCGCCCGGCGGACGACTAGCTGAGTCGCAGCCGCTCGGCCACCGCCTGCTGGCGGTAGTCGAAGATCCGCGCCAGGTCCCGGCGCACGAAGAGCACGTCGGCGAGGTTGCCGAGCGGCCCGTAGGGAATCGCGTAGCGGACGCGGTCGCGGATCAGGGTGGTGTCATCGCTCTCCGGCTCGAAGGTGTGGGTGTGCTCCCAGAGCGCATAGGGGCCGCGGACCTGGCTGTCGACGAAGCGGTACGGTGGCTCCCAGAGGTCGATTCGGGTGCGCCAGCGGATCGGCAGGCCGTGCAGGCGCAGGCGGTAGTCGAGCAGGGTGCCCGCCGCCATCTCGATCGGCATTGGCGTCGTTACCTCGAAGTGGAGCCAGGGCGGGGTCAGCGGCTCTAGGTTGAGGGCGTCCCCGTAAAAATCGAAGGCTCGCTCGGGCGGCATCGGCACCCTTTGCACACGCTCGAGGAGGCGCTCACGCATCGGGGTAGCTTTACCGCATCGCCTCTCGCACCCTGATCGCCGGCGCTACTGGTTTCGTCGGCGGACGCCTGGCCGCGGCGCTCGTCGGCGAGGAAGAGACGGTGCGCTGCCTGGTCCGCGACCCCGCCCGGGCCCGGGCGCTGGAGGCGGCCGGGGCCGGGCTGCACGTGGGCGACGTCGGCGACGCTGCCAGCCTCGCCGGTGCCGGTCGCGAAGTCACCACCGCCTACTACCTCGTGCATGCGATGGGAGGCGGCGCCGGCTTCGCCGCGCGCGAGCGCGAGGGTGCCCGCAACTTCGCCCGCATGGCCCGCGAGGAGGGAGTCGAGCGCGTGGTCTATTTGGGTGGCCTGGGGGAGCAGAGCGTCTCCGAGCACCTGAGCAGCCGCCATGAGACCGCCCGCGTACTCGCCGCCGAGGGGCCGCCGCTGACCTACTTCCGGGCGGCGATGGTCGTTGGTGCTGGCAGCGAGTCCTACCGGACGCTGCGCTACCTGGTCAGCCGCCTGCCGGTGATGGTGGCGCCGTCCTGGCTGCGCACGCCGACCCAGCCGATCGGCATCGACTCCGTCGTCGCCTACCTGCGGCGGGCGCCGACGGTGCCGGAGGCGGCCGGCCGCGAGGTCCAGATCGGCGGCCCCGAGGTGCTCTCCTATGCGGACATGCTGGACCGGATGGCGATCGCGATGGGGAAGCGGCCGCGGCGCAAGCTGCCGGTGCCCCTGATCACCCCCTGGCTCTCGTCGCTCTGGCTGGGGCTGGTCACGCCGGTCGACACCAACGTCGCCCGGCCTCTGATCGAGGGCCTGGTCACCGCGACCGTCGTCCAGGACCCTGAGCCGTCGCGTGCCTTCGGGGTCGTGCCGGAGTCCTTCGCCGAGGCGCTGCGGCGGGCGCTGGCCGAGGAGGCGACCTCGACCGCGGTTGTCCTTTCGACCGCGATGCGGTCCAAACGACAACCGCGCTAGGGGCTGGGGGCCGGAGCCTCCGGTAGCTGCAGGCGCCGGCGGGCGGCGGCCACGGCGGAGACCGAGGAGCGGCAGGTTTTGGCGATCGCGCCGTCGGTGTGGCCGGGGCGGCGACGGACCTCGAACTCGATCAGGGCTTCGCGTCGCAGCGCCGCCCGCGCCGCCAGCGGCGAGTCGCTGGGGGCAGCGGCCAACGCCTCCTCGGCGGCCTGCTCGCGGCGGCAGAGCAGGCAGAGGGTGCCTTCGGGCGAGTAGACCCAGGAGTCGGGCAGGGGGACCGGCTTGCCGTCGGCGCGGCTGGCGCTGACACCGCAGCCATCGCAGGTCCACTTGGCGGCTTTCTGTTTGATCCGAGGCATGGAAGTGCTTGTAACGAAGGTAGCAAGTCGGCCGGATTGGCCTGCTGAGGGGCAGGTTTTATGCCGTTTACAGAGGTCTGGGGTAGGCTGCCCGCCGTGATCATCTCGACGATGAACGACCTGCCTGGGTACGAGATCGAGGAGATTTTCGGCGAGGTCTTCGGCTTGACGGTGCGCTCGCGCAACCTCGGCTCACAGATCGGCGCCTCGCTCAAGTCGCTCGCCGGCGGCGAGCTGAAGGGGATGTGACGAGGATGCTGGCCGAAGGCCGCGAGCACGCCACCGGCGGCGGCGGACGCGGCGCGGTGCGGCGTCCTCAGTCGGCCCAATAGCGCTGCTATTGGGCCTCCCTGCGTCCTTGCCCCGCTTGGTCCGGCGCTCGCCGGCCCCCACGGCTGGGTCGTGGATTCCTCGTGGCGCCCGCAGCAGCCGGGAAAGGCCGCGTGACCGGGCTCCTACACTAGGCCGATGCCATTCGATGCGGCAACGGAGCCGACCTACACGCTGTACAGGCGCGGAATCGAGCTGCTCGAAGACGGCGACTTCGAGCACGCCGCCGAGCCCCTGGCCGAGGCCGCCCGGCGCGAACCGCAGAAGACCTCGGTGCGCGAGGCACTGGGCCGCGCCTACTACCGGGCCGGCCGCTTCGCCCAGGCGGCGGTCGAGTTCGAGGCCGTGGTCGAGTCCCACCACGTCAACGACTACGCCCACTTCTGCCTCGGCCGGGCCCTCAGTCACACCGGCCAGAAGGCACGGGCCCGCCACCACCTGGCGCTGGCCTCGAACTTGCGCCCGGACCGGCGCGACTACCGCTACTACCGACGCCTGCTCGACGCCTGACGGGCGGCGGTTGCCGCCCGCCGGCGTCGGGCCCGGCGTGGGGTGGGGGTTGTCAGGTGACGAGCGGGATTACGCAGCGGTAGCGCTTGTTGGCCGTTGCCAATTCTGATCCCACGACTGCCGACGCCGAGACGGTCAGAGCCGCGTAGAGATTCGGTCCGGAGACGTTCGTGAGATCCCCAGACCACTCGTCCCCAGGCGCCAGCACGATCCCCGGCTGCTGCGAGAAGGCGGCCAGCTCCAGCGCCTCCGGCAGCTCGCCGCCCTGGGTCGCGCAGGAGGTCGCGGCGGTCGGGGCCGGCACCGCGGCGTCGCTGGTCGCGGTCTGCCAGCAGGCGCCGGCGAAGGGCCGGGTGCCGGGACTGCAGCCGGCGCTGTGGCCGTTGATCCGCACCGCGTCGAGGGCGTTGACGGCGTTGAGCGCGGTCTGGGCGTCGCGGGCCGAGTCGGCGGTGTCGGCGTGGACGGCGCTTGGCACCTGGCCCAGGGTGGCGGCGTCGACGAGGTGCCGGTGATCGACCCCGGCGCGAACTGCGCCGGTGAGAAGACACCGGGTGCGAGCTGCGCCGCCGAGACGGCGCCGGGTGCCAGCAGATCGCCGGTGATCGAGCCCGGCTTCAGCCGGTTGGCCGGCAGCGATTCCGGCAGCAGCCGGTTGCCGGGCAGCGACTTCGGTTTTACCTGGCGGCCGTCGATCTTGCCGGCCGCGTAGACGGTGCCGCCGAGGGCGGCGAAGAGGGCGAGCATGGCGATCGCCAGCGCCGCCGGAGCGGCGGGTTCCCCTGCGCATCTTGTTCTCCCCTTGTTGTGGACTGTTGGACGAGGTGCGATAAACGCTTCGGTTCGGTAAAGCGGCGGCAGCCTAGCCGAGCGATTTGCCTGCTTGGACGAAAATCCCGGTGCCCGCTGGCCGGATAGACTCGCTCGCGTAATCGGTCGGTGGTCAAGGGAAGTCCGGTGCGAAACCGGCGCGGTCCCGCCACTGTGACCGGGTAAAGGAGGCCGCAGGCGCCCACGGGCGCCAGCCACTGGGGACGACACCGAGTCCCCGGGAAGGTGCGGCCGACCACCCCGGAAGCCAGGAGACCTGTCCCCGGCCAGCCATGACAACCCTCGAGGAAAGGGTGGCTTAAATGCCAAGACTCATCCCATTCCGGCTGGCCGCGTTCGTGCGCGCTGGCTCTCGTCGTCTCACTCGTCCCCGTCGCCGCGGCGTGCCGCCAAGGGCGTCCCCGCCGAGCTGCGTGTGGTCGGCAAGGGCGGCAAGGTGCTGTCCGAACAGACGCTCAGCACCGGCACCGTCGCGGTCAAGACGAGCAAGTCAGGCGACCTGCTTCGGCGCCGGCACCGGCGGCAGCGGCAAGTCGGTGACGATCAAAGGCGCGACCGCGATGGGCCTGCTCGTCCAGGCCGCCAAGTCGACGGCGGCGCTGCGCCCGCTGCTCGGTCACCGACGCCTTCAGCTTCGGTCTCGGGATCTGCGGCATCGGCAACTCCGCGATCACCAACAAAAAGGCCTCCTGGTACCTGAAGGTCAACCACAAAGCGCCAGCAGGTCGGCGGCGACACGGTGAAGCTGAAGCCGGGCGACGAAGTGCTCTGGGACCTGGCGTCCGTCCTACCCGTACCCGAACGAGCTGGCCCTGGAAGCGCCGGAAACCGCGACCGCAGGGATCCCGTTCACAGGTCACTGTCGTCTCCTACGACGAAAAGGGGAAGCGCAAGCCGGTCGCCGGGGCGACCGTGACCGGGGCCAGCGGTCCCGACCGACTCGGCCGGCAAGGCGACGGTGACGCTGAGCGCCGCCCGACCTGCTGCAGGCCACCCACGGCGAGGAAATCCCCTCCGCCGCTGAGCCGGTCTGCATCGGCGGGACCTGCCCGAGCGGGTCCTGATGGGCCGGCGCCGCGGCACGGCGATCGCGAGCGCGCTGCTGGCGCTGCTCGCGGTCGCCGCCTGCGGCCTGTTGCCGGCTGTGGGCTCGGCCCCGGCGAAAGCCTCGAAGACGTCTCGCTGACGGTGACGCGGGAATTCGGCGCGACGCCGCTGCTCTACGCGCCAGGTCGGCGACGTCAGCGAAGCCGACACGGTGATGCGGGTGCTCGAACGCAACGCCGACATCGCAACCCGAGAAGGCGGCGGCTACGTGCAGCTCGATCGACGGCACCGAGGAAGGGCAGCACGGCGGCCGCCCCTACGACTGGTTCTTCTTCGTCGACGGCGTCGAGTCGCCGGTCGGCGCCGCCGACTACTCGCTGCGGGGCGGCGAGCGGATCTGGTGGGACTACCGCGACTGGGCGGCGACCAACCACGTCCCGGCCGTGGTCGGCTCCTGGCCGGCGCCGTTCGTCGCCGGCTACGAAGGCAAGGCGCACCCGGTGGCGGTCGACTGCGAGGGCGGGGGAGGGGCCTGCGCGACGACGCGTCGAGGCGCTGGAGCGCGAAGGCGTCAAGGTCGCCGCCGGTTCGCCGGCGGGCGCGATCCGCGTCCTGGTCGGCCCCTGGGCGCGGCTGCGCTCCGACCCGGCGGCGGCGCTGATCGACGCCGGGCCGGCCGAAAGCGGCGTCTACGCCGAGTTCGAGCGGACGCGGCGGCGGCTACCGCGCTGCGTGGCTTCGACCGAAGCGGGCAATTTCGCCCGCACCTTCGGTCCCGGCGCCGGGCTGGTCGCCGCCACCCGCCGCTTCGAAGCGCCGCCGGTCTGGGTCGTGACCGGGGCCACGGCCGCCGCCGTGCGTGCCGCCGCCGGGTTGCTCAGCGCCAGCGACCTGCGCGACCATTACGCGGTGGCGGGCGAGGCGGGGAAGGAGACGCCGCTGCCGTTGCCGGAGGCGGAAGGTGAGATCGCCGCTTCGCCTACACGCCGCGGCCGCGGCCGCTGCAGCCGGCCTCGCCGGGCGCCGCCGTCGCCTACCTCGGCGCCCTCGTCGTCGTCGCCTTCCTCTACTCGAACCCGCTGGTGCTGGTCGGCCGTGGGTCGCGGCGGTCATCAGCGCCGGCCTGCTCGCCGGAGCCCGCACGGCGGTGCGGGCGGCGCTGCGGATGGGTCTCGCGCTGGCGCTGTTGATCGTCGTCGTCAACGTCGCTCGTCGTCTCACCGCGGCGAGACCGTGCTGGCCCGGCTCGGCGACTGGCCGCTGCTGGGCCAGGTCGACGTCACCGCCGAGGCGATCGTCGCCGGCGCTCTCGATCGGCCTGCGGGCGGCGGCGGTGATGGTCGCCTTCGCCGTCTACTCGGCCTGCGTCGACCCCGACCGGGTGCTGCGGGCGCTGCGCCCGCTCGCCGGCCGCTCGGCCCTGACCGCGACCCTGGTCTCGCGCCTGGTCCCGGTCGCCGCCGCCGACGCCGCCCGCCTGCGCGACGCCGCCCGCCTGCGCGGTCCCGGCGCCGCCGCGGCCGGCCGCGCCCCGCTTGCCCGCCGCCTCCTCGCCGGTTCCCTCGACCGCGCCGTCGACGTCGCCGCCACCCTGGAGCTGCGCGGCTACAGCCTCGACCGTGCCGCGGCGCGGTCGGGAAGGCGGAAGATTGCTGTGGCCCCGGCAACAGCGATCCGCCGCCGAGCGGTCGCGGTTCGACCGCCGCTTCTACCTGGTCGGCCGCGGTGGTGCTCGCGCGCGGCGATCGCCGGCAAGGCTGCTCGGCGCCGACGACTTCCACGCCTACCCGACGATCCAGATCGGCCTCGGCCCGGCGACGCTCGCCGTCTGCGCAGTCGCTGCGGCCAGCGGCCTGGCGCCGCTGCGGCGCAAGCCCGCGCCGCCGCGCGGCGCCGCTCCGCGTGCGTCCGTTTCCCGCGCCCTGCGCGGCCACGGCACGCCGGCAGCCGGCGCTGGAGGCGCCGCGTGTCTGAGCTGGCGATCCGCCGCGGCGCCGCTCCGGCCCTCGCGGTCGAGGGGCTCGACCTACTCCTATCCGCGCGCCGCGCGCTGCGGCGCTCGCGACGTCTCGCTGCGAGATCGCCCCGGGCGAGTTCGTCCTCCTCGCCGGCCGCTCCGCCTCCGGCAAGTCGACCCTGCTCAAAGCCGCCTGCGGCCTGGTCCCGCACTTCCACGGCGGCGAGATCGACGGCAGCGGTCGAGCGTCGCCGGCCTCGACGCGATCGCCACCGGCCCCGGCGAGCTGGCCGCCGCCGTCGGCTACGTCGCCCAGGACCCCGAGACCCAGGTCGTCTCGACCACCGTCGCCGCCGAGATCGAGCTGCCGCTGGAGATGCGCGGCGACGCGCCGACCTCCCGCGCCCGCGCCGTCGAGGAGGTGGCGCTGGCCCTGGCGATCCCGCACCTGCTCGGCCGCACCGTCGACACCCTCTCCGGCGGCGAGCTCCAGCGCGTCGCCCTCGCCGCGGCGCTGGTCACCCGTCCCCGGCTGGTCCTCCTCGACGAGCCCACCTCCCAGCTCGACCCGGTCGCCGGCGACGAGCTGATCTGGCTGCTGCGCCGCCTCAACGAGGAGTGGGGCGTGGCCGTCCTGCTCGCCGAACACCGGCTCGAGCGCTGCCTCGCCGCCGCCGACCGCGTCGTCGCGATGGAGCGCGGGCGCGATCGCCTTCGACGGCTCCCCCAGCGACTTCCTCGCCTGGGCCCAGCGCTCCGACCCGGCCCTGGCGACCCCGGCGGCCCGCCTCTTCTCCCTCGCCGGCATCGACCCGCTGCCGGTCGGCGTCCGCGCGGCGCGCGCGCAGTCTCGGGCCAGCGAGCGCGTCGACGCGGGGGCCGGACCCCCTCCGAACGGCTTGTCCTTCTCCGGCGAAGGCGTGCGGGTGGCCGTCCGACGCCCCACCGGAGCAAGTTGAGCGAGGAGGGGGTCGACGCCTCCGGATGCGCCGCTCTCAGGCCCGCAGACCTCTGGGTCGAGCTGGCCCGCGGCGACGAGCCGCACGACGTCCTGCGCGGCGTCGATCTGAGCTGTGCGCCACGGCGAACGGGTGGCGCTGATGGGGCGCAACGGCGCCGGCAAGAGCACGCTGCTGCGAGACGGCGGCGGGGTTGGTCGACGCCGGTTGCCGGGAAGGTCGAGGTGCCCGGCGGGATCGCGCTGCTGACGCAGAACCCCAGCGACTACCTGGTCCGCGAGCGGGTCGGGGACGAGCTGCCGGGGGAGCAGGGTGCGGCGGCGCTGCGGCTGGTCGGCCTGGAGCACGCGGTCGACGCGGACCCGCGCGATCTCTCCGGCGGCGAGCGGCAGCGGCTGGCGCTGGCGATCGCGCTGGCCGGGCGGATGGAGGGGGAGGCGCTTGCCCGGGCTGGTCGCGCTCGACGAGCCGACCCGGGGCATGGACCGGGCCCGCAAGGACGATCTGGTCGCGGCTGATCGGCGGGCTCGCCGAGCGCGGCGCCGGCGTCGTCGTCGCCACCCACGACGTCGAGTTCGCGGCCGAGTTCGCCGAGCGCGTCGTCCTGCTCGGCGACGGCGTCGTGATCGCCGACGGCGCCGGCCGCCGAGGTGCTCTCCGGCGGCTGGTACTTCGCCACCGAGGTCGCCCGCGTCCTCGACCTGCCCGGCGTCGTCACGCCCGAGCAGGGCGCCGCGGCGCTGCGGCGCGAGGGAGGAGGCGGATGAGCTGGGAGCTGGCCAGCTTCCTCGATCCTCGGCGCCGTCCTGCTCGCCGGCTTCGCCTGGTACGAGCGCTCGCGGCCGCCCTCGCAGGTCGTCGCCCTGGTCGCCGCGCTGGCGGCGCTGGCGATCGCCGGCCGGGTCGCCTTCGCCGCCTTCCCCAACGTCAAGCCGACCACCGACATCGTCATCTTCGCCGGCTACGCGCTCGGCGGCGCTCCCGGCTTCGCGGTCGGCGCCCTCACCGCGCTGGTCTCCAACTTCTGGTTCGGCCAGGGGCCGTGGACGCCCTGGCAGATGGCGGGCTGGGGGCTCTGCGGCGATCCTCGGCGCCGCGCTGGCGCTCGGCGGTCGCAACGTCGGCCGCTCACCCTCGCCGCCGTCTGCGGCTTCGCCGGCGTCGCCTACGGCGCTCTGCTGAACTTCTCGCTGATGGCGACCTACGGAGGGGACCTGTCGCTGCAGCGCTTCGCTCGTGCTCGAGGGCGCGGGCGATCCCGTTCGACGCTCGCCCACGCGATCGGCAACGTCGTCCTCGCCCTGCTCGCCGGCCCGGCGATGGTGCGGATGCTGGTCCGCTTCCGCGAGCGCTTCGAGTGGGGCCGCGGCGAGCGGAGCGCCGCCCCGCCCGCCGCCAGGCCGCTCCGCCTGCCGCCGGCCTCGGCCCGGGCCTGCGCGAGCGGCGGCGTCGCGGCGCTAGCTGCTCGTCGCGCTCCTGCTCGGCGCCCTGGCGCCGCCGCGCGCAACGGCCGCTCCGAGGTCGCCGACGGCGCCGGTCTGGCTGCGCTCGGTCGCAGAACGACGACGGCGGCTTGGGCGCCTCGCCCGGCGACGACTCCGGCGCCGGCGATGACCGGCTGGGCGATGCTGGGACTCGAGGCGGCCGGCCACAACCCGCTCGACGTCGACGCCGCGCGGCGGCACCCCGGTCGACTTCCTGCGCGGCGAGCGTCAGCACCCTCAAGAGCCCCGGCGACCTCGCCCGCACGATCCTCGCCCTCGAGGGGGCCGGCGTCGACCCGCGCCAGTTCGGCGGCGACAACCTCGTCGCCGAGCTGCTCGGCAAGCGCCGCGCCAACGGCTCCTTCGAAGGCTGGCCCGACTCGACCGCCTTCGCCGTGATCGCCCTGCGCACCGCCGGCGCCACCGGCGGCCTCGACGAGACTCGCTCTCCTGGCTGCGCAAGGTCCAGAACGACGACGGTGGCTGGGGCGACGTGCCCGGCTCGCCCAGCACCGCCGATGGCACCGGCGCCGTGATGCAGGCGCTCTCGCCGCGAATCCAAGGCGGCCCACCGCGGCCTCTCCTACCTGCGCGAAGCGCAGCGCCCCGGCGGCGGCTTCCCGCTCGGCGGCAACGGCGCCGTCAACTCCCAGTCGACCGCCTGGGCGATCCAGGGGATCCTCGCCACCGGCGGCGATCCCGAGCTCCTTCCGCCGCGGCGGCAAGTCAGCGCCCCCGAATACCTCGCCGCCCAGCAGGGGAGCGACGGCCACTACCGCTACTCGCAAGTCGAGCGACCAGACCCCGATCTGGGTCACCGCCCAGGTCCTGGTCGCGGCCAGTCCGACGACTACTTCCCGGTCTCGCCGCCGCCGCGGGAACCGCAGCCGCAGCCGAGCGCCGGCTGCGCGTCCCGCCGAGCGCCGCCGCCACGCCGCTCCGCCGCGTCCATCCCGACGCCTGCGCCGGAAGCAACCCCGGCCTCGCCCGGGCGCTCTGGCAGCGGCGGCGCGAGCGGCGGCGGCGGCTCCTCTCCCGGACGGCTCGGCGACGCCCGGCCAGGCCACGCCGCCGGCGCCTCGCCTGAAGCCGCTCCTCCCGGCGGGCTTGGGGCGAAGCGCCGGATGCCGCCGCAGCCGAACCTCCCAGCACCGAAGTCGGCATCGGACCCCGAACCCAGCTCCTCGGACAGCTCCAGCGGCAGCCCCGCCGGCGCAATCGTCCTCGGCCTGCTCGCCGGCTGCCTTCTCTTCGGCCGTCGGCCTGCTCGTCCGCCGCGGCTGGATGCGCTGGCGCTACGGCCTGTAGGAGGGCCGGCCGGGCGACGCGGCCGATACCCTCGACCGATGGACGTCGAGACGGCGATACGCAGCCGCCGCACCCACAAGGCCTTCACGCCCGGAGCCGCTCTCCGCGCGAGCAGCTGGACGAGCTGCTGGAGCTCGCCGCACTGGGCGCCCAACCACCACCTCACCGTGCCCTGGCGCTTCCGCGTCGTCGGCCCCGGCGTCGCTGGCGCGGCTGAAGGAGGCCGCCGGCCCCGAGGGCGCCGCCAAGCTCGACCGCTGCCCGACCCTGGTCGTCGTCTCCGCCGTGCTCTCGCGGCGATCCGGTCCAGGACGAGGAGGACCTGCACGCGACCGCCGTCGCCTCCTACATCGTCCTGCTCGCCGCCCACGCCCGCGGCCTCGCCGGCTACTGGCGCACGCCCGGCCTGCTGCGCGAGCGAGGAGGGGAGGGCCGCCGTCGGCCTGCCCGCCGGCGAGCGCTTCGTCGGCCTGCTCCACCTCGGCCACCCGCGCCAGGAGCGCCCGGCGCCGGAGCGCCCGGCCGCGCCGAGACCACCGTCTTCCTCGACTAAGTGACTTCCGATGCTGACCCGCGCCGACGCAATCGAGGCGATCGCCGGCCAGCACTTCGAGGTGGTCGTGATCGGCGGCGGCATCACCGGCGCCGGCGTCGCCCTCGACGCCGCCTCGCGCGGCTACTCGGTGGCGCTGCTGGAGCGCGGCGACTACGCGGTCGGCACCTCCAGCCGCTCCTCGAAGATGGTCCACGGCGGCCTCCGCTACCTGCAGAACTTCGACCTCGGCCTGGTCCGCGAGGCGCTGCTGGAGCGCCAGCTGATGGTCCAGCTCGCGCCGCACCTGGTCTACCCGACGCCGTTCCTGGTCGCCGCGCTGGGCGAGGAGCGCCGCGACCGCAAACTCGGGCTCGGGCTGAACATGTACGACGTGATGGCGACGACCCGGGTCGGCCGCAGCCGCCGCGAGATGCGCTCCTCCAAGGAGGAGGACGAGGACTTCTACTGGTCGCCCGACCGCCACCGCACGATCGACCGCGACGAGGTGCTGGAGCTGGTGCCGGCGCTGGCCGCCGCGCGACCCCAACGACGCCTACCTCTTCTACGACTGCCAGACCGACGACGTGCGCCTGGTCCTGACCGTGCTCGGCGAGGCCGAGCGCTTCGGCGCGGTGATGCTGAACGGCGCCGACGTGGTCGAGGTGCTCTCCGACAACGGCCGCGCCGCCGGCGTCGCCTTCGTCGAGGCCGAGTCCGGCGAGCGGTTCGAGGTCGGCGCCGACCACGTCGTCAACGCGACCGGCGTCTGGGCCGACCAGATCCGCCCCGAGGTGGTCGAGGAGGAGGACGTGCCGCGGATCGCGCCCAGCCGCGGCACCCACCTGATCCTCGACCAGGCCGACCTGCCGATGGGCCACGCCGCCTGCATCGTCCCGGCCGGCGAAGGCCGGATGATCTTCTCGCTGCCCTGGTACGGCCGCACCCTGGTCGGCACCACCGACAACGACTTCGACGGCGACATCGCCCACCCGCAGCCGGCCGGCGAGGACGTCGGCTACCTGCTCGAGGCGGTCAACGAGTTCTTCGGCACCTCGCTGACCGCAGTCCGACCTGGTCGGCGCCTACGCCGGCGTGCGGCCGCTGATCTCCAGCGGCGACCCGCGCAAGTCGGTCGACATCTCCCGCAAGGCGGAGCTGTACGAGACCTCCTCGGGGATGCTGACGATCACCGGCGGCAAGCTGACCACCTGGCGGCGGATGGCGAAGCAGACCGTCGACCGCCTGGTCGAGCGCGAGGGCCGCGAGGCGCCCTGCCACACGGCCGAGATCCCGCTGGGGATGGAGGCGCCGGGCCGAGGACCTGGAGGCGCCCGACGGGGTGGGGGAGGAGGCGGTCGCCCAGCTCGCCTTCCGCTACGGGCACGCCGCCCGCGCCGTCCTCGACCTCGCCCGGAAGGACCCGAAGCTGGCCGGCGCCGATCGTCCCCGGCCGCCCCGACCTGCTGGCCGAGGTGGCGATCGCCGCCCGCCGCGAGCAGGCCCGCAGCGTCGCCGACGTGCTGCTGCGCCGCACCCGGCTGGGGATCCTGGCGGCGCCGCAGCTGCGCGACGCCGCCGCCGTGCGCCCGGTCGCCGAGGTGCTCGGCGCCGAGCTGGGCTGGTCGCGGCGCCGGGTCAAGCAGGAGGCCGAGGCCTGGCCGGGGGCGGCCGCCGCGCGAGGGCATCGACCCCGCGCGGGCAGCGTCCTGGCCGGTTGAATAACCTGCCGCTTCGATGACCAAGGCCGAGCTGGAAACCAAGCCCCTTTCCGAGCTGCACACGCTGGCCGCCGAGGCCGGCGTCGAGCGCTACCGGATGCTGTCGCGGGCCGAGCTGGTCGAGCGGCTGGCTGAGGGCAACGGGGATAGCGGCGAATCCAAGGCGAGCCGCGGCTCCCGTCCCCGCAGCGGCGGTCGCGGCGGGGCCGAGGGCGCCCGCGAGCGGCGACCCGCGTCCGGAGCCCGCGAGGACGAGCGACCGCCCGCGCCGCCGTCGGCGCCGCAGCCGGGAAGTCGTGAGCGGCGCCCGCGAGCGCGAGGACGCGAGCGAGCGGGAGGGCGGCCGCGACGCCGGCAAGCCCACCCGTGACGCCGGCAAGCCAGCCCGAGAGCGCGAGGCCGCCAGCGATGCGGACAAGCCCGCCCGCGAGGAGGCGCCCGCCGCTGAGCCCGACGCTCCTACCGAGCCGCCCCCGAGAGGCCTTCAGCTCCCGCCGCCGAGGGGGCGCCAAACCGCGCCGTCGCCGCCGTCGCCGCTTCGGCCGCCGCGGCAAGCAGGGCGTGACCCTCCAGGGCCTGCTGCTGCCGCCCGAGGCCGGCCGCCAGGCGGTCGTCGCCGCCGAGAGCCGCGAGGCCTGCACGGCGCTGCTGCGCGGCATCGCCGCCGACCTCGCCGGCGACTCCAAGGGCCCCGACCCGGTCGCGCTGCTGATCGACCCCAGCCCCGAGGAGCTCGCCGACTGGAGGCGCGACGCCCCGCAGGCCGAGATCGTCGCCGCCGGCCAGCCCCGCCACGCCAGCGACGCCCTCGCTCAAGCCAAGTGCCCGCGCCGCCACCGGCGAAGACGTGATCCTCCTGGTCGACTCCCTGACCCGCCTCGGCGAGGCCTACGACGACGCCGACGCCGCCAAGGAGTTCTTCGACGCCGGGCGGATCCAAGGCGCCACCGGCGGCGGCTCGCTGACCGTCGTCGCCGCTCTAGAGCGGTCCTGAGGTTCTAGTCGGATCGCTGCGCTGCTATCGCCGGTAGGCGATGCGGCGCCAGCTCGGCTCTTTGGAGAGCTCGATCAGCTCGGCGCTGCGGTCCGGCTGCACGTAGCCGAAGGTCTGGGTGCGCTCGTCGAAGACGACGTCGAGCTCGCCCTCCTTGACCCGCTGGTCGAGCCAGGCGCCGCGGAAGACGAGGCGGCGGATCCAGTGGACGAGGCTGCGGTTGGCGGGGCCGACCAGGTCCTCCCAGTTCTCGTTGATGTGCTCGCCGAGGCGGGAGCTGGGCTCGGCGATCTCGCCGCTGACGGCGAGGTCGAGGAGGTCGTCCAGCTCCTCCTGGCTGAGGCCCTGGTGGACGAAGCCGAGCTTGACCGCGGCCTGCTCGACCCGCTGGCCGAAGTCCTCCTCGTTGAAGGCGAAGCGGAGCTCTCCGTACTCGAGCACGTAGTCGGAGCCAGACTCGTAGTTCCCTCTGCGGGTCGTCTTCTTATCCATGAGTTGAAGCCCATCTGCTCCGCAAGCCCGGCGGGAACAGGGCCATGATCTTGCCGATCATCGTAGTCCCGTGCCTGCTCGGGGACCTCCCTGAACGGCCATTTGCACCCGGGGACGGGGATCGCTCCGGCTAGCCTCCGGGGAGCCCGCGGATGGTCGACCTCCACTGCCACATCCTGCCCGCCCTCGACGACGGCGCCCGCGACCTGCAGGACAGCGTCGCGATGGCCCGCCAGGCCGCTGCCGACGGCATCGAGGCGGTCTGCGCGACGCCACACATCCGTCACGACCACGACGTGCGGATCGAGGAGGTCGAGGGGCGGGTGCAGGCACTCAATGCGCGCCTGCGCGAGGAGGGGATCGAGATCCGGGTCCTGAGCGGCGGCGAGGTGGCCGAGACCGCGGTCGAGGCCCTCGCCGAGGAGGAGCTGGCGCGGGTCAGCCTCGGCGCCGGCCGCTGGATCCTGCTCGAGCCGGCGCCAGGGCCGCTCAGCGACAGCTTGATCCGCCGCGTCGGCCATCTCGCTGAGCGCGGCCATCGGGCCCTGATCGCCCATCCCGAGCGCCACCTCTCGGCCGACATGTTCGAGCGCATGGCGACTTTGGTCAGCGAGGGAGCGCTGATCCAGGCCACCGCCGATTTCTTCCTGCGCGAGCAGACCGCCGCCGGGATGCTGACGATGGCCGAGGCCGGCCTCGTCCACGTCCTCGCGAGTGATGCCCACACCTCGCACTTCGGCCGCCCGCTGACCCTGGCCCCCGCCTTCGCCCGCCTGGCCGAGAGCGAAGCAGTGGCCCCACGCCTCGACTGGATGGCGCGGGTGGCGCCGTCGGCGATCGTCGCCGGCGACCCGGTCGAGCTCCCCTTCGGCCCCTCGGTCTGAGCACGCGCCGCGCGATGGATTTTGCACCCCATAGCGGGCACAATCGATCGCGCGGCGCGGTCGAGGCGCCGCAGCTCAACCCGCCCCGCCAGCTCCTCGACGACGCTGCGGGCGCCGGTGCCGAGGCCGTGGCGGAGGAAGTTGGCGGCGCCGGCGGCGGCGCCCAGGCGGAGCGTCTCCTCCCACTCGTGGCCGGCGGCGAGAGAGGCCGCCAGCGAGCCCATGATCGAGTCTCCGCATCCCTCGCGTGAGCCGCGCTCGAAGCGGGGTGGTTTCAGCTCCCAGAGCTCACCGTCGCGCAGCGCCACCGCCGGCTCCCCGGCGCGGGTGACGATCGCGGTGCCGGCGCCGCGATCGTGCAGCCGCTCCAGCGCCGCCCGCAGTAGCTCCGGCGTATCGATAGGTCCGCTGGCGAAGCCGGCCAGCTCCCAGTCGTTGATCTTGACCAGGTCGGGACCGCCCTCGAGGGCGCTGTCGAGGCGCGGCGAGGAGAGGTCAACGAGTACGGGCGTGCCGTTGGCGCGGACGTCGGCGACGAGGCTGCCGTAGATCTCCAGCGGCAGAGCCTCGGCTGGGTAGGGGTTGCAGACGACCAGCGCCGCGGCGTCGATCGCCGCCGCGCAGGCGACCGAGAAGACGTCGTCTACCTCGTGGCGCGAGGGCGACACCGT
Organism: uncultured Actinomycetes bacterium; assembly: GCA_963708405.1. Lineage (GTDB taxonomy): Bacteria > Actinomycetota > Thermoleophilia > Solirubrobacterales > 70-9 > VAYN01. The sequence continues at coordinate 178,250 of CAVPSL010000002.1, forward strand.
CAGGCTCTGGGCCAGCGGCTGGCGCTCACCGCCGCGGCGGTCGTGGATGTAGGTGCCGTTGGCGCCTGCGGTCTCGACCAGGCGCAGATCGACCGGCATCTCCTCCAGCAGCCGCCGCAGCACGGCGCCGCTCTCGCCGCCACAGAAGCCGCAGAGGACCGGTTCGGCGCCCATCTCGGCCGCCATTCGCGCTACCCACACACCTTGCCCGGCTGGGTGCAGGTGGACATCGTCACCGCCGTTCTCGCTCAGTGTCTCGATCGTGATCGAAAGCATCGGGTTGGGAGCGAAGATCGCGACGCGGGGGCGGGGCGCCATCGGGCAAGGGTAAGGCCGGGGCGGGCAAAGCCCGCTATCGGAGCGATTGGCCGCCCGGGGGGAGAAGACTGCCCGCCCGTCGCTTGGGGTCCCGTGCCGCAGCTTGCCCGCCGCCTCACCGGCCTGTCCACTCGTCGCGTCTGCGGCCGCAAGGCCCAGGTCGCGACCGGCTTCCGCGTCCGCCTGCTCGGCCTCGCCCTGCTGCCCCGCGAGCGGGCCGGCGCCGGGCTGTTGATCCCGCGCTGCGCCAGCGTCCACACCTTCGGCATGCGCTTCGCGCTCGATCTCTACTTCCTCGACGGGGACGGCCGCGTGCTGTGTGTCCACCGCGGAGTGCCGCCGCGCCGCCTGCGCTGCTGTCGCGGCGCCGCGCGCCGTGCTTGAGATTCCCGCTGCGCAGGGGGGAGAGTTTCAACCGCCCGCGTCTTAGAGGCCCATGTTGCCGCACCGACAGGAGATCGCCAGCGTCGTCGTCTGCGAGGACGACGCGATCACGCTGGAGCTGCTCTGCGACCACCTTGCCGCCGATCGCTTCGGGGTCCTGCCGGCGCCGAGCGCCTCCGACGCCCTGCGGCTCTGCCGCTACAACCACCCCGACCTGCTCCTGCTCGACCTCTCGCTGCCCGACGCCTCCGGCCTCGACGTGCTGCGTGAGATCCGCGCAGGCCGACGGGGTCGAGTCGCGCTTCGACCCGCGCCTGCCGGTGATCGTCCTGACCGGCCGCGGCGCCGACACCGACCGCGTCCGCGGCCTCAACGCCGGCGCCGACGACTACCTGGTCAAGCCCTTCTCGCTCGAAGAGCTGCGGGCCCGCATCGGCGCCGTCCTGCGCCGCCGCGCCGGCCGCCGCGAGGGTCCGAGCCGGGTCGGCGAGCTGGCGATCGACCCGCTGCCGCCGCAGGGTCACGGTCGGCGACCGCGAGGTGGCGCTGGCAAAGAAGGAGTTCACCCTGCTGCGCGTCCTCGCCAGCGACCCGACCCGGGTCTTCTCCAAGGAAGAGCTGCTGGACGAGGTCTGGGGCTATCGCAGCCCCAGCCGTACTCGCACCCTGGACTCACACGCAAGCCGGCTGCGGCGCAAACTCGACCCCGAGCACAGCCGCTACATCGTCAACTGCTGGGGCATCGGCTACCGGCTGATCGACGGCTGAGGTCGCTACTCGGTAGCCGTTGCGCCTACTTCTTCTTTGCCGCGGTGGGCGACTCGAAGTGGAGGATCGCCAGCTTGGTCGCGATCGGGTCCGCCTTGGCGTCGGCGAGGCGGGCTGGCCGATTCCTCCTGGATCTCGATCGCCCGGTCGAGCGTCTCGCCGAGCAGCGCGTTGAGCTCGGTCCAGCCCTTCTCGTCGAGGACGAGCGGGGTGCGGCTGACGTGGGAGTCGCTGCGGGCGTCGATGGTGCCGGCGACCAGGGCCTCGGTCGAGTCCTGGCCGATCATCTCGAGGACGGCGCCGGAGATGCCTTTGCGGGCCGAGGCCGGGATCTTCTCCCAGTCGCTGTCGCTGAAGAAGGCACGCTCGGTGGCGCGGTAGAAGTGCTCGACGGCGCCGCGGCGCGGCTCGGTTTTGACCAGTTCGACGCAGTCGTATTCGAGCAGCGTCTTGACGTGGTAGCTGACGTTGCCGAGCGGCTCGCCGAGTTCCTGGGAGAGCTGGTTGGGGCTGGAGATGCCCTTGTGCAGCGAGGTGAGAATCCTCACGCGCAGCGGGTGGGCGAGCGCCTTGGCGAGCTGCTGGGTGATGCCCTCTGGTGACGTGCGGGTCTGAGCCACGAGGGTGAAGTCCTCCGATTCGAATGGTGGGGGGCCGGGACGAGGTAGCACGGGGTGATAATCCACCCCGGTTTCTCAATCAAGTATTCCAAAGCGCTCCGTCGTTTCCGCGAGTCGATTGCTACTTATAGAGCGAAAAAATCGTTTGCTGCGCGGGCGCTGAACATCTTCTGGTCGGCCCAGAGGGAACGACTTTCACTGCTGAGCCGGTCTAACCTACGCGCACCCGCTGCCCGAGGCGCCTGGCCGAGACCGCTTGGGGCCGGCGGGTGCGCTTTTTCCCTGCCCTTTTTCGCTCAGCGGGGGAGAGACGGTGCGGCAGATCGCCTTGGCCCGCCATGTCGACGACGGCGGAGAAGCGGGCGCGATGGACCTGAGCCTGGCCGAGGTCGCGGCCGGCTGGCCGCTGGCCGCCTCGCTGGCGGCGCTGCGGCCGCGCGCGGCGCCTAGCGCTGGGCGCCGCCGCACGGCGCTGAACGAGGCGCTGCACGAGCTGCGGCGGCCGCTGCAGGCGCTGGCTCTGGCCGGGCCGCCGGCGGAGCCGGACCGGCTCGCAGTCGTGCCTGCGGATGGCGGCGCACGCCTGGAGCGGCTCGACCGCGAGATCAACGGCGGGCCGGCGCCGCTGCGGCGGGCACCGCGGCAGCGGCGCCGCTGCTCGGGCGGCGGTCGGGCGCTGGCGGGCGCGGGCGGAGGCTCGCGGGCGTCTCGCTGCGCGCTGCGGCTCGGCGCCGGCAGCGCCGCCGTGATCGCCGACCGCTGTCCGGCTCGGCGCAGGCGCTCGACAACCTGATCGTCAACGCGATCGAGCACGGCGGGCCGGCGATCGTCCTCGAGCTCCGGGCTGAGCGGCGCCGGCTGCTGTTCGCCGTCGTCGACTCGGCTGGTGGCGATGCCGACGCTGGCGTCGCGCGGTTGCATTGGCAGGGCCGGGCGGCGCGGCGGCGGGCGCGCTGGGAGGGACGGGTCGCGGCGCTGGCTCTCGGCGGACGCCGCCGTCACGGTCACGGGCTGCGCGTGGTCGAGCGGGTCGCGGCCGAGCACGGCGGCGACTTCCGGCTGCGCTGCTCGGACCGTCGCACCGAGGCCGTCCTGCGAGCTGCCGCTGCTCGGCCGGCCGGGAGGCGCTGTGAGCCGGCGCGGCCGCGCGCTCGCCTTCGTGCTGGCGGCCCTGCTGGCCGCCGTCGCCGCGGCGGCGATCGCCGACGGCTACGGCGCCAGCGTCGCCCGCGGCTACGGCGAGCTGCGGCCGGTGGTCGTCGCCGGCGAGGCGCTGGCGGCGGGCGAGCCGATCGACCCCGCCCGCGCCGTCGGCGGCGCTGGAGGTGCGGCGGGTGCCGGCCGCGGTTCGTGCCGCCGGGGGCGCTGCGGGCGCCGGCCGAGGCGGTCGGGCCTGGTGCCGACTGCCGCGATCCCCGCCGGCTGCCTACCTGGTCGCCTCGCAGCTGCGCCCGCCGCGGGCCGACGGCGCCGCGACGCCGGGCGCTCGGGCGCGGCCGGCAGCCGGTCGAGATCGCGGTCAGCGGCGCCGACGCGCTGCTGGTCGGCGGCAGCCCGAGCCGGCGGCCACGGTCGACGTCGTCGTCACCACCGAACCGACCGGCGCCGGCGCCGGGCCGCACCTACGTCGCCGCGGCGGCGGTGCCGCTGCTGGCTCTGCGCGCCGGCGCGAAGGCGACGGGCGGAAGGGATCGCCGCGGCGACCCTCGGGCTGACCCGGCAGCCAGGCGCTGCGGCTGATCGCCGCCGAGAGCTTCGCCCGCCAGGTGACCCTGCTGCCGAGGGGCTGAGGATGGGCGCGCGCGAGCGGAACGTCGCCGAGCTGGCCGCGACGCTGCGGGCGCGCCTGGTCGAGCGCCGCCGGGCGGAGGCGGCGGCGGGACGGCGCGGCCGGCCGACCTGCGCGAGGCCGTGCGCGAGCTGGTCGAGGCGAGGCGGCGGTGCTGCTCCGGCGCCGATCGCGAGGAGGTCGCGGCACGGATCGTCCGCGACAGCGTCGGCCTCGGGCCGCTGGAGGATCTGCTCGCCGATCCGGCGGTCGAGGAGGTGATGGTCAACGGGCCCGGCGCGCGTCTATCGTCGAGCGCGGCGGCCGGATCGAGGCCGACCGACGTCGCCTTCGCCGACGAGGAGGAGCTGCGCAACGCGATCGAGCGGATCCTGGCGCCGCTCGGCCGCCGCGTCGACGAGCTCAGCCCGATGGTCGACGCCCGCCTCGCCGACGGCTCCCGGGTCAACGTCGTGATCCCGCCGCTGGCGATCGACGGGCCGGCGCTCTCGATCCGCCGCTTCGGCGCCCGCGCGGCCCGGGCCCGGACGAGCTGGTCGCGCTGCGGCACGCTGACCGCGGCGCAGCGGCGGCTGCTGGAGGCGGCGGTCGGCCGAGCGGCGCAGCGTCCTCGTCAGCGGCGGCACCGGCTCGGGCAAGACGACCCTGCTCAACGCGCTCTCCAGCTTCATCGGCGCCGGGCGAGCGGGTGGTGACGATCGAGGACGCGGCCGAGCTGCGCCTGCAGCAGCCGCACGTGGTCCGGCTGGAGAGCCGGCCGGCGGGGGTCGAGGGCAGGGGCGAGGTGACGATCCGCGACCTGCTGCGCAACGCGCTGCGGATGCGGCCCGACCGGATCGTGATCGGCGAGGTCCGTGGGCCGGAGGCGCTCGATCTGCTGACCGCGCTCAACACCGGCCACGACGGCGCCCTCTCGACCGTCCACGCCAACTCGCCCGCCGACGCGCTGAGCCGGCTGGAGACGCTGGCGCTGATGGCCGGGGTCGGGCTGCCGCACGCGGCGATCGCCGAGCAGGTGCAGCGCGGCATCGACCTCGTCGTCCACCTCGAGCGCCGGCCGCGACGGCGCCCGCGGCGTCACCGAGATCGCCGAGGTGGTGCGAGCCGCCGGCACGACCGCGGTCGCGCCGTCGCCTGGCCGGCGAGCGGTGACGGCGCCTCGGACTGCTGCCGGCGCTGGTCGGCGCCGCGGCCGGCGGCCTGCTGGCGCTGGCGGCGCGCGAGGCGGTGCTGGCCAGCCCGGCCGCGGCGCGCTGGCTGCGGCTGGCGCTGGAGCCGCTGCGCCGGGCCGGGCGCGAGGGCTACGCGCCCTCGACCGCGGGAGCGCCGGCGGCTGGCGGCGCTCGGGCGGCCGCCGCCGCGGTCGTCGGCGGCTGGTTCCTCGCCGGCTGGGTCGCTGGCGCTGCCGCTCTCGGTCGCCGGGCCGGCGCTGGCCGCCTGGGCGATCTCCAGCCGCCGCCGCCGCTACCGCGCCGCGGTCGAGCGCGCGCTGCCCGAAGTCGCGACCGCCGATCGCCGACTCGCTCGCCGCCGGGCGCTCGCTGCGCGCCTCGCTGCCGCGCCGCCGCCGCCTCGCTCGACGGCCCGCCCGCGGCCGAGCTGGCCCGGCTCGGCGCCGAGCTCGACCTCGGCGCCGCCGACCGCCGAGGCGGTCGCGGCCTGGCGCCGGCGGATGCGCTCGCGAGCGGGTCGACGCCTTCGCCGCGGCGCTGCTCAGCCAGCGGCTCGCGGGCGGCGACCTCGCCGGCCTGCTGCGCCGCTTCGCCGCCGGCGCCGCCGAGCGCGACCGGGTCGCCGAGGACGCCAGGTCGGCCACCGCCCAGGCCCGCTTCACCGGCCTGCTGGTGGTGGCGATGCCGAGCGGCGGCGCGCTCTTCGCCGAGCTGATCCAGCCGGGCTTCCTCGCCAAGCTGCTCGGCTCGCCGCCGGCGGCGGTCCTGCTGGCGCTCGCCGCCGCCCTGCAGCTGGCCGGCTTCGTCGCGATCCGCCGCCTCTCGCGGGTGGTCGAGTGAGCGCCGCCGGCTTCTCGCCGCGCTCGCCGTCCTGCTCGGCTGCTGCCGCCGCTCCGCGAGCTGCTTCGGGCGCGCCGGCGGACCGGCGGCTGGCGGCAGCTTCTCGCGGGTCCTGCCGCTGACGTGGCTGGTGCCGTCGCCGGCGTGCGCGGCGGCGCGGGCCGGCGCGCTGCGGCTCGGGCTGCCGGAGCGCCTGCGCCGCTCCGGCCTGGAGCCGCGGCTGCCGCTGGCGGCGGTGCTGGTCGCCAAGCTCGCCGGCTGCCGCCTGCGGCGGCCTTGCCGCGCTCGCCGCCGCGCCGGCGGCGCCGGGGCGGACGGCGCTGCTGGTCGCGCTCGGCGCTGCCGGCGGCCGGCTTCCTCGTTCCCGACGCCCTGCTCGAGCGCGAGGCGCGGCGGCGGCGCCGGCGGCTGCTGGCGGCCCTGCCCGACGCCCTCGACCTGCTCGCGGTCAGCGCCGCCTCCGGCCGCGGCCCGGCCGCCGGCTTCGAGCAGCTGGCCGGGCCGGCGAGGGGCCGCTGGCCGAGGAGCTGCGGGTCGCGGTCGCCGAGCTCTCCTGCGGCACGCCGCTTCGGCGCCGCCCTGCGCTCGCTGCGCGCCCGCGTCCCGCGGCAGCGAGCTGGCGACCCTGGTCGCCTCGATCGAGCGCTCGCGCCGCTTCGGCTCGCCGCTGGCCGAGCAGCTGCGCCGCCAGGCCAGCGCCCTGCGCCGCGACGGCCGCCGCGCGGTCGAGGAGCGCGCCGCCCGGGCGGCGCCGAAGATCCAGCTCGTCGTCGCCCTCGTCCTCGTCCCCTCGGTCCTGCTGATGATCGCCGCCGGCCTGATCGCCAACGCCGGCACCCTGCTCGCTGGCTTCTGACCCGCGCCGAAGGCGCGGGCTACTGGGTCGCACTCGTCGCGCAGGCGCTGGCGACGGCGGCGGTGGCGGCGGCGATCGCGTCGAGGTCCGGCGGCGTCTTCCTTGTGGCCGTGGACGTAGCAGCAGAGGGTGCCGTCGACCAGCTCGAAGGCGAACTTCTTCGGCGGCGCTGTCGGTCAGCCAGACGATGAAGGTGGGGGAGAAGAGGCGGCGCAGCCAGACCGCGTCCTGGCTCCTTGCCGGCGAAGATCTCGTACTTCTCGTCGAGCGCCTCGCTCTCCAGCTTGACCCGCTCTTTGGAGCGGCGGAAGACGTCCTCGAACTTCTCCAGCGCGCGCAGGCCGAACTTGCGCTGGCAGTAGAGCTCGGGCACGTGCGCGGCGCACTCGGGGACCTCGACCAGGCCGACCGTGTAGCGGTAGTAGTTGGTCTGGCGGTTGCCGTCGCTGTCGGTCGTCTCGTCCTCGTAGGTGTAGAGGGCGAGGTGCCTTCGACGCCCGTCGGCGAGCGCGCCGGTGAGGGTGCGCTCGGCGTAGCGGTCGTCGCCCTTGCGCAGCAGCGGCGTCGCCGCGCGGCAGCGGCGCCCGGCCGCCGAGCGTCAGCCCGTGCTGCTGGGCGTAGACCTGGAAGAAGGCGTCGGCGGCCTGCGAGTCGGCGATCGCGAAGACGATCGCGACGCCGACGAGGAGGGCGACGGCCGACGGCGACCACCGCCGACCAGCGGCGCCGATCAGCGGCGCCAGGCCGCCGCCGACGATCAGCGAAGGCCGGCGATCAGGACCAGGTCAGCGGCTTGCGCATCAGCCGCTTGAAGTGGAAGCCGCGCAGGTCGTTGGCGTCGTCGGGGGCGGTCGCGGTGCGGCGCCGGTGCCGGCTCGGCCGCGCTCGGGCTCGCTGAGCTCACGCGCGCGAACCTACCGCGCCGCGGCGGATGCAAATGGGGTTGCAGAGGAAGGTCGTGTTGCAAAGTGGGGGAGAGTGGGTTACTGTGGCGCTCGAGTTGAAGCCCAGGACCGGGGTGGTGAGGCTCCTCCCACCTCATCACTCCGGTCCCAACTCTTCCTCCGGCCCTCCCGCTCAGAAAGGAACTCGCCGAGGTGGCATTTCGGGGTCTCTACGAGCACAGCCTCGATTCCAAGGATCGGCTCACGGTTCCGTCGCGGTTTCGCGCCTCGCCTCTCTGACGGAGTGGTTCTCTCCAAGGGCTTCGACCCCTGCGTCTGGGTGCACACGACCGACGAGTTCGAGCAGCTCTCCGACCGCTTCCTCTCGCCGCACAGCCCCTTCGGCCGCGACGCCCGCCAGCTGCGCCGCCGCTTCCACGGCGGCTCCTTCGACGAGAAGCTCGACTCCGCCGGGCGCATCCGCATCCCCAAGCCGCTGATCGAGCACGCCGGCCTCGACGGCAACTGCGTCGTGATCGGCGCCGGCGAGTACCTGGAGATCTGGAACGCCGAGGCCTGGGCCAAGCAGGAGGAGGAGCTCGACGCCGCCGCGCCCGAGATCGCCGAGGGCCTGGCCGGCGCCGGAGCGACTGCGTGACCATGAGACTCCATGCCGCCCGCATCCCCATCTCCCACAGCCGCCGCGCCGCGACCCGGAGCAGCGTCGCAGCCGATGACCCACGAGCCCGTCCTCGCCGCCGAGCTGATCTCGCTGCTCGCCCCCGAGCCGGGCCAGACCGCGGTCGACTGCACCTTCGGCGCCGGCGGCCACGCCCGCCTCGATCGCCGAGCAGCTGGGCCCGGAGCGGGACGCTGATCGCGATCGACCGCGACCCCGCCGCCGCGGCCCGCTTCGCCGAGTTCGCGGCCGAGGCGCCCTGCCGGACCCGCTTCATCGGCGCCGACTTCGCGGAAGGGCTTCGCGCCCTGCGCGGCGAAGGCATGCGCCCAGACATGGTCTACATGGACCTCGGAATGTCCTCGATGCAGGTCGACGCCTGGGAGCGGGGCTTCTCCTACTCCTACGACGCGCCGCTCGACATGCGGATGGACACGCGCCAGGAGTTCGACGCCGCCGACCTCGTCAACGAGTGGCCGGAGGCGCGGATCGCCCAGGTGCTGCGCCGCTTCGGCGAGGAGCGCTACGCCGGCGGGATCGCCCGCGAGATCGTCCGCCGCCGCCCGCTGCAGCACGACCTCCGAGCTGGTCGCCGCGATCAAGGCCGGGATGCCGGCCGCGGCCCGCTTCGGCGGCGGCCACCCGGCCAAGCGCAGCTTCCAGGCGATCCGGATCGCCGTCAACGGCGAGCTCGACTCGCTCGAGCAGGCGCTGCCGCTGGCCTGGGAGATGCTCGCCGGTCGGCGGCCGCTTCGGCGCGATCTCCTTCCACTCGCTCGAGGACCGGCCGGTCAAGCAGTTCCTCGCCGCCAAGGCGCGCGGCTGCGTCTGCCCGCCGGAGCTGCCGGTCTGCGTCTGCGGCCACGAGCCCGAGGCCGAGCTGCTGACCCGCCGCGCCGTCGCGCCCGGGCCCGGAGGAGGTCGAGGCCAACCCGCGCTCGCGCTCGGCCCACCTGCGCGTCGCCGTCAAGATCGCCGAGGACGCGGACCGGGGAGGCAGGTCTGATGGCCGTCGCCGCTCCCGCACGCAAGACCGCTCCGGCTGCGCGCCGCCGCGCGCGCCGTCGCGGACCGCCGCCGCCGGCGCGCCGGCAAACCGCCCCGCTCGCCGCCCGCAGAACCGGGCCGTCCGCCGCGCCGCGCGCCGCAGCCGCCGCTCCGCCCGACAGGGCCCGCGCGCGCGCCGGCCGCGACCCGCCCGCAGGCGCCGGCTCGCAAAGCTCCCGCCGCAGCGCTGCGCGCGCCCGCCGCAGCGCCCACCGGCCGACGACCGCACAGCGCGCCGTCGGCGGCCAGCTGATCCCGCTCGCGTCGGCCGCACCGCGGTCGCCGTCGGCCAGCTGCCCGACTCCGGCCTGGTCGTGCGGATGACCCGCGGCCGCGCCTGGATCGCGCGTCCTCGGCGTGCTCCTGGTCGGGATCGTCGCCCTCAACGTCGTCACCCTCAGCTTCGCCGCCTCCTCGGGCAAGATCGACGAGCAGATCACCGCGCTCGAACAGGAGAACTCGATGCTCGCGGCCGCGACGCCCAGCGCTCGACGGCATCGGCGCCGTCCGCGACGCCGCGGCGCCGCTCGGCCTGGCGATGCCCCGAGCGCCGATGAGTCCACTTCACCGACGCCGGGCCCGACGACGTCGCCACCGCGGCGCAGCGCCTCGCCGCCGCCGGGCCGGGTAGGGCGGGCGCGGATGCGCTTGATCGAGCGCCGGATCGGCCTCCTCTTCGCCGGCTTCCTGCTCTGCTTCCTGGTCATCATCGGCCGCGCCTTCTGGCTGCAGGGGGTGCAGGGTGCCCAGCTCGCCTCCGAGGCGATCTCCCAGCAGACCGAGACCGTCACCGTGCCCGGCCTGCGCGGCAGCCTGCTCGACCGCCGCGGCAACGAGCTCGCCGCCTCCGAGGACGCGGCGACGATCTACGCGACGCCGTACCAGGTGAAGAACCCGCCGCAGAGCGGCGGCGAAACTGGCCCGATCCTCGAACTGAAGAAGGGCGAAGTGCTGGAAAGCCTGACCGCCGAATCGGGCTTCTCCTACGTCGCCCACAAAGTCGGCCTCGACGACCGCGGCGCAAGGTCGAAAGGCTGAAGCTGGAAGGGATCGGCGAGCTGCCCGACAGCCGCCGCACCTACCCGCAGGGGGAAATGGCGGGCCAGGTGATCGGCGCCGTCGGCTCCGAAAACCAGGGGCTGACCGGGCTCGAGGCGGGCGAGGAATCGGTCCTGCGCGGCGACGACGGCGAACGCCGCATCGTCAGCGACGCGCTCGGCGACCCGATCCGGCTGGAAACCGTGAAGGAAGCGAGCGACGGCGAAGACGTCCAGCTGACGCTCGACCCGCTGATCCAGCAGAAGACCGAACAGGTGCTGGCCGGAAGTCGGCGAAACCTACGCGCCGAAGGGGGCGACGGCGATCGTCGTCGACCCGCGCAACTCGCAGGTCCTGGCGATGGCGAACTGGCCGCCGGTCGACCCCAACGACCTCTCCGCGCGTCAGCAACGAAGACCTGATGAACCGGGCGACCGGGTTCAACTACGAACCGGGCTCGACCTTCAAGGCGTTCACCGTCTCCGCGGCGCTGGAAGAAAAGCTGGTGACGCCGGACAACCGACCTTCACCCTGCCGCCGAGCGATCCAGGTCGCCGACCGGACGATCGAAGACGCCGAGCCGCGCGGGACCGAAACGATGAGCGTCGGCCAGATCCTCGCCCGCTCCTCGAACGTCGGCGCGGTGACGATCGGCGCTCGAGCTCGGCGCCGACAAAATTCAGCAAGTGGATCGACCGGTTCGGCTTCGGCCAGCAAGACCGGCGTCCAGTTCCCCGGCGAGGAAAGCGGGATCGTGCCGAAGCTCGACGAATACTCGGGCTCGACGATGGGCAACCTGCCGATCGGCCAGGGCGCGGCGGTGACGCCGATGCAGATGGTCGCCGGCTACACGGCGATCGCCGACGGCGGCATCCTCAGGCCGCCGCAGCTGATCAAGCGGGTCGGCGAACAGCAGATCCACGAGCCGAAGGGGCACCGGGTGATCAAGCCGCAGGCGGCGACGCGAGGTGCGGGAAATGCTCGAGGGCGTGCTGGCCGCGGGCGGCACCGCCTCCGAGGTCAGCGTCCCCGGCTACACGCTGGCCGGCAAGACCGGCACCGCCCAGGTGGCCGAAAACGGCGGCTACTCGGAAACGCAAATACGTCGCCTCCTTCATCGGCTTCGCGCCGGCGCAGGACCCGAAGCTGCTGGCGGCGGTGATCGTCGACCAGCCGCAGGGCGAAATCTACGGCGGCTCGGTGGCGGCGCCGGCCTTCGGCAAGATCGCCGAGTTCGCCTGCCGTACCTCGGGGTGGCGCCCGAATGAGCAGCGTCTTGGGGATTGGCGAACCCCCGCACGCGCTGGCGGCGGCGACACGGCGCGGTGCGGCGTCCTCAGTCGGCCAATAGCGCTGCTATCGGCCTCCCTGCGTCCTTGCCCCGCTGGTCCGGCGCTCGCCGGCCACGCACCCGGGTTTCGCCAATCCTCCTAGGCACCCGGCCGCTCCTAGAATCGCCTGCGCATGAGGCTCGACGAGCTTGTCGCGGCAGTTGAGGGCGCTCGGGTCGTCGGCGGACGCCCCGGTGTCGAGGTGGCCGTCGCTGGCCTACGACAGCCGCAAGGTGGGGCCGGGGACGCTGTTCTTCTGCGTGCCGGGGGAGAAGGTCGACGGGCACGAGTTCGCGGCCGCGGGCGGTCGAGGCCGGGGCGGCGGCGCTGGTGGTCGAGCGCGAGCTGGAGGTGGCGGTGCCGCAGGTGGTGGTCGCCGACGCGCGGGCGGCGATGGCGCCGCTGGCGGCGCGCTTCTAGGGCGACCCGACGGCGCAGCTGCGGGTGGTCGGGGTGACCGGGACCAACGGCAAGACGACCACCGCCTTCCTGCGTCCGCGAGATCCTCGAGGCGGCGGGGATCAGCTGCGGGCTGCTGGGGACGGTGAAGCAGGTCGTCGGCGGGGTCGAGGAGGAGGTGGAGCGGACGACGCCGGAGGCGATCGACCTGCAGGCGACCTTCCGGCGCATGCTCGACGGCGGCGACCGGGCCTGCGCGATGGAGGTCTCCTCGCACGCGCTGGCCCTGCACCGCGCCGACGCGATCCACTTCGAGGTGGCGCTGTTCACCAACCTCACCCAGGACCACCTCGACTTCCACGCCGACATGGAGGACTACTTCCTCGCCAAGCGCAAGCTCTTCGAGGCCGGGCCGGGGACGGCGATCGTCAACGTCGACGACCCCTACGGGCGCCGCCTCGCCGAGGAGTTCGAGTGCGTGACCTTCTCCGCCGAGGGCGCGGCGGCCGACTACGCGGCCCGCGACGTCGAGCTTCGACGCCGGCGGCGCCGAGCTTCACGGTCGGCGGTGCCTGGCCGGTGGCGAGACTGCGGTGCGGACGGGGCTGCCGGGGCACTTCAACGTGGCCAACGCGCTGGGGGCGTTTGCGGCGGCGGTGGCGCTGGGCGTCGAGCCGGAGGTCGCGGCGGCCGGGCTCGCCGCGGGCGGGCCGGGTGCCGGGGCGCTTCGAGCCGATCGACGAGGGGCAGGGGTTCGCGGTCCTGGTCGACTACGCGCACACGCCGGACTCGCTGGAGAACGTGCTGCGGGCGGCGCGGCGGCTGACCGAGGGGCGGCTGATCTCGGTCTTCGGCGCCGGCGGCGACCGCGACCGCGACAAGCGGCCGAAGATGGGGCGGGCCGGGCGCCGAGCTCTCCGACCTCGCCGTCGTCACCTCCGACAACCCGCGCTCCGAGGAGCCGGAGCGCGATCGTCGCCGAAGTCGTCGGCCGGGACGGGCGGGGCCGCGGAGCTGGAGGTCGAGGTCGACCGCCGCGCCGCGATCGCCCTGGCGCTGGGCCGGGCCGAGCCGGGCGACACGGTCGTGATCGCCGGCAAGGGCCACGAGCAGGGCCAGGAGTTCGAGGGCGGCCGCAAGGTCCCCTTCGACGACCGCGAGGTCGCCCGCGAGGAGCTGCGCAAGCTGGGCAGCCCGGCGTGAGGCTGACGCCGGCGGAGATCGCGGCCGCGCTCGGCGCCGAGGTCGTCGCCGAGGGCGCGGCGGAGCCGCCGCGCCGGGCGCGATCGACTCCGGCGGCCGCGGCCCCGGCGACCTCTTCTTCGGCCTGCGCGGCGCCAACCGCGACGGCGGCGAGTTCGCCGCCGCGGCGATCGAGGCCGGCGCCTGGGGCGTCGGTCGTCGCGCCCCGAGCAGGCGCGGTTGCCTCGGATAGCGGTCAAGGACACCGCAGGGCCCGGCGACGCGGCGCCTGGGTCTTCGTCCGCCGACGACCCGCTGGCGGCGCTGCAGTCCCTGGCCCGCGCCTGGCGCCGCGCGCTCGGCGCCCGCGTCGTCGGCGTCACCGGCTCGGTCGGCAAGACCTCGGTCAAGGACATCGCCCGGGCGCTGCTGCCGGGGCGGGTCCACGCCAACCGCGAGAACCTCAACACCGAGATCGGGCTGCCGCTGACCGTGCTCGAAGCGCCCGACGACACCGACCTGCTGGTGCTGGAGATGGCGATGCGCGGGCGCCGGCCAGATCGCCGAGCTGGCGGCGATCGCCGAGCCCGAAGTCGCCGTGATCACCAACGTCGGCCCGGTCCACGTCGAGCTGCTGGGCTCGGTCGCGGCGATCGCCGCGGCCAAGGCCGAGGTGCTCGACTGCGCTGCCCGGCCGACGGCACGCGGTCGTCCCGGTCGAGGCCGGCGAGCTGGAGCCGCACCTGGCGCGGGCGCCGCGGCTGCTGCGCTTCGGCCCCGGCGGCGACGTCGAGGCGCTCGAGGCACGGGTCGAGGAGGGCGTGACCGAGGCGCTGATCGCGACTCCGGCGGCGGGCAGACGCTTCCACCTTCCCTTCACCGAGGCCCACAACCTCACCAACGCGCTCGCCGCGATCGCCGCCGGCGTCGCGCTGGGCGCCGACCCGCGGAGATGGCCGACCGCGCTGCGAGCATAGGATTCTCCCGCTTCCGCGGCGAGCGCCTGGAGCTCGGCGACGGGATCGTCCTCGTGAACGACTGCTACAACGCCAACCCGGTGTCGATGCGCGCGGCGCTCGACCATCTCGCCGACCCTCGGGGCGCCGCGCACCGTCGCCGTGCTGGGCGAGATGGGCGAGCTCGGCCCCGGCGCCGCCGGCTACCACCGCGAGGTCGGCGAGCACGCCCGCGCCGCCGGGGTCGACCTGCTGATCGGGGTCGGCGAGCCGGCCCGCGACTACGGCCCCGACGAGCTGGTCGCCGACCCGGCGGAGGCGGCCGAGCTGCTGGCGGCGCGGCTGGAAGCCGGCGACGCGGTCCTCGTCAAGGGCTCGCGCTCGGCCGGCCTCGAGGCCGTCGCCGCGGCGCTTGCAGGAGCTGCTCTGATGGGCGAAGTCCTGATCGCCGGCATGGCGGCGATGCTGATCTGCATCTTCCTCGGCCCGAAGTTCATCGAGTACCTGCGGGTCCGCGAGTTCGGCCAGCACATCCGCGAGGACGGCCCGCAGGAGCACCACGCCAAGGCGGGCACGCCGACGATGGGCGGGCTGATCATCTTCGCCTCGATCTGCGTCCCCTACCTGGTCCTCTCCGACCGCGACGCCCAGAGCCTGGCCGTCTTCGGCGTCGCCCTCGGCTGCGCGGCGCTCGGCTTCGCCGACGACTTCATCAAGATCGTCAAACGCCGCTCGCTCGGCCTCTCGGCGCGCTGGAAGCTCCTCGGCCAGCTGATCCTGGCGCTCGGCCTCTGGTGGGTGGCGCGCCACGAGGTCGGGCTCGAACCGATCCTCTACTTCCGCATCGGCGACGGCAGCATCGACCTCGGCCCGGTCCTCTACTTCGTCCTCGTCTTCCTGGTCATCGCCGGCACCTCCAACGGGGTCAACCTCACCGACGGCCTCGACGGCCTCGCCGCCGGCTCCTGCGCGATCGTCCTGCTCGCCTACACGGCGATCGCCTTCGTCGCCAACGAGCAGCAGAACCTGGCGCTGCTCTCGGCCTGCCTGGTCGGCGCCTGCATCGGCTTCCTCTGGTTCAACGCCTTCCCGGCCTCGATCTTCATGGGCGACACCGGCTCGCTCGGCTTAGGCGGGGCGATCGGCGCCCTGGCGGTGATGACCCAGACCGAGGTGCTGCTGATCATCATCGGCGGCATCTTCGTGATCGAGGCGCTCTCGGTGGCGATCCAGGTCTTCTCCTTCAAGACCTTCCGCCGCCGGGTCTTGCTGATGGCGCCGCTGCACCACCACTTCGAGATGATGGCCTGGTCGGAGACGAAGATCATGCTGCGCTTCTGGATCATCGCCGCGGTCTGCTCGGGGATCGGCTTCACCCTGTACCAGCAGTCGATCGGCCGCTGAGCGCCGCCGCTATTTGGCGAGCGCCGCTTCGATCGCGGCGACCGAGGCCTCGCCGGCGAGTTCGACCGGCTCGGTGCTGCGCAGGGCGCGGCTGAGGACGAAGGCGCCCTCGAGGGCGGCGAGCATCTGGATCACCAGCGCGCGGGCGTGCTGGCGGGGGATGCCCTCCAGCTCGAAGCGGGCGGTGCCGCCCTCGATCCAGGCGTTGAAGACGTCGGCGCAGGCCTGGCGCAGCTCCTCGTCGGTGCTGGCGACCTCCAGGGCGACGGTGGCGATCGGGCAGGCGTCGGCGTAGTCGGTCTCGACCAGGGTCTCGGCGGCGCCGGCGAAGAAGGCGCGGATCCCTGCCGCCAGCGCCACCTCGGGCCCGGCGAACTCGCCCAGCAGCAGCCCGTAGAGGGCCCCCGAGCGCCGCACCGTCTCCGCCCCCAGCTCGGCTTTGCCGCCGGGGAAGAAGTGGTAGAGCGAGCCGAACGGGCGCTCCCGCCTCGGCGAGGATCTGTTTGACCCCGGTGCCCATGTAGCCCTGGCGGCGGAACAGCTCGCCGCTGCTGTCGAGGATCCGCTCCTTGGTGTCGCTCGCCATCGCCTGCTCCTCCGTCGCCGCTTGTCGGGGAGATCCGATGATAGGTTGAGTTTTCACTAGAGCGATCTATCTAGTCGAGCTCGGAAACGGAGGTTGCGAATGCCGGCAGGTCGAGCTCTCCGCGGGGACGATCGAGTACGGGGACACCGGGGGCGAGGGGCCGCCGCTGGTCTGCTGCCGGCCTGGCGATGGACGGGCGGCAGTGGCAGGGGGTGATCGCGGAGCTGGGCGCCGAGTACCGCTGCCTGACGCCGACGCTGCCCTTCGGCGCCCACCGGCAGCCGATGCGGGCCGACGCCGACCTCTCGCTGCGCGGCATCGGCCGGCATCGTCGCCGAGTTCCTCGAGCGCCTCGACTCAGCGACGTCATGCTCTGCTTCAACGACTGGGGCGGCGCCCCGGTGATGGTCGCCGACGGCGGCATGGAGCGGGTCGGCAAGCTGGTGCTGGTCTCCTGCGAGACCGCCGGCAACTACCCGCCGGGGCTCGGCCGGCCACGCCGCCTGGCTCTCCTGCAAGCTGCCCGGTGGCCTGGCGCTGATGCGGTAGACGCTGCTGCGCCCCGGCTGCGGCGGCTGCCGTTCGTCTACGGCCAGATGAGCAAGCACGGCGTCCCCGACGAGCTGATGCGCGACTGGCTGGAGCCGCTGCGCCGGCCCGAGATCCGGCGCGACCTGCGCAAGTACGCCGGCGACGCGATGAACGGCAAAAAGGCGATCCGCGCCGCGACGGCCGGCGCTGCGCTCCTTCGAGCGGCCGGTGCTGGTCGTCTGGGACAGCGAGGGCAAGATGATGCCCAACGAGGAGGGCCGCCGGCTCGCCGACGCCTTCCCCGACTCCCGCTTCGTCGAGCTCGCCGACTGCTACACGCTGATCCCGCTCGACCAGCCGCGGCAGCTGGCGCGCGGTGATCCGGGATTTCGCCGCCTGACAGGCGGCACCGCACAGGGCCCGTCGAGGGCGAAGATAGTCTGAGATGAGCGTGCCGCCGCCGAAGGAGATCCGCCCGCCGCTGCCGCGGGGCCCGTTCCTGGTCGTCGGGCTGGCCCGCTCCGGGCAGTCGCCGCGGCGCGGCTGCTCGCGTCGCGGGGCGAGGAGGTCGCCGGGGTCGATTCGGGGCTTTCCGGACGGCGCGGCAGGGCTTCGGAGGTCGGCGTCGAAGTCTTCCTGGATACGGATGGATTGGCGCTGCTCGAGCGGACGTCGGACGGTCGTGAAGAGCCCGGGGTCCCGCGGGAGGCGCCGGTGATCGCCGCGGCGCTGGAGCGCGGGATCGAGGTGATCGGGGAGCTGGAGCTGGCCTGGCGGGCGCTGCCCAACCGGTTCGTCGCCGTGACCGGGACCAACGGCAAGACGACCACGGTCGAGCTGCTCGGCCACGTCTACCGCGGCGCCGGCGAGCCGGTCGCCGTCGCCGGCAACGTCGGCACGCCGCTCTCGGAGCTGGTCGGGACGGTCGAGCCCGACGCCACCGTGGTCTGCGAGTGCTCCAGCTTCCAGCTCGAGGACACGATCGAGTTCGCGCCCGAGTGCGGCGTCTTCCTCAACCTCGCGCCGGACCACCTCGACCGCCACCACGACCTGCCGAGCCTACCTCGCGGCGAAGCTGCGGATCTTCGCCAACCAGGGCAACGACGACGTCGCCGTCTACAACGCCGACGACCCCGAGCTGGCCGGCACCGACCTCGGCGGCTGCGGCCGCCGCGTCGCCTTCTGCGTCGGCGACGCCCCCGACTGCGAGGTGGCGGTGGCCGAGGGGACGATCTTCTACGACGGCGAGCCGCTGCTGCGCGGTCGACGGAGCTGGGCGTGGTCGGCGAGCACAACGTCGCCAACGCGATGGCCGCCGCCGCGGCGGCGCTGACGATGGGGCTCGACCGCGAGGCGGTGCGCGAGGGCCTGCGCAGCTTCGCCGGCGTTCCGCACCGGCTCGAGCCGGTCGCCGAGATCGGCGGCGTCCGCTTCGTCAACGACTCCAAGGCGACCAACGTCGCCTCGGCGATCGTCGGCATCCGCGCCTTCGAGGGCGGCGTCCACGCGATCCTCGGCGGCAGCGAGAAGGGCGAGCCCTACGCGCCGCTGCTCGACCCGGTGCGCGAGCGCTGTCGCGCCTGCTACCTGATCGGCGCCTCGGCCGAGCGCCTGGCGGAGGAGCTGGCTCCGGCGCTCGCGGCCGGCGTCGAGCTGCACCGCTGCGAGGACCTCGAGGACGCGGTCCGCCGCGCCGCCGCCGCGGCCGCCCCCGGCGAGGTCGTCCTGCTCTCGCCCGCCTGCGCCAGCTTCGACGCCTTCGACGAACTTCGAACGCCGCGGCGAGCGCTTCCGCGAGATCGTCGGGGAGCTGCAGTTGAGCGCCCGCGCCCTCTCGCTCGGCGGCCTCTTCGAGCGCCCGGCCAAGCCGAAGACCAAGGGCAAGGGGAAAGCGAAGGGCACGAAGGCGCGCCCGTGCCGCCGCAAGGCCGTCTCGACCGAGTACAACATGCTGCTGACCGCGACCCTCTGCCTGCTGGCGTTGGGCGCGGTGATGGTCTTCTCGGCCAGCTCGACGACCCAGATCCTCCAGGACGGCGGCCTCTCCGACAGCGCCTTCTACCTGAAGCGGACGCTGATGTTCGGCGCCGTCGGGCTGGTGATCATGCACCTGGCCGCCCGCCACGGCTTGCAGGCGGTGCGCAACTTCACGCCGGCCTTCCTCGCCGTCTCGATCTTCCTGCTCGTCGTCGTGCTCGGCGCCGGCACCACCGTCAACGGCGCCAGCCGCTGGATCGGCGCCGGCTCCCTGCAGATCCAGCCCTCGGAGCTGGCCAAGGTGGCGCTGGTCCTCTACGGCGCCGACATGCTCGCCCGCAAGCCGAAACGGGCGCGCTCGATCGAAGGCTTCATGCCCTTCCTGCTGGTCGTCGGCGCCGCCTGCCTGCTGATCATGGTCGAGCCGGACATGGGGACGACGATGGTCACCGTCTTCGCCGTCGCCGCCACCCTGATCGCCGCCGGCGCCCGCCCCCGCGACCTCGGCCTGATCGCGCTCGCAATCGGCGCCGTGGCGCTGCTGATGACGATCGTCGAGCCCTACCGGATGGCCCGCCTGACCGGCTTCCTCAACCCCGGTGCCGACGCCTCCGGGGCCGGCTTCCAGGCCGCCCAGGCGAAGATCGCGCTCGGCTCCGGCGGCATCTTCGGGGTCGGCATCGGCAACGGCGTGCAGAAGGCCTTCTACCTGCCCGAGGCGCACACCGACATGATCTCCGCGGTGATCGGCGAGGAGCTGGGCCTGGTCGGGATCGTCGGCGTCGTCGGCCTCTTCGCGATGCTTCGGCTACGCCGGCCTCAAAGTCGCCCAGAAAGCCAAGGACAGCTACGGCAAGCTGCTGGTCGCCGGGCTGACCTCGATGATCCTCGCCCAGGCGACGATCAACCTCTTCGCGGTGATGGGTCTGGCGCCGCTGACCGGGGTGCCGCTGCCCTTCGTCTCCTACGGCGGCAGCAGCCTGATGGCGACGCTCTTCGTCGTCGGCCTGATCCTCAACGTCGCCCGCGGCGGCACCGCCAAGGCGATGAGCGCCGGCGCCACGCAGAGCCGCCCGACCAGGCGCGCCCCGGCCCGGTCCACCGGCGCTGGCAAACTGCGCGTCGTCGACGGCGGGCGCCCGGCCCGCCTCGCAAAGGAGCCGAGCGAAAGGTGCCAGCAGGAAAGCCGAAGGTCGTGGTGGCGGCGGGGGGAACCGCGGGCCACGTGGTGCCCGCAATGGCGGTCGCCGCCGAGCTTCGGGCTAGCGGCGCCGAGGTCTCCTTCCTCGGCACCCGTGAGCGGATCGAGGCCGAGCTGGTCCCGGCTGCCGGCTACGAGATCGACTTCGTCAAGGTGCGCGGCATCGACCGCCGCAACCCGCTGCGGGCGGCCCGGGCGGGCCTCGAGGCGCTGGGCGCGGTCGCCACCGCCCGCCGGGTGCTGCGCGCGCGCGGGGCCAACGTGGTGATGGGCGGCGGCGGTTTCGTCGCCGGCCCCGCCGGCCTGGCGGCGACCCTGACCGGGACGCCGCTGGTCCTGACCGAGGCCGACAGCCACCTCGGGCTCGCCAACCGCCTGCTGGCCGGGCGGGCGCGCCGGGTCTGCCTCGCCTTCCCGATCGCCGGCAGGGACGGCGGCCGCTACCTCGTCACCGGACGGCCGGTGCCGGAGGCGGTGGTGCGGGCCGAGCGCGGCGCCGCTCGCCAGCGCTTCGGAATCGACCCGGCGGCCCGCTGCCTGCTGGTCGTCGGCGGCAGCCAGGGCGCCCGCTCGATCAACTTCGCCGCGGTCGAGGCCTTCGCCGAGCACGACGGGCGCGACTTCGACGTCATCCACCTCGCCGGCCGCCGCGACCACGACGAGCTCGCCGCCCGCCTCGCCGCCGCTCCATATAAGGAGCGCTACACGCTGCTCGCCTACGAGCCCGACCTCGGCGACGTGCTCGCCGCCTCCGACCTCGTCCTCGGTCGCTCCGGCGGCTCGATCTTCGAGGTGACCGCCGCCGGCCGGCCGGCGATCCTCGTGCCCTATCCGCACGCCACCGCCGACCACCAGAGCGCCAACGCCGCCTGGATGGAGCGGGGCGGGGCGGCGACGGTGCTGCGCGACGAGGAGCTGAGCGCCGAGCGGCTGGACGCCGAGGTGGGAGCGCTGCTCGGCGACCCCGAGCGGCTGGCGGCGATGACCGTCGCCGCCCGTGCCCTGGCCAAGCCCGACGCCGCCCGCCGCATCGCCGACGAGGTTCTGGACGGCGGCCCGGGGAGGGGACGCATGAGCGACTGGGCCGGGCGGCGGCTGCACTTCATCGGCATCGGCGGCGCCGGCATGAGCGGGCTGGCGCTGGTCTGCGCCCGCCTTGGCGCGACCGTGACCGGCAGCGACCGCGCCGACTCCTCTTATATGGAGCGCCTGCGCGCCGCCGGCCTCGAGCCGGCGGTCGGCCACGACGCCGCCAACCTGCCGGAGGGGGCCGAGGTCGTCGTCTCGACCGCGATCGGCGCCGACAACCCGGAGCTGGCGCTGGCCCGCGAGCGCGGTGTCGAGCCGATCCACCGCGGTGCCCTGCTGGCTCAGCTCTGCGCCGAGAAGCGGCTGATCGCGGTCGCCGGCACTCACGGCAAGACGACGACGACGGCGATGCTGGTCTGGGCGCTGCAGGCGATCGGCGCCGACCCGGCTTTCTTCATCGGCGGCGAGGTGCCGGGCCTGGGGGAGGAAGGCGCCGCCGCCAACGCCGGCTGGGGCGAGGGCGAGTGGGTCATCGCCGAGGCCGACGAGAGCGATGGCAGCTTCCTCGACCTGAAGCCGGAGATCGCCGTCATCACCAACGTCGAGATGGACCACCACACGCGCTGGGGCTCGCTGGCCGAGCTGCGCACCGCCTTCGAGCGCTTCGTCGCGCCGGCCGCCGGCCTGGCGCTGCCGACCGCGATCGGGGTCGAACACCGCAAGCCGCCCCCCGGCTCGGGCGAGGGGCCGGCCACCCTGGCGGGAGCGGGCGGCGCCGCCGCCGCCGCCCTCGGTGGCGCCGCGGCGCTGGCCGAGACACCCGGGGCCCGGGTGCTGCGCTTCAACCTCGATGCTCCCGGCCCAGCGCCGCTGCCGCTCGCCGTTCCCGGCCGTCACAACCTGCTGAACGCCCGCGCCGCCCTCGCTGCCGTCGAGCTGGCCGGCCTCGACGTCGACGGCGCCGCCAAGGCGCTCGCCACTTTCCCGGGGGCCAAGCGCCGTCTCGAGCTGAAGGGGGCCCGCAACGGCGCCCGCATTTACGACGACTACGCCCACCACCCGACCGAGGTCCGGGCGGCGCTCTCGGCTCTGCGCGAGCTCGAGCCGCCGCCCGAGCGCCTCATCGCCGTCTTCCAGCCGCACCTCTACTCGCGCACGAAGGCGCTCGCGGCCGAGTTCGGCGCCGCCCTGGCGCTGGCCGACGAGGCGATCGTCCTCGACGTCTACCCGGCCCGCGAGCAGCCGGTCGGCGAGCTGGCCGGCGTCAGCGGCCTGCGGGTCGCCGAGGCCGCTGCCGACCGCGCCGGCGGCCGTCCGGTCTGGTGGCTGCCGCGCGCCGAGCAGGCTCGGGCCGCCCTCGCCGACCGCCTCGGCCCTGGCGACGTCCTCGTCACGATCGGTGCCGGCGATGTCTTCCGCCTCGGCGAGGAGCTGGCGGAGTGACGGCGCCGCCCGCCGGGGTCGAGCGCGATTACCCGTTGGCCCGCCTGACCACGGTTCGCACCGGCGGCCCCGCCGACTGGTTCGCCCGACCGGGCACCACGCCCGAGCTGGTCGATCTCTTGCGCTGGGCGGAGGACGAGGCGCTGGCGGTAGGGCTGGTCGGGTCCGGCTCGAACCTGCTGGTAGCTGACGATGGATTCCACGGCCTCGCGATCAAGCTGGACGGGGACCTCGCGACGATCGAGCGCGAGGGCGAGCGGCTGCTCTGCGGCGGCGGCGCCCGGCTGCCGACGGCGGCGACCAAAGCCGCCGGCTGGGGACTCTCCGGTCTCG
This sequence comes from uncultured Actinomycetes bacterium, assembly GCA_963708405.1. Lineage (GTDB taxonomy): Bacteria > Actinomycetota > Thermoleophilia > Solirubrobacterales > 70-9 > VAYN01. The sequence goes on from CAVPSL010000002.1 coordinate 201,017, forward strand.
AGTTCGGCACCAACATCCCCGGCACTGCCGGCGGGGCGGTGCGGATGAACGCCAACGCCTACGGCGGTCAGCTGGCCCGGGTGCTGGAGTGGGTTGAGGTCAGCACCGCCCGCGGCGCTGAGCAGCGCCCGCCGGAGCGGCTCGGCTTCACCTACCGCAACTCCAACCTGCAGCCGGGCGAAGTCGTCTCCCGCGCCGCCTTCCGCCTGCGGCCCGGCGACCCCGAGGAGATCCGGGCGACGATGGCGACGATGCGCCGCCGCCGCCACGATGCCCAGCCGAAGGGGATCAAGACCTTTGGCTCGACCTTCAAGAACCCTGAGGACGAGCGCGCCGAGGGCCGCACCGCCGGCCAGTTGCTGGAGGCGGCCGGCTGCCGCGGCCTGCGCCAGGGTGGCGCCCGCTTCGCCGAGAAGCACGCCAACTTCGTCGAGAACACCGGCGAGGCCACCACCGCCGACGTCGTCGCCCTGATGGCGACGGGGCAGCGTCGCGTGCGCGAGCGTTTCGGGATCGAGCTGGAGCCGGAGGTCCAGACGCTGGGCGACGTCCGCTGGCCCGGCGACCGCGCGCCGTGAATAGGCGCCTGCTGCTCCTCGCCGGCCTCGTCCTCGCGATCGTCATCGTCCTTCTCGCCGCCTACGAGCTGGTGCTCAAGGACACGACGGTCGAACCCCACCTCGTCGAGTCGCAGCCGACCGCGGTGATCGGCAGCGGCTCCGAAGCGGTGGCGGTCGCCGCCGACGGGACGCTAATGCACTGGTACCCGGTCCCCGAAGACAGCTCGCTGCCGCAGTTGCCGCTGGAAGAAGCGCCGAAGAGTGGTCGTCTGGCCGGCCCCGCGCTCGAACAGGCGAAGGTCCTCGGCGCGGCGCCTCCGGCTCTGCGCCGCTACGTCGAAAGGAGCCATTACGGCGAAAGCGGGGTGGACGTCGTCCTCGACTCGGGGATCGAACTTCGTTTCGGCGACTCCTCGCAGGTGGCCCGCAAGTGGCGGGCGGCGGCTGCTGTGCTCGCCGACCCCGAACTGGAAGCGCTCGATTATGTAGACCTGCACTCTCCCGGACGCCCGGCGACGTATGGCTCTGGGCATACGCTTCCGCCTGCACCGTGAACCCTCAACCACAGGGTTAGACTAGCCAAACCCTCGACCCGTACTCGAGGAATTGGCCTTGCAGGATGCCGCCCGGCCGTTTGACAGACCCGTCACAATGCCCTACGTTGAGCGCAATTTCCGCCCTGGCGGCAGTGACTCGAACCCTAGAGCTTCGCTGCAGACTCGGACGGAAAAAGGCTCAACTCAAAGGCTCAACTCATGGAATCCACTTACCTTGCGGTCATCAAGGTCGTCGGCGCGGGCGGCGGCGGCACCAATGCGGTCAGTCGAATGGTCGACGCGGGAATCCGCGGCGTCGAGTTCGTCGCCGTCAACACGGACGCCCAGGCCCTGCAGGCCTGCGATGCGGACATCAAGCTTTCAATCGGGCAGGAGCTCACTCGCGGCCTCGGCGCCGGCGGCAACCCCGAGGTCGGGGCTGGCGCCGCGGCGGAGAGTCGCGACGAGATCAAGGAGGCGCTGAAGGGTGCCGACATGGTCTTCGTCACCGCCGGCGAGGGCGGCGGCACCGGCACCGGCTCGGCTCCGGTAATCGCTGAGATCGCCAAGGAAGAGATCGGCGCCCTCACCGTCGGCGCTGTCACCAAGCCCTTCGAGTTCGAGGGGAAACGGCGGATGCAGCAGGCGCTCGAGGGCATCGAGAAACTGCGCAACAACGTCGACACGCTGATCATCGTCCCCAACGAGAAGCTGTTGCAGGCGGTCGAGCGCCGCACCTCGGTGCTGGAGGCCTTCCGCCAGGCGGACGACATCCTGCGCCAGGGCGTGCAGGGCATCACCGACCTGATCACGATCCCCGGCCTGATCAACCTCGACTTCGCCGACGTGCGCACGATCATGCGCGACGCCGGCTCGGCCCTGATGGGCGTCGGCTCCGCCTCCGGCGAGGCCCGCGCCCTCGACGCGGCCAAGGCGGCAATCACCTCGCCGCTGATTGAGGAGTCGATCAAAGGCGCGACCGGGATGCTGTTGAACATCACCGGCCCCGAGGACCTCGGCCTATTCGAGGTCAACGAGGCGGCCCAGCTCGTCCAGGCTGAGGCCGACGACAACGCCAACATCATCTTCGGCTCCGTCGTCGACCAGTCGATGAAGGACGAGGTGCGGGTGACGGTGATCGCCACCGGCTTCGAGGGCTTCGAGCTGCTGGCCCGCTCCCCACAGCGGGTGCGGCGCCGCTACGAGAGTCGCCCCCGCGTCTCCGCCGAGGACACCGAAATCCGCAAACTTCGGGTCTCCGAGGACGACATCGACGTCCCCGGGTTCCTCAAAGAGTAGGTGCGGTCCAGGCGCCGCCGGAGCGGCGGCGCCTTCAATAGATTGGGCCGGTGACTGACGCGGCCCTGCAGCGAACGCCTCTTTTTGATCTCCACGCGGAGCGCGGCGCCAAACTCGTCCCCTTCGCCGGTTGGGAGATGCCGGTGTCCTATGAGGGGATCCGGGAGGAGCATTCGGCGGTGCGGCGGCATGCGGGGATGTTCGACGTCTCGCATATGGGGCAGGTCGAGGTTGAGGGTCCGGGAGCGCTCGACTTCCTGCAGTTGGCGCACTCCAACGACGTCGCCAAGCTGGCGATTGGCGGTGCCCAGTACTCGTGCCTCTGCACCGAGGCCGGCGGCGTGCTCGACGACCTTTTCGCCTACCGGCTCGGTGGCGACCGCTACCTCATCGTCACCAACGCCGCCAACCACGAGGGCGACCTGGCCTGGCTGGGGCGCTGGAGCCGCGGCTTCGACGTCGCCGTGCGCAACGTCGCCGACCGCTACGCGATGCTCGCGGTCCAGGGCCCGCACGCGCGGGCGGTGCTGAACGCGGCGCTGGGGATCGAGCTGCCGGCGCGGATGCACGTCTCCCACGTCCGCATCGGCGGCCGGCCGGCGCTGGTCTGCGGCACCGGCTACACCGGTGAGGACGGGGTCGAGATCCTGCTCGACCCGGAGACCGCGGCGCCGATCTGGGCCGAGCTGCTCGATGCCGGCGTCGTCCCCTGCGGCCTCGGCGCCCGCGACACGCTGCGGCTCGAGGTCTGTTACCCGCTGCACGGCCACGAGCTGAGCCCCGAGCGCAACCCGATCGAGGCCGGGCTCGGCTGGTGCTGCGCCGAGGCGACCGGCTTCCTCGGCTCCGAGGCGGTGGCGATCGCCCGCCGTGACGGCACCGCCGAGCGGCTGGCCCCGTTCCTGATCGAGGGCGCCGGCATCCCCCGCGACGGCAACCCAGTCCTGCGCGGCGAGGAGACTGTCGGCGCGGTCACTTCCGGCACCTTCGCGCCCTCGCTGGAGCGCGGCGCTGGTATGGCCTACGTGCGCGCCGAGTTAGCCGAGCCGGGGACGGAGCTGGAGATCGACGTGCGCGGCAAGCATCGCCCGGCGCGGGTAGCGTCCAAACCCCTCTACCGAAGGAGCTGACCTTGGCCGACGCCACCTACCCCGACGACCTGCGCTACCACGACCAGCACGACTGGGCGCGGATCGAGGGCGACGTCGCCACCTTCGGCATCACCTGGTACGCGCAGGACTCGCTCGGCGAGGTCGTCTTCTACGACCCGCCCGAGGTCGGCGCCGAGATCCACAAAGACTCCTCCTACGCCGAGGTCGAGTCGGTGAAGGCGGTCTCCGACGTGATCGCGCCGCTCTCCGGCGAGATCGTCGAGGTCAACACCGCCCTGGTCGAGGCGCCGGAACGGATCAACGAGGACCCCTACGGCGAGGGCTGGCTGGTCAAGGTCCGGCTTGGCAATCCGGGCGAGGTCGACGTCCTGCTCGGCGCCGCGGAATACCGCAAGCTGCTGGAAAACCAGTAGCCCGGCCGCGCCTGCCGCTTCCGTAGCCTTGGGAGCGTGAGTCGCTACACCTCAGCCACGCCCGCAGACCGGGCCGAGATGCTGGCCGCGATCGGCGTCGAGTCGGTCGACGACCTCTTCGAGCAGATCCCCGCCGACCTGCGCCTGGGCCGCCGGCTCGACCTGCCGGACGGTCTTAGCGAGGCCGAGGTCTACGAGCGCCTGGCGGGGCTGGCGGCGCGCAACAGCGACGCCGAAGCCGAGGTCTGCTTCGTCGGCGCGGGGATGTACGACCACTACGTGCCGGCGATCGTCGACGCGATCACCTCGCGCTCGGAGTTCCTGACGCCCTACACGCCCTACCAGCCGGAGATCTCCCAGGGCGGGTTGCAGGTGATGTTCGAGTACCAGACGGCGATGTCCGAGCTGACCGGACTGCCGGTCTCCAACGCCGGCCTCTACGAGGGTCCCTCCTCGGTCGCCTCGGCCGGCTACCTGGCGATCGGGGCTACCGGCCGCCGCCGCTTCGTCGTCTCCCGCGGCCTGCACCCGCACAGCCGCGAGACCTTGCGCACCTACTCGGCCGGGTTCGGGGCCGAGGTCGTCGAAGCCGGGCTCGACGGCGGCGTCACCGACGCGGCGGCGCTGGCCGACGCGGTCGACGAGGAGACCGCCGCCGTCTTCCTGCAGTCCCCCAACTTCCTCGGCGCAGTCGAGGAAGTGGCCGCCCTCGGTGCCGCCGCCAAGGAGCACGGGGCGCTCCTGGTCGTCGCCTGCGACCCGATCACGCTCGGCATCCTCAAGCCGCCCGGTGAGTGCGGTGCCGACATCGCCCTCGGCGAGGGCCAGCCGCTCGGCAATCGCTTGGATTTCGGTGGCCCTTCGTTCGGCTTCTTCTGCGCGACGGCGGAGCAGGTCCGGCGCATGCCGGGACGGATCGCCGGCGAGACCGAGGACGTCGACGGTCGCCGCGGCTTCGTCCTCGCCCTGCAGACCCGCGAGCAGCACATCCGCCGCGAGAAAGCGACCAACAACATCTGCACCGCGCAGGCGCTGAACGCGCTGGCGGCGATGGTCTACCTCGCCTGGCTCGGCCGCCAGGGCTTCCGCGAGCTGGGCGAGCTGCTGGCCCACCGCACCGCTTATGCGCAGCAGCGCCTCGCCGCCGTCGAGGGGGTCGAACTGCTGCACGGGGCACCGGTGGTCCGCGAGTTCGCGGTGCGCCTCGATGCCCCGGTCGAGGCGGTCCTGGAGCGCTGTGCCGAGCGCGGCATCGCCGCCGGGTACCCGCTGGGCCGCGAGTACCCGGAGCACGCGGACGGCCTGCTCGTGGCGATCACCGAGCGCCGCACCCGGGCCCAGATCGACGATCTCGCGCGGGCGCTGGAGGCGGCCGTGGCGGCGGAGCGGGCCGCGTTCCCAGGCGGGGAGCGTGGAGGGTTTCTCGGCTCTGAGCCGAGTAAGGCTCCACACCGGGAGCGCGTGGCATGAATCCCCAACTGACTGAGACGCCGATGCAGCGGGAACGGGCGCAGACGATCTATGAGAAGTCGAAGCAGGGCCGCCGCGCCGCGACCATGCCCGCCGCCGAAGTGCCGGAGCCGCCGCTGGAGGAGCTGCTGCCGGCGCAGCTGCTGCGCGAGGAGCCGCCGCGCCTGCCCGAGGTCGCCGAGCCGGAGATCGTCCGTCACTACAACCGCCTCTCGCGCCGCAACTTCGATCTCGACAGCGGCTTCTACCCGCTCGGCTCCTGCACGATGAAGCACAACCCGCGGCTCAACGAGCGGGTGGCGGCGCTGCCCGGCCACGCCCGCCTGCACCCGGCCCAGGACCCCCTGCGGGCGCAGGGCGCTCTGGAGCTGATGTGGCTGTTGCAGGGCTCGCTGGCGGAGATCTGTGGCCTGCCGCACGTCAGCCTCCAGCCTTCGGCCGGCTCCCACGGCGAGCTCGCCGGCCTGCTGCTGACCCGCGCCTACCACGAGGACCGCGGCGAACGGCGGACCCGGGTGCTGGCCCCGGACACCTCGCACGGGACCAACCCGGCCTCGGTGACGATGGCCGGCTTCGAGGTGGTCAAGGTGGCGACCAACGAGCGCGGCGGGGTCGAGATGGACGACCTGCGGGCCAAGATCGAGGAGACCCCCGATGAGGTCGCCTGCCTGATGCTGACCAACCCCAACACGCTCGGGCTCTTCGACGAGAACATCGCCGAGATCGCGGCGCTGATCCACGAGGCGGGGGGGACGCTCTACTACGACGGCGCCAACCTCAACGCGGTGATGGGCCACTCGCGCCCCGGCGACATGGGCTTCGACATCGTCCACGTTAACCTCCACAAGTCCTTCAGCCAGCCGCACGGCGGCGGCGGCCCCGGCGCCGGCCCGATCGCCGTCTCCGAGCGGATCGAGCCCTACCTGCCACGGCCGCAGGTGGTGCGGCGCGAGGAAAACGGCCACGGCCCGGTCTACGACCTCGACCACGAGCGGCCCAAGTCGATCGGCCGCCTGCGCGGCTTCCAGGGCAACTTCGGCGTCTTCGTTCGCTCCTACGCCTACATCCTCAGCCTCGGTGCCGACGGCCTCGCCGAGGCCTCCGAGACCGCTGTCCTCAACGCCAATTACCTGAAGGCGCGCCTGGCCGAGGGCCGCGCCGGCCGCTACGCCCCGGTCGCCTTCGACCGCCACTGCATGCACGAGTTCGTCCTCTCCGGCAAGCCGATGAAGCGCGAGCTCGGCGTCGCCACCCTCGACCTCGCCAAGCGCCTGCTCGATTTCGGCTTCCACCCGCCGACGGTCTACTTCCCGCTCCTGGTCGACGAGGCGCTGATGATCGAGCCGACCGAGACCGAGACCAAGGAGAGTCTCGACGCCTTCGCTGACGCCGTCGAGGAAATTCTCGCCGAGGCCGAGGCCGATCCCGAGATCGCCAAGAACGCGCCGTATACAACGCCGGTGCGGCGCTTGGACGAGGTGCGGGCTACGAGGCGACCTGTCGTGCGCCAGCCGCTCTAGCGGCGCGCCCTACTCACCGCCGAGCAGCGCCTGCAGGTCCGCGACCGGTCCCAGGTGGCCGAGCTTCTCCGGGTTCACGACAGAGCGCATCGCCTGCACTCGGCCATCGGCGATCTCCAGGGCGAAGACGTTGATCAGCTCGCCATCGGCGGTCAGGGTGCGGGCGCCGGGTTCGCCGTTGACCTCGACCCGTTCGATCCGGAAGCCGCCGATGCGGCTGCCGGCCTTGACCCAGGCGCCGATCGTCCGCGCCACCCGCTCGGCCCCCTGCAGGGGCCGTGCCAGCGCCGGCACCTTGCCGCCGCCGTCGCCGTGCAGCTCGACGTCGCTGGCCAGCAGCTCCCGCAGCTCGCCGACGTCGCCCTCTTCGACGGCGGCGAAGAAGCGGTCGGCGAGCTCCTCGCGCTGGGCGGCGGAGGCCTCGAAGCGGGGCCGCCGCTGGCGCAGCAGCCGCCGCCCGCGCGAGGCGTGCTGGCGGGCGCCGGCCTCGCTGACGCCGACCACCGCCGCCACCTCGGCATAGCCGTAGCCGAAGACGTCGTGGAGGAGGAAGGCGGCGCGCTGCTCGGGGGTGAGCCGCTCGAGCAGCGCGAGGAAGGCAAGCGAGAGCGAGTCGGACATCTCGGCGTGTTCGGCCGGGTCTTCGCCGGTCAACAGCGGCTCCGGCAGCCACTCGCCGACGTAGACCTCGCGCCGCGCCCGGGCCGAGCGCAGCTCGTCGATCGCCAGTCGCGTCGCCACCGTCATCGCGTAGGCGCGGGGCGAGGCGATCTCCTCGCCCCGCCCGAGTGCCTCGTGCAGGCGCAGCAGCGCCTCCTGGGCGACGTCCTCGGCTTCCGCCACCGAGCCCAGCATCCGGTAGGCGACGCCGAAGACCGGCGGCCGCAGCTCGGCCAGCAGCGCCTCCTCGCTCACCGCCCCGCCCCGATCCTGGCGGTCTCGCTCAGCCCCGTCCGGAAGCCCTCGCGCCAGCTGGCGAAGCGCGGTTCCCAGCCGAGTTCCCACTTCGCCCTGTCGTTCTTGGCGCCGCGCACCTCGGTCATCATGATCGTCGCCGCCTCGCCGGCCACGAGTCGACCGAGCCAGCGGGGAACGTGCCGTGGCGGCGGCGCGTCCAGGGCCTCGGCAAGAGCCGGCAGCCACTCCCTCACCGGCGCCGGCTCGTCGTCGACGACGTTGTAGGCGCCGGGGGCGCCATGGCTAAGCGCCAGCGCAGTCGCCGCCGCGGCGTCGTCGATGTGGAGGAAGGACCAGACGCCCTCGCCGGAGCCGACGACCGGGAACTGCCGCTTGCGCACCGCCTCGACGTGTTCGCCGTCCGGGTCCAGCGCCAGCGAGGTGCCGGGTCCGTAGAAGCCGCCGTAGCGCAGCGCCAGACCCTCGATCCACTCGGCGCCGGTGACCGCCGCCTCGAGGTGGCGGATCGCCGCCAGGGTGGTGCGGAACGGCGCCGGCGGGTCGGGGTCGAGCGGCGCCGACTCGTCCTTCGCCGGGCCGCCCTCGTGGGCGTAGGGCCAGCCGCCGAAGCTCTGGGCGAGGAAGCGCCGCGTCCCGACCGCCCGCGCCGCCGCCAGCAGGTGGTCGGTGCCCTCGGCGCGCAAGCGGTTAGTGAGGGCGAAGGAGCGCTCGAAGTGGCGCAGGTCGAGCCTGCCGGCGAGCGCCGTCGCCTGGTGGACGATCGCCTCTGGCTCGGCGGCGGCGACCGCGGCCGCGACGGCGTCGGGGTCGAGTGCGTCGGCGATTGCGGGCCGCGCCCCCAGTTCCGCGACCAGCGGCGCCTTGCGCTCGCTGCGGACCATGCCGACCACCTCGTGCCCGTCCGCCACCAAACGCGGCAGCAGCCGCTTTCCCAGCGCTCCGCTGGCGCCCGTTACGAAGACCTTCATCGTGTCCTCCTCTCGTCGGGTTCTCACCGACTAGACGAGACAGCTACCCAATCTGTGACGGACGATCCCCGCTCAGAGGTCTGGAAGCTCTTGTTCCAGCTCTAGAACTGGCGCGAAAAGGTCGCCCTTGTCCTCGATCCGCTCCAGTACGTCACCGGCTTCGAAAACCAGGGGGGAGCCGTCGCCGGAGTCGGCGCACTGCTCGACCTCCTCCCAGCTCAGCGGCGTCGAGGCGGTCGGCCGTTCACGCGCTCGCAGGGAGTAGACGGCGATCGTCGTTTTGCTGCGGTGGTTCTGGGACCAGTCGACGAAGACCTTGCCCTCGCGTTCGACCTTTTTCATTTTCGAGACCACCTTGTCGGGCGTCTGCTTTTCCAGCAGCTGGGCAATCGCTTTGGCGAACGGTTTGGTCGTCTCGTAGCTGGCGTCCTTGCGGTTCAGCGGCACGTAGACCTGCATCCCCTTCGAGCCCGAGGTCTTGGGGAAGCTCTGGACGCCGAAGTGACCGAACATGTCGCGCAGCCGCAGCGCCAGCCGGCAGCAGTCGACGATGTTGGCGGGCGGGCCGGGGTCGAGGTCGAAGGCGAGCACGGTCGGCCGCGTCGGCGCCCGTCCCAGCGAGAGCGAGGGGTGCAGCTCGACCGCCGCCAGCTGGGCCATCCAGATCAGCGTCGGCAGCGAGTCGCAGACGCAGAAGTCGATGTTGCCGGCATGGGGGCCGGCGCGGACGTTGGTGGTCTTCACCCATTTCGGCCGGTGCTTGGGGCAGCGCTTCTCGAAGAAGGCCGAGTCGAGGTCGTCGACGCCTTCCGGGAAGCGCCGCAGCGTCACCGCCCGCCCGTTCAGGTGCGGCACCATCGCCGGGGCCACGCGGGCGTAGTAGTCGACCATCTCGCCCTTGGTGAAGCCGGCCTCGGGGTAGAGGACCTTGTCGAGGTTGGTGAGCTTCAGCTCCCGCCCGTCGACTTCGACGACTCGGCTCGAGGCCACGATCTATTTCGAGGCTTTGGCTTTCGAGCGCGAGCTTTTCGCCCGCGTCGAGGAGCTTTTCTTCGCTTTGGCCTTGGCCCCGGCGGCATTTTTCGCTTTCGCGGCCGATTTGCGCTTCGCTTTCGCCCCGCCCTTGTCTTTGACGGCGGCGATGCTCTCCTCCAGCGCGGCCATCAGGTCCGGCGCCTTGGTCGCCTGCGGCGCCTCCGCCTCGGCGGCGACGATCTCCTTGCCTTCGGCCTTCTGTTCGATCAGCGCCAGAAGCTGCTCGCGGTACTCGTCGCGGTAGGCGGCGGGGTCGAACTCGGTGCTGAGCGACTCGATTAGCTGCTCGGCCATCTCCTGCTCGCGCTTGTTCACCTTCGGCGCCTTCTCAGGGACGACGTCGTCGCCCAGCTCGGCCGCCGGCACGACCTCGTCGGCGAAGCGCATCGTGGTCAGGGTGAGGACGCCGCCGGTCGCGCGCAGCGCCGCCAGGTGCTCCTTGTTGCGGAAGACGAAGCGGGAGATGGCCACCTTGCCCGAGCTTTCCATCGCCTTGGCGAGCAGCGCGTAGGCTTTCTCGGCGCCGTCGGCGGGGCCCAGGTAGTAGGGGCTGTCGAAGTAGATCGGGTCGATCTCCTCGAGGTCGACGAAGTCCTGGACTTCGATCGCGCGCGTCTTCTCCGGCGCCAGCGCCGACATCTCGTCTTTGCTCAGCGGCACGTACTGCCCGGGCGTGATCTCGTAGGCCTTGACGATGTTCTCGTAGGGGACCTCCTCATCGGTTCCCTCGGCGACGCGGCGGTGTTTGATCCGGGCGCTGTCGGAGTCGCGGATCTCGCGCAGGGCGATGCTGCGCCGGGCGACGGCGCTGTACAGCCGCACCGGCACGTTGAGGAGCCCGAAGCTGATCGAGCCGCTCCAGATCGCTCTAGCCATGGAGGGTCACCTACCCGCGATTGTTCCAAGCAAGTCGCCCGATGGCGAACGGCGACGGCGAGCGGGAGCCATCTTGCGGCGGTCGTCTCATCTGCCGGTGGGATCATGCGCCGGTGCTGTTCGAGCTGCGAGAGGTGACGCTCAGCCGCGGCGGCCGGCGGGTCCTCGACGCGGTCAGCGCCGGGATACCGCCCGGGGCAACGGCGATCCTCGGCCCCTCCGGTAGCGGCAAGTCGACCCTGCTGCGGCTGTTGAACCGGCTTGCCGATCCCGACTCCGGCGAGATCCACTACCGCGAGCGGCCGCTCGCCTCCTACGACCCGCTCGCCCTGCGCCGCGAGGTGGCACTGGTGCCGCAGTTGCCGGCGCTATTGGCGGGGACGGTCGAGTCGAACCTGCGCTACGCCGCCGGCCTCGCCGGCCGCGAGCCCGACCTCGGCCGCTGCCTCCGGCTCGCCGGCCTCGGAGTCGAGTTTGCCGCCCGCGACGTCGGCCGCCTCTCGGTCGGCGAGCAGCAGCGGGCGATGCTGGCGCGGGCGCTGGCCCAGGAGCCGCGGGTGCTGCTGCTCGACGAGCCGACCTCGGCCCTCGACCACGCCGCCCGCGACGCGATCGAGGCCGCCCTGGCCGAGCTGCGCCACGAGCTCGAGATCTCGCTCGTCCTCGTCACCCACGACCCCGAGCAGGCGCGCCGCCTCGGCGAGTGGGTGGTGCGGATCGAGGCCGGTCGCATCGCCGGCTGCGGCGCCCTCAGCGAGGTGCTGGCGTGAGCACCGCCGCCCTCAGCACCTCGATCCACGTCTCGGTGGGCCAGGTGGCCGCCTCCCTTGCCCTGGTCGCCCTCGCCGCCGCGATCTCCTACTGGTGGAAAGCCGACCTCGAGCGCGACATCGGCATCGCCACCGTGCGCTCGCTCGTGCAGTTGACCCTGGTCGGCTACGCGATCAAGCTGATCTTCGAGGCCGACACGATCTGGCTCGTCCTCTTGCTGCTGGCGGTGATGGTCGTCTTCGGCGCCGTCACCGCCCGCCACCGCGCCGCCAAAGTGCCGGGCTCCTTCCGGCCGCTGCTGATCGCCCTCGCCCTGGCCGGTGCCAGCACGCTCGGCCTCGTCGTCGCCCTCGGCATCTTCGAACCGACGCCGCGCTACCTGGTCCCGGTCGGCGGCATGGTGATCGGCAACGCGATGACCTCCGCCGCCGTGGCCCTCAACCGGCTGGGCGACGAGATGGCCGACTCGCGGCCGCGGATCGAGGCGACCCTGGCGCTCGGCGCCACCGCCCGCGAAGCGGCGCTGCCGACCGTGCGCCGGTCCCTGCGCTCGGGAATGATCACCCTCGTCGACTCGACCAAGACCACCGGCCTGATCTTCTTCCCCGGCACGATGGTCGGCATGTTGCTGGCCGGTGCCAACCCGACCGACGCCGTCCGCCTGCAGCTAATCCTCCTCTACACCCTGCTCGGCAGCGTCTCGATCGCGGCGCTGGTGGCGACTGGGTTGGCGTACCGGAACTTCTTCACCCCCGCGCAGCAACTGCGTGACCTCGATGAGGAGCCCCCCGAGGCGACCCCGACCGCTGCCTAGACTCGCTGCGTGTCCCGCCAGCAGCGCCTCACGCTGATCGCAACGATCCTCGGTTCGACCGTCGTCTTCCTCGACGCGACCGTGGTCAACGTCGCCCTGCCCTCGATCGCCGACGGGCTCGGCGCGGGGCTCGCCGGCCAGCAGTGGGTGGTCGAGGCCTACATGCTGACGATGGTCTCGCTGATGCTGGTCGGCGGCAGCCTCGGCGACCAGTTCGGCCGCCGCCGCGTCTACCTGGTCGGGCTCGTCGCCTTCGGCGCCACCTCGGCCCTCTGCGCGGTCGCCCCCAGCGACGAGTTCCTGGTCGGCGCCCGCGCCCTGCAGGGGGTCGCCGGGGCGCTGCTGGTGCCCGGCTCGCTGGCGATCGTCGCCGCCACCTTCGAGGGCGAGGCGCGCGGCAAGGCGGTCGGCACCTGGACCGCCTGGACCGGGATCGCCACCGTCTTCGGCCCCGCCGGTGGCGGCGCTCTTATCGGCCTCTTCTCCTGGCGGGCGATCTTCTGGATCAACCTGCCGCTGATCGCGGCGACCGTCTGGCTCAGCCTGCGCGCCGTGGCCGAGAGCCGCGACCCCGACGCCTACCGCGGCGTCGACTGGCTGGGGATCGTGCTCTCGGCGGTCGGCCTCGGCGGCCCCGTCTTCGCCCTGATCGAGCAGCCGACCCACGGCTGGGGCGACCCGCTGGTGCTAGTGCCGCTGCTCGCTGGCCTCGCCTGCTTCGCCTCCTTCCTCCTCTACGAGGCGCGCGCCCGCCACCCGATGCTGGACCTGACCCTGTTCCGCATCCGCAACTTCACGGTCGCCAACGCCACCACGCTGGCCGCCTACGCGGGGCTGATCGGCGGCCTCTTCTTCGTCGGCCTCTTCCTCCAGCAGGTGGTCGGCTACTCGGCCCTGGAGGCGGGGCTGGCGACGACGCCGATCTCGATCCTGCTCTTCGTCCTCTCGCCGCGCTTCGGTCGCCTTGCCTCCGGCACCGGCCCACGCCTGCCGATGACCGCCGGCCCGATCGTCGGCGGCCTCGGCCTGCTGCTGATGCTGCGCGTCGACGCCGGCGCCGACTACCTCACCGACGTGCTGCCGGCCGTGCTCGTCTTCGGCCTCGGCCTCTCGGCGACGGTGGCGCCGCTAACCGCGACCGTGCTCGACTCCGTCTCCGAGCACCGTGTTGGCATCGCCTCCGGCGTCAACAACGGCGTCTCGCGGGTCGCCGGTCTGCTGGCGATCGCCATCCTCGGCGCCGTCATCTCAGCCCAGTTCGGCAGCCAGCTCGACGCCAACCTTGCTGCCCGCCCGCTGGGGCCGCGGGCCGAGCACGCCGTCGCCAAGGCCAAGGAACAGCCGCTGGCGGTGCCGAAGACCGGCAAGCTGCCGCCGTCGCAGGCCCGTGCCGTGCGCGCCGCCTCGGTTGACGCCTCAACGGGCGCCTTCCACCTCGGCGTCCTCATCGCCGCCCTGCTGATGATCGCCGGCGGCATCGCCTCCGGGATCGGGATCGAGAACCCGCGGCGGCGGCAGCGCCCGGCCAAGACGCCGGAGCCCGAGCCGGCCGCATAGGGTTGGCCCCGTGAGCGCCCCGATCATCTTCTCCGGCATCCAGCCGACCGGCCGCAAGCACCTCGGCAACTACATCGGGGCGATCCGCCAGTACGTCGAGGGGCAGGAGCGGGGGGAGCCGGCGATCTTCTGCATCGTCGATCTGCACGCGCTCTCGGTCGCCTACGACCCGGCCGAACTGCGCGCTCGCGTCCACGACACGATCGCGATCCTGCTCGCCGCCGGCCTCGCCCCCGAGCGCTGCATCCTCTTCCGCCAGTCCGACGTACCCGAGCACACCGAGCTGACCTGGTGCCTCTCCGCCGTCACCGCCCACGGCGACCTCGACCGCATGCACCAGTTCAAGGAAAAGTCGGGACGCCAGCGCGAGCTGGCCTCGGCGGCGCTCTTTTACTACCCGGTGCTGATGGCGGCCGATGTGCTCGCCTACCGTGCCACCGAGGTCCCGGTCGGCGACGACCAGCGCCAGCACGTCGAGCTGATGCGCGAGATCGCCCGCCGCTTCAACGGCCGCTTCGGCGAGACCCTGGTCGTGCCGGAGCTGGTCGTGCCGGCGATCGGGGCGCGGATCATGGACCTGCAGGAGCCGGAGCGGAAGATGTCGACGACCGCTTCGACCGAGGCCGGCACCGTCTACGTGCTCGATGAGCCCGGGGCGATCCGCAAGAAGCTCGGCAGCGCCGTCACCGACTCCGGCCGCGAGGTCCGCCGTGCCCCCGACAAGGCCGGCGTCTCCAACCTGATCGAAGTCCTCGCCGTCGCCCGCGGCGTCGGCCCCGAGGCGATCGAGGCCGAGTTCGAGGGCGCCGGCTACGGCGACTTCAAGAAGGCGGTGGCCGAGGGCGTGGTCGAGCTGCTGGCGCCGATCCGCGAGCGCTACGCCGAGCTGCGCCCCGACGAGGCTGCCCTGGAGGCGGTGCTCGCCGCCGGTGCCGCCAAAGCGCGCGAGCTGGCGGCGCCGACGCTCACCGACGTGCGCGAGCGCATGGGCATCGGCGCGCCGCGTTAACTTGGTCGCGTGACCGTCGCCGAGCTCGACCTAGATCTCGACCTCGACATCTTCGCCGGGCCCTTCGACCTGCTGATGGCGGTCGTCCTGCGCGAGGAGGTGAGCCTGCTCGAGCTGCAGCTGGGCGAGGTCGTCGTCGCCTACGTCGAGCACCTCGAGCGCGAGGGCGAGCTGGAGCTGGACGTGGCGACCGAGTTCCTGGTCCTGATCGCCGCCCTGCTGGAGCTGAAGTCGCGGCTGATGCTGCCCGGCCCCGAGGAAGAGCTCGACGACATGACGCCGGAAGAGGCGGTCGAGGAGCTGCTAGCGCGGATGCTCGAGTACCGGCGCTACCGCGACGCCTCCAAAGTGCTCGCCGACCGCTTCGAGTCCCAGCGCGGCTACCTCTACCGCTCGGCGCCGCTGCCGGCGGAGCTGCGGCGGGTGGCGATCCAGGCGGCGGAGGCGGTCTATGACCCCGACCAGCTGGGCGCCGCCCTCGGCGACCTGCTGACCGAGCCGCCCGACGTCGACGTCAGCCACATCCGCCCGACGGTCTCGCTGGAGCGGCGGCTGCGGGTGCTGCGCGACGTCCTGCGCCAGCGCAAGATCTTCGACTTCGACGAGGAGTTCGGCAACGAGGACCGACTGACCCAGGCGGTGACGATCTTCGGCCTGCTGGAGCTGTACCGCAAAGGCGAGATCACCTGGGAGCAGCCGCAGCAGCTGGGACCGATCACCGTGAAGGCGACAGCGTCGTGAGCGACCTCGCCCGCACCGTCGAAGCGCTGCTCTTCCTCTCCGCGCAGCCGGTCGAGGTCAAGGACCTGGCGGCGGCGACGGAGGCGACCGAGGGCCAGATCGACGAGGCGATCGAGCTGCTGCGCGAGGACCTCGCCGAGGGCAAGCGCGGGATCGTCCTGCGCGAGGTCTCGGGCGGCTTCGCGCTCGCCAGCGACCCGCGCAGCGAGGAGGCGGCGCGGCGCCTGCTGGCCAAGCCGCGCACCCCGCCGCTGACCCAGGCGCAGGCCGAGACGCTGGCGATCGTCGCCTATCTGCAGCCGATCTCACGCCCCGAGATCGCCCGCATCCGCGGCGTCACCTCGGAGTCGGCGGTGCAGACGCTGGCCGAGCGCGGCCTGATCGAGGAGTCGGGGCGGACCCAGTTCGGCGCCGCGATCTTCAAGACCTCGGAGCTCTTCGAGCGCCTCTTCGGGCTCTCCGGCCTCGACCAGTTGCCGGACCCCTCGCGGTTCGATCCCAGTCCGGAGGACGAGCGGGAGCTGCGGGAGCGGCTGCTGAAGGCGGGGGAAAGACGTGCGGAGCCCTGACGTGGCCCGCCTCTCGTGAGGCTCGGCAAGTTCCTCGCGCATAGCGGCGTTGCATCTCGCAGAGGGGCGGAGGCGATCGTCGGGAAGGGGCTCGTCTCCGTTAATGGCGAGGTGGTGACTGACCCTGCTCGGGACGTTGGTGAGGGCGACGACGTGCGGGTCAATGGCAGTCGGGTTGGGGCGGAGGCGCGGGAGGTTTGGCTGGTGAACAAGCCGGCGGGGGTCGTCTCGACGGCGCGGGAGCCGGGGGAGAGGCAGGCGGTGGTGGAGCTGGTTGAGACGGAGGCGCGGCTCTATCCCGTGGGGAGGCTCGACGCGGATTCGACCGGGCTGCTGCTGTTGACGAACGATGGGGAGCTGGCGAATTTGCTGACGCATCCGCGCTACGAAGTGCCGAAGGCCTACCGCGCCGTGCTCAAGCGGCCGCCGTCGGACCGCGACCTGGGGAGACTGCGGCGCGGGGTGGAGTTGGAGGATGGGCCGACGGGACCGGCCGAGGTGACGCGCCTCGGCGAGCGCGAGATCGAGATCGTCCTGCGCGAAGGCCGCAACCGCCAGGTGCGCCGGATGGCGGCGGCGGTGGGGAACGAGGTGGGGGCGCTGCGCCGCGTTCGGTTTGGGCCGCTGGCACTCGGCGACCTGCGCGAGGGCGAGGCGCGTCGTCTCTCCGAGGACGAGGTGGCGGCGCTGCGGGAGGCCGCTCAGGGCTGAATGCCCAGTCGCCGGCAGATCGTCTCGGCGACCGCGTCCGCTTCGTGTTCGGCGGCCAGGTTGGTGACGCGGAGCGTGGAGTAGCCGGCCCGCATCAGTTCCCGGTCGCGCCAACGATCACGCTCGAAAGCGGCGTCGGTGCCGTGGAAGGCGCGGCTGTCCGCCTCGACCACGAAGCGCTCGGCATCCCAGAGCAGGTCCACCTCGATTGAGCGGCCGCCGAGGAGTTTGACCGGCGCGTTTACCCGCGGTTCCGGCGCCCCGCCCCGCAGGACGATCGGCAGCACCTTCGCCTCCAGCGGGCTCTTCAGCCGGCCCTTCCGCGCCACCGGGGCCGCCCGCCGCCACTCGGCGATGAGTGCCCGCAGCGCTTTCGCACCCCGCCGCGGCCCCCGCGCCAGCACCGTCTCGATCCCGCTGAGGTCGAGCACCCCCATCGCTGCCGCCCGCTCGAAGCAACTCCGCAGCGTCGGTGTTCCCACCGTCCCCGCCAAGTCGACGAAGACCCGCGACGGGGACGTGCAGGGAATCCCATCGAACGCCCCGACTTCATCGCCCCGCGGCAGCCGCACCTTATGCACGCGGATCCCATCGATCTTGCGCCCGTGCGCACCCGGCGCGATCACGTCGATCACCACCGGCCCGCGGTCGAGCAGCCCCATCAGCGCCGCTGAACTGCGATGCGAAATCACTGCCGTGTCTCCACAGGCCAAGGTTGCGGCCCGGAGCCGTCCCTTCTCGCCTACATCAGGGTTGCCATAGGCGAACACGGCGCGAAAAACGGGATGCAGCCGGCTGTGCCTGATTTCGCTCTTGATGGCATCGTCGCTCAAGCCCGCAGCTCGCAATTGGCGGCGTGACAGCACGCCGTGCTGCATCGCTGCCCGTTCGGCAAGTTGCTTCCTGAAGTTGGTGTTCCTTTTGGGCGTCATGCGCCCATAAGGCGCACCAACCTAGAAATCGCCCCCGGCAACCCGCCACCGCGCTCCCATTTCGGCGCTCTGGAAAGATGGGGGGCGTGAGCTTTGAGTCGAACGGGGGGGCTCCGGCGCAGCGGCTGTTCGCCGTGCGGGGGGCCACACAGGTGGAGGCCAATGAGGCCGAGGCGATCCTGGCGGCGACCGAGCAGCTGATGCAGGAGCTGATCGAGCGCAACGGGCTGACGCCGGAGGCGATGGTCAGCTGCATCTTCACGACCACGGACGACCTCGACGCCGAGTTCCCGGCCGTCGCCGCCCGCAATCTCGGCCTCGACGCAGTGCCGTTGCTCTGCTGCCGCGAGATCCCGGTGCCGGGCTCGATGCCGCGGGTGATCCGGGTAATGGCGCACTACTACGCGCCGGCCGATCACGTGCCCTCGCACGCCTACCTCGGCGGCGCCAGCGAGCTGCGGACCGACCTCAAGTCGGCCCAGTAGGCCGGCCTCCGTCACAATCGGGGCGATGACCGTCACCTTCGCGGAGAAGCTGGCCCGGATGCCGGGATACCAGGCGGGCGTGCCGACCGGGCAGGCGCCCGAGGCGATCGCCGCTGGCGGCATCGCCCAGCTTGCCTCCAACGAGTCGCCGTTCCCGCCGCACCCGAAGGTCGTCGAGGCGATCGCCGCCGCCGCCGCGGCGATGCACCGCTATCCCGACCCCGATGCGACCAAGCTGCGCCGCCGCCTCGCCGAACGCTACGAGACCGAGCCGGGCCGCGTCGCCGTCGGCAACGGCTCCTGCGAGATCCTCCTCGCCGCCGCCGAGGCACTGGCCGAGCCCGGCGCCGAGATCCTCTACGCCTGGCCGGCCTTCTCGATGTACCCGTACCTGCCGGCGCTGACCGGCGCCCGCGAGGTCCGCGTGCCGCTGGCCGCGGGCGACGTCCACGACCTCGATGCAATGGCGACCGAGGTGACCGCGGCGACTCAGTTGCTGATCGTCTGCAACCCCAACAACCCGACCGGGACCCACATCCCGGCGGCTGAGATCGGCGCCTTCTGCGAGCGGATCCCCGCCCACGTGACGATCGTTCTCGACGAGGCCTACGTCGAGTTCCAGACCGACGACGACCCCGACGCCTCGCTCGACCTGCTCGCTGAGTTCCCCAACCTGGTCGTCCTTCGCACCTTCAGCAAGTGCTACGGGCTCGCTGGGCTGCGGGTCGGCTACGCGATCGGCTCGGCCGGCTTCCGCGCCGCCGTCGACGCCGTTCGCCAGCCCTTCAGCGTCAACGCCCTCGCCCAGGCGGCCGGGGCGGAGGCGATCCTGCACCAGGACGACGTCCAGCGCCGTGTCGAGGGCACCGTCGCCGAGCGGCTCCGGGTCGAGGAGGCGCTGCGCGGGATGGGCCTGGAGACGGCCGAGACGCAGGCCAACTTCTCCTGGCTCGACCTCGGCGACGCCGACGAGGCGGAGGTCGTCGCCGGCCTCGCCGAGCGTCAGATCGCGGTCCGGCCCGGGACGCCGCTGGGCGACCCCGGCCACCTCCGCGTCACCTACGGCACCGCCGCCGAGAACGACCGTTTCCTCCGCGGCCTCGCAGAAATTCTCGACTGATCTCGTCCCGTCTGCTACAAAGCTTCTTGATGAAGCTGGCAGCCGAATCCGCGAACTCCCGCCGCGCCCCAGGCGCTTCGTTCGCTGCTGCCCGCTCCTATTGGTGGCGATTTAGCTAGGCGTCCGGCCCGGCTGCTTCGCGCCGCCTCGACATTGCCTCACCAGCCGGGCGCCGACCCCACGTTGTGCACGTGCGCGACCGCCCCTGGGCGGATGCCGCGGCAAAGGAGCGGATCGAAGTTACGATTTCCAGGATGGAGAAAGGCGACGGCAAGATGATTATCGGGATGCAGGAGGGAGCAAAACGCGACGGGGTGCGCGACCAGCGCATCGCCAAAGTGGTGGAGCTGGTCCCTCCGGAGAAGCTTTTAGAGGAGCTGCCGCTGGGGCGGGAGCGGACGCAGGCGGTCAAGCGCGGCCGCCAGGAAGTGATCGACGTGCTCAAGGGCGATGACCCGCGGCTGATGGTCGTGGTCG
Organism: uncultured Actinomycetes bacterium; assembly: GCA_963708405.1. Classification (GTDB taxonomy): domain Bacteria; phylum Actinomycetota; class Thermoleophilia; order Solirubrobacterales; family 70-9; genus VAYN01. The sequence goes on from CAVPSL010000002.1 coordinate 220,910, forward strand.
GTCCCTGCAGCGTCCACGACCCCGTGGCGGCGCTCGATTACGCACGCCGGCTCAGCGCCAAGGCGGAGGAGTTGCACGACGACGTGCTGGTGGTGATGCGCGTCTACTTCGAGAAGCCGCGGACGACGACCGGCTGGAAGGGCCTGATCAACGATCCCCACCTGGACGGCTCCGGCGACGTCAACACCGGCCTGCACATGGCTCGGCGGCTGCTGCTCGAGGTGGTCGACCTGGGGCTGCCGGTCGGCTGCGAGTTTCTCGACCCGATCACGCCGCAGTACATCTCCGACACGGTCTCCTGGGGGGCGATCGGCGCCCGCACGACCGAGAGCCAGACCCACCGCCAGCTCGGCTCCGGCCTCTCGATGCCGATCGGCTTCAAGAACCGCACCGATGGCAACGTCCAGGTCGCGGTCGACGCGGTCCGGGCCGCGGCGGCGCCGCACGCTTTCGCCGGCATCGACGACGCCGGCACGCCGGCGATCCTGCACACGACCGGCAACCCCGACTGCCACATCATCCTGCGCGGCGGCAGCGGCACGCCCAACTACCGCCGTCCCGAGGTCGAGGACGCCCTGGTCACCCTCGGCGTCGCCGGTCTGCCCGAGCGGCTGGTGATCGACGCCTCCCACGACAACAGCGGCAAGGACCCCGAGCGCCAGGTCGAGGCCGCCGGCGAGATCGCCGACCAAGTTGCCGACGGCAACGAGGCGATCGTCGGCGTGATGCTGGAGTCCTTCCTCGTCGAGGGCCGCCAGGACCTGGTGCCGGGAGAGGAGCTGACCTACGGGCAGTCGGTCACCGACGCTTGCATCGACTGGGAGCAGACGGTGGCGGTCCTGGACCGCTTCGCCGATGCGGTGAAGGCGCGGCGCCCCGAGGCCGAGGGCGCTTGACGAAAGCAGCCGTCCTCGGGGTGGGCCTGATCGGGGGCTCGATCGGGCTCGCCGCGCGGCAGCGGCTGGGGGCCGAGGTGGTCGGCCACAGCCGCAGCGAGGCGACCGTGGCGCGGGCGCTGGAGCTGGGAGCGCTCGACCGCGGTGCTGCCTCGCCCGAGGAGGCCTGCGAGGGCGCCGAGCTGATCTTCTGCGCCGGCCCGGTGGCGCTTCTCCCCGAGCAGGCGCGGGCGGCGCTGGTGGCGGCCGGCGCCGACGCGGTCGTCACCGACGTCGGCTCGACCAAGGGTGACCTGGTCGAGGCCCTGGGCAGCGACGAGCGTTTCATCGGCGGCCACCCGCTGGCGGGGGCGGAGACCGCCGGGGTCGAGAACGCCCGCGCCGACCTCTTCGAGGGTGCCCGCTGGTACCTGACGCCTACGGAGCGCTCCAGTGGCCTGCTCTACGACCGCCTGCAGCGCTTCCTCGCCGGCCTCGGTGCTCGCCCGCAGGCAATCGACGCCCGCGACCACGACCGCCTGATGGCCACCGTCAGCCACCTGCCCCACGTACTCGCCAATGCCCTCGCCGCTGAGGCAGCGGCTGGGCTCGGCCGCGATTCCGAGCGCCTGCCCGAGGTCGGGCCAAGCTTCCGCGACGCGACCCGCGTCGCCGGCGCCAACCCGGCGATCTGGGCCGACATCTACGCCAGCAACCGCCAGGCGGTCGCCGATTCGGTCGAGTCGGCGGCGCGGCGGCTGCAGGAGGCGGCACGGCTGATCCGGGTCGGCGACCACGGCGCGATCGCCGCCTGGCAAGCGGCCGCCGGCGAGGACCGCCGCCGCCTGCTCGAAGCCCAGTCCGAGGCCGGGCCGCTGCGCGAGCTGCGGATCGTCGTCAGCAACCGTCCCGGCACGATCGCCCAGCTCGCCCTGGCATTGGGCGAGGCCGGCGTCAACATCGAGGACATGGCGCTGTACCCGGCACCGGACATGACCTCCGGGGCGGTTTCGCTCTGGGTCGGCGGCACCGAGCAGGCCGAGCGGGCAGCGCGCCTGGTGCGCGAGCTTGGCCACAGCGTCACCGTCCTGGCCGGCGACGAGTAGGGTCGCCGCCGATGACCCGCTTCGATCCCGCGGGGGCGCTGCGCGGCTCCCTGCGCCCCCCCTCCGACAAGTCGATCTCCCACCGTGCCGCCCTGATCGCCGCCATGGGCGAGGGCGAGACCAGCGTCTCCGGCTACCTCGACGCCGCCGACACCCGCTCGACCATGGCGGCTGTGCAGGCGCTGGGCGCGACGGCGGAGGAGGGTGTGTCGCCTTCCTCGGGTATAGCCCGAGAAACGCGACACACCCCCGGCTTGGAGCTGCGCATCCGCGGCGTCGGGCTGCGCGGGCCGCGACCGGCGGCGATCGACGTCGGTAACGCGGGAACGCTGCTGCGGCTGCTGCCGGGGTGGCTGGCGGGGCAGGACGGGGGAGAGTGGACGCTCGACGGGGACGACTCGATCCGGCAGCGCCCGGTCGACCGCATCGCCGTGCCGCTGCGCCAGATGGGCGCCGAGCTCAGCGCCCGCGAGGAGCGGCTGCCGCCGCTGACGGTGCGCGGCGCGCCCCTGCAGGGCACCACCTACGAGATGCCGGTCGCCAGCGCCCAGGTGAAGTCCTGCGTCCTCCTCGCCGGTCTGCTGGCGGGCGGCGAGACGCGTGTGGTCGAGGCGCTGCCGAGCCGCGACCACAGCGAGCGCATGCTCGCCGCCGCCGGCGCCTCTGTCGGGCGCGAGGAGTGCGCCGACGGCGCCACCGTCGTCTCGATCCAGCCCGCCGGGCGCCTCGAGCCCGGGCCGATCGCCGTCCCCGCCGACATCTCCTCCGCTGCCTTCTTCATCGTCGCGGCGCTGCTTGTGTCCGGCAGCGAGGTCGTGCTCGAGCAGGTCGGCATCAACCCGACCCGCACCGGCCTGCTGACGATCCTCGCTCGGATGGGGGCGGCGATCGAGATCGAGCCCCGCGATGAGCAGGGCGGCGAGCCAACCGCCGACCTGCGGGTGCGCCCGGCCGCCCTGCGTGCCACCGAGGTCGGCGGTGCCGAGATCCCGCTGGCGATCGACGAGCTGCCGCTGGTCGCCCTCGCCGCCTGCTTCGCCGAGGGCACGACGACGATCCGTGACGCCGCCGAGCTGCGGCGCAAGGAGTCCGACCGGGTCGAGACCGTCTGCGCCGCGCTCAACGCGCTCGGCGGGGAGGTCGAGCCGACCCCCGACGGGATGGTCATCACCGGCAGTGGCGGCCTGCGCGGCGGTCACATCGATTCCCATGGCGATCACCGCATCGCCATGTTCGGCGCCGTCGCCGGCCTCGCCTCGCGCGAGGGCGTCGAGGTCGACGGCATGGACGCCGCCGCCGTCAGCTACCCCGGCTTCGAGGCCGACCTGCGCGCGCTCTCATGGTGATCGCGATCGACGGGCCCGCTGGGGCCGGCAAGTCCTCCGTGGCCCGCGGCGTCGCCGCGGCTCTCGGCTTCACCTACCTCGACTCGGGGGCGATGTACCGCTGCGTCGCCCTGGCCGCGATCGAGGCCGGAGTCGACCTCGACGACGGCGAGGCGCTCGGCGCCCTGGCGCGTCCCTGGCGATCGAGCTCGAGGGCGAGCGAGTGCTGCTCGGTGGCCGCGACGTCAGCGCCGCGATCCGCGAGCCAGGCGTCACCGCCGCCACCTCGCGGGTCTCCGTCCACCCGCAGGTCCGCGAGGCGCTGGTCGCCCGCCAGCGCGCCCTGATCGCCGCCGGCCGCTACGTCGCCGAGGGCCGTGACATCGGCACCGTGGTCAGCCCCGACTCGCCGCTGAAGATCTTCCTCACGGCCAGCGACGAGGAGCGAGCCCGCCGCCGCGCCGCCCAGAGCGGCGAGCCCTACGAGGCCGTCCTCGCCGCCCAGCGTGATCGCGACGCCCGCGACAGCGAGCGTGAGCACGGTGCCCTCCGCGCTGCCGCCGACGCGGTCGAGCTCGACACCACCGGCCTCACCGAGGACGAGGTGGTGGCACGGATCGTCGCCCTGGCCGGCGAGCGGGGCCTCGCATGAGCCCTCTGCCCACCGTCGCCGTCGTCGGCTTTCCCAACGTCGGCAAGAGCACCCTGGTCAACCGCCTGGTCGGCGGCAACGAGGCGGTGACCGGGGCCGAGCCGGGGGTCACCCGCGACCGTAAGCGGCTGTACTGCGAGTGGAACGGGGTCGCCTTCGAGCTGGTCGATACCGGCGGCATCGATCTCGAGGACGAGGCCGAGCTGGCCCGCGACGTCCAGGGCCAGGCCCGCGCCGCAATCGCTGAGGCCGATGCGATCGTCCTCGTCGTCGACGGCCGCGCCGGCCTCCGCGCCGGCGACGCCGAGCTGGCGCGGACGCTGCGCGCGCGGCGAGACGCCGGTCGTGGTCGCCGTCAACAAAGCCGACCGCCCCAACGACCACTCGATCGCCGCCGAATTCCACGCGCTGGGCTTGGGAGAGCCGCAGGCGGTCTCCGCCACTCACGGCCTCGGCAGCGGCGACCTGCTCGACGCGATCGTCACCGCCCTCGGCCAGCGCGAGCCTCGCCCCGAGGAGGACGACGCCGTTCGCGTCGCCGTCATCGGCCGCCCCAACGTCGGCAAGTCCTCCCTCGTCAACGCCTTCCTCGGCTCCGACCGGGTGATCGTCTCCAGCCGCGCCGGCACCACTCGCGACGCGATCGACACCGAGTTCGAGGTCGAGGGTCGGCGGGTGATCCTGGTCGACACCGCCGGCCTGCGCCGCCGTGCCAAGGTCGCCGGGACCGTCGATTACTACGCGCAACTGCGCTCCGAACGCGCGGTTGAGCGCGCCGACGTGGCGATCGTCGTCTGCGACGCTGGCGAGGGTGTCACCGCCGAGGATCTGCGGGTCGCCGAGCTGGCGATGAAAGCTGGCTGCGCGACCCTGCTCGTCCTCAATAAGTGGGACATCACCGCGACCGACATCGACGACGCCCGCGCCCGGGTCGAGCGCAAGTCGCGGCTGCGGCCGGCGGTAATCACCGCCTCGGCCGAGCGCGGTCGCAACGTCGGCACGCTGCTGCCGCGCGCCCTGAAGCTGGCCGACAAGGCGGGGGAGCGGGTTCCGACCCCGGAGCTGAACCGCTTCGTCAACGACGTCGTCGCGCGCACGCCGCCACCGTCTCGCCGCGGCCGCCGCCTGCGCCTCTACTACGCCGCCCAGATCGGCGAGCGGCCGCCACGGGTGGCGATCCAGGTCAACGACCGCAAGCTGATCAGCCGCGACTGGGCCTACCACCTGGAGAACCGGATGCGCGAGACCTACGAGCTCGAGGGCGTGCCTCTGATCATCGATTTCGTCCCCGCCAGCGGCCGACGGCGCAAGGATCACTGAGTCATCTAGGCTTCCCGCATGCCGACCAAACCGCTTGCCGAGAACGAGTACCTGTTCACCTCCGAGTCCGTCACCGAGGGCCATCCAGACAAGGTCAGTGACGCCATTTCCGATGGCGTCCTCGATGCAGTCATGGCCGAGGACCCGCAGGGCCGGGTTGCCTGCGAGACGCTCGTCAACACCGGCATGGCGGTGGTCTCCGGGGAGATCTCGACCAACGTCCACCTCGACATCCCCGAGATCGTCCGCGAGACGATCCGCGAGATCGGCTACGACCACGGCGACTACGGCTACAACTGCGACCACATCTCGGTCCTGGTCTCGCTCGACAAGCAGTCGCCCGACATCGCCCAGGGGGTGGACGTCGCCTACGAGACCCGGGTCGGCGACGCCGACGACGAGCTGCTGCTGGCCGGGGCCGGCGACCAGGGAATGATGTTCGGCTACGCCAGCGACGAGACGGCGGCGCTGATGCCGATGCCGATTCACCTCGCCCACCGCTTGGCCGAGCGCCTCGCCGCGGTCCGCAAGGACGGCACCCTTGACTACCTCGGCCCCGACGGCAAGACCCAGGTCACGCGTCCGCTACCGCGAAGGGCGCCCGGTCAGCGTCGACAAGCTTCTGATCTCCACCCAGCACGCCGACGGCGTTGATTCGGAGACGACGATCAAGCCCGACCTCTGGCAGCACGTGGTGCTGCCAGTGCTGGAGGCGGAGGTTCCCGGCATGTACGAGGAGGGCGAACTGCGCGAGGGCTTCCTCGTCAACCCGACCGGCAAGTTCGTGATCGGCGGCCCGGTCGGCGATGCTGGTCTCACTGGCCGCAAGATCATCGTCGACACCTACGGCGGCATGGCCCGCCACGGCGGCGGCGCCTTCTCCGGCAAGGACCCGTCCAAGGTCGACCGCTCGGCCGCCTACGCCGCCCGCTACGTGGCCAAGAACGTCGTCGCCGCCGGGCTGGCCCAGCGCTGCGAGGTCCAGGTCGCTTACGCGATCGGCGTCGCCCAGCCGGTCTCGCTGATGGTCGAGACCTTCGGCACCGGCGTCCTCCCGGACTCCCGCATCTCCCAGTTGGTCGAGGCCGAGTTCGACATGCGCCCCGGCGCCTTCCGCCGCTACCTCGATCTACACCGCCCGATCTTCCAGAAGACCTCTGCCTACGGCCACTTCGGCCGCGAGGACGAGGACTTCACCTGGGAGAAGACGGACCGCGCGGACTCTCTCCGCGAGGCCGCCGGCCTGAGCTCGCCCGCCGCGGCCTAAGCAGCCGGGCTGCTCGGCGGCTGAGCCTCGCCGAGGCCGTGGGTGCCGGCCGCGTGGACGCCGGTCGCCTGGTCCACCGCGTGGACGACGCCGCCGGGGTCGGCGACGCCGTAGAAGACGAAGTTGTAGTCGTCGGTGGCGGCGGTGTCGAAGTCGACGTCGCCGATCTGCATCGCCCGCTGGTAGACCGACTGGCGGTAGTTGACGTTCTGGACCCGCTCCAGGCGCGTCTCCTGGATCTCGCGGGAGATGATTCCGCGCTTGATGTTGAGGCGGCGGTTGGTGATCGTGTAGGTCGTCGCCACCCGTTTGACGAAGCCGGCCAGCACGGTGAGAGCGATCACGACCAGGATCACCAGGAAGGCGGTGGCGTCGCCGCTGGCGAGCTTGGCGATGACGCCGAGGATGACGGCGACCAGGATCCCTTTCAGGTAGAAGCCGAGGATCGCCCGCCAGGATGGGTGGCCCTGGAAGATGACCTGCTCTCCCGGGCTGAGGTTGAGGCTCACGGCGGCCAGCATACGGGCTCGGCCAGCGGCCGCCAAGACGGCCCCCGCGCGGCGTCCCCGGCCGCCCGTAACCTCGCTGGGTGACCGTCCTCAAGGTCGAGCCGCTGACCACCGCCCGCGCCCTGCGGGGCCCGTTCGACTACCGCCGCCCGGACTCGATGGCAACGCTCGAGGTGGGAAGCGTCGTCCGCGTGCCCTTCGGCCGCCAGCGCCTGCTCGGCGTCGTCGTCGGCCTCGCCGAGGCCTCGGAGCTGCCGCCGGAGCGCTTGGCAGAGCCGTTGGAGGCGCTGGAGTCCGGGGCGACGCCGGAGCTGGTCCGGCTCGGCCTCTGGGTCGCCCGCGAGTACTGCTCGACCCCGAGCCGCGGCCTGCAGTTGGTGCTCCCGCCGGGCACGGGCACGGGGAAAGGCGGGCGCACGGTCCGCGCCAAGGTCGAGCTGCGGGCCGAGATCACCCCGGCCGGCGAGGCGGCGCTGAGCGACGGGCAGCGGCTGGGGGCGAAACAGCGGGCGGTGCTGGAAGCCCTCGCCGGCGGCGAGATGTCGGCTCCTGAGCTGGCCACCGCGGTCGGCTCCGAGCGGGCGACCCTGCGCCGGCTCGAGCAGCGCGAGCTGATCGCCACCCGCAGCTCGCGCCTGCGCCGCGCTCCCGCCGCCTCCGGCCTCGCCGCCCCGGCCGAGCGGCCGCGGCTGCTGCCCGAACAAGAGGCGGCGGTGGAGTCGCTCGTAGCCGCCCTCGACGGCGAGGCGCGGGCGCCGCGCGAGCTGCTCCTGCACGGGGTCACCGGCTCCGGCAAGACCGAGGTCTACCTGGCGGCGGTCGAGGCGGCGCTGGCGCGGGGCAAGGGAGCGATCGTCCTCGTCCCCGAGATCGGCCTGGCGCCGCAGGCGGTGGCGCGCTTCCGCGCCCGCCTCGGTGACCGCTTCGCGGTCCTGCACTCGGCCCTCTCGGCCGGCGAGCGCTACGACGAGTGGCGGCGTCTACGCAGCGGCGAGGCCAGCGTCTGCGTCGGTCCCCGTTCGGCCGTGTTTGCTCCCGTCCGTGACCTCGGTCTGATCGTCATCGACGAGGAGCACGACCCCTCCTATAAGCAGGAGGGAGACCCCTGCTACGACGCCCGCGCCGTCGCCCGCCACCGGGCCGAGGAGCGCGGTGCCGTGCTCGTCGCCGGCACGGCGACGCCGCGGCCGGAGTCGTGGCTGGAGCTGCCGCGGCTGGAGCTGCCGCGCCGGGTCGACGGCCTGCGGATGCCGCCCGTCCAGGTCGTCGACATGCGCGAGATCGACCCTCGCTCGGGGCCGCTGCACCCGGACACCTGGGCCGCCCTGGAGGCGGTCCGCGCCGCCAGCGCGAAGGCGATCGTGATGGTCAACCGGCGCGGCTTCGCCCCCTGGTTCACCTGCCGCTCCTGTGGCCACCACTGGGGCTGCCCCAACTGCGACGTCTCGCTGATTGTCCACCGCCACAGCGGCCGCCTCGTCTGCCACCACTGCGCCCACGTCGAGCCGCAGCCGCGGGCCTGCGTCGAGTGCGGCTCGACCACGCTCTCCCAGGCCGGCGTGGGGACCGAGCAGGTCGAGGCGCTGCTGCGGGAGCGGCTGGCGCCGCTGCCCATTTTCCGCCTCGACTCCGACACCGCCGCCGGACGCGGTGCCCACGCCCGCATCCTCGCCGCCTTCGGCGAGGCGCCGAGCGCCGTCCTCGTCGGCACCCAGATGGTCGCCAAGGGCCACGACTTCCCGGAGGTGACGCTGAGCGCGATCCTCGACGCCGATTCCACCCTGCGTTTCCCTGACTTCCGCGCCGAGGAGCGGACCTTCGCCATGGTCGCCCAACTGGCCGGCCGCAGCGGCCGCGGCGAAGCCGGAGGGGAGGTGATCGTGCAGACCCTGGCCCCGACCGCGTCCAGCATCGAGCACGCCGCTCGCCACGACGCTCCCGGCTTCCTCGCCGGCGAGCTCGACCGCCGCCGTCTCCTCCGCTACCCGCCCTACTCGCACCTGCTGCGGATCAACCTCGCCGCCGAGCTGGAACCGCGGGTCGAAGCCGCGGCCACCGAGCTTGCCGCCGAGCTGCGCCGCGAGCTGCCGTCCGGCACCGAGCTGCTCGGCCCGGCGCCGATGTTCCGCGTCCGCAACCGCCACCGCCGCCGCTTAATGCTCAAGGCCTCCGAGCGCGAGCGCACGGTCGCCGCCGTCCGCGCCGTGGTCGAGCGCCGGGTCGGCGCCGGCTCCCTGCGCGACGTCGCCCTCGGCGTCGACGTCGATCCGCAGTAGGTCCTTTTAGACTCCAGCGACGATGAGCGACGGGGTCGACACCAGCGACGAGCGCCAGCGCGAGCAGCTCGAAGCCGAGCTACTGGAGCGCCGCGAAGCGGCGCTCTCCCACGTGGTCAAGTTCGGCGACCCGGTGCTGAAGAGCAAGGCCTCGCCGGTAAGCGAGTTCGGCCCCGAGCTGCGAGCCGAGATCGAGCGGATGATGGGGATCATGCAGGACGGTATGGGGGTCGGCCTGGCCGCCACCCAGCTAGGGCTGCTGCGTCGCCTGTTGGTCTTCCAGGCCGCCGCCGAGAGCGAGCCGACGGCGCTGGTCAACCCTGAGGTCGAGTGGCTCTCGGAGGAGGGCTCGATCGCCGAGGAGGGGTGCCTCAGCCTGCCGCGGGTCTCGGTCGACGTTGAGCGGCCCCTGCATGTGCGGGTCCGCGGCCGCGACGGCGAGGGCGAGGAGATCGAGATCGAGGCCTCGGGTCTGGAGGCGCGTGTCCTCCAGCACGAGATCGACCACCTCGACGGCATCCTCATCCTCGATCGCACGACGCGCGCCCAGCGCAAGGGGGCGCTGCGGGCGCTGCGCGAGGGCGGTAGCTACAGCCCCTCGCCCGAAGAGCAGGAGCCGGGCGACGAGGGCGAGCTTCGCGAGCCGCGCACCGACGCGTGAGCACGGTCTACCTCGGTACCTCCGACTTCGCCGCCACCGTCCTCGGGCGGCTGGCCGGCTCCGCCCACCGTCCCTCCCTGGTCGTGACGCCGCCGGACAGCCGCCGCGGCCGCGGCCGCCAAACCCAGCCGCCGCCGGTGGCGGCGCTGGCCGCGGAGTTGGGAATCGAGCTGCTGCAGACCGCCGACGTCAACGAGCCGGCGGCCCTGGAGCGGATCCGCGCCGCCGCTCCCAGCGCTCTCACCGTCTGCGCCTTCGGCCAGCTAATTCGCGAGCCGCTGCTCTCCGAGTTCGAGCTGCTGAACGTGCACCCCTCGCTGCTCCCCCGCTGGCGCGGCGCGGCGCCGATCGAGCGGGCGATCATGGCCTGCGACCGCAGCACCGGCGTCTCGGTGATGCGCCTCGTCGCCGCCCTCGACGCCGGCCCGGTGGCGCTGCAGGAGGAGGTGTCGCTGGGCCCGGACGAGGACTTCGAGACCGTCGCCGCCAAGCTCGCCGAGCTCGGCGGCGAGCTCTTGGTGCGAGCGCTCGATCTGCGGGCCGAGGACCGGCTCGAGTTCGCCGAGCAGGATGAGGACGGCGTCACCTACGCCGAGAAGATCGCCCCCGAGGAGCGCCGCCTCGACCCGGGCCGGCCGGCGAGCGAGCTGGCGGCGACCGTGCGGGCGCTGACCCCGCACATCGGCGCCTACCTGGAGACGGCCGACGGCGAGCGCCTCGGCGTCCGCCGCGCCCGCGCCGTCGACGTCAGCGTCAAAACCGGCGCCGTCAAGTCCGAATGGGGGGTGCTCCTGGTCGGCTGCTGCCGTGGCGCCCTGCGACTGGAGCTGGTGCAGCCGCCGGGCGGTAAGCCGATGCCGGTCGACGCCTACCTGCGCGGCCACTCGCTGCCGAAGCTGTGAGCCGGGCGATCTCCCCGGCGCGATCGCTCGCCTTCGCGACGATCAGGGAGACCTTCGAGCACGACGCCTTCACCGAGCGCGCCTTCCGCGCCGGCGCTGACCGCCTCGGCCTGGCCGGCCGCGAGCGGGCGCAGGCACAGCGCCTCGCCTACGGCGCCGTGCAGCGCCGCGGCACCAGTGATGCCGCGATCGAACGCCTCGCCGAGCGCTCGACCAGGCTGCTCGACCCGCCCGTGCTGGCGGCCCTGCGGCTGGGCTTCTACGAGCTGCTTTTCGCCGACGCAACGCCGGACCACGCCGCCGTCGACCAGGCCGTGGAGCTGGTCAAGGGCGCCGGCGCTGGCCACGCCTCCGGGCTCGTCAACGCGGTGCTGCGGCGGGCGGCGCGCGAGCGCGAGGCGCTGACGGCAGCTTTGCTCGGCGACGATTCGACCCCGTCCGCGGCCGCGATCGCCCACTCGGCGCCGCTCTGGCTTGTCGAGATGTGGTGGCAGGAGCTGGGGCCGGAGGCGGCGCGGGCCCTGCTGGCAGCCTGCAATGAGCCCGCTGAGGTGGCGATGCGGGCGAGCGGCGAGCGCGAGGCAGTGCTCGCGAAACTGGCTGAAGCGGAGGTTGGCGCCGCACCTGCCACCGGCGGCTGGCCCCTGGAAGCACCCGAGCTGCTGGTCCTCTCGGGCCGCATGGGGGAGACGGTCCCGGCGATGGTCGCGGCAGGCGAGCTCACCCCGCAGAGCCGCGGCTCGGGCGGTGTGGTCGAGGTGCTCGACCCGCGGCCTGGCGAGCACGTACTCGACCTCTGTTCGGGACCCGGCATCAAGACCGGTCAGGTCTCGGCCCGGATGGGCGACCGCGGCGAGGTGATCTCGGTCGAGCTCGACCCTGATCGGGCCGGCGAAGTGGCTGGGCAGGCGAGCCGGTTGGGCCTCCGCAATGTCACCGTGATCGAGACCGACGTCACCGAGCTGGCTCTGGAGCCCGACTTCGACCGGGTCCTGCTCGATCCGCCCTGCTCGGATCTCGGCACGCTCGCCTCGCGGCCGGACGCCCGCTGGCGCAAATCGCCGCGGGCGATCGAGCGGCTCGCCGACGTCCAGCACCGCGCCCTGCTGGCGGCGGCGCGGATGGTCCGGCCCGGCGGCGTCCTCGTCTACTCGACCTGCACGATCTGCCGCCGTGAGAACGAGGACCAGGTCGCCGCCCTGCTCACCGCCTCGACGGCGGGACAGGCGCCGCCGCTGGAGTTGGAGGACCTCGGCGCCCTCGCCCCGGGCCTGGTTTCAGCGGCTGAGCCCCGCTGCTTGCAACTGCGCCCAGACCGCGATCGCACCACTGGTTTCTTCCTCACCCGGCTGAGACGCAATGATTAGAGGATGAGCGACTCGCCAAAACCCGGCCCGAACAGCGTCCTCAACCGCGCCCGCTGCCCCAATTGCGACGAGCCCTGGCTGCGCCCGACGCAGCTTCCGGGCCGCCTGCGCTGCGTCAACTGCCTCAGCCGCTTCGAGCTTGTCTCCCAGTGCCCCAACTGCGGCGAACACGGCACGATCGCCCGCATGAGCCAGACCGAGGACCTTCAGTGTCAGTCCTGCGGCGACTCGATGCTTCGTTCCGCCTGAAGCCGTAGGGTCTCGGCCCGTGAGCGAGCGCATGCGTGAATTGATGGAGGCGCCCCGGGTGGCGCCGTCGATCCTCTCGGCTGACTTCTCCAGGCTTGGGGACCAGGTCGCTGAGGTGATGGACGCTGGGGCGCGGGTCATTCACGTCGACATCATGGATGGGCATTTCGTGCCGCCGCTGACGATCGGGCCGGCTGTGGCGGGATCGATCGCCGATCAGGTGCACGACGCGGGCGGCGCCATCGACGTCCACCTGATGATCGAGGAGCCGGACCGGCACATCGAGGCCTTTGCCGCTGCCGGAGCCGACTCGATCACCTTTCATGCCGAGGCGACCCCGCACGCCAACCGCACCCTGGCCGCGATCCGCGAGCTCGGCTGTTGCGCCGGCATCGCCATTAACCCCGGTACCCCGGTCGAGGCGGTCAGCGAGTTGCGCGGCCTCGCCGACCTCGTCCTCTGCATGACCGTCAACCCCGGCTGGGGCGGCCAGGCCTTCATCGAGTCCTCGCCCGACAAGGTCGCCCGCCTGAAATCGCTCGTGGGAGACGCCCGGATCGAGGTTGACGGCGGCATCGACACCGCCACCGCCGGCTCCGTCGCCAGCGCCGGCGCCTCCCTCTTCGTCGCCGGCTCCGCCGTCTTCGGCGCTCCTGACCCCGCCGCCGCCTACACGGCGATCGCCACCGCCGCCGGCGCTTCCTAGGGGCGACCGCGCGCAATTAGCGCGCCCGTGACCTCCTGCCACCAGGCTCGCTCGGCGTCGTCCACGCCCTCGCGGTCCGCTCGCCGCTCGCACCAGCCCGCCAGGGCGCGCCGCCCGCCGATCGCCAGAACGCCGCCACCGCTGACCGCGTAGCGGCCGTCGGCCAAGGCGACCATCAGCGCCCCGGTCTCGCCGCGGCTGCGCAGCACCGCGATCACCGGGATGCCGTCGATCTCCTCCAGCTTGGCCGGGTCGAGCCGCTCCGGCGCCGGCCGCACCGAGAAGACCTGGCTGGCGCCGCGCCGCGGCATCGGCTGTGGCGGCGGTCTGCCGACCGGGCCCTTGGCCCAGCGCTCGGTCAGCGCCTCGACCTGGTCGCGCAGCTCGCTGCGGACGAGGATGTGCAGCTCGTCACCCTCGCGCAATTCGGTCGAGCCCCGCGGCGGCACCGCCTCGCCGTCGCGGACGATCACGTTCAGCAGCGCCTCGCGCGGCAGGTCGAGCTCGCGGACCCGGTGGCCCGCCGCCGCCGCGCCCTCCGGCAGCCGGTAGGCGATCACGTCACCGCCCATGCGCTGGATCCGCCCTGACTCGAGCAGGCGGCGAGGCAGCGCCGGCTCGTCCGTGGTCAGCCCCAACCGCGATGCCAGCGGCTCGAAGCTGGCCCCCTGCACGAGGGTCGAGGTGACGACGACGAAGAAGACGATCGCGAACTCTTCCTGGCCGCCGGCGATGCCGGCGACGACCGGAAAGGTGGCGAGCCAGATCGGCGTCGCCCCGCGCAGCCCAGCCCAGCCCAGCATCGCTTTCTCGCGCACGTTCAGCGGCGAGAAGGAGGTGGCGACGAAGGTGGCGATGGGCCGGGCGACGACGATCAGTAGCGCCGAGAGGGCGATCCCCTTCAGCGCCACGTCGTCGAGGCGGGAGGGGGTGACGAGCAGGCCGAGGAGGATGAAGAGGGCAATCTGGGCCACCCAGCCGAGCCCCTCGTGGAAGGCGACGACGGTGCGGCGGGCGGGGATGCTGGCGGAGCCGATCGCCAGCGCCGTCAGGTAGGTGGCGAGGAGGCCGGAGCCGTGGGCGACCTCGGCCAGCCCGTAGGCGAGGGCGGCGATCGCCACGGTGGCGACCGGGTAGATCCCGTCGGTCGGCAGCCGCGTCGCGTTCAGCGCCGTCGCTGCCAGTCGACCGAGGACGACGCCGACGATGATTCCCACCGCCAGTTTCAGCGCCAGCAGCCCGGCCATGTCGGCGAGGCCGAAGCCCGGCGTCTGGATCCATTCGATGAAGCCGATCACCAGCAGCAACGCCACCGGGTCGTTCATCCCCGACTCGCCCTCGAGCGAGCGCGCCAGCCGCTTCTCCAGGGTCGAGCGCCGCAGCACGGCGAAGATCGCCGCCGAGTCGGTGGCGGCGATCGCGGCGCCGACGATCATCGCTTCCAGGGTGCCGAAGTCGAAGAGCAGCTTGGCCGCGAAGCCGGCGATCACGGCCGTCACCGTGGTGCCGATCGTCGCCAGCGAAGCCGCCGTCCCCAGCACCGGCCGGATCTCGCGCCAGCCCGAGGTGAGGCCGCCCTCGAAGAGGATCAGGACCAGCGCGATCGTCCCCAGCGTCCGCGCCAGCTCCATGTTGCTGAACTCGATGCCGCCGATGCCCTCCGAGCCGGCCAGCATTCCCAGCGCCAGGAACAGCAGCAGGCCCGGCACCCGGACGCGGTCGGCGAGCAGGGCACCGAGGATGCCGGCGGCCAGGAGGGCGCCGGCGATGAGGATCAGCTCTGCGTCGTGCCCGCCGATCGGCTGACCCTAGACGTTCTCGTCGAGCATCCCGACCTGCACCTCCAGCTCCTCGCCGGAACCCGGCTGGACCACGTCCTCGGCCCGTTCGCGCGGGTGGCGGTAGACGTAGTAGAGGAGCGAGAAGAGGACGCCGGCGGCGAGCAGGAAGCCGATCTCGACCCGGCGGAACTCGTTGCTGACCAGCGGCACGAAGTTCCAGCCGATGAAGAGGGCGGCGCAGGTGATCCAGCGCACCGCTGCCCGCCGCACCTGGCCCTGGGCGATGCAGGCCTGGTTGACGGTGACCGAGGAGAGGTAGAGCCCCATCCCGACCGAGACCAGCAAGAGGCCCTCGCGGTCGTAGGTGAACTTCTTGCTGAAGGCGATCTGCATCAGTTTCGGCCCGGCGATCAGGACCACGACGACGACCAGCAGCGTGAAGGCGGCGATCCCCAGCAGCACCATCCGCACCGTGCGGTTGAACTCGTGCTCGGCGCCCTCCTCCTCGCTGGCGTGGAGGGTCGTGAGGTGGGGGAGGATGCTGGTCGAGATCGACTGGAAGAGCTGCAGCGGCGCCCGCGCCAGCATCAGCACGTTGAAGATGAAGCCGGCCGCGGCGGCGCCCTGGAGGCCGCGGGTGATCAGCGGCCCGGCGTTGAGGAAGGCCTGTTCGCTGAACATGATCACCAGCACCGCCGCGGCGAAGCCGCCGCCTTGGGTCAGCGAAAAGTCCTCGGTGGGCTCCTCGTCCCCGTCGCCTGGGGCCGCAGCCTGGGCCGCCGCGCTCGCCTCTTTCTCTTTCTGCGCCCGCCGCGCAAACGCGAATGGCACCACCAGCAGGCTCAGCGCCGGCGCCGCCGTGATCCCGATCGCCACCGCCGACTGGCCGCTGAGGACACCGACCGCGACCATTACCGCGAAGATCGTGCGGAAGCAGGATTCGGAGAGGATCAGCGCCACGAAGAGGCCGAAGCGCTGGCTGCCGGCGAGGAAGCCGCGGGCGAAGTAGCTGGCGGCGTAGAAGAGGACCGAGGAGAAGAAGACCCAGTAGAGGGCTTCGTTGCCCTCCAGCAGGCTGTTTTCGATCGGGCCGCGCAGGGCCAGCGCCAGCACCGTGAACAGCAGCGAGAGGCCGAGCTGGATCGTCGAGGCGACCCGCATCGGCTGCCCAATCGGCTCGCCTTTGACCCGCCGCTCGGAAATGTGCCGCGAGAGAAGCTGTTCGATCGGCCGGTAGAGGGTCGAGATCGTGATGAAGACCGCCGACCAGAGCACCGTGATCTGCCCGTAGTCAGGCTTGGAGAGCACGTGCGAGGCGATCAGGAAGTAGGCGTAGGTGATGACGCCGGTGAGGCCGACGCCGACCGCCAGGAAGCTGGCGGTTTTGCCGTAGTCGGCGCTGCTGGCGACGCCCGCGCCGCCGCCCCCGGCCGGCGCCGAGCCGTTCTTGCCGCTGGCCTCCATCAGTCCTCCCGGCTACCCGGCTCGTAGTGGGAGGGAGGCACGCCGAGCGCGAGCTCGACCCGGCGCACGCGCTCGAAGACGTGCTGGGTCATCACCCGCTGCCCGGCCAGTAGGTCGCCGATCACTCCCAGGGCGAAGAGCTGGACGGCGGCGATGAAGAGCACGGCGCCGAGGATCAGCGACTGAATGTGGCCGCTGCTGTAGCCGTTGAAGATCCAGTCGATCAGGAAGGGCAGCCAGGCGAGGAAGGCCAGCACTGCCAGCACCAGGGCGGCACTGGCGAAGACGCGCAGGGGCTCGTAGCGGGCGTAGATGCGGAGGATCGCCGGCGCGTTGCGGCGCACGTAGGAGCCGGTCGAGGCGAACAGCCGCGACTCGCGCGTCTGCGGGTTGGTCCCGATCGCCACCTGGTCGACCGCGACCAGCATCTTGCCGGCCTGGATCAGGCTCTCCAGCGTGTAGGTGAAGTTGTCGACGACCAGCAGTTGCAGGGCGGCCTCGCGGTTGTAGGCGCGGAAGCCGGAGGTGGTGTCGGTGACCTCGGTGCCGGAGAAGCGCCGCACCACCCAACTGCCCAGTCGCTGCAGCCCTTTTTTCGCGCCCGAGAAGTGCTCGATCTGGCTCACCTGGCGGTCGCCGACGACCATGTCGGCTGCGCCGGCGAGGATCGGCGCCACCAGCTTGGCGACGTCGGCGCCCTGGTACTGGTTGTCGGCGTCGGTGTTGACGACGATGTCGGCACCGAGCTTGAGGCAGGCGTCGAGACCGGCCTGGAACCCCGCCGCCAGCCCCTTGTTGTTGGTCAGCCGGACGATGTGCTCGACCCCGTTTTGCCGCGCCACCTCGACCGTGCGGTCGGTCGAACCGTCGTCGATCACCAGCAGCTCGATCTCGTCGATGCCGGGGATCTCGCGCGGCAGGTCGGCGATCGTCGCGGGGAGGGTGGCCTCCTCGTTCAGGCACGGAATCTGGATGATCAACTTCAAGGGTTCGTCAGAGTATTGGCGCGAGCCGATGTGGCGTCGCGGCTCGGCGTCCTTGCTCGGTCATGTGCAGAGCACACTCCCTCGCAACTCCTTGATCTGCTTAGCCATATCGGCTCGGTCTAGAATTGACTGATTGACTCGTCAATCGGTTTGAACGCTCAGTTGACAACCGTGGATCAAGAGAACCTCCGGCGGGCTCTGGAGTTGGCGGAGCGCGGGCGGGGACGGGTCAGTCCTAATCCGCTCGTCGGGGCAATCGTGGTCAAGGACGAAGCCGTTGTCGGCGAGGGCTGGCACGCGGAACTCGGCGACCTGCACGCCGAGCGCGCTGCCCTGGCGGATTGCCAGCGCCGTGGCGAGGATCCAGCGGGCGCGACGATGTACGTGACGCTCGAGCCCTGCGCCCACCGGGGCCGCCAGCCCCCTTGCGTCGAGGCCCTGCTCGATGCCGGCATCGCCCGCGTCGTCATCGCCTCCGATGACCCCAGCGAGAAGGCCGCCGGCCGCGGCCCCGGAATCCTCCGCGACGGCCGCATCCAGGTCGATTTCGCCCCCGACCCCGAGGCCACCGCCGCCCGCCTCCTCAACCAACCGTTCCGCAAGCATTCCCGCACCGGCCTCCCGCTAGTGACCCTGAAGCTCGCCATGTCCCTCAACGGCCAAACCACGACGTCCCCCGGCGACTCCCCCTGGATCTCCGGCCCCGAGAGCCGCGCCCTCGTCCACCGCTGGCGCGCCGAGCACGACGCCATCGCCGTCGGAATCTCCACTGCCTTGGCTGACGACCCTTTGCTGACCGCGCGCCGCGACTCGGATGGTGCAGTGGCCCCGCGCCAGCCACTCCGTATCGTCTTCGACTCCCAGGCTCGCCTCCCCGTGACCTCCCAACTCGTCCAGACCCTCGATCAGGCACCGGTCCTGCTCGTCACCGCCCCCGACGCCGAGCCGGGCCGTGTGGCTGCCCTGCGCGAGGCCGGTGTCGAAATCGCGATTGCTGGTGGCGGGAGCGCTACTGACCGCATCGCTGCGATGCTCGCGGACCTCGGCCGCCGCGAAATCACCAGCCTCTTCCTAGAGGGAGGTCGCACCCTGGCCGCTGCGTTTGCAGCAGCAGGCGAGATCGACCAGTCCCACACCTTCGTAGCTCCGGTGTTGTTGGACGGGGGCACCTGGCGTGCGGGTCCTGTCGTCGCAGGGGACCCCCCATCTCCTCCGGTAGCTAAAGCTTCCTCGGAGATGGGCCCCCCTACGACGCCACCCGCACGACTGGCGTCGCTGGCCACCACCTCCGAGAGCGTCGGTGATGACCTGCTCATCAGCGCGCGGTTTAAGGAGTGGTAGCGGTGTTCACCGGTCTCATTCAGGACGTGGGCCAAGTCGCATCCGTGCAACGCGGCGAAGAGGGTGCCCGCCTGCGGATCGCGACGCGGCTCGCCCCCGAGATCGCGCTTGGCGACTCGGTGGCAGTGAACGGCTGCTGCCTGACCGCTACTGCCGTCGACACCGACAGCTTCGAGACCGAGGCGATGAACCAGACGCTGAGCGTGACCTCGCTTGGCGGGGTCAAGCAGGGCGCTCGGGTAAATCTGGAGCTGGCAATGCAGCCCAGCGATCGGTTCGGCGGTCACATCGTCCAGGGTCACGTCGACGGCGTGGGGGAGGTCCTCAGCGTTGAGGAGGACGGGTTCGCCCGCCGGGTTCGTGTCGCGTTTCCCGGCGGTCTCCTCCGCTACGTCGTCGACAAGGGCTCGGTCACCCTGTCCGGGGTCAGCCTGACCGTCGCCGAGCTCGGCCCTGACTGGCTGGAGGTCTCGCTGATCCCCGAGACGCTGGAGCGGACCAACCTCGGCGATTTGGTGCCGGGACAGAACTTGAATGTGGAGTGCGACGTCGTCGCCAAGTACGTGGAGCGGATCATGGGACCATTGGCTGGAAAGGAGCCAGGGTGAGCCAGATGACTGAAGCGCAGCAACAAGAAGCGGTCACCGACGAGCAGGGGCAGAGCCCGTTTTCGACGATCGAGGAAGCGATCGAGGAGATCCGCCGCGGCCGCATGGTCGTCGTCTGCGATGGCGAGGACCGCGAGAACGAGGGTGACCTGGTGATGGCGGCCCAGTTCGCCACCCCCGAGGCGGTCAACTTCATGGCCAAGGAGGCGCGCGGGCTGATCTGTCTCGCCCTCACCGCCGAGCGCTGCGAACGGCTCGGCCTGAAACTGATGGCGGCCAAGAACGAGGCGCCGCTGCAGACCGCCTTCACGGTCACGATCGAGGCCGCCGGCGGCGTCAGCACCGGCATCTCCGCCCACGACCGCGCCCACACGATCCAGGTCGCGATCGACCCCGAGTCCGGCCCGCGCGACATCGTCGTCCCCGGCCACATGTTCCCGCTGCGGGCCAAAGACGGCGGCGTCCTGGAGCGCACCGGCCACACCGAGGCCAGCGTCGACCTCGCCCGCCTCGCCGGCCTCACCCCGGCCGGCGTCATCTGCGAGGTGATGAACGACGACGGCACCATGGCCCGCGTTCCGGACCTGGTCCCATACTGCAAGAGGCACGGCCTGAAGATGATCACGGTGGCCGAGCTGATCGCCTACCGGCGCCGCACCGAGAAGCTGGTCGAGCGCGTCGTCTCCACCGGCTTGCCGACCTCCTTCGGTGACTTCACCGCCGTCGGCTACCGCTCCCTGGTCGACGACAAACACCACGTGGCGATGGTCAAGGGCGACGTCGACGGCGAGCAGGACGTGCTCGTCCGCGTCCACAGCGAGTGCCTCACCGGCGACGTCTTCCACAGCATGCGCTGCGACTGCGGCGAGCAGTTGGCGGCGGCGATGGCGATGATCGAGGAGGAGGGTCGCGGCGTCCTCCTCTACCTCTCGCAGGAGGGCCGCGGGATCGGCCTGCTCAACAAGCTCAAGGCCTACAAGCTGCAGGAGGAGGGGGCAGACACCGTCGAAGCCAACCTCAAGCTGGGCCTACCCGCCGACTTGCGCGACTACGGCATCGGCGCCCAGATCCTCGGCGACCTCGGCCTCACCAGCATCCGCATCCTTACCAACAACCCGAAAAAGATCGTCGGCCTCGAGGGCTACGGCCTCTCGGTCTCAGAGCAGGTGCCAATCGAGTCCGACCCCAACGTCCACAACGAGGCCTACCTGCGCGCCAAGCGCGACAAAATGGGCCACTCGCTGCACCACCAGGGCCTCGCCCTCGACGAGGAGATGATCCGCGACGAGGAGGAACGCGACGCGAAGGGCGCCGATGTCTGAGGCCGGGGCCTTCCTGGAGCAGTTCAGCGAGGGGGAGCGGGGGACGCTGGCGCCGCTGCACTTCGGCGTCTGCGTCGGTCGTTTCTACGAGGACCTGGCGCAACGGCTGCTGAGCGGCGCCCGCGAAGGCTTCGCCCTGGCCGGCGTGCCGGAGACCTCGGTGACCGAGGTCTCGGTGCCGGGCGCCTACGAGCTTCCCTTCGCCGCCAAGACCTTCGCCGAAGCTGGCTACAACGGCGTCGCCTGCCTCGGCGTCGTCATCCGCGGTGAGACCGACCACTACGACTTCGTCTGCGCCGAGGCCGCGCGCGGCATCCAGGACGTGCAGTTGGAGACCGGCGTGCCCTGTGCCTTCGGCGTCATCACCTGCGACACGATGGAGCAGGCGCTGGCCCGGGCCGGCGGTGGCAAGCGCGACCAGGGCCGCAACGCCGCCCTCACCGTCGCCCGCATGGCCGTGCTGAAGCGCCAACTGTCCTGACCGGGTACCATCACCGATCCCGATGGCCAAGGTATGCCATAGCTGCGGCAAGAAGCCGGGATTCGGACAGTCCCGGAGCCACTCCATGGTCGCTACCAAGCGGCGCTTCGATCCGAACCTGCAGAAGGTCCGGATCCAGGAGTCCGGCGCGATCAAGCGCGCCTACGTCTGCACGCGCTGCCTCAAGGCCAACAAGGTCACCAAGGCCGCTTAGCAGCGGCCTTTCTCTCTAGTTCGATCGCCGGTCGCGCCCGCTAGGGCTGCGAGCCTTCGACTGCAGGGTGCTCGCCGGTGGGCGCTGGGTCGCCCTCGGCCGGCTCGACGTGGAGCTTGGGGAGGATCCGGTCGAGCCAGGAGGGGAGCCACCAGGCGCGGGTGCCGAACAGCTGCATGATCGCCGGGACCAGCACCGAGCGGATGATCACGGCGTCGATGAAGACGGCGGCGGCGAGGCCGAGGCCGAACAGTTTGATGATCCGTTCGTCGCCGAGCATGAAGGAGGCGAAGACGGTGACCATGATCGCCGCCGCGGCGGTGATCACCCGGCCGGTCAGGGCGAGGCCGCGGGTGACCGCCAGCGTCGCGTCCTTGCGGTGCTCCCACTCCTCGTGGATCCGCGACATCAGGAACACCTCGTAGTCCATTGAGAGCCCGAAGACGATCGCGAAGAGGAAGATCGGGAAGAAGGAGATGATCGGCCCGGTGTTGTCGACGCCGATCAGGCTGGCGCCCCAGCCCCACTGGAAGACGGCGACGATCAGGCCGAAGGCGGCCCCGATCGAGAGCAGGTTCATCAGCACCGCCTTCAGCGGCACCAGCACCGAACGGAAGACGGCCATCAGCAGCAGCGCCGAGAGCAGCACGACGACGCCGATGAAGAGCGGCAGCTTTTCGGTGATCGCGTTGCCGAAGTCCTCGAAGATCGCGTTGATGCCGCCGACGTGGAGCTGCGCCTTGGTCTGCTGCTCGATTGGCGGGATCACGTCGTTGCGGATCCGGTCCAGCAGTTCGGTCGTCGCTTCGCTTTGCGGCGAGGTCGTCGGGTAGACCTGGAAGACGCCGGTGTTCTTTTCCGGGTTGAGGCTGATGTCGGTGGTCGCGGCGACGCCTTCTTCGTTTTCTAGCTGTTGCTTCAGGTCCACCAGGGCCGTGTCATCGCCCTTGGACGGGAGCGACGCGACCATCACAAAAGGACCGTTGAAGCCGGGTCCGAAGCCTTCCGCCAGTAGGTCGTAGGCCTTGCGGGTCGTCTTGTCTGGCGGTTCGGTGCCGGCGTCGTTGGTGCCGAGCCGCAGCGAGAGGGTGGGGACGCAGAGCAGGATCAGGAGGCCACCGGAGAGGGTCGCCGCGAGCCAGGGCCGGCGCTGGATCTCGCGGCTCCAGCGGTACCACTTGGTGTCCTCGGTGGCGGTCGGGCCGCGACTGCCGAGGCCCGGGATGCGGAGTCTGTCGATCCGGCGGCCGGTGATCGTCAGCAGCGCCGGCAGCAGGGTCAGGGCGGCGATCATCGTGAACAGCACTGCCAGTGCTGCTGCCGCGGCCACCCCGTAGAGGAAGTTGAGGCCGAGCAGGAACATGCCCATCAGGGCGATGATCACCGTGATCCCGGCGAAGAGGACGGCGCGGCCAGCGGTGTCGACGGCGGCGATCGCCGCCTCGCGCGGCTCCATCCCGTCGTCGAGGCCGTTGCGGAAGCGGGTGAGGATGAATAGGGCGTAGTCGATCCCGACGCCGAGCCCGATCATCGCCGCCAGGACCGGGGCGAAGTTGGCCATGTCGAAGATGTGGGTGGCGAGGGTGACCAGGCTGATGCCGACCCCGAGGGCGAACAGCGCCGTGATGATTGGCAGTCCCATCGCCACCACCGAGCCGAAGGTGATCAGTAGCACCACCATCGCCGCCAGCAGGCCGATGCCGAAGGAGGAGTCGCCTTCTTCCTGTTCGGCTTCGGCGATCAAATTGCCGCCCAGCTCGACCTGGAGGCTGTCGCTCGAGGGCTTCTCGGCGATGGCGATGATTTCGCGCGTCTTTTCTTTGTTGAGCTTGTTGCCGGCGGCGTCGAACTGGATCGTCGCGTAGGCGATTTCGCCGTCCTTGCTGATCGCGGCGGCGCCGCCCTGCTTGTAGGGGCTGGCGACTTCGCTGACGTGGGGGAAGCCTTCGATCTCGGTGAAGGCCGCTTCCATCTTTTTCTTTACGGCCGGCGCTTCGACCCCGCCTTCGGCCTTGAAGACGATCTGGGCGGCGTCCCCGGACTGGGCGGGGAATTTGCTTTCGAGCAGGTCGAAGGCCTCCTTGGAGTCGGAGGCCGGCAGCTTGAATTCTTCGGTGAAATCGGCGCCGACCGAGCCGGAGATTCCTCCGATCACGAACAGGGCGGCGATCCAGCCGATGATCACCGTCTTGCGGTGGCCGGTAGTCCAGGTGGCGAAGCGTCGCATCGAGCGGGCCAGGCTAGCAATGCCGACCGGCGGGCTCGGCGTCGCAGCGGGCGGCTAGATTCTTGGCCTAGATGTCGGATCCGTCGATCGCCCGCTTCCGGCGCGTAATCAGTTCTGCCTACGCCTCTCTGGAGGCGCGACGCCAGGAGGTCAACGACCTCAACGTCTTTCCTGTCGCCGACGGCGATACCGGGGACAACATGGCGATGACGATGCGCGCCGTGATGGAGGAGCTCGATCGCGTCGACGGTCAGGAGGTCGACGAGGTCGGCCGCACCCAGCTGGTCCAGGCTCTGGCTCGGGCCGCCCTGATGGGCGCCCGTGGCAACTCCGGCGTCATCCTCAGCCAGATCGTCCGCGGCGCCGCCGAGGAGCTGGCCAGCCGCCCGGGGGAGCTGGTCGACCCGGTGCTGGTGGCCGCCGCCTTCGCCAGCGCTGCCGACGCGGCCTACGAGTCGGTGCGGGAGCCGGCCGAGGGGACGATGCTGACCGTCTTCCGCGAGATGGCGCACTCGATCGCCCGCCAGCTAGCCCACCTCGAGGCCGACAAGCAGCGGCTCAACCGCGACGTCACCGAGCAGCAGCAGGACGACGTCCTCGCTCAGGTGCTGGAAAAGGCGATCGAGGACGGCGAGCGCGCCGTCGCCCGCACGCCCGAGCAGCTCGAGGTGCTGCGCGAGTCCGGCGTCGTCGACGCCGGCGGCTACGGGCTCGTCCTGATCCTCGCCGGGGTGGTTGCCGGCCTCCGCGGCGACGATGCCCAGTTGCCCGAAGTGCCGCACCACGAGCCGCCGCGGATGAGCCTGCCCCACCACGAGGACAGCCGCTTCCGTTACTGCACGAACTTCATCGTCTCCGGCAGCGGCCTGCAGACGCGTCAGTTCCTGCCGCGGCTGGAGGGCCTCGGCGACTCGGTCCTCGTTGTCGGCGACGAGGCGACGCTGAAGGTCCACGTCCACACCGACGAGCCGGAGGCGGCGGTGGCGCTGTTCGAGGGCGCCGGCACCGTCACCAACCTCGATGTCGCCGACATGCGCAAGCAGATGGCGGAGCGGGCGGCGCGCCTGAAGGCGGGCCGGACCGGCGTCGTCGCGGTGGCGGCGGGGGAGGGGTTGGAACGGCTCTTCGCCGAGCTCGGGGCCCACGTCGTCCCTGGCGGTGAGACCCTCAACCCCTCGACCTACGAGCTTTTGGCGGGCATCCACAGCGTCCCTTCCGAGGAGGTCCTGGTCCTGCCCAGCTCCTCCAACGTGGTGATGGCTGCCGAGCGCGCCTGCGAGCTCTCCGACAAGCCGGCCCGCGTCGTCGCCGCCACCTCCCAGCAGGCGAGCCTGCTGGCCCTGGTCGAGCTCGACCCGGCCGCCGCCGGCAGCGAGAACGCCGAGCGACTGGAAGGAGCCCTGGCCGGCGTCGCCACCGGCGGCGTCGCCCCGGCGGCCCGCGACGACGCCCAGGGCCGCTTCAAGAAGGGCGACGCGGTCGGCTTCTGCGACGGCGAGATCGTCGCCTGGGGCGGCTCCGGCTCGACCCTGCAGGCGACGATCCAGGCGCTCGCCGCGGAGGCCGAGATCGTCACCGTGATCGCCGGCGAGGGAGCGCCGATCCCGCTGGCCGAGATCGACACCCATGTCCCCGACGGGGTCGAGATCGAGACCCACGAGGGTGGCCAGCCGAGCTGGTGGTGGCTGCTCGCCGCCCAGTAGTGCGCTCCTTCGCGGGTGAGCCCGAACTCAGCCGCGCCGAGCTGCTCGCAGCCCCGGTCCACTGGCCGCGCCCCAGCGTCCTCGACGTCTCGATTGAGGCCCTCGACGGCGTCGGTCCGAAACTGGCTGCGACCGCGGCCGAGGTCGGTCTGCGGACCGTGGGCGATGTGCTTCAGCGCTTCCCGCATCGCCACCGGGACCGCCAGATCCAGCCACTGGCAGCGCTCGAAGAGGGGACCGAGGGCACGGTCTTGGTCGAGGTGATGGGTTCGCAGCCGCGACCGTTTCGGCGCGGCCGTCTGACGATGACCAGCGTCAAAGTCGGCGACGAGAGCGGCTCCGTGCGAGCGACCTGGTTCAACCAGCCCTGGGTGGCGGACAAGCTCGAGTCGGGAGTCTGGAGCTTGATCACCGGGAAGGTCTCGAAACGGGGATGACGGTGAACGAGTACGAGTTCGTCCCCGGCCCGCGGGTCCTGTCACAGGGGGAGGGGGGCGCTGCGGGCGAGGCCGTCCTCGACCCCCCTCCCCCTGTGCCACCCGCGGGAGGGGCGCTCATGCCCGTTCACCCCGGCACTGAGGAGTTGCCGCCGAAAAGGATCCGGGCCTGGGCCGAGCAGGCGGTGCGGTGGGCGCCGAATGCGATCGAGGGGTTGCCAGCTGAGCTGCGGGTCCGCCGCGGCCTCGCCGGCGTCGCCGACGCAGTCAAGGCCGCCCACTTCCCCGAGAGTCGCGAGGAGGCTGAGGCGGCGCTGCGGCGCATCGCCTTTGAAGAGCTGTTCCTCTACCAGGCGGTGTTGGCGACGCGCAAACGCTCGCACCGGGTGGCGCGGCCGGCACCGCGGCTGGGAAAGCCCGGTGACCTGGTCGGGCGGTGGCTGGACTCGCTGCCGTTCGAGCCCACCGGCGGGCAGCTCGAGGCCTTCGACGAGGTCGACCGCGACCTCGACTCCGGCGAGCCGATGCAGCGGCTGCTGATGGGGGAGGTCGGCTCCGGCAAGACCGTCGTCGCCCTCTACGCGATGCTGCGGGCGCTCGAAACCGGCTTCCAGGCGGCGATGATGGCGCCGACCGAGGTCCTCGCCGAGCAGCACGCGGCGACGCTGGACAAGCTGCTGGGGGCGGAGTCGACCTCTTTCGCCTTGCTGACCGGAGCGACCCCGGCCGCGAGTCGCCGCCGCGCCCTGAACCAGCTCGCCAGCGGCGAGCTGGGCCTGATCCTGGGCACCCACGCCCTGATCGAGCCCGACGTCCGTTTCGCCCGGCTTGGCGTCGTCGTCGTCGACGAGCAGCACCGCTTCGGCGTCGAGCAGCGCCGTGCCCTCGACTCGAAGGGAGTGGAGGGGATGGCCCCGCACGTCCTCCACATGACCGCGACGCCGATCCCGCGCACGCTCTCGCTGACCGCCTACGGCGACCTCGAGACGACCGCCCTGCGCGAGCTGCCGGCCGGCCGCCGTCCGGTCGAGACGCGCCTCGTCGCCGAGGACGAGCGCGCCGGTGCTTACGAGTTCGTCGCGGGCGCAACTGCGCGAGGGGCGCCAGGCCTTCGTTGTCTGCCCGCTGGTCTCCGAGTCGGAGAAAGTCCAGGGCAAGGCGGCCGAAGTCGAGGCCGAGCGCCTCGCCGCCGCCGAGCTGAGCGGCTTCCGGGTCGGCGTCCTCCACGGCCAGATGCCCTCCGCCGCCAAGGACGCGGCGATGACCGCCTTCGCCGCCGGCGAGACCGACGTGCTGGTGGCGACGACCGTGATCGAGGTCGGCGTCGACGTCCCCAACGCGACCCTGATGCTGATCGAGGGGGCGGAGCGCTTCGGCGTCTCCCAACTGCACCAGTTGCGCGGCCGCGTCGGCCGTGGCGAACACGCCTCGGCCTGCCTGCTCTTCGCCGACGCCAAAGGGGGGATGGCGCAGCGGCGCCTGCGCGCGGTCGAGCGCGAGCGCGACGGCTTCGCCCTGGCTGAGGTCGACCTCAGCCTGCGCGGCGAGGGCGAGATCCTCGGCACCCGCCAGAGTGGCCTGCCCCGCTTCGCCGTCGCCGACCTCCCCGACGACACCCCGACCTTGATCGATGCCCGCGAGGAGGTGCTGGCCCTGCTGCGCCGCCACGGCTCGCTTGAGGACCCCGCCCTCGGCCCCCTGATGGAGGCCGCCCGCCGCCGCTTCGGTGCCGGCGCCGCGGACCGGATCGCGCTCTGATGCGGGTGATCGCCGGAGACCTGAAGGGCCAGCTCCTGGTCGCTCCGCGGGGCTGGAAGGTGCGCCCGACCTCCGACCGCGTCCGCGAGGCAGTCTTCTCGATCCTCGGCGAGCGCGTCGAGGGCGCCCTCGTCCTCGACCTCTACTGCGGCACTGGCGCCCTGGCGATCGAGGCGCTCTCGCGCGGCGCCGGCCGCGCCGTCCTCGTCGATCGCGACACCCGCCCGGCGCTCGGCAACGTCGAGCGGTTGGGGCTGCGGGAGCGGGCCGAGTTGGTCCGGGCCGACGTCGAGCGCTGGCTCGAGGGCCCGACGAGCGGCGGGGAGGGGGGCGGCTTCGACCTCGTCTTCGTCGATGCCCCCTATAGACTCGCCGACCGCGTGTCGGAGTCCCTGAATACCCATCTGCCTCGGCTGCTCGGCGCCGGGGGAAGGGCGATCGTCGAGAGCGGGTCGCGCAACCCGCTCCGCATCGACTCCCTGGAGCTCCTGCGGCAGCGCCGCTACGGCGCCGCCGATGTCGCCGTCTACGCGGAGGCTGGCTCGTGAGCGAGCGCAACGGCAACGTCGTCTGCCCCGGTACCTATGACCCGGTCACCAACGGCCACGTCGACATCATCACCCGCACCGCCAACGTCTTCGACCGCGTCGTCGTCGGCGTCGTCAACAACCCGCTGCGCAAGCAGAAGACCCTGTTCAGCGCCGAGGAGCGCCGCGACTTCATCCGTGAGGCGACCGCCGACCTGGCCAACGTCGAGGTCGAGATCTTCTCGACGCTGCTGGTCGAGTTCGCCCGTGACCACGACGCCAAGGCGATCGTCAAGGGCATGCGGGCGATCTCCGACTTCGAGTACGAGTTCGAGATGGCGCAGCTCAACCGCAAGCTCGACCCCGGGATCGAGAGCATCTACGTGATCGCCTCCCCGCACTACAGCTTCCTTTCCTCCACCGGCGTCAAGGAAATGGCGACCTTCGGCGGCGACGTCGGAGACCTCGTTCCGCCCCCGGTGGCCGCCGCCCTCGCTGACCGCCTCGCCGGCAGGTAGGCTTTTCACCAGCGTCTCGTCCCGTTGGGCGACGGCTTGCAAAATCCAGTCTCGATAACGCCTTCTTCACCAAAGACCCCGCTTACACGTAGGCTTACGACCTGCAAATGGACGTACTCGTTCTCATAGACAAGCTCGACGACGTCGTCCACAACGCCCGCCCGGTCCCTCTGACCGATCAGGTGCGTGTGGACCGCGAGGAGATCTACGACCTCCTCGATCAGATGCGCGCGACGATCCCCGAGGAGATCAAGCAGGCGCGCTGGATCGTCAAGGAGCGCCAGGAGATGCTGGCCGAGGCCAAACGCGAGGCGGAGCGGATCGTCCGCGAGGCCCGCGAGCAGCAGGCCCGCCTGATCTCCGACGAGGAGGTCACCAAGCAGGCCGAGCGCGCCGCCGACGAGATCGTCGAGGACGCCCGCAACCGCGAGCGCGAAATCCGCCTCGGTGCCGAGGACTACGCCGACGAGATCCTCAACACCCTCGAAGTCAACCTGCAGAAGTTCCTCGCCGCCGTCCAGCGCGGCCGCGACCGCCTCGCCGGTCGCGACGAAGAGCCGGCTCCCGAGCTGGATCAACAGCCCTAAGGGCGTCCGCAGGACCGCACTCGCGCAGCGGTCCGGTTTGCGCGTGAGCTGCCGCCAGGTCAAGCGCACGACGTCGTAGCCGGCGGCCCGCAGGTCCAGGTCCCGTTCGTGGTCGTTCTCGTACGCCTGGGCGCCGCGGTGAAAGTTGTAGCTGTCCGTTTCCACCGCGACTTTGAAGTCAGGCCAGGAGAAATCCACCTCAAGCTCGGCGATTTTCCGGTTGACGTTAGGCGGCGGAAATCCATACCGCTTGCAGAACTCCAAAAAGAGATCCTCCAACTCGCTCCGCGTCGGCTCCGCCCGCGGCGCGAGTTCGGTCCGCAGCCCCAGCACCTCCGCCTTGCGAACCATCGAACGCAGCTCGGACGGCGAGGAGACCCGCCGCATGTCCGCAATCGTCCGTGCCGGGCTCGTCACCGGGATCCCGTTCCGCTGGACTACGTGGCTGGGTAGCAGTGAGCGTGAGCGGTGCAGGCGTACGTCCTTCCTTTGCGTCGGCCGACGCTCGAACGGCACGACCACGTCAATCGGTCCGCCGGCGCCCACGGCAGGGCCGCTTCTCGGCACCAGCGCCCACAGTGCGGCGGCGCTGCGATGGCTCAAGGCCGCACCCTCGCCGCAGGCACGTACGGCCGCCATCCACCTGCCCTCGACTGGCAGTCGCCGATGCCCCACCGCATAGATCCCGCGGTAGATCCGATGAAGCCGTCCACCTCGCACCCGCCCCAGAACCGCGTCGTCACTCAATCCCGCCTCATGTAGCTGGCCGATCGTGACTACCCCGTGCTGCCGGTCGCTTAGCCAGGCGATTCGCTGGTCGGGTGTGGAGCGTTTCTCGGCTATACGCCGAGTAAGCCTCCACGCCCACCATGTTCGCCCCCTATTCCAGCTTCAAATCGTTCAGCTTCGCCCAGCGTGGGTCGGGCGCGTCGTCGTGGTGGTGGTCGGGATTGTCGTTGAGGGGCTCGCCGCAAGTGGGGCAGAGGCCGGCGCAGTCGGGACGGCAGAGGAGCTGGTTGGGGAGGGCGAGGAGGACGGCGTCGTGCGCCCAGCGGCCGATGTCGAGCTCTTCTTCGCTGACGTAGGGGCTGAGCAGGTCCTCGTCCTCGGTGCCACCCTGGTCGACCTCGCGGGCGTCGACCTCGACATCCAGCGCCGCCGGCTCCAGGCAGCGCATGCACGGTCCCTCGAGGTGGACCGGGAAGCGCAGGCGGAAGGCGTAGCCGCCGCTCGGCCGGGAGACGTCCAGCCGCACGGTCGGGTCTTCGGGACGTGCATCGTAGGTCTGGCCGCCGAGCTCGAAGGGGTCGAGCCGGACCGGCGTGTCAAGCCGCTTGCCGTCCCCATGGGAGAGCGAAAGGCGGGCAAGGTCGATGATCGTCTGGGCCATTTTGCGCACCTCCGCTGCGGCGGGACTTACGATGGACTGCCTCCCAGCGAGATTACGAGATGGACAAATTCCGATGGAAACCAGACACCTACCTGGAGCAGGTCCGGGCCGAGGTGCCGCGCTATGAGGAGCTCCAGGAGCAGGCGATTGCCGCGATCCCCTTCGTGCCCGAGCGCGTGCTGGAGCTGGGCATGGGCACGGGGGAGACGACGCGGCGGCTGATCGAGGCCTACCCCGATTCCTGGGTGATCGGGCTCGACGGCAGCCCCGACATGGTTTTCCGTGCCCGCGAGGTCTACGACGACGTGCAGCTCGCGCGCATCGAGGACCCGCTGCCAGATGGCCCCTGGGACCTGGTGATCGGCGTCCTCTCGATCCACCACCTGACCGCCGAGCAGAAGCAGAACCTCTTCCGCCGCGTCCGCGAGCAGGCCCGCTCCCTGGTGATCGCCGACGTTGTCAAGGCCGACGTCGCCGTAACGCCGCTCGACCCCGACTACGACTTTCCGGAGGCGGCAACCGACCTTGCTGAGTGGACCGGGGGCGAGATTTACTGGCAAGCTGACGACTTGGCGGTCATTAGAGCGGCCTACTGAGACTGTCGCTCTTCTTTTTGGAGACTGACCGGCTACCATTCCGCGTCCGATGGCTGTCCCCAAGAAGAGAACTTCGAGCGCCCGCCGCGATAAGCGGCGCGCCCAGCACAAAGCTGGCAAGCCGAATCTCAATAGCTGTCCGCGCTGCCACAGCCCGCGGCTGCCGCACCGTGTCTGCCCGACCTGCGGCACCTACGCTGGCCGCGAGGTCGTCCAGCAGCCGCTCGTCGATCCGACGGCCGGCGAGACCCACTCGCACTAGCCGATGGCCTCCGGGCGCGGCGTCACCGTGGCCCTCGACGGCTACGGCGCCGAGCAGGGCTTCGACGTGCTCGCCGACGGCGTCCGCCGCGCCGCCCGCGACGGCATCCGCGTGCGCGTCTTCGGCCCGCCCGCGGAGCTGGGCTTGGACGGGGCCGAGAACGTCGAGGTCGTTGCCACCGAGGAGTGGATCGGCAACGAGGAGGACCCGGTGCCGGCGGTCCGCGCCAAGTCCGGTGCCTCCGTCGTTGAGGCCGCCCGCGACGTCGCCGACGATGCCGCCGATGCGATGGTCAGCCTCGGCTCGACCGGGGCGACGATGGCCGCCGCCACCTTCGGCTTGCGCCGGCTAAAGGGCGTCCAGCGCCCCGCCCTGGCCGTGCAACTGCCCGTTCCCGGCAAGAAGGTGCTCTTCCTCGACGTCGGCGCCAACGTCGAGGTCCGCTCCCAGCACCTGGTCCAGTTCGCCTTCCTCGGCGCTGCCTTCAGCGCCGCTGTGCTCGGCGTCGAGCGCCCCCGAGTCGGCTTGCTCACGGTCGGCGAGGAGGCCGGCAAGGGCCGCGAGGAGATCGTCGAGGCCCACGGCATCCTCGCCGACTCGCCCGGGATCGATTTTGTCGGCAACGTCGAGGGACGTGACCTGCCGAGCGGCGCCGCCGATGTCGTCGTCACCGATGGCTTCACTGGCAACGTCTCCCTGAAGCTGATGGAGGGCACCGCCAAGACCGTCGCCAGCGCGGTCGCCGAAGCGGCCCGCTCGAACCCGATCGCGATGCTCGGCGGCCTGCTGCTGAAACCGGCGTTCGGCGCCCTGCGCCGTGACCTGCACCCGGACACGACGGGCGGCGCGATCCTGCTCGGCCTGCGTGGCATCGCCGTCGTCGGTCACGGCAGCTCCGGCGCCGAGGGCGTCGCCAACGCCGTCCGCCTTGCCGCCCGCTGCGCCGAAGTGGACGCCGTCGGCCGCACGGCGGAGTTGCTGCGCGAGGGCGGCGTCGGCCGGGGCGCGCTCGCCGGTGGGGAGGTCGCGTGATAGGAAGTCGGCGATGAATCGCGCCGAAGTGCTGGAGCTCGTCCGCAACCACCTGGCCGAGGAGCTGGAAGTCGACGTCGGGAAGATCGGCGAGGGGACGCGCTTCAAGGACGACCTGGACGCCGACTCGCTCGACCTCTACGAGCTGGTGATGGAGCTGGAGGACAACTACGGCGTCAAAGTCAGCGAGGAGCAGGCGGCGGGCATCGAAACCGTGGGGGACGCAGTCTCATTCGTCGTCGAGCACGCTCCGGCCTGATCAGTGGTGGCTGAGCCGGAGCCGGCGGTCGCGGCGCTCTCGGCACTGATCGCCGAGCTTCCCGAGCCGCTGCGCCGGCAAGCGCTGACCCACTCCTCCTGGACCGAGCACCGCATCGACTCCTTCGAGCGCCTCGCCTTCCTCGGCGACAGCGTGCTCGGCCTCTCGGTCGCCTCCGCCGTCTCCGCCCGCTTCCCGAAAATGGCCGCCGGCGGTCTCACCAAGACCCACAACCAGGCCGTCAGCGGCGTCTCCGTGGCCGAGGTCGGTCGCCAGCTCGGCGTCCCGGAGATGCTCCGCGGGGCCGAGCCGGAAGGGGTGATGGGAGCGATCCCGGTCGAGGTCCTGCTCGAAGGTGGGCGGCCGTTGCCGGAGGCGACCGAGGCACTGATCGGCGCTTGCCACCTGGCCTTCGGCTTCGAGCGCACGGCGGTTGCTGTCACAGAGGCCTTCACGGCCCGGATCGAGCACGCGGCTGAGACCCGCATCGACTTCAAGTCCGCCCTGCAGGAGCTGCTCGCGCGGCGCGGGGCGCGCGTAAGCTACGAGGTCGTCGCCGCCACGGGGCCGCCGCACCGGCGCACCTTCGAGGTGGTGGCGGTTGTTGATTCCGAGAAGGTCGGCGAGGGTGTCGGCCGCAGCAAGAAGGCAGCCGAGCAGGTCGCCGCCGAGCAGGCGCTGGAGCGCCTGGACGGCTGATGGCGGCGATGCAGTCGCGTCCGACCGGATCGGGAGCCTAGGCAAGCAGGAAGCAGGAGAGCATGTATCTGAGATCGATCACGATGAAGGGGTTCAAGTCGTTCCCCGAGCGGGTGAGCCTCGAGTTCTCGCCCGGCGTCAGCGTGATCGTTGGCCCCAACGGCTCCGGCAAGAGCAACATCACCGACGCCGTCCTCTGGGCGCTCGGCGAGCAGAGCCCGGGGGCGATCCGCGGCGCCTCGATGCAGGACGTGATCTCCGCCGGCGGCAAAAACGTTGGCGCCCGCCGTCAAGCCGAGGTCGAGGTCGTGATCGACAATTCCGACGGCCGCGCCAACACCGAGTTCTCCGAGATCGCCGTGCAGCGCCGGCTCGACCGTAATGGCGACGGCGGCTACCGCCTCAACGGCGCCCGCTGCCGCCTCACCGACGTCGTCGAAGTCCTCTCCGACACCAACCTGGGCCGCGAGATGCACTCGGTCATCTCCCAGGGCCGGGTGGAGACGATCATCCACTCCAAGCCGCGCGAGCGCCGGCTGCTGGTCGAGGAGGCGGCCGGCCTCGGCAAGCACCGCAAACGCCGCCGCCGGGCCGAGCTGAAGCTGCGCAGCGCCCGCGACAACCTCGACCGCGCCCTCGACGTCGAGCGCGAGGCACGGGCCCGCCTGCGGCCGCTGAAGCGGCAGGCGCAGGCGGCTGAGCTGGGAGCACGGATCGAGCGCGAGGAACTGGGCCTCCGCGGCCGCCTCGTCTCCGAGGAGCTGCGCTTCGGCGCCGACCGCGCCGTCGCCGCGGAGCAGGCAGCGAAAGCGGCGCGCAAGACGCGGGGCGAGATCGAGGAGAAGCTGACCGCGGTCGGCAAGCGCCGCCGCGAGGCCGAGGAGCGCTTCGCCGCCCGCGACCGCGAACGCACCCAGGCCTGGGGGATGCTGACCAAGCTGCGCGGCGAGCAGGAGAAAGTCGCCGTCCGCGCCAACACGCTCTCCGGCCGCGAGACCGAGCTGGAGGCCCGTCTGCAGGCGCTGCGCGCCGAGCTGGGACCGCTGACCTTGGATGTCGGCGATGGCGCCAAGCCCGGCGAACGCGCCCGCCAACTGAGCGAGGAGCTGGGCGAGATCGACGCCGGCCTCAAGGCCGCGGTTGAGGGGCTGGCCGTGGCCCGCTCCGACGACGCCGCCGAGCGCCAGCGCGAGACGGCCCTGGGCGAGGTCCGCGCCGGCGCCGAGCGGGCGAGCCGGCACGCGCGCCGAGCCGAGGGCCTGGTCGGCGAGCGCCACCGCGAGGCGCTGCGCCAGCGCTTGGCCGGTGGCGAGGCGCTGCTGGACGACGTCCGCGCCGCTCTCGCTGCGGTCGAGGCGGTCGGGGCCGCGATCCGGGCCCGGATCGCGCGCACCGAGGGCCGCGTCGTCGGCGGTGAGTCCGACGGTGATGAGATCGCCGAGGAGCTGCGCGCTTGCTCGCAGCAGGAGTACGAGCTGCAGTCGCGGATGCGGTCGGTCGCCGACGACCTCACCAAAGCCGAGGTCGAGGCCGCCCACCTGGGAGACCGCCGCGCCGACGCCGAGCGCGAGCTGGCGGCGATCGTCGCCAAGCTGGGCGAGGAGGTGCCGCCGGCCGAGGAGGCGCTGAGCGAGGAGGAGCGGACCGAGATCGACCGCCGCCTCGAGCGGCTGGACCGGCGCCGGGCCCAGATCGGCCCGGTCAACCCGCTGGCCGAGAAGGAGTACGACGAGGCCCGTGAGCACGTCGAGTCGCTGCAGGTCCAGCGCGAGGACATCGAGCGGGGCATGCGCGAGCTGGAGGCGCTGATCCGCGACATCGACAACGAGATCGAGCGCGCCTTCGAGGAGACCTTCGACGCCACCGCCAAGAACTTCGAGGAGATGGTCGAGCACCTCTTCCCGGGTGGGCGTGGCCGACTGCGCCGCGTCAGCCTGCGCCCGGTGCGCGAGGCCGAGCGTCCCGCGGGAGAGCAGGAACCGCCCGCCGACGCCGAGCCGGAGCCGGAAGAGGACGACGAAGAGCGCGAGGAGCTCGGGGTCGAGATCGAGGTTACCCCGGCCGGCAAGTCGATGCGCAAGCTCTCACTCCTCTCCGGTGGCGAGAAGTCGCTGGTGGCGCTGGCCTTCGTCTTCGCGGTTTTCCTCGCCCGCCCCTGTCCCTTCTACATCCTGGACGAGGTTGAGGCCGCTCTCGACGACGCCAATATCGACCGCTTCCTGCAGTTGATCCGGCGCTTCTCCGACCGCGCCCAGTTCGTCATCGTCACCCACCAGAAACGGACGATGGACGCCGCCGACGTGCTCTACGGGGTCACCATGGGCGGCGACGGCGTCACCAAGGTCGTCTCCCGCCGCCTCCCGCGCGAAGTCGAGGACGAGGATGGTGGCGAGGACGCCGACGGCGACAGCGGCACCCTCTCGGCCGTAGCCTAAACTCAACATTTCTGGGCGTCGACAGGGAGCGCCCGGGAGTACCCTCAGCCAGGGAGGGAGAGATATGGCACAGCGCCACATGGACAGGCTGACGTCGTTCGATACGTCGTTCCTGGCCAACGAGAAATCGAATGGGCACATGGCGATCGGCGCCTTGCTGATGTGCGAGGGTAGCGCCCCCGATCCGGATGACTTTCTCGCCCACATTCGCAGCCGCGTCCACCAGTTGCCGCGCCTGCGCCAGCGCCTGCTCTACCCACCGCTGGGGCTGGGAACGCCGTTCTGGGTCGACTACCCGGACTTCGACATCCACCAGCACCTCAGCCGCGTCACCCTGCCGGCACCCGGCACCGAGGCCCAGTTCCGCGAGCTGGTCGGCGAGTTGCTGGCACCGCCGCTGGACCGCTCGAAACCGCTCTGGGAACTGATCGTCGTCGAGGGCTTCGAGGACGACCGTTTCGCGATCGTCTACAAGACCCACCACGCGATGGCCGACGGGATCTCGGCCGTCGACATCGGCATGCTGCTGTTCGACGTCGAGCCCCGCAGCGAGCCCTCGCGGGTCGAGGCCGAGTGGTCGCCGCAGCGCTCGCCCTCGCGCCTGGGCCTGCTGGTCCATGCCTTCACCGGTGTCTGGGCGACGCTGAAGCGGATGGGGCGCTGGTTCCGCCGCGCCGCCGATGAGCCGCAGCGGGCCCGCCGCCGCGCCGCCGACGGCCTCGCCGGTCTCTGGGAGGTGACCTGGAACCTGGCCCGGCCGGCGCCGAAAGTGCCGCTCAACGCCGAGATCGGCCCCGACCGCAGCTTCTGCTGGGCCAACTTCGAGCTCGAGGACCTCAAACGGATCAAGAACGGCCTCGGCGGCACCGTCAACGACGTCACCCTCGCCGTCGTCGCCGGCGCCCTGCGCCGCTGGCTGCAGGAACGCGAGGTCCCCGTCGCCGGGATCGAGCTGAAGGCGCTGGTCCCGGTCTCGATCCGGACCGAAAACGAGCACGGTGAGCTGGGCAACAAATTGACCGCGATGCGGGGCCCGCTCCCGGTCGGGATCGCCGACCCGGTCGAGCGCCTGCATGCCGTCACCGCGGCGATGGACGCGCTCAAGGTCTCCAAGCAGCCGCTCGGCGCCGAGGCGATCTGGGGCCTCAACGACTGGTTCCGGGACTTCGCGCCGCCGGTCCTGCTGCAGCCGACCGCGGCGATCAACTTCTCGACCCGGCTCTTCAACCTGCTGGTGACGAACTTCCCCGGTCCGCAGATGGCCTTCTACGTGCTCGGCCGCGAGCTCACCGCGGTCTACCCGATCGGGTTCCTCGCCCACCGTCACGCGCTGGCGATCGCGATCCTCAGCTACAACGGCCACGTCGGCTTCGGCTTGCTGGCCGACCCCGACTCGCTGCCGGACGCCGAGCGCATCGCCGACCACCTCGCCGCCTCCCTCGCCGAGCTCCAGGCCGCCGCGCCGGTAGCCTCCCCGAGCGCCAATGGCCACCAACTGGCAGGACATGATCAACCTCGGTTCGCGCGAGAGCGCGAACTCGCCGGCGACTGAGCCGGAGCCCGAGCAACGCCGCGGCGTCTTCCGGCGCCTGCGCGAGAGCCTCTCGAAAAGCCGCCAGGCGCTGACCGAGGAGATCTCGGCCAGCCTCTTCGACCGCATCGACGACGAAACCTGGGAGCGGCTGGAGGAGGCGCTGATCCTCGCCGACGCCGGCGCCCCGACGACGGCGACGGTGGTCGAGCGGCTCGAGCACGAGGTCGACTCCGGCGCCGTTGCCGCCGACGGCGTCGCCGTCCGCGACCGCCTGATCGAGATCCTCGCCGAGGTGGCCTCCAAAGGCCGTGCCCCGATCGACCTCAGCGCCCAGCCGGCGGTGCTGATGATGGTCGGCGTCAACGGCACCGGCAAGACGACGACGATCGGCAAGATCGCCTGGCACTTGAGCAAGGAAATGGGCCTCTCGGTGGTGATGGCGGCCGGCGATACCTACCGCGCCGCCGCCGCCGAGCAGCTCGAAGAGTGGGCGCGGCGAGCCGGGGCCGAGCTGGTCCGCGGCGAAGCCGGCGCCGATCCCGGCTCGGTCGCCTACGACGCGATCACCGCCGCCCGCGCCCGCGGCGCCGACGTCGTCATCGTCGACACCGCCGGCCGCCTGCACACGCAGGACAACCTGATGGAGGAGCTGTCCAAGGTGCGCCGGGTGATCGCCAAGCAGATCCCCGAGGCCCCACACGAGACGCTGATCTCGATCGACGCCACCACCGGCCAGAACGGCTTGCGCCAGGCCAAGGTCTTCTCCGAGGCAGTCGCCGTCGACGGCGTCGTCCTGACCAAGCTCGACGGCACCGCCAAGGGCGGCATCGCCCTGGCGATCGCCGAGGAGCTGGGGATCCCGGTGAAGCTGATCGGCGTGGGGGAGACGCTCGAGGACCTGCGCCCCTTCGACCCCACCGACTACGCCAACGCCCTGCTCGCCGAGTAACCCCCGCTAAGCTCGGCGACCGTGTTCGATCAGCTTTCAGAGCGGCTGCAGGGAACCCTCTCCGAGGTCCGCTCGCGCGGCAAGCTGACCGAGTCCGACGTCGACGCGGCGATGCGCGAGATCCGCCTCGCCCTGCTCGAGGCCGACGTCAACTTCAAAGTCGTCAAAGCTTTCACGAAGACGCTGAAGGAACGCTGCCTCGGCTCCGAGGTCCTGGAGAGCCTCGACCCCGGCCAGCACGTGGTCAAAATCGTCAACGAGGAGCTGACCGAGCTGATGGGCGGCAGTGGCCGCGAGCTCGCCTTCGCCTCCACCGGCCCGACCGTGATCCTGATGGCCGGCCTGCAGGGATCCGGCAAGACGACCGCCTGCGCCAAGCTGGCCCGCTTCCTGCGCGAGCAGGAGAAGAAAGACGTCGCCCTCGCCGCCTGCGATGTCTACCGGCCCGCCGCGGTCGAGCAGTTGGTGACGATGGGCGGCCGCGCCGGCGCCCACGTCTACGAGAAAGGCACCGACGCCGACCCGGTCGAGATCGCCTCCTGGGCGCTCGACCGCGCCCGCGAGGAGCGTCGCGATGTGCTGATCGTCGACACCGCCGGCCGCCTCCACATCGACACCGAGCTGATGGACGAGCTGGCGAAGATCAAGCAGCGGACCAAACCGCACGACGTGCTGCTGGTCGTCGACGCGATGACCGGCCAGGACGCGGTTGGTGTCGCCGAGTCCTTCGCCGAGGTCGCCGAGTTCGACGGCGTCGTCATGACCAAGCTCGACGGCGACGCCCGCGGCGGCGCCGCGCTCTCGGTCAAAGCGGTGACCGGCAAGCCGATCCTCTTCGCCTCCACCGGGGAGAAAATCGAGGCCTTTGACAAGTTCCACCCCGACCGCATGTCTTCGCGCATCCTCGGTATGGGGGACGTCCTCAGCCTGATTGAGAAAGCCGAGCAGCAGGTCGACGAGCAGCAGGCCGAGGATCTCCAGCGCAAGCTCGAAAAGGACGAATTCACGCTCGAAGACTTCCGCCAGCAGATGCGCCAGGTGCGGAAAATGGGCCCACTCAGCAGCATCCTCGGGATGCTGCCCGGGATGGGGGCGATGAAACAGTTGAAGAACGCCAACGTCGATGAGCGCGAGATGGACCGCGTCGAGGCGATCATCCTCTCGATGACGCCGGAAGAGCGCCGCAACCCGGCGATGATCAACGGCTCGCGGCGCAAACGCATCGCAAACGGCTCTGGGACGCGGGTTCAGAACGTCAAGCAGTTGATCAAGCAGTTCGACCAGATGCGCAAATTGATGCGCTCGATGGCCGGCGGCAAGATGCCGAACGAACAGCAACTGGCCCACATGATGGGTGGCTCGCCGCGGGCTCCGCGCCCGAAGATGCGGCGAAGGTAGGCCCGGCGGCGGCCGATTCTGTAACCTGCCGCGTCCAATGGCAGTGAGAATCAGACTCCGGCGCGTGGGTTCGAAGAAGAACCCGATCTGGCGCATCGTCGTTGCCGACAAACGCTCCCCGCGTGACGGCCGCACGATCGAGACGATCGGGCAGTACAACCCGCAGACCGAGCCCTCGACGATCGTCATCGACGAGGACCGCGCGCGCCACTGGCTCGAGCACGGCGCCCAGCCTTCGGAGACGGTGGCGGGCCTGCTGCGCACCAAGGGCATCGCCGCCTCCGGCAGCTAGGCCCCAATGACGGAGCTGATCGAGTTCCTCGTCAAGGCTCTGGTCGAGGAGCCCGAGGCGGTCGTGGTCGAGGAGCTGGAAGAGGACGGCGACCTCGTCTACGAGGTGACCGTCGCCGAGGGCGACCTCGGCCGGGTAATCGGCAAAGGCGGCCGCGTCGCCAACGCCATCCGCACGATCGCCAAGGCGGCGGCGGTGCGGATCGACCGCCGCGTCATCGTCGACATCCTCGACTAACGGGCCTTGCGGCTCGACGTCTTCACGCTCTTCCCGGAGGCCTTCGACTGGTTCCGGTCGCAACGCTCGGTGCAGAACGCGCTGCGCGAAGGCAACGAGCTGAACCTCTACAACTACCGCGACACGACCCCGCTCAGCGCCGGCCAGGTCGATGACTCGCCCTACGGCGGCGGCGCCGGCATGGTTCTGCGGGTCGACGTGGTCGACGCGGCCCTGCAAGCCGCCTACGCGGCAGGCGAGGCGCCGCGCCGGGTGCTGCTGACGCCGACCGGCCGTTTGCTCGACGACGAGCTGGCCGACGAGCTGACCGCGGAGCCGCACCTGGCGGTCCTCTGTGGTCGCTACGAGGGCTTCGACGAGCGCGTGCACGAGCACTTCGCCGACGACGAGGTCTCGATCGGTCGCTACGTCCTCGCCGGTGGTGAGCTGCCGGCGATGGTCCTCGCCGACGTCGTCATGCGCAAGCTGCCGGGCGCGCTCGGACACGCCGACTCGGCGGTCGAGGAGTCCTTCAGCCAGGTGCTCGAGGGCATGCCGGAGTACCCGCACTACACGCGTCCGCCCGCCTACCGGGGCTGGGATGTGCCCGAGGTCTTGCTCTCCGGAGACCACGAGAAAGTGCGGCAGTGGAGGCTGGCGCAGAGCCGCGCGCGGGCCGAGGAGTTCGATTCGCGCGCCGAGTAGCTACCATTCCGCCACCGCGCGGTTCCCACACCGGGGTCCCGCGGTTTTTTCTCGCCAGAAACATGAGCTCTGTAATCGACAGCATCGAGCGCGCCCAACTGCGCAAGGGACTC
Source organism: uncultured Actinomycetes bacterium (assembly GCA_963708405.1). GTDB lineage: Bacteria > Actinomycetota > Thermoleophilia > Solirubrobacterales > 70-9 > VAYN01. Next base: position 261,959 of record CAVPSL010000002.1, read on the forward strand.
CCGTCTTTCGATCCGGGGGACCGTGTCCGCGTCCACTTCCAGGTGATCGAGGGCACGCGCAAGCGGACCCAGGTCTTCGAGGGCGTCGTCCTGCGTCGCCAGGGTTCCGGCGCCCGCGAGACCTTCACGGTCCGCAAGCAGTCGTTCGGAGTCGGCGTCGAGCGGACCTTCCCGCTGCACTCGCCGAAGATCGAGAAACTTGAGGTGGCTGCCCGCGGCGACGTGCGGCGCGCCAAGCTGTACTACCTGCGGGGCCGGATCGGCAAGGCCGCCCGCGTCGCCGAGCGGCGCTGGGGGATCGACGAGGACATGGTCTCGACCTCGCCGGCCGAGGTCGAGGCGATCGACTCAGAGGGAGCGACCCAGGACGAGGTCGTCGGCGCTGTCGAGGAGCCGGAGGCCCCCGAGGCCGACGCGCCTGAGGTGACGGAGGCGACTGAGGAGGCCGCGCCTGAGGCTGGGGCCGCAGAGGCTCCTAAGGCCGAGGATGCTCCGGCGGCAGAGGGCGAGACTGAGGTAGCGGCAGAGACGGACGCTGAGGCGCCCGCGGCCGGGGAGACCGAGGATACGAGCGCAGCGCCTAAGGATGCCGAGGACGAGGCGCCGGCCGAGGAGGCCGGCGACTCCGACGAGGGCAAGGCCTGAAACTCTCAATCCCGAAGCCGAAATCAAAAGGCGGCGGGCTGATTGAGCTAGTCGTCATAGTCCTGCTCGCCCTGGGACTGGCCCTGGCGATCCAGGCTTGGCTGGTCAAGCCGTACCAGATCCCCTCTGAATCGATGGAGCCGACCCTTGACGTTGGCCAGCGGGTTCTCGTCAATCGCTTCATCTACCACTTCGAAGATCCGGAACCCGGCGACATCGTCGTCTTCCACCCGCCGGCCGGCGCCGACAACGGCACCGAATGCGGTGTCTTGCCGCGGCCCGGCGAACCGTGTCCGAAAGCGACCGCGGCCGAGTCGAGCCAGAACTTCATCAAGCGCATCGTCGCCGGGCCCGGCGACACGCTCTCAGTCAAAGAAGGGCACCCGGTTGTCAACGGGGTGGAGAAGAAAGACGAGCCATACACCAATCCTTGTGGCAACGCGGCCGCCTGCAACATGCCGCGTACGATCAAGATTCCACCCGACCACTACTTCATGATGGGCGACAACCGTGGGGCAAGCGACGACAGCCGCTTCTGGGGTCCCGTCCCCCGAAGCTGGATCATCGGCAAGGCCTTTGCCACCTACTGGCCACCCGACCGAATCGGCTTCCTCTAAGCAGGCGACCCCGAAGCCGGGGAAGCTGCACCGTCGCCGGCTTGCCCGCAGCCAGCGCCTGTTCTCCTTCGACCGCGGGCTCGGCAGTCGCTTCGTTGCCGGCACTGACGAGGCTGGGCGAGGCTGTCTGGCCGGCCCTCTGGTCGCCGCCGCCGTGCTGATCGACTACGAGGGGCTCTCGCGCTCGGACCGTCGTGCCCTCGGCGGCCTGCACGACTCCAAGCAGATGACCGAGGAGCGGCGGCTGGAGATGTTCCCAAGCGTGCTGCGGGCGGCTTCGCGGGTCAGCGTGGTCATCCGCAGCGCTGCCGGCATCGATCGCCGCGGCCTCCACGTGACCAACATCGAAGCGCTTTCGGTGGCGCTGGAACGGCTTGACCCGCCCGGCGAGGCGATCTGCCTCTCCGATGGCTTCTCGCTCAAGCGCTGCGCGGTGCCGCACCGGGCGGTGATCGAAGGTGATGCCACCAGCGCCGCCATCGCCGCTGCCTCGGTCCTCGCCAAGGTCACCCGCGACCGCTACATGCGCGAGGCCGCGGAGCGCCATCCAGGATGGGGCTTCGAGGAACACGTCGGCTACTCGACCCCCGAGCACCGCGCCGCGATCGAGGAGCTCGGCATCTCACCCCTGCACCGCCGCTCCTTCCAGTCAGTCGCCTACTCGCAGCTCGAGCTGGCCTGACTCAGAAGGCGGCGCGGATGTGGTCGACCTCGACCACGCGCTCGCCGGCGAAGGTGACGCCAACGGCGTCGAAGCGGATCCGGGCGTAGCTGCGGCCGCCGCGGTTGGCGGCGAGCCAGGCGGCGGCGAGACGGCGGATACGGCGTTGCTTGCGAGCGTCAACGGCGAGGACGGGGCGCTCGGGGCCGAAGGCGGCGCCGCGGCGGCCGGCTTTGACCTCGACGAAGACCAGGGTCCGGCCCTCGCGGGCGACGATGTCGATCTCGCCCTGGCGACTGCGGACGTTGCGGCTAAGGATCTCCCAGCCGGACTCCTCGAGGCGACTGGCGACGAGCTCCTCGGCACGGCGCCCCATTCTCTGGCGTGCGGCGGTCATGCCGCGTCAAGAGTTGGGCGTGGCAGTTTCTCCCCACTGTTGGCTCAGAAGATTTGAATTCATCGCGCCACGCGTGAAATCTGGCTCCGTAGCGTCGTCTCCGTGCTCGCCACGGCCCGGACCTTCACCCTCGACGGCATCGCCGCTCGCCCTGTAAGGGTCGAGGTCGACGTCCACCGGGGCTTGCCCAGCTTCGCGATTGTCGGCCTCCCGGACGCCGCTGTGCGGGAGGCGCGCGAGCGGGTGCGGGCAGCGCTGGTCAACTGCGGCTTCGAGTTCCCGCTGCAGCGGATCGTCGTCAACCTCGCCCCCGCCAGTCTGCGTAAGGCCGGCCCCGGCATGGACCTGGCGATCGCGGTGGCGCTGCTGAGCGCCTCGGGCCAGCTCGAGTGGGAGCGGCTGCCGCGCCTGGCCTTGGTCGGCGAGCTCGCCCTCGACGGCTCGACCCGGGCGGTCAACGGCGCCCTGGCGATCGCTGAGGCGGCGCATGAGGGTGGCGCCGAAGCGATCGTGGTGCCGGCCGAGAACGGGGCGGAGGCGGCGTTGGCCGCGGGCATCGACGTCATTCCGCTCGACGGCCTCGGCCAGCTCGAGCCGCTGCTGGCGGGAACCTGGGAGCCGCGCCGCCCGCAGGCACTGCCGCTCTGCCTCGAGGGTGTGGCGGCGGCGCCGGACCTGGCCGACCTACGCGGCCAGCCGCACCTGCGCTACGCGCTCGAGGTGGCAGCAGCGGGCGGGCACAGCCTGTTGATGGTCGGTCCGCCGGGGGCCGGCAAGTCGCTGGCAGCGAGCCGCCTGCCCTCGATCCTGCCGCCGCTGGCGGCGACCGAGGCGCTCGAGGTGGCGCGTGTCGCCAGCGCCTGCGGGCGGCTCGATACCACCCTCGCCGGTGGTCGCCCCTTCCGGGCGCCGCACCACACGATCAGTGCTCCTGGCCTGATCGGCGGCGGCAGCCCGCCGCAGCCCGGTGAGGCGACGCGAGCGCACCGCGGCGTCCTTTTCCTCGACGAGCTCTGCGAGTTCCGCCGCGACGCGCTGGAGGCGCTGCGGGCGCCGCTGGAGACCGGCACTGTCTCGATCTCCCGCGCCGCCGGCCGGCAGACCCTGCCCTGCCGTTTCATGCTCGTTGCCGCCGCCAATCCCTGTCCGTGCGGGCGCGGGGAAGCTGATCCGGACTGCATTTGCGCACCGCTTGACGTGCAGCGGTACCAGGGGCGGCTGAGTGGGGCGCTGGCCGACCGCATCGACATCCTCGCCGCTGTGCGCCAGCCGAGCGCGGCGGAGATCGGCGGTGGGCCGGGGGAGCCTTCGGCCGACGTCCGCGCCCGTGTCATCGACGCCCGCGAGCGGCAGGAGCGGCGGCTCGGGCCGGGGCGCTGCAACGCTGAGATGACGCCGGCGGAGGCGCGCGAGTGCGCCCTCAGCGAGGAAGCGGCGGCCTTGCTGGCGGAGCTCTACTCGCGGCGGCGGCTCAGTGGCCGGGCCCACGATCGCACCCTGCGACTGGCTCAGACGGTCGCCGATTTGGCGGGCGTCGAGCGCATCGGCGAGGAGCAGATGGCGCAGGCGCTGCAGTTGCGGAGGCGGGACCGTGGCTAGCGCCCCGCGGGCCTGTCCCGACTGCCTGCGCCGGTCCTGGCTGCTGGCCCTGCTCGGTCCCTACATCGAGAAGGTCGCGACCGGCGCCGTCGGCTCGCGCTCGCCGGAACTGCTGCGGCTCTCCAACGAGGACCTGCTGGCGGCGGCGGCGCCGAAGGTGGCGGGTCAGTTGCTGGGCCGGGTGGAGGCGCTGCCGGAGAGCTACTTCGCGCAGGAGCTGGCCGCCGCCGGCTGCTGGGCCTCCTGCCGCCACGGCGAGCCCTACCCGGAGTGCCTGCGGGAGGCAAGCGACGCCCCCTGGGCATTGATCGGGCGGGGCGACCCGGGGCTGCTGGCGGCGCTGGAGCCGGTTGGCACCGTCACCATCGTCGGCGCCCGCCGCGCCACCGCCTACGGCCGCGAAATCGCTCGCACCCTTGGCCGCGACCTGGCCGGGGCGGGCATGATCGTCGTCAGTGGCCTCGCCTTCGGGGTGGACGGATGTGCCCATCGCGGTGCGCTCGACAGCGATTCGGGTACCACGATCGCCGTGCTCGGCTGCGGTCCCGACACCGCCTACCCTGCCTCGCACCGCTCGCTCTGGCGGCGCATCTGCGAACGGGGGCTGGTCCTCTCCGAGCTGCCGCCCGGCGCCGTCCCCTGGCGCTGGACCTTTCCGGCCCGCAACCGTGTGATGGCCGCGCTAGCGGGGATGACCGTCGTCGTCGAGGCGGCAGCGCGCTCGGGCTCGTTGATCACCGCCGACCTCGCCGCCGATCTCGGCCGCGACCTCGGTGCCGTCCCCGGCCCGGTCACCTCGCGGGCCTCGGCCGGCCCCAACAACCTGCTCGCCGGCGGCGCCTGCGTCGTCCGCGACGCCCAGGACGTGCTCGACGCGATGCTGGGCGCTGGCGCTCGCCCGCTCGAACGCTGCGGCCCGGCGCTGGAGCCAGCGCAGCGCAAGGTGCTCGCGGCCGTCGAGGGTGGGGCCGGGACCTGCGACGGCGTCGCCGCGGCGCTCGCCCTCTCCGGTGCCGAAGCGGCCGCCGCCCTGGCTCGGCTCGAGCTGCTCGGCTACCTCGCCTGCTCACCCCTCGGTGCCTACACGCGGACGCTGCTGCCGGCGCCCCCAGAGCCGGTAATAGGGTGAAGGAATGGGAAACCAACGCATTCCAACCGCCCTCTCGATTGCCGGCTCGGACTCCGGCGGCGGCGCCGGTATCCAGGCCGACCTCAAGGCCTTCGCCCGCTGCGGCGTTCACGGGATGACGGCGATCACCGCGCTTACTTCCCAGAACACCCGCGCCGTCGAGCGAGTCGAGCTGGTCTCACCGCAGATGGTCTTCAGCCAGGTTTTGGCGATCGCCGAGGACATGGGAGCGGATGCGGTCAAGATCGGCATGCTGGGCTCGCCTGAGACGATCGATGCGGTTGCGGTCGCGCTCACCTACATTGGGGTCGCTGGTGCGCCGGTTGTGATTGACCCGGTGATGGTTGCTGAGAGCGGGGCCAAGCTGCTCGACGACGAGACGAAGCGAGCGTTGGTCGACCACCTGTTGCTGATGGCCGACGTCGTCACGCCGAACATTCCCGAGGCTCGTGAGCTGACCGGCCTCGGAGAGGAGGCGACCCAGGCGGATCTGGCCCGCGCCGTCCTCGAGCTTGGCCCGAAAGTGGTGGTCGTCACCGGCGGTCATAGCGAGGAGTTGATTGACCTCTACTTCGACGGCGACCGTCCCGTCGAAATCCGCGGCGAGAGGCACCCGGGCGCCGCCGCCCACGGATCCGGCTGCACCCACTCCTCGGCTCTCGCCGCCTTCCTCGCTCACGGCGACGCGCCGCTGGAGGCAGCGTGCAAGGCGCGCACCGTCGCCTCCGAGGCGGTCGCGAACGGCCTCGAAGACGTTGGCAGTGGACCGGGGCCGGTTGACGCTCTGCATGTGCGGGGGCGTGGTGCCGACGTCATCGCCGCGGCGTGCGCGGCAGTTCAGCCGCGGACGGCCCAGTAGATTTCGGCGCATGAGCACCAACGGCGCCAAGACCGCCCTCCCGCGACCCCGTTCCAGCGTCGTCTTCGACGGCCCCGACCGCGCCCACGCGCGTGCCTACATGAAGGGGATTGGGTTCGACGACGAGGCCCTGAGCAAGCCGACGATTGGGATCGCCAACACCTGGACCGAGGCGATGCCCTGCAACTTCCATTTGCGGGCGCTCGCCGAGCACGTCAAAGCGGGCGTGCGCGCGGCCGGTGGGACGCCGATGGAGTTCAACACCGTTGCGGTCTCCGATGGGGTGACGATGGGCACCCAGGGGATGAAGGCCTCGCTGATCAGCCGCGAGGTGATCGCCGATTCGATCGAGCTGATGGCCCGCGGCTACCAGTTCGACGCGATCGTCGCCCTCTGCGCCTGCGACAAGACGATCCCCGGCTGCGCGATGGCGCTGGCCCGGCTCGACGTGCCCTCGGTGCTGCTCTACGGCGGCTCGATCGCTCCCGGCCACTGGCACGGCCGCGACGTCACGATCCTCGACATCTTCGAGGCGATCGGTGCCCACAACGCCGGCGACATGAGTGACGAGGAACTGAACGAGATGGAGGGCGTGGTCAGTCCCGGCGCCGGTGCTTGCGGTGGCCAGTTCACCGCCAACACGATGGCCTGCGCCTTCGAGGCGCTGGGGATCAGCGCCGGCGGCTCGGCGATGGTCCCGGCCGAAGACGACGACAAGCCGACCGTGGCGGAGAAAATCGGCGAGCTGGTGATCAACGTCCTCGCCGAGGACATCAGGCCGAGCAAGATCATCACCAAGGATTCGCTGGAAAACGCGATCGCCTGTGTCTGTGCCTCCGGTGGCTCGACCAACGGTGTCCTGCATCTGATCGCGCTCGCGCACGAGTTGGGGATCGAGCTGACGATGGACGACTTCGAGCGGATCTCGCGGGCGACGCCGCTCTTCGCCGACCTCAAACCGGGCGGCCGCTTCGTCGCCACCGACCTCTACGCCGCCGGTGGCGTGCCGGTCATCCTCAAACGGCTCGACGACGCCGGCATCCTGCACGGGGAGGCGATCACCGTCACCGGCCGCACGATCGCCGAGGAGGCCGAGGCCGCCACCGAGGCGCCGGGACAGGAGGTCGTGCGGCCGCTAGACGACCCGGTCAAGCGCGAAGGCGGACTGGCGATCCTCAAGGGCAACCTGGCGCCGGAAGGCTCCGTGGTCAAGGTCGCCGGCACCGAGCGCCGCCAGCAGACCGGCCCGGCCCGCGTCTTCGAGACCGAAGAAGAATGCTTCCGCGCCGTCAAGGACCAGCAGATCAATCCGGGCGACATCGTCGTCATCCGCAACGAGGGCCCGGTCGGCGGGCCGGGGATGCGGGAGATGCTGCAGGTGACGGCGGCGATCGTCGGCGAGGGCCTGGGGGAGAGCGTGGCGATGGTCACCGACGGCCGCTTCTCCGGCGCTACCCGCGGCCTGATGATCGGCCACGTCGCCCCCGAGGCGGCCAAGGGAGGTCCGATCGCCGCAATCCAGGAGGGCGACACGATCACCGTCGACATCGACGAGCGGCGCCTCAGCGTCGATCTCACCGACGAGGAGATCGCCGCCCGCGTTGCCGCCTACCAGTCACCGCCACCGCTCTACACCCGCGGTGTCATGGCCAAGTACATGGCGACGGTTTCCTCCGCCTCCCGCGGCGCCGTCACCAGCTAGCGCTCTTCGGCGAGGAACTCGTCGAGGAGCGCGTTGAAGCGGAGAGGCCGCTCCAACTGCGGCAGGTGCCCGGTGCGCTCGAAGATCTCCAGGCGCGAGTGGGGGATGCGCCGGTGGAAGCTGACCGCCGCCGCGACCGGGACGACGCGGTCGGAGAGGCCGCCGACGACCAACGTCGGGATCTCGATCTCGGCGAGGCGGTCGCGGATGTCGTGGTGGATCGTCGCCCGCAGGGCGTCGCCGAAGCCCTCGGCGCGCTGCATGCCACCGAGGATCTGCTCCAGCAGTAGGTCTTCGCGCAGTCGGTTTGGGTAGCGGAAGAAGGGCCCGAAAACGATGTCGCGCGCCCGCGGCCGCGAGACGATGAAGCGGCCGCGGTCGTAGAAGTGTGGGCCGAACTGATTCCAGGCCCAGGCCGTCACCGTCGCCCGCTCTTCCGGCCGCCAAGTGTTGATGATTCCGGCCGAGGAGACCAGCACGAGCTGCTCGAAGCGCGCCGGCCCGGCGGTCACCGCCTCGGCGGCGACGAAACCGCCCATCGAGTTGCCGACGACGACGGCGCCGTCGATTCCCAGCTTCTCGCAGAAGTCGTGAAGGAGGCGACCGTAGGCGGGGATGTCGATCGGCCACGAGGGCATCGGGCTGGCGCCGAAGCCGGGGAGGTCGAGGGCGATAGCGCGGTGCTCGCGGCCGAAGTGGGGGAGGTTTTCGAGCCAGTTCTGCCAAGCGCCTGAGAGCCCGTGGACGAAGACGATCGGTGGCCCCTCACCGATCTCGGCGTACTGGACCTCGGCGCCGGGAAGCGAGACGTGATGCAGATGTTGGCGCCAGTCGATCCGCCGCCATTCGGGATCGGGATTGCCGTAGTCCCGGCCGCTGACGATGCGCGGGTCGAGTGCAGTTGCCTCAGGCATACCCCATGCGTTCTAGCACCGGGATCTCGCGGATCTGCGGTGGCTGCAGGTGGTCCCAGAGGATGCCGCGTGGCCGCTCGTACTGGCGCTCGACTTCGATCACGGCCCGGGGCGTCGCGATCAGGTCGATCGGCAGGTCGTGGTCGGTGGACATCAGGTGCTTGCGGAGGATCTGGATCGGGTGGACGGTCGTCGCCACGGTCGTGTGGTCGTCGATCTTGCCGGCGTCGATGAGGATCCCGTACTCGAGGTCGTGGTAGCCGCCGCCCTTGCCAATCCGGGCGCCGCTGAGGTTGACTGCGACCGAGCCGCAGAGGACGAAGTCGACCTCGGGCAGGTCGTCGAGGGCGACGACGCGGCCGTGTTTGAGCGCCCCCTTGATCGTCGAGGCCTCTTTCATCGCCGCTTTCGAGAGCTTTTTCGGGTCCAGCACCCGGAACGGGTGCGGGTCGCGCAGGCGTGGCACGGCCATGATCACGGTCTTGCCTTCTTCCAGGGCCATGCGCCGGGCGTGGGTCTGCGGCGAGTCGGGGTTGGCCTTGATCACGCGGGCGCGCTTCCAGAGCCGGTGACCGGCCAGCTTTTCGGCCGCCATCTTGGCGCCGGCGAAGTTCGGGATCCGTCCCTCGGCGCCTGGGAAGCGGGAGACGCCCTCCCGATCCATCGCCTTCCAGACCTCTGCCCGCACCTGATCCTTGGACTGCACGGGGCGAAAGATATCCGCCGCGCTGCCGATAAGACCGGTGCACCTGCCAAATTGCAGGGAAGTCAACACGCCCGGGCGAATGATCCGAATGCCTAGAATTTTCGAAACCGGCGTGAGACGACTCAAGGGCGAAGGAGACGATGGGTAAAAAGCGTTGGATCGTGATCGGCGGCTTGGCTGTCGTCGTCGTGCTCCTGCTCGGGGGCGCCTTTGTCTACGACAGCAGCCAGAAGGACAAGATCGCCGACGGGGTGACGATCGCCGGCGTCGACGTCGGCGGCATGGACGAAGCCGAAGCGGCGGCCGCCGTCCGCAAGCAACTGCTGAAGCCGCTGCAGCACCCGCTCCAGGTCAGCTTCGAAGGCCAGAGCTGGACCCTGCCCGGCACCAACCTGAAGCTGCGCGCCAACGTCAGCCGCGCGGTCGAAGAAGCCCTCTCCGACAGCCGCAGCGGCGGCTTCCCCGGGCGGCTGGTCCGCTACGTCAGCGGTGGCGAAGTCGACGAAAACGTCTCCGCCGACGTCGCCTACTCAAAGCGGGCGATCAACCGCTTCGTCCGCAAGGTCGCCGCCGAAGTCAACCGCGATCCGCAGAGCGCCGGCGTCGAACCGACGCCCAGCTCGCTCGAAGTCGTCTCCGGCAAGCCAGGCCGCAAGCTGCGCGACAACCAGCTGGAGAAGGAACTGACCGCCGCCGTCCTCAACGCCAAGGCCCCGCACGCCGTGGTCGCCAAGGTGCACTCGGTCAAGCCGGAAATCAGCCGCAGCGAAGTCGCCGCCAAGTACCCGTCTTACCTCACCCTCGACCGCGGCACCTTCACCCTCCGCCTCTGGAAGCACCTGAAGCTGGCCAAGAGCTACACGGTCGCGGTTGGCATGGAAGGGCTGGAAACGCCGGAAGGCCTCTACGAAATCCAGGACAAGGAAGAAAACCCGGTCTGGCACGTGCCGAACTCGGCCTGGGCTGGCAGTCTCGCCGGGGAGACGATCCCGCCGGGGCCGGAAAACCCGATCAAGGCCCGCTGGATGGGGATCTTCGAAGGCGCCGGCATCCACGGCACCGAAGAGACCGAATCGCTGGGGACCGCCGGCTCGCACGGCTGCATCCGCATGGCGATCCCCGACGTGATCGAACTGTATCCCCAGGTCGAAGTAGGAACCCCGATCTACATCGGCGACTAGGCCGCCGCGCAGGACGAGCGCGGGGGAGGGCGAATCCAGTTTTGTGAACTGGACCGACGCGCTTGCTGAGTACGACCGCGACCTAAGGGCGCGGGGGGCGGCTGAGCGAACGCGGCGCGCGTATGGGGTGGACCTCGGGGCGTTTGCGGAGTGGGCGCAGGGGATGGGGAAAGCGCCGGGGGAAGTGCGCTACCGGGACGTGCGGCGGTTTGCGGCGGGAATTTCCAGCGCCGGGGCGGCGCCGGCGACGGTGGCCCGCAAGCTGGCTTCGATCCGCGGTCTCTATGGGTTCCTGGTCCGCACCGAGCGGGTCGGGCAGAACCCGGCCGAGCTGGTCTCCAGCCCGAAGCGCGAGGAACGGCTGCCGAAGGTGCTCTCCAGCGAGCAGATGCGGAAGCTGCTGGAGGGAATCCCGGCGCGGACGCCGCTCGAGTTCCGCGACCGGGCGATGCTGGAGCTGGCCTATTCCTGCGGCCTCCGCTGCGAGGAGATCGTCAATCTCGACGTCAACTCGGTCGACTTCGAACTGCAGCAACTGCGGGTGCTCGGCAAGGGCTCGAAGGTGCGGATCCTTCCTTTCGGAGACCCCGCCCGCCAGGCGCTCGAGCGCTACCTGCAGCGCGGGCGCCACGCGCTCGCCGGTGATCCTCGCGAGCTGGCGCTCTTCCTCTCAAAGAGCGGACGGCGCCTCTCCAACTCCGACGTCACCCGCCGGCTTGGCCTCTGGACCCGCGAAGCGGCGATGGCGGCCGGGGTCTCACCGCACGCGCTGCGGCACTCCTTCGCCACGCATCTACTTGAGGGCGGCGCCGATCTGCGTACCATTCAGGAGCTGCTGGGACACGCCTCCATCTCCACCACCCAGGTTTACACCCGCGTCGATGCGGCGCGGCTCAGGGACACCTACAAGCACAGCCACCCACGGGCGTGAGCAGAAGAACGCGCCAACAAACGTAGAATCGAGCAAGAGGCATGGAAACGGGGGTAAAAGAGGTCGAGCTGCGGGATCTGTGGCGTCGTTACAAGGACGACGGCGACGATGGCGCGCGCGAGCGACTGGTGGTCGCCTACTCGCCGATGGTTAAGTTCGTCGCCGGCCGTCTCGGTGCCGGTCTGCCCTCGCACGTCGAGGACGCCGACCTGATCTCCTATGGCCTCGTCGGCTTGATCGGGGCGATTCAGCGGTTCGACCCCGATCGCGGGATCAAGTTCGAGACCTTCGCAATGACCCGCATCCGCGGCGCGATCATCGACGAACTGCGCTCGCTGGATTGGGTACCGCGCTCGGTGCGCTCGCGGGCGCGCGAGATCGAGGCCGCCCAGTCCAAGCTCGAGCACGAACTGCAGCGGGCCCCGTCCGAGGCCGAGCTGGCGGCGAAACTGAACATGACCGAGGAGGAACTTCAGTCCGCCCTGCTGGAGATCGCCAACTCCTCCGTTTACGCGCTCGACGAGCTCTGGACCGTCTCCGATAGCTCCGGCGACCAGGTTTCGCTGCTGGACACGATCGCCGACGAGGGGGCCGCCGACCCGCAGGAGGCTCTCGACAGCAACGAGATCAAGGACCGCCTTACCGAGGCGATCGGCTCCCTGCCCGAGCGCGAGCAGCTCGTCGTCGCGCTCTATTACTACGAGAACCTGACCCTGCGCGAGATCGGCGAGGTCCTCGGCGTTACCGAGTCGCGCGTTTCGCAGCTGCACACGAAGGCCGTGATGCGGCTCAAGTCCCGCCTGCAAGGCGCCTAGCAGCAGACCTTTCGGGCGAGGCGGGCGGCAGGGGCCCGTTGCTAACTTTGGCCAAGTGAGCCCCGACGAGACCTGCGCCGTCTGCGGCCGGACCATCCTGGCCGGAGAGCAGACCCGCGCCTATGTCTCGCCGGCCGGCCGCCGAGACGTCTGCGAGCTCTGCGTGCCCCGGGCCGAGCGGCTCGGCTGGGAGCGCGAGCGCGACGGTATGCCGGAGGCCCTGCCGGCGCCCGAGAAACGCGGCCTCTTCAGTGGCTTGCTGCGGCGCCGTCCCAAGTCCCCGGCGGTGGAGCCCGAACCTGAGCCAGTACTGGAAGAGGAGGTCAAGGCCGAGGAGGAGCCCGTCGAGCCCGAGCCGACGCCGCCGCCCACGCCCGCGAGCAGGCCCGACCCGGCCGCTCCCGGCCGTCGTCCCCAGCGGCTCGACCCGGAGCCGACCCTGCTCAGTCCCTTCGAGCGCGCCGTCGCCCGCTTCAACGCCAGTGAAGCCTCGCGCACGGTCTCTGGACTCGTCCGCACCCTCGGCGCGCCCTGGGTCTCGGTCGGGGCCTCGGCGGGCGCCCCGAAAGAGATTCGGATCACCGTCGCTTGGGAGCTGTCTTGGTACCAGTGGGGCGTCGACCTTGGCGACGAGCTGCGGCCGGTCTTCCCGATCGACAAGGGCTTGGAGATGGACCAGCTCGACAACGCCGCCCGCCAGTGGAACGCCTCGGCGGCGGAGGGTGGCCGCGTCGTCCTCGTCGCGCCAGCACGACGGCGCAGCCCCGACGGCGCCGGCGCCCGCTGAGCCCGATGCCGAAGCTGACGGTCAACGTCGATGGCGGCGCCCGCGGCAACCCTGGACCGGCGGCGATCGGTGTCGTCGTCCGCGATGCGGGTGGCGAGGTGCTGGAGGAGCGCGGCGAGCGGATCGGTCGCGCCACTAACAACGTCGCCGAGTACCGGGCGCTGCTGCTGGGAATCGAACGAGCCGCCGCCCACGGCGCCGACGAACTGGACCTGGTCGGCGACTCGGAGCTGGTCGTCAAGCAGATGAAGGGCGAATACAAGGTCAAGGACGCGACCATGCGCGAGCTCAACGCCGAGGTGAAAGCGGCGCTGCGCGACTTCTCCTCCTGGTCGATTCGGCACGTGCGCCGAGCCCAAAACGCCGACGCCGACCGGCTCGTCAACCAGGCGCTCGACGGCGAGTAGGCTCCCCGCATGGCGGAGCGGACCCCGGAGCCGATCGACCCCGGCGTCGACATCGGCCACGTCCACCTCAGGGTTGCCGACGTCGATCGCGCCCTCGACTTCTACTGCGGGGTGCTCGGCTTCGAGCTGATGCAGCGCTATGGCGAGGACGCCGCCTTCGTCTCCGCCGGCGGCTACCACCACCACATCGGCCTCAACTCCTGGCAGTCGAAAGGAGGCTCGCCGCCACCGCCCGGGACCACCGGCCTCTACCACGTGGCGATCCGTTACCCGACTCGGCGCGCCCTCGCCGACGCGCTGCGGCGGCTGGGGGAGGCCGGAGTGCCGATCGAAGGCGCCTCCGATCACGGGGTCAGCGAGGCGATCTATCTCGCCGACCCCGACGGCAACGGCATCGAGCTCTACTGGGACCGTCCCAAGAAGGAGTGGCCCCAACCCGCGCCCGGCCAGAAGGTCGAGATGTACGTGCGGCCACTCGACCTGCCCGGCCTGCTCGCCGAGCTCGGCTAGCTTCCGCTGTTACTTATCCCCTTGTAGCGGGGAGAAGGAACAGCGGAAACGGGGAACGGAGGCTGAGATGGACGTGGTGATCGCCGGCGGGCATGGCAAGATCGGGATGTTGCTGGGCGCCGAGCTGGCGCGACGCGGGGACTCGGTGCGGGGTCTGATCCGCGACCGTGGACAGGCGGACGACCTGCGCGAGATCGAGGTCGAGCCGGTCCTCTGCGACCTCGAGACCGCGGGCACCGACGAGGTGAGCGCTGCCCTGCGCGGTGCCGACGCGGTTGTCTTCGCCGCCGGCGCCGGACCGGGCAGCGGCGCCGAGCGCAAGCGGGCGATGGACCTGGGCGGTGCCGTCAAGCTGATCGAAGCCTGCCTGGTCGACGACGTGCGCCGCTACGTGATGGTGAGCTCGATGGGCGCCGCCGACCCGCCCGCCTCCGGCGGCGATGTCTTCGGCGAGTACCTGCGTGCCAAGGCCGAGGCCGACCGCGCCCTCACCGCCAGCGGCCTCGACTTCACGATCGTCCGTCCCGGCGGCCTCACCGACGACCCGGGGACGGGCCGGGTGCGCGTCGGCGAGCGGCTGGAGCGCGATGAGGTACCGCGCGCCGACGTCGCCGCCGTGATCGCGGCGGTGCTGCCGGCCGAGAACGCGATTGGAAGACCTTCGAACTGCGGACGGGGGAGACGCCGATCGCCGAGGCGGTCGCCGATTTAAGGCATCTAATGAACTAGAAACAGCACATTGGCCTAGAGATTGATAAGCAGTCGGCGGCAATCTCAACGCATACGCCGAAGGAGGCCATGTGACTCGTATCAGGAAGGCAATCACGTTCTCGAACGTGATTGCCGTTATCGCCCTGTTCCTCGCGCTAGGTGGCAGCGTCTACGCGGCCAGCAACAAGATCCGGGGGTCGCAGATCAAACCCAAGTCCATCCCCGGGAACCGGCTCAGGCCGCGCGGCGTCACGGCGAAACAGATCAAGCCTGGGACGATCACTGGCCGCCAGGTGAAAGCGGGTTCGCTGACCGGGCAGCAGGTCGTCGGCAGCAGCCTGACCGGGGTCCTTGCCAGCGGCCTTAGTGCGGTGCACTACTCGACCGTCTCCGTGTCTCTCGGCAAGGGCGGAATCGTCGGTCCCACCGGCCTTGCCGCTTGTCCCAGCGGCGAGAAGGTGCTCGGGGGCGGTGCCACCGTCAGCGATGACAGTGGCGGCTACATCAACGACAGCGGCCCGACCAGCGACCACAACGGCTGGACGGCGACCGGCTGGAGCAGCAGAGATGGCATAACGATGACGGTGACCGCGATCTGCACCGCGGTGGGGTCGTCTGACGCCAGCGAAGTGAAAACCCAGTCGGGTCCTATCTACCTGACGCACTGACCGGCGTCGGCGCCGCTGTCATCTCCGAGGTCCGAGCTCAGCTCGGGTCGGCGGTGAGAGCGGCGCCGCTCTCGATCGGGTGGCCGGCGTCGCGCCAAGTGCCGACGCCCTGGCCGACGTGGACGACGTCGGCGAAGCCTTCGCGCTGGAGGATCGAGGCGGCGAGGCCGCTGCGCTTGCCGCCTCGGCAGATCGTCGCCAGGGGCCGGTCGCGCGGGACTTCGTCGATACGGGCGGCGAGGTCGCCGTAGGGGATGTGCAGCGAGCCGGGGATGTGCTCGCCGGCGTACTCGCTGGCGTTGCGAACGTCGAGGACGACCGGTGGCTGGGGGCCGTCGAGGCGGGTCGCCAACTCCTCGGGGTCGATCAGCTCGATCCGGTGCACCGGCCGCTCCTCCATCCGCCAGGCGGTCATCCCGCCCTCGAGGAAGCCGCGCACGCGCATCCCGACTGAGGCCAGCAGTTCGGCGGCGGCACGCTCGTCGCCGTCGGAGGCGGCGAGGACGATCACGTCGGCGCCGTCCGGCGCCACGCGGGAGACCTTGGTGGCGAAGCCGGTGTCGTAGGCGGAGGTGCTGAGAGCGCCGGCGATGTGGGCCTCGTCGAACTGGTCGTTGGTGCGACCGTCGATAACGACGGCGCCGGCGGCGACCGCCGCCTCGACCTCGTGCGGGGTCATCGGCACCGGCGTGCCGAAGTCGTCGACCAGCGGCCCGCGGTTGAGCGAGACGATGCGCTCGATGTTGGGCGGCTTGTCGCCCAGCGAGCCCACCGCCCGCTCGATGAAGGCGCTCTCGTCGACGATCGCCAAGGCTGGGTTGTGGCCGCGCTCGAAGCCGATCGTCGAGGAGTTCTTGAGGTCGAGTCCGGAGCCGCCGCAGAGCGAGCCGCCGAGGTGGCCGGG
The DNA here is from genome assembly GCA_963708405.1 of uncultured Actinomycetes bacterium. Taxonomy (GTDB): domain Bacteria; phylum Actinomycetota; class Thermoleophilia; order Solirubrobacterales; family 70-9; genus VAYN01. Next base: position 278,102 of record CAVPSL010000002.1, read on the forward strand.
CCAGACCTCGACCTCGTTGGGCAGCTTCAGCAGCCGCTCGTGCAGGGAGTGGAACATGCCGGCGGCTCCCTCACGCGGCTCCACCGCCAGGTCGGGCCGGGCAACGTCGCCGATGAAGAGCGAGTCGCCGCTCAGCAGGGCCCAGGGGTCGCCGCCGCGGCCGGCGTCGGAAAGCAGGAAGCAGGTGTGCTCGGGCCGGTGCCCGGGCGCGTGGATCGCCTCGACCCGCAAATCCCCCAGATCCAGCCGCCAGCCGTCACGGAAGGACTCGTGCGGGTACTCGGCCTCGGCCAACTCGTGGATGTGGAGGATCGCCCCGGTGCTGCGCGCCAGCCGCCCGTGCCCGGAGACATGGTCGGCGTGGTTGTGCGTCTCCAGCACGTGCCCGATCCGCACCCCATGCAGCCTTGCGAGCCGCCGATACGGCTCCACATCCCACTGCGGATCGACCACCACGGCCACCCCGGATTCCCGGTCCGCGACCAAATAGGAAGCGCAACCAAGGTCCTCATGAATGATCTGACGGAAGAGCATCGCCCTACAGGGTAGAATGCCCGGCCTTACGCGGCTGTAGCTCAGCTGGCTAGAGCGTCTGCTTGCCATGCAGAAGGTCGTGGGTTCGAATCCCATCAGCCGCTTCACCCGAGATCCCGCTCTACAGCGGGATTTCGTCGTTTACGGAGGCGCAGGAGGGAAATGGAACCATCCCCTCCTATTGCCTCCGTTTTGGGCACTAGTTCCCAAAACGACGCCGATGCGCGGCGACTAGCGGCGATTTCGGCCGATTCCGCCTCGCTTTGCGCCAGCGCTGGAGCTACGGTCGCCGGCGCCAAGACATAAGTGGCCCCGGCGGCGGTGGAACGCCCCGGGGCCTGGCACCGAAGCCTGAACTTCGATGCAACGGAAACGGTACTCGCCGTCGCCCCAACCGGGGTAGCACCGAGTCCGGCTTCGGTGCCCTACCGAAAGGAGGGGCGCCAGTGCCCGCCACGATCAGGATCAACCGCGAGCAGCGCGACGGGCTCTACGAGGTGACCTGCAACCACCTGGGGTCGGCAGGTGACCTCGTTATCCATCTCGATCAGATGGACTACGCCAAGGCCGAGCGGCTCGGGTTGGAGCTGGCCGAAGACATCCGCCTGATGCAGGATCTCGGCTGGGGCGGGGACGAGGGGCGCCGGGGCGTCGAGCTGACGATGCCGCGCTGCGACCTGATGGGAGTGCTGGAGCGCCTCCAGGGCGAAGCGGGCCTCGTCCTCGGCGACACCGAGGAAAGTCGGGAAGACGCCGAAACGCGGCAGCGATTCATTCAAGGCCGCGACGCCTGCAAGCGTCTGCGGGCCGAGCTCGATCCACCCGATCGGGCGGAGGCGGCGCCGGCCGAGGCCGGAAGTTACCCCGCCGAGGACGGTGAGCCGCGTCCCTGCGACCTCGTCGATGACGGGGTCATCCTCGCGGCGGCCGAGCGGGCGGAATGCCATGAGCAGGCCGAGGCGGTCTGGGTCGATGTCCTCACCGAACACCTCGGGCTCGAGCCCGAGCCGGCGACCGACGCCTCGCTTCTTCCCCGGCTTGAAAGCCTGCGCCGTGCCGGCCTTCTGACCTCAACCGAGAGGCGGGGCGAGCCCCACTGGGGCCTGACCGACGCCGGCCGGGAGAAGCTGGCGGATCTGCGCGAGGCCGGAGAGGTCGGCGACCTGCCCGAGTCGCCTCAGCATCGCGCTTGGCGGCAGGCTCGCGTCAAGGCCGCCTTGCGGATCGACGGGCTACGGGAGGAGCTGGACCAGGCCATCGAGGCGGCCGATCGCATCCACGCCGCAGCGTCGCTGAAAGCGAGGGACCTGTTCGCGCTGAGCGAGCGACTTCGCTGGACCTCGTGGCGCTTTGCCTCTGCCACCTACTGCTTGACCGAGTGGGCCGAGCCCCACGACGACTACCCAGACGAGGACGAAACCCCGGGGCCGCACCCTGGCCGCCGGACGACGTCGGCATGGGATCGACCCATCGCCGAGCTAGGAGGAAGGCCATGAAGAAGAAGCAGGCCGGCAGGCGGGCGAAGCCCGCCGCCAAAGGTTCGAAGGGATCATCCAACGAGCGTCTGGGTCCAGGCGACCTCGACAAGCTCGTTCTCGCCTGGATGCGCCGCAACAAGAAATCCTCGCCGCATACCGCGAGCGCGGTCGGCAAGGGGATCGAGCGCTCCTCCGGAGCGGTGGCCAACTGCCTCCGCCGGCTGGAGAAGCGGGAGCGGGCGCGGCTCGTCCAGGCAAGGCCCCGCAGGTATGAGCTGGTGGAGGGACGGGCGAAATGAGCACCCCGCGCCGTCACGGTCGGTCTGTGGCCTCGGGTGAGCGACGATGATGCGCCGCCACCGCCCAGGAGCTCGGCACCTTTCCTTGCCGCCGCTCGACCAGCGCCCCGTCAACCACGCGATCCTCTCCGGGACGCTGACGGAGGATCCGCGGCTCGGCCGCAACCCGGTCGGCGAGCCGGTCACGGTCTTGCGGGTCGAGTTCCCCGTGACCGACCCCGAGCGCCCGCAGACCCTGTGGAAGTGGGCCAGCTGCGAGGTCGAAGTCCCCGACGCGCTCGCCGAGAGCCAGGACGTACGTGCGCTGGAAGGCGGTTCGCAGGTGTTTGTGGCGGGGCAGCTCAGCGAGCGCTGGGCGCTCCTGGAGGGCCGCAGCACCAGGCGCCCCGCGATCGTCGCCGTCCTGGTGCATCCGGGTGACTCGCAGGGCCACCGGGAGGAGCGCCGATGACCGCCCTGCACGAGCAGACCGAGGCGCTGGCGATCCGCTTCGGCCGCAACCTCCTCAGCCTGCGGGGCAAGGCCGGGCTCTCCCAGGAGGAAGTGGCCGTCCGGGCGGCTGTCCATCGGACCGAGATCGGCCTGCTGGAGAACGGCCGCCGGGTGCCGCGTCTCGACACGATCGTCAAGCTCCTCGGGGCGCTGGAAGTGGAGCCGGGGGTGCTCCTGGGCGGCATGGACTGGACGCCGAGCGCCGCCCCAAGGCAGGGCCACTTCCACATCGTCGACGAGGACCTTCCCTCGTGGCGCGAGCAGGCCGATGAGGGAGGCGTCGGGTGATTCGCGCAGCGGCCAGGAACGCGGCGCTGCCGATGGACGAGTACTCGACCCCCTTCGCGGCGCGGATCGGGCAGAACCTCACGCAGGCGCGGGCGGCACTCGGCGCCAGCCAGGAGCTGGTCGGCGATCTCGCCGGCCTCCATCGCACGGCCTTCGGCCAGCTCGAGCGGGGCGAGCGGATTCCGCGCACCGACACCCTGGTCAAGCTCGCCGCGGCGCTCCAGGTCGAGCCGCAGAGCCTGCTGGCCGGGCTGATCTGGGTGCCGCCGACCGTCAGAGCGGGCCGTTTCGACTTTTCTGACGAGAGGTCGACGTTATTCCTGGAGGCGGCGCCGAAGCCGAGATGACCCAGGAAGGCTTGCGAACGCTGACGGCGGGCCGGTTCGGCGAGAAAGGCAGACTGGCCCGGACCCATATAGGGCTCCGGGCCAGTCTGTGGAGGATGGCGCCTTCTAGCGCCTGAGCTACTTAGAGAGCGGCGATCGTCTTCAGCGCTGCCTGCTGTACGACCTTCGGCATCGGCGCGAAGTCCAGCGCCGGGCCGTATTTCTGGCCGACCGTGACGCAGTACTTGACGAACTGCTGCAGGAACTGCTTCTGCGGCGCGTTGTGCGGGACCAGAGCGTAGGTGAACGTCGAGATCGGGTAGGCGTCCGCCGCGCTCTTGGGCGGGTCCGAGATCGTCAGTTCGTTGTTCGCCGGAACGCTCTTCACGATCGCACCGGCCGCTTCGATGTTTTTCAGGTTGGGCAGCTCGTAGTTACCGGCCTTGTTCTGGACGGAAGCTGCATGAAGCCCGGCCGCGATGATGTAGGACGCCTCGATGTAGCCGATCGCGCCTGGCGTCTTGGTCACCGTCGAGGTGACGCCGGCGTTGCCTTTGGCGCCGACACCGGCCGGGAAGCCGACCGAGGTCGCGTAGCCGACTTCGCTGCGCCACGCCGGGCTGATCTTCGAGAGGTAGCGAACGAACCCGTAGGTGGTACCCGAGCCATCGCTGCGGAAGATCGGCGTGATCGTCAGGCTCGGCAGTTTGACGCCGGGGTTGACTTTGGCGATCTTCGGGTCGTTCCACTTGGTGATCTTGCCGAAGTAGATGCCGGCCAGGATCGGCCCGGTCAGGTTCAGTTTTTTGACCCCCGGCAGGTTGTAGCCGATGCCGACGGCAGAGAGGCCCCACGGGATCTGTTCGCAGCCGTTGCAGGCAGCGGCCTGTTCGGGAGTGAGCGGGGCGTCGGAGGCGCCGAAGTCGACGGTGCGGGCGGTGATCTGGGAGATACCGGCGCCGGAGCCGACCGAGCCGTATTTGACGGGGATGCCTTCCTTGATTTCGAAGCCGTTGATCCAGTTCGCCATCAAGGGGGCGACGAGGGTCGAACCCGCGCCGGTGAGCCCGGCGGCGGAAGCGAGTGCCGGCGCAACGGTTGCAGTCCCTCCAACCATTGCAAGCACCGCGATGAAGACAGACAGCAGCCTGTTGCGAATCAAGGCAATCCTTTCGTGTGGGTGACCATGCTGAGTACGGCTGCGGGCTGATTTGCCCACGAAGCCAGCTGGGAGAATGAGCCGGTGTCGTAGCGGCGTTGTAACTTTTTCGTGAAAGGTTCACCCACCCATCAACAACCCACTACCAACTGTCATTCCTAGCCGTGAAATGCTCACCATCCCGGCGACTGTCACGCCTGGTCCCACACAGTTGATAGGTGTACGTCAACGAGATTGAAGACCGTCGATCAGGTCAACATCGGTCTACATCTTCTCGTTACAAAATCGTTACACACTCGCGGGAGAGGTCTGGGACCATCGCGTCCATGAGCTCGATTTTCAATCCGCAGGCGCAGGTTGGGAATGATCGCCAGGGCTGAGGTCCAGTCGCGTCTGGAGGAGCTTCAGGCCGTTCCCGATTTCGACGACGGGCGCCTGGCAATCCACCCCGAACGGTTGATCGCCTTCGCCGACGGCCGCGCGCTTCAACTCTCGGGGCGCGAGATGACGCTACTCGTGGAGCTGCGCCGCCACGCCGGTCGCAGCCGCTCCCGCGAGGAGCTGATCAGGGCGATTTGGGGACCGGAGAAGCGGGCCCATCCCCGCTCTGTCGATGTCCTGGTCGCCCGGATCAGGACCAAACTGGAGTCGGCGATCCCCGGCACCTCCTACATCCGCACCTGCCACGGCCGCGGCTACACCTTCGGCCGCAGCCCGGACTGCGGCTGCTAGAGGGTCAGCCCTCGTAGCAAAAGCGATAGCCGATGCCGGGATGGGTGTGGATCGTCTCGGCGCCGTCGAGGATGCCGTCGAGCTTCCCCCGCAGCCGGCTCACGTAGACATCGACCGAGCGCTCGCCGTCGCCGTGGGGCTTGCCCCAGATCGCCTCATAGATCGACTCGCGGGGCAGGATGCGATCCGGGCGGGAGGCCAGAAGCGAGAGCACCTGCAGCTCGCGCAGGGTGAGGTCGAGCGGGCGCCCGTCGACCAGTGCCGTCAGCTCGTCGGGCCGCACCTCAAGGCGCCCGACCTGGACCCTCGGGGTACTGGCGAGGACATCGGTCACGGGAGGCAATCGTGGAACCTGATCTCAAAACGTTGTAACGATTTCGTGAAAGTAAGTCCACGCTCTCGGAAGCCACATTGTTTAAGGCATGGATGCACACATGGAGTCGACCATCGGAGGTTGCCTGATTCACGAACCTCGATAAGTGGCCCGGCGCGGCCAACTGATCGACACATGTGAATGCGGGCAGGTAGGCAGGCCGAAGTGCGCCCGCTCAGGCGAGCTTGCGCGCGCGGATGATCGCCGAGCCGGCCTTCTCGTGGACGCGGTGGGTCTCGGCGATCTCGATCTCCTCGAAGCCGGCGGCTTCGAGCGCGCTTTCGAACTCGCGGCGGGTAAGGGCACCGGCGATGCAGCCGACCCACTGCGCGAGGTCGGCGCGCGTGGCCGCGTCCATGTCCTCGTCGGCGATCACATCGGAGACGGCGAAGCGACCACCGGGGCGCAGCACCCGCGCCGCCTCCGCGAGCACCCGCTGCTTGTCGCCGGAGAGGTTGATCACGCAGTTGGAGATCACGACGTCGACGGTCTCGGCGGGTAGCGGGATCGCCTCGATCGCGCCCCGCAGCCACTCGACGTTCTCGACCCCCGCCGTGCGCTGGTTCTCACGCGCCAGGGCCAGCATCTCGTCGGTCATGTCGAGCCCGTAGGCCCGCCCGCCCGGATGGACGCGGCGGGCCGAGAGCAGGACGTCGATGCCGCCGCCAGAGCCCAGGTCGAGGACGATCTCGCCGGGGCTGAGCTCAGCCACCGCGGTCGGGTTGCCGCAGCCGAGCGATGCCATCGTGGCGGCATCGGGAAGCTCGGCCTGCTCGCCCTCGCCGTAGAGCCCGGCGCCGAAGACCTTGGCCTCCTCCTCCCCGAGCACGGTCTCCGCCGCGCAGCAGGAGGCGGAGCCGGCGGCGCTTACGTGTTCGGCAGCCGCGGCGTAGCGCCGGCGAACCGCCTCCCGCACGCGCTCACTGTCGTCCTGCTCCCCCGCCGCGCAACCGCAGCTCGAGGACTCCGGCTCGCAGCACTCGGCCTTCTCAACCGGCTCGCAGCAGCTTTCCTGGGCCGCCGCCGAGCAGCAGGAGCTAGGAGTCCTCGCTCCGGCCTCTGGCGCGCTCAGCTCAGCCACTCGGAGAACTCCTTCAGAGCCTCGGGCTTCACGTAGTAGTAGGCCCACAGCCCCGGCCGCTCGGAGCCGACGATGCCGGCCTCCTTCAACTTCTTCAGGTGGTGGGAGACGGTCGGCTGGGCGACGTCGAAGAGGGGGACGAGCTCGCAGACGCAGACCTTGCCGGCGTGCTTTCGCAGCACGTCGACCAGCTGCAGGCGGATCGGATCGCCGAGGGCTTTGGCGATCATCGCCATCCGCTGCGCCTGCTCGCGCTGGACATCGGGATAGACGACCGGCTCGCAGCACGGTTCGCCGGGCGGTCGCTTGCTCTTGGGCTCCAGCTCCAGATCGACGCTCATCTATTTACATATATCTATTGAAATCGGACTTGTCAATTCGTAGCATGGGCGCCGGTTAAATCGACAGGTGCAAATTGAAGGAGACGCAGGGGGCGGAGGAATGCAACGAGTCGCGGTCATCACCGACATCCACGGGAACCTCCCGGCGCTCGAAGCGGCGCTGGCGGCGGTGGAGGAGATCGGGCCGGACAAGGTCTACTGCGGGGGCGATCTGGTCGGCTACGGCCCTTGGCCGAACGAGGTCTGCCGGGAAATCGAGCAGCGCGGCATACCGACGATCTACGGCAATTACGACTACGCGATCGCCCGCGATCTGGAGGACTGCGGCTGCGCCTACGTCACCAAGGAGGACCGCGAGCTGGGCCAGCGCTCGGTCGAGTGGACCCTCGCCCACACCGACCAGCGCTCCAAAGACTTCATGCGCGAGCTGCCCTTCGACCTGCGCTTCGAGATCGGCGGCAAGCGGATCCGCCTCGTCCATGGCTCGCCGCGCAAGGTCAACGAGTACCTCTTCGACGACAAGCCAGCGAGGACGTTCGAACGAATCGCGGCCGACGCGGACTGCGACCTGCTCGTCTTCGGCCACACCCACAAGCCCTGGATCGCGGGCTACGGCGGGGTGGTCTTCGTCAACTGCGGGTCCGTGGGCAAGCCCAAGGACGGCGACCCTCGCGGCGCCTTCGCGGTGCTTGAGGCCACGAGCGCCGGGGTCGCCGCGCGGATCGAGCGCTTCGACTACGACGCCGATCTAGCCTCGCGCGAAGTGGCGGCGGCCGGGTTGCCGCAGGAGTTCGCGGACAAGCTGCTGAGCGCCGCGTGAGGTGGGTGGGGGCCGATGCGGGCCAGCCCTCCTCTCTGGCTCCGGGAGCGCTGGAACCGCTGGCGGATGACCACACTGCTGCCCGAGCTGATGAGGGAGTTCGGGCGCCGCGACGGGCTCGAAGTCCTCGACTGCGCCGAAGCGGTCCTGGAGTACCACGTCGAGAAAGAGGGCAGGTGCCCCCCGCCCAGCCTGGTGCGGCGTCAGACCCGCGACTGCCTGCTCGCGGGCACCTGCGAAGAGGCGCGGATCGCGGAACGACCTTCGAGCCGTCCCTGATGGGAAATCGACCGAATCGACAAGCCGTTAACAGGCCCTCAGAGGGAGGCTGATATGAGGTATGTCTTGTTCGTCTGCAACCGAAACGCGGGGCGCTCGCAGATGGCCCAGGCCCTCTTCGAGAGCTACGCGCCGGCCGGCCTGCGGGCCGAGTCGGCAGGGCAGGAACCCGCTGAGAGCATCCATCCGGTCGTCGTCGAGGCCATGTCGGAGATCGGGATCGACCTCACCGGTCGCCAGCCGAAGAAGCTCTCGGTCGAGATGCAGCTGCACGCCGACTGGGCGATCACGATGGGCTGCGGCGGCGCCTGCCCCTACGTTCCGGCCACGGTCGAGGACTGGGAGATCCCGGACCCCGCCGGCAGATCGCTGCCCGAGGTCCGCGCGATTCGGGACGAGATCGCCGGCCGCGTCGATGACCTGATCACCTTCCGGGCCGAGGAGATCCGCCGCGACGACTCCGCCCACAAGCGGCGGTTGGAGCAGCTCCTGCCGGGCTTGATCGGCGAGTTCGAAGGCCTCCGGGAGCCAGAGGCGATCCGCGCCTGTGCCGACGCCGTCCTCGCCGACTACGACGATGTCCCGGTGCGAAGCCACATCCTCGCCCTCGCCCAGCGTCGCACCAGCGAGTGCCTGCGCGAGGAGAGCTGCCGCGAGCTGGCGGTGACCCGATGACCAACGCCCCCCTGCCCAGGCGCCTCTTCGCCGAGTTCCTCGGCTCGGCGTTCCTAGCCGCCACCGTGATCGGCTCCGGCATCGCCGCCGCCCAGCTCTCCCCCGGCGACGTCGGGCTGCAGCTCTTCGAGAACGCGGCGGCGACGGCGGCCGGCCTCTTCACCTTCATCCTCATGTTCGGCCCGATCTCCGGCGCCCACTTCAACCCGGTGGTCTCCCTGGTCGACGCCGCCTTCGGGGGGCTGCGCTGGCGCCATGCCTTCGCCTACATCCCCGCCCAGATCGCGGGCTGCATCACCGGCGCCGTCGCCGCGAACCTGATGTTCGACCTGACGGCGATCTCGATCTCGACCACCCACCGCGCCACTTCCTCGCATCTCTTCGCCGAGGTTGTGGCGACGCTCGGGCTGTTGCTGGTGATCTTCTCGCTGGCGCGGACCAAGCGGGGCGCCCTGGCCCCCGCCGCCATCGGCGCCTATATCGGCGCCGCCTACTTCTTCACCAGCTCGACCAGCTTCGCCAACCCGGCGATCGACATAGGCCGGATGTTCTCCAACACCTTCGCCGGCATCGCGCCGGCGTCGGTGCCGGCCTTCATCGTCTTCCAGCTGATCGGCGGCGCGGTTGCGATCGGCGTGATCCGGGTTCTCTACCCAGACATCACTGCCGACGAGGCGGCGGAGATCATGGTCCCCCAGGACGGCACCGCCGCCAACGGAGACGGAGCGGAGCGGCGCTCCCAGGTGCCGCAGGTCGACGCCTAGCCAGAGCGCGAAGGGAACGAGGGGAGCCACATGGCAAACGCACTCTTCGTCTGTCTCCACAACGCCGGTCGCTCGCAGATGAGCCAGGCGCTCTTCGAGCGCGCGGCCGAGGGCCGCCACCAGGGGCGCTCGGCGGGCACGACGCCCGGCGAGCATGTCCACCCCGCGGTCGTGGAGGTGATGAACGAGCTGGGTATCGACCTCAGCGACCGAGTCCCGCGGCTGCTGAGCACCGAGGACGCGGAATGGGCCGACGTGGTCGTGACGATGGGCTGCGGCGACAAATGCCCCTATGTGCCCGGCGTCCGCTACGTCGACTGGGACTTACCCGATCCGAAGGGCCGCCCGGTGGACGAGGTTCGCGCGACCCGCGACGAGATCGCGGAGCGGGTCGCGGCGCTGGTCGAAGAACTCGACCGCGGCCAGTAGTTCCGGTCAGGGATTGCCCCGGTGCCGACGCTGGTCGGGCTTTCCCACCGCTTCCGCTCAAGTCGAAGGTGCTGGGCGCGAGAGAGGAGCCGTTGCCCCACGCCCCTCGCTACACGCTTTACCGGGTAGCCCTCGTCGAGCGTGCCGAGGTGGACTCCCTGTGTCTGGACGTCCGCAACGTCCAAGGGGTCGAGCTGCTTTGTCTCACAGTGCAGCCCGGTACTTCTACGTGTCGGAGTTCGGATAGGGGTTGGCTCCTATCGGGCGACGTGCGTTCGCTGGCCGCTCAACGAATGTTCGGGGGCGCCTAAGCGCTCTGGCTGATGTACCGCAGTGTTTGTGCATTCAGATACCAGCCAGATCGTCGGAACGCCCACTCTTCTGGCCCTGTGGCGACAGCCCGCGGCCGGCAGAGGGGGAGCAGCGCCCACCGCAGCTCCTGAGCCCGATCTCGTGAAGCAAAGGAGCAGGGAATGTCCTCTCGATCGAGCGGGCCGCGTCCTCACGCGGCCGCAGTCGCCCTATGCGGTTTGCTGCTGACCGCCCTCGTCGCGGTCCTCTGCGCGGCCTCGGCCCAAGCCGCCACCTACAAGATGGTCCTCTGCGCCGCCAACAACGGCAGCAACAGATACGACGTCGCCACCAACACCCGCAGCGCCCAGAACCCGGACGGGATCTTCACGGTGGAGAACCACTGCGGGCCGGCGCCGGACCCGGCGGGCAACAACGCCTTCCTGCGGATCTACGAGAACCAGCCTTCCGGCAACGCCGGGGCCGACGCCTACGCCTCGATCTCGTGGACGGTGCCGCCGTGGGTGGCGATCCTCGCCGCCGGCGGCTACACCCGCGAGCCCGGCGACTTCGCCGACGGCTGGCGCGGGCGCTTCTGGGCCGAAGACTTCGACGGCGGGGGCCATCACATCCTCCTGCAGGGCACCAACTCCCCGAACAGCGGCTTCGAGTGGGCGCCGACCTCGACCTTCGCCTCGCATCTGTGGCCCTTCCCGACGACCGGCTACTACCGCCGTTTCGTCGCCGAGCTGACCTGCATGAGGCAGGCGGGCTGCGACCGCGGCGGCTGGAACGCCTATGACGTCAACACCCTGAACCTGACGCTGGCCGACACCTCGCCCGCGAGCGCCTGGTTCGAAGGTAGCGATGACCCGCTCCTCTCCGGCGCTTGGGTCCGCGGCGCCCACACCGCCCCCTACGGCCTCTTCGACCAGGGCTCGGGCCTGCGGATCGCCCGCCTGCGGATCGACGGTGCCGAGCGCCAGGTCCAGGACTTCGCCGGGCGCTGCGACCGCGACTCCTCCGCGGCGAGCGGTGAGTTCGCCCGCAGCTTCAAGCCCTGCCCTGAAGGCAGCCAGAATTTCTCCTACGCCTTCGACTCCGCCTCGCTCGGCGACGGCGCCCACAACATCTCGATCTGCGCCCAGGACTATGCCCAGTGGTGGGGCGACCGGGCCGGGCAGAGCGACCAGGGCTGCGACCAGCGCACGATCCGCACCGACAACACCCCGCCGGGCGCCCCGGCGGGGCTCACGGTCGTCAGCGCCAACCCGCAGCGCTACCTCGACCGCTTCGGCGCCCGGCTCGGGCTGCCGCCCGATCCCGGCAGCCCGATAGTCGGCCTCCACTACTACGTCACCGACGACCGCCAGGGCGACAAGCCGGTGCTCCCCGACACCTTCGTCGCGGGCACGAACCCGACGTCGCTGGCGGCCATCCAAGGCCCCTCCCAGCCCGGCGCCTACACCCTCCATGTCGCCCTGCAGGACCAGGTCGGCTTCGTCGGCCCCTACGCGGCGGCGCCGGTCCCGCACGACACGACGCCGCCGGCCGCGCCGCAGGGGCTGCGGGTCAGCGGTCCCTCGACGACGCGGCGGGTGCCGCGGATCGACCTCACCTGGCAGAACGTGCCCGACTCGGGCTCGCCGATCGACGCCGCCCACTACCAGCTGCTAGACGCCGCGGGCAACGCGATCTCGACCGCGGCAAGTGTCGCCGGCCAGAGCCCGGAGGCGGCCACCGGGGTCGAGGTCCCGGTCGGGGCCGATGCCGTCCGCGTCTGGCTCTCGGACGCCGAGGGCAACGTTGGCGTGCCCGCGACCGTGAAGGTGCCCAGGGACGAGACGCCCCCCGCCGCGCCGCAGGACCTCTTCGTCGCCGCTCCCAGCTCCTCCCGCGCCGAGCAGGGCTTCGACGTGCGCTGGCGCAACGTCCCCGATTCCGGCTCACCCGTCGCCGCCGCGCATTACGAGGTCCTGGCGCCCGACGGCAGCGCCGCGGTCGGCCCGCGGACGGTCGACCGTGAAGGCATCGACTCGATCGCCGACCTCGACGCCCCGAGCGGCCGCGGCACCTATACCCTGAAGCTGTGGCTCTCCGACGCCGAGGGCAATGTGGGCGCGCCGGCCAGCGCGCCGCTCGCCTACGAATGCGTGCGCTCGCAGACGGGTGCCGCGCAGGCGATCAGCCTCGGCCTTGATCAGCCGGCGGGCGCGAGCGCCGTCCTGGCGGAAGGCCAGGGCGCGAGCCTGGCCGGCCGACTGCAAGGCGACGGCGATCTCTCCGCAGCGCCGGTCTGCGTCTTCGGGCGGGTGGTGAGCGAGACCGAGCGGAGCTTCCTGGGGCTGGCGATGACCGGCAAGGACGGCGCCTACTCCTTCGGCCTTGCAGGAGGGCCGTCCCGCGAGCTCACCGCCATCAGCCGCGCCGGGCAACGCGAGGTGAGCGCCACGACGACGGTCCGCACCCAGGTCCGCCCGACCCTGGAGCTGGGACGGAAGGTGGTACGGGGCAGGGGCTTCGCCACCTTCAGCGGCTCGATCCCGCCCCCCGACAACGACGGGGTCGTGGTCGTCTTGCAGGTCCGCGACTCGAAGGACCACTGGCGCGCCTTCCGCCGCTACCGGACCCGCGACGGCGGGCGCTTCGCGCTGCGCTATCGCTTCGTCCGCACCCCGCGGCCCACCGCGTACCCGGTTCGCGCCCAGGTCCGCGGCCAGAGCGGCTACCCCTACGAGGCCGGGAGCTCGGCCACGCGCACCTTGCGGGTGATCCCGTGAGCCGCCCCAGCGGGCCGAGGGAGCCCGTCAGCGGGGCACACCTGCGCGAGGCCGAAAGGGGCTTCCTGGCGATGCTGCGGGCCAAGCGCTTCCCAGCCCCGTGGATCGAGGCCAACGCGCTCGACCTGCTCGCCCAGGCGAGCACCGAGTACGCGGCCTGGCTGACAACGCACGATCCCGAGCCGAACCCGGTCGGGTGGCTGATCACCTGTGCCTACCGCCGGGCGATCAACCTGCTCGAGTCCCAGCGCCGTCGACCGTCGACCACCTCGCTCGACGCCGTCTACGACCTCGCCGACGAGGGCGCGCGGACCCCGGAGCACGAGGCGCTGGAGCACGACCGCCAGCGGCGCCTGCGGGAGGCGCTGCGCCTCCTCCCGCGCCAGGACCGGCGCCTGCTCTCCCTCGTCTACTTCGAGGACCGATCGGTGAGGGAGGCCGGCCGCAGGATGGGCTGGCGGAAGTCGGCCGCGGATCGCCACCACAAGGCGGCGCTCGAGCGGCTGCGGGCGATCGTCGGCGACGACCGCAGCCTGATGAGCCCGGCGGCGCTGGGCCTCGCGGTGTGGATCGCTGCAATCGGCGAGCGCCGCTCGGCGGCGGGGGCGGTGGTGCGCGTGGTGAAGGCGCCGCTGGATGCCGCGGTCGGAGGAGTTGCGGAGGCCGGCAGGCGGCTCGGCGAGGCGGCACGCCGCCTCCTCCCGTTCCTGGAACCGGGAGGAGCGGCTGCCTCGGGGGGCGCCGGACGCATGGTCGGCGTCTGCGGTGCGGGCCTGGCCGCTGCGGCGTGCGGCCTGGCCCTCGCCGGGCTGGAGCCGACGCTGCCGGGGCACGGAGGAACGTCCCCGCCGCCTCGCCCCCGGGCTTACTCGCGGCCGGCAGCCTCCGCCCGGGCGAACGTGCCGCAGGCACCCGTCGCGGCGGCGCCATCGGTGGCGAGCGGCTCGACCGGGAACAAGGCCGGCGAAGGGCACCACGCCCAGCGCGAGCCGGGCGGGAGCCCGGAACACCCCGCGACGGCCCCGAAGGTCGAGCGGACGGCAGCCCCCGTCGCCACGCCGCCGGCAGCCGATCCCGTGGTCGAAGAGTTCGGGATCGAGGGCGGGGGAGAACCGGCCCCGACCGAACCGGCTGCGCCCGCTCCGGCGCCGGCCCCACCGACCCATGCCGCCGTCGCGCCCTCTCGGACCGCTGCGCCCGCGCGCGAAGCCACGGGCGCGCAGGTCGAGGAAGAGTTCGGCCTCTAGAACACACACTTCATCGCGAAGGCGGGGCGCCGCGTGCGCGCGGCGGATGTTACCCACTGAGAGTGTCAATCAGTTGACCGCAGGGGGTAACAGTGACTTCAGCGACCTCAGGGAAAGCCGCAGCCAATCATCAGGTCCGCTCAGGTGAGAGGGAAGGGAGGAAACGGCGTCTGCCACTCCCGGCCGAGATCGTCGAGCTGACGGCGTTGAGATTGAGGGTGATCGCGGACCCGACCCGGATTGCCCTGCTGGAGGCGCTGAACGACGGCGATGCGGCCGTCTGCGACCTCGCCGATCGGGTAGGCCTGGCCCAGCAGAGCGCCTCTCACCATCTGCTCGTCCTCCATCAGGCGGGCATCGTCAGTCGCAGGCGCGAGGGCAAGCTCTCCCTGTATTCGGTCGCCGACTGGAGCGCCTGGTGGGTCATCGAGCAGCTCGCCCGCAGCGCCGAGCCCAGCTCGGCCACCGCCGCCTAGGGGCCGGAACGCACTGTAGGGGCCGTTCGTCGGAGCGTACCAACGCACCTACGTACATACGTACCGATGTGCGTTTGTAGACCTACAGCCCCGGTCCCACTAAACCTTACTCATCGACAAAAACACACCGTGACAGACGGTCACGGCGACGAGGAGGCGTATGCAAGGTGATCGGTGAAGTAGGTAACAAAAGCGGCGAGGCGGCGGCAAGCGTGCGCTCCGCCCTGCGCGGTGCGGGACGTGCCGCGCTCTGGGCACTGGTCGCCCTGCTCCTGCTGCGCGGGTTTCTGAGCACGGTGTCGGGCGCGGGGGCGCCGGCGCCGGCGCCCGCGTCCGTCCAGGACGGTGCGCGGCAGGCTGAGGAGGCGTTCGCGATCCGCTTCGCCCGCGCCTACCTCGCCGATCCGGGGGCGCCGTCCCTGGCTGGGCTCCTCGCCGACGGCGCTCGGCTCGGCCACGGCCTGGCGCCGCGCGGCGGTGGCGAGGTGGCGCAGGCCGAGGTAAGCGCCACCGAAGAACTTGGCGGCGGTCGCTCTGTCTTGACCGTCGCCTGCGAGCTCCGCGACGCGCGCGTCCTCTACCTGGCGGTCCCGATCGCCCGCTCTCGGGCGGGCGGGGTGGCCGCGCTGGGCGCGCCCTCCCTGGTCGCGGGGCCGGGGGCGGCTGGGGTCGGCGGCGACCGGCCCCAGCCGCTCGCCGGTGAAGAGGCGGGGGAGATCGCGGCGCTGGTTCGCCGCTTCCTGCCCGAGTACCTCTCGGCGCGCTCGGCCGGGGACCTGGCCTACGTGGTGGCGCCGGGTGCGCGGGTCGAGCCGGTGGGCGGGGCGGTGCGTCTCGTCTCCGTCTCCGGCGTCGAGCAGCTGGGCTCCGGGGAAGAGCCCCGCCGCAGCCTGCTGGCGCAGGTGCGGGTCCAAGACCCGGCGAGCGGCGCCGTCTACCCGCTGGCCTACCGCCTGGGAGTAGTCCGGGGCACCCGCTGGTACGTGGCATCGGTCGCGGGAGAGGCATCGTGAGTCGCGGGCGGGTCGCGCTGGCCCTCGCTGTCGCGGCGCTCGGGATCGCAGTCGCTGCTCTGGCCCTGGCGCCGCAGGCGCTCGCCGCCGGCAACGACGTCGGCCACAACCTCGGCTCGACGCTGCGCAAGTACGCGGGCGAGCTCTACGGCGGCATCGTCGCCGTGGTCGGCCTCATCTTCCTGCTGAACCGGCGCTTCACCGAGCTCGCGGTCTACTTCCTGGCGGCCGTCCTGGTCGGCTGGCTCGTCTTCAGCCCCGACCAGATCGCCGATGCGGCGCGCTCGATCGGCAACCAGGTGCTGCCTTGACCGAGCGCCGCGAGCCGATCCGCTCCTACCAGCGGATCTTCCGGCCCGAGCGCCGGATCTACCACCTCGAGGGCCGCCCGCTGCCGGTGCCCGGCGGGGTGCCGCTGCGTTGGCTGGCCTATGCGGCGGCAGCGCTGCTCGGGGCGCTGGCGCTCGGCTCGGGCTCGCCGGTTCTCCTCGCGCTGGCGGGCTTCGCCTCGGGCCTTGCCGGGCTGGCGCTCGGGGGCCGGGGTGCCGCGCTCCTCGCCGCGGCAGCGGGGCTCGGGGCGGCCTGGCTCGGCGGGCTGGTGCTGGGCCTGCTGGACTGGCCACTGCGGCTGGTGGTGCTGCCGGCGGCGATCGCGACCCTCGCCACGCAGGCGACGCCGGACGGGCGGGGTGCCGGCCGCTTTGCCGCCTCCTGGCTCGCTCTGCGCCTGGCACCGGCCCGGCACTCGCTGGGGCGGGCACTGCCTCCTTCTGGCTCTCGTCGTCTGCTCGGCGCCGCCCTCTGGGTGGCACCCGACCACGGCGGGCCGAGCTTACGCCGGGGCCGTGTCCGCGGTGCCGGGACGGTCGGCTTCGCGATAGAGATGCTCGTGCGTCGGGTGGGCGGGCGCGGAGAGCGGCTCCTCGCCCGGCCAGCGGACCGCGGGGCCCGGCGCGGAGAGCACCGCGCGAGCCGAATCGCGATCGGCGTGGGCGAGGTCCTGGAGATCCGTCCGTGAGCGACTTCCCCCTTCGCTACGCGAGCGGCAATCTGCTGATCGGTCCCGGCGGGGAGGCGGCTGCCCTCTACCGGGCCGCACCGGTCCCCTATCCGTTCGCATCGGCGGCGGAGAAATGGGGGCTGCTGGCGCGGCTCGAGCGCTTCGCCCACCTGGTCGGCGCCGACTTCTCGCTCTGGCGGGTTCAGCGCGCCTACCCGGCCGAGCGCTACGTCGCCGAGCTGGAGGGCGGCGCCGACCCCGAGCACGCCGACTCCGAGGGGTGGCGGCGCTACCTGCGCGGTCACGAGGAGCGCCTCGCCGGCCTCGACTCCCATCTGCCCGAGGTCTACCTCGCGGTCTCCCTGAGCGCCGCCGCCAAGGGTCACCGGCGCTCGCTCGACCGCGCCCGCCGCCGCCTGGAGGAGCTCGCCGGGGTCGGCGCGCCGCGCCCGATTCCCCGGGCGGAGTTGGAGGCGCTGAGGGTCGCCGAGGAGCGGGCCTTCGGTCGGCTGGGAGCGGTGGCGGGGCTGCGGCGGGCGAGCACCGCCGAGCTGGGATGGCTGCTTCGCCGCGCCGCCTGCCGGGGCGTCGCCGAGCCGGTCGCCGAGCCCTTCTGGGAGCCCGACGCGCTCGTCCTCGAAGGGTACGGCTCCGAGCTCTCCTACGAGCCGCTCGAAAACGACCTCTGGCGCTGCGCCAACGCGCCGATGAGCGAGGAGCCGGGCGAGCCGCCCTCGCTCCTCGTCGAGGCCGAGGAGGGCGACTCCTACCAGGCGTTCCTCTGCGGCGGGTCGCTGGCCGAGGAGGCCGAGTTCCCCGGCGCCGCCGAGCTCCTGCACGCGCCGCTGGAAGGCGCGGGCTTCCCGGTCGACGCCGTCCTGCACGCCCACTGGGTCGGCAACCGCGAGGCGCTCGGCCAGGTGCGGAAGCGGATCCTCGACGTCGAGCACGCCTACCGCGAGCAGGCGGTCGGCTCGGGGACCGGGCCGGGCTGGCAGGCCGAGGAGGACCGCGAGCTGGCCCGCGAGTACGAGGCCGTACTTCAGTCCTCCGCCCATCCGCCGATGCTCCGCGCCTCGCTCTCGCTCGCGGTCGGCGCGCCCGACCGGGCCGAGCTGGAGCGGCGGGTCGAGGCCCTGCGCGAGCGCTTCGGCGAGGTCCGCCTGCATCGCCCGCGCGGCCTCCAGCACCGCCTCTTCTTCGAGCACCTGCCGCGCGCCGACGGCGGCTCGCTGGGCGACTACCGCCAGCAGATGACCGTCGAGCAGTTCGGGGCGATGGTCCCGACCGCCAGCGCCGAGCTCGGCTCGGCCACCGGCGTCTACGTCGGCCACACCCACGAGGGCCGGCCGGTCCGCTTCGACCCGACCGAGGCGCCGCGGACGGCGCGGGCCTCCGGCGGTTCTGCTTGCCGGCACGCTGGGCTAGGGCAAGACGCTCGCCGCCCAGGCGATCGCCTTCGCAGCGCAGCGGCGGGGCAGCCTGGTGGTCGACTTCGACCCAAAGCCCGACCACGGCCTCGACCGCGTGCCCGAGCTCGAAGGCGAGGTCGAGGTGCTGGAGCTCTCCGGGGCGCCGGAGCACCGCGGCAAGCTCGACCCGCTCGCGATCGGCCTGCCGGAGCTGCGCGAGGAGCTCGCCTCCTCCTATCTGCTGGAGCTGCTGCGCGACGCGCCGCCGGCCTGGGAGAACGCGATCGACCGCGCGGTCCGCGACGCGGTGCGGGCCGGCGAGCGCAGCCTGCTCTGCGTCGTCGCGCGCCTGCGCGGCGGCGATTCGGAGGCGGCGCGGGAGGCGGGCGACGCGCTCGAGGTCCTCTCGGACTTCGGGCTCGCCCGCCTCGGCTTCGCGCCGGTCCGGGGGGACGGCTGATGGTAGGCGAGCCCTCGGTGATCACGATCCGCACGCCGGGGCTCTCGCTGCCCGATCCCGGCGCCTCCCGCGAGACCTACACCCGCGCCGAGCGGGTCTGCGTGGCGACGCTGACCCTGGTCGCGGCCCAAGCTCTGCGCCTCGTCAGCGGCAACCGAGAACGACACAAGATCGTGCTGCTGGACGAGGCGTGGTTCTTCCTGGGCTCGGCCCAGGGCCGGGCCCTGCTGAACCGGCTGGTCCGGCTCGCCCGCGCCTTCAACGCGACGGTGCTGGTGGCGACCCAGCGCCTCGCCGACCTCGGCGAGCTCTCGGAGCTGTTCGGCGTCTACCTGGTCTTCGGCCAGGAGACGGAGGCCGAGGCGCGCGCCGGGCTTGCGCAGATCGGCCTCGACCCCGACAGCGGCCCTGGCGCTGCGGCTGACCGAATACCGCCGCGGCCGCTGCCTGATGCGCGACCTCGACGGGCGGGTCGGCGAGCTGCAGGTCGACCCTGTCTTCGACGAGCTCCTCGCGGCCCTCGACACCACGCCGAGGGCTGCCGGTTGAGGCGGGCGCCGGGGAGGCTCCTGCGCCCGCTGGGCGCGGCGATCGGGCTCGCCGTTCTGCTGGTGCTCTGCGCGCACCCACTGGCGGGGGCGGCGAGCGACGTCTGGGGCAACGTCGGGCCGGCCTCCCAGCTCGGCTCCCGGGACTGGCGGGCCGCTACCCGCTCGGCCACTACGCGCTCGACGAGCACTTCGACGCCGTCTCGGCCTCGCTGACGGGCGGCGTCGACGTCTCCGGCGTGCCGCCGATGATCGCCTACTTCCTCGCCAACGGTCATCTGGGCGCTGACGAGCTTCCTCGCCGACCTGCTGATCACGCTCTTCGGCTTCGCCTTCTCCCTCGACCTGGTCAACGGCTCAACGGCGACCGGCGGGGCGGGGGCGCTGGCGCCCGTCTCCCAGGCGATCCACTCGATCTACGCCAACGTCTTCGGCGGCCCGTGGCTGGTGCTGGCGGTCGCGGTGGCCGGCGCCTGGGCGATGTGGAAGGCGCTGGTGCAGCGCCGCTACGCCGAGACCGCGGGCGCGCTCGGCCTCTCGCTGGTCTACGTCGTCGTCGCCCTCTTCTTCGTCCTGCAGCCGGCGGCGACGATCGGCGCCGCCTCGCAGTGGACGAACCAGATGTCGGTGGCGTTCCTCTCGGTCGCCGATCACGGCGGTCGCCGGGCGGGGGCGCCGGCGCACGCGACGGCGGCGGCCCAGCAGCTCTTCGACCTGCTCGTCGTCAAGCCCTGGGTCGGTGCTCGAGTTCGGCGGCACTCGAGCACTGCGTCCTCGCCGGCACCGGCTCGGAGGACTCCGACCCCGAATCGGTCCCGGTGCGCCCGCTCTCGAGCCGACCCCGGCCGCGACGCCGCTCTCGCCCGCCGCCTCGAGGCAGGCGGGGAGGTCTCCGCCGGAAGGCAAGGTCTGCGTCAACAACGCCGGCAAGTACGCGCCGCACTTCCTGCGCTTCGCCCCGGGCACCGACGAACGCGACGGCGAGTACGACGCGCTCGACCACGGCGACGCCTCCAAGCTGCCCGACGCCGACCCCGAAGGGCGCGGCTACCGGCTCGGCGTCGCCGACAAGCCGGCCACCGACGCGATGGAGGAGGGCGGCCAGTACCAGCGCCTGCTGGTCGCGATCGTCGTCTTCGTCGGCGAGCTCGGCGCCTTCTGCCTGCTCGGCGCGCTCTCGGTCGGGGTGATCCTCGCCCAGATCCTGCTGCTCCTGCTGCTGGCCTTCTGCCCCGGTGGCGCTGGTCGCGGCGGCGATCCCCGGCCGCGGCCACGACTTCTTCAAGGGCTGGCTGGAGAAGCTCGCCGGCTACCTGCTGCGCAAGGCCGCCTACTCGCTGGTGCTGGCGATCCTGCTCGCCGTCAACGGCGCTCTGCGTCGCGCCACCTCGGCGCTCGGCTGGCTGATGTCCTTCGGCCTGCAGGCGCTCTTCTTCTGGGCGGTCTTCCTGCAGCGAAAGACGCTCGCCGAGAGCCTGGTCGGGATCGCCACCGGGCCGAGGGCGCCGGGGCGCGAGGGCTCGCTGCGCCTGCTCGCCCTCTACTGCGGGCGGGCGGATCGCGGGCGCGCACTGCGCGACCGGCGCTGCGCGGCGCTCGCGCCGCGGGCGGTCGGCCGCGCGCGGGTCGGCCTCGCCGACGGGGTGGAGCCGAGGCGCCCGGCCTGGCGGCGCCCAGTCTTCGGCACCAGCGACCGAGCCCCGGTCGGCGGCGGCAAGCCCGCTCTCGAGCGAGCGCCGGGCCGCGGAGCGTGCTCGCCCGGCGGACGGGCGCAAGGCATGCAGGCGAGGACGGCGAACGGCTCCTGCATCGGCGCCACGGAGACCGGGCTCGCGCGAAGGGCGACGCCAGCAGCTCACGGCGAGTCAGGAGCGGTCGACCCGGGCCGGCGCCCGGTAAAGCGACGATCGGCCTGGTACGACGCCCGTCAGCCCCTCGGTCACCCGACCGCGTCGGCGCGCCGTCCGAGACTCGGCGCCCGCCCGGCAGAGCCAGCCGCGAGGCCAGGCACGGCCGGCAAGCGGCCGCCGGTCCGCCAAGGGGACCCCGCTCCGGCGCAGTCCGGGCGCAGCTCGGAACTGAGCGCCGAGCGCCGAGGCCGCAAGGAAGCCTAAGGCCGCGGAGAAGAGGCCTGGGCCTGGGGCCGACGCGACGCGTCCGCCCCGGCGCAGGCGCAGGCCGCGGAAAGGCGGCGACGCGATGAGCGAAAGGCGGCACGCCGCGATCTCTGCTCGCCTGGTCGCGGTCGGCGTCCGTCGCCGCCCTGGTCGCGGTGATCGCGGGCGCGGTGATGGCGATCCTCGGCGGCGAAATCGCCTGCCTCGGCGGGGGCGGCTCGGCGCTGCTGCCCCGGCCACCGCAGCGGCGGTGCGCGAGATCCCGCCCGCCCGGCTGCGCATCTACCAGGCGGCCGGCCGGCGCTTCGACATCGAGTGGGCCTTCCTCGCCTCGATCGGCACCCAGGAGTGCGGCCACGGCGCCTGCGCCGACGTCAACCCCTCGGGCTGCGGCGGGCCGATGCAGATCGCGATCGTCCGCGAAAGCGCCTGCAGCCCGGGGTCGGGGCCGACGATCTGGGAGCGCTACCGGCGTCGACGGCGACGGCGACGGGCGCCGACCCCTTCGACCCCGCCGACGCGGTCTTCACCGCGGCCCGGATCCTGCGCGCGGTCCTCGGCGCTCCGCCGGCGGCGGCTCCTACGCCGCCTACCGCCAGGCCGCCTGCAACTACTACGGCGCCTGCGCGGACGGGGTCGCCGACTACGCCGACGAGGTGATGGCGCGGGCGGTCGCCTACGGCTTCCGCGGCAGGCGGCTCGGCGTCGGCGGCCCGGCCAGCGAGGCCGCGGCCGCGGGCGGCTCGGCCTGCGGGGCGGCGGCCCTCGGCCGGGGCCGCGGGCAACGCAGATCGTCCGCATCGCCCAGAGCCAGCTCGGCACCCTCGAGAACCCGCCGGGCTCGAACTGCAACCCCTACGGCCCCTGCGTGGAATGGTGCTCGCTGTTCGTCGCCTGGGTCTGGAAGCGGGCCGGCGTCCCGCTGGCGGGCGGCACGGCGCCCTACGCCTACTCGGGCTCGATCTACGAATGGGCGAAGGCCCGCGAAGGCGGCCCCTTCGCGGCGTCGGCCCCCGGCGACCCGCCCTTCTCGACCGCCGGGCCAGCGGCGCCCGCGTCCTGCCGCCGACCGCGACGCCGGCACCCGGCGACGCCGTCCTCTACGGCTAGCGGCCCGAGCGCGAGCGATCACGTCGGCATCGTCGAGCGCGTCTTCCCGGGCGGGCAGATCACCACGATCGACGGCAACTTCGGCGACCGCGTCGCCCGGTCGGGCCCGTTCCTGCCCGCGCGGGCGGCGGCCTACGGGAGCCGGCGCCGATCTACGGCTACGCCCATCCGCCCGAGCGGCGAGCGGCGGGCGCCGGTGGTTGAGCGCCTTCGCGCCCTGCTCGAGCGTCCGCTCGACCCGAGCGCGGCGCGGGCGGTGATCGTCCTCGCGAGCGCGATCCTGCTCGGGTTCGCTGCCGCTCTTCGTCCTCAGGGCTAGCGAGCCCGAGCCCTCCGATCGGCAGCCCGGCAGGCAGGCGGCGACGCGCCCCCAGACGGAGCGTTCCTTCGACGAGCTCGTCGAGTCGACGTCGTTCCGCCATGCTCCCAGGCGGCCTCGCCGACGTCGCCAGGATCCTCAAGACGAGAAGGGCAGCCCGGCCGCCGCTCGCGCCGCGAAGGCCTTGCGCTCGCATCGCGCCCTCCAGCACGTCCCCTACAGACAGCGGCAGCCTCCGCATCCGCCTGGTCGGCGCACGAGGAGGGCGAGCAGTCCTCGCCGTGAGCGCGCGGACGAGCGCAGCTGCCCGTCGCGGCTGGCGGCGATTCCTGCGGCGCTACGGCGACTCGGGCGCTCCTACGTCCCGCGTTTCTTGGGCCGCAGAGACGGAGGGACGCATGGCTAGGCGGCGCCGCAGACGAGACTGCCCGAGAAGCGGCTTCGACTCCCGCCGCAGACCCGGCTGGAGATCGCCTGGCGCCCGGGCTGATCGTCGGGCGCGACGAGGCTGCGGCGGTCGACCGGGGAGGCGTCGTGGTTAGAGCGGCGAGCCTCGCCCAGACCTGCCGATGGCGGCTTTGCGCCGCCGGGCCGCCGGCCGCCCCTCGGGACACCCGTGCGGCCACCTGTGCGGCCACCCGTCCCGCCACTTCGGCGATGAGCGGAGGCGCCCGAATTCCGCAGCCCAGTGCCGTTTGCGGCGCTCCCGTTTTGCCGACATCTCTACGCGACCCGAAGGTCGGTGCGTGACGGGCGGCAATCGCTCCGATCCGCGCCCGATGCTGGCGATTCTCGCCGCCGCGGCGCTGCGTCGCACTCTGGCGGCTCCTATCGAGCACTGATCCGCGTCGCTCAGCTCCTTGCCTCGCGGTCTCTCGCTCGCGCCCCTCGCTCTCGGCGCCACTCGCTATCGCCTCCGCGCTGGCTACGCATCGCCTCTTCGCCACCCGCCGCACGCTGCGCCTCGCGACGCGCGCGTCGCGATCGTGCCGGCGGACGAGTTCGACGCCGAAGCCCGAGGTCGTCCTGCGCTTCGCCGCCCAGCTCGCCGCCGCGAGCGCAGGGTCGCGCGGCTGGGTCGACCGCCGCGCCAGCGCGATGCGGATCCGGCTCACCAACGACGCCGAGCGGCGGCTGGTCTACCTGATCGAGGTTCCCGAGCGGGCGCGTCGAGGCGCTGCGCGACGCGCTGCGCAGCTATCGAGGGCGTCGAGGAGCTGCCCGCGAGGCGGCCGAGGAGGCTGAGGCGGGCGCGGCGAGAGCGCGACGGCGAGGCCCGAGCCGAGCCGCCGTCGCTGCGCACCGAGCTGGTGCTGGCCCGCCCGAGCGTCGAGCCGCTGGCGCGGCTCGTCCCCGAAGCCCGATCCGCTGCAGCCCTTCGCCGCGGCGATGGCCGCGCTTGCACGCAGGCCGAGACGGCGAGCGTCTGCGTCGACCTGCTGCCGGCGAGCGGGTTCCGCGCGCGCTCGGCTGCGGCGGCGGCTGCGACGGCAGGCCCGTCGCATCCACGGCGAGCGCCGCGAGCTTGGGCGGCGCTCTGAACGGCGAGGAGCGCCGCGACGGCCGGCCGGATCCCAGGACCAGGTTGAGCGCCGCGGCGTGGTCGCAGGCTGCTCGACGCGAAGCTGCGCGACGTCCGGCGAGCTTTTCGAGGCGCAGGTCCTGTTCCGCTGCGAGGCGCCGAGCAGGGGCCGGGCGAAGCTGGCGATGCAGGGCCTGCTCGCCGCCTTCGGCCGCTGGCCGAGCAGAACTGGCTGCGCGCCTCCGGACTGCCGATCCCGGCCTCGCCTTCCTCGGCTCCGACCTGCCGCTGCGGCGAGGGAGCTTCGACCGCCGCTTCGCCACCGGCCTCTTCCGGCCAGCCCGGCAAGACGATCCTCACCGCGCGCGAGCTGGCCGGGCTTCCTGAAGCCGCCGACCGTCCACTGCGGCGGCGAGAACGTCGCTGCGCTCCGGCGCGCTGCTCTGCGCCGCCGCCGAAGCTGCCCGACCTTCGAGAAGGCCGGGCCGACCTGATCCCGCTCGGCCGGGTCGCCACGGAGGCGGGCGAGCGGATCGTCGGCGTCCGGACCGCCGACACCTTCTTCTCCTACATCGCCGGCCGCTCGCCGCTACGGCAAGACCGAGACCGCGATCGCCCAGTTCGTCCACCTGGTCCGCTCCGGCCACGGCGGCCTCTTCCTCGACCCCCACGGCGACGCGCTGGAGCGGATCGGGCCCTACCTCGACCGAATCGCGGCGGAGCGGATCGTGCGGATCGACCTCGGCCCGGCGCGGCCGCGACGCGCAGCCCGGCTGGAACCTCTTCGAGCTGGGCGGCGAGGCGCCGAGGAGCGGCGAGGCGCGGGTCGAGGCGATCGTCGACGCCTTCGCCTCGGCCCTGGAATGGGGCGAGCGCTCCACGCGCGCGATCAACCTCACCACCCAGGCCGCTGCGGCGCTGGCGGCGATCGCCCGGGTCTTGCCGCCCGAGCTGGCGCCGACGATCTTCCAGCTCCCGACGCTGCTCTCCGACGCCGAGTGGCGGGCGGCGGCGCTGCCGTTCCTTCCGCCGCGCCACGCAGCGCTTCTGGACTCGACCGCTTCCCGCTGCTGGCCCGAGGCGATCACGCCGGTCACCAACATGGTCGACCGGCTGCGCCGCTCCGACGCGCGATCAGCGGCGCTGCTCGGCCAGAGCCAGAGCACCTACCGGGTGCGCGAGGCGATGGACAAGGGCAAGATCGTCCTCGCCTGCCCGGGGTCGGGCGGCACCCGCGACCGGCTGATCGCCAACCTGCTGCTCTTCGACCTCCTGCACGCCGCCCGTGGCCGGGCCGAGCTACCACCCGAGCAGCGACAGCCCTTCTGGGTCTTCCTCGACGAGGTGCAGAGCTATGACGGGGCGGCCTCGGGCAACCTCGCGGCGCTGCTGGAGCAGAGCGCCAAGTTCGGGCTGCGGGCCGTGCTCTTGAACCAGAACCCCGAGCGCCTGCAGCCCGCGACCCTGAACGCGCTCACCACCAACCGCTCCCACCTGCTCGCCACGACGCTGAACTCCCACGCCGCCGCGCTGGTGACCAAGGAGTGGGGCGGGCGGGCCAGCCCCGCGGCGCTGACCAGGCTGGAGCGCTTCCGCTTCATCGCCCAGGTCACCCACGAAGGCGAGCTCAGCGCGCCCTTCGCCCTCGGCGGCGTCCGGGTCGAGGACGTGCTCGAGCGCCGGCCGCCGAGGGCTCGGAGCGCCGGCGGCGGAGGACGGCGTGGCCGCATCCGGGCGATCGGTAGCCGCGGTGAGCGCGCACCTGGAGACGCTCGACGACCGCATCCTGGCCGAGCTCGGAAGCGCCAGGCCGGAGCACGGGCAACGGCCAAGGCGCAGTCGGCCGCTGGGCCGCCAGCCATCCGCCAAGGCGCCGCGAGAGGGCGAGGAGGCCGATGACTGAGCGGCCTCCATATCGGCTGCCCGCGAAGGCGACTCGAGATCCTCGCCTCGCTCGCGCCACACCGCGTGCTCTGCACCGCCACAGGTTCGACGCGATCCACTCGCCGAGCACCGCAGCTGCGGCTGGGCGCAGAGGCTGCTCGGCGCGGCTCGGGCGGCGGGCCTCGCCGACTACGTCCCCGCGGCGCACGGACGCCGCGCGGCTCTGGTTCGCGACCGAGCGCGGAGCGCAGCGGGCGCGCGAGGCCGGCGTGCTGGAGGGCGAGTCCGCTGCTCGGTGCCGAGGTCGCCGCCGGCCCGCTGCGCCTCACACGCTCGCCGTCAACGAGGCGGCGATCTGCTTCCTGCGCGCGGCGCGCGGAGCGCGGCGAGGACTTCGGCCCGCTCGCCTGGCGCCACGAGGTCTTCCATCCCGCTCTCGCGCGGTCGCGGGCGGCAGACGTCGCTCGCTGGTCGCCGACGCCGTCTTCACCTACCTGCGTGAAGACGGCACCGAGATCGCGATCGAGCAGCGCTTCCTCGAGCTCGACCGGGCAACCCTCTCGGTCGATCGCCTCGCCGCCGAGCTGGCCCGCTACGCCGAGCTATACCGGGCAAGGGGGGCGAAAGGAGGCGAGCCGTTGTGGCGCGCGAGCTACCCGGTCTTCCCGGCGGTGCACTGCGTCCTCGCCGGGGCCCCGCGGCGGGCGCTGGAGCGTCGGCGCTCCACCGCCAGCGTGCTTTTGCGCAAGCGACCCGCTGCTCTCGCGCACGCCCGAGGTGGCGATCTCGATCTGCCTGCTGGAGGACCTGCAGCGCGAAGGCCCCTTCGCGCCGATCTTCCGCGAGGTCCGCGATCCGGGCCGGCCCGTCGACTGGCTCGGGAACCCGGCGCAGGGGGGAGAGGAGTCTCGGTGAGTCGGGCTGGACACGGGAGAGGGCGGGCACCGCGTCGAGGCGGCGGCCGGGCGGCAGCGCCGTGCGGCGGGGCGAGGCTGCTGGAGGGCGACTGCCTGGAGGCGATGGGGAGACTTGAGCCGCAGAGCGTCGACGCGATCATCACCGACCCGCCCTACGGGATCGGCTTTCAGCAGGAGCGCTGGGACTCGGCGGCGATCCGCGAAGCCGCAGCGCGGGCAGGGCATGATCGCCTCAGCCCCAACGAGGCGTTTGAGGCCTGGTGTCGCATATGGGCGACCGAGTGCCGGCGGGTGCTGAAGCCCGGCGCGTTCCTCGCCGCCTTCGGCTCGCCCCGCACCTATCACCGCCTCGCCTGCGGGGTCGAGGACGCGGGGCTCGAGGTCCGCGACACGCTGATGTGGTTGTACTCGGAGGGCATGCCGAAGTCGCGCCGCTATCCGGGTGGGCGCTCGACGACGTTGAAGCCGACTTACGAGCCGATCGTCCTCGCCCGGCGCGAGCTGGACGGCACGACGGAGGAGACGCTCGCCCGCCACGGGACCGGCGCCCTGAACGCCGAGGACTGCAAGGTCGAAGGCCGCCATCCCGCCAACCTGATCCTCGGGCACGACCGCGGCTGCACGGAGGAGCGCTGCGCGCAGGGCTGCCCTGTCAGCGGGGCCGACGCCTGCGCGCAGCAGGGTCGCCGCCTTGCCCCGAGCCGCTTCCTCTATACGCCGAAGGCGAGCCGGGCCGAGCGTGACGCGGGCTGCGGGTCGTTGCCGCCTCGAGTTCTGAACCTGTTCCCGAACGCTCAGAAAGGCGGTAAGAAGCCGGCGACAGCCCGCAACCCCCACCCGACCGTGAAGCCGCTGGCGCTGATGCGCTGGCTGGTGCGGCTGCTCTGTCCGCCCGGCGGCGTCGTGCTCGATCCGACCGTGGGGTCGGGGACGACCGGTGCGGCGGCGCTGCTGGAGGGCCGGAGCTTCATCGGGATCGAGCTCGAGCCCGCTTACCTGGAGATCGCCCAAGCCCGCATCGCCCACTACGCCGAGGCCAGCACGGGGCGGCCGAAGGTGCGCCGCGCCCCTTTAGGGAGGCGGAGGTGAGCGAGAGGGCGGAGGGCGAGCTCCGTCTCGACCCCGAGTCGATCGAGGCGCTGGCGCATCGCCTGGCCGAGCTGCTTACGCCGCGCGAGCCGGTCCGGGCCGGCGCCCAGCTCATCACCGCCGAGGAGGTCGCGCAGTGGTGGGGCATCAGCCGCCGCTGGGTCTATGACCACGCCGAGGAGCTCGGCGCTCGTCGGCTGGGCGCCGGCCGACGCCCGCGCCTTCGCTTCGACCCCGACGAGGTGGCCGAGCGGCTCGGCCACGTCGAGAGCGGTGCCGGCGATGGGCGGCGATCGACCTCGATGCGCGGCGGTTGCGCGCCGAATTCGCTTTCGGCGCGCAGCAGAGCTATGTTGGGCCGACGATCAAGAAAACGGCCGGGGCGGCGCGCTAACGCCCCCCGACCCGGCGCCGAGCAAGCGGCGCAATGAGGAGGCTACTTCCCCGAAGTCCTCGCGTTGCCCCTGCTGCTCCGCCGCCGGGAGGCCAGGAGGACGGCGATGGCGGGTAGGCCCCAAGGCGAAGTCAAGGTGCGCGAGTGGAAGAGCGGCCGCGGTTACGCGCTCCGCTTTCGCGCCTACGGCGAGCGCCAGTACGTGACGCTCGGCTTCGAGCACGAGGGCTGGGACCAGGGCAAAGCCGAGGAGGAGCTGCAGAACATCCTCGCCGACGTGCGCCGCGGGCTCTGGGTGCCGCCGACGAAGCGGAAGCGCCGCGGCGCTGAGGAGGCCGCGCGCGCCGAGGTGCCACCCTTCGGCGAGTTCGCCAGCGGTCTGGTCGCCGAGCGAGAGGGTCAGGTCGCCGAGAAGACGAGCGCCCACGAGAGATGGGCGCTCGGGCACGTGCTGCCCTTCTTCGGCGATTGGGCGCTCGCCGAGATCGACATCGAGGCGATCGACGAATACCGCGCCTTCAAGGTGAAGGAGTCAGAGGCCCGCGCGCGGGCGATCGAGAGCCGCAAGCCACAGCGAAACGACCACGGCCAGCTGCTGCGGCCCCTCTCGCCCGGGTCGATCAACAGGACGATCGACTTCCTGCAGTGGGTGATCTCGGTCGCGATCGAATACAAGCGCTTCGGGCTGGCCGATAACCCCGCCGAAGGCAGGCGTCGGCGCCTGCGCGAGAGCCGCCCGGCCCCTGTTCACATCGACAGCCCTTCTCAGGTCGAGGCGCTGCTCGAGGCCGCCGCCGAGCTTGACCGCGGTCATCGCTGTGAACTGACCGAGCGCGAGGCGATCGTTGCCACGCTGCTCTTCGCCGGCCCCCGCGCGCACGAGCTCTGCGACCTGCGCTGGCGCGACGTCGACCTGGCGGGTGCTCGGATCTTCGTCGGGCGCTCGAAGACTGCGGCTGGTCTGCGCGAGATCGGGATCCGCCCGATCCTGCGCGACGTCCTCGCCGCCCACAAGGCGGCGGCCTACCGCGCTGGCTCCGAGGATCTCGTCTTCCCGACCCAGACCGGCGGTCGCCGCGACCCCGACAACCTCCGCAGTCGCGTCCTCGCCGCGGTCCTTGAGCGCGCCGACGAGCTGCTTGCGGAGCGCGGCCTGGTGCCGCTGCCCAAGGGCCTCACCACCCACAAGCTGCGCCACGCCTTCGCCTCGATCCTGGTCGCCCTCGGCGAGGACGCGATCTCGGTGATGCGCCAGATCGGCCACACCGACCCAGCCTTCACCCTGCGCGTTTACACGCACATGATGAGCCGCGACCCAAAGGAGCGCGAGCGGTTGCGGGCGCTGGTGCGTGGCGAGCGGGTGATCGCGCGCCGGGCGCCGGCACCGCGGCCGGTCGATCTAGGAGAGTACGAGGTGCTGATCGTGCGGGCGTTCGCCGAGCGGGGTGGCTGTGCGTCGCGACGGGAGATCGTAGCTGCGGTCGGCGAGCTGATGGTCGACCGCCATGGCCCCGCCGACCTCGAGGCGTTGCCGAGTGGACCACCCCGCTGGAAGCCGCGGCTCGGCAAGGTCTTGACCCGGCTGGTCCGTCGGGGCTGGATCGTCTCCGGCGCCCGCCGTGGCGAATGGGAGCTGACCGAGCGGGGCTGGGCGAAGGCGCGCCGCGAGGAGTGGCAGGACCGGCGAGTCCAAGCGGGGGAGCTGAGGGCCAGCGAGGACACACTGGCGGTGGCCGCATGATTCCGATCGAGCTCGCCAGCGGCCTGCTCGTCCTCTGGCCGTTCGGAGGCCTCGTCGCGCGCGTCGGCGGCCTGGTGCTCCTCTTCGTTGGCGTAGTCAACCTTGCACTCGGTCCAAGGGTGGGCGGAGTGGCGCTCACCGGAGCCGGCGCAGTAATTTGGCTCTTCGGCCACTGGCACTACGCGCTGCGCCACCACGCCTACAAGAGTCCGCTGGCGCGCTACGTCTTCTCTTGCTGGGCTCCGGGTTGGCTCGACGCGACGCGGAACTGGGCGGTACCTGTGGCGGATGCTGAACGCAGCCCGGGAGGGCAGCCGAAGTGATCGCCGGCCTCCTCCAAACGTTGCGGCGATGCCGGCGGGGGAGAGCGGGGCGGCAGTCAGCCGTCCGGAGCGAGTAACCGGCCACGGCAACCGGATCGATGTTGCGCTGCTTCGAGCATTCATGAAGCGGGCGCTCGAGGACGAGGCAGTCGTCTACCCGGTCAACGACCTGCTGTTCGAGCATGTGGTCGCTGGCCGCCACCACCCGTCAGTCGTAGCCGAAGTCCTACCCGCCTACATCACCGAGATCCTCGGCGCCGCCACGCGCGAGGATTGGCAGGCCGTAGCCGACGAGCTGATCGCCGAGGCGCGTGAAGCTGACGGGCAGCTTTAGGCTGGGGGATCCGCCGCCTCGGCTGCTAACCATGCGGATCCATCTGGTCGGGGCGCAATCATTGGCTCGGTGGCCAAGAAGATCAGTGACCGCGCAGTGTTTGGCGATCGGGGCATCGCCCTGATCCATGATCGCGTGCTTGAGATGGGTTTCCTCTGGCATCAGCGGGGAGGGCTCGAGGCCGGCATCGACGGCGAGATAGAGCTCCGGGACCCCGCCACCGAAGCGGCACTGAACCGAGTCATCCTTGTGCAGAGTAAGGCCAGCGGGCGCTTCGATGGAGAGGACGAGGACTCATTTCATTTCTACTGCGGCGTCGCGGATCGGGACTACTGGCTGCAGTCGAACGTTCCGGTGCTGCTGATCTGCTCCCACCCTGAGACCGGCGATGCGTGGTGGGTATGCATTCAGGACTGGTTCTCCACTCCCGAGCGACTCGAATCGACCCGGATTGACTTCGACAAGAGGGCCGATCGCTTTGACCGCGCCGCGGCCAACAGACTGTTGGAGCTTGGCAGCGAGGGGGCGTCACGTGGCTACCTGCCCCCGCTGCCGAAGACGGAGACGCTTCTGTCGAACCTGCTGCCCATCGAACGGATCCCCGAGCGCATCTACGCCGCGCCGACCGATTGTCGTCGCGCTTATCAGGCGTGGGAGCGTATGGAGGAAAAGGAATCCCGCGCCTCTGACTTCATCATCAAGGACAAGCACGTCTACTCCTTTCGCGACCTGGAATCCAGTCCGCTTTCGGTCCTCTGCGATGGGCCGGTCACGAGCTTTGACGCCAATGATTGGGGCGGGGCGGGAGATCGCGACCTCACCAATCGGTTCGTCCAGTTGCTAGGAGCCACGCTCCGGGAGTCGTTCCATCGTGACCTTCGCTGGCACCCCGAGCGTCACTACTTCTTTGTGCGAGCGACCCCGGATCTCCGATCCAGAAAGTTCCGCTCAGGAAGCGGGAAGCGGACGACGACCGTTTTCAGCCGGTATCTCACGAAGAAAGATCCGCGGAAGGTCGCCTACTACCGCCATTCGGCGTTTCAGCGCCGCTTTGTCAGGTATGGCGAGCGCTGGTACATGGAGATCCTCCCCACGTACCACTACACCTACGACGGTTCACGCGAGTCCCACTATGCCGCCGAATACCTGAGAAAGATCAAGCAGCGCGAGCGCAACCAGGCGGTGGCCAGCCAGGTGAGGATGTGGGCGCGCTATCTCCGCGGGGGAGAGACCCTTCTGCGGCGCGACCTCGAGCTGCTTGGCTTCGGGAGTCTCGTTTCCTTTGAGGTCAATGCGGGGATCGACGACGAGGCGTGGCGCAAACCGGAGGAGGTCAAGTCTCTCCCGGACCACCCTCAACTGTTCGAGGCGGCATGAGGGCGGCAGTCCTAGAGGAGCCGCTACTCGAGTTCGGCGGGGGAGGGAGGCACCTGGATCCGCGGTTCGGCCTGCTTTCCTACGGCCCCGCCGACCTCGCTACTAATGGCGCGCCTTCGACCATCCGCGTTGGCGTGATCGGAGACGCCGCCAGCGTCGCCGGTTTGAGGGAGTGGCTAATTGCTTGCCGCGAGCCGGTTGCCGAGCGCAAGACGCACCTCGAAAATCTGTTCCCATCGTTTCCAGGCTTCACCAAGGAGGGCCCATTCGCGAGCGAAGTTGCGTTCGACAGCCGGTCGCAGAGGTTGCTTGCTCCCCGACCATTGGATCGGCTCTCGGGCATGGACCGCGACACCGCGATCCGCGAGGCCGTCGACCTGTTCTGTGCGGAGGTTGAGTCCCTAGCCGAAGGAGGCCGCTGCGATGTGATTCTCTGCGCGCGCCCACCTCAGCTCCGAGACGAGGAGGATGAGGATGACGAAGAGGGAGCGCGGCCACGCTCTGGCAGGCCGGCTCCCGGACAGATCGACTTCCACGACCTTTTGAAGGCCAGGGCGATGAGGTACCGCGTCCCGATTCAGATTGTCCGGCCCACTACCTGGGACCCCACTAAGGCTCGCCACCAGGCGCACGACTCGCGGAAGCGGCGCCAGCTTCAGGACGAGGCCTCGCGAGCATGGAACCTGCACACCGCCCTCTACTACAAGGCGGGAGGAGTTCCCTGGCGGTTACGACGCGAGGCGACGGATCTTCAGACTTGCTTCATCGGCGTCTCCTTTTTTCGAAGCCTCGACCAGCAGGCGCTGCACACGAGCGTCGCCCAGGTGTTCAACGAGCGTGGCGACGGCGTAATCGTCCGCGGCGAGCAAGCGACGATCAGCAAGGAGGATCGCCAGCCGCATCTCAGCTCCGACGACGCCAAGGGGTTGCTGGTCGACGCGATTGACCGTTACCACCACGAGCATCGCACCAGGCCGGCGAGGGTCGTTCTCCACAAGTCCTCGCGCTTCGATGCTGCCGAGATCGCGGGCTTTTACGAGGGTGCCGACGCCGAGCGCCTTGACGGAGTCGAGCTCATCTGGGTCTCGCGGAGTGATGCTGGACGCCTATATCGAAACGGCTCAAATCCCCCGCTACGCGGAACGATCCTCAGCCTCGACGAGCGCGATCATCTCCTTTACACCCGCGGGAGCGTGCCCTTTTACGCGACCTACCCCGGCATGTACGTGCCACAGCCGCTCGCGCTTC
The DNA here is from genome assembly GCA_963708405.1 of uncultured Actinomycetes bacterium. Classification (GTDB taxonomy): domain Bacteria; phylum Actinomycetota; class Thermoleophilia; order Solirubrobacterales; family 70-9; genus VAYN01. The sequence continues at coordinate 311,774 of CAVPSL010000002.1, forward strand.
ATTTGCAGTCATCGTCACGGTCGGCCACCGAAATCGCCGCTGAGACGCTGGCGCTCACGAAGCTGAATTGGAATCAAACGCGAATGGATGGGCGCCACCCAATCACCCTGAGAACCGCGGAACGCGTTGGCGGAATCCTTCGGTTTCTCGATGGTGACGATCCCGTTGCCGCACGCTATGCGTTTTACATGTAGTACGTGCAGCGGTCCAGCCGGTGTCTCGAGAGTCGATGAGGGTGATCAGATTCGCAGGAGAAATACGGCGTCGGGCAGCCGGTTAAGTCCCTTGAGAAGGGTCGATCGCGCGCGGGCGCTATAGCCGCACGATGGCAACGTATGAAGCTGACCGCTGAGCTCGCCATCGGGCTGAGGCCCGCCCGCCCGGGGCGAGTGAAATGACCGCTAGCCCCACCGTTTGGAGGGCGAAGATTCACAGCTTGCGCGAGGATTTTCTTAACGATTCCCAGCGTGACGATGCGCGGGCCTACTGTCGGCAGGCCGGCGTCGTCGGGATCGGCTGGGGGCGCTGGACGCTGAAGGCGCCCGATGGGGCGCCCCTGGAGGATGTGCTTGCGGAGATCGGAGAAATCGAGGGCTGGAAGCCGGGCGGTCACACGGTCCGGCGGCTTGCCCAAGACGCGAAGTACGGGGACCTCGTCTGGAACCGCGACAGCAGCGGCGCTTACTGGTTGGGCCGGATCACCGGCCCATGGCGCTTTGACGCGTCGCCGGAAGCATCGAAATGGGACCTGAACAACGTCCGCGACTGCGAATGGTTGACGCAGTCCTACCGCGACTGGGAAGTGCCGGGCGCGGTCGTGCGGAGCTTCACCGGCAGGGCAAGCTCTTTCTCACGGGTCGCGCCCGACGAACGCGGCGGCTGGCGAGTCACCGAGCTGATTTGGGAGCAGACGAAAGACCCCACCGCGACGCCCCCTGGCTTCGACCCGGAGGAGATCATCAGGGACATCCTCGACCCGACGGACGCGGAGGACATCGCCTTGCTCTACCTGCAGGCGCGGGGTTGGCTCCTGCTGCCGTCGAGCCGCATGCATGACACCCCGCTCTACGAGGCTGCCTTGAAATACATCGACGATGGCCGCCTGGCCGTTCTCGCCGTGAAGAGCGGAGCCAAGAATGCAGTCCCGGTGTCTGACGTGGTCGGCGCAGTCTCGGGACGAGGCGCCCAGGTCTTCGTCTTTTCCACCCACGAGAGGTTCGCCGGCGACCCCGAGGAGCTTGGGGCCTCCAAGATCTCGAGGGCGGACATCGCTGAGTTCATGTCCGCCAGACCCGAGCTTCTCCCGCCTCGGATTGCCTACTGGATCGATTTGACCTAGGTGAGCTCGATTTGTCCCCCTTCCTCTACACCGCCTCTGACGATCGCCTCTACGACCAATACGACATGCGTCAGCGGATCACGGATGTGTTCCCGACGGGGACGGTCAAAGGGGGCCCGCAGGTCGTGGCGGTCTCCTGGGACGGGGACGCGATCAATGCGCTGGCGATCCTGCGGCCGGGGGCTCGCGTAGCGAACTACAAGCAACGGATCACGATCGATGAATTCGAGGAGTCCTACGAGCCGGTCACGACCGACGAACTTGCTCAGGCTCTTGACGAGCATCTCGACTATGCGCGCTCGTCCGCCTCGATTCTTGCGGCGCTTGGATCCCGAAGCCAGCTAACCGAGAAAGCCGCTGAAGCGCTGCGCGCGACGCTTGAGCATCTTCGCCCTGGCACGAGCGCCATCTGGGAAGAGCTGCAGCACCTTGCCAAAGGAGGCCTCGCTGCCCTCTGGACCGATGACGCTGAGCCGATCGTGGCCTACGAGCGGGACGCGGTGGGCTTGGCGCTCGGGACGGCTGGGTTCACGCGCTCCGAACAGCTCCGCGGCTGGCGGGGAGACGCTGAGACTCCATTCCTAGTGGGGCTGCGAGAGCTGCGCTTAACTGAGGATGCGATCGTCGACTACGACGCAGGCGTCTTCGGCGATTGGGAGCCAATCAGCGAGCACCTCGTCGGCATCGTGCAGTTCGAGCAGGGCGATCGGAGGCTGACCGTCGTCAACGCGAACCGGACCGACATTGAGAAAAACCTCGGAGTCGACCTTCTCTACTACTCCCACAACTACGAGGCCTACGTGCTCGTCCAATACAAGCGCCTGCGCAAAAGTGATGAGACCTGGGAGTTTCGGCCATCTCAAGATCGAAACTTCGAAGGGGAGCTGCAACGAATGCGGGAGATCGCCGAGCCCGGAGAAGATGATGGCGATCCCGATGAGCACCGACTTGGAGAGAACTTCTGCTTCGTGAAGTTCTGCAAACCGAGCACCTCTGCGACGGCCAGGACCGCCAAAGGCGAACTCTCCGGCGGGATGTATCTGCCGCTCGACTACCTCGACAAGTTGCTGGCGACTGACCGCTTGGAGGGTCCGCGCGGGGAGTGGCGATCCGCTACGACCGTGTCGGGCGCTGGATGACCAATGGGGATTTCGAAGCGATGGTCCGCAACGCCTGGGTCGGCAGTCGCGGCCTGGCGACCGAGGAGGTCACGAATGTCGTTCGCCGTTCGCTCGATGCGAAACACTCGATCGTCATGGCAGCGGCAAAGACCCCGGCCGCACCCGCCGCCTAGTTCAAGGCGGAGCACACGAGATTCGGCGGCGCATCGCGTCTGGTTGTACGGGCGCTATCGGGTTGACACACCGCGCTGAGTCGCGCCGTCCAGGTGCAGCTGGGACAGGTGGGCCTCTGGCCTGGTGAGCCAACGCCTCTATCCTCGCCGGATGGCCATGCTGGAGCCCGAGCTGGTGCCGGAGCCGTTGTGGGGGCTGTCTGGGCGCCGGCTACTCAAGCGCTCCGCCTGGAACAAGATCCGACAGGACATCCTCACCGAGCAGGACAGCACCTGCGTGATCTGCGGCGACCGTCGTGATAAGCGCATGATCTGTCACGAGGTCTGGGATTACGATGACGCGAGCGCCGTCGCCACGCTGAGCAGGTTCGATATCCACTGCCCGGACTGCGACGCGGTTCAGCACATCGGCCAGACTGGCGTTCGAGGCCACGGCGACGAGGCGATTGAGCACATGGCGTCAGTGAACGGCACGACCTTCCATGAAGCACAACGGTCAGTCGCCGCCGCCTTTCAGACCTGGAAACGCAGGTCTGTGACTCCCTGGCGCGTGGATGTGGTCTTGGGCGTGCTCGAGCGGTTCCCGGAACTCGACTGTCTGGTCGGGCTCGAAGGTTCTCCCGGGGAGGGCCGGCGCCGCATTGCCCAACGGGCGTGAGCCCAATAATGGCGTCGCCGCCACCCTTCACATCAGACCCACGCGGTCGTCCATACACTCCCCCGCCAAGCTCTCAGCCCCCAACCCCCGAGGAGCCCATGTCAGACACGATCGAGTCCGCCCGCAAGCTGATCGCCGACCGCCTTCACGCGATCGAGGCCGAGGCCGGCCAGCTACGACGCGCGCTCGAGGAGCTGGGGGAGAGGGACGGCAGTGCGCCGGCGGCGCCGAAGCCGCGCCGCAAACGGGCCGCGGGCAAACGCCACCGCTCCCAGGTGCCCCGCGGCCAGCGCCGCGAGCAGCTCCTCGCCGCGATCAAGGCCAAGCCCGGCGCTCGGCCCTCCGAGCTCGCCGCCGAGATCGGCATCGCGCCCGGTCAGGTCTCGACCCTGCTCGCCAAGGCCCGCGCCGAGAAGCTGATCGTCAAAAAGGGCGCCGGCTACGCGCTGAAGAAGTAGATCTCGCGGGGGCCCCGGCGGGAGTGGGGGCCAGGTCTACATAAGGGAGGGTTATCGGGCGGGGATGCGACTGGGTCCATGTCTCCAGTCGACCGATCCACGTACTTCTCGACTTATCGAGAAACCTCGTATAGCGTGATGCTCGCCAAGTGCATTCGAAGTAACCGTGAGGAGCGCCAGTGGATCACGAAGGTGCCAAGAGGGGAGGGGAGCAGTCGGTCTCTGCGTTCGAGCGTGCGATCCCGTGGGTCGCCGCGCTTTTCGGGCTAGGGGCGGTAGCCGCCCTCATCGTGGTGCAGTTGGTGAACAACGGAGGCAAGGCGAACACCACGACGCTAGGACTGTTCGCGGTCGGCCTAGTCCTCCTCTTTGTCGTCGCCGCACCCCGGCACGCTTCCCAGGCTCTTGCCCGGATCACCAAATTGAAACTTGGCGCCCTCGAGTTCGGCCTCAAGGAGATAAAGCGGGCCGCGCGAGTGAGGCCGGTGCCTGGCGAGTGGGACGGAGTCCTGGCTCCGCGGGAGCCGGAATTCGGATATCACGAGATCGTCGAAGAGCTACAGGGGCGCCTCAGGTTCGTGCGCCTAATCCTCGAATTCGGAGGCAAGGTACGAGAGGAGGATGGCTACCGGGGAGCCGCGGCCTGGCTCCGCGAGCACGGGCTTCTCAATCAGGTCGAAGAGGCCTTCATCCTCGACCTGATTGAGGGCACCGGGGTAGACGTCGCCGAGTGGGACGTGGCAACTCGGGAGGATTTCCTCGATTCCGCGTACTCGTTTTCGACTCGCTTCGGGCCGAGGATCTGGGATCGCTGGGTCCGACGGCGGCTCCGCGAGGACGGCTGGTTTATCGCCGAGTACGAACAGAAGTCTGGCCACCGGCCTGACTTCCTCGCTTACCTCAAGGGGCAGGGCCGCTGGGCGCTGATGACCGCTCGTGTTGGTGGAACGTCCCCGGACTACGAGGAGAGCGCAGCTGGCCGACTGCGGAAGTTCAGCGCCAATCAACTGATCAACTCGCGCGTGATCATTCTGCCCGACATCCGCGAGGGCAAGGCGCCCGATCAACATGTCTGGCGAGATGACCGACCTGATGGGGTCCGGGTGCTGAAGCTCGGTCCGCTGAGCGCGTCGCCAGAGTTGGCATTCGACGTATCGCGAGGCGGCTGACTCACCGCCGGGATGAATCCGGCGATGGGTTCAAGCTAGCTTTCATGTGTTCGATGGGATGCTTCACGTTCGCTCGCCATGCCGAGTCTGTCTACAACGTCGCCGGACTCACCAACGGTGACCCTCTCGTGGGGGTGGGGCTCACCCCTCGGGGGGCTCGGCAAGCGAGTCGTCTGGCGGAAGAGCTTGCCTTGCTGGCGCCCGAAGTCTGCGTCCACACGCGCTTCGCTCGCACCCTAGAAACTGCTCGCCTAGCGATCGGCACAACGTCGTCCATCCCCCTAGTCTGCGAGCCGCTGCTCGACGACATCGGGTGTGGGTCGTTCGAGGGAGGGCCGGTCGGTGATGACCATGCTTGGCGCGAGCGACATTCGCGCGACCGCGCTCCCGACGGTGGCGAGAGCCTCAGGGATGCTGCGCTGCGGATTGCTCGGGGCCTGACGCTTCTTGCTCAGCGCCCTGAGCGGACCGTCGCGGTGGTGAGTCACGACTTGATTGTGCGCTACACCATGAACGCCGTGGCTGGCGGTGCAGACATCTCAGGGCCACTCCGCGGGGCTCCCAATGCCACGATCTTCAAGCTCGACCGCCGGCGCCTTGTGGACGCCGCCGAGCGAATCCACAAGGCGGCTGCCGGGGCGTGGGGCCGCGAAGTGCCGGGCCCTGGGGCAAATGGCGGCTAGACCGGTGGCGCGTGCCCATCTTCGCTTGGATGCCAGCATCCACCACGGACTCGTGGACGTCCCAGCTTTTGAATGGGATGGTCTCAGCGCCAGGCCGCCCGCGTCGTTGGCGGGGTCTCGCCCTTGGGTCGATGCTGCTCTTGCGACGATCGACCGGACGCTTTCACCCCTGCAGCTAACGGTCCGAGCGGCCGGCCGTTTAGTCGGGGTCGCCTCGTTTGTTCTCGACCGTCGTGGCGCAAGGCCGTTGGTGCGCCTGGTGGGCGCGCCACACAACGACCTCGCGGATCTGCTCACCGCGCCCGGGTACGAGCGAGCGGCCGCAGGTGCTGCGGTCGATGCCCTCCTCGCGATGGCCGGTGCCGAAGGCTGGGATGTCCAGCTTGAAGATCTTGATCCCGTCGGCGCTCTGGCAAGCGTGGAGCGTGCCGGCGACGGACCCTCTGGGCTCGTCTGGGGCCCTGGCCTCGTTGCTCCTGTGCTTGACCTTCGTGACCCGCGCGCCGGGCCCTCGGCGAGGCGACTTCGACGCCTTGATCGCTCGCTCGAGCGCCTACGCGCCGAGCATCGCGTCGAGTTTGGGAGGCGCGATGACGTTGCCCTGATCGAGGCACTTGGCCACTTTCAACGACAGCGGGATGCCCGCCTGCGGCGGCTCGGTCGCAACCTCGCACTTCCGCCGGCCGAGTTCCTCGACGCGGCCGTGCACGGCCTCGCGCCACACGGGCACTGCGCGTTCATGGAGATGTGTGTCGACGGGGCGGTTGTCGCTCGTGACCTATATCTATTGGATGGCGAGGTGGCGATGCTTTGGCTGCGCGCGCTCGACATGGACTGGCTTGCCCACTCCTGCGGTCATCTGCTCTTGCGGGCCGCCGTCAGACAGTTCGCTACTGAGGGCTATCAGGAGCTCGACCTGGGACGCGGCGGCGAGCCCTACAAGTTCAGCTTCGGCGCGCGCGTTCGACGGCTTCGTAATGCCAGCCTTTCGGTTGACAGACACTGATCGCTCTTAAGAACCAGTTTGTTAGCTCTGCGATCAATAAGATCGCCGGCCGTGGAGGTTGCCTTTCATCCGTCTGTTGCCGGTGATCCGCCAGCGGTCTGGCCGGCCTCAGGGAGGATTGCGGCTGAGGTGGGGTTCTCGCGCCTTGACATTGACGCCGGTGCTTTGGGCCCCCAAGAGGCAGAGAAGGTCCGGGCCCATCTCGACGCCACTGGGATTCGAGCCGCCGCTTGCCCGCTGCCGGTTGAGATGCGCGAGGACGAGGACACCTTCGCCACGGATCTGGAGAACCTCGGTGCCCGAGCGAGAAATGCGGCGACGATCGGCGTTCAGACCATGCACCGTTCCATCCCCGCGGCGAGCCATCGCCGGCGAGAGGAGTTCTTGCCGGTCCTTCGCCGCCGCTGGCGCGCCTGCGCCGAGATCGCCAGCGAATACGGAATAGGGCTCGCGGTTGAGCCGCTGGGTCCCCTCTATCGCCGACGTGCAGGCCCGCACGAAATCGTCTGGCGGCTCCCCGATGCGATCGAGTTCGTCGATTCCTGCGGCTGTGGCGTCGGCCTGTTGGTCGACTCTTGGCATTGGCACCTCGCTGGTTCCAGTCCGGAGGAGATAGCCGCAGCCGGCGAGCGGATTGCGCACGTCCACCTTGCCGACGTGCCCGAAGCGCCCCCAGAGTCACTTCGTGACACCGAGCGCTTGCTACCAGGGGAGGGCATCGTCGACCTCCGGGCGTTCCTTGGCGCGGTGAGGGACGCTGGTTATGCCGGCCCCGTGAGTCCCGAGGTCCCTGGACGCTGGAGTGCCGGCTTGGATCCCTCGGCCGCGGCCCGTCGCGCCCTGAAGGCGACGGTGGCTGTCCTGGAGGAACGATGAAGCGGCGCGATGTCTCCGCCTCACCTCAGCGTCGGGGGGGGGGGGGGGGGGGGGGGGGGGGGGGGGGGTACCTCCCCAGCAAGATGGTCTAGCGCGGCGCCCTGATAAGCGCCTGGTAGGGCGTGGGCGCCGCGTCCTCGATGCCATCGAACGCTTCGCCGGCGGCACGCGCCCGTTCGCCGAGGCTGCGGGAGTCGTCGCGGAGCGCGGCAGTGGTCCCTACCTCTTCGACCACGCTGGCACGCGCTACCTTGACGCCGTCGCGGGTTTTGGCGTTGCCTCGCTAGGGCACAGCCATCCGCGCTGGGTTGAGGCGGTGGTGGGTCAGGCGGAAAAGCTGGCCGTTGCCCCACTCGATACCGGCGAGTTGGGTGAATACCTCGCCGCGCTAGCGGGGGTGCTGCCGCCGGGACTGGGGCAGGTGGTCCTCTACTCAGGCGGCGCGGAGGCGGTGGAGACGGCGGTACGAATCGCGCAGATTCATTCCGGGCGCGCCGGCGTCCTCGCCTTCAGGGACGGCTTCCATGGCAAGACGGCAGCCCTCCGCTACACCCGCGACCCCTCGTCTACGGAGGCAAAGCAGCTTGCCCCACATTGGCTGCGCAGTGCGACCTTCCCAGCCTGCGAGCTTCACGATGCGGTCAACTACGGCGACTGCGATGAGGCCGCCATAGATGCCCTCGCGGAGATCGCGGCACGCGCAGATCTCGATGACATCGGCACTGTTCTCGTCGAGCCGATCCAGGGGACCGCTGGCAACGTCGTTCCGATGCGCGGCTTCTTGTCCGGGCTTCGCAGGCTCTGCGATGCGCGCGGATGGCTGTTGATCTTCGATGAGTCGATTACGGGTTTCGGCCGCACGGGCGGGCTCTTCGCCTGCGAGTACTTCGGCGTGGGCCCCGACGTGATGGTCCTCAGCAAGGGACTTGGGGGCGGCTTCCCCCTAAGTGCTGTTTGCGCCAGCGAGGAGCTCTGGCGCGGTGTCGCCTTGGGTCAGTCGGCCGGCACGACTACCGCCTTCGGTGGCAACCCGATCGCCTGTGCCGCCGGCATGGCGACCCTCGAGATCATCGCCGATCATGAGTTTCTCGCTGAAGTTCGCCACGTTTCCGCTCACGCGGCGGTGCGCTTGCGCGAGCTCGGCGAAGCGTCGCCGCGCATCGCCCGGCCGCGTGGGGTCGGACTGATGCTCGGCTTCGATCTGGTCGATCCAGGCAGTGGCGTACTGGCTTCGCCAGGGGAATCACGGGCGCTGATGCGAGCTTGTCGCGAGCGCGGCCTGCTCGTGGCTGCACACCTGCCCCGCGTTCGCATCAGCCCGCCGCTGACCGTGAGCTGCGAGGACGTCGACAGGATCTTCGCAGTCCTGCGCGAGGCGCTCACGTGAGGATCGCCCTTGCCGGCCTTGGCTCGGCGGCAATGCGAGGGCATCTGCCGGCGATCGCGCGGCTTGTCTCACGCGGTGTCGCGACGTTCGTCGGTGCCGCCGATCCCAGCGAGAGCGCGCGATCTAGCGCCGCCGCTCAGTGCCAATCGCTGCCGCCACCCCTGTTCGTGCACGCGGAGCAGATGCTTGACGCCCTCGATTGCGACCTCTTGGTCATCGCCGCTGACCCGCCCGCGCACGCTGATCTGATCACGCTCGGCCTGGCACGAAATGTCCACGTCGTCTGCGAGAAGCCCCTGGTCCTCACTCGTGAGGACTATAGGCGGGTCGCTCGGGCACACGCCCAGAAAACCGACCTCGCTGTGATACCGGTTCACCAGTATCGGTACTCGCCTGCTTGGGGTTGGATCGTTCGTTGTCTCCGCACGGCGGTACGACTCAGGGTTCCATTTCGTCTCGTGGTTGATGTCGAGCGCCCCGCTCCCGACCCATTGGCGGCGTCGGCATGGCGTGCGGACTTCGACCGCTCGGGCGGCATGCTCGCCGATCATGGGGTCCACTACCTCGCACTCGCGTGGACGATCGATCCAAATCTCGACGTTCTCGCGGCAGCGCGCACCTGGGAAGGAGACAGCGAACGATCCGCCGCCTCGCTGCGACTCGGCTCCGGGGCGCTTGCTGTTCGGGTGAAAACGGGAGCGCCGGCCAGGCGTACGGCGATCTCGCTGGAGGTGGCTGGAGTGAGACTTCGCTGGTGCGACGAGATGCTTGCCGTCTCGCTGGGCGGCCGCCGGGCGCTCAGTCGATCTGCACCGACGCTGGGCGACCGTGCACACGTCGACGACCTATACCGCGCCTTCTACGCGGATTTGGCACACAACGTGCGACGCCCGGCCTGGCGTGCCCAGCGGACCGTCGAGGCACTGGTCGTCGGCCGCGCCCTGCTCGCTCTGCTCGAGCAGCCGGTCGCGTCGCCCGCGAGCTAGTCGCCCCCGACCGGCGCGCTAGAAAGTCTGCTTGGGCGACGAAGGGCGTAGTAGCGGCGCCAGAGGAGGGATCGGTGCGCTCTCGTGATCGCCCTGCTCGCAGCGGCTGCCTCTTCGAGCTCAGCGGGCAAGCCGAGCCGGGTTGCCTCCGAGAGCGCGCGCCGTGCTGCCGCCTCGCCCTCATCGAATTCCCCTTCAAGAAGACAGAGACGCGCCAGCGTTAGGTCAATTCGGGCACGCTGACGCTTGTCACCGTAGCGGGCGGCGACTTCCGCAGCCTCGCCGATGAGCCTACGGGCTTCCGTCGGCTGGCGGCGTTGGGTTGCCAGCTCGGCCAGGTAGCGCAGGGGGTAGGCACGGGCGCGCTGCCACTGCATCTCTGTGCTCGCCTTGAGGGACTCGGTAGCGGCTGCCTCGCAGGCATCGAAGCGGCGCAAGTACCAGTTCGCCGCGGTGCGCAGGTCGAGAGTGTCAACCAAATTGACGCCGTCGTGGCTCTCGCGCGAGAGCTGCTCGCTGCCCTCGATTGCGGTGAGTGCCTGGCGAGGGTGGCGAGCTCGGTAGCGGAGGAATCCGCGACAGCGCATCGCTCGGGCGATCGCGCCCGCGTCGCCTGACCGCTCGGCCGCCGCCAGCGCGTTGGCGAGTGAGGCTTCGGCCTTTTTCTTTTCGCCCCGAATAGCGAGAGTGCATGCCTTGATGGCGGCGGCCAGCGTCGCCGCGGGGTAGTTCCCCGCCTCAACAGCGCTCCCGTGACACAGCTCAGCTGCGCCGACCAACTCGTCGAACTGACCGAGCGTGAAGAGGATGTCGAGCACTGCCCGAAACAGAGCCTGCATCCGCTCGTCGTCTCCTTCTTCACGGAGCTCGCCCCAGAGCGTCCGCCACACGTCGATCTCACCCGCTCCATACTCGGCGTCCTCCGGGCTTTCGGCGAAGTACTCGATGTAGTGGTCGGCAAGACGCTGGGTGAATCGCGACTGAAGGGCAGCAGGGGTCCGCGAGGAGCCGATGAATTGCCGGAAGGCTCGATCGCAGCTGAAGGTGGTCGGTCGGTTTCGACTGCGAACTGCCTTAAGGAACATCTCGCGGCGCAATAGCTCCGTCGCCGCCCTCATCTCCGGCTCTGGGCGCCCCGAGGCAATCCCCATCTGTTCTTGCGTCGCTTCCCCACTGAGGTGCGCGCAGACCTGCAGTGCCGCTCGGCAGTCCTCGTCAAGTCGTTCCCAGGCCGGCTCGAAGATCTCCGCCAACTCATCACCGCTCTCGATTGCAGCCACCCACTGGGCCAATGGCTCCGTCGTGTGGTGGTAGCCACGTAAGAACCATTCGATGACGCCCGGATTGCCGCCGACTAGCTCATAAAGGCGCTTAGTAAATTCCGCGTCGAACTGCTCGAGCCCGTCAAGATCGAGCCGCTTCACTCGGTCGCCAATTAGCGTCCCGACATGCTCTTCGGCAAGCTCTCCCAACTCGACACGAGCGGTGACCAGCGCACCGGGCCGGTTTACGGAGGCGATGACGAGTGAACCGCTCGGAAGTCGTTCGAGCAATGCGACCATCTCCCGGGAGGAGGCGTCGTCGCAGAGGCTGAGGTTGTCGATCCCGAGCACAGTCTTGTTGCGGGCCAGGTGGTCTCGGAGCAGTCTCCGCTGCTCTGCTTCGACGGCAGTCGACAACGCCTGCTCGTTGGTTTCCAGAGAGAGCCTGCCGCAGAGTTCAGCAAGCGTTGGGCAACCATCATCGGCATCGAACCAGACGAAGTCTCGGCCCCGGGGGTCGAAGGGGCCTTCTGGCGCGCTGCGCCGGAGGGCATCAAAAAGCTTGGCTGCGGTGGCACTCTTGCCGATCCAATGGGTGCCCTCGATCGTCAGCACGTTGTCATTTCCGGCCTCGGCTCGCGCGATCAGTTCGCCGATCTCTGCATTGCGGTTGATGAACCGCGGGCCGACTGGAAAATTTGGGTCGGTAGGCGGCTCGGGTTCTGCTTCGATAGCTGATGCGGTGCCAGGGCCGGAGTCGGCCGCGAGTGGCGTACCGTCCGGCGCAGGGCTGTGGCGCTTTCGTGCGCCGCGGATCTCCACGATCAGCTTGATCAGCGCCGCAGCCACCCCGAGGGCGGCCCCGACGGCTCCCAGCCACGTCGTCGCACTCGCCGCATCGAGCATGAGGCGCTTAGATTAGTCAGACCACCCGACGCTGGTGGCCCGGCTCGTCCCCTGCGCATACCGAGCCCTCTGTCGGAAACGGGCCTACATGGGGGTTCGTTATCGGGCGGACATCTCGTCGACCGAGGGTGTTCACGTTCTGGTTCGGAGCGCGCCCTCTGCCTACGAGCGAGCTTCGCGCGGGGGACGCAAGAAGGAGCCACCTTGACTGTCCCAAGTGGAGGACCTTAGTCGGACGCAGGCCGGCAGTGTGCTGAGAATCCAGATCTTCGGGATCATCGGTGGTGGCCAAGTGCAGGTCTACGTAACGGCTCATATCGGGCGTGGGGATCGAGAGGAAATCCAAGGCTGAGGCGGATATACTGCTATGAATAGTAAAATCCTGTACACTCACTTTAACTTGCAGCAACTCGGAAGAACTATGAGTAGCAGCGCGGCCAAATCGATCCTGCGGCTCTTGGGTGCTTCGAGGGCAGCTTTCATGCTTGGAGGGCTGATCTGGCTGTGTCTCGCGGTCGCCCCGTCGGTAGGCGAGGCCTACGTCTACTGGGGAGGCTACGAAGACTTCGGAACCGAAACCCTTTCTGGCCTCGTCTACCGGGCCAACGAAAACGGGTCGACGACTACTGCCTTGGGTCGCACGGAAACGCCTAGCAAACCAACCGTGATGGCCCTGGGAGCATCACACATCTACTACTTCTCGGATGGATCGCGTACCTTGGGTCGTTCTAAACTCGATGGCTCGAATCCCGAACCCGCTTTCCTCGAAAACCTGCTGACCGAAGAAGAACAGGTTATGGGAATGGTGGTCGTCGGAGAATACGTATATTGGTACACTTCGGGCGGGAGCACGATCAAGCGCGCCAAACTCAACGGTACGGAAATAAATCGGGAATTCATTTCAGGCCTCGGTGGGAGCGTCATTGGCCTGGCATCAGTGGGCTCGTATCTCTATTGGCTTGATCGCATGAACACCGCTGAACCGAGTGAATCTCAACCTGGATTTGGCAGCGTAATTGGACGGGCGACCCTGGCCGGTGGAGAAGTCAACAAGAGCTTCATCAGCGGCTTCAATTACAAATGTGAATATACCTTTCCCAGGTACAGCAGTCCCCAGACGATGGGGCCGCTCGCGGCCAACGAAGAATACCTCTACGTCATTCACTCGCAATTCGAAGGTTGTCCGGGGGTTCTCGAGCAGCCCGCAGGAATTGCCCGTGTCAGCATCGGCGGGGGTACCCCAGGCATGGAATTCATAAATGGCTTTGGGAACCTCCCCGTTGGCTTTGGCTTCTTACCAAACGCAATTGCAGCGACGAAAAACTATGTCTACTGGCCAGAAAGCGCCGAAAGCAGCGGCTCCAGCATTGCTAGGGCCGATGCGGACGGCTCCGATATCCGCCGGGACCTCCTCTGCAATTACAGGAACAATGACTTTTCTGAAATTGTTGAAGAAAGGACCTACTTCGGCTGGGCGGGGGGACTCCTCGCGGATGAAGGGTCATCTGAACTGGGCAAACCCTCGCCATACTGTGCGCTTCACGAATTGGCGCCCAGTATTCGACTCGACTCGCAGGAGAGCTACGTACCTCTTGAACCCCGATCGATAACGCAGGTCTGGGGCGAAGATGAAGGCGAACCGTATACCAACACTCTGCACTACGACAACGGCGAACGCGAAGTCACGTCAGATCCGTTCATTTCCCCGGGTGAAGTTATCGAAACCGAAGAAGGACCCGAACCGGTAGGCCTGAACCTTGAATGGATCGCACCCGTCTATCCAGATGCAGTCAGCGCAGGGGAAGGTGACTACGTTGATGAGCGGAATGGCCACTACGCGGAAGATTCAGCGCACATACGCGAATTTGAATGGCCTCGCCCGTTCTACCCAATCTACGCCCGAATCGTAACCAGCACGGGAGGTCACCGATGGCTGGAGTACTGGATCTGGTACTACTACGATGAATCCGAATTCATCGGTTCGGGGATCGGCTCCCATGAGGGGGACTGGGAAGAGGTCCAAGTCGAGATCAACGAAGAAAACGAGCCGGAACGGGTTGCATTTTCGCAGCATGCCTCGGGGTCCGTGTGCGAATGGGACGCTGTCGAGAAGGAAATGCTGGGGCGTCCCATCGACTATGTCGCGGTCGGAACCCATGCGAACTACCCTTTCCCCGGGACGTGGGAAAGCGAAGCCGGGCTGCCCGGTTCCGAAGATGTGGCGGATGGCGAAGGATCCATTGTTGAACCGACGATCGAAACGATCGTAAGCGGAGAAGGATGGCCGCTTTGGCCCGGACGATGGGGTGGGACGACGGCAGGGGTCATTCCGGGAGAAGCCAATAGTCCTCGCGGTCCGGCCGAACATGATGAGTGGGGCGAACCGGGCGCATGGGCGGGGCAGCTCGACGAATGTGACGCGGGATACGAGGGATCCGCTGCATTGGCGCGACATGCCACCGCTGGCGTTCAGGCGGGAGGAAACGCCATGAAAGGGAGCCTGGCGCCAGTTCTCGAAGCTGCCAGAATGAAACAGGGACACCTGTGGATCAAGTACAGTGCGGTGGGCGCTTCTTCATCTGATCGGATGCTCGTGAGCATCCAGATCAACGGAAAGGAAGCGCCGCTGTCGTGGACCGTGAGGCACGTGGAGAAAAATGCATGGGTCAAAGTCCCGTTCCGCTACAAGCATCTGCCGAAGGGCGAAGTTCTCGCCAGTATCTTTTCACCGAGAGCGGGCCGGAGCGAAATCGCTGAGCTCCCCATCGGATAGGTGTAAGTGTTGACGATGGCATGAGTGCACTGCTCATTCTCGTCGGTCCGCTCTTGGCCGGCTCGGTCATTGGTTGGTTGGTCGCTACCAATGTTCATGACCGATCAATCAAGGCCAGGCTGATGGTGGCGATTGGCGCATCTGTCGTGCTCTGCTATGTAGCGCTCCTTCTTTCCACCTGTGGGCTCTCGGAGAACGGTGCGTTAGTACATCCCGGGCGGTGCGAAGAAGGAAAGGTTCAGCTACTTCCTCTCGCCGGCATCCCGATCATCTTTCTGCTTGCTGTATTTGCTGGTCAGAGAAGGGGTCCTATGCCTTGGATTGCCGGCGCCGTTATCTTCCTCGTGGCGATTGTCGTGCCCTGGTACCTGATCCGCTACTAGCCCGGGTCAATCGGTTACGGCAGGGCGGTATTGAGCAAGGCAATGGGCGCGGGCATTCTCGATCTCCTGACTGGCGATCAGTCGGTAGCTGCAGATGGTGATCGGCTTGAAAGTCCCCTGCCGATTCTTCTGAGCTTTGGTCGCGGACTTGAGCACCGCTAATGCCCCACGACGCACATCATCCGAGCGGAGAAACGGGTCGGTGACTGGGCATGCGATCTGCGGATGATCGTGCGGAGCATGAGTCCCGACGAGCTTGATGCTGCAGTCGGCGTGTGGCGCGAGGCCAACATCGTCCGCGGCGCCCCTCACGGCCCGGAGCGGACCGCTCGCATCCGCGAAAACTCTCAGCCCCAGACGCCCTGCCGTTCGTTGCGCTGCGGCCAGGCGTCGTGGGCATGGCGCTGGCCGAGCCTGGGAGGCTCGATGATGGGGCAGGAGAGCTTGACGCCTCGCTCCTGCATATCTCGATGGTGTTCGTGCGCCCCGGCGCGCAGCGCACAGGAGTCGGGCTCCCGCTGCTACTTCACGTCCTCGACGTAGCGCACACGATGGGCTATCAGCGAGTCGGAGTCTGGACGGCTGAGGAGAACCGCCCCGCTCGCAAGCTTTACGAGCGAGCCGGGATGACCCTCACCGGCAAGACCGCTCCCCTCCGGTCGAGCCTGGCCCTGCAGTACGAAAGCTCGATCGGCACCCAGCCCGCGTGATGGCCTTTTGGCTGATCGCTACCGAAGCTGGAACCGACCCGAGAGGAGGTAGGCGTTCAGCAGCTCAAGGGCATGAGCGGTCGGGCCGTGTATTGGCGCCGGCGGGCTCGCCGGGTCAGCGAACTCGATCTTCGTCGTCTCCTCGCCGTCCGGATGGGGATCGCCGTGCCAGCGTTCCGCGAGGAAGCAGACGGCGAAGCAGTGGGTTTCGTCTCCGTTCGGATAGATGATCGTGTGCAGCCCAGCCTCAGACAGCGTCGCGAACGGGATGAGGTCGTCCTCGGCAACGGTGACGCCGGCCTCCTCTTTCAACTCGTCGATCGCGGTGGCAGCAAAGCTGCCCCCAGGCTCAGCCGCACCAGCAGGAAGGCACCACGTCTCATCATCCGCTCGGCGCGTGAAGAGGACGCGGCCATCGGACGGCCGCCGCAAGGCGACCATCGCTCCGGGCATCAACACGAGCTCGCTGCCGATCCGCTTTCGCAGCTGCCCCAGATATGAATCGGAGAAGCTCATTCCAGGCACGTTATTCCCATGACCGCAAACGAACCCATCCAGCTTGTACCTCCCAACCCAGCCTGGCCCGCTCAGTTCGAGTTGGAGCGAGCGGCGCTCGAGGAGGCAATCGGCGAGTTGGCCTGTGGCGGAATTCACCACATCGGCAGCACCTCGGTCCCCAACCTCGAAGCAAAGCCGATCATCGACATCCTCGTCGGCGTTAGCGACCTCGCGAGCGCCCGCGCTTGTTTCGGACCGCTGGCCGAGCTCGACTACCTCTATGCGCCATATCTGCCCGAGGAGATGCACTGGTTCTGCAAGCCAGATCCGGCTCGACGCACCCATCACCTCCACCTCGTCCCATTGGGATCGCAGCGATATCGCGACGAGCTGGACTTCCGCGATCGGCTCCGCCGCGATCCCGAGGTCGCCAGTCGCTACGCGGCGCTGAAGCGTGGGCTCGCCGAGCAGCACCGAGAAGACCGCGACGCCTACACCGAGGCCAAGAGTGCTTTCGTCAGGGCGACCCTCCAAGGGGACCCGGCCAGGTTCCTCTCCGCTGAGGAGCTAACGATTCGACAAGCGACGGCCGACGATGTGCCAAGCATCGCCGCGGTCCATGTTCGTTCCTGGCAGGCTGCCTATCGCGGCATCGTGGCGGACGACCTGCTCGACAGCCTCTCGGTAACGGGGCGTGAAGGGAGCTGGCGAGCCCTCCTCGGCAACACAGAGCATCACTGGCTAAACCTCGTAGCCGAGGATGGAAGTGGCGGCCTCGCTGGCTTTTGCGCCGTGACCACCCCAGGCCGCGAGGCGAACGAGGACGAGTCGCTACCCGAGGTGGGTGCCCTCTATGTCGACCCGGACCGCTGGCGAGAAGGGGCAGGAGCAGCGATGCTGACTGCAGCTTGCGAGCGGCTGGAAAAGCGCGGCTGGCAGGAGGTGGTGCTCTGGGTGCTGCCGGAGAATCGTCGCGCGCTCGCCTTCTATGCCCGCTACGGATTCACGATCGACAAGGGCGCCAAAAAGTTCGAGGAGCGAAGTGGGCGGCCTGTCATCCGGCTGCGCGCCAGCCTGCCGCTGTCGCTGCTGAACCGTACTCTGCGCAGCCGTGGCTGAACTCGTGATCTTCGACTGCGACGGCGTGCTGGTCGACAGCGACCGGATCTCGCTGAGAATTCAGGCGGAGCGAATCTCTGCACTCGGTCTTGAGATGAGCTACGAGGAATGCGTCCGCGATTTCCTCGGCCTGGGTATGCCGGCGACGCTGCGCATCCTCGCTGAGCGTCTGGAGCAGCCGGTGCCAGCGGGATGGGAGGCAGAACTCAACGCCGCGGTCCGCGAGGGCTTTCGGCGCGAGCTGACACCTGTGCAGGGGATCGTCCAGGCTCTCGACGGAATCGAGCTGCCGGTCTGCGTCGCCTCCAGCGGCAGTCACGAGAAGATGCGCCTAACCCTCGGCCTGACCGGCTTGTGGGATCGGTTCGCGGGGCGGATCTTCTCGGCCGATGAAGTCAAACGCGGAAAGCCCGCTCCAGACCTCTTCCTACACGCGGCATCGCGTATGTCGACCCGGCCGGAGCGATGCGTCGTTGTCGAGGACAGCCCATTCGGCATCGCCGCGGCGAAGGCGGCCGGGATGTCGGCTCTTGGCTTTGCCGGTGCGACCCCCGCTGCACGCCTCGACGGCGCCGACGTGGTCTTCGCAACGATGGCGGACCTACCGAGGCTGGTCGAAGGAAGTCGATGAAGGCGGGGGTGCAAAGGCAATCTGGCGAAACTCGTTCGGCAATTGACCCGATGTCCGGTCGCGATCACGACAGCGTTCTCTTCGACCTCGACGGTGTCTTGGTGGACTCTCGGGCGGCCATAACTGGGTGCATCAACCATGCCCTCATCGAGCACGAGTTCTCCGCCCGACCAGCAGAGGATCTTCACCGCTTCATCGGCCCCTCGCTCGCTGACGCATTTGCTGAGCTCACCGAGCATCCTTCGGAATCGGCAGTCGTGGCGTCGTGCCTCGGTAGCTATCGGGCTCGCTACGCCGAGGCTTCTCTGCGAGAGACCATCGTCACGCCAAGTATCGAGATCGCGCTCAGCGAACTCGCGCAGCGATACCGCTTGGCGGTTGCAACTTCGAAGCCCCTTGCGTTCGCGGAACCGCTATTGAGCACCCTGGGATTGCGCTCCTTTTTTACCGCCGTCGCTGGCCCTGACTTGAGCGTTCAGGGCGAGAGCAAGGCGAACACCATCGCAGTTGCCCTAGAGATGCTTGGCCACCCGGAGCGTGCTGTCATGGTGGGAGATCGCTTGCATGACATCCACGGTGCGCAGGCTCACTCGCTGCCCTCCATCGGCGTGACATGGGGCATCGGCAGCACCAAAGAGCTGCGAGATGCGGGAGCCGAGGCGATCGTGGACATCCCAGCCGAACTCGCCGAGAGCGTGAGACAACTTCTCAGTGGCGGCTGAAAGGATTTAGATATGGAGGAGAGCCTTCCACGAGAGGTATCCAAGCCGTGGGGGAGCGAGCTGTGGTTCGCGCATACCGACCAATACGCCGGGAAGATCCTCCGGGTTCGCGCCGGCTGTCGCCTCTCGGTCCAGTTTCACGAGGAGAAGGACGAGACCTCGTTCGTCCTGTCCGGCCGCGTGATCGTCTCCCAGGGTGAGTCGCCTGACGCGCTGACCGCTCGGGAATTCGGGCCTGGCGATACGTGGCGAAGCTCGCCGCGTGTCGTCCATACCCTTGAGGCTGTCGAGGACGCAGAGATCATCGAGGTCTCGACGCCGCAGCTTGACGACGTCGTTCGCCTGGAGGACCGATATGGCCGTGTGGGTGACGCCGCGCCGTAGATCGGCAGACCGCCTAAATCGCCGCGGCCAGCTTTTACTGAGGCCCGGGGTCGCCCCGCTGGCAATGGAACCGCCCCCTCTCGTTTCGGGCACTTCTGCGCCGAAGTTCCCAAATCGCTGCATATCGGCGCATATCCCCGCGCATTTCTTTTCAGGGCCGCTGGCCGCCGCCTCGCGAAGCCCCTGCAAGTCGCCACCTTTGCCACCAGCCGGTCTCGGAGATGGGCCTAATTGCCATGCAGAAGGTCGTGGGTTCGAATCCCATCAGCCGCTTCGCACGGAATCTCGCTTTACAGCGAGATTTCGTCGTTCAGGCGGGGCATTCGGGAAAATCAAACCACCCCGCATTTCGCCTCTGTTTCAGGCACTAGTGCGCTGATCGGGGTCGAAGCGATCTGTCTCCAGTGAGTCAAGCGCCCAGACGGCCCTCGGCTACGGTTCCGGGCGTGAATCTGCAACGGGGCATCGCTGCTCGGTCGGGCGAGTTCCTGCTCTTCGCGGTAACGCCGCCGCGACTGACGACGAGTTCCCAGGAGGCCGCAGAGATCGGCCGGGTCACCCTGGAGCGGCTGCGGCCCCTGGCGATCGATGGCCTCGTCCTCTACGACATCGACGACGAAAGCGACCGCAATCCCGACGAGCGCCCATTCCCGTTCCTGCCGACGATGGACCCCGCCGATTATCTCGTCCGTGATCTTGGCCGGCTGGAGGTCCCCGCCATCGTCTACCGCGCGGTGGGTAAGTACCGAGAGGATCGTTTCCGCTCCTGGTTGGAGGAGCAGGATCCGTCCCAAGCGCTGACGGTGTTCGTCGGGTCCTCCTCGCGCGAGAAGGCAGTTCTCACCTCGCTCGCCCGAGCCTACGAGCTGCGCGACCAGGTGCAGCCGGAGCTGCCGCTCGGTGGGGTCGCGATCTCCGAGCGACACGCGCGGCTGGGCGATGAGCACCTGCGGCTGATCGCGAAGCAGGCCGCGGGCTGCTCCTTCTTCATCACCCAGATCGTCTACGACGTCAACGCGGCCAAGAACCTGATCTCCGATTACCACCACGAGTGCGCTGCCCAGAGCCTCGAGCCGGTGCCGATCGTGTTCAGCTTCTCGGTCTGCGGTTCACTCAAGACCTTGGAGTTCCTCCAGTGGCTCGGCGTTGCTGTCCCACGCTGGATCGAGAACGAGCTGCGCTATGCCGACGACACCCTCGATGCCTCCTACGAGCAGGCGGTCGCGACGGCCCTGGACCTGATCGCGTTCTGCCGCAGGCTGGGGGCCCCGTTCGGGCTCAACGTCGAGAGCGTCTCGATCCGCAAGGTCGAGATCGAGGCCTCGGTGCGGCTGGCCACCCGGCTGGGAGCCGAGCTGCGCCGCTGAGTTTGCGCGTCACGCTGCGGTCGCCCCATTGCATTTCAATTGACTTTTACCTAGAGTAAGTCAATTGTCCCAGGGGAAAGGAGCACGTCGCTATGACATGTCGCTTCGCCAGGAGCGCTCCCGGCAGACCGCCGAGCGGATCCGGGACGCGGGATGGGCGCTGTTCTCGAGCCGGAGCTATGACGAGGTGACTCTCGCCGAGGTCGCCGAGGTGGCCCAGGTCAGCGTGCCGACGGTGCGCAGCCATTTCGGCGGCAAGCAGGAGCTCTTCCTCGCCGGCTACGTGACCTGGGGCATGGAGGCGGTGCGAAATCGCGAAGCGGCGAGGCGCAAGGACCCGATCAACGCGATCCGGAGCCTCCTCAAGGACTACGAGCGCGAGGGCCAGGTCGCCCTGCACCTAATCGCCGAGGAGGACCGCTTCCCGGCAGTTAGAGAGATGACCGACGGTGGGCGTGCCTACCACCGCTGGTGGCTCGGTGAGGTGTTTGCGGCCGAGCTCGCGGGGCTCTCACCGGCGACCCGAGAGCGACGCCTCGCTCAGCTCTTTCTCGCCACGGATTTGTCGAGTTGGAAGCTCCTGCGCCGCGACCTCGGGCTCTCGGCACGGCGGGTCGAGACTGCGATCCTCGAGAACCTGCGGGCGTTGATCGCCCTCCGTTGATGGCGCGGATCCTCCTCTATACGAGCCCGGCTTCCGGCCACACCTTCCCTCCGGTCCCGACGGCCCTCGAGCTCGGTGCCCGCGGCCACGAGGTGGTCGTGCGCAGCGGCAGTGCCGACCTCGGGTCCCTGCGGCACGCTGGCCTAGCCGCGGAGGCCGTCGATCCGAGGATCGAGGCGATCGAGGTCGACGACTGGCGGGCGTCGAATCCACTGGGCGCGACGCGGCGGCTGTTCGGCGCCTTCGCGCGACGCGCCGAGTTCGAGCTGCCCGACTTCCAGGCCGCACTCGACGCCGAGCGTCCGGATCTGCTCTGGATCGACATCAACTGCATCGCCGCCTCGGCGGCGGCCGAGGCCTCGGGCCTCCCGTGGGCCCACTATCTGCCCTACCCTCATCCGGTCCCGGCCCGGGGCGTCCCCGCCTACGGGCCGGGCCTGGCGCCCGCCGCCGGCCTCCTCGGTCGCCTCCGCGATGAGGCACTCGGTGCCGTCAACCGGGTCGCCTTCCGCTCGCTGTTGCCGCCCTTCAACGAGCTCCGGGCCGGCCTCGGGCTGCCGGCGTTCCGCAGCGGCTACGACTACTTCCTCTCGGCGCCCCGCCTGATCCAGTTCTCGGCGGAGCCCTTCGAATATCCGCGTAATTGGCCGACCGACGTCCGACTCGTCGGACCCGGGCTCTGGGACCCAGGCGGCGAGGAGCCCGACTGGCTCGCTGCCGAGGAGCGCCCGATCGTCCTGCTCAGCACCTCTACCGAATTCCAGGATGACGGCGCTCTCATCGAGGTCGGTCTCGAGGCGCTCGCTGATGAGCCCGTCGCAGTCATCGCCACCACCGCCGCCAACGACCCAGCGGCGTTCCGCCCGCCGGCGAATGCCCAGGTCGAGCGCTTCCTTCCCCACGGGCCGATCCTCCGGCGGGCGAGCGCGGTCGTTTGTCACGGCGGCATGGGAACGACCCAGAAGGCGCTCGCCGCCGGGGTGCCGGTCTGCGTCGTGCCCTTCCTCCGCGACCAGTTCGAGATTGCCCGACGGGTCACGGTATGCGGGGCGGGGGATGCTCTGCCCGCGAAGAAGCTCGCCGCCGACCGCCTGCGGAGCGCTGTGCGGACGACCATCGGGCGGAAAGCCGGCGCGGAGCGCGTCGCCGGCGCTTTCCGGAAGGCGGGCGGACCGCGACGCGCCGCCGACGAGCTCGAAGCGCTCCTGCGCTGACTGGTTAGAAGTCATAGCCTTCGGGTCCCGCTGTGGATGGTGACGATGCCCCCCGCCAGAACCCGATAGCGGACCTCGGCAAGTCCCGCGCCAGCGAGCATCGCCGCCAAGCCCCTGGGATCGGTGAATTCCCGCACCGATGCCGGCAGATAGCCGTAGGCGGCGGCGTCCTTCGAGAGCCGTCCCAGTAGTGGAACCAAGCGGTTGAACCAGAGGTCATAGAAAGTCGAGAACGGTGCTCGTCTCGGCCTCGTGAACTCCAGCACGACCACGGTTCCCCCCGGGCGCACAACCCGCGCCAGCTCTGCGATGCCGGCCTCATGGTCCGCGAGGTTGCGAAGGCCGAAGCCGATCGTCGCTGCGGCGAAGCTGTCCTGCTCGTAGGGAAGGCGCAGCGCATCTGCGTGCTCGAAGCGAACCTGATCCAGGCGGCGCTCCGCGGCCTTTGTCGCGGCGCGCGAGAGCATCCCCTCTGAGAAGTCACAGCCAACCGCGACCCCGTTCGGGCCGACCCGCTGGGCGAGCTCCAGCGTCAGGTCGCCCGTTCCGCAGCAGACGTCGAGCACCCGGTCCCCGGGTCGGATGTTCGAGACGGTTGCGGCCCGACGCCGCCAATCGTCGTGCAGGCCGGCCGTCATCAGCGCGTTGAGTAGGTCGTAGCGGGGAGCGACGCGGTCAAACATGCGGTTGACCTGCTGGGCAAACTCAGCCGAGTCGCGCCTTGGGCTCGCTGCCGTCGGGGTCATGGCCCGGGCGGAAGGCGCGCGTCGTGCCACCTTCACGCCGCCATCCGTCGCGCCTCGCGCAGGCCCCGCAGGGAGACCGCCAGCCATCCCCAGAATCCAGAGAGTGGCACGCAGGCGATCGCGACCGGCGCGCAGAGGACGCCGAGACGACTGACGCTGCGCAGCATCTCGGCGTCGCCGGCGGCTTCGGCCCTGCCGAGCAACCGTCCCAACATCCAGAGCAGGGGCGAGGGAAAGAGGAACCAGAAGGCCGTCGCCTTGGGGCCTCGATAAGGGACCGCCCCGAGGATGCCGTCCCGGCCGATCTCGCGCAGCTCCTTGCGATAGAGCGCGGAGCCGACGGCGACGTGCCCGCAGGCGATTATCTGGAGGAGGCGGCCGGTGCCGGGCAGCAGGCGTCGCCGCGCTGGGCGCCCCGCGCTCACCGGTCGGCCCCGCGGTCCCGGACGATTTGCTCCAGGCCGCTCCAGCAGAACTCGAGCAGGCGCTCGACGATCGCCTCGCGGGGCACCTCGGGGTGCTCGTACCACCACGAGGCGAGGCCGTTCTGGGCCGTCTTTAGGAGCTCGGCGAACATCTCCAACGCCTGCCGCGGTTCCGCCTCTACCGCCAGCGCCCCGCCCGCGCCCGCCTCGAGGAAAGCGGCGATCCCCTGCGTCGCACGCGCGTTGAGCTGCCGGTAGGTGGGCGCCACGGCGGGATCGCTGGGCGGCTCGCGGAAGAGCATCCGCCAGGCGTAGCGGTGCTCCTCGACGTAGCGGAAGTAGGCATCGACGCCAGCCCGCATCAGTGCTGCCGGCTCCTCCGGCGCCGCCTCGAGCGCCGCGCCAACGGCGCCGAAGAGCTCCTCGGTCTCGCGCTCCAGCAGCTCGATCTGCAGCTCGGCCTTGGAGGCGAAGTGGTCGTAGATCACCGCCGGAGTTATCCCCGCCGCCCGCGCGATCTCGTTCATCGAAGTCCCGTCGTAGCCCCGCTCGGCGAATACCTGCATGGCGCCGGCCAAGATCCGCTCGCGCCGTTCGGCGGGGGAGAGGCGGCGTCTTTTCTCGGCTGCGGGCATCGAACAGAGCTTCTACCAAATAGTCGTTTGGCAGCATACCGAACAGCCATTTGGTAGCCACGAGGCGAAACTGTCGGCGACCGCGAAGGTGCCTCACCCCGACCTTGCTAAACCTTGATCTACATGCCCGAGTCTGTTGACCCACATCATCTCCTGCTGATCGGGGCGGGGCCAGGAGTTGGCGCCGGCGTGGTTCGGCGCTTCGGCCGCGAAGGATTCCGCAGCACGCTCATCTCCCACGCCAAAACGCTCGAGAAGCTTGCCCCTGAACTGCGCAGCAGCGGTCTCGAGATTGAGGCGATCGCTGCGGACATCGCGGACCTGAGCGGCTACCGCGAGACGCTCGAACGTATCTTCAGCGCCCCGGGGGCTCCTGGTGTCGTCGTGTACAACGCGGCCATCCCAGACCCAGGCGAGATCCTCGACACCACCGTCGAGCGGCTCCGAACCGCCCACGACGTCGATGTCCTCGGCGCCGTCGTCGCGGCGCAGGTAGCCGCACCCGCCCTGCGCGCGGCTGGCGGCGGCACCCTGCTGGTCACCAGTGGTGGCTTCGCTGACAACCCAGTGCCGGCACTGGCGAGCCTCTCGATGGGCAAGGCTGCCCTGCGCTCGGCGCAGACCCTGATTGCCGCCGGCGTCGAGGCGGATGGCATCCACGCCGCAACCGTGACCATCGCTGGTGCGGTCAAGCCGGGGACGGACTTTGATCCGGACAAGATCGCGGAGCTCTTCTGGACCGCCCACACCGACCCGAAGGACGCCTGGCAGACGGAATACCGGTTTACGGGTGCGTAGCAAGGACGAGGGTCTAGACAAGGGCCCCGGGGTTGGGTCTAATGGAAGATCAAGAACTGAGTATTAGGACTTGACTCTGGAAACCATTAGAAATGAGGGAGGGCTTATGTCTGCCCTGTATCGCGTTTGCACGCGCCTGTTCGTGTGCATTGCTGCTCTTGTCGCATTCGGAGCGCTTGCGCTCGCTCCGGCCGCCGGCGCCAAAGGCGTCGGGAGCACCTATCTCGCGCTCGGCGATTCGCTGGCCTACGGCTACCACCAGGCCCAGTTCCAGGAAGAACTGAAAAACAAAGGCTTCGTCGAAGCGAAAAATTTCAACGATGGCTACGTGGACGACTTCGGCGCGACGCTGAAGCTGTTCAACCCCAAACTGCAGATCGTCAACGACGGCTGTCCCGGCGAGACCACCGAAACGATGATCAAAGGCTCTGGCGTTGGGCCCGAATTCTGCGCTGGCGGTCCGACCGGGAGTCCCTTCCCGAAGGCCTTCCTGCACCACGCCTATCCCGGCACCCAGCTCGAAGACGCGCTGGCGATCGCCAAAGAACCGGGGGTCGGCACGATCACGCTCGACATCGGCGCCAACGACATCCTCCAGTTCCTCAGTCACACCTGCGGCTTCCCGGCGACGTTCAGCTGCAGCCAGGAACAGATCGAAGCCGAGATCGGTCACGTCGTTGGGAACGTCGGCTACATCCTGGCCCAGTTGCGCGCGGCGGCGCCGAAAGCGAAGATCATCTTCGTCTCGCAGTACAACCCCTACCCGACGGTGCTGAAACCGGAAGGCACCGGGGACGCGACGGTCGAAGCGCTGAACGGGGCGCTGAAGAGCGTGGCCGCCAGCTACGGGGTCGGCTTCGCCAACACGGCGAGAGTGATCAACTTCTCGGGCACCCACGGTGGCCCGGAAGCGGGTGATATCCCCACGGTCTGCGCCTTCACGGCGATGTGCCCGGGCGGCGTATTCAACCCCGCCAGCCCGGAAGCGGACATTCACCCGACCAAGGCCGGCTACGCCGCGATGGCCGGGGTCGTCGGGGTCACCTACCTGTCCCACTGATCTTTAGGTGCGCGACCTAGCATGGCGGCCGTGTCCGCCACGCTTGGTCGCGCGCCGGAGGTTCTTCACCTGTCGCTTGTCCTCGGCAGCGCCCTGCGCGATAGCGATGGAGTCAAGCGGGGACGGGTCGATGATCTGATCGTTCGTCTCGGCGGCAGCGGCTATCCGCCGATCACCGGCTTCCTCGTCACCCTCGCCTCCCGGCGGTCCTATCTCCCGGCAGAGCGCGTCGCACGGATCGAGCCCGGTGCGGTCACCTTAAGCAAGGCGAAGCTGGACCTTCGCCCCTTTTCACGTCACCCGGAGGAGGTGCTGCTCAAGCACGACGTGCTCGACCATCAGCTAATCAATGTCGACGGGGCGCGCCTGGTGCGTGCCAACGAGGTTGAGTTGGCGCGGCTGGAGGGGTGGTGGCGGGTGGTTGGTGTTGACACCGGGGCGCGAGGTGGCCTGCGGCGGCTGTTGCCGAAAGCGCTCGGCAGGCGCATCGCGACCGGCGACTTCCTGGACTGGGCCAGCGTCGAGCCGTTCTCCGGCGACATGCCTGCGGTCCGCCTTCGCGTCCTGCACCCGAAACTCGCAAAACTGCACCCGGCGCAAATCGCCGACCTGGTTGAGGCCGCTTCGCACGAGGAGGGTGAGGAGATCATCCAGGCCGTCGGGCAGGACAGTGAGCTGGAGGCCGATGTCTTCGAGGAGCTGGACGCTCAGCATCAGCTTGAGTTCGTCGAGAGGCGCTCCGACCAAGAGGTTGCCGCCTTGCTGTCGCGGATGGCCCCTGACGACGCCGCCGACCTCGTGGCCGAGCTGCCGAAGGAGCGGCGGGAGGACGTGATCGAGGGCCTGCCGCCGGTGGCGCGACGCAAGGTGCGCGCTCTGCTCGGCTATGACCCAGCCGAGGCGGGCGGCTTGATGAGCCCCGATTTCGTCAGCGTCTACCGTCAGGCGACCGTCGCCGAGGCCCTTGACCGTGTCCGGCGCAGTGCGCTTTCCGACGAGCTGCTGGCGAGTGTCTACGTGATGGACGCGCGGCACCGCTTTGTCGGCGTGTTGCCCCTTGTGGCCCTGATCCGCGCCGACCCCGAGGCTGGCGTGGTCGATCTCAGGGTCCAGTACGTGCCCCACCTAAACCCTGGGGCCGACTTCGAGGAAGTGGCGCGATTGATGGCCGACTACAACCTGATCGCGGCGCCGGTGCTGGACGACGAGGAACGGATGGTCGGCGTGGTCACCGTCGATGATGTGTTGGAGGTGCTGCTGCCGAAGGGCTGGCGTCGCCGGTTTGGATTGCTGAGCGACGAGTAGATGCCGGGCCGAGTACCAGCCGCCATCCGGCGGGTTCGGTCGCTGGCAAGCGCGCGGCCCCACTTGCCTTCCCGGCTTCGCTCCCGGCGTAGCCGCGTTCTCGTCTTCCTCGGGCTGCTCGGCCCGGGCCTGATTGCCGCCAACGCGGGCAATGACGCGGGCGGGGTTGCCACCTACTCCGAAGTCGGTGCCCGCTACGGCTACACGTTGCTGTGGGCGATGGTGTTGATCACCGTCTCGCTGGCGCTGGTGCAGCGCTCGGCGGCGCGGATGGGAACGGTTACCGGTAAGGGTCTCGCCGAGCTGATCCGCGAGCGCTACGGAATTCGCTGGTCGGCGTTTGCCACCTTGGCGGTGCTAATCGCCAACTTCGGCATCTGCATCTCCGACTTCGTCGGGATCGGCGCCGCCCTCGGCCTCGCCGGGGTCCCCACGCAGGTGTCGGTCCCGGTTGCGGCGGTGGCGATCTGGCTGATCATCGTCCGCGGCTCCTATCGGTCGGCCGAGCGCATCTTCATCTGGCTGACGGTTCCCTTCTTCGCCTATCCGGTGGCGGCGATTCTCGCCCACCCCGATTGGGGCGAAGTGGGCCACGCCCTCGTCGTCCCCCAGATTCACACCAGCCCGGCTTTCCTGCTGCTGTTCGTGGCGATGGCGGGCACGACTATCACCCCCTATATGCAGCTCTACCTACAGTCCGCCGTGGTCGAGCGTGGCGCCAACGTCGAGGACTTGCCGGCCGAGACGAGGGAGGCGGTCGGCGGTGCCCTTTTCGCTGATCTCATCGCCGCCTTCATCATCATCGCGACGGGCGCCACCCTCTATATGAATGGCGTTCACTCGATTGGCTCCGCGGCCGATGCCGCGAAGGCGCTGGGGCCACTGGCCGGACAGTACGCGGAGTTGTTGTTCGGGATCGGGCTGCTCGGCGCCAGTCTGCTCGCTGCCGCGATCCTCCCGATCGCAACCTCTTATGTAGTGGCCGAGTCGCTTGGATTCGAGAAGGGGATCGGCCGGCGCACCGAGGAGGCCCCGGTTTTTATGGGGCTGATCACGGCGATGATCGTCGTCTCCACGATCGTCGCGATGGTCCCCGGCGTGCCGGTGATCTCGCTGCTGGTCGGCGTTCAGGTCGTCAACGGCCTGCTGTTGCCGATCAACCTCTTCTTTGTCTGGCGGTTGGCACGCAGCGAGGAGCTGATGGGCGAGCATCGCAATCGCGGGCCTGTGGACTGGGTGACCGCGGCGACGGTCGCGGCGACGTCAACCCTTTCCTTGATCCTGGTGGTGGTTACTGTCGGCGGGCTCTGAGATGGGGGCTGGCTCAGGCCCCCACGAGGTTGGATCTCACCCCCACAGCTCGCGGCGCAGGATCTCGTTGCCGCGCTCGAGCTGCTCGATGGTGGCGTTGGTGACGGAGCGCACCCGGGTGGCCTGATTGATGCGGCCCTGGATCTCCCGGTGCGACTTGCCGCTGCGGCGGGAGACGTCGGCGACCAGGCGCTTACGCTCGCCGCGCAGGCGCTCGCGGGTCGCGTAGGCCGACTCCCGCTCCGGTTCGGAGTCCGCGGTCGCCGCTGCAGGCTTGGCGAGGGTGATCGCTTTCTTCGGCGCTGGTTTGGGATCGTCGGTGGGGAAGAGCTGCAGCGTGGTCTCGCTCATGATCGCCTCGTCGAGCTCGGCGTCGCCCGAGCTGAGGGCGGCAAAACCGCCCCCCGGCTCGCCCTTCTCCGGGGGTGGGTAGTCGAACTCCTCGCCCTCGTCCTCCTCGGCCGGCACGAGGTCGAGGGCGTGGCGGCGCTCCGCCTCGATCTCGTGGGCGAGCGCCTTCAGCCGCGGGTCGGCGGGCATCAGCAGGTAGCTCATCTGGCGCCGCGGCTTCGGGGTGGTGCGGATGAAGCGGCCGACCACCTGGCGGAAGAAGAGCTCGGTCCGGGCTGCCGTCGCGTAGACACCCACCCGCAGGCGGGGGATGTCGACGCCCTCGGAGACCATCAGGACCGAGACCAGCCAGCGCCGATCGGAAGCGGCGAACTCGGCGATGCGCCGGCTGGCACCGGGCTCGTCGCTCATCACGATCTCGGGTTGCTCCCCGGCGATCGGCCCCAGCCGCGCCGCGATCGCCCGCGCGTGGTCCTGGTCGGAGGCGATGACCAGGCCGCCCGCGTCGGGGTGCCCGTCAGCGCGCACCTCGCTCAACCTCGCGTCGCCGTCGCGAAGCACCTCGCCCATCCACTCGCCCTCCGGGCTGAGCGCGGTCCGCAGCCGCCGGGCTGCCTCCGCCGCCGGCAGGGCAAGGTCGAAGTCAGCGCTGCGCAGGCGGCCGTCGGAGACCCATTCCATCTCGCCGTCGTAGGGCAGGAAGGTGATCGGGCGACACACCCGGTCGACCAGCGCCTGCGGGTAGCCGTAGACATAGTCCGCTTGGCTGAGGCCGTCCTCGTCGTAGCTGACCCAGGGGATGGCCGAGTTGTCGGAGCGGAAGGGCGTGCCCGAGAGGAGCAGCCGGAAGCGGGCGCCGTCGAAGGCCTTGCGGGTCTGCAGGCCCCAGGCGGCCTGGTCGCCCATGTGGTGCGGCTCGTCGGCGATCAGCAGGGTCGGCCGGCGGCCGGCGGCCAGCCGGTGCGTCTCCGGCCCGGCCGCGATCGTCTGGTAGGTGACCGCGAGGCCATGGAAGTCGCCCGACTCCGGTCCGTCCGAGTTTGGCCTGTTCGGCTCGAGGTCGATCCCGTAGCGGGCCGCGTCGGCGGCCCACTGGCGGGAGATGTGGGTGGTCGGGCCGGCGACGACAACCCGTGAGACGAAGCCGGCACTCAGCATCCGGTGGGCCATGTGCAGGCCGAAGGTGGTCTTACCGGCCGCCGGCGTCGCCGAGGCGAGGAAGCTGCTGGCCGAGTGCGCCCGCACGGCCTCGGTCGCCTCCTTCTGCCAGGAGCGGAGGGGTCGGGCAGCGGGCCAGTCAGGAAGCGCCCGGGCACGCCCCCCGCGGCCGATCTGGTGCTGAGAGGCGTCGTACAAGGGCGCGGAACAATAGGGTCGGCCGCGGCGGATGACCGCCTAGACTCAGCGGGATGCGCACGCTCGGCGACGGCAACGAGATCCCACTGCTCGGACTCGGCGTTTGGCAGATTCCAAACGGACCCGAATGCGTCGACGCCGTCCGCTGGGCGCTCGAGCAGGGCTACCGGCACATCGACACCGCCCAGGCCTATGGCAACGAGGAGAGCGTCGGCCAAGCGCTGCGCCAAAGCGGCCTACCTCGGGAGGATGTGTTCGTCACGACCAAGTTCTTTCCGGGCGCGAGCGACCCAGCCGCTGAGCTTGAAAAGAGCCTCGGCCGCCTCGGCGTCGAGTACGTCGACCTCTACCTCGTGCACTGGCCCCAGGGCGGACCGACCTGGGCTTGGCCGGGCATGGAAGCCGCCCGCCGAGGAGGCCATGCGCGCTCGATTGGCGTCTCGAACTTCAGTGCCGGCGAAATCGAGCAGCTCTCAGGCGTCGTCGAGGACTGGATGCCCGCCGTCAACCAAGTGCAGTTCAGCCCCTTCGAGTACCGGCAGGCTCTGCTTGCGGACTGCGAGCGGCGCGGCGTTGTCCTCGAGGCGTACAGCCCGCTCGGCACTGGCCGGCATCTGGACGACCCCGAGGTGGTGAAGATCGCCGGCGAGCTCGGTGTCAGCACCGCCCAGGTCCTGCTGCGTTGGGCGGTGCAGCGGCGGATTCCGGTGATCCCGAAGTCGACCAACCGCGATCGCATCGCCGCCAACGGCCGCATCTTCGACTTCGAGCTCTCCGACCGCGAGATGAGCGCTCTCGATTCCCTCGATACGACGGGTGGAACCGACCGAGCCCGCGAGAGCAAGTGGTGGTGAGCTAAGGTAAGCGGGTCGGGTTCGGCTAGTTCGCCACCCGAGAGGTTCCGTCTCCTCCACGTGCTCAGGTGCTTTGGGGTTGCAGGATCTCCCCCGAAGAACCAATTTCAAGGAGCACCCAATAGATACGTTTGCCGACCTCGGCATCTCCAGGTCGGTGGTAGAGGCGCTGCGTGCGCGCTCGATCACCGAGCCGTTCCCCGTACAGAAGATGGTCATCGGCGATGCGCTTGCCGGCCACGACCTGCTCGTCCAGTCGCCGACCGGATCCGGCAAGACGCTCGCCTTCGGCGTGCCGCTCGTCGACCTTCTCGATCCGCAGGCGAAAGGCCCTCAGGCGCTGATCCTGGCGCCGACTCGCGAGCTTGCCTCCCAGATCGTCGACGAGCTCGAAGGCTTGGCGAGGGCGCGACGCCTGCGTGTTGCCGCTGTCTACGGCGGCGTCGGCTTCGGCCCGCAGATCGCCGCCGTGCGGAAGGCCGACATCCTCGTCGCCACCCCCGGCCGACTCGAGGATCTGATCGCCCGCGGCAGCGTCGAGCTGAAGCGGGTCCGCTTCCTCGTCCTCGACGAGGCCGACCGCATGCTTGACATGGGCTTCCGGCCCGCGGTGGACCGGATCGTCGCCAGGGTTCCGCGCGAGCGTCAGACCCTCTTCTTTTCAGCCACCCTCGAAGGCGCCGCCGGCAAGGCAGCCCGCGACTACACCGATGACGCCCGCTCCCATACGCAAGCAGAGCCCGAGCGCGCGGCTGCCGACATCGAGCATCAGTTTCTCCCGGTTGCCTCCCAGACTGCCAAGCTGGACCACCTGATCGAGCAGCTCGGCCAGGAGGAGCAGGGGCGCTCGCTCGTCTTCGTTCGCACCAAGCGGGGCGCCGACCGGCTGGTGAAGCGGCTGCGAGGCCGCGATGTCGTCGCCGTCGCGATGCACGGCGACAAGAGCCAGCGCCAGCGCGAAGTCGCCTTGGCGCGCTTCGAGCGTGGCGAGGTCATGACCCTGGTCGCGACCGATGTCGCCGCCCGCGGGATCGACGTCTCCGACGTCGTGCGGGTGATCAACTTCGACGCCCCCGAGGATCAGGCCACCTACGTGCACCGGATTGGCAGGACCGGCCGGGCCGGGCGTACCGGCACCGGCATCAGCTTCGTCCTCGCCGACCAGGTCGGGGAAATGCGCAAGATCGCCTCGGGCCTGGGACTTGAGTTCGGGGCGCACCACTCCCAACACTCCGTGCGGAGCGATGCTGGCGCGGCAGTGGCTGCGAAGCAGGCCGACGGCCGGCCCGACCAGGCCGCCAACCGGCGTCCGCGCCGGCGCCGGCGACGTCGGCCTAGCGTCCCGGCTTAGGGCCGACGCGCTTCAGGCCTGGCCAGCCTCGGCGGTCTCGCGCTGCTGGGCGGCGGCGGCGCGCAACTGCTCGAAGGCGACGACGTTGCCCGCGGCTCCCCAGTTGCCCTCTGGCACCTCGGCAATCAAGACCCAGACGCGCATCGCCTCGGCCTCTTCCAGGCCGGCCGCCTCGAGCACGGCCCGGGTCGCCTCGGCGACCAGCTCCTGCTTGCGGCGCTGTGACAGGGCCCCTTCGGGCACCCGCACCTCGACCCGGAAAGTCGGCTCGGATACCGGTCGGCCGGCTGCCATCACCGTGTCGGCTGGCAGCTCGTGCACGTAGACCCAGGTGACCGAGCGGAAGAAGTCAGTGTCCGGGGCGCGCTCGGCGCGGAGCAGCACGGTCGTCAGTTCCTCGACCAGCGCTTGGCGCTGCACGGCTGGCAAGGCGCCCTCCGGATAGGTCAGGTCGATCATCGGCATGGTGTCTCCTCTGTCAGGCGTTCGCTTGCGTCGGATTGGCGTGATGTCTCGCTATCCAGCCTTGCACGATTCGGCCACGGAGTCGGCATAACAGCTTGTTCACCCCAAACAGCTCGTCGGCCCACAGAATCGCTCCACCACACGGACCGCGCCCGGGTTCCGGCTGCCCGTCGTCGGTCAAGCGGAGCAAATCCACCTCAGGTCCAGCCGATGCGAGACAACGGATACGGGAGCGGCAGTTTCCTCCGTGCGCGCCGCATCGCTAAGGCCTGTGACGCGGTCCAGGGCTCGGGACCGCGGGCGTTCTGGTCGCGACTGCGGGTCGGCTCTCCGCTGCTCCGCTGGTACTGCCTGCGTTTGCCCTCACTCGAGGTCCGGCTTACGGCCTCTCCCGCAGGCCGCATGATCGGCGAGCACTTCGCGATCCGTAAAGCCGGGCGCTGGAGGTTCCGGCGCGCTCAGGGCGTCCTGCCGCTGCCCCTGGAGCCCTCCCAGTACCTGCGCGGGCGCCACCGGCAGGCGGTCCGCACCAACATCACCCATGCCCGGCGGGCGAAGCTCAGGGTTGAGTCGTGCACGGTGGAGCGCTGGGCGCCGGGTCCCGAAGACTCCCGCGCCGGCCATATCGCTCCGGGGCCGATCGAGCGCTGGATGGTGCTCGACCCCGAGGGCGGGATCGTCGCCGACTCGATCCTCTCCGTCGACGAGGAGGTGGCCCTGCTCCACGGCTTGGTCTCGACTACCACCTACGCCCGTTGGTTGCTCCACACGGCGATCGTCGAGCGGCTCTGCGGTCGCTGCACCGTGCTGCTCACCAACAGCGACGACGCCTACCTGATGAGCAGCGGGAACCAGCACTTCCAGCACTTGCTTGGCTACAGGATCGCGCGCCTGCGGCTATCGCACTCGAGGCCGGAGGCTTTCGACGCGGCGACTCCGGCTCGTGTGTGGCTACCGGATTATGTGGACGGGTAGGAGCGAATAGTTAAAGCACTCAAGTGTTAGCGCTTTTTTGCCCTAAGAGTCCCTATATACCCTGAGACTGTCTGAGCGATATGGGTTGATCGCTCGGCCCATCAACTGCCACCAGGGAGAGAACAGTGAGATCAGGGAGTGCGGTCGGTGTCGTGCCAAGGGCGCGGGTCCTCGCGCTGGCTTTGGTTCTACTTGTCCTGGTGACGGTGCTGTCCTGGGTGCCCCGCCCAACCTCAGCCGATGCGGCGACCCCCACCGACGTGATGTTCCTCTTCGACACCAGCGGTTCGATGTCCGGGGTGCTGGAAGAAGCCACCGCCGAAATTCAGCAGGTGATGACGCAGATCGACTCGGTTGTCCCTGAAGTCGAGTACGGGGTCGCCGAAGTCCGCGACTTCGGTGGGTCGGAATATGACGAATTCGGCGAAAACGATGTCCCCTGGCGTCTGGTCAGGCCGATCACGGCCGACCACAGTGCCGTGAACAGCGCCATCGACCTACTGTTTGCGACCGGTGGCGGCGACGCGCCGGAAGCGTACGGGCGCGCGCTCTGGGAGACCGACACGAACCCGAACGTGGGATGGCGCCCCGGCGCGCGCCACGCGATCGTCTTGATCGCCGACGAGGTGCCGCACGCGCCGAACGTCGACTCAGGCATTCCCGAATCACTGTGGTACGAACCCGCGCCCTGGGATACCGGCGAAGAACTTCCGGGAAGCTGGGAAATCCCGGGAACGCAGCTATCGGGCGGCCAGAGGACGGAATTCCTCGATGTCCTGCACCAGCTTTCCGTCGACGGCAAGCCGTTGGAGATGGTCGATTACAAGGACACGGAAGTGAACTTCATCCACTACTGGGAATACTGGGCGGGGCTGGCGGGCGGCCAGGCTGTCGAAGCCGGCAGCGGCGGCAAGGAACTTTCCGGCAAGCTGATCCGCTTGATCGAAGCGGCGGCCCCGCCGTGCGCGGCCACCTCCTCACCGACCCAGCCGAGCCCCCATCCGCCGAGCACCCTGCCAGCGGCGTTGACCGGGCGGTTTGGAGTGCCGGCGACGAAGGTGACGATCGTGCCGGCGGCCGGGACGAGGTTCTGTCCGGGCCAGCGCCCATCCCTCGGCGGCGCAGCGGTTACCAGCCTCGAAGAATCGACCCCTGCCCAGATGTCCTTCCGGGTCCCTCCGGGTGCGGCGGGGGGACTCACCTTGAGTGGCACTGGCGGGACCGCCGGGGCGGCCGTCCCATACGAAGTCGATAACTTCCGCTTCCCGTGGGGCCTGGCCCTGGCGAACGAAGCTGGTAGCGGTGGCGGCCGCAGCTACGACAGCCATATCGACGTCACCCAGGACGATCTCGACTCGGTCTTTGCCGGGATCGGCCCACCCGGTTCACCGGAGTACAGGCTCGCCGAAGCGGATGCGCGATCGGTTCTCAGCGGTGGCCTTTGCTACGGCTTCAGCCTTGTCAGTCAGGCGCTCTACGGGGACTCGCACGGGCCGCAGCACTATCCGCTGCCCTGGGCGAGCTCGAGCGGCTTTCAGTTGCGCCCCTCGACGACGCCTTACTCGTTGCGCGAATCGTCGAGCGGGGCGCACGCAGTCACCCACGCACTGATGCGGGCGGCGGTGAGTCAGTACTCGACGCAAGCGCGCAAGTCGTGGCAGGTCGCGAGCAGCGCCAAGGGCCTCGCCTCGGCTCTGAATACTTCTTTCCAGGCGGACCAGCCGGCGATGCTCCTCATCCACTTCGATGGCGAGGGTCACGCTGTGCTCGCGTTCAACTATCAGAGCCCCGACCCGAGTACCGGAGAAGGCCTGGCTGTCAACGTCGTCGACCCGAATGTCCCTTGGGTCCGGGGTCGTCCCTCCAGCGACTACGAACAGCTTCAGGTGCACGTGCGCTCAAACGGAAGCTGGCACTTCAGCGGCTCGTTCTCCGGCGACTTCACCAATCAGGTAGGCGGCCCTTCGGGGAGTCTGCAGGTGGTGACCTCGCCGCCAACGCCAGGCGGCCTGTCCTTGGTCGGGTCAGGCTCGGGCAGCGGTGACGTCGTCGTCAGGCCCGGCGGCGGCGACTCGGTCTCGGCGATTAGTTACTCGGCCTCTCCGGGTCACGACATCCCGGACGACGTCGAACCGGAAAACGTGTACATCGACGCCAAGCCCGATGGCCTGGCGGTCCCCTCGGATCACCACACGATCACGGCGACGATCAAGTCAAAGTCGGGCGATGCCACCAGCGCCACCCTCGTCGGTCCCGGCTTCCTCGATTCGGCCGACGTCCCCGGTGATAAGAACTCGGTCACGGTTGCGACCGACAGTGGAGCGATAGGGGCGCCATCGGTTCCGGGTGGCACGACGCTGAGCTCCACCAGTGTGACCGGGGAAGTCCAGCACACGGCGACGGTTACCTTCTCGGGGAAGGTCCGACACCCGCTCGTCAGTGTGGGCCAGAGCGGCGCCGTCACCGTGACGACGGCTGGGGGCTCGGGCCACGCGACGATCAAGCTCGCCGCCTTCGCGCCCGGCCAGCGGTCGATGGCACCGCGCGAGACCGTCTCGATCCACGGGCGGACGAAGGTCCGGCGACACACGCCCAAGGTCAAGCATCGCAAGCATGCCAAGGCGTGCAAGGGCCACTCTGGCCACAAGAAGCGCCACTGCGGCAAGAAGTGATCTGACTTGACGTGCTCCGCCTGCGGTGAGAGCGTCGCCGCGGTGTCGCAATCACGGAGGTAAGAAATGGCTGAGGGCTTCATCCTCGAGTTCGACGGGTTCGGTGTCGAGACTTACCAGGCGGTCAACGACCTGCTTGGCATCGACATGCAAAGCGGCGAGGGCGACTGGCCGAAGGGCCTGATCTCCCACAGCGCCGGCGCCAAAGACGGCGGCTGGGTCGTGGTGGAGATCTGGGACTCGCGTGCTGACCAAGAACGCTTCATGGCCGAGCGGCTCGGTCAAGCGTTGCGCGAAGGCGGCGTCGAGGCGCCACCGACTCGGGCCGAGTGGCTGGACTTGGCCGCTCACCATCACTTCGGCTAAAGCCAGGCGATGGCCAGGGTCATCGACAAGCGGGTGACGGCGGCGATCGAGGGTGACTTCGTCGTCTTCTTGATCGGGATGCGGATCAACCGCTTCCTCAAGCCGCAGCAGTGGCTGCCGGTGTTCGTGGCGATGCCGCGGATGATCCGCGAGCTGGAACGGCGACCGGAGGCCGGGCTGCTCGGGGCCGAACTGTACGTCGCCGGTCCACGGCGGCCGATGGTCGTGCAGTACTGGCGCTCCTTTGAGCACCTGGAGGCCTACGCGCGCAGCCGCGACGCCCGCCACTGGCCCGCCTGGGTCGCCTTCAACAAGCGGATCGGCTCCAGTGGCGACGTCGGGATCTGGCACGAGAGCTATCTCGTCCCCGCCGGCAGCTACGACAGCGTCTACAACAACATGCCGGCGATCGGGCTCGGGGCGGCGTCGCGGTTGGTGCCGGCGGCGGGGCGGAAGGCGAGCGCGGCCGGCCGGGCCGGCGTCCGCGAGGAGCCCTATCCGGAGGAGGCGCGGACGGGGCGGATCGAGATCTGAGCAGTCGCGCCCGGCGGTGACGGGACGCTCGCTGGCGCCGCGACTGCCAGAATGCCCGCGATGGCGGCGGAGCGGCAACTCGACGTGGCGCTGTTCGGCGCCACCGGCTTCACCGGCGGCCTGACCGCCGAGTACCTGGCTCGCAACGCGCCCGCGGGGCTGCGCTGGGCGCTGGTCGGCCGCAACCGCGGCAAGCTTGAGGCGGTGCGTGCGCGGCTGGCGCGGCTGGCGCCGGAGGCACCCGTGCCGGAGCTGCTCGAGGCCGATGCCGCTGACCGCGCCGCCCTGGTCAAGGTGGCCGAGGCGACGAAGGTGGTCATCACCACCGTCGGTCCCTACGCTCTCTATGGCGAGCCGCTGGTCGCCGCCTGCGCGGCGGCGGGCACCGACTACGTCGACCTCACGGGCGAGCCCGAATTCGTCGACCTCATGTACCTGCGGCACGACGCCGGCGCCCGCGCCAGCGGCGCCCGCCTCGTCCACTGCTGCGGCTTCGATTCGATCCCGCACGACCTCGGCGCCTATTTCACGGTCCAGCAGTTGCCCGAGGGCGTGCCGCTGACCGTCAACGGCTATGTGCGGATGGGCGGCGAATTCTCCGGTGGCACCTACCACTCGGCGATCAACGGCTTTGCGCGGGCGCGGCAGACGCTGGCCGCCGCCAAGGAGCGCCGCCAGGCCGAGCCGCGGCCGGCCGGCCGCGAGGTCCACAACGCCTCGCCGCGCTTGCGCCGGGCGCCTGACCTTGGCGGTTGGACGGGCCCGCTGCCGACGATCGACGGTTCGGTCGTTCGCCGCTCTGCCGCCGCGCTCGACCGCTACGGCCCCAACTTCACCTACGGCCACAACATCCTCGCCAAGCACCTAACGACGCTCGCCGCGCTCGGCGCCGGTGTCGGCACGGTGGCACTGCTGGCGCCGCTGCCGCCGACCCGCAAGCTGCTGCTGAAGGCGAAATCGCCGGGCGAGGGACCGAGCGAGGAGACGCGGGCCAAGAGCTGGTTCAAGGTCACCTTCGTCGGCGAGGGTGGCGGTAAGCGGGTGGTCACGCGCGTCTCCGGCGGCGACCCCGGCTACGGCGAGACCTCGAAAATGCTGGCCGAGTCCGGGCTCTGCCTCGCCTTCGACGAGTTGCCCGAGACGGCGGGGCAGATAACGACGGCGACGGCGATGGGAGACGCCCTGCTGACGCGGCTGCAGCGGGCCGGCATCTCCTTCGAGGTGGTCGAGTGAGCGACCTCGCTGAGCCTGGCACCGAGACCGCGGTCGAACACGTCGACGTGCTGATCGTCGGCGCTGGCCTCTCCGGTATCGGCGCCG
Source organism: uncultured Actinomycetes bacterium (assembly GCA_963708405.1). Taxonomy (GTDB): domain Bacteria; phylum Actinomycetota; class Thermoleophilia; order Solirubrobacterales; family 70-9; genus VAYN01. Next base: position 350,787 of record CAVPSL010000002.1, read on the forward strand.
CTCGCCATCTGCAGGAACGCTGCCCCGGCAAGAGCTACGCGATCCTCGAGGCGCGCGGTGCGATCGGCGGCACCTGGGACCTGTTCCGCTACCCGGGCATCCGCTCCGACTCTGACATGCACACGCTCGGCTACCGCTTCCGCCCCTGGACGGCGGCGAAGTCGATCGCCGACGGCGAGTCGATCCTCGAATACGTGCGGGAGACCGCCCGCGAGGATGGCGTTGACTGCCATGTCCGCTTCCACCACCGCGTCCTCGCCGCCGAGTGGTCTTCGGCGGCGCAGCGCTGGGAGGTCGAGGCCGAGCGGACCGAGACGGGGGAGAGGGTGCGGCTGAGCTGCGACTTCTTCTTCTGCTGCAGCGGCTACTACCGCTACGACCAGGGCTACACGCCCGAGTTCCCGGGGATCGAGCGTTTCGGCGGCACCGTGATCCACCCGCAGCACTGGCCCGAGGACGCCGACTACGCCGGCAAGCGGGTCGTCGTCATCGGCAGCGGCGCCACTGCCGTGACCCTGGTGCCGGCGCTGGCCGCTGAGGCCGCCCACGTGACGATGCTCCAGCGCTCGCCCACCTACATCATCTCGATGCCGGGCGAAGACCCGGTCGCCCAGTTGCTGCGGCGCTTCCTCCCGGACGCCACCGTCTACTCGCTGGTGCGTTGGAAGAACGTGCTGCTGCAGATGGCGAGCTACCGCGCCGCCCGCCGCTGGCCGGGGCTGGTCAAGCGGATGGTGAAGCGCGGTATCAGCGAGGCGCTGCCCGCCGGCTACGACGTCGACAAGCACTTCACGCCGCCCTACAACCCGTGGGACCAGCGCCTCTGCCTCGTCCCCGACGGCGATCTCTTCCGGGTGCTCAAGGACGGCTCGGCCGAGATCGTCACCGACCGCATCGAGACCTTCACCGAGCGTGGGATCAAGCTCGAGTCTGGGGCAGAGCTGGAGGCCGACGTCGCCGTCACCGCAACCGGCCTCAACCTGCTCTTCCTCGGCGGCATGCGGATTACGGTCGATGGCGAAGAGCTGGATCCGGCGCGGTCGCTCACCTACAAAGGGATGATGCTGAGCGACGTCCCCAACTTCGCCTTCACGATCGGCTACACCAATGCCTCCTGGACGCTGAAGGCGGACCTCGTCGCCGAATACGTCTGCCGCCTGCTGCTCCACATGGACGCCCACGGCTACCGCGAGTGCGTGCCGAGGGTCGGCGACGCCGCGGTCAACCAGGAGCCGCTGATGGACTTCACCTCCGGCTACGTCCTGCGCTCGCTGGACCAACTGCCGAAACAGGGCTCGCGGGAGCCCTGGAAGCTGCGCCAGAACTACCCGGTCGACCTGCGCGCCCTGCGCCACGGCTCGCTCGAGGACGGCACGATGCGCTTCCTCGGCGCCGTCGCGGCGACGCAGCCGCGGGAGCCCACCGCCGCCTGAGCGGCAGGCATCGGCCCGGCGAGGGTGAAGTAGGCAGCGATGAGCTCGCTGGAAGCGATCGTGCTCGGCTTCGTCCAGGGCCTGACCGAGTTCCTGCCGATCTCCTCCAGCGGCCACCTCCGCATCGTCCCCGCCTTCCTCGGCTGGGAAGACCCGGGAGCCGGCTTCACGGCGGTGATCCAGTTAGGGACGATGGCGGCGGTCCTGATCTACTTCCGCAACGACCTCTGGCGGATCGCCTCGGCCTGGCTCTCGGAGCTGCGCCTGCCCTACGCGCGGCGCAGCCAGGAGGCCAACCTCGGCTGGTTCATCATCCTCGGCACGATCCCGATCGCGGTCTTCGGCGTCATCTTCGGCAACGCGATCGAAACCGGCGCCCGCAGCCTCTACCTGATCGGCTCGGCCCTGATCCTCTTCTCGCTGGTGATGGTCGCCGCCGAGCGGGTCGGCAGCCACCGCCGCGAGCTGGGGGAGATGAACGCCCGCGACGGCCTCTTCATCGGCCTCTTCCAGGCGCTGGCGCTGATCCCGGGCGTCTCGCGCTCGGGCTCGACCATCTCCGCCGGCCTCTTCCGCGACTTCGACCGCCTCGCCGCCGCCCGCTACTCCTTCTTGCTCTCGGTTCCCGCGGTCGTCCTCAGCGGCCTCTTCGAGCTGCGCAAGGTGGGAGAAAAGGGCAGCCCCGGTGTCGGCGCCACGATTATCGCCACCGTGATCGCCTTCATCGTCGGCTACGCCGCGATCGCCTGGCTGCTCCGCTACCTCAGCACCCACTCGCTGCGGATCTTCGTCATCTACCGCGTCGCTCTCGGCGTCCTGGTGCTGATCCTCACCGCCAGCGGCGCGATCAGCTAGCGCCTGGGGCGACTTATGCACGGTGAGCGTGCATAAGTCGCACCACTGCGGGGTACCCTTCGCCCCCATGGACGACAAACAGGTGCTCAACCGCATCGACGAACTGGTTCGCGAGGAGGAGGAGCTTCTCCACCGTCACGAGAGCGACGGCCTCAGCCCCGAGGAGGAGACCCGCATGGCCCACCTCAAAGTCCAGCTCGACCAGGCCTGGGACTACCTCCGCCAGCGCCGCTCCCTCGAGCAGTACGGCCTCGACCCCGACGACGCCTCCCAGCGCGACCCGGAGACGGTCGAGGACTACGAGGGCTGAGCCGCCCCGGCTGCGAATCCGCCGAGCGCGCTCAGAGGCCGGCGACGACCTCTTTCGCCTCGTCCATCCCGCAGCCAGTCAGCTCGCGGTACTTGCGGATCGCCCCGATGCGGTCGCCGGCTTCGACAAGCTGGACGACCTCGGCTGGCGCCTCCTGACTCGGCGCCGAGTAGGGCACGCCGGCCTGCTCGGAGAGGATCGCCAACTGCGCCTCGATCCCCCGCAGTCGCTCGAAGACCTGGTCGATGAAGGAGCTGAGCTGGAGCTCGTTGTAAGCGGACAAGGCAACCTCCCCGGGAACACAATGGACGGACAAACGCGCCCGCACCCTATCCCGACCCCAGGCGGCCAAAGCGCCGCCCCGCCGCTAGGCTAAGCGCGTCACGCGGCGCCTTGGCGGAGTGGCTACGCAGCGGCCTGCAAAGCCGTTTACACCGGTTCGATTCCGGTAGGCGCCTTTCCTGGTGGCAGGCGATTTGCGGCTTGTCAGAGTTCGGCTGAATCCGGTTGTCTGGGTGGCACGCACACCCCCGCTCGAAGCACAGTTTGTGCGAACGATTGCCGGGCAAAGCCGAATCCCAATATTTGCCTGGCTGATCTCGTCTTGAAACTCGGCGACGGCAGCCGCCAAGTCGCTCGCAGTCTCGATCTTGATTCGCGAGATCATGATTCTCGCCGAACCGGCCGTTCTCGCCAGCGGAAGATGACAGACTAGGAGAGCAATGAAACCTCCTGTCTTCACTATCCTAGGTTCCGAGAAGAGCCACCAGCGCCGAGGGCTTCCCGGCAATGCTCAAGAGCGGAAGGGCAGGATCAGGACCGCCGTCAGGGCAAACCTGGCCGACCTGGCGAAGGTCCGCGGCCGGGTTAGTGGCGACGTTGACGCGGTTAGGCTCGCTCGCGAAAGGCGCGACGAACTTGACCGGCGCACCCCTTGACGTGTCGATGGGGGTCGAGCGCTTCATCTGGACCGAGCACGCTGAGCTTCGCTTGGGGCAGCGTGGTCTGACGACGTTCGAGGTGGAGAGCGCTGTTCGGCAAGGCCACGATGTCCGCCAGGTCAATCGTGGCGATGCGGATTGGCGGGTCGAGGGGGAGCGCGGGGACGGGAAGCGGTTCGTGGTCATCTATGACTGTCCCGTCAGAGGCGATTCGCGTCTGGTGCGGGTCGTCAGCGTCTGGCCGCTGCGAGGCCCGAGGCCGCTAGGTGCGGGCCGGTAACGGAGCTATCCTGAGTCCATGAGCGACAAATTCGCCTACTACGACCGCGATGCCGACATCGCCTGGCTTCCCACCGGGCAGTCGTCGGATGTCGTCAGCGAGGAGGTCGATTGGGGTCTGATCGACCACGACTCCGCGACCGACGAGGTGGTCGCGATCGAGGTTTGGTCCGCCAGTACGCGGCTGCCGCCCGAGGTTTTGGCAACGCTCCCGGCACCGGCAGGCGCACACGGCGCAGCCGCCTGATCGCGCCGTATCAGTGGCCACAGGGGGTAGTAGGCGGGCCGAGCGGATTCTCGCGGATCGGACCAGCAGCAGCGTCGACTCGGACGCCTGGCAGGAGATCGTCGCGGTGATGGATCGGCCCGTGAGGGGCGAAGCCGCTCCCCATCGGATCCGCGATGTCTCTTCGCCAGCCTCGCGGGTTTAGTCAACCGACTTCTCATGTGACCAGTTCGGTCGCAGGTAGGCCTCCTCGAAGCCGGCTCGGAGGATGTTGCGGTAGCTGACCGAGGGGCGATTGGAGGTGCGTTCGCCGGTCTCGACGAAGAGGGTTTGGCAGCCCGCGGCGGCGGCGTCGGTGATGCGACGGTGCAGGAGGGCGAGTTGGCAGCCGCGGCCGCGGGCGGGCTCGAGGGTGGCGCCGATGCCGAGCTGGGCGACGTCGCCTTCGATCAGGATCGCCCCGCAGGCCTGGGCCTCGCCATCGACGCGGGCGACGTAGCAGCGCCAGCCGGGAAGGCCGGGAAGGTGGGCGAAGAAGTCGCCACTCCAGGCGGGCAGGCCGAAGCCGGCGGCGGCGATGGCCCCGAAGGGCTCCTCGTCCCCAGAGGTGATCTCGACCACCTCGACGTCTGGGGCGCGGAAGCGGGGCGGGTGGACGTCGCGGACGAACTTCATCCAGGGGCGGCCGGGGCGGTAGCCCCGTTCCTCGAGCAGACTCTCCGTCGCAGCGGCCTCGGGTCCAGGCGACACCGGCACATAGGGCCTGGCGCTGCGGCTCTCGACCCACTCGAGCGCCTCCTCGAGGTAGCCGCGCTCGACGGCGCCGGGCTCGGTCGCGCCGAGGACCAGGTTCAGCATCGGCACCTCGGCGAGTGCGGCCACCGTGGTCACCTGCACCGAGCCCGCCGCGTGGCGCTCGACCCCGCGCTCTGTTGCGACCGCCTCGGGCACCGAGTCCCAGATTTCCCGCCAGAAGCGCCGCTCGACGCGGTCGAGCCGTGCCGAGTCGAACTCGTAGCCGCTGTTCGTCTTGCCCTGAGTCACCCTCGGCCCAGCCTAAGCGTCTGCCGGTACCGAGGCCAGCGGCCGCATCTGTCAGCCTGGGGGCATGAGCGTCGCGACCGCAGCCGCGCCGATCATCGAGCCGGCAGGGACGATCCCGGACGATCAGGTCATCGTCCTCTTCGGCGCCAGCGGGGATCTCGCCAAGCGCAAGCTGCTGCCGGGGATGTTCCACCTCGCCCAGGTTGGGCTAATGCCGCGGCGCTTCCGCATCATCGGTACCGCCCGGCGCGACCTCAGCGACGACGAGTTCCGCGAGATCGCGCGGCAGGCGATCGAGGCCTCCGGTCGTGAGGACATGTCGCCCGCCACCTGGGACCCGTTCGCCGACTCGCTGCGCTTCGTCGGTGTCGGTGACGGTTTCGACGAGCTCGCTGCCGCGGTCGCCGAGGCGCGCGAGGAGCTGGGCGAGGGCGCCGGCCTGCTCCATTACATGTCGCTGCCGCCCGCCGCCGCCGCGGCGACGATCGAGCAGCTCGGCGCCGCCGGCCTGGGGAAGGGGGCGCGGGTGATCACCGAGAAGCCCTTCGGCACCGACCTCGCCTCCGCCCGCGAGCTCAACGCCCTGCTGCAGTCGGTCTTCGACGAGCGCTGCATCTACCGGATCGACCACTACCTAGGGCGCGAGGCGGTGCAGAACCTGCTGGCGCTGCGCTTCGCCAACGGCATGTTCGAGCCGGTCTGGAACCGCAATCACATCGACCACGTGCAGATCGACGTGCCGGAGACGCTCTCGATCGAAATGCGCGGCAGCTTCTACGAGGAAACGGGGGCGTTTCGCGACATGGTCGTCACCCACCTCTTCCAGGTCCTCGGCTTCGTCGCCATGGAGCCGCCGCCGTCGCTGAGCGCCAAAGCGCTCGGCCTCGAGCGCGAGAAGGTCTTCGACTCGATGTCGCCGCTGCGGCCGGAGGACGTCGTCCGCGGCCAGTACGTCGGCTATCGCGAGGAGGACGGCGTTGCCCCCGACTCGGACACCGAGACCTTCGTCGCGCTCAAGGCCTACGTCGAAAACTGGCGCTGGGAGGGCGTTCCCTTCTACCTGCGCTCGGGCAAGCGCATGGCCCAGAGCCGCCATCTGCTGACGGTCGCCTTCGCGCAGCCGCCGCGGCGGATGTTCCCGCTCGACTGCGACCAGATCGTCGAGTCCTTCGGCCATGACCACCTCACTTTCGAGCTCGGCGATCCCGGCAGCATCTCCGCCTCCTTCTTGGCCAAGGTCCCGGGCCCGAAAATGGAGCTGGGGGAGGCGCATATGCACTTCAGCTACGCCGACTACTTCGGTGGCACCCAGGCTGCCCTCGACGCCTACGAGCGGCTGATCCACGACGTGATGATCGGCGACCGCACCCTCTTCACCAGCTCGACCGCGATCGAGCGCCTCTGGGAAGTCTCCGAGCCGGTGATCGAGAACCCACCGCCGGTGCTCCCGTACGAGCCCGGCTCCTGGGGCCCGCCGGCGATGGACGATCTGATCGCGCCGCGCCGCTGGCACCTGCCGACGCACCACGTCTAAGCGGAGGCCGGTTCGGGGAACGGAAAAGGGCCCCATCAGGGGCCCTTTGTTTCCGAAGGACGTACCACCAGAGAAGGAGTTTCGCCTGGCTCGTCGGTCCTCAAACTCTTGAAGTTCCGGCGCCGCTTTGCGTGCGACGTATAGAGAAACACAGGCGGTGCCAGAAAGTTGCACCACTGCATCGACTTCTGCAGCAGCGGGCTTGAATCGAGGCCGACGAGGCGGCGGAGAGTGGGCGTTACTGGGCTCGAACCAGTGACCTCCAGCTTGTCGAGCTGGCGCTCTCCCAACTGAGCTAAACGCCCGGGGGAGCCGGAATCTAGCAGCGGCGGGGCGCTCGCCGGCTCCCCCTTTGCGGCCGCCGCTCAGGCGAGGGCCGGCAGCATCACCTGGGTCAGCCGGAAGCTGTTGCCGGACGGGTCGCGGAAGCCGCAGTCGATCCCGTAAGGGCGTTTTTCCGGCGTGTCGGTGAACTCGACACCGCGCGCCTTCAGCTCCTCGTAGGAGGCCTGGCAATCCTCGGTGGTGAGGAAGACGGCGCCGGCGAAGCCCTTCGCCATCAGGTCTTCGACCTGCTTCTTGGTCACCGCGTCCATCACCGGCTCGCCGGGGATCGCCATCAGCACGATCGAGAAGTCCTCCTGGCCGGGAGGGGCGACGGTGAGCCAGCGGAAATCATCGAGCTCGGGCACCATCACGTCGACCCGTACCTCCATGCCGAGCTTCTCCGTGTAAAAGGCGAGCGCCTCCTCGTGGTCGTGGACCCAGAGTTGCGCGTTGGCGATCTTGAACATTGTTTTGCTCCTCGTTTCGTCGTTGAAATCGGTGCGGCGATGCTAGGAGCGGTCGCTGCCGCTGTCTTCTCGAAACGTGCGGTGTTGGGGGCGGCCGTAGGCGCGCACGACGCAGGCGGGGATGACGGCGTGGGCCGAGGCGGGCGGGAACTTGGCCCGGTAGGCGGTCGGCGATTCCCCGAAGGTGCGGCTGAAGCTGGTGGTGAAGGAGCCAACGCCCTGGAGGCCGACGGCGAGGCAGATCTCGGCGACCGAGCGGTCGGTGGTGCGGAGCAGCGCCGCCGCCCGCTCCAGCCGGCGGGTCATCAGGTAGGCATGCGGCGGCTCGCCGAAGGCGCGGCGGAACTCGCGACTGAAGTGGGCGCGCGAGAGTCCCGCCGCGCGGGCCATGTCGTCGACCGTGAGCGGCTCGGTGTAGCGGCCGTCGGCGAGGTCCTTGGCGCGCAGCAGATGGCGGGCGGGCGGGGCGAACGCCATGCCCACAGACTAGGCTCGCCGCCTCGTGGTCGCGACTTATGCAGCCGTCCTCGCCGTCGGCATCGCCTCGCTGGCGATCGGGGCGGCGGCGCTCGCCCTCTGCGGGGTGCGGCGCTGGTCGTGGACGGCACCGGCGGTGGGGTTGGCGCTGGTGGTCGCCGTCTGCTGGGGCACGGTGCGACTGGCCGGCGACGGCGTCCTCTCGGTGCTGGTTGTGCTGGCGCTGACGATCGCCGCGGTCGCCTACCTCTGGGGACGCCTCGAAGGCGCGGGAGAAGCCCTGCGCGCCGGCTGGCCGGTGGCGCTGGTGGCCCTGCTCGCCGCCTCGCTCCCCTTCGCGGCCGAAGGCCACTTCGGCATCCTCGGCACCAGCTTCAACCCCGACATGTCCCAGCACCTGCTCGCCGCCGACCGCCTCGCCCACGGTGAGACCTCGCAGCTCCTTCGCCAGGGCTACCCGCTCGGCCCACACGCCGTCGTCGTCGCTCTCAACAAGGGCCTGGGAATCGGCCTGGTCCAGGGCTTCAGCGGCCTCACCGTCGCCGTCGCCGTCCTCGCTCCACTTACGGCCCTGGCAGCCTTCCGCGACCTCCCCTTCCTCCCCCGCACCGCCGCCGCCCTCGTGGTCGGCCTCGCCTACGTTGTCGCCTCCTACTTCGCCCAAGGCGCCTTCAAGGAGACGATGCAGGCGCTTTTCTTATTGGCATTCGTCTTGTGCCTCCGTGAAGCGGACCGCAACCCAGAGTGGGGGAAGCTCCCCCTGCGCTACGTCCCTGCGGCACTTCTCGCAGTAGGAAGCATCTACGTCTACAGCTTCCCGGGCCTCCTCTGGCTAGGAGGGGCCGCCGTCTTGTGGTTAATCGCCAGTGCCACGACAAGACCCGCGGCCCGGGCGCTCGGTCTTGCACTGCTCACCTTCGTCGTCCTGGTTCTCCCGGAGATCGGTCGCATGATCGACTTCCACAGCTTCGAGACCTTCGACCCCAACGGACCCGGCCTCGGCAACCTCTTTGGCCAGGTCTCGCCCTTCGAGGCGCTGGGGATCTGGCCTTCCGGGGACTTCCGTCTGGCCCCGGGCGACGGCGCGGTGCCGGCTGCCGCCTACTACCTCGGCATCGCCTTCGGCCTGGTACTGCTGGCTTGGGGCGCCGCGCGCTGCTGGCGCCGCCGCGAGCGCGCAGTCCTCGCGGGCCTCGGCGCCGCCCTGTTTGCCTACGCCGCCGCCCGCATCGGCGGCACGCCCTATACGGCGGCCAAGGCGATCGAGATCGCGGCGCCGGTGGTGGCACTGACGATCCTGCTGCCGTTGCTCCCCCACTTGGTGCGCTTTATGGGCGCATGCCGCCCAAAAGGCGCACCGAGTCGGATTGGTCGAAGCTCGGCGCTCGCGGGTCTCGCGGCGGCCGTGTTCCTCCTCGCCGCCGGCGTCTGCTCGCTGCTGGCGCTTGCCAACGCCCCCGTCGGCCCGACCTCCTACTCACCGGCGCTGACCGGGTTGCGCCCGCTGGTTGCCAACGACTCGACCCTGGTCCTCGCATCGGATCAACTCCTCACGGACGAACACGGCACGCCCTTCATCGCCTGGGAGCTGCGGGGCGGCCGCGTTTGCATCAAGGCTGAGAGCGAAGCCGGGGACGCGCCGCCACCGGGTGTGCGCTTCGTCGTTACCCGCGGCGACGCCTCGCGGCCCCCGTACCCACGCCTACGGGTGCGTCGCGTCGCCCCGCCCTACGTGCTCTGGGAAGCGACCGGCCCCGTCGCCGCCCACAGCCCCTGCCCGTTGATCGCGGTCCGGCAGGCGCGCCAGGGGCCGGCCCGCTAGAGGCAAGGCGCGAGTTCCTCAGGGACAGGGCGCCGGTTTCATCCGAGAAATCTTCCGTACGATGCCCCGATGGAGGCCGCAACGGACAAGTTTGTCGTCACCCTGCCCGACGGCACGCCGCTGGAGCTGCCGGCGGGCGCGACCGGGGCTGACGCCGCTGCGGCGATCGGGCCGGGCCTGGCCAAGGCGGCGCTGGCGATCAAGGTCGACGGCGCCCTGCGTGACCTTTCGGCGCCGTTGCCTGAGCACGGGGCGGAGGTGGCGATCGTCACCGACCGCGACCCCGAGGGCCTGGAGCTGATCCGCCACGACGCCGCCCATGTAATGGCCGAGGCGGTGCAGGAGCTCTATCCCGGCACCAAGGTGACGATCGGCCCGGCGATCGAGTCCGGCTTCTACTACGACTTCGAGTTCCCGGCCGAGGTCAAGGTCAACGAGGATGACCTGGAGAAGATCGAGGCGAAGATGCGCGAGCACATCGCCGCCGACGAGCGCTTCGAGCGCCGCGACGTCAGCCCCGGCGAGGCGATCGAGATCTTCGGCTCCCAGGGCGAGAACTTCAAGGTCGAGCTGATCGAGGACCTGGTCCGCGACAAGGGCGTGGAGAGCGTCTCGCTCTACCGCAACGGACCCTTCGAGGACCTCTGCCGCGGCCCCCACGGCCCTTCGACCGCCCGCATCAAGGCGATCAAGCTCAGCTCCGTCGCCGGCGCCTACTGGCGCGGTGACGAGAACCGCGAGCCGCTGACCCGGATCTACGGCACCGCCTTCTTCTCCAAGAAGGACCTGGAGGCGCACCTGGAGCGGATCGAGCAGGCCAAGGAGCGCGACCACCGCCGCCTCGGTCCCCAGCTCGGCCTCTTCATGCTGCGCAAGGAGGCGCCGGGGATGCCCTTCTGGCTGCCCAACGGGACGACGCTGCTGCACCTGATCGAGGACGAGGTGCAAAAACAACTGCGCAAGCGCGGCTACAAGGAGATCGCCACGCCGCAGGTCATGGACGAGGCGCTCTGGCACCGCTCCGGGCACTGGGACAACTACCGCGACGAGATGTACTTCATGGAAGACGACGACCGCCGCTTCGCCCTGCGGCCGATGAACTGCCCCGGCGCCTGCCTCGTCTACGGCTCCGACCGCCACTCCTACCGCGAGCTGCCGCTGCGCCTGGCCGAGTTCGGCCGCGTCTCCCGCAACGAGCGTGAGGGCGTCCTCCACGGCCTGCTGCGCGTCCGCGCCTTCACCCAGGACGACGCCCACGTCTACTGCACCGAGGAGCAGATAACGGCTGAGGTGGCGAGCATCTGCGAGGCGATCGACGAGCTCTACGCCCGCTTCGGCTTCGAGGACGTCCGCGTCGAGCTCTCGACCCGCCCGGAGAAGTCGATGGGGTCAAGCGAGCAGTGGGCGAAAGCCGAAGCGGCGCTGGCCGAGGCGCTCGAGGGCCAGGGCCGCGAGTATGAGCTGCACCCCGGTGACGGCGCCTTCTACGGGCCCAAGATCGACTTCCACGTCACCGACGCGCTCGGCCGCTCCTGGCAGTGCGGCACCTGCCAGCTCGACTTCCAGATGCCGGAGCGCTTCGACCTCTATTACACGGGTGCCGACGACGCCCCGCACCGGCCGGTGATGATCCACCGCGCCCTGCTGGGCTCGATGGAGCGCTTCGCCGGGATCCTGATCGAGCACTACGGCGGCCGCTTCCCGACCTGGCTGGCGCCGGTGCAGGCGATCGTCTTGCCGATCTCCGACCGCCACAACGAGTACGCCGCGGGGACAGTGGCCCGCCTGGTCGAGGCCGGCGTCCGCGCCGACGTCGACGAGCGCTCGGAGTCGATCGGCCGCAAGATCCGCGACTCCGAACTGAGCCGCTACCCCTACATGCTGGTCGTCGGCGACAAGGAGATGGAGGGCGCCGGTGTCGCCGTGCGCTCCCATGCCGAGGGCGAACTGGGGGAGATGAGCGTGGCCGACTTCGCCGCCCGCGTCGCCGCCGAGACCGCCCGCTCGTGACGGTTTCCTGTGCGCGCGCCCGCAGGGTCTCTATACTGCGCCCGACTTGACTGCAGGCACGCAACATGACCGCCGCCGCTGAGCGCCCCGTGCCCTCGTCCCGACTCGTCCTCTTGAAGCTCCACCAGTCCTCCTTCTAGTGCCGGTTCCGCGCAGGTTCGATCGGCGCCCGCCAGAGCGCGACACCACCCGGATCAACGAACGGATCCGGGTCCCGCAGGTGCGCCTGATTGGCGCCGACGGCGAGCAGCTGGGAATCGTCGATACCTCCGAGGCGCTGAAACGGGCCCAGGAGGCCGACCTCGACCTGGTCGAGGTGGCGCCCAACTCGAAGCCGCCGGTGACCCGCCTGCTCGACTACTCGAAGTACAAGTACGAGCAGGAGCAGAAGCAGAAGCAGGCGCGCAAGCACCAGCAGCAGGTCAACATCCGCGAAATCAAGCTGCGGCCGAAGATCGCCACGCACGACTACGAGACCAAGAAGGGCCACGTCGAGCGCTTCCTCAAGCACCACGACAAGGTCAAGATCACGATCATGTTCCGCGGTCGTGAGCAGGCCCACCCCGAGCGCGGCCGGGCGTTGCTGCAGAAGCTCTACGAGGACCTCGACGGTCTGGCAACGATCGAGTCCGAGCCGCTGCAGGAAGGTCGCAACATGAGCATGCTGCTGGCGCCGAGCAAAGAGGCGCTGGCGAGTGGCAAACCCGACGGCGACGGCGAGGCCGACGCCGCCCCGGCCGAGAACACCTCGGCCGAAGACGCCTAGCCGCGGCCGGCGATGACGTCGGCGATCCGCTCGGCGGCGTGGCCGTCCCAGAGCGGCGGCGGCTGCGGTGCCGGCGCCTCGCCGCGGCCAGCGAGTGCGGCCGGGATGCCGGCGATCGCGGCCGGGTCGAGGCCGAGCAGGGTGTTGGTCCCGGCGCGGATCGTCACCGGCCGCTCGGTGTTGTCGCGCAAGGTGAAGCAGGGGATGCCGAGGTAGGTCGTCTCCTCCTGGATGCCGCCGGAGTCGGTGAGGACGGCGGCGGCGTCGGCCAGCAGGGAGAGGAAGTCGAGGTAGCCGAGGGGCTCGCTGAGCAGCAGGCCGGGGTGGTCGGCCTGGATGCTCTCCATCATCTTGCGGGTACGGGGATGGACCGGGAAGACGACCGGCATCTCTCGCGCCAGCGCCGCCAGTTGGGCCACGGTCTGCGGCAGTAGCGGGCCGTCGACGAGGGCGGGACGGTGCAGGGTGACGAGGGCGTAGGACCCCGGCTCGAGGCCGAGGCCGCGGGCGGCGCCAGCAGCGCGGAAACGGTCTTCGAGCGCGACCAGGGTGTCGATCATCGTGTTGCCGACCATCTGCAGCCGCTCCTCGGGGATGCCTTCGGCGCGCAGGTTCACCGCCGCCTCGTCGCTGTGGAGGAAGAGCAGTGCCGCGAAGCGGTCAGCGACGATGCGGTTGACCTCCTCCGGCATCGTCATGTCGAAGCTGCGCAGCCCGGCCTCGACGTGGGCGACCGGGATTCCCAGCTTGACCGCGGTCAGCGCCGCCGCCAGGGTCGAGTTGACGTCGCCGGGGACGACGACCAGGTCCGGCCACTCCTCCAGCAGCACCGGCTCCAGCCGCTCCATCGTGCGCGCGGTCTGCACGGCGTGGCTGCCGGAGCCGACCTCGAGCATGTGGTCGGGCGCCGGCACGCCGAGCTCCTCGAGGAAGACCTCTGACATCAGGCGGTCGTAGTGCTGGCCGGTGTGGACGATCGCATGGCGGCCCTCCGGCAGGCGCCGCCGTAGCGCCGCCACGACCGGCGCCGTCTTGACGAAGTTCGGCCGCGTTCCGACCACGTAGAGGATCCGCATCGCGGCGCAGCGTACCCAGGCGGGAGGCCGCACTTTGCGCGGGGCGACGCCCGCACGGCGTCGTCTGCTTCAATAGCGAACCCGATGCCGAAGATGAAAACCCATTCGGGCGCCAAGAAGCGCTTCAAAAAGACCGCCACCGGCAAACTCCGGGGCCGCCGCGCCTACTCCAGCCACATCTTGGAGAAAAAGTCGCCGAAGCGGAAGCGGAAGATGGCCAAACCGGTCGACATCTCGCCCAACGACGCCCCCACCGTGCGGGCGCTGCTGGGAGGCAAATAGATGGCCCGCGTCAAGCGCTCCGTCCACGCCCGCAAGAAGCGGCGCAAGGTCCTGAAGGAAGCCAAGGGCTACTTCGGTCGCAAGCACTCTTCGTACCGGTTCGCCAAAGAGCAGGTGCAGCGCTCGGGCATGTACGCCTACCGCGATCGGCGCAACCGCAAGCGCACTTTCCGCCGGCTCTGGATCACCCGCATCAACGCCGCTGCTCGCCGCGAGGGCATGAGCTACTCGGAGCTGATGCACGGGCTGAAGCTGGCCGAGGTCGAGGTCAACCGCAAGATGCTGGCCGAGATCGCCGTCAGCGATCAGGACGGCTTCCGCCGATTCGTGGAGCTAGCCCGGGAGGGTGCGGCCGCCTAGCGGCTCACCGACACTCAACTCTCCCGGGCGGGCCGTGAAGACGGCCCGCTTTTTTGTTTGTACGGGCGTTCCAGGAGAAGAAACCGCCGACCAGAAAGAACCAGCCGCAAGCAACTGAGACCGACCGAGATGATCGTCAGCCCCGACAACGAGAAGCTGAAGCTGGTGCGCAAGCTGCGCGAGCGCAAGCAGCGCGAGCGCGAGGGACTGTTCGCGACCGAGGGCGAGGATCTGGTCGCGGCTGGGCTCGCCGCCGGCGCTGAGCCGCGCTTCGTGCTCCTCGCCGCCGGCTCCGGGTTGGCCGAGCGGCTGGGCGGCGAGGAGGTCGAGCCGGAGCTGCTGGCCGGCGTCTCGGCGCTCGGCTCGGGGACGCGCGCGATCGCGGTCTGGCCGCGGCTCTGGGCCGAGCGCCCGCAGCCTCCCTGCCTCTACCTGCACGGGGTCGGCGACCCTGGCAACGTCGGCACGATCATCCGCAGCGCCCACTCGCTGCTCGGCGGCTCCGTCGCGCTCGGTCCCGACTGCGCCGACCCCTTCGGCCCGAAGGCGGTGCGGGCGAGCATGGGCGCGGTCTTCGGCCAGGAGCTGGTGCGGGCCGGGGTGGAGGCGACGCCCGCGCCCCGGGTCGCCCTCGTCGCCCACGGTGGCGCCGGGCTGGAGGCGCTTGCCGGCGCCGCCACGCTCTGCCTCGGCGCCGAGCGCGAGGGGCTGCCGGAGGCGGTGCTCGCTGCCTGCGAGACGCGGGTGACGATTCCCCTGCGCCCGGGCGCAGAGTCGCTCAATGTGGCTGCCGCGGCGGCGATCGCCGCCCAGCGGTTATCGTCGCCCGCCATGCCGGAGGACCAGCACTGATGCTCGCGCGGATCGAGGCGATCAGCAAGGAGGCCGTGCCGGCGATCGAGGCGGCGCCCGACAGCGCCGCGCTGGAGGAGCTGCGGGTCCGCTACCTCGGCCGCAAAGCTGAGCTGACGACGATCCTGCGCGGGATCGCCGAGTTGCCGCAGGAGGAACGCGGCCCCGTCGGCGGCGCCGCCAACCGGGCCCGCAAGGAGCTGGAGGCGCTGCTGGAGGCGCGGGCCGAGCAACTCGACGCCAGCGAGCTGGAGGCGCGCCTGGCCGGCGACCGGATCGACGTGACCCTGCCGGGGGCGCCGCCGCGGCCGGTCGGCCACGCCCACCTGATCGCCCGCACGACGCGCTTGCTCGAGGACGTCATGGTCGGCCTCGGCTATCGCGTTGCCGAGGGCCCGGAGATCGAGCACGACTACTACAACTTCACCGCCCTCAACCACCCGCCCGGCCACCCGGCGCGGATGCTCCAGGACACCTTCTACCTGCAGTCGCACCCGGACCTGCTGCTGCGCACCCACACCTCGCCGATGCAGGTGCGGGCGATGGAGACCCAGGAGCCGCCGATCTTCATCGTCGTCCCCGGCAAGGTCTACCGGCGCGACTCCGACGCCACCCACAGCCCGATGTTCCACCAGATGGAGGGGCTGGCGATCGCCGAGGGGATCACCCTCGCCGACCTGAAGGGGACGCTGCTGGCGATGTGCCGGGCTATTTTCGGGGCCGAGCGCGAGCTGCGCCTGCGGCCGCACTTCTTCCCCTTCACCGAGCCCAGCGTCGAGGTCGACGTCTCCTGCTTCCAGTGCGGTGGCAGTGGCCGGTTGGCGGACGGCGAGCGCTGCAACCTCTGCAAGGGCCAGGGCTGGATCGAGATCCTCGGCGCCGGCATGGTCGACCCCAACGTGCTCGGCTTTGTCGCCGACAATGGCTACGACGCCGAGCGGGTGCAGGGCTTCGCCTTCGGCCTCGGGATTGAGCGGGTGGCGATGCTGCGCCACGGCATCCCCGACCTGCGGCGCTTCTTCGACAACGACGTGCGGATGCTGGAGCAGTTCTCGTGAGGTGTTGGGTATGAGAGTGCCTCTCTCGTGGCTGCGCGAGTACTGCGATCCGGACTTGGAGCCGGCGGCGCTGGCCGATCGGCTGGTGATGACCGGGACCGAGGTCGAGCGGGTCGAGACGGTCGGCCCTGCCGCGGCGGATGGTTTCGTAGTGGGGCAGGTGCGCAGCGCCGAGCAGCACCCCGACGCCGACCGGCTGCGCGTCTGCGCCGTCGACACCGGCGAGGGCGAGCGCACGATCGTCTGCGGCGCCCCCAATGTCGCCGCCGGCCAGACCGTCGCCGTGGCCCTGCCGGGCGCCCGCATGCCAGGCGGCGAGAAGCTGCGCAAGGCGAAGCTGCGGGGGGTCGCCTCGGAAGGGATGATCCTCAGCGCCGCCGAGCTGGAGGTCGCCGAGGAGTCGGACGGGATCATGGTCCTCGACGGCGAGTTGGCGCCGGGGACGCCGCTGGCCGAGGTGCTGCCGCTGGCCGAGCCGGTGCTGGAGATCGAGGTGACCCCGAACCGGACCGACTGCTTCGGCGTCTACGGAGTCGCCCGCGAGGTCCATGCGGTGACCGCGGCGCCGCTGGGGCCGGAGCCCTGGGCCGAGGACGCGGCGGCGAGCGCCGAGGGCGACGTCGGCGACCTCGCCTCGGTCACGGTCGAGGTGCCCGAGCTCTGTCCGCGCTTCACCGCCCGCGCCTTCCTCGACGTGACGGTCGGTCCCTCGCCGCTGTGGCTGCAGGCGCGGCTCAGCGCCGCCGGCCAGCGCCCGATCAACAACGTCGTCGACATCACCAACTACGTGATGCTGCTGACCGCGCAGCCGCTGCACGCCTTCGATCTCGACAAGGTCCCCGGCGGGGCGCTGACCGTGCGGACGGCACGCGAGGGGGAGAAGATGACGACCCTCGACGGCATCGAGCGCGAGCTCGACGCCGAGACGGTGCTGGTCTGCGACGAGAACGGCCCCACCGGTGTCGCCGGGATCATGGGCGGCCAGGTCTCCGAGGTCTCCGAGACGACGACCCGGGTCCTGCTCGAGGTCGCCAACTGGAACGGGACCAACATCCTCCGCACCTCGCGCCAGCTCGGCCTGCGCTCGGAGGCCTCCTCGCGCTTCGAGAAGCAACTGCACCCGGAGCTCTGCCTGCGGGCGCAGCGTCTGGCTTCGCGGCTGATGGTCGAGCTCTGCGGCGCCCGTCTGGTGCCGGGGACGATCGACGTCGCCGCGGCGGCGCCGCAGCCGCGCACCCTGACCCTCAGGGCGGCCCGGGTCAGCGGCCTGCTGGGGATGGAGATCTCCCAGGACGACCAGGTCGCCTACCTGGAGCGGCTCGGCTTCGGGGTCGAGGGCGGCGGCGAGGACCTGGCGGTGACGGTGCCGCCGGACCGCTACTACGACGTCACCCGCGAGGTCGATCTGATCGAGGAGGTCGCCCGCGTCCACGGCCTCGACGAGTACCTGCCGACGACGCTGCCGGCGGCCACCGCGGGTGGCGGCGGCCTCAACCGGGCGCAGCGGCTGCGGCGCCGGGCCGAGGACGCCGTGCGCGACCTCGGCTTCGACCAGGTCGTCAGTTGGAGCTTCACCGACCCCGGCGAGGTGGAGCGGCTACGGCTGCCCGCCGACGATCTGCGGGCCAAGCCGATCCTGCTCTCCAACCCGCTCTCCGAGGATCTCTCGGCGATGCGGACGACGCTGCTCGGCTCGCTGCTCGACGCGGCCGCGCGCAACCTCGCCCGCGGCGCCGATGGCGTCGCTCTCTTCGAGTCCGGCGCCGCCTACTTGCGCGGCGAGGTGCGGGAGGGCGGGCCGCTGGCCGGCGACTTCCCCGGCCGGCAGCCGGCGCCGGCGATCGAGCCGCACCGCTTCGCCTGTCTCGCCGCCGGGCCGCTGGTGCCGCAGTCCTGGCGCGCCGCCGCCGCGCCCGCCGACTTCTTCGCGCTCAAGGCCATCCTCGAAGCGCTCGCCGCCCAGCTCGGCACCGAGCTGACCTTCGCGCCGGGGAGCGAGCCCTTCCTGCACCCGGGCCGGACCGCGGTTGTCTCGGTCGCCGGCGCCCCGGCGGGCTGGATCGGCGAGGTGCACCCGCTCGTCTGCCGTGCCTGGGACGTCGAGGCGGCGGTTGCCTTCGAGCTCGACGCGGCGCCGCTAATTGCCGCCGCCAGCGCCGAGCGGGAGAGCTATGAGGACGTCACCACCTTCCCGGCTGTGCACCAGGACCTGGCGGTCGTCGTCCCGACCGACGTCAGCGCCAGCGAGGTCCGCGCCACCGTGCTCGGCGCCGGCGGCGAGCTGCTGCAGTCGGCCGAGGTGTTCGACCGCTACACCGGCGAGCAGGTGGGGGAGGGCCGGGTCAGCCTGGCGCTGCGGCTGCAGTTCCGCGCCCCCGACCGCACGCTGACCGACGAGGAGGTGGCGGCGCGACGGACCGAGATCGAGTCGGCCCTAGAGGGAATTGGAGGGGCGCTCCGTGGCTAATCCGAAGTTGCAGAAGCTGCAGGGCGAGCCCGCCGCCCGGGTGCTGGTTGCCGGCGCCTCCGGATTCACCGGCGCCCTGGCGGCGCAGATCGTCTGGGATCACCCGCGGCTGGAGCTGGTCGCGGCGACCTCGCGCAGCGATGCCGGCAGGCGACTCGACGAGATCTACCCGCGCTACCGGGTGCCGCTGGAGCTGAGCGAGCTCGATCCCGAGAACGTGAGCGGGGTCGACGCGGCGATTGTCGCTTACCCGCACGCGGCGGCCGCCCCGACCGTGGCGGCGCTGCGGCGGCAGGACATCCTCGTCGTCGACCTCTCCGCTGACTTCCGCTTGCGCGAGATGGAGACCTACGCGCGCTGGTACGGCGAGCACGGCGCCCCTGAGCTGTTCGGTGGAGCCGTCTACGGGCTTAGCGAGCTGTACAGAGAGGAGCTGCGGACGGCGAAGCTGGTGGCGACGCCGGGCTGCTATCCGACCGCGAGCTTGCTGGCCCTGGCGCCGCTGGCCGAAGCCGGCCTGGTCGAGGAGGTGGCGATCAGCGCCATGCAGGGAACCTCCGGCTACGGGCGCAGCAGTGACGACCTCGTCCACTTCTCGGCGATGACCGAGAACGCCTTCCCCTACAAGACCGAGGGCCACCGCCACCGGCCGGAGATCGAACAGGAGCTGTTGGCCCTGGGCAGCCCGGCCGCGGTCACCTTCGTCCCGCACCTGCTGCCGCTTGACCAGGGTGAGCTGGCGAGCTGTTTCGCGACCCTGCGCGAGCCGCGCACGAAGGAGGAGGTGACGGCGCTCTACCGCGAGCGCTACGAGAACGAGCCCTTCGTCCACCTCCTCGACGGCCCGCCGAACCTGCGCGCGGTCCGCGACACCAACGAGTGCCACGTCTACGTCACCGTTGCCGAGGGCGGCAAGGTGATGGCCTTCGGCGCGATCGACAACATCTGGAAGGGGGCATCCAGCCAGGGCGTGCAGAACCTCAACCTGATGCTGGGCCTGGACGAGACGGAGGGGCTGGCGTGAGCGCGGCCGGTGCGCCGGAAGCGGACGCGAAGCGGAGCATTCCGGCTGATGGCTTCTTCAGGTCGCGCTGGGTTGAGGCTCCGGCCGGTGTTGAGGAGCTCGATCCCGCCCAACTGGCGCCCGGCTTCCGGGCCGGCGGTGCCCACTGTGGGCTCAAGGGCGGCGGCAAGACCGACGTCGGGCTGCTGGTCTGCGAGGCGGAGGAGGTCGCCTCGGCGATCGTCCTCACCCGCAACGCCTCGGCGGCGGCGCCGATCCGGGTCTGCCGCGAGCGGCTCGAGCGGGGCGGCATCCGCGCCGCCGTCGTCAACTCCGGCAACGCCAACGCCGAGACCGGCGAGCAGGGCTTCGCCGACGCCTGGGCGATGTGCGAGACGGCAGCGGCCGAGCTGGGCCTGCGGCCCGAGCAGGTCGCGGTCGCCGAGACCGGCGTGATCGGCGTCCCGGTGCCGATCGCCGACGTGCTGCCGGGAATCGCCGAGGCCGCCAAGGGCCTCTCACCCGAAGGCGGCGGCGCCTTCTCGGAGGCGATCGTCACCACCGACCGCTGGCCCAAGCGCTGCACGCTACGGCTGGGCGGCGTGACGGTTTCCGCCCAGGCAAAGGGTGCGGGGATGATCGAACCGAACATGGCGACGATGCTCTGCTTCGTCCAGACTGACGCCGCCCTTGCCGACCCCGCGGCGGAACTGCGCGCTGCGGTTGACGCCTCCTTCCACCGCATCACCGTCGACGGCCAGATGAGCACCAACGACACGGTTCTGCTCCAGGGCACCGGTGCCGCCGGGGCGCGACTGCCGGAGGGCCTGCTGGAGGCGGTGCTGAAGCAGTTGGCAATCGAGATCGTCGCCGACGGCGAGGGCGCCGCCCGCGTCGGCCGGGTCGAGGTCATCGAGGCGGCGAGCGCCGCCGAGGCCGAGCGGGTCGCCCGTGCGATCGCCAACTCGCCGCTGGTGAAGACGGCGCTGTATGGGCGCGATCCCAACTGGGGCCGGATCGCCCAGGCCGCCGGCGCCGCCCTGGCCGGCGAGGACCTGGAGGAGATCGGCGCCGACTCGATCGATGCCGCCGAGCTGGCCGGCGAGCAGCGCGAGGCCGAGATCGGGCTGCGGCTGGGACGCGGCGAGCACCGCGCCCACGTCTGGTTCTCCGACCTCGGCTACGAGTACGTGCGGATCAACGCGGAGTACACGACGTGAGCGGGCCGACCGACACCAGCGTCGCCACCCTGCTGGAGGCGCTGCCCTACATCCGCGAGTTCCACGGGCGCACGGTGGTGATCAAGTACGGCGGCGCGGCGATGCTCGACGAGGATCTGCGCGAGGCCTTCGCCACCGACGTCGTCCTGCTCAAGTACGTCGGCCTCAACCCGGTGATCGTCCACGGCGGCGGTCCCGAGATCACCCGTTATATGGACCGGCTCGGGCTCGAGGTCAAGTTCCACGAGGGCCTGCGCGTCTCCGACGCCGAGACGGTCGAGGTGGCAAAGATGGTCCTGGTCGGCAAGCTCAACTCGGAAATCGTCCAGCGGCTCAATCGCCACGGTCAGCCGGCGGTGGGGATGGCGGGCGAGGACGGCACCCTGTTCGAGGTCTCGCCGGTGGCGAACGCCGACCAGGTCGGCTTCGTCGGCAGCGTCGAGCGCGTCCACGTCGGCGTCCTCAACCACATCGCCGAGGACTACATCCCGGTGATCGCCTCCTCCGCCTCCGACCGCCAGGGCCAGTCCTACAACGTCAACGCCGACGAGGCGGCGGGCAAGGTCGCCGCCGCGCTCGGCGCCTACAAGGCGATCTTCCTCACCGATGTCGAGGGCTGGCTGGCCGACCCCGGCGAGGAGGCCTCGCTGATCTCCCGCGCCACGGTCGGCGAGGTGCGGACGCGGCTGGAGGGGATCGACGGCGGCATGCGGCCGAAGCTGCAGGCCTGCGTCGACGCGATCAGCGGCGGCGCCCAGTCGGCCCACATCATCGACGGCCGCAAGCCGCACAGCCTGCTGCTGGAGCTCTTCACGGACGCCGGTATCGGCACGATGGTGACGCCATGAGCACCGAGACCGGCGCTCCGCTCGGCCTCGAGCAGGTTCGGGAGCTCGAGTCCCGCTACTTGATGCGCACCTACAAACGGGGCGAGGTCGACTTCGTCCGCGGTGAGGGGCCGCTGCTCTGGGACGCGGACGGCAAGGAGTACCTCGACTTCCTAACCGGGATCTCGGTCTGTTCGCTCGGCCACTGCCACCCGGCGGTCGTCGCCGCGGTCGAAGAGCAGGTGGGGCGCTTGATGCACGTCTCCAACCTCTTCTACACCGAGCCGATGGCGCGGCTGGCGCAGCGTCTCTCCGAGTCGAGCCTGGGCGGCCGCGTCTTCTTCGCCAATTCCGGCACCGAGGCCAACGAGTGCGCGATCAAGATCGCCCGCAAGCACGCCCACGGCCGCGGCGTCGCGGCACCGGAGATCGTCAGCTTCGAGAGCGACTTCCACGGCCGCACCTACGGCTCCCTGTCGGCGACGCCGAACCTGGCCCGCAACGAGGCGCTGGGGCCGATGCTGCCCGGCTTCCGGGCGGTGCCGCGCGGCGATGCCGCGGCCCTGCGCGAGGCGGTGGGGGCGAACACGGCGGCGGTGCTGATCGAGCCGATCCAGGGCGAGTCCGGCATTCATCCGATTCCCGACGAGGCGCTGCTGGCGGCGCGCGAGGCCTGCGACGAGGTCGGCGCCCTGCTGATCTTCGACGAGATCCAGACCGGCGTCGGCCGCACCGGCTCGCTCTGGGCATACCAGCAGACGCCGGTGCGCCCTGACGTGCTGACCAGCGCCAAGGCGCTCGGCGGCGGCGTGCCGATCGGCGCTTGCGTCACCGCGCCGGTAGCGGCCGAGGTGCTGGAGCCCGGCGACCACGGCTCGACCTTCGCCGGCGGCCCGGTCGCCACCGCCGCGGCGGTGGCGGTCCTCGACGTCGTCGATGACCCCGCGCTCCTGCGCGGTGTCCGCGAGCGGGGCGAGCAACTGCGGACCGCCCTGGCCGCCCTCGACGGCGTCGCCGAGGTGCGGGGGAGGGGCTTGATGGTCGGTGTCGGCCTCGAGGAGGGCATCGAGGCCCCTGCAGTGGGGGCCGATCTCCTGCGGCGCGGCCTCGTCGTCAATGTTCCCGCCCCATCGACCTTGCGCTTGCTCCCGCCTCTGACGATCGGCCCCGAGCACGTCGAGCGTGCCGTCGAGACGATCGCCGCCGCCCTCGCCATGCGTCTGCAATAGGGGTCCTATACGACCCCAAAACGCAGACGCGTCGGCCGCGAACGTCTAGGCTGAGGCGGACTGTGAGCCGCAAGGACCGACCAGGCAGGCACGATCCCGCGACGGCGGACCGCGTCACCTCGATCATCGAGGCGGCCGAGCGGGCCGCCTCGGCGCTGATCGACAGCGCCGACGCCAAAGCCAAGCGCTACCTGGAGGAAGCCGAAGCGGAGGCCGACCGCGTCGTCGCCGACCGCCTCGAGGGGCTGGTCGAGGCGACCGACGCTCTCGTCGGTCAGGCCGAGGAGATCCGGCGCGAGTCGGAGCGGCTGCTGGAGACGGTGCGGCGCACCGGCGCCCGGGTCGACCCCGGCGGCAACGGCGCCGTCCCCTCCGAGGCCGCCACCGTCCGCGGCAAGCACCTCTCCGCCGTCCCCAGCGAGCCCGAGTCGGCAGAGTCGGCGGAGCCGCGGGCTGAGGATCCCGCCCAGCGTTCCGGTAACCCCGCCGGTGCCCGTCTGCTGGCCACCCAGATGGCGGTATCCGGCAGCAGCCGGGAGGAGATCGAGGCGCGGCTGCGAAGCGGCTTCGAGATCGAGGACACCGCCTCGATCCTCGACGCGATACTCGGACCGGAGGACTAGTGCACGAGGACCCGACTCGCCTGATGGGCCCCGACGATCGCGGCCCAGGGGGCAGCGGCGGCGGCAAACCGCACGGCAACATGCGACTTCTGGTGGCGGGCCTCGTCGCCGTCATCGTCGGCTTGGTGATCGCGATCGTCGTCATCGCCAGCGACAACGGCAGTTCCAGTTCCTCGGGCGAAACGACGACGACGACCGAATCGACGACGACGCCGAGCACGACCACCACCACCGAACCGACGACCACCGAACAGACCACGACCGAAGAAACGACCACCGAAGAACCGGAAGAAGAAACCGAAGCGCCGGAAGAAGAAGAACCGTCCGAAGAAGGCGGCGCCGGCGGCGTCGAAGTCCCCTGAAGCGGGCCGCCGCCGGGGAGAGCGGCATGACAGACTCTCGCCTCCCGTGAGCGAGCAGCCCTTCCAGCCCACCGCCAGCTACGAGGCCGATCCGGCCGAGGTCAAGCGGGTTCTGCTGCTCTACTCGGGTGGCCTGGACACCAGCGTGATGCTGAAGTGGATCCAGGATCACTACGACGCGGAGGTGGTCTGCCTCACGGTCAATCTCGGCCAGCCCGGCGAGGACTACGCGGTGATCGAAGACAAGGCCAAGCGGTTGGGCGCCCTGGAGTGCCACGTCGTCGACGCCCGCGAGCGTTTCGCCGCGGAGTTCCTGGTGCCGGCGATCAAGGCCAACGCCGTCTACGGCAACGGCTACCCGCTCTTCACCGCCCTGGGCCGGCCGCTAATCGCCCAGCTCGCGGTCGAATACGCGCGCCAGAGCGGTTGCGACACGATCGCCCACGGCTGCACCGGCAAGGGCAACGACCAGGTGCGGATCGAGGCCACGGTCGCCACCCTGGCGCCGGAGCTGAAGACGATCGCCCCGGTCCGCTCCTGGCAAATGGGCCGCGAGGAGGAGATCGCCTACGCCCGCGAGCACGGCATCCCCGTCAAGGGTGGCACCGAGGTCGCCCCGTACTCGATCGACGACAACCTCTGGGGCCGCTCCTCCGAGGGCCGCTGGATCGAGGAGCTCGACCACGCGCCCGAGGACGACGTCTTCCAGCTCGTCACCCGGCCCGAGGAGGCTCCCGACGAGGCGGAGACGGTGACGGTCGGCTTCGAGGCGGGCGTCCCGGTTTCGCTCAACGGCGAGCGCCTCGGCCTCGTCGATCTGCTTGAAAAGGCTGCCGAGATCGGCTGCCGCCACGGCGTCGGCATCGTCGACCACATCGAGGACCGCATCGTCGGCCTCAAGGTGCGCGACATCTACGAGGTGCCGGCGGCGGCGCTGGTGTTGACCGCCCACGAGGAGCTGGAGCGCCTGGTCGGCACGATCCACCAGAACCAGTTCAAGCCCGGCCTTGACCAGAAGTGGGGCTACCTCGTCTACGCCGGCCTCTGGTGGGAGCCGCTGCGCAGCGACCTCGACGCCTATATGGACGCCGTCAACGCCCAGGTGACGGGGGAGATCGGCCTGCGCCTCTACAAAGGCAGCGTCCGCGTCGTCACCCGCTCCTCGCCCAACGCTGTCTACGACGCCGAGCTGGCGACCTTCTCGGAGTCCGGCGGCCTCTTCGACCAGAACGCCTCGCCCGGCTTCATCGAGCTCTGGTCGCTGCAGTCGCGGATGGCCCACCGCGTACGCGAGCGCGCGGGGAAGGAGTAGGCGTGCTCTACGACCGCCTCGGCCGCCTCGCAATCAGCTTCGCCTTTGCTTACCTGCGCCGCCGCTACCGGCGCGAGATCCGCATCGGCATCGGCTTCAGCGCCGCGGCCCTGGCCGTCGGCGCCTACCTCGCCGCTCGCCACGCCCCCGAGGGCTGAACCGCAAGTTTCCTTGCGGGCTACCGGGTGCCCGTCGGGGCGGCGCCAGGCCCTGGCTAGCCTCGATTCTTCGTGGGGCCGTCCCTGCCCAGAACCAAGCTGCCTGCTCTCTGCGTGGCCGCGGCCCTCTGCGGGCTGCTGGTCGCCCTTGTGCTGGTGCCGCACGCCGGTGCCGCTGACGCCGGGGCGCTGGAAGCGAAGCTGGCGAGCGCGCGCGGAGAAGCGAGCGCGATCGCTGCCGATCTACAGCAGAGCAATTCGGAACTCGCTGTGGCCCAAGGCGAAGCCGACAAGGCGTCCAAGCGCGAGGAAAAGGTCTCGGGCCTGCTCGCCGAAGGCGAAGAGCGGGCCGCCGAGCTGAGTCACAAGTTGGAAGTGACGCGGGAAGAACTGGCGGCCGAGAAGGCGCGGCTGCAGCGCTCGCGGCAAGCGCTCTCCCAGCGCCTGGTGGCGATCTATGAGAACGGCACCCCGACCACCGAAAGCTTGATCCTCGGCGCCAGTAGCTACGAGAGCCTGATGACGCAGATCTCCTACCTGCGCGAGATCGCCCAGTCCGACAGCGCCCTGGCGCAGCGGGTTGCCCATGTGCGCAACGAAGTCCGCCGCGAGGCCGAACGCGTGGAGGCGCTGAAAGCGCGGGCGATCGCCTACGACGAACGCCTCGCCGCCGCCCGCGAAGAAATCGCCTCGGTGCGCCAAGCCGCCGAAGAATCAGCCGCCCATTTGCATCAGATCAGCGCCCGCCGCCAGGCCTCCTTGGCCAGCCTCAAATCCGATATCTCCAGTTGGGTGAAGGAGATCCAGGCCGCCCGCGCCGCCGAAGCCCGCGCCGCCAGCCAGGCCGAAGCCGAAGAAGAAGTCGGCCGCTGGCTCGGCGGCCCCTACGCGATCCCCGCCTACATCGTCATGTGCGAGTCCGGCGGCAACTACAGCGCCGTCAACCCGTCGAGCGGTGCCGGCGGCGCTTACCAGATCCTCCCCTCGACCTGGGAAGGGTACGGCGGGGTGGGGGAGCCGCAGAACGCGCCGAAAGCCGAACAGGACCGGATCGCCGGCGAAATCTGGGCGGACTCGGGACCCAGCGCTTGGGTCTGTGGTTAGGGCTAGCGGCGTGGGGTCTTGGTAGGGCGTAATCCCTACCGACAGCGCCCGGCTGCGGCGCCTCGAACCTTCACGGAACTACCGCAAAAGCGTCACGGAAGCCAGTCTTGCCGTCCCCTGCGGTTGGCATGATCGACCATCTCGTGAGCACCGCGTCTGCCGTACATCTGCATGCCCACAGCGAGTACTCGCTGTTGGATGGCGCCTGCAAGATCGACGCGATGGCGGCGCGGGCGGCGGAGCTGGGGCAGCCGGCGCTGGGACTGACCGACCACGGAGTCATGAACGGAGCCGTCGACCTCTACAAGGCCTCGAAGAAGCACGGGATCAAACCGATCGTCGGGCTCGAGGCCTACTTCGTCGACGACGTCGAGGCGATCAAGCAGCAGACGCGCTACGAGCGCAACCACCTGACCCTGCTGGCCGAGACCGACGAGGGCTTCGCCAATCTCGTCAAGCTCACCTCGGCCGGCTTCCTCAAGGGCTTCTCGCGCGGCAAGGCCAACGTCGACATGGGCCTGCTGGCGGCTCATTCCAAAGGTGTGATCGTCCTCACTGGCTGCCTGCAGTCGCGCTTCTGCCGGCGCCTGGTGGAAGAGCGCCAGGAAGACGCCCGCGCCCACCTCGACGACCTGATCCAGGCCTTCGGCCCCGAGCAGGTCTATTTCGAGGTACAGAAGAACGGCATCGACGACCAGGACAAGGCCAATCAGGGCATCGTCCGCTACGCCCGCGAGCTGGGCCGGCCGGTTGTCGGCACCGCCGACGTCCACTACCTGCGGCGCGAGGACTTCGACAACCACGCGGCGCTGCTCTGCGTGCAGACGAAGTCGACCCTGGAGGCGCCGAAGCTCAGCTTCGACACCAACGAGTTCTACATCAAGAGCTCCGAAGAAATGGCCGAGTCCTTCGCCGAGTGGCCGGAGGCGGTGCCGACGACGCTGGAGATCGCCGAGCGCTGCAATATCGAGATCGAGCTCGGCAAGCTGCTGCTACCGCGCTACCCGACGCCGAACGGCGAGGAGCCGGAGGCGATGTTGCGGCAGATCGCAGAGGACGGACTGCGCGCACGCTATGGCGATCCGGCGCCGGCGGAGGCGGTCGAGCGGCTTGAGTTCGAGCTTGGGGTAATCGAGGAGATGGGCTTCTCCTCCTACTTCCTGATCGTCTGGGACTTCATCCGCCACGCCAAGGAGAACGGCGTCGCCGTCGGCCCCGGCCGTGGCTCGGCAGCCGGCTCGATCGTCTCCTACGCGCTCAACATCACCGATCTCGACCCGCTCGCCAACGACCTCCTGTTCGAGCGCTTCCTCAACCCCGGCCGCAAATCGATGCCGGATATCGACATCGACTTCTCGGTCCGCGGCCGCGAGCGGATGATCCGCTACGTCGGCGAGAAATACGGCCGTGAGTCGGTCGCCCAGATCATCACCTTCGGCAAGATGGCGCCGCGCGCCGCCACCCGCGACGCCGCCCGCGTGCTCGGCTTCGACTACGGCACCGGCGACCGCCTCGCCAAGCAGATCCCAGAGCCGATCATGGGCCGCAACCCCTCCTTCGAGGATTGCCTGAAGTCGGGGCAGGAGCTGCGCAAAACCTACGACGCCGAGCCCGACGCGAAACGGATCATCGACGTCGCCCAGGGCCTCGAGGGGATCATCCGCAACAACTCGATCCACGCCGCCGCCGTGGTGATCGCCGACCGGCCCCTGCACGAGGTGGTGCCGCTGCAGTTGGCCGAGGACCGCGCCGCCCCCGCCGCCAGTGCCAACGGCAACGGGTCCGGCAAGCCGGAGCGCCAGTACAAGATCGTGACCCAGTACTCGATGGGGCCGATCGAGGAGATCGGGCTGCTGAAGATGGACTTCCTCGGCCTCCGCAACCTCGACGTGATCGAGGACGCGATCGACATCATCGAGCGCTCGCGCGGCGAGAAGATCGACATGGAGTCGATCCCGATCGACGACGCCAAGACCTTCGAGATGCTCGCCCGCGGCGACTCCACCGGCGTCTTCCAGCTTGAGTCCGAGGGCATGCGCGAGGCGATGAAGAAGGTGCGGCCGACCGAGTTCGCCGACATCGTCGCCCTCGTCGCCCTCTACCGCCCCGGCGCCATGGCTTACATCCCTGACTACGCGAAGGGCAAGCGCAACTCGGACTCGGTCCGCTACCAAGACCAACGCCTGCGCGCCTTCACCGAGTCGACCTACGGCTGCGTCCTCTACCAGGAGCAGTTGATGGAGATCGCCAAGCAGATGGCCGGCTTCAGCCCCGCCGAGGCGGACGACCTGCGCAAGGCGATCGGCAAGAAGAAGCGCGATCTGATGGCGACGATGAAGGACAAATTCCTCGACGGGTTGAAGGCCTCGGGGACGGCGCCGAACGTCGCCGCCGAGCTCTGGAAGCTGAACGAAGCCGCCGCCGACTACTCCTTCAACAAGTCCCACGCCGCCTGCTACGCGCTGATCTCCTACCGCACCGCCTACCTCAAGGCCAACTACCCGGCCGAGTACATGGCGGCGGTGATCAGCTCGGTGATGAACACCAAAGACAAGGTGCCCTTCTTCGTCAACCGCTGCGCGGAGATGGGGATCGACGTGCTGCCGCCCGACGTCAATTCCTCCGACCACAGCTTCGTCGTTTCCGAGAACGCGATCCGCTTCGGCCTCGACGCGGTCAAGAACGTCGGCCACGCCGCCGTCGAGGCGATCCTGCGCGCCCGCGAGGACAAACCGATCGCTTCGATCTGGGACTTCTGCGAGCGCGTCGACACCCGCGCCGTCAATAAACGGGCGATCGAATGCCTGATCAAGTGCGGCGCCCTCGATTCCACTGGCGCCACCCGCAAAGGGATGATGGAAATGCTGCCGGCAGCGCAGTCGGCGGGCCAGAAGGCGCAGGAGGACGCCCAGCTCGGGCAGGGGTCGATCTTCGACTTCGGCGAAGCCAGCGGTTCCTCGCCGGCGCCGGTCCACCACCGGCCGCCGATCTCCGCCAATGAGTACGACCGCGCCGAGCTGCTGGCGCTGGAGAAGGAGACGCTCGGGACCTACCTCTCCTCGCACCCGCTGACCGAGGTCCGCGGCGCCCTCCGTGCCCGCGTCGACTGCAGCCTCGCCCAGCTCGACGGCAAACAGGACGGCTCCTGGGTGACGGTCGGCGGCATCGTCGTCGACGTCAAAAAGATCCGCACCAAGAGCGGCTCGCAGATGATGTTCGCCACCCTCGACGACGTCGAGGGCCAGGTCGAGATGCTCGTCTTCAAGGCCGACGAGTCCGAGAACGCGCAGATCATCGCCCCTGACGCGATCGTCGTCGTCCGCGGCCGCCTCGACCACAAGGACCGCGGCGAGACCAAGCTGGTCGTGCAGGAGGCGGAGCGCTTCGAACCCGACAGCGAGGAGATCGCCCGCGGCAACAAGGTGGCGGCAGCGGTGGTACCGACTGGGCCCTTCGAGCTGACGATTGACGCCGCCGGCTGGAGCGACGGCCTCTTCGAGGAGCTGAAGGCGGTGTTCGAACACCACAAAGGCGAATCCGAGGTGCACCTGCTGATCGCGGCCGGCTCGGAGCTGGTGCGGCTGCGCGCCGGCAACGAGTACCGCGTGCGTCCCTCCAGCGGCCTCCGCGCCGAGCTGGGGCATGTTCTCGGCCCAAGTGCCCTGGCCGCTTGACCGCTGCCAAAAGGCTGGTCCCCGACCAGTCGCGTCCCTAGACTTCTCGCATGAGCGTTACCCGCACCCAGGTCGGCGAGTGCCGGCAGTGCCGCTCCTTCTGCGACAAGATGGTCGAGCCGCGCGGCTGCGTCGAACTCGGCTGCAAATTCCTCTACAGCTACGTCGACCGCCTCAACGGGGCCCAGTACGTGGGCTGCATGCAGGAAGTCTTCGCCGCCGAGATCGAACTGGCGGCGGTGCTGGAGAAGGGCGGTTTCGGCGGCGTCAAGATGACCGGCCGGCCGCTGCCGCAGTGCCAGTTCGCGGTCGAGCGCGCCTACGAGGGAGAGGGCGAGGCCTACGACTGCGTCAACCGCCGCTTCTTCGACTGCGCCGACGACGGGCCCGAGGGCCTGCGCGCCTTCGACCTGCGCGACGTCTGACCGCGACACCGTTCCATGTTTGACGACATGGAACCGTGTAATAATCCCCGGCGATGAGCGAGACGACCGGAGTCGCCGAGCTCGATGCTGACCAGGCCCTCGCCGAGATCGCCGGTTCCGACGGCTCTCCCGACGGTGGTCCTAAGTTCACGCTCGAGCTCAACCAGGATCAGAAGGACATCAAAGAGTGGGTCCACGGCTTCGCCGAGGGCGTCGTCAGGCCCGCCGCCGCCGAGTGGGACGAGCGCGAGGAAACTCCCTGGCCCGTCATCCAGGAGGCCGCCAAGATCGGCCTCTACAGCTTCGAAGCGCTGGGCCAGTTCTGGGCCGACGAGACCGGCCTGACGCTGCCGATCGCCAACGAGGAGCTGTTCTGGGGCGACGCCGGCATCGGCATGGCGATCATGGGCACCTCGCTCGCCGTCGCCGCAATCTTCGGGCAGGGAACCCCGGAGCAGATGGGGGAGTGGATCCCGCAGTGCTTCGGCAGCGCCGACGACGTCAAGCTCGGCGCCTTCTGCGCCTCCGAGCCCGACGCCGGCTCCGACGTCTCGGCGATCCGCACCACCGCCAAGTACGACGAGGCCAAGGACGAGTGGGTCATCAACGGCCAGAAGGCCTGGGCCACCAACGGCGGCATCGCAAATGTTCATGTCGTGATCGCCTCGGTTGACCGCGAGCTCGGCTCGCGCGGCCACGCCGCCTTCATCATTCCGCCCGGCACGCCGGGCTGCGAGCAGGGCGCCAAGGTCAAAAAGCACGGCCTGCGCGCCTCGCACACCGCTGACGTCCACCTCGACGACTGCCGCGTTCCCGGCTCCTGTCTGCTGGGCGGCAAAGAGAAGCTCGACGAGCGGCTCGCCCGCGTCCGCGAGGGCAAGAAAGCGAAATCGCAGGCGGCGATGCAGACCTTCGAGGCGAGTCGGCCGACGGTCGGCGCCCAGGCGCTGGGCATCGCCCGTGCCGCCTACGAGTACTCGCTCGGGTACGCCAAAGAGCGCGAACAGTTCGGCCGGCCGATCATTGAGAACCAGGCGATCGCCTTCGCCCTAGCCGACATGAAGCTTGAGATCGACGCCGCCCGCCTGCTCGTCTGGCGCGCCGCTTGGATGGGCCGCAACGGCCACAAATTTGAAAACGCCGAGGGCTCGATGTCGAAGCTGAAGGCCGGCGAGGTCGCCGTCTGGGCGACCGAGCGGGCGATTCAGATCCTCGGCGGCAACGGCTACACCCGCGAGTTCCCGGTCGAGCGGATGCACCGCGACGCCAAGATCTACACGATCTTCGAGGGCACCTCCGAGATCCAGCGCCTGGTCATCTCCCGCGCGATCTCCGGCGTCCACGTCAAATAACAAGGTTTACGGCGGGAGAGCAAGGACCGGTGAGAACCGGTCCTTGTCGCCTGCCCTGATTCGGGAGGGGCTTAGGAGCGCGTCTCGCGGCGCTTGAGGCCTTCGCGGCGCAGCCGCTTCGCCAGCGTCACTTCTTTGCGGTCCGAGCCCTTCTTTTCGGGCCCGGGGGTCTCCAGGGTGGCCGGCAGGTTCTCGAAGCGGGGCTCGGAGAGGAAGGTGGCGATGCCTTTGCGGCCCATCTCGCCTTTGCCGATGTTGGCGTGGCGGTCGCGGCAGGAGCCGAGCGGGGCGGCGGCGTCGTTGACGTGGAGGCAGCGGAGGCGTTCGAGGCCGACCTTGGCGTCGGCTTCGTCGACGATCGCGCTGAGGTGGTCGGGGTCGGTGACGTCGTAGCCCTGGACGAAGAGGTGGCAGGAGTCGAGGCAGAGGCCGAGGCGCTTGCCGCTGCCGGCGAGCTCGATCAGCGTCGCGGTCTCATCGAAGTCGCGGCCGAGCAGGCCTTTGTGGCCGGCGGTCTGCTCGAGGAGGAGGGGGCAGCGGTCGCTGTCCTTGACGGCGGCGGCGATGACTTTGGCGGCGCGCTTCATCGAGGGCCCGTGTGGCTCGCCTTTCTGGGCGCCGGGGTGGAGGACGACGCCGTCAGCGCCGATCGCGTCGCCGATCCGCAGCGCCTGCGTCAGCGAGTGCAGCGATTTCTTTCGCAGCTCTTTGTCTTTGGTGGCGCAATTGATCAGGTAGACGGCGTGGATCACCACCGCTTCCACCGAGGACCCCGCCATCGCCTCGCGGAAGGCGGCGAAGTCCTCCTCGCCATATTTCGTCGGCCGCCACATGCGGGGGCTCTGGTTGAAGATCTGGATAGATTCGCAACCGCGCTCCTCGCCGCGCTCGATCGCTTTGGCGAGTCCGCCCGCGGTGGATACGTGTGCTCCGATCAACATGGCAAGCGATAAACCCAGATTGAGATTCGCCCCCTCGCCGACCGGCGCGCTGCACATCGGCGGGGCGAGGACGGCACTCTACAACTGGCTGGCGGCGCGCCACGAGGGCGGCGAGCTGGTGCTGCGGATCGAGGACACCGATCGCGAGCGCTCGACCAGCGAGAACGTCGAGCAGATCCTCGACGCCCTGCGCTGGCTCGAGCTCGACTGCGACGAGGGGCCGATCTCCCAGGCGGGCCGGGCCGAGCGCCACGAGCAGGCCCTGGCGCGGCTGCTGGAGTCCGGCGCCGCCTACCGCGACCCGGCCACCGCCAAGGACGTCGAGGCCTGGAAGGCCGAGCACGGGGCGGGGGCGGGCTATCGCGGCACCCCCAGCGAGGAGCCCGGGGCGGCGATTCGCTTGCGCGTTCCCGACACGGGCGAGACGGTCGTCTACGACTTGATCCGCGGCCCCGTCAACTTCCCCAACGCCAGCTACGACGACTTCGTGATCGCCCGCGGCGACGGCTCGGTCCTCTACAACTTCGCGGTCGCTGTCGACGACGCCGAGATGGGCATCACCGACGTGGTTCGCGGCGACGATCACCTCTCCAACACGCCCAAGCAACTGCTGGTACTGGCGGCACTCGGCTTCGAGGCGCCGCGCTATGCGCACCTGTCGCTGCTGCATGGTCCCGACGGCAAGAAGCTCTCCAAGCGCCACGGCGCCGCCTCCGTGCAGGAGCTGCGCGAGGCGGGCTATCTGCCGGCGGCGGTCCGCAACTACCTGGCCCTGCTGGGCTGGGGCACCGACGACGACACGACGCTGATGTCGACGGAGGAGCTCGTCTCCCGCTTCCGCGTCGCCGACGTCGGCAAATCGGCGGCGATCTTCGATGAAAAGAAGCTGCGCTGGCTGAACGGCCGCTTCATGCGCGAGCTGCCGCTCGAGGAGTACACCGCGGCGGTTGCCGGCCACCTCGGTCGCGAGCCCGACGCTGAGCTGCGGGCCGCTTGCGAGATCGCCCAGGAGAAAGCGCAAACTCTGGCGGAGGTTTGGCCGCTGATCCGCTTCCTCTTCGAGCCGCCGGTGGAGGACGAGAAGGCCTGGGCCAAGGTGATGAAGGGCGAGGTGGGGGAGATGCTTGGCGCCGCCGCGGCGGCCCTGGGCGCCGCTGACGGGTTCGACCCGCCGGCGGTCGAGGCGGCGCTGGCGCCGCTGCTGGAGCGTTTCGAGGTCAAGCCCGGCAAGCTCTACCAGCCGATCCGGGTCGCGATCACCGGCACCACGGTCTCCCCAGGCATCTTCGAGTCGCTCTCCGTGCTCGGAAAAGAGCGAGCGGTCGAGAGAATCGAAACCGCCGCCAGGCGGCTCACAGAGCCAAGCCTGGACGGATGATCGAGGCGCAAACTGACCTGCAGGGGTACATCCGGCTAAACCAAACGTCTTCGCCTGCCGATGACTGGCGCGATGGCACCAGCAGCCGCAGCCCAGCCGGCAAACAAGGTCTCCCCGCGCGAAGCCCCTGCAAACGGCGATCGCAGCAGTGGGGGCGCCGCACCAGGTAGCCGCCTGGCCGAAGCCTTCGAGGCGGTCGAGCGCTTCCCGGTCCTGATCGAGTCGCGCGAGCGGGTGATTGCCGCCGCCACCGCCGAGACGGCGCGGGTCGGCGAGCTGATCGAAGCCGTCGAGGCCGACGTCGCCCTTTCGATCTCGGTCCTTCGCTTCGCCAACCGCAGTGGCGTTGGCGCCGGCAGCGTCGGCGGCATCCCGCAGGCGGTCGACGTGCTGAAGCCCTCGGGTGTGCTGGCGATCGCCGGCACTGCGCCCAGCTTCGACTTCTTCGAGTCCAACGGCGGCTGGGAGCTGAAACCGGAGCGCTTCCGCGTCCACGCCCTCGCCACCCAGCGGGCCGCCGACCACATCGGCCGCGTCGTCGGCTGGGTCGAGCGCGACGAGCTGGCTGTGGCCGCCCTGCTGCACGACATCGGCCGTCTCGTCATCTCCCGTCTGCACCCCGGCTACAAGGTCTACTTTGACGCCGCCAGCCGCGCCCCCGAGCAGCGCCTGCGCGAAGAACGCGAGCAGCTCGGCATCGACCACTCTCTCGTCGGCGGCGTGCTGGCACGGCGCTGGAACCTGCCGCAGCGGATCGCCGTGGCGATCGAGCGCCACCACGCCGATGACGCCGACGGCCTGGCGGCGATGATCGCCACCGCCGACATGGTCGCCCACTACTCCCAGGGCGAGGCGGTTTCGCCGGAACGCCTGCGGGCCAGCGCTGAGCGCTGCGGCCTCGGCCCCGAAGCCCTCCGCGACCTGCTCTACGAGCTGCCGCTGCCGCGTCAGGATGCGACCCGGGTCAGCGAGCCCTGCCCGCTCTCGGCCCGCGAGCTCGACGTCCTCCGCCACCTTTCCGAGGGGATGGTCTACAAGCAGATCGCCAGCGAAATGCAGCTCTCGGTCTCGACCATCCGCACCCACCTGCACAACGTCTACGGCAAGATCGGCGCCGTCGACCGGGCCCAGGCCGTCCTCACCGCGCGCGACCGCGGCTGGATTTAGTAGATCAGGCTCTCGCGCAGGGCGATCGCGATCGCTTGACTGCGGTTGCGGGCACCGAGCCGGGCCAGCGCGTTCTTGGTGTGCGTCTTCACCGTCTCCTCGCTGAGGTCGAGCTCGCGGGAGGCGGCGGTGATCGACTCGCCGTCGGCCAGCAGTTGCAGGATCTGGCGCTGGCGCCGGGTCAGCTTGCCGCGGCTGCCTTTTGGCGGTACCGCCGGGTCGACGAAGCTCTCCTGCGAGAGGGCGGCGTCGACGGCCCGACGGAGGTCCTCGGCGGTCGCGGTGCGGGCGACGTAAGCGCTGGCCCCCGCTTGCAGGGCGGCAGTGGCGAGGTGCCGCTCCGGCCGTTCGCCGTGGGCGACGATTCCCAGCGCCGCCGAGTCGCGGCGCAGGGTGCGGATCGTCTCGGCGCCGCTGATCGCGGCACCGCTGCCGTTTTGGTGCCAGCGCATGTCGACGATGGCGACGTCGAAATCGCCGACGTCGCGGATCAGCTCCAGCGCCTCCTCGCGGCTGCTCGACTCGTGGACCTGGAAGCCGTCTTCGAGCACTCCGCGGACTCCGAGACGGACCAGCGGGTGATCGTCGATCACCAGGCAGTGTGGGAGCTCGCTCAGGACAGGTTCCGATCGCATCTGGGCGGGTCGGGCACGTCTGCTTCCCGATGCCCAAATCAGGGTCCGATCCTAGCCCAGGCCGCATTGGTGCGGTAGAAAGGCTCCTTGATCTCGATCACCTCGAAGTCGCGCTATGCGGTCGTTGCCCTGGCTGAGCTGGCCCGCTCCGGCGACCGGCCCGTGCCAATCAAAGAGCTGGCCGAGCGGCGCGGCATTCCTGACCAGTTCCTCGAGCAGCTTTTCTCGACCCTGCGGCGCGACGGCTTCCTGACCAGCCACCGCGGCATGCGCGGTGGCTACACCCTCGCCCGCCCGCCCGAAGAGATCACCGTGCTCGAAGTCGTCCAGGCCCTCGACGGCCGCGTCGGCGATGAGGCCGACGAGGCCGGCGGCATCTGGGCCGAGGGCGTCGCCGCCCTGCGCAAGGTCTTCGGCCAGACCACGATCGCCGAAGTCGCCCGCCGCGAGGCCGAAGAGGCCGGCTCCGGGATGTACTTCATCTAGTCCTCTCCCGGTCGTTTCTTGGGAACGCCGGGATTTAGGTACGACTTCTTGCATAAAGGTTGATCCGGCGCCCTGTGGTGGGGAAGCTGGCGCCGCCGCTCATTCGAGGCGGCGATCCAGTCCACCGCGAGGTAGGGAGACAGATGAGATCTGAGAGTGTCGTACGAGGCCGGCTGCGGCGGGTGCTGCTGCCCTTGGGTGTGCTGATGGCGATGTTCGTGGCGGCGGTGCCGGGGGCGCAGGCGCTGGAAGAGCATCACTACGGGGGCGTGCTGATTCAACCGGGACAGAAAGTCCAGGCGCCGAGTTCCGGCTGGAACGGGATGAGTGGCAACATCGCCGGCTACGAAGGCAGTGGTGAAGTCAGCGTCTGCGAGTCGGTGTACCACTGGAACGGGACCTGGCAGAAAAGCTGTGGGATCAAAGCCGCCGGCAACGCGCTCAACCAGATGGCCTGGTGGGGCGAATCGATGACCGCCTACGTCGAAAACAACAGCGGCACGGCGCACACGATCCAGGGCTGGTGGTACGGGTTCTACGACGAACTCGGCAACCTCTTTGGCCGCCCGGGCGGCGTTTTGACTGAAAACACCCGGATCGAATCGGCAAACATGCAGTACAGCTTCCGGATGCAGTCCGACGGCAATGCGGTCGTCTACAACAACAACACCATGGCCGCTTGTTGGAGCACCCAGACCAACGGCCATCCCGGCTCCTACGCGAGAATGCAGGAAGACGGCAACTTCGTCGTCTACGGTGCCGGGGTCCCCGAAGGCGGGACGCCGTACTGGTTCACCACCCA
This sequence comes from uncultured Actinomycetes bacterium, assembly GCA_963708405.1. Classification (GTDB taxonomy): domain Bacteria; phylum Actinomycetota; class Thermoleophilia; order Solirubrobacterales; family 70-9; genus VAYN01. The sequence continues at coordinate 388,071 of CAVPSL010000002.1, forward strand.
CACCAACGGCAATCGAGGTGCGGCCATGAAGATGCAGAACGACGGCAACCTCGTGATCTACGGCTTCATGCCGAACGGCAAATGGGAAGCGATCTGGGCGACCAGCTGGATCACGGGCAGGCTGGGCTGCTGAGGCCCAGGCGCTCGTAACGAAGCCGGTGTCGGCGACCGCCCCGCGGTTGCCGGCACCGGTTTCGTCTGCTGACCGGAATCCGCTGGGTTTCGGGCCTTCCTTGGAGGAGATGAACATGACCGAGAGGTTCGATGGAATCGAGAGATGTGCGCGCCGGCTGCGGCGGGTGCTGCTGCCGCTGGGCGTCATGCTGGCGATGCTCGTGGCAGCTGTGCCGGCAGCGCAGGCCCTGGAAGAGCACCACTACGGCGGCGGGGTGATCGCGGCCGGCGGCCGCGTACAGGCCCCCGGAGCGGGCTGGAACGCGATGACCGGGAACATTGCCGGCTACGAAGGCAGCGGCAGCGTCAGCGTCTGCGAGGCCGTCTATCACGCGAGCAGCGTGACCACGCAGCGCACCTGCGGGATCAACGCCGCCGGCAACGCCATCAACCAGATGGCCTGGTGGGGCGAGCAGATGACCGCGTTCATCGAAAACAACAGCGGCAGCGCGCACACGATCCACGGCTGGTGGTACTCGGTCTACGACCGCTTGGGAGGCCCCTACGGTCGGCCCGGGGGCGTGCTCGAAGCGGTGACCCGGATCGAATCGCCCAACCGCCAGTACAGCTTCCGGATGCAGTCCGACGGCAACGCCGTCCTCTACAACAACAGCACCACGGCCGCCTGCTGGAACACCCAGACCAACGGGCGCCCCGACGCCTACGCCGCGCTGCAGGCGGACGGCAACTTCGTCGTCTACGCCTGGGAAGGGGGGCCGGCCATATACGCGAGCAACACGAGCGGCAATGGTGGCGCCTACATCCAGATGCAGAACGACGGCAACCTGGTCATCTACAGCTCCGGCGGCGCGCCGCTCTGGGCGACCAGCTGGATCACCGGCCGGCTGGGCTGCTGAGGGCGGGCATGGCGACGGGTTTGTGGTGGCGGAGAGGCTCGGGCGGCGGTGCCCGGCTGGGCATCGCCGCCGCTGCGACCCTCGCCCTTGTCTTGATGATGACGGGATGCGGTGGGGGCGAGGACGAGTCCTCGACAGCAGAAGCGACACCTGCCTTCGTCCAGCCCCTGAGCGCCGATTTCGCTGTCTTCCGCGGACCGCGCGAAGCCGAGGACGAGATGCCGAAAGACCTCGTCCCGGCGCGGATCGCGGCGATGCTCCATATCGACCTCCGCCTCTCTCGTTACGCCCGTGACCTCTACGGCGAGGGCCTCTACCTGGTCCCGTCGCGGAAAATGACCTGCATGTTCGGGCGCAACGAAGCGGTCGGCAACTGCTGGCCGACCGAGACCGTCGCCGAGCACATGGCGATTGCCTCGACGCTCTGTGGGCCCGGGCTCGGCGCCGACAAGGTGGTCACCTTCGGTGTCGTCCCCGACGGGGCGAAGAAGGTCACCGTGGTTCGCACCAACGTGCCCAGTCGCACTGTGCCGGTCGAGGGCAACGTCTTCGTCGCCAAGACCAGTTCGGAGCCGCCTCTGCCGCTGCAGATCTTCTGGTTCGAAGACGGCAAGAAGGTGACGCACTCGGCTGGGATCCCGGCCAAAGTGGCGCGGGAAGGCTGCTGAGCCGAGCGCCGGGGTTGGTGCTGGCGGGTGCTCCGGCGTCAGGCCGACGAGATCAGCGGCACCTGGACCGGGGGAGAGATTGGAGGGCCTGATCACTTGGGCGTCCGCCCATGGCGGCGACGCTCAATCAGAAGAGTGCGATCAGGCTGTCGAAAGGGGAGGGATGGACTCAATCTCGAGGCGGCAAGCATCAGGTCAAGATGGTCAAGCCGGGCTATCGGCCGATCACGCTCCCGCAGCACAAGGGTCGGGACTATCCGAGGGGCTTGGCTCGGGCGATTCTCAAGCAGGCGGGGTTACGATAGGAAGGCAGATGGAACTGACGACGCGGATTCATTTCGAGGACGGCAGCTACTGGGCGGATGTGGCCGAGTTGCCCGGATGCTTTGCTGCCGGGGGCAGCCTTGATGAGCTGTTCGTCTCGCTCAAGGAGGGCGTGGTTCTCTACCTCGCTGACGAGAGCCAGCGAGGTCAGTCAGGCGCACGGCAGACTGCGTAGCCTCGGGCTTTGGGCCGCGCAACGCCGGGTTGCGCTTGACTTCCGGCGATGAGGATTGGAGCTGAGGCATCCGCCGTCGTCGGCAACACGCCGCTGGTTCTGCTGGACCGGCTCGGCGCCGAGGTTGGGGGCGAGGTCTGCGCCAAGCTCGAGTACTTCAATCCCGGGGGGTCGGTGAAGGACCGGATCGGGGTGGCGATGATCGATGTCGCCGAGGAAGAGGGGCTGATCAAACCGGGGCGGACGGTGGTTGTGGAGCCGACCAGCGGCAATACGGGGATCGCGCTGGCGATGGTCTGCGCGGCCCGCGGCTACGAGCTGATCCTGACCCTGCCGGAGGGGATGAGCCGGGAGCGGGCGAAGCTGCTGCGCGCCTACGGGGCCGAGGTGCGGGAGACGCCTTCGCTGGGCGGGATGAACGAGGCGGTGGCGCTGGCGGAGGAGATCCGCGAGCAGCGCAAGGCCTTCATGCCGATGCAGTTCTCCAACCCGGCCAATCCGGAGGCGCACCGGCGCACGACGGCGGAGGAGATCTGGGCTGATACCGACGGCAAGGTCGGCGCCTTCGTTGCCGGCGTCGGTACCGGCGGCACGATCACCGGCGTCGGCCAGGTGCTGAAGGAGCGCAGCCCGGAGACGCTGGTGGTGGCGGTCGAGCCGGCCAGTTCGCCGGTGCTCTCCGGTGGCCAGCCCGGCCCGCACAAGATCCAGGGGATCGGCGCCGGCTTCGTGCCCGAGGTGCTCGACCGCAGCGTCATCGACGAGGTGATCGCGGTCGGCGACGAGGAGGCGCTGGAGACGGCGCGGCTGGCGGCCCGCGAGGAGGGCGTGCTGGCCGGGATCTCGGCCGGTGCGAATCTCGCCGCGGCGCTGCAGGTGGCGGCGCGGCCGGAGATGGCGGGCAAGCGCGTGGTGACGATCGTCTGCGACTCGGGTGAGCGCTACGTGTCCCTACCCTTCTTCTCACCATGAGCCGGTGGAAGCGGGTGGTCTCCGAGGTGCGCGCCGACGTCGCCGCGGCGCGCGACCGCGACCCCGCCGCGCAAGGGATCTCGACCGCCGAGATCCTCACTAGCTGGGCCGGGGTGCAGGCGCTGCTGACGCATCGGGCAGCGCACGCGATGCACGAGGCCGGCGTGCCCTGGCTGCCGCGGGCGATCGCCTACGTGACCCGGGCCGTGACCGGGGTTGAGATCCACCCAGCGGCGGAGATCGGCCGTGGCTTCTTCATCGACCACGGCTCCGGCGTGGTGATTGGCGAGACGGTCCGGATCGGCGATTGCGTGACGCTCTACCAGGGGGTCACCTTGGGCGGCACCGGCTTCCAGCGCGGCAAGCGCCACCCGACCCTGGGCGACAACGTCACGGTGGGCTCGGGCGCCAAGCTGCTGGGCCCGATCGCAGTCGGCGATGGCGCCAAGGTGGGCGCCAACACGGTCGTCGTCGAGGACGTGCCGCCGGGGGCGACCGTGGTCGGCAACCCTGGCCACCCGGTCCGGCTCGAGGGCAAGCGGGTCGAAGGCCCGGACGCCGACTGGATCCACCTGCCGGACCCGATCGCCGACGCGATCAAAGCGCTCTCGGGCCGGATCGCCGAGCTCGAGCGGCGCCTGGCCGAGCTCGACGGCGGCGAGGCCGGCGGCGATGGCCCGCAGATTCGCCCCCGCACCGGCCGCTCCTCGGCGGGGGGATAGCCGCCCGCGTCTCTATTCTCGGAGCGATGCTCCAGAGTGAGTTCGACCTGCCGGCCGACGGGGAAATCGAGGCATCTGGCGCCCCCACCGAGGCCGGCGCTGACCGCGTCGAGCGCCTGCTCGCCGGCCTCAACCCGCCGCAGCGGGAGGCGGTTGAGCACGGCGACGGGCCGATGCTGGTGATCGCCGGCGCCGGCTCCGGCAAGACGCGGGTGCTGACCCACCGGATCGCCTATCTGCTGGCCACCGGCCGCGCCCGGCCTGGCGAGATCCTCGCCATCACCTTCACCAACAAGGCGGCGGCGGAGATGCGGGATCGGGTCGGCCAACTGGTCGGCCGTTCGGTGCGGGCGATGTGGGTGACGACCTTCCACTCGGCCTGCGCGCGGATGCTGCGGGCCGACGCCGAGCGCCTTGGCTACTCCAAGGGCTTCACGATCTACGACCAGTCCGACTCGCTGCGGATGCTGAAACGCGTTCTTTCCGAGCTTGGGGTCGACCCGAAACGCTTCCCGCCGCGGGCGATCCACTCGAAGATCTCCGGCGCCAAGAACCAGCTAATCGACGCCGACGCCTACGCGCAGATGCAAGGCAGCGTCTTCGAGGAGGTCGTCGCCGAGGCCTTCCCCCTCTACGAGAAGCGGATGTTGGAAGCGAACGCGATGGACTTCGACGACCTGCTGGTGCGCACGGTCAATGCCCTGGAGCTGTTCGAGGAGGTACGCGAGCGCTGGCGCCGCACCTTCCGCCAGGTGCTCGTCGACGAGTATCAGGACACCAACCACGCCCAGTACCGGCTGCTGCAGTTGCTCGCCAAGGACCACGGCAACCTGCTGGTGGTCGGCGACGAGGACCAGTCGATCTACGGCTTTCGCCACGCCGACATCCGCAACATCCTCGACTTCGAGAACGACTTCCCGGAAGCGGAGCTGATCAAGCTCGAGCAGAACTACCGCTCGACGCAGACGATCCTCTCGGCCGCCAACGCAGTGGTAGAGCGCAACCGCGAACGGCGCCCGAAGGAGCTCTGGACCGAAGAGGAGGGCGGCGAGAAAGTCCAGCTCTCCGAGCTCAGCGACGAGCATGAGGAGGCGCGCTGGGTGGCGGGGGAGATCGAGCGGCTGGCCGAGGAGGAGGGCGTCAAGCGCTCTGACGTCGCCGTCTTCTACCGGACCAACGCGATGAGCCGCGTGGTCGAGGACACCCTGGTCCGCTTCGAGCTGCCCTACCAGGTGATCGGCGGCACCAAGTTCTACGACCGCCTGGAGATCAAGGACGCGGTCGCCTACCTCAGCCTGCTGGTCAACCCGGCCGACCTCGTCTCCTTCGGCCGCATCGTCAACTCGCCCCGGCGCGGGATCGGCAACACCAGCCAGGGCCGTCTCGCCGCCTACGCCAACACGACCGGGCTGACGATCTGGGAGGTGATGGAACGGGCCGAGGAGGTGCCGGGGCTGAGCGGCGCCGCGATCAAAGCCGTGACCCGCTTCTACGAGACGATGGACCTGCTGGGGGCGCGGGTCGACGCCGGCGGACCCGTGGCCGAGGTGATGCAGGCGGTGCTGAGCGAGAGCGGCTACCTGGAAGCGCTGGAAGCGGAACGCACGGTCGAAGCCGAGGGCCGGATCGAGAACCTCGAGGAGCTGGTCGGGGTCGCCGCCGAGTTCGACCGCGAGCGCGAGATGGAGGGCGATTCCGAGATCCCGCCGCTGGAGGAGTTCCTGCAGCAGATCTCGCTCTACACCGAGCAGGACGGGCTGCAGGAGGAAGAGGAGTTGGTGACGCTGATGACGCTCCACAACGCCAAGGGGCTGGAGTACGACACGGTCTTCATCGTTGGCTGCGAGGACGGCGCTTTCCCGCACATGCGGGCGCTCGAGGAGGGGGGCGAAGAGGAGGAGCGACGTCTCTGCTACGTCGGCATCACCCGCGCCCGCCGCCGCCTCTACATGACCTGGGCGCGGGAGCGGCGCTTGTTTGGCCGGTCCGAGCGCAATATGCCCTCGCGCTTCATCGACGAGCTGCCGATCGAGCTGACCGAACGCCACTCGACGGCGGCGAGCACGAGCGCCGGCGGTATGACCTGGGACGCGCCGAGCGGTGGCGGGGCGGCGCCGATCGACCCGGGCCCAACGCTGGAACTGCAGACCGGCGACGACATCGTTCATGCCAGCTTCGGCGACGGCGTGGTCACCGCTGTCGAGCCCGGTGGGGTCGTCGTCGTCCGCTTTTCCGGCGACGGCGCCGAGCGCAAGCTGATGGCCGATTACGCACCGATTCGCAGGAGGTAGGGAGAGATGGCGGCTCGCATCATCGACGGCAAAGCGGTGGCTGCTCGCATCCGCGAGCGGGTCAAGGCCGAAGTCGCCGAGCTGCCCTCGGCGCCGGGGCTGGCGACCGTCCTGGTCGGCGACGACCCCGCCTCTCACGTCTACGTGCGGATGAAGCGCGAAGACTCAGCCGAGGTTGGGATCGAGTCCTTTCACCACGAGCCCGGCGGCGACGTCAGCCAGGCCGACCTGCTGGCGCTGATCGAATCGCTCAGCGCCGACGACCGCGTCGACGGCATCCTCCTGCAACTGCCGCTGCCCTCGCACCTCGACCAGGACCCGCTGATCTCGGCGATCGATCCCGGCAAGGATGTCGACGGGCTGACGCCGACCAGCGCCGGCCTCTTGGCGCAGGGCCGGGAGGAGGCGATGGCCTCTTGCACCCCGGTCGGGGTCATCGAGCTGCTGCGTGAGGCCGAGGTCGAGCTGGAGGGCGCCCGCGTCGCCCTGATCGGCCGCTCGATCCTCGTCGGCCGGCCGCTCGCTTGGTTGCTGCTCAACGCCAGCGCCACCGTCACCCACTGCCATTCGCGCACGCGCGACCTCGGCGCGGTCTGCCGGGAGGCGGACGTGGTGATCGCCGCCGCCGGCGCGCCGGGGCTTGTCACCGCGGACATGGTCAAGCCGGGCGCGACCGTGATCGATGTCGGCACCAACCGCGGCGAGGACGGCCTCGTCGGCGACGTCGACTTCGAGGCGGTGAGCGAGGTGGCGGGGGCGATCACGCCGGTCCCGGGCGGCGTCGGACCGATGACCCGGGCGATGCTGCTCGTCAACACCCTGCGCGCGGCGCGGCTGAGGCGGATGACGTGAGGGCGGGGGAGCGGATCGCGGCGCTCTCGGCCCTCTGCTTGCTCGCCTTCAGCTTCCTGCGCTGGTACGGCGCCGAGCCGGCCGGCGACGCCCACTTCCCGACCAGCGCCGGCGGCAGCGCCTGGCAGACGTTGGGCCCAGTCCTGGTCGTGCTGGTGGCGACGGTTGTCGCTGCGCTGGCGACCGCGGCGCTGCGCCTGGCCCGCTCGCAGTGGCGACCGGCGGTGCCGCTGAACGCGGTTGTAGCTGTGCTCGGCGGTCTCTCGGCCCTGCTGGTCCTTTTCCGCATCGTCGTCCCGCCCAGTCTCGGAGAAGTCGGCGGCATCCCGCTCGAAGCGACCCTCTCCGCCGGCGTCTTCCTCTCCCTGCTCGCCGCCTGCGGCGTCGCCTACGGTGGCTACCGGGCGATGGGCGAAGAGGGGGCCTCGTTCGAGTCGATCGCCGACGGGCTAGGGAACCAGCGCCGCACTCGCGCCCGCGTCCGCTGAGGACGAGTGCTCCTCGGCTGCGATCCCGCGGGCGATCTGCTTCGCAAAAGCGATGATGGTCATCATCGGATTGACGCCGACTGAGGTGGGGAAGAGCGAGCCGTCGGCGACGTAGAGGTCGCGGGTGCCGTAGAGCGATCCGTCGGCGGCGCAGGCGCCGTCCTTGGCGTCGACGCCGATCCGGGCGGTGCCCATCGGGTGGAAGGCCTCGAGTCGCAGCTCCGAGGCGCGGAAGCGGGTCGCCTCGAACTCGGCGAGCCGCTCGCGCTTTAGCACGCCGACGCGGGGGATGTTGGGGTAGACCTCGCTGGCGCCGGCGGCGAAGTGGACTTCGGCGGCGCGGGCGATCCCGAAGGTGATGCGCGCCGCGTCATCGTCGGTGAGGCGATAGCTGGCGCGCAGTTCGCCGCTGTTCGTGAGGGTGACGCGGCCGGAAGAGTGGTCGGAGAGGTGGACGCCGATTGAGCCGACGTGGCCGAAGTCGAGCATCGCTTCTTGGTGGCTGCGGCCGGCGCCGAGCAGCCAGGCGCCGCCGAAGGCGAGCGGGGTGAAGGTCGCCTCGAGCAGCACGCGCGCCTCCTCCCACTGGTCGATGTAGAAGCTCTGCATCACGCCCTCCCAGCCGCGCACCTCCTCCTCGTAGCGGGCGCCGACCCAACAGGCGGGGTGGATATGGAGATTGCGCCCGACCTGCGAGTTGCCGAGCCCCGAGCGCTTCAGCAACTCCGGCGTCCCCAGGGCGCCGCCCGCGACGATCACCGCGCGCCGGGCGCGGACCGTGTAGCGATGGCGCCGGGGACGCGCGTCGGATTTGACGTCCATAGGCCCCACAAGTCGACACGCGTCGACGCCGACCGCGCGCCCGTCCTCGACCAGGACGCGTTCGACCTCGACGTCGGCGCGCACGCGGGCGCCGACGGCGACCGCGCGGGGCAGGTAGCTGACGTGCATGCCGCGCTTGGCGTCGATCTCGCAGCCGAAGGGGCAGGAGCTGCACTGCACGCAGCTGCCGGCGTTGCGGAAGATCGGCGCGCCGCTGATCCCGAGCGCTTCCGTCCCTTCCATCGCCAGCTGGCCGTTGCGGCCCATCCGCTCAGGGTCGAGCTGGGTGACGTGGAGGGTCCGCTCGGCCTCGGCGTAGTCGGCGTCGAGGTCGCCGGCCCAGCTGACGCCGTGGCGCTCGCGCCAGCGCTCCAGCACCGGCTCGGGGGCGCGGAAGCAGGTGCCGGAGTTGATCACCGTGGTGCCGCCGATCGCTTTCGCCACCGGAACCGGGATCGGCGGCCGGCCTTCGGCGATCGTCAGGCCGGCGTCGCGGTAGAGCTCGGCGATTGCCTCGAGGTGGTCGCTCGGGTAGTTGGCGCGGTTGTAGTGGCTGCCGGCCTCGAGTACAACGACCTCGAGCCCGGCCGCGGCCAGCTCCGCCGCCGCGACGGCGCCGCCGGCACCGGAGCCGACGATGACCACGTCGCATTCCTCGCCGGCGCCATGCGCGACCGTGTCGCCCAGTGAGCCGGCGGGCGCCGGCAGCGAGCCGTCGGCGAGGGCGCAACTGGCCTTGAAGCCGATCCGCTCCTCGACCTCCGGCGTCACCGCGTAGCCGAGGGTCGAGAAGAGCTTCGCCATCAGCAGCAGGTCGTGATGGAGGGAGAGGCGGGAGCCCTCCAGCTTCAGCAGGAAATCTTCGCGGGCCGCCGGATCGAGGCGGCTGAAGCGCCAGGGGAAGGGCAGCCACTCGAAGGCCCGCAGCCCCAGCTTCAGCCGCCGGAAGACGCGCGGCGAGACCGAGCGCAGGAAGTCGGCGACGGTGCCGGAGACGTCGACGTCGCGCTCGGCCGCGGGCAGGCCATCGATGCCCGGCGCCATCGCCGCGCAGATCGCGCTCAGGGTGCGCTGCTCAGCGGCCGAGAGCCCTGGCGGGCGCTGTCAACCGGGCTCGACCGGGCGGCCGATGCGCCCCGCCAGCGACCACAGCCAGAGGGCGAGGAGGGCGAGGAAACCGTCGACGAGGAAGTTGAGCAGGTAGATGAAGACCTGCCCGTCGATGATGAAGAAAGCGAGCGAGCCCAGCGAGGAGGCGGTCTTGCCGGCGGCAAGGACGAGCAGCAGCGGCCGGTAGCGGACCACGTCCATCTGCGCGACCAGGCAGATGCCGGTGATGACGACCATGTAGGCGAAGGCCAGGGCCAGCCAGAGGTCCTCCTGCGTGTGGGGGGCACGGTTGTTGTTGCCGAACCATTCGCCGACGTCGGAAATGACGTCGAGGACGCCGCTGGGAACGGCGATGAAGAGGATGCCGACGACCGCAAAGGTGAGCGCGAGCAGGCGCAGGTTGAGGACGACAAATCTCTCTGCCCGCGCTCCCCGCATCGGCGGCACTCTAACTGGCTGGGCAGCCAGTGTGCTGTTGACCGACCCCGCCTGCCTAGAATCCGCCGCGTGATCGAGCGCGAGCAGGTACTCCACGTCGCCCGTCTCGCCCGCCTGCGGCTCTCCGAAGAGGAGGTCGAGCGAATGGTGGGCGAGCTTTCCGGCATCCTCGACCACGTCGACCGGATCGGCAAGCTCGACCTCGATGGCGTCGAGCCAACCTCCCACGTCGTCGCCCTGGAGAACGTCCTGCGCAGCGACGACGCGCCCTGGCAGAGCCTGCCGCGCGAGGTCGCCCTCTCGCAGGCGCCCGAACCCCAGGACGGCGCTTTCCGCGCCCCGTCGCCCCAGGCCGAGTAAGTGGCCGAGCTGCTCGACCTCACGGTCCTCGAGGCCCACGTCGCCGGTATGGCCGGCGAGCTCTCGCCGGCGGAGCACACCGCCGCCTGGCGACAGGCTGCCGCACGCGATGAGCTGAACGCCTACCTCTGGCACAACCAGGGCGAGGAGGGGGCGGCGATCGCGGTCGCCCGCGACTGCATCGCCCCGATCGCGGTCAAGGACATCTTCTGCACCGAGGGCGTGCCGACCACGGCCGCCTCGCGCATCCTCGAGGGCTACCGGCCCCCTTACAGCGCTACCGCTGTCCGGCACGTGCTGGAGGCCGGGGCGCCGATTCTCGGCAAGACCAACATGGATGAGTTCGCGATGGGCTCCTCGAACGAGAATTCGGCTTACGGGCCGGTGCTCAACCCCTGGGACCGCGGCCGCGTTCCCGGCGGCTCCTCCGGCGGCTCGGCCGCGGCGGTCGCCGGCGGCCTGGCGCCCTGGGCGCTCGGCACCGACACCGGTGGCTCGATCCGCCAGCCCGCCGCCTTCTGCGGCATCGTCGGCCTTAAGCCCACCTACGGCGCCGTCTCCCGCTACGGGATGATCGCCTTCGCCTCCTCGCTGGACCAGTGTGGTCCGCTCACCCGCGACGTCAGCGACGCGGCGCTGCTGCTGGCGATCCTGCAGGGCCGCGACCCGCTCGACTCGACCTCGGTCGGGATCGCGGGCGGCATCCGTCTGCCCGACCGCGAGGATCTCTCGGGGCTGCGCTTCGGTGTCCCCGCCGAGCTCGCCAGCGACGCCGTCGATGCCGGTGTCCGCGCCGTCTTCGAGCGCACGCTGGAGACGATCGAGCGGCTCGGTGGCGAGATCGCCGAGGTGACCCTGCCGAACGCCGAGCACGGGATCTCCGCCTACTACGTGATCGCCCCCGCCGAGGCCTCCTCCAACCTCGCTCGCTACGACGGCGTCCGCTACGGGATGCGCGCCGGCGGCGACGGCGACCTCCTCGAGATGTACGAGACGACCCGCTCGGAGGGCTTTGGCGAGGAGGTCAAGCGGCGGATCATGCTCGGCACCTACGCGCTCTCTTCCGGCTACTACGACGCTTACTACGGCCAGGCGCAGAAGGTGCGGACGCGGATCGCCGAGGACTTCAGCGGCGCCTTCGCCGCGGTCGACTTCGTCGTCACCCCGACCGCGCCCTCGGTCGCCTTCGGGCTAGGTGAGAAGACCGCCGACCCGCTGGCGATGTACATGAACGACTTCTTCACGGTGCCGATGAGCCTGGCCGGGATCCCGGCGATCTCGATCCCGGCCGGACTGGCCGAGCCCGAGGGCGGCGGCCCGAAGTTGCCGGTCGGCTTCCAGATCGCCGCCCCGGCCTTCGCCGAGCAGCGGCTACTCGACGCCGCCTACGCGCTCGAGCAGGCGGTTGGCTTCGCCGCTGCCAACGCGGTCCCGTACCGGCAGGCGGCCCCAGCGGGAGGCGGCGATGGCTGAGCTGGAGGCGGTGATCGGGCTGGAGATCCACGTCCAGCTGGCGACGCGGACGAAGATGTTCTGCGGCTGCGAGCTCTCCTTCGGCGACGAGCCCAACGTCCACACCTGCCCGATCTGCCTCGCCCACCCGGGCGTGCTGCCGGTCCCCAACGAGAAGGCGATTCGCTACGGGTTGCAGATCGCCGCGGCGCTCGGCTGCGAGGTGGCGCCGCGCTCGATCTTCCACCGCAAGAACTACTTCTATCCCGACAATCCGAAGGCGTACCAGATCAGTCAGTACGACATCCCGCTTGCCAGCCACGGCAGGCTGGGCGACGTCCGCATCCACCGCGCCCACCTCGAGGAGGACGCGGCGAAGATGGTCCACGTCGGCGAGTCGGGCAGGATCCACGGCTCCGGCGCCTCGCTGGTCGACTTCAACCGCGGCGGCACGCCGCTGGTCGAGATCGTCACCGAGCCCGACCTGCGCGGCGCCGCCGAAGCCGCCCAGTGGGCGCGCCTTCTGCGCGAGACGGTGCGCCAGCTCGGTGTCTCCGACGTCAACATGGAGGAGGGGAGCCTGCGGGTCGACGCCAACGTCTCCGTGCGGCCGGCGGGCAGCAGCGAGCTCGGCACCAAGACCGAGCTGAAGAACATGAACAGCTTCCGCTTTCTGCAGCGCGGCGTCGAAGCCGAGCTGGAGCGGCAGAAAGCGCTGGTCGAAGCGGGGGGGACGGTCGAACAGGAGACGCTCCACTTCGACCCCGCCAGCGGCAGCCTCACCTCGCTGCGCTCGAAGGAGGAAGCGCACGACTACCGCTACTTCCCCGAGCCCGACCTGGTGCCGCTGGCGCCGACCGAGGCGATGCTGCGCGAGGCGCGCGAGTCGCTGCCGGAGCTGCCGGCGGCGCGAATCGAGCGCTACGTGGGGATGGGGCTGGCCGAGGACGTGGCGCTGACCCTGGCCACCGATCCGGGGACCGCCGAGTTCTTCGAGACGACCGCGGCGGCCGGCGAGGGCCTCGAGGCCCGCACCGTCGCCAACTGGGTGACCGGCGAGCTGGCGGCGGCGCTGCGCCAGGCCGAGCCCGAGGTCGGCGCGGCAGAGTCGAAGGTTGAGCCGGCGGCCCTGGCCTCGCTGGTGGCGCTGGTCGCCGAGAAGAAGATCTCCCATGGCAGCGGCAAGACCGTGCTGGCGGCCCTGGTTGCCGAGGGCGGCGACCCGGCGGCGATCGTCGAGCGTGAGGGCCTGGCCCAGATCTCCGACAGCGGCGAGCTCGAGTCCATCGTCGCCGCCGCGATCGCCGCCAACCCCGCCGCCGCCGAGCAGATCAAGGCCGGCAACGGCAAGGCGATCGGCGCCATCGTCGGCGCCGTGATGAAGGAGACGAAAGGCCGGGCCGACGGCGGCGAGGTCAACCGCCTGATCCGCGAGCAGCTCGGCCAGTAGCTCCTGCTGCTGGCGCTAACTTCGCCAGGCCTCCTCCTCTGCCTCCATCTCATCGAGGATGTCGGCTCTCTCCGCCTCGCGTCCTCGGCGCTCGATTGCGAGGAAAATGAACAGGACGACGGCGAGGAGGGTGCAGACGGCGGCAGCGGCTAGGAGGCCGGGCTGTACCCACGGTCCAATTTCCGAATGCTTGCCCGTCGGGACCGCGATTGCGGCGGCCACCAGGCTCAAGCCAAAGCCAAGGATTCCGAAGGCGCTCGCGGAGAGCAAGTCGAGGCCCTGCGCTTTTCGAGATTCCGTGCACGGCGCTTGATGCGATCCCACTTTGCTTTCTCAACTGGGATCACATCCGCCGTCCCTGTCGGCACACGGAGTCTCTTAGTGAGTACGCCGCTCTTGTTTAGGGGGGCGTTCACGAGTTCGACGGTTCAGCGGTCTCAAAGCCGCCGCTCTCGTTGGGCCAGATCACGTCGATCCCCTGGCTCAATGCCAACCCAAGGAGGTCAGGGCGCGGCTTCTCGGGAACGAGGATCGCCTTGTTTGGGTGGGGCTCTATGAACCTCGCGTAGTCGGCGAGCTGACCGATTGCCATCCGAATCGCGTTGCGGGAGACGCTTCCCTTGGCCTCGATAACGGTCTCGGCCGTCCGATCGAAGAGGTCGCAGAAGATTGGTGCTGCCTCACTTCCGGGCCACAATTGCATCCGATGTACTTCGTGCCCCTGGGCCCGCAAAGCGTCTGCATAGGCGAGGACCAAGGGTTGCTCGCGACGCTCAGCCTCGTAGGGCTCGCGGTTCGGTTCGATCACGACGCGCTCGGTTAGGTGTTGCTCGATCGGGATCGCGCGGACTCCTTCATCACCGAATTGGCTGATACGGGCAGGGGCGAGAGGCCCTTCGCCGGTCACCCGTTTGAGGCGAAAGACGATCACCTTTCGCTCTTGCCCTCCGCCCGTCTCGGGGGCGTCGGCGCTGTAGTCGTCGACGTACTCGAACTGACCTAAGTAGGTGGCCAGGCCACCGCTGACGTCGAAGAGGTGCAACTCGCGGCCTTCTTCCCGATGGTCGCGGATCGCCCGATTGCCCTGGACCATGCGCTGGTCGCCAAGCTGACCCTCGCCGGTGTAGTGGAAATAGCCGTCTTCGCGCTGGCCGTCGTAGATGTACCCGTGGAGGAGTCCCTGGGCTTGATCCGTGAAAAGGAAGACGTTCGCGCTCTGTTTCGAGGGACTGATCCCACCCTGACGCCGTCCCCCGTACTGGTCATGGAGATCGACTCGCCTTATGGACTCGCCGGGGGTGAGGGCGGTGCCCTTTTGAGCATGATCTGAAATTTTGGTGGATCGCGGACCAAAATTTTCGGGCATGGCGGTAGTGTGGCACGTCTGGGGGCGGGAGGAACCCCATGTAGCTTCCAGCACTTTGTAACAACGTGTTACAAAGTGCTACGGTGGCGCTATGGCTTGGAACGTCGTCATCGCCGGGGGTGGTTTTGGAGGGGCGGCGGCGGCGCGCGAGCTGGAGCGGGTGATGCCGCGGCAGTCGGCGCGGATGGTGCTCGTCAACGAAACGAACTTCGCGCTCTACACGCCGTTCTTGCCGGAGGCGGCGGCCGGAACGTTGGAGCCGCGGCATGTGGTGACGCCGCTCCGCGACATTCTCAAGCGCACCTACCTGAGACTGGGCTCGATCGTCGGCCACGACCCGGCGGCGAAGACGGTCGAGTTGCTGGCCAAAGACGGCGAGCGCGAGACGCTGCCCTACGACCAGCTGCTGCTGGCGCTGGGCTCGGTCTCGCGGACGCTGCCGGTGCCCGGATTGGCCGAGCACGCGATCGGCTTCAAGGGCCTCGCCGACGCGATCTGGCTGCGCAACCACGTGGTCGAGACGCTGGAGGAAGCGAATGCGACCGAGGACCCGGCTCGCCGCGACGAGCTGCTCACCTACGTCTTCGTCGGCGGCGGCTACGCCGGCCTCGAGGCGCTGGCCGAGCTGCAGGACTTCGCCGCTGACGCGATGGAGTCCTATCCGCGCGCCCGCCTGCACGGGATGCGCTGGGTCCTGGTCGAGGCGACCGGCCGGGTACTGCCGGAGATCGACCCGCAGCTAGCCGACTACGCGCTGCGGGAGCTGCGCGGCCGCGGCATCGACATCCGCCTGGAGACGACGCTGGAGGAGGTCGGCCCGAAGTCGGCGCGGCTCTCCAGCGGCGAGACGCTGCCGACCCAGACCGTCGTTTGGACCGCCGGCGTGGCGCCCCAGCCGATTCTTCGCGACCTCAGCGTCCCGCTCGACGAGCGCGGCCGTGTTCCGGTCGACGAGTACCTGCGCGTAGAGGGCATGGACTCGGTCTGGGCGATCGGCGACTGCGCCGCCGCCCCCGACCCGCGCGGCGGTCTCTGTCCGCCGACCGCCCAGCACGCTGTCCGCCAGGGTCCGGTGGTCGCCCACAACATCGCCGCCGAGCTGGGCGTCGGCAGTCCGCGTCGCTTCGAATACCGCGGCGAAGCGTCCTTCGTCAACCTCGGCCGCTACAAGGCCGTGGGCCGGATCGGCGACCGCACCTTCCGCGGCTTCCCCGCTTGGTGGCTGGCCCGGACCTACCACATGAGCCAGATCCCGGGCGCCGCCCGCAAGGCCCGGGCGGTCATCGACTGGACCGCCAGCCTGCCCTTCAAGCGCGACATCTCCGAGGTCGGCTCGATCGGCCACCCGCGGCCCCTGCGCTGACCCCGACCGCCGTCAGGCGCGACAATCCCCCGCAGTGGAATACCTGATCATCATCTTCTTCTTCGGCCTTGCCACCGGCATCATCGGCAAGAACAAGGGCAGCTCCTTCTGGATCTGGTTCATCATCGGCGCCGTCCTGCCGCTACTCGGGATCGTCGCCGTGATCCTCTACCGGGTCGAGAAGAACGAACCGGAACGGCAGTGCCCCAACTGCGGCAAGGAACTGAAGCTCTATGTCCAGGTCTGCCCCCGCTGCGGCACCGACCTCTACCTCCCGGACCCCTCCGCTGTTCGCCACCCTGGTGTGCGTTAGGAGGGTCGGGTCACCCTCAACCGAACCTCCCCGCTGTTGTGAGGGCGAGGGTGACCCGACCCTCCTGCCGCTCAGCGCAACCAGGTGCGGACGATCGCGTTGGCGAAGCCCATCCCGTAGCGGAACACAGCGGGCTTCTTGGAGTGGCCGTGGAGGCGCTGTTCGACCGTGATCGGCACCTCCTTGGCGGGAATCCCGCGCTTGATCGCCTCGATCATGAACTCGGAGGTGTGGAACTGCTCCTGGCGCAGGACTAGCTGCGGCAGGACGGTGGTGCGGACGGCGCGGTAGCCGTTGGAGCAGTCGGTGACGTGGGTGCGGGTGATGAAGGAGACGAGCCGGTTGAAGAAGACGATCCCGAGCTCGCGGGCGAAGTGGTTGCGGTCGGCCTGGCCGAGCACGCGAGAGCCGTGAGCGACGTCGACTTTGCCGTCGAGCACGGGCTTGACCAGGCGCTCCATCTGGTCGGGGCGGTGCTGGCCGTCGGCGTCGAGGGTGACGACGACCTCGGCGCCGGATTCGACCATCAGCCGGTAGCCGGTGCGGAGCGCGGCACCACCGCCGCGGTTGGTGACGTGGCGGGCGACCGCGGCCCCATGCTTGGCGGCGACGTCGCCGGTGCTATCGCGCGAGCCGTCGTCGACGACCAGCACCGCGGTCTCGACGCCGCATACGACGGCCGGCATCTGGTCGAGCACGTGGCCGATGTTTTCGGCCTCGTTGTAGGCGGGGATGAGGATCGCGACCTTGTCGCGGAAGCGCTCCGGCAGCTTTGCCTGGCGGAACTCCTCCCAAGCCAGGCCCTCCAGCGCCGCCGCCAGTTGGCGGGCGTTGCGGGCGGCGACCGAGAGCGCTCGCAGGATCAGCAGGAAGAGGATGAAGATCGCGAAGACGGCGAGCCCGAGGATGCGACCCCCGTTGCCCTTTTCGAAGGAGAAGGCGGAGAGCAGCTTGTCGGTGATTTCGGTGCCGGAGACGAGCGCCAGCCCGAGCCCAACAAGCAGCAGGATGAGAACGTCGGCGTTGCGCAGCGAGCGCCGCCGGGCGACCGCGTAGACGACGATCAGGACGCCGACCAGCAGCCCGGCGCTGCGCAGCGCCGTCAGTTCGGCGGGGAAGATGCCTGCTCTGGGGACCATTTGCGGCCAGAGGATATGGCCGCGAAGGCCGAGGTAACGGCGAGGGCGGCTACTGGAAAGACGAGCGTCATCAACACCTCGTTGCGGCGCGGCGCCGCTAGCGAGACGGCGCCGACGGCGGTGACGAGGGCGATCGGCGTCGCCAGCGCCAGAAGTTCCCACCAGCGCCGCCGCAGGCCGAGCAGGACGAAGCCGGCGAGACCGAGGGCGACAAGCAGGATCTGCACGACGCGTCCAGCCGTGCTGCCCATCGCTTCGCCAACGCCGCTGCTCCACATCCGGCCGACCTTGCGGGCGGTCATCGCCAAGTAGCCGAGCGGGTCTTCGCCGAAGTACTTGGAGAAGTTCTGCTTGCCGATCTTGCCGAGGGCCGAGTCGCGCGGCAGGTCGGGATAGCGTTCCGCCACCCGGTCGAAGAGCGGCGTCGGGTTAACGCGGTTGAGCGCCTGCGACTGCGGCGGCAGACTGCGGTGGTGATAGCGCTCGTAGAGGATCGCCTTGACCCGCTGGTATTCGCCGTCGGCGGGCAAGAAGGTGCCGACGTAGAGCGCCTTGCCGCCGCCGGTCGAGATCGGCACAACGCGGTCGAGGACGACCAGGTTGCGGACCGTCCAGGGGACGATCAGGACGATCAGCGCCAGCAGGAAGACGCCGGCGCTGGCAAGAGCGGGCCGCCAGCCGCTCCCGAGCGCGACCCGGATCGCCGCCAGTACGACGAAGGCGCCGCCGACCAGCAGGTACTCGGGCCGGAACATCGCCGTCAGCCCAAACAGCACCCCCGGCACGAGCCAGGCGGCGAGGCGTTCGCGGTCGGCCGCCCAGAGGAATGCGAGTACCGCCGCCGGCAGCGTCAGGATCGCCGGCGGCTCACTCATCAGCTCGCCGGTGGAGTGGATGAAGGGTGGGTAGACGGCGACCGCGAAGGCGGCCAGCAGCCCGGCCCAGCGGCCGCCGAGCCGCTCCCCCAAGGCGAAAACCACCAGGATCGCCGCCACCCCTAGCAGTGCCTCGACGATCCGGGCCGTCCCTTCGCGGGCGCCCCCGGTGGCGTAGAAGGAGGCGGCGTAGAGCAGCGGTGCCCCCGGCGACCAGTCGCTGGAGTCGCGGAAGCTGGGGCCGCCGAAACTGCCTTCCTCGTAGAGGGCCTTGGCGAGGCCGAAGTAGGCGTGCGAGTCGTCGGCCGGTTCGGCGACGGGGTGGACGACCGCGTAGGCGCGCAGGCCGAGGCCGAGTACGGCGATCAGGCTGAGGACGACAAGCGTCCTGCGCCCGTAGCGCTCGGGTAGGGCACGGATCCAGTCGGAGAGGGAGCGCAAGGGCCGGCTCAGGCTATCCCGCCGCCCCGATCCCCCCCCGCACCGGTGTCCGCTGGGGCGCAGGGCACCGCGCCACTGCGGCGAACTCTCCCTGGCACCTTGCAATCTGACCGAGGAGAACCACGAATGCGCCGATTCCTGATCGCCGGCACGGCCGCCGCCCTGGCCTCGCTCGCCCTCGCCACGGGCGCCAGCGCCAAGCCGACCACCAAGACCTGCATGGCGAGCTCGCCGAACGTGATCGGCAGCAAGATCACCGGCACCGTCTTCGCCAACAACGTCGATCCCTCGCAGGCCCGTTTCGCCACCTGCGCCCAGGCCAAGAAAGCGATGGTGAAGACGACCGAACTGCGGATCGAGGAGCCCCGTATCACCGCCGCCTTCCGCTGCACGCCGACGGTGAAGAGCACCAACCCCGACGTCGTCGCCTACAAGTGCGTCTTCAAAGGCGCCGACACGGCGACCTTCATCAAGCTGACCTTCCAGGTGAAGTACAACCAGGACTAGTCGGCGACCCGCCCGCCGGGGTGGTTGTCCTTTCGCCCGCCTGGCGGAGGAAAGGACAACCGCGCTCGGTGGAACTGCCCGCCTAGCCAGACGGCGCCGACTCCGGCGCAGGCGGCCAGCAACGGCAGCATCACCAGCACCCGTCGCGGTGAGGCGACCAGCAGGGCGCTCAGCGCCGTGATCGAGAGGAAGACGGTCGCCAGCACCGCCGCCTCCCAGCGGCGCCGCCAGGCGAGGAGGCCGAGCCCGAGCAGGCCGAAGGCGAGGAGCGCCCAGTGCAGCAGCTCCCAGCCCGGCTCCCGCATCACCTCGCGCGGCCCGTATCCCCAGAGGCGCCAGAGCTTCTTGGCGACGAACCCGGCCGATTCGAGTGGCTCTTCGCTGACGTTGTCCCAAAGCTGTTCCTTCCCCATCTTCGCGAGCGCCTGGTCGGTTTCGATGCCGGGATAACGCTGGGCGGCTAGCCGGGCGAGGATTTGCTCAAGGCGGAGGTGTTCGACCGCGTGTGGGCCGAACAGTTCGGGATGGCGGGCGACGACTTCGGCTCCGACCTGTTCGGGGTTGCCGTCGGAGGGCAGGTAGGTGCCGGCGAAGAGGACTTGGCCGCCGCCGGTGGAGACGGGAACGAAGCGGCCGAGCGCCTCGGCATTGCGGACCGTCCAGGGCGCGATCACGACGAGCGCGGCGGCGAGCATGAGGGCGGCGGTGGTGAGCGAGCGCTTCCAGTTCGTGCGGGCGCCGAGGGCGAACAGAACAGCAGCAAGTAGGGCAGCGACTCCCAGGTACTCGGGGCGCACCAGTGCGAGCAGGCCCAGCAGGGCTCCCGGGACGAGCCACCGCGCCGCTTGTCCCTCGTGCGCCCAGAAGATCGCCCACACGGCGGCGGCCAGCAGGGTCGCCGCCAGCGGCTCGCTCATCAGCATGCCTTGGTACTCGAGCAGCGCCGGGTAGATCGCCACGGCCAGGGCGGCAACAAGCCCCGCTGCCACCGCGCTGCGTCGTTTGTGCACCCCCTGGTGTGCAAAAAAGACGCAGCGCCCCAGCCGTCGTCCCAGTAGATACGCGAAGAGCACCGAGAGGGTGCCGACGACCGCCAGGACGATGCGCGCCAGGCGTTCGTGGACGCCGCCACTGAGCTTGTAGATGCCGGCCACGAAGAGCGGCAGGCCGGGGGAGTAGTTGCTGGACGGCTGGGTGGCGCTGGGGCCGACCGTGAAGCCCTCGCCGCGGTCGAGGTTGGCGGCGATCGCGGCGTAGGCGGCCGCGTCGTAGACCGGGGCGCGCCCGTCCCAGGCCTCGCCCAGGCGCAGGCCGAGGCCGAGCAGGAGCACGGCGATCAGGGCCGCAAGACCAAGCCGGCCCCCGTTTCGCGCCGCCAGGCCGTCGAGCATGGGGCGGATGCTATGGCGCTGCGCAGCGGTTCCGGTTGCCCACGCCATCGGCCCCGGCAGCTACGATGCCGCGCCTATGCGAATCCTCATCCTCGGGGGCGACGGCTACCTGGGCTGGCCCACCGCGCTGCGGTTCTCGGCCCGCGGCCACGAGGTCTCCGTCGTCGACAACTTCTCCCGGCGCCGCTGGCACACCGAACACGGCAGTGCCTCGCTGACGCCTATCCGCGACCTCGAGGAGCGCGTCGCCGCCTGGCAAGAGGTGAGCGGCGAGCAGATCCGCAGCTACGTCGGTGCCGTCGAGGACGGCGACTTCCTCGAAGAGGTCGTCGCCGAGACCCGCCCCGAGGCGGTCGTCCACTACGGCCAGCAGGCCTCGGCCCCGTTTTCGATGGTCTCGCGCGAGCGCGCGGTCGAAACCCAGCACGCCAACGTGATCGGCAACCTCAACCTGCTCTTCGCGATGCGCGACCACGTGCCGGACGCACACCTGGTCAAGCTGGGGACGATGGGCGAGTACGGCCAGCCCAACATCGATATCGAGGAGGGCTACATCGAGATCGAGCACAAGGGCCGCCGCGACACCCTGCCCTTCCCGAAACTGCCGGGCTCGCTCTACCACTGCTCCAAGGTCCACGACTCGACCAACATTCACTTCGCTTGCCGCACCTGGGCCCTGCGCGCCACCGACCTCAACCAGGGCGTCGTCTACGGCGTCGAGACCGAGGAGACCGCCCGCGACGAGCGCCTCATCACCCGCTTCGACTACGACGAGCT
Organism: uncultured Actinomycetes bacterium; assembly: GCA_963708405.1. Classification (GTDB taxonomy): domain Bacteria; phylum Actinomycetota; class Thermoleophilia; order Solirubrobacterales; family 70-9; genus VAYN01. The sequence goes on from CAVPSL010000002.1 coordinate 409,398, forward strand.
CTTCGGCACCGTGCTCAATCGCTTCTGCCTGCAGGCCGTGATCGGGCACCCGCTCACCGTCTACGGCGCCGGCCACCAGACCCGCGGCTTCCTCAACATCCGCGACACCCTCGCCTGCGTCGAACTGGCGGTTCTCAATCCCGCTGAGGCGGGCGAGTTCCGCGTCTTCAACCAGTTCACCGAGCAGTTCTCGGTGCTGGAGCTGGCCGAGCTGGTCAAACAGGCCGGCGAGCACCTCGGCTACACGGTCGAGATCCAGCACTGCGAGAACCCGCGGGTCGAGAAGGAAGAGCACTACTACAACGCGATCCACACCAAGCTGCTCGACCTCGGCCTGGAGCCGACGCTGTTGGGCGAGGAGCTGGTGGAGTCGATGATCCACGCGATCGAGCGCCACAAGGCGAACGCGATCGAGAGCGCGATCGACCCCCGCACCCGCTGGAACCCGGCCAAATCACCTGCAGGCCAGGCCTAGCGCCACTGCTAGCATCGCGGGTTCGATGAGGGCCGCCGACGCATTGATGGAGTCGTTGAAGGCCGAGGGCGTCAAGCACGTCTTCGGGATCCCCGGTGGGGCCAACCTGCCGATCTACGACGCTGTCGTCGACGCCGACTTCCGCCATGTGCAGACCCGCCACGAGCAGGGGGCCGGACACGCTGCCGAGGGCTACGCCAGGGCCTCGGGCCGGGTCGGGGTCGCCTTCGCCACTTCGGGCCCGGGGGCGACCAACCTGATCACGGCGATCGCCGACGCGATGCTCGACTCGACCCCGACCGTGTTCATCACCGGCCAGGTCAAAACTGAGCTGATCGGCACCGACGGCTTCCAGGAGGCCGACGTGCTGGGGGCGACGCTGCCCTTCGTCAAGCACTCCTTCCAGGTGACTGACGCGCGTCAGATCCCCGAATACGTGCACGAGGCCTTCCACATCGCCGCCACCGGCCGCCCGGGCCCGGTGCTGCTGGATATCCCGCAGGACCTTTCGCGCGCCGACATCGACTACCAGCCGCGCACCGAGCCGGTCGATCTGCCCGGCTACAAACCCTCGACCGAGGGCAACGCCAAGCAGATCCGCATCGCCGCCAAGGCGATGGCCAACGCCCGCCGGCCGATCCTCTACACCGGCGGCGGCGTCGTCAACGCCAATGCCTCCGAGGAGCTGCGCGAGCTGGCCGGCTCCGACCGCTTCCCGGTCACCTCGACCCTGATGGGCCTCGGCGCCTTCCCGGCCTCCGACCCGAACTGGCTGGGGATGCTGGGAATGCACGGCACCTACGCGGCCAACCACGCGATGGACAAAGCCGACCTGATCGTCGCCATCGGCGCCCGCTTCGACGACCGCATCACCGGCAAACTGAGCGAGTTCGCGCCCCACGCCAAGGTCATCCACATCGACATCGACCCGGCCGAGATCTCCAAGAACGTCGGCGCCCACATCCCGATCGTCGGCGACGTCAAGCAGGTGCTGCCGAAGCTGACCCGCGAGTACCGGGCGCTGCAGACCGACTCCTCCCGCCTGGAGTCGTGGTGGAGTCAGCTCGACTCCTGGCGCGACCAGCACCCGCTGCGCTACGCGGCCGGCGAGAACGGCGAGATCAAGCCGCAGTACATGATCGAGGCGATGCACCGGGCCACCGGCGGTAACGCGATCGTCACCTCTGACGTCGGCCAGCACCAGATGTGGACTGCCCAGTACTACGGCTTTGAGCAGCCGCGCCGCTGGATCAACTCCGGTGGCCTCGGCACGATGGGTTTCGGGTTACCGGCGGCGATCGGCGCCAAGGTCGCCTGCCCCGAGGAGACCGTGGTCTGCGTCGCCGGCGACGGCAGCCTGATCATGAACATCCAGGAGCTGGCGACCTGCGTGACCGAGGGGATCGCGGTCAAGGTCTTCCTCATGAACAACGGCTACATGGGCATGGTCCGCCAGTGGCAGGAGCTGTTCTGGGACCGCCGCTACAGCGCCGTCGACATGGGCTTCGACAGCCCCGACTGGGTGAAGCTGGCCGAGGCCTTCGGCGCCACCGGTCTGCGCTGCGACAACGCCGACGACCTCGAGGCGACGATGGCGAAGGCGCTGGAGACCGACGGCCCGGTCCTGCTCGACGTCCGCGTCGCCCGCGAGGAGAACTGCTACCCGATGATCCCGCCCGGGTTCGCCGCCCGCGACATGGTCGAGGCCCCGCAGGAGGTGGGTTGATGGAGGCCGGTACGCCCGACCTGCTGAAGCTCGAGGACCTGCACGTGCCGGGCCAGCTCAGCGGCCGCAAACACGTGCTCTCGATCCTGGTCGAGAACAAGCCCGGCGTGCTGGCCCGCGTCGCCGGCCTCTTCTCGCGCCGCGGTTTCAACATCGACACGCTCGCCGTCGGCCCGACCGACGACCCCAGCGTCTCCCGCGTCACCCTGACCCTGGACGGCGCTGTGCACCCGATCGACCAGGTCACCAAGCAGCTGCACAAGCTCGTCAACGTGCTGAAGATCCGCGACATGGAGCCGGAGGAGACGGTGGCCCGCGAGATGGCCCTGTTCAAGGTCTCCTCGGCGGTCGAGAACCGGGCCGAGATCATTCAGTTCGCCGAGATCTTCCGCGCCAAAATCGTCGACGTCGCCCGCCGCACGATGACGATCGAGGTGACCGGCTCCGCCGAGAAGATCGAGGCCTTCGAGCGCATGGTCCGCCCGCACGGCCTGGTCGAAATGGTCCGCACGGGCGAGATCGCGATTGCGCGCGGCAGCGACTGAGCGGCTGCCGTCACTTCTCGAGCAGGCTGCCGGCCGCCGCCGCCGGACCCTGGTCAGCGTCACCGAAGAGATCGAGCTGCGCGACCCCTGCGCGGCGGCCTTCGCCTCGCGGCTGGCCTCGGACCGCTGGTTCTGCTGGGAGCAGCCCGACCGCGGCTTCGCTCTGGCCGGGGTCGGGGTCGCGGCGGAGGCAGTCTCACGTGGCCGTGAGCGCTTCGCCGACGTCGCCCGCGACTGCCTGGGGATAGGCGGCGACGCCGTCCTTGAGGAGCCGCCGGGGCTGCCGGCCGGTGCCGGGCCGGTCTGGCTGGGTGGCTTCGCCTTTGGCCCGGACGGCGCCGGGTCGTCGACCTGGTCCTCGCTACCGCCGGCGCTGATGACCCTCCCCGAGCTCTCGCTCTGTCGCAGCAGCGAGACGACCTTCCTCACCCTCAACGCGGTGGTGGCGCCGGGGGAGGACCCCGAGGAGCGCCTGGCGGCCCTGCGAGCCCGTCTCACCGGCCTGCGTGACCGCGAGCTGCCACTTCTGGACCCGCACCCGACTGCCCAGGTGGAGATCCACAGCGCCCGCCCGCCGGGCGAGTTCGAAGCCGCGGTGGCAGCGGCGACGGCGCGGATCGGGACGGGGGAGATGTCGAAGGTTGTGCTCGCCCGCGAGGTCGTCGTCACCGCCGGCGCCGCCCACGATCCGGCGGCGCTCTTCGGCGCCATGCGCGAGCAGTTTCCCTCCTGCTTCTGCTTCTGCTGTGGCACGCCCGAGGCCGCCTTCATCGGCGCCAGCCCCGAGCTCTTGGTGCGGCGGGCGGGGGCGAGCGTCTCCACCGTCGCCCTCGCCGGCTCGACCCGGCGCAGCTCCGACCCCGCCGTCGACGACCACCTCGGCGAGCAGCTTCTGCGCAGCGACAAGAACCGCCGCGAGCAGCGGATCGTCAGCGAGCGCATCGTGCGGGCGCTGCGCCCGCACGCGGTCTGGGTCGAGGCCGCCTCCGAGCCGGAGATCGTCAAGGTGGCGAACATCCAGCACCTGGCGACTCCGGTGATCGCCCAACTGGCGGAGCCGCACTCGGCGATCGAGCTGGCCGGCCTGCTGCACCCGACTCCCGCTGTCGGCGGCGAGCCCTGGACCATCGCCGAGTCCGCCATCGCCGAGCTCGAGGGCATGGACCGCGGCTGGTACGCCGCCCCAGTCGGCTGGATGGACGCCACCGAAGACGGCGAGTTCTGCGTCGCCCTGCGCAGCGGCGTCCTCCGCGACCGCCAGGCCCACCTCTTCGCCGGCGTCGGCGTCGTCGCCGGTTCCGACCCGGCCGCGGAGCTGGCCGAGACCGAGGTCAAGCTCGGGGCGCTGCTGCCGTTCCTTGCCGAGTAGAGGCAGGCCGAGCCGAAATCGGTAAGGATGCGGCCAGTGATCCGGCGGGGGCTGAGTATTTGCTGCGCGTGTGTCGCCTTGATCCTGGTGGCGGTTCCAGGCGCTCAGGCGGAAACCCCGCCTGGCCCGCGCCTGGCGATCACCACTCTCTCGCTGGAGAGCTTCAAGGCCACTCTCTTTACCGCGGGCGCCGATGGGACGCAGCCGGCAACGCTGGTGCAGGTGTCCCTACAGCCGCTTCTGTCGGAGCCCCTGCCGGCGGGCGCGGCGACTTGGTCGCCCGACGGACAGACGCTGGTCTTCCCCGGGATCACCAGGGCCCGGTCCGCCGCGCGCACGAGTCGGCCAAGGGAGATGCTGTTCGCAATGTCGGTCGGCGGCGGGGAGCCGCGGGCCCTGGCCGGTACGACCGGTGGTGAAGCCCCGGTTTTTTCGCCGGACGGCCACACGATTGCCTTCGCGCGACAGAAAACGAAGCCTCGCTCCCGTCAACCCGGCCGCCGCCACGAGTCCGCGTTCAAGGCCGCCAGCACCTGGCTCACCGATATTGCCGGCGGGCCCGCACGGCAAATCACCCAATGGCGGAACGGCCTCGAGATCATCCCTTCCTCGTTTTCACCGGACGGCCTTGGCCTGGCTTTGACCCGGACCACCAGTGGCAGTGGAAGCGAAGCGGTCGTCCTCCGCCTCGATACCGGCCTTGAAACCGTGCTGGCGCGGAATGCACTGGAACCGGTCTACTCGCCGGACGGTTCCCGGATAGCCCTGCTGCGCCCCCGGGGCCAGCGCCTCGCCCGCGGCTCACAGACCAAGGCGGCCGATCTCGTCGTGATCCAGGCCGATGGCTCGGGCGAAGTGCGCTTGACGGAAGCGGCCAAAGGAGCAGCGCTTTGGCCCCGCTGGGATCCATCTGGGCAGCGCATTGCCTTCATTCGCCTCGATAGACGGACTCATTCGGCCGGAGAACTCCTTGCCCTCGACACCTCTGTCTTCGAGATCAACGCCGACGGAACCTGTCCCACCCAAGTCTTCTCCGCTCCTCACGTGCTCTACGCCGGCGCCGTCTGGCAGCCCGGCGCGGGCCGCGAAGCGGCGCCTCTCAGCTGCTGATCGGCACCTCTCAGCTGCCGCTGAGGTCGCCCAGGGCGCTCTGAACTCGCGCCGCCAGCTCGCGGTGGGCCGCGACGTTGGTGTGCCGGTCGGTTCGCACCTCGATCAGGCCGGTGCCGGCCGCCAGCGCCGCGGGCAGTTCGTTCAGTGACGCCAGGCGGCGATGGGGAAGGTCGAAGAGCGCGGCAGCCTTCTCGACGCTGACGCCGCGGGGGGTGCCCAGCAGGGCTTCGAACTCATCGGCGTCTAGGGCCTCTGTCTGCGGCAGGAAGTGGAAGATGCCGCCGCCGTTGTTGTCGATGACGACGATGCGGACCGGCGTCTCCGTCTCGCGAAGGGCGGCGAGGCCGCCGAGGTCGTGGAGGAGGCCGAGGTCGCCGGTGATGATCGTGGTCGGGCGGCCGCTGGCGGCGGCGGCGCCGATGCCGGAGGAGATGAGGCCGTCGATGCCGTTGGCGCCGCGGTTGCAGAGGAAGAGGGCGTCGCTGCCCTCGGCGGCCAGGAACGACTCCTGGTCGCGGATCGGCATGCTGGAGGCGGTGTAGACGAGGTCTCCGTCGGCGTGAGCGAGGCCGAGGACGCGGTGCAGGGCGGGCTCGCTCAGGGGGTCGCCTTTGCCTAGGGCGGCGTCGATGGCGGCCTGAGCAGTCCGCTCGGCGGCGAGCCAGCGCTCCGGCGCCGGTCGCTCTTCTTTCTCCACGCGGGTCGCCCAGCCGGCGGCCAGCTCGGTCGGGTCGGCGCGTAGCAGCGCCGCCGCCCGCCGCGTCGGCTCGTTCCAGCCGCCCCGGGGATCGACCGCGATTTCGTCGGCCCCGCTGGCGGCAAGCCAGGCGCGTAGCGGCTTGCTGGTCGGCATCTCGCCGAAGCGGAGGACGAGGTCGGGAACGACCGAGCGGGCGAAGTGCTCGTCGCGCAGCAGCAGGTCGTAGGAGGCGATGACGCGGGAGCGGTCGTGGGGACCGCAGCGCAGCTGCGAGGTCGGCTCGGCCAAAATCGGGAAGCCGGAGGCGTGGGCCAGGTGGGTGAGCGGCTCGCGCAGCTCCGGGTCGAGCTGGCGGCCGGCGACGATGACGCCGGCGATCGCGTCGCCGATGTGGCCGGCCACCTCGTCGAGCAGGAAGGCCGAGGACTCGACATCGACCCGCGTTACCGCCGTCAGTGGCCTTCCCTCTCGTCCCTCCAGGGCGAGTGGGTCGGTGGCGGTGACCGCGCCCGCGACCGGTACCGGCGCCAGCGGCTCGCGCCAGGGCAGGTTGAGGTGGACCGGGCCGGGGCGGATCTCCCCGCGCGCCGTCGCCAGCGCCCGGCAGGCGAGCGAGCGGTAATGGAGCAGGCCCTCGTCGTCGGCGGCGTGGGTGCCCACTTCGCAGAACCAGCGCACGGCGGCGCCATAGAGCTTGACCTGGTCGATCGTCTGCCCGGCCCCGACCCCGCGCAGCTCCGGCGGCCGGTCGGCGGTGAGGACCAGCAGCGGGGTCGCCGACTCGTCCGCCTCGCAGACGGCCGGGTGGTAGTTGGCCGCCGCCGTTCCCGAAGTGCAGAGCAGCGCCACCGGCTCGCCGCTCACCTGCGCCGCTCCCAGCGCGTAGAACCCGGCCGAGCGCTCGTCGAGGATCACGTCCACCTCGATCTCCGGCTGCCGCCACAGCGCCACCGCCAGCGGCGTCGAGCGCGAGCCGGGCGAGATCACCGCCCGCCGCAGCCCCCCGCGCGCCAGCTCTTCACAGAAGGCGGAGGCGAGGGCGGTGTTGGCGTTGGTCGGGTCCATCGGGGGAGGGTGGGCCGACTTATGCACGCCGTGCGTGAACAAGTCGGCCCAGCAGGCTAGAGCCGGTGCGCTTGCAGCGCCTCCTCGTCGATCTCGACCCCAAGGCCGGGGCCGTCGGGTGGGTGCAGTTCGCCGTCGCGGAGCTCGCACTCGGCCGCGGCGATCGTCGCCGCGAAGAGGCGCTGGGTGGCGAGGCCGTGGGCGAGGTCGAGCCGTTCGGGATGTTCGCTCTCGATCACCGTGCGTGCCACCTGGGCCGCCGCCGCGATCCCCACCGGCCCGTCGAGAGCGCTGGAGAGGTAGGCAGGGAGGACGTCGGCGATCGCCAGCGCTTCCTCGGGCCCGCCGACCTTGGAGAGCTTGATGCCGGTGAAGCGGCAGGCGCCCAGCGCCGCCGCCCGCTCGGCGTCCTCACAGTTCTCGACGCTCTCGTCGGCGGCGAGCGGAATCGAGGTGACTCCCGCCAGCGCCCGCATCTCCGCCAGGTTCGCGACCGGCTGCTCTGCCAGCTCGATCCCGAAGGGCTCCAGCTCTCCCAGCACGGTGGCCGCCGTCTCCACGCCCCAGGCGGTGTTGGCGTCGATGCGGATCCGCGCCGCCGGCCCGACCGCCTCGCGCACCGCTCGCACCTGCTCGACGTCCTGCCCGGCCCCCAGCTTCAGCTTGAAGGTCGTGAACCCGTCGGCGGCCCAGCGCAGCGCCTCGGCGGCCGCCGCCGCCGGCTCTCCGGCCACCAGGGTCGCGTTGCAGGGAACTCCACCGAGCTCGCCGTCGCGGGGGCGGTTGTCCTTTCGACCGCTATCCGGTCCAAAAGACAACCGCGCCTCCTCGTTGCGGCGGCTGCGCAGGTCCAGCAGCGCCGTCAGGGCGGCGCAGCGGGCCGGGGCCGAGAGGGTCGGCACGGCGGCCTCGATCTCGGCCTCGCTCAGCTCGTCGAGCTGCGTCAGCCCCTCCAGTTCGCGCATGACCGTCACCAGCGCCGTGCCGCCGCGCAGCGATAGGGGCACCGCTTCGCCGAGGCCGACGACGCCCTCCTCCGAGCGCAGTCGCAACAGCACCATCTCGCGCCGGTCGAGGCTGCCGCGCGCCGTCACATAAGGCTCCCGGAACGGGAGCGCGTAGGGAATCGCCTCGGCGGCGGCCAGCTTCACCCCCACAGCCTTGCACCACCCCGGCCGGGGTGGTGGGTCTCAGGCTGAGATCAGCAGCCCGATCGAGACTAGGACGCTGTAGACGGCGAGCACCGCGCCGGTTGCGGCGAGCGTCGCGTTGAGGGCGGGACCGTCGGTGCGGCTGCTCATCACCCGCATCGGCCGGATCGCCAGCGGCAGTGCCAGCAGCCCGATCAGCGGCAGCGCGCTGGCTTCGCCGCCCACCAATGAGATCGGCAGCAACACGAAAGCGCCCAGCACCAGCAGCCGGTAGAGGTTCACCGCGTTGGCACGGCCCATCCGCACCGCCAGCGTCATCTTGCCGGCCCGCCGGTCGGTCTCCAGGTCGCGGACGTTGTTGACGACGAGGATCGCCGTGGCGAGGAAGCCAACCGCGATCGAGAGCCCTAGCGGCAGCGCGTCGAGCTGTTCGACCTGTACGTAGTAAGAGCCGTTGACGGCGACGAGGCCGAAGAAGAGGAAGACGAAGACCTCGCCGAGACCGGCGTAGCCGTAGGGCCGGGGGCCGCCCGTGTAGAGGACGCCGGCGGCGATCGAGATGACACCGATCAGCAGGATCACCACTCCCGCCACGGTCGCCAGGTAGATGCCGCAGGCGACGGCGATCGCGAAGGCGATCCAGGTCGCCCGCAGCACCCGCTGCGGCGTCACCAGCCCGGCCGAGGTGACCCGCACGGGGCCCAAGCGGTCGGCGGTGTCGGCGCCGCGCCGGGCGTCGGAGTAGTCGTTGGAGAGGTTGGTGCCGATCTGGATGAAGATCGAGCCGACCAGGGCGGCGATGAAAGCCCCCCAGCGCGGCAGGTGCCCGACCCACTGCACCGCTGCCGCGGTCCCGACCAGGACCGGCGCGATCGCCGCCGGCAAGGTCCGCGGCCGCGCCGCCATCAGCCAGATCCTCATCGCCCGCCTCCCGCTTGTCGTTTGCTCATGCCCGCCGTGGGAACTGGGAGAAGTCCGGCTGGCGCTTCTGCTTGAACGCCTCGCGCCCCTCGGCCGCCTCCTCGCTGCCGTAGAAGAGCAGGTTGGCGTCGTGGGCGAGCTGCTGGATCCCGGCGTAGCCGTCCTCGTGGGCGTTGAAGCTGGCCTTGACGAGGCGCAGCGCGAAGGGGGAGAGGGCGAGCATCTCGCGGCACCAGGCGACGGTCTCGCGCTCCAGCTCGGCCAGCGGCACGACGGTGTTGATCAGGCCCATCTCCAAGGCCTCGGCCGCGTCGTACTGGCGGCAGAGCAGCCAGAACTCCTTCGCCTTCTTGGTCCCGACCAGGTCGCGCAGCAGCGAGGCGCCGAAGCCGCCGTCCCAGGAGCCGACCCGGGGGCCGGTCTGGCCGAAGACGGCGTTGTCGGCGGCGATCGTCATGTCGCAGCAGACGTGGAGGATGTGGCCGCCGCCGATCGCGTAGCCGGCGACCATCGCCACCACCGGCTTCGGCAGCCGCCGCATCTGCACCTGCAGGTCGGTGACGTGGAAGCGGCCGACCGCGGCGCCCTCGGGCATGTAGCCGGTGTCGCCGCGCACGGTCTGGTCGCCGCCGGCGCAGAAGGCGCGCTCGCCGGCGCCGGTGAGGATCACCACACCCACCTCCGGGTCCTCCCGCGCCACCTCCATCGCCGCGGAGACATCGATCAGGGTCTGCGGCCGGAAGGCGTTGAGGACATCGGGCCGGTCGATCGTGATCTTGGCGATTCCGTCGCCGGTCTCGTAGCGGATGTCCTCGTACTCGCCGGCGCTCGTCCACTCGATCGGCGCGTAGAGGTCCTGCTCTGCGGGGGCTTCCTTGTGGCGTTTGGGCATGATGGGCACGATATCCCGCCGATGAAGCTCGACGACTGGCTCGCGCAGAGATCCCAAAGTTGCCCCGACCGCACAGCGCTGGTCGCCGACGGGGCGGACGTCACCTACGCCGAGCTCGAGGCGGAGGCGACCTGGGTGGCGCGCCGCCTCGCTGCCCACGGCGTCCGCCGCGGCTCGGTCGCGGCGCTGACCATGCACGCGCGTCGCGAGCAAGTGGTGCTGATCCACGCGCTGATGAAGGTCGGCGCCACGCTGCTGCCGCTGAGCCCGCGCCTGACCGCGGCCGAGCGGGAGGCGCTGATCGCCGCCGAGGAGCCGATCGTCGACCTCGACGACGCCGGCGAGCTGACCCAGACCGAGGCCGACATGCCGCTGCTCGGCGAGCACGACATGGACGACGTCTGCGCCCGCGTCCTCACCAGCGGCAGCACCGGCAGCCCGCGCCCGGTCGGCCTCACCTACGGCAACTTCCTCTGGAACGCGGTCGGCTCCGCCTTCAACATCGGCGTCCAGCCCGATGACCGCTGGCTCTGCTGCGTGCCGCTCAGCCACATCGCCGGGCTGGGGATCGTCATGCGCTCGGTCGTCTACGGCACCACCGCGGTCATCCACGACGGCTTCGACGCCGACCGCGTCGCCGCCTCCCTGCAGGAGGACGGGATCACCCTGGTCTCGCTGGTGACGACGATGCTGACCCGGCTGCTCGACGCCGGCGCCGACCTCTCCGGCCCGCGGGCGATCCTGGTCGGCGGCGGCCCGGTGCCGGAGGAGCCGCTGGAAGAGGCGATCGCCAAGGGCGCCACCGTGGTCCAGACCTACGGCCTGACCGAGACCTGCTCGCAGGTGACGACGCTGGCCCCGGCCGACGCCAAGCGCAAGCTCGGCTCCGCCGGCCGGCCGCTGCTGACCACCCACCTGCGCATCCGCGAGGGCGAGATCCTGATCCAGGGCCCGACCGTCGCCCCCGGCCGCGCCGACGCCGACGGCTGGCTCCACACCGGCGACCTCGGCCGCATCGACGAGGAAGGCTTCCTCTATGTCGAGGACCGCATGGACGACCTGATCGTCAGCGGCGGCGAGAACGTCGCCCCGGCCGAAGTCGAGAAGGTGCTGCTGCGCCACCCCGAGGTCGCAGACGCCGCGGTGATCGGCCGCGAGGACCCCGAGTGGCAACAGGCGGTGACCGCCGTCGTCGTGCTCGAGAGCGGCTCCCGGGTGACTCCGGACGATCTGCGCCGCCACTGCGCCGAGTCGCTGGCCGGCTTCAAGGTGCCGAAGCGGGTCGAGCTGGCCTCGGCGCTGCCGCGCACGCCCTCCGGCAAGCTGATGCGCAGAGCGCTCCGATAGCCTGCCGCGCATGCGAACCGACGACATCTTCTACGACAAAGACGCCGACCTCAGCAAGCTCGACGGCAAGACCGTCGCGATCCTCGGCTACGGCTCTCAGGGGCACGCTCACGCCCTCAACCTCAAGGACTCCGGTGTCCAGGTCGTGGTCGGCCTGCGGCCCGATTCCGCCAGCCGCGCCAAGGCCGAAGAGGCCGGGATCGAGGTCCTCGAGGTTGCCGAGGCGGCGCGCCGCGGCGACCTGATCATGGTCCTGCTGCCCGACGAGCGTCAGGGCAAGGTCTGGCGCGAGGAGATCGCACCCGGGATCGAGCCCGGCAACCTGGTGCTCTTCGCTCACGGCTTCTCGATCCACTTCAACGAGATCGAGCCGCCCGAGGGCGTTGACGTCGGCATGGTCGCCCCGAAGGGCCCCGGCCACCTGGTTCGCCGCCAGTACGAGGAAGGCAACGGCGTCCCCTGCCTGATGGCCGTCCACCAGGACGCCAGCGGCAACGCCCACGACCTCGTCCTCGCCTACGCCAGCGGCATCGGCGGCGGCCGCGCCGCGATCATCGAGACGACTTTCAAGGACGAGTGCGAGACCGACCTCTTCGGCGAGCAGGCCGTCCTTTGCGGCGGCGCCTCGGAGCTGGTCCGGGCCGGTTTCGAGACCCTGGTCGAGGCCGGCTACGACCCCCGCCTCGCCTACTTCGAGTGCCTGCACGAGCTGAAGCTGATCGCCGACCTGATGTACGAGAAGGGCATTCAGGGCATGCGCTACTCGATCTCGAACACGGCCGAGTACGGGGACATGACCCGCGGCAAACGCGTCATTGGCGAGCCCTCACGGGCGGCGATGAAGGAGATCCTCGGCGAGATCCAGGCGGGCGAGTTCGCCCGCGAGTTCATCGCCGAGAACGAGGCCGGCAACCCCAACTTCGACCGCATGCGCAAAGAAGGCGCGGAGCATCAGATTGAGGAGGTCGGCAAAGACCTCCGCGCGATGATGCCCTGGATTCAGGAAGAGTTCTAAGCGCCTAGCGGTGCGACTCGCCGGGCGCGAGTTTGCCGTCGCGGCCGATGTAGCCGTTCTTGCCGCCGACGATGACGTAGACGGCGTCCTCTGAGTCGCTGAGGTTGTGGACCTTGCGGTGCGTCGGCGCGTCCACCCGGGCCAGGCCGCCGGCCTGCAGGCGGTGTTTGGTCCCGTCGCCGAACTCGATCTCGATCTCGCCCTTGTGGAGGAAATAGAGCTCCTCCTGCTCGTCGTGGTAGTGGCTGCCGGTGGAGTAGGAGGGAGGGAGGACGATCGCGTTGACGCCGAAGGCGTTGACGCCCAGAGCGCTGCGGATTTTGCGGAAGCCGGGGCCGTCGCCGAGGTCGTCGAGGTTGGCGACCGCGTAGCCCTCGCCGCTGGTGATTCCGTTCTCGCTCATCTGGTTCTCCTAGTAGGTGGCCGGGGCAGCCGGAGGTGCGGGCGGAGGCGGTGGCGGCTGGTCGCCGGAGGGGCGCGCCGCCTCGATCCCGATTGGCGGGTAGTCGTCGGTCAGCAGCGCGTAGTAGCCGATCACCCGCGCGTAGAAGCCGTTGATGAAGGTCAGCGTCGAGTTGATCCCTTCCGGCATGTAGCCGCGGAAAACGATCGTCAGCCAGGCGACGAGGGCGGCGCCGAGGTGGATGTAGTTGATCGCGTAGGAGACGATCAGCATCGGCAGCACCAGGATCAGCCGGAAGAAGGCCTTGAGCCGGCTCTGGCGCTCGGCGCGGGGGGCGATGTTGACGCGTATCGGGTAGTCCGGCTCCTCGCCGATCCCGAACGTGGGCCAGGCGTCGGTCTGCAGGTAGGCCCAGGCGTAGAAGCGGATCGTGTACCGCAGGACGCCCGAGTTGAAGTTGTAGAGCCATTCCGGGTAGCGGCCGAGGATCACCACGGCCACCCAGGCGAAGATGTGGGTGAAGGTGACGAGGATCAGGTAGACGTAGAGGACGATGATCCACGGGATCGCCAGGATCAGCCGGAAGAAGGTCGTCCAGCGGTTCGGCGTCGGGTCGAAATCGGCTTCGTAGCTGACTGGATACATCGTCTCCCCTTTGTTCGGCTTGCCACTAGCGCAGGCGCCGCCAGCCTAACCCCGGCCTCGGCGGCAGTCCAGCCCTACAGGTGCGTCGGGACCGCCGGTCGGCCCGCCCGCCGCGGTCAATAACCTGTCGAGCCCGATGGCCGCAGCGAGCACCGACACCGTCCAGATCCCCGCCGAGCTCAAGCCCGGCGACGGCCGTTTCGGCTGCGGCCCCTCGAAGGTCCGCCCCGAGGCGCTGGAGGCACTTGCCGCGCGCTCGGACCTGATGGGCACCTCGCACCGCCAGGCGCCGGTGCGCGACCTGGTCGGCCGAGTCCGCGGCGGCCTCGCCGAGCTCTTCTCGCTTCCCGACGGCTACGAGGTCGCGCTCGGCAACGGCGGCACCACCGCTTTTTGGGAGGCCGCGGCAGCCTGGCTCGTGCGTGAGCGTTCGCTGCACCTCACTTTCGGCGAGTTCTCGCAGAAGTTCGCCAAGGCGACCGCGGCGGCGCCGTTCCTCGCCGACCCGATCCTGGTCGAGGCGGAGCCCGGCGATGCGCCGGCGCCCGTCGCCGACCCGGCCGCCGACGCCATCGCCTGGGCCCACAACGAGACCTCGACCGGCGTCGCCGTCCCCGTCGTCCGCCCGGAGGGCGCTGGCGAGGCTCTGGTCCTGATCGACGCCACCTCGGGCGCCGGCGGCCTGCCCGTCGACGTCGCCCAGGCCGACACCTACTACTTCGCGCCGCAGAAGTGTTTCGCCGCCGACGGCGGCATCTGGCTGGCGCTGCTGAGCCCGGCGGCGGTCGCCCGCATCGAGCAGCTCGACGGCGCCGCCGACCGCTGGCAGCCGGCGTTCCTCTCGCTGCAGACGGCGCTGGAGAACTCGCGCAAGGAGCAGACCTACAACACGCCGGCGCTGGCCACCCTGCTGCTGCTCGCCGACCAGGTCGAGTGGATGCTCGGCAACGGCGGCCTCGAGTGGTGCGTGCAGCGCACCGCCGACTCCTCGGGACGGCTCTACGGCTGGGCCGAGGCCTCGGAGTTCGCCACGCCCTTCGTCGTCGACCCGGCCAAGCGTTCGCAGGTCGTCGGCACGATCGACTTCAGCGACGCGGTCGATGCCGCCGCCCTGGCCAAGGCGCTGCGCGCCAACGGCATCGTCGACGTCGAGCCGTATCGCAAGCTGGGGCGCAACCAGTTGCGGGTCGGCATGTTCCCGGCCGTCGAGCCGGCCGACGTCGAGGCGCTGACCGCCTGCATCGACTGGGTCATCGCCAACGTCGAGGGGGTCGCCAAGTGAAGGTTCTGGTCAAGGAGAAGATCGCCGACACCGGCGTCGAGCTGCTGCGGCAGAACTTCGACGTCGACCTCGGCCTCGAGATGTCTGAGGAGGAGCTGCGGCAGAAGATCGGCGAGTACGACGCGATCCTGATCCGCTCGGCGACCAAGATGACGCCGGAGCTGATCGATCTCGCCGACAACCTCAAGGTGATCGGCCGCGCCGGCACCGGGGTCGACAACGTCGACATCCCGGCCGCGACCCGCCGCGGCATCGTCGTCGCCAACGCGCCGGAATCGAACTCGGTCGCCGCTGCCGAGCACACCCTGGCGCTGGCGCTGGCGCTGTTCCGCAACGTCCCGCAGGCGCACGGCTCGCTGGTCGAGGGCCGCTGGGACCGGGCCAAATTCAAGGGCGCCGAGCTCTACGGCAAGACGCTCGGCGTGATCGGCTTCGGCCGCATCGGCCAGCTCGTCGCCAAGCGGGCCCAGAGCTTCGAGATGGACGTCGTCGCCTTCGACAAGTTCGTCTCCGCCGAGCGCTTCCGCGAGCTCGGCGTCGAGGGGGTCGACAGCGTCGAGGAGCTACTCGGCCGCGCCGACCTCGTCACCCTGCACGTGCCGAAGACGCCGGAGACGATCAACTTGATCGACGCCGAGGCGATCGCCCAGATGAAGGATGGTGCTCGCCTCGTCAACTGTGCCCGCGGCGAGCTGGTCGACCTCGACGCTGTGCTAAGCGGGCTGGAGTCGGGCAAGCTGGCCGGTGCCGCCCTCGACGTCTTCCCCTCCGAGCCCTTCCCCGAACACCCAATCTTCGCCCGCGGCGACGTCGTCGTCACGCCCCACCTGGGGGCCTCGACCGCGGAGGCCCAGGACCGCGCTGGCGTCGTCACCGCTGAGCAGGTCACCGCCGCCCTCAACGGTGGCGTCGTCACCAACGCCGTCAACATCGCCGCCGTCCGGCCCGAGGCGATGGAGGCGCTGGCGCCCTTTGTGCCGCTCTGCGAAAAGCTCGGCCGTCTCGCCCAGGGGCTCGGCGACGGCTCGGTCGACCGCGTCACCGCCGAGTTCCGCGGCCGCATCGCCGCCCACGACACGCGCCTGCTGGGGATCGCCGTGCTCGTCGGCATCCTCTCCGGCCACACCGAGGAGCAGGTCAACCTCGTCAATGCCCCGCAGATGGCCGAGGAGCGTGGCATCGACCTGGTCGAGACCAAGGACTCCAGCGCCGAGGACTTCACCGAGCTCGTCACCGTCCGCGTCGCCTCCGGCGACACCGAGGTCGAGGTCGCCGGCACCAGCGTCGGCCCTCGCAACGAGCCGTACTTGGTCTCGGTCTGGGGCGAGGGCTTCTACCTGCCTTTCGCCGAGCACATCGCGGTCTTCCGCTACGCCGACCAGCCGGGGATGATCGGCCGTATCGGCACGCTCTTCGGCGAGGAGGGCGTCAACATCGTCTCCGCCGCCGTCGGCGCCGAAGCCGGTGGCGAGAACGCCGTGGTCGCACTGACCACGGACGCCCCGGTGCGCGAGGAGACGATCGAGCGCATCCTCGACCTCGACGGTTTCTCGGTCGGTCGCTCCGTCGACCTTTGATTTTGGATCACCAAGCCCTCAGAAGCGTTTAGGGTGGTCCGATGAAGGCAGTCGTTTTGACGGGAACGGGCGGGCCCGAGGTGCTGCAGGTGCGCGACTGGCCGGATCCGCCGGTCGGACCGGGCGAGGTCCGGATCGCGGTCCGCGCCGCCGGCGTCAACTTTGCCGAGACCCTGGCCCGGGTCGGCCTCTACCCGGACGCGCCGAAGATTCCCTGTGTGCTCGGCTACGAGGTCGCCGGCGAGGTCGAGTCGGTCGGCCCGGGGGTCACCGAGCAAGAGGTCGGCGACCGCGTCATCGCCGGCACTCGCTTCGGCGGTCAGGCGGAGTTGGTCACGGTTCCCGCCGAGCAGGTGCTGCCGCTGCCCGAGCGACTCAGCTTCGAGGAGGGCGCCGCCTTCCCGGTCAACTACGGCACCGCTTACGCCGCTCTGATCCTGATGGGCTCGATGCGCGAGGGCACGCGGGTGCTAATTCATGGCGCCGGTGGCGGCGTCGGCATCTCCGCCACCCAGCTCGCCCGCAACGCCGGCGCCGAGATCTTCGGCACCGCCTCGCCCGGCAAGCACGAGGCGATCCGCGCCCAGGGCGTCCAGCACGCGATCGACTACCGCAACCAGGACTTCGAGGCCGAGGTGATGCGGATCACGGGCGGCGAGGGGGTCGACCTGATCATGGACGCCCAGGGCCCGACCAGCTTCCGCAAGGACTACCGGCTGCTGCGCTCCGGCGGGCGCCTGGTCATGTACGGGCTCTCCGAGAACACCAATGCCGGCGTCCGCGACTTGCCGGCGACGCTGAAAAGCCTGCTGAAGATGCCGCTGGCGACGATGCCCTGGTGGAAGAGCCTGATGCTGATGAACGAGAACAAGGGCGTGTTCGGGCTCAACATGCTGAGCTGGTGGGAACGCGAGGGCAACCTCGACCGGGTCACGGAGCCGCTAATGGCCGACCTCGAGGCGGGCCGCCTGCAGCCGATCGTCGCCGCCTCCTTTCCCTTCGAGCGCGCCGGCGAGGCGCACGAGTTCATCGCCCAGCGCCGCAACGTCGGCAAGGTCGTGTTGTTCCCTTCTTAGAGGCCAACTCGACTCGTCTGCCAGGGAACTCGAACCGATGAAAAAGCTGCTCGTGACCGCGGCCGCGGTAATCGTCGCCGCTGCGATTGCCGTACCCGCCCAGGCCACCCCTGGGGTGACCGTCGTCCTCGCCGGCGGCGACGAAGCCGACACGATCGCGATCTCGGTGAGTTCCCAGGACGGCCACAGCCTGGTGATCGAATCGGCGGCGCCGCTGGAAGTGGGAGGCACCGTCTGCATGCACCCGGAAGGAGTGCCGAACCAACTGGTCTGCGACTCGAACAAGGTCAGCGGCTTCGAAGTCAACGCCGGCGGCGGTGATGACACCGTCACCGTCAGCCGCGCGATCGGCGTGCCGGTGACCCTCCGTGGCGGCCCCGGCAACGATTCCCTCACGGGCGGCGCCAACGTCCTCGGCGACCGCCTCGTCGGCGGCCCGGGCGACGATGTGCTCAGCGGCATGGGCGGGCCGGACGTCCTCTACGGCGGCCCGGGCGACGATGTGCTGCTCGGCGGTACGGGTGACGACAAGCTCTTCGGTGGACCCGGTAACGACAAGCTCTACGGCGGCTCCGGCAACGACATCTTGCGGGGCGAAGCCGGCGAAGACCTGCTCGTCGACAACCTCGGCGAAAACGTCCTCATCCAGTAGCGGCGGGCCCCGCTCAGGCGGCCTGCTCGGCCCGGCGCACGAATAGCCGCCCACCGACGAACAGCATCGCGATCACCAGCCCGACCAGTGAGAGCGCCGCGTCGAGCCGGAAGGCGGCCTGGACGCCGTCGACGAACGGCGGCACCTGGGAGGAGAAGACCGTCGTCGTCAGGCCCAGCCCGATCGAGCCGCCGGCGATCTGGAACATGTAGACGATGCCGCCGGCGAGGCTGGTCTGCGATTCGTCGACCGAGGTGACCCCGGCCGTGGTCGCGGTCGGGTAGAAGCTCCCGACCCCGACCCCCAACACGACCATGCCGATCAGCAGCGAGTCATAGCCCGAGCCACCGTCGACCTGGGAGAAGAGGAAGGGCGCGGCGGTGATGCAGGCGGCGCCGATCACGGCCAGCCGCTTCGGCCCGAGGCGGTCGTAGAGCGGGCCGGCGACGAAGGAGACGAGGGCGAAGGTGGCGAGGAAGGGCAGCATCCCGACCCCGGCTTCCAGCGGCGAGTAGCCGAGGTGTTTCTCCATGAACTGCGGCAGGTAGAGCAGGGCGGCGAAGAAGGTCGCTGACATGAAGAGGATCGCCAGACAGGAGGCGGTGAAGCTCTCGTTGCGCATCACCGCCCGCGGCACCAGCGCGTGCTCGCCGGCCCGCCGCTCGATCGGCACGAAGGCCAGCAGCGAGACCACCGCGAGGACGGCGAGGAAGACGACGCGCGGGTCTCCCCAGCCCCAGTCGTCGACCTGGTCGAGCGCGACCAGCAGCGAGACGAGGCCGACCGAGAGCGCAGTGACGCCGGCGTAGTCGATCCGCCGGTCGCTCACCTCCGGCTCCTTGACGTGGACCAGGGCGTAGGTGGTGAGCACGGCGAAGGCCGCGATCGGCACGTTGAGGAAGAAGATCCAGCGCCAGCTAAGGGCGTCGGTGAGGACGCCGCCGATCAGCGGGCCGAGGGCGTTGCCGAGCCCGGCGGCACCGATGATGATTCCCCCGGCCAGGCCGGCTTTCTCTTCCGGCAGCAGCTCGTAGGTCATGCCGAGGATCGCCGGCCACATCAGGGCGCCGCCGATCCCCATCACGGTGCGGGTGGCGATCAGCCAGGTCTCCGTCTGCGCCGCCCCGCCCAGGGCCGACATCGAGGCGAAGATCGCGGTGCCGAGGAAGAAGGCGTTGCGGCGGCCGAACATGTCGGCGAGGCGGCCGCCGGTGACGATCATCACCCCGAAGGTGAGCGCGTAGGCGTTCACCACCCACTGGATCGTGTTGACGTTCGTGTGGAAGTCGCTCTCCATCGTCGGCAGGGCGACATTGATGGCGGAGAAGTCGTTGGCGATGACGACCACCGCGAGCCCCATCGCAACAAGCGCGAGCCAACTGGTCTTTCCCTCCGCCTTGGCGATGGCGGCAGCCTACGCTAAGCTCGGACGACCGAATGGCCCAGCAGATCCACAGCCTGGCGCTTCTCCTTCTCCTCCCCCTTCGGGGGGAATAGCGCTGGGCGGCGCGATAGCCGCGAGAGACAAGGTCATTCGAGTCACAGAGAGAAGGAGGAGGTCCGATGGGACCCGCATCTGACGCCAACCGCGTCCACATTTTCGACACCACCCTGAGAGACGGCGAGCAGTCGCCCGGGATTTCGCTGAACACCGCCGAGAAGGTGGAGATCGCCCAGCAACTCGCTCGCCTGGGGGTCGACGTGATCGAGGCCGGCTTCCCGATCACCTCGCCCGGAGATTTCGAGGCCGTGCAGGAGATCTCCCGCCGGGTCGAGGGCCCGACGATCTGCGGCCTGGCCCGCACCCACAAGGCCGACATCGATGCCGCTTGGGGGGCGGTGAAGGAGGCGCAGCGCCCGCGCATCCACACCTTCATCTCCACCTCCGACATCCACATCCAACACCAGTTGCAGACCGACCGCGAGGACGTCAAGGGACAGGCCCGGGCGGCCGTGGCGCTGGCCAAGTCCTACTGCGAGGACGTCGAGTTCTCGCCGATGGACGCGACCCGCGCCGACACCGAGTTCACCGCCGAAGTCTGCGCGATCGCCGTCGCCGAGGGCGCCACCGTCGTCAACATCCCTGACACGGTCGGCTACACGACGCCGGAGGAGTACACGAACTACCTGCGGCGCCTGTACGAGCTGGTCCCCGGCCTGGACAGGGTCGAGCTCTCGGTCCACTGCCACGACGACCTGGGTCTGGCCGTCGCCAACTCATATGCCGGCCTGCTGGCCGGGGCGCGCCAGGTCGAGTGCGCCGTCAACGGCATCGGTGAGCGTGCCGGCAACTGCTCCTTGGAGGAGATCGCGATGCTGGTCCACGTCCGCGAGGACGCTCACGACCTGAGGACCGCGATCAACACCCGCGAGCTGGCCCGCAGCAGCCGCATGGTCTCGCGCCTGACCGGCTACCCGGTCCAGCCCAACAAGGCGATCGTCGGCCGCAACGCCTTCGCCCACGAGTCCGGGATTCACCAGGACGGCGTGCTGAAGGAGCGCAGCACCTACGAGATCATGGACGCGACCGAAGTCGGCCTGGAGTCGAACTCGATCGTGCTGGGCAAGCACTCCGGCCGCCACGCCCTGCGCGACGCCCTGGAGCAACTGGGCTTCGTCGTCGAGGGCAACGCCCTCAACGCGGCCTTCAAGGCCTTCAAGGAGGTCGCCGACCGCAAGAAGCAGGTGACTGCGCTGGACCTGGAGGCGATCGTCTCCGACGAGATGCGCGAGCGCGCCGACGCCCACGACCTGGCCTGGTTCGAGGTCGAGGCAGGCTCGCGGCGCGACCCGGTCGCCCGCGTCGCTGTGACGATGCCGTCGGGCGAGGAGGCGGTGGGGGAGTCGGGCGGCGATGGTCCGGTCGACGCCATCTTCCAGGCGATCCAGAAGGCGGTCGGGACCACCTGCGAGCTGCGCGAATACAACGTCGAGGCGGTGACCGGCGGCGAGGACGCGCTGGGCGAGGTGACCGTGCGCCTGCGTGCCGAAGGCCGCCTGGCCACCGGCCAGGGCGTCGCCACCGACATCCTCGAGGCCTCCGCCCGCGCCTACGTCCGCGCCCTGTCGAACGCCCTGGAAGGCGCCGCCACCCGCGAGGCCGAGGCCGCCACCGCCGAAGCCGTCGCCGAGCGCACCCCCGGACCCTAAGCCGAAAGCTCCCGTCCTCCGGGGGAGAGTCCCGGACGCGTCTGCCTTATGGGTTCGCATGGAACCCAAAAGGCAGACGCGTGGCTGGGGGCAGGCTGTGGGCGAGCTCGCGGACCGACAGCACGGGGTGGTGGAGAGGGGGCAGTTGCTTGAGTTGGGGATGGGCGGGGAGCAGGTGAAATGCTGGATTCGGCTCGGCAGGCTCTATCCGCTCCATGCGGGCGTGTATGCGGTTGGGTGCAAATCGGTGCCCTTGCTCGGGGAATCGATGGCGGTCGTACTCGCCTGTCGCCCCGATGCCGTGGTCAGCCATCGTTCAGCCGCTGCCATGTGGGGGATCCGCGGTTCGACCGGCCGGTGCATAGATGTGACGACGCCGCGGAAAGCTCGGGGCACCAGTCGGATTCGCCGCCATTACTCGCTCCTACCTGCTGACGAGGTGACCGAGTGCGAGGGGATGCCGGTGACTACGGTGCCGCGGACGATCCTCGACATGGCGGCGATCTCGGCGCCGGAGGCGGTGGAGTCGATGTTGCGGGAGGCTGAATACCGGCGGCTATACGACCGGCTCTCGCTCTGGGACCTGCTGGAGCGCTACCCGCGGCGACGAGGGTCCCCGGCCGTCCGAGCGGCGCTGAGGCGAGTGCAAGAAAAACCAGGCCGGATCCGCAGTCGGCTCGAGGAACGTTTCCTGCCGTTCCTCGACCGCTACCGGCTTCCCCGGCCGCGTTTCAACGCATGGCTCGAAGTGGGAGGGGAGCGCGTGCAGGTCGATTGCCTCTGGGCAGAAGTGCGGCAGATCGTCGAGCTGGACGGTTGGGAGAGTCACGGGACCCGCGCGGCCTTCCGCGGCGACCGAACCCGAGACCGCCGCCTTCGCGTTGCCGGCTATGGGGTGACCCGGATCGCCTGGTCACAGCTCGGCGACGAACCGGAGGAGATCGCGGCTGACCTGCGGGCCCTCCTCGGCGTCCGGGTCGGGACATAGTCCATCGGTATACAAACGTCTGTGATAACGTACGCCGCATGGCGACTCAAGAGAAGACCGCGACTACGAAGGGCAGCGCCCCTCAAGCCGCCGTGCCCACCGTCGGTCCCCGCATGCGCGCCCTGCGCGAGGCGATGGGGCTGTCGCTGCGGGACCTGGCCGAGCACTCCGGCGTCAGCGCGCCGATGCTGTCGCAGGTCGAGCGCGGCGAGACGAGCCCGACTCTGGCGGTTGCCGCCAAGATCGCCGCCGGCCTGGAACTGACGCTGTCGCAGTTGCTGCGCCTGGACGAGGGCTCGCACGTCGCCGTCAGCCGCGCCGAGGGTCGCCGCCACTCTGAGCGCCGCGGCCACCGTGTCGAGGAGCTGACGCCGCCGCTGCCGGGGCAACGCGCCGACGTCTCCCTGCACACGCTGGAGCCGGGCGCCACCACCGGCGGCCGCGAGGATCCGCCGATGCACGAGCCGGGCAGCCGCGAGACCGCCGTCGTCTTGGCTGGGACCCTGGTCCTGGTCGTCGACGGCAGTCGCCACGAGCTCGGCGCCGGCGACGCCGTCACCTTCGATGCCGATCTTCCCCATCACTTCGAGAATGAAGGCGAGGAGGCAACCCGCTTCCTCGCCGTGATCGCCGCCGGCCTGAGGAGGAGCTGACGCTATGCCGAAAACCATGTTCGACAAGATCTGGGAGGCCCACGAGGTCTCCGACGGGTTGATCTACATCGATCTGCACCTGGTCCACGAGGTCACCTCACCGCAGGCCTTCGACGGGCTGCGGTTGGCGGGCCGGCCGGTACGCCGCGCCGACAAGACCCTCGCCACCGCCGACCACAACACGCCGACTGACGGCACGATGGCCGCTCGCCTAATCGCCGACGAGCTCTCCCGCGTCCAGGTCGAAACCCTGGAGCGCAACTGCGAGGAGTTCGGCATCCCGCTCTACTCGCTGGGCTCCGACCGGCAGGGGATCGTGCACGTTATCGGGCCGGAGCTGGGCGTCACCCAGCCGGGGATGACGATCGTCTGTGGCGACAGTCACACCTCCACGCACGGTGCCTTCGGGGCGCTGGCCTTCGGCATCGGCACCTCCGAGGTCGAGCACGTGCTGGCGACCCAGTGCCTGGTCCAGAAGCGGCCGCAGACGATGCGGATCTTCTACACGGGCGAACTGGGCCCCGGGGTCACCCCCAAGGACCTGATCCTGGCCACGATCGGTCGCCTGGGCACGGGCGGCATGACCGGTCATGCCGTGGAGTACGCGGGGCCGGCGATCGAGTCGCTCTCGATGCCGGGTCGGATGACGATCTGCAACATGACGATCGAGGGCGGGGGCAGGGCCGGGATGATCGCCCCCGACGAGACCACCTTCGAGTGGGTGCGCGGCAAAGCCGCGGCGCCTGCCGATTTCGAGGCCGCGGTGGCGGGCTGGCGCGAGTTGCCGACCGAGGACGGCGCCTCCTTTGACACCGAGGTTGAGATCGACGCCGGTGCGATCTCGCCGATGGTCACCTGGGGCACGAACCCGGGCATGGTGGTCGAGGTCACCGACCGGGTTCCCGACCCGGCGGCGATGGGGTCCCCGGCCGACCGCGAGGCGGCCGAGCGCGCCCTCACCTACATGGGCCTGGAGGCGGGCACGCCGATGACCGAGGTCGCCCCGGAACGGGTCTTCATCGGCTCCTGCACCAACTCGCGGATCGAGGACCTGCGCGAGGCGGCGGCTGTCGTCGAGGGCCGCAAGGTCGCCAGCTCCGTGCATGGCATGGTCGTCCCCGGCTCCCAGCAGGTCAAAGCCGCCGCCGAAGCCGAGGGCCTCGACGAGGTCTTCCGCAGCGCCGGCTTCGAATGGCGTGAGGCGGGCTGCTCGATGTGCCTGGGCATGAACCCGGACATCCTCATGCGAGGGTGAGCGCTGCGCCTCGACCTCGAACCGCAACTTCGAGGGCCGGCAGGGCAAGGGTGGGCGCACCCACCTGGTCAGCCCGAAGATGGCCGCCGCGGCCGCCATCGAGGGGCATTTCGTCGACATCAGGGAATGGAGCTGAACATGCGACCGATTGACGTAATCGAGGGCAAGGTGTCGGTGCTGGACCGCGCCGACGTCGACACCGACCAGATCATCCCCAAGCAGTTCCTGAAGCGGGTGGAGCGGACCGGCTTCGGCGAGTTCCTCTTCTACGACTGGATCCGCGACGGCGAGATCGAGCTGGAGCCGAACCCGATCCTCGTCGCCGGCCGCAATTTCGGCTGCGGCTCCTCGCGCGAGCACGCCCCCTGGGCGCTGGAGGACTTCGGCTTCGAGGCGATCGTCGCCCCCTCCTTCGCCGACATCTTCTATTCCAACTGCACCAAGGTCGGGCTGCTGCCGGCGGTCCTCCCTGAGGAGCAGTGCCGCCAGGTCGCCGAGGCGGGGGAGGCGCGGATCGACGTCGACGATGAGACCGTCACCTGCGCCGCCGGCGTCTTCCAGTTCGCGATCGAGCCGGACGTCAAGCACCGGCTGCTGAACGGCCTCGACGACATCGGGATCACGCTGGAGAACGCTGGCGCGATCGACAGCCTACGAGGAGCGGGCGGCGGGCCGCCCGGCCCCGGTAACGACCGCCCTGTAAACGATGGCGCCGGCGATGAATAGCGGCCCGCGCGAGTGGGACGCGGAAACCTACGACAGTGTCTCCGACCCACAGTTCGAGTGGGGGATGGAGGTGCTGGAGCGGTTGGAGCTGCGTGGCGACGAGGCCGCCCTCGACGCCGGCTGCGGCTCCGGCCGCGTCAGCGAGCAACTGCTGGCGCGGCTGCCCGAGGGCAGCCTGCTCGCCGTCGACGGTTCCGAGGCCATGGTCACCAAGGCGCACGAGCGGCTCGGCGACCGCGCCTCCTACCTGGTCGCCGACCTCGCCGAGCTGCAGGTGGAGGAGCCGGTCGACCTCGTCTTCTCGACCGCCACCTTCCACTGGCTGCCCGACCACGACCGGCTCTTCGCGCGCCTGCGCGCGGCGCTGAAGCCGAGTGGGCGGCTGGTCGCCCAGTGCGGTGGTGCTGGCAACGTCGCCCGCCATACGGAGGCGATCGCCGCCGCCGCGGCGCGGCCGGAGTTCGGCCCGCACTTCGAGCAGATGAGCGGGATCTGGAATTTCGCCAGCGCCGAGGAGACGGAGGAGCGCCTGCGGCGCGCGGGCTTCGCCGAGGTGCGCTGCTGGCTGCAGCCCAAGCCGGTGCGGCCCGCCGACCCGCTCGCCTTCACCTCCACGGTCACCCTCGGCCCGCTGCTGGCCCAGTTGCCGGAGGAGAAGCGGCGCCCCTTCGCCGAAGCAGTCCTCGCCGAGTCCGAGCAGCCCCTCGTCCTCGACTATGTGCGCCTCAACATCGAAGCCGTCGCTGCCTGACCCGAGGGCGTAAAGTGGCCCGCTCGTGAGCGACGCCCCCCGCATAGTCCTACTGCCCGGTGACGGGATCGGGCCTGAGATTGTCGCCGCGGCCAAGCAACTGCTGGAGACCTTCGGCGAGTTCGAGTTCAGCGACCACCTGCTCGGCGGCTGCTCGATCGACGCCCACGGCACCGCCCTCACCGACGAGGTGCTGTCAGCCTGCCGCGACGCTGACGCGGTCCTGCTCGGGGCCGTCGGCGGCCCCAAATGGGACACGACCGACCCCAACGCTCCGCGTCCCGAGCAGGGCCTGCTCGGCTTGCGCAAGGGCATGGGCCTGTTCGCCAACCTGCGCCCGGTGCGGCCCAGCCCGGC
The DNA here is from genome assembly GCA_963708405.1 of uncultured Actinomycetes bacterium. Lineage (GTDB taxonomy): Bacteria > Actinomycetota > Thermoleophilia > Solirubrobacterales > 70-9 > VAYN01. The sequence goes on from CAVPSL010000002.1 coordinate 435,232, forward strand.
CCTGGTCGGCGCCAGCCCGCTGCGCGAAGAGCGGATCGCCGGCACTGACCTGCTGGTCGTGCGCGAGCTCACCGGCGGCATCTACTTCGGCGACTCGGGCCGCGAGGGCGATACCGCCCACGACACCTGCGAGTACGACGCCGGCGAAATCGAGCGCATCGCCCGTACGGCCTTCGAGGCCGCCCGCAGGCGCGCCGTCGGCTCCGGCCGCAAACCCCGCGTCACCTCGGTCGACAAGGCCAACGTGCTGGAGACCTCGCGGCTCTGGCGCGAGGTCGTCACCCGCATCGCCCCCGACTACGACGACGTCGAGCTCGACCATCTACTGGTCGACAACGCGGCGATGCAGCTGGTTTCGCGCCCCGCCGACTTCGACGTGATCGTCACCGAGAACCTCTTCGGCGACATCCTCAGCGACGAGTCGGCGATGCTGACCGGCTCGCTGGGAATGCTGCCCTCGGCCAGCCTCGGCGAGGATGGCACCCCTGGCCTCTTCGAGCCGGTCCACGGCTCCGCCCCGGACATCGCCGGCAAAGGGATCGCCAACCCGCTCGCGACCTTTCTCTCGGTGGCGATGCTGCTGCGCCACGGCCTCGGCCGGGCCGACGACGCCGCCCGCATCGAGACCGCCGTCGACGCCGTGCTCGAGCGCGGCCTGCGGACCCCTGACCTGGCGGCGGGCACCTTGGCGCCGCCGCCGATGGCGGATGTTCCCGCCGAGGTCGAGGTGGGGACGACCGAGATGACCGACGCGGTCATCTCGGCCATCTCCGAGTAGCTACGGGGCGGTAACCGCCCAAACGCCCTGGACGAAGTTGTCCGCTTCGGCGTTTTCGAATTTCGCCAGCAGGCCGAAGCCGAGCCGGTTGTTGGTAGTGCCGTCGATCGCCAGTTCGGCTTTCGGGGTGGCGCTGGTGATGTAGATGCAGAGCTGACCGCCGAGTGCTTGCGGGGTCGTGTTGCCGCCACCGAGGCCGGGGCAGTTCCCGTTCGTCGTGCCCGGGGCCAGCACGTTCGGATTTGCCGTCGCCAGCAGCGGGAACTGGAAGCTGACCGAGTCGCGGAAGCTGGCCGCTTTGACGAAGCCCGCTTCTTTGCCGGCGCTACTGCCGCCGAGGTCAAAGACCCCACGCAGCGTCTGGCCGCTCTTCGGGTTGCCGATGATCGGCCCCAGTTCTTCGCCGAACTTGCTGCTCACCTTGCTCGCGGTGACGGCGCCGTTGGTGATGTTGGAGTTGCCTACCGCGTTGGCGGCCAGTTTCTGGCCGGTGACGGCGCCGTTGTTGAGCTTGTTGGTCGTCACCACGCCGTTCTTGATCGAGTTGGCGATCACGGCGCCGGCGCCGATCTTGGCGCTGGTGATCGCGCCGTTGCCGATATTGCTGGGGCCAATCGCGTTGGGGCCGATCTTGCCCGGGCCGACCGCGCCGGCCGCGAGTTTGCCGCTCGTCACCGCTTGCTTGCGGATCTTCGCTGCGGTCACGGCGCCCTTCTTCAGTTGGTTGGTGCCGACGCTGTTCTTCGGCAGGCCGGCAGCCACCGCGGCGCCGCCCAGGGCGACGAAAAGGGCGATGGTGGCGATCACGTTCGAGTAGTTGAGCTTCGGGAGAAGCTTGAGATTCATGGGCTTCTGCGCCTCCTTTTTTGCGTTTCAGCCGTCTTTCGCGCCCGCGGGGTCGAAGACCTGCGTTTGATCGGGCATACTTCCCCAACATGGAGCAGGCGGATTTGATTTGGCAGAACGGGGAGCTAGTTCCCTGGGAGGACGCGAAAGTGCACGTCCTCACGCACGCGATGCACTACGGGACGGGCGTCTTCGAGGGCATCCGCTGCTACGAAACCGACCGTGGACCGGCGATTTTCCGCCACCGCGAGCATCTCGAGCGGCTCGCCAAGTCGGCCGAGCTCTACTACCTGGAGATGCCCTTCACGACGGAGCAGATCCGCCAGGGCACGCATGAGCTGATCCGCGGCTGCAACCTCGACTCCTGCTACATCCGGCCACTCGTCTTCCGCGGCTACGGCAGCCTCGGCCTCTACGCGACCGACGCGCCGGTGGAAGCGATCGTCGCCGCCTTCCCATGGGGGGTCTACCTCGGCGAGGAGGCCGCCCGCAGCGGTATCCGTGCTGCCGTCTCCTCCTGGCGGGCAATCTCCGGCGACAGCTTGATCCCGCACTCCAAGGCGGCCGGCCAGTACCTCAACTCGATCCTCGCCAAGACGGAGGCGCAGAAAGCCGGCTACGAAGAGGCGATCCTGCTCGACCAGCACGGCCACGTCTCCGAGGGCTCGGGCGAGAACATCTTCGTCGTCCGCGACGGCGTCCTGATCACGCCCGGGCACACCAACGCCATCCTCGATGGGATCACCCGCGGCGCCGTGGTCCAGATCGCCCGCGACATGGGCTACCAGGTCGAAGAGCGCGACATCGCCCGCGCCGAGCTCTACCTCGCCGACGAGGTCTTCCTCACCGGCACCGCCGCCGAGCTGGTGCCGGTGCGCGAGATCGACAACCACCCGATCGGCGAGCCGGGCGAGATCACCCGCATGATCCAGAAGAAATTCGACGACGCTCTGCACGGCCGCGCCGAGGAGTACCTGGAGTGGCTGGACTTCGTTGAGATGCCCGCCGAGGTCGACTCGGCCAGTAAGGTGGGCTCCTGATGTTCCTCGCTTTCGACGCGACCGGGCGAATTACCGCAGCCGCCTAGCGGCTGGCACGGCGCTGCCGTGCGCGCGGGCCCATGGCCCTCCCCGATCTTCGACTCGAAAGGCAGTACTGATGGAACAGGTGAAGCTTTACGACACGACCTTGCGCGACGGCATGCGGCGGCAAGGGGATGTCGCTCTCGGTAGCGGAGAAGCTCAGCGTCGTCCGCGCCCTCGACGGCCTCGGCATCCAGTTCATCGAGGCCGGCTTCCCGAGCTCCAACCCGAAGGAAGTGGAGCTTTTCGAACGGCTCGCCGAGCTGGAGTTGCAGGGGGCGACGATCTCCGCCTTCGGGATGACGCGCCGCCGCGACAGCCGGGCCGAGGACGACGAGGCGCTGGGCGCCCTGGTCGGCTCCTTCGCGCCAATGGTCTGTCTGGTCGGCAAGAGCTCGGTCCTGCACGTCGAGAAGGTGATCCGGGTCTCCCGCGAGGAGAACCTGGCGATGATCGCCGACTCCGTTGGCTTCTGTCACGACGAGGGCAAGCGCGTCGTCTTCGACGCCGAGCACTTCTTCGACGGCTATCGGGAAGACGCCGCCTACGCGCTCGCCTGCGTACGGGCGGCCGCCGAGGCCGGGGCCGAGAACGTCACCCTCTGCGATACCAACGGCGGCAGCCTGCCGGAATTCGTCGCCGCCGCAACCGCCGCGGTCCGCGACGAGCTGGGCGAGGACGGGGTCGAGCTGGGGATCCACACCCACAACGACGCCGAGTGCGCGGTTGCCAACTCGCTGGCCGCCGTCGGCGCCGGCGCCCGCCTCGTGCAGGGCTGCGTCAACGGCTACGGCGAGCGCTGCGGCAACGCCAACCTGGCCTCGATCCTGCCGGCGCTGCAGTTGAAGATGGGCTTCGAGGTCGTCTCCGCCGAGCAATTGGCGACCCTGACCCAGACCGCCCACTACCTCGACGAGGTCTGCAACATGGCCTCCGACCCCGATCGTGCCTACGTCGGCCGCAACGCCTTCGCCCATAAGGCCGGCATGCACGCCGCCGGGGTCGACGCCGACGCCAGCACCTTCGAGCACCTCGACCCGGCGCTGGTCGGCAACGAGCGCAACATTCTGGCCTCCGAGCTCTCCGGCAAGGCGACGATCCGCAGCCAGGCCGAGCGGGCGGGGCTAGAGCTCGACGACGCGGCGGCGGCACGGGCGGTCGAGCGGCTGAAGGAGCGCGAGCACCGCGGCTACCACTACGAGGCGGCGCCGGCCTCCTTCGAGCTGCTGCTGCGGCGCGAGGCGGGCAGTCTACAAGCCGCTCTTCAAGCTCGAGAGCTTCCGCGTCGTCACCGAGAAGCGGGCCGGCGGCGAGGTCGAGACCGAGGCCACGATCAAGGTCGAGGTCGACGGCGAGCGCTACGTCCGGGTCGCCGAGGGCAACGGCCCCGTCAACGCCCTCGACAAGCGCGCTGCGCGACGCGATCGCCGACCGCTATCCGCACCTGGCCGACATCGAGCTGACCAACTACAAGGTGCGGATCCTCGACGAAGCCCACGGCACCGGCGCCGTCACCCGCGTCCTCCTCGACTCCGCCGACGGCGGGCGCGAGTGGGGGACGATCGGCGTCTCGGAGAACATCATCGAGGCCTCTTGGGAGGCCCTGGTCGACTCGCTGGAGTACGCCTTCCAGTGAGCGGCGCGGAGCCCGAGCAGATCCCTCTCGCCAAGCCCGAGCTCGGCGCCCGCGAGGAGGAGCTGGTGCTGGAGGTGCTGCGCTCCGGCCGGCTCTCGCTGGGGCCGCTGGGGGAGCGCTTCGAGCGCGCCTTCGCCGACTGGCTCGGGGTCGGCGGACGCGGTTGCGGTCTCCAGCGGCACCACCGCCCTGCACCTCGGCGTGCGGGCGCACGGCTGGGGCGCCGGCGACGAGGTCCTGACCAGCCCCTTCAGCTTCGTCGCCTCGGCCAACTGCCTTCTCTACGAGGGCGCCCGGCCGGTCTTCTGCGACGTCGATCCGCTGACCCTGAACCTCGATCCCGCGGCGGCCGCGGCAGCGGTCGGCGAGCGCACCGCTGGCATCCTGCCGGTCCACATCTTCGGCTACCCGGCGGCGCTGCCGGAGCTGGAGACGGCTCGCCGTCGCCGCACGGGCTCGGTATCCTCGAGGACGCCTGCGAGGCGCTCGGCGCGTCGACTCCGAGGGGCGCCGGGTCGGCGCCGCGCGGCAACCTCGCCACCTTCGCCTTCTACGCCAACAAGCAGATGACGACGGGGGAGGGGGGCATGATCGTCCCCCGCGACGCCGAGGAGGCGGCGCGCCTGCGCAGCGAGCGCAACCAGGGCCGCGCGGTTGACATGGGCTGGCTCGACCACGACCGGCTCGGCTTCAACTACCGACTCTCCGACCTCGCCGCGGCGATCGGACGTCGCCCAGGTCGAGAAGCTCGACTAGCTGTTGGCGGCCGCGATCGCCGTCGCGGCGCTGTACGCGCAGCGGCTGGCGGCGATCGAGGGCGTGCGAGACACCGCTGCCGGCGCGCGGCGAGGAGCGGCGCAGCTGGTTCGTCTACGTCGTGCTGCCGGAGGGGGTCGATCGCGACGCGTCGATCGAGCGCCTGGCCGAGCGCGGGCATCGCCAGCAAGGCCTATCTGCCCTGCATCCACCTCTTCCCGCACCTGCGCGAGCTCGGCTACCGCGAGGGCCAGTTCCCGGTCGCCGAAGCGGCCTCGGCCCACTCGCTGGCGCTGCCCTTCTTCCCGGCGATGGGCGAGGGCGCAGGTGGACCGCGTCTGTGAGGAGCTGGCGGCGGCAATACGATCCGCCTGAGCGCCCCGCCGATCCGCCGAGGAGGCCATGAATGCGGCCGCGCGCGACGGCTGAGTCCCCGCTTCCGCAAGGAGCCCGACCCGCGCTTCTGGGCGCTCAACCGCTCGCTCGACGTTCGACTGGCGGCTGGCGCCCTACGACATCGACCAGTCGCGCGCCCACGCCCGCGGCCTGATGCGAGATCGGCGTCCTCGACGAGGACGAGCTGGCACGGATCGACGCGGGCCTGGAGCGGGTGCGGGAGCGCATGGCCAGCCACGGCTTCGAGCTTCGAGGAGGCCGACGAGGACATCCACATGGCGATCGAGCGGCTGCTCGGCGAGGAGATCGGGCCGCTCGCCGGCAAGCTCCACACCGGCCGCTCGCGCAACGACCAGGTGGCGACCGACGTGGCGATGGTCGTGCAGGCGCACTCGCTGCGGGCGATCGAGCTCTGCGGCGCGGACGATGGAGCGGCTGCTGGAGCTGGCCGAGGCGCACCGCGACTGGCCGATGCCCGGCTACACCCACCTGCAGCGCGCCCAGCCCGTCTACCTCGGCCACCACCTGCTCGCCTACTTCTGGATGCTCGCCCGCGACGTCCTGCGCTTCCAGTTCGCGCTCGACAGCGCCAGCGTGATGCCGCTCGGCTCCGGCGCCCTGGCCGGCGTCAACTGGGAGATCGACCGCGAGGCGGTCGCCGCCGACCTCGGCTTCGCCCACGTCAGCCACAACTCGATCGACGGCGCCTCCAATCGCGACTTCGTCCTCGACTACCTGGCCGCCGCCTCGGCCTGCGCGATGCACCTCTCGCGCCTGGGCTCGGAAATCGTCATCTGGTCGAGCACCGAGTTCGGCTTCTGCGAGCTCGACGAGTCCTTCTCCTCGGGCTCGTCGATCATGCCGCAGAAGAAGAACCCCGACTCGGCCGAGCTGCTGCGGGCGAAGAGTCCGCGCGTCGCCGCCTCCTACCCGACCCTGCTCGGCGTCATGCACGCGCTGCCGCTCACCTACGGCAAGGACATGCAGGAGGACAAGGAGCCGCTCTTCGACGCGATCGACACGGTCGAGCTCTGCCTCGAAGCGACCGGCGGGATGCTGGACGGGCATCGAGTTCGACCGTGAGCGGATGGAGGCGGCCTCGGGGGACGAGATGCTGGCCGCGACCGAGGTCGCCGACCTGCTTGGTCCGCCGCGGCGTCCCCTTCCGCGAGGCGCACGGGATCGTCGGCGACCTCGTCCGCGACGCCGTCGACTCCGGCCGGACGCTCTCCGAGCTGACCCCGGAGGAGCTGCGCGCCCGCTCCGAGCAGCTCGACGACGCCTACTACGAGGTGCTGCAGCGGGGCAGCTGGCTGGAGTCGAAGCGGATCGCCGGTGGCACCGGCTCGGTGCCGCTGGCGGCCCAGATCGCCGAGGCCGCGAGACCCTGGCGGCGGTCGGGCGCGGGTGCGCCGAAGAGCGCTCTTGAGCGCGCGCCAACCGGAGCGTCTCGACTCGCTGACTTCTTCGATCGCTCGGTCCACGAGGTCGCCCGAGACCTGGTCGGCTGCCGGCTCTTCTTCGGCGGCTGCGGCGGCATCATCGTCGAGACCGAGAGCTACGAGCGCGACGACCCCGCCTGCCACGCCTACGTCGGCCTGACCGAACGAACCGAGCGTCCTCTTCGGGCCGCCCGGCCGCGCCTACGTCTACCTCTCCTACGGGATCCACAGCCTGCTCAACGCCGTCTGCGAACCGGAGGGCGAGGCGGCGGCGGTGCTGATCCGGGCCTTGGAGCCGACCGCCGGCCTGGAGGCGATGCGGAGCCGCCGCGGCGAGCGCCCCGACGCGCGAGCTCTGCTCGGGTCCCGGCAAGCTGACCGAGGCGCTCGGGATCGGCCTCGAGCAGAACGACACCGACCTCTGCCGCGACCCGTTCCTGCTGCTGCCGCCGGCGGGCGAGCCGCCGGCGATCGTCACCGGCCCGCGGATCGGCATCACCAAAGCGGTCGAGCGGCCCTGGCGCTTCTGCGCCGCCGGCAGCCCCTTCGTCTCCCGGCCCGCCGGCCGCTAGCCGGCGGTGACGCCGCCACCGCCGCCGGCCCCTTCCGGTGCGGCTTCGGGAGCCGCTTCCGGCGTTGCTTCGGGCGTCGCTTCCACTTCCGGCGCGGCTTCGACTTCGGTTTCGGGGGCGGCTTCTTCGACCGCTTCCGGCGCCGTTTCTTCGACCGCCGATTCGGGCGCGGAATAGCTTTCGCTTTCCCCTTCGTCTTCCTTGCCCGACCCCTTTGCCGCCTTCTTCGCCTTGCGTTCGGCGGCGTGTTCGGCCTGGATTTCCTCCCAGGCGGAGATCACGCTTGGCCCAGATCAGGGCCGGGAAGGTGCCGCCCATCACCGGGCCGCCGTTGTAGAGGGTGGTCATCGGCGTCGTCGAGTCGGCGTAGCCGACCCAGACGCAGGCGGTGACTTCGTCGCTGACGCCGCCGCAGAACCAGGCGTCGCCGTTGTTCTCGGTCGTCCCCGTCTTGCCCCACTGGCCTTCGGCGCCGATCTGGGCGTTGGTGCCGGTGCCGCTGGAGACGACCGTTTCGAGGATGCTCTTCGCCTCTTCGGCGGTGCCTTCCTTGATCACCTGCGTGTGCGTCGAGTCGTTGTCGCCGCCCTTGATCACGTGGCCGTCGTGGTCGGTGACTTCGGTGAAGGCGACCGGGCTGTCGCCGGGTTTGGGGGCGAGGGTGCCGCTGACGCGGTCGCCGTTGTTGCCGATCGTCGTGTAGGCGTAGGTCCAGCCCAGCGGCGTGACGCCTTCGGTTAGCCCGCCCAGCACCATCGCCGGGTTGGTCGAGATCGGGTCGGCGTAGCCGGCCTTGTGGATCGTTCCCGCGATCGAGCGGGTGCGGTCCTCGACCGTCTTGCCCTTCAGCCCTTCGAGTCCGAGCTGGGCGTAGATCGAGTTGTCCGAGTAGGTCGTGGCGCAGATGATGTCGCAGGAGCCGAGGTAGGAGTCCTCGTCGTTGTGGACGACGAACGTTTCCTGGCCGTTCTTGCCGAAATGGAATTCCTGCGGCGCCGATTCGTAGGTCGTTTAGGGCGAGATGCCCTCTTCCAGCGCCGTCAGCAGCGTGAAGGGCTTGATCGAGGAGCCGGGCTGGCGGTGGCCCTGCGTCGCCAGGTTGAAGGGCTTGGTCTTCGAAGTCGGGACCGCCGACCATCGCCTTGATCGAGGCGTTGCGGTTGTCGATCACGACCACGGAGGCGGTCGCCGGCAGGTAGCCGAGGTAGGAGTTGACCGCTTCTTCGGCCGCTTCCTGCAGCTTCAGGTCGAGCGTCGACTTGACTTTGAGGCCGCCGAAGAAGGCCTTCGCGGCGCCGTAGCGTTCGACCAACTGCTGGCGCAGGTAGGCGGTGAAGTAGGGCGCCTTGGAATCGAAGCTCGGCGGTTCGATGTCGCTCGGCGAGGGCAGGGCCTGGCTGGATCGCCTTCTTCGTATTGCTGTTCGGAGATGTAGCCCTGTTCCTGCATCTTTTCGCAGCACGAGGTTGCGCCGCACAGCGAGTTTTCGGGATAGAGCTTGGGGTCGTAGGCCGAGTTGGCGAGTCGATCATCGCCGCCAGCGTCGCCGCCTCCCAGGGCTCCAGCACCGAGGCGCAGGGCTCCTCCGGCGTGCCGCAACCCGGGTGGGCCTCGCCGAAGTAGGTGCGAGCGGCGGCCTCGATCCCGTAGGCGCCCTCGCCGAAGTAGATCGTGTTCAGGTACTCGGTGAGGATCTTGTCCTTGCTCCAGTGGCGCTCGAGCCGGTAGGCAAGCGCCGCCTCGCGGAACTTCTCCAGGATCGTGCGGCTGCCTTGGGCTTCCAGCGCGTTCTTGACGAACTGCTCGGTGATCGTCGAGGCGCCCTGCTGCGGCGCTCTGGCTGAGGATGTCCTTGACGAGGGCGCGGCCGATGCCCTGGAAGTCGACGCCGTCGTGTTCGTAGAAGCGCGAGTCCTCGATCGAGACCACCGCGTTCTTGATGTTGGGCGAGATCTGTGCCGAGCTGAGCAGGATTTTGTTCTGGTCGCTGGTCAGCGTCCCCATCGGCTCCCCGTTGGCGTCGAAGAGCTCGCTGTTTTTCGAGGCCTTGTACTGGGCGAAGTTGTAGATCGCCGGCAGGTCCTGGGAGACCGCGGCCATCATCCCGAAGACCATCGAGACGACGGCGAGGATGCCGAGCCCGAGCAGGACGAAGAGGACCCGCAGCTTCTTCAGCCGCGGCCGCTTGCGCGATGGCGGCGTCGACGCCGGGATCGAGGTGGGGGAGGCGGGGGGATAGGCGGGACACTGCCGCCGTCGTCGCTCCGGCGCTTTAGTCGAAGGACTGCCATCGAAAAAGGAAAGCCCGGCGACCTGAGCGGCGCGCCGAGCGGAGGCGGCAGTCTAGCATTGCGCCGATGCCGGATCTGACGCGTAACGCGGTCGACGTGCTGCCCGAGGGGCGGCTCGCCGAGCAGCTCGACGGCCGGCCGGCCGCTGCGGGTGAAGCTCGGGATCGACCCGACCACGGCCGACATCCACCTCGGCCACACCGTCGTGCTGGAGAAGCTGCGCGAGTTCCAGCAGCGCGGGCCACACGGTGGTCCTGATCATCGGCGACTTCACGGCCCGGGTCGGCGACCCCAGCGGCCGCTCCAGCACCCGGCCGCTGCCCTCGCCCGAGGAGATCGAGGCCAACGCCGCCACCTACCAGGAGCAGGCCTTCAAGCTGCTCGACCGCGAGCGCACCGAGGTCCGCTTCAACAGCGAGTGGCTGCGGATGGAGCCCGAGGCGCTGCTCGGGCTGCTGGCCCAGACGACGGTGGCGCGGCTGCTCGAGCGCGACGACTTCCAGAAGCGCCTGGCGGCGGGCCAGCCGATCGCGGCGCTGGAGCTGCTCTACCCGCTGCTGCAGGGCTACGACTCGGTCGCGGTCGAGGCCGACGTCGAGCTGGGGGGGACCGACCAGAAGTTCAACCTGCTCTTCGGCCGCGACATCCAGGCCGCCTACGGCCAGAAGCCGCAGTCGATCCTGACGATGCCGATCCTGGTCGGCACCGACGGCGTCCAGAAGATGAGCAAGTCGCTCGGCAACTACGTCGGCGTCACCGACGCGCCGGAGGAGATGTTCGGGCAAGCTGATGAGCATCCCCGACGAGGCGATGGCCGAGTACTACCGACTGCTGCTCGGCGCCGAAGCGCGACCGAGCGGGCCGCCCAACGAGGCCAAGCGGGAGCTGGCGCGGCGGCTCGTCGACCGCTTCCACGGCGAGGGCGCGGGCGCTGGGGCCGAGGAGCACTTCAACCGCGTGATTCGTCGACCAGCGGCGTGCCCGAGGACGATGCCTGAGCTCGACCTCGGCCGCGCTACTCGACGGCGGCGGCGGCGCGATCCACCTGCCCGGCCTGATCGGCCGCCGCCTTCGAGATCAGCGCCAGCGAGGGCCGGCGTCTGATCGAGCCAGGGCGGCGTCAAGCTCGACGGCGAGCCGGTCGCGCCGGCAGCGCTCGACGCTGGCGCCAGAGCGGCTCGACGGGCAAGGTGCTGCAGGTCGGCAAGCGGCGATTTGTCCGCTTGGCGAGCCAAGCGCCGACGAATTCGCCCGGCCACTAGGCAAACGTCCGCCGCAGCGCTATACTCCCCCGTCCTTCTGGGGCTGCCCTTGTGCGGCCCCGATGCGTTGAAGAGCGGCGAGTCCCGCCGCAGAGGCGCAGCGGTCTTTGAAAACTGAGCAGCGTGCACTCCGTGGGCCCATCAACGGGTCTGCGGAATGTTTGAGCCCGACCCATTCGGTCGCGCCAGCGTGCCGGATGGTCTGATTTACCCGTCATGCCGGTCGCCGATTTGTGTACCCGGTGGCCCGCCAGGCATGACAGGCTCTCTGTAAGAAGTACACTTTCACGGAGAGTTTGATCCTGGCTCAGGACGAACGCTGGCGGCGTGCTTAACACATGCAAGTGGTGCGACGAACCAGGGCTTGCCCTGGGGCAAAGCCGCGAACGGGTGAGTAACACGTGGGTAATCTGCCCCGATGACCGGGACAACCCGAGGAAACTCGGGCTAATACCGGATGTGGTGCACAGGCTTAAGCCTGTGTACTAAAGGAAGCTTCGGCCTCCGCATTGGGAGGGGCCCGCGGCCCATTAGCTTGTTGGTGGGGTAACGGCCTACCAAGGCAACGATGGGTAGCTGGTCTGAGAGGACGATCAGCCACACTGGGACTGAGACACGGCCCAGACTCCTACGGGAGGCAGCAGTGGGGAATCTTGCGCAATGCGCGAAAGCGTGACGCAGCAACGCCGCGTGGGGGAAGACGGCCTTCGGGTTGTAAACCCCTTTCAGGAGGGACGAAGGTTCGCCGGTGAATAGCCGTGCGGATTGACGGTACCTCCACAAGAAGCTCCGGCTAACTACGTGCCAGCAGCCGCGGTAATACGTAGGGAGCAAGCGTTGTCCGGAATCATTGGGCGTAAAGCGCGCGTAGGTGGCTCCATAAGTCCGTTGTGAAAGTCAAAGGCTCAACCTTTGAAAGCCGATGGATACTGTGGAGCTAGAGTACGGAAGAGGCGAGTGGAATTCCTGGTGTAGCGGTGGAATGCGCAGATATCAGGAGGAACACCAATAGCGAAGGCAGCTCGCTGGGACGTTACTGACACTGAGGCGCGAAAGCGTGGGGAGCGAACAGGATTAGATACCCTGGTAGTCCACGCCGTAAACGATGGGCACTAGGTGTGGGAGGTGTCGACTCCTCCCGTGCCGTCGCTAACGCACTAAGTGCCCCGCCTGGGGAGTACGGCCGCAAGGCTAAAACTCAAAGGAATTGACGGGGGCCCGCACAAGCAGCGGAGCATGTGGTTTAATTCGACGCAACGCGAAGAACCTTACCTGGGCTTGACATGTCAGTGACCGCCGTGGAAACACGGTTTTCCTTCGGGACACCATCACAGGTGGTGCATGGCTGTCGTCAGCTCGTGTCGTGAGATGTTGGGTTAAGTCCCGCAACGAGCGCAACCCCCGTTCCATGTTGCCAGCATTCAGTTGGGGACTCATGGGAGACTGCCGGTGACAAACCGGAGGAAGGTGGGGATGACGTCAAGTCATCATGCCCCTTATGTCCAGGGCTACACACGTGCTACATTGGCGCATACAAAGGGCAGCAATACCGCGAGGTGGAGCAAATCCCAGAAAGTGCGCCTCGGTTCGGATTGGAGGCTGAAACTCGCCTCCATGAAGGTGGAGTTGCTAGTAATCGCGGATCAGCAATGCCGCGGTGAATACGTTCCCGGGCCTTGTACACACCGCCCGTCACACCACGAAAGCGAGTAACACCCGAAGCCGGTGGCCTAACCGCAAGGAGGGAGCCGTCGAAGGTGGGGCCCGTGATTGGGGTGAAGTCGTAACAAGGTAGCCGTAGCGGAAGCTGCGGCTGGATCACCTCCTTTCTAGGGAGATTTCTCTAGAACGTCGACCGGGCTCCCCACTGACATTACGTGTGGTGGGAACGCTGCTCAGTTTTGAGAGACCACCACGGAAGAACTCCGTGGTGCGCCTCGGTGGACCTTGAAAACTGCACAAGGCCAATAATCGAGACCCGCTTAGGCGGGTTTTGAGGGTATTTAATTTACGATCCACACACTTTAGTGTAGTGGATCGCTCACCGTCAAGATAGTAAGAGTTTACGGTGGATGCCTTGGCACCAGGAGTCGATGAAGGACGTGGACGGCTGCGATAAGCCGCGGTGAGGCGCTGAACAGCCTTTGACCCGCGGATCTCCGAATGGGAAAACCCGGCGCCGGTAATGCGGCGTCATCCAGCGGTGAATACATAGCCGCTGGAGGGTAACCGGGCGAACTGAAACATCTAAGTAGCCCGAGGAAAAGAAATCAACCGAGACTCCCTGAGTAGTGGCGAGCGAAAAGGGATCAGCCCAAACCTGACAGATGTAAGCGGGCACGCGTTGTCTGTCGGGGGTTGTAGGACGTCATGCCCGAGCCGTGCCTGGCTCGGCGGCAGTTACAAAATCAGGTGTTAGCCGAAGCGAGTGGAACCTCGCACCACAGAGGGCAATCGTCCCGTAGGTGAAAACGCACTGATCTGTCGATTGACGTTCCTGAGTAAGACCACACCCGTGAAACGTGGTCTGAACCTGGGGGGACCACCCTCCAAGGCTAAGTACTACCTGGTGACCGATAGTGAACTAGTACCGTGAGGGAAAGGTGAAAAGCACCCCTGAAGGGGAGTGAAATAGTACCTGAAACCGTAGACTTACAAGTGGTCGGAGCACCTTCGGGTGTGACGGCGTGCTTTTTGCATCACGAGCCGGCGAGTTACTCGTCAGTGGCAAGGTTAAGCGATGAGCGGAGCCGTAGCGAAAGCGAGTCTGAATAGGGCGACACAGTCACTGGCGGTAGACCCGAAACTGAGCGAGCTATCCATGGGCAGGCTGAAGCGGGGGTAAGACCTCGTGGAGGGCCGAACCGACCTAGGTTGAAAACTGGGCGGATGACCTGTGGATCGGAGTGAAAGGCTAATCAAGCTCAGAGATATCTGGTTCTCTCCGAAATATATTTAGGTATAGCGTCGAGTGATTGCGTTGCGGCCGTAGAGCACTGTTTGGATTAGGGGCCCTACCAGGTTACCGACTTCAGGCAAACTCCGAAGACCGTTACGGTTAACTCGGCAGTCAGTGTGCGGGGGATAAACTTCGTACGCGAGAGGGAAACAACCCAGACCATCAGCTAAGGACCCTAAGTGCTAGCTAAGTGGCAAACGATGTCCGAATGCAGAGACAACCAAGAGGTTGGCTTAGAAGCAGCCACCCTTGAAAGAGTGCGTAACAGCTCACTGGTCAAGTGTTCGGGCGCGGATAATTCAACGGGGCTCAAGCTAGCCTCCGAAGCTATGGGTGTACAGGCCTGCGGGCTCTGTACGCGGTAGGAGAGCGTTCCAACTGCGTGAAGCGGCGTCGTAAGGCTCCGTGGAGCGGTTGGAAGTGAGAATGCCGGCATGAGTAACGAAAGTGGGGTGAGACTCCCCACCACCGATTGTCCAAGGTTTCCTGAGTAAAGTTCGTCTGCTCAGGGTTAGTCGGGACCTAAGGCGAGGCCGAAAGGCGTAGCCGATGGCCAACAGGTTGATATTCCTGTACCACGTCGTTTCCGTTATGACCGATGGGGGGACGGGGAAGGGTAAGGGAACCCAGGCGATGGTCGTCCTGGGGCAAGCACGTAGCTAGTCGCTGTAGGGAAATCCGCAGCGGCGTTTTGACGCGAGGTGCGATGCCAGCTGGCTTGACCGCCGGCCAGTCCCCGATCCCATGCCTCCAAGAAAAGCCTCTAGGCAGGATTCGCGTGCCCGTACCGATAACCGACACAGGTGGACAAGTAGAACATACTGAGGTGAGCGAGCTAACTCTCGTTAAGGAACTCGGCAAAATCGTCCCGTAACTTCGGGAGAAGGGACGCCCCGTTAGGGTGAACTCCATACGGAGGGAGCCCGAGGGGGCCGCAGTGAATTGGTCCAACCGACTGTTTACCAAAAACACAGGCCTCTGCTAAGTCGTAAGACGACGTATAGGGGCTGACGCCTGCCCGGTGCCGGAAGGTTACGCGGACTTGTTAGCACTTCGGTGCGAAGCAATGAAGCTAAGCCCCGGTAAACGGCGGCCGTAACTATAACGGTCCTAAGGTAGCGAAATTCCTTGTCGGGTAAGTTCCGACCTGCACGAATGGCGTAACGAGTTGGACGCTGTCTCAACGAGAGGCTCGGTGAAATTAAAGTCTCGGTGAAGATGCCGAGTACCCGCAGCTAGACGGAAAGACCCCGTGAACCTTTACTGCAACTTGATATTGGAGTCTGGGGTATCTCGCTCAGGATAGGTGGGAGACAGTGAACCGGCGGCTTTGGCTGCTCGGGGAGTCACCCTTGAGATACCACCCTTGGTAGTCTGGGCTTCTAACACCGCGCCGTGATCCGGGCGGTGAACAGTGTCAGGTGGGCAGTTTGACTGGGGCGGTCGCCTCCTAAAGAGTAACGGAGGCGCCCAAAGGTTCCCTCAGCACGGTTGGAAATCGTGCGTAGAGTGTAAAGGCAACAAGGGAGCTTGACTGCGAGACCGACAGGTCGAGCAGGAACGAAAGTTGGGCTTAGTGATCCGGCGGTAGCAAGTGGAAGCGCCGTCGCTCAACGGATAAAAGGTACTCCGGGGATAACAGGCTTATCGGTTCCAAGAGTCCACATCGACGAACCGGTTTGGCACCTCGATGTCGGCTCGTCGCATCCTGGGGCTGGAGTAGGTCCCAAGGGTTGGGCTGTTCGCCCATTAAAGCGGTACGCGAGCTGGGTTCAGAACGTCGTGAGACAGTTCGGTCCCTATCTGCTGTGGGCGTTGGAGAGTTGAGAGGAGTCATCCCTAGTACGAGAGGACCGGGATGAACGTGCCGCTGGTGTATCTGTTGTCCTGCCAAGGGCATCGCAGGTTAGCTACGCACGGAACGGATAACCGCTGAAAGCATCTAAGCGGGAAGCCGTCCTCGAGATGAGCTCTCCCATCCCCTTGAGGGAGTAAGACCCCTGGTAGACCACCAGGTTGATAGGCCGGCGGTGCAAGCGCAGTAATGCACTCAGCCGACCGGTACTAATGGGTCGAGGGCTTGACGGATATTTTTATTACTTACCTTGAGGCCTTGTGCGGTTTTCAAGCTCCACCGGGGCGGTCTCGCAAAATTCCGGTGGCGCATAGCGAGTGGGAAACACCTCTTCCCATTCCGAACAGAGCAGTTAAGCCACTCAGCGCCGATGGTACTTGGGGGGCAACCCCCTGGGAGAGTAGGTCGCCGCCGGTTTTTCTGAGGAGGCCCGGGTCGCGCGGAAGCGCGGCCCGGTTGCCTCCGAATCAGCTGCGCGTTAAGCCCCCTCAGCGGGGCTCGCGTGGCGCTGCTACGCCACGCCGCACGTCGTCGGCTTCCCGCTTGCTGCTCGAAGGCCCCGGACTCGCGCTTCCGCGCGACCCGGGCCTCGAGTGTCGTTCGTTGCCACCAGGGCTGAATGCTGCTGGCGGCGGGTGCGGGAGCCGCAGAGGATGTCGAAGTAGGGGCTGTCCGTGGTGACGGACGAGAAGGTCGTGATGGTCGACTTCGCGGGGGCCGCGGGGGCGCACTCGGGTCGCGGGGTTGGCGGGCGGCCGGGGGCCTGCGATCGGCTTCGCAGGGCTGGGCGGTTCTCCCAACGGGCTCTAGCCCGTACTCACCCAGCGTCGCGAAGTCGATCAGCAGGTCGGCAGCGTCGGCCAACCGGTTGGTTAGCGTTTGCTTAGAATCGAACATGGGTTCGTAAGGTACGCCGGTCCTCGGACGGCATCTAGAAACTGCAACGCGAGTTGCAGGGAGGCGGCGGAAACGGCTCTGGCAAGCGGCAGCGCTGCTGGCTAGCCAGCAGCGCTGCGAACCCCAGAAGCGCTTCAGCGAGGCTCTCGACGGGTAAATGCTGCGGCTCTTGGCCGCTCCGCCGCGCCTCGTGGCGGAGAATCCTAGGGACTCAGGGACGTTTTGCCAAATGCGAGAACTAGGCTGGGCGGTCTCGGCCGGTTTCTCGACGTTGGGAGAGTGGCCGGCGCCGGCGATCAGCTTCGTCTCGATGCCGGGATCGGCGGCGCGGTAGGCGGCGAGTGCCTTGCGCGGGTCGTTGGCGATCTGCTCCTCGGCGCCGAACATGGCCAGGGTCGGCTTGGCGACGGCGGCGGCACGCTGCGGCAGCGCTTTTTCGCCGGTGTAGCTGTCGAAGGCACCGTGCGAGCCGGAGTAGGAGCTGTAGGTCATCCGCTTGACGTCGTCGACGAAGGCGTCGGGAACGTCGTAGCCGGGCGCAAAGGCGACCTTGAGGCCGTCCTTGATCGAGAAGTCGGGCTTGATCCGCCAGAGCAGCTCGCCGAGCACCGGCTTGAACGGCAGTTCGCCGATCAGACCGACGCTGCCGTAGGAGTCGTCGGGGATGCTGTCGATCAGGACCATGCGGTCGACGATCTGCGGCGAGCGTTCGGCCAGCGCCAGCGTCACCGGGCCGCCCAGCGAGTGGCCGACCACCTCGGCATGGCTGATGTGGAGCCGTTCCAGGGCCTCGCCGACGGCCTCGGCCTGGTCGGGGATCGAGTAGCCGGAGGCCGGTTTTTCGGAGCCGTCGTGGCCGAGCAGGTCGACGGCGACGACGCGGTGCCTGCGGCTCAGCGCCGGCAGCATCCCGTCCCACCAGTTGATCCCGCAGGTGAAGCAGTGGATGAGGACAATCGGGCTGCCGTCGCGGGGCCCGCGTTCGAGGACCTGGAGTTCGCCGCGCAGGCAGGTCGAGAATGCGGCCGCCGGGCACGGTTACCTCAGCCTTCTTCGTTTCGCCGTCGACCAGGAGGGCGTTGACGACCAGCACGACGACAAGCGCCGCGACTATGCCGATCGCGATCTTCCACCCCCTCCTCATCTGGTCGTTACCCTAGCCGGACTCATGGAGAAGTTCGTCATTCAGGGCGGCGCGCCGCTCTCCGGAGAGCTGACCGTGGCCGGCAACAAGAACGCCGCGCTGCCGATCCTCGCTGCCTGCCTGCTGACCGAGGAGGAGCTGCTGCTACACCGGGTGCCGCGGATCCGCGACACCGAGGCCCAGATCGCTCTGCTGGAGCGGCTCGGGGTCGAGGCGAGCTGGGAGGCCGACAACAGCGTCCGCCTCTGCGCCCGCAACGTCGCCGATGCCGTCGTCGACGAGGAGCTCTCGGCCAAGATCCGCGCCTCCTTCCTCGTTGCCGGGCCGCTGCTGGCCCGCTTCGGTGAGGCAAAAATGCCGCCGCCGGGGGGTGATTTCATCGGCCGCCGCCGGCTCGACGCCCACCTCGATGCCTTCAAGGACCTCGGCGCCCGTATCGACGGCGACCGCTGGATCGAGCTGACCGCGCCGACGGGGCTCTGCGCCTGCGAGATCTTCATGGACGAGCCCTCGGTGATGGGGACCGAGAACGCGCTGATGGCGGCGGCGCTGACGCCGGGGGTGACGACGATCGCCAACGCCGCTTGCGAGCCACACGTCCAGGACCTGGCGCGCCTGCTGGCGACGATGGGCGCTCGCGTCGAGGGCATCGGCTCCAACGTGATGAGGATCCACGGCCGCGACCGCCTCGGCGGCGCCGAGCACACGATCTCCGCCGACCACATCGAGGTCGGCAGCTTCATGGCCCTGGCGGCGGCGACCGGGGGAGAGGTCTGCATCCGCGACTGCGAGCCGGCCGACCTGCTGATGGTGCGGCGCCAGTTCCGCCGCCTCGGCCTGCGCTCGGAGATCGAGGGCGACGACGTTGTTGTGCCGCCGGGCCAGCATCTGCAGATCGAGAGCGACCTCGGCGACGCGATCCCGAAGATCGAGGACGGCCCCTGGCCCGCCTTCCCGGCCGACCTCACCTCGATCGCCCTGGCCCTCGCCACGCAGGCGCAGGGGGAGATCCTGATCTTCGAGAAGATGTTCGAGAACCGCCTCTTCTTCGTCGACAAGCTGGTCGCGATGGGCGCTCGGATCACGCTTTGCGATCCCCACCGGGCGATCGTCAGCGGTCCGAGCCGGCTTCATGGCGAGCGCGTCGAGAGTCCCGACATCCGCGCTGGGATGGCGATCCTCATCGCCGCCCTGGCGGCCGAGGGAACGTCCCACATCGGCAATATCCGCCAGATCGACCGCGGCTACGAGCAGATCGACGAGCGCCTGCGGGCGCTCGGTGCCCAGATTGAACGGGTCTCGGCCGAGGTCCCGGCTTAGCAGGCTTTTTGCCGCTCTCTCGTAAGGTCAAGCCGATGATCCACCCGATTCCGCCCGGCACGCGCGACATCCTGCCCGAGGAGATGGGGGAGCTGCGGCGCCTGCACGCTTCCCTGCTGGACGTCTTCGAGCAGCGCGGCTACGGCGAGGTGGCGACGCCGGCGATGGAGTACGACGAGGTGCTGGCCCGCGGCGATGGCCGCACCGCCGACAGCGCCTACCGCTTCTTCGACGAGAGCGGCGAGCTGCTGGCGCTGCGCACCGACATGACGATCCCGATCGCCCGCCTGGTCGCGACCCGCTTCGCCGAGGCTGGGGAGCCGCTGCGCTTCTGTTACCTCGCCAACGCCTTTCGCGCTGTGCGGCCGCAGCGCGGCCAGATGCGCGAGTTCGCCCAGGCCGGTGTTGAGCTGATCGGCGTGCCAGCCCCGGCCGGGACCGCCGAGGTGGTCGAGGTGCTGGAGGCGGCCATCGACGCCGCCGGGCTTGACCGCGCCGTGATCGGGCTCGGCGATTCCGACCTCTACCGCCAACTGCTGCTCGAGCTGGGCGTCGCCGAGGAGACGGCGGAAGGCATCCTCGGCCGCCTCGCCGCCCACGACCTGGTCGGCCTCGGGCTTTCGCTCGGCGAGATCGGCCTCTCCCCGGAGCAGGAACGGACCTGCCTGACGATCGCGCAGTTGCGCGGCGGCCCTGAGGTGCTGGAGCAGGCGCGCGAGCTGGGCGGCGAGGCCGTGGCCCGTGCCACCGCCCGCATCCAGGGCACCTACGACGAGCTGGCCGCCCGCGGCGCCGCCGACCGGGTCCAGATCGACCTCGGGCTCCTCCGCGACCTCGGCTACTACAGCGGCGCCATCCTCGAGGTCTACGACCCGGCGCTGGGCCACATCCTCGGTGGTGGCGGTCGCTACGACGATCTCTTGCGCCGTTTCGGCGTCGACAAGCCGGCAGCTGGCTTCGCCCTTTACCTGGAGCGCGTGCACGTCGCCCAGATGGAGGAGTCGCGGCGGGGCGGAGGTGCCGCATGAGCGCCGGCGTCGCCGCCACCCACGGCGCCAAGCCGGACGGACCGCTGAAGCTGGCGGTGCCGCGCGGGGCCCTCTTCGGCGAGACGCTCGACGCTCTCGACGGCGCTGGGATCGACACCGCCGCCCTGCGCGGCGACTCGCGCTCGCTGATCTTCCCCGGCGAGGACATCACCCTGGTGACGATGCGCCCCTCCGACGTGCCCACCTACGTCGAGGCCGGCGCCGCCGACGTCGGCATCACCGGCAAGGACGTCCTGCTGGAGCAATCTGACCGCGTCGTCTACGAGCTGCTCGACCTTGGCTACGGCCGCTGCCGCATGGTTCTGGCCGGCCGCGTCGGCGACGAGAGCCTGGGCGAGTCGCAGCGGCGGCTGGGGATGATCCGGATCGCCACCAAGTACCCGCGGATCGCCGAGCGCTATTTCGAGGGCTCCGGGCGCCAGGTCGAGGCGATCGAGGTCAAGGGCTCGGTCGAGCTAGCGCCGCTGATCGGCCTCGCCGACGGCATCGTCGACCTCGTCGCCACCGGCCGCACGCTGGAAGAGAACGACCTCGAGGTGCGCGAGGAGATCGTCGTCTGCACCGCCCGCTTCGTCGCCAACCGGGTCGCCCACAAGCTGCGGGCGGCCGAGGTCGACGACCTCGTCGCCAGGCTGGGGAAGGCGACGGGGGGATGAGAAGGCGCCGCTTCGAGTGGGAGGGCGCCGGCCCGACCGCGGCGGCGATGCGCTCCTGGGCAGCCGGACTGGGCGCCGCGGTGGATCTCAGCGAGATCGCCGGGCCGGTCCTCGGCCCGGGCGGTCCCGAGTACGAGGCCGGGCACCGCGCCGAGGAGGCCGTCGTGCTGGAGCTGACCAACCGCTTCGACGCGACCGAGCGGCCGCGGACCGCGCTCGCGGTCGATCCGGCCGAGGCGAGCGCGGCGCTGGCGGCGCTGGAGCCGGCCCTGCGCGAGGCGCTGGAGCTGGCCGCCGCCAACATCGAGACCGTCGCCGCCGCCCAGCTCGCTGAGCCACGAGCGGTGAAGCTGCCGCAGGGCCAGACCGTGGGGCTGCGCGAGGTGCCGGTCGGCGCCGCCGGCATCTACGCCCCCGGCGGTCGCGCCGCCTATCCGTCGAGCGTGCTGATGTGCGCGATCCCGGCCCGGGTCGCCGGCGTCGAGCGGATCGCCCTCGCCTCGCCGCCCGGCCCCGACGGGTCCCTGCAGCCGCTGGTACTGGCCGCCGCCGCGCTCTGTGCGGTGGACGAGATCTACGCGATGGGTGGCGCCCAGGCGATCTTCGCGCTTGCCTACGGGACCGAGTCGATCGAGCCGGTCGACGTCGTCGCTGGCCCCGGCAACGCCTGGGTCCGCGAGGCCAAGCGGGCGGTCTACGGCCGCGTCGGCATCGACTCCCTGGCCGGACCCTCAGAGCTGATGGTGATCGCCGGCCACGACGTCGACGCCCAGTGGGCCGCGCTCGACCTTTGCGCCCAGGCCGAGCACGGTCCCGACAGCCCGGTCGTCGTCGCCGCGGTCGAGGAGCACGTGCTGGAGGCGATCGAGGCGGCGACGGCAGCCGCGGCGGCGGCGCGCGAGAGCGTCACCGACGCCCCCTTCGCCCTCGTCCAGGTGCCCGACCTCAGCGACGCGATCGAGCTCGCCAACGCCTACGCCCCCGAGCACCTGGAGCTGCTCGAGGAGGACGCGGCGCTGCTCGCCAACCGCGTCCGCACCGCCGGCTGCGTCTTCGTCGGCCGCTACGGCGCCACTGCCTTCGGCGACTACGTCGCCGGCTCCAACCACGTGCTGCCGACCGGCGGCGCCGGTCGTTTCACCGGCCCGCTCGGGCCCGGGGCCTTCCGCCGTCGTATCTCCACGGTCGAGGTGACGGCTGAGGCCGCGGCGGCGCTGGCCCCGCAACTCGACGCCCTCGCCCGGGCCGAGGGGCTGCCCGTCCACGGCGAGTCGGGGATGATTAGGCGATGAGCGACAGAACCGCCAGCCGCGCGCGCGACACGGCCGAGACCCAGATCAAGCTTTCCCTCGATCTCGACGGGGGTGAGTCGAGCGCCGCCACCGGCGTTGGCTTCCTCGACCACATGCTCGACCTGCTCGCCCGCCACGGCCGCCTCGGTCTCAAGGTCGAGGCCAGCGGCGACCTCGAGACCGGCGCTCACCACACGGTTGAGGACGTCGGCATCGTCCTTGGACAGGCGCTCGACGAGGCGCTGGGCGACCGCGCCGGTATTCGCCGTTACGGCGCCGCCGTGGTGCCGATGGACGAGTCCCTGGCCGAGTGTGCGATCGACATCTCCGGTCGCCCCTTCTGCCACTTCGACGCCGACCTGCCGGCGACCTCGATCGCCGGCTTCGACACCGAGCTGGCCGAGGAGTTCTTCCGCGCCGTCGCCAACAGCGCCAAGCTGACCCTGCACGTGACCGTGCCCTACGGCACCAACGCCCACCACATAATCGAGGCCTGCTTCAAGGCCTTCGCCCGTGCCCTCCGGGTCGCCGTCTCGATCGACCCCGAGGAGAGCGGCGTGCCTTCGACCAAGGGGACCCTGTCTTCATGAGCGCGCGGATCGCGATCCTCGACTACGGCATGGGCAACCTGCGCTCGGTCGAGAAGGCGCTCGAGCACGTCGGCGCCACGGCGACGGTCAGCTACGACCCGGCAACGGTGCGCGACGCCGACGGCGTTGTCCTGCCCGGGGTCGGTGCTTTCCCGCGGGCGATGGAGCAGATCCGCGAGCGCGGCCTCGATGAGCTCATCGCCGAGCGCCACGCCGCCGGCGTGCCGATCCTCGGCATCTGCCTCGGTCTGCAACTGCTGTTCGACTCCAGCGTCGAGCTCGGTGGGGCGGAGGGGCTCGGACTGCTCGCCGGACCGGTCGGCGCGCTCGCGGCCGATGGCCTCAAGATCCCGCACATCGGTTGGGCGCCGGTGCGCTGGGAGAAGGAGTCGCGCCTGGCCGAGGGGATCGACTCGGAGACGCCCTTCTACTTCGTCCATTCCTTCGCGCCGCGGCCGCAGGCGGCCGAGCTCCTCGGCAGCGCCGAGTACGGCTCCCGCTTCGCCTGTGCGGCCGAGCGCGGCAATGTCTTCGGCGTCCAGTTCCACCCCGAGAAGTCGAGCGCCGCCGGCCTGCGCCTGCTCGCCAACTTCGCCGGGGTCTGCGCCTCGGTCCCGGCCTAGCTCCGCACCCCGTGGTCCTCTATCCGGCGATCGACATCCGTGGCGGCCAGGCCGTCCGTCTGCTGCAGGGTGACTACGAGCGCGAGACGACCTACGACGCCGACCCCGTCGACGCCGCCGCCCGCTGGGCCGGTGAAGGCGCCGAGTTCCTCCACGTCGTCGACCTCGACGGGGCCAAGGCAGGGGAGCCGCGGAACCTGGAGCAGGTGCAGCGCATCGCCGCCGCCGTCGAGTGCCCGATCCAGGTCGGCGGTGGCCTCCGCGACCTCGCCGCGATCGACGCCGTGCTCGAGGCCGGGGCGGAGCGGGTCGTGATCGGCACCGCCGCCCTGCGCGACCCGGAGCTGCTGGCGAACGCGTTGGAGCGCCACGACGAACGCGTCGTCGTCTCCGTCGATGCCCGCGACGGCAAGGTCGCCCTCGCTGGCTGGCTGGAGACCAGCGACCGCGACGTCGCTGACGCTGTCGCCGAGCTGGCCCAGCGCGGCGTTTCCCGCTTCCTCTGCACCGCGATCGAGGTCGACGGCACGATGGAGGGCCCGGCCCTGACCGAGCTGGCCCGCATCGCCGCCGCCACCGAGGCCAAGGTGATCGCCTCCGGCGGCGTCGGTGAGCTCTCGCACCTGCGGGCCCTGGCGGCGGAGGGGTCCTCCTACCTCAATCTCGAGGGCGCGATTGTCGGCCGCGCCCTCTACGAGCGTAAGTTCACGGTCGCCGAGGCGATCGTCGCCCTAACCTGAGGGCATGGCACTGAAGCGCGTCATCCCCTGCCTCGATGTCGATGCCGGCCGCGTCGTCAAGGGCACCAACTTCGTCGGCCTGCGCGACGCCGGCGATCCGGTCGAGCTGGCCGAGCGCTACGACGCCGAGGGCGCCGACGAGCTGGTCTTCCTCGACATCACCGCCTCGCACGAGAAGCGCGAGACGATCGTCGAGCTGGCCCGGCGCACCGCCGACAACGTCTTCATCCCCTTCACGATCGGCGGTGGCATCCGCTCGGTGGAGGACGCCCAGGCGGTGCTCGACGCCGGCGCCGACAAGGTCTCGGTCAACTCGGCGGCGCTGGCCCGGCCCGAGCTGCTGACCGAGCTGGCCGACCAGTTCGGCGCCCAGTGCGTGGTGATCGCGATCGACGCCAAGCGCGAGGGCGAGCCGCCGACCGCCTCGCCGACCTGCGCGGCACCGCCCGGTTGGTACGACGGCGGCTGGGGCGTCTACGTCAACGGCGGCCGCAAGCGGGTCGAGGGGCTCGACGCCGTCTCCTGGGCGCGCGAGGCGGTCGAGCGCGGCGCCGGGGAGGTGCTGCTGACCAGCATGGACCGCGACGGCACCAACGACGGCTACGACATCGAGCTGACCCGCGCCGTCGCCGACGCGGTGCCGGTGCCGGTGATCGCCTCCGGCGGCGCCGGCGAGCTCGAGCACCTGAGCGAGGCGGTCCGCGCCGGTGGCGCCGATGCCGTCCTCTGCGCCTCGATCTTCCACTACGGGCACTTCCGGGTCCGCGACGCCAAGCAGCGGCTCGCCGCCGACGGCGTACCCGTCCGGCTCTGAGCCGGCCCTAGGCCCCTATTTCGCCCGTCTGGCCTTCGCCCGTTTCCAGGTCTTCGGCCATGCCGGAGACGCCGCTGGAGCCGAGGATCTCGAAGCGGGCCAGTTCGTAGGGTTTGTCGCGGCTGGCGTAGCCGGGGATCTCGGTGGTGGCGCCGGTGTAGCCGGCGGCTTCGACGGCGGCGATCACAGTCGAGTTGAACTGCCCCGCCGGGTAGCAGAAGTTGTTCACCGGGACGCCGTATTCGCGCTGCAGGAGCTTGCGCGACCCGGCCACTTCTTCCTGGAGCTGTTCGGGGCCGAGTTCGGTCAGGTCGAGGTGGTGGATCGTGTGCGCGGCCAGCTCCCAGCCGGCGGCGATCATCGCCTTGACGTTGCTTTCGTAGAGGTCCGAGCCTTCCGCCTTGAGATTGAGGACGCCGGCCCAGCCGTGCTTGCGCAGCTCTGGCAGGGCGTAGGTGTACTGCGGCCGGTAGCCGTCGTCGAAGCTGAGGACGACCGGCTTGGCCGGCAGGGTGCCGCCGTGGTACCAGGCGTCTTGCACCTGTTCGAGCGTCACCGCCTGGTAGCCGTGTTCTTCGAGCCAGTCCATCTGCTTGTGGAAGTCGGGCCGGGTCACGTACAGCTCCGGGTAGGGCGCGTCTTCGGGCGCCGGGCCGAGCACGTGGTACTCGAGGATCGGCACCGGTCCGGTGTAGGGGCGCCAGTCAGGCTGCGGGGTGGCGTTGCGGACCTTGCCGCTCTGCCCGGCCGGTTCGGAGCCCTTGGCGGATTCCTTGCTCCTGTTCGCGCTGCCGTTCCCCGTCGAGGCAGAGGCATTGCTCTTGCCACCACCGGAACCGGAGGCGATCACGACCACGGCGACAACGGCGATAACCGCGAGGGCGAGGACGGCGGCGACCAGCCGCCGTCGTCGTGCCAGGCGCTGTCGCTGCTCCTCGCGACGCGCGATCAAACGCTCCCTCCGGGCGTCCGGCCCATCGGGCCCATCTGTCTGCCGGCTCGCCATCCGCGCAGCGAGTCATGGTAGGGAAGGAGAGCGATGCCGAGCCCCGGAGAGCAGAGCGAGAGCCTCGGCGCGGCGCTGGACCGGGCTTATCCGGAGCTGGCGAGGATCCGGGGCGCCGCGGAGGCGCCGGTGTACCTGGTCGGCGGCGCCGTCCGCGATCTGCTGTTGGGCCGCCCGCGCGGCGACGTCGACGTCGTCGTCGAGGGCGACGCCGCGGCGCTGGCCGCCCGACTCGGCGCCGAGCCGATTTCCCACGATCGCTTCGGTACCGCCAAGGTTGTCCTCGATGGCCACGAGGTGGACGTGGCGGCCGCCCGCCGTGAGTCCTATCCGGAGCCGGGAGCGTTGCCACTGGTGACGCCGGGCGCCTCGATCCAACAGGACCTGGGTCGTCGCGACTTCACGATCAACGCGATGGCAGTGCCGTTGCAGGGCGAGGCGGAGCTGATCGACCCCCACGGCGGCCGCGCTGACCTCGAAGCCGGATTGCTCCGCGTCCTCCATCCGGCCTCCTTCACCGATGACCCGACCCGGGCCCTGCGCGCCGCCCGCTACGCGGCCCGCTTCGGCTTCGCGCTGGAGCCCGAGACCGAGCGCCTGCTGCGGGCGACCGACCTCGGCACCGTCTCCGCCGACCGGCGCCGGGCCGAGCTGCTGCGCCTGGCCGGGGAAGCGACGGCGCCGCAAGGGTTCACTCTCCTGGCCGAGTGGGGACTGGTGCCGCTGTACGACGACGGCGGCGAGCTGGCCGAGCGGGTGGGGGAGTTGCTGGACAGCGAGCCTTGGCGCGGCTTCGCACCCCGGGACGCTTGCGTCCTGGCCGCGGTCTCCCCGGACAGCCCCGGCGCCGCAGTCGCCGAGCTTGCCGCCGCAGAGCCGCAGCGCCCCTCAAAGGCCGTCGACCTGGCCCGCGGTCACAGCCCACTCGAACTGGTCCTCGCCCGCGCCCTTGGCGCCGAGTGGCTCGACCGCTGGCTGGCCGAGTGGTCGCGGGTCAAACTGGAGATCGGCGGCGAGGACCTGATTGCCGCCGGTGTCCCCCA
This sequence comes from uncultured Actinomycetes bacterium, assembly GCA_963708405.1. Lineage (GTDB taxonomy): Bacteria > Actinomycetota > Thermoleophilia > Solirubrobacterales > 70-9 > VAYN01. The sequence goes on from CAVPSL010000002.1 coordinate 462,281, forward strand.
GGGCCTGGCGCTAGGCCGCGGCCTCGAAGCCGCCCTGGCGGCCAAGCTCGACGGCGAGGTCTCGGGCCGGGCTGAGGAGCTCGCCGCCGCCCTCGCCGCCGCCCGCGATTAACCTCGCCCCGCATGGACTGGCAGGAGCGAGATGGCGTGCGCTGGCTGGAGGCAGACCTCGGCGGAGCCCGGGTTGCCTTCACGACCCGGCTCGGCGGCGTTAGCGAGGCGCCGTACAACAGCCTCAACCTCGGCCTGCTCACCGACGACGACCCGATAGCAGTCGCGACTAACCGCGCCCGTCTTGTCGCAGCCCTCGGCCGCCGGCCCGAGCGCATCGGTTTCGCCCGCCAGGTTCACGGCGCCGAGCTGGAAACTCACGCCGGCCTCCCGCTGCGCTGTTCCTTTTCCCCGCAGGGCACCGCAAAGGAACTGCGGAGCGGGGAGCTTCCCGAGGCGGACGGGCATGTCGTCACCGGGCCGGGAATCGCGGCGCTGGTCCTCATCGCCGACTGTCTGCCGGTGGCGCTCTACGGACCGGGCGGGGTGGCGATGCTGCACTGCGGCTGGCGCGGCCTGGCGGCAGGAATCGTCGCCGCCGGAGCCGAGGTGGTCGGCGCCACCACGGCGGCGATCGGGCCCGGCATCGGCCCCTGCTGCTACGAGGTCGGCGACGAGGTGCTGGAACCCTTCGCCGAGCTGGGGGAGGGGGTTGCCGCCGGGCGCATGCTCGACCTGCCCGAGGTGGCGCGCCGCCTGCTTGCCGCGGCCGGGGTCGAGCGGGTCGAGTCGGCCGGCCTCTGCACCAGCTGTGAGTCGGAGCTGTTCTTCTCCCACCGCCGCGACCACGGCCGCAGCGGCCGCCAGGCCGCCATCGCCTGGCTCAAGGACGCCTGATGGCGGGGCTGATCCACGGGATCGAGGCGGAGAAGGTCGCTGCCAACCTCACCCGCGTGCGCGAGCAGGTCGGCCCCGGGGTCGAGATCCTGGTCGCCTGCAAGTACGTGCCGCTGGAGGAGATGGGCGTGCTGGCCGAGGCCGGGGTGACGCTGGTCGGCGAGAACCGCCAGCAGGACCTCGCCGCCAAGCACGAGCGCTGGGGCGGCGCCTTCACCTGGGACTTCATCGGCAACCTGCAGAGCCGCAAGGTCAAGCAGGTGCTGCCGCTCTGCCGGCTCGTCCACTCCGTCGCCACCGACTCGGTCCTGCGCGAGCTGGGCAAGCACGGCGGCCCCGAGACGCAGGTGTTGGTCGAGGTCAACGTCAGCGGCGAGGAAGAGAAGGGGGGAGTGGCGCCGGCGGATCTGGGCGAGTTCATCTCCCGCTGCCCGGTCGAGGTCGTCGGCCTGATGACGATGCCGCCCTTCAGCCAGGATCCCGAGGCCTCACGCCCGCATTTCGCCCGCCTCGCCGAGCTGGCGGCGGCGCACGGCCTCGGCCGTCTCTCGATGGGAACCTCCCAGGATTGGCCGGTCGCGGTCGAAGAGGGGGCGACGATCATCCGTCTGGGCACGACGCTCTTTGTGTGAATCGACGCTAACCTGCCCGAAATCGGGTAATTCGTAAAAGGAGTCGGCCCGCGGGGGCCGAAACAACGCGATACCTATGGCCCTACGCGATACCTGGCACAGAGCACTCGTCTATTTCGGCCTCGCCGAGGACCACGACTACGGTCCCGAATACGAAGAAGACTTCGAGCCGGAGACCGGCAGCGAGGAAGTCTTCGAGGCGCGCCGCGAACGCGATCGCGACTCCGGCTCAGTCCGGCGCCTGCCGACCTCGCGCCGGCCCCGCCGCGACGAGATCGACGACATCTTCGCGGACGACGAGCCGATCGCCGCCAGCCGCACGCGAACGCTGCGCCCGGTCGACAACGGCGGCGCCGACGTCCAGGTCCACCTGGTCATTCCCCGTAACTTCAACGATGCCCAGCAGGTCGCCGATCAGTTCAAACGCTCGGTGCCGGTGATCCTCAACCTGCAGACCGCTGACCACGAGCTCTCGAAGCGGATGATCGACTTCTGCTCCGGCCTCACCTACGCCCTCGACGGCGGCATGCAGCGGATCGCCGAGAAGATGTTCCTGCTGACCCCGCGCAACGTCGAGGTCTCCGCCGAGGAAAAGGCGAGGCTGATCGACAAGGGCTTCTTCAACCAGTCCTAGCCGGCCCGGGGATAGTCTCCCGGGCCATGGTCGTCGGCTTCGTCGGTTCCGGAAACATGGCTGCGGCGATCGCCCGTGGCTGGACGGGCGAGTTCGAGGCGATGCTGTTCTCCGACTCAGGCTCGGGCCGCGCCCAGGCCCTGGCCGACGAGCTCGGCGGCGAGGTGGCCACGAATACCGCGATCGCCGCGCGAGCCGACCTGCTCGTCCTGGCGGTTAAGCCGGCCAAGCTGGAGGAGGTGGCGTCGGATATCCAGGACGCCCGCGGCGTCGTCTCGGTGCTGGCAGCGACGCCGCTGGCGAGGGTCGTCGCCGCCCTGCCTGAGGCCGAAGTGCTGCGACTGATGCCGAACGTCGGCGTCGAGGTGCGCAAGGGCGTCCTCTGTGTCGCCGGCGAGGCCGCGGCCGATGTGCGCGAGAAGCTGGCCGTGCTCGGCGACGTGGTCGAGATCCCCGACGGCGACTTCGACGAGGCGACCGCGATTATGAGCTGCGCCCCCGCCTACTTGGCGCTGGCGGTCGAGGCATTGGCCGACGCCGGCGCCGCCGAGGGCCTCGACCCGGCCCTGGCCCGCGAGCTGGTGGTCGAGACCGCGGTCGGGACCGCCGAGCTGCTGCGCCAGCACGATCCCGCCGCACTGCGCCGCGCCGTCGCCTCGCCTGGGGGCGCCACCGAAGCCGGTCTGGAAGCGCTCGAGCGCGAGGGCGGCCCCGAGGCCTTTGCGGCCGCCGTGCGCGCCTCGCTGGAGCGGATGCGGCGATGACCGTCCTCGCTGTCACCCGCGGCGACATTGCGACCTACGTCGAAGCGCTGTTCATCGTCTACATCGTGCTGATCTTCTGCAACATCCTCATCTCCTGGATCCCGCGCATCCCCTACAGCCCGCCGCTGCGCGCCGTGCTCGACTTCATCAAAGACACGACCGACCCCTACCTGAATCTCTTCCGGCGCTTCCTGCCCCCGATCGGCGGCGGCAGTTTCGCCCTCGACCTCAGCCCGATGATCGGGATCATCATCCTCTTCGCCCTGCAGGCCGTGGTCGTCAGCCTGATCCGCGGGTGAGCGCCAGCGCCCGTGCCTGGTGCCTGGCCGGCGCGCTTTGCGCCCTGGTCCTGATCGCCGACCAGGCGGCCAAGGCGGCGATCGAGCACAACCTCGTCATCGGCCAGCAGGTTGAGGTGCTGGGACCGCTGGAACTGACGCTCTCGCACAACCGCGGCGTCGCCTTCGGGCTGGCCGGGGGCGGCGGCTTCCTCCTGATCGCGGTCGGCCTCCTCGCTCTCGGCGTCGTCGGTTGGCTCTTCGCCCGCGATCCGACCCGGCCCTGGATGTGGGTGGCGACCGGGTTGGTCGCCGGCGGCGCCCTCGGCAACCTCACCGACCGCATCCGCGCCAACGCCGTCACCGACTTCATCGACCTGCCACCCTGGCCGCCGTTCAACCTCGCCGACATAGCAATCACCGTCGGCGTCATCGTGCTCGTCGTGCTCTACCTGCGTGACGCCGCCGCCGACGGCCAGCGCGATGGCTGATCTGGCACCGCGCCTCGTCCACCTCGACGAGGCACTGGCGGTAGTCGACAAGCCGGCCGGCCTGGTCGTCCACCCGGCGCCCTCCCACCAGGGGCCGACCCTGGTCAGCGAGCTGGCGGAGATCCTCGGCGGCGGCGACCCCGAGCGGCCGGGAATCGTCCACCGGCTCGACAAGGGCACCAGCGGCCTGCTCGTCGTCGCCCGCGACGACGCCGCCCACGCCGCCCTGCAGGCGCAGGTGCAGCGGCGCGAGGTGGAACGCGTCTACCTGGCCCTGGCCGGCGGCCGGCTCAGCTCCCGCACCGGCACCATCGACGCGCCCATCGGGCGCGCCCGCCAGCGCCACCGGATGGCCGTCTCCGGCGCCGCCTCGCGCCAGGCCCGCACCCATTTCGAGGTGCTGGAGCTGCTGCCGCGCGAGACCTATCTGCAGGCGCGCCTGGAGACCGGCCGCACGCACCAGATCCGCGCCCACTTCGCCGCCATCGGCCACCCGCTGACGGGAGACGCCACCTACGGTGGCGCCGCGCGCTATGGCCTCGGGCGCCAGTTTCTGCACGCGCACCGGCTCGCTTTCGATCACCCGGTTACGGGGGAGAGGCTCAGCTTCACCTCGCCGCTGCCGCCCGACCTGGCGGCGGCCCTGGACGCGGCCCGCGCCGATTAGCGCCCGCGCTTACAATTCCCCCTTCGTAATCTAACCCCCGTTGGCAGCGAACCGGATCCTGCCCGAGCGCCCAGAGCGCGCCCGGGTCCCGGCGAGTGGGGCGGGGAGCTTCGCCAAACCGAACAAGGAGATTTTTCGATGCCAGAGGCAGGCCTTACCGAGCTGCTCCAGGCCGGAGTCCACTTCGGCCACCAGACGCGCCGCTGGAACCCGAACATGCGCCGCTTCATCTTCGGCGAGCTGGACGGGATCCACATCATTGACTTGCTGCAGACCGAGGCGCTGCTGGAGAACGCCCGTCGCTTCGCTGGCGAGCTCGCCAGCGGCGGCGGCACGGTGCTCTTCGTCGGCACCAAGAAGCAGGCCCGCGACTCGGTCCAGGAATGGGCCGAAAAATGCCAGATGCCTTACGTCAACAAGCGCTGGCTGGGCGGGCTGCTGACCAACTTCAACACGATGTCGGGCCGGATCGCCCGCCTGCACGAGCTCAACGGCTGGAAAGAGGACGGCAAACTCGACCTTCTGCCGACCAAGGAGCGGATGGGGCTGGAGGCCGAACTCGCCAAGCTCGAGTTCAACCTCGGCGGCGTCCGCGACATGGAGCGCCTACCCGACGCGGTTTTCGTCACCGACCTCAAAACCGAGGAGATCGCGGTCCACGAGGCGGCCCGCCTGCGGATCCCGATCATCGGCCTGGTCGACACCAACTGCGACCCGACGCCGGTCGACTTCGTGATTCCCGGGAACGACGACGCGATCCGCTCCTGCGAGCTGATCATCGGCACCATCGGCACCGCTGTCGAGGAGGGCTCGAGCGCCTGGCGAGTGCAGGAGGAGAAGCGCATCGCCGAGGAAATGGCGCGGCGCAAAAAGGAGGAAGAAGAGCGGCGCAAGCGCGAGGAAGAAGAGAAAGCCCGCGTCGAAGCCGAGGAAGCCAAAAAAGCGGCTGAGGCGGCGGAGAAAGCTGCTGCCGAGAAAGCGGCAGCGGAGAAAGCTGCGAAAGAGACGGCCGCCCCCCGGCCCGCGGGTCCTGTCGTGGGAGAAGGCGCCTCGTCCTCGCAAGCTGCGGGCGAGGCCCCATCTCCCACGCCACCCGCGGGAGGGGCCGCTGCCGCTGGTGCTGCGGAGGCCGCTCCGGCCGCCGAGGAGAAATCCTCTCCTGTGCCGGAGGCGCAGCCTCCGGCCACCCCACCTGCGCCGACCCCGCCGGCTCCGGCCCCTGAGAACGCTGAGAAAGAGGGAGACCAGTCGTGAGCATTTCTGCTGCTGATGTGAAGGCGCTCCGGGATCGCACCGGGGCGGCGATGATGGACTGCAAAGCGGCCCTGACCGAGGCCGACGGCGACACCGACCGCGCGGTCGAGATCCTGCGCGTGAAGGGCCAGGCCTCCGCCGCCAAGCGCGAAGGCCGCGGCACCGACGAGGGGGTCGTCTCCTCCTACATCCACGCCAACGACAAGGTCGGGGCGATGGTTGAGGTGCAGTGCGAGACCGACTTCGTCGCCCGCAACGAGGACTTCAAGGTCTTCGCCTACCAAGTCGCCCTGCACGTCGCCGCCACGGCGCCGCGCTACGTCTCCTCGGAGGAGATCCCGGCCGAGGAGCGCGAGGCCGAAAAGCGGGTCTTCGAGGAGAAGGCGCGCGAAGAAGGCAAGCCCGACAACGTCGTCGAGAAAATCGTCGAGGGCCAGCTCTCGAAGTGGGCCAGCGAGGTGGCGCTGCTAGACCAGCAGCACGTCAACGCCGAGAAACACGACTCGAAAACGATCGAGGAGCTGCGCCAGGAGCTGGCGGCGAAGACGGGCGAGAACATCCGCATCGCACGGTTCGCCTATTTCCGCGTCGGCCAATAGAGTCGCCTTAACGTGACGTCCTCTCCCGAGCCACGCTTCGGGCGCATCCTGTTGAAGCTTTCCGGGGAGGCCCTGATGGGCCGCCTCGACTTCGGCACCGACGCTGCCGAGGTCGAACGGATCGCCCGGCAGGTGGCGGCTCTGCGCGAGCGCGGTGTCGAGGTGGCGATCGTGGTCGGCGCCGGCAACATCTACCGCGGCCTCGACGGTGCCGCCAAAGGCATGGACCGGGCCACCGGCGACTACATGGGGATGCTGGCCACGGTGCTGAACGCGCTCACCCTGCAGGACGCCCTGGAGGGACTCGGCCAGTACACGCGGGTGATGTCGGCGATCGACGTCAAGGAGGTCGCCGAGCCCTACATCCGCCGCCGCGCCATGCGCCACCTCGAGAAGGGCCGCGTCGTCATCTTCGCCGCCGGCACCGGCAACCCGTTTTTCACCACCGATACGGCGGCGGCGCTGCGGGCGCTGGAGATCCACGCCGAGGCGATCTTGATGGCGAAGAACGGGGTGGAGGGGGTCTACGACTCCGACCCGGCGACGAACCCGGACGCCAAGTTCATCCCCGCGATCAGCCACCGCGAGGCGATCGAGCGTGGCCTCAAGGTGATGGACTCGACCGCCCTCTCGCTCTGCATGGACAACGACCTTCCCATCTACGTCTTCAACATGGGTGACGAGCGCAACATAGATAGGATCGTTTCCGGCGAGAAGGTGGGCACGCTGGTCTCCAATGCCCCCGCCGCCTAGTCAGGACGGGAACCTGTGGAGCTGATCGACGAACTGCTTGCGGACGCCAAGGAGCGGATGACCAAATCGGTCGAGTCCAGCCGTGGCGAGCTCGCCACCGTCCGCACCGGCCGCGCCTCGCCGCACCTGCTCGACCGCATCGTCGTCGACTACTACGGCAACCCGACCCCGCTCAAGCAGCTAGCCAACATCGCCGCCAGCGATGCCCGGCTGCTGACCGTGACGCCCTTCGACAAGGGCTCGATGGGGGCGATCGAGAAGGCGATCCAGGAGTCCGACGTCGGCCTGACGCCGAGCAACGACGGCAACCTGATCCGGCTCTCGATCCCGGAGATGACCGAGGAGCGGCGCCGCGAGATGGTCAAAGTGGTTCACGGCGTCGCCGAGGAGGGCCGGGTGGCCGTCCGCAACGTCCGCCGCGACATCATGAGCGACCTGCGCGAGCTGAAGAAGGAGGGCGAAGCCGGCGAGGACGACGAGCGCCGCGCCGAGGCCGCCCTGCAGAAGCAGACCGACGAGGCTGTCGCCGAGATCGACGCCCTGCTGAAGGGCAAGGAAGAGGAAATCCTCGAAGTTTGAGCCCGCCGCGCTACGTAGCCATCATCACCGACGGCAACGGGCGTTGGGCGGAGCGCAGGGGCCTGCCGGTTGTCGAGGGGCACCGGGCCGGGGCGGACGTCGTCAAGGGACGCCTGCGCGACGCGGTCGAGTTCGGGATCGAGGAGCTGACCGTGTTCTCTTTCTCGACCGAGAACTGGACGCGGCCGCCCGAGGAGGTCGAGGGGCTGATGCGGATGCTCGACGAGCGCATCGCCGGCGAGACCCCGGAGCTAAACGAGGAGGGCGTGCGGATGCGCTTCATCGGCCGCCGCGAGGGGGTGCCAACGCCGCTGATCGAGCGCATGGAGTGGGCCGAAGACCTGACTGGGGCCAACGACCGGATCTCGCTCTTCATCGCCTTCAACTACGGCGGCCGGGCGGAGATCGTCGATGCGGCGCGGAGCTTTGACGGCGGCAGCGAGGAGGAGTTCCGCCAGCACCTCTACGCGCCCGAGATGCACGATCCCGACCTGCTCATTCGCACCAGCGGCGAGGAACGGCTCTCCAACTACCTGTTGTGGCAGTGCGCCTATTCGGAGCTGGTCTTCGCCGATGAGCTCTGGCCGGACTTCGACCGCGACGCCTTCGCCCGGGCCCTGGGCGAGTACGAGACGCGGCAGCGGCGCTTCGGAGCGCGGGCGTGACCGTCGAACTGTTCGACGACGAGATGTTCGAGGACGATCCGCCGCCGGAGCCGCGGCGGCGCCCGCCCCGCAAACCGCGGCGGGGAGGAGGGGGCAGCGGCGAGACGGTCAAGCGGATCATCGTCGTCCTGCCCTGGATCGTGGTCGCGATCGCGATCATCGTCGCCGGCGGCCTCGTCTTCGCTGGTGCCCTGATCGCCATCGGCGCCCTCTGCCTGCGTGAGTACCTGACGATGACCGAGGAGGCGCGGCCGCTGCCGATCCCCGCCTATCTCGCGGTGGCGGCGCTGATCGTCGCCGCCCACTTCGGGACCGCCTTCAACGTCTTGCTGGTGCTCGTCGCCGCCTTCCCGGTGATGTTCGTTTTCGCGGCCCGCGACAACCACCGCGACGGGGCGACGGTCTCGATCGCGATCACGCTGCTGGGGATCGCCTGGATCGGCCTGCCGCTGGCCCACGCAGTACTGCTGCGCGACCTGCCAAGCCACGGCGCCGGCCTGCTGGTCGACGTCCTCGTCGGCACCTTCGTCGCCGACACTGCCGCCTACGCCACCGGCCGCATGTTCGGCAGCCACAAAATCGCCCCGACCCTTTCTCCCAACAAGACCGTCGAGGGCCTAATCGGCGGCTTCATCATCGGCACCATGGGCTTCTGGTTCGCCGGCCTCTACCAAGACTGGCTCTCGGGGGTGGACGCCCTCATCATCGGCGCCGCTGTCGCCGCCTTCGCCCCGATCGGCGACCTCTTCGAGTCCCTGCTCAAGCGCGACCTCGGCACCAAGGACACCGGCACCCTCTTCGGCCCTCACGGCGGCATCCTCGACCGCCTCGACGCCGTCCTTTTCACCGTGGTCGTCGGCTACTACCTCGCGATCGCGCTGGTCTATTGAGACGCGTCTGCTTTTTGGGGCCTATATGCACCCATAACGCAGACGCGTGGGTGGAGAGGGTCGCTCCGTATCCTTTGAAGCCTTGAAGAAGGTTCTCGTACTGGGATCGACTGGATCGATCGGAACGCAGGCGCTACAGGTGATCGGGCGCTCGCCGGAGCTGCAGGCAGTTGGCCTGGCGGCGGGCTCTGCCTGGGAGCAGGTGCTGGCACAGGCGCGCGAGCACGGGGTGCCGACGGTCGCGTTGGCTGACGAGGCGGCGGCCGAGAGTGCCCGCGGCGCCTGGAGCGGGCGCGTGCTCGCTGGCGAGGAGGGCGTGCGCGAGCTGATCGGCTCCTCGGGAGCGGACCTCGTCCTCAACGCGATCGTCGGCGCCGCCGGGCTCGGCTCGACGATCGTCGCCCTCAGCGAGGGGATCGACGTCGCTCTCGCCAATAAGGAGAGCCTGGTGATCGGTGGCGAGCTGGTCACGGCGCTGGCCGAGGCGACGGGGACGCGGCTGCTGCCGGTCGACTCCGAGCACTCGGCACTCTTCCAGCTCGTCGGCTCGGAGCCGCCGGGGACGGTCGAGCGCCTGGTCCTGACCGCATCCGGCGGGCCCTTCCGCGGCCGCGAGGACCTCGACGGGGTTAGCGTCGAGGACGCCCTCGCGCACCCGACCTGGCGCATGGGTGGCCGCATCACGATTGACTGCGCGACGCTGATGAACAAGGGCTTCGAGGCGATCGAGGCGCATCACTTCTTCGCCATCCCCTACGAGCGCATCGGCGTGGTCGTCCACCCGCAGTCGATCGTCCACTCGCTGATCGACCTCCTCGACGGCGCCTCACTGGCCCACCTCGGCTACCCCGACATGCGCGTGCCGATCTCCTACGCACTCCACTTCCCCGAGCGGGCCGAGGTCGACGTGCCGCGCCTCGACCTCGCCGCCGTCGGCTCCCTGACCTTCGAGCAGCCCGACCTCGACACCTTCGCCTGCCTACGCCTCGCCCTCGAGGCCGGCGCCGCAGGGGGGACCGCGCCCTGCGTCCTCAACGCCGCCGACGAGGTCGCCGTCGCCGCCTTCCTCGCCGGCCGGATCCCCTTCACCGGCATCGCCGCCGTGATCGAGCGCGTGCTCGAGGAGATGCCGGCCCAGCCCGTCACCCACTTCGATGACCTTTTCGCCACCGACGCCGAGGCCCGCCGCCGCTCCGAAGAAGAGGTCCGGGGGTTGATGCCGGCATGAACTGGATCTACATCTTCCTCGGCTTCTGCCTGCTGATCATGCTGCACGAGGCGGGCCACTTCTTCGCCGCCAAGGCGACGGGGATGCGGGTCGAGCGCTTCTTCCTCTTCTTCGGGCCGACGATCTGGTCGTTCAAGCGCGGCGAGACCGAGTACGGCGTCAAAGCGATCCCGCTCGGCGGCTACGTGAAGATCAGCGGCATGACCCCGGAAGAGGAGCTTCCGCCGGAGGTCGCCCACCGGGCCTACTACCGACAGAAGGTGTGGAAGCGGATCGTCGTGATCGCCGCCGGCCCGGCAGTGAACATCGTCCTCGCTTTCCTGATTTTTCTCGGCGTCTACTTCTTCGCCGCCCAGAAAGTGGACCAGACGGTGGGCGAAATTCGCCCCGGCACCCCGGCTGCCAAGGTACTGCAGCCGGGCGACCGGATCGTCGCCGTCGACGGCAAGAGCTTCAAAGGAATGCCGGTCGAAGAGCGCCTGACCCACTTCGGCGAAGCCGTCGCAGCCCACAAATGCGCCGGCAAGCAGGTCCAGGGCTGCACCTCCTCGACGCCGGTGCGCCTCGCCATCGCCCGCGACGGCCAGGTGCGGACGCTGACGGTCTGGCCCGAATACAGCGCTGAAAACAAACGGGCCCTGATCGGCTTCTCCTACGGCTCGGAAGGGATCTCTGTTAGCCCCGGCGCGGCCGCCGACCGCTCGCTCGATTCGATGTGGATGATCACCAGCAAGACGGCCTCGATCTTCGGCCACATCTTCGAATCCGAGCAGCGCAAGCAGATCTCCGGGATCGTCGGCACCAGCGACGTCGCCAACCAGACGATCGACGTTGGTCTCTCGCAGGCGCTGCTGCTGCTCGCCGTCGTCAGCCTCTCCCTGGGGCTGATCAACCTGCTGCCGATCCTGCCGCTCGACGGGGGGCACATCTTCTGGGCACTGGTCGAGAAACTGCGCGGCCGCCCGGTCTCCCTGCGGGTGATGGAGCGGGCCAGCATGGTCGGCTTCGCCCTCGTCGCGATGCTCTTCTTCATCGGCCTCAGCAATGACATCGGCCGCCTAACCGGCGAAGGCTTCAAAGTCCGCTAGCCGGACCGCCGAGCCCGCCAGATACCCTTCGCATATGGCTTCCAAGCGCCAGATATTCGTCGGCAAGGTGCCAATCGGGGGAGGAGCCCCGGTGGCGGTGCAGACGATGACGAAGACCGAGACCGCGAATTTGGCGGCGACGATGGAGCAGATCCGCAAGGTTGCTGACGCAGGGGCGGACATCGTTCGCTGCGCGGTGCCACGGGAGCAGGACGCGGAGGCGCTGAAGACGATCGTCAAGGAATCGCCGATTCCGGTGATCGCCGACATCCACTTCAACCACACGCTGGCGCTGAAAGCGATCGACGCCGGCGCCCACTGCATCCGCCTCAACCCGGGCAACATCGGTGGCCGCGACAAAGTCGCCGAGGTGGCCGAGAAGGCGACCGTGGCCGGGGTGCCGATGCGGATCGGGGTCAACTCCGGCTCGCTGCCCAAACACCTGCACGCGCTCGAGCGCGAGAGCCCGGTCGAGGCGCTAGTCGCCGCCGCGGTTGAGTTCGTCGAACTGATGGAGGGGCTCGACTTCGAGAACTTCAAGGTCTCGATCAAGTCGACCAACGTGCCCTACACGATTGCCGCCAACCGCCTGCTCTCCGAGAAGATCCCCTACCCGCTGCACCTTGGCGTCACCGAGGCGGGGACGAAATGGGGGGGATCGCTGAAATCGGCGGTGGGGCTGGGGACGCTCTTGGCCGACGGGATCGGCGACACGATCCGGATCAGCCTCTCGACCTTCCACGCCGAGGAGGAGGTCAAGGTCGCCTGGGAGATACTCAAGGCGTTGCAGCTTCGCGAGCGTGGCCCGGTGCTGATCGCCTGCCCGACCTGCGGCCGCCTGCAGTTCGACATGGACTCGGTCGTGGCCGAAATCGAGCAGCGCCTGGAGGGCTACGAGGAGCCGGTCGAGGTGGCGGTGCTGGGTTGCGCGGTCAACGGCATCGGCGAGGCCAGCCACGCCGACTTCGGCATCGCCGGCGCCAAGAACGAGGGCCTGATCTTCGCCGGCGGCAAACCGCTGCGCAAGGTGCCACAGGCGCAGCTCGTCGACACCCTCTTCGAAGAGATCGACAAATCGCTCGACCGCGGGGGTGAGGTCGAGTTCGACGAGGCCGAGTCGCAGGAGGGGGCCGAGTGGGTGGCCAACATCGAGCGCGAAAACGTCGGCGACCTGACCCCGGAGAAGATCGCCCAGATGGAGAAGGAAGCGGTCGAACGGGGCGAGTCGGACAAAGTGTTGCTTGACGAGGAGCAGTCGCCGACCGCCGGCCGCCGCTTCACCCGCGCCTGAACTGGGGGAAAAGCCCCCAGCCCTGGGGCGACTCGAAAATTCGCCGCTGATTCACGGCTAGAGTGCCGGCCGTGTCTGGGAGGCTCGTCCGCTTCTTCGCCGCTGCTGCGGCCCTTGCCGCGCTGGCCCCGGTGGCCGCGCGCGCCGCGACGCCGGAATACTTCCCGCTGCCGGAATCGCGACCGATCCAGGCCGGCATGGTCGCCGACTCCAGCGGCAACATCTGGTTTGGCGCCAACAGCGCCAGCTCTTTCACCGAACCCCCCGAGCTGGCCCGTCTGACGCCCGCCCTGGCGGCGCCGAACACCTCCAGCGGCATCTCCTACTTCCACACCCCGAAAGCGAGCGGCGAAGGCTGCTGCGCCTTCCTAATCCGCGACCTCGCCTTCGATCCCGAAAACCAGCGGCTCTGGTTCACCCGCAGCATGGGCGTCTACGGCTACGGCAACGTCGCCGCGATGTCGCCCGGCACCAGCAACGGCCTACAGGTGGCGATCACGCCGGGGGCTCCCGATCTCGGAGGCATCGCGATCGCGCCCCACGGCACCGCCTGGTTCGCCGAGAACGGCTCCAGCAACGTCGGCCCCGCCTATACCGGCAACCGGATCGCCAGCACCGACGGCTCCCTGCTGATCAACGAGCTGCCCGATCTCTGGCACCAGACCGGCGTGCCGGCGGACTCGACCCGTTACGACGCCAAGCCCGCCGGCGTCACCATCGACCAGGACGGCCTCCCTTGGTTCGCCGAGGAAAACCCCGGCAATCCCGGCTACCGCCTAGCCAAGGCGGCCGGCGGCCTGTACGAGGAGTACCAGGTCAAGCCCTGCGAACCGACCGGCACCTGCTCGGGCTCCTTCACCGGTACCGGCGTGGTCAGCGTCGCCACCGGCCCCGAAGGCTCGATCTGGTTCACCAACGTGCTCAAGAACACCTTCGGCAAGTTCGATCCCCACACCTCGACCTTCACTCAGTACCCCCTCACCTCGGTTGACCCGGCGCTCTCCGGCGGGTCGCCGCGGGTGATCCGCACCGCCCCGGACGGCACCCTCTGGCTGGCCGAGTACGGCGGCATCTCGTTCCCGAACGCAAACGCGATTGTCCGCATCGTTCCCACCGACCCGCCGACCGCGACCGCCTACAAGCTCGGCGCCGAAAAAGCGCCGCTCTCGGTCGCGCCGGACGCCAGCGGCAACGTCTGGTTCGGGATCGGCGGCGCCTCGAGCAGCTCCGTCGGCCGGCTGGCCGGGGTGCTCGGCGAAACCGTGCAGCCGACCGACCCCGGCGGCGGTTCGTCCGGGAGCGGGGGGTCCGGCGGCGGCTCCGGCAGCGCCGCCCCGAAGCCGGCCCCCGGCGCCACCGTGGTCAAGCCCTCCGGCAGCGGCTTTGCCCGGGTCAACGATCCGGAACTGCGCCCCGGCGCCGTGCGCCTGACCCAGATCTGCGTCGGCCCGCCGCAGGACGTCTGCAGCCTCGTCTATCTGCTCGACAGCCACGAATACGTGAGCGGCTTCCCGGGCACGAAACCGCGGCCACGGCTGACCAAGCGCGTCGTCGTCGGCAGCAAGACCGTGACTCTCGCCGGCGGCCAGTCGACGACGGTGACGATCAAGCTAAACGCCAAGGGCAAGGCGATCCTCAAGCGCGACGGCGTTCTTCATCTCACCTTCCACGCCACGCAGAAGGCTGGCAAGGGCAAGCCGAAGGTCCTCAAGACCAAGAAGCTGACCCTGAAGAAGTAGCGGCGGCGCCGAGGGCTCGCCGCCGCCCGGCCCCCCGCGCGATATAACCGACCCCGCCGTGGCCCCGAAGAATGCGATCTCGCCCTCGCGCGCCGAGGACTTCCCCGCCTGGTTCCAGGCGGTGGTGAAAGAGGCCGAGGTCGCCGAACTCGCGCACGTGCGCGGCTCGATGGTGATCCGGCCCTGGGGCTACGCGACCTGGGAGCTGATGCAGCGCGGCCTCGACGAGGCGATCAAGGCGACCGGCGCCCAGAACGCCTACTTCCCGCTCTTTATCCCGCTCAGCTACTTCGAGGAGGAGGCCGAGCACGTCGAGGGCTTCGCCAAGGAGATGGCGGTCGTCACCCACCACCGGCTCGAGGCCGACCCCTCGGCGCCGGGCAAACTGAAGCCGGCAGGGCAACTGGCTGAGCCGCTGATCGTGCGGCCGACCTCGGAGACGGTGATCGGCAAGTCCTTCGCCAAATGGATCGACTCTTACCGCGACCTGCCGCTGATGATCAACCAGTGGGCCAACGTGGTGCGCTGGGAGATGCGGCCGCGGGTGCTGCTGCGGACCACCGAGTTCCTCTGGCAGGAGGGCCACACCGCCCACGCGACCGAGGCCGGGGCGCGCGAGGAGACCTTACGGATGCTCGAGGTCTACCGCGACTTCGCCGAGACCTTTCTGGCGATGCCGGTTGTGACCGGCGAGAAGCCGGCGGAAGAGCGCTTCCCGGGCGCCGTCAGCAGCCTCTCGATCGAGGCGATGATGCAGGACGGCAAGGCCCTGCAGGCCGGCACCTCCCACTACCTGGGCCAGGGCTTCGCCGAGGCGGCCGAAATCCGCTTCCTCGACCGCGACGGCGAGAGCAAGCTCGTCCACACCTCCTCCTGGGGCGTCTCGACCCGCCTGCTCGGCGCCCTGGTGATGTCGCACTCCGACGACGACGGCCTGCGGCTGCCACCGCGGGTGGCGCCGCAGCAGGTCGTTGTGGTGCCGATCCTGCGCGGCGACTCCGCCGACGCCGTGCAGGCCTACGCCGAGGAGCTGGCGGCTGAGATCGGCAGCCAGAGCTACGCGGGCTCGCCGGTGCGCGTTTTCGCCGATCTGCGCGACCGCGAGGCGCCGGCGAAGCGCTGGGAGTGGGTCCGCAAGGGCGTGCCGCTGGTGCTCGAAGTCGGCCCGCGCGACCTCGAGCAGAAGGCGGTGATGATGCGCCGCCGCGATAGCGAGGAGCCGAAAGGCGAGTCGGTCCTGCGCGGTGAGATCGCCGCCCGCATGCCGGCGCTGCTGGAGGAGATCCAGGCCGGCTACCTGGCCGCCGCCGGGGAGCGGCTGGGGGCGCGGACCGCACGCGACATCGACAACGTGGATGATTTCCGGCGATGGTTCGAGGGCGACGACGGCGATCCCAACAGCGGCGGCTTTGTGCGGGCGCCCTGGAGCGAGGCACCGGAGTCCGCCGCGATCATCGAGGAGCTGAAGGTCTCGGTCCGCTGCATCCCCTTCGACCAGCAACTGCCGAGTGGCGCCGCCTGTGTGCTCACCGGCAAGCCGGCGACGGTCGAAGCCGTCTTCGCCAAGGCCTACTGAGCGGCACCCCGGCGCGCCGCCGAGGGGCGGCGCCGAGCCGATGACCGACGCCGCCCCCTTCGGCCGCGGCCGCGTGCGCCGCCTCTTCGGCCTCGACCGCACCGGCTCCAAACCGCGCCAGACGCGCGAGGGCGAGCCGCTGAACCCGTGGACGATCCCCAACCTGGTCGGCTATCTCCGCCTGGCCGGGATCCCCGTCTTCCTCTACCTCGCCTACTCCTCCGGCGACGGCCGCACGGTCGCCTCGGCGGCGCTGTTCTGGCTGATCGCCGCCGGCGACTACGTGGACGGCTTCCTGGCCCGCGTTACCGGCCAGTACAGCCGCCTGGGGGCGCTGATGGACCCGCTGATTGACCGCCTGACGATCCTCGCCGGCGCTGCCGTCTGCTGGAGCTTCGAGCTGCTGCCGCGCTGGGCGCTGGCGCTGCTCGCCCTGCGCGAGGTGGCGATGCTGATCCTTGCCCAGTACGGCCTGCGCCACGGTGTCGACGTCGAAGTCAACTGGCCGGGGCGGATCTCGGTCTTCCCGATCATGGGCGGGATCTTCTTCGCCCTCGTCTTCGCCGGCTGGGTGCCGACGGCGCTCCTGCTCGTCGGCATCGCCCTGGCGATCATCGCCACCGTGCTTTACGCACGGACCGGGATCCGCGCCGTGCGGGCAGCCCGTGCTGCAAGCTAAGCGTCAAATCGACCCTAACCTTCAACCTGGAGTTGAACCTTGATGGACGACCGACCTATAATCGAGCTCCGCGCAAATGGAGGCGCTAGCGCCTCGGCCCAAAGGAGCGAGATGGAGGACACCTTTCCCGATCTAGGCTCTCTCAGCGACATTGAGCTGAAAGAGATGATCGACAAGCTGATGGCCGAGGAGAACGAGATCTCCTACAAACGACGCGTCCTTCACGGCAAAATCGACATCCTGCGGGCCGAGCTGGTCAACCGGCTGCGCCAGAAGCGTGAGCGCGGCGACTCGATCATCTCCGGCTCCGACGTCGAGCAGCTGACCGAGATCCTCGCCGGCAAGGCCAAGGGTGCGCCGCCGGAGGGCGAGTCGGCGGCCTAAGCCCCCGACGCAGACGTCAATGGCCGTCCACTGTCCCGAGTGCGGGTTCGCCAACCCCGAGGGCGCCAACTACTGCCAGAAGTGCGGCGCCTACCTGGGCGGCCCCAGCGAGGGCGGCGAGGAGCCGACGACGATGACCTACAAGGTCGGTGAGACCGGCGACATGCAGCCGGTCGACATCGACGAGGTGGTCGAGGAGGCGGGCGCAGCGCTGGTGATCCGCGCCGGCGGCGGCCGCGCCGGGGAGAGCTTCAGCATCGAGGACGACCGCGTCAGCATCGGCCGCAGTCCCGACGCCGGCGTCTTCCTCGACGACGTCACCGTCTCCCGCAACCACGCGCTGCTGGTGCGGCGCCGCGACGGCCTCTACATCGACGACCTCGGCTCGCTCAACGGCACCTACGTGAACCGGCGCCGGATCGAGTCCCACCGGCTCGCCGACGGCGACGAGATTCAGGTCGGCAAGTACAAGCTCAGTTACCTGGAGCGCTAAGCAGATGACCCTCTCCGAGCAACCGACGCGACCGCCGGAATCACCCAGCCGCCCGCGCAAGGCGCTGACGATCGGCGCTGTCTGCAAGATCCTCCAGAACGAGTTCGACGACGTCTCGATCTCCAAGATCCGTTACCTCGAGGACCAGAAGCTGCTGAACCCGCGCCGTACCTCGGGCGGCTACCGCCTCTACAGCCAGGCCGACGTCGAACGGCTGCGGACGATCCTGCGGCTGCAGCGCGACGAGTTCCTGCCGCTGCGGGTGATCCGCCAGGAGCTCGCCTCCGGCGGCGACGTCGGCCTCGGTGACGGCAGCGGTGAGCGACGCGGCGGTGGTGGTTCGGTGCGGCGAGCGATCCTGGTCGACACCTCGCGCGCCCACCTCACCCTCGAGGAGGTGATCGAGGAGACCGGCGCCCGCGAGGAGCTGATCGCCGAGCTCGAGAACTTCGGCATCGTCCAGCCCGAGAAACGCGAAGGGAAAGCCGTCTACGACGAGACTGACCGCGAGATCGTCCGCGCCGCCGACGAGCTCTCGCGCTTCGGCGTCGGCGCCCGCAACCTGCGCGTCTTTCGTTCCTCGGCCGACCGCGAGGCGAACCTGCTGGAAGCGCTGCTGGGCCCGTCGCTGCGCTCGCGCAACCCCGAGCGCCGCAAAGAAGCGCTGCAGAGCCTGGAAAGCCTGGCCGCGACCGTCAGCCACCTCAAGCACCTGCTCCTGGTCCGGGACCTGCGCCGGCTCGCCGGCGACTAGGCGCGCCCATGCCCCGCGTCACCCGCCGACGCACGATCGCGGCCCCGGTCGCCGAGGTCTGGGAGCTCGTCTCCGATCCCTACAGCCTGCCGCGCTGGTGGCCGCGGGTGAGCCGGGTCGAGAACGTCGACCAGAAGGGCGGCGGCCGTCGCAGCCAGTGGACCAAGGTGTTGGAGACGGCCGAGGGACGGGGGGTGCGGGCCGACTTCCGCTGCCTCAGCTCGGCCGAGAACGAGCGTTACGTCTGGGAGCAGCAGCTCGAGGGATCGCCCTTCGCCAAGCACCTGCGCTCCTCCGAAGTCGAGCTGCGGCTGCGACCCGACGGCGAGGGCACCCAGGTCGACCTCACCTCGACCCAGACCTTGCGCGGCATGTCCCGCCTCGGCTCGCCGATGATGCGCAGCGGCCAGGGCAAGATCCTCGACGAGGCCCTGAATGGGATCGAGGCGGCGCTGACGTGATGCCCCGGCGCGACACTAGCTGGTGGGGCTGGGGAGACCCGGCGGTGCGGCCGGAGCTCGACGAGGCGGCGCTGGCGGTCCTGCGCGAGCGCCTCGGTGAGCTGGAGCCGTGGCCGCTGGCGCACGAGCTGGCGGGCTTCCCGCTGCCGGCGGCGGAGCCGCTGCCGCAGGCGCTGATCGACGCGGTCGGGGAGGAGAACGTTTTCGCTGGCGATGAGGACCGGCTGCGGCACGCAACGGGGCGGGGCTACGTCGACCTGGCGCGGCTGCGCCTTGGCGAGGTCGGCGGCGCGCCCGACGCGGTGCTAACGCCCGGCGATGCCGCGGCGGTGAAGCGGGTGCTCGACGCCTGCGCCAGCGAGGGCATCGCTGTGGTCCCGTTCGGCGGCGGCAGCAGCGTCGTCGGCGGGGTCGAGCCGCTGCGCGGCTCGCACTCGCGCCTGGTCAGCCTCGACCTCACCGCTCTGCGTGATGTCGAGGTTGACCACCGCTCGCTCACCGCCCGTCTCGGCGCCGGCCTGCGCGGGCCGGAGGCGGAGGCAGCGCTGGGGCGCGAGGGCCTCACGCTCGGCCACTTCCCACAGTCCTTCGAGTACGCGACGATCGGCGGCTTCGCCGCCACCCGCTCGGCCGGACAGGCCTCGAGCGGCTACGGCCGCTTCGACTCGCTGGTCAGCTCGGTGCGGATGATCTCGCCGGCGGGCGAGCTGGAGACGTTGGCGACGCCGCACACCGCCGCTGGCCCGGCCCTGCGCGAGCTTGTGATCGGCTCCGAGGGCACGCTCGGCGTCATTCCCGACGTCACCGTGCGGGTACGGCCGGCGCCGCGTCGGCGCCGCTACGAGGCCTGGATCGCGGAGAGCTTCGAGGCCGGCGCCGAGATCGTGCGCTCACTGGCCCAGGGTTCGGAGCAGCCCACCGTGATCCGGGTCTCCGATGAGGAGGAGACCGAGGGCTCGCTGGCCCTCTCCGGTCCCCGCGGCGCCGCCGGCAAGGCCTTCGACGGCTACCTCGGCCTGCGTCGCCGCCGCGGCGGCGCGCTCATGATCGTTGGCTTCGAGGGCGAGGAGGAGTCGGTGGCGCGCCGCCGCGCCCTCGCCGTGCGGGCGCTGCGCAGCGGCGGTGCCGCCTACCTCGGCCAGGCGGCGGGCCGCTCCTGGGAGCACGGCCGCTACCAGGGTCCCTACCTCCGCGACACGCTGATGGGGATGGGGGCGATGGTCGAGACGCTGGAGACCTCGCACACCTGGAGCCGGCTGGGCGAGCTGCACGCTGCCGTCAGCGGTGCGATCCGCGCCGCCCTGGCCGCGCAGGGGACGCCCGGCATCATCTGGTGCCACCTCTCACACGCCTACGCCGACGGCGCCTCGCTCTACTTCACTTTCATCGCCCGCCGCCGGCCCGGCGCTGAGCTGGAGCAATGGCGCACGGTCAAGCAGGCTGCCTCGGAGGCGATCGTCGCCAGTGGCGCCACGATCACCCACCACCACGCTGTCGGCCGTGACCACGGCCTCTACATGCGGGCTGAGGTGGGGGAGACCGGCCTGGAGGTACTGCGAGCGGTGAAGGACCAGCTCGATCCGGCCGGGATCATGAACCCCGGCAAGCTGCTGCCGGCTTAGCCTTCGGCTTCCGCTTCGGCTTTTTCGATGATCGGGCCTTCGATCTGGCCCCGCAGGACGCTGGTGCCGACGTGTTCGGGCAGCTGTTTCTGCTTTTTGGCGCGGGCGACCTCGGCCGCGTATTCGGCGTTGTCGGTCAGCGAGATGTCGATCTGGTTGAAGGCGCCGTTGGAGACGTAGCCGAGCAGTTCGGTCGGGATCGGCAACTGCACCGCCAGGTTGCCGTTCTTGCCGACTTTGACGGCGCCGACGCGCAGCGCCAGCTTCGGCGACTTGTAGAGCCAGACGGCGTAGGCGGAGCCGGCCGGCGAGGGTTCGAGGCCGGTCGCTTCGACCTGTAGGGCGACGTTCTTCTTGACGCGGCCGAATAGTGCTCGGCCTTCGCCTTCGCCACCGTCAACCGGGGAGAGGACCGCCTGCGTCAGTTCGGAGTTTTCGGCGGCGGCGTTGGTGCCGGTGGTCGTGCCGGTGGCGGCCGAGCCACTTTCACCGGAGCCGGAACTGCCACCGCTGCCGCCGACGATCAGCAGCACAACGACGACCACAATCACCAGCAGCCCGGCGGCGATCGCCGCCTGCACGCCGCGGTCTTTGGGCAAGGACAGTTTGGGGCGCCCACTGGGCGCGGGGGCGGCACTCGGAGCGGGTTTCGGCTCCGGGGCGGCCTGGGGCGGCGGCGCGGGGGGCTCCTCGCGCTTGGGCGGCGGCGGTGGCTGCTCCTCGGCCGGCTCCGGCTCGGGGGGCGGGACCGGCGGTGCGGGCTCGCCTTCGGCCTCGAGTTGGGCCAGGGCGTCTTTGACCTTGGCCCTGACCTCGTCGACGCTGAGGCCCATCAGGGCCGCCAGGTCGTCATATCCCTGCTCGCGCTGCGCAAGCAGGCGCAGCATCGCCTTCTGGTCCTCGCTGAGCGCCACCGGCGTGAACCCTACGCGCTGGCGCTGTCGGCTTGGCGGCTCAGAGGCCAGGAGCAGCGAAGGCTTAACGTCGGCTGCGGGTAGGGTTGCGGCCGATGTCGGACGACCCCCGCGGCCTGCGCTCCCACTTCGACGCCCTGCTCGGCACCGAGTGGCTCGATGACGACCCCGACCACGCCCGCGTGCGGGTGTCGATGCGCGACGAGTTGCGCCAGCCAGTCGGCCTTCTGCACGGCGGCGTGATGTCGACTTTGGTCGAGAGCGTCTGCTCGCGCGCCACCGCCCTCGCCGTCCTCGACGGGGGGATGATGGCGATGGGCCAGTCGATCAGCGTCAACTTCATCCGCCCGGTCACCGAGGGCCACGCCGAAGTCCGCGCCCGCGCGCGCCATCGCGGCCGCACCACCTGGGTCTGGGACGCCGAAGTCCTCAACGCCGAAGAAAAACTCTGCGCGCTGGCCCAGATGACGATCGCGGTGCGGCCGATCCCGCGGGACCGCTAGCCGCCGAAACGGTTCGTAATGGGAAGGCGCCGGTCCTTGCCGAACGCCTTCGGGGTGATGCGGATGCCCGGCGCGGCCTGGCGCCGCTTGTACTCGGAGCGGTCGACGAGGCGGGTCACCTCGTCGACGACGGCCGCCGGCATCCCGGCGCCGATCATCTCCTCGCGGCCCTCGTCGCGCTCGACGTAGGCCTCGAGGATGCGGTCGAGCAGGTCGTAGGGGGGGAGGGAGTCGCTGTCGAGCTGATCGGGCCGCAACTCGGCTGAGGGCGGACGCTCGATCACCGAGGCCGGGACCAGCTCGCGCCCGGCCCGTTCGTTCCGCCGTTCGGTCAGCTCATAGACGAGCGTCTTCGGCACGTCCTTGATCACCGCGAAGCCGCCCGCCATGTCGCCGTAGAGGGTCGCGTAGCCGACCGACATCTCGCTCTTGTTGCCGGTGGTCAGCACCAGCCAGCCGTGGCGGTTGGAGAGCGCCATCATCAGGTTGCCGCGGATCCGGGCCTGGATGTTCTCCGCCGCCAGGTCGGGCTCAGAGCGGTGAGTTGGGTCGCGGGGCAGCGGCTCGGCGCCGGCCCCCGCGTCGCCGTCGCCGCGAAAGGCGGGGCCCAGCGCCCGCTCGTAGTCGCTCATCGTCTCCCCGATCGGGATCTCGATCAGCTCGCAGCCGAGGTTTGCAGCGATATTCCTGGCGTCCTGCTGGGTTTCATCACTCGAATGAGGGGAGGGCATGACCACGCAACTGACCCGCTCGGCGCCGAGAGCGTCGACGGCCAGCAGCGCCACCAGGGCGGAGTCGATCCCGCCCGAGAGGCCGAGGCCGACGTGGCGGAAGCCGTTCTTCTCGACGTAGTCGCGGAGGCCGAGCACGAGCGCCGCGTAGACCTCGTCGAGGTCGGCCAGTGGCGCGGCCAGGAGGCCGCCCTCGGGGACGTCGCAGAGGAGCAGCTCCTCCTCGAACTGGGCGGCGCGGGCAACGACGGCGCCGCTGGGGTCGGTGACGAGGCTCTGGCCGTCGAAGACAAGCTCGTCCTGGCCGCCGACCAGGTTGCAGAAGAAGAACCAGGCGCCGTAGGCGCGCGAGCGTTCGGCGAACATCGCTTCGCGCTCGCGGCCCTTGCCGCGATGGTACGGCGAGCCCGAGGGGTTGGCGATCAACCGCGCGCCCGCCTCCGCCTCGGTCTGCGCCGGCGGCCCCGGCACCCAGACGTCCTCGCAGATCGTCAGCCCGATGCCCTCGCCGCCGACCTCGATGGTGAGCGGCTCGGCGGCGGGAACGAAGTAGCGCTGCTCGTCGAAGACGGCGTAGTTGGGCAGGCGGTTCTTGCGGTAGACGCTGCGGACGGCGCCGTCGGCGAGGACCGCCAGCGAGTTGTGGGCGTGGCGTGGGTCGCCGGCATCGGCGACCGGCTCGGCGAAGCCGACCAGGACCGTGGTGCCGCTGACGCCGCGGGCCAGCTCCTCGACCGCGCGCTGGTTGGCGGCGACGAAGTGGCGCTTGAGGTAGAGGTCCTCGGCCGGGTAGCCGGGCAGGGCCAGCTCGGGGAAGATCGTCAGCTCGGCGCCGGCCTCGCGGGCACGACCGATCCAGGCGGCGATTTTGGCCGCGTTGCCGTCGATGTCGCCGACGGTGGGGTCGATCTGGGCGAGCGCTACGCGCATGGCTCCGAGCGGGGGAACACGGCCGAAGTATCGCGGTCGGCCGCGCCGGAGCGGGCCGCGGTGGTCGCTAGGCTGAGGCCGATGCGGGACCGTCGTCGCCAGTTGGCCGGCCTCTCGGTGGCGGCGCTGGTACTCGCCGCCGCCTCGCCGATGGCGGCCAGCGCCGCGACCGGCTTGGCGCCAGCGGTCCCGAGCCTCGCCTCCGCTTGGCAGAAGCCTTTCATCGCGCCGAAACCGCGCCCGACCGAAACGCGGGAACGGCCGACCGACAAAGCCGACCCCAATCGCAACGCCTACACGGTGCCGGAGGCGCCGCGCTCACCGGCCTGCGGCCCGCACTTCTGCGTCCACTGGGTGGCCGAGGGCATCGATGCGCCGAAGCTGACCGACAGCAACGGCAACGGCATCCCCAACTTCGTCGAGCAGGTGCTGCGGGTGGCCGAACACGTGCACGAAATCGAGAACGAAAAACTCGGCTGGCGTGAGCCCAAGAGCGACGGCCGCAAGGGCGGAGGCAACGGCAAGACCGACATCTACCTCTCCCAGATTGGCGGCCAACTGTTCGGCTACGCCGCCCCCGACCGCGGCCAGGGAAGAAAGGGGCACCGGACGCCGCGCCGTCTGCACGGCTACCTGGTCCTCGACAACGACTACAGCTCCTTCGAGTTCCCCGGCACCAGCCCGACCCATGACCTCGAGGTGACGCTGGCCCACGAGTACAACCACATCCTCCAGTTCGGCTACGACGCCTACCAGGACCCCTGGTTCGCCGAGTCGAGCGCGACCTGGATGGAGGACCAGGTCTACAACGGCATCAACGACTACCTGCGCTACGTGCGGCGCTGGGTCAAACTCTGGGAAACGCCGCTGACGACGAGCTCGATCAAGATGTACGGCTCTGCCGTCTGGAACGAGTGGCTGGCGCGTCACTACGGCCTCTCGATCGTCCGCAAGACCTGGGCGCGGGCGATTCACGTCAAGCCCGGTGGCTTCTCCGTCGCCGCCTACGAAGCGGCGATCGAGGCCGCCGGCCCGTCAACCCTCAGCCGTGACTTCAGCCGCTTCGCCGCCGCCACCGCCGAGTGGCGCACCGGCGAGGGCTTCCGCGAGAGCTACCTGTACCCGGACATGCCGCGCCAAGGGCGTTTGGTGCCCGACGGGCCGACCCTGACCCGGCTGCTCAACCACACCACCTTCCAACTGCTGCGCCTGCACGTCCCGCATGGTCGCGCCGCCGTCCTCCATGTCACGGCGCCGCGGGGAATCGCCGCCGGCATCGCCCTGGTGGGGCGGCTCGGCAGCGAGAAGCAGGGGCGCACCGTGACCCGGCTCGCCTTCCGCCGCGGCGGCGGCAAGCTGCGGGTGCGCCTGGGCAACCCCGGCCGCTACAGCCGCGTCACCGCGGTCGTCGTCAACGCCGACGCCAGTGTCAACGGCTTCAGCGCCCGTCGCCTCGACTGGCGCTACCTGACCGACCAGGTGCCGTTCCAGGTCCGCGCCACGCTGGTGCCCTGAGCGCGGCAGCGCCGCTTGGGCGCTTGCCCGCGGTGTCCGCTCAGGAGCGCGACTCGGTCGCGACCGGGCCACTGCCGTTGCTGGCGGCAGCCTTCGCCCGCTTGCGCGCTTTGGGGCCGGCGGTGGCGACAATCTCGGTCGTCGCCGCATCGAGATCGAGGCCGAAGCTCTCCAGGTCGGCCATCGCGTCGTAGTCGCCGACAAGCCCGAAGTTGACCTGGCCGTTGTAGGACATGATCCCCACGCAGAGCGCCTGGCGGCGGGCCAGGGGCACCATCGGGAAGATCGACTCCATCTTGCGGCCGAGTACGTAGAGCGGGAACTGCGGTCCCGGGACGTTGGTGACGACGAGGTTGAAGAAGCGCTGTGCCGGCTGCAGACGGGCGGCCTGGGAGACGATCGTGCCCGGCGCGAAGTCGGTCAGTTTGGTGAGGATTTCGGCGCCGACCGCCTGCCCGGAGGTCTTCAGGTCGCCCATCTCGGCGCTGACGACGTGCAGCCGCTCGACCGGGTCCTCGCACCAGACCGGCAGCGGCGCCATCATCGCCGTGATGCGGTTGCCGAGGGCACCGTGCTCTTCGGCGGCGCGGACGCTGACCGGGACCATCGCCCGCAGCTCGAGGCCGGCGGTGTCGTGGCCGCGGGCGCGCAGGTATTTGCCGAGGGCGCCGGCGACGATCGAGAGGATGACGTCGTTGACGGTGCCGCCGTGGGCGTCCTTGACCCGCTTCAGCGCGTCGAGGTCGGTTTGCACCATGGCGAAGCGCCGGTGGGGGCCGATCTCGGCGTTGAAGACCGAGTGCGGGGCAGAGAGGCCGGCGCCGACCATCTTCGAGGTGGCGCCGATCCCGCGCAGCACCTGGCGCGGGCCGCGGAAGGCGGCGCGGACGCCGCGGGCGATCTCCTTGGGACTGGTGACGCGCTCGCGTAGGGCGTCGCCGAGCAGCTTCAGGTCGGTCGGCTCGGGCCGGGCCAGCCAGGGTGGCGCCGCCGCCGGCACGCCATCCGGCTCGGCGTCGAGGTCGAAGAGGACGGTGGTGATGTCGACGCCAGAGACGCCGTCGACGAGCGCGTGGTGGCTCTTGCCGATGATCGCGAAGCGGTCGTCGTGCAGGCCCTCGACCAGCCACAGCTCCCAGAGCGGCTTGCTGCGGTCGAGCTGCTGGGAGAAGATCCGCGAGGCCAGGTTGCGTAGCTGCTCGTCGGAGCCGGGCGCGGGCAACGCGGTCTGGCGCACGTGGTACTCGAGGTTGAGGTGCGGGTCGTCGACCCAGACCGGGCGGCCCTGGTCGAAGGGGACGAAGCGCAGCTTCTGGCGGAAACGCGGCACCAGGTGCAGGCGCGAGGCGATGTGGTCGCGGAACTCCCCGTGCGAGGGCGCCGACCCCTCGAAGACGCTGACCGAGGCGACGTGCATGTGCGCGCCGGCGCGCTCAAGGTGGAGGAAAGAAGAGTCGAGGCCCGTCAACCGGTCTGGCATCTGCCCATCTTCGCACAGGTTGGGTATGCGTCAAAGGGCGAGTTTTTGGCTTTCTGAAGCGGTTTGCACGAGGTCTTGCGGAATCGGGTGCGTGTGAGGGGCATCACTCTGGCGCTCCACAGGCCCACTTAGCGTGTTTCCTCGCAAAACGAACGAACCCATCTGCCGAATCCCCTCGCACCAAGCGAGCGGGAGCGGGGGACCCAATGCCACGGCGCCAAAGCCGCGGCGGGGGCGAATCGGGCGGCGAGCCGCCCGTAGCGAGTTGCCGGCACGTGCCGGGGCCCGCGAGCCCGTCAGCTAACCCCGTAGGCAGCGAGAAAGCGAGTGATACACGATGCGATACCTCCTGCCCGCGGTGGCTGCTGCCGCCGCGCTCGCGGTCGGCGCCGTGCCGGCCGCGGCAACGGATTCGCACCATCAGCGGGGCGAGCGGGCCAAGTCCCACGTCTCCCTGCACGTCTCGCGGCATGTCCTGCTGCAAGGCGAGAAGCTGGTCGTGCGCGGCCGAGTCAGTCCCGCCGGAGCGCGCCGGGTGAAGCTGGTCGTGCGCGGCCGCGACGGTGGGGTGATCGCCGCCCGCGCCGGCGTCGACGGCCGTTTCCGAGCCCGCTGGTCACCAGACGTTTCCGGCAGCTACGCGGTCCGCGCCTACGGCGCCCATGACGCCCGCAGCCGCAGCGCCGTCAGCCCCGCGCGGCGCCTGACCGCGTACCGCCACGCCGGGGCCTCCTACTACGGCCCGGGCCTGTACGGCAACGGCGTCGCCTGCGGTGGCACCCTGATGCCGGGGACGCTCGGCGTCGCCAACAAGACGCTGCCCTGCGGCACCAAGGTGAAGCTGCGCTACCACGGCCGCACGGTGACCGTGCCGGTAATCGACCGCGGCCCCTACGTCGCCGGTCGTGACTACGACCTCACCGAGGCGACCAAGCAGCGGCTGCGCTTTCCCGGCGTCGGCACGGTGCTGGCCAGCCGCTAGCCGTCAGGCTCCGAGGCTGAGCTGCAATTGCGGCTCGGCCTCGGTGGCTGGGGCGACCTCGTCTTGCTCGAAGCTGGCGACGCGGACGCCGAGCAGCCGCACCGGGCGCTGCGGGTCGTAGGCGCGCAGTAGCTCGAGCGCGATCGGGCCGACGACCGCGGGGTCGTTGGTCGGCTCCTCGACCATGTGCGAGCGGGTGACGTTGGTCCAGTCGTCGAGTCGGACCTTGATCCCGATCGAGCGACCTCCAGCTCGCGCTTGCGCAGGCGGCGGCAGAGCTCCTCGGACTGCTCAGCCAGGTGCCGCTCGAGCTTGGCGCGCTCAGCGCACGTCGACGTCGAAGGTCGTCTCCACCGACTGCGACTTGGTCTCCCGCTCGACCGTCACCGGCGTCTCGTCGAGGAGGCGGCCGCGGCTGTGCAGCCAGCCGCCGCTGCGGGGGCCGAAGGCGTCTTCCAGCACTTCGCGGCGGGGCGGGCCCGAGCTGGCGCAGCGTGTGGATCCCCATCCGCTCCAACTTCGCCACGGTCTTCGGGCCGATTCCCGGGACCAACCCCGGCGAGTCGCTACCGAAGCGCTCCAGCGCCTGCTCGCGTGAGAGCACGACGAGGCCGGCGGGCTTGCCGAGCTCGCTGGTGATCTTGGCCAGCATCCGGCTCTCGGAGATCCCGACCGAGCAGGTCAGCCCCGTCTGTTCGCGGATCTCCGCGGCGATCCGCCGCATCGTCGCCTTCGGCGAGAAGATCCCAGTCAGGTCGAGGTAGGCCTCGTCGAGCCCGACCACCTCGACCGTCTCGGCGTTTCGCCGCAGCACTTCCATCACCTGCGCCGAGGCCTCCCGGTAGGCGGGAAAGTCAGGCGGGACGTAGACCGCGTCCGGCAGCCGCCGCCGCGCCGTTGCCGCCGGCATCGCCGAGTGGATCCCGGCCAGCTCCGCGCCTCATAGCTGGCCGTAGTCACCACCGCCCGCGGCCCCGAACCGCAGACGACCACCGGCTTCCCCTTCAGCTCCGGACGCCGCCGCAACTCGACGGACGCATAAAAGGCGTCCATGTCGAGATGGGCGATCACACGGGGGCCACTTCAACCGACACGGCCCAACGTTAGCCGGGGAGGCGGCGGATCGAACAGACGTTCAGCCATCTAGACTGCCGGCGATGCCGGGGCCATGGTTTAACTGCGATTCCGCCGACGAGGCGTTCTTCGAGAGCGCGCCGATGAAGCTGCGTGGCATCTTCAACGTTGCCCGGCCGGCGGCGGAGGTCTGGGGCGAGCTGACCTCAGAGCGGCCACTCCACTGGTGCCGGATCCTCGACGACGTCAGTTGGACCTCGCCGCGTCCGTTCGGGGTCGGGACGACGCGGACCGTGAAGGCGCTGAAAGGCGCCAGCGTGCTCAAGGAGCGCTACTTCCGCTGGGAGGAGGGGAGGCGGCACTCCTTCGAGGTGTTGCGGACGACGAACCCGATGGTCCGCCGCCTCGCCGAGGACTATCTGGTCGAGCCGACCGGCGAGGGCTCCTGCCGCTTCACCTGGTTGATCGCCGTCGAGCCACGGACCCTGGCCCGGCCCGCCAACCCGGTCAACCGCCGCATCCTCACGACCCTTTTCAGCGATACCGCGAGCACTACGGCGCCGCCTGAGGCTGCTGGCGTGACCCTCTAGGCTGCAATCGGATGGCTTCCCCCGAGGCGAAGAACCTCGAGGCGATCTCCAAGGCGATCGACCAGCACAACGCCAACTGCCCCTTCCCGGCGGCGGAGGTGCGGATGAACCCGTTCGAGGTCGAGCGGCTGGGCTGGGACACGATTCGCGGCCTGCCGGTCGTCCCCGACGGCGAGATCAGCACCGGCCGCTTCCGCATCGTCTGCTCCCGCGACCTCGAGGGCGACGGTCTCGAGGTCGTCGAGGCGGTCGGCCAGGGGCTGGAGACGGTGGTGCCGGGCACCAACTAGATCGCGCGTCGACTTTTACGTCTATAAGACCTACAAGTCGACACTCGTTCTTAGACCTGGTTCCAGACGTCTAGACCGAGCCCTTCGAGCCAGTTTTGGACTTCGAGGTTGAGGCGAAAGAGCTCGCCGGTCCAGATCAGGATTCCCATCGCGATCAGGATTACGCCGCCGACGGCGACGATCGCCTCGTAGTGGCGCTTGACGACGGCGAAGGCCGTGGTCATGCGCGAGAAGGCGACGGCAGTGAGGAGGAAGGGGATCGCCAAGCCGGCGGAGTAGACGGCGAGGAGGAAAGCGCCGCGGCCAGCCGAGCCCGAGAGCGAGGCGGCGGAGAGGATCGCGCCAAGGGTGGGGCCGATGCAGGGGGTCCAGGCGATCGCGAAGGCGGCGCCGGCGACGATCGGGCCGCCCCGGCCGGCGCGTGAGAGCAGGGCGTCGACGTGCCACTCGCGGTTCAAGCGGGTGACAAAGAGGGAGGCGACGAAGAGGACGCCCATGGCGATGATCAGCGCCCCGGAGATTTTGGTCAGCAGTTGCTTGTGGTCCTGGAGGACCGAACCCAGGCCGGTCGCGGTGAGGCCGAGGAGGATGAAGATCGCCGAGAAGCTGGCGACGAAGAGGAGGCTCGGGCCGAGGACCCGGCGCCAGTCTGCGTCCTCGAGTTCGTTGGCGGAGACGCCGGTGACCGCGGAGAGGTAGCCGGGCACCAGCGGCAGCACGCAGGGCGAGAGAAAGGAGACGATTCCCGCCGCGAGGGCGGCGAAGATGCCGACTCCCGCCGCCGGATCGGAGCTGAGGACAGCGTTGACCACGACCCATCAGGTTACCCTCAGACGAATGGCTCCCGAAGGCGGCGCCAGCCGTCTCTTCGACGCGGCCGGCACGGCCCGGCAGCTTCGCACCTCACCGCTCTTCTCGATCGGGCCAGGCGAACCCGGGCCGGCGCTGCGGCGCGGCGCCCTGGTCGCGGTCCCAGTAGCGGCCGCCCTGGTCGTCGAGATCGGCTTCGGGGCGCCGACCAAGGGGGCGATCGCCACCGGCGCCATGTTCGCCGGCTTCGCCGGGCTCGACGCACCGGCGAAACCGCGTGCCGCCTGGCAGGCAGCGGCGGCGCCGACGATCGGCGTGATGGCGGCGCTCGGCGTCCTCAGCAGCCAGACCGCGCCAACGGCGGTCCTGGCCCTAGCGGTGATTGGCGCCCTCGCCGGCTACTGCTTCTCCTACTCGCTGCGGCTGGCGATCTTCGGCTTGGTCGCAGCGCTGACGCTGCTGGTCTCGCAGGGGCTGTTCCTGTCCGCTGACGAGGCGCTGCCGGCGCTGCTCTGGGGAACTGTGGGCGGGCTCACCCAGCCGCTCTGGTCACTGCTGGTCTGGGTCGTCCGCTCCCGCCGCGAGCGCGGCGAGCCGACCGGCTGGGACGCCAGCGCCGCCGCCGCGGCCTTCGCCTCGAACTTCACCATGGGCTCCGAAAACATGCGCCACGCGATCCGCCTGGGCGCCTCGCTCGCGGTTGGCGTCGCCGCCTACCGGGTCTTCGACCTCGACAACCACGGCTTCTGGATCCCCCTGACGATCCTCTTCGTGATGCGCCCGGACCGCGACGAAACGTATCTGCGCCTGGTCCTGCGGGTGATCGGCACGGTCGTCGGCCTGGTCCTGGCCACCTCGCTCTCGACGGCCTTCGGCGCCGAGGAGGCGATCGTCGTCGTCATCCTTAGCGTCGCCACGGCGCTCGCCTTCGGCCTGCTGACCATCAACTACGCGCTGTTCACGACTGCGATCACCGTCTACGTGGTCGTCCTCACCGACAGCCTCGGCGAGCCAACCTGGGAGGCCGACAAGCTGCGCCTGATCGGCACCGTGGTGGGCCTGCTGATCGTCTTCCTGGCCTTCGTCTTCTGGCCCGATCCGGAGCAGGGGAGGGACCTCCGATTCCGCGTCCTGAGGCCACCTTCTGACCCACCCGAGCCGGTGGCGCGCTAGATTCCTGGCTACGCAGCCAAACTGCCGCACCGCACGCGGCGACCGAGGGGAGTGAGACGTTGAGCCAGCGCACGTTCGTGATCGGGGTCGGGATGACCAAGTTCGAGAAGCCCGGCAGCAAGGAGGGCGACTACCCCGACTGGGCCAAAGAGGCGGGGGAGAAGGCGCTGGCCGACGCCGGCATTCCCTACGACGACGTCGAGCAGGCCTACGCCGGCTACTGCTACGGCGATTCCACCTACGGCCAGCGGGCGCTGTACCAGCTCGGCCTGACCGGGATTCCTGTCGTCAACGTCAACAACAACTGCTCGACCGGCTCCTCGGCGCTGTTCCTGGCCCGGCAGGCGGTCAAGGGCGGCATCGCCGATTGCGCCCTAGCGCTCGGCTTCGAGAAGATGGAGCCCGGTTCGCTGGGCCTCAAGTACACCGACCGCACCAACGCGCTCGACAAGCACGCGATGCGGATGTTCGAACTGCGCGACCCCGAGGCCTCGCCGGGCGCGCCGCAGATGTTCGGCAACGCCGGCCGCGACCACATGGACAAGTACGGCTCCAACCCCGACCACTACGCCTGGATCGGCTGGAAGAACCACAAGCACTCGGTCAACAACCCCTACGCCCAGTTCCAGGACGAGTACACGATCGAGGACATCAAGGCGGCGAAGATGATCCACGACCCGCTGACCAAGCTGCAGTGCTCGCCGACCTCCGACGGCTCGGCCTGCGCGATCGTCGCCTCCGAGCGCTACGTCGACGAGCACGGCCTCTGGGAGCGGGCGATCGAGATCGCCGGTCAGTCGATGGTCACCGACCTCAGTTCGACCTTCGCCGACGACACCGACTGCATGAAGATCGTCGGCTCCGACATGTCCAAGCAGGCCGCCCGCGCCGCCTACGAGGAAGCGCAGATCAGCGCCGAGGAAGTCGACGTCTGCGAGCTGCACGACTGCTTCAGCGCCAACGAGCTCATCACCTACGAAGCGCTCGGGTTCGCCGCGGAGGGCGAGGCCCACAAGCTGGTCGAGGAAGAAGCGACCACCTACGGCGGCAAGGTCGTCGTCAACCCCTCCGGAGGGCTGATCTCCAAGGGCCACCCGCTCGGCGCGACCGGCCTCGCCCAGTGCTCGGAACTGACCTGGCAGCTCCGTGGCGATGCCGAGAAGCGGCAGGTCGAGGGCGCCAAGGTGGCGCTGCAGCACAACATCGGCCTCGGCGGTGCCGCCGTGGTCACCGTCTACAAGCCGGCGAGCTAGGAGCCCCGCCGGAGCGAGGAGGAGCACGATGGCGAAGCAGCGGCGTTCACTCGGTGGCAAGGTCGTCGCGATCACCGGCGGCGCCCGTGGGATCGGCAAGGCGACGGCGACGGCGCTGGTGCGGAAAGGCTGCCGCGTCGCCATCGGCGACCTCGACCTCGAGCTGGCGGAGAAGACCGCCGGCGAGCTCGGCGGCGGTACCGTGGCGCTGCCGCTCGACGTCACCGATCGCTCCTCCTTCGCCGCCTTCCTCAATGAGGCCGAGCGCCAGTTGGGCCCGCTTGACGCGGTGATCAACAACGCCGGGATCATGCCGGCAACGCCGTTCGTCGAGGAGTCGGATGACTCGATCCGGCGCCAGCTCGACATCAACGTCTACGGGGTGATGATCGGGACCCAGATGGCGATCGAGCGGCTAGGCCCGCGCGGCACCGGCTACATCATCAACATCGCCTCCCAGGCCGGCAAGGGCGGCTTCCCGGGGATCGCCACCTACTCGGGGACCAAGCACGCCGTCGTCGGCTTCAGCGAGGCGGTCCGGGCCGAGCTGCGCGGCAGCGGCATCGAGGTTCTGTGCGTGATGCCGACCGTCGTCAACACTGAACTGACCAGCGGCGTCGGCCAGAAATGGATCAAACCGGTCGAGGCCGAGGACGTCGCCAACGAGATCGTCGAGGCGATGGAAGTGCCGCGCTTCGACGTCTTCGTGCCGCGCGCCAACGGTGGCCTCCTCAAGGTGATGATGTTGCTGCCGCGGGGCGCCCGCGAGGCGATCGGGCGCTTCATGAAGGTGGACAAGCTGATGCTGGAAGTCGACCACGGTGCGCGCCGCGCCTACGAGGAGCGGGCGGCGGCGAGCGGTGAGAGTGGGGCGGAGGCCTCGCCCGAGGAGACGGCGCAGCGCGACGCCGCCTGAGGCCGGCGATGGGCCGCCTCTACGACGCGACCTGGGGCCGGGTCTTCTCGGCCTTCTACGACCGCAGCCTCAGGGCAACCGAGGAGGGCGGCCTGGGGGAGATGCGGCGCGAGCTGTTGGCGCAGGCGCGGGGGAGGGTGCTCGAGCTCGGCGCCGGCACCGGCGTCAACCTCGACCTCTACCCCGAGGCGGTCGAGGAGCTGGTCCTGGTCGAGCCCGACCCGCACATGGCGAAGCGGCTGCGGGCCAAACTGGCGGACTCGCCGCGCCGGGCGACGCTGGTCGAGGACTCGGCCGAGCGCCTGCCGTTTGCCGACGCCAGCTTCGATACCGCGGTGGCGACGCTGGTCCTCTGCACGATTCCCGACCCCGCCGCCGCCCTGCGCGAGGCGGCGCGGGTGCTGAAGCCCGGCGGCGAGCTGCTCTTCATCGAGCACGTCCGCGCCGAG
The DNA here is from genome assembly GCA_963708405.1 of uncultured Actinomycetes bacterium. Lineage (GTDB taxonomy): Bacteria > Actinomycetota > Thermoleophilia > Solirubrobacterales > 70-9 > VAYN01. The sequence goes on from CAVPSL010000002.1 coordinate 496,300, forward strand.
CAGCCGGGGCTGGCGGTCTGGCAGGACCGCCTCGAAAAGCCCTGGCGCTTCCTCGGCGACGGCTGCCACTGCAACCGCGACACGATCGCGACGATCGAGGCCTCGCCGCTCAGCCTCGGCGAGTTCGAGCGCGGCAAGCTTCCAAAGTCGCCGCCGATCGTGCGCCCGCTGGTACGCGGCAGCGCTGTCCGGGCCTAAGAGCCGGGGAGGAGGCGTCCCGCCAGCTCGGCGGCGCTGACGCCGATGAAGGCCCCAACGAGCACGTCTGCGGGATAGTGGACACCGGTATGGACGCGCGAGTAGCCGACCAGGGTGGCGAGCGCCCGCAGCGGCGCCGAAAGCGCTGGCGCAGCGGCGCCGGCGCCGGTCGCGAAGGCGAAGGCGGAGGCGGTGTGGCCGGAGGGGAAGGAGCTGGTGCGCGGCATCGGCACGTGGCGCTCGGCCAGCTCCTCGCGCTCGCGGCGGTCGGGACGGCGGCGGTGCGTCAGCGGCTTGGCGACGAGGTTGGCGACGGCCGAGGCGACGCCAAGCGAGGCCAGGCCGCGGGCGGCGGCGCGGCGACCGTCGCTGCCGCCGAAGGTCGCCATGCCGGCGGCGGTCGCGAACCAAAGCTTGCTGTTGTCGGCGACTTCGGAGAGGCGGCGCATGGCGCCGTCGAGCCGCGGCGTCTCGCTGGCGGCAATCGCCGCGTAGACGGCGGTGTCGACGGCCTTCGCCTCGCTCAGCCACTCGTTCATGGGGCGATGATATGAGGCGGGCGGCGGCGCTCGTCTCGCTTTTGGGCGCCGCGCTGGCGGCGGCCCTCGCCGCTTACGCCTTCGTCGCCAACTTCCCACACGGCGCGATCGTCGTCGTCTGCGCGGGTCTCGCCCTCGCCGTCGGCTGGTGGGGACTGCTGCGCCGTGGCGCCAGCCGCCGGATCGCCCTCGTCCTGGCGGCTCTACTGCTGGTCACCGGGCTGGTCCTGATGCTCACCGGCGCTAAGCCGCTCCTCTGGCTTGTTGTCGTGGTCTCAGCCGCGGCCTCCATCGCCGCGGTTCGGATCGCCTTCCGCGCCGAGCGCCAGTTGCCGCCGGCATCGCCGCCGCGCCACCCGGTGCTGTTCGTCAACCCGCGCTCGGGCGGCGGCAAGGCGACAGAGGTGGGCTTGGCCGAGGCGGCGCGAGGACGGGGAATCGAGGTCGTCGAGCTGGAGCCGGACGAGGACCTGGAGACCCTGGTCCGGGCGGCGGTCGCGCGCGGCGCCGACGGCCTGGCGATGGCCGGCGGTGACGGCTCGCAGGCGCTGGTCGCGGCGATCGCCGCCGAGCACGACCTGCCCTACGCCTGCATCCCCTCCGGCACCCGCAACCACTTTGCCCTCGACCTCGGCGTCGACCGCGAAGACATCGTCGGTGCCCTCGACGCCTTTGTCGATGGGGGAGAGCGCCTAGTCGACCTCGGCGAGGTCAACGGCCGTGTCTTCGTCAACAACGTCTCGCTCGGCGTCTACGCCGAGGCCGTCAGCCAGGACGGCTATCGCGAGGCGAAGCTGCGCACCCTGCTCGACACCCTGTCGCAGGCCTTGGGGCCGGAAGGCGACGCCTCCGAGATGTGCTGGCGCGACCCCGACGGGGCGGAACAGCGCAGCACAGCGCTCATCCTCGTCTCCAACAACCCGTACCTGCTGGGCCCGACCCTCGGCTCCGGCACCCGACCGCGCCTCGACACGGGCACCCTCGGTGTGGTCGACTTTCACCCCCCTATAGCGGGGGAAAAGTCGACCACGGCGCGCTGGCGCGAGCTCAGCACCGCCGAGCTCGAGATCGAGTCCGCCACGCCGACACTCCCGGTGGGCATCGACGGCGAGTCGGTGGTCCTGGAGCCACCGTTGCGCTTCCGCGTGCGCCCGCAGGCCCTGCGCGTCCGCATCGCCCAGGACCACCCGGGCGCCTCGCCCTCGGCGGACATGCCACGTGGTCCGCTTCGCATCATTCCGGCCCTGGTGGCCGTCGCGCTGGGCCGGACTCCCTGAGCTAACGCTCGATAATGGTGGTTATGTCAACTTGAAGCGAAAGAGTGCTCGGGCGGGCGCTCCGTGAGCTGGAGCAACCCGCCCTTTGAAGCCTGAGAAGGCGGCTCAGCTGGCTTTGTCGATCGCTTCTTCGAATTCCTCGGAGGTGCTGAGGTTGCTGCCGAGGAGTTCCACGCCGTTGGTCTTCGGGCCTTTGATCGCGAACGACGGCGTGCCGGTAAAGCCGTAGTTCTGCGCCTGTTCGGTCGTCGCTTCGACTTCGCCTTTGATCTTTTCGCTTTCGCGTTCCTTTTCCCAGCGGGCCATGTCTTTGACGCCGGCGCCCTTGGCGATCGCGGTGAGGAATTCGTCGGTGGCGTAGCCGGAGTTCTCCTCGCCCTGATTGCGGTAGAAGAGCTCGATGTAGTTCCAGCCGCGACCCTGTTCGCCAGCGGCCAGTGCAGCGGCCCCGGCCGGGCCCGACTGTTCGCCGATGATGATGAAGTTATGGAAAGTCAGCTTCGCCTGGCCGTTCTTGACCTTGTTTTCGATCACCTGCGGCAGAACTTCTTCGGAATAGGCTTTGCAGAACGGGCACTGCAGGTCCCCATACTCGATCAGTTCGACTTTGGCATTGGGGTCGCCGAGCGTCGTCCCGCTCTGCGGCACACCCGTCACGAGGCTGTCAACCGCGGAGACTTCCTTCAGGTTGCTGGCATCGCCACCGCTGCTGCCGCCCGAGTTAGCGACGATCAGCACGACGACCACGACGATGACCAGGAACACCGCGCCGGCGCCCAGTTGCAGGAGTTTCGTCCGCCGGTCGCCCGTCTGGACTTTCTGCTCTTCCTGCAGCCGCTCTTCGCGCCGCTTCTCCCTCTCCTTCTTATTGCTCATCTCTCTCCTCGTTAGTAGCCCCTGCGGAACCGCCGCCCGGCCAACCGCGGCGACCGCACAACTCTAAGCAAGCTTCCGGCCTGGCTCAGCCCTCTCCGGCCGCAGCGGTGGCGGGGTCGGTGCCCGCATAGCCGATCAGGCGGGTGGTGTTGAGCAGGAAGAGGATCGTCATCAGCACGGCGCTGGCGACGCACCATTGGCAGATCGCTTCGATCTGGAAGAGCTCCAGGTAGGTCAGGTAGACGCTGAAGCCGAAGCCCCCCAGGGAAATAGCGAAGCCGGCGAAGCGGGCGACGTCGTTGGCGAAGAACGCGGTCAGGAACAGCGCCACATAGCCGATGATCCCGAAGACAGCGACGTTGACGCCGGCGATGTGCGAGTAAGAGCTGTTGGCGACGGTCTCGCAGCCGGTGCCGCCGGCGAGGCAGGTTGGCGAGCCGCCGCCCGAGTCGGCAATCGTGATGTAAGTGGCCACGCCGATCCCGAGCACGGCTACGAACGCGATGATGCGGCGCAGCGTCGATTCACTCGGGAATTTCATAGCGATGACGATAAAGCTTCAGCATAAAAATCGTCTATCGCCCGCGAGAGCTCCCCGCCCTGCCAGGCCAGTGGCGATTCCCCCGGGCCCTCGCTGAGCAGGCGCGCCCGCGGCAGCGCCTCGGCATAAGCGACCGCCGCCGCCTGTGGATGGCCGGGATCAGCCTCGTCGCCGCTGGCGACAACCAGGGCCGGGATCTCAAGCGACTCCAGCTCCGCCAGCGACCGGAACGGCCGCGAGCGCGGGACCTCGCGCAGCGCCACGGCGACAGCATCTAAGTGACGGTGCAGGAGCATCCGTGCGCGGGTGAAGCGCAGGACCGAGTCGCGCCAGGCCGATCCAGTCGGCTGCTCGGCACCGATGTAGGCAACGAAGCCATCGATGCCGTCGCTTTCCAGCGCCGCCGCCAGGCCGTCCCAGTACGCCAGCGAGGCGGGCGTGATCTCGCCCGTGTAGACGGGCCCGACTAGGACCAGGCCAGTGAGCCGCTCGGGGTGAAGCAGTGCGTAGGCGATCGCGGTGTGGGCGCCCATCGAGTGGCCGCCGAGCAGGAAACGGCCCTCCCCTACCTCAGCCGCGACCACGCGCTCGAGGTCGGCGACCAGCCACGGGTATCCATAACCCTCCCCCGCCGGGGCGGGATCGGACTCGCCGTGGCCGCGGGCATCGTAGGTGACGAGCCGGTGCCCGGCCCGCTCCAGCGCCCGCGAGCCGTGGACCACGTAGCGGCGGCTGGCGGTGACCCCGTGACAGAGGACGATCGGCGTCCCCTCCCCCGCGTTTTCGCCCTGCAGCGTCGGCGCCGGGCCGAGCGCGAACTGCGCCGCCGGCGCGGCGGCCATCAGGCGATCGCGGCGAGAGCGTGCTCGAGGTCGTCGACCGACTCGTAGGTGAGGCCGGCCAGCGTCACCTTGCGGTGACGAATCACGCCCTGCTCATCGACGATGAAGATTGCCCGCCGCACCATCGGCCCGGCGAGGACGCCGTAGGCCCGCGCCACCTCCTTGTCCTCGTCGGCCAGCAGCGGCACGTTCAGCCGCTTCTCCTCGGTGAAACGCTCGTGCGAGTCGACCGACTGCGGCGAGATCCCCAGCACCTCGGCGCCGAGGCCGTCCAGCTTCTCGCTCTGGTCGCGGTAGGAGCAGAACTGTTTGGTGCAGACGGCGGTGAAGTCGCCCGGGTAGAAGGCGAGAACGACTTTGCGGCCGCGGTAGTCGGAGAGCTTGTAGGTCTTGCCGCCGGTGCCCGGCAGCTCGAAGTCTGGCGCCTGGTCTCCTACCTTGGGCTTGGCCACGGCGATGAGCTTAGCCGCTCGGCTCAGCCTTTTTCGATCGACATCTTTCCGATCAGGACGGTCTGTTTCGGTTTTTCGCTCGGCGTGCCGAGCTTGCCGATCCGTTCGACCACGTCCATCCCGGAACTGACCTTGCCGACCAGGGCGTATTCGGGCGGCAGCCCGGCGTCGGCGCCGGTGACGACGAAGAACTGGCTGCCGGCGGTCCCGGGCGGCTCCGCCGAGCTCTTCGCCATCGCCACCACACCCTTGGTGTAGGCGAGGTTGGCGGGAGGCTTCTCGACCACCTTGTAGCCGGGGCCGCCGGTGCCGTTGCCGAGCGGATCGCCGCCCTGGATGACGAATTCGGGGACGATCCGGTGGAAGTCGAGGCCGTCGTAGAAACCTTCCTGGGCCAAGTAGGCGAAGGAGTTGACGATCTTCGGGGCGCGCTTGGTGTCGAGGGCGATATCGAAGCTGCCGCAGCTCGTTTCGACCACGGCGGTCAGTTCTTCGCCGGGCTTCACGCTCTGCTTCGGGGCCTTCAGCTTGACCTGCTTCGGCTGTGGCGCTTCGACCTGCTTACAACCGTCGGCGCCGGCGGCGGTGCTGCCGCTGTCCTTGGAATCGCCACCGCCGCGCGAGATCAAGATCGCGGCGACGACGCCGACCGCGATTAGCGCGAACACGGCGAGGATGATCAGCCGCCTGTCGGTGGTCCCCTCCTGCATCGCGGCGAAGCCTAATCCGTACGATCGGACGGTTGCGCGCGCCGCCGCTCACCCCGCTCGCCACTGCCGTCCTCCGGGTCGGTCGCAACCCCGAGCGCGTATTGGCGATCGCCGCCGATGAGGGTGAGGCGGCCCTCTTCCTCGCTCGCGAGTTCCCCGTTGCCCGCGTCCGCGGCGTCGACCGCTCGGCGCGGCGGGTGCGCGCCGCCGCAGCCCGCGCCGGGCTCGATCCCGAGGGACGGATCGCCTTCAAGCAGGGCAAGCCGGGCTCGCTGCCGTTCCCCGACGGCTTCTTCGACCTCGTCGCCCAGCTCGACGGCCGCCCGGCGCCGGCCGAGCTGGCCCGCGTGCTGCGTCCCGGCGGTTACCTGGTCCTGACCCGGCCCCGGCGCGGCGGCTCGCTGCGGCTGCCCGGCCCGGCCGCCACGGGCGCCCGCCTGGCCCGGCACGGGATCGAGCTCCTGGGCGAGGAGCAGGCCGGCGACGGCAGCTTCTCTTTCGGCCGCCTGCGTGGCGCCGATTCGCCTTCCCCGGCCGACTAGGCTGCGGCCCTTATGGACCCAGCCGGGATGCCGCTCGCCCTGCTCGTCAACCCGTCCTCGGCGGGAGGACGGACGCTGAAGCTGCTGCCGCAGGTGGAGCAGGCCCTGGACGCGCAGCGCGTCACCTTCCGCGTGCAGCGCACCAAAGGCCTCGAGCAGGGGGTCGAGCAGGCGCTGCGGGCGGTCGAGGCCGGTGAGCTGCCGGTGGTGATGAGCGGCGACGGCCTGGTCGGCGCTGTCGGTGGCGCCATGGCCGGCGCCAAGACGCCGCTGGGGATCATTCCCGGCGGCCGCGGCAACGACCTCGCCCGCGTGCTCGGCATCCCCGCCGAGCCGGAGGCAGCGGTCGCGACCATCCTCGCCGGCCACTCGCGGCGAATCGACGTCGGCGAGGCCAACGGTAAGCGCTTCCTCGGCATCGCCAGCGTCGGCTTCGACTCCGAAGCGAACCGGCTCGCCAACGAGGCCCGCTTTGTGCGCGGCAACCTGGTCTACGCCTATGCCGCGCTGCGGGCACTGGTGAGCTGGAAGCCGGCCCGCTTCACGATCGCCGTCGATGAGGAACGCCTGCGCCTCGCCGGCTACTCGGTCTGCGTCGCCAATAGCCGCGCCTACGGTGGCGGCATGTTCATCGCCCCCGACGCCGAGCTCGACGACGGCGAGTTCGACGTGGTGACGATCGGCGAGGTCGGCAAGCTGCGCTTCGTGGGTAACCTGCCCAAGGTGTTCAAGGGCACCCACGTCGACGCGGACGAGGTGCGCGTCTTCCGGACCTCGCACCTGGAGCTGAGCGCCAGCAAGCCGCTCGCCGTCTACGCCGACGGCGAGCACATCACCGACCTGCCCGCCTCGCTACGGGTGCTGCCGCGGGCGCTCAGCGTGCTGGCGCCGGCACCCGGGCCCGCTTGAGCGGGCGCTCCCGGAACGGACGCGGCGGGCCCGCCTTCCGCGCCAAGGTCGCCGCCGCGCGGGCGATCGGCGTCGCCAGCCGCGTCAGCGGCCGCGGCGGTGGCACGACCCTGCCGGGACGGGTGCTGCTGCGGTTTGAGCCCGAGGCGATCGCCCGCCTCGGCGCCGGCCTCGATCGCGGTTCGACGCTGGTCAGCGCCACCAACGGCAAGACGACGACGGCGGGGATGATCGCCGCGATCCTCGCCGCCGACGGCCGCCACCCGGTCCACAACCGCGCCGGTTCGAACATGACCTGGGGCGTGGCGACGGCGCTGCTCGAGCAGCGGGGCCGCGAGGGGCTGTTCGAGGTCGACGAGGCCTGGCTGCCGCGGGTCGCGGCCCAGCTGCAGCCGCGGCTGATCGTGCTCGGCAACCTCTTCCGCGACCAGCTCGACCGCTACGGCGAGATGGAGGCGCTGGCCGACGACTGGGCGGAGACGGTGGCGGCGCTGACCGGCCAGCGCCGGCTTCGCCCTCAACGCCGACGACCCGCTGATCGCCGACCTCGGCCGCGACAACGAGGAGCGCCCGCGCGAGGGCGTCCTCTACTTCGGCATCGACGACCCCTCGCAGGCGCTGCCGGAGCTGCAGCACGCCTTCGACGCCAAGCACTGCCGCCGCTGCGGCCATCCCTACCGCTACGAGCGCGCCTTCGTCGGCCACCTCGGCCACTACTCCTGCCCCAACTGCGGTGCCAAGCGGCCGCGGCCCGAGGTGGCGGCGACGGCGATCGAGCTGCGCGGCATGGAGGGCTCCAGCGCCACCGTGCGGGTGCCCGGCGGCGAGATCCGGCTGGAGCTGCCGCTGCCGGGCCTCTACAACGTCTACAACGCCCTGGGCGCCGTCGCCGCGGGACTGAAGCTGGGCGTGGCGCCGGAGCAGATCGCCGCCGCCCTGGCGGAGATGCGCGCCGCCTTCGGCCGGGTCGAGACGATCGCGGTCGCCGGCACGCCGGTCTCGATCCTGCTGATCAAGAACCCGGCCGGGGCCAACGAGGTGCTGCGGACCCTGCGGCTGGAGGCCGCGAGCGAACCGATCGACCTCTGGATCGCCCTCAACGACCGCATCGCCGACGGCCGCGACGTCTCCTGGGTCTGGGACGCGGACTTCGAGCTGCTGGCAGGTTCGGTGCGCCGCGTCGTCTGCGCCGGCAGGCGGGCGCCGGAGATGGCGCTGCGCCTGAAGTACGCGGGCTGGCCGGTCGAGTCGATCGACGTCGTCCCGGAGATCGACCGCTCGCTCGACGCCGCCGTCGCCGACGCGGAGGGGCGGCTGTTCGCCCTGCCGACCTACACGGCATTGCTGGAGCTGCGCAAGCTGCTTGCTGACCGGGGCCTGGCGAAGGAGTTCTGGCGGTGATGGCGATCGCGGTCCCGCCGGAAGTCGTTTGGCACGACGCCGAGTGCGGCGGCTACGGAGCCGACCTCAGCCTCTGGGAGGAGCTCGGCGGCAGCGGCGAGCGGGCCGGTGCTCGATCTCGGCTGTGGGACCGGGCGTGTGGCCCTGCATCTGGCGCGGCGGGGGTGCGAGGTGGTGGCGCTGGACCAAGAGCCGAAGCTGTCGCGGCGCTGGACGAGCGCGGCGCAGGGACTGCCGATTCGGGCCCTCGTCGGCGACGCGCGCGATCTCGAGCTCGGTCGCCAGTTCGCCCTTGATCCTGGCGCCGATGCAGCTCGTGCAGTTGCTGGCGGATGCGGAGCGAGCGCGCCGCCTGCCTGGGCGGAATCGCCGCGCACCTCTCCGCCGGCGGCACGGCGGCGCTGGCGATTGTGGAGACGTCGACGGTGGCGCCGAGTGGTCGAGTTGGTCGTCGCATGAGCGACCAAGTCGACCAGAAGAGCCGCCGCTGCCCGATACGCGCGAAGTCGACGGGACTGGGTCTACTCCAGCCTTCCCCTCGCCGCCGTCCTCGACGGCGGCGCGATCGTGGTGCGGCGGCTGCGGCAGACGGTCACGCCGGACGGGCGAGTTGGCCGAGGAGGAGAACGACGATCCGGCTGCGGACGCTCGCCGCGGAGCAGCTCGAGGATGAGGCGCGTGGCGCCGGGCTGGAGCCGCTGCCGCGGCGCTCCGTTGCCGCCACCGAAGACCACGTCGGCTCGACCGTCGTCGTCCTGCGCAAGGGTGTGGCAGTGATGGAGCTGCGCGTCCTCAGCCTCTACCCGGAGCAGATGAACATCTACGCCGACCGCGGCAACATCCTCTTCCTGCAGCGGCGCTGCGAGTGGCGCGGGATCGGCTTCCAGTACTTCGGCGCCGGCCCGGGCGAGCCGGTCGACCCCGCCGCCCACGATCTCTTCTACATCGGCGGCGGCCAGGACCGCGACCAGCGCATGGTCGCCGCCGACATGGTCGCGACCAAGCGCGAGGACCTCGCCGCCGCGGTCGAGAGCGGCGCCGCTGCTGCTCGCCGTCTGCGGCGGCTACCAGCTGCTCGGCCACAGCTACCAGCTGGGCGAGGAGAAGCTGCCGGGACTCGGTCTCGCCGACCTGGAGACGGTGCGCGAGCCGGGCCCGCGGCTGATCGGCAACGTCGCGATCGAGGTCGACCTCGGCCCCGGCCCGCGGGTGCTGGCCGGCTTCGAGAACCACGGCGGCCGCACCTACCTCGGCCCGGTGTGCAGCCGCTCGGCCGGGTCCTCGAGGGACACGGCAACAACGGCGCCGACGGCCTCGAGGGCGTGCGGCGCGCACAACCTGATCGGCACCTACCTGCACGGCCCGCTGCTGCCAAAGAACGCCTGGCTCGCCGACCACCTGATCGCGCTCGCGCTGGAGCGCCGCTACGGCACCGGCCCCGAGCTGGAGCCACTCGACGACAGCCTTCGAGGCCGCCGCCCACGAGCGCCCGCGCCGCCGCCCGCGAGCTAAGGGGCGGCGGGCACGACCGCCAGGGTGCCGTCGCCCTCCGGCAGGTCAGCCGTCTCGAAACTCGCTTCCTCCAGGCGCTCGACCCGGTCCATCATCGCGAGCGAAGTCCTCGGCGGTCTCGAGGAAGCCGATGCGCTGGGTGCGGTAGTGCATCGGCACCAGCCAGCGCGGGCGCAGTTCGGCGGCGATCTCCGCCGCCTGCTCGGCCCCGATCGTCGGGCCGCCGCCGACCGGCAGGAAGAGCAGGTCGACAGCGCCGATCGCCGCCGCGCTGCTCGGGCCGCAGCGCGGGTCTGGCCGAAGTCGCCGAAGTGGGCGACGCGGACGCCGTCGAGGCTGAAGACGAAGATCGTGTTGGGGCCGCGTTCGGTGCCGGCGGCCTCGTCGTGCTCGGAGGCGACGCCGATCACCTCGCCCAGCGGCGACTCGTGGCGACCCGCCGGTCGAGCGCACCGTATGCCGGCTCGCCGGCGACCGCCTCGACCCCGTTGTGGTCGAGGTGCTCGTGGGTGACGAGCAGGAGGTCGACGTCCGCGGCGGCGATCGGCGGGTAGTCGAACTGGATCCCGCGGGCCGCCAGCGCCGACGATGTCGCCGAAGGGGTCGATGAAGACCTTCTCGCCTCGCCCTCGAGGGCGAAGGCGGACTGGCCGTGCCACTCAACGCGCATGCTGCTCCTCCAGTCTGCGGATGCATCGGCCGGCAGCCTGCCTCCGCGGCCGGCTCCTCGGCATGGTGGTAGCGGCCGCCTCGCAGGAGCGAGGCCGCGGCGGCGACGAGACAGGCGACGATCGCGAAGGTGAACGCCGTGTCGAGCCCGTTCTGGAACGGCCCGGAGATCAGGTGCGGGAAGAAGCCGGGCCGGTGAGCATGTGCGTGGGCGTGCGCGGGCAGCGCCGCCAGCGCTTCGGTCCCGACCAGGTGCTGGACCGGGTTGTAGCCGAGGAAGGCGGCGAAGAGGACGGTGATCGGCGGCGCCTGCCCGGCCGCGTGCGGCCGCCGCGGCGGCGACGCCGTGGGCGTCGCAGGCCGCTCGCTCAGCGTCGCCGGCAGGCTCGAGGCGAGGCCGATGATCAGCAGGGTGAAGAAGATCCCGATCGAGAGCACCTGGGCCGAGTTCTGGAAGGTCTGGTTCATGCCGCCGCCGGCACCGCGGTCGGCCGGCGGCAGGCTGTTCATCACCGCCGCCCGGTTGGGCGAGGCGAACATCCCCATCGAGATCCCGTTGAGCAGCAGGATCAGGGCGAAGACCGGGTAGGAGAAGTCGGTCGGCAGCAGCATCAGCAGGCCGAAGCTGAAGGCCGCGCCGAGCATGCCGCCGGTGGCGAAAGGGCGCGCCCCGAAGCGGTCGGAGAGGTAGCCCGAGGTCGGCCCGGCGACCAGCATCCCGAGCGTCAGCGGCAGCATGTAGATGCCGGCCCAGAGCGGCGTCTCGGTGAAGTCGTAGCCGTGCAGCGGCAGCCAGATCCCCTGCAGCCAGATGATCAGCATGAACATCAGGCCGCCGCGGGCGACGGCGGCGAGGAAGGTCGAGAGGGTGCCGAAGGTGAAGGCGCGGATGCGGAACAGCGCGAGCCGGAACATCGGCTCGGCGACCCGCTGCTCGATCACGACGAAGGCGATCGAGCGAGGCGACCGAGGCCGGCCAGCAGCGCTAGCACCCGCGGGCTCCCCCAGCCGGTCGGCGAGCCGCCGTAGGGGCGGATCCCGTAGGTGACGGCGACCATCGCCAGGACCAGCCCGAGGGCGAAGGTGACGTTGCCCCACCAGTCGATCGCCGCCGGCCGCGGCTCGCTGCGCTCCTCCAGCTTCAGGTAGGCCCAGACGGTGCCGAAGAGGCCGACCGGGACCGAGATCAGGAAGACCAGGCGCCAGTCGATCGGCGCCAGCAGGCCGCCGAGGACGAGGCCGACGAACATGCCGCTGACGCCGACGATGTTGTTGATCCCCAGCGCCATGCCGCGCTGGTTGGCGGGGAAGGCGTCGGTGATGATCGCCGCCGCGTTGGCGAGCAGGCAGGCGCCGCCGACGCCCTGGACGACGCGGAAGACGACCAGGTAGAGCGCGCCGGCCTGCCCGGTCATCCAGTCGACCGCCAGCAGCAGCGAGGCGACCGTGTAGATGACGAAGCCGAGGTTGTAGATCTTCACCCGCCCGTACATGTCCCCGAGCCGGCCGAGGCTGACGATGAGGACGCTGGAGACGACCAGGTAGCCGAGGATCATCCAGAGCAGGTAGAAGCTGTTCGCCGGGACCAGCGGGTCGAGATGGATGCCGCGGAAGATGTCCGGCATCGCGATCAGCGTGATCGAGGCGTCGAGCGTCGCCAGCAGCACCGCCAGGGTCGTGTTGGAGAGCGCGATCCACTTGTAGCGGTCCTCGCATCGCACGGCGATATTACACAGGCAAACTGTGCAGTTAGCCTGGCTATCCTGGCGCTATAGTCCGGCGATGGCGACAGGACCCGAGGTCGACGCCGCCCCCCTGGCCAGCGAGCTGCGGGTGGTGCTCGGGCAGCTGGTCCGCCGCCTGCGCGCCGAGCACCGCTTCCCGCTCTCCCACGGCACCGTCCTCGGCCGGCTCGACCGCGAGGGCCCGCAGAGCGTCAGCGACCTCGCCGCCGCCGAGCGGGTGCGGCCGCAGTCGATGGCGCAGACCGTCGCCGACCTCGAAGGCGACGGCTTCGTCGAGCGCCAGCCCCGACCCCGCCGACCGCCGCCGCGCCCTGGTCAGCCTCACCGCGGCCGGCCGCGAGCGCCTCGAGGCCGACCGCCGCCACCGCGAGGGCTGGCTGGCGAAGGCGATCGAGGAACTGCCGGCCGACCGACCGGCCACCGTCGAGCGCGCGATCGTCCTGCTCCGCCACCTGCGCGCGAAGCGGAACCTTGAGCCTCAGCGACCGCTGGACCCGAAGCCGCCGTCGCCGCGGGCGGAATCGGCGAGCGTCCGGCGCCTCGACCGGCTCGGCCAGCGCGATCGGGGTCAGCACCAGCTGGGCGATGCGGTCGCCCGCCGCACCCGGAAGGTCTCGGCCGGGTCGGTATTGAGTAGCAGCACCCGCAGTTCGCCGCGGTAGCCGGAGTCGATCAGGCCGGGGCGTTGACCAGCGCGATCCCGTGATCGCGGGCCAGCCCCGAGCGCGGCAGCACCAGCCCCGCGTGCCCGTCGGGGATCTCGACGGCCGACCCCGGTCCCGACGCTCCACCGCTCCCCCGGCCCGATATGCGCCTGCTCGCAGGCATACAGATCGAGCCCCGCATCGCCCTCGTGGGCACGCGTGGGCAGACTTCGCCTCGGAATTGAGCTTTGCCACCGGCAACTGCACGGGCGGGAGCGTAGCTAGGCGACGGCGAGATCGTCGAAACGGTGCAGCTCCGCCGCCGGCACCCTGGCGTGGACGAGCACCCCGTCCTCGCGCTCGGTCCGCTCCAGATCACCCGGCGACTTCATGCAGCTCGTGCAGGCGCCCACCCTGGCTGTAGGGAACCAGCAGCTCGACCTCGGCCAGGGTGTCCTCGAAGGCGGTCTCGATCCGCTCGCGCAGCTCGTCCAGGCCCTTCGCCGTCGATCGCCGAGACCAGCACCGCCTCGGGATGCTCGATGCGCGCCTCCTCGCGGGCGTCCTCGTCGAGCAGGTCGGCCTTGTTGAGGACCAGCAGGCGCGGCTTCTCCCCCGCCCCGATCTCCTCCAGCACCGCGTCGACCGCCTGCATGTCGGCGAGCCGCCGCTCCTCCGGCGCGGAGGCATCGACGACGTGCAGGATCAGGTCGGCGAGCACGGTCTCCTCCAGCGTCGCCTTGAAGGCCTCGACCAGTTGGTGGGGCAGCTTCTCGATGAAGCCGACCGTGTCGGTCAGCAGGTAGTCGCGCCCGGAGAGCTCGAAGCTGCGGGTGGTCGGGTCGAGCGTGTGGAAGAGGCGGTCGCCGACACCGACCTCGGCGCCGGTGAGCGCGTTCAGCAGCGTCGACTTGCCGGCGTTGGTGTAGCCGGCGAGGGCGACCCGCGGCAGCGAGGAGGCGTCGCGGCGGGCCCGCATCACGCCGCGGTTGCGCTCGAGCCGGCCGAGCCGCCGCCGCAGCGCCGCGATGCGGTTGCGGGCGAGGCGGCGGTCGGTCTCGATCTGGGTCTCGCCCGGCCCCCTGGTGCCGATGCCGCCGTCCATGCGGCCGGCGCCGAGGCGCTCGAGGTGGGTCCAGAGGCCCCGCATGCGGGCCATGTTGTACTCGAGCTGGGCCAGCTCGACCTGCAGCTTGCCCTCGGCCGAGTGGGCGTGGTCGGCGAAGATGTCGAGGATCACCGCGGTGCGGTCGATCACCGGCACGCCCAGCGCCGCCTCCAGGTTGCGCTCCTGGCGCGGCGCCAGCTCGTCGTCGCAGGCGACCAGGTTGGCGTCGCAGGCGGCGATCTCGCTCCTTCAGCTCTTCCAGCCGGCCGCGGCCGAAGTAGCGGTCGGGGTCGGGCTTGGGACGCTGCTGGGTCGCCACGCCGGCGGTCGCGACCCCGGCGGTGCGCAGCAGCTCCTTCAGCTCGGCCAGCGGCTCGCCCTGGCTCGCTGCCGTCGACGATCCCGATCGCCAGGGCGCGCTGGCGCGCGCGCGGGTTCGAAACGCCGGCGCCGCACCATCGGCGCCGTAGCGCGTCTGCGTGTTGCGGCCGTTTCTCGAACGATTCACTCAAGGCGATTGTAGGCGTCGGCCCAGGCCGGATAGGGTTGCGCGCCATGAAGGTCTTCGTGACCGGGGGGACGGGCTTCATCGGCGGCGAGGTCGTGCGCCAGCTGCGCGCACGCGGCGACGAGGTCGTCTGCCTCGTCCGCAGCCCCGAGAAGGGCGCCAAGGTGACGGCGCTCGGCTGTGAGATCGCCGCCGGCGACCTCGGCGACGGCGCCGCGCTGCGCGCCGGCATGGAGGGCTGCGACGCGGTCATCCACGCCGCGGCCATGTACGAGGTCGGCATCCCCAAGAAGCAGCGCCCGGCGATGTGGGAGGCCAACGTCGCCGGCACCGAGCGGGTGATGAACGCGGCGCTGGAGGCCGAAGGTGCCGCGCATCGTCTACGTCTCCACCGTCGGCATCTTCGGCAACACCCACAAAGAGGTCGTCGACGAGACCTACCGCAACCCCGAGACCGGCTTCACCTCCTACTACGAGGAGACCAAGCTGGAGGCGCACAAGCTGGTCGAGCGGATGATCGCCGAGCAGGGACCTGCCGGCGATCATCGTCCAGCCCGGCGGCGTCTACGGGCCCGGCGACACCTCCCAGGTGGCGGACCTGCTGAAGGAATTCTTCGCCGGCAAGCTGCCGCTGCTGCCCTTCCCCGAGCTGGGGATCTGCCTCAGCCACGTCGAGGACATCGCCGGCGGCATCCTCCTCGCCCTCGACAAGGGCAAGGTCGGCGAGACCTACGTGATCAGCGGCCCGGCGACGACGATGCGCGAGGCGATCGAGACGGTCGCTCGGGTCAGCGGCCGCAAGCCGCCGCGCGGCACCCTGCCGACCGGGCTGATGAAGGCGATGGTGCCGATCGGGCCGCTGGTCGGCAAAGCTGATGGGCCAGCCGCCGAACCTGCGCGAGCTGATCTCTTCCGCCGACAACGTCACCTTCTGGGCCAGCTACGAGAAGGCCGCCAGGGAGCTCGGGTACGCGCCGCGTGGCATGGAAGAGGGGCTGCGGCAGACGCTCGAGGCGGATCGAGCGATTCCCGGCTCCGCCTCCTGAGGCATGCATAGGGTTGCCGCGGTGCGAGTAATCGACGTGATGCACCTGGGGCGGCCGCATGTGATCGGGTGCTGGGAGGTTGACGGGGCGCTGGTTGATCCCGGGCCGGAGTCGTCGGTTCAGACGCGTCATCGATGCGATCGGCGGAGAGCGAGCCGCGGGCGCTGCTGCTGACGCATATTCATCTCGACCACGCGGCGGCGACGGGGGCGCTGGTGCGGCGGTGGCCCGACCTCGAGGTCTACGTCCATGAGCGCGGGGCTCCGCACCTGATCGACCCCTCGAAGCTGCTGGCGAGCGCCGAGCGGCTCTACGGCGACGACATGAAGCGGCTCTGGGGGGAGATCGTGCCGGTGCCGGAGGCAGAACGTGCGGGTGCTGAGCGGCGGCGAGACGGTTCTGGGGATGCGCGTCGCCTACACGCCCGGGCCACGCCTCCCACCACGTCTGCTACCTACACGAGGAGAGTGGGACGGCGTTTGTCGGCGACGTCGCCGCTTGCCGGATCCCGCCGTCCAACTTGGTGCTGCCGCCGACGCCGCCGCCCGACATCGACATCGAGACTTGGGAAGGGTCGCTCGACCTTGTCGCTGGCTGGGAGCCGGAGCGCCTGGCGCTGACGCACTTCGGGGCGGTCGAGGACGACGTCCCCGGCTACATCGAGGACGTGCGGGACGCGGCTGCGCGAGGAGGCCGAGCTGGCGCGCAAGATGGATGCCGAGGAGTACGAGGCCGATCTTCAGCGCCGGCTGCGAGTCCCAGATGGCCGCGGAAGGCCACGGCGAGGAGACCGTCGCCGAGTTGCTCCAGGCCGTCCCCACCGCCTACCAGTGGCGCGGGCTCGATCGCTACTGGCGCAAGCGCGCCGAGCGCGAAGCTGCGCCTGAACTGAGCGCCTCAGGCGAGGTGCTCGCGGATCCGCTCGACGGCCTCTTCGATGCGCTCGTCAGGGGCGGTCAGGGAGATGCGGAAGAAGCCCTCGCCGCTCGGGCCCGAACATCGAGCCGGGCGAGATCACGACCGTGGCCTCCTCCAGCACCAGCTCGGCGAAAGAGGTCGAGGTGTGGCCCTCGGGAACGGGAGCCCAGATGTAGATCGTGCCCTTCGGCGCGGTGACCTCGACGCCGATCTCGCGCAGGGCGGAGACGACGAGGTCGCGGCGGCGGGTGTACGTCTCGTTCATCCGCTGCAGCGGGCCCTGGGGGCCGTTGAGGGCCTCGATCCCGGCGATCTGGATCGCCTCGAAGAGGCCGGAATCGATGTTCGTCTTCAGCCGCCAGTAGGTCTGGATCGCCTCGGCCTTGCCGAGAATGGCGCCGCAGCGCCAGCCGGTCATGTTGTAGCCCTTGGAGAGCGAGAAGACCTCGACGCCGACCTCCTTGGCGCCGGGGGTGGCGAGGAAGCTGGGCGCGACGTAGCCGTCGTAGGTCGTCTCCGTGTAGGCGCAGTCGTGGACGACGAGGATTTCGTGCTCGCGGGCGAAGCTGACGACCAGCTCGAAGAAGCCGTCGGGGACGACCGCCCCGGTCGGGTTGTTCGGGTAGTTGAGGAACATCAGCTTGGCCTTGGCGGCGACCTCGGAGGGGATCGCGCCGAGGTCCGGCACGAAGCCCAGCTCCGGCACCAGCGGCAGCGGGTGCGGCGTCGCTTCGGCAAGGATCGGGCCGCCCGTGTATACGGGGTAGCCGGGGTCGGCGGCGAGAGCGACGTCGCCGGGGTTGAGGAAGGCGAAGCAGAGGTTGTAGATGCACTCCTTGGCGCCGATCGCCGGGATCACCTCGGAGCCGGGGTCGATCTCGACCCCGAAACGGCGCTGGTAGAAGTCGGCGAAGCCCTCCCGGAAGTCGTCGCGGCCGCGGTTGCTGGGGTACTGGTGCGTCGCCGGATCGGCGACCGCGCCCTGCATCGCCTTGACGATGTAGTCGTAGGTGGGCTGATCGGGATCGCCGATGCCGAGGCTGATCACGTCGATGCCGGCAGCGCGCTTGTCGGCGATCCGTTTCTCCAGCTCCGCGAAGAGGTACGGAGGAATCGCCTGCATGCGGTTGGCTGGATCTGCGATCGCCACGGGCGGGGAAATCTATTCGTCTGAGTCGGCGAGCGCCTTGACCAGCTCCGGCGAGAGCTCGCCGGCGTAGACCGGCTCGGCCCAGCCGTCGAGGCGGACCGAGAGGTCCTCGCCGATCGCGACCTGGAGCTCGCCACCGTCGAGCTCGACGATGATCGGGCTGGCGGCGCCGAGCAGGAAAGCGGTGACCGCGGCGCCGCTGGCGCCGGTGCCGGAGGAGAGCGTCTCGCCGACGCCGCGCTCGAAGATCCGCGCCCGTACCCGGCTGCCGTCGATCGCCAGGAAGCTGACGTTGGTGCGGTTCGGGAAGAGCGCATTGCCTTCGATCCCCGGCCCAATCTCGCCCAGGTCGAGGTCCTCCAGCTCACTCGAATCGACGACGATCGCGCACTGCGGGTTACCGATCGAGACGTGCTGGAACTCCCACTCGCGACCGGCCGAGCTGAGGGTGCCGCGGCCGTCCTCGTCGCCGGAGGGGAAGTCCTTGGAGGCGGTGGCGGCGGTGCCCATGTCGACCGAGCAGGTCAGCTCGCCGGTGATCGTCGGCCGGATCGGCCCGGCCACCGTCTTGATCGCGAACTCCTCGGCCTCGGTCCAGCCGTGCCGGCGCAGGTAGAGGATCGCCTCGCGGGCCCCGTTGCCGGACAGCTCGGCCTCGGAGCCGTCGGGATTGAAGATCCGCAGCTCGGCGACGAACTCGGGGTCCTCGCTGCGCGAGAGCAGGAGGACACCGTCAGCGCCGACGCCGAAATGGGGATCACAAAGCCACTCGACCCGCTCCGCGGTCAGCTCCCAGGGGAGCCGGTCGGCCTCGACGATCAGGTAGTCGTTGCCCAGCGCTTGCCACTTCTCGAATTTCACGGCGGCAGCCTATTCGGAGAGGGCGGCGAGGATCTCGCCGGCCACCACGGCGTCGCTCTTCTCCGTGCGATCGATCGCCTGCAGGCCCGGGACTTTGCGCATCCAGGTCAGCTGGCGACGGGCGTAATTGCGGGAGCGCTTCTGCATCGCCGCCACGTCGCCGGCCAGGAGGTCGTCGAAGCCGAGCGCCTTGCGGGCGGTGCGGCCGGGCCCGAGCGCCTCGGCGCGGCGCACCTCGTCGAGGGCGCCACTGTTGACGATCGCGACCGCCCGGGCATCGATCCGTTCGTAGAGCTGCGCCCGGTCCATATCGAGGCCGAAGATCCTCGTCGGGTGGCGGGTCTGCGGCGACCACAGCTCCGACTCGGCCGATTCGGGCGGCGCCTTTTGCAGCGAGAGCTCGGCGACCGCGGCCCGCAGGTAGAGCCCGGTTCCGCCGAGAACTATCGGCCTGCGCCCCGCCGCCAGGGCGCTGTCGACCTCAGCGTGCGCCAGTCGCATGTAGTCGCCGACGTTGAAGTCGGCGGTCACCGGCACGAACTCGACCAGGCGATGCTCGAGGACTTCTTGCTGCTCGGAACTCGCGGTCCCGGTGAGCACGCCCAGGCCCTCGTAGACCTGGAGCGCGTCGCAGTTGATCGCGACGGGGTCCTCCCCCCGCTCCCGCAGCAGCCTTGCCAGCTCGACGGCGACGCCGGTCTTGCCGACGCCGGTAGGCCCGAAAATCCCGAGGACCGTCAAGAAGCGCGGCTGAGCAGGCGCTCGCTGCCGCTCAGCGTCTGCGAGGTGGCGCTCTCGATCAGCACCTCGACCAGCTCTCCCGGCCGCGCCGTGCCCTCGAAGTTGACCGCCTTGTTGTGACGGGTGCGGCCGCGCATCCTGGTCTCGTCGGTACGGCTGCAGCCCTCGACCAGGACCTCCATCGTGCGGCCGACAAAGCGCTGGGCGCGTTCGCTGGCGCGGCGTTGGACAAGCTCGACCAACCGTTCCATCCGCTCCACCTTGACCGGATGCGGCAACTGCCCCTCCAGGGTCGCCGCCTCGGTCTCGCGGCGCGGCGAAAAGATGAAGGTGAAGGCACCGTCGTAGCCGACCTCGTCTACGACCGCCAGCGTCTGCTCGAAATCGGCCTCGGTCTCACCGGGGAAGCCGACGATGATGTCGGTGGTGATCGCGCAGTCCGGAACGTGCTCGCGGATCAGCGCCACCCGGTCCATGTAGCGGCGGCGGTCGTAGGTGCGCCGCATCCGTTTCAGGATCGCGCTCGAGCCCGATTGCAGCGGCAGGTGGATCTGCTCACAGAGCGAAGGCAGCTCGGCGTGAGCGCGAACGACGTCCTCCTTCATGTCCTTCGGATGCGGGCTCGTGTAGCGGATGCGATCGATGCCCGCGACCGCGTCGATCCGCCCCAGCAGTTCGGCGAAGCCGATCCGGGACTCCTTCGGCAGGTCGCGCCCGTAGCTGTTGACGTTCTGCCCCAGCAGCGTCACCTCGCGGACGCCATCGGCGGCCAGGGCCTCTGCCTCGGCCAATAGCTCGGCCGGGTCGCGGCTGACCTCGCGCCCCCGCGTCGAGGGGACGATGCAGTAGGAGCAGCGGCAGTTGCAGCCCTGGGAGATCTGCAGCCAACCCTGGAACTCGCGCTCGCGCCGGGTCGGCAGGTGGCCGGAGAAGTCCTCGAACTCGAAGTACCCCTGCGCGGTCAGCGAGTCGGAGTTGAGGAACTCGGCCAGCTTGTGGATCTGGCCGGGCCCGAAGGCGACATCGACGAAGGGGAAGCGCTCGAAGACCTCCTCCTTGACCGACTGCGCCCAGCAACCGCCGACCCCGACGACCCGGGCCGGGTCTTCTGACTTCAGCCGCTTGGCCTCCCCCAAGTGGGCGATGAAGCGACTGTCTGCCGACTCGCGAATCGAGCAGGTGTTGAAGAGGATCAGGTCTGCCCCATCCCGGCTCGCCGCCTCCTCGTATCCCAGCGAAGCCAGCATCCCCCGCATCCGCTCGGAGTCGTGCACGTTCATCTGACACCCGAAGGTGGTGACGTGAAACTTCATGGCACCTCAGCGTACTGACGGTGCGAGAGCCAAGCAGGTCGGTGGACGCAGGGAGCGAAGCGTGCTCTGCACGTGAGCGACCGAGGGCGCCGAGATGCGCCGGCTATCGAACCGTCAGTTTGCCTTCCATGCCGGCTTCGCGGTGCCCCGGCACGGTGCAATAGAAGGTGTAGGTGCCGGGCGCAAGTTCAGCGGTGACCGAGGTTTTGCCTTTGGCGACCGTTTCCGAGGCGGCGATCTCTTCGCCGCTTTCGCTTTCGATCGCGACGTCGTGTTCGAGGCTCGACGGGTTGTTGAGGTCGATCGTCACCTTGCCGGGCTTGCTGCTGAGTTCGGTCGTGTTGTAAGCGATCTGGCTCGGATCGGCTTCAAGCTGGAGCGTCCCGCCCGGGCCCTTCGCCGCGGCGCTCTTTTCGCCACCGCCGGCTTCTTTCGATCCGGTTTCTTCTTTGGCCGGCGCCTGACCGGCCTCGTCGTCATTGACCTCTTCTTCGATTTCCTTGCCGGCCGTGTTGTCCTCAGCCGCCTTCGCCTTTTCCTCGTCCTGGGCGTGGAGGACGGCGAAGGTGGTCGCGCCGGCGACGAGGATCGCGAACCAAAGCACGACGACGGGGAACGCTTTACCCGGAAAATTCTTGACTTTGAGGCCGATGAAGCTGAACAGCACGGCCGAGACGGCCAGGCCGATTCCGCAGATGAAGAAGAGGGTTTCGTTGCTCATAGTGCGGGCGGCATCCTATCCGCCCCGCCCGGTCAGGCGGCGTCAGGCAGCCTGTGCCTCCACCGGCGGCGCCTCCGCAGCGGGCTCGACGGGCTCCTCGCCATCGATGCCGAGGCCGACGCGGATCTTGCCTTCGATCTCCGCCGCCAACTCCGGGTTGTCGAGCAGGAACTGTTTAGCGTTGTTGCGCCCCTGTCCGAGCCGGGTCTCCCCGTAGGAGAAGAAGGAACCTGATTTCTGCACCAGGTCCTGCTCCATGCCGAAGTCGAGCAGGCCTCCCTCGCGGGAGATACCGACGCCGTACTCGATGTCGAACTCGGCCTGGCGGAAGGGCGCGGCGACCTTATTCTTGACGACTTTGACCCGCACCCGGTTGCCGACCGCCTCGGTCCCTTCTTTCAGGGTCTCGATGCGGCGGATGTCGAGCCGCTGCGAGGAGTAGAACTTCAGCGCCCGGCCGCCCGGCTGAGTCTCCGGCGAGCCGAACTGGACCCCGATTTTTTCGCGGATCTGGTTGGTGAAGATGCAGACGGTCTTGGTGCGGTTGAGGCTGCCGGCGAGTTTCCGCAGCGCCTGCGACATCAGCCGCGCCTGCAGGCCCACGGTGGTGTCGCCGATCTGGCCGTCGAGCTCGGCTTTCGGGGTCAGCGCCGCGACCGAGTCGATCGCGACCACGTCGACCGCGGCGGAGGCGATCAGGCGGTCGGCGATCTGCAGCGCCTGCTCGCCGTAGTCGGGCTGGGAGACGAGCAACTCGTCGGTGTCGACGCCGATCGCCCGCGAGTAGACCGGGTCGATCGCGTGCTCGGTGTCGATGAAGGCGCAGACGCCGCCCTGGGCCTGAGCCTGGGCGATGATGTGGTTGACGAGCGTGGTCTTACCCGAGGACTCCGGGCCGAAGATCTCGACGATGCGGCCGCGGGGCACGCCGCCGATACCGAGCGCCAGGTCAAGCGCCAGCGAGCCGGTCGGGATCGAGTCGACTTTGACCGTGCCCTTGTCGCCGAGCCGCATCAGGGAGCCCTCGCCGAACTCCTTGTGGATGCCGACCACCGCCGACTCCAGCGCCGCGTCCTTGGCTTTGGCCTCCCGGGCCGAAGCGTCTTTCAGATTCACTTTCTTGTCCGCCATCTCATCACCTCACTGCTGCGCTCCGGGCAGCTCGACTTGGGCCATAGGGGCGTAGCGCGCACCCTGTGGCTGGAGTTCAGAACGGTAGAGCGTCAACCGGACGCCATAGAAGGGGGCCAAAAGCCCCTGGGGAAGCTCTCCGGGCCAGTGCTCAACCCGCATCGGACGCCGCGATCCGCGGCCCTCGGGACGGACTCGCGCGACCGTCACATGCGGCCAGAACGGCCGCCTCTCCGGCTTGTAGAGACGCTCGGAAGCGAGCAACTCGCTGAGCCGCGCCTGCATCAGCTCGGTCCCCGGCGAGTGCGCCGGCAGAGCGAAGAGCCGCGGGTGGCGCGGCGGCTTCGCCGCCACTTCACCCAGATCCACGAGCGGCGCTGGGCCAGCGCACTCCGCCAGCGCCGCTGCCACCGTCTCGGCGTCCTGCTCCGGCCGGTGGCCGAGAAAAGCCAGGGTCACGTGCAAGAACTCGGGCCGCACCGGCCGCAGCGCCGGGTCGGCCAGCTCGGCCCTCCCCCACGCCCCGAGCCCCTCGCGCACCGCTTCGGGCAAGTCGAGCGCCACGAATATGCGCGCCCGCGGGCTCTTCAGTCGCTCCTTCGCCATGACCGGCGACGCTACGCGGCCACGACGCGCGTCTCAACACGCGTTTGTGTCAACTTGCGAAGAGATCGCGGACGAAACCGTGACGCCTACAGCACCGGCTCGCCGTCACCCAAGAGCATGCGCAGCAGGTGCAGGCCGACCAGCGCCGAGCGTTCGCGGATGTCGGCGCGGCCGCCGGGGATGGTGGGGTCGCGGGCGATCGCGGTGCCGTCGGCGAGGCGGGCGTTGAAGCAGACGTAACCGACTGGCTTGCGCTCGCTGCCGCCGCCGGGGCCGGCGATGCCCGTTATAGAGACGCCGACGTCGGCACCGAAGCGCTCCAGGGCGCCGATCGCCATCGCCTCGGCGACCTCCGGCGAGACAGCGCCGTGGCGCTCGATCAGGCCGGCGTCGACGCCGAGCAGCTCGACCTTGGCCTCGTTGGAATAGGAGACGACGCTGCCGGCCATGTAGTCGGAGGCGCCGGGAAGGTCGGTGATCCGGGCCGCCATCAGGCCACCGCTGCAGGACTCGGCCAGGCCCAGCCGGTGTCCGCTCAGCAGTTTCGCCACCTGCGAGTCGATCGTCTCGCCGTCGAGACTGAAGAGATGGCGGTGATGACGAGTGGCGAGGCCGCTGCGCACGGCATCGGCGACACCCGCCGCCTCGTCGCGGTAGCGGACGTCGATCTCGATCTCACCTTTGCGCAGGCAGGTGGTGATCTCCACCGCCTCGAGGTCCACCCCGTCGCCCTCGATCTCCCGCAGGCTCTTGGCGATCTCCGACTCCGGCGTGCCGAACATGCGCAGCGTGTAGCCGCGCAGCGGCGTCGCCCGCTCCAGGACGCTCCGCACCGGCCCCGTCGCCAGCGCTGCCGGCCACATTGGCTGCAGCTCGCGCGGCGGCCCCGGCAGCACCACCACGACCCGCTCGCCGGCGGGGACGACAAGCCCCGGCGCGGTGCCGATCGGATCGAGCGCGACCGAGCCCTCGGGGACCATCGCCTGCTTGCGGTTGGCCTCGCGCACAGCCTCGGCGTCGACGTTGAAGCGGCGGGCGAAGTTGCGCAGGATCGCCTCGATCTTCTTCTCCATCTCCTCGTCAAGGACCATCTCGCGGCCGGCGAAACGGCCGACCACTTCGGCCGTGAGGTCGTCGGCGGTCGGACCGAGGCCACCGCTGGTGACGATCAGGTCCATCCCCTCTTCGGCCAGGAAGCGCAGTGCCGCCTCAAGATCGTCAGGCCGGTCGGCGACGATGAGGATATGGGCGACCTCGACCCCGTGCTCGGCCAGCCGTTCGGACAGCCAGGGACCGTTGGCATCGGCGATGCGCCCGGTCAGGACCTCCGTCCCGGTCACGACGATGCCGGCGCGGATCACGTGCAGGTCGGCCGTTCGCCTTCGGGGATTTCGCTGAGGTTGCCGTTGCCGTCGATCGTGTAGCCGACCGGGCTCGAGCTGGCGGGAATCTGCGCCCGCTTGCCGTCCACCGTCATCTCGACCGCCCCGTTGCCCATCGCGACCGTGAAGCTACCGGACCGGAACGGCCCCGCTTCTTCGCCTTCGCCGAGGATCTGGCCGTTGACCAGCCGCTTGCCATCGCCGGCCAGGAGGCAGACCCAGACTTCGGCGGTCGCGGTCAGCCGCAGCGAGTGGCCGGGCGCCCGCCCCGCCGTCCCGCTGCCGCTCCCCTTGCCCTTACTCGCGTGGTGGCCGCCCTTGCCCGTGCCCTGCTGGGACGAGGGGCCGGAGGAAGAGCCGCCGCCGCTGGAGAGCCCGATCGCGACCAGAGCGACGATCAGCGCCGCCGAGACCAGCGCAGCGAGGAGGCGCGGCGGCAGGCTGGGCAGGCGTCGCCGGTGCCGCGAGCCCCGCACTGGCTTCGGATCCACCCTCGGCAGCCGTTCCGCCGGCACCGCGCCACCGCTGCGGCGGCGCTGCTGTTCGGCTAGGCGCTCGGCGTCGAGACCTAGGTAGGCGGCGTAGGCGCGCACGAAGGCGCGGGCGTAGGCGTCGCCGGGAAGCAGCTCCCATTCCTCGTTCTCGATCGCCCGCAAGTAGCGAACGCGGATCTTGGTCGCCGCCTCGACCTGGGAAAGATCGATTTTGCGACGATTTCTCGCCTCTCTGAGCGTCGTGCCAACGCCGTCGTCCACGCCCCACATTGTTGCCGCTTCAGGCCCTGCGGTCGTGAAAGAAGCTGCTAGGGAGCGTCGGAGTCAACCTCGACGGCGACGGGCTCGGGCGCGCTTTGCTCGCCTGCCGGGGCCAGGACGCGGGCAAGATCGGCCTGGGTGATCAATACCTGGCGCGGTTTCGAGCCCTCGTAGCCGGAGATGACACCGCGCCGCTCAAGCATGTCGATCAGGCGACCAGCGCGGGTGTAGCCGACGCGCAGGCGCCGCTGAACCATCGAGACGGAAGCGGTTTCGGTCTGGACGACGAGCCGGATCGCCTCGTCAAGCAGGTCGTCGCTATCGGGGTCGAAGTCGCCCTCGCCGCCCTCATCAGCAGCCTCCTCGTGGCTCTCCAGCAGCTCCGCCTCGAATTCGGGTTCGCCCTGCTTGGCCCAATGGTCGGTGATGCGAGCGATCTCATCCTCGGTGATGAAGGCGCCCTGGACGCGCGCCATCTTCGAGGTGCCGGCGCCGCGGAAGAGCATGTCGCCCTGGCCGAGCAGAGCCTCCGCCCCACCCTGGTCGAGAATCACCCGCGAGTCGGTCTGCGAGGAGACCGCGAAGGCGATCCTGGCCGGGATGTTCACCTTGATCGTGCCGGTGATGATGTCGGTCGAGGGCCGCTGGGTGGCGAGCACGAGGTGGATGCCGGTGGCCCGCGACTTCTGCGCCAGGCGGATGATCGAGTCCTCGACTTCGGCCGGGGCGACCATCATCAGGTCCGCGAGCTCGTCGATCACGCAGAGGATGTGCGGCAGCGGCGCCTCGCCGTTCTTAGCCCGGGCGCGGTTGAGCTCGGCCAGGTTGCGGGTCCGGGCCTGGCCCATGATCCCGTAGCGACTCTCCATCTCGCCGATCAGGTTGGCGAGCACGTTGGCGGCTAGGCGCGGCGAGGTCACCACCGGCGTTAGCAGGTGCGGAACGTTCTCGTAGTGGTTGAGCTCGACTTGCTTGGGATCGACCAGGACCAGGCGCACCTCGTTGGGCGAGGCCTGCATCAGAATCGAGGAAAGGATCGCGTTGATGCAGCCGGACTTGCCGGAGCCGGTGGTGCCGGCAACCAGGACGTGCGGCATCTTCGCCAGGTCGGTCCAGACGGCGTTGCCGTCGATCCCCTTGCCCAGCCAGGCAACCAACGGCGAGGTCTTCTCGGGCCGGCCGGCGTAGATGTCGCCGAGTCGGACCATGCGGCGGCGGGTGTTCGGCACCTCGACGCCGACCGCCTGCTTGCCGGGGATCGGGGCGAGGATGCGGATGTCGGTCGAGGCAAGGGCGTAGGCGAGGTCGTTGGCCAGCTCGGTGACTTTCTTCACCTTCGTCCCCGGTGCAAGCCGCAGCTCGAAGCGGGAGACGTGGGGGCCGCTGACGACGCCGATGATCTTCGCCTCGACACCGAAGTGGCCCAGCGTCTCGACCAGTTTGCGGCCGATCGCTTCCTGGTCGCGCGGGTCGGGGCCTTTGTCGCCTTTGCCGCGCTCCAGGACCTTCGGTGCCGGCGGCCGGTAGTCGATCTCCTCCGACATCGTGACGCCGCGCAGGCTCCCCATCGGGGTCAGTTGCTGCTGTTCGGTGGTCGGCTGCTCGGCCTCGACGTCGACCGCCTCGCTCTCGCCGGTCTCGGCCTCCTCGACTTCGTCGTCGAAGCCGTCGACGACGACGGTCTCGTCCTCGGAGCCGTCCTCCTCGTCGCCGCCGAGAGCGATCGTCGGCTCGAAGTCCTCGTCCTCCTCCGGGTAGCTGCTCATCACGTCGGTGGGACCAGCTTCGGTCTCCATCGCCCGCGTGCGCTTCTCGCTGCGGTCCTCGCGCCAGTCGGCGTGGGTGCGAGCGACGGTCCGCGCCGCCTCGCTGCCGCCATGGAAGACGCCGCGGGAGAGGCCCCGCAAGCCGCGGCCGATGCCGTGGGCGAGGGCGGAGACAGAGGTGCCGGTCAGCAGCATGCCGCCGGCGACGAGGAGCACGACGGTGAAGATCCGCGCCCCGACCCCGCCGAAGAGGTAGGAGAGCGCCGTTTCCAGTCCGTAGCCGACCTTGCCGCCCTCCCAGCCGAAGAAGAGGACGAAGACGAGGTAGACGCCGAGGGCGACGAGCAGCAGGCCGATCAGGTCGAGGTGGCGCTGTTCGAGCCCGGCGGGCAAGCGCAGCCCGGACCTGCCTTTGGGCGCTTTGCGGCCTTTGCCTTTGGCTTTGCGGGCAGGGGCGCGCTTCTTGCGAACGAACATGCAGCACGCTTCGACGCCGGCCGGCGGTCCCCTGCGCGACCTGGGCGCGGTTGTCCTTGCGCCCGCTATGCGGAGGAAAAGACAACCGCGCAGGCTAAAACGCTGCTAAAAACCCGGCGGTTCGGGACGGCGCTCGGGCTAACATCGCTGCATGCTCACCGATTCGGAGTCCGTCGGCGGCCGCGTTCTCGTCGTCGAGGACGACGCTGACATCGCCGACGTCCTGCGCCGCAGCCTTCGCAACGAGGGCTACGAGGTACGCACCTCGGCCGACGGGGTCGAAGCGCTCGACGTCGCCGCCGGCTTCTTCCCCGACCTGGTCGTGCTCGACCTCGGCCTGCCCCGCCTTGACGGCGTCGAGGTCTGCCGCCGCCTGCGCATGGACGGCGATGTGCCGATCCTGATGCTGACCGCGCGGGCCGAGACCGAGGACCGGGTCGCCGGCCTCGACAGCGGCGCCGACGACTACCTGGTCAAGCCCTTCGAGCGCCAGGAGCTGCTGGCGCGGATCCGGGCACTGCTGCGCCGCCGCCCGCCCCGCGGCGCCGCCTCGCTCGCGGTCGGCGATCTCACGCTCAACCCCGATACGCGCGAGGTGCGCCGCGGCGAGCGCGAGGTAGAGCTGACCAACCGCGAGTTCGAGCTGCTCGAGTTCCTGATGCGCAACGAGCGCCTGGTCGTCTCCCGCGAGCGCCTGCTGGACGAGGTCTGGGGCTATGACCCGATGGCGGCGACCAACACGATCGACGTCTTTATCTCCAACCTGCGCCGCAAGCTCGAGGCCGGCGGCGAGCCGCGCCTGCTGCACACCAAACGCGGCGCCGGCTACGTCCTCAAGGAATAGGCAGTGCGGAGAGGCCTCAGCCCGCCCGGCCTGTGGCGGCGCCTGCTGCATCCGCGGAGTTGGCCGGTCCGCTGGCGCCTGGCGGCGGTCTCGGCCGGCCTGACGCTGGCGATCCTGCTCGTCTTCGGCGCTGCGATCGGCAAGGTCGCCACCCAGCGCATCCGCGACGACTTCAACAGCGAGGTAAGCAACGCGGCACAGACGCTGGCGACCGAGTTCCGGGTCGTCTACACGCCGGTCGGCACGATCGTCCAGAAAGGACCGCGCCTCAACGACTTCGTCCTCCCCGATGACGCCTCGGCCCGCCTGCTCGACATCCACGGCAACCTGCTCCGCCTCGGCGGCAACGAAGCCGGCGGCCTCGGCAATCCCAAGGCTGGACTGCACGAGCACAACGGGATGCTGGTCTCGACCGTGGCGATCACCAACGAAGGCGGCGCCGTCACCGGCTACGTCCAGTACGGGCGCAATCTCAGCCACGTCGACGCAACCATCGACCGGCTCTGGCTCTTCATCGTCGCCGGGATCTTCGCCGGCACCCTCCTCGCCAGCCTGGCCGGGGTCGCGATCGCCGCCCGGGCGATGCGGCCGATCGCCTCGCTGACCGCAACCGCGCGGGAGATCGCCACCACCGGCGATCCCTCGCGCAAGATGCCCGAGCCCCCCGTCGAGGACGAGGTCGGCGAGCTGGCGCGGACCCTGGAGGAGATGTTGCGCTCCCTCGACGCGGCCCGCGCCGAGCGCGAGGCGGCAATGCAGAAGCAACGCGAGTTCGTCGCCGATGCCTCGCACGAGCTGCGCACGCCGCTGACTAGCGTGCTCGCCAACCTTGAGCTGCTACAGGCCTCGCTCGGCACCCCGGACCAAGCCGAGGACCGCGAGATCGTCGACTCCGCCTTGCGCTCCTCGCGGCGGATGAGCCGCCTCGTCGCCGACCTGCTGCTGCTGGCCCGGGCTGACGCCGGCCGACTCGGCCAGCACCGCCGCTGCGACCTGGCCGAAGTGGCCGGTGACGCGGCCGCCGAGGCGGCGCCGCTGATGGGCGAGCGCACGCTGCTGGTCGACAACGACCGGCCGCTACGCGTGCAGGGCAACCCGGACGAGCTGCACCGCATGGTCCTCAACCTGCTCGACAACGCCGCCCGGCACACGCCCGCCGGCGCCACGATCGAACTCAGCCTGCGGGCCGAGAACGGCAACGCCATTGTCGAGGTCGCCGATGACGGCCCCGGCATCCCGCCGGCGATGCGCTCCCAGGTCTTCGACCGCTTCGTCCGCGGCGAAGGTCCAGCCGACACGGTCAGGGGCACTGGCACCGGCCTCGGCCTGGCGATCGTCGCCGCCGTCGCCGACTCCCACGCCGGCAGCGTCGAGGCGCTCGAGTCACCCAGCGGCGGCGCCCTCTTCCGCGCCCGAATCCCGCTTTCGGCGCCTGACAGGGTTTCTGCAGACATTTAAGGCCGCTTTAGACCGCGGGCTTACTTTTCTCCGCGGACGAGACACACTGGCCCGCCGAGGTTCTCCCCAGACACCACCTCGGCGGGCTTTTTCTTTGGGCGGATTCGGGGTGGCAGACAGGCGAGGGCCGTGGGTGGCCTCCCCGGGAATTCAGTCGCGGAGCCCCTATGGGGCTCACGCTCCGGATGTTGGAGCGCCGCCAAACGGCGGCGCAAAGACCGGATTGCATTTCCGCGCGCTTCGCTCACATTCCCGGGGAGGCCACCCACACCCCTCGCCCACGTCCCACCGGGACCAACGACGAAGAACCTAAGCCTCGGTGTAGTGAAGCTGCCAGGACGAACCGCCCCGGCCCACCGCACTCACCCGCGACGCGGTGGACCCTGAGCCACTACGTCGCCAGCGCGGCTGCCGCACTCGACCTACACGCTGCTGGTGTTGGTTCAACGTCGCGGCGTGGAGAGGGAGTCGGGTACCCCTCGGAGGGAATGTGGCCGAAGGCCGCGATATGCAATCTGTCTTTTGCGCGGCCGTTTTGGCCGCGCTCCAACATTTGGAGCGCGGACCCCATAGGGGTCCCGCGACTGAATTCCCGCAGAGGGGTACCCGACTCCCTCTCCCCCACAGAAACCGTCCTTAGCTAGACCTCCACCACCACCGGCAACACCATCGGCCTCCGCCGCAACCGCTGCCAGACGAACTTGCCGATCGCCTCGTGCAGGTCGTCTTGGATCAGGTCGATCTCGCGGCGGCCCTTGTCGGCGGCTTCGTCGAGGGCGTCTTCGACCATGTCCTTCAGCTCTTCGACCAGGCCACCGGCCTCCTCGAGGAAGGCGACGCCGCGGAAGATCACCTCGGGGTCGGCGACGACGCTGCCGTCGTCGGAGGAGATCGTGGCGACGACGATGAAGATGCCGTCGGCGGAGATCTCGCGGCGGTCGCGCAGGGCGGCGTCGTCGGGCTCGCCGATGTTGACGCCGTCGACGTACATGACGCCGGCGTGGATGTCCTCGCCGAAGCCGGCGCCGCTCCCGTCCAGTTCAAGCGGCAGGCCGTTGCGGCCCTGGAAAATGTTCTCGGCCTTGACGCCGACGGCCTCGGCCAACTCGGCGTGCAGTCGCAGCCGCTTGTGGTCGCCGTGGACCGGCATCACGTAGCGGGGTTTGGTCAGGTTGAGCATCAGCTTCAGCTCCTCCTGCCAGCCGTGCCCGGAGGCGTGGATCGGCGCGTCCTGGGCGGTGATCACGCTGGCGCCGATCTCATAAATGCGATCGATCGTCTCGTTGACGGCGCGCTCGTTGCCGGGCACCGGCGTGGCCGAGAAGACGACCGTGTCGCCGGAGTGCAGCTCGACGTCGCGGTGGTCGTTGTTGGCCATCCGCCGCAGGGCCGAGAGCGGCTCGCCCTGGCTGCCGGTGGAGATGACGACGATCTTCTCGTCGGGGAAGTCCTCGATCTCCCGCGGCTGGATGAAGATCCCCTCCGGGGCCTTGGCGATGCCGAGATTGGAGGCGATGTTGAAGTTCTTGCGCATCGAGCGGCCGACCAGGGCGACGCGACGGTCGAGCGTGGCGGCGGCGTCGATCACCTGCTGGACACGGTGGATGTTGGAGGCGAAGGAGGTGACGATGATCCGCCCCTTGCAGCGCGAGAACTGCTCCAGCAGCGCCGGCCCGACGGCCGACTCCGAGGGCGCCACGCCAGGCCGATCAGCGTTGGTCGAGTCGCCGCAGAGCAGCAGCAGCCCTTCGCGGCCGATCTCGGCCAGGCGCGGAACGTCGGCGGGCTTACCGTCGACCGGGGTCTGGTCGAACTTGTAGTCGCCGGTCATCAGCACCTTGCCGGCCTCGGTGCCGATCAGGACGGCGCGCATGTCGGGAATCGAGTGGGCTAGGTGGACCAGCTCCAGCTCGAAGGGGCCACGCTGGACCTTCTCGCCCGCCGGCAGCTCCTGCAGCGGCGCTTTCTCGCCAAGCTTGTGCTCGTCGAGCTTGGAACGGACCATGCCGATCGTCAGCAGGCCGCCGTAGATAACCGGCGGGATGCCGATCTCACGCAGGACGTAGGGCAGGGCGCCGACGTGATCCTCGTGGCCGTGGGTGAGGACGATCGCCTCGATGTCGTCGGCGCGGTCGCGCAGGTAGGAGAAATCGGGCAGGACCAGGTCGATGCCGTGCATCTCCGCGGTCGGGAACATCAGGCCGGTGTCGACGACGATGATGCGGCCGTCGTACTCGACAACGGTCATGTTCTTGCCGATCTCGCCGAGGCCGCCCAACGGCAGCACTCGTAGCTTTTGGCTTGGCACTAGGTAACTCGCTCTCTTCAGAAGTTGGAATGACTAGGAGGCGACGGGAAGGCCGATGCCCTCCAGAGCCGCCCTGACCGCCGCGCGCTGCTCGGCGTCGACGGGGACCAGCGGCAACCGCATCCGCCCCGAGGCCAGCCCCAGCATCTCCAGGGCCGCCTTGATGGGGATCGGGTTGGTCGTCACCGAGAGGCCCTCGTAGACCGGGGCCAGCTCGGCGTCGATCGCCGCGGCACGCTCGAGGTCGCCGCTCTGGGCGGCGTCCCACATTTCGCGCATCTGCTCGCCGACGACGTGCGAGGCGACGGTGATGCCGCCGGCGCCGCCGAACTGCAGCACGCGCAGGAAGGTGTTGTCGTTGCCGGCGAGGATCCTGAGACCCTCGATCGGCCCCAGCTCGTCATCGTTGGCCTGCTTGACGGCGACGATGTTGTCGACCGTGGCCAGTTCGGCGAGCAGGTCGGGTGGCATGTTGATGACCACCCGGGAAGGGATGTTGTACATGATCAGCGGCAACTCGGGAACGGCCTCCGCGACCGCCTCGAAGTGCGCCTTGAGGCCCGCCCGGTTGGGTTTGTTGTAGTAGGGCGCCACGACCAGCGAAGCGTCGGCGCCCGCCTCGGCCGCCATCTTCGTCAGCTCACCCGAGTGACGGGTGTCGTTGGTGCCGGTGCCGCAGATGAGCAGGACGTCGTCGCCGACCTCGGCGCGGACGGCGCGCAGGAGGACGATCTCCTCCTCGTCGGTCAGCGTCGGGCACTCACCGGTGGTGCCGGCGATGACCAGCCCATGCGAGCCGTGCTCGAGCAGATGGGTGGCGAGTCGGCAGGCGGCGTCGGTATCGACCTTGCCGTTCTCGTCGAACGGCGTCGCCATCGCCGTGAGGATGCCTTGAATCTCCTTCATCGCTGCCAGGGTACCCCGTCTGCCGGTCTAGAGCAGCTTCTCGAGCCCGACGGTGAAGCGGTCGGGCAGATCGGCAACCTTGCGCACGGCCAACAGGACGCCGGGCATGAAGGAGCGGCGGTCGATCGAGTCGTGCCGCAGCGCCAGCGTCTGCCCCTCGCCGCCGAAGATCACTTCCTGATGGGCGACCAGACCCGGCAGCCGCACCGAGTGGATCGGCTGGTGGACGTGGCCGCCCGCGGCGTCGATCAGCTCCTGCGTCCGCTTGGCGGTGCCGGAGGGGGCGTCGAGCTTGCGGTCGTGGTGCAGCTCGATGATCTCGCACTCGGGCATGTGCTTGGCGATCGTCTGCGAGACCTCCATCAGCAGCACCGCCCCGATCGCGAAGTTGGGGGCGACGAAGACGTTGGCGCCCGCCGCCTCGGCAGCCTCGCGAGCGGCCTCGAGGTCGAAGCCGGTGGTGCCGACGACGGCGTGAACACCGGCGTCAAGGCAGGCGCGGACGTTGCCGAGGGCGGTGGCGGGGATAGTGAAGTCGACGACGACGTCGGCCTCTCCCAGCACATCGGCCAGCTCCACGCCCAGCGCCGGGTCGGCCTTGGCGACCAGCTCCGTGTCGGGGGCACCCTCGACCGCCTCGCAGACAGCCTGGCCCATTTTCCCGGCGGCGCCGGCTACGGCGACCCGGATCACGCCGCCGCCAGGCTCTCGCTGACGGGCGCCAAGGCGCGCTTGAAGTGATCTTCGTCGCCGCCGACGCAGGCCGCGGAGAGGCGGTCGGCCCCGTAGAGCTCAGAGGCCAGCGCGGTCAGGTCATCGACCTCGATCGCGTCGACCCGGGCCAGCATCTCGTCGAGGCTTTCGATCGGCAACCCGAACAGGGTGGCGCGGGAGATCCGCGTCATCCGCGCTGCCGTCGACTCCGAGGAGAGGACGAGGCGGCCCTTGACGCTCTCCTTGGCCCGCGAGAGCTCCTCGGCCGAGACCGGCTCGGAGCGCAGTCGCGCCATCTCGGCGCCGATGATCGCGCAGGCCTCGTCGACGTTGTCCTCGCGGGTGCCGACGTAGGTGGCGACCAGGCCCTGGTCGGTGAATTGCTCGTTATAGGAGCCGACCGAGTAGGCCAGCCCGCGCTTCTCGCGCACCTCGCGGAAGAGCCGCGAGGAGGTCGAGCCGCCAAAGATCGCGTCGAGGACGGCGAGGGGAAAGCGACGCTCGTCGTCGCGGCGCAGCCCAGGTGCCCCAAAGCAGATGTGGTACTGCTCGGTCTCCTTCTGGTGGAAGCAAAGCCGGCCGCTGCCCTCGATGCCGCTCTCAGCCGGCGCTCCGTTGCCGCCCGCGGGCGGCTCGACCAGCCGCTCCGCCAGCGCCACGATGCGGTCGTGGTCGAGGTGGCCAGCGGCGCCGATGACGATCTGGCTGCCGGTGTAATGGGTGCTGCGGTAGGTCTCGATGTCCGGGACCGGGATCGAGGCGATCACCTCGGACTCGCCGAGCACGCGGCGGCCCAGTGGGTGGGCGCCGAAGACGGCCTCGGCGAGGACGTCGTGGACGCGGTCCTGCGGCTCGTCCTCGTACATCGCGATCTCCTCCAGCACCACCTGGCGCTCGGAGTCGATTTCCGGGTAGGTCGGCGCCAGCAGCATTTCCGCCAGCAGGTCGAAGACATCCTCGGTGTGCTCGTCGAGGAAGCGCGCGTGTAGGTGCGTCGTCTCCTTGCCGGTGGCGGCGTTGATCGAAGCGCCGAGACCGTCGAAGCGCTCGGAGATCTCAATCGCCGAGTAACGCGCCGTGCCCTTGAAGAGCAGGTGCTCGAGGAAGTGCGAGACGCCGGCCTGGGTCGGCGTCTCGTTGCGGGAGCCGGTGCGAACCCAGAGCCCGAGCGCCACGGATCGCACCGAGGGAACCTCCTCGGTGACGACCCGGACGCCCGAGCTGAGCTCGGTGAGCTTGGCCTCGCTCAAGCGACTAGCTCCGGCGCTCACGTTCGCGCCGGGGACCGCGGTCGCGGTCGCGGTCTCGACCGCCGCGACCGCCACGGTCGCCGCCGTTGCGCCGGCCGCCGTCGCCGGAACCGATCGAAGCCAGTTCCTCAGGCGATTTGCCCTCGACGGCGGGGTCGTTGGTCAGGCGCAGGCCGATGCGGCCACGCTCCTTGTCGACCTCGACCACGGTGACGTCGATCTCCTCGCCCGCGGTGAGGACGTCGTCGACCGAGTCGACCCGCTCCCCCGGCTTCACGTTGGAGATGTGGAGCAGGCCGTCGGTGCCCTTGACCAGCTCGACGAAGGCGCCGAAGGTGGTCGTCTTCACGACTTTGGCGGCGTTGTAGCGATCGCCGACTTCGGCCTCCTTGGTCATCGACTGGATGCGGGCGACGCAGGCGTCGACCAGCTCGCCGGTCGGCGCGTAGATCCGCACCGTGCCGTCGTCCTCGACGTCGATCTCCGCTTCGAACTCCTCGCAGAGGGCGCGGATCGTTTCGCCGCCTTTGCCGATAACGGCGCCGATCTTCTCCGGGTCGATCTTGATCGACTCGATCGCCGGCGCGTGTTTGGAGAGATTCTCCCGCGGCCCGTCGATCGCCTCGGCCATCTTGCCGAGGATGAACTGGCGGCCCTTCAGCGCCTGCTCCAGCGCGTCCTCGAGGATCTCGAAGGTGACGCCGGTGATCTTGATGTCCATCTGCAGGGCGGTGATCCCGTCCTTGGTGCCGGCGACCTTGAAGTCCATGTCGCCGAGGTGGTCCTCGACGCCGGCGATGTCGGTAAGGACGATGTAGTCGTCACCCTCCTTGATCAGGCCCATGGCGACGCCAGCCACCGGCGCGGTGACCGGGACGCCGGCCGCCTGCAGCGCCATCGAGGAGGCGCAGACCGAGCCCATCGACGAGGAGCCGTTCGACTCCAGCGTCTCGAGACGGCGCGGATCACGTACGGGAACTCCTCTTCGTCCGGGATCGTCGCCGCCAGGGCGCGCTCGGCGAGAGCGCCGTGACCGATGTCACGCCGCTTCGGGCCGCGCATGAAGCCGGCCTCGCCGACCGAGAAGGGCGGGAAGTTGTAGTGATGGAAGAAGCGTTTGGTCGTCTGCAGGCCGAGCGTGTCGAGCCGCATGTCCATCCGCGTCGTTCCCAGGGCCACGTTGGAGAGGATCTGGGTCTCGCCGCGGGTGAAGAGCGCCGAGCCGTGCACGCGCGGGGAGATGTCGACCTCGCACTCGATCGGCCGGATCTCGTCCTGGGCGCGGCCGTCGGGGCGCTTCTTGTCGACGGCGATCGCCTTGCGGATCGTGTCCTTCTCGATCGCGCCGAAGGCGGCCTTGACCTCGGCGCACCCGGTCGGCGTCCTCGGCGATCGGCGGCGTACTGGGCGACGACCTCGTCCTTGACCTTGTCGATCGCCTCGTAGCGCTCGAGCTTGCCCTCGGTGGCAATCGCGTCGACCAGGGCCTGGCCGTGGGAGGAGCGAACCTCGCTCAGCAGGCTCTCGTCGAGCTGCGGCTCCTCGTGCGCGATCTTCTCCTTACCGGCCTTCTGGCGCAGCTCCTCGATCGCGGCGACGAGCTTCTTGATCTCGCCGTGGGCGATGTCGAGGGCGTCGAGGATCTCGGCCTCGGAGACGCCATCGGCGCCGGCCTCGACCATCAGGATCGCCTCATCGGTGCCGGCGACGATCAGGTCCAGTTCGAGCTCCTCGTGGCGCTCCTCCGGCGGGTTGACGACGAAATCGCCCTCGAGCTTGCCGACCCGGACCGCGCCGACGTGCTTGGCGACCGGCACTTCGGAGATCGCCAGCGCCGCCGAGGCGCCGTTCATGGCGAGGATGTCGTAGGGGTTGAGGTGATCCACCGACAGCGGCATCGCGACCAGCTGGGTCTCGTAGTGCCACCCGCTGGGGAAGAGCGGGCGGATCGGCCGGTCGATCATGCGCGCGGTCAGCGTCGCCTTCTCGCCGGATTTGCCCTCGCGACGGAAGAACGAGCCCGGGATCTTGCCCGCGGCATACATCCGCTCCTCGATGTCGACGGTAAGGGGAAGGAAGTCCACATCGCGCAGGCTGCCGAGGGTCGCGGTGCACAGGACCATCGTGTCGCCGGCCTGGACTACGACCGCGCCACCCGCCTGCTTGGCGAGCTTGCCCGTCTCGAAGGAAATCTGGCTATCGCCGACATCCACCGAGACTCGGCTTACGTCAAACATGCTCATTTAGTTGTACCTCCGGCTACCCGGTTGGCAGCCAATTGCTTTCAGAACTCTCGTTCTCTGTCACAGAAGAGAGTACAGGTCAGGCCACCGACCTCAGCCCGTGACGGGCCCGTCCTGCAATCGCGCCCCCCCACTCGGAGCCGTCGATGAAGACTGGCGCCGTGGTGGCGAGGAAATCGCCCAGGACCGCCGCCAGGCCCTCGGGGTCTTCCAGCAGCGGGAAATGGGCGGCGCGCGGCAGCGTCTCGAAGCGCGAGTGCGGGATCGCCGCGTGGGATTCGCGGCCGTGGGCGAGCGGGATCGTGCGGTCGCGCTCGCCCCAGACGATCAGGGTCGGCATCTCGCCCAGCAGGTAGAGCCGGTCGCGGGCGCTGACGCGCTGGCCGCGGACGTCGATGACGGCCCGCAGCGTCTCCAGGAAGGCCTGCCGCGAACCCGGCTCCTGCAGCGGCCGTAGTGCCCGCGCCACCGCCTCCAGGTAGACGCCCTGGCTGCGGCCGGCGGCCTTGAGGCGGGCGCCGGACGCCGCCAGACCGGTGACCAGGGCCGGATGGACGGCGAGCCGCAGCAGCGAAGCCGCGCCGGGCAGCGCCGCCCCGCGCAGCAGTGGGCTCACCTCGGGCCCGAGGCCGCCGCTGCTGATCAGGACAAGCCGCTCGGTCCGCTGGGGGAATTGGTAGAAGAACTGCATCGCGACGCCGCCGCCAAGCGAGTGGCCGACGATCGTCGCCCGCTCGACCCCGACGACCGTCAGCAGGTCGCGGATGCTGGCCGCGTGGGCGCCGAGCGAGTAGTCGCCGCGCGGCGTCGCCGAGTCGCCGTGGCCGATCAGGTCGGGGGCGATCACCCGGTGGCGCTGCGCCAGCCGCGAGGCCACCCCCTCCCAGTGCCGCGAGGAGTTGATCATGCCGTGGATCAAGACCACGGTCGGGCCCTCCCCGGCTTCGCGGTAGATCGCCTTGTGCCCGTGCAGGTCGACCTCGTGCGGGGCGAAGCTGGGCGCGGACTCCATGCCAAGACCCTAGAAGACCGCCGGGATAGGGTTGTCGCCAACTGGGGTCCGAGGGAAGGGTTGGCATGTCGCGTCGTGGTCAGGTCATAGAGAATCCGGTGACGGGTGAGCGCGCCATCAACCTCACCGACCCGGAGGTCCATCCCGAACGGGTCCTCGTCGCCCAGCTCCACGTCGAGCCCGGCGGACGCGTCGCCGCCGCCCACCGCCATCCCGTAATCACTGAGCGCTTCCACGTCCTCAGCGGCGAAGTCGGCTTCCTACTCGGCGACCGCGAAGAGACGCTCGGCGCCGGCGGCGAGGCGGAAGTGCCGGCAGGAACCCTGCACGACTGGTGGCAGGTCGGCGAGGAGCCGGCCGAGGTGGTCGTCGAAGTCGACCCCGGCGACCGCTTCGTAGAGATGGTCGGGACGCTGTTCGGCCTCGCCCGCGACGGCAAAGTCGACAGCCGCGGTCTCCCTCACCCCTTGCAGCTCGCGGTCACCGTCCACGCCTACCGCGACGTGATGGTGCTCGCCTCGCCGCCGGTCTGGGTCCAAAGCGTCGCCTTCGGCATCTTGGCGCCGATCGGCCGCGCCCTGGGGCGGAAGCCGAGCTACCCCGAGTACCTGACCTCCGACGTCGTCGTTGAGCCCGATCCGGCTGCGCTCGCCCTACTCGACGAGAGCGGCCGCCTGCGCCGTTCCGCCTGACCGCAACCGACTAGGGAAAGAGCGCCGGCGTCGTCGCGACCCCGGCGCGGATCCCGGATTGGAAGTCGCGGCGCACCCGCGCCGCCACCTCCTCGGAGCGCCGGTCCACCTCGAAGCGGTCGAGGTCGAGCCCCAGCTCACGCGCCCGCGCCCAGAGGTGCGGGTCATCGACATGAGCGTGGTCGGCGTAGAGCGAGTCGACCATCGCGAAGAAGGCACCCTGTCTCCCCGCCGCCTCGGCCGCCGCGTGCAGGGCGGGCGCCCGCGGGTGCTTGCTGGCCACCGGGAAGTGGCGGAAGGCGATGCGGTTCGGCCGCGCCGCGATCTCGGCCCAGGCGGCGGCGCAGTGCGGACAGGCGAGGTCGGCGTAAACGATCAGCAGCTCGCCCTCGTCGCGCGCGTGGTCGTCCGGTCCCAGCGGCGGGACCTGGGCGCTGGTCAGGTCGGTCATCAGTTCGCCCCTGTACACCCTATGGGTGTATCAGGGCGAACGCGTCGGCTCAGGCCGTGGCGAGCGCGTCGAAGATGACGTTGGCGCCGGGGAACTCGCCGGGGTTCGGCGATTCGTAGGTCCAGGCGACCTTGCCGTCCTCGTCGACGAGGACGAGGGTGCGGTTGGCCATGCCGGGAACATCGAGGTAGGAGCCGTAGGCGCGGGCAACCTCGCCCTTGGGCTCAAAGTCGGCCAGCAGGGTCGTGTCGATGCCCAGCTTCTCCCGGAAGGCCTTGTGGGCGTAGGGACTGTCGACGCTGACGCCGAGCACGGTCAGGCCCTTGCCTTCCAGCTCCGGCTTCACCTCCTGGTAGAGCGAGAGCTGGTCCGAGCAGACCGGGCTGAAGTCGAAGGGGTAGAAGACGAGCAGGACTTTGCG
Organism: uncultured Actinomycetes bacterium; assembly: GCA_963708405.1. Lineage (GTDB taxonomy): Bacteria > Actinomycetota > Thermoleophilia > Solirubrobacterales > 70-9 > VAYN01. Next base: position 535,939 of record CAVPSL010000002.1, read on the forward strand.
GCCGCGGAAGCCGGCCAGCGAGACCTCCTCACCGTCCTGGTCACGCAGGTTGAAGTCGGGGGCGCTCTCCCCGACCGCGATCATCGCCGCAGGCCGAGGTCGGCGACCAGGGCGCGGTAGCGCTCAAGGTCAGTCCGTTCGAGGTAGCGCAGCATGCGGCGGCGTTTGCCGACCAGCATCAGCAGACCGCGGCGCGAGTGGTGGTCTTTGGCGTGCGTGCGCAGGTGCTCGGTGAGGTCGTTGATCCGCTCGGTCAGCAGCGCGACCTGGACCTCGGCGGAACCGGTGTCGCCGTCGGCGCGACCGTACTTGCCGATCAGCTCGCTCTTTTTCTCTTTGGTCAGGCTCATCGCGTCTTCGTCAAAGGTCTCAGTTGGTCTCAAAAAAGCCGTGCACCCAGTGGGTCACGGCCGCTGGAAGCTACCACAGACGCGTCGGGCGTCCTCGACATCGCGATTCATCTGCTCGATCAGCTCCCCGGCGGAGGCAAAGCGCTTCTCACCGCGCAGACGCTCGACAAAGGCGACGCGGAGAGCCTTGCCGTAGAGGTCCCCGTCGTAGTCGATCAGGTAGGTCTCGATGAGGACGCCGCGGCCGGTCTCGAAGGTCGGGCGGATGCCGACGTTGACGGCGGCGGGGACGCCGTCGGCGAAGGCCGCGTAGACACCGTGACCGGGGATCGCGAGGCGATCGTCGGGAACGATGTTGGCAGTCGGGAAGCCGAGCTCGCGGCCGCGCTGGTCGCCGGGCACAACCTCGCCCTCGACCATGAACGGCGCTCCCAGGCAATGGCGCGCGCCCTCCATGTCCCCGGCCGCGACCAGGGCCCGGATCCGGGTCGAGGAAACCGTCTCGCCATCGACCTCGACCAGCGGCACCACCCGCGTCTCGAACTCGGGGTGCGCGGCCAACATCGCCGGGTCGCCTTTGGCTTTAGCGCCGAAGCGGAAGTTCTCACCGACCGAGACCCGGTCGGCGGTCAGCTTCTCGACCAGGACGTGCTCGATGAAGTCCTCGGCGCTGTGTTTGGCGAACTCGGCGTCGAAGGGGATCACGACCAGCTCCCTCACCCCCAGCCCCTCGATCACGTCGCGCTTGACCGAGAAGGGCATGATCAGCTTCGGCAGCGCCGCCGGGTGCAGCACCTCCAGCGGGTGCGGGTCGAAGGTGAGGACCGTGTCGGCGTCATCGATCACGGCCTGATGACCGAGGTGGACGCCGTCGAAGGTGCCGATCGCGACGTGGCGCGGGCGCGGCTTCGCGTCCGGCAGCGAGGTGACTTCAATGCTCATCGCAGTGCCATCCCCACCGCCGGCACCAGCTCGGCGACCCGCCCCGCCGGCACCTCTTCGCCGGCGTTCTCGACCCGGAAGGGGCCGACCGCGGTGCGCCGCAGCTCGGCGCAGTAAGCGTCCTCGAGCGTCTCGATCAGGGTGCGGACGTAGGTCCCGGCCGAGCATTCGATCTCGTAGCGCGCCGTCTCGTCCTCGGAGCCCAGCAGCTCCGCCCGCTGCACCTCGACGTCGCGCTGCGGCGTCTCCACGGTTTCGCCGCGGTGGGCCTTCTTATAGAGGCGCTCGCCGCCGACGCGGACGGCCGAGGTCATCGGTACCCGCTGCCGCACGGTCCCGGTCGGCAACTCCAGCGAGGTAGGCAGGCGCCCCGTCTCGGTCAGCTCACCGTCCGGGTCGCCGGTGCTGGAGCGCCAGCCGAGGCGAGCGGTGGCCAGGTAGGTCTTGGGCAGGCCGACGAGGAAGCGCTGCAGCTTCGTCGCCTTGCCCAGCAGGACCAGCAGCAGGCCCGTGGCGAAAGGGTCAAGGGTGCCGGCGTGACCAGCTTTGAGGCCGCGCTCGCGACGAACCTTGGCGACGATGTCGTGAGAGGTCACTCCGGCCGGCTTGTCGTAGAGCAGCACCGCCCCTCCGGCATCGGCGTCGGCCATCGCTCACTCGCCTAGCTGGGCCACTACCTCGGCGCAGAGGAAGGAAACCAGCTCGCTCACCTCGAGGTCGGTGGAGAAGCCGGCGGCGCGCTTGTGGCCGCCGCCGCCGTTCTTGCGGGCAATTGCCGAGACGTCGACGTCCCCCTCGCTGGAACGCAGGCTGACCTTGCGAGCGGCGCGGCCGCGGTTGCCGAGGTCGCGGACCACGGCGGCGACCTTGGCGCCGTCGATCGAGCGCAGGTGGTCGATCACCCCCTCGGTCATCTCCTCCCCCGCCCCGGTCGCCTCGTAATCGGCGCTGGTGATGTAGGTGAGGACCAGGCGGTCTTTGCAGTAGCGCTGGATCCCGTCGAGGGCGCGAGCGACCAGGCGGAGCTTCTCCAGCGGCACGTGCTCGTAGAGACGGCGGTAGGTGTCATCGACGTTGACGCCGGCTTCGATCAGCTCCGCCGCCACCCGGTGGGTGTGGGCGTCGGTGCTCTCGTACATGAACTTGCCGGTGTCGGTGACGAGCCCAACGTAGAGCGCCGAGGCCATCTCCGGCGTCAACCGGGCGCCCAGCAGGACCGCCAAGTCGTAGACGATTTCGGCGGTGCTGGAGGCATCGACCTGAACCAGGTTGTAGTCGCCGAAGCGGGTGTTGTCGTGGTGGTGGTCGATATTGATGATGTCGTTGCCGCCCGCGGACAGCCACTCGACCGGCATGCGATCGATGTTGCCGCAGTCGAGGAAGACGACGGTGCGATCGGCCATGTCGGCCGGCGGCTCGTGGAAGACCTCCTCCAGCGGCAGGAAGCGGTACTCGATCGGCAGCGGGAACTCCTTGGCGGCGAGGAACATCACCGAGTCCTTGCCGAGCTGGCGCAGCAAGTGGTGCATGCCGAGAAGTGAGCCGAGGGCGTCGCCATCCGGGCCCTCGTGGGCGGTGAGGAGGAAGCGCTCGCGGCGCCGCAGCTCGTTGGCGACGGTCTCCAGGTCGGAGGTGAGGACCGGTGCTGCTTCGCTCATCGTGGTCCCTCCTCGGGGGTGCCCTCGTCGAGCAGGTGCGAGATCCGCACTCCCCGCTCGACCGTGTCGTCGTAGTGAAAGGTCAGGGTCGGCGTCCGCTTCATCCGCGTCTCGGCGGCGATCCGGGCCTGGATCACGCCGTGGGAGGAGCGCAGGCCCTCGAGCGTCGCCGCCCGCGCCTCCTCGTCGCCGAGGACGCTGACGTAGACCTTGGCGTGGCGAAGATCTGGGCTCGTTTCTACTGAGGTCACGGTCGTGAATCCGATTCGGGGGTCGCTGAGATCGGTTGCGACAGCCGCCCCCACGACCTCGCGCAGCACCTCGTTGATGCGCCGCATGCGGGGGCCGGCCATTCTTACTCCAGGGTCTGCTCGACCTGCTTGGTGAGGAAGAACTCGATCACGTCCGCCTCCTTCACGTCAGCGTAGCCGTCGAGGACGATGCCGCACTCCTGGCCTTCCTCGACCTCCTGCACGTTGTCTTTGAAACGCCGCAAAGAGGCGAGTTTTCCGGTCCAGATGACGGTTCCCTCGCGGATCAGGCGGACATTGGCGGCGCGGATCGCCTTGCCGTCGGTGACGATGCAGCCGGCGATGCGGCCGACTTTGGAGGCTTTGAAGGTCTGTTTGATTTCCGCCTCGCCGACGGTTTCCTCGACCTCGACGGCCTCCAGCAGGCCCTCCATCGCGTTGCGCAGGTCCTCGGTGATTTTGTAGATGACCGAGTAGGTGCGGACGTCGACGCCCTCGCGCTCGGCCGCCCTGCGGGCGTCGGCCAGCGGGCGCACGTTGAAGCCGATGATGATCGCGTCGGAGGCCGAGGCCAGCATCACGTCGGACTCGTTGATGCCGCCGGTCTGCGAGTGGATGATGTTGATCGCGACCCGCTCCTGCGGCACTTTGGCGATCTCGTCCTGCAGCGCCTCCAAGGAACCGGCGACATCGGCCTTGAGGACGATGTTGAGCTCCTTGATGTCGCCCTCCTGAGCGCGGGCAAAGACCTCGTCGAGGCTGACCTTGCGCGCCTGGCGGCGGGCCAGAGCCTCGGTCTTGAGGCGGTTGGCGCGCTCCTGGGCGAGCTGGCGGGCGCGGCGGTCGTTCTCCACCGCCTGCACGAACTCACCGGCGTCGCTGACGCCGTCGAAGCCAAGCACCTCGACCGGCATGCCCGGCCCAGCCTGCTCGACGCGGGCGCCGGTGAAGTCCTGCATCGCCCGCACCCGGCCCCACTGCGGCCCGGCGACGAGCGAGTCGCCGACCCGGAGGGTGCCGCGCTGGACCAGGACGGTGACGACCGGGCCGCGGCCGGGGTCGAGTTGGGACTCGATCACGGTGCCCGAGGCGGGCGCCTCGGGGTTGGCGCCAAGCTCCTCCAGCTCGGTCACCAGAAGGATCATGTCGAGGAGGTTGTCGAGGCCCTGGTGGGTCTTGGCGGAGACGTCGCAGAAGACGGTCTCGCCGCCCCACTCCTCCGGGGTCAGCCCCTCCTGGGCCAGCTCATTGCGAACGCGGTCGGGCTGGGCGCCCTCTTTGTCGATCTTGTTGACCGCGATCAGCATCGGCACGTCGGCGGCGCGGGCGTGGTCGATGGCCTCTTTGGTCTGCGGCATGACGCCGTCGTCGGCGGCCACGACCACGACCGCGACGTCGGTGACCTTGGCACCGCGGGCGCGCATCGCCGTGAAGGCGGCGTGGCCGGGCGTGTCGAGGAAGGTGATGGTCTTGGCGTCGTGGTGCACCTGGTAGGCGCCGATGTGCTGGGTGATGCCACCGGCCTCGCCGGCGGCGACCTCGGTCTCGCGGATCGCGTCCAGGAGCGAGGTCTTGCCGTGGTCGACGTGGCCCATGATCGTCACCACTGGCGGCCGGTCGACCAGGTCCTCCTCGGCGTCGGAGAACTGCGGCTCCTCCGGCTCCTCGTCGGCCGCGGTGACGATCTCGATCTTGCGGTCGTACTCGTCGGCGATCGCCCTCACCGACTCGTCGGTGAGGGTCTGGGTGAGCGTCGCCATCTCGCCCATCATCATCAGTTTTTTGATCACCTCGGCCGGGGCCAGCCCGAGCAGCTCGGCGACCTCGCGCACGGTGGCGCCGGAGTTGACCTTGGTCGCCTCGGGCTCACTCGGCGTTGCCGGGCCCAACGGCGGCTCCTCCAGCAGCGGCCGGCGGCGGCGACCGCCACGGCGGCGCGGTGGCCGCTGCGGCGGCGGCCCGCCCATCTGATCGCGGCGGGCGGCCTGCGAGTCGATCACGACGCGGCGTTTTTTCGAGCTGGCAGCGCTGGCGCCACCGCCCTGCTGAGCCCGGCGGCGCGGACAGGCTTGGTCGAGGCTTCGACCCGGCGGCGTTGCGTCGCCGGCCGCTGCGGCCGGTTGCGGCGCCGGCTTGGCCGGCGCGGCGGCTGCGGCGCCGCTTTCGGGTCGGGGCCGGCGCTTTGGCGCCGCCGGCTGCGCCTGTTTCGGCGGCGCTTTGGTCGCGGTCGCCTGGGCGCCGCCGTTGCCCTTGGCGGCCTCGATCGCCTTCAGGGCATCGGCCTCCTCGACGCTCGAGGCGGCGGCCTTGGCCTCGACGCCGGCGGCCTTCAGCGCCTCCAGCAGCTCCTTCGAGCTGACGCCCTGCGCTTTCGCGATCTCGTGAACCCGCTTCTTAGCCACTAAGCCTGCTCCGCCTCCTCGGCGACCGCCTCGGCGACCCCGGCTTCGGCGCCTCCGCGACCTCTCGCGAGCTTCCTCGGATCGCCTCCTCGAGCTCTCGCACTCGGCGGCGCCTCGACGAAGATCCTCGGCTCCTCCTCGCGACGGCGTCCTCGACGAAGTTGGCGCTGGCCCGGGCGACGATCTCATCGACCTGGCCCTGGTCGCCCTCGGGGTCAGCGAGGATCTCGATCTCGGCTTCGGAAACGTCGGCCAGCACCGCCACCTGGCTGGTCTCGAAGCGCGAGAGCGCCTGGTGGGTGGGCAGGCCGCAGTAGGTGGAGCCGGGAACAGCGGCGTTGGGGCAGCGGCGGCCGGTGGTCAGCACCGCCAGGCAGTGGCCGTCGGACTGTTCCTCGCCCTCGATACTCGATCTCCTGTTCTTCGGAGGCGAACTCGGTCTCGGACTTGATGTCGACGCGCCAGCCGGTCAGGCGGGCGGCAAGACGGGCGTTCTGGCCATCGCGGCCGATCGCCAGCGAGAGCTGGTCGTCGGGGACGATCACGGTCGCCTGGCGCTCGTCGTCGTCGACGATCACCTCGCGCACGCGCGCCGGTGAGAGCGCTTTGGCGACGAAGCGGGCGGGCTCGTCGTTGTGGGGGATGATGTCGATCTTCTCGCCGCGTAGCTCGGAGACGACCATCCGCACCCGCGAGCCGCGCGGGCCGACGCAGGCGCCGACCGGGTCGACCCCTTCGGCGTGGGAGACGACGGCGATCTTGGAGCGGTAGCCGGGCTCACGGGCGACGCCGACGATCTCGACCAGCTTGTCAGCGATCTCCGGCACCTCGAGCTCGAAGAGGCTTTTGATCAGCTCCGGACTGCGGCGCGAGACGACGATCGCCGGCCCTTTGGTCGAGTCGGAGACGTCGGTGATGACCGCCTTGACCCGCATCCCGTGGTCGTAGCGCTCGTTGTAGACCTGCTCGGACTTGGGCAGCAGCGCCTCGACCCGCTCGCGCAGTTGCACCAGCGTGTAGCGCTTGTCGGACTGCTGGATGATGCCGGTGATCAGCTCGCCGACCCGGTCCTGGTACTCGTCGTACATCATCTGCCGCTCGGCCTCGCGGATCCGCTGCAGAATCACCTGCTTGGCGGTCTGGGCAGCGATGCGGCCGAAGTCTTCAGGGGTGACGTCGCGGGTGCTGATCTGGTCCTCGTAGGGAGCGATCATCTCCGGGTCCAGCTCGGGATCCTCGGGCTCGCGCAGCTCGCCGGTCTCGGGGTCTACCTGGCGCTCTTCCTCCTCCTGCTGCTCGGCGGCCTCGGCCAGCAGCTTTTCCTCCAGCTCCGGCGGCAGGATCAGTTCGAAGACGCGGAAGTCCCCGGTTTCGTGGTCAAGGTCGACGCGGGCGTATTTGGCGGCGCCGGGCGTCTTCTTGTAGGCCGAGAGGAGCGCGTCCTCGAGGGCGTCCATCAACTTGTCGGCGGAGATGCCCTTCTCCTGCTCGAGCGCTTTGACGGCGTCGACGATCTCTTTGCTCACTGAACCTGCTCCTTGCTCTTTGAAGTCCTGCTGCGGTCGCGGTACTTGGGGCCGGGCGAGGAAACCTCCAGCGAGTGGTTGATGAGGAGGTGCTGGAGGTGCTTGGTGACGCGCTCGCAAAGCGCCAGGTCGACCCCGCCCGGGTGGTCGATGAAGAGGCGCAGCGAGTCGCCGCGTGGCTGCTCGACGGCAACGACCTCGATCTCGGGATCGAAGTCGTGAAGCTGCTTCTGAATGTCTTGCTGGAGGTCGGTCATGCCTGCTCAGGGCCGAAAAAAAAGTGGGCCAGGCCCACTTCTCGACACCGCATCGGGATGGAAAAGCTTGCAGCCAGTATAGCCCGCCCTATTCGCGGGGCAGGGACTCTTTACTTCTCATCCGCTCGACCCGGTCGAGGATCGCCTCGGCGATGCTGTCCTTCGAGCGCTTCGGGACCTGGGACTCCCCTTCCCGCTCGATGAGGGTGACCGCGTTTTCCTCGCTCTCGAAGCCGATCTCGGCGTTGGAGACGTCGTTGAGGACGATCAGGTCGGCGCCCTTGCGGCCGAGCTTCTCGCGGGCCCGCTCGACGGCGTTGCCGGTTTCGGCGGCGAAGCCGACGATCGTCTGGCGCTCGCGGCGCCGGGCGGCGAGGCCGGCGACGATGTCTTCGGTCGGCTCGAGATGAAGGTCGAGGGTGCCCTCACGTTTGAGCTTGTCCGGCGCCGCGGCGGTCGGGCGAAAGTCGGCGGGGGCGGCGGCCATCAGCAACACGTCAGTGGCGGCGAACTCCTCCGCCGCGGCGGCGGCCAGCTCGGCGGTGGTCTGGACGTCGCGGCGGCGCACGCCGGCCGGGGCCGGCAGGGCGACGTTGGCGGCGAGCAGGGTGACGTCGGCGCCGCGGCGGGCGGCGGCAGCGGCGAGGGCGATGCCCATGCGGCCGCTGGAGCGGTTGCCGATGAAGCGGACCGGGTCGATCGGCTCGCGGGTGCCGCCGGCGGTGACGAGCACACGCAGTCCGTCCCAGGGACGGGCGCCGGTGGGCAGCGCCGCTTCGACCCGGGCCAGCAGGCTCTCGGGGTCGGGCAGGCGGCCGCGGCCGTGCTCGCCGCGCGAGGCGAGGCGGCCCTCCTCGGGCTCGATCACCTCCACCCCACGCTCGCGCAGGGTCGCCAGGTTGGCCTGGGTGGCGGCGTCGGCGTACATGCGGTCGTTCATCGCCGGCGCCACCAGGCGCGGCGCCGCGCAGGCCAGGAAGGAGGTCGTCAGCATCGAGTCGGCGAGGCCGGCGGCGAGCTTGGCGACGGTGTTGGCCGAGGCCGGGGCGACCAGGAAGGCGTCGCAGTTGGCGGCCAGCTCGAGGTGACCGATCGGGTCGTGGGCAGGCTGGCCCTCGCCCGGGAAGGCGCCGCGCAGGGGATCGCGCTCGAACTCGGTGCTCAGCACCGGGGCGCCGACGATGCCCTCAAAGGAGGCGGCGCCAACGAAGCGGGTCGCCGTCTCCGTCATCAGCACCCGCACGCCGTGGCCCGCCACGGTGGCGAGGCGGGCCAGTTCCAGCGCCTTGTAAGCGGCTATCCCACCACTGACGCCAAGCAGGATTCGGGCCATGGTCTCCTCGGGCGCCGGCCCGGGCGGGCGCTAGGCGCGGTACTCGTATTTGAGCTTGCCCTCGGCAAGCTCTTCCAGCGACATCGAGAGGTAGTTCCGCTCGGCGTTGACCTCGACCATCGGCGGCGGGTACTCGCCAAAACCGCCCTCGCCGAGATTGTGGAAGTAGCTGTTGATCTGACGCGCGCGCTTCGCCGAGACGACGACGGCGGCGTAGTGGGAATCGGTGTGCTCCAGGAGCTTGTCTACGCGTGGTTTGATCATTGGTGGCGAGTGTAGATGATCACCGCGGCGGCGCCTCGCCGAGCTCGCCGCGCACGATCCCAACCAGCTCCCCGGCGGCGGTAGCGAGGTCGTCGTTGACGACCCGGTAATCGAAGTCCCCTTGCGAGGCGAGCTCGATTTCGGCCGTCTCCAGGCGGCGGTCGATCGCGTCGGCGGAGTCGGTGCCACGACCGGAGAGGCGGTCGCGGAGCACGGCCGGGTCGGGCGGGGAGATGAAGATCTGGACCGAGTCGGGTTTGGCGGCGCGGACCTGCTGCGCCCCCTGCACCTCGATCTCCAGCACGACCGAGTGCCCCGCCTCCAGCCGCCGCTCCACCTCCGAGCGCAGCGTCCCGTAGTGGTTGCCGCTGTAGGTGGCGAACTCGAGGAAGTCCTTTTCCTCGACCCGGCGCTGGAACTCATCCGGCGTGAGGAAGTAGTAATCGCGCCCGTCAGCCTCCCCCTCGCGCGGCTGGCGGGTGGTGGCGGAGATCGAGAGCTCGAGGCTGGGGCAGTTCGCCAGCAGCTCGCGGATCAGCGTTCCCTTGCCGACCCCGGAGGGCCCGGTGATGACGAAGACCTTGGACATCGCGGCGCGGATACTGACCGCGGCAGCGGTCGCTATCGACGTAGCTGGTTGACCAACTCGGTGCGCTGGCGCTCCGAAAGACCGCCGATGGTCTTCGAGGGCGAGATCCGGCACTGGTTGAGGATCCGATTGGTCTTCACGCGGCCGTACTTAGGAACTGCCAAGAGCATGTCGAAGACCTTCGCGGTGAGGACGTAGTCGGGCGGGTCAAGCAGGATCGCGTGGATGCTGGCCCGGTTCGCCTTCAGGTCCTTCTTCAGTTTGGCCCGCGCGGTGCGGATGTCATTGGCGCGCTTAAGCGCCTCCATCCTCTGATCGAGCGAGCGCTCTGGAGCGGCGGCGGAAGTCTTGACTGAGGCCGTCATGTGGGCGGCGAGTATAGCCGCGGTCCGGGGGCGTGCAAGCCGCCCGCGCCGGTTTGCCACGAAATTCGTCTCAACCTCAACCCGAGGTCGAGGATCGGCTCGCCTCAGCGGGCCTGCGGCGCCCGTGCGGGAGCATGGATCTCCTGCAGACTACGAACCGGAGCGTCAGCCTGGCGGCCGGCGGCGATCGCCCGCACGGCGGCCGTGGCACCGGTCATCGTCGTCACACAGGGGATTCCATGGCGGACGGCGGCGCTGCGAATCTCGTAGCCGTCCGCCCGGGCCCCCGACCCCGTGGGGGTGTTGATGACGAGGTCGCAGCGACGCTTCCGGATCAAGTCGACAACGTGCGGCGAGCCTTCGTGCAGCTTGTTGATCCGGGTCACCGGCACCCCCATCCGCTCAATCGCCTGGGCGGTGCCGGCGGTCGCGATCACCTCGAAGCCGAGGTCGTGGAAGCGGGCGGCCAATTGGGTCGCCGCCGGCTTGTCGGTGTCGGTGACGGTGATGAAAACCGAGCCCTCGTTGGGCAGCCGCACCCCGGCCGCCGCCTGCGCTTTGCCGAAGGCAGTCGGGAAATCGCCGGCGATGCCCATCACCTCGCCGGTGCTCTTCATCTCCGGCCCGAGGACCGAGTCGGCGCCGGCGAAGCGGGCGAAGGGCAGCACCGCCTCCTTGACGCTGACGTGATCGAGCGGGCCATCGGGCAACTCCTGCTCGGCCAGCTTCTCCCCCAGCATCAGCCGCGCCGCCATCTTCGCCAGCGGCACGCCGATCGCCTTGGAGACGAAGGGGACGGTGCGCGAGGCGCGCGGGTTGGCCTCGATCACGTAGAGCTCGCCGGCGGCGACGCCGAACTGGATGTTGATCAGGCCGATCACCCCGAGCTCGAGCGCGATCCGCTCCGTCGTCGCCCGGATCTCCTCCAGCATCTCCTCGCCGAGGCTGAGCGGCGGGATCACACAGGCCGAGTCGCCGGAGTGGACGCCGGCCTCCTCGACGTGCTGCATGATCCCGGCGACCCAGACCTCGTCGCCGTCGCCGAGGGCGTCGACGTCGACCTCGATCGCGTTCTCGAGGAAGCGGTCGAGTAGGAGCGGGTGCTCCTGGTCGGCCTTGACGTGCTGGCGCAGGTAGGCAGCCAGGTCCTCGGTCGAGTAACAGATCTCCATCGCCCGGCCGCCGAGCACGTAGGAGGGCCGGACCAGCAGCGGGAAGCCGACCTCGGCGGCGATCACCTCGGCCTCTTCGGCCGAGAGCGCGGTCCCGTAGGGCGGGTGCTTGACGCCGAGGCGGCGCAGCAGGGCGCCGAAGCGGCCCCGGTCCTCGGCCAGGTCGATCGCGTCAACGGGGGTGCCGAGCAGCGGCACGCCGGCCTCTTCCAGCGTCCGCGCCAGCTTCAGCGGCGTCTGGCCGCCGAACTGGACGATCACGCCCTCGGGACGCTCCTGCTCGCAGACGGCGAGCACGTCTTCGGCGGTCAGCGGCTCAAAGTAGAGGCGGTCGGAGGTGTCGTAGTCGGTCGAGACCGTCTCCGGATTGCAGTTGATCATCACCGCGTCGCGGCCCAGCTCGCGGGCGGTCATCGCTGCGTGCACGCAGCAGTAGTCGAACTCGATCCCCTGGCCGATCCGGTTCGGCCCGGCGCCGAGGATGACGACCGAGTCGCGCTCGCCGCGGCGGATCTCCGAGGCGGGCGGGGAGCCGTCGGCGCGGGGGCGCTCGTGGCCGGAGTAGTAGTACGGGGTCGCCGCCTCGAACTCGGCGGCGCAGGTGTCGACGGCCTTGTAGGTGCGGGCCAGGCCCTCGGTGCCGTCGCCCTCGGTCGCCAGTGCCTCCAGCTCGCGCAGGAACCAGCGGTCGACCAGGCAGGCGGCGTGGACGCGCTCGACGTCGATGCCGCGCCGGAAGGCCTCCAGGACCTGGTCGAAGCGCTCGGCGCAGGGCTTCTCCAGCGCCGCCAGCAGCTCCTCGTCCTCGGCCGGGAACTCAGCCGCGGCGTCGAGCTCGCGCGAGCGCATCGCCTTGGCAAAAGACTCGCGGAAGGTGCGGCCGATCGCCATCGCCTCCCCCACGCTCTGCATGTAGGTCGACAGCCGACCCTCGGAGCCGGGGAACTTCTCGAAGGCGAAGCGGGGGATCTTGGTGACGACGTAGTCGATCGTCGGCTCGAAGGAGGCCGGCGTCGCCCGGGTGATGTCGTTGGGGATCTCCTCCAGGGCGTAGCCGACCGCCAGCTTCGCCGCCATCTTGGCGATCGGGAAGCCGGTCGCCTTCGAGGCCAGGGCTGAGGAGCGGGAGACGCGCGGGTTCATCTCGATGACGACGATCTCGCCGTTCTCCGGGTTGACGGCGAACTGGACGTTGGAGCCGCCGGTCTCGACCCCGATCGCGCGGATCACGGCGATCGCCTGGTCGCGCAGGTCCTGGTAGATCGGGTCGGTCAGGGTCTGGGCCGGGGCGACGGTGACCGAGTCGCCGGTGTGGACGCCCATCGGGTCGACGTTCTCGATCGAGCAGATGATCACGACGTTGTCGTTGCGGTCGCGCATCACCTCGAGCTCAAACTCGCCCCAGCCGATCACCGACTCCTCGACCAGGACCTGGTTGATCGGGCTGGCGGCGAGGCCCTCGGTCACGACCTGGCGCAACTCGGTCTCGTCGTAGCCGATGCCGCCTCCCTGGCCGCCCATCGTGAAGGCGGGTCGGACGATCGCCGGCAGCGAGATCCGCCCGTCGGCGAGGCCGGCCTCGATCTCGGCCAGGCTCTCGACCGTAATCGACCAGGGGATGCGAATCCCGGCCTCGTTCATCGTCGTGCGGAACTCCTCACGGTCCTCGGCGCGGCGAATCGCCTCCGCCTTGGCGCCGATCAGCTCGACCCCGAAGCGCTCCAGGGTGCCGTCCTCCTTCAGCGCCATCGCCAAGTTCAGCGCCGTCTGACCGCCCAGGGTGGGCAGCAGCGCGTCGGGGCGCTCCCTCTCGATGATCTTCGCCACCGGGCCGGGCAGCAGCGGCTCGATGTAGGTGGCGGTGGCGAACTCGGGGTCGGTCATGATCGTCGCCGGGTTGGAGTTGACAAGGACGACTTCGAAGCCCTCCTCGAGCAGGACCTTGCAGGCCTGCACACCGGAGTAGTCGAACTCGGCGGCCTGGCCGATCACGATCGGCCCGGAGCCGATCAGGAGGATCTTCTGGATGTCGTCTCGTTTCGGCATCGGGTCTCCTGTCAGGCGGCGAGGGCGAGGAAGCGCTCGAAGAGGTGGCGGGCATCGTGCGGGCCGGGACCGGCCTCGGGGTGGTACTGGACGGTGGCGCCGGCGACGTCGCGCAGGACCAGGCCCTCGACCGTGCGGTCGTAGAGGTTTAGCTGCGAGAGCTCGGCGACGCCGAAGTCGGTGTCCCAGCGGACCGGTTCGTCGCCCTCGATCCGCGGCTCACCGCCGGGGCCCTGGACGGCGAAACCGTGGTTCTGCGAGGTGATGTCGATGCGACCGGTCTCCAGGTCCTTGACCGGGTGGTTGGCGCCACGGTGGCCGAAGGGCAGCTTGTAGGTCTCCAGGCCGACCGCCCGGCAGAGCAGTTGGTGGCCGAGGCAGATCCCGAAGACGGGCCGTTTGCCGACGATCTCGCGCACGGTGGCGACGACGTAGTCAAGGGCGCCGGGGTCACCGGGCCCGTTGGCGAGGAAGACAACGTCCGGCTCCTCGCCGAGGACGTCCTCGGCGCTGGTCGTACAGGGCAGCAGGGTCAGCTTGCAGTCGCGCTCCCGCAGTTGGCGGACGATGCTGAGCTTGATCCCGGTGTCGATCCCGACCACGTGCGGGCCGCCGCCGTCGAAGCGGATCGGCTGCGCCGGGGTGACGGTGCGAGCGAGGTCGGCGCCGGTCATCGCCGGCTCGGCGGCGATCAGTTCGCGGGCCTCGGCCGCGGGCGTCGCGGTTGGGAAGATGCCGCCGCGCATCGAGCCCTGGTCGCGGATGTGGCGAACGAGGGCGCGGGTGTCGACGCCGCTGATCGCGGGGACGCCGCAGTCGGCGAGCCAGTCGAGCCAGCCGCCCTCGGCGGTGGCGACGTCCTCGCGGTTCTTGGCGTCGCGCATGACGACCCCGCGGGCGTGAACGCGGTCGGACTCCATCGCCGCCGCGGAGACGCCGTAGTTGCCGATCAGCGGGTAGGTGAAGACGATGATCTGGCCCGCGTAGGAGGGGTCGGTGACCGACTCCTGGTACCCGGTCATCGCCGTGTTGAAGACGACCTCGCCGGTGACCGCCTCCTCGTGGCCGCAGGCGAGCCCGTCGAGGCGGGTGCCGTCCTCGAGCAGCAGGTAGGCCTCAGCCATGCCGCTTTTCCTTTGCGGTGAAAGGGACGGGGAAGACAGAGCGGAACAGGGTCATTGGGCGACTCCCAGGGAGAAGGAACGAAGGCGGTAAGCGACCTGGCCGGCGGCGACGGTGACGAGGACGCGGCCGGTCAGGGTGCGGCCGTGACACCAGGAGTTGGCGGAGCGGCTCTCGTAGCCCTCCTCCCCCACCGTCCACTCGGCGCCGAGGTCGCAGAGGGCGAGGTTGGCCTCGCTTCCCGGCGCCAGGCTGGGCCGCTCGATCCCGAACGGGGCGGCGCCGCCGGCGAGGCGCTCGACCAGGAGGCCGAGACCAATCGTGCCGGGCAGGACCAGCTCGGTATGGAGCGCGGCGAAGGCGGTCTCGAGGCCGGTGACGCCGAAGGCGGCCTGCTCGAAGGGGACGTCCTTTTCCTCCGGCTGGTGCGGGGCGTGGTCGGTGGCGATGCACTCGACGCTGCCGTCGCGCAGGCCCTCGATCAGCGCTTGGCGGTCGCTCTCGGCCCGCAGCGGGGGGTTCATCTTGAAGCGGTGTGGGTCGAGGCTGCGTACCTCCTCGTCGGTGAGGCAGAGGTGGTGCGGGCTAGCCTCGGCGCTGATCTTCACCCCGGCCGCCTTGGCGGCGCGGACGGCTTCGACCGACTCCGCCGCCGAGAGGTGCTGGACGTGGATGCGGGCGTCCTCGAAGCCGGCGAGGGCGGCGTCGCGGGCGATCATCGTCGACTCCGAGACCGAGGGGATGCCGCCGATGCCGAGCGCGGCCGAGACCGGGCCCTCGTGCATGGCGCCGCCGGCCGAGAGCTCAGGGTCCTCCTCGTGCAGGGCGATCGTGCCGCCGCAGAGGCGCTGGTACTGAAGGGCACGCCGCATGACCCGGGCGCTGGCGATCGGCAGGCCGTCGTCGGAGAAGCCTACCACCCCGGCTTCGCGCAGTTCGACCATCTCGGTCAGCTCCTCACCGGCCATGTCGACGGTGACGGTGGCGAGGAAGCCAACGGGGACGCAGGCCGACTCGCGGGCCATTTCGCGCAGGGCGCTGACGTCGGCGGCGGTCGAGACCGGCGGCGAGGTGTTGGCCATGGCGATGATCCCGCAGAAGCCGCCGGCGGCGGCGGCGCGGGCGCCGGTCTCGACGTCCTCCTTGTGCTCCTGGCCGGGCGTGCGCAGGTGCACGTGGGGGTCGAAGAAGGCGGGGAAAGCATGCAGACCCTCGGCCTCGATGACCTCCGCCGCGCCGGCGGTGGCCTCGCCGGGGGCGGCCAGCCCGGCGATCTCGCCGCCCCGGATGACGACGTCGTGGACACCCTCGATGCCGGCCACCGGGTCGAGCACGGTGGCCCGGCGCAGGACCAGGTCCGCGCCCTCGCCGGGGCGGAAGTCGAGCGGCTCGGAGACGCTCACGCGGGCTGCCCGATCGGGGTGGGGCTGGCGGCGGCCTCGCCCTCGCCGACCGCGGTCGGTCGCTCGCCACCGGCAAGCAGCTCGTAGAGGATCGCCATGCGGACGACGAGGCCGGCCGCGACCTGCTCGGCGATCAGCGACTGCGGCGAGTCGATCGCCTCGCCGGAGAGCTCGACGCCGCGGTTGACCGGGCCCGGGTGCATCAGCAGTTGGCGCGGGTTGAGGCGGCGGGTATCGATCTGGAAGGTCGCCGCGTACTCGCGCAGGGAGGGAACGAAGCTGTCGCTCATCCGCTCCTGCTGCATTCGCAGCGCGTAGACGACCTCGGCCTCACCGAGACGGTCGAGCGAGTGGGTGACCTCGCAGCCGAGCTGCTCGATCCCGCGCGGGATCAGGGTCGGCGGCCCGCAGAGGGTCACCTCGGCGCCCATGCGCTGGAAGGCGATCAGGTTGGAGCGGGCGACACGGCTGTGGAGAACGTCGCCGACGATCCAGACACGGGTGCCCTCGAGCGAACCGAGGCGGCGACGCAGCGTGTAGACGTCGAGCAGGGCCTGGCTCGGGTGCTCGTGCTTGCCGTCGCCGGCGTTGACGATGGCGGCCTCGGTCCAGCCGGCGACCATCTGGGCGGCGCCGGCGTAGGGGTGGCGGATCACGATCGCCGCCGGGTCGTAGGCGGAGAGGGTGGCGATCGTGTCCTTCAGCGACTCGCCCTTGTCGACCGAGGAGCCGGCGGCCTTGACCGAGACGAGATCGGCCGAGAGCCGCTTGGCGGCGAGCTCGAAGGAGCTGGAGGTGCGGGTGCTGGACTCGTAAAAGAGGGTGACGACGGTGCGACCGCGCAGGGTGGGGACTTTCTTGATGTCGCGGCGGCCGACCTCGGCGAAGCTCTCAGCGCGGTCGAGGATCGCCTCGATCTGCTCGCGCGAGAGGTCCTCGATCGAGAGCAGGTGCTTCATGAGAGCGCCTCCACCGGCTCGGAGATCGTCACCTCGTCGACGCCGTCGGTCTCCTCAAGGCGGACGTTGACGCGCTCCTCGCGAGCGGTCGGCAGGTTCTTGCCGACGTAGTCGGGGCGGATAGGCAGCTCGCGGTGGCCGCGGTCGCAGAGCACTGCCAGTTGTACGCGGCGCGGGCGGCCGTAGTCGAAGAGGGCCTCGATCGCGGCCCGCACCGTGCGACCGGTGAAGAGGACGTCGTCGACGAGGACAACGGTGCGCTCGCTGAGGTCGAAGTCGATGTGGGAGGCGTGGACGACCGGCTGTGTGCTCGGCGCCTTGGCGGCGAGGTCGTCGCGGTAGAAGGAGATGTCGATGTCGCCGAAGGGCAGCTCGGCGTCGGTCAGCTCGCCCAGCAGGGCATGCAGGCGGCGGGCGAGAACGGCGCCACGGGTGTGGATGCCGATGATGGCGAGACCGGAGGAATCGGGATTCTTCTCGACGATCTCGTGCGCGATCCGCTTCAGCGTTCGCCGCAGGTCGTCGTGCTCCAGCACGATCTTCTCGCTCACTTCAGGCTTCCTTCCTGGCCTCTCAGGACCGGATTAAAGGACGGGGCCAGAGTAGCAGTGGGGGCGGCGACCTACTCGCGACTACGGGCCCCGTTAGGGATTAGTTCCGGGTAGCCGCGCTCGGCGAAGGGGATCTCGATCACGTCGAAGTCTTTGGGGGCGACGGTGGCTTCGTAGACCTCTTCGGCCTCCTCGAGGACCTTGCCGACGTGGTAGCGGGAGGAGATGTGGACCAGGGCGAGGAGCTTCACGTGGGCCTCGCGGGCGACGGCAGCGGCCTGGCCGACGGTGGAGTGACCGGTCTCGGCCGCCCGCTGGACCTCCTCCTCGGCGAAGCTGGCGTCGTGGACGAGTAGCTCGGCGTCGGCAGCGGCGGCGACCGTGGCTGGGCTGGGCGAGGTGTCACCGGTGATGACGACGGTCCGACCAGGGCGATCGGGTCCGACCACCTGGTCGGGGCTGACGGTGCCCTCGGCGCCCTCGACCGCCTCGCCGCGCTGGAGCGCCGCGAAGGCGGGCCCTTCCGGGACACCGAGCTGTTCGGCGGTCTCGACGTCGAACTTGCCCGGCCGCGCGGCCTCGACCAGCGCGTAGCCGTTGGCGCGCACGCTGTGGGCTGCTTCGAAGGGCTGGATCTCGTAGTCCTCGCGGACGACAGCCTCGCCGGGCTCGAGTTCGACCAGCTCGACGTCGAAGCAGAGCCGCCCGATCAGCGGCTTCATCATCGCGTAGAGCTCGCCCAGCCCCCGCGGCCCATAGACGGTCAGCGGCGGCTCGCGGTCGGTCAGGTCGTACGTTTTCAGCAGCCCTGGGAGGCCCAGCGTGTGGTCGGCGTGGAAGTGCGTGAGGTAGATCTCGTCGAGCTGGACCAGCCCCAGCGAGCGCTGCATCTGCCGCTGCGTCCCTTCGCCGCAGTCGAACAGCAGCCGCTCTCCCCCACGCGAAACCAGCACGCTCGCCGTCGAGCGCCGCGCCGACGGCACCGAGCCGCCAGTGCCAAGAAAGGTCACCGCTAAATCCACGGCGGCGAGCCTACGCGAAGGCGGGCGCTAAGCCGCGAGCGACGGGGTTCGGCTCGACGAGCTCGGTAAGCGCGCGGTTCGACCAAGCCCCGATCTCGTATTCGGTCGCCAAGCGGATTCCCTTCCGCTGGTTGTTCTTTGGCGGGTCGAGGCGTAGGCGCCCCTTTGAACCAGCGACGATGCCGATCGGCACCACGTAGACCGTTCCCGCGAACACGACCCCGAATACCTCGGCAAAGCCTAAGTAAGACTGCGGCCCGCGCCCGTGATCGGTGCTTCGGGCGTTGAATTCGACGCAGCCCCCACGACGCCATGCCGCCTTGCACTGAACCCGCAAGAACTGTGGGCCGTGCAGATGAACAGCCAGGTCGAACGCCTGGCCCCCGCCGAAGGGCGTAAGGACGTCATACCCCCGTTCGACGAAGGCACCGAGCACAACTGCCTCGGCGGCGTTTCCTCTACCGATGGTTCCCACAGTGCAACCTTATGTCTGCGCTCGGACAACGCCTATGCTCGCTCCATCTCTCGCCCCTCCGACACGGATAAGCTGTCCTCGAGCGCCCGTAGCTCAGCTGGATAGAGCGTTCGCCTCCGGAGCGAAAGGCCACAGGTTCGAATCCTGTCGGGCGCGTAGTGGTCTGACTCAGGCCGACTTGAAGCGGGCGCGCCACTCGTCGCGGTCGAACTCGGCTGGCTCGGTTTCGGCGAGGAAGCGTTCGAGGGTGGCGACGAAACGGCCGGGCTGCTCCAGTTGGGGAAGGTGGCCGACGCCGGCGAAGATCTCCAGTTGACTGGCCGGGAGCGCCGCATGGGCCTGCTCGGCGTGGGCGACCGGGATGATCGGATCGCGGTCGCCCCAGACGATCAGCAGCGGCAGTGACTCGGCGAGATAGAGCCGGTCCAGGGCAGCGACTCGCTGGCCCTCGGTGTTGACGACCGCACGCAGGGTCGCCAGGAAGGCGCGGCGGCGATCGGGGTCGGCAAGCGAGGCATAGCCACGGGCGACCTCGGTCACGTCGGCATTGGGGTGCAACCCGAGCATCCCCAGGCCGCGGCCAACGACCCCGCCGACCTGGCTGCCAACCCCCGCGGTGGCGCCGATGAAGAGCTTCGCGCCCGGTAGCGCCGCCGCCCGCAGGACCGGGCTGACGTCGGGCCCGAGGCCGCCGCTGGAGACCAGCACCAGGCGCTCGACCATCTCCGGAAACTGGTACGCGAACTGCATCGCCACGCCGCCACCGAGCGAGTGGCCGACCAGGGTCGCCCGCTCCTGGCCGAGCGCGATGAGCAGGTCGCGGAGGCCGCTGGCAAGACCGCCCAGCGAGTAGTCGCCGCCCGACTCGGATTGGCCGTGGCCCGGGAAGTCGGGGGCGACGATCGTGTTGCGAAGCGCTAGCGGCTCGACCACCGAGGCCCAGTTCTCGGCGGTTCCCGCCATCCCGTGGATGAACAGCAGAACAGGCCCAGAGCCACCGATCGTGCAACTGACCGTGCGCCCATGGATACTGACCGCGCGCGTTTCCACGGCGCTGGCCCGCAACGGCGTCGGCTTGCCTGCCACGACCCGAACGCTACTCCCCAAGCCCGGCAGAACACCTGCAGCGCTGCGCGGCCGCCGCTTCGATTACTGTCGCGGCCGTGAGCGAGGGCAAAGCAGAGACCCGGCCACCGCGGGGGGCGTTGATCGTCGTCGCGGTGGGACTGATCGCCTGCGTCGCCGCCGCCTTGCTGAGCACCGACAAGGCCTCGGGGGAAGCGGCCGACCTCGAATGGGTCCGGCACGCCCAGGTCCCCGACTCGGCGCCGGTAGCCATCCCCGGCGGCAAGGGCCAGATGCAGCTGGTGAGGGGCAGGATCGAGGCCACCGGCACCAACATCAGCGGTTACTCGCTCTTCCTCGTCGGGGCGAGGCTGCGGATTGACGGCGGCTCGCCGGTCGGCGGTGGTCGCATCCTCTGCACCGTCGTCGGCAAGGGCCGCAGCGAAATCTCGCGCACCGCCGGGGGCCTGCGCTCGACCTTCCCCCGCTCCTCGGAATCGGGGATCTCCGGGCAGGACGTGCCGGAAACCCTGCTGATCGACTTCAGCGCTCGCGGCGGCGAACTTGTCGTCCTCGAAGCGCCGCGGTTCAAAGCCTTCACCACCGAACCGGGCGTCAAGCTCGAATGGCCCGAATACGAAGTCGGCGTCGAGCACCTCAAATACTTCCTCACCGGCAAGCCCGAACACGACCTGCTGCTGCCCTTCTACACCGTCTGGAAGACCACCTCGCCCCCGGCCGCGGCGCTCTCCTGCACGCTGACGACCAGCGCCGGCGAGGCGACGGTGCACACGGCGGGCACCCTGAAAAAGGCTCCGCCACCGATCGACGAAGAAGCCGAAGAACTGAACGAAGAACGCGCCGAAGAAGAAGCGCAGGAACAGGAAGAAAAGGAAAACGAATAGGCCGCGACCGGCCTACGGTGCGACCAGCAGCTCGGGGCCTTCCGCCATCCCTTTGCCGACCTTGTTGAGGGCCGGATTGGCGGGGGCACTCTGCATTCGCCGCGGATCGAGTGGGCCGAGCATCGCCACCGCGTCCTCGACGCTGAGGTCCGGGCGCAGCCAGGCCGCCTCGGCCTCGGCGCTGGGCAGGATCGCCGGCATTCGGTTGTGGACCGGGGCAACGACCTCGTTCGGCGTCGTGGTCACAATCGTGCAGCTGTAGAGCCAGCCGTCGTCGACGCCGCGGTCGGATTCGTCAGCCCACTCCTTGCGGGTGCAGATCCCGGCGAAGGCGAAGAGCTCGCCGTCATCGACGGTGAAGCGCCAGGGCTGGCGCGGCTGCTTCGGGTCCTCGGCCCGCATCCACTCGTAGAAGCCGTCGGCGACGATCAGGCAGCGGTGGCGGAACTTGCCGACCAACGGCCCGTAGGCGCGGCTGCTGGTCAGGTTCTCGGCTTTGGCGTTGATCATCTTGTAGCCGACTTTGAGGTCCTTGGCCCAGCGCGGGACCAGGCCCCAGCGCATCAGCCGCGCTTCCCGCTCGCCGGCGATCGCGGCTTCCTCCTCCGGCGCCGAGCGCACGGTGAGGATTTCCTGCGTCGGCGCCACGTTGAAGCGCCCAAGCCCGGCGGGCCGTTTCTCTTTCGCCTCCGCCCCGTTGCCTGACCCGTCCTTGACGCTCTCACTGCCGACCTCGCCCTCGCCCCCACGCTCCAGCGCCTTCTCCAGCTCAGCCTGGAACCGATCGGCGATCTTCTTCGTGTCTTTGGTGGTGACGGTGAAACGGCCGCACATCAGGGACGGACCTCCGGGTGCTCGCGGTACCACTCCAGGGTACGGAGGAGTCCCTCCCGCAGTCCCACGGCTGGCTCCCAGCCGGTCAGCGCGCGCAGCTTGGCCGAGTCGACGAACTGGCGGTCGATCTCGCCGGCAGGGTTGCCGGGGCCGTATTCGGGAGTGAGGCCACCGCCGGCGAGCTCGGCGATCGTGTCGACGACCTCGGCCACCGAGTGCGGCTGCTCGCCGCCGGCGTTAAAGGCCTCCCCGGCCGCCGGCCCACCAGCGCCGACCACGTGCTCGATCGCGAGGTAGGCGGCGACGGCGTCGTCGACGTAGAGGAAGTCCCGCTCGGGACTGCCGTCGGAGCGGATGTCGGGGCGGCGGCCATCGAGCACGGCGGCCACCGCCTCCGGGATGAGGCGCGAGAAGTTGAGGTCGCCGCCGCCATAGATGTTGGCGAAGCGGGTGACGGCGACCGGCAGGCCGTAGGCCGGGCGATAGCTGAGCGCGACCGCGTCGGCGGCCGCCTTGCTCGCCTCGTATGGCGAGGCGGGACGCAGTTGCATGCCCTCGCGGTAGGGCAGCTCCTCACTGGGCCCGTAGGCCTTGTCGGAGGAGGCGACGACGACCGCCGGCACCTCCGCCCGGCGGCAAGCGTCGAGCAGGACCCAGGTGCCGCGCACGTTGGTCTCGAAGGTGTCGACCGGGTCGGCCATCGCCGGCCCGACCAGGGTCTGGGCGGCGAGGTGGAAGACGACGTCGAACTCGCCCGCTTCGACCGTCGCGCCCACCGTCGCCGCGTCACGCAGGTCGGCAGTGACGAGCTCGACCACCGGCTCAATGCCTTGTAGGGCGGGGCCGGAGAGCGGTGGCGCCGGCAGGTCCAGGACCGTGACCGAGTCGCCACGCTCGACCAGGGCTCGCGCTAAATGCGAGGCGACGAAGCCGTGGCCACCGGTGACGAGGGCGCGCTTCACGGGGCCTCCGTCGTCGCCGCGTCCCAGAGGCGCCAGGGCGCGGCGCCGCTCGCCCAGAGGTCGTTGAGAACGACGGCGTCCTTGTAGGTGTCCATGCAGTCCCAGAACCCCTCGTGCCTGTACGCCTGCAGGCGGCCGTCGGCGGCGAGGCGACGCAGTGGCTCGCGCTCCAGCACGCTGTCTTCGTCGAGGTAGTCGAGGGCGCCGGGCTCGAAGCAGAGGAAGCCGCCGTTGATCCAGTGCTCGCTGCGCGGCTTCTCGACAAAGCCCTCGACCCGGCCCTGCTCACCCAGCTCGGCGACTCCCCACTGCAGGTGCGGCCGCACCACGGTCATCGTCGCCAGACCATCCCCGGCCCCGTGAAATTCGAGCAGGGCTCCGAGGTCAACGTCGGCGATGCCGTCGGCGTAGGTGAGGCAGAAGGTTCCATCTCCCAATCGGTCCGCCAGCCGCGCCACGCGCCCCCCGGTCGGCGTATCGAGCCCCGTGTCCACGCACTCGACCGTGACCCCCTGCGGCCAGCGCTCCGCCGCCGCGAACTCCGCCACCGCCTCGCCCATGTACCCCGTCGCCAGCAAGAACCGCTCGAACCCCTGCGCCGCGTAGATCTGCACCACGTGCCAGAGGATCGGCCGCCCGCCGATCTCCACCAGCGCCTTCGGCACCGACTCGGTGCGCTCGCGCAGCCGCGTGCCGCGACCGCCGCAGAGGATGACCACCACCGGCTTCATCGCTCGATCGATTGAGCACACTGGGGTGTGCTCAATGCATCGCGCGGCGTGATCAGCCGCCCGCGACGGCGGGGAGGATCGTGACCTCGGCGCCGTCGTCGATCTGGGTCTCGAGGCCCTGCTGGAAGCGGATGTCCTCGCCGGAGACGTAGACGTTGACGAAGCGGCGCAGGTCGCCGTCCTGGGTGATCCGCTCGCGCAGGCCGCCGTGGGCCTCAAAGACGGCGTCGAGGACCTCGCCGACGGTGGCGCCCTCGACCTCGACCTCGGCTTCCCCCCCGGTTGCGGCGCGCAACTGGGTCGGGATCTTCACGGTGACGCTCATTAGACGGCTACCTCCTGGCGGAACTCGGCTTCGAAGCTATCGAGGCTGGGATCGATCTCGTACATCTGGAACGTATCGCGGGTGGCGTCGAGGGTCTTCAGCCCCTCGCCGGTGAGGTAGACGACGACGCGCTCGCCGGCGCCGATGTCGCCGCGTTCGGCCAGCTTCTTCAGCACGCCGACGGTGACGCCGCCGGCGGTCTCGGTGAAGATCCCGGTCGTCTCCGCCAGCAGCTTGATTCCGGTCCGGATCTCCTCGTCGGTAACGGAGTCGATGGCGCCACCGCTGCGGCGCGCCTGCTCGACCGCATAGGGGCCGTCGGCGGGGTCGCCGATCGCCAGGCTTTTGGCGATCGTGTCCGGCTTCTGCGGCTTGCAGACGTCCCAGCCTTCGGCGAAGGCGGTGGCGACCGGGCTGCAGCCGAGCGCCTGGGCGCCGTTGAAGACCGGCTGCTCACCGCTGAGCAGACCGAGGTCGAGCCACTCCTGGAAGCCGCGGCCAAGTTTCGTGAACAGCGAGCCGGAGGCGATTGGGCAGACGACCCGGTCGGGCAGCTCCCAGCCGAGCTGCTCGGCGGTCTCGTAGGCGAGCGTCTTCGAGCCCTCGGCGTAGTAGGGCCGCAAGTTGACGTTGACGAAGGCCCAGGGACGCGTCTCGGCGAGCTGGGTGCAGAGGCGGTTGACGTCGTCGTAGTTGCCGCGGACGCCGACCAGGTTGGTGCCGTAGACACCGGTCGCCAACAGCTTCTGCTCCTCGAGGTTGGCGGGAACGAAGACGTAGGAATCGAGGCCAGCAGCGGCGGCGTGGGCGGCGACGGCGTTGGCGAGGTTGCCGGTGGAGGCGCAGGCGACGGTGTCGAAGCCGAGCTCGCGCGCCTTGGCGACGGCGACGGCGACGACCCGGTCCTTGAAGGAGTGGGTCGGGTTGGCGGCGTCGTTCTTGATCCAGACTTCGGCCTCGAGATCGAGCGCCTCAGCCAGCCGGTCGGCGCGCAGCAGCGGCGTCAGGCCTGGCTCCAGCGGGTCGCCGGGGCGCCCCTCGAAGGGCAGGAAGTCGGCATAGCGCCAGATCCCCTGCGAGCCGGCCTGGATCCGCCTTTTGGCCTCGGTCGCGTCGAGGTCCGAGAGGTCGTAGGAGACCTCCAGCGGCCCGAAGCAGTTCTCACAGAAGTAGTGGGCGCCGAGCTCGAAGGTCGAGCCGCACTCCTTGCACTTCAGACACTCGATTGACATCCGATCCTCTCTCTCAACAAAAAAACCTCCGCCGCTGTGGGGCAGAGGTCCGGATCGGACGTCCCCCACATCTTCCAGGCCTCAAATCTCATGACCTGCTGGAGTTGGCACCTCCCCTCGGACCGAAATCCGAGGTGGTTGCCGGGGCTTCACTGGGCCAGTCCCTCCACCCCTCTAGATGTGGCGCTTATGTTGGGAGAAGCGTACCAGCCGTGTCCACAAGCTTCGTGACCCGGCCGGCCCTTTAACCTAGTCGTCACCATGACCGCACTGCCCGCCGAGACGATTGGCCAAAGCGATGCCGAACCTTCCGAAACCACGGCTACGACGGCCGGGGCGGCGCGCAGAAGTCCTCGGCCCCCCCGCTCCGCCTGAGCCCCAGACTCCCAACGTCGAGCAGATCGACTCCTCCGGCCTGCGCTGGGTCAACATCGAGCACCCCGGCTCGCTGGAGCGGACCTGGCTCGAGGAGCACTACGACTTCCACGCCCTCGACCTCGAGGACGTGCTCTCGCGCAACCAACGGCCGAAGATCGACGTCTACGACGACTACCTCTTCATCGTCCTGCACCTGCCGGTCTTCGACCGCACGCTAGGCCGTCTCGGCACCGGCGAGCTCGACCTCTTCGTCGGCCCCGACTACCTGGTGACGATCCCCAACCAGCCGCTACAGCCGGTCGAGTACCTGTTCGAGCGCTGCCGCAGCAAAGAGGAGCTGCGCGAACAGCTCTTCTCGCGCGGCTCCGGCTACCTGCTCTACCGGCTCGTCGACGACAGCTTCGACTACTGCTTCCCGATGCTGCGCAAGATCGGCAACAAGCTCGACGCGCTCGAGGACGACATCTTCGAGGGACGCTCGGAGGAGGTCGTGCGCGACATCTCCAACGTCAAGCAGGAGATCATCAACTTCCGCAAAGTCATCCGGCCGCAGCGGCCGGTGCTGCGCGACCTGGAGAAGGTCAAGCAGCGTTACCTCGCCACCGACCTCGACCTCGAGATCTACTTCGACGACATCGTCGACGCCCACGAGCGGATCTGGGACATGCTGGAGAACTACAAGGAGGTCTCCGAGGCGCTGGAGGAGACCAACGAGGCCGTGATCTCCCACCACCTCAATGACATCCTCCGCGTGCTGACCTCGATCAGCGTCGTGATCCTGCCGCTGACCCTGATCGCCAGCATCATGGGGATGAACTCGTGGGTCCCGTTCGAACACAACGAGGGCGGGTTCTTCCTCGTCCTCGTGGTGATGGCGGTGATCCTGATCGGGATGGTCGGCTACTTCCGCCGCCGTCGCTGGCTCTAGCCGCTTCCATAGGATGGGTCGCCCGTGGCAAATTTCCGCATCTGGGCGCCCTGGCGCCTCGCCTACGTGAAGGACGCGTCCAAGGACAACGAGGAGGAGTGCATCTTCTGCGCCAAGCCGGCCGCGGAAGATGACGAGGCGAACCTGATCGTCCACCGCGGCGAGCGCGCCTTCGTAATCCTCAACCTCTTCCCGTATACCAACGGCCACCTGATGGTCGCCCCCTACAAGCACATCGGGCGTCTGCAGGACATCGCCGCCGAGACCCTGGCCGAGATGATGGCGCTGGCGCAGCGGGGGATGGCACGGCTGGAGGAGGTCTACGAGCCCCACGGCTACAACGTCGGCTTTAACCAGGGCCGGGTCGCCGGCGCCGGGGTCGAGCACCACATCCACATGCACGTCGTCCCGCGCTGGGCCGGCGACAACAACTTCATGCCGGTGATCGCCGATACGAAAGTGATGCCGCAGTCGATCGAAGAGAGCTATGCAGCGTTGAAGGGGGCGTTTTGAGCGAGCAGGCACCGCTGGCACCCGCCGGCATCTTCAAGGCCTATGACATCCGCGGCCTCTACGGGACCGAGATGGACGAGACGACCGCACACGCGATCGGCCGCGCCTTCGCTCGGGTGCTGGCGCGGATGCGCGGCAAGCAGCCCTCGGAGCTGCGGGTCGGGCTCGGTCGCGACATGCGGTTGAGCGCCCCGGCGATGGCGGCCGAGTTGCGCGACGGGCTGATCTTCGAGGGCGTCACCGTGCTCGACTCCGGCATGGTTGCGACCGAGATGCTCTACCACCTGGTCGGCTCGCGCGAGCTCGACGGCGGCGCCATGGTCACCGCCTCGCACAACCCCAAGGCCTACACCGGGGTCAAGCTGGTCCGCGAGGGGGCGCTACCGCTCTCCGGCGACGCCGGCATCGGCGACGTCAAGGCCGAGATCGAGGCCGGCCTCGGGTCGGCGCCCGGCGGCGGTTCCCTGGAGGAGGTCGACATCTGGGAGGAATTCCGCGCCCACGCGCTCTCCTTCATCGACCCGGCCAACGTCAAGCCGATGAAGGTCGTCGTCGACGGCGGCAACGGGATGGGCGGGCCGATGGTCGGGCCGATCCTCGAGAAGCTGCCGCTGCAACTTGAGGAGATGTACTTCGAGCCCAACGGCGAGTTCCCCGACCACGAGCCCAACCCGCTGCTGGAGGAGAACCGGCGACTGATCATGGAGCGGGTACGCGAGAGCGGCGCCGACCTCGGCATCGCCTGGGACGGCGACGCCGACCGCTGCTTCTTCATCGACGGCAGCGGCGAGTTCTGCGACGGCGACTTCATCTGCGCCCTGCTCGCCCGCTCGGTGCTGAAGCGCAATCCGGGGGCAACGATCCTCTACGACCCGCGCTCCAGCCGCGCCGTCCCCGACTTGGTTGCCGCCGAGGGCGGCCGCTCGGACCTCTCGCGCGTCGGCCACGCCTTCTTCAAGGCGCGGATGCGTGAGGAGAAGGCGGCATTCGGCGGCGAGGTCTCGGGCCACTACTACTTCCGCGACTTCTGGAACGCCGACTCGGGGACGATCCCGGCTCTGCTGATGCTGGAGCTGGTCTCGCTCGATGGCCGCGGCATCGGCGAGCTGATGGAGGAGTTCCGCTCCAAGTACTTCATCTCCGGCGAGATCAACTCCGAGGTCGCCGACCCGGAGGGCAAGATGGCCGAGATCGCCGAGCGCTACGGCGACGGGCGGATCACCCGCCTCGACGGCATCTCGGTCGATTACGACGAGTGGCACTTCAACGTGCGGCCCTCCAACACCGAGCCGCTGCTGCGCCTCAACCTCGAGTCGCTGGTCTCGCGCGAGGACATGGAGCGCCGCCGCGACGAGGTCCTGGGGCTGATCCGGGCGTGAGCGACCTCACTCCCGAGGCGGCGCTCGAGCAGGCGGCGCTGGCCGGCATCCACCGCCTGCAGATCCCGACCCCGTTCGCGGTCGGACGGGTCAACTGCTACCTGATCGAGGACGAGCCGCTGACCCTGGTCGACACCGGTCCCAACTCCGGCAAGGCGCTGGACGAGCTCGGCGCCCAGCTTGGCGCCCACGGCCACACGATCGACGACGTCGAGTTGGTGATCGTCACCCACCAGCACATCGACCACCTCGGCTTGGTCGAGATCGTCGCCGAGCATTCCGGCGCCGAGGTGGCGGCGCTCGGCCTCGCCGCCAAACGCCTCGCCGACTTCAACGAGGACGCCGAGGCCGACGACGCCTTCGCGGTCGAGCTGATGCTGCGCAACGGCATCCCCGAGGAAGTGACGGTGGCACTGCGCAGCGTCTCCCGCAGCTTCCGCAGTTGGGGCTCGCACGTCGAGGTGACGCGGCCGCTGGCCGACGGCGAGACGATGAACTTCCGCGACCGCAACCTCGAAGTCCTGCACCGCCCCGGCCACAGCCCCTCCGACACCGTTTTCTGGGACGAGCAGCGCCAGATCCTAATCGCCGCCGACCACCTGCTCCCCAACATCTCCTCCAACCCGCTGATCTCGCGCCCGCTCGACGGCTCCTCCCACCGCGTCCAGGCGCTCGCCACCTACATCGAGTCCCTGCGCAAGACCCGTGAGATGCCGGCCGAGATCGTCCTCCCCGGCCACGGCGACCCGGTCGTCGACCACGTCGCCCTGATCGACAGCCGCTTTGCCGGCCACGAGCGCCGCAAAGAGAAGATCTTCGGCCTGATCGAGGCGAATGGCCCGAGCACCGGCTTCGAGCTGGCCCAGTCGATCTGGGGCAACGTCGCCGTCACCCAAGCCTTTCTGACGCTCTCCGAGGTGATCGGCCACACCGACCTGCTGGTCAACGAAGGCCGGGTGCGGGAAGTGGACGACGGGAGTGTCGTGCGCTACCAGGCGGGCTGAGCGGCGAGGCGCTGCGCCGTTACTGTTCCAGCCGGAGGAATTGTGTGAAAGCTGCGGTGATCCATGAGAACGGCCCGCCCGAGGCGCTCCGCTACGAGGAGGTGCCCGAGCCCGAGTGCCCGGACGGCTGCGTGGTCGTCGACGCCGAAGCGATCAGCATCGAGGGAGGAGACCTGCTCGCTCGCGCCGCCTCGCCCCCGCCCACGACGCCGTGGATCGTCGGCTACCTGAGCGCCGGCACCGTCAGCGAGGTCGGCGCCGGTGTCGAGGGAATCGCGGTGGGCGACCGGGTTGTGGCCCTCAACGCCGTCGGCTCCCACGCCGAGCGACGAGCGGTCCCGGCGGCGATGACCTGGCCGATCCCCGAGGGCCTCGACGCCGCCCGCGCCGCCTGCGTGCCGGTCGCCTTCGGGACCGCGCAGGAGTGCCTGTTCACCGCCGGCAACCTCGCCGAGGGGCAAACCGTCCTCGTCCACGCCGGCGCCGGCGGCGTCGGGATGGCGGCGATCCAGCTCGCCAAGCAAGCGGGCGCGATCGTGATCGCGACCGCCTCCAGCGACGAGAAACTCGAGCGGCTGCGGGCCTTCGGGCTCGACCACGGGGTCAACTACGCGAGCGAGAACTTCGTCGAGCGCACCAACGAGCTGACGGAATCCAGGGGCGCCGACGTCGTCCTCGACTCGGTCGGCGGCCAAAACCTCGTCGACAGCATCGGGGTGCTCGCCTACCGGGGGACCCTGGTCAGCGTCGGCGTGGCCGGCCGCGCGGGATCGAACATCGAAGCGAAAGCCCTTTGGGCCAAGAACAACACCCTGCGGGGGGTCTACCTGGGCGGCGCGCTGGTGGCCGATTACGCGCGGATCCACCCGATGATCGGCGAGATGCTGAAGCGGGTCGCCGCCGGCGAGCTCCGGGTCGAGATCGACCGCTCGTTCCCGCTGACCGAAGCCGCCGCGGCGCACGAGTACATCGAGGGCCGCAAGGCGTTCGGCCGCGTAGTCCTGACGCCCTGACCGCGTCGGTCAGTCAGTCCACCAGTCGCGCCGGCCTTCGACGTCTTCGCGCGGGTTCTCGCCGAGGTTGGGCGCGCCGATGACGAAGATCTCGAGGCCGTCCGGGCCGGCCTCGTAGCCACGCCAGGTGCCGGGCGGGACGCGGACGGCGTCCCACTGTTTGATCTCGACGATCTCGTCGTCGAGCTTCATCCGGCCGCTCCCGCGCAGGACCACATACACCTCCTCCTGCGTCTTGTGCGTGTGGCCGTACGGAAAGCGATAGTTGGGCGGGACATGCTGGTAGCCCAGGCCGGACTGCTCTAGCCCGAGCGCCTGGGTAGCTATCCGGAACTCCAGGTCTGGGGAGCCGTCGAAGTTGGACCCGACGTCGTCCAGATCCTCCTTGATGTTCCTGAGACCGAACGGCACGCCGCGATCCTACGGCCCGACTGCCTTCTACTCAGGCTCGGCTTGCAGCAGGGTCGGGAGGTCGATGTCCAGCCCGCGAGCCAGCTTCAGGAGGTTCCTGTAGGTGGGGTTGCGCTCGCCGCGCTCGATCTGGCCCACGTAGGTCCAGTGCAGGTCAGCGGCCTGGGCGAGCTCTTCCTGGGTCAGTTCGGCTTCATGGCGCAGGGCAAGTACTTTCCCGCCGAGAGCGACCAGCTCCGGGTCCTTGTCTCTCTTGCGCTCGCCCTGCCGAATCGCTTGCTCTTGGGCCTGAGGGCTCCTGGGCATGCCGCCCAATCTCCCCTTGCAGAGACGATGTATCCAGAGACTTGCCGTATAGAGACAATCCGTATAGGTTGGTCACGCCTGGCCGACTCTTTGTCACCCCCCGGGTCCAGGTGGGCTGATGCCCTGCGGCCCGTGTCGTCACGGAGCGCCGGCGATGCGGGCCGCTCCGGTTAGCTGACCGCGGCCTCGACGATGCAGATCACACTTGCTCCCGGATCGTTGCGGGCGCCTGCGGCCGCAGAATGCTTGTGGCCGGGGTGCAGCCGGGCTTCCGCGAAGCCGGCGCTGCGCAGGTCCGCTTCGGCCGTGGCTTCGTCACCACGGTAGGGATGAACCCTGCTGCGCACGAAGGTGCTGAGCAGAACGTCGAAGGTCCGCTCCGGGATTCCACGGTCCTGCTTGGCGAAGCGTAGGTCCGAGAGGTAGACACCCGTGTCGAACTGGCCGAGGGCCGCGGCGATCCGGGCCCACAGCTCGTTGACGACATCGTCGTCCAGGTAGGTGAGCAGGCCCTCGCTGATGATCACCAATCCCTTGCTCGGATCCAAGGTCTCGACGAGGGCCTCGAGGCTCCCCGGCCCGCCCTCTTGGAGGACATCCAGATCGGCTACCCAATGGTTGTCCGTCAGCGACCCCATCCGGGCCAGGGC
Source organism: uncultured Actinomycetes bacterium (assembly GCA_963708405.1). Classification (GTDB taxonomy): domain Bacteria; phylum Actinomycetota; class Thermoleophilia; order Solirubrobacterales; family 70-9; genus VAYN01. The sequence continues at coordinate 567,262 of CAVPSL010000002.1, forward strand.
GTCGCGCTTTCGCTGTGCCATCCCCGGCAGGTCCGCCTCGACATAGGTCAGTCGCTCGCCGTAGCGCTCGCTGAACCGCCAGCCCCGGGGAGACATCCCGCAGGCGATCTCGATCACCTGGCTGACGCCGCCGCGAACGAGGTCGTCAAGGACCGAGTCGATGATTCGGTGACGGGCCAAGAGCAGCCCTTCCAGCGTCGGCCCGCCGAGCGTCCTGCTTGCGATCAGGGGCAACGCGAACGAGCGGTGGAGCATCCGCCCCTGCCACGTCGCAAGCTGGGGATGGGAAAGGCCGTTGCGGACCCAGGTCTCTCCGGTGTAGTGGGCCGTCGGCGAAATCGCCCCCGACCCTTCGCTTGCGGCCATGGCGCCATTCTGACCTACCCCTGCAAGGTGACGAAGCGCTCCTCGGTCAAATTCAGGAAGTGCGTTTTCAGGCGCTACTCTGAGCCACCACCCCAGAGCGGAGGAAGAAATGCCGGGAAACATCGGGCCCATGGAGATCGGGATCGTGCTGATCATCGCCCTGCTGGTCTTCGGGCCGAAACGCCTACCGGAGCTCGGCCGCAGCGTCGGCAGTGGCATCCGCGAGTTCAAAGGCTCGATTTCGGACAGCAGCGGCGAGGAGCCCGCCGCCGAGAAGCGCGACTGAGTCGGCGGCCGGGGCGCGACGGTCCGCGCCGCCGGTTGCCAATACGCTGCACGCCGCATGACGGCGAAACTGCGCGATCGCATCCCGCACCGCAAACCGCACAAGAAGCGGATGTTGATCATCGTCAATCCCTACGCGACGACGGTCTCCGACCGACTGCGAAACCTCGTCGTCTACGCCCTGCAGGGCCGCTTCGAGGTCGAGGCGGTCTCGACCGAGGCGCAGAACCACGCCACCGAGATCGGGCGCGAGGTGCGCGACCACGGCTACGACGTCGTCGTCGCCTTCGGTGGCGACGGCACCCTCAACGAGGTCGCCAACGGCCTGGCCGGGACCGACGTGCCGGTGGCGATGCTGCCCGGCGGCTCAACCAACGTCGTCTGCCGCAGCCTCGGCATCCCCAACGACGTCGTCGACGCCACCGAGCACCTGCTCTCGCTGGTCGACGACTGGGCGCCGCGCAAAATCGACCTCGGCAAGGTCGACCAGCGCCACTTCCTTTTCGCCTGCGGCGCCGGGATCGACGCCACTGTTGTCCGCCGCGTCGACGCCCACCCGAAGCTGAAGGCGAAAGCCGGCCCCTACTACTACAGCTGGGCGGCGCTCTCGGGCTTCTACCGCCAGTACCTGGTCAACCCGGTGCGGATGCGGGTCATGGTCGGCGGCTCCGAGCCGGTCGAGGGCGTCACCACGATCGCCCAGAACGCCGACCCGCTCACCTACTTCGCCAGCCGTCCGATCCGCGTCTGCGAGGGGATCGCAATCGACGACGGCACCCTCTCGCTGGGGGTGCTGAAGCGCGCCACCCAGCGCGACATGCCGACCCTGATCACCCGCCTCTTCAGCGCCGACAAGCCGGCGGCCCGCCACCGCCAGGTGGAGCACTTCGACGACGTCCTCAGCGCCCACGTCGAGTCGATCTCCGAGGACGGGGACGGCAAGCCGCGCCCCTTTCCGGTCCAGGTCGACGGCGACTACATCGGCGAATACACCGACATCCACCTCGGCGTCGACCCCGCCGCCCTCACGATCGTCGCCTAACCCCGCTCCAGCGGGAGGTCAGTCGAGCAGGCCGGAATCGCGGGCGGCTAGCGCCGTCTCAGCCAGCGTCTCCGCCGCGTCGTGGCGCGGCAGCCAGGCCAGCTCGCTGCGGGCCTTCGCCGTGTCCATCAGCACCGGCGTGCTCATCGCCGTGGCCCAGTCGAGTTGGGGCGAGAGGAAGCTGAGGCGGCGGGCCAGTGCGGTGCCGGCATCGACAGCCACGGTCGGCAGCGGCACCGAGTGCCAGCCGATCGCGTGGGCGAGGTCGGCAACCGAGATCCGGCCCGGACCGGCGAGGTTGTAGACGCCCGGTGGTCCCTCGCCGGCGATCGCGGCGGCGAAGGCGCGGGCGACGTCGTCATGGTGGACGAGCTGGATCGGCAGGCCGGGATCGGGCAGGACCGGGCTCGGCAGCGGCAGCCGCCCGAGGACCCGGCGCAGCGCCGGGACCGGATCGCCGAGGCGGGCGCTCTCGACGGTCTGGCGGACCAGCATCGTCGCCCGCGGCCCGGCGACGATGCAGGGACGGAAGACGTAGGTGTCGACGCCGCTGCCGGCGACGATCGCGTCGAGCGCCGCCTCCAGCTCAGCCTTCTGGGCCGAGTAGTAGAAGCTTTCGCTGCCCCGCGCCGGTACCTCCTCGATCAGCGGCAGTGGGTTCTCGGCGTGGAAGCCGTAGGCCGCCACCGAGGAGGCGTAGACGATCCGCTCAGCCCCGGCCAGGACCGCCGACTCGAAGACGTTGCGGCTGCCCTCGAGGTTGACCCGGCGCGTTTGCTCGCGGTCGCCGAAGATCGCGAAGGCGAGGTGGACAACGACGTCGGCACCGGCGAAGAGGTCATCGAGCGAGGCCGGGTCGAGGATGTCGCCACGCTGGTAGACGACCTTCTGCCAACCCTGCCGCCGTGGGTCGAATGGGCGCCGCGCCATGCCGCGCACCTCCCCCACCTCCGGCCGCCGCTCCAGCTCGGCCAGCAGCGGCAACCCGATCTCCCCCGTGGGGCCGGTAATCGCGACGGTCAGGGCCACTTGTCACCCCCGCCCGACACGCCGTCGATTAGGGAGCGGGGGTTATGCGATACGCGTCGAAGACCGACTCGACGTTGCGGAGGCGGGAGATACAAGCTTTGAGCTGCTCGGTGTCCCCTACCTCGACGACGAAGCGGTTTTTCACCATCGGATGGTTAGTCGTGCAGGAGGCGCCGATGATGTTGATCCCACCCTCGGAGAAGGCCCGCGAGAGGTCCTCGAGCAGCCGCGTTCGGTCGTAGGCGTCGATCTGCAGCTCGACCCTGTAGGAGGACTCGTTTTCGCCTTCCCAGGCGACGTCGACGAAGCGCTCCGGCGCCTTTTTCAGCGCCTTCACGTTTTTGCAGTCGGCGCGGTGGATGGTGATGCCGCGGCCGAGCGAGACGTAGCCGGCAATCTGGTCGCCCGGCACCGGGCGGCAGCACTTAGCCAGCCGCACGGCGACGTGGTCGACGCCCTTGACGACAATCCCGTAGTTGGCCGCATCCTTGGTCCGCCGGGCCCGGTCCTCGCGCCCGTCGCGGCCGACCATCTCGCCGGGGCCCTCCTCGACCGCCTCGCCGGACTTGAGCCGCTGCATCAGTTTGTTGGCGGCGGCCTTGGCCGAGACTTTGCCCTGGCCGAGGGCGATGTAGAAGTCGGTCGCTTTGCGGTAGCCCATCTCGCGGATCACGTCCGCCAGCAGGGCGGAGCCGGAGACCTTCTGCATCGGGATCCCGCGCTGGCGCAGCGCTTCCTCAAGGCTCTCGCGCCCCTTGCGCTCGGCGTCCTCGCGTTTTTCCTCTTTGAAGAAGGAGCGGATCTTGTTGCGGGCGCGGTTGGTCCGCACCAGTTTCAGCCAGTCGCGTGAGGGCCCGCGCTTCTGCTTCGCGGTCAGCACCTCGACGATGTCGCCCGACTTCAGCTGGTAGTGCAACGGCACGATCGCGCCGTTGACCTTGGCCCCGACCGTACGGTGGCCGACGTCGGTGTGGACCGCGTAGGCGAAGTCGAGCGGGGTCGAGCCGGCCGAAAGGTTCTTCACCTCGCCCTTCGGCGTGAAGACGAAGACCTCGTCCTCGAAGAGGTCGACCTTGAGCGATTCGAGGAACTCGGCCGGGTCCTGTTCGCCCTCGGCCTCGACCAGCTGCCGCAGCCAGGTCATCTTCTCTTTCTGCGGGTCGCCCTGGCTGCCCTCTTTGTAGGCGACGTGGGCAGCGATGCCGTACTCGGCCAGCTTGTGCATCTCCTCGGTGCGGATCTGGATCTCCAGCGGCTTGCCCTCGGGCCCAATCACGGTCGTGTGCAGGGCCTGGTACATGTTGGCCTTGGGCATCGCCACGAAGTCCTTGAAGCGACCGGGCAACGGCTTCCAAAGCGAGTGGATGACTCCAATCGCCCCGTAGCAGTCCTTGACCGAGCCGACGATCACCCGCATCGCCGTCAGATCGAAGATCTCGTTGAACTCGCGGCCCTTCTTGGCCATCTTCGTGTAGATCGAGTAGAAGTGCTTGGCGCGGCCGGAGATCTCGGCCTCGATCCCGACCTCCTTCAGCTCCTCAGAGAGGAACTCGCCGGCGTCGGTGACGTAGCTCTCGCGCTCATCGCGCTGCTGGGCGACTAGCTGTTTGATCTCCGCGTACTTGCGCGGGTGCAGCGTCTGGAAGGCCAGGTCCTCCAGCTCCCACTTGATCGCGTGGATACCGAGGCGATGAGCGAGGGGCGCGTAGATCTCCAGCGTCTCGTGCGACTTCGCCATCTGCTTCTGCTTGGGCAGGGCGCCCAGCGTGCGCATGTTGTGGAGACGGTCGGCCAGCTTGATCAGGATCACCCTGATGTCGGTGGCCATCGCCACCATCATCTTGCGGTAGTTCTCGGCCTGACGCTCGTCGCGGCTCTCGAAGGTGATCTCGGTCAGCTTGGTGACGCCGTCGACCAGGATCGCGATCTCCTCGCCGAACTCAGCCCGGATTTCCTCCAGGCTGGCGCTGGTGTCCTCGACGGTGTCGTGCAGCAGCGCCGCGCAGAGCGTCTCGGTGTCGAGCCGCATACCGGCGCAGATCTGGGCCACCCCGACCGGGTGGGTGATGAACTCGTCGCCGGAGTGGCGGAGCTGGTCGGCGTGGCGCTCGCAGGCGAAGTCGAAGGCGTGCTCGACCGCGGCCCGGTCGATCGTGGTCACAGCCAGCACCGTGGCGCCGCCGCCGTTTTCGGCCGGCACCGAGTCGAACTCCTCGACCACGGCGAAGAGGTCGGCGAGGAGCTCGCTGTGAGCTACGGCATTTTGCGGCTTTCCAGGAATCGGGTGGCCTCCGCTTGACTGTCTCTATAGGCACGGAACGCGGCTGAGCGCTCCAGGTCCGTTCCCTTTGAGGATACGACCCCGAGACGACCGTCGCCCGCGGCAGCCTCTCCCGCAACCAGACCGAGCTCGCCCAGCACCCGGAGGCAGCGGGCGGCGGTCTCGGGCGCCGGCGGGTGCGGACCGGCACCAACCAGCGCCATCCGCAGTTGCTCGCCGCCGCACTCGCCGGCCTCGCGCAGGCGCTTGAAGACGCTGGCGATCGTCTCACGCGAGGGCGCTTCGGCCGCCAGCGCGGTCGCTGCAAAGTCGAGCTCAGCAGCGCCCCAGACGCGGTGCACGTAGCCAGGCCCGGAGTCGCCCCCGGCCACAGAGGCAGGTGATCCCGGCTGAGAAGCCAGCGCTTCCGCCTCTTCCGAGGGCGGTGGATCGACGAGGATGACGTGCTCGAAGGCGGCGGCTACCGCGCCTCCCTCCCGCGCCAGCGTCGCGTAGTCGGTCAGCGCCAGCCCGCCCGCGGCTCTCGCCTCCAGCTCCCGCAGCGCCACTGCGCCGCAGCTGCGGCAGGCGACCCGTCCCGCGCCGCCATTGAAGCGAGCGAGCCCGGTGGCCCCGCCGGCCAGCCCCGCCCGCCGCGAAGCATCGGCGCAAACCGCCAGCACCCCGGCACCACTCGAAACCAGCTCGGCGATCCGCGCCGTCGCCGCACCCGTCCCGGTGATGGCCACCCGCCCGCCGTCCGTGGGCCGACTTATGCACGCCTGACGTGCATAATTCGGCCCATCGGCGTCGAGGTCGCGCTTGAGCTCCAACTCGAAGCGCTGCCACCACTCAGCCTCTTCGCACTCGCAGACGTGCAGCGGCGGCGCCTCGTCGGCCGGGGCCGCCTCCTCGAGCGGGTAGAGCTCACGCAGGACGACGCGGGGCTCGACGGCGCCGTTCCAGTGGTTGACCTCGAGCCGCACGGTGGCGTCGACCGGCTCGTCCTCCTCGACCCCGAGGCTGCCGCGGCCAAAGGCGACACCGAGGGCCCGGTGGCCGCCGCTGTGCAGGCTGAAGCGGGCGTGCTTGCCCTCTTCGCCCATCGTCCGCACGTCGGCGACGCGGGCCGAGGGGACCAGTAGCCGCACGCCGGGGTTGCCCATCCCGAAGGGGGCCAGGCGACCCAGCTCCTCGGCCAGGTCGAGGCCGAGACCGACACCGCCGACCATTGCGTCGACGCGCTCGGTGCGACGCAGGTCCTCCTCGCTGAGGACGCTGCCGGCATGCGCCGCGAAGGCGGCGCGGAAGGCATCGAGATCCTCGCTGCCCAGCGAGAGGCCGGCGGCGGCGCGGTGGCCGCCGAAACCGAGCAGGTGCGGCGAGCATGCCTCGAGCGCGGCGTGCAGGTCGAAGCCGGGGATGCTGCGGCCGGAGCCGCGCCCCTCGGCACCATCGAGCGAGATGACGACGACGGGCCGGTGGTGGCGCTCGACCAGGCGCGAGGCGACGATCCCGATTACGCCTGGGTGCCAGCCCTCGCCAGCCACCACCAGCCCGCGCGCCTCGCGCAGTTCCTCGGGCAGCTCTCGCAGGGCCGCCTCGGCGGCGGCGTCGACCTCGCGCTCGGTCGCCCGCCGCTCGGCGTTGGCGCGGCTGAGCTCGATCGCGATCTCCTCGGCGCGGGCATCGTCGCGGGTCAACATCAGCTCCACACCCGCGTCCGCCCGGTACAGGCGCCCGGCGGCGTTGATCCGCGGCGCCAGTTTGAAGGCGAGGTCGCCCTCGTCCAGGCGGCTGGGCTCGACTTTCGCCGCCGCGATCAGCGCCCGCAGCCCGGGGCGGCGCAAGCGCCGGATCTGCGCCGTTCCCCGCTTGACCAGCGCCCGGTTCTCGCCCACTAGGGGAACGACGTCGGCGACAGTCGCCAGCGCCACCAGGTCAAGGTCGTCGCGGGCAGAGTCACCCCGCAGAGCGCAAGCGAGCTTCCAGGCCACGGCGGTCCCACACAGGTGCTCGAATGGGTAGCCGTCGATCCCCGGGTGCAGCAGCGTGCACTCGGGCAGCTCGTCGCCCGCCTGGTGGTGGTCGGTGACGATCGTCTCGATGCCGAGCTCGCGCGCCTGCCGCACCTCGGCCACGGCGGTGACCCCGCAATCGACGGTCAGCAGCAGCGAGGTGCCGCGCGCCGCCAGTCGCTCGACGTTGCCGGCGCCGAGGCCGTAGCCGTCGCTGATCCGGTCCGGGATCAGCCAGTCGCACTCGGCGCCCAGCCCGCGCAGAGTCGAGACCATCAGCGCCGTCGCGCAAACCCCGTCGACGTCGAAGTCGCCGTGGACGGTGATCCGGCGCCCCGCCTCGATCGCCGCCTGGATCTGCGCGACCGCCGCGCCCATCGAACGAAAGGCCTCGGGCGGATATGACTCGTCGGCATCGAGGAAAGCCCGGGCCTGCTCCGGCGTCGTGTAGCCGCGGCGCACCAGCGTCACCGCCACCGGCTCGCTCAACTCCAGGCCGGCGGCCACCGCACGCACGTCGGCGTAGGAGTAAGGCTCAGCGCTGAACGCCTTCAGGGCTTCCGGCATAGGCCCAGGCTAGGGCCCACTCCGGCGGCATCCGCGGCGCGAAAGCCCGCAGGATGCAGGGAAAAATTAACTCGCTGCCCGCTGCTCTTCGCGGATGCCGATCGCGTAGACGATCGCCAACCCGATCGCGGTGCCGGGGACCGCGGTCAGGGCCGTTGCCAGGTCGGTGTTGCCGAGCCCACGGCCGCTGATCAGCTCGATGATCCCACCGAAGATGACCGCACCGAGGACCGAGCCGACGAAGGCGCCAATGATCCCCTGCCAGAAGTGATCCGGCAGGAAGACCGTGAAGTGCCAGAGGGCGATGCCCATCGTGAACCAGACGACCAGGGCCATCAGCGCTTCCTCCCGTGTTTGCGGCGCTGCTGGCGGCGAGCCCGGCGCTCGGAATTGCGGGCCCGGCGCTCGGCCGAAGCCTCGTCAGCCTCAGTGCTGGCACGGGCCGGATCGGCGCCGTTACCGTCGCCGCTGCGCTCGACCGTGGCCACGGCGCCAGGCTGCGCCTGGGCCTCGGCCGCCGACGCCTCGGCGGCGACGACAGCATCGCCTTCGCGTTCCTCGTCAGCCGCCAATTTGGCGGTCTCGATCTCATCCGCGTATGCAGGCACGAAACCGCCCTCGACTTCGGAAATCCGCTGGCGCCGCCGCACGAAGCCGGGCTCGCGTTCCTTCCAAGCGGTCAGCACCGGCGAGGCGATGAAGATTGACGAGTAGGTACCCGAGGCGATCCCAACCAGCATCGCGAAGGCGAAGTCCTGGAGGGTGACGCCACCGAAGACCAGCAGCGAGCCGACCGCGAGCAGGGTCGAGAAGCTGGTCGCCAGCGACCGGTTCAGAACCTCGCTCATCGAGCGGTTGACGATCTGCGAGAAGGCAGCCCGCGGCATCCGCGGCACGTTCTCGCGTATTCGGTCGAAGACGATGATCGTGTCGTATATCGAGTAACCCAAGATCGTCAGGAAGGCGGCGACCGTACCGCTGCTCACCTCTTTTCCGGTCAACGCATAGACGCCCGCGGTGATGAGAATGTCGTGAAAGATCGCGATCAGCACCGGCACCGCGAACTTGGGATCGAAGCGCAGCGCCACGTAGCCGCAGATCACCAGCAGCGAGAAGATCAGCGCCTTCAGGGCGCTGCTCGCCACTTGCTGGCCGAAGGTCGGGCCGACGCTGGTGCTGTCGAACCCGTTGGGCTGAACCCCGTATTCGGCGACGAGGGCCTGCTCGGCTTTTCTCACTTCGCCGGGGCCCAGTTCGTGCGACTGGACCTGGAAGACGTTGCTGCCGAAGTTCGGGTCGGTGACCTGCTGAACCTCCTCGCCGTTGATGCCGACGGCATCGAGCGTTTCCCGCACGCCTTCCTCGTCGGTCTTCTGTTCCAGCGCCACGGTCATCCGCGTCCCGGACTCGAAGTCGATGCCGAAGTTGAGCTGCTTGGTCGCCAGCGCCAGCGCCCCGACGATCAGAATCACGCCCGAGATCGAGAAGAACCAGCGGCTCGCTCCCATGAAGTCGAAGTGCCACTGTTTGCCTTTGCCGGAGGCGCCCAGGACGCTGGGCGAGCGCAGCAGCCGCGAGCGGCTCATGCTGCCCAGCAGCGCCTGGGTAAAGACGACCGCGGTCAGCAGCGAAACGATCGTGCCGACGCCGAGCGTGAAGGCGAACCCCTTGACCCCCGCCGTCGCCAGCACGAAGAGGATGAAAGCGGTGAGGAGGGTGACGACGTTGGCGTCGATGATCGTCGCGATCCCGCGTTTGTAGCCAGCGCTAATCGCGCTCGACATCGAGCGTCCAGCCCGCACCTCCTCCTTTATTCGCTCGAAGATGACGATGTTGGAGTCGGCGGCGACGCCGATCGTCAGCACCAGGCCGGCGATCCCCGGCAGGGTCAGCGTGATCGGGATCAGTTTGATCAGCGCGAAGAAGATGACCCCGTAGGCCCCCAGCGCGATCGAGGCGATGAAGCCGAGGAAGCGGTAGTAGAGGAGCAGGAAGATGACGACGAGCGCGAGGCCGATGATCCCGGCTTTGATGCCGTCGTGGAGCGCCTGGGTGCCGAGCGTCGCGGAGACCTGGGTCTCGCTGATCAGCTTGAGGCTGATCGGCAGGGCGCCGATCTGCAGCGTCGTCGCCAGTTCCTGCGCCTCGTCGACGCTGTTGAAGCCGCCCGAGATCTGGGCGCCGGTGCGACCGTCGATCCCGTCGGGGTTTTCGGAGAAGTTGACGATCGGCCGGGTGCGGACTTCGTTGTCGAGGACAACTGCGAAATGGCCGGATAGCTGCGCCGCCTGTTCGGCGCTGACCGGTCCGATTGCCGCCGCCTGACCGCGCTGGGCGATGTTGCGGGTTACTTCCTGGAAGGCGCCCTGACCCTTGCCGGTGAAGCCGAAGGTGACGATCGGTTCGTTGAACTGGCCGTAGGACTGCTGCGGGTTGGTGATGTCGGTGCCCGAAAGCGCCGGGTCGTCTTTGAGCGCGAACCAGCCCGGCTGAGCGGTTTCGTCGACCTTGCCGCTGGAGTCGAGCGGCTGTTCGGAGACGAGAACGGTGCCGGCCGGGACTTCGATGACGATCCCGTTCTTGGGCCGCTTTTCGCCGGTCGGGCTGATGTAGAGGTCCTTCTTGCTGAGCTCGGGCCCGGCAATCAGTTTGTGCGGCGCTTCCCGTTCGAAGAGGTAGTAGCGCGGCTTGGCGACCGAGCAGTTTTCGCACTTCGTGTCCGGTTCCTGTTCGGAGGCAAGTAGGGCAGCTTCATAGGCAGTCGGGTACGCCCCGGCGTAAATCATCTGCTGGTTCTCGGAGCTCTTGACGTTGCGCCCGGCGTTTTCCCAGCGTTTTTCCGAGGCTTTCAGAGGACCCTGCGGGGGCCGCTGACCGGGGCGGCCGCCGATTACCCGCTCGGGACCGATCAGGTTGGGCTCCCAGTCGTAGAAGTAGAGCTGGGCGGTGGTGCCGACCTGTTCGGCGGCGCGGTTAGCGTCAGTGATGCCCGGCAGCGAGACGGTGATCTCCTTGCTGCCGAGACGCGCAACTTCAGGCTCGGAGACGCCGAGCTTGTTGATCCGCTGTTCGATGATCGAGATCGAGTCTTCGATGTCCTGGCCGCTGACTTCGGTCGCGGTGCCGGTCGGCTGCCCTTGGTAGACGAGCTCGAGGCCGCCCTGCAGATCGAGACCGAGCTTCGTCTGCTTGTTGGCGATGACGATCCCGGAGATGGCGACGAGGCCAAGGACGAAGAGGAGGACGAAGAGGTGCCGCCGTCGCGAGCCCATGCCTCAGCCCTCGGGGGTAAGGACGAGCAAGAGCCCGCCGTCGTCGTCGTAGGCGGGGAAGACGTCGGCGACCGCACGCGCAGGCAGGTCGCCCTCGGCATTGACGGAGACGCGCTTGCCGAGCGAGCGCACCCCCCACTCCAGCGAGGTCTCGATCGGATCGGTGACGCCATCGTCGTTGGTGTCGGCGGTCTCGCCGCCGTCGCCCTTGTCGATCCAGTCGAGGCCAAGGACCTCGCGCACGGGCCGGCCGATCACGTCCTCGTCGGTGAGGCCGGTCAGCTCGAAGCTGCCCTTGCCGGCGTCGATCACGCGTTCCTGCTTGTCGCAAACGAAAAAGGCAGCATTCGGAGCCGGATAATAATCGTCGAGTAATTCGAAGACGAATCCGAAACCACATTTCGAGCAGCCCTTCGGGCGCGAGCTGAACCCTGCGGTCCGCTCGCCACTCACCTCCCGGTGCCCGCAATTCGGACAGATGAAGAACGGCATCTCAGACAGGCTACAAAGGCGCGCCTAGAAGAGGCTCGCCGCACCTTCGGGTGCCGGGATGCCGAGGTGGTCGTAGGCGCGCTGGGTGAGCACGCGGCCGCGCGGAGTCCGCTTCAGCAAGCCCTGCTGGAGCAGGTAGGGCTCAAGCACGTCCTCGATCGTGTCCTGCTCCTCGCCGATCGCGATCGCCAGCGTCGAGAGGCCGACCGGGCCGCCGCCAAACTTGACTGCGACGGTCTCCAAAAGGGCGCGGTCGCTGCGGTCGAGGCCGCCGGCGTCGACCTCGAGCATCTCCAGTGCCGCCGCGGCGACATCGGCGCCGATCGCGCCCGAGCCCTTGACCTGGGCGAAGTCCCGGACCCGCTTCAGCAGCCGGTTGGCGACGCGCGGCGTGCCGCGGGACCGCGAGGCGATCGTGTAGGCGCCCTCGGCGTCGACCTCGACCCCGAGGATGCCGGCCGAGCGGCGGACGATCTCGGCCAGGTGCTCGGAGCTGTAGTGCTCGAGCCGATGGCTGACCCCGAAGCGGTCGCGCAGCGGCGTCGTCAGCAGGCCGGCGCGGGTGGTGGCACCGACCAGCGTGAACGGCGGCAGCGGCAGGGTCACCGTCCGCGCCCCCGCTCCCTGCCCCAGCACCACCGGCAGCTCGCCGTCCTCCATCGCCGGGTAGAGCGTCTCCTCGACGGCGCGGCCGAGGCGGTGAATCTCGTCGACGAAGAAGACGCTGCCGGGCTCCAGGGCGGTGAGGAAGGAGGCGACGTCGGCCTTGCGCTCCAGCGCCGGCCCGGCGGTCTGGACCATCGGCACACCCAGCTCGGCGGCGATGATGTGGGCGAGCGAAGTCTTGCCGAGGCCGGGCGGGCCGGCCAGCAGCACGTGGTCGAGCGGCTCGCCCCTCCCCCGCGCCGCCTCGATGAAAATCGCCAGCTGCTCGGTGACCTGGGCTTGGTTGATGAAGTCAGAGAGGGTCGGCGGCCGCAGCGAGCGGTCGAGGTCCTCGTCGGGCGGGTCGGCACGGGCATCGTGCACGCGCACCTCGGCGTCGACAGGCACCGGCTCGTCGTCAATCCCCGGAGTGCGGATGCGGTTGTCGCCGAATTCGGGAGCCTCGCTCACGCGCCGCTCCTGGCCGCCGCGGCCTTGCGCAGCGCCGCCGCCACCAACTGCTCCGGGTCGGCGGCCTCGATGCCGTCGAGCAGTTGCTCGGCTTCCAACGGCGCGTAGCCGAGGTTGACGAGGCCGTCTCGGGCCAGCGCCCGGGCGTCGCCGCTCTCGGCAGCCGCCAACGCCACCTCCTCCTCCAGCGCCCCGGCGACTTTCTCGCGCAGCTCGACGATGATCCGCTCCGAAGTCCGTTTGCCGATCCCTGGTACCGCCTGGAAGCGCTTGGTATCACCGGCCGCGATCGCCCGCAGCAGGTCGCGGGCGCTGCCGCCGGAAAGGGCGGCGATCGCGACTTTGGGCCCGACACCGCTGACCGAGATCAGTTGGCGGAAGAGGTCGCGCTCCTCCTCGGAGGCGAAGCCGTAGAGCGCCAGCGAGTCCTCGCGCGAGATCAGTTCTGCGTGCAGAAATGCCTCGCTGCCGGCCGCAGGCACGGCCTTCAGCGTCTCGGAAGAGACGGTCAGCCGGTAGCCGACGCCGGCCGCGTCGATGACGACGTGGTCGGCACGCCGCACCATCACCTCACCGCGGACCGCAGCAATCATCCCGCCAGCCGCTCCGGCGTCGAAGAGGCGGCGACGGCGTCGCGATGGCCGCTGCCGCCGCCGTGGCAGATCGCCACCGCCAGCGCGTCGGCAGCATGGTCGGGCGTCGGTGGCTCGGGCAACCCGAGCAGCGTCCCGACCATCCTCTGTACCTGGCCCTTGCCGGCACCGCCGGAGCCGCAGACGGCCATCTTGATCGCCTGCGGCGTGTAGGCGAAGCAGCCGATCCCGCCCTGCGCGGCGGCCAACATTGCCACCCCGCTGGCCTGCCCGACCGCCATCGCCGAGTGCACGTTTTTGCCGAAATAGACCGACTCGATAGCCATCGCCTTCGGCGCATGCCAGGAAATCAGCTCGCTAAGCGCCCGATGGATCCGCTCCAACCGCCGCTCCATCGCTTCTTCGGCGCTCGTTTCGACCACACCGCCGTCGAGGGCCACCATGTGGTTGCCCTCGACGCGCACCACGCCAAAGCCAAGATTGGCGGCACCAGGGTCGATCCCCATCACTACCTGCATGGGTTGTGATTCTCGGAATCGGGTCGGATGCCTTCATCTGAGCAGGTGCTTGGTGGCGGTCCGGGAGGAGTACCCAGGCGCCCGACGAGCGCGTCGAACCGGAGGGTTCCGTTGCGGGAGGGGGCGGTACCCCTCGGAGGGAATGTGGCCGAAGGCCGCGGAAATGCAATCCGGTTATTGCGCGGCCGTTTTGGCCACGCTCAACCATCTGGAGCGCTGGCCCCATAGGGGCCACGCGACTGAATTCCCGCAGAGGGGTACCGCTCCCTCCGCCTCCGACCCCGCCCGAACAACAAGCCCTTCAGGCCAATCAGACGGCCAGTTTCTCCATCACCTCGGCGGGGATGTCGAAGTTCGCGAACACTTCGTCGACGTCGTCCTGGTCATCCAGCGCGTCGAGCAGCTTCAACATTCGCTCCGCGTCGTGGCCTTTGAGCTCGACCGTGCTTTTCGGTTCGGTGGCGATCGCCGCGGACTCGATCTCGACGCCGGCGGCCTCGAGGGCCTCGCGCACGGCGGTCAGGTCACTGGGCTCACAGAGCACGCGGAGGCTGCCCTCGTCCTCGCGCACATCCTCGGCACCGGCGTCGATCGCCGGCATCAGGTCGTCCTCGTCGTAGCGGGAAGCGTCGACGACGACGGCGCCCTTTTTCTCGAAGATCCAGGCGACCGAGCCGGGCTCACCGAGGCTGCCGCCGTGGCTGGAGAAGGCGTGGCGGATCTCGGCACTGGCGCGGTTGCGGTTGTCGGTCAGGGCTTCGACCAAGACGGCGACCCCGGCCGGGCCATAGCCCTCGTAGAGAACCCGTTCGATCGCGGCGGAATCGGCACCGGCGCCGGTGCCGACGTCGATCGCTTTCTGGATTTTGTCCTTCGGCATCGAGGCTTCGCGGGCCTTCTGCACCGCAGTCGCCAGGGCCGGGTTGCCCTCGGTGTCGCCGCCGCCGTCGCGGGCGGCGACGGTGATCGCGCGCGCCAGCTTGCTGAAGAGCTTGCCGCGTTTAGCGTCGGCGGCGCCCTTCTTGTGCTTAATCGAAGACCACTTGGAATGCCCGGACATCGCCTGCCATTCTATGAAGTAGGGAGATGGCAACGGATGCGCGCACCCACGGACCCGCCCGCAGCATTGCTGCCAGCCTCGTCTTCCTGGCGATGCTGCTCGCCGCTTTCTCGCTCTGGACCGCGGTCCCACTGAGCTGGGTCTACATCGCCTCCAAGCTCTCTCAGACCCAATTCCCCAGCGGCGGTCCCTACGCGATAGTCGCCGTTGGCTTCGTCGCCACCGTGCTCGTCGTCGCCTGGCTGATCGGCCGCCTCAACGACCTCTACATCCGCATCACCGGCACCAACCGGGCCTCGGCGGTGCGCCCCACCTGGCTGAAAAGCATGCGCGATAGCGGCGGGATGCAGAACTCGGTGACCGTGGTCGAGGCGGTGCTGATGGGCTCGGTGGTGCTGGCCGGGCTGGCCCTCACCGTCTGGTTCTTCCTGCTGGCCGGCTCGCCGATCCCGAACCAGTGAAGAAACGTCACGAAGTTGGCGCGAAGTTTTTACGCTACGTAGACGATACGTTACATATGACCGGCTAAGCTGCCATCATGTCCGTGGTGATGATGGAGCAGAAGCAGAGGCCGGAGAACTGGAACGACGATCGCCTCGACGACCTCAACCACAAGGTCGATGAGGGGTTCAAGGACATGCGCGAGGAATTTCGAAACATGCGCGAGGAATTTCGCGCGGTGCGCGGCGAGATGGCCGCGGACCGCCGCGCTCTGATTCAGGCAGCGGCCGTCCTCTCGGCCACTTCGATGGTCGGCTTCCTCGGCGTCATCGCGACGATCCTCACCAAGGTCTGACGCGGCCGGTCAGACGACGAAGTGGCCGTCTTCCTGCATGACGATCCCATCGACTTCGAGCTTGCCGCCGAGGCGGAGGTCGCAGACGAGGTCGGTGTGGACGGCGCTCTCGTTCTCGCCGCCGGACTCTGGGTAGCTAGCGCCAACGGCCATGTGGATGGTGCCGCCTAGCTTCTCGTCGAGCAGAACCTCGCGGGTGCCACGGTCGATCCCGTAATTGGTGCCGATCCCGAGCTCGCCGAGACGGCGGGCGCCCTCGTCGGTGTCGAGCAGCTTCAGCAGGTACTCCTCGCCGCGGTCGGCAGTGGCGTCGACGACCTTGCCGGCCTCGAAGCGCAGCTTGACCCCCGAGACCTCGCGGCCGCCGATCACGGCCGGCAGGTGGAAGCTGACTTCGCCTTCGACCGAGTCCTCGACCGGGCCGGTGAAGAACTCGCCGTCGGGCATGTTGTGGTCGCCCACGCAGGGGATGAAATGGCGGCCGCTGATACCGAGCTTGATGTCGGTTCCCGGCGCCGTGATGCGGACCTCCTCGTGCCCCTCGATCCACTCGGACAGGCGCGTCGTCTCCTCCGAGGCCCGCTTCCACGCGGTCAGCGGCTCGGGATCGTCGGCAAGGCAGGCGGCGTAGTAGAAGTCTTCGTAGTCGGCCAGGCTCATCTCCGCCTCGGAGGCGTAGGCGCTGGTCGGGAAGAGCGTGTAGACCCAGCGGAAATCGCCTTCGGCGCTGCGCTTCATCGCCCGCTGCATCAGCTCGCCGGTCGCCGACTGGCGCAGCGTCTGCTTCTCCGGCGGCACGCCGGAGAGCTCGCGGGTGTTGGTACTGGCGCCGACCGCGATCCGCACGTCGGCGTTGTCAACCATCCACTCGGCGAAGGGCGAGATCCACTCCAACTGGTCGTCGGAGGCGTGCTTGAAGTAGGCGGCGATCTGTCCCTCGAGGGCGACGTTGAGGATCGCGTGGGCGCCGGCCTTCAGCACCTCCTCGTAGACCGCCAGCAAGAGCGGCGCCGCCGCGGTCTCGCCGTCGATCGCGACAACCTCGCCCTCTTTCACTTTGGTCGAGTAGCCGACCAGGATCTTCGCCAGGCCATCGACGCGCGGGTCCCTCATCTCGCCGCCTCCTCCTCTGCCCGTTCGCGGGCGCTGGTGGTCATCGCCATGAAGATCGCGTGGAAGCGGGGGTCGTCGGTCAGCTCCGGGTGGAAAGCAGAGGCAGAGCACGCTGCCCTCGCGGATCGCCACCGGGTGGCCGTCGAACCGTCGCCAGCACCTCCACCCCGTCCCCTATCCGCTCCACCCAGGGGGCGCGAATGAAGACCGCCCGCAGCGGCTCGTCGCCGATGCCCTCGATCTCCAGGTCGGCCTCGAAGCTCTGCAGCTGGCGGCCGAAGGCGTTACGGCGCGCGGTCGCGTCGATCAGGCCGAGGTGGGCGTCGTCGCAGACGATCAGACCAGCGCAGGTGCCCAGCACCGGGCGGCCCGCATCGTGGTGGGCGCGGATCGCCGGCCCCAGCCCGGCGGACTCGATCCCCATCGTGATCGTCGTGCTCTCACCACCGGGGATGACGAGCCCGTCAAGCCCCTCCAGGTCCGCCGGCACGCGCACCTCGCGCACTTCGGCGCCGAGCTGGCGCAGCGTCCGCGCGTGCGCCTCGAAATCGCCCTGGATCGCCAGAACGCCGACGTTCAGGTCAGGCTCCGCGGTTCTGCAGCAGGGCGTCGGCGGCGGCCAGCTCGGCGATCTCGATGCCGGGCATCGCCTCGCCCAGGCCGATCGATGCGGCGGTGACCCGCTCCGGGTCGTTGAAGTGGGTGGTCGCCTCGACGATCGCCCGCGCCCGCCGCTCCGGGTCCGAGCTCTTGAAGATGCCGGAGCCGACGAAGTTGCCTTCGGCGCCGAGCTGCATCATCAGCGCCGCGTCGGCCGGGGTGGCGATACCACCGGCGCAGAAGAGCGGCACCGGCAGACTTGCCGGCGGCGGCGACCTCGTGGACGACTTCCAGCGGCGCCTGATGTTCTTTCGCGGCCGCGGCCAGCTCCTCGGGCCGCAGCTGCGCGAGCCGCTTGATGCCGGCGGTGATCTCGCGCATGTGGCGGACCGCCTCGACGACGTTGCCGGTGCCGGCCTCGCCCTTGGAGCGGATCATCGCCGCGCCCTCGCCGAGCCGCCGCAGCGCCTCGCCGAGGTTGGTGGCGCCGCAGACGAAGGGCACCTCGAAGGCGAGCTTGTCGATGTGGTTGGCCTCGTCGGCCGGGGTCAGGACCTCGGACTCGTCGATGTAGTCGACCTCCAGCGCCTGCAGGACCTGGGCCTCGGCGAAGTGGCCGATCCGGGCCTTGGCCATGACCGGGATCGTCACCGCCTCCTGGATGCCCTTGATCATCGCCGGGTCCGACATGCGGGCGACGCCGCCGTCGCGGCGGATGTCGGCCGGGACCCGCTCCAGGGCCATCACCGCGCAGGCGCCGGCGTCCTCGGCGATCTTCGCCTCCTCGGGCGTGACCACGTCCATGATCACGCCGCCCTTCAGCATCTCCGCCAGGCCGGTCTTGACTCGGAAAGTCGCGCGCTCGCTCACGCGCCCCATCTTACGCAGAGAGGCACCTGTGGAAGTCGGCTGACCGCTCCGACGGCTACTTCAGTTTGTAGGCGCGGATGCGGTCTTTGTGGGCCGCTTCGTCCCGCGCGTACAACCCGTAGGCCAGGCTTGTACGAGCGCCATCAGGGCCGTGTTCGAACGGGCGAAGGAGGGGCTGTTGGAGGAGAAGTAGAGCGTCAGCTCGGCGTGCTCGCCGACCTCCGACATCGTCGCGTCGGAGATCGCCAGGGTGCGAGCGCCGCGGTGCAGGGCGAGCTTCATCGCCCGCAGCAGCAGCGGGTGGGCACGACCGGCGGAAAGGGTGATGACGAGCGTCTCTTCGTCGATCCGGCCCAGACGCTGCAGCGACTCGCCGCCGGTGCTGGCGACGATCTCGGCGCGGATGTCCAGCAGGCTCAGCGTGTGCCGCAGGTAGCTGGCGAAGAACGCCATCTGGTCGACGCCGACGATGACGATGCGCTGCGAGGTGGCCAGCGCCGCGACCGCGGCGTCGACCTGCTCGCGCGTCAGTTTGCGCGCGGTTTCCTCGAGGTTCGCGTAGTCGGCGCTGAGCGAGCCCTCCAACTCGGAGTGGTCGAAAGAGAAGAGGGCGCCACCGGTGGATCCCGCGGTGGCGATCGTCGTTCGGTACTCCTCGATCGCCGATTGCTGGAGCTCCGGGTAGCCCTCGAAGCCGAGGGCCTGGGAGAAGCGCACCACCGTCGAGGACGAGGTGCTCGCTCTCCTGGCCAGCTCCTCGGCGGTGAGGAAAGCTGCCTCGTCGAGGTGATCGACGATGTAGCGGGCTACATCTTTCTGGGAGCGCGAGAACTCGTCAAAGCGCTCCTGGATGTAGTCGGAAAGGCTCTTGAGTTGGGGGGACTTCGTTGCAGTCTTGGTCACGGCGGTCCAATTCGCCGGGCCTCACTCTTTCCCTTCTGGTTGGATTGAAGAGTCGATGACGCTGGCACAGGCACTCCGCATCACCAACCGCAACATGATCGCCTTCGATCTCCTGCTCGGGAGCGCGGCGATCGCCGCCCCGGCGGCGACGCTGCGGGTGCTCGGCCACGACGAGCCCTCGCCGGACGCGAAGCACCTCTTCCGCCGCTGCGGCCCGATCTGGCTCACCTTCGCCGCCGCCCACGCCGTGGCCGAGCGGCGTGGCGAGCCGCAGGACTGGTGGGCACTGGCCTGGCTGCGCGGGACCGAGATCGCGACCGACGCGCTCTGGGCGGGGTCGCCGGCGGTCAGCAGGCCGGGCGCCAAGCTGGGCCTGCGGGCCGCCGGCCTCGCCAACGTGGCGATGGCCGCCGGCTTCGCCTGGATGTCGAGGCGCTGAACGTGGGCCAGTTCGAGGGCCAGCCGAGCATGCGCTGGAGTCTTCGCGGCGTCAACGAAGAGGGCGACGAGGTCTGGCTGATCCGCGGCATCGCCCGCAAGCTCTACCGCTGCCCCGGCTGCCACAGCGAGATCGAAGTCGGCGACGAGCACACGATCGTCCAGTACGTGCGGCGCCTGACCGGCACCGACCACCACCACTGGCACCGCCAGTGCGCGGAAGAGTGGCTGATCCCTGAGCTCGGCGAGCTGCGGCGGGTGCCGGCCTCGGAGTCGACCCAGTCCAAGCTCGAGGCCCGCGGCCGGGTGCGGCCGGGGCGGCGCCGGCGCTGAGATGAAGCTGCGCCACCGCGTCGCCTCGCTCTACCTAGGGATCGCCCGCACCTACCGCGCCTGGGGCCCGTCGATCCTGCTGCTGGCGCTGGCGGTCTTCGTGCCGCTGGGGCTGATCGACAGCCTCGTCGCCAATGTCAACGTCGACGCCCTCGACCTCAGTAGCGGCATCAAAGTCTTCGCGGTCATCCTCGCCGTCGGCGCGATCACCACCACCGGCCTGCTCGGCGAGGTCTTCTTCAGCGGCGCCGTCGCCGTCTCGCTGACCAACCCCGAGCACGAGCGGCCGCCGCGGGTGCGGGAGATTGCCCGCCGCCTCCGCTACGGGCGCCTGATCGCCGTCGACATCGTCTACGTGGCGATCGTCGCCGCCGGCCTGCTTCTCTTCATCGTCCCCGGTGCCCTGGCCTTCGTCTGGCTCGGCCTGGCCGGGCCGGTGGTGGAGCTCGAGGAGCGCACCGTGCGGGGCTCGCTGCGGCGCAGTTGGCAGCTCGTGCGCGGCAATTTCTGGTTCGTCTTCTGGGTGCTGGTGCCGGTCGAGATCGTCGGCGACGCGCTCGGTGACGCCGTCGGCGGCCTCGTCCACAGCCTCCTCGGCCACAGCTTCTGGGCCGGCTGGGTGGCCGAGTCGCTCTCCAACGTCGTCCTCTCCCCCGTCTTCGCGATCGCCGCCGTGCTGCTGGCGATCGAGCTGATCGCCGCCAAGGACGGCAAGGGCCCGAAGCTCAACCGCCGTCCCGAGCCGGTGACCGCGTGATCGTCGCCGCCTCGATCGTCAGCGAATTCTGGGACAAGCTCGCCGAGCACGAAGAGCAGGGGCTGTTCCTGGTGCTCGTCGGCTTCATTCTCTCCTTCGCCTTCATCCGCATGAGCACGCGGCTGATGCGCAGTCCCAAGGTGCCCTGGTGGCCGGGCAGCGTGGTCAGCGACAGCGGCGTTCACCTCCACCACCTGGTCTTCGGGATCGTGACGATGATGGCCGCCGGCGCCCTCGGCTTCCTCGCCTTCGGCAACAGCCCCTACGCCGAGATCTGCGCCTTCGCCTTCGGGATAGGAGCCGGACTGACGATCGACGAGTTCGCGCTCTGGGTCCACCTCGAGGACGTCTACTGGGCCGAGGAGGGGCGCAGCTCGATCGATGCGACGGTGATCGCCGGCGCCGGGATGCTGCTGATCCTGCTCGGCTTCAGCCCGCTCACCTTCGAAACCGGCTCGGTCAGTGCGGTGGTCGGCAGCATCCTCTCCGCTGTCTTCATCTTCGGCCTCGTCGCCATCTGTTTCGCCAAGGGGCGGGTCCTGCACGGCACGATCGGCTTCTTCATCTTCCCGATCGCCCTCTACGGGGCCTGCCGGATCGGCAAGCCGCGCTCGGCCTGGGGCCGGCGCCGCTACACGAAGCACCCGAAGAAGCTGGCCAAGGCGGAAGCTCGCTTCCCGCCCGACCGCCGCACCGAGCGCGTCAAGAACGCCTTCCGCGACATCGTCGGCGGCAAGCCGAGCGAGGGCGTGGCGGCGGCGCGCGACGAGGCGGTGGCGGCAACCCGCGAGGCAACCGAAGAAGTGAAACAGCGAGCGGAACGAGTGGCGCAGGCGGCGGAAGAAATCACCCAGCCGCGCGACCGCGACTGAGCCGCGCTTCCAAGTTAGCCCGCACCGCCGGCCACTCCTCGTCGATGACGCTGAAGTAGGCCGAGTCGCGGACGCCGACGTCGGGGACGATCATGTGCTTGCGGAGGATGCCCTCGAACTGGGCCGGCAAGGCTTCCATCGCCGCCCGCGAGCGGGTGTTGCGGGCGTCGGTCTTGAGCTCGACCCGGACGCAGTCGAGCTGCTCGAAGGCGTAACCGAACATCAAGAGCTTGGCCTCGACGTTGATGCCACTGCGCCAGGCGCCCGGTTCGAGCCAGGTCCAGCCGATCTCGACGACGCGGTCGGGCGGGCGCACATTGAGGTAGCGACTGCTGCCGACGAGGCGACCGTCGCTCTTGCGGCGCGTGGCGAAGACGCCCTCGCGACCCTCGCGCGCCGCCGTCAGCGAGATCTCCATCCAGAAGTCGAAGTACTCACGGCTGCTGCCGACGCGGGCCAGCCACTGCCAGATCTCGGGCGCCCGCGCCGCCTCCCAGAGGCCGTCGGCATGCGCCTCCTCGAGCGGCTCGAGGACGACCAGATCGCCCTCGAGCCTCGTCGCCAGGTTCTCCACCCTGGCCATTTTGACGGTCGCTCAGGCGGCGCCATTCACCTGCATCAGGCCGACCACGTGACCCTCCGGGTCAGCGAAGAGGGCGATCTGACCGCTGGGGATATCGGTCGGCTCCAGCACCCGACTGCCACCGAGCGACTCCGCCGTCGCCAGCGAGCCGGCGATGTCGTCGACTTCGACGTAGAAGGTGACGTGCCCGTCCTGACCCGGAGGGGCGGCGCCGATCCCGCCGGGGATGCCCTGGCCGTTCGCCTCAACCATCGCGTACGGCATCGCCTCCAAATCGGTCAGCTTCCAGTCGAAGAGACCGGAGTAGAAGCCCTTCATCGCCTCGTGATCTTTTGCCGCCACTTCGAACCACATCGTCGGATTGCCCATCGTCTTCATGCCTTTCTGTCGTTTGCTCTCGTCTCACTCGCCGCCGCTCGGCGACAGCGAGAACTCGTCCGGCCCCGGGTCCTCGCCGGCAGCGGCCTGCGCCAGCCGGCCCAGGTAGTGGCGCCAGCCGTGGCCGTGTTTCTCGGCCGACTCGGCCGTCGGCAGTCCCTGGTGGCTGAGCCGCACGCGCGTGCCCCCGTCCTCGGGGGCCAGCAGCACTTCGACCGTGCTGCCGCCGGGGTCGACGGTCGGGCCGTTCCCCTCCCAGCCCCAGCTAAAGACAACGCGTCGCGGGCGTTCGACGGCGATGTACTCGCCGGCGGCGACCGAGTCGTCCCGGATGTCGCAGCGGAAGATGCCGCCCTGGCGCGGGTCGGCCTCGACCGCCCGCCCCATCCACTGCACCATCAAGTCCGGGTCGACGAAGAAATCGAAGACCGTCTCAGGGCTTGCGGCGATCAGAACCTCCACCTCG
This sequence comes from uncultured Actinomycetes bacterium, assembly GCA_963708405.1. Classification (GTDB taxonomy): domain Bacteria; phylum Actinomycetota; class Thermoleophilia; order Solirubrobacterales; family 70-9; genus VAYN01. The sequence continues at coordinate 589,989 of CAVPSL010000002.1, forward strand.
ACCGCGTCCACCGTTCTTGCGCTTGCCACGTTTGTCCCTCCTTTGCTGCTCCAGCTCGGCGGCCAATCGCAGCCGCTCGAGACGATCTGTCCAGAACTCGTCCATGAAGTCGCGCAGGCCGGCCATCGCCTCGGGCCGCGCCCGGTAGAGGCGGCTGGTGCCCTGACGGCGCTCGCTCAAAAGCCCGGCCTCGCGGAGGACGCCGAGGTGCTGGGAGACAGCCGGCCGCGATATCTCGAAGTCGGCGGCGATCTCGCCGGCGCTGAGCTCGCGCCCGCGCACCATCGCCAGGATGCGGCGCCGCCGCGGCTCGGCCAGGGCCCGAGCGACGCGATCCATCTGCTCCTCCGCAACAGCCTCAGTCGTCATGGCCTTATTTAAGCAGAGACTTACGTAAGTGTGTACTTACCTTCAGTCTCCCGCTGGGCTGGTGCCGTCACAACGTGCGCTCAACCTGAAGCCTGGCGCCGCGACCTAGACTGAATTGCAGGGAGATCCATGCGCCGCCGCCTTGCCACCGTTGCCCTACTCGTGCTCGCGACCCTGGTCGGAGCGACGGTCGCGCACGCTGAGCTGAGCCAAAAGGGCAACCTGCGGATCTCCTTCGACGGCGCCCTCAGCCCGCAGGCGCTGCCGCGTGACACGCCGGCGCCGGTAACGCTGCGGGTCGAGGGGGCGATCACCACCACCGACGGCACCCAGCCGCCCCCTGTCAGCCGGATCGAAATCGCCCTCAACCGCGCCGGGCATCTCTCCACCCAGGGCCTGCCTGCCTGCACCAGCCGGCTGCTGCAATCGACCTCGACCGAAACGGCGCTGGAACGCTGCCGGCCGGCGCTGGTCGGGAGCGGCCGCTTCGGCTCCAACGTCCAGTTCCCGGGCACGGCGGCGATCCCGGCCGACGGCCCGATGCTCGCCTTCTTCGGCCTGCAGAACGGCAAGCCGGCGCTGCTCCTGCATCTCTACATCACCAGCCCCGTCACCGTGACCTTTGTGCTGCCGCTGCTGATCAAGCACCGGGTCGAAGGCCAGTTCGGGACGCTGCTGGAGGCGAAGGTGCCGCGGCTGGCCGGTGGTCTCGGCTCGGTTACCAGCATCGACCTCAAGATCAACCGTCAGTACACCTTCAAGGGCCAGCGGCACAGCTTCCTCAGCGCCAGTTGCGCCGCCCCGGCCGGCTTCTCCGGCGGCATCTTCGCCCTCGCCCAGGGCCGCTTCCACTTCAGCGACGGTCAGCTTCTGAAGACCACGCTGACGCGCAACTGCCAGGTCCGTTAGCGCAGCTCAGAGCCCGAGCCCGCCGACGCCGCGCTCGTTCCAACCGAGGTGGTGGGCCAGCTCGTGCCGCAGCGTGCGCTCGACCTGACGGGCGAGCAGGGCGCGATCGTGGCCGAAGTCGCGCTCGAGGGTGTCGCGGTAGATGACGATGCGGTCCTCGTAGCGGTCGTGGGCGACGCCGTCGCCGAAGTACTGGCCGTAGGCGTGCTGCTCGGCACCGAGGTCGGAGACCACCACCGCGACCTTTTCCAGCACCCGCTGGAACTCCTCGGGCAGGGCATCGATGGCGTCGGCTACGAGCGATTCAAACTCGTCCATCTGGAAAGTGTCCACGACATGCTCTACGTTCGGCGACCCGGCGCAGCCGCGCCGGCCACCCAGCCAACCGAAGAGGGGAAGTCCAGAGAATGAGAGAGGTTCAGTCGCCCGTCGCGGCGAGACTGCGGATCACGGGCGCCGTCTTCGCCGCCTTTGCCGTCCTCGCCGGCGGTGTCATCTTGTCCGGCTGCGGCAGCAGCAGCGACAACACCAGCTCCGACACGACCGGCAGCGTCAAGGAAAGCCTCGAAGAAGGTGTGAAGAAGGCCGAAAAGGGCCTGGAAGAAGGCAGCGAAGCGGCCAAGAAGGGGCTTGAAAAAGCCAAAGAAGAACTGAAGGGCAGTAAGGGCAGCGCCAAGAAGGGCATCGAAGAAGGCGTCGAAAAAGCAGAAAAGGGCCTGGAAGAAGGCAAAGCCCAGGCCGAAAAGGGCGTCGAAGAAGCGAAACAGCAGGCGGAAAAGTACGCACCGTAGGAGGCAGCCCCTCCTACCGCCGCGCTGAATAGGGTGGCCCCCGTGAACGCCGTCGCGGGGGCCACCGCAGCCGGGGAGACGCCGCTGGGCCGCCGGCTGGCGCGCATCGCCCTCTGGGTCGGGGGCTCAGCGGTGCTGATCGCCCTCCTCGACCTGCTCGGGATCCCGGTTTCCGACTGGATCGGCGATCTCCTCGACAAGGTCGGCGAGGTGCCGCCCTGGGCGATCGTCGCCGGCACCAGCCTGGAGAGCGCGCAGACCTCGCTGGCGGCGCTGGCCTGGTTCGGCATCCTCCGCGCCGCCCTGCCCGAAGCCGGCATCCCCTATCGGGTGGTGCTCGCCTGCTACGCGACCGCGGTCGCGCTCAACGGGTTCCTGCCGGCCAACCTCGGCACCTGGGTGATGCTGCTGATGTTCACGGCGCTGTTCGCCGGCGCCACCTTCGCGATGGTCTTCTCGGGACTGATCGTCGAGAAGATCCCCTTCACGGTCCTCAACGTCGGCCTCTACCTCTACCTCTTCCTCTCGGTCAGCGGCTCCTTCTCGATCAAGCTCGGCTTCCTCGAAGACCACGAGGCGCTGGTGTTGGCGATCCTCGTCGGCGGCGTGGTCCTGCTCGTCCTCCTCGGCCGCATCTTCTGGCGGCGGCTGGAGAGCCTGCGCCACCAGATCGCCGCCGGCGGCGCCATCCTGCGCAGCCGGCGCCGGACCCTGCTCGACCTCTTCCTGCCGGTCTTCGGCAGCTACGCCGCCCGGCTGGCGATCGTCGGCGTTTTCCTCGGCGCCTACGGGATCCCGGTCAGCTTCCACAACATCGCCACCGTCACCGCCTCCAACTCAATCTCCAACAGCGTCTCGGCGACGCCCGGCGGCGTTGGCGTCACCCAGGCGATGAACTCAGCGGCGCTGCACGGCTCCGTTGACGCCGCGACCGCGACCGCCTACTCGATCGGGCAACAGCTGATCATCTCCGCCTGGGACGTGATCTTCGCCGTCATCCTCGTCTCCTGGGTCTTCGGCTGGACCGGTGGCAAAGAGCTCGTCGAGTCCAGCTACCGCGACGCAAAGGCGAAAAGCAAAGAGATGAAAGAGCGGCGCCGGCGGTGATCGCGCGGCTCGCGGCGGCGGTCACCGGGCCGCGCGGGCGCTGGCTGACCATCGCCGTCTGGGTTGCGCTCGGCGCCGCCGGCCTCCTCGCCCACGCTCGCATCGGCGACGTCACCGCCGCCGGGCAGGCGAGCTTTCTGCCCGGCAACGCCGAATCGACGCGGGCGATCGCGGCGCTGCAGGGCGACGGCTCCGGCGCTGGTGGCGAAGAGGTGCCGGCGGTGATCGTCTTCGAACGGCCGAGCGGCCTAACCGGCGCCGACCTGGCGGCAATCGGCCGCATCGGCCGCGGGCTCGGCCGCCTGCGGATCACCGGCGCAACCCCGATCATCGACCCCTTCTCGGCCCAGGCACGGCACTCGCTCGGCGACGTAGCCCGGATCGCCCACGGGGTCGGGCCCACCTCCCGTAACGGCCGGGCGGCGCTGTTGGTGTTGGCGCTCGATGCCGGCGACCGCGGCGCCATCGCCGACGGGGTGGCGACGATCCGTGCCTACCTGGCCGCGCACGCGCGCCCCGGGCTCGCTGTCTATGTGACCGGCCCGGCCGGGATCGCCGCCGACCTCGACCGGGTCGCCAGCGAAGCCGGCGAGACGCTGCTGATCGCCACGCTCGGCCTCGTTCTGGTCTTGCTGCTGGTCGTCTACCGGGCGCCGGTGCTGGCGCTGACGCCGCTGGCGGCGGTCGCCGCCGCCTACCTGACGGCAACCGGCGTCGCCTACTTGCTGATCGAGGCGGGCTGGATCACGGTCAACACCGAGGGCACGATGCTGCTGCTGGTGCTGGTCTTCGGGGCGGGGACCGACTACTCGCTGCTGCTCGTACACCGCTACCGGGAAGCGCTCGGGCGCGGCCGCGGGCCAGCCTCGGCCCTGCCAGCGGCGCTGATCGAGTGCGCCCCCGCGCTTGCCGCCTCGGCCGGGACCGTGATCGCGGCGATGCTGGTGCTGCTGCTCGCCGACCTGGAGTCGACGCACTGGCTGGGGCCGGTCCTGGCGATCGGCATCGCGGTGATGCTGGCCTCGGCCTTCACGCTGCTGCCGGCGCTGCTCGCCGTGCTCGGCGCCCGCGCCTTCTGGCCGGCGAGGCGACGGCCGGGCCGCAGCGGCGAGCGCCACTGGGTCCGGGTGGCGGCGCTGGTGCGGCGTCGGCCCGTTGCGATCGCGGTGACCGTGACGGCGGGCCTGTTGGTGCTCGCGCTCGGCAACCTCAGCCACCACGGCACGATCGGCTTCGGCCAGGGCGAGACCAAGCCGACGAACTCCAGCCGCGGCACCGAAGCGCTCGAACGGAACTTTCCGGCCGGGCTAGGGTCCCCGCTGTTTGCGGTGGTCGAACCGGGGGCGGCGCTGCGCGTCTCCGAGCGCCTCAGCGGCCTCGACACGGTGAAGCTGACGGTGCCGGTGCCGGCGACCGAGGGCGAAAAGGCGGTCGTGGTCGTCGTCCTGCGCGGCAACCCCTACACGGGCGAGGCAGCGGCCGCGGTCGAGAACATCCGCGGCGCCCTGCACGGGGTCGAACCGCGCGGCCTGCTGGGCGGGATTCCGGCCGAGAACTTCGACATCGAGCGAACCAACGCCCACGACACGCGCCTGATCGTTCCCGCAGTGCTGATCGTCGTCGGCCTGATCCTCTGCCTGCTGCTGCGCGCCCTGCTCGCCCCCGCCTACCTCATCCTCAGCGTCATCGCCTCGTTCGCGGCGACGCTGGGGCTCGTTACCTTCGCCTTCGCCGTCCTCGGCGGCGAGGGGATCGCCTTCAACCTCGTCCTCATCACCTTCTTATTCCTGGTCGCCCTCGGCGTCGACTACAACATCTTCCTGATGACTCGCGTGCGCGAGGAAGCCACCGCGCGCGGCACCCCCGACGGCACCCTCGCCGCCCTGGTCAGCACCGGCGGCGTCGTCACCGGCGCCGGCCTGATCCTCGCCGGCACCTTCGCCACCCTCACCCTGCTGCCGCTCGAGGAGCTGGTCCAGATCGGCGCCACCGTCGCGGTCGGCGTCCTCCTCGACACCTTCATCGTCCGCGCGCTGCTGGTCCCGGCGCTGACCTACCGGCTTGGCGAGCGGGCCTGGTGGCCGAGTCGGGACCGGCCCTGAGCCCTACGGCGGGCTGCGGGGAGCCGTCGATTCACCGACCGTCGTTTCGGGAACACTCCGGCTTTCGACCCCCGCCGTCGATTCGCCCACACTCGTTTGCGGTTCCGTGGGCGTCGTTTCCGTGGTTTCTTCGCTGGGTTCGCTTTCCGTTACCCCTTCCACGGTTTCCACCTTCTGGGCCGAGGGCTTGCCCGCTTCTTCTGGTTCCGTGGCGGTTTCGGGCGCCACCAGCGCTTCCGGGCTCGGGCGGGTGCTTTCTTCGTCCGCTGGGGCAGCGGCCTCCGTCTCGCCCGCCGCGCCGCTTGGCACCTGGCCTTCTTCGAGTGCCGGCTGGACCGCCTTCTCGAACTGTTCGACCGTGCGGGCGTCGGCAACGCTGACTTCGGCGTACGGCTTCATCGCCCGCTTGAAGTGCCGCAGGTCCTTCAACTGGTGTTTCGACATCCGCAGCGCGAAGACCTGGAATGACGCTTCGATGTTGGCCCGGGCCAGTTCGCGTTTGATTTCCGAGTACGGGTCGAGGGCGCATTCGTCTTCGCTGCCCATGAAGATCAGGACTCGGTTCTTTGCCTCTGGATTCTGGAAGCGTTCTTCCTTGAACTGGTCGATCGCCGCCAGCACAGCGGCAACCGTGTTCGAGCGACCGTGGGGACGGAGGGTCTCGGCGTCGGCAACTACGTCGTCACCGTGGTCCGGCCCGAAGTCGACCAGTTCTTCCCCTTCGCCACCGCAACTCCCACCGGCGCTGCGCAAGGCCAGGTTTTCGTTGTCGTTGCTCTTCACCGCCTGGGAGATCCCGTCCACCGCGACTTCCAGCTTCGTCTTGCCGCCGAACCGCTTCGCCATCGCCGCCGAGCTATCGACGATGATCTCGGTGTTGTAGCGCCAGGTCGGCCCGGCATTGATCTCAGCCGCCACCTGCCACGGCTTCGGCGCTCCCGTGAAGGCCCAAACCGCCGCCGCCAGCCCGACCACGGCGACTGCCCCCTTGAACAGGCCACGCTCGTAGAACGCGGTCCGCTTCTCCTCCGCCGGCTTCTGCTCGTCAGGCATGCGCCCTCCCCATCTAACCGCGTTCCACAAAATCCTCTGTTCATTCGAGAGAGGCGGAGCAGGTGCGGTCCAAACTCCTGCGAAGGGACCACCCGCACGGGCACGCTCGGCGGCTTCAGCAGGGTCGCTCCGCCGAGGCCCGAGCCAGCTCGGCGGTAGCGCTGGCGTCGTCGGCGATCCGGGCCACGACCGCCTCAATCAGAGCGGTCGTCGCCCGACAGGGCTCCTCCCCGACCCCCTCCACCTCGCGGCAGGCACTGGCGGTCAGCAGCTCGCGCATCGCCTCGGCCCTGTCCTCACCGGGGAGAGCCTCTGCCGGCAACTCGATCAGCATCTGGAGCACGAAGCTGAGCGCCACGACGGCACCCATCAGCTCCTCGATCAGCTCCTGAGAGGCGGCACGGACTCCTGGCGCGGGCATGGTCACGGCCACTCCAAGGACCCGGCGGAGGCAAACTCTCCCCCCGGTCACCGCGTTCTTTGAGCTAGGTCAGACTGGCGGCCAGCTCGCTGTCAATTTCCAGCAGGTAGGGCGCGACCGATCCCTCGTAGTCGTCTTTGCGCTCCTCGGACAGGTCCTTCCAGCCGGTCACGGAACCGCGGCAGTTGGCGGCCCCACAGAGACATCCGCCCGGGAAATGCTCGATCGAGTAGTTGCGCATCGCGTAGTCGAAGGTGATCTCCTCGCCGGCGGAGATCGGCTCCCTAGCGATGAAATCGCAGGCGCCGGTCTCGTTCACCTCAACCCCACAGTTCGGGTCGCAGGAATGGTTGACGATCGGACCAAGGCCACGATGCCGAGCCCATTTGGTCCGGCTGATCTGGGTTGCGTGGGAATCGTTGCGCTCAACCTCACCGTCGAGCTCGCCCACCATCACGGTGTCACCGGCCTCAAACCCACGAGTCGCGCGAACTCCGCCGCCCCTGCCGCCCTCGGGAGTGAAGTGCTCATATCCGATCGGATCCAAAGGACCGCCTCTCAATTGTTTGGCGCGGCGAAACCGCGTCCGGCGACAGTAGACCATCGCGCCACGGCGCAGGTTCAGGTCTCGACCTACGAAACGCTTATCGAGCCCATTCCTACCGAGAGCCCTCCGGCGGAGGAATTCCAAGCTGCTTGCAAATCGCCTGGGCAAGGGGATAAGCGATCTCCCTGTGGCGAGGCACCGAGGTTGAGTGCTCGGCATCCATGCCCCAGTAGCTATGGCGGCCGCCCTCACGCAGCAGGCGCGCGCCGTGCTTCTTCAGATGCCGCTCAAGGTCTCGGCGCTTCACGCCGCGACGATGTCAAGCGACTCCCTGCCAACGTCCTTGCCTTGGGGCTCGTGCTCCGCGGCGCGGAGCTCCAGCATTCCAGCGAGAGCGTCGAGCACCATCTCACGGGCTTCGGCTTTGGTCTTGCCTTGACTCAGCACGCCAGGAACCTCGGGGATCGAGGAAAAGATCCAGCCGTCGCCACCCTCCTCGTAGAGGATCGTGAGATGTAGGGGGCTGCTCATACCCCCAATTGTATGGGGCGGGCTGGACTCGAACCAGCGACCAAGGGATTATGAGTCCCGTGCTCTAACCAACTGAGCTACCGCCCCGGGGCTGCCGAGCCTAGCGGGACGGGAGGGCTTTGGAGAGGGCCGTGAGGAGGGTGTCGGGGTCTTCGACCTGGGGGTAGTGGGCGAGGTCGGGGAGCTCGATGACCGGGGCGTTGGGACGGAGCTCGCGGAGGCCGGCGAGGACGTTGGTGGTGGCGACCGGATCCTGCAGGCCCCAGAGGAAGGTGAGCGGGCCGGGCCAGTCGCGGATGGCGCCGTGCCAGCGCTCGGCGTGGCGGACGCGTTCGAAGGTGTAGACGATCAGCTTGTCGGCGATGCGGTGGCCGTCGTGGAAGCGCATCAGCGCCCACTGGTCCTCGGCCTCCTGGGGGTCGAGCGGGTGGGCGGCGCCGAAGACGGAGCCGAGCTGCTGGCGGAAGAAGCGGCCCGTGGAGAGGCGGGCGAAGAGCGGGCCGAGGCGGCTGCGCAGCAGCTTCTGGCCCGGGGTGAGGCTGGCCCGCTCGATGATTATGCTGCCGTTGAAGAGGACCACGTCGCTCAGGTCGAGGCCGAGCCGGCCCTCGATATCGCGCGCCATCAGCTCATTGGCGACCGAGGTTCCCATGTCGTGGGCGACGAGCTGGACCGGACCGCCGCCGTGGCGCTCGACCAGCTCTTCGACCAGGTCCGCCTGCCAGGCCAGCGCGTACTCGTGGTCGTGGGGCTTGTCGGAGAGGCCGAAGCCGAGAAAGTCGAAGGCGAGGATCGCGCGTCCGGGAAGGCGATCGATCAGGTCGCGCCAGTCGTAGGAGCAGGTCGGGAAGCCGTGCAGCAGGAGCAGCAGCGGGCCCTCGCCCGGCCGGTGGAAGCAGTGGACGCGGTAGCCCTCGACCTCCTCTCCGTGCCCGCGCGCAGCCCACTCGCGCACTCCCGAAGGGAGCGTCGCCAGGTCCGCCGCCACCCCGCCCCTCCTCAGGCGCTGAAGAGCTGGGCCAGGGAGCGGCCGACGTCCGGCGGCTCCTCTTCGCCCTTGGCCGCCGCGGCGGCGCCTTCGGCGAGGGCCTTGGCGGCGTCGGCGATCTGGTGGGCGCGGCCGCCGCGGATGACGCCGGTGGTCTTCGCTTCGGCCAGGTCGGACTCCATCAGGCCCGCCAGCTCGGCGAGGCGGCGCAGGCCAACAACACCAGCGGTCCCGCGCAGCGCGTGTGCTTCCGCCCGCATCGTCTCGAAGTCGGTCGTCTCGGTGGCGAGGCCGGCGGCGATCACGTCGCAGCGGCGCCGCGCCTCCTCGGCGAAGGACTCGAGCAGGGCTGTGTCGGGGGCGGCTTTGTCGTTCATTCGGCGATCACCTTGTCGACAACTTCGTGCATCAGATCAAGCCCGAAAGCGCCCTCGACGACGGAGCTGACTTTGCCTTCGCGGTCGATCGCGAACAGCCAGGGCTCAGTCGGCAGGTGGAACGCCTTGACCTGCGAGCGGGTGCCCTTGCTCGGGTCGTTGTCCTTGTAGATCTCCATATGGATGAAGGCGGCCTTGTCTCCCGTTTCCTCTTTCACCTGCTCGGCCACGTCAACGACGGGTCCGCAAACCCGACTCTGGCAGAACTGGGGGGTTGCAAACAAGAGCAGAATCGGTTCCTTGCCGACCACGTCCGCGTAGTCGACGCGGTTCTGCGTGTCCGGCGGAATGCGGGTGGTGATCTTGGCGAGGTCGCCGCCGACGTCGGCGGCGGTTGGCGTGTGGATCTTCGGCGCCGGCTGTCCGGGCCGCGGGATGTCCGTGAATTCGCCGACGACGGCACTAGGGAGCAGCGTGCCCTTCAGTTCGCCGTCTTCCTTGATCAGGGCCGCGATCCGCCACTCGCCGTCGCTCGGGAAGTCGATCTGGCTGGAGTAGACGACGCTGGCGGCGTCGGGGTCGTCGGTGGTCGTTTTAGCACGGAAAGCGGGCTGGGTCTGCAGGCTTTCGACCTTGGCCGGGAAGGGGCCGACCGCGGGCGCGTCCAGCGCCTGTTCCTGGGCTTTGGCTGCCGAGCCCTTGCTGCCGCTCTTGGACTGCAGCTTGCTGGGCGTCGGCACTTTGGCGAAGTAGAGGGCGACTTCGGCGTCGGAGACCTGCGAGCGGTCGCGCTTGAAGACGCCGAACGGATACCGGTTCTCGCCTTTGTAGAAGACCATCCCCGCCGGCGAAACGACCAGTTCCGAGGGGCCGTCGGCGAGCTTCAGGACTTCGCTGAGGGTCTTGCCGGAAGCGCTTGGGAACTCGCTTTTCGAGGGCGCCGCGCGGCTCTCGGAGCTGCCGCCGGAGCCCGAACCACCGGTAGAGCCGCCGGAGCCGCCACCGCAGCCCCCGGCCAGCGCGGCGAGCGCAAACAGGCAGGCGAAGACGAGGCTGAGGCGAGGGGCGGCGCGCATCGGAGCGCATGTTATTCAGACGCCGTGCGCGCGGCGCTCCGCTGGCGCCGTGGCAGAGCGGGATATAGGGTGCCCGGCGGCGTCGACAACGGAGGAGAACGGGATGGCGAACAGGGCTGCACTAGTGACCGGGGCATCGAGCGGGATCGGCCTGGCGATCGCCCGGACTCTCGGCGAGGAGGGGTACTCGCTGACCGTGGCCGCCCGCCGCCCGGAGAAGCTCGAGGAGGCCGCCGCCGGCCTGCGCGAGAGCGGCTTCGAGGTCCACACGGTCGCCGCCAACATGACCGAGGAGGACGACGTCGTCTCCGTCTTCGCCACCCACCGCGCCACCTACGGCCGCCTCGACGTGCTCGTCAACAACGCCGGGGTCGGGATCGGGGCGCCGATGGAGCAGATCCAGACCAAGCACCTCGACATGCAGCTCGCCGTCAACCTGCGGGCGCTTATCCTCGGCACGCGCGAGGGCCTGCCGCTGCTGCGCGAGGCGGGCGCCGAGCACGGTAAGGCGCTGATCGTCAACACCGCCTCGATCGCCGGCAAGGGCGGCCAGGCCTGGCTTTCGATCTACGCCGCGACCAAGGCGGCGGTGATCAACTTCACCCAGTCGACGCACCGCGAGGCGGGCGGCGCCGGCATCCAGTGCACCGCCCTCGCCCCCGGCTTCGTCGACACGCCGATGACCGAGTTCGCCAAGGGCCAGGTCCCAGCCGAACAGATGATCCAGCCCTCCGATCTCGGTGAGGCGGTCCGCTTCCTGCTGCGGACCTCGCCCAACTGCCACGTGCCGGAGATTGTCTTCACGAGGCCTGGAGAGGGTCTCGATACCCCCTAGCGGCGGCGCGATGGACGGCGAGCGACTGCGCGTCTTCCTCGCCGCCTTCGGCGACGCCGGCCACGCCTTCCCGGCGATCGCGCTCGGCCAAGCGCTGGCCGCGCGCGGGCACGAGGTGCTGGTCGAGACCTGGGAGGAGCGGCGGGCCGCGGTCGAGGGGGCCGGGCTGGGCTTCGCCGCGGCCGAGGAATACCGGATGTTCCCGCCGCCGGAGCCGGACTCGGCCGACGGCCAGCACGCGGCCGAGGCGGCGCGGGCGCTGCTGCCACTGCTGGAGGAGATGCGGCCGCACATCGCCGTCAGCGACATCCTCACGCTGGCGCCGGCGCTGGCCGCCGAGCGCTGCGGCGTGCCGCTGGCGACGCTGATTCCGCACATCTACCCGGTGGTCGAGCCCGGCCTGCCCTTCTTCGCGATCGGGCTGCGGCCGCCGCGCACGCCGCTGGGGCGAGCGGGCTGGCGGGCCGGACAGCGGATGCTGGCGGTCGGGCTCGAGCACGGCCGCCGCGACCTCAACCAGCAGCGCCGGCGCCTCGACCTACCGCCGCTCGACCGCTTCCACGGCGGCATCAGCCCCGACCTGGCCCTGGTCGCCACCTTCCCGCAACTCGAGTACCCGCGAGAGTGGCCGGCGGGGGTCGAGATCACCGGGCCGATGACCTTCGAGCAACCGCACCCGGAGATCGAGCTGCCGCCCGGCAACGACCCCCTGGTGCTGGTCGCCCCCAGCACCGCCCACGACTCCGACAACCACCTCGTCCGCACCGCCCTCGCCGCCTTCGCCGAGGAGCCGGTACGGGTGGTGGCGACGACCAACCGGGTGCGCCCGCAGGCGCCGATCGAGGTGCCGCCGAACGCCACCCTGGTCGAATGGCTCAGCTACAGCCAACTGATGCCGGCCGCCTCCCTGGTCATCTCCCACGGCGGCCACGGCACCGTGGCGCGGGCGCTCAGCGCCGGCACCCCGGTCCTGATCTCGCCGATCGTCGGCGACATGAGCGAGACCGCGATGCGCGTCGCCTGGGCCGGCGCCGGCCTCTCACTTCCCTGGCGCCTCTGTCGCCCGGCGCCGCTGCGCTGGGCCGCGCGCCGCATCCTCGACGATCCGGCCTTCAGGGCGCGCGCCGGCGAGCTCTCGGCCTGGGCGACCGAGAACGACGGCGCCGCCCGTGGCGCCGAGCTGGTCGAGCGCCTGGCGCTGCGCCGCGCAGCTCACGCCAGCGCCTGAGACGCAGGGCGAGAGAAAAGCTCCGGGGGTGGGACTCGAACCCACAACCCTTCGATTAACAGTCGAATGCTCTACCGTTGAGCTACCCCGGATCGTGTCGATCCGCACTAAGCGCACAGACCGGTCAACGGCCTGGGAATTTAGCGTGGTTGTCCTTTCATCCGCATAACGGTTCAAAGGACAACCGCGGTCCTGCGATCAGCCCCCGGTGTCGACGCGCTCGGTGTGGGCGATGCGTTCGACCAGGGCGGCGCGCTCGCGGCTGAGGGTGGCGCGGTGCTGGTAGTCGTCGCGTTCGGCGGCGGCGGCGATCTCGTCCTCGAGGCGGCGCTGCTCGAGCAGGAGGAAGTTGAGCTGCATTGCGTCCGGCGAGGCGGGCTCGCTGCGGGAGAGCATCACCAGTTCGGTGACGAGGCCGGCCAGCTCGTCGTTCTGGGGAAGGTTCGAGGCGGGGTCTCCCGGGTGCTCGCGCAGCCAGGTGGCGGCGCGGACGCCGGAGGGTGAGAGATGGGCCTCGGTAAGGCGCTCCAGGTATCCCTTCCCCTCCTCAGGCAGGGCGATGCACATCGCCAGCAGCGCCCGCTCGCGGCGCTCGCGCGAGGTCAGCTCGGCGGCGCGGCGCGGCGGCGCGGCATGGCGGCTCGGCGGCGCGACCGCCGCCTCCTGCGGTCCGCCGCTAGCGGGGGTCGCCGCCACCACCCGGCCCATCACCATCGCCGGCTCTAGGTCGAGCCGCTCGGCCACCCGGCGCACCAGCTCGTCGCGGCTCGCCGTCTCTCCCAGCCCAGCCAGGACCGGCGCCACCTCGGTCAGGGCACGGTCGCGCTCGGCCGGCGAGCCGACGTCGGTGCGGTCGAGGACGAGGCCGACCTGGAAGGAGGAGAGCTCCTCGGCGGCCTCGACGAGGGCGCGGAAGCGCTCGGCTCCCCCCTCCTCGGCCATCATCTCGGCCGGGTCGACGCCGGCCGGCATCGCCGCCACCCGCAGCCGCATTTTGCGCCCAGCCGCGACCCGTTGCGCCCGCAGCATCGCCTCCTGGCCAGCCGAGTCGGCGTCGAGGGCCAGCACCACCTCCTCGACCATGCCCGAGAGCGCCGCCACCTGCTCGCCGGTGATCGCCGTCCCCATCACCCCGACCGCCTCCTCGACCCCGGCCTGGTGCAGGGCCAGCACGTCGGTGTAGCCCTCGACGACGACGGCGCGCGCCGCCTTGGCGATCGCCGCTTTGGCCCGGTCCACGCCGTAGAGCAGGTCGCTCTTGTGGAAGAAGTCGGTCTCGGCCGTGTTGACGTACTTGGCGCCCTGGTCCTCGCGCATCGCCCGGCCGCCGAAGCCCAGCGTACGGCCACGGCGGTCGCGGATCGGGAACATGATCCGCGAGCGGAAGCGGTCGTACTCGCCGCCGCCCCGGCCCTGCTGCACGAGGCCGACCTGGCGCAGCTCCTCGACCCGGAAGCCGGCCCGCTGCCCTAGCACCAGGACTTTGTCCCAAGCGCTGGGCGCGTAGCCGACGCCGAAGTCCCGCAGCGCCTGCTCGGCGAGGCCACGAGTGGCCAGGTACTCGCGAGCTTTCGCCGCCTCTTTCGACTCCCAGAGATAGCTGGCGTAGAAGCCGGCGGTGCGGTCGAGCAACTGCTCGAGGCGGCGGCGCTGCTGGCGGCGCGCCTCCGCCCGTGGGTCCTCCTGCTCGCGCTCCAGCTCGACCCCGTAGCGGTCGGCAAGCAGCTCGACCGCCTCGGAGAAGCCCAGGCCCTCCTTCTCTTCGACGAACTTGATCACGTCGCCGCCGACCCCGCAGCCGAAGCAGTGGTAGAGCTTCTCCTGGGCGTCGACCGAGAACGAGGGCGTGCGCTCGTCGTGGAAGGGGCAGAGGCCGACCCAGCGGGCGCCCTGCCGGCGCAGGTCGGTGTGGGCGGAGACGACCTCGACAATGTCGGCGGTCTGCTTCAGCCGGTCGAGGCTCTCAGTCGAGATCAGCGCCACTAGAAGCGAGCCTCTTCAGGGATGGTGAGCTCGGCGAACTTGGCGATGCAGAAGCGGTCGGTCATGCCGGCGATGTAGTCGGTGAGGCGCTGGCACTGGCTGGCGCCGGCGTCCCACTCGGGGATCTCCTCCGGGTGGGCGAGGTAGTGGTCGAAGAGGCCGCGCACGGTCCGCGCCACCTTCTCGTGCTCGCGCTCGGTCGAGGGGCCGAGATAGACGCGGTCGAACATGAACTTGCGCAGGCGCAGCATGGCGCCGCCGATCTCCTCGCCCTGGACGATGTCGCCGGCCGCTTCGGAGCGCTCGACGATGTCGCGGACGAGGGTGTCGATGCGGGCCGAGCCAGTCGGGCCGAGCAGCTCGATCTCCGCCGCCGGCAGGTCGTCCGGACGGAGGATGCCAGCCCGCAGGGAGTCGTCGATGTCGTGGTTGATGTAGGCGACGCGGTCGACGAGCTTGACGATCCGCCCCTCCAGGGTCGCCGGCTTGTGGGGGCCGGTGTGGTTGAGGATGCCGTCGCGCACCTGCCCGGTCAGGTTCAAGCCCTCGCCGTCGCGCTCCAGCACGTCGACCACCCGCAGCGAGTGCTCGTTGTGCTTGAAGCCGCTGCCGCAGCGCTCGCGCAGGGCGCCGTCGAGGGCGGCCTCGCCGGCGTGGCCGAAGGGCGGGTGGCCGAGGTCGTGGCCGAGCCCGATCGCCTCGGTCAGGTCCTCGTTCAGACCCAGCGCCCGGGCCACCGTGCGGGCGATCCCGCAGGCCTCGAGCGTGTGCGTGAGGCGGGTCCGGTAGTGGTCACCCTCGGGTGCGACGAAGACCTGGGTCTTGTGCTTCAGGCGCCGGAAGGACTTGGAGTGGACGATGCGGTCGCGGTCGCGCTGGAACGGCGTCCGCAGCGGACTGTCGGGCTCCTCGCGCAGGCGGCGGGCAGGATAGGAGGGAGTGGCCTCCGGGGCGAGGAACTCCGCCTCCCAGAGAGAGATGCGCTCCTCGAAGATGGCGGTGGCGGGCACCTGCCGATCTTAAGCGGCAGCCCTTAGCTGTACGTGGGCGTGGTGCTCGAGCGTCTCGCCGATAGCGCGCTCGACCTGACGCAAGACGGTCGGCTCGGCGGCCGGCGCCTCCGCCAGCGGCTGCGCCAGTGCCGCGACCATGAACGCGTGTGCCGGCTCGGAGAAATCGAAGGCGCCCGCTTCGCAACTGGAGCAGACGACGCCCCCGGCGGCGCCGGAAAAGCCGACCAGGTGGTCGACCTCGCCGCAGCGGGCGCAGGAGGCGAGCTCGGGGGCGAAGCCCGCCGCCAGGGCGAGCTTGAGCCGGAAGGAGAGCGCCACCTCCAGCGCCGCGGAGCCTGGCTGGTCCGGTTCGTCGAGCAGGGCCAGGTAACGACAGAGCAGGTTGTAGGCGGGCGGGTTGGCCTCGGCCGAGTCGAGCAGGCGCAGGACCGCGTCACAGGCGCGGGCGCCGGCACCCAGTGCCGGGCCGGAGGAGCGCAGCCGCGGGTAACCGTCGACGGTCGAGACGCTCGTCACCGTGAGCAGGTCGCTGCGGCCTTCGTGGAGGACGAAGTCGAGCCGGAAGAAGGGCTCCAGCCGGCCGCCGAAGCGCGAACGCGGCTTGCGCGCTCCCTTGGCAATAGCGCCGATCCTCCCCCGCTCGCGCGAGTAGAGGTGGAGGATGCGGTCGGCCTCCCCGTAGCGGATGCTGCGGAGGACGATCGCCTCGGTCTTGACCGTGGTTCCGGGCACGTCACCAAGAGTGGCCGACGGCCCGGACGGCGGCTATGCCCGGCGTCGCCGTTTTGGGCGACGGTGCAGGCGCACCTGGCAGCCCGGGCAGTAGTACGTGGAGCGGCCGCCGACGACGATGCGGACGATGTCGGTGTCGCACTCCGGACAAGGCTCGCCCTCGCGGGTGTGGACGAGGAACTCGTCCTGCATCGTCCCCTTCTCGCCGCGGCCGTCGCGATAGTCGTCAATCGAGGAGCCGCCGTTCTCGATCCCCGCCTCCAGGGCGGCGACGACGGCGTCGCGGAGCGCCTCGAGGTGCTCGGGCTTCATCGAGCCGGCGGGCGAAAGCGGGTGCAGGCGGGCGCGAAAGAGGGCCTCGTCGGCGTAGATGTTGCCGACCCCGGCGACACCGGACTGGTCGAGCAGGAACGACTTCAGCGGCACCGTGCGGCCGGCCGCCATCTCCCCCAGCGCCGCCGGCGTGAAGGCGTCGGAGAAGGGCTCGACACCGAGCTTGGTGAAGCGCTCCTCGAGGCCGGCGTCGTCGACCAGGAAGGCCTCGCCGAAGCGGCGCGGGTCGGTGAACCAGAGCTCGCGGCCGTCGTCGAGGGAGAAAAGCGCGCGCAGGTGGCGGGCCGAGGTCGAGCGCTCGGCCTCGTAGAGACGACGGCCCTCGGAAGGATCGATCACGCGCTGCCCCTCGACCAGAACCAGGTTGCCGGTCATCCGCAGGTGCATCACCAGCGTCTGCTCGCGGTCGAGGCCCAGCAGCAGGTACTTGCCGCGCCGCCCGAGCCCGCGAATCGTCCTCCCGCTCACCTCGTCGGCGAGCTCCTCCGGTGGCACCGGCCTCGACCAGCGCCCGTCCAGCACCTCCAGCCTCAATATCCGCCGTCCCCGCAGCTCCGGGTCGAGCTGCCGCGCAACCGTCTCCACCTCGGGCAACTCAGGCATGCCCGAGTTCTACTCAATCGCTGGCGCGGGGGTGAGCGCGGAAGTAGACGTCCTTGAGCTGCTCGCCGGAGAGGTGGGTGTACATCTGGGTCGTGGAGATGTCGGCGTGGCCGAGCATCTCCTGGACGGCGCGGAGGTCGCAGCCGCCGGCGAGCAGGTGGGTGGCGAAGCTGTGGCGCAGGGTATGCGGGCTCATGCGGCCGGAGAGGCCGGCGTCGCGAGCGTGGCGCTGGACGATTTTGTAGAGGCCCTGGCGGGTCAGCGGGCCACCGCGGAAGTTGAGGAAGAGCTTCGGCTCGTGGCGGTCACTGTCGCCGATCAGCTTCTGGCGGCCTTTGCGCTGATAGGCGTCGATCGCCGCAATCGCCTGGCGGCCGAGCGGGACCAACCGCTCCTTCGAGCCCTTGCCACGGGCACGCAGGAAGCCCTCGTGCGAGTCGATGTCGGCAACCTCCAGCTCGATCGTCTCCGAGGCCCGCAGCCCGCAGGCGTACATCACCTCCAGCAGGGCGCGGTCGCGCAGCGCCGTCGGCTCGGTCCCCCGCGGCGAGGCCAGCAACTGCTGCACCTCGGCGTAGTTGAGGACCTGGGGAAGCTTCTTCGCCCGCCGCGGCGCGCTCAGCGCCGCCGTCGGGTCGTCGCCGATCAGCTCGTCGCGGCGCAGGTGCTTGTAAAAGGAGCGCAGGCAGGCTGCCTTGCGGTGGATCGTCGCCGCCGAGCAGGGGCGGCGTCCGCCCTCCCCCGTCGCCAGCACCGCAAGGAAATCGGCGACGTCGGCCGGGCGCGCCTGCAGGGCGTCGCGTTCGTGCGCCGCCAGGTATTCGCCGTACTGGAGCAGGTCGGTGCGGTAGGCGTGAAGGGTGTTGCGCGATAGCCCCCGCTCCAGCTCCAGGTAAGAGAGGAAGTCGAGGACCAGGGACTCGAAGCGGGCATCGGCGCCCGCCGCTGCTGGCGCAGGCGCGGGCGCGGGTTTGATGGCGACGGCCATGAGGGAGTGGTTCTCCCCCGTTGGCAGCGGCCCTTTACGTGCAAGGGACCGTGCCGGCCAGGACGCTGCCCGCGGCCAGGGCGGCGGCGAAGAAGAGACCGTCCTCCCCGAGGGTGCGTCCCATGGTCGTACTCGGAAGTCCCGTAGCGGCGTAGGCGGCCAGGTCGGCAGGCACTTCGGCGAGACGGTGGCGCGGACCGCCCGCCGCTCCCAAGGTGGCGGCGACCTCGGGCTCCTCAGCGGGGACGGCGATCTCGACCGGCGCCAGCAGCAGGTTCAGGACGGTCAGCGTGTGGTGGCTGACGCCGCGGTGGCGCTCGCGGGGATCGCCGGAGGAGAGGCGCGGGGAAAGGATGGTCGGAAGGCCGAGGGCGAGGGCGGCGTGGGCGCTGTCGAGAGCGGCCATGCCGCCGTGGCCCAGGGCCGTGTCGGAGCCGATGATTCCCGAGCCGGGGCCGACGAGGGCGGCGTCCCAGCCGAGCTCGTGCACGGCAGCGTCGAGGGCGCCGGCGGTGCTGAGCGCCTCATGCTCGCCGCCATAGGCCGGGGCGGCGGTGATGTGGCCGCAGAGGAGGCCGCGCTCGCGCAGGGTGGCGACATCTCGGGAGAGCGAGCCCGGCAGCGCCCCTCCCCCGGTCTGCACGTAGCCGACCCGCAGCCCCGGCCGCGCTTGCGCCGCCGCCCAGGCGGCCGGCGCCAGGTGGCCGTGAAGCGGCAGCACCAGCACTGGGAACGAGTGGCCCGAGGGAGTTGCTGCGCCTTTTGGGCGCATAGCGCCCATAAAGCGCACCGAGTCGCGCTCGACCGGGTCCACCGGGTGCTGCAGGGACGTGTAGTTGAGCTTGATCACGTGCTCCTCGCCGCTCGGCGAGGCATCGAGGCCGCGGGTGAGGTTGACGTGGACGACGTCGAAGCCGCCGGAGCCGAGGCCGAGCTCGACGGCGACGACGTTGACGACGACCTCGTCGCCCTCGCGCATCTCCCCGAGCAGGGCGGTGTCGGCCCAGGCGCGGCGGCGCTCGCCCTCGACCTCGACCAGCAGCGGCTGCTCGCTGACGACGACGCCGCGGCGCAGCGCCAGCCGGCCGCTCACGCCTCGTCCGCGCTGCCGTTCGGGCCCGCGGTCAGGTCCGGCCCCGCCTCGGCGGCCGCCGCCACGATCCCCTCGCAGACCGCGAGCATGCGGTCGAGGTCGCGGGCGGCGACGTGCTCGTCGGCGGTGTGGACGGCGTCGGGGCCATTGGCCAGAAGCACGCACTCGAAGCCGTCGAGGCGCAGGGCGTTGACGTCGCTGCCACCGCCGATTGCGGTCCGCACCGGCTCCTGGCCGGCGGCACGCAGGCCCGCCTCGGCCAGCGCCAGCGCCGGCGAGCCGCTCGGAATCTCATAGCCGCGGAAGAGCTCTTCGATCCGCACGTCGACGTCGCAGCCGTGCTCGCTGGCGCCCCAGGCGCAGGCGTCGGCGATCTGTCCGGCGACGGCGGCGGCGCGGTCGGCGTCGAGGCTGCGGGCCTCGGCGTGGATCGCGCAGTGGCCCGGCACGACGTTGCCGGAGGTGCCGCCCCGGATAACCCCGACGTTGGCGGTCGTGCCCTCGTCGAGCCGCCCCAGCTCCATGCGACTGATCGCCGCCGCGGCGGCGGCGATGGCGCTGGCGCCGTCCTCGGGCCGCACCCCGGCGTGAGCCTCGACGCCGTGGAAGTCGGCGAGAATCTTCTGCTGCGTCGGCGTCGCCACGATCACCTCGCCGACCGGGCCGGCATGGTCGAGGACGAAGCCGTGGCGGGAACGCAGTTGGGAGGCGTCGAAGGCCTTGGCACCGCGCAGTCCCTGCTCCTCGGCGACCGTGAGCAGCAGCTCGATCCCCACCGGCGGCGGCGCAGTCGCCTCGGCCGCGCGGACCACCAGCTCCATGAAGACCGCCACCGCCGCCTTGTTGTCGGCACCGAGAATCGTCTCGCTGCGGCTGCGGAAGACGCCTTCGTCGTTCACCACCTCGACCTGGCCGCGGTGCGGCACGGTGTCGACGTGGGCGCAGAACATCACGTACTCCTCACCCGCCCCGGGCAGGCGCGCCAGCAGGTTGCCGGCCCCAGCTTCGGCCGGCCCAGCGGCGTCGTCCTCGCTCACCTCCAGGCCCAGCGCCCGCAGTTCAGCGGCGAGCGTGTCGACGACCTCGCGCTCCTCCCCGGTCGGGCTGCGGATCTCGCAGTAACGCACGAACCTCTCTTCAAGCCTCATGGCGGCCCGAGACATCCTTATGCAGCGTCCTCGGTCGCTCGCGTGCAGAGCACGCGTCGCTCCCTGCGTCCTTGCCTAAGGCTGTCTCGACCGCGCCATGTCGGTCTCGGCGGCATTGCCCGACTCTAGCTCGCCACCGTCAGCCGGTTGCGACCCCCCGTAGCGGACCGCGGCGCCGACGAACTCGCGGAACAGCGGCTCCGGCCGGTTCGGCCGCGAGTTGAACTCGGGGTGATACTGGGAGGCAACGAAGAAGGGGTGGTCGGGCAGCTCGATCATCTCCACCAGCCGCTCGTCCGGCGAGGTGCCGCCGCAGACCAGGCCCTCGTCTTCGAGCCGGCGCCGCAGCTGGTTGTTGACCTCGTAACGGTGGCGGTGACGCTTGTAGATGACGGCCTCGCCGAAAATCTCGCGCGCCCGCGTGCCCTCGTGCAGTTTCACCGGGTCGGCACCGAGTCGCATCGTGCCGCCCATGTCGGAGACCTCCTTCTGCTCCGGCAGCAGGTCGACGACCGGGAACGGCGTCTCCGGGTCGAACTCGGCCGAGTTGGCGCCCTCCATCCCGGCGACGCTGCGGGCGAACTCGACGACGGCGATCTGCATCCCCAGGCAGATCCCCAGGTAGGGGATGCTTTTTTCGCGGGCGATCCGGGCCGCCTGGACCTTGCCCTCGATCCCACGCTCGCCGAAGCCGCCGGGGATCAGGATCCCGTCCATGCCTTCGAGGAACTCGGGGTCGAGGTTCTCGGAATCGACCAGCTCGACGTCGACCTCGACGCCGTGGTGGAAGCCACCGTGCTCGAGCGCCTCGATCACCGACTTGTAGGCGTCGGCGAGCTGCACATACTTGCCGACGATCGCGATCCGCACCTTGCCTTCGGAGGAGTCGGCGCGGCGCACCATCGCCTCCCACTCGGCCAGGTCCGGCGAGGGCGCCTCCATCCCGAAGTGGTCGAGCACCAGGTCGTCGACGCCCTCGGCGCGGAAGACCAGCGGCACCTTGTAGATGTTGTCGACGTCGTGGGCGGAGATCACCGCGTCGACGGGGAGGCTGGCGAAGAGGGCGATCTTGCTGCGGATGTCGCGGTCGAGGCGCCCTTCGGAGCGGCAGACCAGCGCGTGCGGCTGGATCCCGATCCGGCGCAGCTCGTTGATCGAGTGCTGGGTCGGCTTCGTCTTCAGTTCGCCAGCGTGGCCGACGTACGGCACCAGCGTCAGGTGCACGAACATCGCCCGCTTCGGCCCCAGGTCCGTGTACAACTGGCGGATCGACTCGAGGAAGGGCAGCGACTCGATGTCGCCGACCGTGCCGCCGATCTCGGTGAGGACGAAGTCGACCGACTGCGACTCGGCGACGATGAGGATTTTCTGCTTGATCTCGTTGGTGATGTGCGGGATCACCTGCACGGTGGCGCCGAGGTAGTCGCCGCGCCGCTCGCGCCGGATCACCGAGTTGTAGACCGAGCCGGCGGTGACGTTGGAGGCGCGCGAGGTGTTCTCGTCGGTGAAGCGCTCGTAGTGGCCAAGGTCGAGATCGGTCTCGGCGCCGTCCTCGGTGACGAAGACCTCACCGTGCTGGAACGGGCTCATCGTCCCCGGATCGACGTTGATGTACGGGTCGAACTTCTGCATCTGGACCCGGTAGCCGCGGGAAGCAAGCAGGCGGCCGATCGAGGCAGCGGCGATCCCCTTGCCGAGCGCCGAGACGACCCCGCCAGTGACGAAAATGAAGCGGGTGTCGCCTTTGCTGGACGGACTCATGCTCTGCCGAGCGAGTCTAGCCAGCGCAGTGGCGGAACCGATTCGATCGTCGCCGAGATAGACCGCAACTCGCCGTAAATCGTTAGCGCCGCGACCACCGCCAGCGCCACCAGGCGCCCGTCTTGGCCCAAGACGGTCAGTAACCAGACGCCGGCGATCGCCCCGACCAGGTTGGCGCCGGTGTCGCCGAGCATCGCCCGCTCGCCCAGGGTCAGCCAGGCGCCGACCAGGACCGGCCCGGCAAAGATCCCCAGCAGTTCGAAGGGCGCGAAGGTCCAGGCGCCGAGGCAGAGGCCCAGCCCCAGCAGGCCCAGCGCCTTCTCCGCCCGGCCCGGCCGCAGGTCGAGCAGGTTGAAGAGGTTGGTGGCAAGGATCAGCAGCGCCACGTCGGCCAGGTAGCGCCAGGATTCGAGGCCCTGACCGGAGACGACGTAGGCGGCCAGCGCCAGCGCCCCGACCGCCTTGATCGCCCCGGTCGAGAGGCTGCCTGCGCGCAGCGCCCGCGCGTGGCCGCGCCAGCCCCGCGGCGTCGCCGCCGCTTCGCCCTGCCCGAGAGCGTCGTCGAGGAAGCCGAGGAAGGCGATCCCCAGCAGGTAGGGCAGCCAGCGCCGCAGTTCGGGGTCGAGCAGGTCGAGGTCGGCGCGGTCGTTGAGGAAGGCGAGGGGCGCCAGCGTCACCAGGGCCGCCGTCGCCAGCACCGCGCCCAGCGGGAAGGCGAGAAGGGCGCCGCGGTAGTTGGCCCGGACCAGGCCGGCGTCGCGCAGGCCACGCGCCCCCGCCGGCACCAGCAGCGCCGCCAGCGCGATCGAGAGCGGGAAGCCGATCCAGTACATCAGTGCCCCGGGGCCGGCGCCAGCAGGTCCGGCAGCAGCCGGTCGGCGCTGCTCTTGACGCCGAAGCTGCCCTCGGCGCCGAGCATCGCGAAGACCAACGCCACCTGCCCCGCGGTCATCTCGACGTCGTCGACGCTGGAGAGGTCGTTGCCCTGGAAGAAGGAGATCGAAGACGGTTCGGCGGTCGTGGTCTCAACCCCGACCGCCGGCTCGCGGGTGCCGGTGATCCCCGCCGTCAGCGCCGACTCCAGTTGCGCTGCTTTGGCGCGCTGGATGGGGCCCATGTCCTGGGGCTCGTCGCGGACGACGATGACGCCGTCAAGGGCGCCGAAGCTGCCGCTGGCACGCGAGAAGAGCTGGCCGCGGACGACTTCGGGCAGGGTGCCGCCGATCACCAACTGGCGGCCGACGCCGGTGCCGAGCGCGGTCAGGGCGTCGGGGTTGGTGCGGAGGTCGGCGAACCGCGTCTTCGCCAGGTCTTCGGCCAGCCCGTTGATATCGACCGGCTCGCGGACGACGCCGACGCCGACCAGGCGCGCTCCGGTCGGGGCGAGGGCGTCCTCGACCGCGCTCGTCACTTCCCCGGGCAGGCCGCCGAGGGCGACGATCGCGATCCGCTTTCCCTGCAGCCGGTCGCGGACCAGGACCGGGTAGACGCGGTCGGCGAATTCGTTGGAGCGGCCGAGCTGGCCGCTGAGGTCGTCGGCGCGCGAGCGCGCGTCCTGGAGGTTGCCGACCAGGCTCGCCTCGAGGTTCTTGCGCGTGTTGGTCAACGCATCGCCGCCGAACTCGGCGCCGATCAGGATCCCGATCGCCAGGGCAAGAAAGACGGCGATCAGCGAGGTGGCGTGGTAGCGGGCGCTGTAACCCATCAGCTCACGAAGGCTAGATGGTCACCGCGGCGCCGGCCGCGGGCCGCGCCTAGATCCCCAGCCAAATGCGGACCTTCAACCAGAACAATTCGAAGACGTCGTTGAGAGCGGGCGAGGTGATGATGAGGATCGTCAGCAGGACGAGGAAGGCGACGCCGAAGAAGATCGTCGGGGCCAGCGTCGAGGCGGGCTGGTAGAGCCGGCTCACCCCCTTGGCGTCGACCAGCTTTTCGCCGATCCGCAGCCGCGTCAGGAAGGTCGAGGACATGCCGCCGCGCTTGCGGTCGAGGAACTCGACCAGGTTGAAATGGGCGCCGACGCTGACGATCAGCTCCGCCCCCTTCTCGTGGGCCATCAGCATCGCCACGTCCTCGCTGGTGCCGGCGGCGGGAACGATGGCGTGGCGCAGGCCCATCTCAACCAGGCGCTCACAGCCGGGAGCGCGGCCGTCGGGATAGGCGTGGACGATCAGCTCGGCGCCGCACCGAAGCGCCTCGTCGCTGGCCGAGTCCATGTCGCCGAGGATCACCTCCGGCTTCATCCCCGCTTCCAGCAGCCCGTTGGCGCCACCGTCGACGGCAACGATCAGCGGCCGCATGTCGCGGATGTAGGCCCGCAGCGCTTTCAGGTCGCGCCGGTGGCGGTCGCCGCGAACGACGATCAACACCTGGCGGTCGCGGAAGGAGGCCCGGGTCGGTGGGAAGTCGATGCTGCCGGTGAGGATGTCGGTCTCCTGGCGGACGTGCTCGACCGTGTTTTCGGCGAACTCGGCCAGCGCCTCGTCGATCCGCTCGCGCTGCTCCTCCAACTGCCGCTCCAGCTCGGGCGCGGCGAGGACGCGCCCGCGCAGCACCTCTTCCCCGCCGACGAGCACGGCGCCGCCATCGATCCGCAGCCTGTCGCCGTCCGCGATCAGGTCGAAGAGGCCGAGGTCGGGAGCGTCGACGAGACAGATGCCGGCGTGGGCCAGCATCAGCGGCCCAGCGTTGGGGTAGCGGCCATCAGAGGAGAGAGAGGCGTTGAGGACGGCGGCGACGCCGGCTTCGATCAGCTCCTCGGCGGCGATGCGGTCGATGTTGAGGTGGTCGATGACGGCGACGTCACCGGGCCGCAGCCGCTTGACGAGGTGCTTGGTGCGGCGCCCGAGCCGAGCCGTCCCCTCGATCGGCGCCTGCGGGCGGGCGCCATTGCGTCGCCCCAGCAAAGGCAGTCGACGGCGACTGGCGGTGGCCATCGAGGGAGATTAGGCGACCCGGCGGCCGGCAGGCAAGCGCTTCAGGCGGCCCGTAACAGCTGACGGGCATGCTGCGTCGCCGCTTCCCCCTCGCCGCCGAGCATGCGGCGGATCTCCTCGACCACGGCCTCACCGTCGAGGTACTCGACGGTGGCCAGCGCCTGGCCGTCGCTGACGTCCTTTTCGAGCCGGAAGTGCGTGTCGGCAAGGGAGGCGACCTGGGGCAGGTGGGTGATGCAGACGACCTGGCGGCCGGCGGCCAGGTCGCGCAGACGCTCGCCGACGGTGCGAGCGGTGTTGCCGCCGACCCCGGCGTCGATCTCGTCGAAGACCAGCGTCGCCGCCGTGGCGGCCTGGCCGAGGCCGCTCAACGCCAGCATCACCCGCGAGAGCTCACCGCCGGAGGCAGCGTCGCGCAGCGGCGCCGGCTCGATCCCCGGGTTGGGAGCGACCCGCAGCTCGACGGTCTCGCGGCCACTCGCCCCGAAGCCCTCGGGGTGCGGCTCCAGCGCCACCTCCAGCCTCGCGCCCTGCATCGAGAGACGCTCCAGCTCGGCGGCGACCCGCTCTTCCAGCGGCGCCGCGGCGGTGGCACGGCCGGCGCTCAGCTTCTCCCCCAGCTCCTCGCGGCTCGCTTCGGCCGCGGCCAGCGCTACCTCGGCCTCGGCGCTGCGCTCGCCGGCACCCTCGAGCCGGGCGATCTCCTCGCGGCAGCGCTCGGCGTGGGCCAGCACCGCCTCGACGCTGCCGCCGTGCTTGCGCTCGAGCCGGTCGATCGCCTCCAGCCGCTCCTCCAGCGCCAGCAGGCGCTCCGGGTCGGCCTCGACGCCCTCGGCGTAGTCGCGCAGCTCCGAGGCGACGTCGGCCAGCTCGACGGTCAGCGCCGCCACCCGCTCGGTGAGCGCGTCGAGGCCGGCGTCGACCCCGCCGGCGCCCTGCAGCAGCGATTCCGCCCCGGCCAGCAGCGCTTCGGCGCCACCGCCGTCCTCCTCGGCCCCGGCGAGGCCGGCGTGGGCGCCGGCCGCCGCCTCGCGCAGGCCCTCGGCGTGGCGCAGGCGCTCGCGCTCGGCCGCCAGCTCGGCCCGCTCCTCGGGCTCCGGCGCCACCTCCTCGATCTCGGAGAGCTCGTAGCGGTAGAGGTCGAGGTCGCGCTCCCGCGAGCCCTCGCGCTCGCGCAGCTCCGCCAGCTCGGCGGCGAGCCGACCGCACTCGCGGTGGGCCTCGCGGTAGCGGTTGCGAGTCTGCAGATGCTCGGGACCGGCGAAGCCGTCCAGGACCTCGAGCTGGGCCGAGGCGATCGTCAGCCGCCGGTGCTCGTGCTGGCCGTAGAAGGCGAGCAGCCGCCCGCCCAGCAGTTTCAGGTCGGCGGCGGTGGCGGCGCGGCCGGCGACGAAGGCGCTGGTGCGCCCGCCGGCGGAGACGCGGCGTCCCAGCACGATCTCCTCGGCGTCGGCGGGCAGCCGCTCGGCCAGCTCGACGAACTCGGGCTCGTCGAGCAGCCCCGCGGGTAGGTCGAAAACCCCCTCGACCCAGGCCTCGGCGGCGCCGGGACGGACAATCTGCGCTTTCGCCTTGCCGCCCATCAGCAGGTCGAGCGAGTGGGCGAAGACGGTCTTGCCGGCCCCGGTCTCGCCGGTTATCGCGTTCAGCCCCTCCCCGAGCCGCAGTTCAGCCCGCTCGATGAGGAGGAGGTTCTCGATCCGGAGCTCGCGCAGCACAAGGACTGTCTACCAAGCACCCCGGCGGACGGGTCCTGTCACGGGGGGAGGGGGCCTGCGGGCGCCGTCGTCCTCGACCCCCTCCCCCCGTGCCACCCGTCCGAGGAGCGCTACCCCCCCGTCGGCTGCACGAAATCTCGCGATCTCACAAGCGTGAAGCCGAGAGCAGCGCCGATGAAGGAGGTGATCGCGGCGATCAGGATCACCTCGTTCATGGCGCTGACGAAGGCGACGTCGGCGGCCTGGATCGCCTTGTGGTGGATGGCGGGCGGCAGCGGCAGCGCCGCGACGCCGTGCGAGCCTCCGGAGGCGACCACTTCGCCGAGCCCGGCGGGAGCGCGCGGCAGCAGCTCGCTCAGCTTGGAGTCGATCTGGGACTGGAAGACGGCGCCGAGAGCGGCGACGCCGGTGGCGATCCCGACCTGACGAAAGGTCGTGTTGATCCCCGATCCCATGCCCGATTTCTCCACCGGGACGACGGCGATCGCCGCCTGGCCGATTCCCGGGTTGGTGGTGCCGATGCCGATGCCGGCGACGATGAAGCCGGCCAGCAGCGCCGTCCATTCCGAGTCGGCGCTGAGACCGTGCATCAGCAACAGGCCGATCCCGACCAGGGTGAGGCCGGCGCCGAGCAGGAAGCGGATCGGCACTTTGTGCGAGAGCGAGCCGGAGATCGGGGCGACGATGAAGCCGAGGATCGTCAGCGGCAGGAAGCGCAGCCCCGCCTCCAGCGGCGAGAAGTCGAGCACTCCCTGCAGGTAGATGGTCAGGTAGAGGAAGAGCGCGAACATCCCCGCCGAGAGCCCGAAGGCGACAGCAGAGACGCCGACGAAGGCCGGCTTGCGGAAGAGGGTGAGATCGAGCATCGGGTATTTCGTCCGGCGCTCGATTCCGACGAAGACCGCCAGCAGCACCACCGCCGCGACCAGGCAGGCGACGATCACCGGGCTCCCCCACCCTTCCGGGTTGCCCCGGATCAGCCCGAAGATCAGCAGGAAGAGGGCGCTGGAGAAGGTGATCAGGCCCGGGATATCAATCGGTTCGGGGTGCTCGGCGAAGACGTTGACGATTTTGCGCTCGGTCAGCACCATCGCCGCGATCCCGATCGGGACGTTGACGAAGAAGATCCACTCCCAGCCGAAGCTCTCGGTGATGATGCCGCCGACCAGTGGGCCGACGGCGACGGCACCGCCGACCACCGCGCCCCAGACGCCGAAGGCGGTCGCCCGGTCTTTGCCGTGGAACTCCTGGCCGATCAGCGCCAGCGAGGTGGCGAACATGCCGGCGCCGCCGATCCCCTGCAGGCCGCGGGCGAAGTTGAGCAGGGTCGGGTCGTTGGAGATGCCGCAGAGGAACGAGGCGAAGGTGAAGACGCCGAAGCCGATCGTGAAGACGCGGCGACGGCCAAGCCGGTCGCCGAGCGAGCCGGCGGTGAGCAGGAAGGCGGCCAGCATCAGCGAGTAGGCGTCGACGACCCACTGGATGCTGGAGAGCCCGGCGTGCAGTTCGCGCTGGATGTCGGGCAGGGCGACGTTGACGATCGTGACGTCGAGCAACAGCATGAACGTCGCGATCGAGACCAGCAGCAGGGTCCACCACTTGCGCTCCATAGGCGCGCCAGGCTATCGACCGCGGCGCGTCGGTCAGACCGCTAGGTGCCCGAACTTCTCGCGGATGCGGCCGTAGAAGCTGGTGCCGGGGAGCTGGGCGAGGCGGCCGACGCCATCGCGGAAGCGGACCTCGAGCTCCTTCCCGGCCGGCAGGTCGGCGAGGCGGTCGCCGTCGACGGCGACCTCGACCGGCTCGCGGCCGGCGGCGTTGCCGACGTGGAGGACGTCGCCCGGGGCGACGACGAGAGCGCGGGCGGTAAGCGAGTGCGGGGCGATGTAGCTGACCGCGTAGCCCTTCACTCCCCAGGCCAGGATCGGGCCCTGGTTGGCGAGGTTGTAGCCGGTCGAGCCGACCGGGGTGGCAGCGACGAGGCCGTCGCAGCGGACGTGGCCGACCTCCTCGCCGGTGATCCGGTAGCTGAGCTCGGCGACGCGGTCGTAGGGGCGGCGGGCCAGGGTGACGTCGTTGAGGCCGATGCCCGCCGAGCCCTCCAGCCTCACCTCCAGGCCGGGCAGCTCGATCGTCTCGATTTCGCCGGCGAGGGCACGGCGGATGCCGTCGATAGCGGCGTCGCGCTCGACCGCGGCGAGAAAGCCGACGGTGCCGAAGTTGATGCCGAAGACCGGCACGCCGGTGTGGGAGAAGCGGCGCAGCGCGTGGAGGATCGAGCCGTCGCCGCCAAGGACAAGGCAGAGGTCCGGGCGCGGCTGGTCGGTGGCGACGACCTCGACGCCGCGTGCGGCCTCGCCGTGCTTGGCGACCTCGTCGGCGGTGGCGACCAGGCGCCAGCCGGCCTCGTGGGCGATCTCGACCACCTTGCCAACCGCCTCGGTGGCGGCGGGCGGGTGCGTGTGGGTGATCAGCGTCGCCGTCTTCAAGCGTCGCCCTCCGCCGCCAGCACCGCCGCCTCGAGGTCGGCGACGGGCGGGCCGCCGCCGCACCAGACAAAGGTCTCGCGGTTGCCTTTCGGGCCCGGCAGGCCCGAGGAGGCGATGCCGCGGACCGGCAGGCCAATTTCCTCGGCGGCGCGGGAGACGAGCAGGATCGCCTCGCGGCGGTCGCCGGCGTCGCGGACGACGCCGCGGCCGACCCGCTCGCGGCCGAGCTCGAACTGCGGCTTCACCATCGCCAGCGCTTCGCCCTCGGGGGCGAGGCAGTGGGCCACCGCGGGCAGGATCTTGGTCAGGGAGATGAAGGAGACGTCGACGGTGGCGAGCGCCGGCGCGAAGGGCAGGTCGGCGGGCTCGAGGCCGCGGGCGTTGAGGCGCTCGACAACGGTCACGCGGGGATCCTCGCGCAGGCCGGCGTCGATCTGGCCGTAGGCGACGTCGACGGCGGCGACGCGGGTGGCACCGCGCTGCAGCAGGCAGTCGGTGAAGCCGCCGGTCGAGGCGCCGACGTCGAGGCAGTCGCGGCCGGCGACGTCGATCCCCAGCGCCTCCAGGGCGTTCTCGAGCTTGAGGCCGCCGCGGGAGACGTAGCGGGGACCGGAGTCGACGATCAGGGAAGCCTCGGGCTCGACCAGTTGGCTCGGGCGCAGCGCCACGGGCCCATCGCGGCCGATCCTGACTTCGCCGGCGCGCACGGCCCCGGCGGCGGCGGAGCGCGAGGGGAAAAGCCCCTGCTCAGCCAGCACGGCGTCTATCCGGGCCTTCTTCATGGCGGAAACGCTACAGCGCTACTTCTTATTCGCTGTTTAGGCCGGTCTTAGAGGGGTAAGCCACATTTCGTTAACGAGATCCTCTGCCGCATCTGGTCTTCTGAAGCGGCGCAGGGTCCGGGAGGAGCGAAAACCCCCCATTCCGGGGAATCTGTGACCGCTCTCACACACAAATCGCACATACGTTCGTACGCTGTTCAAGGATCAAGTCGGAGGTGACGACGTAAGCAGCACCGAGACTTCTAGGTCGAGCCCCGCGCCGTAATTGGCCCCGATGCTTCCCACATCGGCGCCCACGGCACAAACAGGGCTCACCCACCTCCCACAGATCCACATATACAGAGATACATATCTCTCCTCCCTGTAGTAACCCCAGAAGCGCCCCGCCTCCCCGGCGGGGCGTCTTCTGTTGTGGGGGGGGCTTTATAGAGCCAAATGCGGGCGGTCGGCAGTCTGGTCGGCGTCGATGACAGGGAGATCGCGGCAGGGGCCGTGCCACAGTCGGTGCCACAGTCATTCGGCAATGACCCGCGGCTATCGGTGCAGGCGACGATGCGCCAGCGCGTAGACCGTCTCGCCGCGAGAGCCGGCCGGAAGGTGGCGGACGCCGAAAGCCAGGTGGTCGAGATAGAGGCGACCGTCCTTCCCCTTGGCGATTCGGAAGACGAGTCCGAGGGGCCCGCCGGGTGGGGGCAGATAGATCTTCACGCAGCCCGGCAGACTGGTCCCGTCCCGCGCCTCCTCGTCACAGGCAAAGAGGGCATCAACCGCCTGGCCCTCGCGCTCAAGACGTGAGCGCGTTTCTTCACCGATCCGCTTCGCGCTCCCCATCGCTCGCCGCAGGTCGCTCTGCCACGCCAACTCGTCGAACACCACAGGCGCAAAGCCCCGCCTGAGCGGCATGGCTACCCCTCGCCGTCTGGGGGCTTCACAGCCCCATGGACAGCCTCGAACTCCGCGAGCGTCGCGGGCTCATGCCCTAGACGCTCCATGATGGCCTGAGCAGACGTGTCGGGGGAGATCACGAGACTCCCATCGCTGCGGGCCTCCTCAACGACGTAGGGACCCTCAATATCGCCGCTCAGCTTCACGTGGGGCTGATCCATTTGGTTGATGATGGCAAAGGTCTCGGTCACGCAGCCAGGGCTCCCGGCACGCCACCGCTAGCGCGTAGATAGGCGTCCATCCGCTTCCGAACCTCGTCACGGGTGCCGGGGAGCAGATGCCCGTAGACGTCAAAAGTCGTCTGGATCTTCGAGTGGCCCATGAACTCTTGGATCGCCTTCGGATTGGCGCCAGAGTCGATCAGCAGCGAGGCAAACGTGTGCCGGCAATGATGCAGGGTGATCGGCTCCAGCAGTTCGGGCTTGCGCCCCTCCTCCTCGGCGAGACGTCGCTCGCGCTCGTTCGACCTCTTCCAGGCACGCTTGGCCCGCCCGTCGACCGTGGCCGCGTAGAACGCCTGACGGGGGGCACGGCCGAAGACCAGATCGTCACCCTCACGGCCGGTCATGCGCAGCTGCGCTTGCAGGTAGTCGCGGAGGATGGCCAGCAAAGGCACCAGCCGCCGCCCGGCGCGCGACTTCGGCTCGATCTCCCCCTCGAACTGATCCCACCCTCGCTCGACCGCGATCAGGTCGGCATCGAAGTCCACGTCGCAGACACGAAGCGCTTGCAGCTCGCCGCGCCGCAGTCCGGCGTAGAAGGCGGTCGCCCAGACCGGCCTGTCGGCGGGATCGAGGACCGACAGCAGCGCCGCCGCTTCGGCGGGCGAGGCAATCCGCTTCGGCCGTGCCGCCTTCCCAACGGGGAGGTCGATCCGTTCGGAGGGGTTGTAGCTCAGTTCCTCGCGGTCAACCGCGCGCCGGTAGACCGAGTGGAAGCGGAGCTTCCTCGCCGGCGAGGACGCGGTGATGGTGGCGAAGCGAAACGCCGAGGTCGAGCGGCTAAACGAAGCGGCGCGGGGGGCGATGCGCGAGGCGGGCCGGCTCGGCGCCGCCGAGATCGAGGTCGGCGGCGCCCCCTTCGCGGTCGGCGATCAAGTCATCACCCGCGTCAACGACCAATCCCTCCGCCTCTACAACCGCGAGCGCTGGCGGATCGAAGAGGTTGACGTCGACTCTCGCAGCGTCGTCCTCTCCGGCATCGACCAGCGGCGCATGGTCGAGGTCGGCGCCGAGTACCTCGCCCGCACCAACCCGCGCGGCGACGCCCCGGCCCTTCAGCACGCCTACGCCGTCACCACCTACTCGGCACAGGGCAGCACGGTCGATCGGGCCTTCGTCGCCGTCGATCCCTCGATGGACAAGCAGGAGCTATACGTCGCCGCCTCGCGCAGCCGCGAGCAGACCTACCTCTACGCGACGCCCGAGGTGCAGGCCGAGCGCGAGGAGATCGCCCCGCGCTCTGCCTACCTACGGAACGGCATCCCGCACATCGCCCAAGCCGCGGAGCGAGACCGCAGCCAGCGGGCGGCTCACGATCTGGTCGAGCTGCGGGCGCTGCCCGACTCAGAGCTGGCGACGCTACGCGAGGAGTTACGGCCGCTGGCGCGCGAGGAGAAGCGAATTGAAATCGAGCGCAAGGACTTGGAGCGCAGGGTTGACGACCTGAAGAACAGCCTCGCCGAACTCGACCGCCGTCGCGAGCAGCTGCCGGACCTGCCGCGCCGCCAGCGCCGAGCGGAGCGCCAGAAGATCGAGCACAGCGAGGCGGCCTATGGCGCCCGGCTCGGCGAGGCCAGCGAGGAGCTGCGCCAGACGCCACCGACCGACCACAGCGCCCGTGAGCAAGTAGAGGTGATCAAGGCCCTACAGGAGGAGCGCTCGCGCCAGGTCCTCCTTGCCGCCCGCATCTCTCCACCCGCCTACATCACTGCCGAGCTTGGGGAGCGGCCCACCGACCACCGCAAGCGCTCAGCCTGGGATCGAGGCGTGCAGGAGGTCGAGGACTACCGCCGGGAGCACGGCGTCACCGATCCCGACCGCGCCCTGGGCGAGAAGCCTGGTCGGGATCACGAAGCGCAGTGGGAGCACGGCCTGGCCGAGCGGAGCCTGCATGAAGCTCAGCACCAGTTCGGCCGGGACCACGGGATTGAGCGCTCCCACGACCTAGGGCACGGATTCGACCTCGGTCTGTGAGCCGGCCGCCAGCACCCCTTCGGACAACTTTCGCACGGCTTCGCCGTGCGGTTTGGCCGGTAGGGGTGCTCCCTCCCGCCAAAAGCGTACTTCGAGATCCGATGAATCGAGCAACTCGGCCAATGTCAGGGTGAAACTTCGCGCGTAACCTCGACTCATCTCGCCGGCCCAACGCTACGAAAGGCCATCGGCTACACCTCGCGGTGTCTCCGACACACATCCTGGCCCGCATCCTACCCTGGTTATAGCGACACTCCGAAGCCCTCAAACGCACGAGGTGTAGCATCTTGCTGGGCAACTTCCTTCCTCAGGCCGAGCTTCCCATCTGATCGATGCGCCATATTCGGGCTGAGCAGAATGACCTCTCGAAACACTCCTCGACCCCGCGGTGCCCTACTAACCCTGGAGGAACGCTGCGCATGAACTCGGGTCCAGCCGGGATATAGGCGCTCAACTTCAAACCCCGCCCGCCCGCTTACAGCAACGGATGCCCCTCGATGAAATGCTTCCACGGCCGCCGAAGCAAGACGCTCCTGATCGGCCCAAGAAAACCCTCGCTCTGAATACCGTCGAAAGCTGTCATGACCCGATGTCGGACTTACATAGGGAGGATCGGCATAGACGACGTCCCCAGACCCGGCTTCGCTCATTACCTCCTCAAAGTCGGCGACACGAAGATCCGCGGAGGCGAACAATCGCGCAGCCTGCACAACCGCCTGCAGCCGACAGATTACCCTCCCCGAATTTCCAAACGGAGTATTGAATTCACCCTTCCTGTTCAAACGGTGCACCCCACCCCAAGCCGTTCGGTTCAAATAAACAAACCGAGCTGCCAGACCGACCTCCGTTCGCGGTCGAGACTGTCGCACTCGGTAGTAGCACTCAGCAGTGTTAGAAAACCGCCACACTGCGGACACCACACGCTCTGGTTCCCTAGCAACCGTCTCTAGAGTGGCAATGAGCTCCTCGTTTATGTCCCCCAACACGGCCTTGGGTGCCTGAACGCCCAAATGCATAGCGCCACTTCCAAGGAATGGCTCAAAATATCGATTTTGAAGCTGGTCTCGAATTCGTGGAGCAAGCTGCGGGACAAGCCAGCGCTTTCCGCCTGGCCACTTGAGAAATGGCGGAACCACCGACGCCCCTTGGGCCTCCCCTACAACAGTTTCCGAGCGCATCTAGGCGCAGACTCTATGCGTTCCGGGCGTCGCAAGGTCGCGGAAGCAGAAGATCCAGTAAACACCAAGCGGCGAAATTTCCGTCTCTTTGTGCCCTACTGGCTTTGCATAGAGGACAGTGGGCCGTTCAGTCAACAGACCGTGAACAGCCATGGCCATCGAATGCGGCTTGGTTCCCGAACATAGATAGAACGGATTCTCGTCGGAACCTGCCACCGCACTTTCATCCAAAATCTTCCAGGCAGCAATTGCGTCTCCCGCCGGCGCGTTGAGGGTCCGGGACTCATCGATGCCGAATTCTTTAAATAGCAGTTGGTTCTTCTCCCGAGTTCTCTCCGGATAGTCATCCCTCACCCCAGGGCTTGGAAAGAGCACCACAACCCGATCTGGATCATCACTACTGACTGCCCTAAAGGTCTTGGGACCCTCGAAGCCAACCGATACAACGTAAAGCCGTTTCCGACCCGGATCGGCCGTACCGGCCAGCATCGGAGCACTGCGGGTTTCCCAGCGACCCGCAGTGAACTCCTCTCCCAGGTCCTCAACGGAGGGAGGTGGATACTGACCCTCTGCGTAAAAGCAAGTTAGGCTCGCGAGAATCCCTTGTCGCATGCCTTGAGCCAGGAAGCCCATCGCGTAATATCGAGGGCAGGTGGATAGATCAAGCAGTACATTTAGTGGCCTCCCTACCCTCACATAAGCCTCCCAAGCGCCTAGCCATAGGTCCTGCCATAGCTCATCTAGCGCCTCTGACGGTTTGGTGATTTCCGCGACCTCGTTGCAATGAGCGCATAGATAGGCACGCACCAGAGGGTCATGTACATCACGGAGACCCAAGCTTCCGCGGTTCTCGAAGTAGATACCAATACCGTGCTGTGCACGTAGGTCGGCCTCGAGCAGACACAGGCACCGCTTGTCCCAACTCGCGGTCATTACCAGCAAGTCATATTCGCCTTCGGCTACATCAGACACGGCGGACGATCGCTCCGACCATCCTTCTAAATGAGCTTGTCTATGTTGCGACCGCACGCTCACTCCTCATCGAACATTGGCAAAGTGTTCTGGGGGTCTGGGTCTCCGGTAAGACGTGCCGCGATGCCAGCGATCAGCTCTCTTCGTTCCTTCTCCCCCGACACTGCGCAGATTCTTCGCAACTCATCGAGGCTCAGCAGAGTGTCTGAATATGCCCCTCGATACGAGAAGCCGTAATGAGCCGCAAGAGAAGTGTGGAGTCGAAAGCGCATGGTCTCTCGACTTCCGGATACCTGCCGCAGATAGCTTCCATCGATAGCCAGCCTGATCAGTTCAAGGGTCTTTTCGCTATCCTCATCCCGCTCGAAGCTTTCTGCGCTCGGCAGTCGAAATGCACCTGGCTCATTCGACCTCAAATGTTGAGTGAAGCCGGACCTCAGTCGCCCCTCCAACGGTCGCTGCAGAAGTCCGGTCAATAGGCCGAGCCCATCCACTAGTCGGGTGACGGTTGATGCCTCTGCCATTACAGAGTCGGCGACTCGGCTGATCTTTTGATCACTCGCCCGCCTGAGGGCTTTGTCTTGCGTTTCAACGGGGATATTCGTTCTAGCGAGAAACTCGCTAGGTGAATCTCCCGTCTCTACAAAAATCTCATGCATCTGCCAGAGAAAGTCGCGCACACATTGATCCGACATCTGCAACATCATGTCGGCAGACGCATAAAGCGGTTGTACGCCCACTTTTTGGCATATGGAAAGGTACGCGGCGGCGATCTTCTTCCGAATCTCGGCGCTCTTTTGCTTACGGGTCTCCCAATTCTTTGCCTGAGGCTCCGGAAGCTCAAGCTCAAGGGTCTCTACGAGATAGGTCTGATAGATCGGCGGGGCAGTCGCATTCCTTTCCTTGAAAAATGGAACCTCTGCATTTGCTTCAGCCTTAGCCAACAGTTGCTGACCCCAGGAATCCGTGGAGCTCTTCAACAGCCGAAGCAGTAGCTCGTTAATCGCTAGCCGCCCCAGGAGCGCATTCAACTCGAGATGTGCCTCAGGCTGCTGCGCGGCCTCTTGGATACGAACCGAAGCCACACCCTCGACAAACTTCGCGAACCTCTTATCACCCATGCGATCCATCGAGATCAGGTCAACGTCCGCATTCGTAGTCGTCATCCGGCCCGCAGTGTCGGTCAGCGGTCGCGGTGGCGACAAGTACGCAACCACCGGCATCAACGGGCGCTCGGCCACTCGAACGATGCTGTTCAGCGCGATCTGTTGCCTTTCAGTGAGATGCTCCCCCTCATCCATGCAGACAAGAAAGAACCATGGCTCCTCGTGATTGGCCGGATACAGACGTGCCATCGCCTTTCCGGCAATATCCGCGAACTCGCCCGGCGCGCCCACGGGAAAGTTGCGAACAAGCTCCTCTGGGCCTACCCCGGACTGGATGTCAGTCTCGAAATGCCGGCGTAGCCGGCGCATTGCTCGTGCCAGCAGTCGAAGAGACCGGACTTCGCGTGGGTCTAGGTATCGCTGAACGAGCGGGGCGTCCTCGTAAGCATTGTGCAGAGCCAGGGCTGCGCCCTCCTCATCCTCAGGCGAGTAGGCGATTACCTCGCCCTCCAATAAGCCAGCAGTTGCCTCGGCGAGTATGTCGACCCAATTGAACGCGAGGTATAGACCAACAAGGCTCGGATAGCGCGGATCTCCCGCTGGGACGAAAGCATCAATCAGCGCAAGTTGAGTCCGAGGGAGCTTGAAATAGACACCGACATAATGGCCGTCAAACAGATTCTCCGAGCCAGTCACTACCTTGAGCTGACTTTGTAACGAGGGATTCGCGAGGCGCTCCGCCCAGTTCAGCGCTTTGAGGAGCGTCGTCTTTCCCGTCCCGCGGCTGCCAATCAGGTAGCTTGGCTTTGACTCTTGTAGGCGAGAGAACTCGTCTACTGGTAGGTGAAAGAAGTGTCTCGCGTCCTGCTCCCACCGGGCTTGGCTGAAGGGATACTTCATAGAAGCTCCCGGCGGATGGTCCAGTGCTGCGGAAGATCGTCTCTCTCGGGGATCGAAAGGTGACCAGCCCACTCGGCTTCTAGCAGAGTGCTTTCAATTCGTCCGATGGATGGGGTGGGCGAAACTTGTTCTTGCAGACGATGCTGTAATTCCCGGAACCGCAAACTTTGGCCCTGTGGGACGAGCCGCAGAATGATCTCCAAGAGTTCCTCCGGCTCATCGTGCGCCCGACGTAGCCCCACTCGGATTGGCTGCTGTGATCGAACCTCCCCGCCGCGTTCATAGCGATACCGAGTGACAGTACAACCAATTGGACGGCCGGCATACCCGAATGCAACAGATATGAGATTGAAGCCAGATCGAAACTCGGGTGCCGAAATTGAAAGCACGCTGCCACGGCCCGGAAAGCGCTGGTCAATTACCTCAATGGGATCGTCGTGAATATGCCCATGGAGGTAAATAACCCATCTGCCGTGTGAGGACAGGCTCGTTCGGACAGCCCCGGCATTTAGTAGTTCGGTGTATACGGCCACACGAGGGATCGCCTGAGGGAGTAGGTTGTGGTGTGCCGTAACAATGGGTAGTACCGAAGGCATGAGATCCTCGACCGCCTCACTCAGCTCTCGAAGGTGGTCCTCGTGGACCAACGGCGTATCGAGTCCTTCCCAGAGGGCATCGGCGGCCCCTCCAATCCCACGGCTCGCTTCCTCTTTCAGCTGTGCTTTCAGAGTTTCCGTGAACTCTCCAATCCGAGACCTCTTCTCGCCGCAGCCAATGCAGCTATTGACGCTTAGAAGTGCCGCCTCGCTTCCAACGACCCCCACCTTCGTATTCCGAACGGAGTCACATGCCAGGATGCTGAGGCCCCGACTTCGCCACGCCCGTGCCAGCGGCTCGAACTTCGAAAAGAGATCCTTACCCTCGGGATCAACAAGTCTGCGATCTACATCGTGATTGCCTGGAACAGCATGCAGGGTGCCTTCT
The DNA here is from genome assembly GCA_963708405.1 of uncultured Actinomycetes bacterium. Lineage (GTDB taxonomy): Bacteria > Actinomycetota > Thermoleophilia > Solirubrobacterales > 70-9 > VAYN01. The sequence goes on from CAVPSL010000002.1 coordinate 628,185, forward strand.
GGCCGTGAAGAACTCCCCGCAAGCGAGAAGCCGACATCAAGGTACTCGACACATTCTTCATACACCGAGAGAACACCCCGGGTCGTTAGATCCCCGCAGAATACAATCGCATCGATTGGATCACTGGCACATCTCTTTTGGGCGGCCTGCATGACCGCCCGGAGTTGGCTTGGCGCTGCGGCAGCGACCAGCGCTGGTGAAATATGAGAATCCTTTCCATCGACGGCGGGGCCAGCATTAGCCTCGTCGTAGTGCAGGTCTCCAACCTGCAAGATCGTAAGCGTCTTCAATCCCTGCCACTCCCAGTGAGGTACTTCGGAAGGCTGCTTTATAGACGATCGCGATTTTTGCTGGTGTCAGGCTTGGTCTTAGGCCCGAGGAGAGGCCCTGCATCTCCGTGTTGACCGAGAATTAGACCCAGAGTTCGGGTTGCATTGACTAGGTGCTTACGGGCATCCTCCGACCGGCCCCCGTGAACGGCGATAGCGGCTTCGGCGAGGTCTTGAGTAGCTCGTTCAGTTTGCACGAGTGCCCATCGGATACGGTCTAGTTCGTTGTTGGGCCTTTGATCTGCCATGGTGCCACTTGGCACGGTATTGAAGTCGCTACAACCTTTCCATCACATTGACCCACGACCGAGCCGCTCAACCCACAGCGCTGGCCTAGCTGCACGCTGCAGGCGCGAACCGCCTGACGCTCCGGAGGTCGCGGTTGCGCCCCTTCGCGAAGACGGCGATCGCAAGGGTCGTAGCAGTTTGCGCGCTGAGTCGGCGGGCAACGGCGCAGATCCCCGCGAGGCCAGCAGCCAACCAAAAAGGCAGTTCCGAAACTCTCATCGAGGGCGTCGTCCTCGAGCCGGCCGGAAAGGGCGGCTCGATACTTTCCAGGGCATCAGCAGCCGAAGCGGGCAGCGGGCCTGGTGCCGCACTCGTGCCACAGTCAGGCGCCGATCCGACCGGGTACAACCGGATCTAGCCGGAACCGACTTGGCTCTATAGGCCGCTTTTGGCTCTCTAGAGCGGCTACTCGGGCTCCTCTCCTCCCTGTAGTAACCCCAGAAGCGCCCCGCCTCCCCGGCGGGGCGTCTTCTGTTGTGGGGGGCTTTGGCAAGCCAAAAGCCGGACATCGGCCGGGAGCTGAGCGGGTCCAGCGAAGCCCTCGAAACGATCCGCGCCACAGTCAGCCGGATCGAATGCGCTGCTGCGCCTTGCGATGCGCCCGCAACCCTGAGCGCGGCGCGATCGCCAGCCAATGGCATTCGGCCGGCGCCCCGTCCGATGGCTGGTTCCGGTAGATCAGGCGAAACCGAGGTTTGCTGTCGTGCGAGGGAACGTCGAAGCGGACCCGCCGGCAGTCCGCCAGCTCAGGATGGAGCCCCCTCCCCATCGGTTCGCCGAGGAAGGGGTTGGCTTTGCATTCGACCAACAACTCGGCGATCCGGAGTTTCAGCACCTCGACCTCAGCCGTCTGCTCGGGCTCGGCGCTCGGCGAGGTTGCCGTCAGCTCGGCCACGTCATCGAGGACGCCCTTCACAAAGGTGACGGGCACCTCGCCGGATGGCTCGACGTTCATCCCTTGGGAAGCTCGATGCCCAGCTTCGCCAACGCCTCGGCGCCGTCTTCCTTGTGGTCGGCGGCGCCGCTACGGATGCGCTCCGCGGCGATGGCCGCGGCTTCGTCGTCAGCGCGGCGCGACTCGAAGGTTTCGGCCATCGCATCGATCTTCGAGTTCATCGACTCCATCTGCTCTTCGAGCCGACGGACCTTGTCTTGAACTCGTCCCGATTTCATCCGCGAAATGAGAGGCACTCGAGCGAGGATAGCGGCGCGTGCTGACCCCAATCAGCATTTGGGCCACGAGTCATCATTGGCCTTCGCCTCGAAGGTAGCCGTCCATGCGTTCGCGGACTTCATCATGGCTACCGGGCAGCAGGTGCCCGTACACGTCGAAGGTGGTCTGGGTCTTGGAATGACCCATGAACTGCTGGATCGCCTTCGGGTTAGCATCGCTCCGGATGCAGTACCCAGAGTGCGGCGCGATCAGCCCGCGCGGGCGTCGAAAGCTCAACGCGGACGGCGGCTTCGCGAACGTCCTCCGCGTCAAGGCCGCGCGGAGCGGTCGATCCCGTCAGCATCGAGGAAGCCGACGGTGCCGGTCATCGGCGATGGCTCCCGCGGCGGCGGGATCATCACCTCACCGCCCAGAAGCCGAGCCGCGCGCCGCGCGGCGTCTGCAGAGCCCTCGAAATCGATGTCCTTGCTCGCCACGACGCGGATCTCTCCCGCGGGCTCGGCAAAACGAGCGCTCCAGAACGCAAGCGCCTGTCCCCCTACCAAGACGATCTGGGCCGACTCGCTCAAGGGCGTGAGAAGCCGAGAACCCGCTCGACTTCCTCGACGCGAAGAGGCGGCTTGGCCTCCTGCATCGTCAGGCCAGACGACGAGACGCGCTCAGATCGATGCGCGCGCTTTCGGCAAGCGGAGCAAAGACCTCGTTCTCCCGCTTCATCTCCTTCACAGTCTTGACTCCTCGCTCCAGGGCAGCGCGATCCGCAGCCCGAGACGAGCTTTTTGATCGAGAGCGGGAGTCCGCCGCGGAGATGTTGGTTCGAGCCATCACGTCAAGTCCATTCAATCGCACAAATCCTAGATGGCCATCACGTCGGCGGACGGGGATCGTCTCGTGCGCCAGTGGCGCACGAGATCAAACATCTCTCCTCCCCGTAGTAACCCCAGAAGCCCCCCGCCTCCCCGGCGGGGGGCTTCTGTTGTGGGGGCTATGCCTCCTCGAGGATCACCAGGGTCTCGGGGCGAACGCCGTCGTGCTGCATTGCCGCCGGGGCCGCCTCGTCGGCCAGGACCTGGTCCACGACGGACATATCGGGAACCTCGAGGATCAGGCCGACCCGGTTCGAGCCTTTGGGGTCGCGGAAGGTGCGGACCGTCACGCCTGCCGGCCCGAACAGCTCCTCTCGCTTGGGGGAGCTGAGCCATTTGTCAACATCCTCCACCTCGTGAAACGCCAGCACGGTTGGCATCGATTCTGCCGTCCTTCCCACGGTCGAACTTCTGGTTCGACGCTGATTGAATGGCTCAGCATCCCACCTGGGATGCGCCGGGAGGTGAACTAGCGGTGGCGGAGCAGGTACCGGCGGTGAGTGACGTGCTCTCGACGATCGAGCGGCGGGATTGGGGGCGGTTGGAACGGCTGCTCGATCCGGATGTGCACTGGACGACCGCAATCGAGGAGCATCTGCACGGGCGCGAGGAGGTGATCGCGCTGCTGGCGAATGACCCTCCCCCGGCCCCGCCGGCGTTTCACGAAGTGCGGGACGGGATGATCGTGCGCTGGATCGACATTCCCGGCTGAGCCGGAGCGTCAGCGGGGGGCGAGCTGGAGGATCGGGATCGTCCTTCCACTGCGGGCGGCGCGACGACGGTACTCGACGCTGGGTGGGTAGAAGGCGTCGGCGAGCGCCCAGAGGCGCTGTTTCTCTCCCTCGTCCTCGACCGGCTCGGCCTGGAAGGGGCGAGATTCGAAGTGGACGGCGAGGTCGGCGAGGGCATTGCGGTACCAGAAGGGGTCATCGGGGAGGCCCGCTTTGGAGGGGATCACGGTCACCCGCTCGCCGTCGTGGAAGTAGATGACCATGCGCCGGTGGGGGCTGCCGTTGCGGGCGTCGCGAGTCTCGATGACGCCGGCCGGAAAGGGGAGCAGCGAAGCGAAGTGGCCGCCGGTGAGGCGCATCAGCACGGGCCCCAGGCGCCAGGCGGTGAGCTGGAAGGGGGTGCTTCCCTCCATTGCCACCGCTGCCGGACTGCTCATCTGGCGCAGGATCGCGCGGCGGACAGGGCCCTGCGGGCTGGTGGGGTCGACGTGGGGAAGGTCGCGCTGGCGGGGCATCCACGCTCCGATCGTCGGGTCTTCGGCTTCGGAGCAGCGAAGATCCCTCGATGCCCCAGACGGGAGAGGACGATAACGGCACCCGCGCGGCGGACCGCGTCTCCTACATCGGTCACGCGACCGTGCTGATCGAGCTCGGCGGGGTGCGGCTACTCACGGACCCGGTGCTGCGGTCGCGGGTGGGGCCGCTGCGGCGTCATTCGCGGGCGCCCGCGGCAGACGTCGCCACCGACCTCGACGCGGTTCTGATCTCACACCTGCACCGCGATCACGTCGACCTGGCCTCACTGCGACGGGTCGGGCGCGAGGTGCTGCTGCTCGTGCCGCTGGGGGCGGCGGGGGTCTTCGAGCGGCAGGGTTTCGCGGCGGTGACCGAGCTGGCGCCGGGCGAGTCCCACGCGATCGGCGGGGTCACCGTCACCGCGGTCGAGGCCGATCACGAGGGCGCTCGCCGCGGCGCACCGGACGCACAGGCCGTCGGCTACCTCCTCGACGCCGGCCATCGCGTCTACTTCGCCGGCGACACCGACCTCTTCGACGGGATGGCCGATCTCGGCGCCGACCGGCAGCTCGACCTCGCCCTGCTGCCGGTCTGGGGCTGGGGACCGAACCTCGGGCCGGGGCACCTCGATCCCGAGCGGGCCGCGCAGGCGGCGGCGCTGCTCTCACCGCGGGTCGCGGTGCCGATCCACTGGGGGACGCTTTACCCCCGCGGACTGGCGCCGTTCCTGCCGAAGCCGCTGCACTCTCCCCCGCGCGAGTTCGCCGCCCACGCTCGCGAGCTGGCGCCTCAGGTCGAGGTGAGGGTGCTGGAGCCGGGCGAGGCGACCTCGCTGCCGTAGTCCGGGTGGCCGAGCTGGGTCAGCCAGGCGCGGAAGACGCGGTGGACACTTTCGGCGCCGACGACTTCCTCGGCTGGCCACTCGAGCTCTGCCGGGTGCAGGACGAAGGGGTGGCACTGCGTCCCTCCCAGCCCGCCGTGTGAGCCGACCAGCTCCTCGAAAGCCGCGACCTCGCCGAAGTCCGTCCAGTAGGTGCTGTTGAGCATCAGGTCGGCGCAGTGGGGGAAGCCGTCGGTGCGCTTCACGTGGGCGGCGGCGTTGGGGCCGAACGGGGCCAGCGGGTCCTCCCCCTCCACCCTGTCCTCGTCGAGGTACCGCGTCCCGGCCTTGCCGATCACGACGGCGCCATAGCGCTCGGAGCGCACCAGCAGGAAGCCGATGCCGGGATGGTCGCGGAGCGCCGGCACCAGCTGCGGGTAGAGCGCTTCCAGCCGCTCCAGGGTCACCCGGCCGGGCTCGCGCGGGAAGCTGACCAGGCCCAGGCAGCCCGAGGCCATCACCGAGAGCTCGGGCACGCCGTCGCCATGCGCCTGCTGGATATCCTCGCGCGCCTCGTCGTCGAGGGCGATCGCCCCGTTCGTCCGCCGCCCGCGGGTCGCCATCCGCACCGTCCGCCCGGCCGCGGTGTCGTCGCGGGCCATCTCGGTCAGGCCGGCGCTGAGGTAGGCGAGGCCGTCGTCCTCGCTGCCATCGATGGAGATGGTGCTGTCGGGCTCAGAGGCGGCGCGCACCACCTGTTCGAGCGTCTCGCCGTAGCGGTCGCGGAAGGTTTCTCCCTGCGACTGGCCGTGGTCGGAGAGCACCACCAGCCGGTAGGGGCGCGGCGCCTCGGCGCAGGCGGAGGCGATGCGGGCGACTTGGCGGTCGAGGTCGCGCAGCACCGCCATCGCATCGTGGCGCTCGATCCCCGAGTGGTGGGCGACCTCGTCGTAGGCGAGGAAGGTCGTGTAGATGGTCGGCCGCCCGCTGAGCACGTCGCCGATCACGGCCGCCACCTGGAGGTCGCGCTGGACGACGGTCGCCCAGGCGCGGACCAGCGCGTAGGAGCGGCTGCGGGGGATCCGTGGCCGCACGTCGTCGCGCACCTGCGCCCGCGCCGCCCGGCGCTCCCGCGCCACCTCGGCACAGACGAGGACGATCGTGCGCGCGACCGCGTAGGGGCGGGCGAAGTAGGCCGCGTAGTCGCGCCCGATCGGCCGCCGCCGCCGCAGCGCCGTGCTCATCGTCAGCATCGAGTGCGGGGCGTCGCCGGAGAGGATGTTGGCGCGGCTGGCGCCGTCGGCGTGCAGGAGCCCGCGCCCGTCCGAGCGGCGCCGCTCCAGCTCTTCGGCGTCGCGCGGGTGGTTAGTGACGATCGCCTTGCCGCGGTCCTTCTCCCACCAGCGGAAGGCGGGCATGTCCTCGTTGTCGCCGTGCAGGAGGCCGGCCTGGCAGGCGCCCGTCTGTGAGGACCAATCGGTCTCCCAGCGGTTCAGCCGGTGCGAGCCGCCGCGCAGCCAGGCGGCGAGGTTGGGGGCGCTGCCGTCGCTGAGGGCCCGGTGCAGGACGTCGTGGGCGAGGCCGTCGATCTCGAGGAAGACGATGCCCGGCACCTCGCTCTCCACCACCCCTTCGCGGCGGCGCGCCTGCCGTCGCACCACGTGGTAGTACCAGGTGTCCTCTTCGTCGATCGCGAACAGGCTGTAGACGGTCGAGGTGATCGCGGTCATCGCCAGGGCGACGACGACCCCCTCGAGGACGCCGCCGATTTCCCCACCCGGCAGGACGTCGATCGCGACGGCGACGAGGAGGCCATTCAGCAGCAGCGCCGCCAAGCCGAAGGTGAGGACGGTGAGCGGCAGCGCCAAGCGGGCGAGCAGCGGCCAGATCAATGCGTTGAGGAGACCGATCAGCACCGCCGCGGCGAGTGCCGTGCCGGCGCCGCGCAGGACGAAGCCGGAGAGCAGCTCCGACAGCCCCAGCAGGGCAAGGGCGTCGAGCAGCAACACGAGCGCCCCTCGCCAGACGATCCGCAGGCTCATGGCCCCCATCTTCCCTGCCCGGGGCGGTTCGAGGCCGGGCGCCCTCGCCTACTCGAGCTTCCGCCCGGACGACCGCGCCTGCAGGCTCGCGGTCCAGCGCTCCTCGATGTTGCCGGTTCGCCAAGCGACGACGGCAACGGCCCAGGTGACGAAGATCAGGGCAACGATGAAGAAACCGACGGCGTTGAGGTCGACGCCGCCGACGAAGTCCCAGACGAAGCCCCTGAGGTCGAGCCTGTCGGTGAGGACAGAAGCGAGCTCGACCGTGCCGATGATCAGGGCGACGGCGACGGAGATGCCGGTGATCGTCAGGTTGAAGTAGATCCTCCGCACCGGGCGCGCGAAGGCCCAGCCGTAGGCATACCTCATGAGGATGCCGTTGCCGGTGTCGAGCAAGCTCATGCCGGCGGCGAAGAGGATCGGCAGGCAGAGGATCGCGTAGAAGGGAAGCCCACCGAAGGCGGCGCCTGCCGCCAGGAAAAGCAGCGCCACCTCGGTCGCGGTGTCGAAGCCAAGACCGAAGAGAGCTCCCAGCGGGTAGAGCTGCCACGAGGCCTCGATGGTTCGCGTGAAGCGCCCGTAGAGCCGACTCATCACCCCGCCCTTTTGCAGCGAGCGCTCGAGCGCACTCTCGCTCAACTCCCCCGCCCGCATCCGCTGCAGCAGACGAACGATGCCGAGCAGGGCAACCAGGTTGAGGGCCCCGATCAACATCAGGAATGAGCCCGAGACGGTGGTGCCGACAAAGCCCGCCGTGGTCTGCAGTGTCGAGCCGTCGTGCGTCACCTGGCCGCTCAGCGACCGCAGCCCGAGGGCGAACAGCAGCGCCAGGGCGAAAACGATCGTCGAGTGGCCCAGGGAGAAGAAGAAGCCGGTTGCGAGTGGGCGCTTCCCCTCTCCCATCAGCTTGCGCGTCGTGTTGTCGATCGCGGCGATGTGATCGGCGTCGAAGGCGTGCCTGAGCCCGAGCGTGTACGCGGTGAGGCCGATACCGATGCCGAAGGCACCGCCCCGCCCAAGCGAGAGGCCCTGCGGCGCGACGATCGCTATCAAGACGAAGAACCCGACCACATGCAGGGCCACCACGACCACCGACATGGCAGCGATGCGGCGCCGCTCTGAAGTCAAGAGGAGCCTCACGATCGCCTGGATTACGGGACACCCGGGTCGACTGCGACCCGAGGTATCACCGTAGCGCGACAATGCCCCTCCTGCAAGGGTGTTGCAGTAACACCCGACGTTTCTCACTATTAGTCTGGCTCTATCTCCCTTACTGCAACCCAGTTGCAAGAGGCTGGAATCGGTAACAGTCGCCTAAAACCTTACAGTCAGCTACTTGTGGTTTCCTACTTTTGTTGATCAAGCAAAGTATGTGTGGTACAACCGAAGCGGGAGGCGTCTCCGGGTAAGTCTGTTGTTTAACCGACAGAACGGAGTCGAGGCGATCTGAGGTGGCGGCAATCGGGAATACGGTGAGCGCCTCCAGGCCATCCGGTTCTCCTTGGTACGAGCGCCAGCCCGCCCTCTTCCTGATCGAGACCGTACGGGGGGTCGGCCAGGTCGATCTGCAGGAAAAACTGATCACCGGGGCGGTGATCACGATCGCGCTCTTCTCGGCGGGCTGGAAGCCGGGCGTGTTCGGCCTCCTCGGTGCCGGCGTCTCGACCGGCACGGCCTCCGTCCTGGCCGTCGACCGCAAGCGGATCTACCACGGGCTCGAGGGCTACTGCGGCGCCCTGATCGGAATCGCCGCCGTCACCTTCCTCGGCCTCCATCTCTCCTCCTGGCTGGTCGCCATCTCGGGCGCGATCGCCTGCACGGTGATCACGGCGATGCTGGCGACGACGCTCGGCACCTGGAAGCTGCCGCCGCTGACCGGGCCCTTCTGCGTGGTCGGCTCGGCAATCGCGATCGGGGCCCCGTCCTTCGAGCGCATCTGGCACGGCGGTCCCGCCGCGGCCCTGCCCAGCGCCACCGACGGCAGCACCAGCCTCAGCTTCGGCAACCTGGTCGAATCCCTTTTCACCAACGTCTCCCAGATCTTCCTGATCGACAAGTGGTGGGCGGGGTTGATCATGCTTGTCGGGCTCACGCTCGCCAGCCGTAGCGTCGGCCTTGCCGCCGCTGCGGGCAGCGTGATCGGCACGCTCACGGCCTGGCTGCTCGGCGCCCCCGCCAACCTCATCGCCGAAGGCATCTACGGTTACAACGCGGTGCTGGTGATGATCGCGCTGGGTGCGACGTTCCTCGCCCCCACCCCGATCAACATGGCCTACGCGGTGGTGGCGGCGATCTTTTCCACCACCCTCACCGCCGCCTTGGCGAACTTCTTCGCGCCCTTCGGTGGCCACACCCTCACCTGGCCGTTCAACTTGACCACCTGGGCATTCCTGGCGGCGATCCCGGTCTTCGCCGCGATCACCAAACCAGAGGAGGAAAGCGCCAAATGAACCTTGCGCCGAGAGAGCAGGACAAGCTGTACATCTACGTCGTCGCCGAACTGGCCCGCCGGCGCCGCGAGCGCGGCGTCGCCCTCAACTACAGCGAGGCGGTGGCGCTGATCTCCGAGGCGATCCTCGAGGCCGCCCGCGACGGCAAATCCGTCGCCGACTGCATGGAGCTGGGCAAGCAGGTGGTCAGCCCCGGCGACGTCATGCCCGGGGTCCGCGAGATGGCCGGCCTGATCCAGGTCGAGGCAACCTTCCGCGACGGCACCAAGCTCGTCTCCTGCCACGACCCGGTCGGCGGTGGCTGAGGTGCGCACGATCTCCCCAACCGGCCGCGCCGTGCCCGTCGTCCTCTGCGGCGGCCACGAGAGCGCGCACGGGGAGGGACTGCGCCAGCTCGCCGGCAGCGTTGCGGCGGAAGCCCCGGTCCGGGTCGCTTCCCCCGGCAGCGGCCTGGCCCGGGCCCTGGCCGAAGCCCTCGCCCAGAGGACGAGGCCGGGCCCGGTGGTGGTGTTGCCGATGACCCTCGGCCGCGATCCCCGACTCGTCGCCGACACGGCCCGAACCGTGCGCTGGGCCACGCGCGACTGTCCCGACGAGGTCGCCCTCGCACCTCCGTTCGGCTCCGCCGACCACCTGGTCGGCTGGCTCCGCGCCGCCTGCCGGCAGCTCGACGAGCAGACGGCGGCGCTGATCGCGGCGGCGCCCGCCGGTCCCTTCGACGACGCCGAGCTGCACCGGATCGCGGCGCTGGTGCGCGCCAATGCCGGGCGGCAACTTGTCGAGGTCGGCATCCGCACCAGCTCAGGCTGCCTCTTTGCCGGGCTCGACCGCTGCCGCCGCCTCGGCGCCCGGCGCGTGGCGATCATCCCGGCGGAGCTCCGCGAGCGGCCGGACGCCTCGCTCCCCCTGCTCTCCCCCGCGACCATCGACGCCGTCGTCGCGGCCCGGGTGCGGACCGCCCTGCACCACCTCGCCGCCCACGGCGACGACGGCGTCGCCACGGCGCTGGCCAGCGATCACCTGCACGCCTTCGCGCACTCCCACGAGGAGGGCCACTCCCACCCCCACGACCACCACCACCCACCCCACGACGTCCAGGCGGCCGTCGGCTGACCGAGAGGAGCGGAGATGGCAGACCCAGCCAGATTCGAGTTCGAAAGCGGGAAAATCGAGATCAACGCCAACCGCGCCAAGAAGACCTTCAAGGTCACCAACACGGGTGACCGGGCGATTCAGGTCGGCTCGCACTTCCACCTCTTCGAGGCCAACCGGGCGCTGCGCTTCGACCGCGTGGCGGCGCTGGGAATGCACCTCGACCTACCGGCCGGGACCGCGGTGCGGTTCGAGCCCGGCGAGACGCACGAAGTGCAGGCCTGCAGCTACGGCGGCCTCGGCTTCATCGCCGGCTTCAGCGGTCTGGTCCAGGGCAGCATCCGCGCCCGCGACAACCGCACCCGGGCGATCCGCGAGATGCGCGAGTTGGGCTTCCTCGAGGACGAAGGCGGCGGCTCCGGCAAATCGGCCAAAGCCGCGAAAAAAGGCAAAAAAGCCAAGAAAAAAGGAGGCCGATGATGGCAACCCTCAGCCGCCGCGAATACTCGGACCTGTTCGGCCCCACCACGGGCGACCGCGTCCGCCTCGCCGACACCAACCTGGTGATCGAGATCGAAAAGGACTTCCACGAGGGCCGCTACGGCGACGAGGCCGTCTACGGCGGCGGTAAGACCGCCCGCGACGGCATGGCCGCCGACCCCTCCGGCGTCTCCGCCGAGGGGATGCTGGACACGGTCATCACCAACGCGATCGTGCTCGACCCGCTGCTCGGCGTCGTCAAGGGCGACATCGGCATCAAGAACGGCCTCATCGCCGGGGTCGGCAAGGCCGGCAATCCCGGCATCCAAGACGACGTCCACCCCGACCTGATCGTCGGCGGCGGCACCGAGCTGATCGCCGGCGAGCACACGATCGTCACCGCCGGGGCGATCGACGGCCACGTCCACTTCGTTTCCCCGCAGCAGGCCGAACAGGCGCTGACCAACGGCATCACGACCCTGGTCGGGGGCGGCACCGGGCCCACCGATGGCACCAACGGGGTCACCGCCACCCCGGGCCCCTGGAACATCGCCCGCCTGCTCGAGGCCTGCGAGGGGATGCCGGTGAACATGGCGATCCTGGGCAAGGGCAACTCGAGCACGCCGATCTCCCTGCGCGAGCAGCTCGAGGCCGGCGCCGCCGGGCTCAAGGTGCACGAGGACTACGGCGCCACCCCGGCGGTGATCGACTGCGCCCTCTCGGTCGCCGACGAATACGACGTCCAGGTCTCGATCCACACCGACAGCCTCAACGAGGCCGGCTACTTCGAGGACACCCGCTCGGCGATCGACGGCAGGGCGATCCACACCTTCCACAGCGAGGGCGCCGGCGGCGGCCACGCCCCGGACATCCTCCGCGTCACCGGCGAGCCCAACGTGATGCCCTCCTCGACCAACCCGACCCTGCCTTACGGCGTCAACTCGGTCGACGAGCTGCTGGACATGGTGATGGTCTGCCACCACCTCAGCCACGACATCCCCGAGGACGTCTCCTTCGCCGACAGCCGGGTCCGGGCCGAGACGATCGCCGCCGAGACGGTCCTGCACGACCTCGGGATCATCAGCATGGTCTCCTCGGACTCGCAGGCGATGGGACGGGTCGGCGAGTCGGTGACGCGCAGCTTCCAGATCGCCCACCACTGCAAGGACATCCGCGGCAGGCTGCCCGAGGACTCCGACCGCAACGACAACCAACGGGTCCTCCGCTACCTGGCGAAGGTGACGATCAACCCGGCGCTGACCTACGGGATGGCGCACGCGATCGGCTCAATTGCCCCCGGCAAGGTCGCCGACCTGGTCCAGTGGCCGATCACCTCCTTCGCGGCCAAGCCGCGCTTCGTGATCAAGGGGGGCCTGATCAACTGGGCGGCGATGGGCGACCCCAACGCGTCGCTGCCGACGCCGCAGCCCGTCTACTTCCGGCCGATGTTCGGCGCCTACGGCCGCGCCCGGCAAAGCACCGGGATCACCTTCATGTCGCAGGCCGCCATCGCCGCCGGCGTCCCCGAGCGGCTCGACCTGCACCGCCAGATCAGACCCGTGCGCAACTGCCGCTCGATCGGCAAGCAGCACATGGTCCGCAACCAGCGGGTGCCGGAAATCGAGGTCGACCCGGAAACGTTCAAAGTCACGGTCGACGGCGAGGTGGCGACGATCGAGCCGGCGCAAGAGCTGCCGCTGACGCGACTGTTCTTCATGGTCTGATGCTGACCTGCGAGCTGGTCACCTGGCAGCTGGCGGACTCGTCCTTCCCGAGCGGGATGTACACGCTCTCGCACGGGCTCGAGGGCTACGCCCAGGCGGGCGTGGCGGGCGCCGAGTCGGTGCCGGCGCTGCTCGACGACCTGCTTCGCCACGCGATCGGGCCCGCCGACGGGGCCGCCCTGGCACTGGCCCACCGCGGCGCCGTCTGCGGCGACTGGGAGCTGGTACAAGCCGCCGACGAGCGCCTACACGCCTGCAAGCTGACCACCGAGACGCGGCGCGCCTCGCTGCGGATCGGCGGCCAGCTGCTCTCCCTCTGCGCCGAGGTCTTCCCCTCCCCCCAGCTCGCCCGGCTCGACCAGCTGGTCGCGGCCGGGCGAGCGCCAGGCAACCAGGCGATCGTCACCGGCGTCGCCTACGCCGGCGCCGGCGTGCCGCGCCAGGAGGCGGTCGCCGCCGACCTCTTCGCCTTCTCCACCTCCTTCGCCGGGGCGGCGCTGCGGCTGCGGCTGGTCGACCACCGGCGCGCCCAGACGCTGGTCCGCGGCGCCACCCCGACGATCGAGCAGGTGGCGCGCTCGGCCCTGCGCTGCGGCCTCGACGAGATCGGCGCCAGCACGCCGCTGGCCGACGTGATGTCCGCCCGCCACGAGCAGGCCAAAGCCAAGCTCTTCGCCAGTTGACCAATGACCGAGAGAGAGGAAACCCATGCCCCCTGAACGAGACCTCCTCCGGGTCGGGGTCGGCGGCCCGGTCGGCTCCGGCAAGACGGCGCTGATCGAGGCGCTGATCCCGGAGCTGATCGAGCGCGGCCACGTGCCGGCGGTGATCACCAACGACATCTACACCCAGGAGGACGCCGAGCACGTCCGCCGCGCCCTCGCCGGCCTGCTCGACCCCGGACGTGTCGTCGGCGTCGAGACCGGCGCCTGCCCGCACACCGCCGTGCGCGACGACCCGACGATGAACCTCGCCGCCGGGGCCGAGCTGCTCGACGCCTTCCCGGAGGTCGACACGCTGCTCTACGAGAGCGGCGGCGACAACCTCACCCTGACCTTCAGCCCGGCCCTGGTCGACCTCTTCCTCTTCGTCCTCGACACCGCCGAGGGCGACAAGATGCCGCGCAAGGGAGGCCCCGGGATCACCGAATCCGACCTGCTGGTGATCAACAAGGTCGACATCGCCCCGCTGGTGCGCTGCGACCTGGGGCGGATGGAGCACGATGCCGTCGAGGCCCGCGAGGGGCGGCCGGTCGAGCTGACCAACTCGCTCGACGGCGCCGGCATCGCCGCGATCGGCACCTTCCTGGAGTCGCGACGGGCAGCACCGACGCTGGGATAGGCGTGGCCGTCGGGCACCTCAGTCCCGAGCACTACGAGGCGCGGCCGCTGCCCCGCGAGGTCTCCGCCTACTCCTCGCCGCTGTCGACCCTGCGGGCCGGCAGCTCCGGCAAGGTGGCCATCCTCGACCTCACCTTCGGCCGCGTCGACGGCCGCACCGAGCTGCTGCGGCACTACCAGAAGTCGCCGCTGCAGATCATGCGGCCGCTCTACTTCGACCCCGCCCGCCCGGACCTGGCGATCGTGATGGCGATGAGCGCCGGCGCCGGCATGGTCCAGGGCGACCGCTTCCGGATCGACGTCGACTGCGAAACCGGCAGCGCCCTCCACCTGACCACGCAGGGCGCGACCAAGGTGATGCGGATGGAGGAGGACTACGCGACCAGCGTCGTCAACCTCGGCGCCGGCAGCGACTGCCTGCTCGAGTACCTCCCGGACGCGATCATCCCCTGCGCCGGCTCGCGCTCCTACCACCGCACCACCGCCACGGTGGCGGCCGGAGCGACCGCGATCCTCGGCGAGCGGATCCGCGCCGGGCGGATCGGCCACGGCGAGCGCCACGACTATGACGTCCTCGCCACCGACCTCGAAGTCCGGCGCCCGGACGGCACCCTGCTGGCGCTCGACCGGGTCCGGCTCGTGCCCAGCGAAGGAAAGGGGCTCGGCGGCCCGGGCCTGCTCGGCGCCGACGACCAGGTCGCCTCGCTGCACGTGGTCAGCGACGCCGCCCCGGCGGCAGCCATCGCCGCGGTCCTGCGGGAAGCGCTCGCCGACGCTCCCCTCCGCTGGGGCGTCAGCGAGCTGCCCCACGACTGCGGCGCCTGGGGACGCCTCCTCAGCAGCGAATCGGCGGCACTCGACCGCGCCATGGACGCGGCCTGGGACGCCTCCCGCTGGCTCCTTGCCGGCGTCCCCGCCCCCCACCTGCGCAAGTCCAAGACCTACGTCAGCAAACGAGAGGGAGGTCGATGAGATGCCCATCAGCGGCGTCGACAACGGAGACACCGCCTGGTTGATGGCGAGCACCGCGATGGTGCTGCTGATGACGCCGGGCCTCGCCTTCTTCTACGGCGGCATGGTCCGCACCAAACACGTGCTGGTGATGCTGCGGATGAGCTTCGCCTGTCTCGGCATCGTCACCGTAATCTGGTTCCTCTTCGGCTACTCGCTCGCCTTCAGCGGCGACGTCGGCGGCGCCGGACTGATCGGCAACTTCGACAAGGTCGTGATGAACGGGATCGGCCCCTCCGAACTCACGGGGCACATCCCAACCCTCATCTACTCCTGCTTCATGCTCTCGTTCGCGGTCATCACCGTGGCCTTGATCAGCGGCTCGATCGCGGGCCGGGCGCGCTACGCCGGCTGGCTCGTCTTCGTCGCCGTCTGGACGGTGCTGGTCTACATCCCGATTGCCCACTGGGTGTTCTCCCCCGACGGCTGGATCACCCACAACCTCGGCGCCCTCGACTTCGCCGGCGGCACCGTCGTCGAGCTCAACTCCGGCGTCGCCGGGCTGGCCTGCGCGCTGGCGCTGCGCAGCCGCAAGGACTTCCAGCGGATCAAAGAGCGACCGCACAGCATCCCCCTGGTGGCGATCGGCCTCGGCCTGCTCTGGTTCGGCTGGTTCGGCTTCAACGCCGGCTCCGCCCTGCAGGACCAGGGCGCGGCGCCGGTCGCCTTCTTCAACACCCAGCTCGGCGCCGCCGGCGCGATGGCGGGCTGGATCATCTGCGACCGCCTGCGCTTCGGCAAAGTCTCGATGATCGGGATGCTGACCGCCCCGGTCGCCGGGATGGTGGCGATCACCCCCGCCTGCGGCGAGGTCAACTCGGTCGGGGCGATGCTGATCGGTCTCGTCGCCGGCATCGTCTGCTCCTACGCGATCGGCTTCAAGTACCGCTTCGGGATCGACGACACCCTCGACGTCGTCGGCGTCCACGGCTGGGGCGGGATCGTCGGCATGCTCCTGATCGGCCTCTTCGCGACCGGGACCTTCAGCGGCAAGGAGGGCCTCTTCTTCGGCGGCGGCGCGGCCCTGCTCGGCCACCAGGCGGTGGCGCTGCTGGCGACCGGCGCCTATTCGTTCATCGTCACCTCGATCATCGCCCGGGTCATCAACGCCACGATCGGGTTCCGCTCCGAGGAGGAATACACGGAGCTACCGGGCGGCGCTGGCGACGGGACCTATGCCGCCGGGACGATGCCGGCAATCGAGCACCTGACCACGGCCGGCGGTGGCGACCCCGAGAGCCGGGAGAGCTGAGCGATGGCCGCAACCGCCGAGAGCCACAGCGGCGGCCTGGTCAGCTCGCTCATCCACGGCACCCGCGTCCGTCGCAGCAACAAGCACTGGGCCTTCGTCTTCGCCGGCGGTGCCACCGGGGCGGCGGCGCGGGCGGCCTTCGAGAAGGGCCTGCCAACCGGGCCTGGCGAGTTCCCCTGGTCGACCCTGCTGATCAACCTCATCGGCACCTTCATCCTCGCCTGGACCGCGACGCGGCTGCGGCAGCACCCGCGAGCGCGCGAGCGCGCCTTCCTGGTCGCCGGCTTCTGCGGTGGCCTGACTACCTTCGCGACGATGCAACTGGAGCTGGTGAAGCTGATCGACCAGGGCAGCGGCTGGATCGCCCTCAGCTACGCCGCCGCCAGCATCGCCGGCGGCCTGCTCACGGCCCGCGTCGCCGTCGACTACGCGACCCGGGCGGAGCCGGCGCGATGACCGCGGCGCTGCTCTGGGCCGGCGTCCTGGCCCTCGGTGGCTGCGGGGCAATCCTGCGCACGGCGATCGGCGCCACGGTCGACGGCCGCAAACACACCCAGTTCCCGCTCGGCACCCTCGTCGTCAACATCTCCGGCGCCTTCATGGTCGGCGTGCTCTACGGCGCCCGGATGACCGGGGACTCGCGCCTGCTCGCCAGCACGGCGCTGATCGGCGCCTACACGACCTACTCGACCTGGATGGCCGACAGCGAGAGGCTCGGCCGTGGTGGCCAAACCAACCTGGCCCTCCTCAACGTCTTCGCCACCATGCTTCTGGGCCTCGGCGTCGCCTTCCTCGGCAAGGGCCTGGGGAGGCTGGTGTTCTGAAGGCGAAGCCGAAAGCGCGCTCAGGCGCGGCGGCGGGGCTTGTCCTCGCCGCCGCCGGCGCAGTCGGAGCAGAGCCCGGCGAGGGGAAAGTGCGTGAAGTGTGCCTCGTGCCCGAACTGGCGCTGGATCAGCGCCCGCGCTTTGTCCAGCTCGTGGGGCTCGACCGCGCGCAGGGCGCCGCACTCCTCGCACATCAGGTACTCCTGACGGGGGACGTTGGCGCCCACGTAGCGACCCGGCCCGTGGCCGATGTGGAGGTGGCGCACCAGCCCCACCTCTTCGAGGACCTCGAGGTTGCGGTAGACCGATGCCGGGTCCGACTGCGGCAGCACCCCGTCGAGACCACCGGCCAGTTGCTCCGCCGTCAGCGGCCCCTCCGCCGCGTAGAGCATCCCCAGCACCAGCCGCCGCGCCGTCGAGGCGCGCAGGCCACGCTCGCGCAAGACCCGCAGGGCGGCAGCGACGTCGGGAGCGTCGACTGGCGGTACTGCGTGGGTCCGCGTCATAGGTCCTCAGGGTCCTGCCCGTCCCCTGCGCCTCTCGCTCCGCCATCGTACCGCCGCTCGTCACTCCCGTTGCAATCTCCGCCTGGGAGGGCCCGCCGATGGCACTGAAAGACCCGATGGTGCGCCAAACCGCCCTCGCCTACGAGCGCACCCAGCTCGCCTGGTGGCGCACCGGCCTGGCCTCGCTGGCGGTCTCGCTCGGCGTCGGACGGATCCTGCCCGAGCTCGACCACAGCGGCGCCAAGTGGCCGTATGTCGTGCTCGGCGCCGCCTTCGCCTTCTACGGCGTCGCCCTGATCCTCTACGGCGGTGTGCGCAATCCCGAGGCACAGCCGCTGGAAAAGGTGGAGGCGGGCCGGCAGCGCCGGGCCCCCGTGACGATCGCCTTCGCCCTCGTCGGCGCCCTCCTCGGTGTCTCCTCCTCGCTGCTGATCGTGCTCAAGTGAGGGCGTGACTTGGTCAGAGCGCGGCTTTCTCTGCAAATTGTCTATTGATTAGTAGTAAAAGCTTGATCGGTACTGCCGGGGCCGCTAGAGAGGGTGACGTCCAGAAAACCCCCATCAGGTGTCTGGGAGCAAGGAGAACCATGATCACCCCTCGCAAGCTCGTGCCGGCGGCATTGATTGCCCTGGCCCTGGCGGCGACGTACGGGGTCACCTCGGCGTCGGCCTCCGAAGAACCCCAGTTCAGAGCCGAATCGTTCCCGGTCACCCTGCAGGGGACCGGCAACCAGACCGTCGGGACCAAAGCCGGGACGTTCACCTGCCCCAAATCTGTCCAGAGTGGCACCGCAACCTCGGCGGCCACCTGGTGGAGCGTCAAAGTGACCGACTCCGGCTGCACCATCGGCGGCAAACCCGCCTCGGTCAATTGGGGCGAATGCGAAATCCGCTACTACACCTACAGCGGCTTCTACATCGTCTGTAAAGGCGGCGGCGTCAAAGCGACCGTCACCGAAACGGGCTGTGTGGTCGAAGTCGGGCCGCAGGAACTGCTGGAAGCGCTGAGCATCGAAGCCGTCGGCTCGGGCACGACCCGGTCGTTCGTCGGCAGCCTCAATTCCAAAAAACTCAAATACACCCAGAACAGCAAATGCGAAGGCGGCGCCGGCACCTTCACCAACGGCACCTTCACGGGCGAACTGGCCCTCAAAGGCCTCAACACCAAAGAAGTCCAAGAGGGGATCTTCATCGAATAGCAAGCCGAGCGAGAGGCGCCGCGACTAGGCCGAGTCGGGGCGCTTCTCGCCGGGCCAACTGCCGGTTAGCGAGGCGAAGCCGGAGCGGGCGCCGTGGTCGACGGCGCCTTTGACCAGGCGGAAGACCGCCCCCTCGACGACCAGGGCGGCGATCAGCTTCGGCCACTCGACCTCCTGCTGGTCGGGCCCTGGCGCCTCCTCGTCGTCGAAGAGGGACCAGAGTCGCTCGAAGGCCTTCTGGGCGGCGAAGCCGGCGAGCAAGCCGGCGCCGATGCCGATCGGGGCGAAGATGACCTTCATGGGCCGAGACGTACCCCGCCGGGGCTCGGCGAAAACGCGACCCGGCCCTCTAGGGTCACGGCATGAGCAGAGTTGCCGTCGTCACCGGGGCCTCGAGCGGGATCGGCGCCGCCACCGCGCGGGCACTGACCGGCGCCGGCTTCGAGCTGGTGCTCGGCGCCCGCCGGCTGGAGCGGCTGGAAGAGCTGGCGGCGGAGATCGGCGGCCGGCCGCTGCTGCTTGACGTCGCCGACCCCGCCTCGGTCGCCGAGTTCGCCGCCACCGTGCCGGCCTGCGACGTCCTCGTCAACAACGCCGGCGGCGCCCTCGGGCTGGAGCCCGTCGCCACCGCCGAGGAAGAGAAGTGGCGGCAGATGTACGAGTCGAACGTACTCGGGACGATGCGGATGACCCGTGCCCTCCTCCCCGCCCTCGGCGCCTCCAGCAACGGCCACATCGTCAACGTGACCAGCATCGCCGCCTTCGAGACCTACCGCGGCGGCGCCGGCTACACCGCCGCCAAGCACGCCCAGCGGGCGCTGACGAAGACGCTGCGGCTGGAGCTGCTGGGGGAGCCGGTGCGGGTGACCGAAATCGCCCCCGGCATGGTCGAGACCGAGTTCTCGCTGGTCCGCTTCGGTGGCGACGAGACGGCGGCCGCCCGCGTCTACGAGGGGATGCGCCCACTCAGCGGCGCCGACGTCGCCGAGTGCGTGCGCTGGGCCGTGACCCAGCCGGCGCACGTCAACATCGACGAGATCATCGTGCGGCCGCGGGCGCAAGCGACCGCCACCGAGGTACACCGCTCCGATGGCGAGTGACGTCCTCCCCGACCTGCTGCGTCCCGGCCTGCGACTGGTCTTCTGCGGAACCGCCGCGGGCAAGGCCTCGGCCCGCGCCGGCGCCTACTACGCCGGTCCCGGCAACTCCTTCTGGCCGACCCTCGCCTACGTCGGCCTGACCCCGCGCGAGCTGGTCCCGACCGAGTTCGAGCTGCTGCCCGAGTACGGGATCGGCCTGACCGACATCTGCAAGGTGCGTCACGGCTCCGACGCCGAGGTCGGCACGACCGAGTTCGACGTCGACGGCCTGCACGCCAAGATCGCCGCCGCCGAACCGGAGCGACTGGCCTTCAACGGCAAAAACGCCGCCCGTGGCGCCCTCGAACGCCCAGTCTCCTACGGCTGCCAGGACGAGCCCTTCGGAGGTGCCGAGGCCTGGGTCCTGCCCTCGACCTCGGGCGCCGCCCGCGGCCACTGGGACGTCGGCCCCTGGGAGGAACTCGCTGCCGCGGTTCTCGAATCCGTCTAGCAAACTTTTGCGACTTGTTACGATATATCGCGTTAGTTACCGATAGAAAGGCTTGCGATGCACCACAGACACGATCCGAGACACGAGCGGCACCTGCACGGGCGCGAGTTTGCGCGCAGCCGCGGGCCCCGCTACGGGCGTGGGCGCGGCGGCCCCCGGGCCCGGCGCGGCGACGTGCGGGCGGCGGTGCTGGCTCTGCTGGCCGAGCGGCCGATGCACGGCTACGAGATGATCAAGGAGATCGAGGAGCGCAGCGGTGGCGCCTGGACCCCCAGCGCCGGCTCGATTTACCCGACGCTGCAGATGCTCGAGGACGAGGGCCTCGTCCGCGGCGAGGAGAGCGAGGGCAAGCGCCGCTTCACCCTCACCGATGAGGGCCGCACCGAGCAGGAGGAGAAGGCCGGCGAGGTGACCCCCTGGGACGCCGTCAACGCCGACGCGGCGCCGGAGCAGATCCAGCTCCGGGTAGCGATCGGCAAGCTGCACCATGCGGTTGGCCAGGTCTTCCACGCCGCCGACACCGAGCAGCAGAAGCGGGTCCGCGAGCTGCTCGACGAGACCCGGCGCAAGATCTACGGGATCCTCGCCGAGGAGGGCTAGGACAGCCAGTCGCGCACGCGGCCGAGGCTGCCGAGGCCGGAGAAGTCACCGTGGTCGCGGATCGCTTCGGCGGCCGCGGCCGCGCCCTCCACCCCGCTCCAGGCGAGGCTGCCGCCGACGCTGACCCGCTGGGCGCCGGCCTCGACCAGCTCGGCCAGCGTGAAGCCGGGGCGGGCGAGCACGTTGACCGGCTTCGCCACCGCCGCGCAGACCTCCCGCACCTCCTCGATGCTCCCCAGCCTGGGCGCGTAGAGCACGTCGGCGCCGGCCTCTTCGTAGGCGCGCAGGCGAGCGATCGTGTCGGCCAGGTCGGGGTTGCCGCGAAGATGGTTCTCGGCCCGGGCAGTGAGGGTGAACGGGAAGTCGAGCGCGGCGGCAGCCTCGATCGCGGCGGCAAGCCGTTCGGTCGCCTCGCCAACCTCGTATAGCCGCCCCTCGTCGCGGTCGTAGTCCTCGATCGAGCCGCCGACGGCGCCAGCCGCAGCGGCCGTCGCGATCGCCTCGACGGCGTCCTCGGGCCGCGGCCCGTAGCCGTTCTCGAGGTCGACCGAGACCGGCAGCCCGCTGACCGAGTCGAGCAGGCGCACGTGCGCCCCAATCTCCGCGAGCGTGACCGTGCCGTCGAGGCGCCCGAGGGTGAAGGCCAGGCCGCTGCTGGTCGTCGCCAGCGCCGGGAAGCCGAGCGCCTCGAATACCCGGGCCGAGCCGCCGTCCCAGGGATTGGGGATCACGAACGGCGCGCCCGCGTGCAGGGCCCGGAACCGCTCCGCCTTCTCAAGCTGCCGCCCGCTCACCGGGCAAACATACCCGGGCACCGCGGCGCGCCCAACCCCGTTTCGCGGGCGCGCCTCGCGGCCTGGTCACAAGGACCGGGCCGCGAGAATCCCGTTTCCCCAAACGGGCCACATACAGAGATACGCATCTCTCCTCCCTGTGGTGAGTCCCCAGAAGCGAAGCCGATTGGCTTACGCCACTCCTCTCATCACCGGAGAGACCGGCGCAGGCTATTCGATTGAGCGAATTGAATCAATCCCCAATTTCGATGAGGGCGCGATTCAGCCCAAAACTGGCTGCGCCGAGGGCAGCGCCGCCAGCACCCGCTCGGCCACAGCCTCGCCGGTAAGGCCGACCTCGCCGCGCAGCAGCGCCGGCTTGCCGTGGGTGACGTAGCGGTCGGGCAGGCCGACCCGCAGCACCCGCGCCCGCTCGCCCGGCCCCTCGGCAAAGGCGTCCTCGAGGTGTTCGAGCACACCGGAGCCGAAGCCGCCGGCGAGCACGTTCTCCTCGATCGTCACCACCAGGTCGTGCTCGCGGGCCAGCCGCTCGACCAGGTCGCCGTCGAGCGGCTTGGCGAAGCGGGCGTCGGCGACGGTCGGGCGCAGGCCATGGTCGGCGAGGATCGCCGCCGCCTCGCGGGCGACGGTGACGCCGTAGCCGTAGCCGAGCAACGCCACCCGCTCGCCTGGCTCGAGCACCTCGCCGGTGCCGATCGGCAGCAGTTCCGGAGCGGCAGGCATTTCCACGCCCTCGGCCGCTCCGCGCGGGTAGCGCAGCGCCGCCGGGCCGTCGTGGGCGATCGCGGTGTGCAGCATGTGGACCAGCATCGCCTCGTCCCGCGGCGCCATCACGACGACGTTGGGGACGGCGCGAAAGTAGGAGACGTCAAAGGCACCGTGGTGGGTGGGGCCGTCGTCGCCGACCAAACCGGCGCGGTCCATCGCGAAGGTGACGTCGAGCTCCTGCAGGCAGACGTCGTGGATGATCTGGTCGTAGGCGCGCTGGAGGAAGGTCGAGTAGATCGCGCAGACCGGCTTCGCCCCCTGCAGCGCCAGGCCGCAGGCCAGCAGCACCGCGTTCTGCTCGGCGATGCCGACGTCGTAGTACTGGTCCGGCGCCTCGTCGGCCAGCTTTTGCAGGCCGGTACCCCCCGCCATCGCCGCGGTGATCCCGATCACCCGCTCGTCGGCCTCGGCCTCGGCGACGATGGCGTCGGCGAAGACCTGCGTGTACTGCGGCGGCGAGCCGGCGGCGGGCGGCTTCTCCAGCCGCTCGATCCCCTCCGGCGAGTCGGTTTCGGTCACCGGCACCGGCTTCGCCGCGGCCGGCTTGCCGTCGACGATCGAGTTGGGCTTGGCGGCATGCCATTTCTCCATCGACTCCAGGCCGCCTTCTTCGGCCGGGGCGAAGCCCTTGCCCTTGACCGTGTGAATGTGGACGACGACCGGGCGGTCGGCTTCGAAGGCCTCGACCAGCGCCTCGCGCACGGCGTGAACGTCGTGGCCGTCGATCACGCCCATGTAGGCGAGGTCGAGCTCCTCGAAGAAGAGCCCGGGCGCCCAGTAGGCCTTGATCGCCGCCTTGATCTCTGGCCCCAGCCGCTCGATCTGCCGCCCGAGGCCCAGCGGCAGCTTGGTCAGCCGATCCTCGACCTCCTCGCGGGCGTGGTAGAGGCGCGGGTTGAGGCGGATGCGGTTGAAGTAGCGCGAGAGGGCGCCGACGTTGGGTGAGATCGACATCCCGTTGTCGTTGAGGACGATCACCACCGGGGTCTGCAACCCCCCCGCCGCGTGCAGGGCCTCGTAAGCGACACCGCCGGTGAGGGCGCCGTCGCCGATCACCGCGACGCATTTGCCGTCCTTGCCGATGCCCTTGCGCATCGCCTCCTTCAGCCCGACCGCGTAGCCGATCGAAGTGGAGGCGTGGCCGGCGCCCATGATGTCGTGCTCGGACTCGGCGATCGAACAGAACGGGGCCAGGCCCTCGTACTGGCGGATCGTCTGCAGTTGGTCGCGGCGGCCGGTGAGGATCTTGTGCGGGTAGGACTGGTGGCCGACGTCCCAGAGCACCTTGTCGCGGGGCGAGTCGAGCAGGCTGTGCAGGGCGACGGCGAGCTCGCAGGTGCCGAGGTTGGCACCGAAGTGGCCGCCGATCTCACCGATCGTGTCGATGATGAATGTGCGCATCTCCTGCGCTACCTGCTGGAGCTGTTCGTCGTTCAGCTCGTGCAGGTCGGCGGGCCCATCGATCGCCGCCAGGAGGTGGGCGGTGGTGTCGTCTTCGGGGCCTTGGGTGGGGGGCTGTTCGCTCATTCGTTCCTCGTAAAGATGTAGTCGGCGACGCGCCTCAGGTCGTCGGTCGCCCCTTTGGCGCCGGCCAGTGCGGCAATCGCTTTGGCGTGGGACTCAGCGGCGAGCTCGCGCGCCCGCTCGAGGCCAAAGAGGCTGACGTAAGTGAGTTTGCCATGTCGCTCGTCGCTTCCATGTGGCTTGCCGAGCTGCTCGTCGCTCTCGGTCACGTCGAGGATGTCGTCGACGATCTGGAAGAGGACGCCCAGCTCGTCCGCGAACTTGCGATAGGGCATTGTCTCAGGTTCTGGCAGTCCCTCAAGGGTGAGGACGACGCCAACGCTGGCGGCGATTAGGCGCCCGGTCTTGAGCTCATGCAGGGCGCGCAGGCCCTCGGGGCCCTGGGCCTCGCCGATCACGTCGACGTACTGGCCACCCACCATGCCGTCGACACCCGTCGCCGCCGCCAGCTCGCGCATTGCCGCCAGCACCCGCGCCGACTCCCCCGGCTGCTCGCAGAAGAGCCGCACCGCCTCGGCGAAGAGGCCGTCGCCGGCGAGAATCGCCACGTCCTCGCCGAACTTGACGTGCGAGGTCGGCAGGCCGCGCCGCAGCTCGTCGTCGTCCATCGCCGGCAGGTCGTCGTGGATCAGCGAGTAGGTGTGGACGAGCTCAAGCGCGCAGGCGACCGGCAGGAAGCGCTGCGGCTCGGCGCCGAGGGCGCGGGCGGTGGCGAGGGCCAGGACCGGGCGGACGCGCTTGCCGCCAGCCAGCAGCGAGTACCGCATCGCCTGCTCGAGGCCGGCGGTCGGCGGCGAGGGCGAGAAACGCAACCGCTCCAGCTCCGCCTCGACCAGAGAGCGCAGGTCCTCCGGGTAGCCGCTCAAGCGGCGCTCTCGGCTTCGCGCGCCTGGCGGTTGGCCTCCTCGACCGCCTCGGCGGAGAGGTCCGCCGCCTCGGCCGCCAGCTCGGCGGCGCGCTCGTCGCCGAGCTCGCCGTCGCCCTCCAGCTCGGTCGAGATCTGGCGCAAGCGCTCGGCGATCTCGCGCAGGCGGCTCACTTCGAGGGCTCCCGCTCGCGGACGATCGCGCCGAGCACGCCGTTGATGAATTTGGGCGCGTCGGCGCCGCTGTACTCCTTGGCGATCTCGATCGCCTCGTTGATCGCCACCTCGGCCGGCGCCAGCCCTTCCTCGATCTCGTAGAGGGCGACGCGCATCACGTTCAGGTCCAAGGGCGCGATCCGGTCGACCGTCCAACCCTTTGCGTGAGCGGCGATCGTGTCGTCGAGCTCTTCGCGATGCTCGTCGACGCCCTCGGCCAGCTCGCGGGTGAGCGGCCTGGCGTCGGCGATCAGGTCGGCGAGGGGACGGCCGGTGACGTCGCGCTGGTAATTGGCGAAGACGGCGTCGCGGCGTTGGTCGGATCGGCGCATCGAGTCATTTTCACGATTCCGGCGGCGGGGCAGCGGCGCGCCCGCGAGCAGACCGCTCAGCGCAGGATCTCGACCAGCAGTACCCAGGCGTTGGCGATCGCGCCCGTGATCGCGAAGACGACGCCGGCGACAACCCAGTAGAGACCGCCACCCGCTTCGAGTAGGAGACCGGCCGCGCCGATCACAAATGGCACCGTGCCGGCCAGGCGCAGGCTCCAGCGGGTTAACACCCAGGAGCGCGTCGGCGTGAAGCCACTGGCCCGCCCGACAGTCGGCCGCCGCACGACGAGGAGGCCGATCGCGAGGCTGACGAAGAGCAGCTCGGTGCCGAGGGCGCCGTTGCTCTGGCCCGGGATCAGGCCGACGATCGAGACGAGTAGCACCTGCAGGAGCAGGAGGACGGTCTCCAGGGCGCGGTCCGGCAGCCCCGCTTCGCCGATGATGCGGTCGAGGTTGATCGAGACGGCGACGAAGAGCAGGCCCGCCAGGGCTGCCGAAGCGCCGGCCACGGCGACGAAGAGGTCGCTCCACTGGCTCGGGTCGTAGGCGAACACGCCGCGCCATCGTAGGCGCGGCGTCAGTCGTAGCTAGGCGCGGGAGACGTACTCGCCGCTGCGGGTGTCGACGCGGATCGTCTCGCCCTCCTCGATGAAGAGGGGCACGTGGACGACCACGCCGGACTCCAGCGTCGCCGGCTTGCTGCCACCGCCGGAGGCGGTGTCGCCTTTGAGGCCGGGGTCGGTCTGGGTGACCTTCATGTCGATCGCGCTCGGCACCTGGACGTCGCTGGGCTGTTCGTCGACGAAGAGGACCTCGACCTCGGCGTTGGGCAGCACCCACTTCATCGAATCGCCCAGCGACTCGCTGGGGATCTCGATCTGCTCGTAGTCGCGGCTGTCCATGAAGACCGCGGCCTCGCCGGAGTCGTAGAGGTACTGCATCTTCTTCGATTCGGTGCGGACCGGGCGGAACTTCTCGCCGGCGCGGAAGGTTTTGTCGATCACCGAGCCGTCCTCGATCCGGCGCAGCTTGGTGCGAACGAAGGCACCGCCCTTGCCCGGCTTGACGTGCTGGAACTCGATGATCTTCCAGATCTTGCCGTCGATCTCGATATGGGTGCCGTTCTTAAATTGGTTCGTCGAAATGGACATGCGGCGCAGGTTATAGCGGCGCCGGGTTCGCGGACTAGACGGCCTGAACGAGCAGACTGCGGCGCGGGACGAGGACCGTCGCGCGCTGGACCATCGCCTCCGGCTCGGGGGCCAGTGGGACCAGGCGCATGGTCCCGAGCAGGACCGGCACGACCGCCTCAACCACGGCCTGGGCCAGGGGTTCGCCGACGCAGCGGCGGGCGCCGCCGCCGAAGGGGAAGAACGGGACCGACGGGCCGGCGCCGGCCCAACGCTCGGGATGGAACTCGTCCGCGGCGGCGTAGGCGCGCGGGTCACGATTGATCAAGGCGCTCGGGAGCAGGACCGTGAGGCCCGGCGGCAGCTCGTAGGCGCCGGCGCGGAACGGCGCCGTGAGGCGCCGCAGGACGCCGAAGGCGGGCGGCTGCAGGCGCAGGGTCTCACGCACCACCGCGCCGGCCATCGGGCCCGCCGGGTTGGCGGCGAACTCGGCGGCCAGCTCCGGGTCCCGGCTGAGCCGGTCGAGCAGCCAGGAGAGGGCGATCGACGGCGGCTCGTGCGCGGCCATCAGCAACGACAGCAGCTCCTCGACAATCTCCTCGTCGCTGAGCTCGGGTCGTGCCGCGACCATGCGGCCGAGCACGTCGTCGGCTCCGTTCGCCGTTTCGGCGCGGCGGGCGGCAATCGCGCGGTATAGCTCTCGCACCACCCCGGCCTGGCGCCAGGCGAAGACGCGCTGGCCGACGGCACCGACGGCACCGTCCCCCTCGCCCGGCCAGGTCAGCGGCGGGTTGCCGGGCGACCGCATCATGCGGCCGATCGCCGCCGCCAGCGCCACAGCGACGGCGTCATTACGGACGCCGAGAACGAGGCGCACAAAGATCTCGTCGCAGAGCGTCCGCATCCGGCTCAGCAACTGGAAGGGACGGTGGCGCGGCCAGAAGGACGCCTGGCGCTCGGCGATCGCCGCCATCGCCGGCCGGCGCGGCGCCATCGCCGCTGAGGAGAGCGCCGGCTCGACCCGCTCGCGTGCGGCCCGGTGCCGCTCGCCATCACCGCCGAAAACCGAGCGCTGCGAGGCGAAGGGAAGAACCCAGCGCCGTGCCGCCCCGGACTCGGCGTGCCCGGGGTCGGCTTCCAGCAACGCTGTCACCGCTTCCGGGTCGGCGACGACGGCAAGTGGGCGCGCCGTCAGCAGCCGCAGCGTGAAGACGTCGCCGAACTCGGCCTGGCACTCGCGCAGGTATTCCAGCGGCCAGCGGTGCAAGGCGACCGTCTGGGCCAGGGCACCCGACTCCGGGCCGCGCGGCAGGGCGGCCGAGCGCTCTGGCGACAGGACATCGGGGCAGATCCATACATCCTCTCACCGGATCTCACAGATCGAGCCGGTCCGGCGTTAAGGAAACGTGGAGCGTGAGGAGATCGAGTTCCAGGTCGGTGGCGAGACCTGCGCCGCCTGGCATTACCCGCCGACCGGGGGCGACGTCACGGCACCGGTGCTGGTGATGGCGCACGGCCTCTCCGGCACGCGCCGCGACTCGCTCGGGCCTTTCGCCGAGCGCTTCGCCGCGGCCGGGATCGCGGCGTTGCTGTTCGACCACCGCGGCTTCGGCGACAGCGGCGGCGAGCGCGACCGCTTCGAGCCGCGGCTCCAGCTCGAGGACTGGCGGGCGGCGATCGCCCGCGCCCGGGCGCTGCCCGGCGTCGATCCCGGGCGACTCGCTACTTTCGGCTCCTCGATGGGCGGCGGCAACGCGCTGGCGGCGGCGCTCGACGACCTCACTGTCGCCGCCGTGGTCAGCCAGGTGCCGTTCCTCGACCTGCCGTTGCAGGCGCACCGCTCGGGGCCGCGGGTGGCGGCGCGGATGCTGCTCGCCGCCCTCCGCGACAAGCACTTGCCGGCGGTCGGGCAGCCGCACGAGGTGGCCTTCATCAACGCCCCGGGGGCGGAGGCGGGCTGGCTGCGGGTCGTCGCCGGTGGCGAGGACTCGCGCTGGCGCAACCGCATCTCCGCCCGCTGGCTGCTCGGTCGTCCCTACCGGCCGGGCCGGGGGGCGCGGCGGCTCCACCGTCCCTGGCTGCTCTGCGTCGGTGAGGCCGACCGGGTTGCCCGCCCCGGCCCGGCGATCGCCGCCGCCCGGCGGGCGCCGTGGGCGGAGCTACGGACCTACCCCGGCGTCGACCACTTCGACATCTACGACGGACCCGAGTTCGAGGCGGTGGTCGCCGACGAGCTCGAGTTCCTCAAGCGTCACCTGCAGTGCTAGTGGTGAGACTCTTGGCCGGGCCGCCGGTGAGGACACGGCGGGTCAGGCCCGGGGCGAGGATGCGGGCGATCGCCGCCAGCGCGTAGGGGCGCGGGACGTAGCGCTCGGGCTTGCCGCCGGGGCCGGCCTCGTAGATCGCCTCGGCGACCGTCTCGGGCTTGGAGACGATCCAGCGGGTCAGCGCTTTCGCCCGCAGCTCGGTAGCCGGGAAGCCCTCGGTAGCGATGAAGCCGGGCAGGACCATGCCGACGTGGACGCCGTAGGGCTTCTCCTCGGCGTAGAGCGCGTCGGTCCAACCAATCAGGGCGAACTTGGAAGCCGAGTAGGAGCCGGTGCGGGCGCGGGAGACGCGGCCGGCGGTGCTGGCGACGTTGACGATCGCGCTCGGCGCCGAGGCCCGCAGCAGCGGCAGCAAGGCCTCGGTGAGGCGGACGACCGCGTCGAAGTTCAGCTCCATGTGGCGCTGGACGTTGGCGTAGCCGGCCTCGGCGAAGCCGCCGCGCCAGGCGGCGCCGGCGTTGTTGACGAGCAGGTCGAGGCGGCCATGGTGCTCCTCGACGTGGGCGCGAACCCGCGCCGGCGCCTCGGCATCGGTGAGGTCGACCGCCACCCAGGTCGCCTTGCAGGGCAAGGCCGCCGCCAGTCGCTCCAGCAGCTCCCCGCGCCGGGCCACCAGCACCAGCTCGGTCCCCGGCTCCCGCGACAGCCGCACCGCCGTCGCCTCACCGATCCCCGTCGACGCTCCCGTCACCACCGCCACGCTCATGCCGCGAAAGTTAGTCCACCGGGGGGTGTTGCAAGGATTTGGCCGGTGAGTGCGGGAAACGAAAGCGGTGGCTCGCGGTTTGGGGCGACGCTGCGGGAAGGCGAGCGGGTGCGGCCGCTGGAGCTGTTCTTCGACCTCGTCTTCGTGCTGGCGATCACCCAGTGCACGGCGCTGATGTCGCACCACCCGACCTGGTCTGGGATAGCGCAGGGACTGTTGGTGCTCGGCGTGCTCTGGTGGGCCTGGGGCGGCTACGCCTGGCTGACCAGCGTCATCGACCCGGAGGAGGGCGCCGTGCGGCTGGCGATCTTCGCGGCGATGGCGGCGCTGCTGATCGTCTCGCTCTGCGTGCCCGACGCCTTCGGCAACCTCGGTCTCGCCTTCGCCCTCTCCTACGGCGCCGTTCGCGTCGCCCACATCGCCCTCTTCATGCTCGCCAGCCCCGACGACGACGGCCTGCGCCACTCGGTCCTCAGCTTGGCCGCCAGCACCGCGGTCGCGGTCGGCCTGCTCGTCGCCGCCTCCTTCTTCGACGGCCTCGCCCAGGGAGCGCTCTGGGCGCTCGCCCTCTTCCTCGACCTCACCGGCCCCTACTTCTTCGGGGTCGAGGGCTGGAAACTGATGCCGAACCACTTCGCCGAGCGCTACGGCCTCTTCATCATCATCGCCCTCGGCGAGTCGATCGTCGCGATCGGCGTCGGCGCCCACGACACGCTGACGCTGGGGATCGGCGTCGCCGCCGTGCTCGGGGTGGCGCTGAGCGCGGCGATGTGGTGGCTCTACTTCGACGTCGTCGCCCTGATCTCGGCCCGGCGCCTGGCCGACGCCGAAGTCGGCCGCGTGCAGAACGCGCTCGCCCGCGACTCCTACTCCTACATCCACCTGCTGATGGTCGCCGGGATCGTCCTCGTCGCCTTCGGGATGAAGACGACGATCGGCCACACCGGCGACCACCTCCACGCCGTGCCTGCCTTCGGCCTGCTCGGCGGTGCTGCCGTCTACCTGCTCGGGCTCGTCGCCTTCCGCTGGCGCCACGTCCACACGCTCAACCGCCAGCGGTTCGGGCTGGCGATCGTGCTGCTGATCCTGATCCCGGTCGCGACCCAGGTCCCCGCCCTGGTCAGCCTCGCCGTCGTCGTCCTCCTCATCTGGGCGCTAATTGCCTACGAGACCCGCGGCTACGGCGAGCGGCGGGAGCAGCTACGCCACGAAGCGGCGGTCGCGTGAAACAGTCCGAAACGGACCGCAATGCGGACATCTGTTCGACTCGGCATACTGCCGAACCTTGAGCAACACGCCTCCACTGCTCGACGAACTTCTGCGCACCGGCGCTCCCTCGGGTTACGAGGCGCCGGCGGCGGCCATCTGGCGACAGGCGGCCTCCTTCGCCGAGGTCTCCAGCGACGGCCTCGGCTCCTCGATCGCCCGCATCGGCGAGGCGGCGCCGCTGGTCGCGATCGTCGGCCACATCGATGAGATCGGGCTGGTCATCACCCACGTCGACGAGAAGGGCTTCCTCTGGTTCGCCCCGATCGGCGGCTGGGACCCGCAGATCCTGGTCGGCCAGCGGGTCGAGGTGCGCGGCCGCGAGGGGCTCGTCCCCGGCGTCGTCGGCCGCAAGCCGATCCACCTGCTCGAGCCCGACCAGCGCAAGAAGGTCGTCGAGCTGAAGGGACTGCACATCGACATCGGCGCCGACGGCCGCGAGGAGGCCGAGGAACTGATCCGGGTCGGCGACCCGGTGGTGATCGCCGCCGAGCCACAGCCGCTGGCCGGCGAGCGGCTCGCCTCGCGCTCGATGGACAACCGGCTCGGCGCCTACGTGGCGCTGGAGAGCCTGCGCCGCGTGCACGAGAACGGCGGCCCCGCCGCCGGCTCCTTCGCCGCCGTCGCCGCCGTGCAGGAGGAGATCGGCCTCTTCGGCGCCCGCACCGCCGCCTTCCAGGCGCGCCCGGACATCGCCATCGCCGTCGACGTCACCCACGCCACCGACGCACCCGGGGTCGACGAGAAGGAGATCGGCAGTCACCCGCTCGGCTCCGGCCCGGCGATCGGCCGCGGCTCCACCCTCTCCCCCAAGGTCTCCGAGCTGCTGGTCGAGACGGCTGAGGCCGAGGGCATCGAACACTCGATCAGCGCCAGTGGCCGCGGCACCAGCACCGACGCCGACGTCCTGCAGATCTCTCGTGCCGGCATCCCCACCGGCCTGGTCTCGATCCCGCTCCGCTACATGCACTCGCCGGTCGAGCTGGTCGACTTGCGCGACGTCGAGGCAACGATCGAACTTCTCGCGGCGTTTGCCGCCCGGCTCAAAGCCGACGTCGATCTCAGCCGCTGAGCGGCGCTCAGGCGTCTGAGTAGACGAGGTTGCGCCCTGCCGCCTTGGCGGCGTAGAGAGCTGCGTCGGCGCGGGCGACGAGGTCGTCGCTGTCGACCGTCTCCGGCTCGGCGACGGCGACGCCGATGCTGACCGTCACCTGGACTCCAACCGGGCGCCGCTCGCGGACCGCGTGTCGCAAGCGCTCGGCGATCTCCATCGCCTCCACCTGCCCGGCGCCGGGCAGGATGACGAGGATCTCCTCGCCGCCGACGCGGTAGATCGAGTCGCCGGCCCGCAGCGCCGCCCGCATCGTGTAGGCGACCTCCTGCAGGACGGCGTCGCCGGCGGCGTGGCCGAGCTGGTCGTTGACGCGCTTGAAGTGGTCGAGGTCGCAGAGCAGCAGCGCGTGCGAGAGGCCCTCCTCGGGTTTGCAGGGCTGGCCGTCGAGCTCGGAGAGGCGCTGCTCGAGCGCATTGCGGTTGAAGAGGCCGGTGAGCGGGTCAAGGGTCGAGCGGCGGCGGTAGGTGCGGTCGGACTCGACCAGGGCGCCGGAGAGGATCACGGTGCTGAGGATCAGCGCCGCGGTGGCGATCAGTTGCTGGCGATGGTCAGCGGCGGCGCCGGGGTCGGAGGCGACGCCGCTGAGCAGGAAGAGGGCGAAGATGTAGACGGTGCCGATGACCATCCCGCGCGGCTCGAAGCGGGCGCCGAGGGTGACCGCGGGCAGGGCGAACCAGATCAGCGCCGGGCTGGCGGCGCCGCCGGTGGCCAGTACCGCGCCGGCGAGCAGCAGCGGCAGCGCCCCCCAGGCGCAGGCGACCCAGACGGCAGGCCGGCTGCTGGCAGCGACGAAATGGTCGGCGACGGCGAACCCGACCAGGCCGGCGCCGAGCGGCAGCACCCACCACCAGCCCACTTCCGGGCCGACAGCGATCAGCGCCAGGGCGAGGATCGCGAAGCAGGCGGTGCGGTAGCGACGCACCCGCGACTCCATGTCGAGCAGGCGCTCACGGCGCGCTTCCTCATGGATCGAGACGAGGGTCTGGGCTCCTCCGCTGCTCATGCGGGGGGAGATCGGCCCAAACAGCCACCGACTTGAGAACTGGTCAGCAGTCCCCGTTCGGATCGCTGCCGCTACTCCACTATCTGTAGATCCTTCGGCAGGGCGCTGAGGTTGCGCAGGCCGTCGGCGCCGACGACGACGAGGTCCTCGATCCGCACTCCCAGCTTCCCCGGCAGATAGATCCCGGGCTCGACCGTGACGACTTCGCCGGGGGCGAGGACGTCGTCGGAGCGAGCCGAGAGCCGCGGGCCCTCGTGCACCTCGAGTCCGACCCCATGGCCGAGCCCGTGGCCGAAGCGGTCGCCATGGCCGGCGGCGGCGATGATCTCGCGCGCGACCGCGTCGACCTCCTCGCCGGTCTTGCCCGGCGCGACCGCGCCCAGCGAGGCCATCTGCGCCTCCAGGACCGTCTCGTAGACCGCCCGCGCCTCCTCGCCCGGCTCGCCGGTGGCGTAGGTGCGGGTGCCGTCGGAGCAGTAGCCGTCGAGCTGGGCGCCCATGTCGAAGACGACCAGCTCGCCGCGGCCGATCTCGCGCTCGCCGGGCTCAGCGTGCGGCAGGGCGCCGTTGGGGCCGGCGGCGACGATCGCCGGGAAGGAGGGCTCGGCGCCGAGCTCGCGGATCCGCGCTTCGGCGGCGCCGGCGACGTCGCGCTCGCTGCGGCCGCCGAGGCCGCGCTCCAGGCTCCACTCCCAAACTGAGTCGGCCAACTTCGAGGCCTCGGCGATCGCCGCCAGCTCGCCCTCGTCCTTGACCCGGCGCAGTCGCTCGACCAGGCCGCCGGCAGCAACCGCCTCGACGCCGTCACCGAGTTTGGTCTTCAGCCGCTCCAGGGTGCGGACAGCCATCTGGTCATCCTCGAAGCCGACCCGGCCCGCGAGGTGGGCGGCGATCCCACCCAGCCAATCGTCGCTGATCGTCAGCGACTCCCAGCCCTTGACCTCGGCCGCGGCCCGCTCGGTGTAGCGGAAGTCGGTCAAAAAGACACGAATTCCGGGACCGCAGACACAGGCGCCGTTGGTGCCGGTGAAGCCGGTCAGGTAGCGGACGTTGGTCAGCTCGGTGACGAGATAGCGGTCGAGCTCGCGCTCGGCCAGCAGGGCCTCGAGGCGGTCGCCGCGGCCGCGCATCAGGAGGCGCTCACGTCGAGCTCGCAGGCCAGCCGGTCGAGCGCCTCGCGGTAGCCGTCCGGCCCTTTGCCGGAGATCTTCGCCAGCACCAGGCCGTCGAAGACCGAGTCGCGGCGCCAGTCGTCGCGGTTCTCGACGTCGGAGAGATGGACCTCGATCGCCGGCAGCCTCGAGACCCCGAGGGCGTCGGCGATGGCACGGCTGTAGTGGGTCCAGGCGCCGGCGTTGATCAGCGCCGCGTCGGCGAGGTCCGGCACCCGGTGCAGGAACTCGACGAACTCGCCCTCGTGGTTGGTCTGGAAGAAGATCGGTTCGAGCCCGCGTTCGCGCGCCCAGCCGGCAATCCGCTGCTCCAGCTCGCCGAGCGAGAAGCCGCCGTAGATGTCTGGGTCGCGGCGCTCGAGGATGTCGAAGTTGACCCCGTGTAGAACGGCGACGCGGTTGCGGGTGCTGGCGGTCATGGCAGTAGCTCCTGCACGGCAGCCCTGACCCTAGCGGGGTCGACTAGCTGCCCCGGGCGCGGCGCGCCGGGCTCGCTGAGCAGGACGAAGCCGACTCCGGCCGCGGTGCGCTTCTTGTCGCGCTGGAGGGCATCGAGGACGTCGTCGACGGCGATTGCCGGGTCGAGCTCGGTCGGCAGCCGGTGGCGGGCCAGCGCGGTGGCGACCTCGTCGCGCAGCTCCGGAGCCTCGGAGAGCCGCAGCGCCGCCAACAGGCCGAGGCCGACCGCCTCGCCGTGGCGGTAGCGCTCGTAGGCGCTTGCGGCCTCGATCGCGTGGCCGACCGTGTGGCCAAGGTTGAGCACCTGACGGAGGCCGCCGTCACGCTCGTCGGCGGCGACGACCTCACACTTGTAGCGGGCGCAGGCGAAGACGACGTCGTCGAGGGTGGCGGGGTCGAGCGACTCGATCGCCCGCACCCGCTCCCAGAGCGCACCGCCCGCCAGCAGCCCCGTCTTCAGCGCCTCGACGAAGCCGGCCGCCAACTCCTCCGCCGGGAGCGTCGTCAGCGTCGCGGTGTCGGCGATTACCGCGGCCGGTAGCTGGTACGCCCCGGCGTAGTTCTTGCCCTCGGGCAGGTCGACCCCGGTCTTGCCGCCGTAGGCGGAGTCGACCTGGGCGACCAGCGTGGTCGGCACCTGCACGACCGGGACGCCGCGCTGGTAAAGGTGAGCGCAGAGGCCGGCGAGGTCGCCGACGACGCCGCCGCCGAGGGCGACGACGTGGTCCTCGCGGGTCATCCCGGCGCTTGCCATCGCCCGCAGCACCTGCTCAGCCTCGGCCAGCGTCTTCGCCTGCTCGCCCGGCAGGATTTCGGCCCGGCCGGCGAGCGGCTCCAGGCGTGGCGCGTAGATCGGGGCGACCGCGGCGTCGGAGACGCAGAAGCGACGCCCGGGCGCAGGCCAGGTGCCAGCCGGGCCGTCCGCCACGGCGAACGCCTCGAGCAGGCCGCGGCCGACATAGATCGGGTACTCGCCCGACGCGCTCGACGCCCACAGCAGCTTCGTGCCGACGGGCAGGTCCGCGAGCGCCCGGATCGCCGGCAGGGCGCGGGCGAGGACGTCGCGGTCGGCTGGCGGCACGACGGCGTCGGCCAGCTCCTCGTAGAGCGGCAGCCGCTCGTCGAGCAGGCGCCGGACGTCCTCCTCGCTGGTCGCCAACGGCCGGTCGCTGCGCTCGATCCGCCGCCAGGCCTCGGCCGGGTCGACCTGGAGCCAGACCACGTGGTGGCGTCCCAGCGCCGTCCGCACCCGCTCCAGCAGGACACTGCCGCCGCCGAGGGCGATGGCGCCACCGTCAGCCTCCTCCAGCAGCGCCCCGACCACCTCGGACTCGCGGGCGCGGAAGCCGGCCTCGCCGATCTCCTCGAAGGCGCGGGAGATCGGCATCCCCAGCTCGCCCTCCATCAGCTCGTCGATCTCGGTCGTCTCCAGGCCGGCGGCGCGGGAGACGCCGAGCGCGGTGCTCTTGCCGGCCCCCATGAAGCCGATGAAGACGATCGCCGGCTGCGCCACCGGCTCAACCCCGCCAGTCGATGCGCTGCTTGTAGGCCTCGATCGCGGCCCGCACGTCGTCGATGTGGTCGCCACCGAACTTCTCGCGGTAGGCACGGACCAGGGTCAGGCAGACCATCGCCTCGGCGACGACGGCAGCGGCGGGGACAACCGTGGAGTCGGTGCGCTCGCGCAGCGCCTGGGCCGGCTGCTTGGTCTCGGTGTCGACCGAGCGCAGCGGCTTGGTCAGGGTCGAGATCGGCTTGATCGCCGCCCGCACGGAAAGCGGCTGGCCATTGGTCATGCCGCCCTCAAGGCCGCCGGCATGGTTCGTTTCGCGGAAGTAGCCGTCCTTCTCGGACCAGAAGATCTCGTCGTGGGCTTCGGAGCCGGGGCGGCCGGCGACGTCCCAGGCTTCGCCGATCGAGACGCCCTTGACCGACTGGATCGAGGCGACGGCGCCGGCGAGGCGGCCGTCGAGCCGGTCTTCCCAGGAGATGTGGGAGCCGAGCCCGGGGACAAGGCCGAAGCTGAGTACCTCGAAGGTGCCGCCAAGGCTCTCGTTGGCCTTGCGCAGCCGGTTGATCTCCGCGACCATCGCCTTACTGGCCTCGGGGTCGAGGCAACGGACGGGATCGTCGTCGACACCGGCGAAGTCGGCCGGGGTCAGCTCGGGTCGCTCGGCGGCGCGCACCGAGGCGATCTGCAGGACATGGCTGTGGACCTCGACGCCGAGGGCGCTGAGGAAGCCGCGAGCGACGGCGCCGGCGGCGACGCGGGCCGCGGTCTCGCGGGCACTGGCCCGCTCGAGCACGTTGCGGATGTCCGTGTGGCCGTATTTCCAGGAGCCGACCAGGTCGGCGTGGCCGGGGCGCGGCAGGTGCACCTCGTCGACCTCGAACCCCTCGACCGGCCAGGGGTTCATCCGCTCCTCCCAGTTGGCGTAGTCGCGGTTGGCGACGAGGACCGCGATCGGGCTGCCGAGCGTGCGGCCGTGGCGGAGACCGGAGCGGACGTCGGCCGTGTCGGTCTCGATCTTCATCCGGCCGCCGCGCCCGTGGCCGAGCTGGCGCCGCGCCATATCGCGGTCGAGCGCCTCGCGGTCGAGCTCGAGCCCAGCCGGGATCCCCTCGACGATCGCCACGAGCCCGGGCCCATGAGACTCCCCCGCGGTGGTGAACTTGAAGACCGTCATGAGCGGCGAAGGCTATCGGCGCAACCCCTCCCGCCGCTCGATGGATTGTCCACACGATGGTGTGCACAATCCATCGAGCGGCGAGGTGAGGGGGTGGTTAGGGGCGGGCGGCGGCGCGCATGACGTCGAGGGGCGGCTCGCGCTCGGTCCAGATTCGCAGCGAGAGGGCGCCCTGTTGGACGAGGATCTCGAGGCCGTCGACGGTCTCCGCGCCAGCCCCGGCAGCGGCAGCGAGCAGCGGGCTCGGCTCGGTGCCGTAGACCATGTCGACGACGGTCTGGCCGGGGGCGAAGGCGTCGCGGCCGAGCGGCAGCGCCGCGAACTGGTCCTCGCCTTTGAGGCCGGCGGCGGTCGTGTTGACGATCAGCTCGTAGTCGCCGGCGTCCGGCGCCGCGATCGGAGTGCCGCCCAGCTCCTCGCAAAGCAGCAGCGCCCGCTGCGCGGTGCGGTTCCAGACCGCCACCTCGGCCCCTTCGCGGACCAGCGCCCAGACGATCGCCCGCGCCGCCCCGCCCGCGCCCAGCACCAGCGCCCGCCGGTCGGTCGGCGGCCGCGGCAGCGAGCGCAGGAAACCGTCGGCGTCGGTGTTGTGGGCGCCGATGCCCCCGGCGGCGAAGACCAGCGTGTTGGCGGCTCCGATCTCGCGGGCGACGTCGCTGGGGGCGTCGGCCAGGGCCAGCGCCGCATGCTTGTGGGGGACGGTCACATTGGCGCCGGCGAAGCCTTCGTCCTGCATCGCCCGGACCCGCGCCTCGAAGTCCTCCGGGGCGACGTCGATCGCCTCATACGTCCAGTCCTCCAGGCCCAGTGCCGCCAGCGCCGCGCCCTGCATCGCCGGCGAACGCGAGTGGCCGACGGGATGGCCGATGACCGCCAGCCGCGACATCTACTTCCCGCAGGTACTGGGCGCGTTGCCGCCGTTGGCTTCGCGCGCCTTTTCGTACTTCTGCACGTCGGCTTCGAATTCGGCTTCGGTCTTGGCGAAGCTGAGTTCGTTGCACGAGTCGGGGTTGTTGACGTAGAAGAGGTAGTTGGTCTTGGCGGGGTGGGCTGCCGCCTCGATCGCTTCCAGGCCAGGGCTGTTGATCGGCCCCGGCGGCAGGCCGACGTTGGTGCGCGTGTTGTAGGGCGAGCTGGTCGCGAGCTGGGATTCGGTCAGCGGCTCGGAGTAATTGCCGGTGGCGAAGCGGATCGTCGCGTCGATCCCCAGCGGCATCCCTTCGTGCAGGCGGTTGTAGATCACCGAGGCGACCAGCTTGCGCTGCTTGGGCACCCCGGCCTCGCGCTCGATCATCGAGGCGATGGTCACCACGTCGAAGACCGTCAGGTTTTTCGACTTCGCGTACTTCATGTTCACACCCTTGATCCGGCGCTTGAAGTCTTCGAGCTGCAACTGCACGAGGTCCTCGACCGGCGCCTTCGGCTTCAGTTCGAAGGTGTCCGGAAAGAGGAAGCCCTCGAGGTCCTTGGCCCCCTTGCCGCCGTATTCGGCCGGGTTCAGGTACTTGGATCGCACGGTTGCCTTCGTGTAGCTGCCGGGCACACCGTCTTCTTCGACCAACTGCGCCGCCTGCGGCCGGCTGTAGCCCTCGGGAATCGTCACCGTCGTCACCCGCTTCACCGGCGGCTTCGAAAGCGCATCGATCGCCGCCCCGTAGCTCATCCCGTGCGCCAGCGTGAAATGCCCCGCGTACAGATCGGACCGCTTGCCATCGAGCGTGACCCGGATCTGGAAGAAGGTCGAGCTGTCGATGACCCCCTTGTCCGCCAGCAGGTCCCCCACTTCACTGACACTCGACCCCTTCGGGACAACCACCGCCACCCGTCCTGACCCGTCCCCGTGGAAGGGCTGGAAGAGCGACCAGAGGAACCAGATGAGGACAACCGCGACGACCGCAGCAGCGATCCGGAACGGGTGCCGACGCAGGGCGCCAAGAAGACCGCCGCCGCCATTCGAGCCCCCGCCTGAACGACCACTGCTTCGCGGCGCAACCGGCGGCGGACTAGCCGTCTCCTCCGGCGGCAGCCCCTCATCGTGCGGCTCGTCCCAAAACTCCTCCTCAGGAGATCGATCCGGTGGTGGTGGCGGCGGCTCAACTGCGGCCTGAGGCTGCACCTCCTCCGGCTCCGCCTGCGCAGGCTGAACTGGAGGAGAAGCCGGCTCGGCTGGCCCCTCCTGCGAATCAGCGAGCGACGCCGGCTCTGAGCCGGGGGATGCCTCGACGGAGCCTCCCCGCTGTTGCGACGGCGAGGCATCCCCCGGCTCCCCGCCCGCACCAGCCCCCTTCTTCGCCCGCTTCTCTTCCCGCTTTGCCCGCTTCTCTTCCCGCTCGCGCCGCCGTTCCTCCCGCTCCCGCGCCGCCGGATCGTTGGGATCGGCGAACGGATCGCCGCCGTCGCTCATCCAGTCCTCACTCATCGCCCGGCTCCGCCGCCTCGGGGGTCGCTTCTTCGATCGCCGCCGCCCCCATCAGGTAGGCCTCGAGTAGATGCGCGGCCGCCAGCGAGTCCGGCGGCGCGGTAGCGCCGGCGCGGCGACTCATGTCAGCCATCCGCGTCGTCAGCCGCTCGTCGTAGGTCTCGACCGGGATCGCCAGCACCGCTTCCAGTTCGGCCACGAAGGTGCGGGCCAAGGCGGCCTGGCTGCCCTCCTCGCCGCTCAGGTGCAAGGGCAGGCCGACGACGACCCGCTCGACCCCGTGCTCGGCGACTAGTTCCGCCACGAGCTTCGCCTCGGGCGGTTCGATCACCGGTAGCGGCGTCGCCAGCGTCCCGGTCGGGTCCGAGAGCGCGCAGCCGATCCGCGCCGTGCCGTGGTCGAGAGCGAGGACGCGCACGGCTTATCCGAGCTGGCGCTCGATCGCGCCGCGGGCGGCGGCGAGCGCCTCGCCCAGCTTCGAGGGGTCCTTGCCGCCCGCCTGCGCCATGTCGTCGCGGCCGCCCCCACCGCCGCCGACGACCGGGGCTGCGGTGCGGATCAACTCCGCCGCAGAAACGCCCAGCTCGACGACGCCCTTCGAGACGAGGGCAACCAAACCGGCCTTGCCGCCGAAATCTCCGCCGAGAACCACCACCGCGGGCCGGCCGAGCTTGGACTGCACGCGGTTGGCGAGGTCGAGCAATTGCTTCGGATCGGCAGCGCTCGCTGACACGGCGACGACGAGGGCGACCCGCCCGGCGTCGTCTTCATAGGACCTGATCGAGGCCCCCGCGACCAGGTCGTCGGCCTCGCCGCCCAGCGCCTCGGCAGCGGCCTTCGCCTCGCCCTCGCCCGCCTGCTTCAGCTTCTCGGCGGCGCGGCGGGCACCGGCGAGGGGATCCTGCGGCGCCCCCAACAGCTCGCCGACCTCGCCCAGCTCGGCCTCGCGGCCGCGGAAGTAGTCGATGGCGGCGGGGCCGGTGATCGCCTCGACCCGGCGCACGTTGGCCGCACTCGATCCCTCCGAGGAGATCTTGAAGAGGCCGATCTCGGCCGTGTTGGCGACGTGGGTGCCACCGCAGAGCTCGCGCGAGACGCCCTCGACCTCGACCACCCGCACCCAGTCGCCATATTTCTCGCCGAACAGGGCCATGGCGCCGAGTCGCTCGGCCTCCTCGCGGTCCATGTTGAGCCAGCGCACCGGGGCGCTGGCCTTGATCCACTCGTTGACGCAATCCTCGACGTCGCGCAGCTCCTCGGCGCTCAGTCCCTGGCCGTGGGTGAAGTCGAAGCGCAGCTTGTCCGGCCGCACCGCCGAGCCGGCCTGGCGCACGTGAGTGCCGAGCCGCTCGCGCAGCGCCGCGTGCAGGAGGTGCGTAGCGGTGTGGTTGCGCATCGTCGCGTGGCGCGTCTCGCGGTCGACGACGGCCTCGACGGCGACACCGGGCTCGATCGCGGCATCGCTTGGCTCAACCGCCAGCGCCTGGTCCTCGCCGACCCGGTAGACGTCGACGACGCGAGCCTCCTCGCCGGCCCAGCGCAGCACACCCGAGTCGGCGACCTGGCCGCCGCCCTCGGCATAGAAGGGGCTCTCCTCGAGCTTGACGAGCGCCCGCCCGTCGACCGGCTCGACTGCGGCCAGCCCGGTGGTCGCCGTCAGCGACTCGTAGCCGACGAAGCGGCTGGCCGGCGACGCCGCGGCGAAGGCGGCGACGCGCTCGTGCGTGTTCTCGGAGCCGTGGGCCGTGGCGGCGCCGACGCGAGCGCGCTGGCGCTGCTCGTCCATCAGCTCCTCGAAGCCCGAGTCATCGACCGAGAGTCCCTCCTCGGCCAGCAGCTCCTTGGTCAGGTCGTAGGGGAAGCCGTAGGTGTCGTGCAGCTTGAAGGCGTCGGCGGCCTCGATCCAGGAGGTCTCCTCCTCCTTGGCCTCGACGATCAGCCGCTCCAGCAACTCGGTGCCGCGCTCCAGCGTGCGGCCGAAGCTCTCCTCCTCATCACCGACCCAGCGGGCAATGTCATCGCGCTGCTTCTCCAGCTCCGGGTACGCGCTCCCCATGAGCTCGATCGCGCGCTCGGCGAAGCGGCCCAGCCAGGGCGACTCCAGGCCCAACGTGCGCCCCTGCTGGATCGCCCGGCGCATGATCCGGCGCAGGATGTAGCCGCGGTCCTCGTTGGAGGGAACGACGCCGTCGGCGATCAGGAAGGCGGCGCCACGCGAGTGGTCGGCGACGATCCGCATCGCCCGCGTCACCGCGCCGCCCTCGTCATAGCGACGGCCGGAAAGCTCCTCGGCGAGGTCGACCAGCGGCCGCACGTGGTCGGTCTCGAAGACCGAGGGCACGTCCTGGAGGATCGCCGCCAGCCGGTCCAGCCCCATGCCGGTGTCGATGTTGCGCATCGGCAGCGGTGAAAGGGTGCCGTCTTCGGCCAGGTCGTAGCTCATGAAGACGTGGTTCCAGAACTCGAGGAAGCGGTCGCCGTCGTCGCCCGGCCGTTCGCCCTCCGGGCCGAACTCGGGGCCGCGGTCGAGGTAGAGCTCCGAGCAGGGACCACAGGGCCCGCTCGGCCCGGCCTGCCAGAAGTTGTCCTTGCGGCCGAGCTGGACGATGCGCTCGTCGGGGACGCCGACGCCGCGCCAAATCTCGATCGCCTCCTCGTCGGGGCCGAGCCCCAGCTCCTCGTCGCCACCGAAGACCGTTACCCAGATCCGCTCCGGGTCCATCCCGAAGCCAGCCGTCGACAGTTCCCAGCCCCAGGGGATCGACTCCGCCTTGAAGTAGTCGCCGAAGCTCCAGTTGCCGA
This sequence comes from uncultured Actinomycetes bacterium, assembly GCA_963708405.1. GTDB lineage: Bacteria > Actinomycetota > Thermoleophilia > Solirubrobacterales > 70-9 > VAYN01. The sequence continues at coordinate 670,602 of CAVPSL010000002.1, forward strand.
GCATCTCGAAGAAGGTCATGTGCCGGGCGGTGTTGCCGACCTCCTCGATGTCGGTCGTGCGGAAGCATTTCTGCACGTCGGCCAGGCGCCGCGCCGGTGGCTCTTCGCGGCCAAGGAAGTAGGGCTTGAACGGCTGCATGCCAGCCGTCGTCAGCAATACCGAGGGATCGTGGACGGAGGGCACGAGCGAGGCCGAGGGCACGATCTTGTGCCCCCGCTCGGCGAAGAACGAGAGGTAGGTGTCGCGGATCTCCTGGGCCCTCATGTGAGCAAGCCTAAATATCCGCGCGCTCCGACGGCTCGGCGGTATCGGCGGCGGTCGCGCCTACGCGGCGACGATGGTGCCGTGGCCGACGACGGCTTCGCCGGCCAGCAGTACCGCCGTTTGGCCGGGTGAGGCGGCCGTGAACGCCTCGCCGAGCTCGATCGAGAGGCGCGGGTGGCGGCCGGCGGCGCCCTCGACCCGGGCCGGCAGCGCCCGCGAGTGGTAGCGCAGCCGCACGCCGTCGATGCGAGCGCCGTCACGGTGCAGGACGGCGTCGCGGACCTCGACCCGGCGCGTCTCCAGCTCGGCGCGGGTGCCGACGGTGACGGTGTTGGCGGCGGCGTCGGTGGCGATGACGTAGAGCGCCTCCTCGGCGGAGACGCCGATCCCGCGGCGCTGGCCCACCGTGAAGTTGTGGTGGCCGCGATGGCGACCCAGGGTGCGGCCGGCGCGATCGACGACGGCGCCCTCGCGGTCGCGCAGGTTGCCATGGCGGTGCAAGAAGCCGCGCTTGCCTTGGCCAGCGAGGAAGCAGAGGTCCTGGCTCTCCGCCTTGCGCGCCACCGGCAGCCCGTGCCGCTCGGCGACCGCCCGCACTTCGGCCTTGGTCATCTCGGTCAGCGGGAAGGAGAGCTGGCGCAGCAGCTCGGTCGGCAGCGCCGCCAGCATGTAGCTCTGGTCCTTGGCGGCGTCGGCCCCCGACGCCAGCAGCGGCCCCTCCTCGTCCTCGACGATCCGCGCGTAATGACCGGTGACGAGGCGGCCGGCGCCGAGCCGCTCGGCGAGGTCGAGCATCGCCGCCAGCCGCACCTCGCCGTTGCAGAGGATGCAGGGATTGGGCGTGCTGCCGGTGGCGTACCCGTCGATGAAGCGGCCGACGACCCGGCGGCGGAATTCCTCCTCGAGGTCCAGCGTGAAGTGCGGGATGCCGAGCGAGTGGGCGAGCCCGCGGGCGCCGAGGACCGCCTCCGGTGAGCAGCAGGCCTTGGCGCCGTCGGTGTCGGGATCGGCCCAGAGCTTGACCGTAACCGCGACCACGTCAGCACCGCGCTCGCGCTCGAGCAGGGCGGCGACGGCGCTGTCGACGCCGCCGGACATGGCGACGGCGACGCGGTCACCAGATGACGCGGCCGTGAGCGGCAGGCTCGAGGCTGCGGCGCCCTGGAGGGCGCGGTGGAGGGCGTCGGCAGCGAGCTGGGCGGCGTGGCGCTTGGAGGGGATGAGGCCGCCGAGGGAGTCGGCGACGTCGTCGATCGAGATCAGGGCCGCCTCCAGGGGGGTCGCGCCATCGACCATCTCGGCGACCGCGGCGGTGGCGGCGCGGGTGGCTCCGCAGCCCTCGGTGTCGAAGCTGACGGAGTCGATGCGACCGTCGGTGACGGTCAGAGAGACGCGCGCGTAGTCGCCGCAGGCGGCACCACCGGCAGCACCGGTGAAGGCGCCGTCAACGGCCGGCCCGAGGCGGGTCTCGTCCTCGAAGTAGTGCTCGAAGAGCTCGCGGTCCATCCGTCAAGGGTAGGTGCTGGCCGCACCATGGGCAGCGACAGCGGCCGTCGCGGCCCGCTCCGCCAGCAACTCCCGTAGATCGGCGACAACGGCGTCGGGTTCGTACCGGAGCTGCAGCCAGGTCACGTGCGCTGGCCGCCAACCCTCGACCAGCAGCTCCCGGTCCCGCTTTTTGTCGCTCTCGAAGGCGGCCCTGCGGGCGTGGACGGAGCGGCCGTCGAGCTCCAATGCGATTCGCTGGTCCGGCCAGAGGCAATCGACCTCGACAAAGTGCCCGCGCAGCCAGAGGTCAGCGTTGAGGCGCGGCCGCGGCAGCCCGTGCGCCGCGAGCAGCGCCACGAACGCCTCCTCGAAGTCGTTGCGGGTGATCCCGCCGGGCTCTTCCGACCCGAGCAGCGCCCGCAGCGCCGGCGCCCCCGGCCGCCCCGGATAGCGCTCCAGCAACTGCGGCACCGAGACCCGGCTCGTCAACTGCCGCACTTCCATCTCGTTCCAAGCCCGCTCCAGCTCTCGCTGGTCCCGGGCAACCCCGGCGAAGTCGAAGGCGGTCCGCGCCGCGCAGGTCACTGGGATCCCCCTCACGATCTCGATCTCGTCCGGGCGGATCGGCTGCCGGTGGGCAACGATGCCGTCGTGAAACCTGCCGCGACGTGGCGGCACGATCACATCGACTACCAGCGGCGCCTGCCGGACCAAGCCCCAGGCCGCGGCCGCCGACCGGTGTCCCAGGACCGCCGCGGGCAGACCGCCGGCGCCGTCGCCCTCCCAACCGCAGGCCAGCAACGCCGCCGCCCACCGCCCCTCCCGGGTCAGCTCCACCGCGCCGACCGCAAACACCCCTCTGTGCACGACCTGCAGGAAGCCCCGCTCCACCCGGCTCCTAACCGCCTCCCGCCCGATCCCGATCCCCAGCAACTGCCGACGCGAGACGACGCCGTGCTGACCGCCCGCCAGCGCCACGATCCCCGCGTCCCGGCCCGGGCTGCTCACACCTGCCCCCGAAATCGTGCGTCGACTTTGACGTCTATAGGCCCCACAATTCGACACGCGTTCGGCATGGCCCCCAGGGTGACTTGCGGCGACGCACGTGTGGTGCGCACCGTGTGCCAAGAGCGTCGCGAGAACGACAAATAAGGCTCCAGCCCGCCGGTACCGCCTCTGGCTTTGATCCCTTCAAGTGAAGGTGGGTGCCTGCTCCCGACCCCAAGGGGCCATGGAGACGGTGGCTCCCGCGCCGTTTGTGTTGGGTCAAACGGTGAGACGGCTCTCGTACGGGCTCGAGCCTTGGCGGAACCGTAGCACCGCGACGACGGCCGCTATTCCTCGTCCCAGTCGAGGTTGGACAGGTGCAGCTCGGCCTCGCTCCAGCTATCCGACGGTACCCGTAGGGCGATATCGCCGAGGCCGAAGCGGTCGAGCGGCCAGTCGGCCGTGAGAGCGGCCTCGATACCGGCCTCGACCAGCGCCTGGTGCCAGGCCCGCGCCGTTTTCACATCGCCGAAGTCGCGCACGACCTCCCAGGAGTCGTAGCGCGGGTCATCGACATAGACCGGGGTCTGCCCCGGCCCCGGCCCCGGCCGCCAACGCCGCGGCAGCCAGTCACGCAGTGCCATCAGCACCCCCGCCCCGGCCGCATGCCCGGCCGCGGCGCCATCAGTGCCCCGGCAGTTTGCGCTGGTGGATGGTGACGCCGAGATCGCGTAGCTGTGCCGCCTCAACCGGGGCCGGGGCACCGGTCAGCAAGTCGAAGCCGGAGGCGGTCTTGGGAAAGGCAATCACGTCGCGAATAGTCTCAGCCCCGCTGAGCTTTTGCACGATCCGGTCGACGCCGTATGCAATCCCGCCGTGCGGGGGGGCGCCGTAGCGCAGCGCCTCGAGCAGAAAGCCGAAGCGCGCCTCCGCTTCCTCGGCGTCGATTCCCAGCGCCGCGAAGACCGCCTGCTGGGTCTTGGCGTCGTGGATACGGACAGAGCCACCGCCCAACTCCTGGCCGTTCCAGACGACGTCGTAGGCCTGCGCCCGCGCCGCGCCCGGGTTCTCGGGATCGAACTCACCGGCGGGCGCCGTGAACGGGTGGTGCAGGGAATCCCAGCGCTTCTCTTCCTCGTTCCACTCCATCAGCGGCCAGTCGACGATCCAGACCAGCTTGTGGTCGTCGGGGTCGATCAGCCCGAACTTCTCCGCCAGGTCGATCCGCATCTGCCCCAGCACCGCGTCGGTGACCTTGCGCTCGTCGGCGACGAGCAGCAGCAGGTCGCCCTCCTCGGCACCGAGCCGGACATTGAGGTCGGCCAGCTCGGCCTCGCTGAGGAACTTCGCGGTCGGCGAGCGCCAGCCATCGCCCTCGCGGAAGGCCCAGACCAGCCCCTTCGCCCCCAGCTCCTGGGCGCGGGAGATCAACCCGTCGAGCTCCGAGCGCGGCAGCTCGCGCCGGCCGGCGTTGATGCCGCGGATCGAGCCGCCGCCGTCCAGCACCGAGCGGAAGACCTTGAACTCGGTCTCGCGCAGGGCGTCGCCGAGGTCGACCAGCTCCAGCCCGAAGCGCAGATCGGGACGGTCGGTCCCGAAGCGCCCCATCGCCTCCGAGTAACACATGCGCGGCATCGGCAGCTCAATCTCCGGCCCGCCCACCTGCTCGAAGAGGTGCTTGAGCAGCCGTTCGTTGACGGCGATCACGTCGTCGCCGTCGACGAAGGACATCTCAACGTCGAGCTGGGTGAACTCGGCCTGGCGATCGGCCCGGGTCGCCTCGTCGCGGAAGCAGCGGGCCACCTGGTAGTAGCGCTCGAAGCCGGCCACCATCAGCAACTGCTTGAAGAGCTGCGGCGACTGCGGCAGCGCGTAGAAGGAACCGTGTTGGAGGCGGCTGGGGACGAGGAAGTCGCGTGCACCCTCCGGAGTCGAGCGGGTCAGCACCGGCGTCTCGACGTCGACGAAGCCCTCGCCGTCGAGGAACTCGCGCATCGCCCGCGTCACCCGGTGGCGCAGCAGCAGCGCCTCGCGCATCTGCTCGCGGCGCAGGTCGAGGTAGCGGTAACGCAGGCGCGCGTCCTCGCCAACCTCGCCCGAGAATCCCTCGATCTGGAAGGGCGGCGTCTCCGCGTCGGCCAGCAGCTCGGCGGCGCTGACGCCGAGCTCGACCTCGCCGGTCGGCAGCTCCGGGTTGACCGTCTCCGGCGCCCGCCGCACCACGGTCCCGGCGGCGCTGAGCACGTCCTCGGCCCGCAGCTTGTGCGCCAGCTCGAAGGCCTCGCCGGAGCGGTCCGGGTGGAAGACCAGCTGCACGATCCCGGTGCGGTCGCGCAGGTCGATGAAGATCAGGCCGCCATGGTCGCGGCGCCGGTGCACCCAGCCGGCGACCCGCACCTCGGAGTCGACACGGTCGGCCAGCACCTGCCCGCACCAGGTGTCGCGGTACCCGTTCGCGCTCAGCGGCGGCGCCTCGCCCTCCCCGGCCACGCGCACGCTCTCGCTCTCGCTCTCGCTCACGATTCCCCTCCAGTCATCTCGTCGACAAGGTTGGCGGTGTCGGCCGGGCGCTGCTCGCCGCTGGCCATGTCGCGCAGTTGGGCGCCGCCGTCGGCCTCGAGGATGAGGACCTGGCGGGCGCCGACGCGGTTGGCCTGTTTGAGCTGCCCCTTGAGGCTGCGATCGGCGAGGTCGACCTCGACCGCGAGCCCGGCGTGGCGCAGCTCGGTCGCAACCGCCATCGCCCGCTGCCGCTGCGAGGCGTCGACGACGGCAACGAAGGCGTCGCGGCCGACCGGCTCGCCTTCCTCGTCGAGCGCCAGCAGGATCCGCTCGATCCCCGCCGCCCAGCCGATCGCCGGCGTCGCCGGCCCCCCCAGTTGCTCGACAAGCCCGTCGTAGCGGCCGCCGCCGCCGATCTCCGACTGCGCCCCGAGCCGGTCGCAGACGAAGGAGAAGATCGTGCGGGTGTAGTAGTCGAGGCCACGGACCAGGGTCGGGTCGACGACGTAGCCGATCCCGGCCGCGTCGAGCAAGGCCCGCACCTCCTCGAAGTGCTCGGCGTCCTCGCCCTCGAGCTGCCCGACGATCGTCGGCGCGCTCGCCATCACGCCCCGCGTCCCCTCGTGGTCGGAGTCGAAGGCGCGCAGCGGGTTGACGTCGATCCGCTCGCGCACGTCCCCCGACAGCTCCCCCTCGTGCGCGTGCAGGTGCGCCTTCAGGTCCTCCAGGTAGGCGCGGCGGGCATCGAGGGAGCCGAGGCTGCCGAGCCGCAGCTCCACCCCGGGCACGCCGAGCTCCTCGAGCAGGTCGGAGAGCAGCATGATCACCTCGGCATCGGCCAGGGGCGAGGCGGTGCCGATGCACTCGACCCCAAGCTGGTGAAACTGGCGGTAGCGGCCGGCCTGCGGGCGCTCGTGGCGGAAGAAGGGTCCGGCGTAGGAGAGCTTCACCGGCTGCGCCAGTTTGTGCATGCCGTGCTCGACGTAGGCGCGGCAGATCGGCGCCGTTCCCTCGGGCCGCAGGGTCAGGCTGCGCTCGCCCTTGTCCTCGAAGGTGAACATCTCCTTGCGGACGATGTCGGTCGACTTGCCGACGCCGCGTTCGAACAGCTCGGTGTCCTCGAAGGCGGGCGTAGCGATCGGCTCGTAGCCGGCGCGGGCGAAGATCGCCGCCGCGACCGCCTGCAGGCGCGCCCGCGCCCGACCCATCTCGGGCAGCACGTCGAAGGTGCCGCGCGGTGCCTGGTACTTGCTTGCCATCGCGGCGACCTTACTTACCGCTGCGGTAAGGCGCCTAACGCGCCAGCGAGCCCAGGAACGGGTTGGTGGCGCGCTCGGTCCCGAGCGTCGTCAGGCCCATGTGGCCGGGATGGACGACGGTCTCGTCGGGGTGCGTGTCGAGCAGGCGACCGATTGACTCGATCAGGGTCGGCCCGTCGCCCCCGGGCAGGTCGACCCGCCCGACCGAGCCGCGGAACAAGACGTCGCCGGAGAAGATCGCGTCCTCGCCCCGCACTGAGTAAGTGACGTGGCCGGGGCTGTGGCCCGGCGTGAAGATGACGTCGAGCTCAAGCCCGGCCAGCGACAGGGTCTCGCCGCCAGCGACGGTCTCGTCGGCGTCGTAGCTCTCGAACGGCCCGAACCCCTCCCAGGGGACGAAGGCCATGATGTCGGCAAGGACCGGCACCTCGATCTCGGGGCAGTAGACCGGCGCCCCGGTCGCCTTCGCCACCGGCGCCACGGCGCCGATGTGGTCGAAGTGACAGTGGGTGAGCAGAATCGCCTCGACCTCTCCCCCCATCGCCTCCGTCACAGCGAGGATCCGCTCGGCCTCCTCACCGGGGTCGACGACGAGCAGCTTCTCGCCGCCCTCGGGCCGGAAGATGAAGCAGTTCTCGCCGATCGGGCCGACGGTCAGCATCTCGACCTCGAGCGCCACGGCGGCTACTCCCCCTGGGATCGGATCCGCTGCCGCTCGCGCCGCCGCCAGAGGGTCATGTCGATGAAGTAGCCGGCGGGGATGTAGAAGGCGAGCATGAAGGCGGCCAGCGCCAGCGAGACGCCGATCGGGCGTTTGAAGATCACGAACAGCAGCACCGCGAAGATGAGGGCGGCAACGAAGCCGCGGCTGATCGAGCCGCGCCAGGTGGGCGGCAGGTCCTGTTTGGCAGCCGGTTTACGGCCGGAGCGGGCGCGCGCTTTGGCCTCCTCACGGGAACGGGGCCGGGCCGCGCGGCGGCGGGTGTCGATGCTGCCGCCCTGGGTGCCGCGGCGCTTGCGCTGGCGCTTCTTCTTGGTCTGGGCCATGGGGTGAATTTAGATGATCCTCGCCAGGCGCTGCTCGATCACGCAGCGCTCGGGGTCGAAGCCGCGGATCGGCACGTCGGCCGGATAGTCGGCCAGCGCCCCGGCTGGCGCCAGGCCGACCAGCTCCGCCTCCAGCGGCCGCGCCCCAAGCGCCGCCGCCAGCTCACGCACCCGTTCGACGACAGCGCCGAGCGGCACCGCCAGCGGGTCGTGGACGTTGGTCGAGACCTGGGCGCGGCCACTGGAGAGCAGCAGCCCGATCGCCCGCACGCCGGGAAGCCCCCCGCCCGACTCGCGCAGCCCGGCGGCGACGGCGCGGGCGACCTCGACGTCGCCGCTGTCGAGCTCGAGGTTGAAGGCGGCCAGCGGCGGCCGCGCCGTGACCAGGGTGGCACCGCCGCTCCGGTGCGGCAGCTCGGGCCCGAAGTCCGGCCGCAGCTCGCCGCCCTCCATCCGCAGCAGGAGCTCGCTGAGGCCACCGTTGCGGAAGTAGGCGCGCTCGGCGTGGCCGGGCTCGCGGGCCAGCTCGCCGTAGAGGAAGACGGGCACGCCGAGGCCGCCGATCTGCGCCGCGGCAGCCACCGCCTCGGCCCGGGCGGCGGCGCGGTCGGCCGGGTCGAGCCAGACGACCGGACAGACGTCGAGGGCGCCAACCGCCGGATGAACGCCGCGGTAGGCGCTCATATCGATCATCTCCAGCGCCTCCTCGGCGCCGGCAACGAGCGCCTCGACCAGTGGCCCCGGCGCCCCGGCGAGGGTGAAGACGGTGCGCTCGTGGTCGGCGTCGGAATGGCGGTCGAGCAGGGTGACACCGCGGGAGAAGGCGCTCTGCAGGTGCCGGAGGCGCTCCTCGTCACTGCCCTCGGAGACGTTGGGAACCGCGAGCAGGGCTGCCATGCAGCCCAGGCTAGACCAGCAGCTCGCCGCCGCTGAGGATCGTGCGGCCGTCGAGTTCGACGGTCGGCTCGAGGATCACGCAGTCGAGGTGGACCGGGACCTGGACGGTGCCGCCGATCGCCGCCGAGGCGCCGAAGGCAACGTGGGCGGTGCCGAGGATCTTCTCGTCCTCGAGGATGTTGCCGGTCAGGATCGCCTCGTCGTTGGTGCCGATACCGAGCTCGGCGACGTTGGTCCCGTCCTTGCCGTGGGCGGTGAGCAGGTTCATCAACGTCTCACCGTCGGCGCCGGTCGCCCCAGTCAGATGGCCGTCAGCGACGGTCAACTCGACCGGCGTGTCGAGCAGGCCGACACCGGCGACCGAACCGTCGACGACGAGCGTGCCCTGGCCGGTGCCCTCGACTGGGGCGATGAAGCCCTCGCCGCAGGGCAGGTTGCCGAAGGCGCCGCGGGTGCCGAGTTCGCCGCCGTCGGCGATCGCCAGCCGGCCCTCGAGCCCGAGCCGGAGGTCGCTGCCATGGGCGCAGGTGATGCGCGCCTCGGAGGCCTCGTTCATCAGTTCGGCCACGGCCCAACTGAGCCGCCGCGTCTCCTCCAGGTCGCCGTTCATCAGCCGCGCCAGCATCTCCTCGGTGACGCCCGGCAGGCTGCCGATCCGCACCCCGGCCTCGCTGGCGCGTTTGCGGGCGGCGGTGTGGGAGAGCGACTGGATCGTCGCCGCCAGCACCACGTCGGCCTCGGCCATTCCCGCGGCGACCACATCGGGCGGCTCGGCCGCCGCCGAATCACGCTCGGAGATCACCGCCAAGGTCGCGTCGGCCCCTTCGCCCTGCGCCTCGATCCGCATCAGCGCTCCCAGCTCTTCGGTCACCGGGTTGCAGACGACCAACACCTCCTCGCCGGGAGAGATGCTCATGCAGTCGCGGATCACCGTCCGCACCGCCATGTCGAGATCGGCACTCATGGCGCCACCCTAACCACCGCGGCTGACCGGTGCGCCGCGTTTTCCCTGCACCCCCCGCTCTCACTCATCGTCGTGCCGATGCCGGATCGCCCACCCCTCGAACCAGACCAGCCCCACCAGCAGCGACCCAAAGGCGATAAACGGCGGCACCCACCCCTGCGGCCGCGCCGCCACCAGCGTCACCACCGCAAACGCATCCACCGCCAGCAAGAAGGCAACGAACCCCGGCCGCATCGCCGCCCATCCCGTCCCTTCGCCCCGACCGGAGCCACCAGCCATAGACAAAGGATTGCAGTACCGGCGAGGCGGCGTGGACCCGCAGACGATGCCGGAGGAAGGACTCGAACCCCCGACACGCGGATTATGATTCGCGCCAAGCGAGCAGCGATGCGGTTTCTCCGCCTCCGTCCGTTCTGCCAGATGCGCTCAGTTCTGCCCGAAGTCCTGAGTTCGGTCCACGGTCGGGTCCACCGCGACTTAAGCGAAAGGCTCGGAGGTCTCAATGAGCATCGCCCGCCCATTGAGACCTGGATAGGCCAGTCGCCTGAAAGCTGGCGCAATTCAACGCCTACCGCATTGGATTCTTTAGCCGTTTCTCGATTCAGTTCTACTCTGGAGCCGGGTCCCGCAGGATCCTAAAGTGTCGCTCAAGATTCTCCGCTCGTCGGAGAAGTCCGTCGTAGGTCATTACCTCAATCGATGGCGCCAAGATCGCGTTGCGCTGTCGCAACCTCTCGTCGTCTCCCGCTTCCAAGGAGGAGTCTCTGCCAATTACCACGAGGCCCACTGGCCGTTGCAGCTCGGGTAGCTCCCGCCTTGCAACCTCGCCGTAGCGCTCAATCCAGGCGAGCCAGTCGAGCACCTGCTGCTCGGCATGCACCATCTCTGCGCGGGGGTTGCCTCTCTTGGTGAACAAGGGGTGCTTCGCCGCCTCGATCTCGACCAAGTCGATCAGGCCTGAGCTCCGCTGGAGGGCGAAGTCCATCTCGAAATCGCCTCCGAGTCTGAACTTGGGCACGACGCGTACGTACTCGGGCCCGAAGAGGATTGGGTGGCGGGTCAGGCAGCGCTGCAGGTCGTGCTCACTTCGGCCATCTTCCCCCAGAAGCTCAGAGAGCTCCTCGATCGCATTGCGCAGCGAGTCCATCGCCCGCTGGGCCTCTGCCAAGACGCTCAGCTCTCGACGCACCGTCTCCATGATCACCCGCACCTCCGAAGGATGGATCGGCTGGGCATTGCCGAGGCCCTCGAGCGCGGCGAGCGAGTCGATGTCGACGCCGACGTAGCTGCTCGGCATTAGCCTGCCTTTGCCTGAGGAGGACTTCATTCCATCGGTGAAGAACTCCCGCTCCCAGGCTTGCAGCTCGGCCGCCAGATCGGGCGTGTCAGGAACTATCGGGACGTTTAGGACGTAGGCCAATCCGATGCTCTCAAGGATTTCCTCGCGATCGGGATCCACGAGGAGAAAGGCATCATGAACGTTGATCTCGGCGCTTCCGAAATCGATACCAAAGATCACATAGGAAAAGGTGGCGGTTCCGTTCTCGTCATGGCAGTAGATGATCTCCTTCGACATCCGGGTAATTTGGTAGCTGCCGAAGCCATCGGATTTCCGCGGACGCTTCGGATCCTTGATGCGCTCCTGCCAAGCTGCCTGAAGAGGGTCCGCGTCCTCCTCGTGCCTCGTCACAGCGCCGATCGCCCAGGGGTGATCCCGCCAATACTGGAGTCTCGATTCGGAGCGCCCCTTCGTCTTGCGAGAGCGTGCCCCCTTTTTCCCACTGCCTTTCCGCTTCGGCCTCTGGTTGCCTTCGCCTGCCAATCAGCTCCCCTCCACTCCGATCGGCGATTTGCTCGACCACAGCCGTTGCCGCGCATCTCGCCGTCCGCTGTATGAGACCCACAAGCTCTGCGTGTCCGCGACTATGGGCGACAGGAACACTTCGCTCACGTCCGGCAGCCTAAGCGGGCTGCATTCTAGAGGCAGGCCAGCACTCGACGCTGGCGTAAGCTAGAGAGTGGCGGCTGTGGCAGATGCACAAGAAATCGAGTTGGTCTTCGAGCCCCAGGACGAGGGCGGCTACCACGTCTACGCGCCCGATCTTCCCGGTCTTCACACCCAGGGCGACGACATGGACGATGCGATGGCAAACGCCAGCGAGGCGGTCGCCCTCTACGTCGAGGGCCTGCGCGAAGACGGCGAACCGCTCGACGTGGCGTGATCCGCCACCGATAGGTAGCAATGCTCGAGACGCACGACTTCAAGGGCTACTGGTGGCTACCGGGTGAAGAGGAGAAAAAGCTCTCGGGTGACCTGCGGGTCGAGCGCGGTCGCGCCCAGCTGAACGTGCTGGGGAGCTTTGGTCACACCGTGCTCTCGGAAACCGCCCGGGAGAGAACCTACTCGCTGGACCCTGCCGATCAGGACCGCATTTTCGGGATCAGCGCGCGCGGTAAGAAAATTACCCTGGAGGGTGTTACTGCAGGCAACAACGCGATCAGCATCCCTGGACTCCAAACCGCGACCTACGGCGCCGGAGTCGTCATCGTTGGTGCGGAGTTCCCCAAGGGCAGACGAGTCGCGTTCGACGAAATCGCAATTGAGCTGACGGACTTGAACACTTGGACCGGGGTGTCGGGCTTCGATCTCAGCGCTGGATTGGAGCAACTCGATCCAGGCGGGGCGCTCGGATTCGCGAGCCTCGATGCTCGCTATGAGGCGCCGGCGCCGATCGAGATCCCGGTCTTTGGCGGTGAGGAGATGTCAATTCGTTTCACCGCGGCCACCAAGGGTTTGCGGGGCGGGACCGATCACCTCGACGTCAGGCAGAAGGCAGCCCTGCATATCCGCTTCAAGCGCAAGGCGGGCCTCAAGAAGATCTTCCAGCGGGTAAGCGAGATCCGAAACTTCCTCAGCCTCCTCGTTGGGCGCCCGGTCTCGGTGACCTCGGTCGCCGGTTTCCTCGAGCCCCACACGTCTGGGAAGCCGACTCCGTCCCGCCCGATCCAGCTCTACTGGCAGATTCCCCACAATCCCGAGCGGCCCACCGCCGGTCGCCGGCGCGACGAGATGCTGGTCCCCCTCCCCGAGGCGCGTCCCGACATCACCACCGTGATGAGGAAGTGGCTGCGGAGGCAGCGGCGGATGGAACCGGTTTTCAACCTCTTCTTCGGGACGATCTATCACCCGACCCTCTATCTCGAAGTCGAATTCCTCGCTTTCGCCCAGGCGATCGAGACCTACGAGAGCCGAAGGCGGCGAACCAAGACGAACCGTGCGCTGCGAGAGAAGATGCGCACGGTGCTGGACGAGAGCAAGACGGTAACCAAGCAGATCGTTGGAACCGACGCCGAGGACCTCGATGCTTTTCTCGACCTCTTCATCGACACCCGCAACTACTACACCCACTACAACCCCAGGAAGCAGAAAAAGGCGGCGAGCGGCACCGCCCTTCTGTTGCTCACCTTTCAGCTGCGGGCGATCATCGAGGGGGCGATGCTCCGTGAGCTCGGCTTTCCCGCCCGAGGGATCAATGAGATTCTTGAACGCACTGGTCGCTATGACCAAATCGGCCATTTCCGCGTGATGCTCGAAGCAGACGACTAAGTGACCTCGAGCCGCAGTTCAAATGAGCGCGCTGCCGACACCCGATCCCTTCATCGACAAGTTGGTCGACTGGTAGCGGTCAATCACCACCGAGCAGCTTCGTTCGCCAGCTTCCATCGATTAGACCCTCGGCGTCGGCGACCAAGCCAAGGCAAATCAGGGGCGCCAGGGCCGGAAGCTCAGCGGGAATTCCCCCCGTGTTTGCTGCGAGCAGGAAGCGATCGGGGCTGTCCCGCAAGATATCGAGCAGGCCGTGGGAGCTGTTTCGAACCGCGCGACAGAGGTTCGAGACCAGGCGGTCGTTGTCGACCGCCTCGATAGTTGCGGCGTCTTTGCGCGCCACCTTCGCGCCTTTCTCGGTCAGGCGATATGCGGCCGTGTTCTGTCTGATGGCCTCGTAAAGGCCGTCAAATAGCCGCTCGCTCTCATCTCCGAGGCGCCCTCCAAGCTCGGCCGGCATAGTGCTGAACGCTTCGCGTAGGCGCGGCAGGCACTGGTTACGGCGCAGTAGCGTCGCAAAGCCCTTGCCGCTCTCCTTCTTTCCGAACCCGAGCAGGCTCTCGGCCTTGTCGAGCAAATCAAATGCGATCTGCACACGATCGAGACCGGTCGCCTGTGGCTCTGAGAGCAGTGAGTTCGCGTCTCCCAGCATGCGCTCGAGGGTGATCATCCAGGCGGTCTGCGCAGTCGCATCGTGGAAACCTTGGCTCGTGGTGAATCGGGTCGGGTCGGCGGCGTGACTGTAGATTCGATTCAGTCGGTCGACCCACCACGCCAAGAGCTCCGGTCCGTCGTCCTCCGAGAGATCTGAAATCAGCTCCGAGCGCTCCAGTCCCTCGGGGGTGTCGAGGACGCTCGGCCTATACAGAGAGGCCAAGGAGATCGGGTAGGGGCGGGTCAGGTCGACGCCGCTTCCGAAGGAAAAGACGAGGGCATGGGGGAGGGCCGGGATCAGGATCCCCAGGGCCGCCGGCGAAAGCGCGACCAAGGCGATTTTCAGCGCCGCCGCGACATCGATCCCCTGCAGCACGCTCAGGTCCGAGAACGCTCGCAGTGCTTCCATCTCCGGGCCGATCGGCATGTCGGGGGTCAAGGCGAAGGCGAGCTCGGCCCTAGCGAAGGTCAGGCGCGCCAGCAGGACGTCGCTGGTGATCACGTACCAAAGCTCGCCGTCGGGGAACTGCTCGAAGAGAGCTGGCAGGTTGACTTTCAACAGCTCGGGCAGATCACCGGTCTCGGCGGCACCGAAGGCGGCGAGCGCGAACGCGACCCACTCGGCGGCAGCGCCGGGGTTCGCGGCGACGATCTCCTTGCCGCGAGAGAGCATTTCCTCCCGATAGCTCTCCGGGTCGAGGTCGTCTCGACGGCGAGGCGGATTGCTTTGTAGCGGGGCCCACGTTTTCGCGTCGTCAAGGTTGCTGCCTGCGTCACAGAGTTTCACTGCCTTGAAGTAGCCAGAGACGGCGCCCGCTCCCTCAACCGGGCAAAGCCCCACCGTGCCGGAGCCGAAGTCATCAACCTTGAACCTGGAGCGAGCCGAGAGCGATTCCATGTAGGCAGGCGCCTTCTGCGGGTCGGGCAGATTGATGATTGCGATCTGATCTCCAGCGCTCGCGGCCATTGGCAGCGGCTTTCGAGCTTAGTCCGATGACAAAGCACGCTGCCGTCAGGTCAAACTCAGGTCAAACTCGGTCCACCGTTCGGTCCACGGAAAAACCAGGCGCTTGAACGTGGTTCAAAAGATTTGGCTCTGCGAAGGGAAATCTCGGCCCTCAGGAAGAGAACTAGGATTCGCGACCTGCGGATTTTCCGTATAAACGTGCGGAGCAGGCAGATGGCCGCGAGAATTGGCTCTGCAAAGAGGAATCCGGATGCCGGAGGAGGGACTCGAACCCCCGACACGCGGATTATGATTCCGCTGCTCTAACCAGCTGAGCTACTCCGGCCGGGGACGGCATGGTAGCGATGGCACCGCCGTGGGCGTCGGCATGCGACCGCCGGGTGACACGGCTCAGTGGTGGTGGCGATGCGGCCTGTGGTGGCGCTGGATCCGGAGGCAGCGGGACTTGTCGTGGACGTGGACGCGTTTGAAGCCGCGACGGCAGTGGGTCTTCTTGGGCTTGGGCTTGACCAACGGTGGGGTCGTCTGCTGGGGCTGCGAAGTGGGCTGGGTCGCGGCCGGTGGGCTGGGCGGGGCTTTGCGGTTGACGAGGTGTGCGTCGATGCCGCTGGTGGTATTGGGTGCCGTGACCGTCACCAGTTCCGACTGCGCCAAGTTTGGCTTGCCGTTGTAGAACTGCGGGACGTAGTCGTCCGGTTCTTCTTCTTCGAATTCGTCGAGCGAGAACCCGACCCTGTAGGCGCCGGTGGGTAGGCCGCCGAGGGAATAGTGGCCGGTGCCGTCAGTCAGTGCACAGTATTCGGGTGCCGTTCCGCTCGCGGCGAAAAGGCAAACGGCTGCGAAACGTATCCCGGCGCCGCTGGCCGCGTCGGTGACGGTCCCGGTGATATGGCCGGCACGGGCCAGTTCGGCGTTGATCAACGTCGTCCCGGCGCCCGCCGTTACGTTGACCGGGGTCGCTTCGAACCAGTTGGCCTTGCCTTTGTAGGCCTGAAAGAGGTGGTCACCGTCTTCGGGGTAGAAATCGACTTCGTAGGCATCGGAGGCCAGGCCGTAGAGCGTGTAGTTGCCCGCGGAGTTGGTACTGCCGCACCGGCCGAACCCTTCTTCGTCGATCGGGAAGGCGCAGACGAACACTTCCGAAAGCCCCGCTTTGGTCAGGGCATCGGTGACCCGTCCTTCGATCCAGCCGCCTTTGACGAGCGCGGCGTTGGTCCCGGGCGTGTTGAGGCCGTTGGTCACGTGGACCAGGTTTGCCTGCTGCCACGAGGACTTGCCGTTGAAGTATTGCGGTACGTAGTTGAGAGAACCCGAGGGCGGCCAGAATTCGACCCTGTAGTCGCCCGTCCCGAGTTCGAGGATCCTGTATTCGCCGAGCGAATCGGTGACGTCGCACGAGTAGGTTTCTTCGTTAGTCGATTCGGCACAGACTTCGACCCCAGCCACCGGTTCGAGCGTCGAGGCATCCGTGACTTCACCCGAGATCGAGCCGCTGCCGGCGGCGGCCGAAGCCGATGCGGCCAGGATGGCCGAGCAGAAGAGCGCAGCGATGATCGCCAAGGCCATTTGGACGAGCCTTGACCGCGATTCCCTGCGCGACTCGAAATAGATCCGAGCAGTCAAGGCGCGCGAGTATATAGGCGCTTTCCGCGCAATGCGACGATGCCGGCGCTCAGACCTCGAGCATCAGGGTCACCGGGCCGTCGTTGACGAGGGCCACGCCCATGCACGCGCCGAAGACGCCTTTCTTGGCGTCGAGGCGGGTGCAGAAGCGGTCGTAGAGGGGCTCGGCGACCTCGGGGCGAGCGGCGGTGATGTAGCTGGGGCGGTTGCCGCGACGGGTGTCGCCGTAGAGGGTGAACTGGCTGACGCAGAGGATTTCGCGGTCGCTGAGGGGCTCGTTCATGCGGCCCTCGGCGTCGTCGAAGACGCGGAGGGCGCGGACCTTATCGGCGAGACGGTCGGCCTCGGCCTCGCCGTCGCCCTCCCCCACGCCCAGCAGGACGAGCAGGCCGGGCCCGATCTGGGCCACCCGCTCGCCCTCGACGTCGACCGCCGCCTGGCTGACTCGCTGGACCAGCGCCCTCACGGCCTCCCATCATGCCGGTGACGGTGCCGCTTCTGCACCTTCACGCAGCGCCGCTTGCCATTCACCGTCTTGGCCCGGAAATGCTTGCGGCAGCGCAGCGGGCGCTTCGGGACGACTGGGGGCGCAGAAGCCACTGCCGGTGGCGCGCTCGACGTGGTCGAACCACTCGACGGCCGCGGGAAGACTTCCGGCCCCTTGACCAGATGGGCATCGACCTCTCCGTAGAAACTGGGCTGGGTGGCGTCGATCGGGTCAGCGTCGGCGAAGCTCGGCTTGTCTTCGAAGTACTGCCGCACGTAGCCGTCTTCCTGGCCGAGCACAGGCAGGCCGCCTTCTTCTCCCGTCACCGAGAAGCCGACGACGTAACTCCCGGCATGGAGCCCGAAGATCGAGTAGCTGCCATCGGCGCCGCTGGTCCCGCAGCGCACCTCAGCGCCCGAGTCGGCCTTGAGAGCACAAACGCGGACGTCGGCCAGGGGCACCCCGCTGCCCGCTTCGTCGACCTTGCCGCTGATCGTCGAGCCGAGTTCCATCTTCGCGTCGATGCCCGCGGTTTCGTTGTAGCCGAAGACGAAGAAGTCGTCCGCTTCCTCGGCCGAAGCCGCGCCGCTGAAGTACTGGGGGAAGATGTCGCGCGGTTCCGAGGCGCTGAAGAAGGCGGTATACGGCCCCGGCGGCAACGGTTCGATCCTGTACTTCCCCGCCACGTTGGTTTCTTCGCAGAGCGGTTCGAATTCAGGCAGCAGCTTGGCGGAGACACAGACTTTGACTTCGCTGAGGCCGAAGCCAGTGGGATCGGTGACCGTCCCCGTCACCCAGCCCCCTTTTTCCAGCGCCGCCCCGATCCCCCGCTTGGTTTCTTCTTCTTCTTCGAATCTGAATTCGAGCACCATGGCGGTGCTTTTCAGCAAGCTATGGCGGAAGTACTGCGGAATGAATTCGGGGTTCGGGGATTCGAAATGGACTCGGTAATGGCTTTCATCGAGACCCGATATTTCGTAGGTGCCTTCGCCTTCGGTTTCAACACAAGGTGGTTCCACCGGCAGCGGCGGCACCGTTTCCGCGCAGACTTTGACTTCATTGAGGGGTTCGCCTTCTTCGGCGTCGACGACCTTCCCTCGAATCGCCCCCGTGTCCGCCATCGCCGGTGCCGCCACGACCAGCGCCATGCAGAGCACCAGCCCGACGGCGGTCGCCAGCGCGAGCGCCTTCCTCATCCCCATGTTCCCTCCCCCGTTTGGAGCATTTGCCCTCAGAGGGGGTGATTATCGACTAGATGCCTCTCCGGCTTCAAGTTCTTCAACCAATGAGGAGGCGTCGTAGGCGCCGAAGTGCTGGCTGCCGTTGACGTAGAAGGTTGGCGTGCCGGTGGCGCCGCTGGCCGTGGCGGAGGCCAGGTCGCGTTCGACGCGCTCGCGGTGGGCGCCGCTCTCCAGCTCGGCGGCGATGCGATCGGCGTCGAGCTCGAGTTCGCGGGCGACGTCGAGAATCGTCTCCGCCGAGAGCCGCGGCTGCGCCCGGTAGAGGGCGTCGTGGTACTCCCAGAACGCTCCCTGGGCGGCAGCCGCCTCGCTCGCTTCCGCCGCCAGCATCGCCAGCGGGTGCCGCTCGGGGATCGGCAGGTGGCGGAAGCCGAAGACAAGCCGGTCGCCGAGCCGGTCGCGCACCCGCCGCAGCACCGACTGGGCGCCAAGGCAGAAGGGGCACTGGAAGTCGCCGAACATCGTCAGCTCCAACGGCCGCCCGAGCTCACCGCGCAGATGGTCGGTGGCGTCGAGGGGCGGAGTCAGGTTGGCGTCCACTCGGCAGGATGTTATGCCCCCATGCACCACGTCGAGTCGATCCTGGTCCTGATGCTGGCGGCGGCGCTGCTCGTCCGCCTCGCCGATTTCGGCAAGGTGCCGGCGCCGATCGTGCTGGTCCTCGGTGGCCTGGGGATCGCCTTCGTCCCCGGCTTGCCGGAGATCGAACTCGACCCCGACATCGTCTTCCTCGTCTTCCTGCCGCCGCTGGTCTTCTCCGCCGGCTGGCGCACCTCGCCGCGCGAGCTGCGCACGGTGGTCCGCCCCCTGGGCCTGCTCGCTGTCGGCCTCGTCTTCCTCACCACCGCGGTTGTCGCCGTCGTCGCCCACGCCCTCGTCGACGGCCTCGGCTGGCCCGAAGCGGCGGTGCTCGGCGCCGTCCTTGGCCCCACCGACGCCGTCGCCGCGATCGCCGTTTTCCGCCGCATCGGCGGCCCCGACCGCGTCCGTCTGCTGGTCGAAGGCGAGTCGATGATCAACGACGGCACCGCCCTCGTCATCTACCAAATCGCCGTTGGAGTAGCCACCGGTAGCGCCTTCGCGCTCGGCGACGCGGCGCTCGAATTCCTCGCCGTCTCCGCCGGCGGCATCGCCGTCGGGCTCGCCGTCGGCTGGCTGGCGATCCTCGTCATCCGCCATCAGGCCGACAGCAGCCTCGTCGTCGTCCTCACCCTGCTCACCGCCTACGGCGCCTACATCGGGGCCGAGGAGATTCACGTCTCCGGCATCCTCGCCGCGGTCGTCGCCGGCCTCTACGGCGGCTACCATGCGCCGCGCGCGGTCGACGCCGACACTCGGCTCAGCTCCGTCGCCTTCTGGAACACGCTGATCTTCGGCCTCGAGATGACGATCTTCGTCCTGCTGGGGGTGCAGCTACCGGCGATCGTCGACTCACTCGACGCCAGCTCCGGCGTTAGTCAACTGCTGCTGCCGGTGGCGGCGATCGCCGTTGCCTCAATCGCCACCAGGCTCGCCTTCGTCTTCGCGATGCGCTCCGACGCCGGCGAGACGCTGGGCGAACGCTTCGCGATCGGCTGGAGCGGGATGCGCGGCGCCGTCTCGCTGGCGGCCGCGCTGGCGGTCCCGCTCACCGTCTCCAACCGGCCCGAGATCATCTTCCTCACCTTCGCCCTGATCCTCGTCACCCTGGTCGGCCAGGGCCTCTCGCTGCCGTTCGTGATCCGCAAGCTGCGCCTGGAGGAACCGCGGCGCTGGAGCGACGAAGAGGCGGTGGCGCGGATGGAGGCGGCACAAGCCGCGCTCGACCGGATCGACCAGGTCGAAAGCGAGGAACGCGCCGCCGACTCGCAACTGCAGCGGCTGCGCGACCTCTACCGCCGCCGCTTCCGCGTCTGCGCCGCGATCCTCGGTGGCGAGGACCAGGAGACCGCGCAGCGCGAGCAGCGCCTCGCCGACTACGGCGGCCTGCGCCGCGAGCTGATCGGGGTCGAGCGCGAGGCCCTGCTTGAGCTGCGCGGCGAAGACCGGCTGCGCAACGCGACGATGCGCCAGATCGAGCGCGACCTCGACCTCGAGGAGGCGCGGATCAGGTAGCGCGGTTGTCCTTTGAACCGCTATGCGGTCGAAAGGACAACCGCGCTCCGTCCGCGACGGCTGGTCAGGACGCGAAGAACTCGCGGGCGCGTTCGGCGACGAGGTCGGGACGCTCGTCGGCGATGAAGTGGCCGCAGCCCTCGACCCGCTCCAGCCGCATCTCGTCGGCGTGGCGCTGGGAGGTGTCGACCAGCTCCGGCCGCAGGGCCGCGTCGTCGGTGCCGAACAGCATCAGCGTCGGCACCGTCAGCCGCTGGCGGGCGTAGCGTCCGCGGGCGATCGCCGGCGCCTCGCGGAGGTTGAAGACGCGGTACATCTGCACGCAGGCACGGGCCCGGTCCGGCTCGGCCAGGTTGTTGGCGAAGGCGTGCAGCGTCGCCTCGTCCCAGGCCTCGCGCCGGGTCGAGGCGCCGACCAGGACTTTGGGCACGAAGCGGCCGCTGGTGTGCAGCCGGTAGCCGATGCCCGGCGAGAGGATCAGCCACTGGTACCAGAAGCGCCAGGCGTGGGGCAGCATCTTCCGTGCCTCCACCCAGGGCGGCAGGATGTTGAGCGCCAGGTAGCGCTGGAAGCGCTCGGGCGCCCGCAGGCAGAGCAGGAAGCCGATCCAGGCGCCCCAGTCGTGGCCGACCAGCTTCACCCGCTCCAGCCCGAGCGCGTCCAGCACCGCCAGCACGTCCGCGGCCAGGTTCTCCTTCTCGTAGCCGCGAGCCGGTGCGTCGGACCAGCCGAAGCCGCGCAAGTCGAGCGCCAGTACCCGGTGCCCGGACTCGGCCAGCGCCGGCATCAGGTGCCGCCACTCGTACCAGTGCTGTGGCCAGCCGTGCAGGCAGAGAACGACGTCGTCGCCCTCGCCCGCTTCGGCAACGTGGAAGCGGAGGCCGCGGGCCTCCACCCAGCGGTGGCTTACGCCCGCCACCTCGGGCATCTCGGTCGGCATATCCGGGACGCTACTCAGGCGCGGCTGGTGACGCCGCCCTCGCGAAACTCCATCACGACTTCCTCCATCGTGGCGGCGTTGCAAGGGACCCCTTCGGGCCAGGGTTTGATCGGCTGCTCGGAGAGCGTCTTCAAGCCGTTGCCGCTGATCACGATCACGGTCACGTCATCGGGCCCGATCTCGCCACGCTGGGCGAGCTTCATCGTCGCCGCCACCGTGGTGCCGCCGGCGGGCTCGGTGAGCACGCCCTCGGTCGAAGCCAGCAGCTCCATCGCTTCGATGATCTCGCCGTCGGGGATCGCCGCCGCCGAGCCGCCGCGGCTACGCACCGCCTCGACCACCAGCGGACCGTCGCCGGGGGCACCGATCGCCAGTGAGTGCGCCAGAGTCTCCGGCTGCACGGGGACGATCTCATCCGTCCCCTCGACGATCGTCGTCGCGATCGGCGAGCAGCCGGTCGGCTGACCGACGTGCAGCTTCGTCGCCGCGGTCTCGGCCAGGCCCAGCTTCTCGAACTCGACCAGGCCCTTGTGGACCCGCGAAGAGAGCGTGCCGCCGGCGGCCGGCATCACCACGTGGTCGGGTGCTTTCCAGCCCAGGTGCTCGACCAGCTCGTAGGCGAGCGTCTTCGCGCCCTCGGCGTAAAACGGCCGCAGGGTGATGTTGGCGAACTGGACGCCGCTCGCTTCCGCCAGCTCACGACAAGCCCGGTTGGCCTCGTCATAGTTGCCGTCGACCTGGCAAACCTGGGCGCCGAGGGCGCGGCAGCCGCGCGCCTTCGCCCGCTCCAGGTTGGCGGGGTAGAAAACGTAGGGACGGAGCCCCGCAGCCGCGCCCAGCGAGGCGGTGGCGGTGCCGACGTTGCCGGTCGAGACGCAGCCGATCTCCGTCTTGCCCAGCTCCAGGGCGCGGGCCACGGCCATGCCGACGACGCGGTCCTTGTAGGAGAGCGAGGGACGGTTGGTCGAGTCGTCCTTGACGTAGAGGTTGCGCAGGCCGAGCTCGGCGCCGAGCCGCTCGGCCTTGATCAGCGGCGTCTGGCCGGCGAACTGGGCGACCCGGTCGGCGGCAACACGGCTGGTGATCGGCAGCAGCTCCTCGAAGCGCCAGACGTTCCAGGGCCGCTCCCCCAGGCCGCGGGCCTCGATCCGCGACTTGGCCAGCTCGTAGTCGTAGCCGATGTCGAGGCCGGTGTCGCAATCCGGACAGCGGAAGACCGTGCTGGCGAGTTCCGTCGTGCGGAAGTCGCAGTTCGGGCAGAAGAGTTCGGTGGCGCAGGAGCTGGTTCGTTGCCCGGTGGGCACTCCCAACTGCGGCTCTACCGCGTCACTCATAACTCCTCCTTTGCCGCCGCGGAGCCGGCCCCAAGGGCCAACCTCTCCTCCGGCGCTCGTCCGTTGATCGCACGGGTATAACAGATAGGGCACCAGCGCTCAATGCTTCCTGCGTAAATATTCGGTGACCGCTGCATACGCGTTCTCTGAGGAAGGTAGCGAACCTGGCGGGCAACCTCGCCGAAAAAGCAGGGTTACCGGTCAGAAGAAACGCATCGTCTGTAGAGTTTCCGTCTCTCGCCCCCGCGATGCCCAACCTGAGCCCCCAAGAACGCTTCGCAGCGAACCTGCGCAAGGCCCGTGCCGAGGCCGGTATCTCCCAGGAGGAGTTGGCCAGCCGCTGCGAGCTGCACCGGACCGAGATCTCGCTGCTGGAGCGGTCCGGTCGCGAGCCGCGACTGGCGACGATGGTGAAGCTCGCCGGCTCGCTGGATACGACGGTGGCGGCGCTGGCCGAAGGCATCGGCTGGAACCCCTCGCGCAAGCGCTTCGACGTCAAGAAAGCGCCGGCCGCCGCCAAGGGCAAGACGGCGAAGACGGCCAAGAAAAAGAAGTAGGGCCGGGCGCTACCCGGCGAGGGTGCCGGGACGATGCAGAGGCGGGGCGACGCCAGGCATGGTCCGGCATCGTCGGGACTCATCCGTCTGGTCCCGACTCCTGACTGGTCCTCCTTTGCCACCCCAAGGCGGTTTCCCGGTCTGCGGAAGCCCCGCCTCTGTCACCGGTTTGATCGCCCGGCAGGGGGATTCATAACACACCCATACGTAACAATCAAGGTTGTTATTTCAATCAGCTGGACTTCCGTCTGAAGCCCACGCCTGAGGGCACTTGAGAGAGTGAACCGGGATGTCAGCCGGCGGGCGTCGGCTCGCTCGGCGAGACCGGAATCGCCGCCGCCTGCGGCCAGGAGCCGACCAGCTCGGGGCCGTCCTGGCGACCGGAGGCGAGCAGCAGTTCCTCGGCAACGTGCGGCGCGAACGGCTCCAGCGCCTGCACCAGCAGCACCAGGGCGGCCACTTGCGCCTCGGCGTCGGCGCGGTCGAGCTGGCCGCGCCTCTTGACCACGCGCTTCTCGAAGTCCTGGATCCGCTCGAAGAGCCGGGTCAGGTTGCGCACCGCCTTGTGCATCTGCAGGTCGGCGATGTCGGCAGTGATCCGCTCCAGCCCGTTCTCGCACCATTTGCGCAGGCGGTCGCGCATGTGCTCGGTGTCGGCCGCAGCCTCGGGGTCGTGCAGGTGGGTCTCCAGGGCCGCAAAGCGGTCGTGCGAGTAGGTCCAGAGGTTGCGCAGGAAGCGGTTGGCGAAACGCAGCGCCCCGTCGCTCCAGTTCAGCGTCTTCGCCGGCCCGGCGGCGTAGAGGACGGCGAGGCGCACAGTGTCGGCCCCGTATTGCTCGACCAGGTCGTCGGGGTTGACGACGTTGCCGAGGTGCTTGCTCATCTTGCGGCCGTCGGCGATCACCATCTCGTGGAAGAGGCAGCCGGCGAAGGGCTCGCCCTCGCCCATGAAGGCGAAGGGGCCGAGGTCGCGCAGCGCCTTGGTGACGACGCGCTGGTCGAAGACGAAGCCACCGCTGTCGTTGCCGGCGACCAGGCGCTCGGCCGGCAGCCACTCCTGCAGCTCCGGGTGGGTGAACATCTGCTCCGCACGTCCCTCCGGCGGCACCGCCGAGGGCACCCAGAGCCAGAGCGCGTCGAAGTGGCAGTCGAGGGTGTCGGTCTCGCGCTTGCCGGGCTCACTGCAGCGCGGGCAGGCGACGTCGACGAAGTCAGGCCGCTCGGCCAGCGGGTTGCCCTCGCCCGAGGGCAGCATGTCGCGCGGGAGGACGACCGGCAGGTCCTCCTCCGGTACCGGCACCGCCCCACAGCTCCGGCAGTGGATGATCGGGATCGGCGTCCCCCAGGAGCGCTGGCGGGAGATCGAGAAGTCGTTGGCGCGGTAGCGGGTGGCCTCGCGCAGACCCTCGACCGGCGGCAAGCTCGGCGCCTCCTCCTCGCCGCCGGCGTCATCGGCCGGGGGCTCGAAGTCGACCCGCTCGATGCGGGCGGCGACGTCGGCGTCGGCCTCATCGACGGCGGGGATACCAAGGCTGGCGGTGGGCCCGAAACGAGCGTCGACGAGGGGCGAGACCAGAACCGGCAGCTCCTCCCCGGCCGGACCGAGGATCGACTCGCCGGTGTCCACCACGGGGACCGCGGCGGCGTCGCGGGCGCTGCGCTCCCAGCCACCCGAGCGCAGCTCCTCCAGCGCCTCGCGCACGCCCTCGTCCGCTACCCACTCGCCGACCTGCGGGTGGCGCGGCGAGAGCAGCACGAAGGCGGCAGCGCCGGCAGCGGCGCGGTGGGGCGTGAAGACGGTGAGGCGACGGCCATCGCCGGCCTCGAGGTCGAGCTCGCAACCGTCGCTGCGGCCGAGGATGTAGCGCTGGGTGGCGAGCGAGAGCTCGTCCCACTTCCCCCCCTCCTGCAGCGCCGCGGTGTTGCGGTCGTTCTCCTCCAGATAGGGGGTGATCTTGAGGAACCAGGTTGGGCGCCGGATCAGCCGCACCTCGTTGTGGCAGCGCCAGCAGGTGCCGTCCTCGACCTGGATCGAGGCCAGGGTCGTCTGGCAGGTGTCGCACCAGTCGACGGTGGCGTCCTCGCTGTAGATCAGGCCCGCCTCCAGCAGGGTCAGGAACAGCCACTGCGACCAGCGGTACTGGCCCTCGTCGGAGCTGTAGAAGACGCGGTCGTAGTCGAAGGAGAAACCGAGCCGTTTCATCTGCCCGAGCATTCGCTCGCCGCACTGCTCAACCCACTCGGCGGGCGGGATCTGGCGCTCAATCGCCGCCAGCTCGGCCGGCAGGCCGAAGGCGTCGAAGCCGAAGCCGAAGAGGACGGAGTCGCCGCGGGCGCGGCGGAAGCGGGCGTAGGCGTCGCCGATCGAGTAGTCGCGGACGTGGCCCATGTGCAGGTTGCCGGAGGTGAACGGGCTCGACGGCTTCACGTACACCCGCTCCTGGCCGGTGCCCGGCCGCGGGGCCTCGAAGTCGCCGCGGCGCTCCCAGACCTCCTGCCTGGCGCGCTCGATTCGCTCCGCGTCGTAATTGGGCTTGGCGTCACTCATGTCGCTCAAGGCTAGCCGAGCGTTCGCCGCGGGAACCGCAGGGGTTGCCACGCATCCGCGCCCGGCCTTACGCTCGGGCTGTCCAATGAGACGACCCCGAGGTGCGGCAACACCCCGGGGCCTGGCCGAGACCTGAAGAGGAGGTCCCAACGTGGGGGAGACTAGAGAAACGCTGGCCGTGGTCGAGGGCGCCTGCCCGCGTGGAGGCGCGGCCGGGGTGATGGAGGCGGCAAGCGCCACCGCCGACCCGTTGCGGACGAGCCTGGAAGCCATCGTGGAGCTGTCGGAGGAAGACGCGGAGGCGGCGCGGCAGGCGCTCTGGCGCCTGCAGGCCGACTGGCCGACACTGGAGCGGCTGGAGCGAGAGATCGGCGGCGACCCGGTGCAGGCCGCCCTGCGCGTCGGCGCCGCGATTCAGCTCGCCCGCGCCGAGCTCGCCTCCCCCGCGCCCTATCTGCGGGGACGCATGCCGGAACTCATGGACCTGCTGGGGGCTACTGGGAGCTAAACGTCCAGAGCTTGTTGCCGAGGAAGTTGAACGGCATCACGACGGCGACGGCGATCGCCTGGGCGGTCAGGTCGCCGATCGAGGTGCCGGCGAGGATCGCCTCCAGCACGGCCAGGTTGAGGACCAGCGAGAGGACGCTGACGGTGAGGAAGCGCGCCGCCTGGAAGCGGGCCCTCCCCTCCCCCGGTCCGAAGGTCCAGTAGCGGTTCCAGAGGAAGTTGTTGGTGACGGCGACACAGAAGGCGCCGACGGCGGCGAGCGCGTGGTGGACACCGAGGTTGTCGGCGAGAACGGCGAAGACGGCGAGATTGACCAGGTAGCCAGAGCCGCCGACGACGGAGAATTTGAGGAGCTGCAGCCAGCTTGCTCGCGAGCGGGCGGCGGCGCCGACGCGGTAGGCCAGTTCGCCGGCGCTCATCCCTCCTCCTCCGGGCTGGTCGGCGTGTTCCGCGATTCGGCCCCCAGCGCCGGCCGCGCCGCCGGCGGCGCGTCGATGACAACGGCGTTGGCGCCGAAGCCGGTCGGGATCCGGTTGATAGTGGAGAAGCGCAGTGGCATGGCTTTGGGTGAGACGAACCGGGTCAGCGTGAGCCGATCGAGGCGAATCGTCTGTACAGGGCGGAAAGAGCGCGGAAGGTTAGCCGTCTGGCCAGCGGAGCCGGGCTTGCTGACCACATCCACCTCGCGAATCGGCGCGTCTCCCCCATACATCCGCAGCGCCCCGTCGTGCAGGTACCAGCGGATCGAGTCGCCGGCCAGCTTCCAACTGACGATGGCGCGGCGGTGCGTCGGCGGTCCCAGTTCCCGGGTCAGGGAGCGGAAGTCCGGCCGCTGCAGATTGGGGGTCTGGGTGACATGGATGTCGAAGGTGAGCCAGTAGGCGCAGAGGGCGACCGCGAGCAGGACCCCGACCCGGTAGGTGCGGCGCCCGGCGAAGCCGATCGCGGCGACGGTGGCGAGCGGGACCAGGGCCGGCAGCAGGTTGCGCTCGACCACGTAGTCCTTGCCGACCAGCGCCGCGATCCAAGCGAGGCCGCCGACGCCGAGGCCGAGCGCGAGACCGATGCCGGCGCCACGGCGCTCGCGGCGGCTGCCGAGGAAAGCGACCAGCAGCGCCCCGGCGCCGAGCAGGACCAGCGGCACGATCGCGTAGCGGTCACGCGGCGGCTCGGCGATCACGTGGCCGGTCTCGCCGATCGTGAAGCTGACGGCGGTATCCCAAAAGCGTTCGCCCAGCGGGCTGTTTTCGATCCAGCCGATGTGGTTCGGGTTGACCTGGGCGAACACCAGCGGCAGTAGGGCGAGGCCGACCGCGGCGACGGCGGCCAGCGCCGGCAGCACCGCGCGCCAGCGGTCGCGCAGTGCCACCAACAACCAAACGCCCTCGATCCCGACGACGAAGAAGGCGAAGTAGTGACTGAGCAGGGCGAGGGCCGAGAAGAGCGCCCAGAAGCTGAGGTCGCGCCCGGAGCGGCTGTCGAGGGAGCGGACGAAGAAGAGCAGCGAGAGCGCCGAGAAGAAGACCAGCGGCGCGTAGGAGCGGGCCTCCTGGGAGTACCAGATCAGCATCGGGTTGACCGCCAGCAGGGCGCAGAGGACGAGCCCGGTGCGCCAGCCCACGAGCTGGCGGCCGATGAAATAGCCGACCGGGACGGTGGCGGCGCCGAAGAGGGCCGAGAGCGAGCGCAGGCCGAATTCGCCGGTCCCGAACACCTTCGCCCAGAGCCAGGCGAGCACGTAGTAGAGAGGCGGGTTGGACTCGCTCGACTTGACCGCGTCGAGCATTTGCCCGAAGTCGCCGCGCAGCACCCGCATCACCGTGATCACCTCGTCGTGGTGGTAGCTCTGCAGCCCCAGGGTCGCGAAGCGCAGGGCGACGCCGACGGCGGTGATCGTCAGCACGCCGATCAGGACCAGGGAGCGGGTGGAATCGCGGCTGGGTTCCGCGGCTGCGATCGGGGAGGCGGGCAGCGGCGCCACGGAGGTGTTCACGAACTCTGAGGTTCGGTCGCTCAACTGAGGTCTCCTTCAAGAGGACGTAAAAGGCCGCTAAATCCCCCTGCTACCCGGCGCTTCTGCATTTGCCCCCGCTAGTACGGGGAGAGAGACAGAAGCAGCCCAGTCAGGGAGCGCATTCGCCCCGCGGCATCGCTCGGTCGGGGCCGTAGGAAGGCGGCAGCGCGGCCCGGGCGGCACCCCACTTGGGCGTGGGACGGCGCGAGAGCTGGAAGGAGAGCGTAGCGCCGCGGGCAAGAGCGCAGTAGGTGGTCCAGGGGCGGGCGTAACCGTGGCCGTTTACTTGCAGCGATTCGACGTAGGGGGCCGAGGCGGGGCTGATTGGGCGGCTGTGGCGCGTCTTGCCGTGGCCGACGGGGACACGAGCGGTGCCGAGAATCAGCGCCTTGCGGCGGTGGGCGAGGCGCAGTTCGGCACGGCCGAATAGCGGGCTGCCGAGCGCCAACAGGCCCGAGCCCGGCATCTCCGGATAGATCCCGAGGGCGGCGAACACGTACCAGGCCGAGAGCGTGCCGAGGTCGTCGTTGCCGGGGTAGCCGTCGGGGGTGGTGTCGTAGAGGGTCAGCAGCGCCCGCCGCACCGCCGCCTGGGTCTTGTACGGGCGCCCCATCCAGTCGTAGAGCCAGGGCGTCTGCAGGGTCGGCTCGTTGCCGAGCAGGGCGTGGCCGGTGTGGGTGCCGTCGGGGCCGGCGTTGAGCGTGCGCAGGAAGCCGTCGAGACGCCGGGCCGCCTTTTCGGGCCCGCCCATGCGTTCGATCAGCCCGGCCGGATCCTGGGGCACCGCCCAGGTGTACTGGGCGGAGTTGCCCTCGACGAAGCCGCCGCCGCCGAGGTTGTCGTATTCCGGCGGGAAGGAGCCGTTGGCGAAGCGCGGCTCGATCATGCCGCTGGCCGGGTTGAAGAGCCGCCGCCAATTGGCGCCCCGCTGGACAAAGGCGCTGTAGGTGGCGCTGTCACCGGCGCGGGCGGCGAGGCGGGCGATCGAGTAGTCCGCGACCGCGTACTCGAGCGAGGTCGCGGCCGAGCCCCAGACGCTTTCGGGGCTGCCGTAGATCGAGTTGGCATTGCGGACGTTGGTGTCCTCGTCGAAGGGGACGTAGCCGAGCCGCAGGTATTCGGCCAAGCCCTGGCGCTGCACGTATTCGCCGTTGGCGCTGGTGCAGGGTTCGGTGGCGCCACGCACCATCGCCGCCAGGGCGGCGGCGCGGTCGAAGTCGGCGCCGAAGGCGGCGGCAGAGGCGAGGGTCGGGTCGGCGGGGTCGCCGACCATCGTCATGCTCTGGCCGTTGGCGTAGGACCAGCGCGGCAGGCAGCCGCTCTGCTCGGCGTCGGCGATCAGCGAGCGCATCATGTCGCTGGCCCGCTGCGGTGCCAGCAGCGAGAGCAGTTGCACCTGGGTGCGGTAGACGTCCCAGCCGGAGAAATCGGCGTACTGGGTGTAGCCGTTGGCCTGGTGGACCTGACCGTCCATGCCGAGGTAATTGCCACCGACGTCGTCGAACGTGCGCGGGGAGATGAAGGCGTGGTAGAGCGCCGTGTAGAAGGTGTTCAGCAGGCGCGGTGGCCCGCCGCTGACGCGGGCGCGGTTAAGCGTCGCTTCCCAGCGGTTGCCGGCGGCGGCCCTGATCGCGCCGAAGCTGCGGCCCTGGCCTTCGGCGGCGAGGTTGGCGCGAGCACCTTCGACGCTGACGAAGGAGATCCCGACCCGCGCTTCGACCGTACGGACCGTGCTCGTGTCGAAGCTCGCGTAGGCACCCGCCTGGGCGGTGGTGCGCGGGTTCGAGGCCGGTGCCTGGACTTCTTCGGCCGCTTCGCCGCCGGGTTCCAGGGAGCCGCCCTTCCAGGTCCCGTAGGCGTCGAAGGGGCGACTGAAGACGGCGGCGAAGTAAACCCGGTAGCGGGGCCGCTGGCCACAGAAGAGGCCACTGGAGGCGGTGCCGGAAATTTCGCGGTTGCCAGGGTTGACTGCGACCGCGGCGAGGTCGTCGGGCTGGGCGCTGCCGCCGGCGTTGATCAGGACGCTGGCGTGAGGGTTGGCGGGGAAGGTGAAGCGGGCGGCGCCGGTCCGCGTCGTCGCCGTCAGCTCAACGTCGATGCCGCCACCCCCTACCGGGTTGAGCCGGCTCGAGTAGTAGCCGGGCCGAGCCCGCTCGGAGCGGTGCGAGAAGCCGGGCTCGAACTGGCCGTCGAGGCCGCCGCCGGGCGCCGCCGGCGAGCTCGTCAGCGGCTCCGTCGTCGGCAGGAAGGGAAAGTCGCCATAGAGGGCGCAACCGGCCCCATTGAGATGGGTGAGGCTGAAACCAGAGACGTGCTTGTCGCGGTAGTCGTAGCCGCCCGAGTGCGGCGCCGCCGGCGTCGTGTCGGGGCCAAACTGGACCATCCCAAAAGGCGTCGTGGCGCCGGGGAAGTTGTGGCCGCCGCCGAAGGTGTCGGGGCCCGGCCGGGTGCCAGCGAAGACGTCGACGCGGTCGGCCGGGCCGCTGGCGAGCGCGGGCGCGGCGAGAGCGCCCAGCGCGAGCAGGGCCGCCAGCGCCGTTAGGGCGGCTCGTCGCATGGGGGTCCGAAAGTTACGCGTAATGTTCCGCTCCCGATGAAGGGGAAGTCGACCGCAACCTTGGTGGCAGTGGCCGTGACGGCGATCGCGCTGGCGCTCGTGCTCGCCTTCGGCGGCCGCTCCGACTCGAAAACCAAACAAACGAGCGGCGATGCGGTGCCCGGCCAACCCAGCGTCAGCTTTATCTCCCCTCGCAACGGCGCCCGCCAGGCCAGCCACGCCGTCGTCGTCAAGGTCGACATCGAAAACTTCCGCCTCGCGCCCGAACACTTCGGCGGCGAGCCACAACTGGGCGAGGGCAACATCCGCTTCAGCCTCAAGCGCGTGCCCGACTGCGTCGACCCGGTCAAGCTCCTGCACGCGATCAACAGCCCGCTCGGCAACGGCCGCCTGCTCGGCGCCTCCTTTGACTACGCCCGCTACGCCGGCCCCAACGGCATCCTCGCCGAGCGCATCGGCAGCGCCGGCAGCTACTCCCCCGCGACCCGCCCGGAGATCTACTACCACGGCCTCAAGCCCGGCTTCTACCGCCTCGTCGTCAACCTCGCCCAGAACAACGGCGCCACCACCCCCTTCCACGCCGTCACCAACTTCCAGATCCTCCCCCGCCCCGGCCACGGCCCCAAGCCCTGCGAAAAGGGCAAAGTCCCCAGCGCCAAGGCCGCCGCGCGGCTGGATTAGCCGGTCCCGCGCGGCGTCACGGGCGGCCGCATTACACTGCCGCTGATGATCCTGATTAAACACGGGCGCATAATGCCGCTCGTCGCGACGAGCAAGGGCGGATGAAAGGCCGTGTTGGTCGGGCCGGCCAGCCCTCTCGTGCCGAGCACCATCCACAAGGGCGGATGAAAAAGGCCAACTGAGGGATGGTGGGTCAGCCTGAATCTCCAGGGCCGTCCTACCGCTGAATGGACCTCCGGCTCGGGACCACGGGTCCCAAGAACCAACGCGACGCTAGCTAGGGCGCGCTTCTGCGGCCCGCTTTTTCTGCGCCGCCTTCCGTTCCTTGCGGCTGCCGTGTAGCTCCATCATCGCTTCCGCCAGGCTCATCGCGTCGGCGTCTTCAATGGCATTCGCACGCTTCTGCGCTTCTTCGTAACAAGCTTCGTCCTCGCGGTCGCCGATTACGCAAACGGTCGCCACCGTCTCTTCGGGATTGACGCGGAAGACGATTCGCCAGTTCCGGTCCCCGACCGTGACCTTGCGCCAACTGGCGAGATTACGACCCAGCGGTACTCCAGCCGCCGAACCCTTCTTCTCGATTTCAACCAGCTTCCGCAGAAACGACTTCAGCTTGCCGCTCTCGGCGAGTTTTGCCAGGTCGGCCAGCGCGTCGTCTATCAGCTGCACGCGCAGGGCCACGTGATCAGTCCTCGGCTAGTTCCTCACGAGTAACGCCAAAGTGGTCTAGGACGTCGTCGAGGGAGTGTCGTCGTTCGTTGGCAGTCAGCATCCGAGTAAGGCCAAGCGAGAGATCGAGGATTCGCTCCTCAGCCTCTTCGGTGGCGTGAAGACTGTCGATGCTGATAACGGCGGCAATAGCCTTGTTATTCCGCATTAGTATCGGGCGGCCGCCTTCCTCAGCGGCTTTGACCAGCGCAGAGATACCAGCCTTGCTGGCGTCAGTGACGGAGATCATCTGGGTGGTATCGATCAGCGGCATATATTCCTGGGTAGAAAGTTCTAAATAGAAATCTACCCTGAGGACTATACAGACGCGGTCAACAAGGGCCGGTCAAGAATTCGTCCCCGGGGGCCATCAATTTTCCGCCACCGACGCGGAAAGTGCTGCAAACGCGCCTAGCTCAGTAGCGCCGCAAATTCCGGCGCATCGGAAGGTTCCGCCTTTCGGTGCCGGGCGGGGGGCCGTTAGCGCGGCGCCCCCGCCACTTCAGTTTTCAGGACGCCGCGAAGCTAGCGCGGAATCGGGGCGGTTTGGCCTGATTCTGAAACTGACCCACTACCCATTGAGGCCAATACTTCACTTTGTATAGTCGAAGGTGGTGAGTACCTACCGCCGCCTGATGGGCTACCTGCGCCCTTACCGCCGCCAGTTGTGGGGGTCGTTGGTGTTCGCCTGGGCGGCGATGGGGATGACGGTGCTGATCCCGTTGCTGATCAGCCAGGCGATCAACGCGATCGAGAAGGGGGACAAGCCGGACCTGCTGCCGTTGGCGCTGGCGATCGCCGGGGCCGGGATCCTGCGGCTGGGGCTGACGGTGGTGCGGCGGGTGATTGCCGGCAAGGTCTCGCTGGCGGTCGAATTCGACCTGCGCCAGCAGTTCTACTCGCATCTGCAGAAGCTCGACCTCGGCTTCTTCGACTCCCAGCAGACCGGGCAGCTGATGTCGCGGGCGACCGTCGACCTGCAAGGGATCCGCTTCTTTCTCGGCTACGGGCTCGTCTTCATCACCCAGAACCTGCTGACGATCACCCTGGCGGCGGCGGTGATGCTCTTCCTCAACCCGGTCCTGGCGCTGATCGCGCTGGTGCCGGCGCCGCTGGTCGTCTACACCGCCTCGCGCTACAACCGCGTCTCCCGCCCCGCCCAGCAGGAGGTCCAGCAGCGGCTCGCCGAGCTGACCGCCGAGGCCGAGGAGAACATCTCCGGGATCCGCATCGTCAAGGCCTTCGCCCGCGAGGAACACCAGCTACACCGCTTCCAGCGCAGCGTCACCCGCGTCTTCGACCAGAGCATCTACGCGACCCGCCTGCAGGCCACCTTCTCACCGCTAATTGGACTGCTGCCACAGATCGGGATCGCCCTGATCCTGCTCGTCGGCGGCCGCGAGGTGATCAACGGCAGCCTCAGCCTCGGCAACTTCGTCGCCTTCTACGCCTACCTGGGAATGCTGGCCGGACCGATGCGGATGCTGGGCGTGGCGATGGGGATGGCCCAGCGGGCGATCGCTTCCGGCAACCGCATGTTCGAGATCATCGACCGCGAACCGGCGATCCAGAGCCCGGCCGGGGCACCGGCGCTGCCGGCCGGCGGCGGCCGGGTCGAGCTGCGCGACGTCACCCTGCGCTACGACGGCGCCGGCCCGGCGCTGAGCGATGTCGACCTCGCGGTCGAGGCCGGCAGGACGGTCGCCCTGGTCGGCCCCTCCGGCGCCGGCAAGACCAGCCTGGTCGGGCTGATCGCCCGCCTCTACGACGCCAGCGAGGGCACGGTGCTGGTCGATGGGGCCGACGTGCGTACGGTCGACCTCGAATCGCTGCGATCCGAGATCGCCTTCGTCGCCGATGACAGCTTCCTCTTCACCGCCAGCGTCGCCGAGAACATCGCCTACGCCCACCAGGGCGCGAGCCGCGAGCAGATCGAAGCGGCGGCGCGGGGCGCCCAGGCCGACGCCTTCATCCAGGAACTGCCCGACGGCTACGAGACCCGAGTCGGCGAGCGCGGGCTCACCCTCTCCGGCGGCCAACGCCAGCGCGTGGCGATCGCCCGCGCCCTGCTCGCCGACCCGCGCATCCTCATCCTCGACGACGCCACCTCCTCGGTCGACGCCACCACCGAGGCGGCGATCAAGGCCGGCCTGCAGCGAGGCGATGGCCGGCCGCACGACCTTCATCATCGCCCACCGCCTCTCGACCGTCTCGCTCGCCGACGAGGTTGTCGTCATGGACGGCGGCCGCATCGTCGATCGCGGCACGCACGAGGAGCTGATGGCTGGCTGCAGCTTCTACCGCGAGATCGCCGAGCACGGTCTCGCCGACTCGGTCTTCCTGCAGCGCGACCTCGAGGAACGCGAGGAGGTGGCGCGGCTGTGAGGCGCTTCGGCGGTGGGACGAGCCCGCTGCGCAATGTCTTCCTCCTCTTCGCGGCGCTCTGGAAGCTGCTGCGCGGCCAGGACCAGCGGGCCCACAAGGTGCGCTGGATGATCGGCCTGCTGCGCCCCTACCGCGGCCGCCTAGCGCTGATGCTCGTAGCTCTGCTGATCGAGACCGGCGCCGGTCTCGCTCCTCCCTACTTGGCCGGCCGCGCGATCGACGCCGGAATCAAGACCGGCGACGTCGCCGCCCTCAACCTGATCGTCGCCGCCTTCGTGGCGACGGCGGTGCTCTACGCGGTCAGCACCTACGCCGAGACCTACCTGGTCGGCTGGGTCGGCACCCGCGCCCTGCAGGACCTCCGCGAGCGGATCTTCGCCCACCTGCAGTCGATGTCGATCGGCTTTTTCAGCCGCCGCAGCCCGGGGGTGCTGATCTCGCGCATGACCAACGACGTCGAAGCGCTCAACCAGCTCGTCACCACCGGCGTCGTGACGATCTTCTCCAGCACCCTGACCCTGGTCGGCGTCGTCGTCATCCTGCTTTTCCTCGACGTCAAGCTGGCCCTGATCACCTTCCTCACTTTCCCGCTGCTGGCGATCGCCAGCGTGATCTTCCGGATCGTCTCGGCCGGCACCTACCGGGCGACCCGGGAGCGGATCGCCGCCGTCACCGCCTACCTCCAGGAGACGCTCAGCGGCGTCCGGGTCGTGCGCAGCTTCGGTCAGGAGAGCCGCCACGAAGCGGTGATGACCGACCTCAACGCGCAGAACCGCGACGTCAACATGAAGACGGTCTACCTCAACGCCTCCTACTTCCCGGCGGTCGAACTGCTGGCCTCGGTGGGGACCGCGGCGATCCTCCTCTACGGCGGCAGCCAGGCGATCGAAGGGGCGATCCAGGTCGGCGTCGTCGTCTCCTTCGTCGCCTACCTGGCGACCTTCTTCGAACCGATCCAGGAACTCTCACAGCTCTACACCACCTACCAGCAGGGTATGGCGGCAATGGACAAGATCTTCGACCTGCTGGACACCGACGCCGACATGGTCGACGCGCCGGGGGCAATCGACCCGGGGACGCTGCGCGGCGAGATCGAGCTCGACCGCGTCTGGTTCTCCTACAGCGAAGACCCTGAGCCAGCCGACGAAAGCTGGGCCCTGCGCGACGTCGACCTGCACGTGCCGCCAGGCCAGACGCTGGCCCTGGTCGGCTCGACCGGCGCCGGCAAGTCGACCTTCGCCAAGCTGGTCGCCCGCTTCTACGACCCCCAGAAGGGCCGCGTCCTCGTCGATGGCCACGACCTGCGCGGCGTCCAGCAGCGGGCGCTACGGCGCCAGCTGGGGATCGTCCCCCAGGAGGGCTTCCTCTTCTCCGGCAGCGTCCGCGAAAACGTTGCCTTCGGGAGGCCAGAGGCGAGCCTGGAGGAGATCGAAGCGGCCCTGGCCACGGTCGGGGCGAGCGAGTTCGTCGCCGCCCTGCCCGACGGGATCGAGACCGAAGTCGGCGAGCGCGGCGTCCAGCTCTCCGCCGGCCAGCGCCAGCTCGTCGCTTTCGCCCGCGCCCTCCTCGCCGAGCCCCGCATCCTCATCCTCGACGAGGCCACCTCCAACGTCGACGTCCGCACCGAGAAGACGATCGAGCAGGGCCTCGAGCGCCTCCTCCACGGCCGCACCGCGATCGTCATCGCCCACCGCCTCTCGACGATCCGCCGCGCCGGCAAGATCGTCGTCCTCGAGCACGGGCGCATCGCCGAGGAGGGAACCCACGAGGAGCTAATCGCCGCGGGTGGGGTCTACGCAGGCCTGTACGGCGCCTGGGCCGAGTCTTCAGCCGCATAACGGCCGAAAGCCCGGCTCAGGCGGGTGAAAGGGGCGACTGGCAGAGCTTTCCCCGCCATGTACGGGAAAGCTCTACCGCCCTCCCCTCGGAGGGAGAGAGGCCGGGGGCCTAGCTCGAGCTTGCCGATCGGCAGCATCGGGTTGTGTCGATTCGACAACTGCGCGAGTTGCTCGGCTACTCCGAGGGCGCGGTGGAACGGATGGTTGCCGCAGCACGCTTGCACCGGCTCTACCGCGGCGTCTACGCGGTCGGGACGGCCTCCGTCTCGCCGCACGGAGCATGCCTTGCCGCGGTTCTCGCCTGTGGGCCGCAGGCGCTCCTCAGTCATCGCTCGGCTGCCTGGCTCTGGGGCCTCTCCCGCCGGGGCCCACACCCGCTGGAAGTCACGAGCCCGACACCGCGGGCACCACGATCCCGAATCCGGCTCCACCACGCTCGCAAGCTGACGCCCGCGGACCGGGCACTTGTCGTCAACATTCCTGTCACCGCACTGCCGAGAACGCTCCTCGACTACGCCGCGACGGTGAACGCCAAGCGCCTAGACAAGGGCATCGAGCGGGCGGAAGAGCTGGGGTTATTCGATCTTTCCGCCGCCGACGAGCTACTGGGACGCACCGCCGGCCACCGGGGCCGCAAGCCCCTGGTTCGCGCCCTCAAGCTCTATCGCCCGCCCCCGTTTACGCGCTCCGGGATGGAGCGGCGCTTCCTCGAACTTGTCGACGAGGCCGGCTTGCCGAAACCGGCCACTGGCTTCAACGAGCTCGGCCACGAGCTCGACGTCTACTGGCCCGAGCACCGCCTCATCGTTGAACTCGACCTCTACGAGACCCACGGCACGCAGAGCGCCTTCGAGCGCGATCGACTACGCCAGGAGGATCTTCTCCTCGAGGGCATCCGGACGACTCGCGTGACCGGCCCCCGTCTGGACCGCGAACCGCAGAGAGTCCTCACGCGCGTCCGGCAACTACCGGAGCAGGGCCGGTAGGAGCGTTATCCCGGCCCGATGCCGCCGGAGCTGCCGCCGGTTTCGCCACCGCCACCGCCGGCACCGGTCCCGCCGCCTTCGGGCGCCACTTCTTCGACCGCGCCGCCAGCGCCGCCGGTTTCAGGCGCCACTTCTTCGACTTCTTCGGGCACGATTTCTTCTTCGATCGCTTCCGGGGAGCCTTCGGGAGCTTCTTCGCCACCACCGGCCGCCGAGGAGCCGCCGGTCGAAGGGGTCGGAGCGTGCGGGCCTTCGCTGCAGTCTTCGAAGCCGTAGACGCCGGCCTGGGTCTGGAATTCTTCGAGCGCCGGGGTCGCCGCGGAGGCGGCTTCGCCGAGCGCGGTGGTGTCTTCGCGTTCGGCCGCGAGTTTCACTTCACTCTCGACCTTGGCCAGTTTTTCGGCCGCTTCCATGAATTCGGAATAGCCGGCGGCTTCACTGGGCATGCCGAGCCGCTTGAGGCTTTCAACCATGCCGATGTAGAGGTCGGAGACCTGGGTGGTCTGGCGCTGGACTTCGGTTTCGCTGCTGCCGATCCCGGCCACAGCCGAGTTGACCTCGCCGCAGATCGCGTCGCCCTGTTTGATGAAGTCGGCCTTGCTCAGCGCCGCCGTCGTTTCCGTCGTCGTCGGCGTCGAGGTCGTGTCGCCACCCCCACCACCGCCGCAACCGGCAAGGGCCAGCGCGGCCAGGGGCACAGCGAGGAGGGACACCCTGCGCAGGTTCATCGCCGCGACGTTAACAAAGCGATCCCCCGTCTTTGCAGGCGGTTCGCGGCGCGGGCGGATAGCTGCGGCCCAGGGACTCGAACCCCGACTACCTCGTCCAGAGCGAGGCGTGCTGCCATTACACCAGGCCGCAAAGCCTGTCCCAGAGGATATCCACTGTGCCCTCAGGCGAGATCGGAGAGGTCGCTGCTGGGATCGGCGATGCGGTCACGGGCGCCGGAGACGTTGACTCCTTCGGCCAGCAGCCGCCGCGCCTCCGCCAGATCTTCGGGCCGGCCGACGCTGAGAGCACCGGCGACGCGGCCGCCCCGCAGATACCAAACCGAGAACTCGCCGCCCTCGCGGTCGCCGCGCCAGACCTCGTCGTCCCACTCATACGCGGGCCCGACGTACTCGAGACTGGCCCAGTCGGCAAGGTCGCTGAAGAAGTAGGGCACGACGTCGTAGTCGCGCTCCTCGCCGAGCATGTTGCGGGCGGCGTGCATCCCCTGCTGCATCGCCACGTCCCAGTGCTCGACGTGGATGCGGCGGCCGTGGACCACGCTCTCGTACGAGCAGCAGTCGCCGGCCGCGTAGACACCCGCCACCGAGGTCTGCAGCTTCGCGTCGCAGACGATGCCGCCGTCGCCGACCTCGATCCCGGCCCGCTGCGCCAGCATCGTGTCGGGACGGACGCCGACGCCGACCACGACAGCGTCGCACTCGACCGTCAGCCCGCTCTTGGTCACGACCGCGGTGACGCGGCCATCGCCCTCGAAAGCCTCGAGCTCCTCGCCGCCATGCACGGTCACCCCGTGCTCCTCCAGCCGCTCCTGGAACCAGCGCCCGGCAGCCTCGCCGAAGGTGCGGGAGAGCGCCACGTCCTCCAGCATCACCATCGTGCACTTGGTGCCCCCGGCGGTGAGCGAAGCGGCGACCTCGCTGGCGATGTAGCTGCCACCGATCAGGACCACGTGCTCGGCCGTCTCCGCCTCGGTCCGGATCGCATCGGAGTTGCCGAAGGCGCGCAGGTAGTGGATGCCCTCGTTCTCGGCCCCCTCGACGCGGAGGATGTTGACGTTGGCCCCGGTAGCGATCAGCGCCTGGCCGAAAGCGACCTCCTCGCCGCCCTGCACTTTCGCCGTGTGAGCCTCGGGGTCGAGCGACATCACGTTGCGGCCGCTCAGCAGCTCGACCGCGTTCTGCTCGTACCAGGAAGGCTCGTTGACGTAGGCGTCGGCCCGCGCCGCCTCGCCTCGCATGTACTCCTTGGAGAGCGGCGGCCGTTCGTAGGGCGGCTCCGGCTCGCGGCCGACCAGCAGGACCGAGCCCTCCGCCCCGCGCTTGCGCAACTCGGCGGCGCAGTGGGCCGACGCCATCCCACCGCCGATGAGGAGAAAGTCGACTTCTCTGTCAGCCACCGTCGCTGCCGTTGCCTTCCGGTCCGAAGAGCGCCTTCAGGTCGTCCTCCTTACCCGGATCGAGCACGGCGAGAACCTCGTCGCCTTCCTGCAGCACGGTGTCGGCGGTCGGCACGAAGCCCTTGCCGGAGCGCAGGACGGAGATCAGCAGACTGCCTTCCGGCATGCTGAGATCGCCGACGCGGCGGCCGGTGACGGCGGAATCGCTGCCCAGCAGCATCTCGATGATCTCCAGTTGCTCCTCCTGCAGGTCGAGCAGGTGGACGAGGCCGTACTGGGGCACCTCGTGCTCGAGCAGGCGCAGAATCAGGTCGGTGGCAGAAACCGAGGGTTTGACGCCCAGCAGGTCGAAGTGCTGGCGGTTCCGCGGGTTGTTGACGCGGGCGATGATCTGGTCGACGAGGTACTTCTCGCGCGCCACCTGGCAGATCAGCATGTTGTCCTCGTCGTCGCCGGTGACCGCGATCACCATGTCGGCGCGCTGGATCCCGGCCCGCTCCAGCACCCAGAGCTCGGAGGCATCGCCGTAGGAGATGTTGTGCTCGAGCTCCTGCTCGACGGTCAGGTAGCGGCGGCGGTTGCTCTCGATCAGGGTCACCTCGTGGCCCTTGTCGAGCAGCTCGCGGGCGAGGTTCCAGCCGACCTTCCCGGCACCGACAACGATGATGTACATGCGGCTCCCGTCTCCCTAGGCGGCTGCTGCCGAGTCGTCGGAGCCGTCGCCGCCTTCTGCGGCCTTGCGGACGGCGCCCTCGAGCATGTCGATCGCGACCCGGGTCGGGCAAACCGTGTGCAGCCCCTGGCGCTGGTACCACTCGGCCCGCAGCGGGTCGAGGACGCGGGCGATCACGGTCGCCACGCCGTACCGCTTCTGGGCGATCTGGGCGATGATGATGTTCGTGTTGTCGCCGTCGGTGGAGGCGATGAAAGCGTCGGCGCGCTCGATCCCCGCCGCGACCAGGGCCTCGGTCTCGAGGCCGGCGCCGACGGTGAACTGGCCGCCCAGGTCCTCCCAGCTCTTCTCCAGGCCAACCTCGAGCCGCGCGTGCGACTCAGGGTCCTCGTCGAGGCAGGAGACTTCGTGGCCTTCGCGGAGCATCGACCGCGCCACCGAAGAACCGACGCGGCCGCAGCCCACAATCAGTACGAACATGGATGCCGATACTAGTGATGCAAAGCCGGGCAGAGCAGCCCTAGCTGACTTCGGGCGGAGCAGTTAGCAACACACGGCACGGAGCTTTTTTCAGCACGTGCTCCGTCGCCGCTCCGATCTCGTCGGGCTTGGCCGCTCCGATCCCACCCAGGCGGGCGCCACCGCGGACCTTGGTCGGCGGCTCGCCGCCGATCACGATCGCCTCCGAGTTGGCGCGGCGGGCGGCCTCGACGATGCCGGCGCCGACCTTGCGGGCGCGGATCACCTCGGTCGTCACGTCGACGTCCTCGTACTCCTCCCCCACCTCGCGCGCCCGCTCCAGCGCCCGCTGCGCTTCGGCCTCGCGCTCAGGCGGCAGCGCCGCGTCGAGCGGCAGCGTCAGCGGCACTTCGATCACGTAGACGACCTCGAGCCGGGCCTCGCCGTCAGCGCCGCCGTCCTCCTGCTCGGCGGCGGCGAGGCGGCCGGCGGTAGCGACGATGTCATCGTCGAGCTTGGTCCCGAAGATCGGCACCAGGATGTTGCGGAACTCGACCTCGGGCACCTGCTTGGTCAGCGCCCGCTCGGTAACCGAGACCCGCTTGGTCAGCGTCGTCCCCTCGAAGACCTTGCGGTAGACGACGTAGAAGAGCAGGCCGAAGGCCATCCAGCCGATCCCGACCCAGCGCGCGGTCGTGTGGTAGGCGAGAACGCTGAGGAAGGCGAGGCCGCTGACGAGGGCGGCGACGATCGCCGGCAGCGGCAGCTCGGCCTTGCCCCACCTGATCCCGAGCGGGACCCGGAAGGGCCGCGGCTTGTCCGGCGCCTTGACCCGCAACCTGATGATCGAGAGGTGGGCGATGGTGATTGCCAGCGTCGCCCCGAAGGCATAGATCCCGGCCAGCAGCTTGACGTTGGTGGGGACGATCAGGCCGATCGCGATCAGGCCGCTGAGCGTGATCGCCACGTATGGCGTCGCCGTGCGCCTGTGGAGCTTGCCGAGCCAGCTAGGGATCTGGCGGTTGATCGCCAGCGTGTAGATGTGGCGGGAAACGCCGAGCATCGAGGTGTTGGCCGCCCAGAAGAGCACCGGGACGGCGATCAACGCCACCATCCAGCGCATCGTTTCCGCCACCCAGTGCGGGTGAAAGGCGGAGACGACGCCCAGCACCGGCTCCTC
This sequence comes from uncultured Actinomycetes bacterium, assembly GCA_963708405.1. Lineage (GTDB taxonomy): Bacteria > Actinomycetota > Thermoleophilia > Solirubrobacterales > 70-9 > VAYN01. The sequence goes on from CAVPSL010000002.1 coordinate 712,179, forward strand.
GACGTACTGGCCGCCGAGCGCGGTTTCGGGGCCGTGCGGACCGGCCACGACCGGCACCGCCATCAGCGCGATCGCCGCCATGCCGGCGTAAACGAGCGGCACCGCGATCGCCCCCAGCGAGGCGATCCGTTTGAGGTCGCGGCGGGAGACTTCGATGTCTGGGGCGAGGTCGGAGGCGGCCTCGATCCCGGCGTAGGCGAGCATCGCCACCACGGCGGCGTAGACGATGTCGCGGAAGTCCGGGTTGGTGAAGAGGTCGAGCTGGTCGGTGAGGCGGTCGGGGTGGAAGGCGACGAGCAGGCCGACGACGATCACCGCCAGCTGCAGGCCGAGGTCGGCGAGCGCCAGGAAGGCGAGCGTGCGCTGGCGGCCGCGGCCGCTGACGCCGCGGATGTTGAGGGCGCAGGCGGCGACGATCACCGCGGCGCCGAGCCCGATCTCCCAGCCCGGCTGGTCAAAGCCGCCGTAGATCGGCTCCAGGTAGTGCGGGACCGAGATCGCCGCCAGGGCGAGGACGATCAAGTAGTCGATCAGGATCGCCCAGCCGGCGATGAAGGCGACCAGCTCGTTGAAGGCGTGACGGGCGAAGCTGGAGGAGCCGCCGCGCTCGCGGAACATCGCCCCGCCCTCGACGTAGCTGAGCGTGGTGAGGCCGAAGAGCAGGCCCGAGGCGAGAAAGATCAGCGGCGTCAGGCCGAGGCCGCGGTCGGCGACGACGCCGAGGGCGAAGTAGATCGAGAAGCCGACCGCCGAGTAGGCGGCGGCGAAGAGCCAGGGGACGCCGAGGCCGCGGTTCAGGCGGTCCTGCTTCTTCGCCGTCGGGTGGCCGTCGCCCGACGGCCGCTCGGGCACGCTCACCCGCCGGTCCTCGACTCGACGTAGAGCCGCCCGACGCCGACGATGAGGAAGGCGACGCCAATCAGCACGCCGACCGAGACGGGCCCGCCGCCTGCCGCGAGGGTGATGACCAGCAGCACCAGTCCGACGACGGCGAAGACCAGCGAGAAGGCGCGCACGGCGCCGTGATAGGCGCGCGAGCCGTTCACCGGCCGACCTCGGCGAGAACCTGGGCCGGGGCCGAGGAGGGCTGTTCGGAGGGGTCGGAGACGACGATCACCCGGCAGGGCCGCTCGCCGAGCACCGTCTGCAGCATCTTGTCGTAGAGGGGGACGCCGCTGCGGTAGCGCAGCCCGATCACGACGGCCGCCGCCTTGATCAGCTTCGCCTCCTCGGAGACCGAGTAGCCGGCCTGGCCGGGCCGCACACGGGCGACGTGGCCGGTGACGCGCTGGCCGCCGATCAGCTTCGCCTCCTCGATCTTGCTCTGGGCCTCGGCTTCCTGGTCGGGCATCTCGGCGTTCAGCGGCAGGTGGGTGGGAACGGTCAGCATCGAGTGGATGTGGATGCCGCGGCGGCGCTTCGAGGCCAGCTTGACCGCGGTCGCGACCATCTCGGCGGAGAACGGTTCGTCGTCCTCGAAGCCGACCAGGACGCTGCGGTACTCGACCTCCTCCACCCCCAGCGGCTCCGGCAGCACCACCTTCACGGTTTCGGTCAGCGGCAGCTTCTGGTTACGGCGATAGAGCACGTAGACGACGATCCCGAAGGCCATCCAGCCGATCCCGACGAAGAGCGTGCGGGGGTTGAGGGCCATCACCACGATCCAGGCGGCGAAGGTGCCGAGGCCGCCCAGCACCGCGGTCAGCGGCACGTCGAAGCCGAAAGCGCGGACGTTCAACGGCGGCTTCCACGTTCGCTCGACGTCGCCTTGCTTTCGCCGCAACTGGATCACCGCGACGTGGGCGATCGTGAAGGAGAGCATCGCCCCGAACGAGTACATCGTCGCCAGGAAGTCGGTCTGGCCCGGCAGCAGGGTGACGATCGCGATCGCGGCGAAGATCATGATCGCGATGTAGGGCGTGCGGTACTTGGGGTGCACCTGGCGCAGGCCCTCGGGCAGTTGGCGGTGCTGCCCCATCGAGTAGGTGAGGCGGGAGACGCCGATCAGGCCGGCGTTGGTGGCGATCAGCAGGATCACCGCGGCGAGGACGCCAACGTAGTACCGCAGCACTTCGGTCGGCCCATGCGAGAGGCCGAGGTTCTCGACGATGCCGAGGATCGGGTCGTCGGCGAACTTGGAGCCGAGTGCGGTCACGTAGTGGCCGGCAGCGTCTTTGACCACCGGCATCGCCGAGAGGGCGACGACCGGGATCAGCAGGTAGAGCCCGAGCACAGCAGCGACGACGAGGCCGACGCTGCGCGGGATCGTCCGCGCCGCGTCCTTGGCCTCCTCGGCCATGTTGGAGATCGTCTCGATCCCGGTGTAGGCGATCATCCCGACCGCGATCCCGAGCGCGAAGTCGCTCCAGGTCGGGGCGACGCCGAGGTGGATGTTGTCGACCAGCACCTGCGGGCTGAAGACGAGGAAGAGGCCGATGCCGACCAGCACGACCTGGGTGGCGAGGTCGGCGACGGCGAGGATGAGGTTGAGTTTCGCCGACTCCTCGGTGCCGCGGATGTTGATCAGGGCGAGGGCGATGATCAGGACCGCGCCGCCGATGATGTCGCCGGGGCTGTCGCCGAGCCAGGGCCAGAAGACGGCCAGATAGTGGGGCACGAAGAAGGCCGAGATCGCGACCGTGATCGTGTAGTTGAGCATCTGACCCCAGGCGGCGATGAAGCTGACCAGCTCGTTGAAGGCGTGGCGGGCGAAGCTGGAGGAGCCGCCCGCCTCCGGGAACATCACCGTCGCCTCGGCGTAGGTGGCGGCGGTGGCGGCGAAGATCAGGCCGGAGATGACGAAGGCGACCGGGGTCAGCCCGAGGGCGAAGGCAGCGGTGACGCCGAGCGCGTAGTAGATCGAGGAGCCGACGTTGCCGTAGGCGGCCGAGAACAGCGCACCGACGCCGTGAACACGGCTCAGGGATTCGTCTCTGGGGATGCGCTGTGCCATCTAGGGCGCGCCTGGGATCGTCACTCAGCCCGAATATACGGACGCGGACGGTGCTCGCCGCACGTGCCCCGGGCCCAGCTCGGCCGGGCTGGCACAGCCGCAGAGGGCGAGGGCCAGCTCGAGCTCGGCCCGCAGCAGCTCTAGCACCCGGCGGGCGCCTGCCTCGCCGCCGACCGCCAGGCCCCAGAGGGCCGGCCGGCCGACCATGACGGCGTCGGCGCCAAGCGCAAGCGCCGTGGCGACATCGATGCCGCGGCGGATACCGCCGTCGACGAGGACCGCGACCCGGCCCGCGACCGCGTCGACGACCTCGGGCAGGGCGTCGCCGGTGGCGAGGGCGCGGTCGAGCTGGCGGCCACCGTGGTTGGAAACGACGATGCCGGCGGCGCCGTGCCGGACGGCGAGCTCGGCGTCCTCGGCCGTGACCAGTCCCTTAACCAGGACCGGCAGCGGCGAGTCGGCGGCGAGCTGTTCGAGGTCGCCCCAGGCGAGCGCCGGGTCCATCAGCGCGAACGTCTCGGCGATCGTCACTTCGCGGTCGACGCCGAGGGCGGCGCGGACGCTGGGCACGCCGAGGCCCTCGGGGATCGCAAACCCCGTGCGTAGATCGCGCTCGCGGTTGCCGCCGCGGGCCGCGTCGACCGTCAACAAGATCGCCTCGAAGCCGCACTCGGCGGCCTCGTCGACCAGCGCCTGCGTCACCGCCCGGTCGCGGAAGCAGTAGAGCTGGAACCAACGCCGCCCTGCCGGCGCCGCTGCCGCTACCTCGCCCGGCCGCGCCGTCGCCAGCGTCGAGAGCCCCATCACCGTGCCGGCCGCGGCCGCCGCCCGCGCCATCGCCACCTCGCCCTCGGCGTCGACCAGCCGCTGATAGGCGACCGGCGCCACCAGCACCGGCATCGAGACCTCGGCGCCCAGCACCGTCGCCGCCGTCGAAATCTCCCCCACTCCCGCCAGCACCCGCGGCCGCAACCGCCAGCGCCGCCAGGCCTCGACGTTGTCCCCCAGCGTCACCTCGTCCCCGGCCCCACCGGCGAAGTACCCGAGCACCCCGGGCTCCAACTTCTCCGCCGCCGCCCGCTCGAAATCGGCGACGTTGATCAACCCGTCCACGGGTTGCTCCTATGTCAAGCCGCCACCGCGATCTGCGGGGTCAGCTTGCCTCTCTGAGTGTCGGTGGTGGTCATGGATCTCCCTCTCTCAGAATCAATCAGAAGCCGCCATACCCGGCGCGCCAGGTGGCGCTTGAGGCAGCGCAGGGCTTCGATCCGAGACTTGCCCTCGGCCTGCTTTTTGGCAAGGAACTCGCGGGCGGGTGGATGGACGCGACCCTGGGTGACGGCGATGCGGTGAAGGGCGCAGTTGAGCTGGCGGTTGCCGCCGCGGTCGAGGCGGTAGCGGAGCCGCTTGCCCGAGGAGGCGGGGATCGGGGCGACACCGGCCAGGCGGGCGAACTTGGCGTCGGAGCCAAGGCGAGCGGCGCCGGCGGTCTCGGCAATCAGCTTGGCGGCAGTGAGGGCGCCGCAGCCCTCCAGCCCCAGCAGCTCGGGAGCCTGGGCCTTGACCAGGGCGGCGATCTCGCGCTCGAGCTCGTTCGCCCGGCGGCTGCGGCGGCGGATCTCGGCGACCAGCTCGCGAGCGACCCTGACCCGGGCGCCCTGCTCGGCGCGGGCCAGGCGGCGGGCCAGCCGCTCCAGCCAGACGATGCGGTCCAGGGCGCCGGCGGGGATCTCCAGCTCGGGCCAGAGGTCATGCAGGTGCCAGCGCAGGCGGCACTGGTCCTCAGAGCGGGCCCTGACCAGGTCCTCGCGGTGGTCGAGCAGCAGCTTCAGCTCCAGGGCGGCCTCGTCGAGATGGGCCGCGGGCAGCGTCTCGGGGCCCTCGCGCAGGGCGGCCCTGGCGACCGCGAGGGCGTCGATCGGGTCTGACTTGCCCGCGCTGCGCTCGCCACGGCGGCTTTGGCCCATCAGCTTCGGGGGGACCCTGACCACCTGCTCTCCCGAGGCGATCAGGAAGCGCTCCAGGGAGCCGGAGACGTGGCGGCAGTCCTCGATCGCCCAGACGCGCTCGGAGTCGAGCTTGCGACCCCAACCGAGCAGCTGGCGAAAGCCCGGCTCCCTGGCCGAGGCGGTCAGCTCGCCGGCGAGCTGACCGCTCTGCGCAAAGACCGCCGCGCAGGTGTGGGTCCGCTTGTGGGTATCCGCTCCGATCACGATCATCTGGCCTGTCCCTTCGATTGGTCGTTGCCTTCGGACGGACCTCCGGCTGACGAACCTCACTTGGGGCGGTTGCCACGCTCCTATCAAGTCAAGCCGGGGATCCTCGGGTGGCGGCGGGTGACACAACCGATGGTGGTCAGACCTCCGGGTCGACACCGAGCCTAGGAGTCAGCCCGTCGCCTTCCCGAGAACCAACCGGCCCGGTCGGACACCAGCCGCCGACCGTGGGGCCGACGATGACAGTGAGGCGAGCCTAGCCGCAGCGACTATTTGTGGCGCTAACAGCGCTTATGAGGGGGGGAGAAAGCAGACCGGCTCATCCCTTGGGCGCGGGCGGCCGCCAGACAACCCATCGATCACCCGCTTCGCCTGGACCGCTCACGCGGTCGAACGGGCGAAAGAGCGCGGGTTGACGAAGATGCAAGTCGAGGAATTGATCTCGAGCCTGCTGACGGTGATCTACGACCACCCCCACGGATTCGACCACGCTGCGGCCAGGATCGTGAGCGTCTGGTGGAACTGATTAGGCGCTGCTTGGAGCGCTACGCTCGGCTGGCCATACACGCTCACTATGACCCAGAGGTGGACATCGCCCTGCTCGTGTTCGAGTCGGGCCCGTCGGTCAGCGAGGAGCGCCCCTGGGGCCTGATTGACCGCGACCCGGACGATGCCCACCTGATGGGCTTCGAGGTCTGGGACGCCAGCCGCAACCTTCCGCCGGACCTGATCGCCGCCCTTCCCGGGCCGGACAACCGCGCCGCCTAGATATCCAGCCGGGGGAGTCGGACCCAGCCCACCTGAATAGCGGCGCTATTCAGGTGGGCGAGGACGCAGAGACGGGCGAGGGGCCTCCCCCGCCCGCCTAGAAGTGAACGATCGGGATGATCAGGATCGCGACGATGTTCGCGACCTTGATCATCGGGTTGATCGCCGGGCCGGCCGTGTCCTTGTAGGGATCGCCGACGGTGTCGCCGGTCACCGAGGCGGCATGGGCGTCGGAGCCTTTGCCGCCGTGGGCGCCGTCCTCGATCAGCTTCTTGGCGTTGTCCCAGGCGCCGCCGCCGGCGGTCATCGAGATCGCCATGAAGAGACCGACGACGATGACGCCGATCAGCAGGCCGCCGAGCGCGTCGACGCTGAGCAGGCCGACGATCACCGGCACGACGATCGGGATCAGTGCCGGCAGGATCATCTCTTTCTGCGCCGCCAGGGTGACGATGCTGACCGTTTCCCCGTACTCGGGTTTTTCGGTCCCGTCCATGATCCCCGGGTGCTCTTTGAACTGTTTGCGGACCTGCTCGACCACCTGGCCGCCGGCGCGGCCGACGGCCTCGATCGCCAGCGCTGAGAACAGGTAGACCATCATGCCGCCGATGATCAGCCCGATCAGCACGTCGGGGCTGGTCAGGTGGAAGAGGCTGTTGAGGTCGAACCCTGCCGGCGCTTCGTCGGCCAATTCGCTGCGGAAGGCGGCGAACAGCACCAGCGCGGCGAGCGCCGCAGAGCCGATCGCGTAACCCTTGGTGACGGCCTTGGTCGTGTTGCCGACCGCGTCGAGCGGGTCGGTGACGTTGCGGACGTCCTCGGGCAGGTCCGCCATCTCGGCGATGCCGCCGGCGTTGTCGGTGATCGGCCCGAAGGCGTCGAGGGCGACGATCAGGCCGCAGAGCGAGAGCTGGGCGACGACGGCGATGCCGATGCCGTAAATCCCGGCGAGCTCGTTGGCGCCGAGGATCGCCAGGGCGATCACCAGCGCCGGCGCGGCCGTCGACTGGAAGCCCTGGGCGAGGCCCTGGATGATGTTGGTCGCGTGCCCGGTCTCGGAAGCCTGGGCGATCGACTTCACCGGCCGGAACCGGGTCGACGTATAAAATTCGGTAATCCCGAACAGCAGCGCGGTGACGGCGACGCCGATCACGGCGCAGAGCCAGAGGTCGCTGACACTGACGGCCTTGGCGCCGGCGCTGGCGAAGCCGAGCCGCAGCGGGTCGCTCATCATCCAGTCGGTGATCGGGTAGAAGGCCGCGATCGAGAGGATCCCGGAGATCAGCAGCCCGATGTACAGCGCGCCCTCGACCTTGTTGGTCTTGGTGCGGACGCAGAGGGCGCCGATGATCGAGGCGATGATCGCGACACCGCCGAGGACCAGCGGGTAAATCGCCACCTCACGCGCGTAGTCCTGCGTGAAGGTGAGGACGCCGAGCAGCATCACGGCGACCGAGGTGACCGCGTAGGTCTCGAACAGGTCAGCCGCCATGCCGGCGCAGTCACCGACGTTGTCACCGACGTTGTCGGCGATCACGGCCGGGTTGCGGGGATCGTCCTCGGGGATCCCCGCCTCGACCTTGCCGACCAGGTCGGCACCGACGTCAGCGGCCTTGGTGAAGATGCCGCCGCCAAGCCGGGCGAAGACGGAGATCAGCGAGCCGCCGAAGCCGAGGCCGATCAGCGCGTCGACGGCCTCCTTGTCGGTGCTGCCGGTGATGATCAGCACGCCGTAGTAGCCGGCGACCCCGAGCAGGGCGAGGCCGACGACCAGCAGGCCGGTGACCGAGCCGCCTTTGAAGGCGACGTCGAGCGCCGGCGGCACACCGCCCCGGGCCGCCTCGGCGACGCGGGCGTTGGCGCGCACCGACACGTTCATGCCGATGAAGCCGGTGGCGCCGGACAGGGTGGCGCCGATGATGAAGCCGAGCGCGGTCTTGTAGTCCTGCAGGACCAGCAGCAGGATTGCGATCGGCACGGCGACCGCGGCGATGATCGTGTACTGCCGGTTCAGGTAGGCCTGGGCGCCTTCCTGCACCGCGCCTGAGATTTCGCGCATGCGGTCGTTGCCCGGCGACTTCGCGAGCAGGCGCTGGGTGACGAGAAGTCCGTAGATAACGGCGGCACCCGCGCATACGAGCGCGACGACCACCCCGTAGTCGGTCAAAAAGCTGGTCAAGGTTTCGATCCTCCGGTGGTTTTAGCGGCGCGGGAGTCTATAGACGCCGACGGCGTTTTCGCCCCCAGACCGCTTCGCGGCGCCCGTCAAGATCCCTCCAACTGTCGGTCGAAATCAGTTGATCGGTCCCAAGACCGTCTCGAATTCGTCCGCCTTGGCGGCGCCGACCACGTCGGCGTCGGTCAGATCCGCCTTGCCCTTGGCGGTCAGTTTGGCAGCGACGGTGGCGCGAAAGCGCGCGTACTCCTCGCGCGGGGGCAGGATCCCGTGCCGCTCACGGGCTTCGGCCGGCGTCGAGGTACGCGGCTGCCGCGGCTCGATCCCCAGCAGCACCGGCGCCACGACGGCCACCGTCGAGGGCGAAAGCAGCGGCAGGAAGCGCAGTTGCAGACGACTGTCAAGGGCGCCAAGCCGGAAGGCGGCCCAGATCGGTAGCCGGATCAAGGCATCGGTGAGCCGGCTCTGGCGCAGCCCGCCCATCTTTCGCATCCAGCGCGGCATCGTCGCGATCGTCGCCGCCCGCAGCATCCTCGCGGCCACCCAGGTGATCGGCCGCAGCGCCGCCGGCGTCGGCGGCAGCATCACCTCGGCGTCAAGCAGGTGCGCCATCATCGCCTGCGCCGCCTCCGAGCCGGCCAATTTCGGTCGCATCGCCGCGAAGTACTCGCGGATGCCCTCGCGGCTGCGCGGCACATCGGCGGGATCGCAGGTCTGCAGCTCGGCGGCAACCGCACACTCCTCCCAGTAGCGCCGTTCCTCCTCGATCGAGAGCCGGCCGGGCCCGTAGCGCTCGTAGGCATAGAGGATCGAGTGCCAGGCGGTGAGGTGGATCCAGAGCTGGGAATGCGGGTCGTTGGCGTCGTAGCGGTTGCCGCTCAGCGGCTCGATGCCGACCCCCTTGGCGTGGATCTTCACCAGCACGTCGGAAGCCTTGATCGTCGAGGCCGAGTCGCCGAAGGCGACCAACGCGAAGTAGCGCAGGGTGCGGTCGTAGCGCGTCCGCGGCCGGTAGCGAACGGCTTCGGTCTGGTCGACGGCGGCGATCAGCGCCGGGTCGAGCTCCTCGACCACGACCGCACGCTGGAACCCGACCGTGAGCGAGGTCGGGTAGGACCAGACCTTCCAGGTGACCGAGCTCGGCCCGAAGAACCCGTAGTCCTCGTGCGGCTCAACCGCCTCTCCCCTGCGCAGCCTCAGCTTCATCGTCCCCTCCTCACTCGCTGGTCAGTGGGGAAATACTACAGTGCTGTAGTAATTGACTCCGTGCCTTCGCTGGTGCGAACGGCCTCTCTGCAAGGCTCCGCCACGATGACCCCCTCCCCACGCCGCCGCTACGCGCCGCGCCTACCCCCCGAGGCCCGCCGCGAACAGCTTCTCGACGCCGCCCTGGCGGTGATCGAGCGCGACGGCTACGCCGGTGTCTCGATCGACGCGATCGCCCGCGAGGCGGGCGTCACCCGGCCGGTCGTCTACTCCTCGTTCGAGGGGCTGGGACCGCTGCTCTACACCCTGCTCGACCGCCAGGAGCGCCGCGCCCTGGAGCAGTTGCTAGCCGCCGTTCCCACCGAGATCGGCGACGCCGACCCCGACGCCTTCCTGGTCGAGGCAATCGGCCGGCTGATTGCGGTCGTCAAGCACGACCCGACGACCTGGCGGCCGATTCTGCTCGGCGCCGACGGCACCCCGACCGCGGTCCGCGAGCGCATAGCCCGCGACCGCGAGCTCGTCCGCGCCCAGGTCGAGGCGCTGCTGCGGGCCGGGCTGGAGCGCCGCGGCGGCCCCCCGCTCGACGCCGAGATCGCCTCCCACGCCGTGCTCGGCGTCGCCGAACACTTCGGGCGCATGCTGGTCGAGGAGCCGGACCGGCTCGACGCGGAGCGCCTGCTGGCGACGGTGGAGACGCTGCTGGGCGCCCTGGGCCGGCCAGCCTCGGGGTAGCACCTCAGGCCGGTCGGGCGATCTCGCCGGCGCCGGCGTAGGTGCGCCGGGTCTCAGCCACAGCGTCGCGGTAGACGTCCTCGATCGAGAGGCCGGAGTCGAGCGCCTCACGGGCGCGCTGGGCACCGTTGCGGGCCGGCAGGGCAACCTCGATTCCCAACTGGGACCGAGCCGGCTCGGTCCAGGCAAGCAGCCCCTCGAGGACGGCATCGGCCTCGACCTCCGCCCCGCGCCGGAAATCGATCAGCTTGCCGCTGCGGCCGTGGCGAATCGCCCGCCAGAGGTTCTCCTCGATCTCCCGGTCTGCCAGCGGCGCCCCCGCCCCTTCGTAGCCATGCTCGTCGTAGTCGAGCGCGGCCTGGGCAATGCAGGCGGCGATCAGGCCGGCGAGGGCGAAGGACTCATCGCCGCGCGTCTGCGCGTCGCAGATACGCACCTCGACCGTGCCGAAGCTGTGGTGGGGCCGCACGCTCCACCACAACTGCGTCGACTCGACGACGGAGCCCACCCGCTGCAGAGTGCCGATGAAGTCGGCGTAGGTGGCCCAGTCACGGAAGAGCGAGGGAACCCCACAGCGGGGGAAGGTGCGGGTGAAGATCTCGGTGCGGACCGTGTGCAGGCCGCTGTCGCGACCGTCGAGGAAGGGCGAGTTGGCCGAGGCCGCAAGCAGCGTCGGCAGCAGCTCCCGCAACCAGTCGCAGACGGCGATCGCGCGGTCGGCGCCGCGGACCCCCATGTGCACGTGCAGGCTCCAGGTGTTGTTGCGCTGGGCAACCCAGCCGAGTTCGTGGCGCAGCCGGTTGTAGTGAGGCGTGTCGATGATCCGCTGGTCGAGGTAGTTGGCCCAGGGATGCGTCCCCATCGCCGCCAGCCCCAGTCCCATGCCGGCGACCAGCTCGAAGAGGCGTGCCCGGCGCTCCTGCTGCAGCGCCATCGCCTCGGCGAAGCTCTCGGCGCGGCCGGAGCGGATCTCGATCTCGGAGGCGATCAGCTCCCCCGCCGCCGACTCCGCCAGCACCTGGTCCTGCAGGCAGGCCGCGTAGACGTCCTCGAAACGGTGCGCCAACTCCAGGCTCGCCGGTTCGACGATCGCGAACTCCTCCTCGAGGCCGATCGTGAAGTCGGTCGAGGACTCGAATCTCTCGCGCGCGAGGTCGAGGTCGAGAGACAAGGAAGGGCCCCTAGGCCAGGTAGAAGTAGAGCGCGTAGAGCAGGTCGACCGCCGGGCTGGAGGTGTGCACCGTCACCTCCGGCGGCACCTGAAGTAGCTGCTCGGAGTAGTTGAAGATGATCTTGACGCCGGCCTTGACGAGGCGGTCGGCGACCTCCTGGGCGGCGGCGGCGGGCACGGCGAGGACGCCGACGACAATCTCCTCCGCTGCCACCACCGTCGCCAGCTCGTCGATGTTGCGCACCTCGAGCTCGCCGATCCGTGTCCCCACCACCTCGGGGTCGACGTCGAACATCGCCACCACCTGGAAGCCGTGGTCGGCAAAAATCGCCGAGCTGGCGATCGCCTGGCCGAGGTTGCCGGCACCGAAGAGGGCGATGTTGTGCTGGCCGGAGGTGCGGAGGATCTTGCGGATCTCGCCGACCAACGAGTCGACGTTGTAGCCGACGCCGCGCTTGCCGAACTTGCCGAAGCCGGAGAGGTCGCGGCGGATCTGGGTCGGGTTGATGTGCGTGTACTCGGAGAGCTCCTGCGAGGAGATCGTCTCGCGGCCCATCTTGCGGGCCTGCGTCAGCACCTGCAGGTAGCGCGAGAGCCGGGCGGCGACGCCCAGGGAAAGCCGGTCGCCTTCGACCGGCAAGCCGGCGGCCTCGTACTCCTCGATCAACTCGACCATGCCCCCACAGTATCGAGCCTGGCGCGAAGGCCCGCCTCGTCGAGCAGCAGCTCGGAGACGACGATGCCGTCGACCTCAACCACTGGAATTTTCTCCAGGTGGCGGCGCAGCAGCAGCTCGTTGCTCTCGATGTCGACCTCGTGCAGGCTGAAGCGGTACCCCTCCTCATGCAGGGCGACGATCTTCGCCAACGCCTCCTCGCAGAGGTGGCAGCCGGGCCGCGAGTAGACGACGACGTCGGCCATCAGTGGGCGGCGGCGCCGGCACGTTCGCCAGTGGCGAAGGCGTCGTAGCCGAGATAGTCCGGATAGGGGATAGCTGGCGCAAAGCGGGCGGCGGAGCCGATCATCGCCGCGTTGTCGGTGCAGAGCGTGATCGGCACCAGCTTCAGGCGCACGCCCCGGCGCTCGCAGAGGGCCGCAACCGATTCGCGCAGCGGCCCGTTGGCGGCCACGCCGCCGCCCAGCGCCACGGCCTCCCAGTCGCCGCGCTTCAGCGCCCGCTCGAGCTTGGCCGTGAGCTGGCCGACCACGGCAGCCTGGAAGGAGGCAGCGAGGTCAGCCTTGCGCGCCTCGACCTGCTCGGGGCCGAGTTCGCGGCAGCGGTAGACAAGCGCCGTCTTCAGCCCGCTGAAGCTGAAGTCGAGGCCGGGGTCGCGGGCCATCGCCACCGGCATCTCGAAGGCCTCGGGGTCGCCGTCCTCGGCCAGCTTTTGCAGCGCCGGACCACCCGGGTAGCCGAGACCGAGCAGCCGCGCCGACTTGTCGAAGGCCTCGCCGGCGGCGTCGTCGCGGGTCTGGCCGAGCAGCTCGTAGCCGGCGTGGTCGCGGACGCCGGCCAGCAGGGTGTGGCCGCCGCTGGCGACGAGGCAGAGAAAGGGCGGTTCCAGGGGCTCGGGCTCGAGGAAGTTGGCGGCGACGTGTCCCTGCAGGTGGTCGACCGGAATCAGCGGCAGCCGCCGCGCCGCGGCGATCGCCTTGGCGGTGCTGACCCCGACAAGAAGGGCGCCGATCAGGCCCGGGCCAGCCGTCACCGCGACCGCGTCGATCTCGTCCAGCGTCACCCCCGCCTCGTTCAGCGCCGCCTGCACGACCGGCGTCGCCAACTCCAGGTGGTGGCGAGAGGCGACCTCGGGGACGACGCCGCCGAAGCGGCCGTGCGCCTCGGCCTGCGAAGAAATCACGTTGCTGAGGATCCGCGCGCCGTCGAGGACGGCGGCGCAGGTGTCATCGCAGGAGGTCTCGATTGCCAGCAGCAAGCCCGGCATCAGTCCAGCCACCTCAGTCCAACCACATAATCAGCGCGTCCTCGCCGTTGTCGTGGTAGTAGCGGGGACGCACACCGGCCGAGCGGAACCCGAACCGTTCGTACATAGCGATCGCCTGGCGGTTGGAGACGCGCACCTCGAGCGTGAACGGGAGCACGCCGGCGGCCTCGTCGATGAGGCGGGTGAGGAGGCGCGAGGCGACGCCGCCGCGACGACGCTCGGGCGCCACGGCGATGTTCATCAGGTGCCAGACCTGGTCGTAGCGCGAGCAGATCACGTAGCCCAGCAGCTCGTCGCCGACCTGGGCGGCGAGGCAGATGCCCGAGGGCTTGGAGAGCTCCAGCACGAACATCGCCAGCGACCAGGGGGTCGGGAAGGAGCGGCGCTCGATCGCGATCACCCCCGGCAGGTCGCTGTAGGCGAGCCGCCGGACCTCGACCTCGGCGGTCACCTCACTCGGGTCTTGGGACAGAATCTCGCTCACGCCAACGCTCCGCGTCTGGAGGTCTCAGGTAGATCGGCTCCAGCGGGCCTGACTCAGCCGCCCCTCCGGCCGCCGCGAGAGCGCAGATGTGCCGCGCGGCCAGCCGGTGAACGGGGTCGTCATCGTCCGCTATCTGGACGCCGTATCGGGCCAAATCGTGACGAAATCGTACCGCCCCCGAACCGGCGGCCCGCGGTGGCTCGGCCAGCGCCTCGACCCTCTCCAGCAGCGCCTCTGGACGAGCGACGAAAGGGTCCCAGACCCGGCCCCCCGCGGCGTCATAGAGCGCCGCGAAAAGCTCCCCTCGGCGCGCGTCCTGCACCACCAGGCTGCCGCTAGGGGCGTCGCCCTCGGCGATGCCGCGGGCGAGGGCGTCGAGCGTGCAGATGCCGGTCGCCGGCAGGCTGAGGGCAGATGCGAGGCCGCGGGCGGTGGCGATCCCGATCCGCAGGCCGGTGAAGGAGCCGGGGCCAAGCCCGACCGCGATCAAATCGACCGCGGACCAGCCGCCCGCAGCCTCGGCCGCCCGCTCGACCTCAGTCAGAAGCGAGGTTGCGTGCCGCGGGCTGCCAGTGGCGGAGAGCCCGAGCAGGGACTCCTCCAACACCTCACCGTCGCGCCAGGCGCAGGCGGCGGTGTCGGGAGTGGCGGTGTCGAAGCCGACGACGACCAGGGTGGTGTCGCTTCTAGTCCGCGACCCGGAAGACGAAGGTGCCGACTTTCTTGCCGCTGACGAACCAGCTCACCTGATGGCGGCCGGGAATCGTCGAGGTCACCTTGTTCACGTACAGCGTCCCTTTGGTCGCCTCCTGTTTCTGGGCGCAGAGGTTTTTGCCGCTGGGGAACTTGACGCAGACGCTGTAGACGACGTCGGCCTTGAGGCTTTTGAAGAAGGCGCCCTTTTTGCTGCCCTTGGGGCAGACGTGGGCGGGTTTCGCGTTGCGCGAAATACCGCAGCCGACGTAGTGCTTGTACGCCGCCGTGCCACCCCCGGGTTCCGCGGTGACGGAGTGGTCAGACGCCGCCGTGCCGGCCGTCGCGGGCGCCGCGCTCGCCAGCAGACCGGTCACCACCGCCGCCGTTGCAAGCGCTTTGAGTCCCTTCATTCGCCTTCCCCTTCGTGGATCGAGTTTCGCCGCCGATGCTACAAGGCGCCCTACCCATACCCGAACACGGCCGACGGGCCACGGATGCGGGGTCACCACTCGACCTCGACCTGTCGCCGCTCGCCGCCGTCGTGGCGGAGGCGGACCTCGAGCGCGGGCCGGCCGAGCTGACCGGCGCCGGCATCGGGCCACTCGATGAAGGCGACACCCTCCGGGCCAAGGTAGTCCTCGAGCAGGGCCGGGTCCTCACCTTCCAGCGTCTGCAGCCGGTAAAGGTCGAGGTGGGAGACCAGCAGGCGGCCGCCGCCGTAGCGCTGGCCGATCGTGAAAGTCGGCGAGGTGACGTGGTCGCTGACCCCGAGGGCGCGGCAGGCGCCACGGACCAACGTCGTCTTGCCGGCGCCGACGTCGCCGACCACGAGGACGACGTCGCCGGGCGCAAGCCGCTCCGCGATCCGGGCCCCGAGCGCTTCCGTCTCGGCCGCCGAGTTGGTCTCGAGGCTCTCCACTAGCCGAAGAAGCCGAGCTGGTCGGCAGGTGGCGGCGGCTCCTCGCCGGCCTCGGCTTCAGCCTCAGCAACCTCCTCGGCGCTTGGCACCGAGGCCAGCGCCGGGCGCGAGATCAGCTCCGGGATCGTCGCGAAGTCGGCTCGCAGCGTCTCCTTCACGGCCGGCGTGCGCAGCGCCGCCGCCGGGTGGAAGAGCGGCAAGAGGAAGACCGTGCGGCCGCCTAGCTCGTGCACCTGGGGCGTGCCCCGGACCCTGGTGATCCCGGTCGGGCTGCCGGTCAGGAGCTTGGTCGAGAAGTTGCCGAGGGTGCAGACGACCTTGGGCTCGATCAACCGCACCTGCTCGAACAGGTAGGGCTCGCAGGCGGCGATCTCGCTCGGCTGCGGATCGCGGTTGCCAGGCGGGCGCGACTTCAGCACGTTGGCGATGAAGACCTCCTCGCGCGAGAGCCCGATCTCTTCCAGTAGCTGGTTGAGTAGCTGGCCGGCGCGGCCGACGAACGGCAGCCCCTGGCGATCCTCTTCGGCTCCCGGCGCCTCGCCGACGAACATCAGCTCGGCGTCGGCGTTGCCGGCCCCGAAGACCGCCTTGGTGCGGGTCTCGTGCAGGGGACATTTGCTGCAGTCCTGGACCTGCTTGTAGAGCTCGACCAGCCGCTCGCGCCGCTCCTCCGCGGTCCCGCTCACTGCGCCGCCCGCTTCTTGCGCGACTCGGTAATCCGGTCTTGGCGCGCCGCTTCGCGCTCGCGCCGTCGCGATTCGTCGGAGCGCACGGCCGCCCCGCGCGGCTGCCGCCCCGGCGGTGAGACCAGCGAGATCAACCGCCGCGTCCGCTCGGCCCCGCAGCTAGGACAGGGCGCTGAGGTCACCTCGGCGCCCACCAGCTCCTCGAACCGCTCCCCGCACTCCTCGCACTCGAACTCGTAGATCGGCATGCCCGCCCATCGTACGACTAGCTACGGCAGCGGCTCCCAGTCCCAGGATCGCTGGGAGCTGAGGCTCTCCTGTTCGAGGTGGCGGCGGAAGTGGTCCAGCTCCGCCGGCTCGACGCTGTAGACGTGGTCGGGCTCGGGGAAGTGGCGGGTGCGGACCTCCTCGCCATAACGGCGGACGGCGTCAACCATCAGGTCGTGGACGTCGGCGTAGCGCTTGACGAATTTGGCGACGTGGCCGGTGGTGATGCCGAGCAGGTCGTGGAAGACCAGGACCTGGCCGGCAGTCGAGGGTCCGGCGCCGATCCCGATCGTGACGACGTCGAGCTTGCCGACGAGGGCTTCGGTGATCGCCGCCGGCACCGCCTCGATCACGATCGCGAAGCAGCCGGCCGCCTGCAGGGCGAGGGCGTCTTCGTAGAGCCGGATCGCGGCGACCGCGGTCTTGCCCTGGGCTTTGTAGCCGCCGAGCGCGGTCGCGGTCTGCGGGGTGAGGCCGATGTGCCCCATCACCGGGATGCCGGACTGGACGATCGCCCGTGCCCGCGCGGCGGAGATCCCCCCCGCCTCCAGCTTGACGCACTGGCAGCCGGTCTCCTTGACCAGCCGCTGGGCGTTGAGGATCGCCAGCTCGTCGCTCGCCTCGTAGCTGCCCATCGGCATGTCGCCGATCATCAGCGGCGTTTTCAGGCCGCGGCGCACAGCCTTGCCGAGCACCAGCATCTCCTCCAGCGAGACCATCTCGGTCCCCGGGTAGCCGAGCACGACGTTGGCGGCGGAGTCGCCGACGAGGACGACGTCGACCCCCGCCTCCTCGGCGACACTGGCCGAGGGGAAGTCGTAGGCGGTAACCATCGCGATCGGTTCGCCGTTCTGCTTCATCTCCACCAGCCGCGGCAGGCTCATCGGGCGACGGTCGGAGGGCGCGGTATGTGAGCGGGCTCCGGAGCTCATGAGAGCAGCACCTCGGGATGGCTGTCAACTGCGACGGGCTCGTTAGCGTCGTCGACGTGGACGACGACCGGCGAGTAGCGCTCGAGGTCGCTCTCGTCGTAGGCGCCGAAGGAGGCGACGATGATCTTGTGGCCGGGCTCGACCAGGTGCGCGGCGGCACCGTTGACCTGCATCGTCCGCGAACCGGGCTCGCCGTCGATCACGTAGGTGACGAAACGCGAGCCGTTGTCGATGTCCCAGACATGCACCTGCTCGTTGGTGATCAGGTCGGCCTGGGCCATCAGCTCGGTGTCGATCGTGATGCTGCCGATGTAGTCGACGTCGCAATCGGTCACCGTCGCCCGGTGGATCTTCGACTTCAGCATCTGTCTCTGCATGGGGTCTCCTTAGGGGGACTGGGGACGGAACTTCAAGGGTTCAAGGGTTGGATCAGGACGTTGTCGATCAGGCGGGCGCCGCCGACCGGGGCAGCGACCGCAACGAGGACGGGACGGCCGTTCAGTTCGCTGACCGGCTCCAAGAGTTCGGCGTCGCGCGCCTCCAGGTACTCGGGCTCGATGCCCGCTGCGGCGAGGACACGGCGCGCGGCCTCCAGGCCGGCGGCAAGCGAGCCCTCGCGGGCGCCCGCCTCAGCGGCGCCCAGCGCCCGCGAGAGCGCCGTCGCCCGCTCCCGGTCGCTGCCCTCCAGGTAGGCGTTGCGCGAGCTCATCGCCAGGCCGTCGGGCTCGCGTACGGTTGGCATCACCTCGACCCGCAGGGGGAAGCCGAGGTCGCGGACCATGCGGCGGATCACCGCCGCCTGCTGGGCGTCCTTCTGGCCGAAGTAGGCGACGTCGGGCCCGACGCTGTTGAAGAGCTTGGCAACGACGGTGGTGACGCCGCGGAAGTGGCCGGGGCCGCGCCGGGAGGGATCGCCGTCGAGCACCGCGGTGAGGTTGCCGCCGACCTCGACCTTGGTGGCGAACCCCTGCGGGTAAACCTCCTCGACCGGGGGCGCGTAGACGAAGTCGGCGCCGGCCTCGGCGGCCAGGCGCAGGTCGCGTTCCTCGTCGCGCGGATAGCGGTCGAGGTCCTCGCCCGGCCCGAACTGGGTCGGGTTGACGAAGAGGCTCATCACCACCACGTCGCACTCGGCGCGGGCCGCCCGCAGCAGCGAGAGGTGCCCCTCGTGCAGGTAGCCCATCGTCGGTACCAGCCCGATCGTGCGGCCCTGGCGCCGCGGCTCGGCCAGCGCCGCGCGCAGGTCGTCCTTGGCGCGGAGCACGCTCACGCCTGCGGTCCCAGACGGGGTGTTGCCATTGGGGAGGTTCAAATCCATCGGGTCCATGCCCTTCGGGTCACGGCCTTCGCTGGCGAGTATAGGGGGTGATCCAGCCGAGCTCCAACAACGCAGAGGTGTGAAAGGAACCCTCAAACGAAAGGAGCAGCATGAGCTCCGAGATCACCCTCGAGCAGGTGGACGTCGACGGCGCCATCCGCGAAGCGGCTCACGAAGCCGAGGAGGGCCTGGCCGGCGACACCCGGCTCGATTTCCTCAGGAAGGCAGGCCTGGCAGGCGGCGCCGTGATCGGCGGTGGCGCCTTACTCAGTGCCCTCACCCCGGCCTCGGCGCTGGCCGCCAAGGGCAAGGGGCGACCGCCGGCCAAATTCGGCAAAGGCGACATCGGCATCCTCAACTACGCGCTCACGCTCGAGTACCTAGAGGCGGCCTTCTACAACGAGGCCAGCGCCAACCAGGCGAAATCGAGCTTCCTCAAGGGAGCGCCGCAGCAGGCCTTCCTGAAACGAACCACCGCCGACGAGAACGCCCACGTCGCCTTCCTCAAAAAAGCCCTGGGGTCAAAGGCGGTGGCAGCACCGAAAGTCGACTTCGGCGGCACCACGTCGAGCGAAGCGGCCTTCATCAAAACGGCCGTGGCGCTCGAGAACACCGGCGTCGGCGCCTACTCCGGTCAGGCGCTCAACATCGTCAACCCGGCCTACGTGGCGGCGGCGCTCTCGATCCTCACCGTCGAGGCTCGCCACGCCTCAGTCGCTGGGCTGCTGCTGAAACCGACCCCGGCGAATATCTCGCCGAGCGGGGCCTTCGACAAACCGAAAACGGCAGCCGAAGTGCTGAAAGCGGTCGCCGCGACCGGCTTCCTCAAGTAGCGGATCCGTCGCCGCCAGCGGCGAAGTCGATCTCCCGGATCGGCTTCGCCGGGGCGCCGGCGGCAATGGTGCGGGGCGGGATGTCGGCGTTGACGACCGAGTTGGCGCCGACCACACAGCGCGAGCCGACGCTGACGCCGGTGGTGACGGCGCAGTTGACGCCGAACCAGCAGTTGTCGCCAATCTCGACCGGGCCCTTGGAGGTGAAGCCCTGCCAGGTGATCGGCTTCTCAGGGTCGTCGAAGCGGTGGCTGGCGTCGCCGACGAAGCAGCCGTTGGCGAACATCGTGTGGTCGCCGACGCTGACCCGCTCGTGGGCGGCGATCATCGTGTTGCGGTTGAGGAAGCAGCCGGCGCCGATCTCGATCCGCGCCTCCGGCCCTAGGGTCAGCCAGCAGCCGGGCTCCAGCAGCGTCCCTTCGCCGATCGTCAGGCGGCCGTCCTCGAGCGCTTCCAGGACCTCCCCCTCGACCGGGTGACGGATGTAGAAGCCGCCACGGGCGGCGTGGCGATTGATCCGCCAGCGCCGCAGCAAGCGGCGGTTGCGGTCGTACCAGCGCCGCTTCGCCCACCAGACCCGCCAGCCGCGCTCGCTCATCGCCGCCGACTCTACGGCTTAAACTCCAGGCGTGGCTGAGCTGCGGGGCGGTATCGACCTGGGGGGGACGAAGATCCAGACGGCGATCGTCGACGGCGCCGGCAAGGTGCTCGGCGAGGCCCGGCGGCCGACGCCGACCAGCGGCGCCCCGCAGGGCGTCGCCGACGAAATGGCGGCCGCGTTGCGCGAGGCGGCGGCGGCGGCCGAAGTCGAGGTCACCGCTCTGACCGGGGTCGGGGTTGGCTCCCCCGGCGACGCCGACGAGAAGACCGGGGTCGTCTCCGGCGCCCGCAACCTGCCCGGCTGGGAAGGCAGCTTCCCGCTGGCCGAAAAGCTCGGCGGTGCGCTGGGAGTGCCGGTCCGGGTCGGCAACGACGTCCAGGTCGCGACCGAAGCGGAGTTCCACCTCGGCGCCGGGCGCGAGTTCCAAAGCCTGATCGGCGTCTTCTGGGGAACCGGGGTCGGCGGCGGCCTCGTCCTCGATGGAAAGCCCTGGCTGGGCCGCGGCGCCGCTGGGGAGATCGGCCACATGGTCGTCAAGCGCGGTGGCGCCAAGTGCCCCTGCGGGCGGCGTGGCTGCATGGAGGCCTACGCCGGCCGCTCGGCGATGGAAGCCGAGGCCCGGCGCCAACACGAAGAGGGGCACAAGACCGACCTCTTCAAGCTGATGGAGAAGCACGGCAAACCGCGCCTCACCAGCGGCATCTGGGAGCGCGCCCTCGACCACGGCGACCACCTGGCGGAGAAGCTGATCGACCGCGCGATCGAGGCCCTCGGAACCGGCGTCGCCTCGGCCATCAACCTGCTCGACCCCGAGGCGGTGATCATCGGCGGCGGCCTCGGCGCCCGCTTCGGCGACCGCTACATGGAGCCGCTGATGCAGGAGATGCGCACGCACCTCTTCGTCGACGAGCGCCCGCCCGCCGTCCGCGTCGCCTCGCTCGGCGACCTCGGCGGCGCGATCGGCGCTTCGCTGCTGGTCGTCAACCGCTAGACGCGGCCCGAAGCCGAGCGCTGCTGGCGGGCGACGGCGTCGACGATCACGGCGAGCAGGAGGACGCCGCCGGTGACCATGAACTTGACCGCCGAGGAGAGCGCCAGCAGGTCCATGCCGTTGGAGATCGAGCCGATCACCAGGGCGCCGAGCAGGGCCGTCCAGACCGAGCCGCGGCCGCCGAAGAGGCTGGTGCCGGCGATGACCGGGCCGGCGATCGCCAGCAGCAGCAGTTCGTTGCCGCCCGAGTTCTGGTTGACGGCGAGCAGCCGCGAGGCGGCCATGATGCCGCCGATCGCCGCCATCGTGCCGGCGATCCCGAAGACGGCCACCCGCACCGCGTTAACCGAGATGCCGGCGCGGCGCGCCGCCTCGGCGTTGCCGCCGACGGCGAAGACGTGGCGGCCGAAGCCGGTCCGCTTGACGACATACTCCATGCCGACGACAAAGGCGAGCAGGATCAGTACCGCCAGCGGCACCCCGCGGCTGGAGTTGAGGATCGCCGTGGCGACGATCGTAACCACGGCGACGACGACGAAGCGGACGCCGAGGGTGACTGGGTTCTGCCCTTCCAGCCCGGCGGCGAGGCGGCGGCGGTGGCCAACGGCGAGGACGGCGCCGTAGGTGGCGATGATGATCGCCGCGAAGATCCAGCCGACGGTGTCGGAGTAGAAGGTGTTGGCGAGGCCGGTGATTTTGGGGTCGGTGATGTTGATCGACCCGGTCGATCCCAGCACTTGCAGCAACGCCCCCTGCCAGGCCAGCAGGCCGGCGAGGGTGACGACGAACGAGGGCACGCCGAAGCGGCTGAAGAGAGAGCCCTGCAGGACGCCGATCGCCATCCCGACAGCCACCCCGGCGGCGATCGCCAGGTAGGGGCTCCAGCCGTGCTGGACGTTGAGCACGGCCATGACCGCGGCCGCGAGGCCGCTGACGGCGCCGACCGAGAGGTCGATCTCGCCCAGCAGCAGCACGTAGACGATGCCGACCGAGATCAGGCCCGTGGCGGTGATCTGCAGCAGCAGGTTGGTCAGGTTCTGGGCCGAGAGGAAACGATCGTTCTCGAACTGGAAGATGATCCAGATCACCGCCAGGCCGAGGACGACCCGCAGCGAGGCGAGATCGCCCTGGACGACACGGCGGATGGTCTCGCCGACCCTCCCCCGCTCCTCTTCCGGCGGTGCCGCCGCCGGGGTCTCAGCCGTCGCGTCCATCGTCTCCCCCTTTGCGGTGCTCGGCTTTGTCGATCTCGTTGCCGCCGACGCCGGTGATCGCCGAGACGACGTGCTCCTCGGTCGTCTGTTCGGCCGCGAAGTCGCCGGCCGGGCGGCCCAGGCGCAGGACGAAGATGCGGTCGGCGACCTCGAAGACGTCGACCAGGTTGTGACTGATCACGACGACGCCGAGATCGCGCTCGCGCAGGCGCCGGATCAGGTCCAGAACCTGCGCCGTCTGGGCGACGCCGAGTGCCGCGGTTGGCTCGTCCAGCAACACCACTTTCGGTTCGCCGAGCAGCGAGCGGGCGACCGCCACCTGCTGGCGCTGGCCGCCGGAGAGGGTGCCGACCTCGCTGCGCAGACTGGGGATCGTGACCGCGAGGTTGGAGAGCAGCTCGCCGGTCTGGTGCTCCATTCGCGCCTCGTCGAGCTGGCGCGAGACCCGCCCCGTCCCGGACGAGACCTCCTCGCGGCCGAGGAAGAGGTTGGCGACGACGTCGAGGTTGTCGCATAGCGCCAGGTCCTGGTAGACGGTGGCGATCCCCAGCGCCGTCGCGTCCTGCGGTTTGCCGATCGAGACCGGCTGGCCCTCCCACTTGATCGTGCCTTCGTCGGCCCCATGGATGCCGGCGATCGTCTTCACCATCGTCGACTTGCCGGCACCGTTGTCGCCGACGAGACCGACCACTTCGCCGGCGCGAACGGCGAAGTCGACCCGGTCCAGAGCTTGGACCGGGCCGAATCGCTTGCTGATTCCCTCCAGCTCGAGAAGGGGGGCGCCGGCGCTCATCTCAGCCGGAGATACCCGCTTCTTTGCAGGCGGTCTGGAAGGCACTGGTGCACAGTTCCTTCGCGGTGACGAAGCCGTCGGCGACAACCGTGCTGTTGACGTTTTCTTTCGTCACGGCGATCGGTTTCAGCAGCACCGAGGGCACCTTGACTTTGCCGTTTTCGACTTCTTCGGTGATTTTTTCCTGCGGCACTTCTTCGCCTTCGGCCAGGGCGACGGCGATTTCAGCCGCGATCTTGGCCTCCGGTTCGATTTCCTTGTAGACGGTCATGAACTGTTCGCCGGTGAGGATCCGCTGCAGGCCGGCAACGGTCGCGTCCTGGCCGGTGACTGGCTTTTCTTCAGGCTTGATGCCGGCGCCCTTCATCGCCGCGATCGCACCGCCGCCGGTTTCGTCGTTGGCGGCGTAGATGGCGGCGAAGCCGTTGTTGCCGAGCGCCGTGATCGCCTGCTGCGCCTCGCGCTGGGCGTTTTCGGCGGACCAACCGGGCGTGTCGTATTCCTTGGCGATTTTCACGCCGGCCGCTTCGAAGCCGGTGTGGGCGCCTTCCTTGAACAGGGCCGCGTTGGGGTCGGCCGGGTCGCCGTTGATCATGATGATCGGGCCGCTGGCGCTGCCGTCTTCTTTGAGTTTCTTCGACAGCGTTTCGGCCTGGAGTTCGCCGACTTTTTTGTTGTTGAAGGAGACGTAGGCGTCGATTTCGCCGTTTTCGATCAGGCGGTCATAGCTGACCACCGGCACGCCTTGGGCCTGCGACTTTTCGGCGATCGCCGCCGCCGATTTGGAGTCCATCGGGTCGACGACCATGACTTCGGCACCCTGGGTCAACGCCGATTCCGCCTGACTCTGCTGTTTTTCGGCGTCGCCACCCGCGTTTAGGTAGATCACTTCGCAGTCTTCACAGAGTTCTTCGACCGCCTTTTCGAAGTCGGGCCGGTCGTTGGTTTCGTAACGCGGGGTCTCGTTTTCGGGCAACAGCAGGGCGATCTTGGCGCCGCCGCCACCGCTACTGCTGCCGCCGCAACCGGCGGCCACCAGGGCGATCACGAGTAGGGCGCTAAAGGCAAGTGCTATCCCGCCGCGCCTCGAAACAGCAGATCTGGACATCGCTCCTCCTCTTCGTGGGGGCTACCCACGGGCGCAGTACCCGCTCCGAAGAAGTTCTAAGCGTGTGGAACTGAACTAAGCAGCGAGCGGCTCGCGGCGGCGCGAGCGCCGCTTCGGCTTCGCCGGCTTAAGCAGTTCGGCGAGGAAGCGACCGGTGTAGGACTCGGGGACCGCAGCGACGTCCTCGGGGGTACCGGTGGCGACGATCGTGCCGCCCTCTTCGCCGCCCTCGGGGCCGAGGTCGACCAGCCAGTCCGCGGTCTTGATCACGTCGAGGTTGTGCTCGATCACGACCACCGAGTTGCCGGCGTCGACCAGGCGGCCGAGCACCTCGAGCAGCCGCTGCACGTCGGCGAAGTGAAGGCCGGTGGTGGGCTCGTCGAGGATGTAGAGGGTGTCGCCGGTGGCGACTTTGGAGAGCTCGGTGGCGAGCTTGATCCGCTGCGCCTCACCGCCAGAGAGCGTCGTCGCCGGCTGGCCGAGGCGGATGTAGTCGAGGCCGACGTCGTGCAGGGTGCGCAGGCGGCGGGCGATCTTCGGCACGTTCTCGAAGAACCCGACCGCCTCCTCGACCGACATCTCCAGCACGTCGGCAATGCTCTTTCCCTTAAAGCGGACCTCCAGCGTCTCGCGGTTGTAGCGCTTGCCGTGGCACTGCTCGCAGGGCACATAGACGTCCGGCAGGAAGTGCATCTCGATCTTGATCTGGCCGTCGCCTTTGCAGACCTCGCAGCGCCCGCCCTTGACGTTGAAGCTGAAGCGCCCCGGCTTGTAACCACGCGCCCGCGCCTCCTGAGTCTGGGTGAAGAGCTGGCGGATGTGGTCGAAGACGCCGGTGTAGGTGGCCGGGTTGGAACGCGGCGTGCGGCCGATCGGCGACTGGTCGATGTTGATGATCTTGTCGACCTGGCTGAGCCCGTCGATGCCGTCGTGGGCGCCAGGGCGCAGCTTCGCCTGGTGCAGGCGGTTGGCGACTGAGGGGTAGAGCGTCTCGTTGACCAGCGTCGACTTGCCCGAGCCGGAGACGCCGGTGACGCAGCAGAGGATGCCGAGCGGGATCGTCACGTCGACGTCCTTGAGGTTGTGTTCGCGAGCGCCGCGGATCGCCAGCGCTCCACTCGGCTGGCGCCGCTCCGCGGGCACCTCGATCCGGCGCTTGCCGGAGAGGTACTGCCCGGTCAGCGAGGCCGGGTCCTTGGCGACCTCGGCCGGCGTCGCCGCGACGATCACGTGGCCACCGTGCTCGCCAGCCCCGGGACCGAGGTCGACGAGGTGGTCGGCGGCACGCATCGTCCCCTCGTCGTGCTCGACGACGATCACGGTGTTGCCGAGGTCGCGCAGCCGGTCGAGGGTGGCGATCAGCTTCTCGTTGTCGCGCTGGTGCAGCCCAATCGAGGGCTCGTCCAGCACGTACATGACGCCGACCAGGTGCGAGCCGATCTGGGTCGCGAGGCGGATCCGCTGCGCCTCGCCGCCGGAGAGCGAGCGGGCCGAGCGGGCGAGCGAGAGATAGCCGATGCCAACGTTCTCGAGGAAGGAGAGCCGCTCGGTGATCTCGCGCACGATCAGGCGCGCGATCGCCCGCTCGGTCTTGGTCATCTCCAGCGCCGCGATCCACTCCGCCGCCGCCCGCGCCGAGAGGTCGCTGTACTCGGCGATGCTGAGGCCGCCAACCTTGACCGCGAGGCTCTCCGGCCGCAGCCGGGCGCCCTTGCAGTCAGGGCAGGGCTGCTCGGCCATGTAGCCCTCGATCCGCTCGCGGCTGTTCTCGGAGTCGGTCTCTTCGTAGCGCCGCTGCAGGTTGTTGACGATGCCCTCGAAGCGCACCTTGTAGGAGCGGCGGCGGCCGAAGCGGTTGGTGTAGCTGACCTGGTGGCGTTCCTCGCCAGTGCCGTAAAGGAAGAGGTCCTTCTCCGACTTCTTCAGCTTCGACCAGGGCACGTCGACAGCGACGTCGTAGGCCTCGGCGACGGAGGCGATCAGCCGCCTCCAGTAGGCGGTGATACCGCGGTTCCAGGGCTGCAATGCCCCCTCGGCCAGCGAGAGGGTCGGGTCGGGGACGACGAGTTCGGGGTCGATCACGCGCTGGAAGCCGAGCCCGTGGCAGTGCTCGCAGGCGCCGTGCGGCGAGTTGAAGGAGAAGATCCGCGGCTCCAGCTCGGGGATCGAGGTGCCGCAGTTGAGGCAGGCGAACTGCTCGCTGAAGATCAGCGGCGCCGCCTTCTCGTCATCGACGAACTCGACTTCGACTAGCCCGGCGGCGAGCCCGGCCGCGGCCTCGACCGACTCCGAGAGCCGCCGCCGCAGGTCGGTTTTCATCACCAGCCGGTCGACGACGACGGCGATGTCGTGTTTGTACTTCTTGTCGAGGACTATCTCCTCGTCGAGCCGGCGCAGCTCGCCGTCGATCCGGACCCGCGAGTAGCCCTCCAGCCGCATCTGCTCGAGCAATTTCCCGTACTCGCCTTTGCGGCCGCGCACGATCGGCGCCATCACCATGAATTTGGTTCCCTCGTCCAGCGTCATCAGCCGGTCGACGATCTGCTCCTGCGACTGGCCGGTGATCTCGGCCCCGCACTCGGGACAGTGGGGGACGCCGATCCGGGCCCAGAGCAGGCGCAGGTAGTCGTAGATCTCGGTCACCGTGCCGACCGTCGAGCGCGGATTGCGCGAGGTCGTCTTCTGGTCGATCGAGATCGCCGGCGAGAGCCCCTCGATCGAGTCCACATCGGGCTTCTCCATCAGCCCCAGGAACTGGCGCGCGTAGGCCGAGAGCGACTCCACGTAGCGCCGCTGACCCTCAGCGTAGATCGTGTCGAAGGCAAGG
Source organism: uncultured Actinomycetes bacterium (assembly GCA_963708405.1). Classification (GTDB taxonomy): domain Bacteria; phylum Actinomycetota; class Thermoleophilia; order Solirubrobacterales; family 70-9; genus VAYN01. Next base: position 739,016 of record CAVPSL010000002.1, read on the forward strand.
CTCGACTTACCGGAGCCGGAGAGCCCGGTGATGACAATCAGCGCATCACGAGGCAGCTCAAGGTCGATGTCCTTGAGGTTGTGCTCGCGGGCGCCGGAGATAACGATGCGGTCGGAGACAGCCACTCGCAACCGATTCTACGCAAGCGAACAGATGTTCCCTTGGGGCCTCGCAAATTGCGGCCGCTCAGACCGCAAGCAGCTCATCGAGGACAGCGCCGTAGTGACGCGCCCACAGCGAGAGGTGGCCCTCGTCGGGGAGGAGACGAAACCCGGCGCCGGGGATGTTCTCCGCCAGCCATTCGCCGTGAGCGGGCGGCACGATGCGATCGTCGCCGCCGTGCCAGATTGTCACCGGTCGCTCAATTCGCCCCGGGTCGAAGCCCCAGTCTTCCCAGACGGCGATGTCGTCGTCGAACCAGCCCCATACCCCGTCCCCGGCCACCCGCCGACAGCCGCGCAACTGGAAGTCGAGGAAATCGCCGCAAAGAGAGGCGCGATCGGCCGGCGAGAGTGACTCGCCGAAGGCGGCGACCAACTGCTCGCGGCCCTCGATCTCGCGGTAGGAAGCCAGTGCACGCTCGATGAAGCCCCGCAGCTCCTCCTCGCCGGCTTCAATTGCCGCGAACTCCTCCTTGTTCCACTCCTCGGCGTTGGCTCGCCAGTCGAAATCGGCGTCACGGGGCGCAAAGGAGTTGAGAACCGCGGCGGCGATCACCCGCTCGCCGAGTAGGGCGGCGCAAGCGAGGGCGGCGATGCCGCCCACCGAATGGCCGACCACGTGGAAGCGCTCGACCCCGAGTGCGTCAGCTACTACCGCCGTGTCGGCGGCGGTGTCGGCGAACGACCGGCCCGGCTGGCGGTCGGAGCCTTGGGTTCCGGGCCGCGAGAAAGAAAGGTGACGCAGGCCGCGGCGGGCACCCTCCTCGACGTGTCGCTCGTAGAGGTAGCGGGCCCCGGGCGTGCCGACGTGGAGGACGACCAGTTCCCCATCCTCCGGTCCATCCAGTTCGGTGCAGATGCGACGCCCGTCAGGCGCGGTCACCTGCAGCTGTTCCCCTCCCATGCTCCAAACATATTTGGAGCAATGGACGCCCGTGTAGCGACCTGGACGCTCAGCCGAGGACGGTGGCGAGGCGGCGGCGGTAGGCGCGGGCGGCGGGATCGCCGGGATCGACCTCGCTGAGGACGCCGACGATCGCCTGGCGCAGTAGGTCGCGGGCCTCGTCGGGGCCGAGGCCGTCGCTGTCGGCGGGCCCGGCCTCGAGCTCGGCCAGGAGGGCGTCGAGAGCCGCCTCGCGCTCGCCGCGGTCGAGAGCGGCGAAGGCCTCGGTGGCAACTCCGGCCCGCTGCAAGCGCACGCGGGCGGCGATGCCGGCGGCGCCGAAGTCGTCCTCGTGACCCTCGACCGCCTCCAGCGCCTCCTCCTCCGCCCCGCGCTCGAGCCGGGCGCGGCCGAGGGCGACGGCAATATCGGCCCGGCGTGGCTCCATTTCCGCCGCCTCGCGCAGCGAGAGCTCATCGCCTTTGGCCAACAGCTCATCGGCGCGCGAGGGGACGAGGGCGTCGAAGAACGACTCGACCTTGGCCCGCGGCACCGCACCGACGAACTCGTCGACGATCTCACCGTCGCGGAAGGCCTTCACCGCCGGGATCCCCTGCACGCCGTAGCGCGCCGCCAAGCCCTGGTTGGCATCGACGTCGACCTTGGCCAGCAGCACCTTGCCGCCGCGTTTCGCCTCCGCCTCTTCGAGCGCCGGCGTCAACGTCCGGCAGGGGCCACACCAAGAGGCCCAGAAGTCGACGACGACGGGCGTCTCGCGCGAGAGCTCGACGACGTCGCGTTCGAAGGTCGCTTCACTGACCGGGATCGCCATCAGCGGCAGGTTAGCCGGCCGGCATTGCCGACTCGCGTGCCTTGCGCGCCCGGTCGGATCGGCGTACGGTCGGAGGCAGGCGGGGAACCGTCAACAAGGAGGTCGAGATGTCGAACGTGGACACCGCCCGGTCCGCATATGAGGCGTTTGGCCGCGGCGATCTGGAGACCCTGCGCGACCTATTCACCGAGGACGCCGTCTGGATCACTTCCGACGAGCTGCCGCTCGGCGGCGTCGTCGAAGGCCGTGACCAGGTCCTCGCGAACTTCGCCCAGATCCCCAACTACTGGTCGTCCTTCAGCGTCGACCCAGAAGAGTTCATCGACGCCGGCGACTACGTCGTCGTGCGCGGCATGCAGCACGCGGAGAACGAAAAGGGCGGCTTCGACGCCCCCTTTGTTCACCTGCTCCACTACCGCGACGGCAAGGCGGAGCGCGGCGAATTCTTCACTGACAGTGCCAAGGCGGCGAAGCTGCTCGCCTGACCCCGGTTAGGCCCCCGCGCGCATCCCGTCGAGGTCGCGGCGCAGCTCCTTCAGCTCGTCGCGGATGCGCGCCGCCTCCTCGAAGCGGAGGTCGTCGGCAGCGGCCAGCATCTCCTCCTCGAGGGCGACGATGTTGCGCTCCAGTTCCTCGGGGGTGGTCGCCTCGGTGCGTTTGCGGCGGCGCCGGTGCGGCGTGCGGTCCTCCATCGCCAGGAACTCGGCCATCTCAGAGATCCCTTTGCGGACCGTCTCCGGGGTGATCCCGTGCTCCTCGTTGTAGGCAAGCTGGATTGCGCGGCGGCGGTCGGTCTCACGCATCGCCGCCCGCATCGCCTCGGTCTCCTTGTCGGCGTACATCAGCACCCGCCCATTGACGTTGCGGGCGGCGCGGCCGATCGTCTGCACGAGGCTGGTCTCGCCACGGAGGAAGCCCTCCTTGTCGGCGTCGAGGATCGCCACCAGCGAGACCTCGGGCAGGTCCAGCCCCTCGCGCAGGAGGTTGACCCCGACGAGCACGTCGTACTCGCCGAGCCGCAGGTCGCGGACGATCTGGATCCGTTCCAGGGTGTCGATCTCGGAATGCAGGTAGCGGACCTTGATCCCGTACTCGAGCAGGTAGGCGGTCAAGTCCTCGGCCATCTTCTTGGTCAGGGTGGTGACGAGCACACGCTCGCCAGCCTCGGCGACCTTGCGCGCCTCGTTCATCAGGTCGTCGATCTGGTTCCGGGTCTCGCGGACCTCGATCGCGGGGTCGATGATCCCGGTGGGGCGCACGATCTGCTCGACAATTCGGGTCGATTCGGCTTTCTCGAACGGCCCCGGCGTCGCCGAGACCATCACCAGTTGGTCGACCCGCTCGAGGAACTCGTCGAACTTGAGCGGCCGGTTGTCGATCGCCGAGGGCAGGCGGAAGCCAAAGTCGACCAGGGTCGTCTTGCGCGAGCGGTCCCCCTCGTACATGCCACCGATCTGGGGGATCGTCTGGTGCGACTCGTCGACGAAGACGACGAAGTCCTCGGGGAAGTAATCGATCAGCGTGTGCGGCGGGCTGCCAGCGGGGCGGCCGTCGAGGATGCGCGAGTAGTTCTCGATCCCGGAGGTGAAGCCGAGCTCTTTCAGCATCTCGATGTCATAGGCGGTGCGCTGGCGCAGCCGGTGCGCCTCCAGCTGCTTGCCCTCGCTCTCGAGTTCGGCGGTGCGAGCGTTCGAGTTCGGCCCGGATCTCTTCCACCGCCCGCTCCAGCGTCTCGTCCCTGGTCACGTAGTGAGAGGCGGGCCAAACCGAGACGTGATCGATCGTGTCGAGGATTTCGCCGGTCAGCGGGTCGAAATGCTGGATCCCCTCGATCTCCTCGCCGAAAAGCGAGATCCGATAGGCCGACTCGGCGTAGGAGGGCATGATCTCCAGCACCTCGCCGCGAACCCGGAAGGAGCCACGGCCGAGCACCGTGTCGTTGCGCTGGTACTGCATTTTCACCAGCTTGCGAAGGACCTCGTCGCGGTCGATCTCCTCGCCGACTTTGAAGAGCTGCATTTTTTCGTTGTAGACCTGCGGCGAGCCGATCCCGTAGATGCAGGAGACCGAGGCGACGATGATCACGTCGCGGCGGGCGAAGAGGGAGGCGGTGGCGGCGTGGCGCAGGCGGTCGATCTCGTCGTTGATCGAGGAGTCCTTCTCGATGTAGAGATCCTGCGCCGGGACGTAGGCCTCGGGCTGGTAGTAGTCGTAGTAGGAGACGAAGTACTCGACCGAGTTCTCCGGGAAGAACTCGCGGAACTCGTTGCAGAGCTGCGCCGCCAGGGTCTTGTTGTGGGCGATCACCAACGAGGGCCGCTGCACCTCGGCGATCGTCGCCGCCATCGTGAACGTCTTGCCGGTACCGGTGGCGCCGAGCAGCGTCTGAAACCTCTCTCCCTCTCTCAGCCCCTCAGCCAGCCCGGCGATCGCCTTCGGCTGGTCGGCGGCCGGCGTGTACGCGGGGTTGAGCTTGAACTCGGGCACGCGTTGACGATAGCGGGGCGAGTTATTCACCCCTGACGTGCATAAGTCGCCCCAGGGGCCGAACTGACAGACTGCCGCGCGTGACGCGATCCCAGAAAGCACTCGCCGGGTTCTTCTCCTTCGCGGGGACGATGCACTTCGTCGTCCCGCGCGCCTACGAGTCGATCGTGCCGCCCGCGATCGCCGACCGCAAGCGCGAGGTCGTCGCGATCAGCGGCGTCGCCGAGATCGCCGGCGGGCTTGCCATCGCCCACCCCGCCACCCGCCGCCTCGGCCGCTGGTGGCTGCTGGCGCTGCTGGTCGCCGTCTTCCCCGCCAACGTCCACATGGCGGTCAGCCCCGAGCAGGTGCCGGGGCTCGACCTGCGCCGCGTCCCCCGCTGGGCGCTGTGGGCGCGGCTGCCGCTACAGCCGCTCTGCATGCTCTGGGTCTGGCGCGCGACGCGCGACTGAGTCCCGCTCAGGGCAGGAACTGTTCAAGCAATTCGCCGGCCGGCCCGAGCAGGTTCTGGACGTTGGAGAGGGCCGAGCGGGCGTCGTGGATCAGTTCGATCGCCTGGTCCAGAGGGATGTTCTGGACGGTATTGCGCAGCGGGCCGGCGATCAGCGGGCTGAGGGCGCCGGCTTCTTCGGCGTCATCGACGGCGCGGAGAAGACCGGCACGGACCGCCGCGGCAAGCTTGGCATCGGTAATGCCGTAGCGCTTGGTGAAGCGTTCGCGACCGGCCTGCGAGGCCAGGGCCTGGGCCAGCGCCTCGCGCGAGACCCCGAGCTTGCAGGCGGCGCCGTCGAGGGCGGAGATCGAGAACTGGTTGGCGATCTGGCCGAGGTTTTCGGGGTTGCTCCAGGGGCGGTGCTGGCAGGGATCCTGGGTCTTCTCCGGGGTGTAGGAGGCACCGCCGGCAGCCAGGTAGACGCCGACAAGGACTAGCGCCGCGACGATCGCGCCCCCGACCAGGAACTGCCCGCGGCGGCGGCCGTCGCCACTCACAGCTCGACCCTCCGCGCCAGCCCGATCGGGATCAGCGCCAGCAGCCCAAGTAGAGCGGCGAGCAGGAACGAGGGACTGAAAGCGTGGGTCGCGCCGCGATCTAGCTGGTCCTGCAGTTCCCCCGCAACTGCACGACTTCTTCGCGTTCGCCGGGATCGGTGGGGAGCGGTTCGAAGGCGGGGCCGATCGTCGGCACCTTGCCCTTCTCTTCTTCCAGCCGGTCCTCGATCTTCTGCGCCAGGCTGATCTTCAGCAAGGGGTCGACCTTGGAATCGAGGATCACCGCGGTGCCGGCGTTGATCGCGTCCGTGCGCTGTTCGGCGATGTCGTGGGTGAAGATCGGGGTCAGCGCCAGCAGGCCGATGACGACGCCGGCGTGGCGGGCGGAGATCGTCCAGCCGCCGTGGATCGCCTGCGGGGCACGGCCACCGAGGGCGGTCTCGGTCAGCGCCGAGAGCACCAGGGCGAGGCCGATCCCGACGAGGATCTGCGGCGGCACGGTCAGCGCCACGGTCGCCTTCGGCAGCAGGCCGAGGCCGGCGAGGCCGCCGGAGACGAGGATCGCGCCGGCGGCGGCGCGGGCCCGAGCGCTGGGGACGTGGCGGTCGAGGCGGCTGCCGACCAGCGCTGCCAGCGGCATCACCGTTACCACCAGCGCGGCGCCGATCGGGGTCAAGCGCCAGCCCTCGATCAGCAGCAGCACGAGCAGGAAGAGGGCCGCCGCGATCGCGGCCGAGATCATTGCCAGGGCGACGTTGGCGGCGAGATGCGGACGGCCGGTGCGGCGCCTCTCCGTGGCGATGATCCCGGTCGCCGCCTCGTGGCGGGCGACGGCGAGGATCGGCACCGCCGCGGCGAGGGCAACCGGCACCTGGATCAGGAAGATCGACTGCCAGGAGACGAGCTCGGTGAGGAGGCCGCCGACCGCCGGGCCAAGAGCGGCGCCGGTGGCGCCGGCAGTGGCCCAGATCGCGGCGGCACGACGCTCGGAGCCGACCGTCGCTGGCAACAGCTCCAGCGCCGCGGTGACCGCGGCGGCGCCGCCGAGGCCCTGCACGCAGCGGGCCAGGATCAGGGTCGAAAGCTGGTCGGAAACGCCGCAGGCGAGGCCGGCACCGGCGAAGATCGCGAGGCCGACCGCAGCGGCGCGACCGGGGCCGACGCGGCGGGCTAACAGCGCCGCCGGCACCGCCGCCAGCGCCATCACCAGGTTGAAGGAGACCAGCACCCAGGTAACGCCGGCGACGCTGGTGTCGAGGTCGCGGTAAATCTCCGGCAGCGCCAGGACAACCACCGAGGAATCGGCGAGGACAAGCCCGACCGCGAGCGCCAGGGCGGCGACGCGGGGGCGCGGCCGCTCAGTCGCCATAGCCAAGTTCCTTGGCGTAGGTGTGGCGGTAATCGCGCTGCTTTTCGAGCACCTCGGCGACGTAGCCGCGGGTCTCTTCGAAGGGGATCTCGTCCAGGGTCAGCGAGGTACCACCCCAGCGGTCAACGTTGGCGGGACCGGCGTTGTACGCGGCAAGGGCCGCGACCTTGTCGCCTTCGTAGCGAACAAGCAATTCGTGCAGGAGAAAGGTGCCGTAGCGGATGTTGATTTCCGGGTCCGAGAGGTCGTTGAGATCGAAGGTGGTGCCGCCGCTGAGTCTCTCGATTTCGTTGGCCGCCGCGGGCGTGATCTGCATTAAGCCGCGGGCGCCAGCGCTCGAGGTCTGGTCGCGGAAGCGGGACTCGGAGTAGATGACGGCGGCGATCAGGGCGGCGTCAACGCCCTTTTCCCTGGCCTGCTGGCGAATGATGTCCTCGTGGCGAAGCGGCAGCGTCAGCTCCTGCAGGGCCCGGTTGAAGGTGCCACTGGCGACGAGGATGCCGACCGCGAGGCCGAGCACTGCCGCGGCGGTGCCGAAGACCAGCCAGCGTCGCCGGCGTCGCCTTGCCCTGCCGTTCATCCCCTCAGCTTCGCCAGCAGGGCGGACAGCGAGGCCTGCAACCCCTCCAGCGAGCCGTCGTTGACGACCGCGTGCTCAGCCCGGGCAGCCTTCTCGTCCTGGGCCAACTGACGCGCCTCGCGCTCGTCGACCAGCGCGTGGCCGCGAGCCGCAGCGCGCTGGCGCCGCACCTCGTCGGCGGTGACAACAGCGACCGTCGTGTCGAAGACCGACTCCATGCCGGACTCGAACAGCAGCGGCACCTCGATTACAGCGACGTCGGTGCCGGCCGGCAAACCGCCGAGCCAGGCGGCGACCCGCTCGCCGACCAGCGGGTGGACCTGCTGCTCGAGCCAGGTCAGCTGCTCGGGATCAGCGAAGACGACTTCGCCGATCTTGGCCCGGTCAACGGTGTCGCCGGGCGCCACCTCCGACCCCCAGCGCTCGACCAGGCGACCACGCAGCGGTTCGGAGTCGAGCAGCTCGTGCACTACCGCGTCGCTCGACAGCGTCGCCGCCCCGAGGCGACCGAAAGCAGCAAGCGCCTCCGACTTGCCCGCCGCGATCCCGCCGGTAAGGCCGATCGTCAGCGGCACGCGCGGCCTTAGGACTCGGCAGGCGCCTCTGGCTCGCCGGAATCCTCCGGCGCAACCTGCTCATCGGCCACAGGCTCAGCGGGGGCCTCCGCCTCGGGCTCGGGAGCGGCCTCAGCGACAACCTCTGGCTCCGCAACGGGCTCAGCGGCAGCCTCCGCAACGGGCTCCTCGGCAGCGGCCTCGTCCTGAGCCACCTCAGCAACAGGCTCGTCCTGAGCCTCCTCGCTCACTGCGGGAGCTTCCGGGGCAGCCTCCTCGGAAACCTCGGCCTCCGGAGCGGCATCCTCAGACGTTGCTTCCGCGGGTGGCGTGGAGGATGGCTCCTCGCCCGCAGCTTGCGAGGACGAGGAGTCGTCCTCCGCGACAGGACCCGCGGGCGCACCCTCTGACCCTGCATCTTCAGCCGCCGCAATCTGCTCCGAAAGTCCCTGCATCGGCATGTTCTGCCCCTCAACCCGCTTGATGCTCAAGGACAACCGCCGCCGCTCTTCGTCGATCTCAAGAATCTTCACGTTCAGCGTCGAGCCCGGCTCGACCACTTCACTCGGATTCTCGACGTGGTGGTCGGCAAGCTCGGAGATGTGGACCAGGCCCTCGACGCCGGGCAGGATTTCCACGAAGGCGCCGAAGGCGACGACCTTGGTGACCTGACCCTCGAGCACGTCGCCCGGGCGGTGGGTGCTGATGACGCGCTGCCACGGGTCCTCCTGGGTCTGCTTCAGACCCAGGGAAATCCGCTGGCGATCGCGGTCGATGTCCAGCACTTTGATCCGCACCGTGTCGCCGATCGCGACGACTTCGGAGGGATGGTTGACGTGGCTCCAGGAAAGCTCGGAAATGTGGATCAGGCCGTCGATGCCGTCGAGGTCGACGAAGGCGCCGAAGTCAACAATGTTGGAGATCTTGCCTTCCACGACCTGGCCTGGCTCGAGTCGGCCGAGGATCTGCTCGCGGACCTCCTTGCGCTCCTCCTCAAGCACGGCGCGCCGTGAAAGCACGACGTTGTTGCGGGAGCGGTTGAGCTCGATGACTTTGCACTCGAGCGTCTGGCCCATGAACTCGTCGAGGTTGTGGACGCGGCGGATGTCGACCAGCGAGGCGGGCAGGAAGCCGCGCACCCCGAGGTCGAGGATGAGGCCGCCCTTGACGACCTCGATGACGGAGCCTTCGACCGGTTCACCAGAGTCGGCGGCGACCTCGATTTTGCGCCAGGCCTTCTCGAAGCGAGCGCGCTTCTTGGAAAGAATCAGGCGGCCCTCGGTGTCCTCCTTAGTCAGGACCAGGGCGTCGATCTCCTCGCCCAGCTCGACCTCTTCGGCCGGGTCGACCGACTTGCGGATCGAGAGCTCGTTGGAGGGGATGACCCCCTCGGCCTTGTAGCCGATATCGACCAAGACCTCGTCCTTGTCGATGCGGACGACCTTGCCGTTGACGACGTCGCCCTCGTCGAAGGAGACCATGGTGGCCGCGTAGTTCGGCACCACCTTGCCGTCGATCTCGAGCAGCATGCCGCCGGACCCGTCGACGGGCGTGGCGGTAGGTGCGGGGGCGATCAAAATGTCTGGCGCGGACACGGCGGCGAATAATGGCAGAATCGACCGCGATGCCGGTGCGTGCGACTAAACGCGGCGACGAGCGGACTCCCCTGGAGGGCCGCCACGACGTCCTCATCTGCGGTGCCAGCTTCGCCGGACTGGCGGTGGCACGCGAGTTGGCGGGCTCCGGAGCGGACGTGATGCTGATCGACCGCTACGAGATCGGCGAGCGCCAGACCTCGGCCTGCGGCATCCCCACCGAGTGGATGCGCAAGCTCGGATTGATGGACGCCGAGCGCCAGCGCTTCGACACGCTGGTCATGCACACCCCCCACGGCACCTCTCGCTACAAGCTCCCCTGGACCTTCTCCACCTTCGACTACCGGCAGATGTGCCAGTTGCTGTGGGAGGGCTGCGACGCCACCTTCGAGACCGTCAAGGTGCACGGGCGCGCCACCGCTCCGGCCGGCGAGATCGCGGTCGAGACCGATCGCGGCGTCCTCTCGGCGCCGCTGGTGGTCGACGCCCTGGGCTGGCGACGGATGCTGGCCAGCGGCGACGGCTACCAGCCGCCCGACGCCCCGCTCTCGCGCGGGCTCGAGGTGCACCCCGGCGGTGAATCCGAAGACCTGGCGATCTGGATCGACCGCAAGTACGTGCCGGCCGGCTACGGCTGGTCCTTCCCGGCCCGCGACGAGATGCGGATCGGGATCGGCTCCTTCGACCCCCGCTTCCACGTCAAGGACACGACGGTGATGCTGACCGAGGATCTCGGCAAGCAGCCCAACGAGTACCAAGGCAACTGGATCCCGCACAAACTGCGCACCGCCACCGAGGGCGGCGTCTTCTTCGTCGGCGACTCGGCCGGGCACTGCCTGCCGCTCAGCGCCGAGGGAATCCGCACCGCGCTCTACTTCGGGATCGCCCTGGGCCGGGAACTGCGCGGCGTCGTTGACGGGCGCCAGAGCCGCGAGGCCGCGGCCGCCAGCTACGCCGAGTTCCATGACTCGCACGAGTGGAAGTTCAAGTGGATGCTGCGGGTGCAGAAGCTGATCCCGCGGGTGCCGCCGCGAATCCTGGCACCGGCAATCCGGCTGATGAGCTCGAAGCGCTTCGTCAACTGGTCCTTCGAGCACTACCTGAACATCGCCCCGCCGGGCTATGCCGACGCTTCAGCGCAGGACCAGGTAGGTCCCGGCCAGCAGCAGGGCGACACCGGCGACGCGCGCGAAGCTGAGCGGGACCTGGTCCAGGCCGAATAGGCCGAGCCGATCGATCACGACGGCGGCGGTGAGCTGGCCGGTCACGGTTGCCGCGGCGACGCCGGCGGCCCCGATCGTCGCGACCGCGGTCAGCGCCGTGGTCACGTAGACGGCGCCGAGCAGGCCGCCGACCAGGTAGTACCAGGAGACGTCGAAGGTCGAGCCGAGACCGCCGGCCTTGCCGCTGAGGACAACGATCGCCGCCAGGCAGAGCGAGCCGACCGAGAAGGAGACGAGCGCCGCCGGCAGGCCCCCCGTGGACTTGCCAAGGCCGGCGTTGATCGGCGCCTGGAGGGCGACGAGGCCACCGGCGCAGGCCGTGAGGACAACCGCCAGACCTTTGTCCATCGCTCGTTGTCTCCTCTCCGGCACCGGATGCCGTCTCGATCTGAACCTTCGGCCGAGGTGGATCGTAGGCCGGGCAAGCGATGCAACCGCAGGCGCCACCAGGGAGGCTTCTCGTCCCCGCCCTCCGCGCCCAGCCAGACCGGCGGCTGGTGGCACTCGCCCGCGAGGACTGTGAGGCAGCGAGCGAGGAGATCGTGCGCCGCTACCGACCCGCCCTGGTCCGCTACGCAGCGACGATCGTGCCCCACGACCGCGCCGACGACGTCGTCCAGGACTCCCTGGCAAAGGCGCTGCCGCGGATCGCCGCCGGGCAGGCGGAGCTGCACCTGCGTCCCTGGCTCTACACGATCGTCCGCAACACCGCTCTCAACGACCTGCGCGACGCACCGCCGCCGCACCAGCAGATCGACGAGAGCTACGACGGGGTCGAGCAGCCGCCGCAGGCGCTGGAGCGACAGCAGAGCGTGCGCTCGCTGGTGACGGAGATGCGAGCGCTGCCCGCGGCCCAGCGGGAGGCGCTGGTCAAGCGCGAGTTGGAAGGGCGCGGACACGACGAGATCGGCACCGAGCTGGGAATCTCCGCCGGCGCCGCCAGACAACTGATCTTCCGGGCCAGGGAATCGCTCCGCCACGCGCTCGGATCGCTGCTGCCGATGCCCCTGCTGCGCTACCTGGCCGAGGGCGGCGGTGGTGGTGGCGATGGCACGGTGGTGGCAGCGGCGGCGGGCGGCGGGGGCGGCGCCATTGCGATCAAGGCTGCCGTGGCGATCGTCGCCACCGGTGCCGTGGTCGCCGGCGGGGTCGCCGTCAAGCAAGCGGAGCGAAGGGAGCGGCCGGCACCGGCGGTCGCCAAGCAAACGCGGATCGCACCACCGGCCGCGAACTCCAATCTGGGCGTCGCCCGGGAGGCGGCGGCGACGGGCGTCGGCATCGAGGGCTCGAGGCACGGCGGCACTGACGAGGACTCCGGGCACGGGGGCGGCGGGGAGCACCGCGACAGCGAGGGCCACTCCCCGCGCCGCGGGCATCACGACGACGGTGGCTCGCCCGGAGGCGGCGAGAGCGGCGGAGACAGCTCAGGGCACGGGGGCGGTCAGGGCCCGGGGCGCAGCGGCGACGGGCACTCCGGCCGCGACGACGGTAACGGCAGCTCGAAGCACGGCGGCGACTCCGCCGAGAACCACAGCAGTGGCTCGGTTTCCGGTTCAGGGTCGAGCGGCTCCGGCGAGCGCGGCGGCTCCGGCAAGGGAACCTCGGGCTCTTCGAGCGGCTCGGGGTCTGCCGGAGACTCGGGTTCGAGCGGCTCGGGGTCTGCGGATGACTCGGGCTCGAGCGGCAGCTCGGGTGGGCCCAGCTCAAATGGCAGTTCGGGTGGCTCGAGCGGCTCAGGCGAGACCCCCACCCCCACCGAGAGCGGCTCCGAAGCGGTTTCCGAACCCCCGCGTGATTCTGGCGGCGACGACGGGTTGGAAGGGCAGAGCAATCCACAACCCGAGGAGGACGGATGAGTCCCAAGCACAGTCTCAAGATCATTTTCGTCGCGGCGCTGGGCGCCCTGGCGATCTTCGTACTGCCCGCCCTGGCAGGGGCCAAGGGGCGCCACGGCGCCGACACGACCGGCACGATCACCGCCTTTGACACGGGCAACAGGGAGCTGACGATCCAGCTGACCGGCGGCGAGAGCTTCACCGCCACGGTCGATCGCCAGACCAGGATCCGCTGCGAGGACCAGTCGGGCGACGGTCGCCACGCCGGCACCGTGGCACGGCGCAGCGGTGAGTCCGAGCCGAGCGACGCTCACGGCGGACACGGCGGACACGGCGAAGAGGCCGGTGACGACCACGGCGGTCGCGGCGCCGAGCCGGGCGACGACAATGGCGGCAACGGGGAAGAGCCCGGTGACGACAACGGCGGCAACAACTCCGGACCGGGTCCGAGCGGCCACGACGACAGCGGTGCCGGCGCCAACTGCAGCGGTGCCGACCTGACCGTCGGCGGCGCCGTGCACAAGGCCGAGCTGGAGCTCGAGCACGGCCAGGCCAGCTGGGACGAGGTCGAGCTGACCGGCTGAGCCGGCGCCGCGCCTCTACGGGCCGGATCGCCTACTTCGCCGTAAGCCAGTCGGGGCCGACGCCGACGTCGACCTCGAGCGGCGGATCGAGCTGGTACGCGGCGCACATCTCGCGCCGCACCAGCTCGGTCGCCGCCTCCATCTCCCCCGGTGGACCCTCGAAGAGGAGCTCGTCGTGGATCTGCAGGACCAGGCGGGTCTTCCCCCCGGTCTCGCTCAGCGCCTGGCGGCAGCGCACCATCGCCACCTTGATGATGTCCGCCGCGGTGCCCTGAATCACGGTGTTGACGGCGAGCCGCTCGCCGAGCCGGCGCGTGTTGGGGTTGGGGGAGCGCAACTCGGGGATCTGGCGGCGGCGGCCCATCAGGGTCGTCACGTAGCCCTCCTCCTGGGCGCGCTCGACAACCTCCTCGCGGAAGGCGCGCACCGCCGGGAAGCGCTCCAGGTAGCGGGCGACGAATTCCTCGCCCTCCTTGCGGGGGATGTTGAGCCGGTCGGCGAGGCCGAACCCGGTCAGCCCGTAGACGATCCCGAAGTTGACCATCTTCGCCTTCGATCGCTGGCCGACGTCGACTTCGTCGCGGCCGATCTCGAAGACCTCGGCGGCGGTGGCGGCGTGGACGTCTTCGCCGGCGTGGAAGACGTCTTTCAGCACCTGCTCGTCGGCGACGTGGGCGAGAACGCGTAGCTCGACCTGGCTGTAGTCGGCGGAGAGCAGTTCGTTCCCCTGCTCGGCGACGAAGCAGGCACGGACCGGCCGGCCGATCTCGGTCCGGATCGGGATGTTCTGCAGGTTGGGGTTGGTGCTTGAGAGGCGGCCGGTGGTCGTCGCCGCCTGGTTGAAGGTGGTGTGGACGCGGCCGGTCCCGGGGTCGATCAGGTCCGGCAGTGAGTCGAGGTAGGTGTTCTTGAGCTTGGTCAGCTCGCGCCAGGACTCGATCTTCTCGACGATCGGGTGCTCGTCGCGGATCTGGGCGAGGACGCGGGCGTCAGTGGAGAAGCCGGTTTTGCCGCGGCGTTTGCGGGTCAAGCCGAGCTCCTCGAAGAGGACGCGGCCGACCTGCTGCGGCGAGCCGATCGTGAACTCCTCGCCGGCCAGCTCGTAGATCTCCCTTTCCAGCGTGTCGATGCGCTCGCCGAAGCCAGCACCGACCTCGGCCAGGCGCTCGGCGTCAAGCTTGAGGCCCTCGCGCTCCATCGCCGCCAGCACCTCGACCAGTGGCAGCTCGACCTCGTGCAGCAGTTGCTCGAGGCCGAGCTCGGCGATCCGCGGGCGCTGCTTCTCGGCCAGCGCGGCGACCAGTTGCGCCTCCTCGGCCGGGTCGAGGCCGGCCTCGGGCTCCTCTCCAAGCGAGAGCTGGCCGTCGTCGTCCGCGGCCGCCGCCTGTGCCTTCTCAGCCAAGCCGATGCCAGCGTCGGCGGCCAGCTCGGTCAGCTCGTAGGTGCGACGCTGCGGCTCCAGCAGGTAGGCAGCAAGCATCGTGTCGTGTTCGAGCCGCAGCGCGACGCCCTCGCGAGCGGCGGCGGCAAGCAGGCCGTGGCGGCCGCCCCCGAGCGACTTGAGGTCGTGGCCGACGATGCCGCGCTCGCCGAGGGCGACGGCGAGCTCGTCGTGCGTGGCCGAACCGGTGACGGTGCGCTCGGCATCAGCGGCGGCCCAGCGGTGATCGTCGAGCGCCAGGGCGACCGGGCCGGAGCCGATGTCCTCCACCCCGCCCGCGACCGTCTCCACCTCGAGCTCGGTCTCGACGCTGCGGCCGGGCACCGCCTGTCCCTCCGGCAGCGCTTCTTCCAGCCGCTCCATCACTGCCCGCAGCTCGAACTCGCGCATGAAATCCCGCAGGGCGCCGCGGTCGGGCTCGCTGCCCATCGCTGCTTGGAGATCGACGCCGGTGACGACGTCGTACTGCAACGTCGCCAGCGCTTTCGACATGCGGGCGTCGTCGGCGTGCTCGACCAGGTTCTGTTTGCGTTTGGCACCGGAGATCTGGTCGACGCTTTCCAGCACGCCGTCGAGCGAGCCGAACTGCTGCAGCAGCTGCGTCGCCGTTTTCTCGCCGATCCCGGGGACGCCGGGGATGTTGTCCGAGGTATCGCCGCGCAGTCCCATCAGGTCGGTGATCAGCGCCGGCGGCACCCCGTAGCGCTCCTCGACCGCGGCCTCGTCGTAGATCTTGGTCTCGGTGATGCCGCGCGAGGTGCTCATCACCCGCACCCCCTCGGCGACCAACTGGTAGGCGTCGCGGTCTCCCGTCACCACCATCACCCGGATGTCTTCTTCGCGCGCCTGGCGGACCAGCGAGGCGATCACGTCGTCGGCCTCGTAGCCCTCGACCTTGACGTTGGTGTAGCCGAAGGCTTCGACCAGCGGCATCAGGTGCGGCCACTGCTCGCGCAGCAGGTCGGGACGCGGTTTGCGCTGCGCCTTGTAGAGGTCGTAGGTCTCTTTGCGTCCCGACATCCCGGCGTCCCAGGCCACCACGACGCCGGATGGATGGTGCTCGTCGATGATTTTCACCAGCATCGAGGCGAGCCCGTAGATCGCGTTGGTCGGGCGCCCGTCGCTGGTCCCGATCGACTCGGGCAGGGCGAAGAAGGCCCGGTAGGCGAGCGAGTTGCCGTCGATCAGAAAGAGCTCGGGGGCGTCGGCCATCGCGGCAACTCTAGGGGGCGAGCCCGAGGGCGTCCCGCAGGTCCGCCGCGACCGCCGCGGGCTGCTCATTAACCAGCTCTTCGCTGTAGCGGCTAACGGAAAACCCGCGCCGCCTCAACTCGAGATCGCGAGCGCGATCGTCGCGAAAGGCAACCCTGCCCCGGTGGTAGTCGTAGAAGTCCGTCTCGACCGCAACCCGCTCCGCCCGCCAGAGGAAGTCGACCGTGAAGCGCCCGACCTTCACGTTGACCTCCGGGGCCGGAATCCCGTGCCGTTCGCAGAGCGTCAGGAAGTCCGTCTCCAGATCGCTGCGCGATCCGTCCGTCTCGATCCCTCCCAGCGGCAGCTTCAGGAACTCCGCCTGGCGAGTTGCGCGGCGAACCTCCCAGGCCGGAGCGGTCCGCCGCAGGTCGGCGAGCGTGCGGGCGGGGGTGGTGACTGGGATTCGCAGCCTCGCGGTGACCTCGCTGACGAGAAGCGACCGGGGTCGGTGGATAGAGATGCCGACCCGACGCAGGCGACCGGTGCGCTTCTGCAGGGACACATCCGACCATCTACTTCGGCTGGGTAGGAGCAACCGCCAGTGGGCCGCGGCGCTGTGATGACTCAATACAGCACCCTCCCCGCAAGCGAGGACTGCGGCCATCCACCTCCCCTCCTGGGAAACAGCCTTGAACCCGACTGCGTAGACGCCTCGATACAGGCGATGTAACTGCCCCCGGGCCTCCCGATCGCGGATCGCACCTCTCCCCATCCCTGCGTCAAGCAGCTGTCCGAACGTCACGATTCCGTGCTGCCGATCAGCGATCGCGGCTACCGCGAGGTCCAGTGGGCCGACTTGTTCACGCACAGCGTGCATAAGTCGGCCCAGCCCGGGGTTCTCCCCCGTGGTGGCGCGAGGGGGTTAGCGGAAACCGCAGTCGGTGCGGGAGCCGGCGCCTTCGCCTTGGAAGCAGGCGTGAGCGAGGGTGGCGGTGAGGCCGGGGCCGGTGAGGGGGAAGTTCGAGCGGCCGGGGAGGTCGACGGTGAGGTTGCCGGTCCAGCGGTTGGCGGGGGCGGCGTTGCGGTTGAAGGTAGCGCGGCCGGAGAAGGGGGCCACGGGGGCGAGGGTGGCGGTGCGCAGGGTGGGGTCGAAGTGGAAGGAGGATGAGGGGAGCCAGGGGTAGCTAGAGCGGGAGATCCGGATATCGCCTTGCCGTTCGCTCGCCTCAACTTCAACCCGGACCGGGCCGCCGGGGTGGTTCTCATTGACCTGGAGGTACACGGCAGCTCCGTCCCGGCGACCGCGAAGGTGGAGGCGAGCACCACTCCCGCCACCGAATTCCTCAGACGTTGATTCGCCGCAAAGCAGATCCGCGAAAAGGCGCGCGTCGTCAGCTGGGGAGTCGGTAGCAGCATTCGCATATCCCTCCTCGCCGTGGAACTCGAAGCTGCCGCTGTAGGCCGGCGGCTCATACGACACCACAGGCCCTTTGCCGCAACGCGTGCGCAGCTTCCGCTTCCTGCCTGACGGAGCCACAGCGAGGTCGACGCTTCCGAGCGCGCCCAGGTCGGCTTCCACGCTCGTCGCACTAAGCTGCGCTGGCGCCAAGTAGGTCACTCCTTCCCTGCCATTGCCGCGACTGACGACCAACACGATCTCCCCGCGTCCATCGGCCCGCTCGTTCGAAGCCAGAGCCACGATCGAATAACCGTGACTCGCCTCCGCCTTAAACGCGTAGGCGTACTTCAGGTCCGAATCGGTCGCCGCTGAGTGGGCCGGGAGGACGGGGAGCACGAGCAGAGCCAATGCCAGGCCACCGATACCCCTCCCCGCCTTCATTACTCGGGAACCTACCGTGCCCGGGCCGAGGGGCGGAATCTGATTCGATAGCCGCTCATGGCCGTCAGCGCCCAGTACAGCGTCACGATCCGGGTCGAGCTCGACGCGCGGCAGGAGCCGCTCGGGAAACTGACCGCGGCGATCGCCGAGGCGGGCGGGCAACTGCAGGGAGTTGACCTTGTGCCCGGTGCCGGCCCCGAGGGCAAGCGGGTACGCGAGTTCACGATCGACGCCGCCGACCGCGACCACTGGGAGCGGATCCTGCGAGCGATCGGCTCGACCCGGGGCGCCCGCGTCATCGACTACGTCGACCGCACGATGCAGATGCACCGCGGCGGCAAGATCGAGCAGCACAACAAGTACCCGCTGAAGACGCGCGACGACCTCTCGATGGCCTACACGCCCGGCGTCGCCCGCGTCTGCATGGACATCCACCACGACCGCGCCAAGGCCTTCGAGTACACGATCAAGAAAAACACCGTCGCGGTTGTCTCCGACGGCAGCGCCGTGCTCGGGCTCGGCAACATCGGCCCCGAGGCAGCAATGCCGGTGATGGAGGGCAAGGCGATGCTGTTCAAAGAGTTCGCCGGTGTCGACGCCTTCCCGCTCTGCCTCGACACCCAGGACGCCGACGAGATCGTCCGCGCGGTCGAGCTCGTCGCCCCCACCTTCGGCGGTATCAACCTCGAGGACATCTCCGCCCCACGCTGCTTCGAGATCGAGGAACGGCTGAAGGAGAGCGTCGACATTCCCGTCTTCCACGACGACCAGCACGGCACCGCGATCGTCACCATGGCCGCCCTCTTCAACGCCCTGAAGATCACCGGCAAGCCGATCGAGCAACTGCGGGTGCTGGTGGTTGGCCTCGGTGCCGCCGGGGTAGCAGTGACGAAGATGATGCTCGCCTCCGGCGTCACCCACGTGATCGGCTGCGACCGCCAGGGAGCCCTCTCCACCGCCCGCGAGGACTACGAGTCCGGCCAAATGAGCGGGATCAAGCGCTGGTACGCGGAGAACTCGAACCCCGAAAAGCTGAGCGGCCAACCGGCCGAGGTGATCGAGGGGATGGACCTCTTCGTCGGTCTCTCCGGGCCGGGGATCATCGACGCCCAGGCGCTGGCGAAGATGAACGACGACGCGATCGTCTTCGCGATGGCCAACCCGACCCCCGAGGTGATGCCCGAGGACGCGGCTCCCTACGTGCGGATCATGGCCACCGGGCGCTCGGACTACCCGAACCAGATCAACAACGTGCTCGCCTTCCCCGGGGTCTTCCGCGGCGCCCTCGACGCCGGCGCTCCCAGCATCACCGAGGAGATGAAGCTGGCCGCGGCCAAAGGAATCGCGATGGCGGTATCCGAGGCCGACCTCTCCGAGGACTACATCATCCCCAGCGTCTTCAACCGCGAGGTGGCGCCGAAGGTGGCCGAAGCCGTCGTCGAGGAGGCCAAGCGCGATGGCATCGCCCGCCTCAACGAGGAGACCGGCACCTTCGCCACCCTGGAGGCGGACTGAGGCAGCCGTGAAAGTCCTCGTCACCGGAGCCAGCGGCGCGATCGGCACTTCCCTCTGCGCGGCGCTGCTGGAACGGGGCGACGAGGCGGTGGGACTGAGCCGCGACCCAGAGCGCAGCCGCAGTCGCGCCCCAGGCGTCACCTGGCAGCGCTGGGAGCCGACGCTGGAACGGCCGCCGGAGGCGGCTTTCGAGGGCGTCGACGGCGTCGTCAACCTGGTCGGCGAGAAGATCAACCAGCGCTGGACCGAGGAGGCGAAACAGCGGATCGTCGCCACCCGGCGCACAGCCACCCAGAACCTCGTCCAGGCGATCGCCGGCCTCGAGCGCAAGCCGACGGTCCTGGTCAGCCAGTCGGCCGTCGGCTACTACGGCGACCGCGGCGACGCCGTCCTCGACGAGAGCTCCGGACCCGGAGACAGCTTCGACGCCGAGGTCTGTCGCGACTGGGAGCAGGCAGCCCGCGAGGCCGAGGCGGCGGGACTGCGGCTGGTAATCGTCCGCACCGGCCAGGTCCTCTACCCCGGGGGCGGCCTGCTGGGCGAACTGGAAACGCCCTTCAGGCTCGGTGTGGGCGGCCCACTGGCAGGCGGCCATCAGTACCTCTCCTGGATCGACCTCGAGGACGAGATCGGGATCCTGCTCTGGGCGCTCGACAACCCTGCGGTCAGCGGCGTCGTCAACGCGACGGCGCCCAGCCCCGCCACCAACCGCGACTTCTCCAAGGCGCTCGGCCGTGCCCTCGGCCGGCCGGCGCTGCTGCCGGTCCCGGGCTTCGTGATCGACCTCAAAGTCGGCAAGGAGTTCGCCGCCGCGATCAAGGGTGGGCAGCGGGCGCTGCCCAAGCGGGCGCTGGAGCTCGGCTACGAGTTCCGCCACGCCGATCTCGACGAGGCGCTGCGCAGCATCTACAAGAGCTAGTCGGCTTCGAGGCTGGAGCGGACGTCAGCGCGGAGGTCTTCGGCGCCGCCGGCGCCGCGCAGCGCCCGCAGCACCGCCGCCATCGCCGCCTGCCCGGAGTCGTCGCGCAGGCGGCCGATCCCGGCCGTTTCCAGGATCGGCAACGAAAATCGCGCTGCCGCGGCCTGCGGCTCACCGAGGTAAGCGACCGCCGTGGAGTCCTCCGTCGCCCGCCGCGCGTTGGCGCCAACCGCGGCCAGCCGCCAGCGACCGCCGCCAGCGGCGTCGTCAAGGCAGACGAGCTGTAGCCGAACCTCGCCGGCCCGGCCCCCGGCGCGCCGCAGCTCGGCCGCCGCCTCCGCGCAGAATCGCTTCCCGATCGCCGCTTCCGGCCCACTCAGCGGTTGGCTCGCGTAAACGCGCACGGTGGCACCGGCAGCGACGCCTTCACCGCCGCAGCCCGCCGCGGCGCAGGCGGCAAGCAAGGCCGCCAGCGCGACCAGGATCCGGACCGCCCTAGCCAAAGAAGACTTCGGCCTCGGCGTAGAGCTCCTCGGGCACGAGCTTGAGCGCGGCGGTGGCCTCGCTCAGCTTGACCAGCCGCACGTCGGTACCGCGCAGCGCCGCCATCGTCCCCCATTCACCGGCGTCCGCCGCGTCGATCGCGTGCAGGCCGAAGCGGGTGGCCAACACCCTGTCAAAGGCGGTCGGGGTGCCGCCGCGCTGAACGTGGCCGAGCACGGTCGCCCGCGCCTCTTTGCCGGTGCGCCGCTCGATCTCGCCCTCGAGCCAGTGGCCGACGCCACCGAGGCGGACGTGGCCGAAGGCGTCGGCCTTCGCCGCCTCGGCGCTGGGCATGCCGCCGACCGGCTCGGCCCCCTCGGCGACGACGACGATCGGCGCGAAGTGACTGGCGAAGCGTTTGCCGACCAGCTCGCAGACCCGCTCGACGTCGAACTTGCGCTCGGGGATGAGGATCACGTTGGCGCCGCCGGCGAGGCCGGCGTGGAAGGCGATCCAGCCGGCGTTGCGGCCCATCACCTCGACGATCAACACCCGGTGGTGGCTGTCGGCGGTGGTGTGAAGGCGGTCGATCGCCTCCATCGCGATGTTGACCGCGGTGTCAAAGCCGAAGGTGTAGTCGGTGGCGCCGAGGTCGTTGTCGATCGTCTTCGGCACCCCGACGACCTTGAGCCCGGCCTCGTCGTGCAGGCGCGAGGCGGCGCCAAGCGTGTCCTCGCCGCCGATCGCGATCAGCCCCTCGACCCCGGCCGCGGCGAGGTTGTCGAGGATCCGCTGCGGGCCGCCGTCGAGCGCGAAGGGGTTGGTCCGCGAAGAGCCGAGGATGGTGCCGCCGCGAGGCAGAATGCCGCGCACCTCCGGCACGCCGAGCGCCTGCGTGTCGCCCTCTAGCGGGCCCCGCCAGCCGTCGCGATAGCCGACGAACTCGTGCCCGTACTCGCCGACGCCCTTGCGCACCACCGCCCGAATCACCGCGTTGAGCCCGGGACAGTCGCCGCCACCGGTGAGCACTCCGATCCGCATCGCCGTCAGCTTAGGCCCTGCGCCGACGGACCAAGGCCGGGACCGGCAAAGCGATTGCAGGAGGTAGGTTCAGCCCAAGCGAGCGAAGGGAAGACACGATGAACGACGTACCCGATCTCCAGGCGGTAACCCAGGTGCAGCAGCAGATTTGGTCCAAAGGCGACTTCGCGATGGTCGCCAGCCTCGTCAACTACACGAGCGAAAGCCTCGCCGAGGCGCTCGACATCGTCCCCGACGAGCAGGTCCTGGACGTCGCCTGCGGCAGTGGCAACGGGGCGATCGCGGCGGCGCGGCGCGCCTGGGGCAACACGATCGGCGTCGACTATGTGCCGGCCCTGCTCGAGCGCGCCCGCGAGCGGGCCGCTGCCGAGCGCCTCGACATCGAGTTCATCGAGGGCGATGCCCAGGAGCTGCCCTTCGAGAACGGTCGCTTCGACGTGGCGATCTCGATCTACGGGGCAATGTTCGCCCCCAACCAGGCCAAGACCGCGGCTGAGCTGCTGCGGGTGGTCAAACCGGGCGGCCGCATCGGCATGGCCAACTGGAGCCCCGGGGGCAGCGTCGGCAGGATGTTCCAGACGATGGCCAAACACGCCCCGCCCCCTCCCGGCCTCGACTCACCGCTGCGGTGGGGCACCGAGGAGGGTCTGCGCGACCTCTTCGGCGACGGCATCACCGACCTGCGCATCGAAAAGCGGCTCTCGCGCCAGCCCTTCCGCTCCGCCGACCACTACATCGACTTCTTCCGCACCTACTTCGGCCCCAGTCAGATGGCCTACGAACGGGTCGGCCCGGAGGGCGAACAGGCCCTGACCGACGACCTTAGGGCCCTGCTCGCCGAGGTCAACACCGCCGGCGAACGGGCGCTGGTACTGGAGGCCGAGTACCTCCAGGTGGTCGCGACGCGGGCCTGAGCGTCTAGGACTTCGGCTGCACGGTGCGGATAACCGCGCCGATGAGGAGCACGCCGAAGAAAACCAGTCCGGCGACCCCGCCGCCCTGACCGAGCCATCCGTAAACGGTGACCATCGCGCCGAGCGCCAAGAAGAACGTGACAGGCATGACCATTGCGCCGCGCAGCCTATCGGGCGAGGGCGACGCGCGCCTCGCCAAGGAACTCGGCGACCGCATCAGCGGCGGCAGCAGCTGAGCCCGCCTCGCCGGCCGCTCGGACCAGGCGGCTGCCGACGATGACACCATCGGCGATCCCCCCCACCTCGGCGGCCTGCGGCGGGGTGCTGATCCCGAAACCGACGGCGACGGGCACCTCGGCCTCATCCTTGGCCGCGGCGACAAGATCGGCAAGCTCAGGCGGCAGCGCGGCCCGCTCGCCGGTCGTGCCGACAGAGGAGACCAGGTAGACGAAGCCATGGGCCGCTGCGGCGATCTGCGACCGCCGCTCGGGCGTGGTGGTTGGCGCCACCAGCGGTACCAGCGCCAGCCCGGCCGCCGCGAACGCCTCCCGCACCCCCGCCGCCTCGTCGTATGGCAGGTCCGGCACGATCGCCCCGCAAGCCCCCGCCGCCCGCGCCAGCCGCGCGAACTCAGCAGCCCCACCGTGTGCGAGCACCATGTTCGTGTAGACCATGAAGACCACCGGAATCCGGTCGGCCACCGACCGGCAGACCTCCAAAGCGGTAGCCAACGTCGCCCCCGCCTCCAGCGCAGCCGTAGCTGCCGCATGAACCACCGGCCCATCGGCAAGCGGATCCGAAAACGGAACTCCCAGCTCGATCAGATCGGCCCCCGCATCCACGTAAGCGGAGGCGACAGCCAGCGACGACTCCCGATCGGGATAACCGGCCATCAGGTAAGGCATCAGCGCCGCCCGCCCTTCGTCCTTGGCCGCCGCAAACGCCCCAAGGATCCGCTCCTCACCACTCATGCCCCGGCCCCTCTAGCCAACGCCTCGGCAAGATCCTTGTCCCCACGCCCCGAGAGACAGAGGACATCGAACCCGTCCGCGCCTCCCGGGTTCTCCAGTAGCCAGGCAATCGCGTGACTCGACTCGAGCGCCGGGATGATCCCCTCCAGCCGCGAGAGCTCGCCGAACGCCCCCAGAGCCGCCTCGTCACTGACCGCGAAGTACTGCGCCCGCCCACTGTCCCGCAGATAGGCGTGCTCCGGCCCCGACCCCGGGTAATCGAGTCCGGCCGAGACCGAGTGCGCCTCGAGGATCTGCCCCTCCTCGTCGGCGATGACCGAGGAGAGTGAGCCATGCAAGACGCCGGTGACGCCGGCCCCGAGCGAAGCGCCGTGGCGGCCGCTCGCGAGACCCTCGCCGGCGGCCTCGACACCGACCAATGCCACCTCGGCGTCGTCGACGAAGGGAGCAAAGATGCCGATCGAGTTGGAGCCGCCGCCGACGCAGGCGATCACCCGCCGCGGCAGCGCTCCCTCGACCTCGAGCGCCTGGGCGCGCGCCTCCTCGCCGATCACCCGCTGCAGGTCGCGCACCAGCGCCGGGTAGGGCGCCGGGCCCACCGCGGAACCGATCACGTAGTGGGTGGTGGCGGCGTTGGCGACCCAGTCGCGGATCGCGGCGCTGACCGCCTCCTTGAGGGTGCGGGCGCCGGCCTCGACCGGCGCCACCTCAGCCCCCAGCAGCCGCATCCGTTCGACGTTGGGCGCCTGGCGGCGGATGTCCTCGCTACCCATGTAGACGACGCATTCGAGCCCGAGCAGGGCGCAGGCGCTGGCGGTGGCGACTCCGTGCTGGCCGGCGCCGGTCTCGGCGATCACCCGGTGCTTGCCCATTCGCTGCGCCAGCAGCGCTTGGCCGACCGCATTGTTGATCTTGTGGGCACCGGTGTGGCAAAGGTCCTCGCGCTTCAGGTAGACGGTCGAGCCGACCCGCTGGGAGAGCCGCTGGGCCAGGTAGAGCGGCGTCGGCCGGCCGATGAAGTCGCGCCGCAGCAGATCGAGCCGCTGATTGAAGCCGGCGTCCTCGCGCGCCTCGGCCCAGGCCGCGGTCAGCTCGTCCAGCGCCGGGATCAGGGTCTCCGGCACGTAGCGCCCCCCGTAGGGGCCAAAACGCTCCTCAACCACGCTCATGGGATCGGGACGCCGGCGGCCGCCTGGGCGGCGGCGAAGAATGCGGCCATCGCCGCGTGGTCCTTGCGGCCCGGCTCAGCCTCGACGCCGCTGGCGACGTCGACCGCGTAGGGGTGGGCGACGCCGATCGCGGCGGCAACGTTGTCGGGGCGCAGGCCACCGGCGAGGATCGCCGGCACCTCGGAACGGTGGTTGCGCAGCAGCTCCCAATCGAAGCTCTCGCCAGTTCCGCCCCAAAGCCCGCGGCCGCGACGGTCGAAGAGGTGGAAGTCAGTACGGAAGGCCTCGGCGGCGTGGATGTCAGCGGCGCTGGCGACGTGGACCGCCTTGATCACCTTGGCGCCGGTCCGCCGCGCCACCTCGGTGCAGAAGGAGGCGCCCTCGGCGCCGTTCAACTGCACCATCGTCAGCCCCGCGTCCTCGACAGCGCGGTCGACCTCCTCCAGGGTCGGGTTGACGAAAACGCCGACCACCTCGCACTTGCGCCGGTAGGCGGCGGCGATCTGCGCCGCCACCGCCGGCTCGACGTAGCGGGGGCTGCCGTCGTAGTGGATCAGCCCGATCGCCCAGGCGCCGAGCAAGACCGCCTCGGCCGCATCGTCCATGTTGGTGATCCCGCAGAACTTGACCCGCATGCCCCCAGACTACGGGAGCCGGACGGCGGGACGGATCGCCCGCCGCCGCCCGGCCCCCACGCCTCAGGGTGCGGTTTCAGATTTGTTTTCGATCGAGGCCGGGCGCTTGCCGAGCGTGACCGTGGCGGTCTTTTCTTGCCCGTCGCGGAGCAGCTTCAGTTCCATCGATTCGCCCGGCTTCTTCTTGTTGACGATTTCGATCAGTTCTTCCATGCCGGCGATCTTCTGGCCGTCGATTTCGGTGATGATGTCGCCGCCGAGCTGGATTTCGGCGCCGTTGATCGTCGCCGAGGTGTTACCACCTTCGACGCCGGCCTTATCGGCGGGGCCGCCCTTGACCACGTTCTGGACGATCACGCCTTCCTTCACCGGCAGATTCACTGCCTTCGCCAGTTCGGGTGAGATCGTGCCGCCTTCGATGCCGAGGTAGGCGTGTTCGACTTCGCCCTTGGTCTCGAGCTGGTGGATCTCGGCTTTGGCGGTGTTGATCGGGATCGAGAAGCCGATGCCGACGTTGCCGTTGGAGCCGCTGCCGCCGGTCTCGATCTGGGAGTTGATGCCGATCACTTCGCCGCGGGCGTTGATCAGCGGCCCGCCGGAGTTGCCCGGGTTGATCGCCGCGTCGGTCTGGATCACGTTGTCGATCGAGAACCCGTTGGGGGCTTGGATCTGCCGCTGCAGGGCGGAGACGATGCCGCTGGTGACGGTGCGATCGAGGCCGAAGGGGTTGCCGATCGCCACCACCGGGTCGCCGACTTCGACCCTGGAGGAGTCGCCCAGCGTCAGCGGGTGCAGTTCCTTGGCCGGCGCTTCGACCTTAAGCAGGGCGAGGTCGGAGGCTGGGTCGGCGCCGACCACTTCGGCCGGGTATTTGGTGTCGGAGGCGCCGAGTTTGACCTGGATCTTGCTGGCGCCTTCGACCACGTGGTTGTTGGTGAGGATGTGGCCTTCGCCGTCGATCACGAAGCCGGAGCCAGTGGCGGTGCCGCCGCCTTCGGTTTCAGGTTCGCCAAAGGGTGAGAGGGTCGAGGATTCCTGGGGCGGTATCTGCGATTCGACAAAGGCCACGCCACCGCCGTCGTTCTTGTAGATCTGGTTGACGACGTTGCCGCCCCCTTCGTCGCCCTTGCTGACGACGGGGGCCGCCAGGGGTGCCGCGACGGTCGTGGTCGAGTCGCTGTCGGACTTGATCCAACCTGCCGAGATGGCGATCAGGCCAACCACGGCGACGACGGCGCCACCGAGGAAGGCGGAGAAGAACGGGCTGCGGAAAAGACTCTTTGGCTTCGACATGAGAACGAGGATGGCCGACGATGCCTTGGCCTTTCTAAATGCTCTTCAAAGTTTTTCTAAAGACGCTGCGCAGAGCCTAAAAAAGATGCTCGCGGGTGCCTTCGTCGGCCCCGGTCAGCTCGCGAGTCTTCGCCTCGGGGTCGGGGGCGCTCATCAGGGCACCACCGATCAGGACCGCGTCGACACCGACCCGCTCCAGCTCTTCCAGCTCCTCGCGGCCAGAGATGCCACTCTCGGCGACGACGGTCTTGCCAGCCGGGACGTCGGGCATCAGCTCGAAGGTGGTGGCGAGATCGATCTGCTGCTGGTCGAGGTCGCGGTTGTTGATCCCGATCACCTCGGCCCCGGCCGCCAGCGCCCGCTCCAGCTCAGCGCCGTTGTGCACCTCGACCAGGCAGTCGAGGTCGAGTGCCCGGGCCTGCTCGTGGAGCGAGGCCAGCACCTCGTCGTCGATAGCACGGACGATCAGCAGCACCGCGTCGGCGCCGTTCACCGCCGCCTCGTAGAGCTGGTAGGGGTCGACGATGAAGTCCTTGCGGATGATCGGCAGGTCGCAGGCGGCACGGGCGGCGCGCAGGTCCTCGAGCGAGCCGCCGAAGTGCGGTTCGTCGGTGAGGACCGAGAGCGCGGCGGCACCGCCGCGCTCGTAGGCGCGAACCTGGTCGGCGACGACGGCGTCAGCCGAGATCGCGCCGGCGCTAGGAGAGCGGCGCTTGAACTCGGCGATCAACGAGAGGCCAGGGCGCGTCAGCGCCTCGTTGAAGGGGCGATCCTCGCCGCGCCCGGCCAGCCGTGCCTCCAGTTCGGCCTGCGGAAGCGCGCGCCGGCGCTCCTCCACTCCCCGCTGGGCACCCTCGATCAGCTGCTCGATCATTCCCACTTGAAGATGCAGAGCCTAGAGGGTCGCGGCGCTCTCAACCGGCCAGCGCCGCGGTTGCCGCGACCAGCCGCTCCAGGACGTCGCGGGCGGCGCCCTCGTCGATCGCCCGCGCTGCCTTCTCGACCCCCTCGCCGAGGTCGGCGGAGAGGCCGCCGACGTAGATCGCGGCGGCGGCGTTGAGCAGGACCAGCTCCCGTCGCGGCCCCTGCTCGCCCTCCAGCACGGCCAGCGTTGCGGCGGCATTCTCGGTCGGCGTCCCCCCCGCCACCGCCCCCAGCTCGGCGGCGGCGAAGCCGAACTGCGCGGGCTCGACGAACCACTCGGAGGTGCCGCCGTCGGCGACCTCGATCACCCGGGTGCGCGAGGAGATCGCCAGCTCGTCAACGCCGTCCTCGGCGGTGACCACCAGGGCCCGGACGCTGCCCAGGCCGACCAGCGCCTCGGCGATCGTCTCCTGGTAGTGGCGATCGCTGACGCCGAGTAGCTGGCGGTTGGCGCCGGCGGGGTTGGTGAGCGGGCCGAGGAAGTTGAAGATCGTCCGTACCCCGAGCGCTTTGCGGGCCGGGATCACGTGCGCCATCGCGGCGTGGTGGCGGGGCGCAAACATGAAGCCGAAGCCGACCTCGTCGATGCAGCGGCCGACCTGGTCGGCGTCGAGCTCGATGTTGGCCCCAAGCGCTTCCAGCAGCTCGGCGGAGCCGCACTGGCTGGAGTTGGAGCGGTTGCCGTGCTTGGCGATCGCGCAGCCGGCACCGGCTGCGACCAGCGCCGCCGTGGTCGAGACGTTGAAGGTCGAGGGCCCGCCGCCGGTGCCGGCGGTGTCGACGAGGTCGGTGCGGCTGGTCGAGACCGGCGTCGCCAGCGAGCGCATCGTCCGCGCCAGGCCGACCAGCTCGGGCACGGTCTCGCCCTTGGCCCGCAGCGCGATCAGGAAGGCGCCGGTCTGGATCGGGTCGGTGCGGCCCTCCATGATCTCGCTCAGCACTGCCGAGGCGTGGTCGGCGGTGAGATGGTCACCGGCGCAGACCGCGTCGATTGCCCGGCTGACTACGTCGTTCGGCATTACCCCTCCCCCAGAAAGTTGGCGAGCAGGTGCTTGCCCTGCGGCGTCAGCACCGACTCGGGATGAAACTGGACGCCCTCGGCCGGCAGCTCGCGGTGGCGGGCGCCCATCACGACCTCGCCCAGCGAGGCGCTCAGCTCAAGCTCATCCGGCAGGTCCGGATCGGCGACCAGCGAGTGGTAGCGGCCGGCGACCAGCGGTGTCGGCAGCCCGGCGAAAATCGTCCGCCCGTCGTGCTCGACCTCGGCGTCCTTGCCGTGGATCGGCTCGCCCTGGACGACGCGGCCACCGAACTCCTCGACCATCGCCTGGTGGCCGAGGCAGACGCCCAGGGTCGGCGTGCCGGCCTCGGCGAAGGCGCGGATCGCGGCGCCGGAGATCCCCGCCTCGGCGGGCGTGCAGGGGCCGGGCGAGACGACGAGACGGTCGTAGCCACGACCAAGCAGCTCGACGACCTCGGCCTTGTCGTTACGCACGACCTCCAGCTCGGCGCCAAGCTCGCCCAGGTACTGGACCAGGTTGTAGGTGAAGGAGTCGTAGTTGTCGATCACGAGCACGCGCATGTCCGCTCCCCTCAGGCCCAGTCCGGCTGGGCGCAGGCGACCTCGACGGCGCGGAAGACCGCGCGCGCCTTGTTGACCGACTCGACGTACTCGTAAGACGGTTTGGCGTCGGCGACGGTGCCGCCGCCCGCCTGCACGTGCAGCTGCCCGTCCTTGACGACGACGGTGCGGATGTGGATCGCGGTGTCGAGGTCGCCATCCCAGGAGAGGTAGCCGACGGCGCCGCCGTAGGAGCAGCGCTTGACCTTCTCCAGCTCGTCGATGATCTGCATCGCCCGCACCTTGGGAGCGCCGGAGAGGGTGCCCGCCGGCAGCGCCGAGCGCAGCACGTCCATGGCGCTGACCCCCTCGCGCAGGGTGCCGGAGACCTGGCTGACGATGTGCAGCACGTGCGAGTAGGTCTCGACCACCATCAGCTCGTCGACGTTGACGCTGCCGTACTCGCAGACGCGGCCGAGGTCGTTGCGGCCGAGGTCGACCAGCATCACGTGCTCGGCCCGCTCCTTGGGGTCGCGGACCAGTTTCTCGGCCAGGCGGCGGTCCTCGTCCTCGCTGCCGCCGCGCGGGTAGGTGCCGGCGATCGGCCGCGTCTCGACGCGGCGGCCGCTGACCTTGACCAGCGGCTCCGGCGAGGCGCCGGCGAGCTGGAAGTCGCCGAACTCGAGGAAGTACATGTAGGGCGAGGGATTGACGCTGCGCAGGCCGCGGTAGACGGAGAAGGCCTCGACCGGAGCCGGGGCGCTGAAGCGCTGCGAGGGGACGACCTGGAAGGCGTCGCCGGCGTGCACGTACTCGACGATCCGCGCCACCGCAGCTTCGAACTCCTCGCGCTCGACATTGGACTCGAAGTGAGGCGCCGCGACGACACCCGCATCGGGCGCGGCCGGGACCGGGCCGCGCAGGCGCTCGCGCATCTCGGCGATCGTCGCCGCCGCCCGCTCGTAGGCGGCATCGATGCCGCCCTCGTCGTCGGCGAAGGCGCAGGCGAGGATCGTCAGCTCGTGGCGCTGGTGGTCGAAGACGAGCATCGCGTCGGTCACCATCAGGGCCATGTCGGGGAGGCCGAGCGGGTCGGGATTCGGCTCGCCGAGCGGCTCCACCGTCCGCACCAGGTCGTAACCAAAGAAGCCAACCGCGCCGCCAACGAAGGGCGGCAGATCCTCCACCGGCGCCGGCCGGTAGGCGGCGAGGCGCTCGGCGACGGCCGCGTAGGGGTCGGGGGCCTGCTCCTCGCGAGCCGGGGCGCCGCCCTCGCTCCCGCTCCATTCGGAGAGGACGCCGTCGCTCCAGCGCAGCAGCGCGCGCGGCCGCAGGCCAACGAAGGAGAAGCGGCCGACCTGGCCCTGCTCGGCTGACTCCAGGAGAAAGCAGGGCGCCCCCTCGGACTCGCCGGCGCGCAGCTTGAGGAAGGCCGAGACGGGGGTCTCGCAGTCGTCGACGAGGCGGGCGCGGATCGGCACCACGTTGCCCTCCTGGGCCAACTCGCGGGCCCGCTCCAAACTCGGCTCGAGGGTCAGCCCTGAGTCAGCCGCTACGTGCATTGAGCACTTCCATCACCGAGGCCTGCGAGACACCGCGGTAGACCAGCAGCACGCTGAGGTGGTAGAGCAGGTCGGCGGCCTCTTCGGCGACGCGCTGGTTGCTCTCCTCGCGGCCGGCGCGGACGACCTCCTCGGCCTCCTCCTCGATCTTCGCTTCGATCAGCTCGCGGTCGTCGAGCAGCTTCACCGTGTAACTGCCCTCGGGCCGTTCGACGGCGCGGCCGCGCAGCGTCCGCTCCAGCGCCGCCAGCGCTTCGTGGGTCACCGGGAAAGGCTCACCGGGTGCCGGCGGAGCGTCCTTTTTGCCCGAGGCCGAGCCCAGCACCTCGCGGTAGAAGCAGCTCCGCTGGCCGGTGTGGCAGGCCGGGCCGGCCGGATCGACAAGGGCGACCAGGGCGTCGCCGTCGCAGTCGTAGCGAAGCTGGCGCAGATGCATGAAGGCGCCGGAGGTTTCGCCTTTGCGCCAAAGTTCGTCGCGCGAGCGGCTGTGGAAGTGCAGGTCGCCCGTCTCCAGCGTCATTTCCAGGGAGCGGGCGCTGACGTAAGCGAGCATCAGCACCTCGCCGCTGGCGAAGTCCTGGACTACGCAGGGAGCCAGGCCCCGTTGGTCGAATTCGATTTCGGGAAACACGCGCCCCATCGTAGTCGGCCCGTCACTCAATGCCGAGGCGGTCCAGCAAGCCCTCGTCACTGCGCCAGTGGCGACGTACGCGGACGAGCAGATCGAGATGGATGCGGGTATCGAGCTCGGCTTCGAGCGAGCGCCGGGCGGCGCTGCCGATCTCGCCGATCTTGGCGCCACCGCGGCCGATCACGATCCGCTTCTGGGACTCGGTCTCGACCCAGACCTCAGCGCTGACGGCGACCAGCCCGTCCTCGCGCGGCGGCTCGATCTCCTTCACCTTCACCTCGACCGAGTGCGGGATCTCCTGCCGGGTCCGGTTCAGCACCTGCTCGCGGATCAGCTCCGCCAGCAACAACTCGCTGGACTGGTCACTGCGGTCCTCTGGCGGGTACAGGTACGGCCCCTCGGGGATCAGCTCCCCGAGCCGCTCGACCAGGGCCTCCAGGCCCTCGCCGGCGCGGGCGCTGATCGGGAAGACCTCGTCGACTCCGTCCAGCTCGGCGGCGGCGGCAAGGACCGGCACCAGCTCGTTCGGCCCCAGTCGGTCGGCCTTGTTGACGGCGCAGATAACCGGCACCTCGGCCCCGGCCTCGAGCAGGGTACGGACGATGAAGCGGTCGCCGGGGCCGACGCCCTCCTCGCCGTTGATCACGACCAAGGCAACGTCGGATTCGGACAGCTCGCGCTCGACCCGGCGCTGCATGCGCTCGGTCAGGGCGTCGCGGGGTCGCTGCACGCCGGGCAGGTCGACGAGCACCAGTTGCCGTTCCGCCTCGAGGTCGGTGGCGACGCCGCGGGCGGCGCGGCGAGTCGTCTGCGGCCGCACCGAGACGATCGCCACGTGAGCGCCGACAAGGGCGTTGACCAGGGTCGACTTGCCGACGTTGGGCCGACCGGCGAGGCCGATGAAGCCGGCGCGAGTCATCGCAGACCCGCCAGCACCCGCGCCTGCAGGGCCAGCATCTCGCCGTCGTCGGTCTCGTGGTCGTAGCCGCAGAGGTGGAGGGTGCCGTGGATGGCGGCCTCGGTCACGTCGCTGCAGTGCTCGGGGCAGATCGCGACGTCGCCGAGCTCGCGCGGACCGGCGACCGGGCCAGCGCCGTCGAGCGGAAAAGCGAGAACGTCGGTGGGGCTGTCCTTGCCGCGGTGATCGCGGTTGAGGGCGCGGATCCGCTCGGCGTCGACCACCTCCACAGCGAGGTGGCCGTCGGCGACGCCGGCGGCGTCGAGGGCGGCGGCGACCGCCGGGCGCAGGTCGTCGGGAACGTCGGCGAGGTCGAGACTCAAGAGCTGGGGGTCGGGCCGTGTTCGCGGCGCGCCGCTGCCTCGCGGTCGCCGTGGGCGTCGTAGGCGGCAACGATCCGCTGCACCAGCTTGTGGCGGACGACGTCCTCGCCGCCGAACTCGACGAAGGAGATGTCCTTGACCTCGTCGAGGATGCCGCGCACGGCGATCAAGCCCGAGCGCTGGTCGCTGGGCAGGTCGATCTGGGTGACGTCGCCGGTGACCACCATGCGCGAGTTGAAGCCAAGCCGAGTCAAGAACATCTTCATCTGCTCGGGGCTCGTGTTCTGCGCCTCGTCGAGGATCACAAAGGAGTCGTTGAGGGTGCGGCCGCGCATGAAGGCCAGCGGCGCCACCTCAATCACGTCGCGCTCGAAGTAGCCGTTGACGCGATCGGGATCGATCATGTCGTAGAGGGCGTCGAAGAGCGGCCGTAGGTAAGGGTCGACCTTGGCCTGGATGTCGCCGGGCAGGAAGCCGAGCCGCTCGCCGGCCTCGACCGCAGGCCGAGTGAGGATGATCCGCTGCACTTTGCGTTCGGTCAGGGCCGCCGCCGCCATCGCCACCGCGAGGAAGGTCTTGCCGGTGCCGGCCGGGCCGATCCCGAAGGTGATCGTGCTGCGGCGGATGGAGTCGACGTAGCGCTTCTGGTTCAACGTCTTCGGCGCCACTTTGGTGTTGCGGTGGCGCCAGACGACGTCATCGAGGATCTCGGCCGGGCTCTCGTCCGCATCGAGGGCGCCGGTGACGGCCTCGATCGTGCCAGGCGCGACCTCGTGCCCCTGCTCGATCAACTCGACCAGCTCGTCGACGATCGTCGCCGCGGTCTGCACGTCGGCCGACTCACCCTCCAGCGTCAGCACATTGCCACGCAGGTGCAGCTCGGCGTCGAGGCGGCCGCGCAAAGCCCGCAGCACCGTGTCCTCGGAGCCCGCCAGCTCGGCGGCGACCGTGTTCTCAAGCGTCAACTGCCGACGAGCCATAGCCACAGAGCTCAGGCACCCAGCTTCTGCCGCACCGCGGCGCTGACCCGCTTGCCGTCGGCGCGACCGCCAACCTTGGGCATCAGCGCCGACATCACCTGGCCCATCTGCCGCTGCTCGCTGGCCCCGGTCTCGGCGACCGCGGCATCAACAAGCTCGGCCAGATCCTCGTCGGAGAGCTGCTGCGGCAGGTAGCCCTCGATCAGCCCTGCCTCGAAGCGCTCGGCGGCGGCCTGCTCGGTGCGGCCGGCACCCTCGTAGGCCTCGGCCGCCTCGATCCGTTTCTTGCGCTCGCGCTGCAGCACCGCGACCTCGTCGCCCTTGCCCAGCTTGGCGTCCTGCTGGAGCACGTCGACGATCAGCCGCAGCGCGCCCGCCCGTTCGCGGTCGCGCGCTTTCATCGCTTCGCGCACATCGCTCTGCACCTGCTCCAAGACGCTCATGCGGCTAAGGGTAAAGGGCGGCGTCAGGGGTAACCGCAAGCCCCTTGGAGACGAGGTCGCGAACGTCGATGCTGACGAGCTGCCAACCGTTGCGCCGGGCGGCGGCGACGTAAGCGGCGTCGTACGCCGAGAGGCCGTGTTCGGCGGCAAGCTCGAGGGCGCGGTCAAAGAGGCCCGAGTCGAGATCGACGATGCGGTCACGACACCGCCGACGGACGATACCGGCGACCGTTCGCGCCCCGTGCGGATCGCCGTCCCGGACGCCGACGACGTTCGCGACCTCGTACAAGGTCAGGTCGAGGGCGGCCAGCGGTCGCGGCGGGCGCCTGATCAGATCGGCCGAGGCCTTTCCCCAGCGATTGTCCGGCGTAGCGGCCGCAATCCAGATGCTGGCGTCGATCAGCAGCAACTCAGTGCGATTCCCGGTCTTCGCGAACCAGTTGGGCGATGTCCGCTCCGCCAAGATCGAGATGAATCGAGTCGAGGAGGCGATTGACCTCTTCGTCGTCGCGGCGGTCGGTGAGCTCCAGCTCGCGCTCGGCGAGGCGCTGGAGGAAACCGCTGCGGGTCTCCCCCGCGCCCTGCGCGTACGCGTCGATGCGCTCGAGGAGCGCGTCGGGGACGGAGATCATCACCTTGGCCACGGGACGAGTATAGATGGTATTGCCGAGGGCGAGAGTAGGCATGGGTGGGAGGCTGCCAGGCCTCGACGCACGCGTGTTGCGCAACGAGTGTCAACTCTGTGCTTTTTCAGATGCAGATCAGTGCCGGGCGGCGATGTCTATTCGCTCGACCTCGCCCAGGGGCATCTGCAGGAAGCGGGTGCCAACCTCGCGGAAGGCGGCGGTCTCACCGGTACAGAGGAAGCGGTAGTCGCCCTCCTTGCGGCGCTCCCGCGCCAGCCCTGCCCGCTCGAGCGTGCGCTGGACAGCGGCGGCGACGGCGTGGCCACCGCTGACCAGGCGGACGTCGCGGCCGAGGATCCGCTGCAGCATCGGCGCCACTAGCGGGTAGTGGGTGCAGCCGAGGATCAGCGTGTCGACCTCGGCCGCCCGCAGCGGAGCACAGTAGGCGCGGGCCATCGTCACTGCGCTCTCGTCGAAGAGCGAGCCGTTCTGGATAAAGGGGGCGAGGTCGGGCGCCTCGACCTCGGTCACCTCAAGCTCCCGGCCCTGCGTCTCCAGGGCACGCCGGTAGGCGCCGCTCTCGACCGTGTTCGGCGTCGCCAGCACGCCGACCCGGCCGCTGTCGGTGATCGCCGCCGCGATCTCGGCCTGCGGCGCCACCACCGGCACCACCTCGACGCCATGGGTAGCGCCAACTTCCCGAGCTACCTCCTCACCGATCGAGGTAGCCGTGTTGCAAGCGATCACGAGCAGCTTGGCGCCACGCTCCAGCAGCAGCTCGGCGATGCTCCCGATTCGCTCCCGCAGCCGCTCCGGATCGCGCGTGCCGTAGGGGAACCAATCGGTGTCGCCGAGGTAGACGAAATCCTCCTCCGGCAACGAGACCAGGCACTCGTGCAGGACCGTGAGCCCGCCGACGCCCGAGTCGAACATCGCCACCGGCAGCGAGGAGTCGAGAGGCCCGGGCAACTGGCCAGCGCCGGCCGTCAGGGTTTCGTGACCATGAAGAAGATCGTCACCACGACGATGATCCCGGCCAGCGTCCCAACCTGCCCGATCCGTTTCGAGACCGCTTCGAACTCGTCGCTGAGGGTGTCGCCAGCCTTGAGATCCCGTTCCGCCAGCTCCTTCGCCTTCCGCACCTGCGGCTGGAAGAACGCGTGCTGCAAGCCAAAGAGGACGATGATCGCCAGGAAGCCAACGCTAAGCCAAGATTCGCTCGCTTCCCAAGGCCCTTCCGCCAGCAGGTAGATCCCCGCCAGCAGCAGCACGATCATCCCGGGGTTCACCAGGTAGCGATCACAGCGCTGCACGCCGGAGAGGATCGCCGGGACGGCGGTTGGGTACTGGGGCGCGACGGAGAAGAACAGCGCGTAGCCGAACGTAGGGCCAAAGGCCAGAACCACGGCCAGGATGTGCAGGAAGAGCCCGACGCCGTAGTCGGTGATGTTCGCCAGCACCATCGGCCGGAACCCTACCTCTCAGCCGCGACGGAGCAGCAGTGCGGCCCAGTCGCCGTCGATGCGGCGGGCCGTCTCGTTTAAGCCCTTGGCGGCGAAGGTGGTGGCGATGTCGTCCAGCTCGCTGGGGAGAAGGCCGGAGCAGACGAGCGTGGTTGGGAGTCCTTCAGGGCTCGGCAGCTGGGCTGCCACCGCGCGCAAGATCGGGGCGGTCATGTTGGCGACAGTGGTCGGGGCGAGGGACGGGAGCTGCTCGCGGAGGTTCATGCGCTCAAGTGCGATCGCGACGCTGTTGACAGACGCATTGGCAGCAGCCGCCTCAATCGCCCCGGGCTCGTGGTCGTAGCCGTTAACCGGGGACCAGCCGAGCTTCGCGGCGGCGATGGCCAGGACACCGGAGCCGGATCCCAGGTCAGTGAGCGCTCCCTGCGCCTCTCCCCCCTGCTCCAGCTCCAGTAGATACTCGAGGCAGAGCCTGGTGGTTGGGTGAGCGCCGGTGCCGAAGGCGCGGCCGGGGTCGACGACGAGGTCGATGGCGCCTTCGCGGGCGGGCTCCCAGGACGGTCGGAGCCAGAGGCGGTCGGCGACGAGGAGGGGCTTGTGGAAGTCGCGCCAGCGGTCGGCCCAGTCGTCCGGGACCTCGGTGGCGCTGACCTCGACCCGGCCGCTGCCGACGGCGGCGTCGATCTCGCCGAGCTCGGGCAGCTCCCCCTCGCCGCCGTAGATCGCGTACTCGACGTAGCCGGGGCCGCGCTCCTCCTCAACCCCGTTGGGGGCGAGCACGGTCAGCTCGGCGAGGACGAGCTCGGCCTGCTCGGGGGCACACCTGACCGCGAGCCGGATCACCCGAAGGCGCGGCGCACGCGGCTAAACAGGCCCTCGCCGTGCTGGGGGCCGAGGTTGTCGTCATCCAGCGTCTCGTCGAGCTGCTCGGTGAGGCGACGCTGATCGTCGCTGAGGTTGGTGGGGACGACGACGTTGACGAGCACCCGCTGGTTGCCGCGCCGTCGACCGCCGAGCCGGGGCAGGCCGGCGCCCCGCAGCGTCTCTTCGTGGCCGGGCTGGGTGCCGGCGCTAAGCTCGATCTCGTGCTCCCCGCCGAGAGTCGGCACGGTGACCGTGGTGCCCAGCATCGCCTCCGTCGCCGCCACTGAGACGATCGAGACGAGGTCGGTGCCGTCGCGCTCGAAACGGGCGTCGGCGGCGACGCGGACCTCGACGTAGAGGTCGCCGGCGGGCGCTCCGGCATCGCCCGCGTGACCGCCGCCGGCGACGCGCAACTGCTGCCCATCTTCGATCCCGGCCGGGACCTCGATCCGCTGCCGCCGGGTGCCCGGCGTGCGACCGCTGCCGCCGCACTGCCCGCAGGGCTGCTCCGGCACTTTGCCGGCGCCGTTGCAGGCGTCGCAGACGACGGCGCGGGCCATCTGCCCGAAGGGCGTGCGGCTCACCTGCCGCAGCTGACCGACGCCGCCACAGCGCTCGCAGGTCGAAATCGGCGTGCCGGGCTCGGCGCCGTTTCCGTGGCAGTGCTCACAGGCGCCGACCGCCTCGTAGGAGACCTCGCGATCGACGCCCTCGACCACGTCGGCGAGCTCGATCTCGACGCTGACGGCGATGTCGCCCCCGGCGGCACGCCCGCCGCCGCCGCCGAAGCCAAAGCCGCCGCCCCCGCCGCCGAAGAAGGCCTGGAGGATGTCGTCGATCGAGCCGAAGGAGGCGCTGCGGGGGTCGAAACCGCCGGAGCGCAGGCCCTCGTGGCCGTAGGCGTCGTAGGTGCCGCGGCGCTCGGCGTCAGAGAGGACCTCGTAGGCCTCGGCCGCCTCCTTGAACTTCTCCTCAGCCTCGGGGTCGTGGTTATTGACGTCCGGGTGCAGTTCACGGGCCAGGCGCCGGAAGGCCTTCTTGATCTCCGCCTGGTCGGCCTCGCGGCCGACGCCGAGGACGTCGTAGTAGTCGCGCGGCATCTACAGCTCAGTCGTCGTAGACGGTCTCGAAGTAGCGCGAGAGTTCGCGGGCGGCGACGCGCACGGAGGCGATCGCGGTCGCGTAGTCCATCCGCAGCGGCCCGACGACGCCGACAGCGCCGAGGTTGCGGTGGCCGAGACCGTAGTTGGCGCCGACGATGCTGACCGTGCGCAGCTCCGGCTGCGGGTTCTCCTCGCCGATCCAGAGGAAAACCGAGTGCTCCTCGAGTGAGGAGCGCAGCATCCGCAGCATCCCGGCCCGCTGTTCCAGCGCCGTCATCAACTCGTCGGCGCGCGGCAGGTCCGACAGGTGCTGCTCGGAGAGCAGGCGCGAAGTGCCTTCGACGTAGAGCTCGTCGCCCGCCTGTTCGGAGAAGTCGGTGAAGGCGGCGCCGAGCGTCCTCACGAAGGCGGCCTCGACCGGGCCAAGCTCCGGGTCGGCGAGGCGGCCAGCGATCATCCGCGCGCCGACGCCGAGACCAGCGAGCCGCTCGTTGAGGTAGCTCGAAGCCCACTCGACCAGGCCGCGGTCAACCGCCGCCTCGAAGTCAAAGACGCGGCGGACGACGTCGCCGCTGGAGGCGATGGCGATGACGACAACGCGGGCCGGCGCCAGCAGCAGCACCTCGACCCGGTGGATCGTCGCCACGGCAGCGGGCGAGGGCGCGGTCGCCATCGCGACCAGGTCGGTCACCTGGGCGAGGGCCGCCGTCGTCTCCCGCATCGCCTCATCGACCTCGCGCCGCAGGCGCGAGAGCTCGAGATCCACCCGGGGGCCTCCGGGTGCCCCGGTCTGGATCAGGCGATCGACGTAGACGCGGTAGCCAGAGTCGGTCGGGACCCGCCCCGCCGAGGTGTGCGGATGGGTCAGCAGGCCAGCCGACTCCAGCGCCGCCAACTCGGCGCGCACCGTCGACGGCCCCCACTCGACCTCAGGGAGACCAGCGATCTCCTTCGACCCCACCGGCCGTGCCGACGCCTTATAGGTGTCGACCACCAGCCGCAGGATCAGCTCTTGCCGCTCAGAAAGCACACCCGAAGTCTAGGAGGGGGTCCACCCGGACCCCCTCCGCCAGCTCAGAGCTGTACTTCTGCCTCGGCGTTCTTGATCAGCACGTTGTCTCCCTGAGCGGCCACCGTGTCGACGACGACGCGGTCCCCGTCGACCGATTTCACGGTGCCGGTGACGACGATCTCCTGCTCGGGAACGCCCATGCCGCGCATCTGCACCGAGAGCCGCTTCAGCGCCCGCGGGTCGCCGCCAGCGAGGGCCGCGTTGGCTTTGGCCACCAGGCCCATCGAGTAGAGGCCGTGGAGGATGTTGCGCGGCAGCCCGACCATTTTCGCGAACTCGTCGTCGATGTGGATCGGGTTGAAGTCGCCGGAGGCACCGGCGTAGCGGTGCGGCAGGTACTTGTCCGGAGTGACGCGTAGCTCCGGAATCTGGTCGCCGACGTTCAAATCAGCCATCTCAAACCCCCCTGACGATCAGCGTCCAGGTGCCGCGGGCAACCTGGGCGCCGTCCTGGTTGACGGAGTTGGTCTCGAACACGTAAAAGCCCTTGCCGTCCTTCTCCTCGATCGAGAGGCATTTCGAGCTGGTCGTGATCTCGTCGCCGGAGCAGGCGGGCTCACCCCACTCGAACTCCTGGCCGCCGTGGACCATCGCCGCGAAATTCAGCTCCACCTCGGGGTCGAGGATCGCCGGGCCGACGGCCGGGCTGCTGTAAACGACGGCGAACATCGGCGGCGCGACGACGTCGCGGAAACCTGCCGCGCGAGCCGCCTCGACGTCGAAGTGCACCGGGTTCTCGATCCCCAGTGCCGTCGCGTACTCCTTGATCTTTTCCCGCCCCACATGGTAAGTGGTCCCGGGCCATTCCTTGCCTACCGCATCAGTCTTGATTGCCATGGCGCGGCATCCTAACTGGCTGCCTGGCCAGCGCGCCCGGCGACGCTACTCATCGATCTCGAGCACTGCCAGGAAGGCCTCCTGGGGCACTTCCACCCGGCCCACGGCCTTCATCCGCTTCTTGCCCGCTTTCTGCTTCTTCAGCAGCTTGTTCTTGCGGGTGACGTCGCCGCCGTAGAGCTTCGCGGTGACGTCCTTGCGCAGGGCCTTGACGGTCTCGCGGGCGAGGATGTTGGAGCCGATCGCCGCCTGCACGGGGACGTCGAAGAGCTGGCGCGGGATCGTCTTGCGCAGCCGCCCGACCAGCCGCTTGCCTTGGTCGTAGGAGAATTCGCGGTGGACGATGATCGAGAGCGCATCGACCTTGTCGCCGGCCAGCAGGATGTCGACCTTGACCAGGTCGGAGGGGCGGTTGCCGATCGGCTCGTAGTCGAGCGAGGCGTAGCCGCGGGTCGAGGACTTGAGG
Source organism: uncultured Actinomycetes bacterium (assembly GCA_963708405.1). Classification (GTDB taxonomy): domain Bacteria; phylum Actinomycetota; class Thermoleophilia; order Solirubrobacterales; family 70-9; genus VAYN01. Next base: position 779,337 of record CAVPSL010000002.1, read on the forward strand.
AGGTCGAAGAAGTCGAGGACGATCTCGGCCAGCGGCATGTCGTAGCGGATCTGCACCCGCTGCGGGCTGAGGAAGTGCATGTCGACGTGGGTACCGCGGCGCTGCTGGCAGAGCTCCATCACCGCCCCCACCTGCTCTTTCGGGCAGATGATCGTGGCCCGGATGTAGGGCTCTTCGATCGTCTCGATCGCGGCCGGGTCGGGGAGGTCGGTGGGGCTGTGGACCTCCTTCTCCTCGCCGTTGGTCAGGTGGACGACGTAGCGCACGTTCGGGGTCGTCGCCAGCAGGTCGAGGCCGTACTCGCGCTCCAGCCGCTCGCGCACGATCTCCATGTGCAGGAGGCCGAGGAAACCACAGCGGAAGCCGAACCCGAGCGCCTCGGAGGTCTCCGGCTCCCAGGAGAGGGCGGCGTCGTTCAGCGAAAGCTTCTCGAGCGCGTCGCGGAGGTCTTCGAAGCGGTCGGTGTCGATCGGGAAGAGGCCGCAGAAGACCATCGGTCGCACCTCGCGGTACCCCTCGAGGGCCTGCTCGGCGGGAGCGGCGAGAGTGGTCAGCGTGTCGCCGACGCGCAGCTTGGTGACGTCCTTGATGCCGGTGATCAGGTAGCCAACGTCCCCGGCTTCCATACCGTCGACGGCGGTCATCGCCGGCCGGAAGAAGCCGATGTCGTCGATCTCCGCCTCGGTCCCGTTCTGCATCGCCAGGATCTGCTGGTGTTTGCGGAAGGAGCCGTCGACCATCCGCACGTAGGCGATGACGCCGCGGTACTGGTCGAACTCGGAGTCGAAGATCAGCGCCCGGGTCGGCGCCTCCGGCTTGCCCTCGGGCGGCGGGATGCGCTTGACGATCGCCTCCAGCACCTCGACCACCCCAATGCCGGTCTTGGCCGAGATCTGCAGCGCTTCCTCGGGGTCGCCACCGAGTAGGTCGGCGATCTCCTGGGCCACCCGGTCCGGCTCGGCGCCGGGCAGGTCGACCTTGTTGATGACCGGGATCAGCTCCAGCCCGTTCTCGATCGCCAGGTAGGTGTTGGCGACGGTCTGCGCCTCCACCCCCTGGGCGGCGTCGACGACCAGCAGGGCGCCCTCGCAGGCAGCGAGGCTGCGCGAGACCTCGTAGGAGAAGTCGACGTGCCCGGGCGTGTCGATCAGGTGCAGGTGGTATGTCTCGCCGTCGGCGGCCTTGTACTCAACCCGCACCGCCTGCGCCTTGATCGTGATCCCCCGCTCACGCTCGAGGTCCATCGAATCGAGCATCTGCGCCTGCATTTTTTTCGGGTCGACGGCACCGGTGACCTCGAGGATGCGGTCGGCCAAGGTCGACTTGCCGTGGTCGATGTGGGCGATGATCGAAAAGTTTCTGATGCGATCCATGGGCGGGGGGAGTATGGCGGGAGCGCGCGGCGGGCGTTCTCACTTACAGGCCGAGGGGTCCAGCCTTCCCTGCAGTGCGAAGACGACCGTCGGCGGCTTCCTCAGCACTTCTTTGGCTCCAGGGCCTTGCGTCCATCTGGTCGTCTCGGGAAATGGAGGCTTGCCGGGTTCGATCCGGTCGCGGGTGGTGATGACGTAGTCGTAGTGGCCGGCGTTGAGCTCGCGGCGCCACTGGCGACATGAAGCGGGGGCCACGAAGCCGCCGTGGGAGGTCTCTTCGCCGACGTACTGGACATGGTTGGAGAGGTTGGTGCCAAAGAGGGGGTACTGACGGGTACTGGTGGTGGCGATGCGGGCGCCGGAGACGTCGCGGGCCCAGGCGAAGGCCGCGTCGAGGCCAGGAGTGCTGAAGCTCGGGTTCGCGTAGCGATCCCGCAGATAGTGCCGCTGCACCGGATACCCGACCGCAATCGCAAGCACGGCGATCCCGACCGCCAGGGCGACAAGACCCCCGCGAGCGCGGTTGTCCTTTGAACCGGATAGCGGTCGAAAGGACAACCGCGCTGCGGAGCGGGCGGCGATTCGGGCTAGGCGGGAGCGAAGTGCCGGGACCGCAGGCAGCAGGACTAGGCCGAGGACCAGGGCCGGGGCGAGGTAGCGCAGGCCGGACTCGAAGCCGCGCGGTATGCCCTCGGGGCCGGAAGCCGAGGTCGGAGCGACGAGCCAGGCCAGAGCGGCAGCAAGGCCGGCCAGGCCGGCGAGGCCGAGAACCGCGCCGGCCGCCCCGCGCCGCTGTTCCTTTGCCGTCCCAGGTGCCGCAAAGGCACAGCGGAGCGAGGGGAGGGCCAGGAGCAGGCCGGCAAGGGCGGCAATGCCAAGCAGCGGCCAGACGATCCAGAGGCCGTGGTGGAGACCGGGCAGGAACCAGTCAGACCAGACGCCGCCGTTGCCGAGGTAGCCGAGGACGCTGTGCCCTTCCCTCCCTCCCAGCGCCTGCTGTGGGGCGGGCAGGGTGACCGGGCCGAGGTGGTGGACCCAGGGCAGCGGGTTCCCGGTGTGGGCGAGGTTGCGGAGGTACCAATAGCCGCCGCCGGCGAGGGCGCCGAGGCCGGTGGCGAAAAGGGCACGCCAGCGGGGCCCCCGCGGGGCGATGACGACCAGGCCGAGGACGAGGACGGCGGCCGGCAGGAGGAAGTTCAGCTTGGTCCCGGCGGCGAGGCCGACAGCGAGGCCGACGAGGGCCAGCTCGGCCGTGGTGAGACCGGAAGGGCCGCGGGATGGTCCGCTTCCTGAGGCAGCGTCGCTGTCAGCGCGAGCGCTAGCGGCTGCATTCAGGGCAAGGGCGACAGCGGCAAGCAGGCAGAAGATGCCGACGATGTCGTTGCGGGCCTCGCCAGCTTGATCGGCAAGGGCGGGGACCGAGAGAGCAACCGCTCCGAGGGCCAGCGACCAGGGCGCCACCCGGTACGGCCTGCCGATGCACCAGCAAGCGAAGAGGCTGCCGACAAACCACCCGAGGTTGAGAAAGGGCGAGAGCAGGTCCCGCCCGAAAGCCAGCATCCCGGCCGCGTGGAACAGTTCGCCGTTGGCCGGGTAGAACCAGGCCAGGAACTGCGGGGCGATGAAGTGCAGCCCCCAGGTATCGCCGCTCTGGAAGAACCCGGCCGCGAATGGCCCGTGGTACCAGGTCGAGTCAAACCCGGTCATCCCAGTCGAGAGCCTGGTCCTGACGCCTCCGGCGAAGTGAACGACGGCGATAAGGGCGATTGCCAGGGCGATGAGGGTGAGGACGGAGGGCCCCCGGCGGGCGGGTCCTGTCGCGGGGGGAGAGGGGTTGCGGGCGGGGTCGTCCTCACCCCTCTCCCCCCGCGCCACCCGCCCGACAGGCGTACTCGGTCCCCACGCCCAGCGACGCTGGAGCACCCACAGGCCGAGGCCGAGCGCAGCGACGAGTGCGAGATAAGCCCCCGCCGTCCAGATTCCGAAGCTGCCCAGGACCTCGGCCGACCAGATCAGGATCGCCAGGGCGACCACAGCCGCGGCGAGCGCGGCTGCTGCTCCCTCCAGCCGCGGCAACCACCGCCGCCACACGCTCCACCCCCCAGCCCGGCGAAGCCGGCGAGGGCGGCGATCTCGAGAACGCCGAGCAGATAGCGGCCAGGGCCAAGCATCTAGCGGCGGCCGGGCAAGAGGCGGAGGATCTGCTCGAGCTCGGCGATCCGCAGCAGTTTCGCCACCGCGAGGTAGACGAGGGCGCCGGCCGCGAGCCCGGCGCCGAGCGAGACGATCTGGCCGCCGAGGCCCCGACCGAGCGCTTCGTCGAGCAGGTCCCAAACCACCCAGCTAACGCCGGCCAGCGCCCCGGCGGCGAGGGTGATCCGGACCGTGGTCGAGAACAGCCGCCCCAGCTCGAGCCCGCCGAGTTCGCGCCGCAGGATCACCGCCTGCGCGACCACCGCGGCCGTCGTCCCGATCCCGGTCCCGGCAACGACACCACCGACGCCAAACGGCTGGTACAGCACCAGCGCTGCCAAGGCCGAGACAACCAGGTCGATCAGCGCCAACGTCGTCGCCCGCCACGGTCGCTGGACGCTGAAGAAGGTCCGCGTCTGCAGCAAGTAGAGGCCGTTGGTCGGCAGCGAGAAGGCGAACCAGAAGAGGGCGGTGGCGACGAGGGTCGTTTCCGCCGGGCCGAATTCGCCGCGCTGGTACACGAGCCGGATCATCGGTTCGGAGAGGACCAGGATCGCCGCTGCCGCCGGGACCAGGACGAAAAGGATCTGCCGCATGCCGTTGGCCAGCGTCGCCCGCAGGTTGTCGTACTCGCCGGCGTTGGCAAAGCGCGCCAGGGCCGGGAAAAGGACGGTCGCGACCGCCACGGAAAAGATCCCCTGCGGCAGTTGGTAGAGGCGGAACGCCTTGTCGATCGCCGCCGGGGCTTCTTCGCTGATCAGAGCGCCGAAGAAGCTGTTGATCAGCGCGTTGAAGTTGATCAGACCGAGGCTGATCGTCACCGGCAGCATCAGCAGCAGCACCCGCCTGACGCCGGGGTGGCGCCAGTCGAGGGTGAAGCTGAAGCGGAACGGCGTGTGACGCAAGTCCCAGGTTGGGATCAGGAGCTGCACCAGGGTGCCAACGAGGATGCCGATCGCGTAGGCATAGATCCGGTCCTGGCCGTGGAAGAGCGGCTCGACCAGGACGAGGACGACGATGATCGTCAGGTTCCAGAACAGCGGCGAGATCGCGAAGGCGCCGAAGCGGTCATAGCTGTTGAGGATGCCGACGACGACGCCGCTGATCCCGAGCAGGATCAGGATCGGGAAGAGGATCTGGGAGAGCGTGACGGTGAGGTCGATGACGCTCTGCTGATTGAAGTCGGGGATGAAGAGCGGCATGATCACCGGCGCCAGGAGGACGAAGAAGGCGGTGATCGCGCCCAGCACCATCGTCGCCAGCAGGATCAGCGTCGAGGCGAGCCGGAAGGCCTCGCGGTAGCGCTTCTCACCGAGCAGTTCGGTGAAGACGGGGACGAAGGCGGGCTGCAGCGCCGCGTCGGCGAACAGGGCACGGACCAGGTTCGGCACCTGGAAGGCGATCGTGAAGGCCGACATCGGTCCCTTCACTCCGTAGAAGCTGGCAGCGACGACTTCGCGGCCGAGGCCGGCCACGCGCGAGGCGCCGGTGGCAACCGAGAAAAAGGCGGTGGAGCGGGCGATGCGGCCGGCGCGAGGGCTCGGCGCCGGGTTCGCGAACGGTTCCTCGTCGGCGTTGATCGCCTCCGCGTCCATCACGGCGGCATCGAACTCGATCGTCGATTCCCGGTCGGGTTCGGGCCTGTCTGGTGCCTTGGGCGTCTCCAAGCTGGTCTCAGTCGCTATAGTCGGCGGCCGCTCAAGCCCGGCAAGGCGCCGGCTCGGGCACCTGACTTATGGCCAACATAGCCTCACAGAAGAAGCGGATCCTACGCAGCGAGCGCGAGCGCACGGAGAACCGGCTCCTCACCAGCACGGTGAAGACCCATTTCCGACGCCTCGAGAGCGCCGTCGAGGGTGGCGACAACGCCGCCGTCGAGGCCGAGCACCGGACCCTGATCGCCAAGATCGACAAGGCGGTTCAGAAGGGCGCCCTCCACAAGAACACGGGCGCACGCAAGAAGTCCAAAGCTGCCCGCATTGCCGCTGGCTCGCAGGCCGCGTCCTAGACGCCGGCCATCGAGCGCAGCGCCAGCGTAAGAGCCAACTCGTCCCCGTAATCGGCGCCGCCACGGCACCACAGCTCCAGCTGGGCAAGCGTCTCGGTGGCGGTGCGCAGGTCGGCGGGGTCGGCGTCGCGGACGCGGGCGACCAATTGCTTGGCGGCGTAGGGGTGCATCTTCAGCGACGACTCGACCTCCTTCGGCGCGACGCCGGCGGCGAGCTGATCGGCGGCCAGGCGGGCGCTGCGCAGACGGGAGGCGAGGCCGTAGATCAGGCCGGTGACGTTCTCGCCCTGGGCGGTCAGCCGCTCGCCGATCCGCAGCGCCACCGCCGCGTCGCCTTCCAGCAGCGCGTCGGAGAGGGACCAGACCGCGGCCTCGGAGGTGTCGGTGACCATCGCCGCCAAATCGTCGGCGCCGACCTCTCCCCCCTCGCCCGCCCACAGTGCCAGCCGCTCCAGCTCGTGGCGCAGCCGCACCGGGTTGGCGCCCATCCGGTCGACCAGCATTCGCGCCGCCGCCGGGTCGAGGCGGAAGCCGAGCCGCTGCGCGTCGGCGACCAGGACGCGGGGCATCTCACGCGCCTTGGGCGCGGCGAACTCGTGGATCTCTCCGCCCGCTGACTTGATGGCTTTCAGCAGCTTGGCCGGTGCCTTGTCGCGGGAAATCAGGACCAGGGTGAGGTCCGGCGGCAGCTCCGCCAACGCCGCGGCGACCGCCTCCTGCTGTTTGTCGCGCCAGCGCTCAACGCCGTCAGCGAGCAGATAGCGGCGCGTGCCCATCAGCGACATCGCCGGAATCGCCGCCAGCAACGCCTCGTGGTCGGGCATCCCCCGCCCCTCGCCGGGCTCGAAGACCGCCAACGCGGCGTCGCCCCCCTCGCGTTCGGCGCGGGCGCGGAGGCGGGACCGGGTGGCGTCGATTTTGGCGCCGTCGGTGCCGGCGATCAGGTAGAGCGGGCGCATCTCGGCCATCGGCCGAGTCTAGAGGCCGGGAGGACGGTGACCCGAGCTAGCGAGAGCGACCCCAGCCGTGGCCGTGGCCGGTGAAGCCGGAGCTGCCGTCGCCATGGCTGTAATCGCCGTCGGACCAGGACGGAGGCGAGGATGACGGCGCCGAAGGAGTCGGCGCCGGGGTGGTGGTGGGCGGCGTCGCAGGGTGACCGGGGTAGCTGCCGTCACCCCAGCCGTGGCCGGAGGAGCCGCTGCTTTCGCCGCTGCCGCTTTCGTCTTCTTCTTCGACGTCTTCTTCCCCTTCGCCGCCGTTGCCCGGCGTTTCGGTGACTTTGCCAGGCGGTTCTGAGCCTTTGCCCGGCGGTTCAGAACCTTTGCCGGGGGTGGACGGCGTGGTGGGGTTGGTCGTCGGCACCGTCGCGATCGGCGTCGAGGAGGCCGGCGCTTCGGGGCTGGTCGTGACGGGCGAGCTGACCGTGGTGGTGGGAGCCGATTCGGGGCTGGGCCCGGGCACCGTGGTGGGGACCGCAGCGGGCTCCTGGCCCTGGGGCGACGGCGTCGCCGAGACCGCATCGGCGGGCGCCGGGGCGGCGCCGTGACCGCCTGCGTGGCCGCCTCCATGGCCCCTTCCTCCGGGCTGGGCGTCGTGCCCAGCCCCCGTGCCGCCGCTGATGCCGGCTGCCGGACTCCCGGCCGGAACCGCGGCGATGACAAGTGGGTTGTGCCGCAGGGCCGGCGCGGCCACGACTGAGCCGTCGCTAATCGCCTGGCGCTCGACCGGCAGGCCGGGCACGAGGGCGCCGACGTCGGGCCAGCCCTGGTTGGCGACGAAGGCGACGATCGAGAGCGCCGCAGCCGCGGTCAGGCCCAGCATCGTGAAGGCGACGACACGGATCCGGCCGACGAGGCTTTGGCCGCCAAGGCCGCGATGGATCGCGGAGCGGATCGAGGTGGCGCGGCGGGGCATCTCTCAACTATCGACCCTGAGGACGCCCTTGCGCGAGCCAAGGTCAGAAATCTCCAACTTTCACTAGACGATTCGTCGAATTTGCAGGAGACCACGCCTGTACCTAGTCCCCTGGGGCGACGCGAAAGGAGCGGCGCCAGACGTCGATCTCGACCGTTCCGTCGCGATCGGTGCGAAAGACGGGCACGCGGGCAGCCGCCAGGGCTCTCAGGGTCGCAGCCGTCGGGTGGCCGAAGGGATTGCCCTCGCCGACCGAGATCACCGCCAGGCGCGGTCGCAGCCGGCCGAGCAGCGCCGGCAACCCCGCGTCCTCGCTGCCGTGGTGGGCGACCTTGAGGATGTCGACCGGGCCGGGGTCGATCGGCACCGCTTCCGCCTCGGCGTCGCCGGTGAGAAGCATCGAGAAGCCATGCCAGCGGGCTAGCAGGACCAGTGCTTGCTGGTTCGGGTCGGCCGGCCCCAACGGCGAGGAGAGCAGTGCCGGCGGCGGCCAGAGGACGTCGAGCCGCAGGGCGCCGGAGCGGATCGAGTCGCCGGCGCCGACGCGGACTGGCTCGACAGCAGCACTGGCCGCGGCAGCGCCAAGGGGCCGGCCGAGGCGCGCGTAGAGCAGCCGCCCGATCGGCACCTGGCCGAACAGCTCGGCGAGGCCGCCGCTGTGGTCGGACTGGTCGTGGCTGAGGACCACCGCCGCCAGCCGGTCGATGCCCCTTTCCCGGAGCTTCGTCAGCAGCCCGGCGCCGGGCGGGCCGGTATCGACCAGCAGCGCCGGCGCTCGCGCGGGCGCAAGCAGGATCGCGTCGCCCTGGCCGACGTCGAGCACCTCGATGCGGAGCCCTGGAGCGGCTGCCGGCCCCACCGCCGGATCCGCCGGCCGCCACTGCCAGAACGCCAGCGCCATGAGGACCGCGGCGGAGACGGCGAGGGCGAAGCGGCACTGGGTCGTCCTCGCGGTGAGGGCGAACCGGCGCCGTGCCCGTGCCAGGCGCCGGCGGCGGCAAATCCACAGCACCGACCCGACCGCCGCCCCCAGACCCGCATAGGTGGCGAGGAGCCCGCCGCTGCCGAGCTGGAACTGCACCTCGGCCCAGCTCGGCCGGCCGCACCAGGCCGCGACCTGGGCGACGTAGGCGAGGAGGACGGCGTTGGCGGTGTTGACGGGCGCCAGCGGCAGGCCCGGCACCTGGGCCATGGCGGCGGTGACCATTCCCAGCCACATCGCCGGCGCCACGGCGGGCATCGCCAGCAGGTTGGCGACGAGGGTGGTCGTCGAGAAGGTTTCGAAGTGGAAGGCGATCAGGGGCGCCGTCGCCAGCGTCGCCGCCGCCGTCACCGCCAGCCCCTCGGCCAGAGCGCCGCGCAACGGTCCCCGTCCCAACCTGGCGCTCAGGGCCGCGCGCAGCGGCGCCGCCAGGAGGAAGATCCCGGCCACGGCGGCGAAGCTGAGCTGCCAGCCGACGTCGCCGGCGACAGCGGGGTCGACCGCCAGGGTCACGCCGAGGGCGAGCAAGAGTGCGTAGGCGCGCGAGGCGCGTCGCCCCGCCAGCGTCGCGACCAGGCCGGCGGCGCCCATCACCGCCGCCCGCTGGATCGTCGGCCCGGCGCCGGCCAACGGCACGTAGGCGGCAATCAGGGCGAGGACCCAGAGCAGGCGCTCGCGCAGGGCGATTCCCAACGCCGCCAGCAGGGGCATCGCCAGCAGTGCCAGCAGGGTGACGTTCTGGCCCGAGACCGCGAGCAGATGACTGAGCCCGGACCGCCGGAAGTCCTCCTTCGTCGCCGCGTCGACGCCCTCGTCCTCGCCAAGCACGAAGCCGCGCGCCAGCGCCGCCTCGCGGTCCGGCATGCCGCGACCGAGCCCGGCCTCGGCGCGCTCGCGGATCTCGGCCGAGCGGGCAACCGCGAGGAGCGCCAGCGCGGCGATCGCCACGACCAGCGGCAGTGACGGCCGGGGTGAGCGCACGGCCGCGCCTCAGGGCTGCAGGCGTGATCGCAGCGACTCCATCGTCGCCGGCCCAATCCCGCTCACGGCGTCGAGCTGGTCGACCGCGGCGAGGCCACCGTGCTGGTCGCGGAACTCGACGATCTTCTGCGCGGTCACCGGCCCGATTCCCTCGATCGTGTCGAGCTGCTCGACGGTGGCGGTGCCGAGGCTGATCGGGCCGTCTTCGCTCGCGGCTCCGGCGACCGCGGCGACCCCTCCCGGCAGACGCTGCGGCACCACCACCTGCTGGCCGTCGGCGAGCCGCGCCGCCCGGTTGATCGCTTCCACCTGCGCGGCCACGGTCGCCCCACCGGCCCGCCGCAGTGCGTCCTCGACCCGACTCCCGGCGGGGAGCCGGTAGACCCCCGGCCGCGTCACGGCGCCGGTGACGTCGACGACCACGTCGCCGGCCTGGCCACTGAGGCTGAACCCACCGGCCCCACCCTCGCCTCCGGCGGACCCCGCAAACGAGGCCCCGGCGGCAAAATCTGCCTCACCTCCCCCGCTCTCCGCCCGGATCGCCCGCGCCCCGACCAGCAGCAGCGCCACGGCGATGGCGCCATAGACGAGGACCTGTGTGCGGCTCAGCTCGGGCATGCGGCCGAGCCTGCCGAAGAAGGGCGCACGCGTGGCGCGCTAAGACGAAATTCTCAGTTACAGATCGTCGTCGTCGTTGTAACCGGCGACCTCGGCCAACTGGTCGCTGTACAACTCCGCCGCCGCGACGGGCGGCGACTGGATCGAGACGCAGGCCAGCTCGGTGTCGCCGTCGTTGCTGACCGAGTGTTCGGTGGCGGGCGGGACGAGGATCAGGTCACCCTCCCCCACCTCCTGGGTGTCACCGGCGACCGACATACGGCCGGCGCCACGGACGACGACGTATGCCTGCTCCCCCTCTTCCTGGGAGTGCAGCTCCTGCTCGGCCCCGGCGGGGATCGAGAGCCAGGTGACGGAGAGGTTGCGGGAGCCCAGTTCGCCGGCGTCCATGAGGACGTGGGCGCTGAGCCGGTGCCACTCCTCGACGGGGGCCTCGCTGAGTCGTCTGACTTGCATCGGCGCGCTTTGTAGCAGATACGGGCGGCGCTGCGCGCGGGCGTCAGCGAACGACCAGGTTTACGAGCTTGCCGGGGACGACGACCTCCTTGACGACCTCCTTGCCATCGAGGTGGCGGGCGACTTTGTCGCTCGCCCGCGCCAACGCCAGCAACTCCTCGCGGGGGGCGTCGGCTCCAGCCTCGATGCGGTCGCGCAGCTTGCCGTTGACCTGGACCACGAGCGTGACCGTGTCGGAGACGAGCAGCGCCGGGTCGGCCTGCGGCCAGGCCTGCTCCCAGACCCGCTCCCCGACCAGCCGCTCGTAGACCTCGCTGCCGAGGTGGGGCGCGAAGGGAAAGATCAGCGAGGCGGCGGTGGCGGTGGCGAAGCGCAGCGCGGCGGCCCCGGCCGGGTCGCCGTAGAGGTCGTCCTTGAGCCGGTAGCTCTCGTTGACCAGCTCCATCACGGCCGAGATCACGGTGTTGAACTGGAAGCCGCGCTGGAAGTCCCGCGTCGCCTTCTCGATCGCCCAGTGGGCCTTGGCGAGCAGCTCGCGGGCCGGGCCGCCATCCGGCACTGCCTCGGCGTCCGGGCCACCCGGGGTCGTCCCCTCAGCGACCTCGTCGCAGAGCCGCCAGAGCCGCGCCAGAAAGCGGTTGACGCCCTCGACGCCCTCGTCGGACCAGTCGCCACCGCGCTCCGGCGGTCCCATGAAGCAGACGTAGGTGCGGGCAGTGTCGGCGCCGTAACGCTCGACGTACTCGGCGGGGCTGACGGTATTGCCGCGCGACTTCGACATCTTGGCGCCGTCGCGGGTGATCATCCCCTGCGCGAAGAGGTTGGCGAAGGGCTCCTGGACACCGACGTGACCAAGATCGGCGAGCGCCTTGGTGAAGAAACGCGCGTACATAAGGTGCAGGATCGCGTGCTCGACGCCGCCGATGTACTGGTCGACCGGCAGCCAGTGCTCGGCGGCGGCGCGGTCCCAGGCGGCCTCGGCGTTCCGCGGGTCGAGATAACGGATGAAGTACCAAGAGGAGTCGACGAAGGTGTCCATCGTGTCGGTCTCGCGTCGGGCCGGGCCGCCGCAGCGCGGGCAGCTCGTCGCCACCCAATCCTCGGCGGCCGCCAGCGGGCTCTTGCCCTGCGGCGCGTAGTCCTCGATCTCCGGCAGCTTGACCGGGAGCTGGTCGTCGGGGACCGGGATGATCGCCGCGGCGCCGTCCTCGCCGCAGGCCTCGCAGTAGACGACCGGGATCGGCGCGCCCCAGTAGCGCTGTCGCGAGACCAGCCAGTCGCGCAAGCGGTAGTTGATCGCGGGCTTGCCGCGGTCCTCCTCGCCGAGCCAGGCGACGATCTCCTCGTAGGCCTCGCGGTTGCCGCTGCCGTCGAAGCGGCCGGAGCTGGTCATCGGGCCATCGCCGGGGTACGGCAGGCCCTGGTCGTCACGGGCGGCCTCGGGGTCCTCTCCCTCGATCACCCGCCTCACCGGCAGGTCGAAGGCCTGGGCGAATTCGTAGTCGCGGCTGTCGTGGCCGGGGACGGCCATGATCGCCCCGGTGCCGTACTCCATCAGCACGTAGTCGGCGACGAACATCGGGATCTCCTCGCCGTTGACCGGGTTGACGACGCTGCGGCCGAGCGGCACGCCGGTCTTCTCGCGGTCCTCGGCGCCTCGTTCCTCGGCCGACTCGCGGCCGACGCGGTCGACGTACTCGCGCACCGCCGCCTCGGCCGGGGTGCCGGCGACCAGCCGCTCCAGCTCCGGGTGCTCGGGGGCAAGGACGAAGAAGGTGGCGCCGAAGAGGGTGTCGGGCCGGGTCGTGAAGACGGGAAAGTCGAGGTCGGCTTCCTCACAGCGGAAAACGACTTCGGCGCCCTCGGAGCGGCCGATCCAGTTGCGCTGCATGGTGATCACGTGCTCGGGCCAGGACTCGAGCAGGTCGAAGTCGGCGAGCAGGCGGTCGGCGTAGTCGGTAATGCGGAAGAACCACTGCTCGAGATTGCGCTGCACGACCTGGGTTCCGCAGCGCTCGCAGCGGCCGTCGACGACCTGCTCGTTGGCGAGCACGGTGGCGTCCTTGGGGCACCACTGGACCGGCGCCTCGGTCCGGTAGGCGAGCCCGCCCTCGAACAACCGCAGGAAGATCCACTGCGTCCAGCGGTAGTACTCGGGCGTGTGGGTGCCGAGCTCCCGCGCCCAGTCGATCGAGATCCCCCACTCGCGGAACTGGCGCTGGAAGGAGGCAATCGAGCGCTCGGTCGCGACGCGCGGCGGCTCGCCGGTTTTAATCGCGTTGTTCTCGGCCGGCAACCCGAAGGAGTCGTAGCCCATCGGGTGGATCACCTGGAAGCCGTGGCGGCGGCGGAAGTGGGCGATCGCGTCGCCGACCGCGTAGCACTTGAGGTGGCCGACGTGGGGTTCTCCCGACGGGTAGGGCAGCATCTCCAGCACGTAGGCCTTCGGCTTCTCGCTGTCGAAGCCGGGCTGGCCGGGGTTCGCCACCTCCCAGGTGCGCTCCTCGGACCAGACCTGCTGCCACCTACGCTCGATCGATTTGGGGTCGTAGCCGCCGCTCATGAGCGGCGATCTTATGAGCCGAGCGTCAAGTGGGTCGTGATGTGGTGCGGGTCGACGGGCGAGATCGCTTCGAGGATGTGCGGCCAGACGTAAACCTCGATCGTCGCCGCGACCAGCAGCGTCGGGATCGCCAGGGCCACAGTGATGAAGGTCGCAGCCAGCAACTGATTCCACTCGCCGCGGCGGCTGGCGATCAGCCAGGCGGCAAGCGGCAAGAAGAGCGCGGTCAGCTCCGGGATCGCGTGCGGCAGCACGCTGAGGACCAGCGCCAGGCGGGTGATTTCCAACTGCGAGGCCAAGGTCGCGCCCTGAAAGCCGAGGTAGAGCGCCTGCGTGCCGAGCGAGAAGAGCGTGACCGCGCAGACGAAGAGGATCGCCAGCTCGCCCGCCTTGACGTGAATCCAGCGCGAGAAGCCGCTGCGCTCGGCGGCGGCGATCGGCATCGAGGCGCCGGCGATGAAGCCGGCGACACAGGCGGTCGCGTGCAGGGCGAGGACGAGCGAGTTGCGCCAGAGGATCGGCAGCAGGTCGCTGGCCTGCGGCGGTTCCGTCAGGCCGGGCAAGTGGATCGGCGTCAGGTCCGGCGTCAAGAGGCCGGCGACAAACCAGGTCGCGGTCAGCAGCGCCAGCGCGATCGCCAGGCTCAGGGCCACCCAACTGCCGAGCACCCGCCAGGGCCGCTCACTCCAAGCCGCGAGCGTCTCGCGCGTGTCCCGCATGCCGTGCGAGAAGACATGCTGATTCGCCGTCGTCACCCGCTAGTCATCGACAGCGACCGCGCCTGAATTGAGAGATCAGGAGGACCAAGGCGGGCATAGGGGCGACCACGACGACTAACAAGAATTTCGGCACCACCCGCCGCTTGCTCCAGGTAGTGACCAAAGCGATTCCGAAACTCGTGGGCGCCGACTTCGATTGAGGCGGATTCCACAGGAATCGGCCTAGTAGTGGAGCTGAGGGGGCTCGAACCCCTGACCTCGTCGCTGCCAGCGACGCGCTCTTCCAGCTGAGCTACAGCCCCGGGAAAGGAAAAATCGGTCGCCCAGTTTAGCGCCGCGCGCTGATTGTTCGCCGGTCGGTCGAGACGTAGCGACAGGTGACCCTGCCCGGCGACCATCTGCACGGGCAACAGGAAACATCGGTCAAGATCGCCGCAATAGATGGCGATCAGATCCACTTGCGACTGGTCGTACGTCGCCTTCACATATCCACGCGTGGGCGAGTAGTACGAGGAGCTCAGGCGGACAAGGACGACATTCCCCCGACGAGATCCCCACTTGCATTGGACTCGGTAGAGCCTCGACCTCACTCCTAAGACCAAATCGCAGCGGCCGTGCTCCGTGAGCGGGTGGAACACTTCAAGTCCCAGTTGCGCCGCCTCCTTGGCGATAGCCAGCTCCGCGACGTTGCCTTTCAGATTGGAGTCCACGAACACATGTTCGCAGACAGAACGCTTCGATGCGTTCGCGACCTACGCGGCGCGCTGCTCGGGGCCCTGGTCCTCGTCGAGATCGAGGATCAGGTTGTCGGGGCCGGTGTGGCGGACCCGGAAATCGAGGGTTGAAAGCTCCTCGAGCTCGCGCAGCAGCTCGGTCGGCTCGTCAAGCCGCATCGAGAGGGTGGCGCGGCCCTCGGAGAAGCGTTCGACGGAGATGTCGGCGGCACCGAGCTGACCGATCGCGTCCTCGAAGCCGACCAGTTGGGAGAAATCGCCCAGCGGGCCGATCTCCAGCCGCACCTGACCTTCGAAGAGGCCGTCGGCGCGGGCGGGCTCGGCCGGAGTCGGCGCAGCGGCGCCATTCGTCGGCGCGGCCTCGACCGCGCCGGGGTGAGCGTCGGCGAGGGCCTGGACGCGGCGGCTGACTTCGACCGCCTCGCGCAGCGCTTTCATCCGGATCCGGGTCGCCTGGCCGCGGGCCTGGGCCTGGATCTCCTCGAGCCGGGCCGATACCGCCTCCAGCGAGGCGACGTTGCGGTCGTGGCGCTCCTCGGTCTCGCGCAGGCGGACGCTGAGGACGCGAATCTCGCGCTCGCGCTCCAGCACCATGCCGGAGAGCGAGGCAGCCTCCTGTTCGGCAGCTGCAACCTCTGCGGCAGCCTCGATCTCGCGGCGGCCAGCTTCGGCGACGTCGCGCTGGAGCGCCCAGGCCTCAGCCTCGCGCTCGGCCATGGTCACGTCGACCTGGCGCCGGCTGTACCCGAACAGAGCCCGTTTGAAGCTTCCCATGAGGCGGCACCGTAGGGCCGCCTTCGGACGGCAATTTCAGGCGCTGGCGGCGGAGGGCGCTTCGGGGGCGTCGAGGTCGAGCTCGAGCCGCGGCGCCTCGTGCCAGAGCTCCTCCAGCGCGTAGCGCTCGCGGGCCTCGGTGGTGAAGACGTGGAGGACGCAGTCGAGGTAGTCGAAGATGACCCAGCCGTCGGCACCGGCGCCGTCGACACCCCCCGGCAGCAAGCCTGTGTCGCGCTTCACTCGCACCCGCACCTCGTCGACGATCGCCCGCGCCTGGCGCTCGTTGCGAGCGGTGCAGATCACCAGGAAGTCCGTGTAGGAGACGAGGCCGCGCATGTCGAGGGCGATGATGTCCTCGGCTTTTTTGCCGTCGGCAAGCTCCGCCAGGCGCCGTGCAAGCTGCTCGGAAGGACGTGCGCTCATCGGTAGATCCCCTTTTCCTCGATGAAGCGGGCAACCGGCTCGGGCACCAGGTAGCGCAGCGGTCGTCCCGCCGCCGCCCGGTCGCGCACGGCCGAGGAGGAGACGCCGAACTGCGGCATCTCCAGGATCGTTGCCCGCTCCTCGGCGCCCAGGCTGCGCAGGGCGGCACCGACATCGGCCTCCGATACACCCGCCCGCCGCGCCACGGCGATCCGCGCCAGCTCGACCACCCGCTCGGGGTTGCGCCAGCTCTCCAGGCCCACGGCAGCGTCGGCGCCCATCACGAACACCAGCTCCGTGTCGCCTTTCTCCTCAGCAAGCATTTCCAAGGTCTCATACGTGTAGGACGGCCCCTCGCGATCGACCTCAAGGCTGGAGACCGAGAAGCGCGAATCGTCGGCGGCGGCGAGCCGGGTCATCGTCATCCGCAGCTCGCGACCGGGATCGTCGACGATCCGCTTGTGCGGCGCCAGCCCGGTCGGCACGAGGACGACTTCGCGCAGGCCGAGCTGCCAGAGCGCCTCCTGGGCCAGCGCCAGGTGGCCGAGGTGCGGCGGGTTGAAGGCCGACCCCAGAACACCGATGCCCCCCTCCCCGGCGCTACTCACGTACCTGGCCGTCGCCGCGCGCCACGTACTTGAAGGTCGTCAGCTCGCGCAGCCCGATCGGCCCGCGCGCGTGCAGCTTCTGGGTCGAGTTGCCGATCTCGGCCCCCATCCCGTACTCAAAGCCGTCGGTGAAGCGGGTCGAGGCGTTGACGTAGGCGGCGGCGGCATCGACGCCGTTGACGAACTCCTCCGCGGCCTGCTCCGAAGCGGTGACGATCGCCTCCGAGTGGCCGGTGCCGTGCGCGTTGATGTGCTCGACTGCGGCGGCAACGGAATCGACGACCCCGACGGCCATCTTCAGCGTCAGGTACTCGCGGCTCCAGTCCGCCTCCTCGGCGGCTCCGACCTCAACGCCTGCGGCCAGCTCGCGGGTGCGCTCGTCGCCGACCAGCTCGACCTCGTTCTCGCGCAGGTCGGCGAGGACCAGCGGCAGGAACCCCGGCGCGATCGCGGCGTCAACCAGCAGCGTCTCCGCCGCGTTGCAGACACCCGGACGCTGGACCTTGGCGTTGACGGCGATCCGCCGTGCCATCTCGAAGTCGGCCTCGGTGTGGACGTAGACGTGGCAGTTGCCCGCCGCCGCGTACATCACCGGCACCGTGGCGACGCTCTTCAGCGCTTCCTTCAGTCCCTCGCCGCCGCGCGGGATCAGCAGGTCGACCAGTCCCTCC
Organism: uncultured Actinomycetes bacterium; assembly: GCA_963708405.1. Classification (GTDB taxonomy): domain Bacteria; phylum Actinomycetota; class Thermoleophilia; order Solirubrobacterales; family 70-9; genus VAYN01. The sequence goes on from CAVPSL010000002.1 coordinate 796,357, forward strand.
TGCCGGGCCAGCTCGTTCAGCTCCTCGCGGCCGCCGCCGGAGACAACCGCGACGGCGTCCTCCGGCAGCCCGGCCTCGGCCAAAGCCTCGCGGACGATCGCCGCCAGCGCCCCGTTGGAGCGCTCGGCGTAGCTAGAGCCGCGCAGGACGATCGCGTTGCCGCTCTTGATCGTCAGCGCCGCGCAGTCGATCGTCACGTTCGGTCGGGCCTCATAGACAACGGCGATGAGGCCGAGCGGCACCCGCACCTTGCGCAGGTCGATGCCGCTGGCCAGGGTCCGCTGCTCAAGCAGCTCGCCGACCGGGTCCTCCAGTGCCGCGACGGCGCGCACGCCCGCGGCCATGCCCTCGATCCGCGCCGGCGTCAGCGTCAGCCGGTCGCGCAGGGCGTCGCTGAGGCTGGCGGCACGCTCGTCCGCCAGATCGGCGGCATTCGCCGCGAGGATCTCCTCGCCGAGCTCGCCCAGCAAGCGTGCCGTCGCCTCAAGCGCGGCGTTCTTGGTCGCGGTCGGCGCGTTCGCCAGCGGCCGCGCGGCCCGCTTGGCCTCTTCGCATACCTGTCGCACGGTTCTGCTCGTCACAGCCATGCGGACAAGGGTACCCGGGGAGCTAGAGCAGGACGAAGCGATCGCGGTGGATGACCTCGTCGGCGGCGTGGGGAAGCAGCTCGCGGACCCGCTCGCTCTTCAGGCCCCTAGCCTGGGAGAGCTCGCCGGAGGAGTAGTCGCTGACGCCTTTGCCGATCGTCGTGCCGTCGATCGCCACGTCGACGGCGTCGCCAGCGTCGAACTCGCCCTCGACCGCAACGATGCCGACGGGCAGCAGACTCGAGCCGTGCTCGCGGAGAACGTGGGCGGCGCCGGGGTCGACGTGGATCGTGCCGCGCGCCGGCTTCGCGTACTTGAGCCAGAGCTTGAAGCTGGAGGCGCGTCCGGCCTGGGCGTGGAAGTGGGTGCCGACCGGCTCACCTGCCGCCGCCGTGACGAGGGTCCCCTGCTTGGTGCCGTTGCAGATCGTCGCCGCAATGCCCGACTCGCTTGCCATCTCCGCCGCCGCGACCTTGCTGCGCATGCCGCCGGAGCCGAAGGCGGAGGTGCGGTCGCCGATCTCGAGCTCGGCCAGGGCGCTGAAATCAGCGACCTCGGCGATCGGCTTGGCGCTCGGATCGCTCTGCGGGTCGGCGGTCATCACACCGTCGACGTTGGTGAGCAGGACCAGCAAGCGGGCGTCGAGGAGGATCGCGACCTGGGCGGCGAGGAAGTCGTTGTCGCCGAAGCTGATCTCGTCAGTGGCGGTGGTGTCGTTCTCGTTGATCACCGGCACCACCCCCCAGGCGAGCAGGCGGTGCAGCGTCTGGCGCGCGTTCAGGTAGTTGGTGCGGGCGGCGATGTCGGCCGCGGTCAGCAGCACCTGGGCGGCCCTGGTCCCGCCCCGGGCGAGACGGCTCTCGTAGGCGCGGAAGAGGTCGCCCTGGCCGACGGCGGAAGCGGCCTGCAGCTCGTCCATCGCCCGCGGCCGTGCCGGCAGCTCCAGCAGGCGCATTCCGCGGGCGATCGCGCCCGAGGTGACCATGACGACCCGCTCGCCGGCCTGCTCGAGGGCACTGACTTGGGCGCAGACGGAGTCGAGCACGTCGGCGCGCAGCTCGCCGCTGTCGGCGGCGACGATCGAGGATCCGAGCTTGACGACCAGGGCCACGGCGGCAAAAGTAGCCGAGATGGCAGCTGCACTCGGCTGGGGAGCGCTAGCCGCAAGCTCACTCGTCGTCGGCGCGTTCCTTACTTTCGCGCGGCGCTGGTCGCCGCGCCAGGTCGGCTTCGTGCTGGCCTTCGGCGCCGGCGCCTTGATCAGCGCCGTCAGCTTCGAGCTCGCCCAGGAGGGGTTCCGCCTCGGCGGCACCGGGGTCACGGCCCTCGGCCTCGGCGCTGGTGCCCTCACCTACTACGGACTCGACGGCATGATTGCTCGTCGCCAGGCGACCGGCCGCGGACGGCGCGGACGCGCGCACGGCGACGATGCCGGCACGGCGCTGGCCCTCGGCGCCTTTCTGGACGGCATCCCGGAGCAGGCTGTGCTGGGGATCAACCTCGCCGCCGGGCAGGGAGTCGGCGTGGCGCTACTGGTCGCGATCTTCGTCTCCAACCTGCCGGAGGCGATCGGCTCCGCCGACGACATGAGCAAGACCGGCCGCTCGCGCAGCGCGATCCTGCGGCTCTGGGTCTTGGTCGCGGCAATCTGCACGCTGGCCACGGTCGCCGGCTACCTGATCGCCGACGCCGCCAGCGGCCGTGGCCAGGCGGCGATCGATGGCTTCGCCGCCGGCGCCCTGCTGGTGATGCTGATCGACTCCATGATCCCCGACGCCCGCCACGAAGCAGGGCGCGCCGCCGGCCTCGTCACCGTGCTCGGCTTCGCCGTGGCGGCGGGCCTGTCGAGCATCTCGTAAACGCCTTAAGGCAGCGCCAGCGCGACCTGGATCGCGACGGCGAGCGCCATCACCGCGACCCCGATGGTCAGGCCGAGGAATTCGGACTTCCTAACGCTGTCGGGAGGCATTTCGCCGCTTTGTGACTCGCGGCGGACGATCACTGCCTTGGCGCCGGCCAACCCAAAGACAACGCCGTAGGCGAGGTATTGCAGCATCACTGGGACGTCGACCGGAAAGACGAGGTCGACGACGAGAATGAGTCCGGCGAGGGCAAACATCCAGTCGTATAGGGACAGAGAGCGCCGGACTCTCCCCCCACCGCGCAGGACACTTCCGCTCCTGACGACAAAAGATTTCATCTGCCGGATGCTACTCCGACCGGCGGAGCGACGCCGCGCGGTTCAGATGTGCAGCTCGAACTCGTGCTCGCCGACGCGGACGTCGTCGCCGGGCTCCAAGCCGGCGCGGGCGAGGGCGGCGATCACGCCCATCTCGGCGAGCCGCTGCTCGAGGTAGGCGAGGGCTTCCTCGTTGGCGAGGTCGTGACGCTCGAAGAGCAGCTCGACACCGCGGCCGAGCACTCGGAAGCCGCCGTCCTCCTCGCGCTCGACCCAGTAGCCACCCTCGCCGACCGGGCGGTAGACGCGGTGCTCGGCCTCGAACTCGGCCTCGCCGTCGCTGGCAGCAACAGCGGGTGCCGGCATCTCCCCCGGCAGCGCCGCGAGAATCCGCCGCCGCAGCTCGTCCAGTCCCTCGCCGGTGGCGGCAGAGAGGGCGAGGACACCAAGCGCCTCGTCGCCCAGACGCGCCCCCCACTCCGCCACGGCGGCTTCCGCGACCTCGGCCTCGACCAGGTCGCGCTTGCTCAGCACCACCAGCTCCGGCAGACGCTCCAGACCGGCCCCGTGCGCCGCCAACTCCCCGCGCACGGTCGCGTAGTTCTCCTCCGGCGTTCCCTCCTGTGGCGCCACGTCGACCAGGTGGACCAGCATCGAGCAGCGCTCGACGTGGGCGAGGAACTCGTGCCCGAGCCCGGCACCCTCGGCCGCCCCCTCGATCAGGCCCGGGATATCCGCCACCACCGCCTGCCGGTCGTCGCCTTCGATCGTCCCCAGCACCGGTGAGAGCGTCGTGAAGGGGTAGTCCCCCACCTTCGGTGCCGCCCGCGTCAGGCGCCCCAGCAGCGAGGACTTGCCGGCGTTGGGAAGGCCGACGAGGCCGACGTCGGCGAGCAGCTTCAAGCGCAGCTCGATCCAGCCCTCCTCGCCCTTCGTCCCTTTCTCGGCAAAGCGAGGGGCCTGCCGGGTCGAGTTGGCGAAGCGCTTGTTGCCGTGTCCCCCACGCCCGCCGCGGGCGACGACAGCCACTTGCCCGGGCGTCACCAGGTCGATCGCGCTGCCGTCCACCCCTTCGGCCTGGGTGCCCGGCGGCACCGGGATCTCCAGGTCCTCCCCCTGGGCGCCGTGGCGATTCGACCCTTCGCCGTTACTTCCCCGCCGGGCCCGGAAGTGCTTGCTGCCCCGCAGCACGCCGAGGTCCCGGCGCGAGGGATCGCAGACGAGCACGACGTCGCCGCCGTGCCCACCGTCGCCGCCGTCAGGTCCGCCGCGCGGCACGTGCGCCTCGCGCCGGAAGCTGACGCAGCCGTTGCCGCCGGCGCCGCCCTCGACCCAGATCTTGGCGCGATCGTCCATCGCGCGGCAGAGCCGCTACTCGTCAGCCAGAACGCTGATCGTCCGGCCCTTGCGACCGGGCTTGAAGTCAACGGTGCCGGCGCGCGACGCGAAGATCGTGTGATCACGGCCGATGCCGGTGCCGTCGCCGGGCCAGAAGCGGGTGCCGCGCTGGCGCACGATGATCTCGCCGCCGTTCACCTTCTGACCGGCGAAGACCTTGACGCCGAGCATGTTCGGGTTCGATTCACGCCCGTTGCGGCTCGACCCGAGACCTTTCTTATGAGCCATCGGTGGCCTCCTCTTTGGCGGCGGGGGCTTTCTCGGCCGGTTCTTTCTTGGCCGCCGCTTTGCGGGCGCCGAGTTTGATCTCGGTCACCTCGAGCTTGGTCAGCTCGGAGCGGTGGCCGGCCCGGCGCCGGTAGCCCTTCTTCGCCTTGTATTTGAAGACTTTGATCTTCGGCCCGCGCAGGTGCTCGGCGACTTTGGCCTCGACTTTGACCTTCTCGAGCTCCTTGGGGGCGGCGATCACCTCGTCGTCGCGGAACATCACCGCGCGCAGGGCAACTTTGTCGCCCTCCTTTGCATCGAGGCGATCGACGAGCAGGGACGTGCCCTTCTCGACCTTGTACTGCTTGCCGCCGCTTTCAATTACCGCGTACATGCTCAATCGCTCTCTTTGCTGCCTTGTTTGGCGCGCGAACGCCCCCGACCGCCCCGGCGGCCACGACTACGTTTGCGCGAAGGAGCGTCGGATTCTAGCTCGGAGCCGTCTTCTCCTGCTCCCCCGTCGCCGTTGGGGGAATCGGTGCCCAGCAGCGAGGCGGTCGCCGCCGCGCGCTCGACCTCCTCGATCCGCACCATCCGGCGCTGGCCGACGAAGCGGCCGCCACCGGTGACGCTGACGATGTAGGAGTCGATCCGGGCCACCGCGTCGTCGGCGTTGTACATGTGCGGCTCGTCGATGTTGACCAGCACCTCCTCGCCGACCTTGAACGGCAGCGCCCGCTCCTCGATCTCCTCGCGGGTCCCCTGCTCGATCAGCGTGAAGGTGTCGATCGCCAGCGCGTCGCCGCCCTCGAAGTGGAAGCGCTTGCCGGTCTCGGCCTCGAGCTCGGTCAAGCCGCTGTCCTCGTCGGTCAGCTCGCGCGCCACTTTCGGGTTGACGCGGACCAGGAAAGCCTCGACGTCGGCGTGCTCGGCGGCGATTTCGCGCATCTTGCGCAGCCCCTCCAGCGCCACCGTCTCGGCCGAGAGGACGACGCCCTCGCCGTGGCAGGTCGGGCAGGGCGCGGTGAGGATCTCGCGGACGCCGTCGGTGACGTTCTGGCGGGTCATCTCGACCAGGCCCAGCGGCGAGACCTCGACCACGTAGCTCTTCGACTTGTCGGCGTCGAGCGCTTTGCGCATCGTCTTCAGGACTTTGTCGCGGTTGCTGGCCCGGGCCATGTCGATGAAGTCGATGACGATGATGCCGCCGATGTCGCGCAGCCGCAACTGCCGCACCGCCTCCTCGGCCGCCTCGGTGTTGACTTTGGTGATCGTCTCCTCAAGGCCGCCTTTGCCGCGGCCGGTGAAGGAGCCACTGTTGACGTCGATCACGGTCAGGGCCTCGGCGTAGTCGATGATCAGATAGCCGCCCGAGGGCAGGTCGACGCGCCGGTTCAGGGTCGACTCGATCTCCTCGTCGATCTTCCATTTCTCGAACAGCGACTGCTTCTCGCCGCGGTACAGCTCGACGCCGCCGACCAGCTCCGGCGCCGTGCGCTGAAAGAAGTTGGTGACGCGCTCGAACTGCTTCTCGGAGTCGATGATCGCCCGCTCGAACTCGCTGAGGAAGACGTCGCGGAGGACCCGCACCGAGAGGTCGGCCTCCTGGAAGACCATCGCCGGCGCCTTGCTGGCCTCGGCGCGGCGGTCGAGCACCTCGTTCAGCTTCTCGAGGTAGCCGATCTCGCGCACGAAGTCGGATTTCTTGGCGCCGTGGGCGGCGGTGCGGACGATCAGCCCGCCCGGGCCCTTGTAGGTGCGGTCGACCATCTTGCGCAGCCGGTCGCGCTCGGAGTCCGAGAGCCGGCGGCTGACGCCGACGCCGGAGCCCTGCGGCGCGAAGACCAGATAGCGGCCGGCGATCGAGACGTTCATCGAGAGCCGGGCGCCCTTGGTCTTGAGCGGGTCCTTGACGACCTGGACCAGGATCTCCTGGCCGGGTTTGATCAGCTCGTTGATGCGGCGGCCGGAGCCACGCCCACGCTTGGGCGCCTGCTCACCGCCGGGAAGGACAATCTCGTCGACGTGGAGGAAGCCGTTGCGCTCGAGGCCGATGTCGACGAAGGCGGCCTCCATACCGGGCAGGACGTTGTCGACCTTGCCCTTGTAGATGTTGCCGACGATGGACCGCCGGCCACGGCGCTCGATGTAGAGCTCCGCTACGTCGCGCTTGCCGCCTTTGGATTTGGACTCAAGGACGGCGACGCGGGTCTCTCCGCGCTCGGCGGAGACCAAAATCGTTTTCTTCATGGGGGGTTAGCTCAGTTCGGGGTAGATACGCGGGCCTGCCTCTTCTTCAAGAGGTCACCAGGCGAACCTGCCCCTCTCGCTGAGGCGCGCTTGCACGTTGATGCTCTGCAACACCCCGATGGCGAGGAGGGTCGCCACAACCGACGACCCGCCGTAACTCATCAGCGGTAAGGGGATGCCCGTGATCGGCATGATGCCGAGGTTCATCCCCACGTTGACGAAGACCTGGAACAGGATCGAGACGGCGATGCCGCCGGCGACCAGGGTTCCGTAGGAGTTCTTCGAGAGCGTCACGATCCGCAGCGCCCGCCAGAGAAGCAGGGCGTAAAGGGATAGGACTAATGCGGCGCCCGCGAACCCGTAGCGCTCACCGATCACCGCGAAGATGAAGTCGGTGTGCCGCTCGGGAACGAAGTCGAGCCGCGTTTGGGTGGCGCGATCGCCGCGGCCGGTCATCTGACCGGAACCGGTGGCGATCACCGATTGGTTTTGCTGATAGCCGGCGCCCGCTTCGTGTTCATGGGGATTGAGGAACGAGGTAAGCCGTTCCTGCTGGTATCCCTTGAGCACGGGAGTCCCGACCGCCGGAGCGACGACCAGGACCAGCGCGATCAGCGCGACTATGGCGCCGCCAATCACCGCGAAGTGCGTCCAACGGACGCCTCCGAAGTACATGACGGCAAGGGTGGCAACCGCGAACACCATCGAGGTGCCGAGGTCTGGCTGCAGGAAAACAAGCGCAGCCGGGGCCAGGCCAAGGCAGAGGTAGCGCACCGTGCGCTGGACCCCGGAGCCACGCCTGGCGCCGTCGATAACGAACCCGGCTAGCGCCAAAACGAGCAGGAGCTTGCCGAGCTCCGACGGCTGGAAGCTGAAAAGGGGAAGTTCGAATGCACGTCTTGAACCGCGAGCGGCGAAACCAAAGACGAAGACCAAGGAAACGCTCGCGCACAAGAAAGTGTAGATGCCGACCCGGAGCTCACGGAAGCGCGAGTAGTCGATGCGGGTCAGGACCAGCATCCCGATGACCCCCATCACGCCGTAGATCGCCTGCCGGTTGACGTAGTAGTTGGGGCTGCCGGGGACGTCGTGAGAGGTCGCCTGGGAGAGCGTGAAGACGCTGAAGGCGACCAGCCCGACGGCAGCGATCAGCAGTGGCCAGTCCATGTGGGCGAGGCCGAGCCGCTCGGCGACGCCGACGCGGACGGCGAAGGGCTCGGGGCGGGTGTTGCGGGCGCGGGTGGCGTACATCAGCCGGTGCTTTCTTCGCTGCTGGCGCTGCTCTTTTCACTGCTTTCCCGCAGGGTCTTGCGGAAATACGCTTCGAGGATCGACTTCGCGGCGGGAGCTGCCGATTCGGCCCCGAAGCCGCCTTCCTCGATCGTCACTGCGGTGACGATACGCGGATTTGGGTACGGCGCCAGCACCACGTACCAGGACTGGTTGGCGTGGCCGACCCGTTCCGCCGTACCGGTCTTGCCCGCGACCTCGACCGGGAAGCTGGAAAAGACAGGGTAGGAGGTGCCCCCCGGCGCCTGCGCCGCCTCGTGCAGGCCTTCGAGGATCTCCCGCCGCGAGCTGGGGTCGATGCGGACGTGACGGCGGGGCTTGGGGTCGAATTCCTTCTGGACCCGACCGAAAGCGTCTTCCACCGCCAGCCCCAGGTGCGGCGTCGGCACGGTGCCGCCGTTGGCGAGGGTGGCGTAGGCGATCGCCATCTGCAGCGGGTTGGTCTGCAGGTCGCCCTGCCCGGTCGCCAACTGGATGTCGTCGCCGGCCGACCAGGGCCGTTCGGTTTCGCCTTCCTTGAAGAGCTGATTGCGCCAGGCCTTGCTCGGCAGCAGGCCATCCGTGCCGACCGGCACGTCGATCCCCGTCGGCCGCCCGATCCCCAGCTCGTGCGCCCAGTGCTGGAGGTCGTTGGTGTCCCACATCTTCAGGCCCAGTAGGTAGAAGTAGACGTCGGAGGAGACGCGGAGGGCCGAGACCAGGTCCACCGGGCCGTTGGCCACGCCTTCGGAGTTTTCGAATTTCTGTTCGCCGACGGTGATGCTGCCGGTGTCGTCGACCACGGTCTGCGGCGTGATCAACCCCTCTTCCAGACCGGCCAGGCCGGTGATGAGCTTGAAGGTCGAGCCAACCGGATAGAGCCCTTCGGTGGCGCGATCGGTCAGCGGCGCCGCCGAGTTGCGGTAGAGCTGGTTGACCTGGGCCTGGCTCGGTTCGATCAATTCCGAGGGGTCGAAGGTCGGGTTGGAGCCGAGGCCGAGGATTTCGCCGGTGTCGACATTCATCGTGATGAAGCCACCGGGCAGGCCGCGGGCGGAGAGCGCCGCTTCGCCGGCCTGCTGCACGGCCGGGTCGATCGTCAGTTTCAGGTTCTCGCCCGGGGTCGGCGGCTTCGAGTAGAGCTGACCGCCCGGCGTCGGCTGGCCGAGGGCGTTGACCTGGATCCGGGTCAGGCCGGGGATGCCGCGCAGGTACTTGTCGTAGGTCGCCTCCACCCCGCCCTGGCCGACCTCGTCGCCCGGTTCGAGGTTCTTGTAGGGGCCCTTCTTCAGCTCTTCTTCATCGACCTCGCCGACACTGCCGACGAAGTGGGCACCGAGGGTGCCGTCCGGGTAGCGACGGACGAAGACACGCTGGACCGCCAGCCCGGGGAACTGCCGTTTGTTCTCTTCCAAGTAGTAGACGAGGTCGTAGCCGACGTCGCGGCGCAGCGTCACCGGCGCCCCCGCGGCGACTTCTTCGCCTTCGCGGATCGTCCGCCGCAGCTTCTTCGGCGTCATCTGGACGAGCTTGGCAATCCGGGTCAGCTCGGTGTTCGCTTCCTTCGTGTTCGCCGGCAGCCGCGCCGTGTTCAACTGCAGGGCGAGGCTGGTGCGGTTCTCGACGATCGCCGAGCCGTTGCGGGCAACGATCTCGCCGCGCGGGGCGATCACCTTGAACGAGCGGGTGCGGTTGTTCTTGGCCTCGGCCAGGTAGTGATCGCCGGAGATCACCTGCAGGTCCCAGAGGCGGAAGAAGAGCACGCCGAATAGCGCCACGGCGACGCCGCCGACTACGGCGATGCGCAGGGCCAGCCGGGGACTGGCCTGGGGACGATCTCCCGAGCGCAGGTACACGACTGCCCCCTAGGCTCCCAGAACCGAGGGCTGCCTGCCACGGCGCACCACCGGCTCCTCGACCAGGGCCGGGCGCAACAGCCGCCGCAGGCCGAGGTAGATCGGCCAGCCGAGGAAGAAGGCGAAGATGCTCTTGATCAGCATGTCGCGGATGACCAGGGTGCTGACCGTCGAGTCGATTCCCAGCAGCAGAGCCAGCGCCCCGAAGCCGAGCTCGGCGACCAGGGTCAGCGCCATACAGAGCAGCGGCGGCACCAGCGGGCTGTGGATCTCGAAGCGCTCGCGGAACATGCCCGCCAGGTAGCCGACCCCGAGCAGCACCAGCGAGCCGCCACCGAGCGGCTGCACCAGCAGGCAGTCGAGCAGGAAGCCGATCGCGAAGCCGCTGGCGGCGCCGGTCATCGTCCCGCCCAGCAAGCCGAGCGAGATCACCACCGCCGGCAGCACGTCGGGGCTGGTGTGGAAGAGCGTCACTTGGGAGAAGAAGGAGAGCTGCAGAATCACCGCCAGCAGGCCGACGCCGAGCAGGCGGGCGAGGATCTTCGGGGTCAGGATCACCCGCGCCAGCCCCCGGTCAGGACCTGGATGATGTCGAGGTTGCGCAGGTCGGCGTAGGGGCGAACGTGGACCTGCTGCTGGGCCTCCTGCTCTTCCAAGGAGGCCTGGCTGACTTCGCCGACGGGGATGTTGGGCGGGAAGCGCGAGGCGATCCCCTGGCTGCGCCAGCCGGCGGTGACCACCGCCTGACCCTTGTGGACGTGCTTGCTGGAGTCGATGAAATCGAGGATCAGGTCGCCGGGGTCGCCGACGTTGGGCCTGACCACGCCCTGGATGCCCGGCGGCACGACCTTGGCCGAGACGGCACTGGCGCTGTCGGCGATCAGCGCCACCTGAGCGGAGCCCGGCGTCACCGCCGAGATGGTGCCGACGAGGCCGTCGCCGTTGACGACTGGGTCATCGACCTGGACGCCGTCGCCGCTGCCGACGTCGACGGTGACGTCGGCGAACCAGATCGTCGGCGAGCGGGCGATCACGCGGCCGGTGACCGGGTGGTATCCGGAGGGGATGGCGCCGCCGCGGTCGAGTTCCAGCAGTTTGTGCAACTCCGCGTTTTCGGCCAACGCCGCATTTTTGCCCACGGCTTCCTTACGGGCGACCTGGAGTTCGCCCTGGAGGCGACTCTCCTTGCCGCGCGCGTCAAAGGTCTTGTCGAACCAGTTGACGAGGTCGCGGGCCGGCTTCAGAGCGCGGTCGGCGACCGACTGGACCGGGCTGAAGATCGTGCTGACGCCCCGCTGCAGGTCGTTGGAGCCCTGCCCGTAGGTGATCGTGAGCAGGGCAAAAGAGCCGACGATTAGTAGGGCCAGCACCGCCCTGCGGCGGCGTACTTGCTTTCGGTACACGTAGAAAACCTGGGTTTCGGGGCTTTGCGCGGGCGCCGGCTAGCGAACGCGACGCGCTCCGGAATGCTTCTTGCTCGCGCGGTGAAGGGTCTCGAACTCCTCTAAAGAAAGCCCGGAACCGACCGCAACGCAAGTGAGTGGCGACTCTGCCAGTTGGCATGGCATCTGGCACTCGTCACGCAGCCGCTGCTCCAAGCCTTGCAGCAGAGCACCGCCGCCGGCGAGGGTTATGCCACGGTCCATGATGTCACCGGCGAGCTCGGGCGGGGTGCGGTCGAGCGTCTCCTTGACCGCGGCGACGATGTGGCTGACTGGCTCGTCGAGCGCCTCACGGATCTCCTCGGAGGTCAGTTCGATCGTTTTCGGCAAGCCGGAGACGAGGTCGCGACCGCGGATCTCGGTCCGCACCTCCTCCGGCAGCACCGAGGCCGAACCCGCCTCGAGCTTCACCTCCTCCGCGGTCGGAGTGCCGATTGCCAGCTTGTAGGCCTGTTTGCAGTGGCTGACGATCGCCTCGTCGAGCTCGTCGCCGCCAATCCGAATCGACTGGGAGACGACGATGCCACCGAGCGAGATCACCGCCACCTCGGTGGTGCCGCCGCCGATGTCAACGACCATCGAGCCGGTCGGCTCGGCGACGGGCAGGCCGGCGCCGATCGCCGCCGCCATCGGCTCCTCGATCAGGTAGGCCTGGCGGGCGCCGGCCGAGAGGCAGGCCTCCTCGACCGCGCGCTTCTCGACCCCGGTCACGCCCGAAGGCACGCAGACGACCACCCGCGGATGAGCGAAGCGGTTGGAGTGGACCGACTGGATGAAGTGCCGCAGCATCTGTTCGGTGACGTCGAAGTCGGCGATGACGCCGTCCTTAAGCGGCCGGATCGCGGTGATCGTCCCCGGCGTCCGTCCCAGCATCCGCTTGGCCTCGATGCCGACGGCGTGGACCTGACCGTTGCGGGAGTCGATCGCCACCACCGAGGGCTCCGAGAGCACGATGCCGCGGCCGCGCACGTAAACGAGCGTGTTGGCCGTGCCGAGATCGACCGCCATGTCGCGGCCACCGAGCCGGGTGAAGTAGCTGAATATGCCCATGCCTGAAGATCGCGCCTAGACGCAGCGGGATCATCCCAAACCCACGTAGTGGGCAAAAAGATTCGCTCAGGCTTGGGTGAAGACCTGCGGCGCCAGCTCGAACAAGAGGCCAACCGGGAGGCCGACGACGTTGGAAACGCTGCCCTCGACCCGTTCCACCAGGGTCGAGCCGAGCGTCTGGATCGCGTAGCCACCGGAACGGCTGCGCCACTCGCCGAAGCCGACGTAGCGCTCCTTCTCGGCGTCGGAGAGCGGTTTGAAGACGACCGTGGTCCGTTCCAGGCCGCTGCGCTCGCCCCCGGAGTCGCGAACGACGAGGCCGCTCATGACCGTGTGCGGGCGGCCCGACATGCGGTCCAGGTAGGCGCGCGCCTCGGCCGCGTCGGCCGGCTTGCCGAGGACCTCCCCGTCCAAGACGACGTCGGTGTCGCAGCCGATCACCACCGCCCCGTCGGGGGCGGCGATGGCGCGCGCCTTGCGGCGCGCGTTCTCGACCACCAGGAATTCCGGGTCGCCGTCGCTCAGCTCCTCGACGCCGGAGACCAGCACCTCGAACTCGAGGCCGAGCTTGGTGAGAATCTCGCGCCGCTGCGGCGAGCCGGAAGCGAGGACCACGCTCATCGCGCGGCGGCCCGGGCTAGGACAGCTCTGGGAACCAGATCCCGATCTCGCGCTCGGCCGACTCGTCGGAGTCCGAACCGTGGACCATGTTGAAGGTCACCTCGAGCGCAAAGTCGCCGCGGATCGAGCCGGGGGCAGCCTCGATCGGGTTGGTGGCGCCGATCATCTGGCGCGCGGCGGGGACCGCCTCGGTCCCCTCCAGCACCATCGCCACCAGGGTGCCGCCGGTGATGAAGTCGACCAGCTCGCCGAAGAAGGGCTTCTCCTTGTGCTCGGCGTAATGCTCGTGGGCGATCTCCTCGCTGGCCCGCATCGTCTTCAGGGCGGCGATGCGCAGACCCTTGCGCTCGAAGCGGGCGATTACCTCACCGGTGAGGGCGCGCTCAAAGGCGTCAGGCTTGACGAGGATCAGGGTCCGGCTCACGGCTGGTGCTCCTTTGCTGTCGTTTTTCGGTCGACGCCTCTTTCGAGGCGCCGCGAGCCGGTTCGCTTTCGGCGCTGCTCGCGGAAGATCGTTTGGCCCCCGCGGCGGGGGCTTTTTTGCGCGGCGCGGCCTGCCGTTTGGGGGCGGCCTCGCGGCGCGGCGGCTCGCCCTCGGGACGGCGCTCGCGGGGCCGGCGCGAGCGCTCGCCGCCACCGCCGCGCAGCGCCGATTCGCAGAAGGGACAGAGCTCCCACTTGGGGTCTACCGGCTTGCTGCAGGTCGGGCAGGGGTCCTTGAGCCGGCGCTGGCAGTTGGGGCAGCGCAGGTAGTTTTTCTCGACCGGGTGCTCGCAGTTGGGGCAGGTTTCTTCGCGCAGCTGCCGCACTCGCAGCTCCGCCGCTTTGATCTCCAGCTCGCGCTCGTGGGCGTCCTCGAGGAACTCGGGCGGACGCACGATCGCGTAGACGGCGGTGCCGATGAAGGGGAAGAAGGAGGCGACGGTGGCGCAGCCGACCAGGAAGGGGTCGGAGATGCGGCGGCGAGCGTCGAGGTAGGTGTAGACGATCAGCGCCAGCCAGAGCACCACCAGCATCAGCAGGAAAAGGGTCGCGGCCAGGTTGAGGCCGCTGTTGCTGATGCCGAAGATCGCTAGTGCCATGGGTTAAGGGGACCGCTGCGGAGGACGGGCAGTCTACTTCGCCGCCGCCGACGCGAACCCTGTTGGGCCCGGCGCCGTGGACGAATGCTTACAGGAACAGCCTCCCGAAGAGGTAGCCGACGCCGAAGAAGAAGAGGATCACGATCGCGACGACGGCGGCGACGAGGCCCATCATCGAGAGCAGTTCGGAGCCGGCGCTGCGGTTCATGCGCGAATCCTCGCAGACGCCGGGGCCAGGGCATAGTGGGAGCCGGTGACAAGCAGGGCCCCCTCGGGCGGCGCTGCGGCGAGGGCGGTGGCGCGGGCGAGGGCGGCGTCGAAGTCGGGCTCGGCCTCGGCGGCGAGACCGGCGGCCTCGCAGGCGGCGAGCAGCTCAGCGGCGGGGCGCGAGGCGGCGCCGGAGCGGCCATGTCCGGCCAGCGCCGCGGCCGGCAGCTCGGTGCAGACGGCGCGCTCCAGGGCCGGCGCCAGCGCCGCCACCATCGCCTCGGCGTCCTTGTCGGCGAGCACGGCCAGGCAGGCGACGATGCGACGGTCACCCGTCAACGGCGGCAGTGCCTCGGCCAGGGCGGCAGCGCCGTCGGGGTTGTGGGCAGCGTCGAGGTAGGTAGGCGGATGGTTGGCGACGAGCTCAAGGCGGCCGGGGACGGTGAGGGCGGCGGCGACCGTGGCGACCTTCTCGGGGTCGAGCGCGCCGAGGAAAGCCTCGGCGGTGGCCATCGCCAGGGCGAAGTTGCGGCGCTGGAAGCGGCCCGGCGCCTGTAGCTCGATCTCCGGGCCGGGGTCCTCGGCGGCGCGGAGGAGGCGGGCGCCGTGGGCGGCGGCGGCCTCCTCGGCCAGCACCGCCACTGCCGGCGAGACGTGGCCGAGGACCAGCGTCGTCTGGTCGCGCAGGACGGCAAGCTTCTCGGCGGCGATCTCGGTCTCGGTCTCCCCCAGCCACTCGGTGTGGTCACGGCCGATCGAGGTGAGAACGGTGACCCGCGAGGGGATCGTGTTGGTGGCGTCGAGGCGACCGCCGAGGCCGGCCTCGATGACGGCGACGTCGACGCGGGCCCGGGCCAAGGCGACGAAGGTCGCCGCCGTCGCCGCCTCGAACTGGGTCACCGCGTCGCCCTCGGCGAGGCTGCGGTCGACCCCCTCCGCGGCGCGCGCGACCTGCTCGACCGCGGCGGCCCACTCCGCCGCGCCAACCTCCTCGCCGCGGACCAGGGTCCGCTGCGACCAGCGCTCGGTGTGGGGCGAGAGGTAGGCGCCGGCGGCGAGGCCATGCGCTTCCAGCAGCGCCGCCGTCATCCGCGTCACCGAGGACTTGCCGTTGGTGCCGACAACGTGGATCGAGGCGAAGCGGTGCTGCGGCAGGCCCAGCGCCGTCGTCAGCTTGCGCATCCGCTCCAGGCCGAGGCGCCAGCCGACCGGCCCCAGGGACTCCAGGTAAGCGTCCGCCGGGAAGGCGCTCACCGGCGCTACTCGAGCTCGGCCAGCTCGGCCCGGTAGTGCTCGAGCTTGCCGCGCTCCTCCTCGACCACCTCGGCCGGGGCCTTGGCGACGAAGCCCTCGTTGCCGAGTTTGCGCTCGGCCCGCTCGACCTCGGCGCGCAGCTCGTCGCGACGTTTATCGAGGCGGGTGGCGACGGCGTCGGCGTCGAGCTCGGCCGAGGGAAGGACGCGGACTGGGCCGATCGCGGCAACCGGGTCGCCACCGTTGGGGCCGAACTCGAAGCGGGCCAGCCGGGCGACGAACTCGGGCGGATCGACCCCTTCGACGCGGGCGGCAAGGACCGCCCCGGCCGGCAGTTCGACCAGGTCGCGCCAGGCGCGCAGGCGCTGGGTGAGGACGATCCCGGCTTCGACATCGGCCTCAGCGGCCTCGTCGAAGAGCGACTCCTGGGCCGTCGGGAAGCTGTGGACCACCAGGTGGCCGCGACGGGCCGGATGGAAGGACCAGATCTCCTCGGTGACAAAGGGCATCGTCGGGTGCAGCAGGGCCAGCACTCGCTCCAGCGCGTAGAGGAGCGTCGCCGAGACCTCCTCCTCGCCGTCGTAGAGGCGCGGCTTGACGATCTCCAGGTACCAGTCGCAGAGGTCGCGCCAGAAGAACGAGTAGGCCTCCTGGACGGCGTGGGCGAAGTCGTAGGTCTCGAGCTTCTCGGTGACGGAGGCGATCGTCCCCTCCAGGCGCGAGAGCAGCCAGCGGTCCTCGACCGTGAGCGGGCGCGGCGCCGGCTCGACCGCGGCGGCGTTGAGGAGGATCAGGCGGCTGGCGTTCCAGAGCTTGTTGGCGAGGTCGCGGCCCTGTTGGACCTTGGCGTCGGAAAAGCGCACGTCCTGGGTCGAGGACATCGCCAGCAGTCCGAAGCGGAGGGCGTCGGCACCGTGGACGTCGATCTCCTCCAGCGGGTCGATCCCGGTGCCGAGGCTCTTCGACATCCGCCGCCCATCGCGGGCCTGGATCACCGAGTGCACATAGACGTCGCGGAAGGGGATCGCGCCGGGGAACTCGAGGCCCATCATCACCATCCGCGCGACCCAGAGGAAGAGGATCTCGCGGGCGGTGGTGAGGAAGCTGGTCGGGTAGAAGGCCTGCAGCTCGGGGGTGTCATCGGGCCACCCCAGCGTCGCGAAGGGCCAGAGCGCCGAGCTGAACCAGGTGTCGAGCACGTCCTCCTCCTGGCGCAGCTCACCGCCGCAGCCGCCGCAACGCTCAGGCGGCTGCTCGCCGACAATCGACTTCTTCGCAGGGGTCGCAGTACCAGACGGGAATCCGGTGGCCCCACCAGAGCTGGCGGGAAATGCACCAGGGCCGGATCTCCCCCATCCAGTCGAGGTAGACGCGTTTCCACTGGCTGGGGGCGATCCGCACCTCGTCGCGCTCGACTGCCGCGATCGCCGGTTCGGCCAGCTCGTCCATGCGGCAGAACCACTGCAGCGAGATCAGCGGCTCGATCCGCTCGCCGGAGCGGTGCGAGAACGGGACCGAGTGGGTGTAGGGCTCCTCGGCGCGCAGCCGGCCCTCGGCCCGGAGCGCCGCCGACGACCGCCTCCTGCGCCTCGCTTGATCGTCATCCCCGCGTACTCGCCCGCCTCCGCGTTCATGCGGCCGTCCTCGCCGATCACCGAGAGCTCCTCGAGCCCGTGCTTGCGGCCGATCTCGAAGTCGTTGACATCGTGGCCGGGGGTGATCTTCAGCGCCCCGGTGCCGAACTCGGGGTCGACGTGCTCGTCGGCGATGATCGGCAGGCGGCGGCCGACCAGGGGCAAGACGCAGTGCTTGCCGACCAGGTCGGCGTAGCGCTCGTCGTTGGGGTTCACGGCGACGGCGGTGTCGGCCAGCATCGTCTCCGGCCGCACCGTGGCCACGGTCAGCACCTGGTCGGAGCCCTCAACTGGATAGTCGATCGAGTAGAGCGCGTCCTCGACCTCGCGGTTCTCGACCTCGAGGTCGGAGATCGCCGAGCGCGAGCCCGGGTCCCAGTTGACCATGTAGTTGTCGCGGTAGATGTAGCCCTTGTCGTAGAGCTGCTTGAAGACGCGGTAGACGGCCTTGACGTAGCCCTCGTCGAGGGTGAAGCGCTCGCGCTCGTAGTCGCAGGAGGCGCCGAGCCGCTTGTACTGCTCGACGATCCGCGAGCCGTACTCCTCTTTCCAGCGCCAGACGCGCTCGACGAAGGCCTCGCGGCCGAGCTCGTGGCGGCTCGTGCCCTCTTTTTTCAGCTCTTTCTCGACCACCGCCTGGGTGGCGATGCCGGCGTGGTCGGTGCCGAGGACCCAGAGTGCGTTGCGCCCGCGCATGCGGTTGAGCCGCACTAGCGCGTCCTGCATCGAGCCGTTCAGCGCATGCCCCATGTGCAGGGCGCCGGTGACGTTGGGCGGCGGGATCGTCACCGAGAAGTTGTGCTCCGGACTGCCCTCGGCGTCCGGGTGGAAGTAGCCGCCCTCGATCCATTCGGCAAAGACCCGCGCCTCGACCTCGGTCGGGTCGTAGCGGGTCGTCTCCTCGAGCCTCTTGCGCGCGGCGGCGTCCATTCGCGGCGAGTCTAGCCACGTGTCAGCGAGGCTCGGGTGGACCCCCGAACGAGCCTCCCCGCTGTTGCGAGAGAGGGGGTCCACCCGAGCCTCGCTCGCTAGGCAGTTTCTTCGCTGAGCCCCGGCTCCGCCGGCCCGATGTCCTGCTGGACGGCCTCGGTGACCAGCGTCGGACGGCGACCCTCGGAGATCGTCTCCTTGGTGACGACGCACTTGGTCACATCGCGGCGCGAGGGCAGCTCGAACTGGACGTCGAGCAGGGTCTCCTCGAGGATCGAGCGCAGGCCGCGGGCACCGGTCTCGCGCTCCAGGGCCTTGTCGGCGATCGCCTCGAGGCTGTCCTCGGCGAAGACCAGCTCGATGTCGTCGAACTCGAAGAAGCGCTGGAACTGGCGGGTGAGCGCGTGTTTGGGCTCGGTCAGGATCGTGCAGAGGTCGTCGCGGCTGAGCTGGTGGATCGCCGTGATCACCGGCAGGCGGCCGATGAACTCGGGGATCAGCCCGTACTCGATCAGGTCCTCAGGCAGCACCTGCTCGAACCATTCGCCGGCGTCCTTCTTCTCGCGCGAGGAGATTTCGGCGCCGAAGCCGACCCCGTGGTCGCCGACGCGGCGCTCGATCACCTTGTCGAGCTCGGCGAAGGAGCCGCCGCAGATGAAGAGGATGTTGGTGGTGTCGATCGTCAGGAACTCCTGGTGCGGGTGCTTGCGCCCACCCTGCGGCGGCACCGAGGCCTGGGTTCCCTCAAGGATCTTCAGCAGCGCCTGCTGCACGCCTTCGCCGGAGACATCGCGGGTGATCGACGGGTTGTCGGCCTTGCGCGCGATCTTGTCGATCTCGTCGATGTAGATGATCCCCGTCTCGGCCTTTTTGACGTCGTAGTCGGCGGCCTGGATTAGCTTCAGAAGGATGTTCTCGACGTCCTCGCCGACGTAGCCGGCCTCGGTCAGCGCCGTCGCGTCGGCGATCGCGAAGGGGACGTTGAGGATGCGGGCGAGGGTCTGGGCCAGCAGCGTCTTGCCGCAGCCGGTCGGCCCCAGCATCATGATGTTCGACTTCTGCAGCTCGACGTCGGTCTCCTCGGACTGGGCGATCTGGACCCGCTTGTAGTGGTTGTAGACCGCGACCGAGAGGGCGCGCTTGGCGGGCTCCTGGCCGACCACGTACTCCTGCAGCACGTCGTAGATCTCGCGCGGTTTCGGCAGGTTCTCGAGCTCGAAGGCGGGTGCCGCCGTCAGCTCCTCGTCGATGATCTCGTTACAGAGGTCGATGCACTCATCGCAGATGTAGACGCCGGGGCCGGCGATCAACTTCTTGACCTGGCGCTGCGACTTGCCGCAGAAGCTGCAGAGGAGCTGCTCGTTCGAGTCGGTGGGACGTGCCAGCGGAATCCCCTCCTAGCGGGGTGGTCGTTTGACCTCCGGCAGCCCCAACAGCTTAAACGGGGGACTCAAGCCGGTCTGTGGGATGGTTTACGGCGCCGCCGCGGCGGTCCCTGCTCGTGAGCCGCGGCTTGCGTGGCTCGCGTACGGTGAGGCGGTGCCGGAAGGGCTTCGCATCGCGCCGATCACCAGCGCCGAGTTCGAGCGCCTGCTGCCGCTGATCGCCGCCTATCAGCGCTTCTACGAGTCGACGACATCGGCACCGAGCGCAACCGCGACTTCTTCCGCCGCTTCCTCGCCCCCAGCGACGACGGCATGCTGATCGGCGCCTGGCGAGGGCGAGCGAGCTGCTCGGCTACGCCTGCCTCTACTGGCATTTCTCCTCGACCAGGGCGGTCGAGACGGTGCTGATGAACGACCTCTTCGTCGCCGAGGGCGCGCGCGGGCCAGCGGCGTCGGCCGGGCGCTGATCGAGGCCAGCCGCCGGGGTCGCCCGCGACCGCGGCGCCGCCTGCCCTGGAGTGGTCGACCGCACCGGACAACACACCGCCCAGCGCCTCTACGACACCACCGGCGCCGAGCAAATCGGAATGGATCGAGTACGAGCTGACGCGTGTGAGCGGACGCGCGTCGACTTGTGGGGCCTATAGACGTCGAAGTCGACGCGCGATTTCTGCCGTGCCTGAGGACGTCAGTTTCGAGGCGCGGGGAGCCGCCGACGCGGAGGTACGGGCGCTCTACGCCGACTTCATCGCCGAGGCGGACGGGCCGCTGGGGATCGACTTGACGGCCGATATCGAGGCGGGGCCACCGGCCGACCTCGAACCGCCGAACGGGGTGCTGCTGCTGGTCCGGGTCGGCGGGCGCCGGCCGGGCTGGGCGGGGTCCGCGCACCTCGACACCGAGCGTCGCCGAGGTCAAGAGCATGTACCTGGCACCCGCCTTCCGCGGCGACGGGATCGCGCGGCGACTACTCGCAGAGCTCGAGGCGATCGCCGCCGGCGCATGGCTGCCCGCCGTCCGCCTCGACACCTCCAACTACCTGACCGCCGCGATCGCCCTCTACCGGGCCGCCGGCTACCGCGAGGTGCGCCGCCTACAACGGCAATCCCAAGGCCAATCTCTGGTTCGAACGGTCCAGCTGTAGCGGTCCCAGCGCCGGAGTTCCGGCTCGCGGGTCGACCGGGACGCCGTGGACGTGGATCTCGATGTGCAGCTGGCAGCCGACCGTGCGGGCGTTGCCGGTCTTGCCGACCGCGCCGACCCTCTCCCCCGCCCAGACCCGTTCGCCCTGGTGGACCAGCGGCGGCCGCTGCATGTGCGCGTAGAAGTAGCTGCGGTCCTCGCCCTCGCCGTGGATCAGCAGGTAGTTGCCGTAGAGGACCGGGTCGTAGCCGCGTCCGCAGCACCTTGCCGGTTACCGCCGCGACCAGTTCGGTCCCGCAGGCGGCGAGCGATGTCGAAGCCTTCGTGGATGCGACCGCCGCTCGCGCGGGGCGCCGAATTCGCCGACCGGGCCGCGTTCGCCGTGCGGGCCCTGGACCGGGAAGACGTGCTCGTAGAAGGGCATCGCCCCGTCGGGCTGAGACGACCTGGGCCGAGGCGGGAGCGGTGAAGGCCGCGAGCAGCGACAGCGAGGCGAGAACGGAGAAGGGCCGGGCGCTTCAGTGGTGCTCGATGACGCGGTCGACGATGTTGTACTCCTTCGCCTCCTCCGCGCTCATGAAGTAGTCGCGCTCGGTGTCTTTCGTGACCTTCTCGAACGGCTGCCCGGTGTGCTTGGCGATGATCTCGTCGAGGCGACGGCGCACGTCGATGATCTCTTTGGCGTGGATCTCGATGTCGGTCGCCTGGCCCTGGAAGCCGGCCGAGACCTGGTGGATCAGGATCTTCGAGTTGGGCAGCGCCATCCGCTTGCCCGTCGGCACCGCCGCAGAGCAGCAGCGCCCCCATGCTCATCGCGACCCCGACGCAGATCGTCTGCACGTCGGGCTTGATGAACTGCATCGTGTCGTAGATCGCCAGCCCCGCGTAGACCGAGCCGCCGGGCGAGTTGATGTAGAGGCTGACGTCCTTGTCCGGATCCTCGGACTCCAGGTGCAGCAGCTGGGCGACGATCAGGTTGGCGATGTCATCGGTGACCGGCGTGCCGAGGAAGACGATCCGCTCGCCGAGCAGCCGCGAGTAAATGTCGAACGCCCGCTCGCCGCGCGAGGTCTGCTCGACCACCATGGGGACCAGAGGACTCATGCGCGGGGCACTCTATAGAAGCGGGTCGGCGTGGAAGTTGGTGCCTGGATAGCCAGGGACGAGGGGTTGCGAGGGAGGGATGCCGGTACCCCTCTGCGGGAATTCAGTCGCGGGACCCCTCCCGACGACCCCCTCAGTCGTCGACTCAGGCGTCCAGAGGCCGCCGGCTTTCTCGCGCTCTTTCTCGGGGGTCCAGATTTTCTCGGCGGCCTCTTCATGCTCCTGGCGCTCTTCGGCCTCCTCGAGCGGGATCGGTTTGGCCGGCGTCGGCGACCAGCTCGATCGCTTTGCGGGCCCGGAGGTCTTCGGTGATCATCGCCTCGCGGCCGTTCTCGCGCAGCCGCTCGAGCAGTTTCTCCGGCGTCGTCCGTTCGTGCTCGGCGCTGTGGGCGAGCGCCTCGACCAGTTCCTCCTCGGCGACCTCGATCCCCTCGGCCTCGGCGATCGCGGTGACCACGGCCTCGCGCTTGAGCTCTCTCTCCGCGTCGGGCTTCGATTCCTCGATCAGCTCCTCGCGGGTTTTGCCCTGCATCTGCAGGAAGGCGTTGGGGTCCATGCCGCGACTCGGCGAGCTGCCGTTCCATCCGCTCCCAGCGTTCGCTGGCGCGGGCGGTGACGAGGTCGTCGGGGATCTCGACCGTGGCGGTGTCGACCGCGGCGTCGATGGCGGCGATGCGGAAGTCTTCCTCGGCGCGGCTGTCCAGCGCCTCGCCGACTTTCTCGCGGATGTCGGCGCGCAGCTCCTCCAGCGTGTCGAACTCGGAGGCGTCGGAGGCGAAGTCGTCGTCGAGCTCGGGGAGGATTTTCTCCCGCACCTCTTTGACCTTGACTTTGAAGACGGCGTCTTCGCCGGCCAGGTGCTCGGCCTGGTAGTCGTCGGGGAAGGTGACCTCGACCTCGCGCTCCTCGCCCGCCTTGGCGCCGGCCAGCTGCTCCTCGAAGCCCTCGATCAGCTGAGCCGGAGCCGAGCGCCAGCAGGTAGTCGTCGGCCTTGCCGCCCTCGAAGGCCTTGCCGTCGAGCAGCCCCTCGAAGTCGATCAGCAGCGAGTCGCCCTCGGCGGCCTCGCGCTCGACCGGCTCCAGCCGCGCGAAGCCCTCGCGGATGCGCTCGACCTCGGTGTCGACGACTCCTCGTCGACCTCTCTCTTCTCCTGCCGACCTCGAGGCCCTTGTAGTCGCCGAGCTCGGCCGTCGGCCGCACGCCGACCTCGAACTTGAAGCTGAGCGGCTCGCCCTCGGCCTCGGGGGTCGCGGTCATCTCGATGCTGGGGTCGCCGATCGGCGTGATCGCCGCGTCGAGCAGGGCCCGTTCGTACCACTCCGGCAGCGCCTCGCGGATCGCCTCGCTCGAGGACCGAGCCGAAACCGAGCCGCTGGATGACCAGCGTGGCGGCGCTTTGCCCTTGCGGAAGCCGGGCATCCGCATCTCCTTGGCCATCGCCCGGGCGGCGCGGTTGGCGGCGCGCTGGACGTCCTCGGCCGGGACCTCGACCTCGACCAGAACGCGCGAATCGGGCAGCTCTTTGACGGAAGTCTGCATCGGACGGGTGACCCTAAAGGATCAGCGGCGCCGTCGAGCGGCCGTGCGCAGGGCGACGCCGAAGTCGAGCGCGAAGGAGAGACCACGACCAACCGGGCCGGTCACCAGCCAGGCGCGCAGGCGGTTCAGGGGGTCGCTCATCCGCCGATCCCTGCGGGCGGCCGGTGAGCGTCCGGCGCGGGATCCCGGCCGGAGGCGATTAGCTGCTGCTCGAGGTGGGCACCGTGGCCGGAGGCGACCGCGCGTTGCGCCCGCTCGGGGTCGAGCTCGACGCCGCGTTCGCGGGCGAGATCGAGCAGGCGCTGCTTCTCGATCCCCTCGCTGGCCGCCTTGAAGAAGACCCAGGCGAGCAAGCCGAGGCCAAGGAAGGTGCCCTCGAGCATCATGATCACGCCGGCCGTGCTTTGGTCGGTGATCGGCGAAAGGCCCCAGGCGCGCTCGCCCGGCCGGTAGACCGTGTAGAGCACCTCGCCCGACCACATCAGGACGTTGCCGAGGATGGCGCCGGCGAAGCGGACGGCGATCACGTAGACGACTTTCCAGCCGGCCGTGAACCACTGCGGCACCGGCAACGGCCCGAAGACCGGCATCCACATCAGGCAGCCGAAGACGATGAAGGTGCCATGCTCGACGACGTGGACGAAGGCGCCCCCATAGGCGGCGTCGTAGAGCGCCGGCACGTGCCAGAAGTAGAAGTTGAGCAGCCAGAGCGGGAAGGCGATGGCGGGGTTGACGAGCACCCGCAGCTTGTCGAAGACGGGGATCGCCAGGATCGGCTGCAGCAGCGGCCCGGTCAGACCGAGCACGAGCAGCAGCGTGGCGATGTCGCCGATCATCAGGTGCTCGACCATGTGGGCGATCACCAGTTCCTCGGCGACGTCGGCGATCGGCGAGGCGGTGGCGATGACGATCAGCAGCAGGCCGGAGGCGAAGCAGACCTGGCGCCAGATCGGCACCGACCGGCCCTTGCCGGCCAGGGTCGCCGAGCGCTTGGCGTAAAGCGCGGCGGCGATCAGCATCGGCGCCAGCTCGGCGAGGCCGTAGAGGCCCGCCAGGTGTGCGAGCGGCAGCGTCACGGGGATTCAGCGTAGCGGCGGGCATCCGCCGTTCGCGGCCTGCCGGCGCTGCTAGCTTGGCTGCGCCGTGGCCGCTAAGAATCGACCAGTTCCCCCCGATCGGCAGTTACGGCTTCCTCTCCGACTGCCATACCGCCGCCCTCGTCTCCTATGACGGCGCCGTCGAGTGGCTCTGCCTCCCCCGCTTCGACTCGCCGAGCGCCTTCGCGGCGCTGCTCGACCGCGGCGCCGGCCATTTCAGGCTGAAGCCCCGCGGCGTCGTCGTCCCGATCGGCCGCCGCTACAAACCGGGCACGTTGGTGATCGAGACGACCTGGGTCACCGACACCGGCTGGGCCGTCGTCCACGACGCGCTGACGATCGCCGAGTGGGCGCGGACCGGCAAAGGCGACAGCCGCCCCGACAGCGGCCACGAGTCCGACCGCTCGCTGCTGCGCACGGTCACCTGCATCGACGGCGAGGTCGAGCTGGACATGGAGTGCGCGCCGCGCTTCGCCTACGGCGCCGAAGCGGCGCAATGGAGCGGCGGCGAGATCGGCGAAGCGCTGGCCAGTTGCGGCGACGGCACCGAGCTGCGGCTGACCAGCGACATGGAACTGGAGCTCGAAGGCGGCGTCGCCCGCGGCCGCCTGCACTTGCGCGAAGACGAAACCGGCTTCTGCGCGATCACCTGGGGCGAGGAGGAGCTGGGCGGACCGCGCAGCGCCCCCGAGGCCCTGGAGCGGCTCGACTCGACCGAAGAGTTCTGGCGCCACTGGCTGCGCAGCGGCTCCTTCCCCGACCACCCCTGGCGCATCCACCTGCAGCGCTCGGCGTTGGTGCTGAAGGGGCTCACCTACTCCCCCACCGGGGCGATCGTCGCCGCCCCCACCACCTCGCTGCCGGAGACGCCCGGTGGCGAACGCAACTGGGACTACCGCTTCTGCTGGATCCGCGACTCGACCTTCAGCCTCTGGGCGATGCACACGCTCGGCTTCGACCAGGAGGCGCGCGACTTCATGCGCTTCATCGTCCAGGTCTGCAAAGACCACCCGGACCTGCAGATCATGTACGGGATCGGCGGCGAGAAGGAGCTCGATGAGAGCACCCTTGACCACCTCTGCGGCTACGGCGGCGCCCGCCCGGTGCGGATCGGCAACGGCGCCTTCGACCAGCGCCAAAACGACGTCTGGGGCGCCCTGCTGGACTCGATCTACCTGCACGAAAAAGCGCTGCGCGGGCGCGGCACCCCGGCTGACCGCGAACTGATCCGCTACCAGGTGGAAGCCGCGATCGACGCCTGGCCGCAGCCCGACCAGGGCATCTGGGAGTCCCGCGGCGAGCCCCAGCACTACGTCTCCTCGAAGCTGATGATCTGGGTCGCGGTCGACCGCGGCGCCCGCCTCGCCCGCGGCAACGGCTTCACGGAGATCGCCGACGAGTGGGAGGCCAAGGCGGACGAGATCCGGGCCGAGATCCTCGAGCGCGGCGTCCGCGACGGCGTCTTCCGCCAGCACTACGACACCGACGCGCTCGATGCCTCGACTCTGCTGATCCCGCTGCTGCGCTTCCTGCCGCCGGACGACGAACGCGTCGTCAACACCGTCAACGCGATCGCCGCCGATCTGACCGAGCACGGGCTCGTCCTCCGCTACAAGGTCGAAGAGACCGACGACGGCCTGCAGGGCAACGAGGGCACCTTCCTGATCTGCTCCTTCTGGCTGGTCTCGGCGCTCTCGGAGATCGGCGAGCACGAGCGGGCGCGGCTGCTTTGCGAGCGACTGCTGGAGATGGCCGGCTGGCTCGACCTCTTCGCCGAGGAGCTCGACTCCGAGAGCGCCCAGCATCTCGGCAACTTCCCCCAGGCCTTCACCCACCTGGCGCTGATCAACGCGGTCTCGCACGTGATCGCCGACGAGCAGCGCGAGGACGGCGGCGTCACCGCTGTCTTCAGCGAAATGGGCGGCGTCCGCGAGGACGCCTGAGGGACGCCCGCAGCGCAATATCTTTCCCGTAGACAAAACGTCTACAGACAAAAGCTTTCGTTTGCTTTATATTGCCCACCGAGATGGGGAGCGCCAAGCACTCGGACGACCATGATCTGCTGTTGGCCCTGCAGCACACGCTGCGGCGCCGAATCCTGCGGCAGATGCTCGGCCGCGAGCGGATCAGCCCGCGCGAGGTCGCCGACGCGCTCGACCTGCCGCTCAGCAACGTCAGCTACCACATCAGGGTGTTGGCGGAGTGTGCCGCAGTCGCGCTGGTCGACACCGAGCAGGTGCGCGGCTCGGTCCAGCACTTCTACTGCACGACCCTCGACGCGCCCTGGGCACGCCAGGTGCTCGGCCTGACTGAGGCCGAGGACGAGTCGGGGGAGAACCAGGGCGGCTCGAACGCTTAGGGGCCGGCGTGGAGGGCGGCGAAGAGATCCGGAGCACAGCGGCTGAGGACGCGACGGTCGAGGCCGCCGTGTTGCAGCAGTTGCTCGCCCTCTATCCCGCCCAGATCACCCTCGAGGAGCTGATCCGGGAGCTGGCGGGGACTGAACCCGGGTTTGCCGAGCGCGATGCGATCGACCGCGCCGTCCGCGACCTTGCCGCCGCCGGCCTCCTGCACCGCCACGAGGCCTTCGTGCTGCCGACGCGGGCAGCGGTGCGCCTCAGCGAGCTCCTGGATCGCTGACGACGAGGCGGCGGAAACCGGCGCGCAGCCGCGTGCCCAACTCGGCCGCCGCGGCGGCACCGTCGGGGTCATCCTCGTCGTCGCCGGTGGCAAGGATCACCTCGGTGGCCGGGAAGCTGCCGAGCTGGTCTTCGACCGCCTGCACGAGGTCCTCATCGCCGACCCGGGCCTCGGCGGCAACGCCGACCTTGGCCAGCGAGGCGACCGTGAGGACGAGGGTCTGCTGGGCGCGGCGGCGAGCGTCCTCGACGTCGGAAGCCCAGCGGTCGAGGAAGCCGATCTGGGCCGGCGCCAGGAGCAGCACCTGGGCCTGCCCTTCGCCATCGCCAGCCTCGACGGCGATCTCGCGGATCGCGTCGGGGTCCTCGACGGGGCGGCTGAGGACGACCAGCAGGTGACGGCCCGGGACCTCGTCGGGGGCCTCGCCGAGACGACCGCGCGGCCGGTCGCGGACGGCGACGGCAACGATCGCCACCACGACCAGGGCGCCGACCGCGACCCCGACGCCGGGGCCGCCGAGTCAGAAATCCAGCGGCGATAGGGACGGCGATCGCGAGCACGATCAGCGGCAGCTTCCAGGGAACCATCACTCCTAGCCTGCCAGGCCGGCCGCCGTCCCTCGCCCCGGGCTCAGGCGCCCTTGCTGATCGCAGCCGGCCGCAGCCGCATCCACGCTTCCATCCGCATCTAACCCACCTCCCCTCCGAGAGATCGAGGGGACCCCCTGGCACCGCTCCCACACGGCGCCTGACCTCAGGTCCCTGGCTATTGCTTAAGAATCGTAAAGCAATCAAACCGGCCGGTTCTCCACCGCAAATAAAGGAGAAATTAGAAAGCGTTGTGAAAAACCTGAGTTTCTTTCCCTAAGATTCGGTTGATCGGCCCCCACCCCCGGAAACCGACATAAGGAAGCGTTTTGCCGAAGACTAAAAACAATCAGGGCGTCGAACAGCTCGTCGCCAAAGCCTTCGCCCACCCCCTGCGAGTACAGATCCTGATCATTCTCAACGAGCGGGTCGCGAGCCCCAATCTCCTCTCTCAGGAGCTGGACCGCAGCCTCAATCTCGTCGCGTACCACGTGCGCGTGCTTGAGAAGTACGACTGCATCGAGCTGGTCGACACCAAGCAGCGGCGCGGCGCCACCGAGCACTTCTACCGTGCCACCAGGCGCCAGTTCCTCAGCGACAGCGAGTGGGCCCGGCTCCCGGAGTCCCTCCGCCCCGGCCTCTCAGGGGCGATGCTGAAGGCGGTCTTCGGCGACGTCGACGAGGCGGTCGAGAAAGGCACCTTCGACGAGGAGGCCGACCGCCACCTCAGCCGCACCCCGATGGTCGTCGACCGCCAGGGCTGGACGGAAGTCGCCGGTCTGCTCGGCGAGACGCTCGATCGCGTCCTCGCGATCCAGGCCAAAGCCTCCGAACGGCTCGCCGGCAGCGACGAGGACGGGCTGCTCTCCAAGGTCGAGATCCTGCACTTCCGCTCGCCGCAGCCCGCGGCCGAGTTGGAGCCTGCCGAGGACGAGCCCCCCGCCGAGTAGGCAGGCCGGCGCCGCTCAGGAACTGAGCGGCGCCGCCGCCTCCGGCGTGGCGACGACGAAGGAGAAGCTCTCCTCTAGGTACAGGTGCACGGCCTCACCGTCGTGGTGGCTGTAGCCAATTGAGAGATCCTGGCCCGACTCGAAGAGGAAGTCGCCGCCGCGCAGGCTGAGGACGACGCCGCCGCGCACCCCCGGCGCCCAGACGATCGGGCCGCCACAGAGGATTTTCGCCAGGTGGTCCATCAGCGGGTAACCGCCGTGCTCGGCGGTTTCGACCGCGTGCCGGTGCTCGTCGGGGCCGAGGGCGAGGCCGTAGGGCCCGCCGACGCCCTGCTCACGCAGCGCTTCGACGGCGCCAGCGACCGAGCGCGGGTAATCCTCGCCGCTCTCGCCCAGCGGCCGCGCTTTGATCGGCGAAGCCTCGACGATGCCGGTGATCGCCGCCCCCTCCCAGCCGTGAAAGACGGCGACGTTCTCGGCGATCGCGATTTGGCGGGCGGCGCGGTCGAGCGACTCGAGGTCGGCGTCGGGGGCGCCGCGGTCGTCATCGCGCATCTCCGCCAGCGGCAGCGAGAACTCAGCCCGCAGCTCGGCCAGCGGCAGCACCCGGCGCTGGGCGGCGACGACGCCGTCGCAGGGGGCGACCCCGATCGGGGTCGCGCGGCCGAGGTTGGTGGCGGAGTGCTCCCAGCCGTGCGGGCCGGAGAAGTCGACCAACCGGCGCGCCGCCAGGGCACCGTGCAGGCGCTCGCGCGCCTCATCGTCGAGTAGCTGCCAGTTGCCGTCGGAAAGCGGCGCGTGGCCGCGCAGAAGGTGATTCACGCTCAGGCCCCTTTCAAGCTGCCGATGCCAAGCGAGCCGTCGCCCGCGCTCTCGCCGCCATCCTCGTCATCGCCGCCGTCGCCGGACT
Source organism: uncultured Actinomycetes bacterium (assembly GCA_963708405.1). Lineage (GTDB taxonomy): Bacteria > Actinomycetota > Thermoleophilia > Solirubrobacterales > 70-9 > VAYN01. The sequence goes on from CAVPSL010000002.1 coordinate 825,679, forward strand.
CGGCCTCGGCCGCCTCGCCGTGCTCGACGATGTCGCCGTCCTGGAAGAGCACGCCTTCGGCGATCTGGCGCCAGCGCGGCGTCCGCCGCAAGAGGAACTCCAGGTCCATCGCGAAGTGCTTGAACTCCTCCCCCTGGGCATCCTCCATGATCGCCCGCGCTTCCGGGTCGGGCTCGACCGCGAGGCGCTGCTGGTACCAGCCAATCGCCTGCGCCTCCTCTTCCAGCGAAGCGCTGAGCCGGGCGAAGGTCCGGGTCTCGGCCGGCAGCTCCTCGGGCGGCTCGTGGTACTGGTCGAAGCCCATTGTGGACCAAGGTACCTGATCGAGGGATGCTCAAACGAGGACGCAGGCCGGTGGGTAAGGTGTGGCGGCGGCCTTTTCCGGGGCCGCCAAGGGCGCTGCACGGCTTCGGCTCGAGGGCAGCGCCGGTAAGTCGATCCGGCGCGCGAGCACGATGGCAACCGACGAGAAGAAACCCGCAGCGGAAGAAGAGAACGCCACCCCTCCGGGTGGGCTGGTCAGCGAGCGCGAGCTCTGGCGTCGCTTCGCCGAGCGGCGCGACCCGGCCGTACGCGAGGAGCTGGTCAAGCGCTATTTGCCCTTTGCCCGCAGCCTCGCCGGCCGCTATCGGGGCGGCAGCGAGTCCTTCGACGACCTGCTGCAGGTCGCCAGCCTCGGCCTTGTCAATGCCATCGACCGCTTCGAGCCCGACCGCGGCATCCCCTTCCCCGCCTTCGCCTCGCCGACGATCCTGGGCGAACTGAAGCGGCACTTCCGCGACCGCGTCTGGACCGTGCGGGTGCCGCGCGGCCTGCACGACCGCCTCGCCGAAGTCGAAAAGGAAATGTCGAAACTGACCGTCGAGCTGCAGCGCTCGCCCTCGGTGGCGGAGCTGGCAAAGCGGCTGGAGATCGAGCCGACCGAAGTGCTGGAAGCACTGGAGGCGAACCGCAACCGGCGGCCGCTCTCGCTCGACCGCCCGGTCGGCGGCGATGAATCCGAAGACGCCCCGGCCGGCGAGTGGCTGGGCGAGACCGACGCCGGCTTCGGCCTGGTCGAGGACCGGGTAACGCTGGAGTCGGCGCTGCCGGCGCTGGACGACCGCGAGCGCAAGATCCTCCACATGCGCTTCGTCGAAGACATGACGCAGTCGCAGATCGCCGCGCGGATCGGCCACTCGCAGATGCACGTTTCGCGGATCCTGCGGCGCACCTTGGAGCGGATCCGCCAGGAGGTCGACGAGCAGGACTGAGAACGCGGGTATGTCCGGCGGCGATCCGGGTACGACGAAACGCGATGCCGACGCCGCGCCGCCGCATGATGCCCCGCGAGCTCTTCGAGACGCGCAGCCACGCCTGGCAGTCGCTGGGCCTAGAGGAGGAACTGGCGCCGCGGCTCTCGCGCCGGACCCTGGTCGAGCTGCTGGCGGCCCTGCTGGTGCTGGCGGCGACGCTGGTCGTCTACTACAACCGCCAGCGCCTCTTCCCCGGCTACGGCGAGTGGGTGCGGATCGGCACCGTCGCGGTGCTCGTGCTCGTCGGCTCGGTCGCCATCCACTGGCTGGTGCGGGGCCTCTCGCCGCAGCTCTACCGCCGCCTCAGCCCCGCCACCGCCGGCACCGTCGGCTTCGTCATCCGACTCTTCGCGATGGCGCTGGTGGTCGTCGTGGCCCTGCGGATCGCCGGCGTCAACGCGGCGGCGCTGGCGGTCGGCGGCGCCTTCACCGCGATCGTGCTGGGGCTGGCCGCGCAGCAGACGCTGGGTGGGCTCTTCGCCGGCATCGTCCTGCAGAGCACCCGCCCATTCCGGGTCGGCGAACGGGTGCGGCTGGTCGGCGGCGCCCTGGCCGGTTCGCTGGAGGGAACGGTCAGCTCGCTCGGCCTCTTTTACGCGACCTTTGTCCAGGGCGCCGACCGGCTGCTGATCCCCAACAGCGTCCTCGTCAACCTCGTCGTCGTCCCCCTGCGCGAGCCCGAGAAGGTCGACGTCCGGGTCCGCTTCGAGCACGGCGCCAGCCCGCGTCAGGTCGAGGAACGGTTGCTGCGGGCGATCACGGTGCCGACCCGCTACCGGCCCAGCGTCTCGCTCGAGGAAATCGACCGCGAGGGGGTCGTACTGCGGGTAAACGCGACGCCACTGCGGTCCGAGGACGGCTCGCAACTGGCCGAGGAGGTACTGGAGGCACTGCGCGAGCCGGCCGCGGCCGACCCCTCGCGCTTCATGACGTGAAGTTGAGGATCAACTGCGACGTGACCAGCGGTACGTCCATCTGCACAGCGTGGCCGACGTCGTCGAGCACCACCCAGTCGGCCTGCGGCAGCCAGTCCTCGCGGTAGCGGGCGGCGGCCGAAGGCCAGGGCAGCAGTCGGTCGGCGGCCCCCCAGACGACCCGAACTGGGCAGGTGACCTTCTCCGGCTCGAATTTCCAACCGCGGGTCCGGGCCCGCTCGATCATCGGGACCGCGGCCCTGCAGGCGGCGGCGCCACGCATCTGGTGGGCGAGCATCGCGGCAGGGATGTGCTCGTAGTTGACGGTGACGAACTCGGTCGCACGGCGGCGGCCCTCGGGCGTCGCCATGATTTCCTCGGCGTGGGGAACGGAGGTCGCCAGCAGGTCCTGCATCGTCAGGAAGAAGGCAAGGATGTCGCGGTAGGACTGATCGTCCGCGGCCCAGCCCCCCGCCGGCGCAAAGGCAACCACGGACTCAGCCCGGCCCCGCGCCGCCAGACGCAGGGCGATCCAGGCGCCGAGCGAGCAGCCGACGAGATGGGCAGTCTCGATCCCGGCCGCGTCCATCGCCCGCTCGGCCTCGTCGATCAAGACCCTGCCTCTGACCTCACCCTCGATCGGCGGGCCGCCGGCGTGGCCGGCCAGGGTCGGTGCCAAGACGTCGTGCCACTCTTCGAGCATCGGCAGCACCATCTCCCAGGTGCGCCAGGTATCGACAAAGCCGTGCAGACACACCATCGGCGACCCGGCGCCGCCGCGGTGGAAAGGCGTGAACCCCACGTCCACACCCCAAAGCTAGTACGTCACGCGAGATAAACGTAAAGATTCTTTATTAACAAATAGACATTTGATGTATGTTCGCCGCCGATGAAGCGGCGGACCGGTGTCTGAGGGACTGCACTTCGCCGTCCACCGCGGCGACGGGGCCGCCCTCCTGGCCTTCGACGTCGACGCCGAGCTAGCGCCCGACCTGGCCGGGTTCGCGGTCGAGTGCGAACCACCGCAGGGCGATCCCTACCCGGTCCTGAACCGGCTCAGCTTCGAGCAGAAAATCACCGCCGAGACGACGCCGGAAGAACGCGAGTGGACGCCGAGCGAGGAAGCGCCGATTCAGAAGTTCCACTGGATCCACTTCCCCAAGGACGTGCCGGCGGGCAAATTCACCTACCGGGCGACGGCGATGCTGTTCGAGGACGGCGAGGAGACGAAGCTGAAGAAGGGGCCGACGGCGCAGCGGACGCTGGCGCTGCGTGACGAGGGCTACGGCAACTTCCAGCTCGGCTTCACCCGCGGGTACCTCTCCTCGCAGGCCTACGCCGAGCGCTTCCACAACGAAGAAGTCCACCCGAAGGACTGGACCGGGACGTTCGACACCAAGCCCTTCGAGGAACAGTACGTCTGGCTCGGCGCCCACGCCCGCAAGCTGGTCTTCGAACTGATCGACGAGACCGTCGCCGACGAAGACCTGAAGCTCGACGTCTTCGCCTACGACTTCGACGAGCCCGACATCGCCGCGAAGCTCGGCTCGCTGGGGACGCGGCTGCGGCTCTACCTCGACGACTCCGACATCAAGGAGAAAGGCGGCGGCGCCGGACGCAAGGCGGAAGCGCTGGCGCTGGTCGAGAAGACGGTCGCCTCGACGCAGGTCGAGCGCGGCCACTTCGGTCGCTTCGCCCACGGCAAGATCCTGATCCAGAAACGCGGTGGCAAACCGGTGAAGGTGCTCGCCGGTTCCGCCAATTTCTCTGTCCGCGGCCTTTACGTGCAGGCCAACAACGTCTTCGTCTTCGACGACCCGGGCGTGGCGGCGATTTACGAGGAGGCATTCGAACAGGCCTGGACCGACCCGAAGGGGTTCGACGAGAGCGCGATCGCCTCCAAGTGGCTCCCGGAAGCGCCGGAGAAGGCCGACCTGCCGAGCTTCCAGGTCAGCTTCGCCCCCCATGCCGACCCCGAAATCTCGCTGGCGCCGGTGGCGGCGGCGATCGAGGCGGCGAAAAGCTCGGTGCTGTTCGCGATCATGGAGATCGACGGCAGCGGGCCGGTGCTGAAAGCGGTGCAGGAACTGCCCCAGCGCAAGGACCTCTACGCGTTCGGCACCACGCAGACGCTCGACGGCTCACTGTCGGTGACCGCGCCCGGCGCCGAACCCGTCTTCATCCCCTTCGAATACCTGCACTCGAAGGTGCCGGGGCCGTTCCGGGAAGAGACCCGGGGCGGGGTCGGCCAGGTGATCCACCACAAGTTCGTCGTCGTCGACTTCAACGGCGAGAACCCGGCCGTGTTCGCCGGCTCCTCCAACCTGGCTGGCGGCGGCGAGGCGCTGAACGGCGACAACCTGCTCGCCTTCCGCGACCCGGCGATCGCCTCGACCTACGCGGTCGAGGCGATCCGGCTGATCGACCACTACCGCTTCCGGGCGGCGATGAAGGAAGCCAGCGAGGCGGAACCACTGCGGCTGAAGACGCGCAGCGAGCAGTGGGCGGCACCCTACTTCGAGGCCGGCACGGCGAAGTTCCGCGAGCGGACGCTGTTCGCCGAAGACTGAGTGCGTCGCCTAGCGGGCCCGCTAGGCGAAGATCAGGATCAGCAGGTTCGCCAGCACCGCCGCCGGGGTCAGGGTCAGCGAGGCTTTATGGAAGAAGTGGGCAAAGGTGCCGCGATAGCCGACGGACTCGAACAGGGTGAGGCCGACGACGTGGGCCATGTTGACCAGGGCGATACCGATCGCGATCAGCACCGCGGCGGCGTGCCAGCCGGAGACGGTGCTGGTGCTTGCAGCGCCGACAGCGGCTAGGACGGCGGCGACGATCGTGCCGCCGATGCCGATCACGATCCCGGCGAAGTCGCTGCGCGACATGCCAGGGAAGTAGGCGCCGCCGACCTCGTGGTCGGCTTCGAGGTCCTCGGTGCCGCGGGCGGCACGCTCGACCTCGACGACGTGATCGCCGCCGCCGTCGTGCTCGACGACGACCATCCGCAGCGGTGGCTCCAACTCCTCCTGGGCGCGTTTGAAGAGCCCGTTCTCGAACCACGGGGTGCGCTTGCCGCCGTGCTCGAAGATCAGCACCTCGTCGGCCGGCTGCTGGCGCAGGGCATCCTGGGCGGCAAGCACCGGGTCGGCGTCACCGACCGCGCCGGAGGCGTCGATGCCCTGCCCGCGCAGCGTCGCCAGCGAGGCGGTGAGCACCTCCTCGGCATGGTGGGCGGGCTCGTCGACGTCACCCATCAGGTGCCGGAAGGCGGTCTCCTCCACCGCCGGCACGACCAGCCGCACCTCCACCCCGCCGCGGCCGTCCCCGTGGCGCAGCTCCGCGATCGGCTCGCTCCCCTGCAGCGGCTCGGTGACGATCGCAAGCAGCCGCGTCATCAGGCTTCTCCCTCAAGCTTGTCGTCGGCTTCAACGAGGTTCATGGTCATACCGAGTGAATCCTTGGCTCCGGCCCGTGGTGGGAGGCCTGGTAGCGACCGGAGCCGACGGCGCCAATGCCGCCGAGCAGGCCCACGGCGAGCGCCACCAGGGCCCAGGCACTGCCGGCCCAGTCGACGTTCAGGGCGGAGTCAAGCGACCAAGAGCCGGGTCCGATGGCCGCCAGGGCAAAAGCGACGGCGATCAGGACCAGGTTGTACTCGAAGCCGCCGCCGCTGGCCCAGAGGCCTTTGCTGAGGTGGACGCTGAGGATCGCAGCGGTCATCACCGCGATCAACAACGCCGACCCCAGCGGCGTCAGCAGGCCCAGCGCCAGCAGCAGCCCGCCGCCGAACTCGGCGCAGCCGGCCGCATAGGCATGGAGGCGACCGGGCCGCAGCCCGGCTTTGTCGAAGAACTGCGCGGTCCCCGCGGGCCCCGCCCCGCCGGCGACCCCAAACAGCTTCTGGGCCCCGTGTCCGACGAAGAGGAGGCCGACGAGGACACGCAGGACGAAGAGCCCAAGGCTCATCGCTCCCTCCCGGCTATGGCGTATCCGTACACGCTCCGCGATTACCCCTCGCGAGGCGCCGACAAACGTTCCGAGAGGCGGCACCCGGGTAGCCGGAGTGGACCCGCAACCGACCAAGGAGGACCCCATGGCAGTGCAGGAGGCCGGGGAAATCACCGGCACCAAGGACAAGGACTACAACGTCATCTGGTTTGTCGAGCAGTGCCTCAGCAACGTCCTACGCCTCGAGACCTACATCCAGGACGCCGAGCGCGACGGCGACTCCGACCTCGCCGACTTCTTCCGGCGAGCCCAGGAGACCAGCCGCAAGGGCGCCGAGCAGGGCAAAGAGCTACTCCGCTCCCGCCTCGCCTGAGCGCCGGCTCAGCCGGCGGACGGCGAGGCGCTGCTGCGTCCCGCCGCCCAGCCGGCAAAGCTCGCTGAGCCGCCAAGAGAACCAATGCAACGGCAATATGTTCGACATTCGTCGGCTGACCGACCTCAACCGGCTATTCCATGAAAGAGGGTTGGCGCTGCCTGAGCCAAGGTGGCAGACATCACGACAAGCGATAACGCCAGAACAACGCAGCGACAAGTGTCAAGGTGGAGATGAAGTTTCGCGGCCCCTAGCGCTCCCGCACACACGCTACCTTGGCCGTTCGGAGTGTTTGGGAGAGGCTGAACCCAGGTGAAGCGGTGTCCAGAGTAGCCACGCAGAATGCCAACCGCTGCGCCGGTCCGCGGATCCCATACTGGAGCGCCACTATCTCCCGGGATGTTTGGAGCGGCGATCTTCAGACAACCAACCGGGCGAGACTCGCCAGGGAACTGCACCTTGGCGCTTCCCACTACCTCACCGCATCGCCCACCGCCCGTAGAGGTATCTGACAAAGAAGAGTCGCCCACATCCTGTTATGGCCGGGGCCAGCGGCGGGTCGGTGGATGCGTAGCGCCATCGAACAGGACTTGGGTGCCGATCCGCCGTCGAAGCTGTACCTGCGCTCGGACAGAGGTGAGTTCATCGGCACACGGGTGGCCTGGTGGCGGAAACCACACAAACACAGTGAGCACCACCTTCTGTCGCGACACTTCGTCCTTCCGTACCCGACTTACATACGGGCGTGGCTTATGCCAACAATAGGGCACATAGTCGACGATCATGAACCGACGATGACCGGTGGGAATACCGGATCGCCACTTCACGATGCGTTCTTCTCCGGTCCGTTGCGAGGGCGCGCTTGCCTCAGCTGCATGACCGCAGGCCGAAACTGAGGCGACAAGCAAGGCCCCAACGATCGCGCCGCACGTTTGCGCCGCAAGACGCCTTGTCAGCTGAGTAATTCCCTTCATTCCCACGATTAGCTCCTCATTCCGCCTTCGCAAGTTGGAGCGACCCCATCCCAGGCGCATTCAAGGCACCGGGTACCTTTTCGACAGGGAAGCCCCGTGGACGGGTCAATGGAGTTACCCAGTCCTTATATTTTCCATTCTTCGGGCCTCCGCTTAGCAGGCCCACTGCCAGTCCAGTCCTCGGGCTCCACACGGGTGCCCCGCTATCCCCGGGGATTCCGGCGAACCGCGTGACGATAAACAAGTGCCTTCCCGGAGTTCCGAACTTTCGGTACCGTACTCCCATCATTTCCCCGCACTTCACATCGTCGGTGTGAGCGCCGGAGAAGCACAGGGTTTCACCGTGATGTGCTGCGCCCGCCTCCCTGACTGGCCGCGAAGATCGCGGCGTCTTGTAGATATACCGAGGCACGATGCTTCCATCAACATTAAGGCGCACAGCTGCCGCGTCAGTTTCATAGTGTTGCCCACCAAGAGGAGCACCCGTCCTCTTCTCAACGCCTACCTTGTGCAATTCCGACGGCCGAGCAGGAGCCGGGCTCGAACTTCGATAGAAGGACTCGCCGGCAATGCTGGCACAGTGGCCTGCCACGAGCAGAAACTCAGCAATGGTAGGTTCGCCATTCGGCTTGGGAGTCAGTGCTTCCCAGGCTCCGTACCCGGCCGTGCATTTATTAAGGTACCGTTCCCCTTTTTCATTTTCCCCGCCCTGTTCGTTCCAGATCCAGTCACCAGCCTCTATCGGCCCCGACACCCGATTTCGGCCAGCGAAAGGTTCGCCTTCTTCTTCCGCATACACAGTCACCGGAGCCCCGGGACCCACGGTCGATTCGATAGCCGCTCTTACCTGGCCAACTTCGACAGCTCCGACCAAGACAGTGCCGCCAGCTTCGTCAATGCCCAATTCCACGACATCTTCGGCAAGGATTTCGTTGGCCGAGGATTCAATGGAGTTCATGATTCCTTCAAGTGAAGCGACAGAGTGACTCGGGGGCATCGGGTAGGCATGAAGTTCGGTGGGAGCCGCAAGCGGCTCGTCTTCCTTCAGCTCCGAAAGGGCTTCTGCCTGCGCAGACGTAAAGCCGACATAGACGGTCCCGCCTCCTCGGTTATCGACGTAGTAGCCACCATAAGTGCTTGAGCGATGTTCCTGAGCCCATTCTTCGATGAGTGGTAGATCGGCAGCTAGGTAGCTTTCGCGGTATTCCATCTCCGCCACGTCCACCGCACGCATTGGAACACCCCATCGCTCATCGCTTGCCCTCGCGACTTCCCCGGCCGGGCTGTTGGGATCGTGCCAGGCGGCGATCAGTTCGAAAATCCGTTCGTTGATCGCCTGTTCGTTTCCTTTGATGTCGAGGTCGAGGCCGAATTCTTCGCGGAAGTGCAGGATTTCGGCGAATTTCGGCGGAGCAACCGCGCCCGGATCAGGCGGTGGCGTATAGGGAATGTTGTCCCAGAAGCGCTGGCTGGAGATCTGGCCGAGCCTGTCGGTGACGATCACTTCCAGCTGTAGAACTCCCGGCGCCCAGTTTTCGGTCTCGGTCACCAGTTCCTTTTCGAGTTTGAGGCATTTGGATTCTTCGCAGTTCTTTTCCGCGACCACGTCGTTGCCGTTGGCGACGATCTGGATCGAGGCGACTCCTTCCCAGGCGTGAGCTTTGACGTTCAGCCATTGATCGCCGGAGCTGATCGGGCCGAGATGGACTTCACCACGTTCGGTCCAGAGACTGCCGGTCAGGATTTCGATTTCGGGCGGGACTTTGGCGTTCCACCATTTCAGCACCGAGCCGTCCGGTGCGATCTGGTAATGGGTGGTCGGTTCCGTTTCGAAGCTGACGACGGTTTCGCGCGGTTCTTCGAAGTAGGCGAAGTTCGTGGTCTTGGCTTTGGCGCCTTCGATCGAGACGGTCACTGACGTGACCCGGCTGAAGCTGTCGTATTTAGCTTCCCCCCAGGTCCCGTTGGGAAGCGTGACTTTGGACAGTCGCCCCGCCGTGTCGTACTGGTAATGAGTTTCGCCCGTCGACCCGTCAACCGAGCTGAGCAGATGAAGATTTCCTTCGTAGCCGTAGGTGGTCGTGCCGGCTTTTTCGCCCACGACACTTTGAACCAAGCCCCCGCTAGTGTTGACTTCCACCGTGGTGGCGGGTTCGAGCGCGAGTTCGGCTTCCGCGTCCTGTGCGTCGGCGAAGAGAAGCCACCGCGCCAGCCGGTGGTTGGCATCGTCAGAGACCCAGATGTTGCCTTCTTTGCCGACCGCGAGCCGCAAATACCATTCGGTGTTGAACTGGCCTTCGCCGGTTCCTTTGGAGCCGAACTGTTCGACGTATTCGCCGGATTCGTTGAAGACCTCGACCCGATCGTTGACGGCGTCGGTGACGTAGACGCGGCCATGGCTAATGGCGATGTCCATCGGCCGCTGGAGCTGGCCCGGGCCGGCGCCCTGGGAGTCGATGCGGAAGAGCATCACGCCGGCGGGGCTGTAGACGGAGACGCGGGAGACTTCTTCGGCGACCCAGATGTTGCCGTCCGGGGCCACCGAGACGCCCCAAGGTCGGCTGTAGCCGAGTTTGACCTGCTTGACGAATTTGCCGCTCGGGCCAAACTCCTCGACGCGCATGTTTTCGAGGTCCGAGACCCAGAGGTCGCCTTCGGAGTCAAAGGAGAGGCCGGTCGGGAAGCGCACCTGGCCTTCGCCATTACCGGGGCCGGCGATCTGTTCAAGGAGTTTGCCTTCGCGGTTGTATTTGCGGACGAACCCCCAGGTGCTCATCGTCGCCACGTAGACGTTGCCTTTGGAGTCCACGGCGAGCGCGCCGGGGTTTTCGGCGGCGAAGCTGCCGAGATATTCGCCGCTTGCCGAGAAGTGCTTGATCTTTTCGTGGCCGGAGCCCGAATCGGCCGCCCAGAGGCTTCCGTCGGTGGGGTCATAGGCGACGTCGGTGAGGTATTTGAACTGGCCGTTGCCGGAACCTTCTGAGCCGAAGGTCGAGAGGTAGGCGGTGGTCCGAACGGGGTCCGGGAAATCTGAGAATTCGTCGGGAGTGTGGGTGGCTACTGCCGGATCGTTGACTGCAATTTCAGAGAGCTCACCGCCTTCGCGTTCGTATTCGACCGCGGCGTAGCCCGGCGTCCGCAGTTCCGTCGCTTCGCCGGCTTCGTTGAAGGCGACGGAGTTGGCCGTGTCCCCGCCCTGATCGGCCACTTCATAGCCCCCCGGTTCCTTGGTGATGACGGCCTGGATGTCCTTACTGAAGACTTCGTCTCCGTTTTTCGTCGGCAGGCCGACGTTGGTTTCGACCGCACCGCTTTCCTGCACCACGGTCGCCTCGGCGGGTGCGTTCCCAGTGGTTTTTTCCGGTTCGAGGACCGGCGTCTGCGCGAGGGTCCAGCCACTGCCCCATTCGCTGCCTTCTTCTTTGGGCAGCTGGGAGTTATAGAAGCGTTCGACTTCCAGGTCTGCCGCCGGGCCCGGAACGTCGACGTCCTTCTGGTGGTAGACGAGGTTGCCGTTCATCACGTTGACCTGGAGTTCCGGCTGACTGGATCCGTCCCCTTGCCCGTCGGGCAACGGGAAGTGCTGGGTCACGTATTCGTCTTTCAGGCCCGTCGCCGGGATGTATTCGAATTCGATTTCGCGTTCGCGCACCAGGTTGACCTGGTCGCTGGCGAGAATCTTCAGCTTGTGCACGCCGCCCGCGAGCCCGGCCAACTTGAGCTGGAAGTTCTCGACCATCGGGCAGCTGGCGTTTTCGCGGCTGCATCCCTGCGCGACCCAGGGCACCTGCTGTTTGACACCGTCGAGCTTGACTTCGATGTTCTTGACGCCCGACTGCCATTCGGTGGGACCGCCGTTTTCGTTGCCGTCGGTGGCTTCGATGCGGAGGTTGTAGGCGGGGAGGAAGACCTTGTTTTCGCTCGCGTCGTTTTCTTGCCCGTGGAGCCCTTTTTCTTCGGTGACCGTGGCGAATTCGCCGGCCAGGCTGATTTCCGGTTTGACCGCATCGACCTTGGTCGTCGTCGTCCATTTCCCGACGTTTTCGACCGGGTCTTCGGCCGTCACCTGCAGGGTTCTCTGGCCCTGTTTGTAAGGAGGAGCGACATTCCAGGTCTGGTACCTCTGGCAGCGGCTGTTGTTCGCGCCGCTGCAGTTGATCGAGGGATGGACAGAGCCGCCGCCGACCTCTTCCATCGAGACTGCGTGCACGCCGAGCCCGTTGTCGTCCGCGGTCACGGTCGCGTTCCCCGCTTGTTCTGGGTTGAACCAGCCGCTGGGCACGCCCGACACCGATACGGCCGGCGCATAGGGGTCCTTTTCCTGGATCGAGTAGCCGCCGACGTAGAGTTCGTGGGCGCAGGCGAGTTGAGCCGACGAGGCAGCCGTACCCATGCCCAGCACGGCGACGCGGGTGCCGGAGCTGCCCACCCAGCCGGTCTCGAATTTGTAGTTGCTGACTTCGCCGCCCGAGAAGATGCCGAGGCTGTCCCAAGCGCCGGTGAAGACGTTGTAGAGGCCGATGTAGCCGTGGGGCTGCGCCTGCGAGCAACCGTTGACGAGGAAGTAGACCGGATAGAAGCTCCCGGCAGCGATGTAGGCGGTTTCGCCGTAGGCCCCGTAGTTCCACTGGCCGTTGGTGTACGGGGGGTAGTAGTAGTTGCTGCCCCTGGAGATCGCGTTCAGACTCGAACCGAGATTCCTCAAGGGGTATTCGTAGCCTGAGTTCTCGCTCGGAGTCCATTCGCCGAAGGATGCGTTGTTGTAGACGTAGTTCGGATCTAGCAGCACCGGATAGGCGACTTCGCGCGAGCGGTGGGCGACTTCGAGGATCAACTCGTCGCCTTCGATCGTCGTCGTCACCGGGACGGCCGTTCCCTGGGCGTCGGTGGCAGATGGGGGCAGCACTTCCTCGAGCTTCTCGCCTGAGGAGGCGACGACCTCGGCCCCGCCGCCTTCGGTCAGGTGCAGAGCCGCGCCATTCGGAAGGGCGAGGGCGAAGCTGAAGCGTTCGGGGCTTTCAGGCGAGCGCAACTGCTCGAAGACCTCAACCCCGCCCGCGGTCGGCGCGAGCAGCGTGTCGGTCGCGGTTTCGGTTTCCGGATAGAAGAGGTTCATGTCGCCGAGGCGTTCGGCGCCGTGGTCGTTGCTCGCCGGCAGTTCGATTTCGATCCCGCCGTGGAGCTGAATCGGTTCTTCCGCGGAAACGGGAAGTTCCGTCTGCGTGATCGGGTTCTGGGGAACGAAGGAGTCGCCCGAAGGCTCCAGCGTGAGGTCGACGGGCTGTTTGCCTTCGCCGCCGAGTTCGCTCTGGACCGGAGCGGACGAATTGAGAATCGCGCTTTCGCCATCACCCGCTTCGACCAGTGCCGAATAGGTCCCAAGCGGCTTTTCGACTTCCAAAGTGCTCAGCACTCGCGCGGGATCACCGTTCAGTTGCGCTAACTGCGAGGAGAAGGATTCGAGGAGCAGGCTCTGCGCTTCGCCGGCGGAAAGAGTGGTGTAGGCATGCTGGGAAGCTTCGCGCTGCTGTTCGGCCGCAGCGCTTGAAAGCCATTCGGCATGTTCTCGTTCTTCCCGTTCCGCGGCAGCCAGTTCAGCCTCACCGGGGGCCGGTGTTTCGGCGGCGAGGGCTGGTCCTTCAACGCCTTCGGGTGCAGGGTCGGCGAAGACTGGAACTGCCGCGACCGCCGACAGGAGCAGGAAGAAGGCAAGAGCCAAACGCACACGACCAGCCGGTGACCCCCCGATTGACTGCATGGACTAGTGGCCCTCCCCTGCCAGTCGCCTTCAGCCAACTGGTCATCTGATTGTTAAGTACTGGTCCTACGGCACGATGAATGTTGAGCTTATGACCAGCTTCCCGGCAAGCACAAGTGGCAGAACTTGGTAACCGAGGGTTTTTCGGTTTTGCCCGCTTGCGCGCTAATGGCCGGCTGGCAGGGGGCTCAGCTGGCGGACGGTGCGGTGCTGCGTCCAGCCGCCCAGCCGGCACAGGCGCCAAGCAGAGCGCCAACGCCAAGCAGGGTCGCGGTGCGCATCGGTTTGCGCCGCAGCTTTGAGGAGGCGCCGTGGGCGGTGTGCTTGGCGGTCGCCGTGACGGTCTTGCGGGCGATGAGGGATTTGAGCGCCATTTTGGGCCTCCTCAGCTGGCGCCGGCGACGGCGCGTTGGAGCTGTTGCTTGGTCATCTTCGAGCGGCCTTCGATGCCGAGCTTCTTGGCGTCGTTATAGAGCTGTTCGCGGGTGCGGCCGCCGGGGCCGTGGCCGGACTGTTTGCCGCTGCGGCTGCTGGCGGAACGGCCGCGGGTGGAGCTGCGGGATGAGGATTTGGATTCGCCGGAGCGGGCTTTTTCCTTGTTGACGGCGCGGGCGGCGATCTCCTCGGCGCGTTTCTCGGAGCGGCCCTCTCGCTTCTCGCTCTCCTTGATGTGCTCGTACTGCCGGGCGCGTTTGCTGCCTTTCTTCACACCTCTTGGGGGCACCGCCGTCCTCCTCTCAGCTTTGGCGAAGCCGCCCGGTCCGGACGCCTCGCCGCCTGGTGGCGGTTGGTCGTACAACCCGAGCGGGAACCGGGCGAAACCGGTGAAAGCCGCTGGGGCCCGGGCCGGGCGGCCCTCGCAATCTCAATCGCTATTCCAGTACCCACTCCGCTGCATCTCGAACCGCGCCGGCGTCGTGCTCCGGCGTCGAGCAAACATCACGCGCCCGTTTGGGCGGCCCCGCCGCGCGGGTACCCGCTTGTAGCGACCAGGGGAGTCGGCCGGTCCGGCTGCCAAGCCGGGGATCGAGAGGGAAATGGCCGCAAGGCGGCGAGAACGAACGCAGACCTGGAGCCCGGATTCAGACCCGCAACTGCACCTGGCTAGTGAGGACGCCCTCTGGGTGCGCTTCGCGCAGAACCGGGACGCACGGGTCCGTGAGGAGCTGATCCGGCGCTACCTGCCTTTCGCCGCCAAGCTCACCCAGCGCTACCGTGGCGCCAGCGAGTCCTTCGACGACCTCCTCCAGGTCGCCAACCTCGGCCTCGTCAACGCGATCGACCGCTTCGACCCCAGCCGCGGCGTCCCCTTCACCGCCTTCGCCTCGCCGACCATCCTCGGCGAGCTGAAACGGCATTTTCGCGACCGCGTCTGGACCGTGCGGGTGCCGCGCAGCCTGCACGACCGGCTCGCCGAAGTCGACAAGGCGGTCGCCGCCCTGACCCGGGACCTGCAGCGCTCGCCCTCGATCGCCGAGATCGCCGAGCGACTAGAGATAGATGAGACCGAGGTGCTGGAGGCGCTCGAGGCCAACCACAACCGCCGCCCGCTCTCGCTCGACCGGCCGGCTGGGACCGAAGACGCGGAGGAATCGGCGGCGGCGGAGTGGATCGGCGAGGAGGATTCCGGCTACGAGCTGGTCGAGGGCAAGGCGGCGCTGGAAGCAGCGCTGCCCGGCCTCGACGAGCGCGAGCGCACGGTCCTGCGGCTGCGCTTTGTCGAGGACCTCACCCAGTCGCAGATAGCCGAGCGGATCGGCTTCTCGCAGATGCACGTCTCGCGCATCCTCCGCGACACCCTGCGGCGGATTCGCGAGCAGATCGAGGAACGCGACCGCGGCTAGCCCGCGGCGCCGGCGATGCGGACGACCAGGTACTCGCCGTCTGCGTCGCTCTCCAGCTTCACCTCGTCGGCCAGCTTCTCCAGCGAGGCGCCGACCTCGGGCAGTTCCAGGCCCTGGCGCAGGCGCTCGCCGCCGCCCTCCTCGAGCGGGCCGATACGGAGGTCGATGCCACCGTCGCCGTCGCCGACACCGAAGCGGTAGCGGTCGCCCTCGAAGACCTCGGGGGCACCGTCGGAGATGGCGTCGGCGAGCAGCAGCAGGTCGCTGAGGCGGTCGATCCCGATCGGGTGGCGGGCGGCGAGCGCACCGATCACGCGCTCCAGCACCGGCCCGACCAGGTCGCTGCCGCCGATCTTCAGGTCGGCGGTCTCGGTCGGGGTCGGCGGCGCCCCGGCCGCCAGCTTCGGCGCGTCGCCGTTGCCGCTGCTGGGATCGAGCAGCAGGTGCATCCGCACTTCGGTCCCCTGGCCGAGCCCGCCGGAGATCGCGAAGCTGCTGGAGAGGGCGGCGATCAGGGTTAGGCCGATGCGCAGGCTGTGGCGCTCGTCGTCGCCGGCGGTCGGGCGGATGCCGGCGCCGAAGTCGCGCACGGCGACGGTGAGCCCCTCGGGCTCGGGCGTCGCCTCGACCTGGAGCGGCCCCGGCTCGGCATCGTCGTAAGCGTGGACGACGACGTTCATGCAGGCCTCGGTGACGACCGTCTTCAGGTCGCCGAGAGTTGGTTCCTCCATCCCCATCCGTTCCGCCAGGCCGGCGACCGCGTGGCGGATGACCGCAACGTTCTCCGGCTTCGCCGGGGTGGTTATCAGCAGACCGGGTGCGTCGTCGCTCATTTGGTCAGGTGCTCATCTCGCCGCGCCGCGAGGCCGTCTCGCCCGCTCGAATGCCCCGGCTACCCTACGCCAGTCGTGGCGAAACGCTGCGAGGCACCACGATCAGCTCGCCGCTTCGGTGGCGAAGCGGGCACCGGCCTCCTCGGGATCGGCGAAGACCTCGCCGCGCACGAAGCGGCCGCCGGCCAACTCCCAGATCCAGGCCGCCGGCATGTCGCGGATCCCCAGCTTGTGGGCGCGCAGGTAGACGCGGCCGCGGACCAGCATCCGCTCGCCGCGGCTTTCGACCTGCTCGGGAATGATCAGCAGCTCGTCCCAGATGCCGGAGACGTCGACGAGGTATTCGCGCAGGCCCTCGGGGCCCACGTAGGGCGCGCCGCGGCCGATTTCCCCAGCGGTGACCGGAAAGAACTCCATGCCGGGGTCGCAGAGCGCGGTCATCGCCACCACGTCGCGGCGATTGAATGCCTCGAAGAGGCGCTCGACCAGGACGCGGTGCGACTCGGACATGGGCCGACCCTACGCCGCGGCCAGTGGGCGCAACGCAGCGCGCATCGAGCCGCCCGCTTCTTCGCCGCCGTCGACGCGGGTGCGCGCCAGGGCCAGTATCGCCGCGTCGTCGACGAGCGCCCCTTCGGTGAACTCATGCAGGGCGCCCTCGAGCCGCTGCACGGCGACGACCGGGCTGGTCGCCCCGGCCAGCTCCGCCCGCAGCCGCTCCTCGCCGAAACGGCCACCGCGACCGCAGGCCTCGGTGATGCCGTCGGTGATCACGACCAGCTGCTGGCCGGGCTCGACCGGCGCCCGCTCCAGCGTCCACTCGGCGTCCTCGAAGGCGCCGAGGAGCGGCCCGGGCGCGACCGTCTCGGTGACGCTCTCGCCGTCGACCAGCAGCGGCGGCGGGTGGCCGGCGACGGCCAGCCGGACCGGCTGGGCCGGGTCCTCGGAGAGGGCGAAGGCAGCGACGCTGCAGAGGGCCGAGTCGCGGCGGGCGAGCAAGGCCCGGTTGAGGGTCGACAGTGCCACCAAGGGGTCGCCAGTGAGGGCGGCGGCGGTGCGGAGCGTGTAACGGGCCTGGCCAGTGATCGAGGCGGCGCGGGCGCCGCGGCCGGTGACGTCGCCGATCACCAGCATCCAGCCGCCGGCGACCGGGAAGGCGTCGTAGAAGTCACCGCCGACCTCGTTCTCGGCCCCCGCCGGCCGGTACATCGCCGCCGCGGCCCAGCCGCGAATGTGCGGCAGCGGCGGCGGCAGCAGGCCGTGCTGGAGGGTCTCGGCGATCTCGGCTCGGGCCCGCTCGGAGCGTCCGAGGTCGGTAAAAAGGCCGGCGTTGTCGAGGGCGAGGGCGACGCGGCCGGCGAGGACGCGGACGAAGCGCTCGTCGTCGGCACGGAAGCGGCGGCGCGACCAAGCGGTGGCGAGGGTGAGGGCACCGGTCGTCTGCCCGCGCGCCCGCAGCGGCGCGTTGATGAAGGAGCGCATGCCGATGCCGCCCAGGAACTCGCGGTCCTCCGAGTCGTGAGCGAGCTCATCCAAGTCGGACTCGGAGACCCGTTCTCGGTGGCGCGGCTCGGGGACACGATCGGCGGGGGCGCCGACCATCGCCGGCGGCAGCGAGGGCGTGCGCCGCAGCAGCGTCTCGCGGATGTCCTCGCTGCCGCCGGAGGCAACGCTGACGGCGGCGCGGCGGGCGCTGCCATCGGAGATCACATCGACCATGCAGAAGTCGGCGACGGCCGGAACAATGACGCCCGTGATCGCGCCCAGCACCTCCTCGACCGAACTGCCCTGGTCGGCGACCGTGGCGATATCCTCGAGCACCTTGAAGCGACGGGTCACCCGGCGCGTGCGGGCCACCGAGA
The DNA here is from genome assembly GCA_963708405.1 of uncultured Actinomycetes bacterium. Classification (GTDB taxonomy): domain Bacteria; phylum Actinomycetota; class Thermoleophilia; order Solirubrobacterales; family 70-9; genus VAYN01. The sequence continues at coordinate 843,477 of CAVPSL010000002.1, forward strand.
GCGCCAGGAGGACGGCAAGAACGACAGACAAAGCCGCCAGCACGACTATTGCCAGCGCACTCATCGCTCCTCCTTCCCGGTCAACTCCCCACCGCGGGCTTACTCAAAAGAGAGTAACCGCCCCTGCGATAGCATCGCAAGCGGTTTTTGCGCAAATGACCTCGCAACCTTCCAACGCCAGCCCCGGTCCCTTCGCAGTCGGTGACGAGCAGGTCGGCTCGATCCACGTCCTCAGCGTCAGCGGCGAGCTCGACCTCGGCACGGCGCCACAGCTCGAGCAGCCACTGGAGGCTGCCCTCGCCAGTGAGGGAGGCGGTGTCCTTATCGACCTCTCGGCCTGCGAATTCATCGACTCGACGGGGATCGCCCTGCTGGTCCGGGCCTGGCAGCGGCTCGACGGCAGCAGCGAGAACGGTGGCGGCAGCTTCGCCCTCTGCGGGCTCAACGATCAGGTGCGCCGCCTGCTCGAGCTCTCCGGGCTCGCCAGCTCGCTCTCGATCCACCCCAGCCGCGACGAGGCGCTCGCCGCCCTGCGCGGTTGAGGCGCGCGCTGCTTGCCGCCGCGGCGCTGCTGACGCTGGTCGCGGTCGTCGCCACGCTGGGCGCCGGCGGCGCCGCGGCGGGTGCGGGGACCGGGGCCGCACCTAGCGCGAGCGCCAGCGCGGCGCGGCCGCCGATCACGATCTGGCCGATTCCCTTCGGGCCCAAACGCAAGCGCGAGATGGCCGCCTACTCCGAGCGCCACTACGGCGAAGACACCTGGCGCCTGCGCGACCCGCACGTGATCGTCGAGCACTACGCGGTGGCGGGCAGCGTCGCCGCCGTCCGCGACACCTTCGCCCCCGACGTTCCCGACGTCGAGCTGCACGAACTGCCCAACGTCTGCTCGCACTTCGTCGTCGGCAACGACGGCCGCATCGTCCGGCTCGTCAACCTGCGCACCCGCTGCCGCCACACGGTCGGGCTCAACTGGACCGCGATCGGGATCGAGCACGTCGGCTTCAGCGACGCCGACGTGATGGGGAACCCGCGCGAGCTGGGCGCCTCGCTGCGGCTGACCCAATGGCTGCGCTGCAAATTCCACATTCCCGTCCGCGATGTGATCGGCCACGCCGAGAGCCTCAGCTCGCCGTATCACCGCGAGCTGGTGCCGAGCCTGAAGCACCAAACCCACGGCGACATGCAACACGCGACGATGCAGACCTACCGCCGCAAGCTGGCGCGGCTCGGCTCCTGCTGAGACCCGCGGCTCCCGCTAGATCCGCCCCAGCAGCAGCAGGACCAGGAGGACGATGGCGATCACTCCGAGGACCCCGCCTGCCACCGCCACCTTCAGCAGAACCAGCACCAGCGCGATCACGATCAGGGCGGCAATCAACCCACCAACCATCGGTCACTCCCTTCCTCGAACTGCATGGACGGAACGGCCGCCGAGGTACCCGCGTCAACGGTCAGGGAAACCGATCCGCCCGTCGCGGCTAGACTCGCGCGGTGATGAGCGAAGAAGCCACGCACGAATTGAAGGAGGGCGACAAGGTCTGGGTCCAGGACGCCGACGGGCAGCGCCACCCCGGCATCTTCGTCGGCAACAACGAAGCCTCCGGCTGGTTCGGCGGCGGTCCCAGCGCTTACGTCGTGCATCCCGAGGCGCACCAGGCCGAGGTCGTCTCGGTCTTCCGCATCACGCCGCGGGACGAGTAGCGGCGAACTTTTTCGCCCCGGTGTCGATTTCGCGCTCGCCAGTTCGTCGTCGGGGTAGAGGGCCGGTACGCCGGCCGACCGACAAGCGAAGGAGAGACCGATGCGCTTCATGATGTTCATGTATCCCGAAATCGCCGATGAGGACTGGAACCCCTCGGCCGAGGACGTAGCGGAGATGAGCCGCTACAACGAGGAGCTGCGCAAAGCCGGGATGCTGCTCTCGCTCGACGGCCTGCGGCCGCCCAGCGAGGGCGTACGGGTCAAGTTCGACTCGGCCGGCGGCAAGACCATCACCGACGGGCCCTTCACCGAGGCACGCGAGGTGGTCGGCGGCTACTGGTTGATCGAAGCCCGCGACCGCGACGAGGCGGTCGAGTGGGCGAGCCGGGTGCCGGGCCGTGACTGCACGGTCGAGGTGCGCCGCATCTTCGAGCTCGAGGAGTTCTCCGAGGACGCCCAGGAGGCGGTCGCGCGCGAGTGGGGAGGCGAGCTCTAGCCGGTGTCGCGCGGCGAGGCGCAACGGTCGATCGAGGCGGTCTGGCGGGTCGAGTCGGCCCGCCTGATCGCCGGCCTCGCCCGCATGGTCCGCGACGTCGGCTTCGCCGAGGACCTGGCCCAGGACGCGCTGGTCGTGGCGCTGGAGAAGTGGCCCGAGACCGGCGTTCCCGACAACCCCGGTGCCTGGCTGATGGCGACCGCCAAGAACCGGGCCATCGACCTGATGCGGCGCGGGGCCAACTACGAGCGCAAGCAGGAAGAGCTGGTGCGCGAGGTCGGCGTGCGGATGGCGATGGACGCAGCCCGGGTCGAGCACGGGATCGGCGATGACCTGCTGGCGCTGGTCTTCACCTGCTGCCACCCGCTGTTGGCGACCGAGGCGCGGGTGGCGCTGACGCTGAAGCTGCTGGGTGGGCTGACGACGCCGGAGATCGCCCGCGCCTTCCTCGTCTCCGAGGCGACGATGGCACAGCGGATCGTCCGCGCCAAGCGCTCGCTGAGCGCCGCCGGGGTGCGTTTCGAGACGCCCGAAGGGAGCGAGCTGGACGAGCGGCTGCCAGCGGTGCTGGAGGTCGTCTACCTGATCTTCAACGAGGGCTACGCGGCAACCGCCGGCGAGGACTGGCTGCGGCCGGGGCTCTGCGAGGAGGCGCTGCGCCTGGGCCGAACGCTGGCCGAGCTGGTGCCGCGCGAGCCGGAAGCGCTTGGGCTGATCGCGCTGCTGGAAATCCAGGCCTCGCGCAACACCGCCCGCACCGGACCGGGCGGGGAACCGATTCTGCTGGCCGACCAGGACCGCTCGCGCTGGGACCCGCTGCTGATCCACCGCGGCCTGGCGGCGTTGGCGCGGGCGCAAGTGTTGCCGGGGCCGCTGGGGCCTTACGGACTGCAGGCGGCGATCGCGGCCTGCCACGCGCAGGCCGCGAGCGCCGCGGAGACCGACTGGGTCCGGATCGCCGCCCTTTACGACGCCCTCGCCCAGGCCTCCCCCTCCCCCGTCGTCGAGCTCAACCGCGCCGTCGCCGTCTCGATGGCCTTCGGGCCGAAGCCGGCACTGGCGCTGCTGGAGACGATCGCGGCGGAGCCGACCTTGGCGCGCTACCACCTGCTGCCCAGCGTGCGCGGCGACCTGCTGACGAAGCTCGGCCGCCGCGAGGAGGCCCGTGCCGAGTTCGAACGCGCCGCCGAGCTGACCGGCAACGAGCGCGAGCGGCAGCTACTGCTAGGCCGCGCAGCGGAGTGCGGCTGACCCCACGAGCGCGGTTGTCCTTTGGACCGCTATGCGGGCGAAAGGACAGCCACTAGGGCGCGCCCTCCATCTCGTACTCGCGCAGGAAGCCCTCGAAGAGGCGGCGATGGGCCTGCTCGTCGCGGAGGATCGCGATCACCATGTCCTGCGTTACCGGGTCGACGCCGTCGGTCTCGGCGACGATCCGCGTGTAGTGCTCGATGGCGCCGGTCTCGGCTTTGATCACGCCGCGGATGACGTGGATCACGTCGGTCTGCTCGGCCGGCGGCTGCAGGTAGGACTGCTCGGCCTTGAAGTCCTCGGAACCGGGGACGACGCCATAGAGCTCCTTGATCCGGGCGGCGAACTGCCGGGCGTGGGCCAGCTCCTCTTCGATGTCGGTGGCCAGCGATTCCTTGATCTCCTGAGCACGGACACCGTCGAGGTTGACCGAGGCCGAGAGATAGCTCATCACCGTCTCGATCTCCATCCAGTAAGCCTTGGTCAGCAGGGCGACGACGTCATCGCGGGTGCCGGAGGCGTCGCCGTCGAGTATTCCCTTGCTGAGGCTCCTCGTCTCCATCTCTCTTCCCTCCCGGGTCGGGTTGGCGGTGCGCCCTGCTGCTACCCCGCCCCGGCGGCGGCAATCTGGCTACGGTGGCGCCATGGCGGGCGTGGGCGAGTGGTCGGACCCGGTCCGGGTCGGCGAGTACCTGGGGCGGGAGATCCCCCACCGCGACCTCGCCGAGGCGATGCTGCTGGCGGCCCTGCCGGAGCGAGTCGAGCGCTTCGCCGACCTCGGATGCGGCGACGGGCGCTTGATCGATCTCGTGCGCAGGCGGTCCCCCGAGGCGATGGCAGTCGGGCTCGATTCCTCGACGCCGATGCTGGCGCGGGCACGCCAACGCTTTGCCGCGGCGACGGCTGTCGAACTGGTCGAGGCGGATCTGGCGACGCCGCTGGCGGATGCGCTGAAGCCAACGGACACGAACCCGCGGCTCGACCTCGTCGTCTCCGGCCTCGCCATCCACCACCTCGAGGACGAGCGCAAGCGCTCGCTCTTCGCCGAAGCCCGCTCGCTCCTGCGTCCCAGCGGCGTCTTCGCCAACCTCGACCTGGTCCGCGCCGCCACGCCGGCCCTGCACGAGCGCTTCCGCAAGGAGATCGGCCGGCCCGAGGACGACCCCAGCGACCGCCTGGCCGACCTCGCCGACCAGATCCAATGGCTTCGCGACGCCGGCTTCAGCGCCGTAGAGTGCCACTTCAAGTGGCTCCAGCTCACGCTGGTGGTCGCCGAAAACCCGGACTGACCCTCCCCGGGGAAGACTTCGAGCGTTCCCGACCTTGTACGGCCTATGGCACGTACAAAGTCGGAAGGCCTCGAAAGGCAGGGCGGTGAGGAAGCCCGAAGCGCCTCAGCGTGGCGGTTGGCGCGGCGCCAGCACGGAGTGGTCTCGCGGGCGCAGCTGCTCGCGCTGGGCTTCAGCCGCGAAGCAATCCAGCACCGGCTCGCCACGAGGCGACTCTGGCCCCTGAGGCGCGGCGTCTACTCGGTGGGACCGCCCCGAGGAACCGACCAGCAGCGCTGGAGCGCTGCCCTACTTGCCTGTTGTTGTGAGGAGACGTGCCTGAGCCACCGCAGCGCGGCGGCGCTGTGGGGGATCGGGAAGGAGATGCCCGGCCACGTCGACATCAGCGTGCGCGGCCGCTTCGAATCGCGTCACGCGGACCTGAAGGTGCGTAGCCGTCCCTCACTCTCCGCGGCCGATGTCGTCAAGCGCGACGACATCCCCGTCACCTCAGTCGTGCAGACCCTCGTCGACCTCGCCACCGAACTGCCCGACGGCCCCTTGGAGCGCTCCGTCAACGAGGCGGACAAGTACGACCTGATCGATCCCGAATCCCTGCGGGCCGCGCTTACCGGGCGCAAAGGCAAACCCGGCGTCAAGCGCCTCGCCCACCTCCTCGACAAACGCACCTTCCGCCTCTCCGACACCGAGCTGGAACGACTCTTCCGGCCGATCGCCGCCGCGGCCGGCGCTCCCGTCGAGCAGACCAAAGCCTGGGTCAACGACTTCGAGGTCGACTTCTACTGGCCGTCCCTGGGCCTGGTCGTCGAGACCGACGGGCTGCGCTACCACCGCACGCCCTCGGCCCAGAACCGCGACCGGGTGCGCGACCAGACGCATACCGCCGCCGGCCTCACCCAGTTGCGGTTCACGCACTGGCAGGTCGCGAGGGAAGCCGGGTACGTGCGCTCGATCCTGGCGCGGACGGTGGCGCGGCTGCGTTAGCTAGGCTGCCACGCCGTGGGAACGATCGATCAGTTGCTAACTAACAACGAGCGCTTCGCCTACTCGCTGGCGGAGCGACACCTCAACGTCAAGCCGAGCAAGCAGCTGGCGATCGTCACCTGCATGGACTCGCGTCTCGACGTCTTCGCGGCGCTGGGGCTGGGTGACGGCGAGGCGCACGTGCTGCGCAACGCCGGCGGCATCATCACCGACGACGTGATCCGCTCGCTGGCGATCTCCCAGCGCAAGCTCGGCACCCGCGAGGTGATGCTGATCCACCACACGGACTGCGGGATGCAGACGATCACCGACGATGGCTTTCGGGCCGAACTACAGGAGGCAACCGGGACCGCTCCCGCCTTCGCTATCGAGTCCTTCGTCGACGTCGACGCCGATGTGCGGCAGTCGATCCTGCGGGTGCGCCGTTCTGAGTTCCTCCTGCACCGCGACGCGGTGCGCGGCTTCGTCTACGACGTCGACACGCACCGCCTGCGCGAGATCACCGCAGACTGAGCGCCGTCAGGCGCCCATCGCCCGCGCGATCACCACGCGCTGGATCTCGTTCGTGCCCTCGTAGATCTGGGTGATCTTGGCGTCGCGCATCATCCGCTCCACCGGGTACTCGTTGACGTAGCCGTAGCCGCCCAGCACCTGGATCGCCTCAACCGTCACCTTCATCGCGTTGTCGGAGGCGAACAGCTTCGCCATCGAGGTCCATTTGCCGAGGTCGGCCGGGCGCTGCTCCAGATCGGCCAGCGAGCAGGCTTTGTAGAGGAGCTCGCGGGCGGCGGCGGTGCCGGTCTCCATGTCGGCGAGCTTGACCTGGATCGCCTGCAGGTTGTTGATCGGCTTGCCGAAAGCGATCCGCTCTTTCGCGTACTGGTTGGCGTAGTCGGTCGCGCCCTGGGCGATCCCGACCGCCTGGGCGCCGGCGCCGAGGCGGGTGCGCTCGAGCGTGCCGAGGGCGACGCTGAGGCCTTTGCCCTCGGCCCCGACCAGGTTCTCGTGCGGGACGCGGACGTCGGTGAACGACGGGTTGCCGGTCGGCGAGCCCTTGATCCCGAGCTTGTGCTCAAGCTGGCCCGGGTCGAAGCCCTCGCGCTCTTTCTCGACGACGAAGGCGCTGATGCGGTGGTTCTCACGGTCGGTGACGGCGAAGACGACGTAGAAGTCGGCGACGCCGGCGTTGGTGATCCAGTTCTTCTGGCCGTTGATCACCCACTCGTCACCGTCGCGGACGGCGGTGGTGCGCATCGAGGCCGGGTCGCTGCCGGCCTCGGGCTCGGAGAGGGCGAAGGCGGGCGACCACTCGCCGGAGGCGCAGCGCGGCAGGAAGCGCTCCTTCAGCTCCTCGGAGCCGAATAGCTGGATCGGCAGCGTGCCCAGCTCCTGCACCATCAGGATCAGGGCCGAGGCGGCGCAGGCGCGGGCGATCTCCTCGACCGCCATCTGCAGGACCAGCGTCCCGGTGCCGGTGCCGCCGTAGCGCTCGGCGAAGGGCAGGCCGAGGATGTCGTGCTCGGCGAGCAGCTTGCGAACGTCCCACGGGTACTTCGCTTCGCGGTCGATCTCGCCGGCGCGCGGGGCGATCTCGTTCTGCGCCAGCTGGCGCACCATGTCGCGCAGGTCGCGTGACTCCTGAGGCACTTCGTAAGTGTTGGTCACGGCGCGGCAGTCTACGAGGCGCCGGCGCCTAGACTGCCGCCGTGCCCACCGTCGCCCCCTACGGCTCCTGGCGCTCGCCGATCGATGCCGCCACCGTGGCCCGCGCCGGGCGCCGTCTCGGGGCGGCGCGGATCGCTGACGACGGGGCCGTCTGGTGGGCCGAGGGGCGTCCGGCCGAACAGGGGCGGACGGCGCTGATGCGGCGGCCGACCGGTGCTGCGCCGGAAGAGGTGACGCCGCCCGGGGTCAACGTCCGCACCCGCGTGCACGAGTACGGCGGCGGTGCCTGGACGCTGGTGGCGCCCGACCTCGTCCTCTTCACCGACTTCGCCGACCAACGCCTCTACCGGCAGGCCCTGGGCGGACCGCCGGCGCCGCTGACCCCGGAGCCAACGCAGCCGGCCGCCTGGCGCTACGCCGACGCGCGCGTCACGCCCGCCGGCGCCACGGTCATCTGCGTCCGCGAGGTGCACGAGGGCAAGGGCGAACCGCGCAACGAGCTGGTGGCGCTGCCGCTCGACGGCTCCGCCGACCCGCGCCCGATCGCCGGCGGCCGCGACTTCTACTCCTTTCCCCGCATCAGCCCCGACGGCCGGTGGCTGGCCTGGACCTGCTGGGAGCACCCGAACATGCCCTGGGACGGGACCGAGCTGTGGCTGGCGCCGCTGGACGCGCCCGAGCAGGGGCGGCGGGTCGCCGGCGGGCCGGAGGAGTCGGTCTTCCAGCCCGAGTGGGACGCCGCGGGCCGCCTGCACTTCGTCAGCGACCGCGACGGCTGGTGGAACCTTTACCGGCTCGAGGGCGAGGAGGCCGTCCGGCTGAGCGCCGAGGAAGCCGACCTCGCCCACCCGCAATGGCTGTTCGGCGGCGCGACGTATGCCTTCCTCGACGACGGCTCGATCGCTTGCGTCCGCACCGAGGGCGCTGAAGAACGGCTGGCGCTGCTGGAGCCGGGCGCGGGGCAGACGCGCGACCTCGGCCTCCCCTACTCCAACTTCGGCTTCCCCGTCCTCTCCGCCCGCGGCAGCAAGGTCGCCTTCGCGGCATCGACGCCGGAGGAGGAGACCGCGGTCGTCCTCTACGACGTCGCCTCCGGCGAGCTGGAGGTGGTGGCGAGCGCCGCCGAGGAGCCGCTCGACCCGGCCTACCTCTCCACTCCGCGGGCGATCGAGTTCGCGACCACGGAGGGCGACACCGCCTACGGCTTCTACTACCCACCCGCCAACGCCGAGTTCGAGGCGCCGACCGGCGAAGCGCCGCCGCTGATCATCCAGAGCCACGGCGGCCCCACCTCCCACGCGACGCCGGCGCTCGACCGCGAGTTCCTCTTCTGGACCAGCCGCGGCTTCGCTGTCGTCGACGTCAACTACCGCGGCTCCAGCGGCTATGGGCGCGCCTACCGCAACCGCCTGCGCGGCCAGTGGGGCGTCTTCGACAACGCCGACTGCATCGCCGCCGCCCAGCACTTGGCCGTGGCCGGCGACGCCGACTCGGCGCGGCTGACGATCCGCGGCGGCTCGGCCGGCGGTTACGCGACCCTCTGCGCGCTGGTCTTCCACGACGAGCTCGCCGCCGGCGCCAGCTACTACGGCGTCGCCGACGCCGAGACCCTCGCCACCGACACCCACAAGTTCGAGGCCCGCTACCTCGACAGCCTGATCGGCCCCTATCCCGAGCGCGCCGACCTCTACCGCGAGCGCTCGCCGATTCACTTCGCCGAGCGGCTGCGGGCGCCGGTGATCCTCTTCCAGGGCCTCGAGGACGAGATCGTTCCGCCCAACCAGGCGGAGACGATGGTGGCGGCGCTGCGCGCCAACGGCGTCCCCCACGCCTACCTGGCGTTCGAGGGCGAGCAGCACGGCTTCCGCAAAGCCGAGACCGAGATCCGCTGCCTCGAAGCCGAGCTCGCCTTCTACGGCCAGATCCTCGGCTTCACGCCAGCCGATGAGCTGGCGCCGCTGGAAATCGACGGGCTCTAGGCCCTCAATGCACCAGGCAGTGGGCTCCGCCCGGGGATTCGCCTTTCGCGGGGAAGGCGTGCGCCAGGGCGTGAGCGATCAGCTCGGCGCGGGCGGCGTAGCCGGGTGAGGTGAAGTGGATGCCGTCTTCGATGAACCAGGCGTCTTTGACGTCGTCGGCCCAGTCGTAGACGCGCATGTTGGGGTACTTGGGACAGGCTCGCAGCAGTTCTTCGTCCCACTTTTCCATGTTTTCCTTTGAGTACGGATCGCCCGCTTCGACCAGCGAGCGGACGTTGACCCACATCACCGGTTCGTTGCCGATCGTGTTCATCATGATTTCGATCCGTTCCATCTCGCCGACGCTGGAGCCGACGAAGACATCGGCCGCCTCATTGGTGCCGAGCGCCAGCACCCAGCAGCCTTTGAAGCCTTCGTACTTGAAGGCTTCGGCAACTTCCTGGGCGTTCGGTTCGCCTTCGAAGGTCTCGACGATCGAGCGGGCGCCGGCGATCCCGTAGACCTGTTCGGTGGCGCCGACGCCGTCGTACTGAGCTTCGATCCGCTGGCTCGGGTTGGGCAGGTATTCGGCCGAGACCAGGCCCTCGGAGGTGGAGTCGCCGATGTGGGCGACGGCTTTGCAGGAGGAGCGGGTCGATTCGGCCGCCTGGGCCGGGGTCAGCGGCGCCGGCTTGTCGGCGCCGGCGGCGCGGGCTTCTTCGACGCGGGCCGCTTTGCCTTCGGCGGCGACCGAGTTGACCCCGGCCATACCGGCGACGGCGGCAAGCAGGACGAGGGCGCCGACGCCGGCCAGCGCCCAGCCCTCGCGCGAGAGCTGGGCCGGGCGCCAGGTGCCGGCGCGGGCGCGCCGCCAGAGGCGGCCGAGGGCGCCGTGGCGGATCGGCTCCTCGACGTAGCGCCAGGAGAGCGTCGCGGCGGCGATGATCGCCGCCACCTGCAGCAGCTCGCGCAGCGGTTCGGCGCCGTTGGCGACACCGCCGGGGGTGGTCAAGATGATGATCGGGAAGTGCCAGAGGTAGATGCCGTAGGAGCGGACGCCGACCCAGCGCAGCGGCTTCCAGCCGAGCACGGGGCCGAGCCGGCAGGCCGGGTGCGCCAGCGCCGCCACCACCATCACGGTCGCGATCGAGAGGACGACGAAGCCGCCGCGGTAGAGGAACGAGGAGTACTGGTCGGTCTGCCAGATCAGCAGCGCGATCACGCCGAGGCCGAGGACACCGAGGCCGTCGAGCAGGTTGCGGGCGCCGGCGGCGATGCGGGGGCTGAGCCGGCGGCTCGGCCAGACCATCGCCAGGGCGGCGCCAAAGAGCAGCTCGAAGGCGCGGGTGTCGGTGCCGTAGTAGACCCGCGAGGGGTCGAGGCTCGGCTTGTAGAGGACGGCCATCAGAATCGCCGAGACGGCCGCCAGCCCCAGCGTCGCTAGCGCCAGCCGCGGCCGCAGCCCAGCCCGCGTCGGCGTCTCCCGCACCAGCTTCACCCCGAGCAGCAGCAGGAAGGGCCAGACGATGTAGAACTGCTCCTCGATCGCCAGCGACCAGAGGTGGTTGAGCGGACCCGGGGGGGCGAAGCGGGCGAAGTAGGAGACGTCGCCGAAGATCAACTGCCAGTTGCCGACGTAGAAGGCGTTGGCGACGACGGCGTCGCGGAACTGCTGCGGCTGGGCCGGTCCGAAGACGGTGACCCAGGCGACGACGATGACCAGCATCAGGAACAGCGCCGGCAGCAGGCGGCGGGCGCGGGCGAGCCAGAAGCGGCCGAGGCGAACGTGGCCGCTGTTGAGCTGCGAGAGCAGGATGTCGGTGATCAGGTAGCCGCTGAGGGTGAAGAAGATCCCGACCCCGAGCAGGCCGCCGGGCGCCCAGCCGTAGCCAAGGTGGAAGGCGATCACGGCGAGGACGGCGATGGCGCGCAGGCCGTCGAGGCCGGGCATGTAGCGCTGGCCGCGCTTTACGGGTTCTGGCATGGGACTGCGGGAATCGTACGTATGCGACCCTCTGTCAAATGCCGCACACCCCCCTCCCCACCCGCCGTCTGGGCGATTCGGACATCGAGGTCTCGGTCGTCGGCCTCGGCTGCAACAACTTCGGCGGCCGGATCGGCCGCGAGGCGACCGCGGCGGTACTGGAGGCGGCGCTGGCGGCAGGGGTGATCTTCTTCGACACCGCCGACATCTACGGAGAATCCGGCGGCAGCGAGGCGCTGATGGGCGAGCTGCTCGAGGGACGCCGCGACGAGTACGTGCTGACGACCAAGTTCGGGATGGAGATGAAGGGCGCCGAGGGCGTGCCGGACGTGCCGCGCGGCTCGCGCGAGTACGTGCGCTGGGCGGTCGAGGGATCGCTGCGGCGGCTTCGCGTCGACCACATCGACCTCTACCAGTACCACCAGCCCGACGGGGTGACTCCGCCCGCGGAGACCCTGGAGGCGCTCGACGAGCTGGTCCGCGAAGGCGTCGTCGGCGCGATTGGCTGCTCCAACTTCGGCGCCGCCGAACTGGAGCAGGCGGACCGCATTTCGCGCGAGCGCGGCCTGGCCCAGTACGTGACCCTGCAGAACGAGTACAGCCTGCTGAAGCGGGAGATCGAGGCTGAGGTGGCCCCGACCTGTGAGCGGCTCGGCGTCTCAATCCTGCCCTTCTTCCCATTGGCGATGGGGATGCTGACCGGCAAGTACAAGCGCGGCGAGCCGCCGGCCGAGGGCACGCGACTGGCGACGCGCGGGATCAGCGGCAGCGACGAGCAGTTCGACCTGGTCGAGGGGCTGGAAGCGTTTGCCGCCGAGCGCGGCGTCGGCGTCCTCGACGTGGCGATCGCCGGCCTGGCGGCGCAACCCGCCGTGGCCTCGGTGATCGCCGGCGCGACCAAGCCCGAGCAGATCGCCGCCAACGTCGCGGCGATGCGCTGGCACCCGAGCGCCGACGACCTGGCGCAGCTCGACCAGGTGGCACCGACGCCGCGCGGTTGACCCCCGGCGTTGGTAGCTTTTCGCGCCGTGAGTCTCGACCGTCCCTCCTCCCCCGGGCGCAAGCTTGGCCTCGCCGCCGCCCTGGCGGTGCTGGCGCTGCTGCTGGCGGCGATGGTGGCAACCGCGAGCACGCCGGCGGTGACGCCCGCGTCCTGCCCCAGCTTCAAGGTCCTGCACAACGACCGCATCGGGCCCGCGAGCCTGCCGGCCGGCGACTACGCGATCAGTCTCGAATCGCCCAGCCTCACCTGCGCGACGGCCTCGAAACTGTTCGCCCGCTTCCTCGAGGACTACGACGGCGTGCTGCCGAAACCGTGGCGGGTCGTCGCTGAAGGCAGCGGCAAAGCCGGCTTCGAAGGCGGCGCCCAGGGCAGCTTCTCGGTCGCCCGCAGCGGCAGCGGTGGCGGCGAAGGCGGCGGCAACGACCCGCTCGGCAGCCTCTGCCCCAACACCTTCACGGTCAACGCCAAAGCGATTGTCGGCCCGCTCCTCTTCCCCCGCGGCGGCTACCTGCTCTACCTCCCGCCCGGCTCCGGCATCACCTGCAACCGCGCCTCGGTCCTCTTCACCCGCTTCCTCGCCCAGCCCGGCGGCCGCCTGCCCTTCCCCTGGCGCCTGAAAAACCAGACCGCCACCTTCTACAAAGCCCAGAACCCGGTCCGCTCCGCCTTCCGCGTCGAGCCGATCGGCGGCGCCGGCCCGGCTTAGCGCCGGCGACGGCTACGCAGCGAAGAGCGCGCACTCCTCCAGCGTCTCGCAGCGGCAGCCCGCGGCAAGGGTGAGCCAGGTGCGGGAGCGCTCGGCGCGCTCGATCTGCGCTTCGACCTCGGGGAGCTTGCGGGCAGTAAGAGCGCGCAGGGCCTCGTGGGCGGAAGTGCCACGGTCGCCAGCGCTGAGCAGGATGTGGATCTCGGCAAGGGTGAGGCCGGCGCGCTTCGCCGCCACGATCGCGGCCAGACGGTCGGCGGCGGCGAGGGTGAAACGGCGCTGGCCGCCGCTGCGCTCGGCCTCGGGCAGGAGGCCGCGGCGTTCGTAGAAGCGGATCGCGGAAACGCTGAGGCCCGCCCGCTTCGCCAGCTCGCCGATGCTGAGGGTCGCTTCCATCGCTCGATCGCTCCTTGACCTCAACCGCGCTTGAGGGCCAACACTAGCGGCGACCCCTTCTCACCCTGGAGGACTGGATGACCGACAAAGACCGGATCGCCTGCTCCCTCGACGCTGGCGGTATGCAAGAGCGCCTGGCCGAGATCGCGGCCGTGGGCGCCACCAGCCTGAGCCGCAGCGAGCGCAGCGGCGACTGCCACCGCCTGTGCTTCCGCCCCGACCCCGGCACGCGTGATCGCCTCGAGGCGATCGTCGCCGCCGAGGCGGCCTGCTGCCCCTTCCTCGAGATCGAGCTGGTGGAACAGGGCGACGAGCTCCTCCTCACCCTGGCCGCCCCAAGCGAGGGAGAAGCCGTCGCCGAGGCTTTGGCGGCAGCGTTCGGGAACGCCGGTCCCCGCTAGACCACGCTCTTCCCTTCCGCCGTCAACTGCAACTGCCGCCCGAACTCGTCCTTGTCGTAGTAGGTGGAGTAGGCACAGAGCTGCTCGCCGCGGAAAGTCCACTGGTCGATTCCGGCGACGCTGAAGCGGGCGACTGGGTCGTTTTTCCAGCTCTCTTCGGCGCCGCGGCGGCTGCCGGTCATCCGGTACGGGACGAGGACGACGGGCTCGGCCGGGGAGATGAAGAGGGTTTCGGCGGTCTCGACGACGTGGAAGTCGGGGAAGAGTCCGAAGGTGAAGCGGGCGAAGTCGGCGACGCCGTCGCGACCCTGCGCCGGCCCCGGCATCGCGGCGTCGTTCCAGACGACGTCCTCGGTGCAAAGGGCGGCAACCGCCTCGGGGTCGTGGTCGTTCCAGGCGTCGCCGAAGCGCCTCCCCCACTCCTCGACGAAGGCGGGATCGAGCTGGGCGTTCCAGTTTGCGGTCGCGGTCATGGCGTCTCCTCTCTCTTTTTTTCACTGTTCCCTGCCGCTTGGTCGAGCAGAAGTTGGGTGCCGCTCGTGCCGAGCACGCTGCGGACGATTGCCTCGCGGGCGAAATTGAGCAGGCGCTCGAACTCCTCCTCGTCCAAGTTCATGTTGGCCGGCCCCAACCGCGAGGCAATGACGCCGTCCCAGGAGGCCCAGAGGTAGCGGGCGGCGGTCTCGGCGTCGACCGGGCGCACCGTCCCTTCCGCCACCGCGGCCTCGATCAGGCCGGCCATCGCCTCGGTTTCGTCCTTGATCCTGGCGTTGATCCGCGCGGTCGCCGGTGCCACCTCGGCGCTGGGCCGGTCCGGCGGCGGGAAGCGGAAGAGGCGGAAGTAATACGGGTGCTCGCGGGCGAAGCGGAGATAGGCTTCGCCGCGGCCGATCAGCCGCAGCAACGGCGCCTCGCCGAAGGCACGGTCGCCCTCCTCGACATAGACCTCGTCAAGCGCCAGCGCGCGGTCGACCAGGGCCTCGTAGACCCCATCCTTGCTGCCGAAGTGGGCGTAGATCGAGCCGATCGCGACATCAGCCTCGGTCGAGAGGCCCTCGATCGTCGTCGCCGCAAAGCCCCGCTCGATGAAGAGCCGCTCAGCAGCGTCGAGGATCGCCGCCGCCGTCCGCGCCTTGCGGCGGCCGCCACGCGTGGTCGCGCCCTCTGCTCCGCTCGCCTGCGTCGCCGCCATAACTAGAACGTTATAGCAGAACTGAAATCTGATTCTAGATACTGCGTTAAGGCGCTAGGGATCACGGTCGCGGCTGACCGGAGGGTCGGCACCGAAGGGGCCGAGGGCCGAGGTCTCCGCGCCGATTAGGCGCTCAAGCTCACCGGCATCGAGGAAGATCCCGTGGCACTTGCGGCACTGCTCGATCGTGATCCCGTTGCGGCGGTGGGTGCGCATCGGGCTCTGGCACTTGGGGCAGGTCAGCTCGTCGGCCATGCCACCAGTATTGACGACCGGCTACTTCTTCTTGCGGCGTTCGAGGACTTCGCCGAAGGCCTTCTCGATCTCGTCGGTGAGGGCCATGCGGAAGCTGGCGGTGAGGGCCTCGATGGCGAGCGGGCGCAGGCGCTCGATCGCCGCGGTCAGCTCGGCCCAGCCCTCCTCGGGGCGGCCGGCCTCTTCGAAGGGCTTCCAGAGTTCCTCGACGAAGAGGTTGACGAAGGTGCGGGCGCTCGACTGCGAATTGCGGCTGAGCTTCTCGATCGCCGCCAACGCCGCCGATAGCGAGATTCCCATTCCCAGCACGTCCTCGGCCGCCCGCAGCAGGGCCGGGCTGGGCGCTTCGTAGCGCTCGTCGGGCAGTTCGACGAGGAAGCCGAGCTTCTGCGCTTTGGCCAGCAGGCGGTCGTCATCGACGCCGAAGCGCTCGATCAGCTCCGCTCGGCTCAGCACTTCCGGCGCCTCGCTGTCGAAGGGCGCGGTCACCGCCTGGCGCAGGCCGACGAAGCGGTCGGCGTCGGCGCCGTGCTCGCCGATCAGCCGCGAGATCGCGCTCAGCTTGAAGCCCTCGGCCTGCATCTCCTGGATCAGCCGCAGGCGGGCGACGTGTTCGGGGCCGTAGTAACCGGTGCGAGCCCGCACCTCGGGCGGCGGCAGGAGGCCGCGCGACTGGTGGTTGCGGATGTTGCGGACCGACATGCCGGTCTCGTAGGCGAGCTGCTCGACGGTCAGCGCCGCCTCCTCGGCTGGCGTCGCGGCGCCGGTGCCCCGTTTCGTTTTGGCGCTCATCGCGAGAATCTTACCTGGAGAATGTAACCTCGTTTGAGGTAACATCGTATTGAGTAACGATCGCCGCCCCTCGACGCGAAGGAACCCATGACCGGCCTCGTCCAGCTCCTCCCCACCGCCGCCCAGACGCCGCCCCCAGCAGGCGGCGCCGAACTCGGCCAGATCATCATCGCCACGGTCGCCGCCGCGATCCTCACCGCCGCCCTCCTCTACTTCGGCTTCGGCCACCGCAGCGGCCGCGTCCGCGTCCTCGGCCGCCTCGCCCGCTTCTCCGAACGCGCCTCCGGCCTGCCCGGCTGGGCGGCGCTGCCCGCCTCGATCGCCACCATCTCGCTGGTCACGGCGCTGTTCGGCATGTACTGGGACATCTCCCTGCACATCGACAACGGCCGCGACCCCGGCCCGCTCGCCAACCCCGCCCACTACTTCATCCTCGCCGGGCTCTTCGGCATCTTCACCGCCGGCTTCGTGGCGATGGTGCTGCCGGAAGGGCGTCCCAGCCGGGTCGCGATCCGACTGGGCCCGGACTGGTGGGCGCCGCTGGGCGGGGTGCTGATCTGCGCCTGCGCCGGCTTCTCGCTGATCGGCTTTCCGCTCGACGACGTCTGGCACCGGATCTTCGGCCAGGACGTGACGCTCTGGGGGCCGACCCACCTGATGCTGATCGGCGGCGCCGCGATGACCCTGATCGGGATCGCCGTGCTCACCGTCGAGGGCCTGCGCGCCAACGCCGGCCGCGAGCGGCCGCGCCGCGAGCTCGCCTCGACGCGGGCGATGCGGGCCGTCTTCCTCACCGGCGGCCTGATGGTCGGCCTCTCCACCTTCCAGGCCGAGTTCGACTTCGGCGTGCCGCAGTTCCAGCTCGTCTTCCAGCCGCTGCTGCTGATGGCCGCCGCCGGCATGGGCCTGGTCCTGGCCCGGATCTACGGCGGTCGCGGCGCCGCGCTCGGGGCCGCGATCTTCTTCGTCGTCGTCCGCGGCGGCCTCTCGCTCCTGGTCGGGCCGATCCTCGGCCAGACGACGCCGCACCTACCGCTCTACATCGTCGAGGCGCTGGTCGTCGAGGCGGTGGCGCTACGTGTCTCCAGCGACGAACCGCTGCGCTTCGGGCTCTGGGCCGGGGCCGGGATCGGCACCATCGGGCTCGCCGCCGAGTGGGCCTGGTCCCATGTCTGGATGCCGCTGCCCTGGCCGGGGGCGCTCTTCCCCGAGGGGGCGATTGTCGGCTTCCTCGCCGCCTTGGCCGGGGCGCTGCTCGGCGCCTGGGCCGGCGCCCACCTCTCGGTCGACCCGGGCGTGCGGCGCCCGCGCCTGCGTCAGGCCGCCGTCGTCGCCGCGGTCACCCTCACCGGCCTGGTCCTCTTCGGCCTCTACACGCAGTCCGACCGCGGCGTCAGCGCCAAGGTCGCCCTGCGCACCCTGCCGGGCGGCGACGGCCGCCAGGTCGAAGCGCGAATCGCCGTCAGCCCGCCCAGCGCACCCCTCGACGCGGAGTGGTTCGACGTCACCGCCTGGCAGGGCGGTGGCCTCGTCGTCGACCCGCTCGAGCGCACCGGTCCCGGCCGCTACCGCACCACTGAGCCCATCCCGGTCTACGGCAACTGGAAGACGATGGTCCGCCTCCACAAGGGCAACTCGCTGACGGCGCTGCCGATCTACCTGCCGCGCGACGCCGCGATCCCGGTCGGCGAAGTGCCGGCCCCGGCCCGCTTCGACCGCGCTTTCGGCAACGAGCACAAGCTGCTGCAGCGCGAGCAGAAAGGCGGCAGCCCGCTGCTGGTCGCGATCGCCTACTCGACCGTGGTCGGGATCTCGCTCGGCCTGCTCGCCCTACTGGCCTGGGCGCTGCACCGGCTCTCCTTCGGCCCGGCGACGGCGCGGCGGCGCAAGCGCCAGGCCGCGCGTGGCGGCCTCGGCCTCGAGGGCGGGAGCGGCGCTTGAGCCTGGCCCTCCCCCTCGCCCACCACAACACCATCGCGGCGTTGCCGGTCTTCGTGCCGGCGCTGATCGTCTGCATCGTCGTCCTCGTCCACTACCTGCGCAGCCGCGGTAAGTGGGACGAGGAGGACGGCGAGGACGAGAACGCCCCGACGGCCTGAACGGCTCGCCGGGGCCCCTCGTCGCCGGGATCAGCCGATCCCGTATGTACCTACGTTGGTGATCGCGTTGAACGATCCGTACTGTTTGTAGGTGCCGGTCGAACCGGAGGTTTCGATCGATTCGATTTTTTTCGCTTCCGGCAACAGCGTCACCGTGCTGTTGATCGTTTTGTCGAGTTCGGTGATCGCGCAGCCGGTTTTGAAGGTGCGTTTCAGCCGCATGTTTTTGATCGTCAGCGTTTCTTTGTTGACGACCACCGACCACGAGGTCAGTTCCTTCGCTTCAGCCGTGGCCAGTTCGCAGCCGGTCAGCGTGCCGGTCGTCGAGCAGCCGGTTTTGGTGATCGTGAAGGCGCTGATTTTGCCCGTTTCGCCGCCGCTGGTTTTCAGCGTGAATTTCTCCGGGCACTGCATGCTGTTGCCTTCCGACGGTTCCCAGAACTCGGCCCCTTCGAATTCGATCGAGATTTCGGTCGAGACGTTGGTTCCGGTTGCGCTGTCCTTCCAGACCGAGGCCAAGGCAGTTGCCGCCGTCGCCGCCAGGGCGACAACAGCAAGCGCCGCCGCGATCAACAAGCGTTTCCTCATCTTCATCCCTCTCCTCCTCTTCCCGGGCTCAGCCGATCCCATATGTACCTGAGTTGGTGATCGCTTTGAACGAGCCGTACTGCTTGTAGGTCCCGGTCGAACCGGAGGTTTCGATCGATTCGACTTTCGACGGTTCGGGCAGCAAGGTCACCGTGCTGTTGATCGTTTTGTCGAGTTCGGTGATCGAGCAGCCGGCTTTAAACGTGCGTTTCAGCCGCATGTTTTTGATCGTCAGCGTTTTCGGTTCTGCGTTAATCGACACCGTCCACGGGAGTTCCTTCGCTTCCGCCGTCGACAGTTCGCACCCGCTCAGGGTGCCGGCAGTCGCGCAACCGGTTTTGGTGATCGTGAAGGCCGTAATTTTGGCCGCGCCGGCTTTGTTGATTTTGAGCGTGAATTTCTCGGGGCACTCCATCGTGTTGCCGGCCGAGGTTTCCCAGAACTCGGCCCCTTCGAATTCGATCGGGGTTTCCACCGTGACTTCGGTTCCAGTCGCTTTGTCTTTCCAGACCGCGGCCGAGGCGATCGCTGCCGTTGCCGCCAGGGCCATTGCCGCCAGCCCAACTGCCACCAGCAGGCGTTTCCTGTTTCTCATCCCTATCTCTCCCTTTTCGGTTCGCCGAGCACCAGTCCCGGCAGAAAGAGATCTTCTAGACGAAATTACTTTTATTGATCAAGTCTGACCTGGCGAAAAACGAGCAATTTGCTGCTTTCCGGGCCGCCGCCGGCACGGCGGCGGCCCCTATCGCCCCTCAGCCAGCGGCGCCGGAATAGCGCAGCGAACCGGGGGTATCGAGGTCCTCGCCGGTCTCCAGCAAGGTCTTCAGGCCGGAGAGGATCATCGGCCAACCGCCGAACAGTTCCGAGTTGGCGTCGGCGCCGAGCTGGTCGTGGGTGACCGAGAGCCGGCAGGAGTTACCGACCGGCTCGATCTCCCAGGTCACGCGGGACGTGCCTTCGCGCTTGACGTCCTCGCTCCAGAGCGCGGTGAAGGTCTGGACGAGGCGCCGCGGCGGGTCGACCTCGACGTTCTCACCGCTGGCGATGTCGACAACACCCGGGACCGCGGAGCGGTACTCCGAGCCCTCGGTCCACTGCGACTCGGTGCCAACCCCGAAGCTGTAGCGCTTGCGAAGCTCGCCGTCGGTGATCGCCTCCCAGAGGCGCTCCGGCGTCGTCTTGATGTAGATCTCGAACACGGTCATCGAGCCGCGCCCGCCGACCACGGCGTAGGTCTGGTCATCGTTCATGGTTGCTCCTCCTCGAGTTCGTCTTTGAGCGCGATGAGCGCGGATGCCCAGGGCTCCGCGTACTTGCCCACCCAGCGCTCCTGGATCTGACGGATCGGGACGGGGTTCAGGAAGTGCAGCTTCTCGCGGCCGCGGCGCCTGGTCGTGACCAGCCCCGCCCCCTCTAGCACCTTCAGGTGCTTCATGACGCCGAAGCGGGACATCGGCAAGTCCGCTTCCAGCTCGGCCAGCGACTGCCCGTCCCGCTCGAAGAGCCGATCGAGCAGAACCCGCCTGGTGGGGTCCGCGAGAGCCTTGAACACCTCGTCCATGACGTCAGTATAGGTGACCTTTTAGTCACATGTCAAGCGCGCGCTTAGTAGGCCTGCTCGGGGGCCTCGGCCTGGACGCCGAGGCGGGGGCCGGCCTCGGCGCCGGCGAGGACCAGGCCCTGGTCGGGCGGGGTGTCGCGGCCGCTGCGGGTGAGGTAGTAGACGAAGGCGGCGATCACGGCGGCGAAGGCGAGGCTGACCGGGCCGGTGCCGAGGGCGAGGCCGCCGCGGGCGTGGGAGACGGCGAGCCAGTCGGCGACCGAGGCGCCGAGCGGGCGCGTCACCACATAGGCGAACCAGAAGGCGAGAATCGGGTTCATCGCCTTGCGGAAGTAGCCGACCGCGGGGACTGCGATGACCGCGGCGAAGAAGAGGATCGAGCCGAAGTAGCCGAGGCCGATGGTGACCGCGGTGAAGTCGCCGGCGGCGGTACCGAGGGCGAAGGTCGCCAGCACCGCCGCCCAGTAGAAGAGCTCGCGGCGCGGGGTGGTGATGCTGTGGATCGAGAGCGTGCCCTCGACGCGGTACCAGGTGCGGAAGACCGCGGCCAGGACGATCGCGTAGAAGACGGTCGAGACGACGTAGGGGACGCCGAGGCCGACGTGGAGGACGTCGGCGCACATCGTCCCGAAGACGCCGACCATCGCCACCGCCAACCAGTAGGCCCAGGGGACGTAGCGGTCCTTAGTGAACTGCACATAGAGGGCGACGACGAAGGCGATGCCACCGATGACGACGGCGATCTCCGGCACCAGCGAGTGCACGAGGAAGTCCGAGGTCGACTCCCCCATCGCCGTCGTCAGCGCCTTGACGATCCAGAAGAAGGCGGTGACTTCCGGCACCTTGGTGAAGACGCCGCGGCGGGCAAAGGCCTGGCGCGGGATCGAGTGGCGGATCGCGGTCACGGGTCGGGCAAGGTAGGACGGCCGCCTAAACGCCTGATTAGAGCGCGGCGGCTACTTGGCGCCGGCAGGCAGGGAAATCCAGACGTCGGCGCCGCCCGCGACGGCGTTGGCGGCGCCGGCCTCGCCGCCGTGGGCGCGGGCGACGGTGCGGACGATCGCCAGCCCGAGGCCGCTGCCGCCGTCGCGCTGGCTGGCGGTGGCGCGGCTGAAGCGCTCGAAGGCGCGATCGAGGAACTCTGCCGGGAAGCCCGGCCCCTGGTCGCGGACGTGGACCTCGACGGCGCCGTCGACGGCGACCGCGCGCAGGGCGACGGCCCCCGTCCCGTAGCGGAGGGCGTTGTCGACCATGCTGCCGACCGCTTGCTCAAGGCGCAACCGGTCGCCCTCGACGACCACGCCGCCCGCCTCGACCTCGATCGCCCGCCCCGCCTCGGCGGCGCGGCGGGCGAAGCGGTGGCGCACCCCGGCCAGGCTCTCGCCCAGATCGACCGGACCCAGCCGCAACGGCAGCTCGCCCCGCTCGGTCTGGGCGATCAGCAGCAGGTCCTCGGAGAGCTGCGTCAGCCGGTCGGTCTCCTCCGCCGCCGAGGCCAGCGCCGCCCGCAGTTCCGCCGGCGAGCGGCCTTCGGCCAGGGCCAGCTCCAGCTCGGTGCGGAGGATCGCCAGCGGCGTCCGCAGCTCGTGGCTGGCATCGGCGACGAAGGCACGCTCGTGGGCGAGCGCCTCGGCCAGCCGTTCCAGCATCTCGTTCAGGGTCTCCCCCAGCCGCGCCACCTCGTCGTGGGTGGGCGGCACCGGCAGCCGCGCCGCCGGCTCGGCGGCGGAGATCTGCGCTGCCCGCACCCGCATCTCCTCGACCGGGTGCAGGGCCGCGGCGGCGACGCCGTAGGCGGCGAGCGAGGCGAGGAGGAGCGCGACCGGGCCGCCGACCAGCAGCAGTTGCAGCAGGTCCTGGAGCGACTCGTCGCGGGCTTCGGTCGAGGTGCCGACGACGACCACCCGCCGCTGACCGCCGACCGAGACCGGTATCGCCAGCAGCCGCGAGCGGTCCTCGAGCGCCGGCAGCGGGCCGCGATCGAGCAGCAGCGGTCCGCGCAGGGCGCGACGCAGCTCCGCCGGTCCCAGCAGCGGCCGGTCCCCCACCACCGGCGAGGCGTCGATGACGCGACCGCTGGGGTCGAGCACCTCAGCGAAGCTATCGCGGCGGCCAACCAGGGCGCCGTGGCGCTCGCCGAGGCCGGCGTCGGTCTCGCGCACGAGGGCGGCGACGTCGGCGGCGCGCGAGTGCAGGCCGGCGTTGATCGTGTTGTCGACCTCGGCGGCGAAGCGCAGGTAGACGAAGACGCCGGTGGCGCCGAGCACCAGCGCCATCACGGCGGCGAAGACGAGGGTGACGCGGAGGCGGATCGAGAGGCGGCTCAGCGCCCCCCATCCTTTCGCAATCGGTAGCCGGCACCGCGGACCGTCTCCAGCGAGGCGACGCCAAAGGGGATGTCGATCTTGCGGCGCAGGTAGCGGATGTAGACCTCGATCACGTTGGAGCGGTGTTCGTAGTCGTACTCCCAGGCCTGTTCGAGCAACTGGAAGCGGCTGAGGACGTGGCCGGGGTTGCGCATGAACGCCTCCAGCAAGGCGAACTCCTTGGCCGAGAGCTGGATCTCCTCCTCGCCGCGCCAGACCTGACGGCTGGCCGGGTCGAGGCGGAGGTCGCCGACCTCGATCACCGCCGGCCGCTCGGCCTGGCCGCGGCGGACCAGCGCCCGCAGCCGCGCCAGCAGCTCGGCGAAGGAGAAGGGCTTGGTCAGGTAGTCGTCGGCGCCGCCGTCAAGGCCGGCGATGCGGTCCTCGAGGGCGCCGCGGGCGGTCAGCATCAGCACCGGCGCCCAGACGTCGTCGCGGCGCAGGCGCCGGCAGGCCTCAAAGCCATCGATCCCCGGCAGCATCACGTCGAGGACGATCGCGTCATAGCCGGCCGCGGCGGCCAGCGGCAGCGCCTCCTCGCCGCTGCCGGCAAGGTCAACCGCGAACCCCT
The DNA here is from genome assembly GCA_963708405.1 of uncultured Actinomycetes bacterium. Taxonomy (GTDB): domain Bacteria; phylum Actinomycetota; class Thermoleophilia; order Solirubrobacterales; family 70-9; genus VAYN01. Next base: position 866,735 of record CAVPSL010000002.1, read on the forward strand.
GCTCGCTGAGGCCACGGCGCAACAGCGCCGCCATCTTCACCTCGTCCTCGACCACCAGCACACGCATGCGCCGACGATGACCGCAAAACCTGAAGGAAAGATGAGAGGCGGCTGAGGGTGGGCTTCGGCCTCAGGCAGTTGCCGGCACGACCTCGGTCGGGTAACCGAGGTCGGAAATCCGCTGCGGCAGGTCGACGTGAAGCCAGTGCGAGAAGTGACTCGGCGGGGTCTCGACGATGACCTCCGAATAGGAGCCCGCCTGCAGCTCTTCGACGATGTCGTCGTAGGCGTTCGGACTGGCGGCGACGCGGCCGACGGTCCCACCCCCGGCCTGGACCTGGATCCGAGGCAGCGCTTTCGCCAGCAGGGCGTCGCCGTCGCTGGTGTCGGGACTGTTGCGGTCAAAGGCGACGTGGGCGGGATTCGGGACGAGGACGGTGAAGCGGGCGGCGCCCTTCGCGGCCCGCTCGCGCACCGCCTCCAGCAGGGCGCCGGTGGCTTCGGCCTTGTTGAGGACGACGAGCACCGCCGGGGTCCCATCTGCCGCGGCCATCGCCGGCAGCGGCCCGGAGCGGATCACGTCGCGCTTGGAGATCGCCAGGAAGACGACCAGGGCGAGGATCGCGCTGAGGAAGATGATGCTGGTCAGGTTGGTGCCGAGGCCGAGGCCCCCTTCGCCGGTCGGTGAGGCGAGGTAGTCGCCGATCGAGGCCCCCAGCGGCCGGGTGAGGATGTAGGCGAGCCAGAAGGAGAGGATCGCGTTCATCCGCAGGCCGAAGTGGAGGACGGCGACGACGACGATGGCGCCGGCGAAGATGCCGAGCGCGGCCAGGTAGCCGAGTTCGAGCTGCTCGGAGAGGAAGTCGCCGGCGGAGGTGCCGAGGGCGAAGGTGAAGAGGATCGCCAGCCAGTAGAAGGCCTCGCGCTTGCTGGTGACGATCGTGTGCACGGAGAGCGTGCGCTCGCTCCAGTACCAGGTGGCAAAGACCGCGACCAGGATGGCGCTGAAGGCGATCGTCGTCGTCTGCAGGGCGACGCCGTAATTTTCGACCAGGTTGTCGCTGACCAGGGTGCCGACGACGCTGATCAGGACCACCGCCAGCCAGTAGATGCCGGGGACGTACTTGCGGGCCCGGAACTGGAAGACCAGCACCGCGATCAGCAGCGTTCCCATGACGTAGCTGGTGCCGGAGAGGCCGAGGCCGAGGTTTTCGTTGAGGTTGTCGGCGAAGGTCTCGCCGACGGTCGTGCAGAGGACCTTGATCAGCCAGAAGTAGACGGTGATCTCGGGGACCTTGTTGAGCATGCGTCGGGTCATGGCGCGGCAGTCTCAGACACCGCGCTTAACCGGGCATGAGAACCGGAAGGGTGATCGTCACGGTCGCACCGCGGGCGCTGACGCTGCCGCCGTGGCGCTCGACGGTGGCCTTGACGATCGCCAGGCCGAGGCCAGAGCCAGGCCGGTCGTTGGCTCCCTCGGCCCGCCAGAAACGGGCGAAGGCGGCCTCCTCCTGGCCGGGCGGGAAGCCCCGCCCCTGGTCGCTGACGCTGAGCTCGGCGCGGTCGCCGGCGACGCGCAACGCCACCTCGACGCGGCCGCTCGGCGGCCCATGCACGGTGGCGTTCTCGAGCAGGTTCGCGAGCGCCCGCGCCAGCGCGTCGGCGTCGCCGACGACCGTCGCCTCTCCCTCGATCCGGACGACGACGTTCTCGCGGCCGGCGGCCGCCGCCGCGACCAGCTCCCCCAGCCGCAGCGGCTGCCCCGGCTCGGGCGCGGCGCTCTCCCGCTCCAGCGCCAGCAGATCGTCGACCAGGTGGCGCAGCCGGGCGGCGTCGCCCTGCAGGTCCTCGATCACCGCCGCCTCGGCGCCGTGGCGGGCGAGGTACTCGACGTTGCCGAGCAGCGAGGTGAGCGGCGTCCGCAGCTCGTGGCTGGCGTCGGCGAGGAAGCGCCGCTCGCGCTGCCGCGAGTCCTCCAGCGCCGCCAGCATCGCGTTGAGGGTGCGGGCCAGCTCGCCGATCTCTTCCGGCGTCGCCGGGGCGGTGAGCCGGCGCGAGGCGTCGCCGGTGCGCTCGATCGCCGCCGCCGAGGAGGAGAGCTCGCGCAACGGGCGGGTGCTGCGACGGGTCAGCAGCGCCGCCGCGATGCCGCCGGCGAGGACCGCGACCGCCCCACAGAGCGCCAGCAGCAGGCCCAGTTCGTGAACGGTGTCGCCGATGTCGTCGGTACTGGAGGCGACCAGCACGGCGCCGCCCGCGGCGGGGCCGCCGACATCGGCGATCGGCGCCGCGAAAACCCGGATCGGTTCGCCGTCGAGCTCGGCGTCGCTAAAGCCGCTGCGGCCCCGCAGCGCCGCCGCCGCCGCGTCATGCGGCAGCAGTTTCGCTCCCAGGGCCAGCGAGCGGGCGACGATCTCGCCTCCGTGGTTGAGCACCTCGACACTCAACTGTCGGCCCGAGACCGGCGATTCCAGCGCCCCCGGCGCGGTCAGGACCGCCGGTGCCGAGACCGCCAGGCGGGCCACTTCCACCGCCCGCTGGCGCAGGCTGCGGTCTAGCGAGGAGTGCAGCCGCTCGCTGACGATCAGGCGGGCGCCGATGCCGAGGATCAGCACCGCCAGCAGGACGGCGGCGATCGCGGCGGCGGTGAGGCGGCGATTGAGGCTGCGTAGCCTCACGCTTCGAGTATGAAGCCGACCCCCCAGACGGTGCGGATCACCGGCGGGTCGCCGAGCTTGCGGCGCAGGCGGGCGACGTAGCGGTCGACGACGTTCTCGACCGCCGCCCCCTGCCAGATCAGCTCCACCGCCGCCGCGCGGGAGAGCACCGTGCGCGGGTCGCGCAGCAGCAACTCCAGCAACTGTGCCTCGCGAGCGGTCAGCTCGACCGCCTCGCGGTCGTCGCGGGAGACGGTGCTGGCGTCGGTGTCGAGGGTGATGCCGGCGAAGCTGAGGCGAGTGCTGCGGTCTTGGCCGCGCCGGGTCAGCGCCCGCAGCCGCGCCACCACCTCGGCGATCGCGAAGGGCTTGACGACGTAGTCGTCGGCGCCGGCCTCGAGGCCGCGGACCCGGTCCTCGACGGTGTCGCGGGCGGTCAGCATCAGCACCCCTCCGGTCACCCCGCGCTCGCGCAGGCGCCGGCAGACGTCGAGGCCGTCGAGGCCGGGCATCGCCACGTCGAGGACGACGAGGTCGGGAGCCGAGCCCTCGGCCAGGGCCAGCGCCGCGCCACCGTCGGCGGCGGCCCGCACCTCGAAGCCCTCGGCGGCGAGGCTGCGCTCAAGCATCCGCCGCAGCGGCGGGTCGTCCTCGACGATCAGCAACCGCTCGGCCATCGCTTCGCTCAGTCCCCGGCGACGTCGCGGCGCAGGAAGACCAGCCCGGCGGCGATCAGCGCCGGCAGTCCGTAGAGCGCACAGACCCAGAGGGCGCGGACGATCGGGGCCCAGTCGATCGGCGAGCGCAGCAGCCCCTGCCAGGCGTTGTACTGCGTGCTCAGCAGGTATGGGCCGAGGCCTTCGAGGCCGGGCAGGATCCCGATCAACTGCACCAGCAGCGAGAACATCAGGGTGCCGACGATCGCCGCGGCGCTGTTGCGAAACACGGTCGAGAAGAGCAGCCCGATGCAGGCGATCGCGGTGATCGGGACCAGGTAGATGGCGAGGCTGGCCCAGACCAGCGCCAGCCCTTCACCGGCGGAGACGCGGGTGCCGGAGAGGCTGACGATCGAGTTGAAGCCAGAGGCGAGGATGCCGGCGGTGAGCGAGACAACGCCGGTGACGACGATCGCCGCGACCGCGTAGGTGAGCGTCGCCAGCACCTTGCCGAGGAAGACCTGGTGGCGCTCGACCGAGCGGGTGAGGATCGTCTTCAGGGTCTGGTTGCGGTCCTCGGTGGCGACGATGTCGCCGGCGACAAGGGCGGTGATCAGCGGGAACATCCAGACCGAGCCGAACAACAGCAGCACCAGCGGGATCGCCAGCCCGGTGTCATGCACGTAACGGCCGAAAGCGACGTCGTTGGGGCTGTTGCCGCGGGTGACCAGGGCGACGACGAAGATGATCGGCACCAGCGCCGCCGCCCCGAGCCCGAGGTAGGTGCGCTTCTGGGAGCGCAGCTTGCGCAGCTCCCAGCGGTAGACGGTGAGCACGCCCGGGCTCATGCCGCTCCCTCCAGGGCGGGATCGCGGGGTTGCGCCGGTGGCTTCGCATCGCCCTCGGTGAGGCGGAAGAAGAGGTCCTCGAGGGTCGCGTGGCGGGGACTCAGCTCGATCACCGGGGCGCCCGACTCGGCCAGCGCCAGCGAGAGCGCCGCCACCACTGCCTCGCCGGCGGCGCTGAAGAGGATGCCGCCATCCTCGCCGGCGCGGATCTCGGCGATGCCCGGCTGCGCCGCCGCGACCTCGAGGGCGCGAGCGTCGTCGGTGGTGCGCAGCAGGTAGCCGCTGCCGGCCTGGCGGCGCAGCTCCGCCAGCGAGCCCTGGTAGGCGACGCCGCCTTCGCGGACGATCGCGACCCGGTTGCAGAGCTCTTCGACCTCGTTCAGCAGGTGGCTGGAAAGCAGCACCGTCATCCCCTGCCCGGAGAGGCGGCGGATCAGGTCGCGCATGTCGCGCATGCCGCCGGGGTCGAGCCCGGTCGCCGGCTCATCGAGCAGCAGCAGCCGCGGCGCTCGCAGCAGCGAGGCGGCGATCCCGAGCCGCTGCCGCATCCCGTGCGAGTAGGTGCCGACGCGGTCCTTGGCCCGGCCGCTGAGGGCGACGATCTCCAGCGCCTCCTCGATCCGCCCCTTGGCGCCGCCGCCGTCGAGGGCGGCGAGCAGCTCGAGGTTCTTGTGGCCGCTCAGGTACGGGTAGAAGGAGGGCGCTTCGACGAATCCCGCCACCCCCTCCAGGGCCCGCACGCTCGCCTGCGGGTCGCGGCCGAAGAGCCGCACGGTGCCGGCGCTGGGCCGGATCAGGCCCAGCATCATCCGCAGCGAGGTGGTCTTGCCGGCGCCGTTGGGGCCGAGATAGCCGAAGACGTCGCCGGCCTCAACGGTGAGGTCGACGGCGTCGACGGCGGTTAGCTCGCCGTAGGCCTTGCAGAGGCCACGGACCTCGACAGGCGCCGGCTCGGGCACTAGCTCAGAGCGCCCTCGCCGCGGCCTCGGCGGCGGCCGGGGGCACCGAGCCGAGGACGACGTAGTCGACGCCGCCGCGGCTGAAGCGCAGCACCGTGCCCAGCGCCGTGTCGAGCTCTTCGCCGCTGGCGCCGTTAATCGAGACCTTGGGCAGGCTCAGCCCGCCTTCTTCGGCGCCCGCTTCCGGGCCGGCGCCCGCTTCGCTCTTGGTCTCGATCACGGCGATCCCGCCGAGGCCCTGGCCGTAGGTGGCGAGGGCGGCGGTGTGGCCGTCGACTTCGATGCCGCGGACCTCCTGGCGCGGCAGCCCAGCCAGCGATTCCGGCGCGACCAGCTGGAAGTCGAGGCTCTTCTGCACGGCGTCGGCGCCCGCCGTGGCGTTCGGTTCCGGCGCTTCGCCGCCTTCGGAGCCGGGGTTGAGGTCGACGACCTTGGCCCCGGGCGGGGGCGAGACTTCAAAGTCGGAGGCGGGCACCGCTTCGAAGGAGACGTCGGTCGCTTCCAGCTGCAGGACCGGCGAGCTGCTGGAGCTGGAGTAGACCGCGGCCCGCAGCGGCGTCCCGTTGCCGGCGTCCAGGCGATCTCGGCGCCGCCGAGCAGGCCGCCGTCGTGCTTGGGGGCGAGGCGCAGCGTGTAGGTCGGCTGGCCAGCGACGTCGGATGGGGTGGCGCCGCTCAGTTCGGCGTGCTTTTCGACCTTGCCGATCTCGGTTTCGATTTCTCCCAGGGCCGGCACGCCGTGATCGGCGCCGTCCTTGCCTTCTTCAGGCAGCGTCCCCTTGTAGACGGTTTCGGAGCTGCCGTCGTAGATCTGGAAGCTGTGACCGGAAACGAGGACCTGCGTGTCCCCTCCACCCCCTTCGGATTGCAACTCCAGGCGCAGCTTGCCGCCTTCGGCGGGAGAGGCCCAAAGCCGCCGGTGGCGCCGGCGAGGAGCGGGTCGGAGCCCTGGATGCTGGAGGCGTCGACGAGGTTGTTGGTGAACTCCACCCGGGCGCTGATGCCGGGTACCGGCGGCGCTTCGAGGGCGTCGTGGACGGCGTTGGCGAGCGGCTTCGGCGGCGGCTTCGGGCCTTCGCCTCCCATCGCCATCGCTGCCGCGGTGACGCCGATAGCGGCGGTCACGGCGAGGGCGCAGATGGCGATCAACCGACGGGTGGAGATACGTCTAAGAGCGGACACGGAAGCCTCCTTTGGCGAAGCGGAACGGGATCCAGGCTAGGTGGGCGTCCTGAAACAACTCTGACACCTTGCGATCGCCGGGCCGCGGCCATGGGCTGAGGCGGAGGCCGCTCAGCCCTGGGCGCGCAGGTACGTCAGCACGGCGAGGACACGGCGGTGATCGTCGTCGGTGACGGGGAGGTCGAGCTTGGCGAAGATGTTGGAGATGTGCTTCTCGACGGCGCCCTGGGTGACGACGAGAGCTCGGCGATGGCGGCGTTGGTGCGGCCCTCGGCCATCAGCGAGAGGACCTCGCGCTCGCGCGGGGAGAGCGCCGCCAGCTCGCCATCGCCATCGCCGTCGCGGCTCTGGACCAGCTCGGCGACGACCTCGCGGTCTAGCGCGGTGCCGCCAACGGCGACGCGGCGGACGGCGTCGAGGAAGGCGGGGATGTCGCCGACCCGCTCCTTCAGCAGGTAACCGACACCGCCCTCGGCCGTCGGCCAGCAGCTCGGCGGTGTAGACCGGCTCGACGTACTGGGAGAGGATCAGGACGCCGAGTCCGGGCTGACGGCGGCGGGCCTCGATCGCCGCGCGGATCCCCTCGTCGGTGAAGCTCGGCGGCAAGCCGCACGTCGACGATCGCCAGGTCGGGCTTGTGGCCGCCGAGGACGCGGAGCAGGCCCTCGCCGTCCTCGGCCTGGGCGACGACCTCCAGCTCGTGTTCGCGCAGCAGGGCGACGATGCCCTCGCGCAGCAGCATCTGGTCCTCGGCGATCGACTACGCGCATGGGATCCTCACCTCGATCTGTGGTGCCCTCGCCGGCCGGACGCTGCACCTGCATCGTCCCGTCGAGCGCCTCGACCCGCTGGCGCAGCCCGCGCAGGCCGCTGCCGGCGTGGTCGGCGCCGCCGGGGCCATCGTCGATGACCGTGACCGCCAGGGTCTCCTCTCCAGCACCAGCCGTCACCTGCGCTTCGCTGTCCGGGGCGTGCTTGGCGACGTTGGTGAGCGACTCGGCGACGACGAAGTAGGCGGCGGTCTCGACCGCGGGCGAGGGGCGGCGGTCGATCTCGGCCCCGACCGCAACTGGGATCGCCGAGCGGCGGCCCAGCGCCTCGACGGCGGCGACGAGGCCGCGGTCAACGAGGACCGGCGGGGCGATACCACGGCTGAGGTCGCGTAGCTCGGCGATCGCGGCGCCGGCGTCGGCACGCGCCTGGCGCACCAGCGCCGCTGCCTCGGGCCGGTCGGCGAGGTCGGCCTCGGCCCGGCCCAGATGCATGCTCAGCGCCACCAGCCGTGCCTGGGCACCGTCGTGGAGATCACGCTCGATCCGCCGCAGCTCCGCTTCCTGGACGTCGATGGCGCCGCGACGGGTGCGGGTGAGCTGGTCGACCCGCTCGGTCAGCTCGCGCTCGCGGCGATCGGGGAAGACGCGGCGCCAGAGCAGCATCGCCAGGCCGTGCAGGGCGAAGCCGACGGCAACGCCGAGCAGGACCCAGATCGGCCAGAAGGTGCCGGCCCCGGCCAGCGCCCAGACCGCCACCGCCACCGCGACCAGCAGCGCCGAGAGCGCCGCCTGCACGGCCAGCGCCCGCTGCTCGGGCGCCGCCCGCAGCGCCTCGCGCAGGCCGCCGTGGAGGCCGAGTGGGATCGCCAGCCCGAGCCAGACCCAGGCGGGCCAGAAGTAACCGCCGCCGGTCGCCGCCCAGACAGCCAGCACGATCGCCGCCAGCGTCGCCGAGACGGCGGCGTGGGCGGCCAGCGGCACCTCGGGCCGCGGCAGGCGCGGCAGGACCGGCGCGGCGCCAGCGCTGCCGGGAGCGCCGGCCGGCGCTCCACGCCCTCGAGCAGCGCCCGTGCCAGCCAGGACTCGGCGAAGGCCATCAGCCGCAGCAGCGCTGCCGCCAGCGCCGCCAGCGGCAGCGCCGCGACGGTGCAGAGCAGCGCCTTGCCGATCGTGTCGACGTGCCAGATGCCGATATCGACCCCACCGTCAATCGCCCAGTACCAGGCCGGCATCGTCAGCAACGCCGCCCAGGCGCCGGCGATGATCGCCGCAGCGCAGCCGAGGGCGAAGCCGAGGCCGGAGTGGAGGACGAGCCAGAGCAGGTCCTTCCAGGTCTGCAGGTCGGAGGCGGTGCTGGAGAGCCGCTCGAAAAAGCCCTCGCCGCGATGGTCGCGATAGCTGCCGCGCAGCGGCTGTCCCACGACCAGGGCGGCGTTGCGACGATCGAGCTCGGCGGTCCAGCGAAAGGCGATCGCGCTGAGCAGGAACAGCGGCAGGCCGACGACGAAGATCAGCAGCGAGAGGGTGACGCTGACCGCCGTCACCCAGACGCAGAAAGCGATGATGCTCGTCGCCAGCCCGATCGCCAGGTAGGCGAGGTCGAGCCCGGCCCGGGCGGCGTGGTCGCCGAGGCGGGTGCTCATCCACCCGCCTCCTGTGGAGCCTTACTCGGCGTATGGCCGAGCAACCCTCCACGGCCGGGAGCTGCAGCGCCCTCCCCCAGCCGCGGCAGCCACTCGAGCCAGCGCGGCAGGTACCAGTTGCGCTCGCCCAGCAGCTTCATCGTCGCCGGCAGCAAGACCCCGCGGATGATCGTCGCGTCGATCAGGATCGCCGCCGCCAGCCCGACTCCCATCTGCTTGAAGTCGAGGAACGAGAGGGTGGCGAAGATCGCGAAGACGGCGACCATCACCGCAGCGGCGCTGGTGACCACGCCGGCGGTCGTCTTCAACCCGTGGGCGATCGCCTCGTCCGTCGGCATGCCGCGATCGTACGCCTCGCGTATCCGGGTGAGGATGAACACGTGGTAGTCCATCGAGAGCCCGAAGAGGACGACGAAGAGGAACAGCGGCAGCCAGGAGGTGATCGAGCCGCTGGACTGGAAACCCAGCAACCCTTCCAGGTGGCCCTCCTGGAAGATCCAGACGACGACACCATAGGCGGCGCCGACCGAGAGCAGGTTGAGACCGATCGCCGTGATTGGGATCGTCAGCGAGCGGAAGCTGACCAGCAGCAGCAGGAAGGCGGCGCCAAGAACGAAGGCGAAGACCCACGGCACCCGCTGCGAGAGCAGGTCGTTGAAGTCCTTCGAGGAGGCGGTATCGCCGCCGACCACCACTTCGGCGCCGGGCGCCCCAGCGAAGGCGGCCGGGACCAGCTTGCCGCGCAGCTCTTCCAGCGCTGCGTTGGAGCGGGCGTCGGTGCCGTCGCCTGCCAGCGGCACCTGAACTTCGGCGACCGAGCGATCGGTGCTGACGCGCTGGCTAATCGGCGTCTCGAAGGAGCCCGGGTGGGCGAGCGCCTCGCGGCGCAGGTCGCGGATCGCCGCGGCCACCGGCGGCGCCGTCACGTCGGCCGCCTTGACCACCACCTGGGCCGGTTCCTCGCCGCCGGGGAAGGCGGCCTGGACGCGATCGTAGGTGCGGACGATCGGCAGGTCCTTGGGCAGGCCGTTGACGCCGGTATTGGAGGTCTGCAAGCCGAAGGCGGGGATCGCCAGGGCGATCAGCACCGCCAGGGCCAGCCCTGCGGCCAACCACGGCCGCCGCAGCACGCGGTCGACCAGCGTCGACCAGACGCGGCTGCCCTCGCCGCCCGCCTTGAGCCGACCGACGAAGGGCACCCGGCCCTTCTCGACGCGGTCGCCGAGCCAGGCCAGGATCGCCGGCAGCACGGTCAGCGAACCGACCATCGCCACGGCGACGACGAGGATCGTGCCGGTGGCGAAAGAAGCGAAGATCTTGTCGCCGGCGATGTACATGCCGGCCATCGCCACCATCACCGTGAAGCCGGAGACGAGAACGGCCCGGCCCGAGGTGGCGGCGGCCGCTTCCAGGGAGGCGCGCTCGCGGCGCCCGGCGGCGCGCTCCTCGCGCTCGCGGCGCAGGTAGAACATCGTGTAGTCAACGCCGACCGCGAGCCCGATCAAGAGCACCACCGAGCTGATCTGCTCGGCGACCGGGCCGAAGATGTGGCTGATCGGGCCCAGCAGGCCGATCGTCGCCGCCACCGCGGTCAAGGCCAGCAGCAGCGGCACACCGGCGGCGACGAGGGTGCCGAAGACGACGACGAGGATCAGCAACGTGATCGGCAGCGAGGTGATCTCGGCCTTGGCGAAGTCGTCGCCGAGGCTCTTGGAGATCGCCTTTTCGCCGCTGGCCGAGCCGACCTCCTCGATCCGCAGGTCGGGGTGCTGCTTCTGCGCCGCGGCCACTGCAGCGAGGGCACCGGCGACCTTCTCGCTCGGTTCGATCCGCTCGTTTTCGGGGATGCGGAACTGGACCAAGGCCGAGCGGCCGTCGGCCGAGACCTGGCCCTCGTTGCCGGCCGCGTAGGGGCCCTGGAGGTCGTGGACGAAGGCGAGCTTGCCGAGCCTCGCTTCGACTTCATTGACGCCGGCGCGCAGCGAGTCGGCATCGCCGGCCTGGCGGGCCTGGACGAGGACGGTCTCCTCGGCGGCGGTCGGGAAGGCGTCTTCCAGCGTGCGCTGGGCCCGGCCGGACTCGCCCACCTGCGATTCGCTGTCCTTCAGCGTCTTCGTGCCCAGGGTGCCGCCCAGAGCGAGCGCAAGGACGACGAAGCCCACCCAGCCCCAGATCGCTGCCTTGCGGTGCTGGGCGCTCCAGCGCCCGGCCCGCGCCGCCAGGTTTCGCCTCGGCTCGCGGCCTCGTGCCCTCATCTCCAGAACCTCCGATCTCACTGGTTTCGCGGCCCATCGCCGCGCCTGATCGGAGGTTCGCTTTCAAGGGGCGGCCCCACAATGAGGCACGCAGGCGAGCAGCGCGGGGGCGTCCCGGCGTCGTCCCGGTGGGGTTAACCCCACCCCCTCCTGGGGTAGGGAAGCGACGATGGCGGACTCACTCGAGGGGACGGTGGCGCTGGTGACGGGGGCCAGCAGCGGGATCGGCGCGGCGACGGCGCAGGCGCTGGCCGGCGCCGGGGCGAGCGTGGCGCTGGTGGCGCGGCGGCGCGAGCGGCTGGAGCGGCTCGGCGGCGAGATCGCCGATAGCGGCGGCACGGCGCTGCCGATCGAGGGGGACGTGCGGGCGGAGAAGGACGCGATCGTCGCGGTCGCGCGCACGGTCGGGGAGCTGGGACGGCTCGACATCGTCGTCAACAACGCCGGCCAGATGCTGCTGGGACCGATTGAGGGGGCGCCGGTCGAGGAGTGGGAGCGGGTGATCGACATCAACCTCAAAGGGCTGCTCTACGTCACCCACGCCGCCCTCCCCCACCTCCTCGCCGCGACCGAGTCGGCCGAGCGCGGTTGTGCCGACCTGGTCAACATCAGCTCGGTCGCCGGCCGCCTCGCCCGCTCCGGCTCCGGCGTCTACAACCTCACCAAGCACGGGGTCGGCGCCTTCAGCGAGTCCTTCCGCCAGGAGTTCGCCGGCCGCCGCCTGCGCTCGTGCATCGTCGAGCCCGGCGCCGTCGCCACCGAGCTCACCGACCACATCCGCGACGGCGTCCGCGAGCAGGTGCGCAGCCGCTTCGTCGACATGGAGACGTTGCAAGCCGAGGACATCGCCGACGCGATCCTCTACGCGGTCACCCGCCCCGCCCACGTCTGCGTCAACGAGATCCTGATCCGCCCGACCGAACAGGTGGGTTAGCTCCTAGGGACGGACGAAGATCATCACCGAGAAGCGAAAGGCATCGGGATGGCGGAGGTGTTCGCCGCCGGCGGAGCAATTGCCACCCCTGCCGCCGGTATCGCGGAAGAGTCCGTGGCAGCGGAGGCAGAACTCCCACCCTCGCTGCAGGCCCTGGTCGAACGGCGAGCGATCGTGCTGGACCATGAAGACGGTGGCCGCCGATTCCGCGTTGTGCTGCCCGCCCGCGTCACAGGCACCTTTGGGGTCGAACTGGCCGAACGGATCGCCGGGGTTCGTGTGCGCCTTGGTATCGAAGTAGAGCACCTGACACACATTGCATATCCTCCACCCTGACTGGGCGGTCGGCGTGCTCGGCACTTCACTGCCCCCGAACCGAGCTGCCACGTCCAGCGCGAACTCGTGCTCCGTGTTCTTGACGTGAGCTTCGCCGTTGGCCGGACAGGCGCCTCCCTCGCGGCCGTCGAAAAGGGCGTGGCAGTTAATGCATTCCCGAAAATGACCTTCGTTGCCGATCATGCTCCCCCCAAATCTCGTGGACGATGACCCGGTCACTTTAGTTGAGCCTTTCTGAGCAACAAGCACATTCCGGTACGCGGATCGCGACGATCGGCGTCTACGGGTTCGACCGCGAGAGCTTCCTGGAGGCACTGAAGGGGGGCGGCGTCGACCTGCTGCTCGACGTGCGGCAACGGCGCGGCGTGCGCGGGCCGGAGTATGCCTGGGCCAACAGCGCCCGCCTGCAGAAAACACTGACCGAGGCCGGCATCCGCTACAGCCACCTGAAAGAGCTGGCGCCGACGACGGCGATGCGGGAAGCCCAGTACCGCGCCGACGCCCGCCGCCACGAGGGCAAACGCTCGCGGACGGCGATCTCCGACGAGTACGCCCGGCTCTACACCGAGGGCGTGCTCGACCGCGCCGACCTCGACGCGGTCATGCGCTGGGTCGGCTCTAGCCACGCCGCCCTGCTCTGCGTCGAGCGCGACCCCGAGGCCTGCCACCGCTCGCTGATCGCGGCGCGGCTACGCGAGCGCTACGGGTTCACGGTCGAGGACCTGCGGCCGCCGGACGCTTAGCCGCGGCGGAACTGGAACCAGCCGGGCCGCGGGCCGCGGCTGTGCGGCAGCTCGACGACCACCTGGTCGGAGATCGGGCCGCTGCCATCGCGGTCGAAGCTGACCAGGCCGGTCCGGGTGTCGAACAGCAGCGTCGGGCGGGCGCTCCGCGGCCGGGGCCGCGCCGCGGCGACGACGGTGAAGTGGCGCCGCAACTGCAGCACCTCGGGTCCGAAGACGGAGCTGCGTAGGACCAGGCGGTCGCCCCGCGTCGGCTCGAAGTCGGAGACGACCGGCGCCGCGGGCCGGGCCGGGTAGCGCAGGCCAACGGGCCGCTGCCCGGTTTCCGGGTTGCCGGTGAAGACGTAGCGGTCGCCGCCACCGCCGCCCGTGGCGCTGTCGTCGTTGAGGCCGTCGAAGACGATCGTGTCGGCGGCGCCGCGGCCGCGCAGGCGGGTCGGCCCGGGCCCGGAGACGAGCACGCTGCCGCCTTCGCCGGCGACCAGCTTGCTCGCTTCGCCGCCCCGCAGGGTGACCCGGCGCGGCCCGATCGCCCGCGCCACGTCGAGATTGGGCGGCACCGTCAGGCTGTGGTTGGTCAACAGCGTCGCCCGGCCTGGGCCCGGCATCTGCACGATCGAGGGCGTGCCGTGGCCCTTCAGCACGTAGACGTCGTCGCCAGCGCCGCCGCTCATCGCCAGCTTGGAGAGGTCGCCGGTGCCAATCATCTTGTCGTCGCCGCCACCGCCGAACATGGCGCCCTTCATGTCGGCGCCTTCAAAGGTGTCACCGCCGCCTTCGCCGTACATCACCGCGGCACCGCGCGACTCGGTCAAGGTGTCGTCGCCACCGCCGCCGTAGAGGTAGCTCATGCGACCGCCGCCGCCGAGCTCGTCGTCGCCGCCCTTGCCCTTGACGACGTTTTCGCGCGCCGTCGCCAGCACGCGGGTGTCGCCGCTGCCGGTTTCGATCACGTCGAAAGCGCCGCCGCCGCTGCGCACGGTGCCGCCGCGCCGCGGGCCGAGGATCTTGTCCGAGCCCACGGTCCCCTTGCTGGTCGGCCCCTGTAGGCCGACCCTGGCGGCGCTAGCCCCGGCGAGTTCGCTGTCGTCGACCAGCACGCCCGGCGTCGCCACTTCGACCCTGCCGCCAGCCACCGGCACTTCCTTGCAGGGTGAGTCGTTGACGGTCGCCTGCACCTGCGCCTGGACGCGGGCACGCTCGGCCCGCACCGCGCCGCGCGCCCGGCTGGTGGTGGCGCCTTCACCGGCATAGGGCTCGGCGTAGACGCAGCCGATCATCTTCGAGACCGGGTTGCCGCTGAGGTCGTAGCCGAGGTTGGCGTAGGTGCCGACGCCGGTGCCACTGAAGCTGGCAGAAGACGAGTACCCCGCCGGGAAGCCTTCGCAGGCTTTGGCACCGCCGTGGTAGAAGGGCACCGATTCGAGCAGGGCGCGTTTCTCCGGCGCCAGCGAGGAGTCGTCGGGCCGGTAGCCGGCGTGCAGCAGCGCTTCGCCGATGTAGACGAGGCTGTTGCGGACTTCGGGGCCGCCGACCACGTAGCCGAGGCAGGGTTGGCGCCAGGCCGGGCTCTGGGCGAGCGCCACGTTGGCCGGCGTGGTGACGTTCTGCGGCTTGCCTTCGCTGTTGCCGAATTCGAGATCGGCTTCGTAGGTGTAGTTGGCGTTGCGCCGCGCCGTGAAGACGTCGAGGTGGGTGGTGAAGCCGGGCTTGGCGGTGGTGCTGATCGCGACCGTCTTCTGCTTCGACTGCGTCGTGGTCCGGGCATCGGTGCGGCCCCAGCTGTACTCCTCGTTGAGCTCCTGGCTGAACTCGACGCCGCCCTCGCCGATGAACGGGATGTTGGCTTTGATCGACTGCTTGAAGCCGAACTTGACGCCGATCTTGGCCCCGCGCTGGGTGGTCGAGGTGTTGCTTTCGGAGATCCCCACCGTTTCGTTGACGCTGAGCTGGCCGGGCGACTCTTCGGGCGGGATCGAGGTCTGCACCGCCGCGACCGCAACTTTTTCGTTTTTCGCCGCCGCTGCCGTTTTGATCTTGAAGTTGTTGACTTTCTTGCTGAGGTTCGCGATCGACCACTTTTCCGGGTCGCCGGGGTTCAGTTCTTCACAGCGCTTCGGTTCCCTCGGGTAGGCGAACCAGGGGCAGGCGACGCCGACGGCGCTGAGGACGTTGATCACACCCGTGTATTCGGCTTCTTCCTTCTTCTTTTCTTCTTCTTCTTTTTCTTTCTTTTCCTTTTCACCTTCGCCGGCACTGGCGCTGGCACTGGTGAAAGCAGGCGCTGCCGGGCCCGGCAGCGAGGGCGGCGGCGGTTTCGGCGAGCTGTGCTGGATCGTTTCCGGCACGGCGACGTTGCAGTGGCGATCGCTGTAGGCCCAGACGTCGGCGTGGTTGGCGTCCTTGATTTCGCTGTGCAGGCAGAGGAGGCCCTTGCCGTCTTCGCGCGGGACCCAGGTGCCGAGGCCGTCGTACAGGTTGATGCCGAAGTTTTCGTTGCCGCCGTCCTGCCAGAAGAGGCGATAGTTGGGAGGCGAGCCCTGCGGCAGGAGCCAGGCGCCGGCGTCCTGGACCATGAACTGGGCGTTCTGGTGAGCGTCGCCACCGCAACCGCGGCCGGTCTTCTTTTCGCTCGAGTAAGTGACCGTCGCCTTCGGGGCGACGGCTTTTTCACCCGGCTGGTGGCCGAGGGTCTGGCCTTCCCAGCAGTTACTGCCGTCGCGACTGAGCAGGTCGACCTTGGCGGGCGTTTCGTTGTGGACGGTGATCCAGACGCCCTGGCCGGCATGCGCGGCGGGCGCCGCCGACAGCGACGCGAGCAGCACGGCGAGAAGAAGCCAGACCAGACACCCCCTGCCATTGGTTCGAGTTCTCGATCCAATCATGGCCCGCGGCAACCTAACAGCGGTCTGGGACAGACAGACCGATGTCGTAGTGCCGGGCGTAAGGCGAACCGCTCTTCCCGGCGGCGCCGGAGCGTTACTTCGGCGTCGAATGCGGCGGCCGCAGGCGCGTCTTTTCGACCGCTTCCAGCTTTTTCTTCAGGCGCTGGAATTGGGCCTCCTCGGCGGCACTGCGTTCGTACCCTTCCCAAGCGAGGTTGGTCTTCTCTTCGGGATCTTTTTTCAGGTCGTACATCTCCCATTCCGTCGCTTTGCGCCCTTTGGCGTCGTAGTAGCGCGCCAGCTTCCAGCGGCCTTCGCGGATGCTGACTATGTGGTTGGGCGGTTTCGGGTAGGGAGGCGTGTTCTGGCCGGACTGGTAGTCGTCATAGGTGAAGACGATGTAGTCCTGGACCGACTTGTTCGGGCTCGGGTCGAGGACGAGCGAGGAGTAGTCGACGCCTTTCCATTTCGCCCGCGCCGAGGGCGGTGCCCCCGCCAGGCTGGCCAGGGTGGGCAGGAAGTCGACGTGGGAGACCAGCGCCTCGGACTTCAGCGGCCGCGGGAACAGCTTCGGGTTCGAGTAGACGAGCGGGACCCGGATCGCCTCCTCGTAGAAGTTGAAGTTCTTCTGCCGCAGACCACCGTGGGTAAGGCCCATCTCGCCGTGGTCGGCGGTGCGGACGATCAGCGTCTCATCCATCAGGCCCCGCTGTTCGAGCTTGTCGAGGACGTTGACCAGGTAGCTGTCGGATGAGCGCATCAGATTGCCGTAGAAGTTCAGGTAGTTCTGTTCCTGTTCTTCGCCTTCCGGCTTACCGGTGAGGTTGAAGATTTTGAGGAATTCTTCCTGCACCTTGGGCTTGGTCGAGAGGTCTTCGTGGTTGGTCGTCGGCAGGCCGATTTCGCCGTGCAACCAAGATTCGTCATAGCCCGCCGTGGCGAAGTTTTTGCTCGGGTAGAAGAGGACGTCGTGGGGATTGACCAGGGAGATGACTAGGAAGAACGGCTTTTCTTCGCCGGGGGCGACCGAGTCGAGGTACTGCAGAACGCCCTCGGTGCCATTCGAATTTTCACCCACCTGGTCCATGAAGCGCCCGTCGTTGTCGGGTTCGCCGCCGCCCGCCTCGTGCGGTTCCTGGTTGGCGCCGGCGTCCGGCGGGTTCCAGCGGCTCCAGCCGTACTTTTCGAGATCGGACGGGACCGCGTGTTCGGGCGTCGCCGGTTTTGAGCAGTGCCACTTGCCCTTGTAGACCGAGTTGTAGCCGGCGGCCGTCATCACCGTCGCCAGGTTGGGGATGTCGGTCGGCAGTTCGACCTGCGGGTAGACCTTCGGGTTGTTCATGTCTTCCTCGAGCGTGTACTTGACCCCGTGCTGGGCCGGGAAGAACCCGCTCATCAGGGTCGAGCGCGCCGGCGAGCACATGCAGGCGTTGGTGAAGGCGCGTTCGAAGCTGAGCCCGTGCTGGCGCAACCGCCGCATCCCCGGCAGGTTCTGGCGCAGCCAGTTGGCCGGGAAGTGCTGGATCGCCCGCTCCTGGTCGGTGAGGAAGAGAATCACGTTCATCCCGGCGACGCTGCGCTTCTTGCCTTTGGCAGCAGCGAGCGCCTGGTCCACCCCGCCCTGCGCCAGCAGCGCCGCGGCGGCGGCGGAGGCACCGGAGCCGAGCAGCTCTTTCCTGGTCAGGCCCTTCCCCTGCTCGCCGTTGTGCTCTTCGCTCATTTGTTCCGCCTGAAGACGTCGACGGCGTTGCTGCCGAAGGCGGTCGAGTAAACGTTGCGGCCGTCGGGGCTGACAGCAACCGAGCTGACCCCGCGCAGCGCCCGCGCCGGCGTGCAGCCGGGCAGCGACTTCGGCGCCAGACAGCCGGCGGCGTTCGGCAACTGGGCGACGGCACCGCTTTCGCGCACCCGTCCCAGCACATCGAGAGCGCCGCTGCGGAAGGAGGCGACGTAGACATTGGCGCCGTCGGGAGCGACGTCGATGCCCTCGGGGGCGACCAGGGCCCGGCCGAAGGAGCAGCCGATCGAACGCAGGTAGACGAGGCAGCCGGCGGATTTTTCCTTCTGCGCGATCGCCCCGGTCGAGGCGCGGCTGAAGGAGGTGACGCTGTTGTCAAAGAGCGAGGTCGCGTAGAGGTCCTGGCCGTTGGGACTGAGGGCGAGGGCGTTGGCGCCGCTGAGCTGGAAGCCGGTAGTGCAGCCGCTGAGCGGGGCGTCGACGACGCAGCCGCTGCCGTCGGTCGCCTGGGCGAGGGCGCCAGTGGTGGGGTCGCGCTGCAGCACCGCGATCGAGTTGGAGGTGGCGCCGGCGACGTAGACGTTGTTGCCGTTGAGGCTGATCGCCATCCCCTCCGGCGCTCCCAGCGCGATCGCCGGGGCGCAGCCGGCGATCGCCTCGGCGATGCAGCCGCCGCTGCCGCCCGGCTGGGCGATGGAGCCGCTGGCCGGGTCGCGGGCGAAGACGGCGACAGCGTTGCCGCCGAAGGAGCCGGCGTAGACGTTGGTGCCGTCACGGCTGACGACGACCACGTCGGGGGCGACGAGGGCGCGGCCGGCGGCGCAATCCGGCAGCGGCAGCCCGGAGATGCAGCCGAAGGCGCCGGGCAGTTGCCGCAGCGCCCCGGTCTTCTTGTTGCGGTGGAAGGCGGTGACCGAGTTGGAGGCGCGCGAGGTGACGTAGAGGCTGGACCCGTCGCTGCTGATCGCGATCGAGTTGGGGCCGTCGAGCCCGACCGCTTTGGCGCAGCCGAAGGCGCCTTTGTCGGCGATACAGCCGCCGGTCCCCGGCTGCTGCAGGAGGGCGCCGTTGCGCGGGTTGCGCTGGAAGATCGCGATCGCGTCGCTGCCAGAGGAGGCGACGTAGACGTTGCGGCCGTCGGGGCTGACCGCGACCGCCCGCGAGCCCATGAACGGTCCCGGCCCCTTCAGCGCCCGCGCCGGCCCGCAGCCCTGGCGGCTACGGCTGGAGGTGTCCATGAGGCAGCCGAGCTTGCCGGCGAGCTGGGTCAGCGTGCCGGGCGCCGATGAGTGTTGCCCCTTGCCGGTGACGGTGCCAGGCGCCGCAGCAACGGCCGTGGCGCTGAGCGCGAGCAGCACGACAATCGCGAGCGGCGCGGCAATTCTGGCGACGTTCCTCCCGATCATTGCGCGCGACCCTAGTCGCCGCTCCGGATAGCTCGGCCGGCGCCGGGCTCAGCCGTCGCGCGGGGGCGGCGGCGTCATCAGCGCCAGCGGCAAGGTCAGGCCGGCGGCGCGGCTGATGGTGGCGATGCGGCGACCGGGCTGGACGGCGTCGCGCGGGGTGCCAGCGCGATCGCCGAGACTGGCGACGGTGGCGTCGAGATCCTCGGTGAGCAAGGCGAGTCCCCAAAAGAAGGCGGGACGGTCACGGCCGGCCCGCTCGACCACGTCGCCGGGCTCCTGCACCACCTCGAGGATCGGATCACCGAGGCGGAAGAAGGCCTGGCGCGGCGCCCCGGCCGGAGTCGGCTCCTCGCGCAGCCGCCGCAGGTCGAGCCCGGCCGCCTCGCAGGCGGCGACGGTCCGATCGAGGTCCGGGCTGATGGCGACGACGTGGTCGAGGCCGGTGATGCCGTTGGGGTGCGGGGACGCCGGCGCCGGAGCCTCGCGCTCGGAGCGCGCGGTCGGCAGACCGTCGAGCTCGGTGGCGGCGACGTCGCGCAGCGACCAGCCGACCAGGCCCTTGCCCGCGTCTGTGCCGGCGCAGCGGACCCGCACCTGGCCGATAACGCAGGTATCGCCGTCGACGTCAAAGCCGAGAGCCGCCCAGACGGAGGGCTCGTCGGCAACGGTCAGCTCGTCGATCGTCGGCGCCGCCATCGCGCCATTAAAGCGCGAGACCGCCGTCGACCGGCAGCGTCGCCCCGGTCACGGCGGCGGCGTCGGAGCCGAGCAGCCAGGCGATTGCCGCCGCCACCTCGGCCGGCTCGATCAGCCGCTCCAGCGGCTGCTGGGCAGCGAACTCTTCGGGCGAGCCGAGTCCATATATACGGGCGCTCTCCTCCAGCAGCGGCGTCCGGGTCGAGCCCGGCGAGACCGCGTTGGCAGTGACGCCGCTGCCGCGCAGGTCGGCGGCGAGGCCGCGGACGAAGCCGGCGACGCCCGCCTTGGCGGCCGAGTAGGCGGCGAGGCCGGGCATGCCGCGGGTCGCTGCGGCGGAGGCGACGGCGACGAAGCGGCCGGCGCGCGGGCGCGGGCGCGCCAGCAGCGCTGGGATGGCGGCGCGGGCGCCGGCGAGGACGGCGCCGAGGCAGACGTCGAGCACCGCCTCCTCGGCCTCGCGCGACAGCTCCCAGGCGGGACCGCCGCCGGCGATCACCCCGGCGGCGGCGACGAAAGCGTCGAGGTCGCCGAGGCGGTCCGCGGCGGCAAGCGCCGCGGCCAGGTCGGCCTCGGCGCCGGCATCGCCGCGCAGCGGCACCACCGTGGCGCCGGCAGCGGCACCCCGCTCGGCCGTCGCCACCACCTCTTCGAGCTCCGCCTCGGTCGCCAGCGGGTAGGGCAGCCGCGGGTCGTCCTCACAGCGGTCGAGGGCGACAACGCTCCAGCCCTCGACGGCCAGCGCCCGCACGGTGGCGGCACCGATGCCGCGGCCGGCCCCGGTGACGATCGCGACGCGGCTCAAGTTGGTGCGCCTTCTGGGCGCATGGCGCCCATAAGGAACACCAAGTCGCCGAGCGCGCGGGTCATGCGGCCTCGCGGCGACCGAGCGCCCAGGCGTCGACGACGGCGACCAGATCGGCGACGGCGGCAGCCAGCAGCTCCCGCCCCTCCTCGGCCGAGGCATCGGTGGGGTCGCCGAGCACGCCGTTGGCGGCAAGCGGGCGGACGCCGCGGGCGACGAGGTCGCCGAAGAGCTCCTCGACCGGTTCGGTGTTGCCGGGCGCGGCGCGGTCGGTGCGGACCAGCGCGGGGGCGACCGCCAGCATCAGCGAGGTCTCGAGCCGGCCGGCGTGGGCGTCGCCCTCCCAGCGCGGGCTCCAGGCGCGCACCTCACGCCCTTCGCCGCGCAGCCGCTCGACGGCGCGGTTGACCGGGGCGACGTTGCCGCCGTGGCCACAGACGAAGAGGACGCGGCCGAAACTGGCGGCGGCGGACCGGCAGAGCTCGACCAGGACCAGCTCGGTCGCTTCCTGGCCGATCGAGATCGTGCCGGGGAAGCCGGCGTGCTCGCCGCTCGAGCCGTAGGGCAGGGCCGGGGCGACGATGACGCTGCGGCCGCTCGGCGGCGGCGCCGGCGGCGACGGCGACGGCGATCGCCGTGTCGGTCTCCAGCGGCAGGTGCGGCCCATGCTGCTCGGTCGCCCCCAGCGGCACCGCCAGCACGGCCTCGCCGACGGCCTCGACTCCTGCCAGGTGCGCTCGGCGAGAGAGTGCTCACGGCGCCACGGCGAAGCCGTCGGGGACGAGGAGGTCGCTCGGGTTGCGAGCTCGGCGATCGAGGCGCGGCCGAGGCCGAGCAGCGTCGAGTCGATCCCGGCGCGCAGGATCTCGAGCACGTTCTCGACGCCGGCCTCGCCGTTCGCGGCCAGGCCCCAGAGGTAGGCGCGGCCGATCATCACCGCGCGCGGCGCCGAGGGCCAGCGCCTTGACCACGTCGGAGCCGCGGCGGACGCCGCCGTCGAGCAGGACCTCGATCTCGTCGCCGACCGCGTCGGCGACGGCGGGCAGGCGCGGATCGAGGCGGGCGTGCCGTCGAGGTTGTTGCCGCCGTGGTTGGAGACCGAGATCGCGGTCGGCGCCGATCGTCGACCGCGCGCCGGGCGTCGTCGGGGTGGCATGATGCCCTTGACCATGAACGGCCCGCCCCACTGCTCGCGCAGCCAGGCGAGGTCCTCCCAGCTCGGCGGCGGCGTCCCCATCCACTCGCCGTAGGCGCCGAAGAAGGTCGGCGCGGCGCCGTCGGGGCGGGCCATGTTCGGCACGCGTCAGGTCGGGCGGGCCGCCGCCGCGCAGGTAAGCCGCGAGCCAGCGCGGCCGGCGCAGCGCCTGCGGCGCGAACGCCGCCATCGGCCTTGCAGGTCGAGCTGCTCGGGGATCGCCGGGCTGCCCCAGTCGCGGCGGTGGGCGAAGGTCCAGTCGAGGGTGACGATCAGGCCCTTGGCGCCGCCGGCGCGGGCGCGCTCGAGCGACCTGCTCGATCCGCTCGCGCGTCGCCGATCCAGTAGACCTGGAAGAACGTCGGCGGGTTGGCGGCGACCGACCTCCTCGAGCGGCTTGCTGGCGAACGAGCTGAGCCCCATCGCCGTCCCCGCCGCGGCGGCGGCGCGGGCGACGGCGAGCTCGCCTTCGGGGTGGACGGCCTGCACGCCGGTCGGCGAGATCAGCACCGGCAGGGCGAGCTCCTGGCCCATCACCGTGGTCGCCATGCTGCGCGCGGGCCGGCGACGCCGGTGGCGACGCGCGGCAGCGAAGCCGAGCTCGCCGAAGGCGGCGACGTTGTCGTCGAGGGTGCCGCCGCGCTCGGCGCCGGCGAGGAGCGCCCGTAGACCGAGCGGGGCAGGCGCTTCTGCGCCCGGCGCTGCGCCTCGGCGACCGACTCGAACCACTCGCGGCTGCTGGCCATCTCAGACCTCCGCCTGGCGCCAGAACTCGGCCAGCGGGTCCTCGTCGCAGGCGCGGTCGGGGCGGCGGCGCGAGTGGTCGACCGCCGGGGCCGGGATCGCCGGCTCCGCCCCGCGCGCCGCGAGCAGGTCCTCGCCGTGGCCGAGGACGCACTCGGGGTCGGGCCCGTCGAGCGGCAGGCCGGTGAAGAACTTGGCCGCCATGCAGCCGCCGCGGCAGGCGTCGTAGTGGCCGCAGGACGCGCAGGCGCCGCCCGACTGCGGCTCGCGCAGCTCGCGGAACAGCTCCGACTCGCGCCAGACGCCCTCGAAGCCGCCCGGCTCGCGGACGTTGCCGGCGAGGAACTCGCTCGTGGATCGCGAACGGGCAGGCGTAGACGTCGCCGACCGGGTCGATCAGGCAGACGACCCGCCCCGCGCCGCAGAGGTTGAGGCCCGGGCAGCGACTCGCCGTAGGCGGCGAGGTGGAAGAAGGAGTCGCCGGTCAGCACGTCCTCGCCGTGCGCCAGCAGCCAGTCGTAGAGGTGCGCGCTGCTGGGCCGGCGGTCGGGTGCAGCTCGTCCCAGACGTCGGCGCCGCGGCCGGACGGCCGCAGCCGGGTGATCCGCAGCTGCGCGCCGTAGCGGTCGGCGATCGCCTTGAAGTCGTCGAGCTGGCCGACGTTCTGGCGGGTGACGACGACCGAGATCTTGAAGCCGCCGAAGCCGGCGCCGGCGAGGTGCTCCATCGCCCGCAGCGCCGTCGTCGTAGGAGCCCGGCGCCGCGGACGCGCGTCGTTGACGTCGGCGCGTCGCGCCGTCGAGCGAGATCTGCACGTCGACGTAGTCGCTGGCCGCGAGCCGCGCGGCGACCTGCGGCGTGATGCGGCTGCCGTTGGTCGAGAACTTGACGCCGACGTGGTGCGCGGCGGCGTAGTCGACCAGCTCCCAGAAGTCGCGCGCGCACGGTCGGCTCGCCGCCGCCGATGTTGACGTAGAAGACCTGCATCCGCTCGCAGCTCGTCGATCACCGCCTTGCACTCGGCCGTGGTCAGCTCGCGCGGGTCGCGGCGGCCCGAGCTGGAGAGGCAGTGCACGCAGGCCAGGTTGCAGGCGTAGGTGAGCTCCCAGGTGAGGCAGATCGGCGCGTCGAGCCCGCTGCTCGAAGCTGCTCGACCAGGGTCGGCTGCGCGACCGGCACGCTCATGCCCAGCTCCCTGGGCCGAGTTGTGCACGCCACCGTGAACAAGTCGGCCACCGCCTCATGCGGACCCTCCCGCGGGACGATCATCTCGGTCTCGGCGAGGCTGGCGAGGGCGCGGCGGTAGCTCGGCAGCTCCGCGTCGGGGACACCGGCGGCGCGGCAGGCCGCCTCGCGGGTCGGGCATGGTCGGCGAGCGCCTCGACCACCGCGAGCAGCCGCCGGCTCTTCAGGAACGACAGGCGGCGGGTGCCGAAGTGGTAGGCGAGGGCGCCGAAGCGACTCGGGCCGCAGCGCGACCTGCGGGTGCAGGCGCCAAGCAGCCAGTCGAGGGCGGTCATGCCGGGACGCCTAGTAGACGCCGCACATGCCGTCGATCGAGACGTCCTCGACGAGCAGGTCCTCCTCGACGAGCTCCGGCGCGGGGTCCGGCTGCTCGGTCTGCGGCGGCTGCGAGGGATCGGCTGCGGGCGGGTTGGTCACGAGAACCTCCTTGTCGAACTGACGACGGTGATTTCCTGCGCCCCCTCCGGCATACTTATAGCACTGAGTGCCAAATGACCATCACCGCCGCCCACCCAGCGCCGGCGCCGAGCCCGCTCGGCCGCCCTCCCAGCACCAGCCACGACCGCATCGCCGGCGTCGCCCTCGAACTCTTCGCCCGCCGCGGCTTCGAAGCGACGACCGTGGAGGACATCGCCGCCGCCCTCGGAGTCGGCCGCCGCACGGTCTTCCGCTACTTCCCCTCCAAGAACGACATCGTCTGGGGCAACTTCGAGTGGGTGATGGAGCGCTTGCGGGCGCACCTGGAGGAGAGCGGCCCCGAGGTGCCGCTGGCCGCCGCCGTCCGCCGCGCCGTCGTCCTCTCCAACCACTACCCGGAAGAGCAGTTGCCGGAGCTGCGGATCCGGATGACCCTGATCACCACCGTCCCCGCCCTGCAGGCCCACTCGATGCTCCGCTACAACGCCTGGCGCGCCGTCGTCGCCGAGTACGCGGCGGAGCGCCGTGGCGAAGCGGCCGATGACCTCGGCCCGCAGGCCGTCTCCTACGCCGCCCTCGGCTGCTCGATGGCCGGCTTCAACCGTTGGGTCGCCCACCCCGAGGAGGACCTCGGCCGCTGCCTGGAGAGCGCCTTCGACCTCCTCGGCGACGCGCTGGCGCCGTGAGCGCCTGGGAGCTCGATTGCTGGGTGCGGAGGAGTGAGCGCGGGCGCCTGCTGGCAGGGGGCGCCCCGGCGCGGCTGCTGCGACTGAGCGAGGCGGGCGCGGCAGTGCTGGACCGGGCGCTGCAGGGCGAGACGACAGGCGCAGCCGAGACCGCCCTCCTGGAGCGCCTGCGCGACGCCGGCCTCCTCCACCCCATCCCGGTTCGCGCCTCCGCGGTGCCGCTGACCACCGTGATCCCCGTCCGCAACGGCGGCGACCCGCTGCCGGCGCTGATCGCGGCGGCGCGCCGCTGGGGTGAGGTAATCGTGGTCGACGACCGCTCCACGGACGGCTCGGCGGGCCGGGCCGAGGCCGCCGGTGCCCGCGTCATCGCCAACCCCGGGCCGCCCGGCCCGGCGGCTGCACGCAACGCCGGCCTGCGGGCCGCCGAGACCGAGCTGGTCGCCTTCGTCGACGCTGACTGCGAGGCCGATCGCGTCTCCCCCGCGAGTGCGGTTGTCCTTTCATCCGCTATGCGGTCCAAAGGACAACCGCACTCGGCTAGACGGGCCGCCGGCTGGGACTGGGCGCCGCGGCTGGCGGCGCTGCTCGAGGACGACACGGGGCTGGCGCTGGCGGCGCCACGGGTGCGCAGCGTGCCGGGAGCCGGGGCGGTCGCGCACTATGAGACCGCCTGCTCGCCGCTCGACATGGGGGGCTCGCCCGGCCTGGTCGGGCCGGGGCGGCGGCTCGGCTACGTGCCCTCGACCGCGTTCGTCGCCCGCCGCGTGGCCCTGCTCGCACTCGGCGGCTTCGACGAGACGCTGCGCTTCGGCGAGGACGTCGACCTCGTCTGGCGCCTGGTGGCCGCCGGGCACCGGGTCCGCTACGCGCCGCAGGTCGAGGTCCAGCACCGCCCGCGCCCGACCGTGGCGGCGCTGGCACGACAGCGCTTCGAGTACGGCCGCTCGGCGGCGACCCTCGACCGCCTCCATCCCGGCGAGGCGGCGCCGCTGCGGCTCGACCGCTACTCGGCCGCGACGATCGCTGCGGGAGCCGCGCTCGGCTGGCGCGCGGCCGCCACCACCGCGGCGCTGGGAGCGGCCCGCATCGCCCGTCGTGGCACCGACCCCCCGTCCCGCCGCGCCCTCGCCACCGTCGCCGCGCGTGGCCAACTCCAGACCGCCCGCCAGCTCAGCCGCGCCCTCCTCCGCGACTGGCTGCTGCTGACCGCCCTCGCCTGCGCGGTCTCGCCACGCGCCCGCCGGATCGCCGCCGCAGCCGCGGCGATCGACCTCATCCCCATCCTTGCCCCGACGGCTGGTGCCGCCGTACCCGCCCTCGCCCTCCGTCCCCTCGACCACGCTGCCTACGCCGCCGGCCTCTGGGCCGGCGCGGCGCGGGCCCGCTCGCCGGGTGCGCTGCTGCCACGGCGGCCGCGGCAAGCTTCTCGGCTGATCTTTACGGCCCGTTGACCTGGCGCTAAGCCCGGGCCATCATCCTGTTCTCGAATCCCC
Source organism: uncultured Actinomycetes bacterium (assembly GCA_963708405.1). GTDB lineage: Bacteria > Actinomycetota > Thermoleophilia > Solirubrobacterales > 70-9 > VAYN01. The sequence goes on from CAVPSL010000002.1 coordinate 893,033, forward strand.
CCGCGAGAAAGGAGCAGCGATGCCCCAGATCCTTGTCATCACTGATCCCGAGCAGGACCGTGACAGCTCGGTCATCTACCGGGAGCGAGTCGCCTCCAGCGACCTTGAGTCCCCCCACTACTCCGGCCAACTGGTTGAGCGCGTCGGCTGGGCAGTCCGCGACGCCGCCTTAATCGAGCGCACGGACCCCCGCGTCACCCCGATCCGCCCGCGTCCCTAGCCGGACCCCGCTACCTCGCTGAGCGTGCGGCCGCTCAGCACCGAGCGGGGCTCCGCGGCAACGACGTCGGAGCCCGGCTGGGCCTCCTCGTCGCGCCGCTTGATCAGCAGCCACTGCGGCTTGGCGCCCGGCCGGGTCCGCTGCAGGGCGAAGCCGCCGCGCAACTTCTCGCCGTGGAGGACGAAGACGGCGTGGCCGCGCTCCAGCGCCTGCGGCCAGGGCACCCGGCCGCCCTGCTCGTAGCTGCCGCGATCCCAGACGATGACGCCGCCGCCGTCGGTGGCGCCCTCGAAGTCGTTGTGGGCAAGCGAGTGATCCTCGACCTCGACCGCCAGCCGTTTCGCCGCCGGGTCCAGCGACGGCCCCTTCGGCACCGCCCAGGAGCGCATCACGCCGTCGACCTCGAGCCGCAGGTCGAAGTGGTGCGCGGTGGCGGCGTGCTCCTGGACGACGAAGACGCCGGCGCTGACCCCGCGCACGGCGAACTGCTCGTGGCCCTCGACCTTGACCGGCTCGGCCTCGACCGCCTCCACCTGCGCCGCCGCCGGCCCCTCGCGCAGGAACCCGAGCAGCGCCTCGACCACCGCCGCCGGCCCCTCGGCATGGACGAGGACGCCACCGTCCTCGTCGTTCCGGACCCAGCCCAACACGCCCAGCTCCTGCGCCCGCCGCACCGTCTCTTCGCGGAAGCCGACGCCCTGGACGGCGCCCGTCACCGTCACCCGCACCGCCTGCGAGTCGCCCTCGCTCACGAGGGCGCCGCCCCCGGCTCCCCCGCCCGCGCCAGGTACTCGTCGAGCCGGCGCGTCTCTTCGGTGTCCTCGTAGACCTCGTACTCGCGCATCTTTCCCCAGGCGATCCGGCCCCAAATCACGTAGCGGTTGTCGTAGACGCGGCCGTCGCCGGGCCGGTCGAGGTGAATGTGCCCGCGCACGCAGATCGTCTGCCGCCAGGGGAAGCCCTTGAGGACTACCTCGTCGGGGTAGATCTGCAGACCGATCGCGGTGAAGCGTTCGAGCCAACGGCGGAGCTCGGGCTTACTGCGCGCCCCCGGCGCGAAGGAGCTGTCGCCCGGGAAGCTGAAGCGGACGTCCTCCGCGTCCATCGCCAGGGTCGACTCCAGGTCCCCGCCCCGGACCGCGGCCATGTTGCGGTCGATCATCTTTGCCGCCAACCAAGAGAACATCGGTGCCTCCGTTCCTCGTTGTCAGGGGGAGGCTAGCTCGGATGCCGGGACGGCCCGGCCCGCCGGACCGCTACCCCGCGGCGAGGCTGCGGGCGCAGTCGGCGACCGTGTCCTCGACCGGCCGCGGCGACCAGCCGAGGGTGGTGCGCGCCTTCTCGCTGGAGATTTCGACCCGCTGGCCGAGCTGCTTGGCGACCGAGCGGACGCTGGGGTCGAAGAGGCCCATCGCACGGACCAGGAAGTCCGGTAGCTGCCGCTTCGGGACCTTGGCGGCGGCGTCGCCGAGGCGCTCGCGCAGGATCGCCGCCACGTCGGCCATCCAGAGGAAGCGGTTGACGGCGATGAAGCGCTCGCCGCCGGCCGCCGGCGCGGTCATCGCCCGCAGGTGCAGGTCGGCGACGTCGCGCACGTCGACGACGCTGAAACCGATCCGCGGCGAGCCCGGCACCCCTTTCAGGAGGCGTTCGACCATCTGCAGCGAGAAGGAGCGCTCCGGTCCCTGCACCGGGCCGAGGATGGCGCCGGGGTTGACGACGGCCAACCGCTCGCGGGCGCCGCGCTGCTCGGCCAGCTCCCAGGCGGCTTTCTCAGCCAGCGCCTTGGAGCGCGTGTAGGGCTCGAGGCGGGTGTCGTCACCGTCGGTCCAACTGCTCTCGTCGAGCGGCGCCGCCGCCTCGCTGACGCCGCCGCGCACCGCCGCCACCGAGGAGGTGATGACGACGCGCTCGACGCCGGCGTCGAGCGCCGCCCCCAGCACCCGCCGCGTCCCCTCGCGGGCCGGGACGATCAGCTCGTCGGGGTCCTTCGGCTGCTGCGGCGGGAAGGGCGAGGCGGTGTGGAGGACGTAGTCGCAGCCGGCCACGGCCTCGGCCCAGCCAGCTTCGGCACCGAGGTCGGCGACGTGGAAGGAGAGGCGGTCACCGGGGTCGGCGATGGTGGCCAGCCGCGCCCGCAGCTCCGTCTCGCGGGCCGGGTCGCGCACGGTGGTGCGCACCGTGTGGCCCGCCTGCAGCAGCGACGCCACGCACCAGCCGCCGAGGAAGCCAGAGCCACCGCTGACCAGAACCGTCTTCGCCTGTGCCTCTGCCCCGTTCACGGTTGAACCCGCCGCTGACCGTACCACCGAGGTGGCACAGTCAGCGCGGGTACGGCTCTCAGCTGCCGCCGAGCAGGCTGCCGACGACGCCGATGCGGAAACCGAGCCAGGGGTAGGTGGCGGTGAAGGCGGTGTTGTCCTGCGGCTGCAGGCCGATCGCCGAGATCCAGAGTTGATAGGCGGGGGCGTTGGCGATGCCGCCGTGCAGGCGACGCCAGACGCGGTGGCCCTTAACGCCGAACGGGGGCGCGGTGATCGTGTCGGTCCACTCGACCGCGTTGCCGCCCTGGTCAAGGGTTCCCCAGGGCGAGAGCGTGCGCGACTGGCTGACCGTGCCGAGGCTGCCTTGGTAGGCCTTTTCGTACTTTTCCGCCGGGAGGTGGAAGGGGTTCTTGGTGGCGCATTCGCTGGCCGTCCGGTTTGACGGGCACCAGGTCGGGACGGGGGTGGTCTTGGGCGTGTGGAAGATCGACAGCGGCTGCGTCGTCGCGTTCGCCACATTGCCGTTGGCACCGTCGAGTTCGGCCTGGGCCGGCGCGTCCGTTTCGCCGGCGCCGAAGGTGCCGGGGTTGGTCGGGTACTTCCAGTACGGGATCGCGGCGGTGCTCTTGGGGTCGTAGTAGGCGGCCTTGATCCACTCGTTCTGACTCGGCAGCACGAAGCCGCTCTTGTGCGAGCGAGTCGCCGCGCGCTTGGCCATGTCGTACATCCCCTGCTCGGTACGGGGCGAGAGGCGGACCCTGTAGGTGACGTAGGCGAAGCCGTTTTCGCTGCTGTGACGCTTGCCCAGCACCTTGCCGTTGTAGAGCGAGTTGACGAAGCGGGCGGCGCGGAGGAAGTTGGCGAACCCGTATGGCTTGTCGGCCCATTCCGGGGCCGCCAGCGAGTAGTGATGGCCGCTGGCGGCGCGGCGGGCGAAGTCGATCTGGCCGAAGCGGGGCCAGGCGTTACCACTCTCGGTGTGGCTGTAGAGGTGGTGACGGTTGCGGCCCTGCGGGTCGACGGTGTTGAGGAAGCCCACCCACTGCGAGACGGTGATCTCGAGCTGGCCGATCCCGAACGGGTAGGCGACGGCGCCGACTTCCTGACACGGTTTCTTTTCGACCGTGGGCGCTTCGGCGCAATTGTGGAAGATTTTGTCTTCGAAGGGGATGATCGCCGCGGGCGGGTTCCCCGGTGCCCCGACGGCCGCCGTCTTCAGCGTCAGCACGGCCGGCTTGGGTGCCGCCGACGCCATTGCCGGCAGGGCCAGCGCCACCAGGGCGAGGGCCAGCAGCGGCAGCATTCTGGTTTTCAGGACTCGGAGGACCGCAGGGGTAGGCATGGGTCGCCTATCGACGCCTAGCGCACCGCCCTTAAACCGTGAGAGCATGGCGGCGGCGATGACCGACTTCCTGATCAAGCGCGACGACCTGCACAGCTGCCGCGTCGCCGCCTCCGAGCCGCTCGAGCCCGGCCCCGGCCAGGCGTTGCTGCGGGTCGAGCGCTTCGGCCTCACCGCCAACAACGTCACCTACGCGGTGATGGGCGAGGCGATGTCCTACTGGGACTTCTTCCCCGCCGCCGAGGGCTGGGGCCGGATGCCGGTCTGGGGCTTCGCCACGGTCGAACGCAGCGAGGCCGAGGGCGTCGAGCCGGGCACCCGCGTCTACGGCTACCTGCCGCCCTCCTCACAGCTCCTGGTCACTCCGGCCAGCGCCAATGCGGCCGGCTTCACCGACGGCTCCCCGCACCGGGCCGCCCTGCCCTCGGCGTACCACCGGTTCCTGGCCAGCGCCACCGACCCCTTCTACCGGGCCGACACCGAGGACGTGCAGATGCTGCTGCGGCCGCTCTTCTTCACCTCCTTCCTGATCGACGACCAGCTCGACGACGAGGGCCTCGCCGAGCGCGGCCCGGTGGTCATCTCCAGCGCCTCCAGCAAGACCGCGATGGCGGCGGCCTTCCTGCTCGCCCAGCGCCCCGGCGTGGAGCTGGTCGGTCTCACCTCGGCCGGCAACGCCGAGTTCGTCGCCGGGCTCGGGATCTACGGCCGCACCGTCACCTACGACGACGTCGCCGCCCTCGGCGACGGTCCCGCCGCCTACGTCGACGTCGCCGGCGACGGCGCCGTGCGGCGGGCGGTCCACGAGCACTACGGCGACGCGCTCCTGCACAGCATGGCCGTCGGCGCCTCCCACTGGGACCAGCTCGGCAGCGGCGCCATCGAGGGCGGCGGCGCCCTGCCCGGTCCCACCCCCACCCTCTTCTTCGCCCCCGACCGCGTCGTCAAGCGCTCCGGCGACTGGGGCCCAGCCGAGCTCGAGCGCCGCGTCGCCGCCGCCTGGCACCCCTTCTGCGAGTGGATCGGCGCCCGCCTCGCGGTGCGCCACCGCGACGGCTTCGACGGCCTGCAAGCCGCCTACCTCGACGTCCTCGCCGGCGGCGTCCCGCCCGACACCGCCGACGTCATTTCGCTGTAGCGATAGCACCATCCCAGGGGCCTTTGTGCAAGGGTTCGCCGATGGCGGTTGCAGACAAAGACATTCTTTACGCCGTCGCCTACGAGGAGGCGGTTCGTGCTCTCTCTGAGCAGCAAGCAGTGGCGATCCTTTGGCTTCGCCGCTGGGAGTTCACCGCCAACCCGCGGGATCTGATCCACACCTATATCGAGGCTGATCAGCCGGCGCCTATCGAGGAAGTGCACCGTGACCTCTCCCTCCATATGCACAACAGCTATGTCGAGAACAGAAAGGGGCTGGAACAGTGGGTGGTCTGCTTCCAGCTTGCCGCCGGCCTGCTGGCAGTCGAGGTGGTCGTCTGGATCATGGCCATCGCATCGAGCCCGTAAAATTGCGTCTCATGGCACAGACTTCGCCAACTCCACCACCAGAGCCAAAACGGCCGAGCCCCATGCAGGCAGAGACGCGAGGTCTGCCTCTGGGCAAGGCCCAATAGCACCGGGGTCATAGTGGCTCGCGCCCTACGTTTGGCGCCGGCCCGTAACCGCGTCACGCCGCTCGGCGAAATCGAGGCGTTTCCGCTGCGCGGGGCCTGGACTGGCAACCGCGGCATCCTCCACCGCGGCCACGAGATCGTTCGCTTCCACACCAGCGACCTCTGGATCACCTGCGCCCTGGAGTTCCGCGGCCGCTGGCGCGAGCAGTGGGTGCCTGGCCACTTCACCTTCCTCTACTTCCACGACGAGGCGGTCTCGCTGGCCGCCGGCCACCGTCCCTGCGGCGAGTGCCGCCGCCCCGCCTACAACGCCTACTGCGAGGCTTGGGCGGCGGAGCTGGGCGGGAAGTTGCCCTCGGCGCGGGAGATGAACCGGCGCCTGCACGGGGAGCGGATCTTCCGCGGCAGCCACCGGCGCCGCCTGCACGAGCTGCCCTGGCGCGGGCTGCCCGACGGCGCCTTCGTCCTGCGCGACGGCACCCCGGCGCTGGTGCTCAGCGGCAGCCTGATCGAGTGGACCCGCGAGGGATACGGCTGCCGCCAGGCGCGTCCGCAACGAGGGACCGCTGAGGTCATCACCCCGCCCGCCAGCCTCGCCGCGCTCCGCGCCGGCTACCCGGTCCAGATCGACGACGCGGCGCGCTGAACGGGGCGCGGTTGTCCTTTCAACCGCTATGCGGGCGAAAGGACAACCACACCCGGCCGCTCAGTCCGGCGGCGGGGTCGCGGCGGCGCCGCGCAGGGCGCCGGCCGAGGCGGCGACGACGCAGGCGATGCCGGCAACCTCGGCGGCACCGAGGCCCTGGGAGAGGACGAGGAAGCCGACCGCGGCGGCGACCGCCGGCTCCAGGCTCATCAGTACGCCGAAGACCGCCTGCGGCAGGCGCCGCAGCGCTTCCATCTCCAGCGCGTAGGGGACGGCCGAGCTGAGCAGACCGACCGCGAGCCCAACGCCGAGCACGCCGGGGTCGAGCAGGTCGACGCCGCCGGCGACGATCCCCAGCGGCGCCAGGACCAGGGCCGAGACGACCGCCGCCGCGGCGGCCGCGCCCATCCCCGTGTAGGCGGCGCCGACGCGGGCGCTGAGGACGATGTAGGCGGCCCAGAAGCCGCCGGCGATGAGGGCGAAGGCGACCCCGAGGGCGTCGACGCCGCCGCTGCCGCCCTGCGAGAGCAGCAGGATCCCGACCGCCGCCAGAGCCACCCAGAGCAGGTCGCGGCGCCGGCGCGAGCCGGCGATGGCGACGCCGAGCGGGCCGACGAACTCCAGCGTCACCGCGATCCCCAGCGGCAGCCGCGCGATCGCCGCGTAGAAGAAGAGCGTCACGCAGGCGACGGCGACGCCGAAGAGGACGACGTCGCGCGGCGGCGGCCAGCGCACCGGCCGGAAACTCCCCCGCGCCAGCGCCCACAGCAACAACGCCCCGAACAGCGAGCGCAGGAAGACGGCGCCGAGCGCCCCGACCGAGTCGAAGAGGGTCGTTGCCGCCGCGGCTCCGAACTGGACGGAGACGATCGAGCCGAAAGCCATCGCCGCCGCCACGCGCCTGTGGCCGAGCGACGACATCGGCCCAGTGTATTGGCGCCCCGCTCGCCTCCCGACGGCTGCCCAGATGACATCCGGCGGGGTCGCAAGGATGCCCGCCGATGACGCCTGAGACCGAGCCCACCCAGCCCACCATCAGCCGCCGCGGCCTGCTCGCCGGCGCCGCCGGTGCCGCCGCCGCGGGGGCTCTGGCCGGCGTGCCGGGGGCGCTCGCCGCCGGGCCCAACCAGGGCCAGGGAAAAGGCAAGGAACCAAAGCTGCCCGCCGTCACCTTCTTCAAGGAAGCGGCGCTCAACTTTCAGATGCTGTTCGCGCTCGGCGGCGCCGCCTACGGGGCCTCGGAGCTGGGCGAGGTGCTGGCGACCTTCGACCGCATCCACGGCAAGGGCGACAGCTACCGGGCCGTCTTCGAGGAGTTCCAGCGGCTCGGCCGGCAGGTCCGCGCCCAGGCCGAGCGCGAGCGCGACGCCGGCCGCCGCGAGAGCGCCCGCCGCGCCTTCCTGCGGGCGGCGATGTACCTCGATCAGGCGCTCTTCTACGTCCCCGCCTCCTCACAGCCGACGCGCCGGCACGAGGGCGCCGCCTACCGCGAGATGGAGGCCGCCTGGGCCAGCGCCGCGGCGCTCTTCCAGCCCCGCTTCGAGCCGGTGCGGATCCCCCGCCGCGGCGGCCAGATGCCGGGCTGGTTCCTCAGCCCCGGCGAGGGCCGGCGCCCGACCGTGATCCTCAACACCGGCAGCGACGCCCAGAACATCGACATGTGGGTCTACGGCGGTGCCGCGGCGCTGGAACGCGGCTGGAACGCGCTGATCTTCGAAGGCCCCGGACAAGGCGCCAACCTCTTCCTCCGCAACGAACCGTTCGTTCCCGACTGGGAGACGGTGATCACGCCCGTGGTCGACTTCCTCCGCACCCACCCCAAGGTCGACCGGCGGCGGATCTCGCTGGCGGGTCAGAGCTTCGGCGGCTACCTGATCGTCCGCGCCGCCTCCCGCGAGCACCGCCTCGCCGCCCTGGTCGCCGACCCCGGCGTCCACGACTGCTTCGTCGACTGGCGCGACGGCGGCCTGCCGCCCGAGCTCTGGAAGGCCTTCGACGCCGGCGACAAGGCCGCCGTCGACCAGACCTGGGACTCGCTGCCGAAATACCTCAACGCCAACGAACGGGCGGGCCTGGTCAAGCGCAGCGAGATCTACGGCAACGGCGGCGGCTACGAAAAGCTGAAAGCGGCCTCGCGCTTCGTCCTCAGCCAGGCCGAGGCGCGGATGGTCACCACCCCCACGGCCCTGCTCTCGCCCCAGCTCGAGCAGTTCTTCCCAGGCCAGGCCGAGACCGTCCACAAATGGCTCCGCGCCCCCAGCAAACTGATCACCTTCTCGGTCGCCGAGGGCGGCGAGTTCCACTGCGAGCCAATGGCGCCACAGGTCCGCAACGAACGGGTCTTCGACTGGCTGGAAACGCACGCGCGGCCGTACCGCAGCAAGTCTTAGACGATTTTTCGTCTTGACGTTTAGACGTTTAATCGTCTAGAGTGCGGCTATGTCTGCTCCGCTGCGTTTCCTCACCCCTCCCATCGCGGGAGGCCTCCAGCGCCAGCTCGATGAGCTCAGCAAGTTGCGTCGTGCGCTCGGTGCCGGGACGCGCACCCGCACCCGCTGGATGGGATCGCTGCGGCGACAGTTCCGCGCCAGCACTGTCAACAGCTCGACCTCGATCGAGGGCTTCACGGTCTCACCCCAGGAAGCACTGGCCCTGACTGCCGGCACCGGAACGACCGCCGGCGACAACGAGGACCGGCAGGCGGTCGCCTGTTACGCGCGGGCGATGGACCACGTCGGCACGCTGGCCGTCGACCCCGCCTTCCGCTGGCTCGACCGGGTCATCCTCGACCTTCACTTCGACGCCTGCTACTTCCAGCGCGACCAGGATCCCGGCCTCTGGCGCCCGGGCCCGATCGCGGTCGTGGCCGGCGACGGCGCGGTCGAGTACAGCGCCCCCGCGGCCGAGCAGGTTCCGGCGCTGATGCAGGAGGTCGTCACCTGGCTGGACTCCGGCGACCTCGATGCCGACATCGTCGTCCGCGCCGCGATGGCCCACCTCCACGTGATTTCGGTCCACCCCTTCCGCGACGGCAACGGCCGCATCTCGCGGATCGTGCAGTCGCTGGTGCTGGCCCGCGACGGCCTTGCCGCGCCCGAGTTCCTCTCGATCGAGGAGTACCTCGGCGCCCACACCGCCGAGTACTACGAAGCGCTGCGAAGCACCCAAGGCGGCAGCTACCAACCCGAGCGCGACGCCACCGGCTGGGTCGAGTTCTGCGTCGAGGCACACATCATCCAGGCCCGCCAGCGCCTCGCCCAGATCGAGCAGGCAGCGCAACGCTGGCAGCGGCTCGAAGACCTGCTGGAGGCACGCGGCTGGCCCGAGCGGCTGGCGATCGCGCTCGAGCAGAGCCTGATCGGCGGCACCGACCGCAGCCGCTACGCCGAGGAGGCCGAGGTTTCGCCCGCGACCGCCAGCGCCGACCTGCGCCGGCTCCTCGACACCGGCCTGGTCGAGCAGGAGGGCCGCGGCCGCAGCGCCGCCTACCGCGCCTCCCAGTCCCTGCGCGAGGCAAGCGACAACACGACCGGATCGGCCTCCTAAAGCGGTCGCGGCAAGGCGTCGATAGGGCCGCGTGCCGATCACGCGCGCGGCCATCCGGCCCTCTCTTCGTGTCCTCGTCCCCCTTCTGGCACTGCTGGCGGTGTTGGTGTTCCCCGCTACCGTGCCAGCGCTGAAGCTGAAGATCGTCAACGAAAGCCAGCGCTCACCGGAAGACGTCTACGTCACCGTCAACGGCGAAGACTTCGACGTGCCGGGAATGGTCAACGACGAAGCAAAGAAGCTAAGTGAAATCCCCGGTGAAGAACTGACGATCGAAAAGCTGATCTCGGGCCGCGTCTACATCTCCTACGGAGCCCCGGTGAACGTACACGTGCCGTTCGACTCACCGACCCGGTTCGACTGGGCGGAGCTGACGGTGCAGCCGGCGGCCGAAGACGTCGCCAACCTGACCGCGGTTGACCAGGTCGGGATCGGGATGCGGCTGGACACGCTCAACGCCACCAACGAAGTACTGGAAACGGTCGGCTCGGCCAACTCCGACACGGTCTTCGCGGCGCTGCAGGAAATCCCCGGCGGGCCGGAGGCGACGATCCGCAACAGCAGCGGCGAAATCATCCGCGTGCTCTCACCGCTGCACAGCGACGCCTACCCCGACCTCGGGGACTACGTGCGCTCGCTGGCCGGGCAGACGATCACCCTGCACGCCCAGTTCGACGCCATCAGCACCCACTACTCGGGCACCTTCGAAGCCGACGGCTCGATCACCCTGCGCGGGGAAACGAACCCACCCGGGGAAGCGCCGGCGGAAATCCCGATCCCGGGCCAGGAACTGATCGAAGACATCTATCCCGCCAGCAACACCCCCAACAACCCCTACGGCGAGATCCGCCACGACCTCCTGGCCGGCTTCAGCACCGGCCTCTGGGGCGGCAAGTACGGCGACGACGCGATCGGCTTCTGCACCGACCCGGAAATCTACGCGCCGACCGGGTGGCAGATCTGCCCGCACGGCTTCAACCAGCCCTCCTTCGGCGATGCCCGCGCCAGCCTCTCCCCCTTCGCCACCTGCGAGCAGTACGCCGCCGTGATCAACAAGTACACCGACATCTACGGCAACCCCTACAGCGACGCCTCCAAGCGGGTAACGGTCGGCCTCGACCAGCCGGTCTCGGGCGGCCAGGTGAAAACGCTGCGGCTGACGATCCTGCCCGACAGCGGCAGCGCCGGCCCGGTCACCGGCGGCAACGCGGAATGCGGCGCGGCGCCACCGGCGCCGCCGACCCCGGCGAGCGGGAGCGGACAGAGCACGTCCCCGGCGACCACGGCGCTGACCGCGTCGGCGCCGAAACCGGGCACCGGCAAGCACCCGAGCTGCCGCCGAGTCACCAAACCGAAGCAGGGCAAGCGCGGCGCCAAGACGCGACCGCGGCCCCAGCACGGCAAGAAGCCCCACGGCAAGAAGAAGTGCGGCGGCGCGGCGGCGCCGAAGCGCCACCGCCACCGCCACCGCCACTAACAGGAAGACAGCACTTCCACCACCGGCCCCTGGGGACGGTGCTCGATCCGCCGCGCGCCCTCCCGGGCAGCGGCGGCGCCGCGCTCGCGGTGGACCAGGTGCAGGGCGAGGTCGATTGCGGCCGAGACGCCGGCCGCGGTGAGCACGTCGCCGTCGTCGACGACCCGGGCCTCGGGGTGGACGCGAGCGCCGGCGTCGAAGAGGTCGCGCAGGGCGCCGTGGTGGGTGACCGCCGGCCGCCCCACGAGCATCCCGCTCGCCGCCAGCAGCATCACCCCCGTACAGACCCCGGCGACGGTGCTGCCGGCGGCGTGCCGCTCGGCGATCGCCGCCGGCAGGACGCCGCGGCGGGCCTGCGCCCAGGCGCCCTCGCGCGCCCTCGTCAGCCAGCCGCCGCCCGGCACCACCAGCAGCTCCGGCGCCGGCCCCAGGTAGTTGCCCGGGGTCAGGACCAGCCCGTGGGCGCCGGTCACCACCGGCATCGGGTCGATGCTGACCAGCTCGACCTCGAAGCCGCCGGCCGCCAGCACCTCAAAGGGGCCGACCGCGTCGAGCTCGTCGACGCCGTCGTAGACGAGGATCTGCGCCTGCTTCATCGTTGCCTCCTCTCAGGCCCCTGACGGCGCCACGTTCTGGTTGAGGTGGAATAGGTTGGTCGGGTCGTAGCGCTCCTTCAGCGCCTGCAGGCGGGCGTACTTCTCCGGCCCGTAGGCGGCCTTCACCCGCTCCTCTCCCTCGGCGGAGAGGAAGTTGATGTAGGCGCTGCCGGTCAGCGAGGGCTCCAGCGCCGCGTAGAGGCTCTGCGCCCACTCGATATGGGGATCGAGGCTGCCGGGCTCGTGACTGACCGCGAGCACGTTCAGCACGAAGGGCGCGTCGCGTTCGCCGTAGGCGCTCTCCGCCGCCGGCCCACGGGCGACGGCGCCGCCGAGGTGCTGGACGTGGATCTCCGAGGCCGGCGAGGTCGCCTCCTGGTGGAAGCGGGCCATCGTCGCGATCGCCCCGTCGTCCAGCCCGCTGAGGTAGCCGGCCTTCATGTAGGCCTTGGTGCCGTGCGGCCAGAGGGCGTCGATCAGGCTCTGCATCTGCACGTAGGGCATCGGCCCGACCAGGTCGGCGACCGGCTCGCCCAGCTCCTGCAGCGGCTTCATCGCCGCGGCGCCCGCCTCGACGTCGCCGGCGTAGCAGCCGATCAGGGCGATCAGCTTGCGGCCGTGCCACTCCTCCGGCAGGAACGGCGCCGGCGGCGCCGTGATCAGGTTGGCGAGCGTCGTCAGCTCGTCGGGGAGGTCGGCCGTGAAGTCACGGTAGAAGCGCAGGATCTCCTCCGCCCGCTCGCCGTCGTAGAAGACGGCGCCGGCGGTCACCGTCGGGCCGACCGGGTGCAAGTCGAACTCGAACGAGGTGACGACTCCGAAGTTGCCGCCGCCGCCGCGCAGGCCCCAGAACAACTCCGAGTTCTGGGCGGCGCTGGCGGTGATCACCTGGCCGTCAGGGGTGACTAGCTGGGCCGAGCGCAAGTTGTCGCAGGCGAGGCCGTGCTTGCGCATCAGCCAGCCGATGCCACCGCCGAGCGTGAAGCCGCCGATGCCGGTGGTCGAGACCAGGCCGCCGGTCGTGGCAAGGCCGTGCTCCTGGGTGGCGGCGTCGAGCTCCTGCCAGAGCACGCCTCCCTCAGCAACCACAGTGCGCTGCTCGGGGTCTACTTCAATTGCCTTCATCGCCGAGAGGTCGATGACGATGCCGCCCTCGCAGGTGGAGAAGCCAGGGATGCTGTGGCCGCCGCCGCGCACCGCCAGCTCCAGGCCCTCGCTGCGGGCGAAGCCGACCGCGTGGCGCACATCGGCCGGACTGGCGCAGCGGGCGATCACCGCCGGATGGCCGTCGTGGGCGCCGTTCCAGATCGCCCGGGCCTCGTCGTAGCCGGCGTCGCCGGGGCGAATCACCGCGCCCTCCATGCCCTCCTCGAACTCCTTCAGCGTCGCCGCCCCGAGCACTCCTTGCGTTGCCATCTCGTCTCCTTCAAGTCGCTGGGTGAGGCCGGCTCCCGACCTCTTGCCGACGAAGCTACGAGGCAGCTCTTTGCCGCCACTTTGCAAGTCCTTAGGCCCGGCTCAGCGCCGGTCGCGGCTCAGCGGCAGCCCGGCGCAGAAGTCGCTGCCGGCGGCACTGCCGATCAGCTCGAAGTGGCGGCGGGCGCGCTCGAGCCAGCCGCGGGCCTCGTCCTCATCGCCGTCCTCGGCGGTGATCGCCGCCAGCACCGCCAGCACCCAACCCTCCTGATGGGTCGATTCGAGGCCGCCGAGGATCGCCGCCGCCGCCTGCAGGTGGGCGCGGGCGCCGGCCCGGTCGGCGGCGCTGAGGGCGACCGCGGCGAGGCTGAACTCGGAAGCGCTGAGGCCGATCCGGTCGTCGTTCTCGACGAACCAGGCGCGGGCCTGCTCGGCGGCGGCGCGCCCGCCCGCCGGGTCGCCGGCGCGGGCGTCGAGGAAGGCCAGGCAGCCGAGCGTGATCCCGGTGCCGCGGCGATCGCCGATCCGCTGGCGCAGGCCGAGGCTGCCCTCCAGCAGCGCCCGCCCCCGCCCATAGTCGCCGCGGGCGCGGGCGAGGTTGCCGGCGGCGTTGAGCGCGTAGGCCTCGCCCTGACGGTCGCCGAGCTGCCGGAAGCGGGCCAGGCTCTCGTCCAGCAGCTCGCCGGCGCGCCCAAACTCGCCCTCGGCCCGCTCGACCGCGGCGAGGTTGACGAGGACGTAGGCGAGGGCGGCCTCGCCACCGACCCGGCGCGCGACCAGGACCGTCTCCTCCTGCAGCAGCAGCGGGTAGCCGAGCTCTGGGCCGAGCGAGATCAGGCCGTAGCTGAGCGGCCACAGCGCCGCCGGCTCGCCGGCCAGATCGCCGGCCCCCGCCAGGGCCAGGCCGAACTGCTCGCGCGCCCGCCCGTAGTCGCGCCGCAGCCAGGCGGCGAGGCCGCGGGTGTGCGCCGCCCAGGTCGGCGGTCGGGCCGCGGGCAGGTCGGCGGCGAGCAGGCCCTCGTGCTCGCCCAACAGCTCCTCGATCGCCGCTTCGTCGCTGACGATCGCCCGGTAGGCGGCGGCCACCTCGACGGTGTCGAACATGCCGGCGTGGTCGCCGAGCTCGGCGAGGATGGCGATGCTGGCGGCGGCGAACTCGTGGATGCGGTCGTGGGCGCCGCGGCGCAGCCCGACCAGGCAGGCGGCGCGCAGCGCCCGGGCGCGCATCGCGGTCGGCTCCGGCGCCGCCTCCAGCGCCGCGGCCAGCCAGGTGTATCCCTCGGCCAGGTAGCCGCGCATCAACCAGAAGCGCCAGAGCGCGACCGCCAGCCGCAGCCCCGCCTGCGGGTCGCTGGCCAGGGCCGAGGTGAGGGCGGCGCGGAGGTTGTCGCGCTCCAGGTCCAGCCGCCGCAGGCGGTCGCGGGCGGGCAGGTCGCCGGCCGGGGTCGGGTCGCTCTCGGCCAGCGCCAGGTACCACTCGCGATGGCGGCGCCCCAGCTCCTCCCCCTCCCCCGCCTCCAGCAGCTGCTCGGTCGCGTACTGGCGCACGGTCTCCAGCAGCCGGTAGCGGCGACCGCCGGCGCCGCCCTCGACCTGGACCAGGGACTTGTCGACGAGGCGGCCGAGCAGGGCGACGACGTCGCCGCTCCGCAAGGGCGCCGCGGCGCAGATCTCCTCCACCGGCTCGAGCCCGAAGCCGCCGGCAAAAGCGGCGAGGCGTCGCAGCAGCACCTGCTCGTCGGGGTCGAGCAGCTCGAAGCTCCAAGCCAGGGTCGCCCGCAGCGTCTGCTGGCGGGTCATCGCCGTGCGGCTGCCGGCCGAGAGCAGGTCGAGCGAGTCGTCGAGGCGGTCGACGATCTGGGCCGGGGTGAGGACGCCGACCCGGGCCGCCGCCAGCTCGATCGCCAGCGGCATCCCGTCGAGCCGGTGGCAGAGGCTGGCGACCGCGGGCGCGTTCTCGCTGTCGAGCTCGAAACCCGGCGCCGCCTGGGCGGCCCGCACCGCGAACAGCTGCATCGACTCGGCCGCGAGGGCCGCGTCCGCGGCCTCGGCGGCGCCCAGCCGCGGCAGCGAGAGCGAGGGCACGCGCCAGGTCACCTCGCCGGGGATGCGCAGGGGCTCGCGGCTGGTCGCCAGCACGGTCAGGTTCGGGCAGTGCCGCAGCAGCGCCTCGACCATCTGGGCGACGCCCTCGACCAGGTGCTCGCAGTTGTCGAGCAGCAGCAGCAGCTGGCGCTCGCCGATGTGGCCGGCGAGGGCGACCTCGGGCTCCCGGTCGGAGGCCAGCCGCGCGTCCATCGCCTGCGCGATCGCCGGCCCGATCAGCGCCGGCCGCGAGAGCGCCGCCAGCTCCACCGGCCAGACGCCGTCAGCGAAGTCGAGCTGCTGGCCGCCCAGCTCGAAGGCGAGCCGGGTCTTGCCGCAACCGCCGGCGCCGGTCAGGGTGAGCAGGCGTGAGGCACCCAGCAAGGTCGCCACCTCGGTCAGCTCGCGCTCGCGACCGACGAAGCTGGTCAGTTGCTGCGAGAGCCGCAGGCGCGAGGGACCGAGCGGTGGCGGCTGCGGCGAGGCGGACTCGTCCCCAGGCTCCTCGGCAGGCGGCTCGAGGCTGCGGGTGAGGATCTCCTGGTAGAGGCGGCGCGTCTCGTCGTCGGGCTCGTCCTCGAACTCGCGCCGCAGCCCCCGCTTCAGCTCGTGGAACTGGGCCAGCGCCTCCTGGCGGCGGCCGGAGGCGGCGTAGAGCCGCATCAGCGCCCGGTGCGCCGGCTCGTGCAGCGGTTCCTCGGCGATCGCGTCGCGCAGGCGGCCGATCGCGGCCGCCGGGTCGGCCGCCGCCTCCAGCTCGGCCAGCTCGATCCCCAGCGCCAGCCGCAGCTCGCGCAGGGCGGCGCGGCGGGGCGCGCTCCACTCCTCGTAGCGGTCCTCAGGCAGGAGCTCGCCTTGGTAGGCGTCGAGCGCCGCCGCGTAGGCGGCCGGGTCGCGCTCGGCGCGGGCCGCCGCGGCCGCCGCCTCGAAGGCGACGACGTCGATCCCCACCTCGTCCTCGGGGCAGAGGACGAGCACGTCCTCGCGCAGACCCAGGCAACGGTGGCCGTCGAGCCCGAGCGTGCCGAGTGCCCGCCGCGCCGCGAAGATCGCCTGGTGCAGGTTGTTGCGGCTGGCGACCGGGTCGCGGTCCGGCCAGAGCAGCTCCGCCGCCTCGTCGGAGTGCAGCCGCTGCTCGGGCGCCAGCGCCAGCAGCTTGACCAGCGTCTTGCCCTTGCGCAACCGCCAGGCGCCACTGGGAACGGCGGCGTCGCCCAGGGTCACCGCGAATGCCCCCAGAAGGCTGATGCTCAAGCTCTCGTCACCCATCCGCTGCGGCCTTTCCTCGCCAGCCCGCGCCGCTCAAACTACTCTGTCCGGCGGCCGCCCGAAAGGGGCGCGGCGCCGGCTCAGACCGGGTAACGCAGGATCGCCGCCGCCGGGCCGCCGCCGGGGATGTCCTCGGCACGGACGGCGAGGACGCGGCCGTCGCTGAGCAGGACGCGGCGGGCGATCTCGTCGACGACGCCGTAGTCGTTCGGGTCTTCGCCCTCGTCCAGCGCGACGGCGCCGGTCTCCTCGTCGACGCTGCCGGGCAGCTTGGCGTCGATGTCGACGAAGAGGGCCTCGACGGCGCCGAAGGTGGCGGCGCGGGCGAGGTCGTTGATCTCGACCGCGGCGCGGCCGGAGGCGGCCCGCTCCTCGAAGCGCCGGCGCAGTTCCTCCAGCTCGGCGGCGTGGACAGCGTCGAGGACGCCCCGCGCCGCTTCGCCCAGCTCCTCGTCGCTGCGGCCCTCGGGGCTGCCCTCGAGGGCCGGCTCGGCCAGGCGCGGGTAGGAGTTGACGGAGCGGAAGATCGACTCGATCGGCTGCGTGGCGGCGAGGACCAGCGGCACGTCGTGGCCGGCCAGGACCGGGCGCAGGGCGCGGTCGACGGCGCGCGCGTACTGGCGCAGCAGCGTCTTGCGGCCCTCATCGCCCTGGATCCGCCGGGCCGGCGAGCGGTCGGCGATCGAGGACTTGCCGACGGCGTCGGCGGCATCGGCGGGCAGGTCCGGCACCCGCACCTCGAATGCCGGCCCCTCCGGCGTCACCTCCAGCAGCCGCACCGAGCCCTCGGCCAGGGCCAGGACGAAGGCCGTCTGGGGGAAGGTGACCGCCCGCAGCAGCGGCTTCACGTAGAAGCGGTCGGCGACCTGCAGGGCCTCGGTCAGATGGTTCGGCAGCCGGAAGCTGCGCAGCCTGCCGGGCGCGGCGAAGACGGCGAGGCTGCGCGCCTGCAACGCCCAGAACTCCTCGTCTTCGTCGAGGTCGGCGAGCGCCTCGACGATCTCCTCGCGCTCGCGCTTGTCGACACCCTCGGCCTCGAGCCGGGCCGCGGCCTCGGCGGCGAGGTTCTTGAGGGCGATCCGGTCGGCATCAGCCTCGGGCGTAACCGGACTGGTCGGCAGGTAGATCGAGACCAGGCCCGGGCGACGCGCGCGCAGCAACTGGTCGATCTGGGCGCGGCTGGGGATGTCGGTGTGCAGAGCGATCCTGGGCCTCCTTCGGTCGCGGGTCGACCGACCTTAGCCCGCCAGCGTCTGCGGCGCTGGGCCTCTAAGGAACCGAGGCGGTGACCTCGCAGTTTTTGGCCTGGTCGTGGCCGGTGCCGCCGACGCAGCCGTCGTGGCCGCCTTTGCCGTTGATGCGGTCGTTGCCACCGCGGCCGAGGATGACGTTGGGGCCGTTGTCGCCGTTGAGGATGTCGCGGCCGGGCGAGCCCTCGATCTTCTCAACGCTGTTGTCGATATGGCCGGCGTTGCAGTTACCGACGTCGGGATCGAGGACGGCGCCACCGATCGTCGCCTCAACGAAGATGCCGCTGTTGCGGACGCGGGCGAAGGAGGCGCTGTCGTTGGGGCCGGGACCGCCGTCGAAAGTGTCGCCATCGCAGGGCTGGCCGCCGATCAGCAGGTCGCTGCCGGGGCCGCCGTTCATCGTCGCGGCGCCGCTGTCTTTGCGCGGGTGGAAGATGTTGACGCCGTAGAGGACGTCGTCGCCGCCGCCGCCTTCGAGCGTGTCCGGTTCGTGGTCTTCACCGGCGTAGAGGACGTCGTTGCCGCGACCGCCGCGCAAGGTGTCGGAGCCTTTGCCGCCTTCGAGGTTGGCGGAGACGTCGGCGGGGACGCTCTGGGCGATCGTCAGTTCATCGTTGCCGCCGTCGAGGGCGGCGAGGATCGAGTCGACTTCGCCCTGGCAACTGACCGAGTCGGCCCCCAGCGAGCAGGCGGTCGAGGTCGGGTCGCCGAGCTCGACCGGGCTGCCGCCCGGGCCGCCCTGGACCGTGTAGACGCCACCGCTGTAGCTGACCGTGCCGACGTCGTTGCCGGGGCTGCCGGTGAGGATCAGGCTGGTGGTGCCGTCGATGCTTTCGTAGAGCTCGACCGTCATCGCGTTGACGCCGTCGGCCGGTCCGCAGGACGTTTCCATCGCGAAGCCGCCGCCGCACTGATCGCCACCGGGACCGCCGAAGGCTTCGTCGCCGGGGCCGGAGGCAACGAGGTTGTCGCTGCCGGGGCCGCCGTCGAGCCGGTTGGGCGCACTGGAGCCGATGATCGTGTCGGGGCCGGAGCCACCGATCGCGTCCTCGATCCCGTGCAGGTTCTCGCCCTCGGCGCCGTCGACCCGCTGGGTCTGCAGGTTGATGTTGAGGCCGCCGCCGGTGCCGGCGTAGTCGGCGATGTCGTGTTCGCCGGGGCCGCCGTCGATGTCGTCGTTGCCGGGGCCGCCGCTGAGCACGTCGTAGTCGCCGGGGCCGCCGTCGAGATGGTCGTCGCCGGGGCCGCCGCTGACCCGGTCGCTGCCGCCACCGCCGTCGAGGTGGTCGTTGCCGCTTTCGCCGAGGACGAGGTCGTTGCCGGCGTCGCCGAAGATGTGGTCGGAGCCGCGTTCGCCGTGCAGGGTGTCGTCGCCGTCGCCGCCGGAGAGGTGGTCGGAACCGCGTTCGGCGTAGATCGTGTCGTCGCCGCCCTGGCCGTCGATCGTGTCGACGCCACGGCCACCGTAGATCGTGTCGTCGCCGGGGCCGCCGCAGATGGTGTCGTTGCCGCCTTCGCCGTAGATCGTGTTGTCGCCGCCGCCGGCGACGATCACGTCTGGCGCCTTGGTGCCGACGATCTTCGCCGCGTTGGAGACGATCGTCGCCTTCTTGCCCAGGCAGCTAGGCGCCGCGGCGGCGCCGTCGATGCCCGGGGCGGCAACGCCGACGAAGGCGAGCGCCAGCAGGGCGACGAACAGGCGCCGGCTGAGACGGTTGATCGACTGGGTGGCGGTGACGGGCTGCAAGCCCTCTTGGACTCGACAGCCCTCCCCCGGACCTTGAGTGCTGACGGACGCCTGGCTGATTTGGCCGTTTCCGTTCGGCTCTGCAGCGCGCTTGACGGGGGCACCTTTAGCCCTTCAGACTGATTTGGACGAATCTCCTAGAGACCTCCTAGTACAAATGTGGTGCCATTGACGGACCCGATCGACCGGGCCCGACGGCCCCAAATCCAGCGGAGATCCAACGTGCAGAACGCGTCAGCCCCCAAAATCATCAGCTTCCGGAAGCCAGGGAGGCGGCTGGCCGCGCTCGTTTGCGCGACGGCGGCGCTGGCCGTAGCGGGCCCCGCCGCGGCCAGCGCCGAAGCGCCCTTCGGTGCCGCCACGGCACCCGTCACCGCCAACTTCGCCCGCCCCGTTGCCAAGGTGGTCGGCAACCAGGCCCTGGTCCAACTGCACTGCGCCGGCTCGCGCCTCGGCGTCTGCAGCGGCACGATCAGCGTCGTCGCCGTCGGTAAGCGGCACCAGGTGCCGTTCTCGGTGATGGGCGGCAGCAACGACATCGTCGCCGTCCCGGTCTCCCACGGTGCCCGCAAGCGCGGCCGCGGCCTCGCCGTCGCCCGCACCGCCCAGGCCGCCGGCGGCTTCGCCCGGTCGAGCGAAGTCCTGCGCCTCCGCTAACCAGCCTTCCCCTGCTCGTCAGCCGACCGGCGTGCAGGGCCTGAAGACGTTCCCTTCGACCCGCATACCGTCGGCGAAGACGGCGACGCCGCGGGCGCCGAGGACGCCGTCGCAGGTCGCGGTGACGACGCTACGCGGGCGGCCGCGATGGCTGTATTTGCGGTCGATCTCGATGCTGAACGAGGTCACCGAGCCGGCACCGCCGGCGATCTTCGGCACCTGCGCTACCGAGCGGAGGCCATAGGGCCCGCGCGGCAAGCGGCTGATCTTCACCGGCACGACGAAGGCTGCGGCGACGGGCGAACCGAAGTAGCCCTGTATGTAGAGCGTGGTGACACCGCCGCGCTCGCCGCCGTTGAAGACGAGCATGCGGCTGCGCAGGGGGATCCGCCTCCCTTCCGGGAAGGAGACTTCGGCGCTGGTCTCACCGCGGCCGACGATCGCCTCGCGGCAGGCCGCTTCGGCCTCCTTCACCCGCTTCGACTGCAGGCGGGCGGGCGGGCAGACCGGCAGGCCGGTGACGCTGACGAGGCCGGCCCGGTCGGTTTCGAGGACGAATTCGGTCAGCGCCGGGGGCTTCGTGCCGTCGACCGTCTTGATCTGGGTCGAGACGTCGAAGGCGATTGGCGTCGGCCGCGTGCGCGAGATTCGCATCGGCTTGACGCCGCCGTTGAAGAACAGGTCGAGGTTTTCCACCCGCACCTCGGCCGGCCGTTCAGCGCCGGCACTGGCGCTCCCGATCAACGCCGCCGCCACGACAAGCGTCGCCAACCCGGCCGCGACCCAAAGCTTTGCTCCCGTGGTTCCCATCACTGCCTCCTCTCGCCGCCCTCCCCGGACGGTCTCCGCTTGAGGCTAGAAGCCCGACGCGCGGGAAACAAGTGGGTTCTTTGTGAAGCTCGCTAGCGCGCCGAGGCCGAGGCTGGTCGGGCGCCCTCGCGCTCGGCCTCGAGGTCGACGACGACGTGGGTGACCGGCAGGTCGAGCTTCTCGCGGGCGCCGGCGACTACGCCCTGCTCGAGCCAGCGCGAACGCTGCGGCGGGTGGGTCGAGATCAGGACTTCGTCGGCGGGGAAGAGCCGCAGCGCGTCTTCGATCGCCAGCTGCGGGTCGGAGTCGCCGATTTCGCCCTGCGCCGGCAGTCCCAGGCCCTCGATCGCCGCCAGCGATTGCTCCAGTCGCTCGCGGGCGAGCTCGATGCTCTCGTCGATGTCGGAGGCCCAGTGGGCGGCGCGAGAGCCGGCCAGGGCCGGGGTGATGACCAGCACCTCGCAGCGGCGCCCACGGCAGCGCTTGCCGATCTCCTCCAGCAACGCCCGGCCGGCGACCGTCTCGTTGGCGACGACCAGCAGCCGGTGCCGCCCGTCCTCGCTCCTGCTAACCGACACCCCGCGCGACTCCGAGCCGCGGGCGCCGCGGTAGGCCAAGCCGATCCCGAGCCCGATAAGCGCCACCACCGCAATGACGCCGACCTCCGGCCGGGTCAGGAGCGTCAGCGCCACCACCGACGCAGCACCGATCCCAATCACTACTACAAAGCGGAACACGTCCGCCTCAGAACGAAGCGGGTTGTGCATACCTCCGTTTTAGCACCCGCCAAGTGCGGGCCTGATCACTCGGGCGAATCAGTGTCGACTTGTGGGGCCTATAGACGTCAAAGTCGACAACCGTTCGGGAGCTAGCGGCGAAATCCGCCCTCGGAGTCGAGGAGTTGGCCGGTGATCCAGGCGGCGTCGTCGCTGAGCAGCCAGGCGACGGCGCGGGCTGCGTCGTCGGGAGTGCCCCAGCGGCCGGCCGGGAAACGCGAGCGGATCGCCTCGTGGTCCGTGCCGGTAGCCCAGCCGGTGTCAGTCGGACCGGGATTGATCGCGTTGACCGTGATCCCGCGCTCCGCGAGCGCGTCGGCCAGGGACATCGTCAGCGCCTCCACCCCGCCCTTGCTGGCGACGTAGGCGAGCTCCTCCGGCATCGGCCCCAGCCGCTGGCCGCTACTGAAGAGGACGACCCGGCCGCCACCGCGCTCGGGATCGTGGGCACGGGCGAAGGCGTCGACCAGCAACAGCGTGGCGCGCGCGTTGACGGCGAGGTGGGCGTCGATCTCGGCGGCGCTGAGTGCGCCTAGCGACGAGCGCGTCGAGTGGCCGTGGGCGGCGACCAGGGCGTCGAGGCGGCCGTGCGCCGCAACGGCGCGCTCGACCAGCGCCGCCGGAGCATCCGGTTCGGCCAGGTCGGCATCGAGGTACTCGGCCTGGGCTCCGAGCGCGGTCAGCTCGTCGAGCAGGCCCGGGATGCCGTCCTCGCCTGGTCCCAAGCGCCCGGCGTCGTAGGCCGTGAAGCCGCTGAGCAGCAGGTCGTGCGAGGGCGCCAGCCGGCGCGCCACCGCGGCGCCGATCCCGCCCGGCCGGCTGACGCCGGTGACGAGCGCCGCGCGGCGGCTCACCGCGTGGGCGGTGCGCCGAGGGTGACGGTGACCGGGAGGTCGACAGCACCTTCGGTGCCGGGCGGTGGGGTCTGCTTGACGACGTGGCCACTGCGGGCGCTGGCGCCGGGGCGGCGGCGGACGTCGCCGAGGGCGCAGCCGGCAGCGCGGAGCTGGGCGCGGGCTCGGCGGAGTGAGTCGTGCTGGAGACCGGGGACGGCGCAGGCGGGGCCGGCGAGAGCCGGCGGGGCGGGCACCGAGGGCTGGCCGAGGGGCTGCTGAGGAGGCACATCGGACACGGTCGTTTGGAAGCCGCCTTCCCAGCCCTTGCCATCCAAGATCGGGTAGACGAACGGCGCTCCCACGGCGGCAGGATCGCCGAACCGATGGTGGACGGTGAGCGTGACAACGTCCCCTTCGGACAGGGAGAGCGAGGTCGGGACCGCGGTGCCAATCGCGTCATGTGCCAGCGGCGCCGTCACGGTCCAAGAGATCCGGTCTCCCCCGGGTTCCGGGTAGTAAACGGCGATCCAGCCACCTTCTTCCATCCGGGCTTCCTGTTCTTCGTCCAGTGGCAGCCGGCAGGTGTATTCGCCCGATCCGGCAGGCCCGGTGATCGGACTGAAGTCGAGGATTCCGCACTTCGGCAGTTCAGAAGCCCCAGCCGCCGGCGCCGACACCGCCAGCGCGCCCACGACGGCCAGCAGCAGCGCAACCGCCATCGTCCCCCGCCTCTGTCGCCGCGCCTTGCCCATTCGCCCCATTCGCTCAGAGAATATCCGGGCGTCGGGGATGCCCGTCCACGGCTTTCGGTAGGTATTGGTCGGTGAGTGACCAGGCGCCGCAGGCCCACACTCCCGCCCGCAAGCCTGATGGGGCGATTCACACTGTCTCGGGGCGGTGGGTGGACCCGTTGGCGCCGGAGGTGGGGAGCATCGAGATCGGTGACATCGCCCAGGCGCTCGCCAACCAGTGCCGCTTCGGCGGGCACTGCCGGGTCTTCTACTCGGTCGCACAGCACTCCGTTCTGGTCGCCGACGTCTGCCGCGAGCACGGCGGCTCAGCCGAGGAGGTGCTGGCGGCACTGATGCACGACGCCGGCGAGGCCTACCTGACCCACCTCCCCCACCCGCTCAAGCACCGCTCTCCCCTGGGCCCGCCCTACAAGCTGGCCGAGGCGCGGCTGGAGGAGGCGATCCAGCAGCGCTTCGACCTCGCCCCCGCCGGGCCGGAGCTGAAGCGGATCGACCGCGCCCTGCTCGCCACCGAGCGCCGCGCCCTCGCCGCCACCGGCGACCCGTGGCCGGAGCTGGAAGGGGTCGAGCCGCTGGAGATCAAGATCGAGCCCTGGCCGCCGGAGCGCGCCCGCCGCGAGTTCCTCACGCGCTTCGAGCAGCTCAACTCTCGACGGCAGCGGCCCGATCCTCCTCAAGCGCGGCCTGACCCTCCTTGAGGTCGTCCTCCTGCTCGAGCGGCCCGGACTTCGGCCTGGCGGCGACGAGCACCGGCGCCAGCCTCTTCGCCAGTTCCTCGCAGCGCTCCTCGAAGCCCGTCTCCTTCATCATCAACTTGCGCTTGGCATCGGTGACGATCGTCAGCACACCGATGCGCGCCTCCTCGGAGGCCCCCAGGGCGGGATCGTGGATCGGCAGCGCCGCCACCCCGGTCAGGCGGTGGAACCGGTTGAGCTGTTCGTCGCTCAACCGCAGTCGTGGGTGCTTGAGGTCATCGCCCAGCCCGAGCATGTATTTGTTGTTGACCCAGGCGGATCCGGTGATTCCCTGGGGAGTGCCTGGGTCAATCGACCAACTCTCGCTGGACGGAAATGGCTTCCGGTCATAGACCATCACCACCACGGTCTTGTCTGGCATGCCAGGCATGAAGACCTGGATGTAATGCCGCCGCCAGAGCTTCCAGTCGGACCCCTTGATTTTCGCGTGGATCTGCTCCTCGAGGGTTCCCACGGGAAGCCCAAGCAAAATGCTTATCTGGGCGACGGTGCGGTCGGTGACCATGGCGTAGCCCAGCGCCGGAAAGCCGATCAGGAGACCGACGATCGCCACGAAGCCGCCGATGTCCGCGGCCAGGTGGGTTAGTTGCCCGCCTTCGTGCTCTCCGAACACCATCAGCAGGGAGATGACTGCGAAGACCGCCGTGGCGAGAAGCGCAAAACCGAGCACGGTGGTTTTGTGATCGGCCAACTTCTTGACCAGTACTTCCGACCAGCCGGAGAGCAGCCTCGAGATCGCCACGCGGTACTTCTATCCGATCCTCACTACTCAGAAGTAACCGCGGCGGTACTCAATAGAAGCCGAGGCGGGCGAGCGGCTCGACCAGCTCGCGCTCCTCATAGGAGAGGTGCGAGAGCATCGCGTCGGTGAGTAAGTCGACGGCGGCGCGCACGCGCTCGATCGCGCCGGGCTCGGAGGCGACCAGGGCGACGAGCGCGTCGTCGATGCGGTCGAGGATCGCCGAGATCACCTCGTGCTCCTCCCCCAGCTTCTCCAGCACCGCGCCGAGCTGCTCGTCGCGGCGGCCGAGGTGGGGGAAGACACTGCGGTCCTCGAGCGAGTGGTGAGCGGTGACGGCGCGGCAGTAGGACTCGCAGAAGGCGCCCAGGGCCCAATTGTTCTGGCGGATCGTCATCCGGTTGAAGAGGGAGCGCATCGCCGCAGGGTCGGTACTGCCCTCGGCCACCTGCTCGAGCACGTCGCGCAGCCGTCCCAGCTCGCCCCGGAGGCCGTCGTGGACATCGATCAAATGCTGGCCGGCGGCCTGTTCGTCGGGGGTATAGCGACGCTCGGGGTCCGCGGGTGGGACGCTGGGGCGGTCGCTCTCCTCCCACGGCGCTTCGGCACTGACGCGGCTGCCGTCGTCCGGGGTCGGGCGGACCGCGAAGGGGGCGGCGCGGGAGCTCGTCGCGGGTCCCGGCGGCGCGCCCTCGGCCTCGCCGCCCACGCCCGTCTCGTCTTCGGCGTCGCGCTCTCCCTCGCCCCGCGCCCGCGCCGCGTCAAGCAGCTCGTGCGCGGCCGGCGCCACCTCCTCGGCGAAGCGGCGCAGGTCGGCCTCGGCCTGGACGCTGAGGATGTAGGTGCTGATCCCCGCTCCCAGGGTCAGCTCGACCAGCTGCTCGGCCCACTCGGCGGGCCGGCCCTGGAGGAAGCCGGCGCCGGTGCCAAAGCTGCCGTTGACGTTGTAGAGGCGGCGGACCGCCGCCGGGTCGCGCCCGGCCTCGCGGGCGGCGGCGTCGATCGCCGCGTTCATCGCCGGCAGCCCCTCCGGTTCGGCGTAGCCCATGCTCGGCAACCAGCCGTCGGCCCTGGCCCCGGTCAGGGCCAGCATCCGCGGTTTGTAGGCGCCGAGCCAGATCTCGACCGCGTGCGCCGGCGCCGGTCCCGGGTGAGCGCCGCGGACCCGGTAGTGCTCGCCATCGTGGTCGACCGCCCGGCCCTCGGCGGTCCAGAAGGCACGCATCAGCTCGATCGCCTCGGCCAGCGCGTCGACGCCTTCGCCGGGGCTGAGCCGGCGCCCACCCATCGCCTCGATCGCCTCCCAGAAGGCGCCGGCGCCGAGGCCCAGCTCGACCCGGCCACCGCTCAGCAGGTCGAGGCTGGCGACGCTGCGGGCCAGCACCGCCGGCGGCCGCAGCGGCAAGTTGGCGACGTTGGGCGCGACCCGCACCGTCGTCGTCTGCGCGGCGACCACAGAGAGCAGGGTCCAGGTGTCGAGGAAGCGCGGCTGGTAGGGGTGATCCTGGAAGCTGACGAGATCGAGCCCGAGCACGTCGGCGAGCTTGGCCAGCTCCAGCACCTCGCTCGCCTGTGCCGCCGCCGGCGGGATGAAGACGCCGAAGCGCAGCTCCTGGCCGTAGTCACCCACGCCGCCTCCCTACCCGGCAGCGGCGGCGTCGAGCCGCTCGAGCAGCGGCGGCAGCTCACCGTGGTCATCGAGGACGAAGTCGGCCTCCGGCCCGGCCTCGGCGCCAGCGTCGTCATAGAGGGCGCGGTAGCGCACGGTCCGCATCCCGACCGCGGCGGCGCCGGCGACATCGGTGCGTCGCAGGTCGCCGACGTGAAGCGCCGCAGCGGGCTCGGCGACGAGCCCGGCCAGGGCCGCCTCGAAGATCTCCGCCGCCGGCTTGTAATGACCGACTTCGTCGGAGAAGGCCCAGGCGGAGAAGTGGCCGAGGACGCCTTCGCGGTCGAGGAAGCCGCGCAGGAGCTCACCGCCGGTGAAGCCGACGTCACAGACGATCCCGATCCGCACCCCGCGCCCGTCGAGCGCCGCCAGGCACTCGCGGATCCCGGGCGAGAGCGCCAACTCGGCGTCGCGACCGGCGTTGAGGAAAGCCTCCTCCACCAGCGCCCGCGCCTCACCTTCGGCCCCCAGCGCCACTGCCAGCATCTCCGCTCCCTGCCGCGGATGGAAGTGCGACCCCGCTTCCCAGGACTCGCGGTAAGCGCGCCCGACTTCCTCCAGGCTCGCCGCCAACAGCTCCGCCTCGACCACCAGCTCGCACTCCTCGCAGGCGGCCTCAACAGCCCGCCGGCGCCGCCCGGTCATCGTCCCCGGCGGCTCGCGCGCGATCGTGTTCCAGAAGTCGAAGGTGACGGCCGCGATCGGTTCGCTCATAGCTGAATTCCTACACCAAGGCCCTTTGACTGCGGTGAATGCGCAGAGTAGGTTCGGGCGATCAGAGGGGATTAACCGATGAGCATCCCAGCCGCCAACCAGACCTACTGCGTCTACCCCTCTTACCAGGGATACAGCGGCGACTGCACCAGCCCGGTGCCATACCTGCTCCCCCCCTCCTACAAGGCCGGCCAGGCCAGCGAACTGAAGCTGGCGCTGCTCTTCGCCGGCGGCCCCGGGCAGCTTGGCAACGGGTATTCCAACGCCGACTTTTCGCTCTCCTTCTCGCACGAAGGAAGGGGGACGGTCGACCAGACGACGGTGAAGGCGATCGTCACCGCCGGCACCGCGATCTGGTCCTGCGCCGAAGCCGCCCGGGCCTCGCTACGGGGGAGCTTCCTCGACTTCATCGCCAACGTCGAGAAGCTTGAGGGGGAAACGCTGATCGCCGGCGCCAGCCGGCGGATCGCCCTGGCGCTGGCCGACGCGATTCCCGCCGCCCCGGTCGAAACCCTGTTCTTCCGCTACGGGCTCAGCACCGGGCTGGCGCCGGGCACCCTCCCCTACGTCGACGTCCTGCCCGGCATGCGACTGCGGGTGCAGGCGCAGGCGAGCCAGTTCCTCGAACCGGCGTCGAGCGAGAACGGCTACCTGCCGGCCGGCGAGTTGGCCACCGAGATCGTCTCGGCCCCCGGGAGCAAGGAAGGCGACCCGCGCCCGCTTGCCTTCGACCCCTTCCTGGCGACCGTCCGCGCCCCGATCGTTGGCGGCGCGCCGGCGGTTCCGACGATCGCCGGCGGCCTCGTCGACCTCGAGCCGGCCGGCGGCAGCCGCCTCCACTGGCGGCTCTTTGTGCCGCCGCAGGTCCCTTCCCCGAGCGAAGCCGGTGAGCTGAACGCGGCCGGCAACTTCACCCTCCTCGGCGCCGACACCTACGCGGCGCTGGAAGCGGCGACCGCGAGCTACCCGCAGCCGCCGGCGCAGACGCCCGGGCTGCTCTACGCGATCGTCCTCGGGCGGGCGGTGATCGTCCCCGAGATCCCGATCTGGATCGCGATCGGCAACCGCAACACGCTCGAACACGTGGCGCTCGGGACGACCCTCGCCAACGTCATCGAGCGCCACCGGCTACTGCCGCTGAACCCCGAACGTTGGGAAGAAGAAGTGACGCTGACGCGGCCGACGCCGGTGACGAGGACCGGCACGGCGCAACTGACGATCGACACCAGCGGACTGGCGGCGCTGCGTCCCGAATTCTTCGACGTTCCCCTGATGGCGGGCGACACCGTCTCGATGGCGGCCTGAGGCAAGCCGGTGGAACTGCTCCAGAACGACACCGTTCCGGAGCTCTACCTACCGAGCCCGGCGCCGCCCGGGGGCGCTCTCGCCTACCTGCTGCCGCGCGGCAGCCAGGCGCCGCCGGCGAAGCTCTCGCTGGAGGAATCCTGGGCGCAGTGGCCGGGCGCCTACCTGTTCCTGGTGGCGCCGGTCGCGGCCGGGACCGAGGCCGCCTTCGCCGACGCGGCCTGGGCCTTCCTCGCCGACCGCCGCCTCGCCGGCACCCGCTTCGCCTGGCTGCAGGTGCCGCCGCCCCCGGGCCTGGTCAGCGGCACCACGATCCAGGTCCAGGGCAGCGGCTCCAGCACGAGCCTCGCCTTCGCGGCGACGCTGCCACTCGTCAGCCTCGAGCTGGGGCTGGCGGCGGGGACCGCGGTGGAACTCGACAGCGCCGCCGAAGCGTTCCGCTTCAGCGCCACCAAGCCCGGCGGCATCGGACTGAGCGCCGACTGGGGCAACGCCGCCGCCGGCTCCGTCACCGGCCCGGCGACGCTGCCGCTGAACGGGCCGCTGGCGGGTTGCCTGCAGGCGGCGATCGCCTTCGCCACTGCCGACCTCGCCACGATCGACGCCGGCCTGCGTTTTTTCTACGCGGCGCCGCCGCGCTCGCCCTCCACGCCAGCGACGCCGAACTTCTTCCTCGACTCGCTGCGGCTGCCGCTGTTCGCCGCCGGGCTGAATCTGTACGCCAACCTCGACCCGCTGGCGCCCCTCACCCCCGCCCGCAGCTTCTTCGCCTTCCACGGCGCCGACGCCGGCCAGCCCTCGGCACCCGAACCAGCGCCGGCCGCCTCGCACCTGCGGACGACGCTGGGCGAGCCGGTGGCGCTGAAGCCGCTGACCGGCAGCGCCGCTCCCAGCGGCTTCGCCGCCCTCGTCCTCGCTCCCCGGCCGCTGGCCAGTGTCGCCACGCCGCGCGACCCCGCCTACCTCGTGCCCCGCGGCGACTTCGCCCCCGAAGGGGTCGGGGCGCAACTGATGTGCGGGCTCTCGGGGGTCGAGTACGTCGGCCTTGCCGCCGCCGGCAGCGTGCTCTCCTTCTTCCCCGGCGCCGAATCCTTCGCCAAGGGCTTCGCTCCCGGCAAGCCGCCCGGCTACTCCTCGCTGACCCCGACCGACACCCCGACCACCGCCTTCGCCCAGGTCACCGCCGCCGTGCCGGGGGCGCGACTGAAGTACTTCGCCCAGCCGGACCAGTCGGTCCTCTACAACCACGGCGACCTCGCTCCAAGCGGCTTCACGGCGCTCTCGGCCGTGGCCGTGCAGGCGGGCGAACTGGCAGGGCCGCCGAGCGCTGCGCACGCCTTCCCGCTGCTCCCCTACGCCGGGCTCGACGGCAGTGAGCTCGAACCGTTCGCGCAGCTCGAGTCGCAGGTGATCAGCCCGCTGCGGCGCGCCACGATCGCCGCTGCCCAGAGCGCCGTGACCGCCCCGAAGGCGGAGCCGGCCGCGGCGCTGACGAGCAGGCTCAGCACGACGCCGCAGGGGCTGCTCGCCGCCTACGTCCCCGGCGCCACCAAGTGGGAAGAAATCGTGCTCGGGCAGATGGCCGACGGCAGCCAACTGCGGCTCGCCGACGTCGAAGGCGAGCTGCTTGCCGCCTTCCAGTCGAACAAGCTCTTCCTCGTAGCCACGCTGCCCAGCTCGATGTCCTCGCTGGAACCGGGCGGGTCGCAGATCGTGCTCGGAGAAAAGGTGGGCGAAACCTGGACCTTCGACCTCGACCCGGCTCGTTGGTCGGAGAACCAGACGATCCTCATCCTCAAGTTCCACAACCTGGCGATCGCCGAACTCGCCAAGGACCCGGCCACCTGGGCGGCGCCCGAACACTTCAATACGGCACCGGCCGAAGTGTCCAAAGCGCTGCTCGAAGCGATCGCCGCCGCCGACCCGAGCGACCCCGACTTCGCCGCCTTCCGCACCGCCGTCGAGGATCCGAGCTGGAACGGCGTCCTTGCCCTCAACATCCACTGTCCGCTACAGAACCTGCCGGCCCAGTTGGCCGGGCTGGCGGCCGGCATCGACGGCGAAGAGTTCCGCGCCCACCACGTCGGGATCGCGCTCTCGCAGATCGACGCCGCGGGCAGCCAGCTCTCGATCTCCAGCTCCTCGATCTTCGCCTTGCTCGACTACACGGCGCCGGCGCCGCTGCCGGCCCAGGCGGGCGAATACGCATTCCAGGTCGAACGGCTCAAGGTCCGCTTCGAAGAGTCGGCGGTGGCGAGCTTCTCGAGCATCGTCGACCTCCAGGTCAACCGCCTCTTCGGCGAGCCAGCGACGCTCACCGACCCCTCGCCGGGCGTGACCGAAAACGTGGTCCAGCTCTACGGCGTCTACCAGCAGCACGTCGTCGCCGGCAAGGTCGAAGGCACCTACACCTTCCAGACCCGCTCCGGCCAGGTCTCGGACTTCACGATGACCAGCGCCGTGCTCAACGCGGTCACGCTCGCCAAGGGCCAGTTCGTCACCGTCGCCGGCCAGGGCTCGCCGGGCGAAACCGTCTCCCAGTTCCTCTTCTGGGGCCAGCTCGACTTCCACGAGCTGCCCTTCGACGCCTTTTCCTTCGGCCGCGAACTGCCGACCGACCCCGCCACCGGCCTCGCCTTCGGCAACCTGATCGTGACGATGGAGTTCGACCCGGCGGCGCAGCCACCGGGGCCGAGGTTCGAGTTCGACGCCGCCCAGCTCGCGCTCGACGTCGCCGCCAGCGCCAAACCGCGCGAACACTCGCTCTTCCGCCACTTCCCCCTGACGGTGGCCGGCTTCAGCCAGGGCAAGAGCGGGACCACTCCGGACGGCCTCGGCTACATGGGCCTGCAGACCCCGCTCACCCAGAGCCCCCTCACCTATCCCTGGTTCGCGCTGAGCTACGACCTCGACCTCGGTTCGGCCGGCGCCCTCGCCGCCGAGGCCGGCTTCGTCGCCACCCTCTGCGTCGCCTGGAGCCCGGGCGTCGGCTCCGATTACCACGTCTTCACCGGCCTGCGCCTGCCCGGCTCCAGCGGCGCCAAGCGGCAGATCCCGATCGAGGGGATCTTCGACATCGGCTTCCGTGCCCTGGCGATCGAGTCACCCGCGGCCGACACCTTCGCGCTCGTGCTGTACGGAATCGGCTTCCAGTTCCTCAGCTTCACCTTCCCACCCTCCGGCCAGGTCAACTTCACCCTCTTCGGCGACCCCCACTCGACCGGCCCCGACGACACCACCCTGGGCTGGTACGCCGCCTACGCCAAACCAGACGCGAAACCGGCCCAGCGCTGATGCGGATCATGAGCTGGAACATCGAGCGGTTCGGCTTCAACAAGCTGGCGCCGAACTGGTGGGACAAAACCGCCGCCCGGCGGGGGCACATCAGAAAAATCATCGGCGAAGCCCAACCCGACGTCCTGGTGGTGCAGGAGGTGCAGACCAGCCCGGCCGAAGGCTTCGGTGGGCTCATCAGCGACCCGTCCGGCGGCATCGGCGTCCGCGTCCTGCGCCTGATCCTCCGCAACCTGTTCCCCGCGGCGGAATGGTGCGTCGTCCCCCCCGCGATCCTGACCCCTCAGGGCGGCTACTCGGAGGGGATCGCGGTCTTCTTCAAAGCCCAGGTACTCCAATTCCGGGGACCGATGGCGTGGACCGCGGCCGGGATCCGGCCCAACGGCCCCGGGGTGGTCCCGATCCCCTACGGCGGCCTCTGGGGGCCCGTGCTGCCGGCCACCCCGTCGGGTCTCGGCGTCAACCAGAACTGCCTGGCAGGCCAATTCGCCTTCTTCAAACCTCCCCCGAACGGCCACCTAATCTGGAATTTCCCCAACGAAAACTCGCGCACGCCCTGGCTCACGCGTTTCTTCAATCCGGGGACGGGGCGCCACCTCACTCTCATCTCGGTGCACTTCCCGCCCGATCCCCACGACGCGGCGACGGCGCTCACCAACCTCGCACAGGTCACCGAAGTCGGGGTGGCCCTAGCGCCAAACGAGGACCGGGTGATCCTCGGCGACTTCAACATCAACGTCAACCAACCGATGCAGGTGGGCGCCTTCGAACACCTGACGAACGGCGCACCGGTCTGCACGATCCCCTACCAGGAACAGTTCGGCCCCGGATCGGTGACGACGGTGCTGCCTGTGTTCACGGCGAAATCCAACCCGCCGCCGCCTTACTACGAATACGTCAAGGACGATGAACCCGGTCTCGACAACGCCTTCGTCGCTCGCGAAGCCCCCGCTGCCGCGGTCAACAACCAGGCGGTCGTCAACACGATCGTCGGTGTGCCACTGGGGGCACCGCCACCACCTCCGCCGCCACCACCGCCGCCGGCGACGTTCCAGGTCGACATGTTCGAAGACATTCCGGCGATCAACGTCAGACCTAAAGGTGCGGGCCGCTATGCGCGTTTCAACACGCTGATCAACTACGGCCACATCGGCGGCCGCCGCGGCGCCAGCGACCACCTCCCGATCGTCTTCGACCTGCCCTAGCCGATGCAGCGCTAATGCGGATCATGAGCTGGAACATCGAGCGGTTCGGCATCAACAAGGTCTGCCCGAACCGGTGGGACAAGACGGGCCGGCGCCGTGTGCACATCGAAAGGATCCTCCAGGAAGCCGCGCCCGACGTGCTGGTGGTACAGGAGGTGCAGACCAGCCCTGCCGAAGGCTTCGGCGGGCTCATCAGCGACCCGTCCGGCGGCACCGGCGTCCGGGTCATGCGCCTGATCCTGCGCAACGTCAGCAACCTGCCCGCCGGGGTCGAGTGGAAACTGGTGCCGCCGGTGATCCTGACGCCGCTGGGGGGCTACTCCGAGGGGATCGCCGTCTTCTTCAAATCGCCGACCCTGCGCTTCGAAGGGCCGATGGCGTGGACCGCGAACGGGATCAAACCGCCGGGCGGCCAGGGGGCGAACGCCCCGATCCCGTACCCGGCGCCGTGGACGAACATGCTGCCAGCGACGCCCTCGGGCATCGGCCCCAATCAGAACTGCCTCGCTGGCCAGTACGAATTCCTCCAGGGAAACCAGCAACGCTGGAAATTCCCGGACGACAACTCGCGCTCGCTGTGGCGCACGCGCTTTCTCAACACGGCGACGAACCGCTACCTCAATCTCTTCTCGCTCCACTTCCCGCCCGCCCCGAGAAACGCGAAGCGCGCCTTCAAAGTTCTTTCGCGGGTCTCCGAGATCCGGGCGGAATTACAACCAAACGAAGACCGGGTGATCCTCGGGGACCTCAACATCAACGTCAGCGCGCCGCAAGACAGAGCGGTCTTCGGATACCTGACGAATGCAGCGCGGGTGAGCAGAAGGATCCCGCCCTGCCGAATCCGCTACGTGCTCCAGTTCGGCGCCGGATCGATGACGATGCTGCGGCCGGTGGGCGATGCCAGCACCGAAGGCCAGCCACAGTTCTACGAATACGCCCAGTTGAGCCGGTTCGGGGTCCTGCAGGGCCTCGATAACGCGTTCGTCGCCCGCGGCGGCCAGGGCATCGCCGCCGCCAACAACCAGGACGTCGTCAACACGATCGTCGGCGTGCCGCTCGGGGCGCCGGCGCGGTTCCGGGTCGATATGGCCGAAGGCATCCCAGTCATCAACGCCAACATCCCGATCCAGGGCGCGCCCCGGTCGCAGCGCTTCAACACGCTTGTCAACTTCGGCCACATCGGCGCCCGCCGCGGCGCCAGCGACCACCTCCCGATCGTCTTCGACCTGCCCTAGCCGATGCCGTCCGCGACCCTCGCCGAACTCGAAAAAGCGCTCGCCACCGAGGCGCGGGCCGGCACCATCACCCTCGACGGCAGCTTCCTGCCGGCGCGGGCCCTGGCGCTGCTGCCGTCCAGCCTGCCGCCGCTGATCGACGCCGTGCCGCTGGCGACCACGGCGGCGACGAGCCTGCGGATTCAGCCCGACGGGGCGAACGTGCCGACGCTCTGGATCGAAGGGGCCGCGACCGCGGCGGGGGCGCAGGCGCCGCTTGGGCTGGCGGGCATCCCGGCGGCGCTGGCGATCCAGCAGACGACCGCCGGCGACCCGACCGGCTACGACCTCGTCCTCCGGCTCAGCCTGCCGCAGGACTGGGACTTCGGCACCAGCCTGCCCGCCCTCGGCGGCCTGCAGCCACCGGCCTACCTGGCAACCCCGCACGGCCAGTTCCTCTACTTCTCGACCTATCCGGCGCCGCGGCCACTGCCGGTATTCCCCGGCGAACCGGCGCCCGACCAGGCGACCTTGATTGCCGGGCTCAACTACTACGCCGAGCTGGAACTGGCGGGGGTCTTCGCCCAGGCCGAGCAGCTGCTCGGCCTGGGCGCGATCACCGTGCCCCTCTGCGGCGAAGTGAAGCCGGACCCGAAGCAGCCCGAGCTCGACCTGCGGGCGCAGCCGCCGGGAGCGAAGCCGCTGACCCTGGGCATCCTCGAACTGGGCGTGCCCTTCGTCGGCGTCAAGACGGCCTGGGCGGAACCCGAAAAGCACGGTGAAAAGGGTGTGCCGCCGTCTCCCAACCTGTTGTTTTACGTTGGCGCCGACATCGGCGTCGACCCGGCGGGGAAGGGCAACCCGGTCCGGGTCGAGCTGGAGGCGATCTTCGTCGACCCGGAGGCGACCAGCTTCCTGCTCACGCTGGGGGCACCGCCGGGCGAAAAGCTCAGCCTCGGCAGCCTCGCTGAAAAGCTGCTCGGGACCGACGCGGAAACGCTGAAAGGCGCCGCTGGTGCCCTCGACACCTACCTCGGCAGCATCACCCTGGAGGGGTTCAGCGCCTTCGTGACGCCAACCGCGCCGGAGCCCATCGAGTACCTGCAGGCCCAGATCGGGACCTCACCGCCGTGGCCAATCGGCAGCGGCGACCCCCACTACACGCTCGACCTCACCTTCACCTGGACGCTGTTCCTGTTCGAACCGCAGACGACCTGGTCGGCCCACTTCGAGGCCCTGCTGACTCTCAGTGAAAAGCTCGCCATCGACGTCGAGGTGACGCTGCCGCAACTGGAGATCTCCGGTAGCGAGCGCGGCGAAGTCGTGCTGGAACCGGCGGACCTCGAAAAGGTCTTCCCGCCGCTGAAGATCCCCAAGGGCCTCGCCAGCCTCTCGCTGACCGACTTCTCGGTCACGCTCGCCGCCGGCTCCAGCGGCGCGATCGAGTCCTTCTCTCTCTACGGCGTCGCCGGCCTGGCGATCGAACCGTTCGGCACCCCGGTGCTGGCCCTGCGCAGCGTCGTCATCGCCATCGCCGTCGACACCGGCAAGACGCCGACGCAGTACACGCTCAACCTCAGCGGCCTCGTCATCTTCGGCGGCAGTCTCGAGCTGGCCGGCAGCGCCACGGTCAGCAACGTCCCCGGCACCAAGACCGTCTTCAACCTGCACCTCGTCGACGAGACGGTCGGCTCGATGCTGAACCACCTCGTCCACCTCGTCGACCCCACCTACGACGTCTCCCTGCCCTCGCCCTGGGACCGCTTCCTGGCGATCTCGCTCGATGCCCTGGTGCTCGAAGTCGACCTCACCGACGGGATCGTCGCGCTCACCTACGAGAGCACCATCGACCTCGAGTTCCTGAAGCTGACCAAGCTCGGAATCGCCTACAGGAAAGCGAGCGAGGGCAAACCGAGCGGCGTCATGATCGAGGTCGAAGGCAACTTCCTCGGCGTCGAGTTCGGGACCGGCGGCGACCACCCGGCTCTGGCCTGGGACCCAGTCAACGAAAGCCCGCCGGCGGTGCCGGGGAAGACCTCGCTGCTGGACCTGCGCTACGCCGGCCTCGGCCAGCACATCGGCTTCACTGGCGAGCAGCCGGCGACGATCCCGGCGGTCCTCGAAGACCTAACCGCCTCGGTGGTGCCGGTCCAGCCCGGGCAGCTACCGCAGTTCGGCGACAGCCCAGGCGAGCTCTCCTTCCAGGCCGGTAGCGGCTGGCTGATCGGCGCCGACCTGACGGTGATGGGGACCGTCTCCCTGGCGGCGATCTTCAACGACCCCAACCTCTACGGCCTGCGCGTCTCGCTGGCGGGCGAAAAGGCCGGCAGCTTCGCTGGCCTCAGCTTCGAAATCCTCTACCGCAAGGTCACCGACACGATCGGCGTCTACCACGTCGAGCTGAAGCTGCCGACGGCGATGCGGACGATCGAAATGGGCGAGGTCTCGCTGACCCTGCCTGTCGTCGTCCTCGACGTCTACACCAACGGCAACTTCCGCATCGACCTCGGCTTCCCGCACGGGCTCGACTTCTCCAACTCGTTCTGCCTGCAGGTGTTCCCCTTCGTCGGCTACGGCGGCTTCTACTTCGCCCTGCTCGACGGCGCCACCTCGACCCGGGTGCCGCAGATCACCAACGGCACCTTCCACCCGGTGCTCGAATTCGGGGTCGGCCTCTCGGTCGGGGTCGGCAAAACGATCAACGAGGGCGTCCTCTCCGGCGGCATCTCGGTGACTGTGGTCGGGATCGTCGAAGGCGTCCTCGCCTGGTTCCACCCGACGGCGCCGGCCCCGGAGGCGAACTTCTTCGCCCTGCGCGGAATGATCGCCGTGACCGGCCGCCTCTACGCGACGATCGACTTCGCGATCATCCAGGCCAGCCTCGACGTGACGGCGATCCTCACCGTCACCCTGCAGATCGAGTCGCACCAGCCGATCTACATCGAAGCCAGCGCCAGCGTCTCGGTCCGGGTCAGCGTCAAGATCGTCTTCTTCACGATCCACCTCTCCTTCCAGGCCAAGATCTCGGCCTCGTTCACGATCGGCTCGGCCTCGCCGACCCCCTGGCAGGTGGCCGGCGGGGGCAGCCATGTGGCGATGCTCGAGGCCCGCGGCCGCCGCGTCCCCTACGTCCGCGGCGCCCTGCCCAGCGGCCACCGGCGGGCGCTGCGCGAGGCGCTGCTGGCCGGCACCGTGACGCCGATCACCACCTGGCCGGCCGTCTGTGTCTTCGCCACCGGCGTCCAGAAGCTGCCGCTGTGGGCGCTGACCTCGTTCAGCAAGGACGACAGCGGCGGGCCGGCGGCCCTGCTGCTGCTGAACGCCGAAAGCGGCGGCGTGGCCGGGGCGCCGAAGGCCTTCGACCTGCTGATGCGGGCAATGCTGGCCTGGGGGATCTACGCCGAGACGCAGCAGCCGATCTCGGCGACCAGCACCGTCTCCGCCGAGCAACTCGAGGACCTGCGCCAGTCCCTCGGCCTCGCCGACACCGTCGCCGCGGCTTTCGAACCGGCGACCCTGACCGCCTTCCTCGCCGCCAACTTCGCCTTCGACGTCAACCCGGCGAGCGGCGCCGGCGGCCAGACCGGCGTCGCCTTCTTCCCGGCGATCCCGGCGATGACCCTGGCCGACACCGCCGGGACCAAGGTCGAATTCGCCAGCTTCAACGAAGTCGACCAGGCCTACCAGGCAGCCGTACGCGCCTACTTCCAGTCGCTGCAGGTGCGCTTCCCGACCGCCCCCGAGCCGGGAGATGGCGCCGCGGCGGCGCTGGCGGCCAACCCGACCGAGACCTCGATGGCCTCGCTGATCTTCTCGCAGTACTTCAACATGCTGATGCAGCAGGGAGTGAAGGCGGCGCTCGATCTGCTGGAGGCGCTGCCGTACACGACCGGCAGCTCGCCGCAGGGCCTGGCCGAAATCGCCGCGGCGCTCGGGGACCCGGACCTGCTCGAGGAACCGCTGCGGCTACTGGTCCCGAACCAGGACGCCGAAGTGCTGGCCGCGAAGGCGGTGATCGACCTGCCCGACCTCACTCACCAGGTCCGCGCCGGCGAGACGCCGGCCAGCATCGCCACCGGACTGGAAAAGGCGGAGGTGCTGGCGCCGAGCGGCGGGACCTACTCGGCGGCGGCCCTGCTGGCGGCAAACACCGAACCCGACAGCCCGATCTTCAACGCCGGCGTCCTGGTCAGCTACGAAGGCATCGTCTACACGACCCAGGTCGGCGACACGCTGGAGCTGGTGGCCGCGCGTCTGCTGGTCCGGATCGGCGGCGCCGCCCTGCTGAACGGGCTCTCGCAGCTCGCCGCCGCGGTCGAAGCGCTAGCGATCCTCAACCCCGCCCTCGCCAACCCGACCGCGAAGATCCCGGCGGGAACGACGGTGCTGCTGGAAAGCGGCCTCCACTACACCGCGGTCGCCGGCGACACCCTGACCCTGGTGGCCGCCTACGGGGTCGCGGTCTCCAGCCACGCGATCGCGCCGGAAGCGCTGATCCAGGAACTGCTCGCTCTGAACAAACTGGCGATCACCGAACCGAACACGCCGCAACCGTCCGGCACGGTGTTGAAGATCCCCCGCCTCGAACGGCCGACCGCGCCGGGCGACAGCGTCGCCTCGATCGCGGTGACGCTCGTCGCCGACCCGGCCCCGGTCGAAACCTCGCTGCTGGCCGTGCCAGCCACGCCGCAACTGCTGAGCCCGCAGGCGATCCTGGCGACGCCGGGTCGCTACAGCGTGGCGGCAAACGACAAGCTGGCGACGATCGCCGCCAAGCTCGGCATCGACCTCAACGCCCTCGCCGGACCGGCGGCGGCGACCCCGGGGCTGTTCGCGGCGACGACGAAGCTGAGCGTCGAAGACGTGCCCGTGATCGGGACCGAAGCACTGCTCGA
Source organism: uncultured Actinomycetes bacterium (assembly GCA_963708405.1). Classification (GTDB taxonomy): domain Bacteria; phylum Actinomycetota; class Thermoleophilia; order Solirubrobacterales; family 70-9; genus VAYN01. The sequence continues at coordinate 932,125 of CAVPSL010000002.1, forward strand.
CGCCCTGCTGGCGGAGGGGTCGTGGGGCACGGCCGCCGGCATGGTCTCGCGCTTCCTGCTGGGCGGCCTGCGCCTGCCGATCCCCGCCGACCCCGACTTCGCCGGCCTCGACGCGGTGGCGCTGGGCGATCCCGAGACGCTGGCGACTGTCGTCACCGAACCCCTCTACAAGCTGACGGGACAGCAGTTCCCGATCGCCGCCAGCCCGCCCTCCAACTACGCGATCACCCTCTCCAAACCGGCCACGGGCGTCGACTGGCTGACGATTGGGCAGGGCGCCTCCGTCACCTACGCGCTCAGCGCCGAAGAGCTGAAGCTACTGGGGGAGATCGCGGTGACGACGCTGGAACCACAGATGCAGACGGCGACGCGGCTGGCGCTGGCGCGGCAACTGCCGACGCGGACGGCGCTGCAGCGGCGGATCTCCTGGCAGGCCGCGGCGGCACCGCCGGTGCTGCTGCCGGCGGCAGGCGGGGCACCGGCGCTGTGGCTGTTCCCAGAAGCGCTCGTCGCCGCGATCGCCGGCGACCCGAAGCGGCAGCCGCTGCTGTACGAGCTCGGCGTCGAAAGCGGCGGCGCCGCCGGCAGCGCCCCGGAACTGCAGAGCTACGCCTGGGCGACGCTGGTCGACCTGACGATCTCGCGGCCGCAAACGCCGGGGGCGGCGCCGGCGATCGCCGACGCCTACGTGGTCGAGGGCGCCGATGACACCGGGGCGGCGCTGCTGCAGGAACTGCAGAGCGCGGTCGCTGAAGGTGCCACCGCGCAGCTATTCCTCCTCTACGAGCCCAACCCGGCCGGCCCCAGCCCCAGCGGCCTCGCCTCCGACGCCATCGAGGCCGCCGCGACCTGGGTGCTGAAGACGAACCTGACCACGCTCACCGCCAGCGGACCCGGAGCCAAGGACGTGGCCCCTGCCGTCGACCCGACCGGCGCCTACGCGGCCACGATCGGGGAAGCGGCGGAATTCCTCGCCCTGCTCTGGGAGGCCTCGATCACCCGCAGCGGCGGCTTCTACCTCAACTACGCCAACGCCGCGGGGGGCGGCCTGCCGGGGTCGGTCTTCGACAGCGGCGCGACCGCGCGGCTCTCGCTGCTGGCGATCCTGGAACCGAAGGTCGGCAAGGAGGGGGCGGTGAAGGGGCCGGGGCCGATCATGCCCTTCCATAACTGCGCCGTCGTCGGCGATGCGATCGACCCCGGCAGCGCCACCGTGGTCGCCGCCCCGGCCACCCACGAAGTGCTGGCCGGGGAATCGCTGACCAAGGTCACCGAAGCCTTCAACGAACGCTGGGGCCAGAGCTTCAGCGCGACCGGGGTGGCGACGCTGAACGCCGCCTTGCCGCAGTTGCTCCAGGTCGGCGCGACGCTGACCCTGCCCAACCTGCCGCAGCCCTACGAGATCCTCTACGGCGACACCTTCGACTCGATCGTCGCCGCACATCCGGGCCTGACGATCGCGTCCCTGGTCGCCGCCGGCAGCAACGCCACGGCGGCGATCCTCAGCCCCGGCGCCCTCCTCCAGTTCGCCCCGGGCATCCTCGCGCCGGCGACCACGGTGCCGCCGGGAACGGTCGGCTTCGAGCTGATGCGGTCCGACCCCGACCCCGACGACCTGCCCTATGACGAGCTCACGCCGACCCAACTGGTCGGTTCGCTCTTCAACCTCACCGCCTGGTCGATCGCCGCCGGTGGCGGCTTCGCGGCCAGCGGCGAAGGGCTGCCGACGACCCCGACCGAAGCGGGGCCGAGTTGGGCCTACTCGCAGGCGCTGGCGGCGGCGCCCTTCGCCATCGGCAGCAATGGCAGCGCCTCGGCGGCCCTGCCGGCGGCCGCCGAAAATCCCTACAACGGCATCGGCGCCGGTGCTCCGGGCGAGGCGACCCTGGCGCTGCGGCTGCAGGACGTCTACGGCAACCGCCAGCCGCTGCCGTCTCCCTGGGACGCCGTCACCGTCCCGGTCGGCTACTACGACGACGTCGTCGGCCTCTCCGCCTGGCCCTCGCTGGCTGTCTCCTACCTGGTTGAGGGGCAGGCCGAAGTGGCGCTGGCGATGACGATGCAGCAGCAGCGCTACGTTCCCTCAGCCTCGGTCTCGGTCAAGGCGGCGCAGGCGGCGGTCGCCGCCGACCTCGCCAGCTACCGGCGCATCCACTACCAGTTGGCCCAGCCCGACCTCGCCTTCTCGCTGCGGACGACGCTGGCCGTCGACGAGAACGACGAGCCGCGTGAGTATCCGCTCGGCCGGGTTCCATTCCTCGCCTTCGCGCGGGCCGCCTACGTGCAGCTAGCGGCGCTAGCGACGCTGGCCCCGGTCGAACTGGCGGCGGCCGGACTGACGGTCGAGAGCGCCGCCGGCGAGTACGGGGTGGCGGCGGCGCAACTGCTCGAAACCAACCAGAGCCAGCTCTACTCGGCCCTGTTCGGCGCCGAGAAGCTGGCGGTGCCGGCGATCTACACGACCGTCCAGGACGACACCGCAGCAGCGATCGCCGCCCGCTTCCCCGGGCTCACCGTTGCCGCCCTGGCAACGACCAACGCGGCGGTGCCTCTGGACCCCGGCACCGTCCTGCGGACGCCGCAGCGCACCCAGCCCGTCGCCGCCGACGAGCGGCTCGCCGACCTGGCCATGGCCGCCCGGGCCTCGGTGGCGGGGCTGGCCGAAGCCAACGAAACCCGTACCGACGTGCTCGCCGCAGGGACCGAACTGACGGTTGGGATCAAGACCTACAAAGTCCTCGCCGGCAACAGCCTCGCCGATGCCGCCGAAAAACTGGAAACGACGGTGGCGGCGCTCGCCGTCGCCAACCAGTACCTGCCCGGCCTTTTCCTTGCCAGCACCCAGTTGCAGGTCGACGACGTCGTCGCCGGCCCCGGCGACACCCTGGCGCGGCTCGCCGCCGCCTACGACAGCGCCGGCGGCGTCACCGGCCTGGCCGAAGCCAACCAGGAACTCGCCAACCTCTTCGCCCCCACCACCGCGCTCCGGGTCGGCTGGGTGGACGACATCAAGGGACCGCTGCCGAGCGACACGCTGCTCACCTTCGCCCAGGCGAATGAGGTCACGGTCGAACAGATGGCCGCCGCCAACCCCAGCGCCGCCTTCGCCGCCGGGGCGGTGCTCGAGGTGCCCGCCACGCTCGAACAGACGGGAGCGCAGCGCTGGTGCACCTACAGCGCCCGCGGCAGCGACACCCTGGCCGCAGTGGCAACGCTGTTCGGGGCCCAGCCCGCCGACCTGGCGGCGCTCAACCCCGACCTGCCGGGTCTGCTCGCAGGCGGCCAGACCGTCACCGACGCCGGCAGCGGCGCCAGCGTCGTCACCGTCGCCGAAGACAGCTTCGCGTCGATCGCGGCGCGCTTCGGGGCCGAACACGGGGTGACGTTGACGGTGGCGCAGGTGGCGGCCGACGTCGCCCCCCAGAAAGGGCTGCTGCTCGCCGGCGGGCTCTGGATCTGCCCGCCGATGCGGGGCGACGCCTACGGCGTCAACGGCGCCCACTCGCTGGCCGGCCTGGCCAGCGCCTACGGCATCGAAGTGGGGGTCCTGGCCGAGGCCAACGCCGCCACGCTCGGCCTGCTCGCCGCCGGCGTAACGCTGGCGCTGCCGGGCTGGCCGCAACTGGTGACCGGTGAACACGAGACCTTCAACTCGCTGCTGACGAAGCTGGCCGCAGCCGGCGTCACCGCGACGGTCGCGGAGGTGGCTACCGCGGTGGCGGGCATCGGCGGCCTCGTCTCCCCCGCGGCAGCCGTGACCGCGGTGCCACCACCGCCACTTGGCAGCACCACGACGATCGAGCCCGGCTTTGCCGCCGCCATCTTCCAGCTCCGCGTCGAAGTGACCGCCGCCCGCAACCCGAAGCTGGTCGACCCCGACTTCAGCAGCGCCGCCGCGGTCCTGGCGGCGACGACCACGCTGGCCCCCGAGCCCGACCCGGGCGGCGGCGAAGGCGCGCTCGGCCTGACCGAATTCGCGACCGCGCTGGAGAAGGCGATCCCGAAGCTGGCCGTGGCCAGCGGGGCCGCCGCGGTCGAGGACGACCCGACCGCCGCCAGCAGCGTCTGGTGCCTCAACTTCGGCAACCCTGCCGGGACGCCGCTGGAATACGAGCTAGCCCCGGAGGAGGCCGCCTACTTCGCCCTGCCGCCGCTCTCGCGGGCGCTGATGGCGGGAACGGTGCCGGTGCAGCCGTACACGAGCGGCAGCGGCCTCGGTCCAGCCCAGGAAACGACCTTCCAGGCTGTCGACCTCGACGCCTGGCTCAACCGCTTCCTGGAAGCGATCGACACCTTCCTCGCCCCGGCCTGGGCGGTGCCGGCCTACGCCGCCGCTCCGGCCGCGGTGAAAGCGGTGGTGAAGGCCAAGGGGGAACTGGCGGAAGCGCTCTCGAAGCGGCTCGAAAACGTCCTCGCCGACAACGACGTCCACGCCGACACCGAAACGCCGCAGCCCTCGCTGAAGGCGGCGATCGAACGGATGCGCCAGGCGCTGCTGCAACGGCTCGGCAACGCGGTCACGATCTCGACCCTGGTGCAACTGCCGGCGAGCGTCAGCTCGCCCAGCGCCGACCTCCGGGTCGCCCCCCGCCTCAGCGGCAAGCTGGCGCCGGCCGGAAGCGCGCCGGCCGACGCGCCCAGCTCCTACAGCTTCTCGACCGCGAAGCTGCCGCTCACCGACAAGATCTCGACCGCGACCTTCCTCTTCAGCGCCAAGGCGCCGGCGTCGAGCGGCCACGTCGGCGTCGAAGTCGGCTTCGCCGTCAGCGAGGTCGAGGTGCCCGACCCGAGCGAGACGATCGGCGAATACGAGGGGTCATCGTGGCTAAAGCTGGTGCTGCCGCCGCCGCAACCAGTGGCGATGAAGCTGGAAATCCCGGTGCCGCTGCGCGCCTACCCGAGCCCGGTCACGCTCGTTTCGCAGAGCGCCGAACAACGGCCGGCAGCCAAGCCGCCAAGCGCCGCCGATCTGCTCGGCTGGGACTTCGACTTCGCCTACCAGCACGACGACGCCGAGCAGGACGCGGCCCTGGTCGAGCTGGCCTTCAACCCGCGGGGCGACGACGCCAGTGCCACCGCTCCCAGCGGCGACCTCGACCTCGAAGCCGTCTTCGCGGCGCTGGCGCAATTCACCGCGATCGCGGCACCACTCGCCGACGACCTCGCCAGCCTGGCTCTGCTGCCAGCCGGCACGACCAACCCGACCACGACCACCGCGGTAACCACGTTCGCCACCATCGTCGCCGCGGTGGCGGCGGCGCTGAACCGGGCCGTCGAGCCGGCCGTGCGGTTCGAACCGCCGGCGGAAACCTTCTACTACCAGCTCGTCCGCGAAGCCGACGAAACCTCGCTGACCCAGCTCGTCGTCAACGCCGTCGACCCGGCAACGGGAGCGCCGCGGCCCAACCCCTCGCAGCTCTGGCCCAAGGTCTGGGCTAGCATCAACGGCGGCAAGCCGACGCTGCTGGCAGCGGCTTCGCCGCCGACCGCGACCCAGGCCGTGTTCGACTACCCGCCCGGCACCCCGGCCGACGCCAGCGTCGAAGAGCGCTTCGGCTTCGCCTGCGGCGGTGGCGAAGCGACCGAACCGCCGCCGCCGGCGACCCCGAGCGGGGTGACGCTGGTCGCGCCGCGGGTCTTCCGCTGCGAGGATGTCGACGTCCTCTCCCGTCAGAGCGGCCGCGCCGGGGTCGCGATCTGGCGCAACTGGTCGCTGCTGCCGACCGCGCCGACGAACCCGAGCTTCGTCTACCAGACGCCGATCGCCCGCTTCCCGGCCGCCGCCAGGCCGGCCCTGGTGGCGAACGAAGCGATCGAACTGGGGACGCCTTCGACGCCGCTGGCCCAGGCGCTGGGCGAATTTCTCCAGACCCTGACCACCAGCCGCGACTCCTGGGCCGGCGAAGACGAACTGCCGCTGCGGCTCGGCTGCGGCTACTCCTACGCGGTCGCCACCGCGGGCGCCGGCGCCACTCCCGAGCTGGCCGCGGTGACGCCGATCTTCCTCGTCCCCTCCTTCGGCTTCCACCCCGCCGCCAGGCCCGGCCCCGAGCCCGCCGACTGGGACTGGACTGCGCCCACTAGCTTCGTCTCCCAGGTCGGGGCCCTGGCCGAAGGGTGGCTGGCGAAGGAAGAACCGTCGCGGGCAGGGGGCGCTTTCGTCTTCGACCTCACTGTCTACGCCAACGCCGGCGAGACGCAGCAGCCGCTTGTCCACGCCACCACCCTGCGCTACGAGCTGCAGCGCTAGCGGCCGGCGCGGGAGTGGGTCAGTCCGAGCCGGCCTTCTCGCTCAGGCCCGGGTGCACCCCGCGACCGATCGTCTGCTCGTCGACGATCTTCTGCAGCAGCTTGGTCAGGCGCTCGCGGTCGGCTGGGGCCATGCCCTCGGTCAGGGCCTCCTCGTGGGCCTGGGCGATGGCGCGACCGCGGGTCAGCTTGTCGCGGCCCTTGCCGGTGAGGTAGAGGGCGCGGACGCGGCGGTCGGCGGGGTCGGGCCGGCGCTCGACCAGGCCGCGACTCTCGAGCTCGTCGACGAGGGCGACCATGCGGCTGGGCGGGACCTGGATCGCCTCACCGATCGCCTGCTGGGAGCGGCCTTCGGCCGCATCGACGAGGTTGAGGATGCGGAACAGCGGCGGCTGCAGGTCGATCTCGGCCAGGCGCTCGGCAAAGCGGCGGGCGGCGTGGATTCCCACCTGCGAGAGCAGGAAGGCGAGGCTGGAGGGGGCGCGGTCGCCGTCTATCTGCGCACTGCACATAGGTCGGGAAGCCTACCGGTTTCGTTTCTGCTAAGAATCGTTTACCCCCTGAACCTTTTCCGAAAGGAACCAGTCTCATGACCCGCCGCCTCGCCCAACTCGCCGACCTTTCCTATCGCCGCCGCGGCCGCATGGTCCTGGCCTGGATCGTCGCCGCGGTCGTCCTGATCGGCCTCGGCTCCTCCTTCGCCGGCGAGTACCACGCCGACTACAACACCCCCGGCTCGGAGTCGAAGGCGGCCGCCGAACTGACCGAACGCGCCTTCAAGGGCTACTCGGGGCAGGAAATCTACGTCGTCTGGAAGGACCCGCGGGGGGCCGACAGCGCCGCGTCGAAGCAGCAGATGAACGCCTTCTTCAGCCAGGCCGAAAAGGTCGAGCACGTCGAGAGCCGGACCCCGGTCCGGGTCTCCAAGGACGGCACCATCGCCAGCACGACGCTGCCGCTCAACGTCCCCGGCTGGGAGGTCAAGAAGGAACAGGGCGAAGACCTGATCGCCGCCGCCAAGCAGCACAGCGGCGACGGCCTCGAGATCAAGCTCGGCGGCGAACCGATCTACCTGGCCCAGGAACAGACCAGCCCGGAGGGGATCGGCTTCCTGGCGGCGGCGATCGTGCTGCTGATCGCCTTCGGCTCGCTGGTCGCGGCGGGGCTGCCGCTGGCGATCGCCCTGATCGGCCTCGGCATCTCCTCCGGTGGCCTGATCGTCCTGCTGGCCAACGTCGTCGACGTGCCCAACTGGACGACGGCGGTCTCGGGCCTGATCGGCATCGGCGTCGGCATCGACTATGCGCTGCTCGTCCTCACCCGCTTCCGCACGGCGCTGAAGTCCGGCAAGGACCGCCACGACGCCGTCGTCGAGGCGGTGACCACGGCCGGGCGCAGCGTCATCGTCGCCGGCAGCACCGTCGTCATCGCCATCCTCGGCCTCTTCCTCACCGGCCTGCCGTACATGTACGGGGTGGCGATCTCGGCCTCGCTGGCGGTGCTGGTGGTGATGCTGGCTTCGATCACGCTGCTGCCGGCGCTGCTCTCCTACCTGGGGCCGCGGGTCGACCGGCTGCGCATCCCCATCCTCGGCCGCCGGCTCGACCGCCCGGAAGCGGACAGCAACTCCCCCGCCGCCCGCTGGAGCCACGCCGTGCAGCGGCGGCCCTGGCTGGCGGCGATCGTGGCGACGGCGATCCTGCTGGCGCTGGCGGCGCCGGCGCTTGGCATGCGCCTCGGCTTCCCCGACGCCGGCAACGACAAGAAGGGGACGATGACGCGGGAAGCGTACGACCTGATGAGCGAGGGCTTCGGGCCCGGCGCCAACGGGCCGCTGATCGTCGCCGCCGAGGTGCCCGACCCCAGCGCCCGCGGCACCGTCGAGCAGCTGGAGACGCAGATCCGCCAGGACGAAGGCGTGGCCTACGTGCCGGCCCCCCGCTTCAACTCGGACGGCACGGCGGCGATCCTGACCGTGGTCCCGACCACCTCGCCGCAGGAAGCGGCAACCAGCGATCTGGTCGAACGGCTGCGCGACAACATCATCCCGAGCGCGGTCGCCGACTCCGGCGTCGTCGCCAAGGTCGGCGGCGTCAACGCCGCGCTCGAGGATCAGAGCGAATACATCACCGACCGCATGCCGCTCTTCATCATCGGCGTCCTCGGACTTTCCTTCCTGCTGCTGCTGGTCGCCTTCCACTCGCCGCTGATCTCGCTCAAGGCGGGGATCATGAACCTGCTCTCAGTCAGCGCCGCCTACGGCGTCATGACCCTGGTCTCCCAGGGCGGCGCCGTCGGCGAACTGATCGGGATCGACCACGAAGTACCGATCGCCCCGTTCATGCCGGTGATGATGTTCGCGATCCTCTTCGGGCTCTCGATGGACTACGAGGTGTTCCTGGTTTCCCGGATCCGCGAGGAGTACCTGAAGGACCACGACACCCGCCGCGCTGTCGCCGACGGGCTCGCCAAGACCGCCCGCGTCATCACCGCCGCGGCAGCGATCATGGTCGTCGTCTTCCTCGCCTTCGTCGCCTCCCCCGAAGTCTTCCTCAAGCTCTTCGGGATCGGCCTGGCGGCGGCGATTTTCCTCGACGCCACCCTCGTCCGCATGGTCCTCGTCCCCGCCGTAATGCAACTACTCGGCGCCCGCAACTGGTGGATCCCCGACTGGCTGGAGCGGATCCTGCCCCGGATCGAGGTCGAGGCGCCGACGGCGAGCGCCACCGAGGGCTGAGCACCGCCGGGGCGCGGCGCTGAGGCGCGGCGCCCCGGACTCCAATGCACCTGATGGCCTCGAACGGGAGATAGGGTCCCGCGTGGCAGATGCTCCGCTTGATCCGATCGTTAACCGTCGCTGCGCTCGCAGTCGCCCTGCTTCTCGTCGCCGCCCCCGGCGCCATGGCGCTTTCGAAAGGCGTGCTCACCGGCACCGTTGGCGACAGCCACGGTCCGGTCGCCGGCGCCCACGTAATTGCCACCGGCGAACACAACAACCTCGCCGAGGTCCACACCGACGCCAGCGGTCACTACACGGTCGAAGCATGGCCGGACACCTACCGGGTGTCGGCATACCCGCCGCCCGAAAGCAGCGAGGGGTTTGCAAGCACGACCGGGGTCACGGTCGAAGAAGGAGCGACCACGGCTGCGAACCTGCTGCTGCCTGAAGAACGCGGCAACGGCCACGTCTCCGGGAACGCCTTCTATGCCGACCACGCGCCGGACGCCGGGGTGGAAGTTTCACTTTACGAAGACCGCTACGAATCCGGGCGCGTCAACGGCGTCCGAGTACAGACGGACGAAAGCGGCAACTGGGACGCCGGGTCCCTGCCGGCAGGTCTCTACACCCTCTCCTACTCGGTACTAGGAGGAGGCCCCAGCCTATCGGCCCCGGAAAGCCATTTCATGGGGTCGGAAACTATCGTCATCGAACCCAGCTCGAACCAGTTCTTCAGCAAGGAACTCTCCGGTCCGAAGCCGCTCGCTTCACTGCTCGTCAGTGTGAGATCAGCGGAGGGCTGGCCAGCCGCCAAGGGCAGCATCCACATCGAAGCGGCAGGTGGGGGCGCCAGTGCCGACACGAGCTTCAGTGGTGGGTCCTTCCGTTTTCCGGGCCTCCCGGAAGGCACCTATCTACTGCACGCCAGCGGCGGTTCGGACGAAGACGATGGCAGCGAAACGGGGCAGGCCACGGTCAGCGACGGACACTTGAGCAACGTCTCGATTCAGCTTCCCGCAAACCCGGTGCCGAGTGGGACGACGGCGGCACGCGAACAGGAAGAGCTGTCCTGGTTGAACGCCCAGCGGGCGCAGTGGGGGCTCCCAGCCGGCCTAATCACTGTTCCGATCTGGTCCCAGGCCTGCGCCGCTCATGACGCCTATGGCGCCGCGAACCACGTGCTCGAACACCCCGAGGACCCGGGCAAGCCCGGGCACTCCGTTGGCGGGCAATGGGCCGGCGAACACTCGATCCTGGCCGACGGCGGAGCCTGGAGCCAGAGCAGCAACCCATGGAACGACGCCCCGATCCACCTCAACCAGCTGATGACGCCGAGCCTCTCAGCAGTAGGGATCGATGACAATCGCCAGGGTTACCAGTGCGTGACGACCTGGCCGGGGATGCTCCACTCGGAACCTGCCGGCACGATCCATACCTATCCCGGCGACGGCAGCGTCGGGATCCCCCCGGCAGAGTTCGCAAGCGAGTCGCCGACGACGCCGAACAAGGAGCTCGGCATACCGGACCTCGCCGGACGCCAGTTGTTCGTCTACGAGGTCGGCACCGAAAACTTCAATCAGGGGTTCGGGCGGATTCGAGTGCTGTCCGCGTCCCTGACCGGCCCGTCCGGCCCCGTGCCGATCAAGGTCGCGGATGACGAAAGCTCGATCGGTGGGTTCCTGACCGGGGCGATCATCGTCCCAGTGCAGCCGCTGGCGGCGTACACGGCCTACCGGGCGACGGTCACCCTGGCCCCGGTCACGAACTTCGGGGAAGTCGTGATCCTGCCGGAAGTGACCCATAGCTGGAGCTTCACGACCGGCCGCGCGAACCCAAACGGCAATTGGAATGAAGGCAGCGAAAGCACGCGCACGCGAACCAAGCCACGATCGCCCCTTCGCCAGGTGAGAACGAGCTACAAGCACGGGCATGTAATCGTCGTCGGCCGGCACTTCGATCCCGGTCTCGTGACGATCAAGCGCAAGGTCCTCCTCCGCCGCGAGCGCAAGCAGAACGGCTCGCTACTGGCACGGGCACATGCCAACGGCAAAGGCGTCTTCCGGGCCCAGATCACCTGGCCGAAGAAGCACCTCGCCTTCCGCGTCTACCAGCAAGGGAAATCCACCTTCGGGATTTTCGATCCTGGGCCTCCCCACCGCCACCGACACCCCGCGATCCATCATCCGGGCACCTGAGGCTAGTCACAAGCGACCTAGTCATTCCCTCCTTCTTCGTCTTCTTCCATGGCGGCGATATCGGTGAGAATTTCTCGATGTCTCTGCGGCAGGGCGAGAAGGTGGGATGGGTCATTCTCGCGCCTCCATTCGAGTCCCGCCCTCAACATTGCGAACGGAGCCTGAAGGCGACTGCTGGTCGAGGTGCTCAGCCAGGCGTCAACCCAGGCTTCTGCTTTCTCGAGGTCAACGGAGCCGACGGCGAAATCCGGAATCGTGCTGACTAATCCCTGGCCTAGGTGCTCGAGGGCGTCGGCGGCACGGTAGGAATCGACCAGGCTCGCGAACAACTCCGGCGGCAGGGAGTCCTCCCCCTCGAAGCGTTCCCACAGCAGCTCACAGAGCGACCTCGCATCCAGGGAGGGGTCCTCCGGTCGTAGAGCCTCGAGCGCGTCTCGGAGGGAAGCAAGTCCGCTGTCGAATTCCCCTGCCAAGAAAAGGATTTCCGCAAGGCAGAACGCGTAGGTACTGCTCCCGTCGCCAAAGGTGACCGCCCGCCACGCTGCCTGCTGCGCGTCACCGAGCCGCCCCAGACCGCGGAAAAAGTGCGCCAGATAGAGCTGGCAAATCGGCTCTTCGGGCGCTATCGCCAGCAGTCTTGGCGCCACTTCGTCGACCTGGTCCGAGTCTGCAAGCGCCAGGGAAAGACCGACGTAGGTGGCGCCATTCGTCTGATCCATTTCGACGGCCCTGATGAGGGCCTCCACAGCCTGCGCCGAATCTCCGCGCCGAGCCAGCGCGATGCCCAGCGCGGTCAGAGCCCGCGCCTCGTCAGGGCTTGCGGTCAACTTCCCCCTCGTCCCGCATCCGTTCAGACATCTGGACGAGCTCGGACACCGTCACATCGAGCGCCTCGGCCAGACGCCGCAGCGTCGAGAAGGTCAGATCAGCCTTGCCGGTCTCGATCCTGCGCAGGGTCGTGTAGTGGATGCCGGCGCGGTGCGCGAGGTCTTCCTGGCGTAAATCGGCGTTCAGCCGGAGACGGCGCACAGCGGCGCCGAGGGCGGGATCGGGCTGAGTATTGGCAGGCAAGGGGCGGGACCATCCAAGGCGCCACCCGCGACCCTGTACAGAGCGTTAACGCTCCTTAGGCGTACACTGCATCGGTCTAACGTCGATTGAATGGAGGAATATGTCTTCGGCCAGGACATCCGGGGACTCGGCCAGGGCCGCCGGGAAGGCACTCGCGCACGCGGTGCGCCGTGGCTTCATCCACGAGCTCGTGGCAACCGAGGAACCGCTCTCGGCGTCCGCTTATGCCGATGCCCGTGGCATCCCCCTCTCTTCGGTCACCTACCACGCCCGGGTCCTGGTCTCCCTCGGGGTGATCGGGGTCGCCGAAACGACGAAACGCCGCGGCGGCATCGAGTCCCGCTACCACCTGGGCGGCCCCAACTGCCGGCCCGCTCTGGCGATGCTGCCGTGGGTCGAGCAGCTGGCTTCCCGGAGGCCGGACTAGACCTCCGCGAGCTCGAAAGAAACACCCCTCCCTGAGGGTGGAATTCCTTCGAGCTCGTTCGGCCCCCGGCCAGCCTGTTAGGTTGGCCGCTCATTCCGAGCCGCCGCGCCTCGGGGCGCAGCGGGCGGGGGAACCAGGCAGTTGGGGCGAATCGGTTGGTGTTCCGGCCGTAGCGGCGTCACCGCGAGCCCGTCAGCTAACCCCGTAGGAGATCGACATAGGAGGTTCGCGATGAAGGCTCCAGACCCCCTCGCCCCGCTGGTCGAGTCCCCTGTCCCCATCTACACCGTGGGATTCGGCATCGGCATCGCCTGCGGCGCCCTGGTCCTGCTCGTACTGGGGCTGTTGACGCTGTAGGCCCGCCTATCCTCCAGCCCCATGGCCGCGCACGAGATTAGTTCCAGGCCGATGGGAATCGACGCCCGCCTGGTCGAGGAGCTGCGGTGAGCCCGATCCTCGTCACCGGCGCCACCGGGACGGTCGGCAACGCGATCGCCGCCGTGCTGGTGGCCGCGGGGACGGAGGTGCGAGCGCTGGTCCGCGATGTCGAGCGGGCGCGGTCGCTGCTGCCGCCGGGGGTGGAGCCGGTGCGGGGCGACGTCACCGACGGCGAGAGCGTCGCCGCCGCGGTCGCCGGCTGCGAGCGGGTCTTCCACGCTGCCGGCCTGCCCGAGCAATGGCGGCTCGACGCCGAGGACTTCCGCCGCGTCAACGTCGCCGGCACCGCCAACGTCCTCGCCGCCTGCCGCCGGCACGGCGTCATCCGCCTCCTCTACACCAGCACGATCGACGTCTTCGCCTGGGAGCCGGGCATCCCCTTCGACGAGTCCCGGCTCGACCCGGAGCCGCGCCCGACCGCCTACGAGCGCTCCAAGCAGGACGCCGACCAGCTCGTCGCCGCCGCCGTCGAAGACGGCCTCGACGCGGTCTTCCTCCACCCCTCCGCCGTCTACGGGCCAGCGCCGGTGGTGACGGTCGCCCTCAACGACCTGCTGCTGCGGCTGGCCAAGCGCCAGATCCCGGCGCTGCTGCCCGGCGGCATGCCGGTCGTCCACGCTGCCGACGTCGCCGCCGGCCACCTCGCCGCCGCCGAGCGGGCGCAGGCGGGCGAGCGCTTCATCCTCTCCGGCGAGTACCTGACCCTGCGCGAGATCGCTGTCGCGGTGCGCGAGGCCGCGCCCGAGGCGAAAGTGCCGGCGGTGATGCCGCTCGTCTTCGCCCGCGCCCTCGCGGCTGGCGGCGAGGCGCTGGCCCGGTTGACGCGGCGGCCGCCGCTGATCGCCCGCGGCGAGCTGATCTTCCTCGCCTCCCACCCGGTCCCGGTCGCGGCGCGGGCGCAAGAGCGCCTGGACTGGACGAGCCACCCCGTCGGCGAGGGCTTCGCCGCGACGCTGGCGAGCTTCCGCCAGCGCGGCCTGCTCGAGCGCTGATGTGGGCACAGCGGCAGGTCCAACTGGAGGCGCGGCCGCGCGGGTTCCACCTGGTCACGCGCGAGGTGCTGGCGGCGGTGCCGGAGCTGGGCGAGGTCTCGGTGGGAATGCTGCACCTGCTGATCCAGCACACCTCGGCCTCGCTGGCGCTGAACGAGAACGCCTCGCCGGAGGTGCTGCGGGACTTCGAGTCCTGGTTCGACCGCGCCGTGCCCGAAGGCGCGCCCTACTGGACGCACACCGTGGAGGGCGACGACGACATGCCGGCGCACGTCAAGGCGGCGCTGCTCGGGCCCTTCCTCACCCTGCCGCTGCGCGGTGGCCGACCCGTGCTCGGCACCTGGCAGGGCATCTACCTCTGCGAGCACCGTGACCACGGTGGGCCGCGCTCGCTGGTGGCGACGGTCTGGGGAGAAAGCGACGATTGAGACAAGGGACCGGGACGCCGACGGCGAACCCCACCCTGATGCGCGAACTCGACCTCGACCGCCTGGCCCGCCTGGTTGCCCCGCTGACCCGCTTCTTCTACGCCCTGCTTGGCGTCTCCCTGCTCAGCATCCTCCTCGGCTCGCCGGGAAGCGCCCTCTTCTTCCTCGTCGTCGGCGCCGCCGCCCAGGTCCTGCGGGCGGCAATTCAGGAGCTGCTCTGGCAGCGCGAGGTCGGTGGCACCCCGGCGCCGGCCCGGCGCCCGCGGCCACGCCGGGCCGGCAGCTAAGCACCGATCAGGAAAACCCGTGGAACATTCACCCCCTCAGAGGGGGGACAATGTTCCACAGATGAACCTGAGCGGTGAGGACAGAGCCCGGCTGCGGGCCGAGCTGGATCTCTGGATCGCCGAGTACCGGTCGAAGCCGACGCAGGAGCTGGAGGACGAGTTAGGACTGCGGGTGGCGACGCTGCCGCCGCCCGAGCGCGAGTGCGTGCCGGCCTTGCTGCTGGAGATGGTCGCCACCGAACGCGGCTGACCGCGAGCAATGGCCGAGACCCCCGCCACCGCGAGCGAGACGGCGCTGCTGGGCAGGGAGGCCGAGCAGGCGGCGATCGAGCGGGCGGTGGCGCAGGCGCGGTTGGGGCGCAGCGAAACGCTGGTGCTGAGCGGGGAGCCGGGGATCGGGAAGACGGCGCTGCTGTGCTGGGCCGAAGAGAGGGCCCGCGCCGAGAGGATGGAGGTACTGGCGGCGCGGGGGGTCGAGTCCGAGACCGGCGTGCCCTTCGGCGGGCTGCTGGAACTGCTGCGACCGGCGCTGGAGGAGATCGGGCAGATACCGCCGGCGCAGGCGGAGGCGCTGCGGGGCGCACTCGACCTCGGGCCGAGCGCCGAGCGCGACCGCTTCCTGGTTGGCGCCGCCACCCTCAATCTGCTCTCGGCCCGCTCCGCCGGGGTGCCGCTGCTGGTCATCGTCGACGACGCCCATTGGCTCGACGACTCCTCGCTGGCGGCGATCCTCTTCGCCGCCCGCCGCCTCGTCGTCGACCCCGTCGCCGTCCTCTTCGCGATGCGGCCCGAGCAGTCGCCGCGACTGGACGCCGCCCGGCTGCCACAACTGCCGCTGACTGGCGTCGACGCGGAAGCCGCGGCGGCGATCGTCGCCGCCAACGCGGCCACGGCACCGCCCCCGGAAGTCTCGCGGCGGCTCGGTGCCGCCGGCGGCGGCAACCCGCTCGTCCTGGTCCAACTGGCGCAGCGCGCCGACGAGTTGCTCGCCGGCCCGCTCGACCTACCCCCCGCGACCAACACCGCGATCGAGGGGGAGTTCGGTCGCCGAATCGAGGCGCTACCGGACGCGGCGCGCCGAGCCCTAGCCCTGGCCGCGGCCGAGCAGTCCGGCCGCCTGGCCTGGATCGAGACCGCCGCCGGCGAGCTCGGCCTGCGGCTCGCCGACCTCGAGCCGGGCGAGGGCGCCGGCCTCGTCTCGATCTCCTTCGGCGGTCTCGCCTGGAGCCACCCGCTGGCCCGCTCCGCCGCCTACGGCGCCGCCAGCGGCGAGGAGCGCCGCGCCATCCATGCCGCCCTCGCCGCCGCCCTGCCCGCCGAGGAGGCCGACCGCCGCGCCTGGCACCTGGCCGCGGCGGCGCTGGGGGCCGACGAGGAGGCGGCGACCGCGGTCGAGGAAGCCTCCCAGCGCGCCCGCGCCAAGGGCGCCTACGCCGAGGCCGCCGGCGCCGCCGCTCACGCCGCCCAGCTCAGCGCCGACGACAGCGCCCGCGCCCGCCGCCTCTTCGCCGCGGCCGAGGCCGCCTGGCTCGGCGGCGACGCCCGCCACACGACCGCCCGCCTCGATGAGGCGCTGGAGCTGGCGGCGGAGCCGCGGCTGCGGGCCGAGATCGAACGCCTGCGCGGCCAGGCGGCACTGCTCGGCGGCGACGCTCTCGGCGGCCACGCGGCCCTGGTCCGGGCCGCCGACGAAGTCGCGGAACTCGATCCCGCCAAGGCCGTGGTGATGCTGGCCGAGGCGACCGACGCCTGCGTCTACGCCGGCCGGCCGCAGCCGATGCTCGCCGCCGCCCGCCGCGCCTACGAGCTGTTGCCGGCCGAGGCGGAGGGCAGCGAGCGCTTCTGCGCCAGCCTCGCCCTCGGCACGGCGCTGATCTGGAACGGCGAGGGCGAGGACGGCAGCGAGAAGGTGCGGGAGGCGCTGGCGGTGCTCGAGGAGTCCGAGGACCTCGCCCGCGACCCGCGCCTGCTCTACGCCGCCGCCCTGGGACCGCTCTGGCTGCGTGAGGCCCAGCCGGGCCCGCCGATGATCGAGCGGGCGATCGCGGCGGCCCGCGCCGAGGGCGCCCTCGGCATCCTCCCCTTCGCTCTCGCCCTGGCGGCGCGCGACGCGGCCAGCGGCGAGCGCTGGGCGATCGGACGGGCGCTCTACGAAGAGGCGATCGCGCTCGGCCGCGACACCGACCAGGCGATGCCGCTCTGCGCCGCCCTCGCCGGTATCGCCTCCCTGCTGGCGCGAACGGGCGAGGAAGAGCGCTGCCGCGAGCACGCGGACGAAGCGCTGGAGCTGGCCGCGGCCTACGAGCTGGGGCTTTTCCGCCTCTGGGCGCTGGAGGGGCTGGCCGAACTCGAGCTCGGCGCCGGCCGCCTCGACGCCGCGGCAGCGCGGCTGCAGGAGAAGCAGCAAGCCCTGGACGAGCTCGGCCTCACCGACCCGGACCTCTCCCCCGTCCCCGAGCTGGTCGAAGTGGCAGTGCGGGGCGGCCCCGCCGCGACGGCCGGCGCGCTGGAGGCGTTCGTCCCCGCCGCCGAGGCCAAGCAGCAGCCCTGGGCGCTGGCCCGGCTGGCGCGCTCACGGGCGCTGCTGGCCGAGTCGAACGCCTACGCCGAGCACTTCGACGCCGCCTTGGACCTGCACCGGGCGACCCCGGATCGCTTCGAGGAGGCCCGCACTCGACTCTGCTTTGGTGAGCGCCTGCGCCGCGACGGCCAGCGCCTCGAAGCCCGCGAGCAGTTGCGCCCAGCGCTGGAAAGCTTCGAAGCCCTCCACGCCGCCCCCTGGGCCGAGCGCGCCCGGACCGAGCTGCTGGCCAGCGGCGAGCGGGCGCGCCGCCGCGACCCCAGCACCCTCGACGACCTCACCCCGCAGGAGCTGCAGATCGGCCTCACCCTGGCCGCCGGCCTGACCACCAAAGAAGCCGCCGCCAAGCACTTCCTCAGTCCCAAGACCGTCGAGTACCACCTCCGCAACGCCTACCGCAAGCTCGGCATCCGCTCCCGCGAGGAGTTAGCGGAGCGCCTGAGCGAGCGCGAAGCCTTGCCACCCCCATAGCGGGGTCTTTCCTTCGAGCTCGGGACGACAGCCCCAGCCCCCCGGGGCCAAAGACCAGGGGGCCACCTGAGGCGAGCCGGGCGCGGCTGGCCGAGGCTCTTCGCTGTACGGAACCCGAATCCGAAAGGCGGACAGAACCATGACCACGACGACGATCGACGAGGCGAAGGTCGAAGCCTTCGTCGGGCAAGTACTCGGCGAGCTGGGGGCGACGATCAACGCCGCTCTGGTGACGATCGGCGACGAGCTCGGGCTCTACCGCGAGCTCGCGGCCGCCGACGCGCTGACCGCGGCCGAGCTGGCCGAGCGCACCGGCACCAGCGAGCGCTACGTGCGCGAGTGGCTGAACGCACAGGCGGCCGGCGGCTACGTCGAGTACGACGCCGGCGAGCGGCGCTACACGCTGCCGCCCGAGCACGCCGCGGTCCTGGCCGACCCCACCAGCCCCTTCTTCATGCCCGGGGCCTTCCAGCTAATGCTGGGCAGCGCCAAGGACGAGCCGCGCATCCGCGAGGCCTTCCGCAGCGGGGCTGGAGTTGGCTGGCACGAGCACAACGACGGCGTCTTCGAGGGCTGCGAGCGCTTCTTCCAGCCCGGCTACGCCGCCCACCTCATCTCCCAGTGGATCCCCGCCCTCGACGGCGTCGAGGCGAAGCTGCGGGCGGGAGGGGCGACCGTGGCCGACATCGGCTGCGGCCACGGCAGCTCGACGCTGCTGATGGCGGCGGCCTTCCCGGACTCGACCTTCGTCGGCTTCGACTACCACGAGGGCTCGGTGGCGAAGGCGCGGCAGCGGGCCGAGGAAGCGGGGCTGGGCGACCGGGTCCGCTTCGAGACCGCCGCAGCGGCCGAGTTCCCCGGCACGGGCTATGACCTGGTGACGATGTTCGACTGCCTGCACGACATGGGCGACCCGGTCGGCGCCGCCCGCCACGTCCACGGCGCCCTCGCCCCCGACGGCACCTGGATGGTGGTCGAGCCCTTCGCCGGCGACCGCGTCGAGGACAACCTCAACCCGGTCGGGCGCATCTATTACGCCGCCTCGACCCTGCTCTGCACCCCCGCCTCGCTCTCCCAGGAGGTCGGCCTCGCGCTCGGCGCCCAGGCCGGCGAGGCACGCCTGCGCGACGTCGTCACCAGTGCCGGCTTCGGCCAGTTCCGGCGCGCCACCGAGACCCCGTTCAACCTCGTGCTCGAGGCGCGGCCCTAGGCTGGGCGGAGAGCCGCGATGAATGTCAGCGCCGACACGCAGGCCAAGACCGACCCGGGCGAGCGCCGGGTCGGTCGCGGCGGCGAGCAGAGCCGCGCCCGTTACCCCGACCAGGAGAGATTCGCCGAACGCGACGGCCGGCGCCTCTTCTACGAGGTCTACGGCAACGGGCCGGACACGGTCTTCCTGCTGCCGACCTGGTCGCTGGTCCACTCGCGCCACTGGAAGATGCAGGTCGCCTATTTCGCCCGCCACTTCCGGGTGCTGACGATGGACGGGCTCGGCAACGGCCGCTCCGACCGCTGCCGCGACGGCCGCCGCTACCGCCCGGCCGAATTCGCCCGCGACTGCCTGGCAGTGATGGACGCGACCGGCACCGAGCGGGCGGTGATGGTCAGCCTCTCCAAAGGCGCCCAGTACCAGCTCGAGCTGGCCCAGCTGGCGCCGGAGCGGGTCGCCGGCGCCGCCTTCATCGGCCCGATGTTCCCCTACACGCCCTCGCAGTACTCGGTTCTCAGGCACCCTCGCCTCGCCCGCGCCTTCTTCCGCCTCGCCCGCTTCCGCTGGTGGGGACACCTCGACGCCAGCCAGTGGGCCGAGCGCTACCCGGAGTTCGCCGAGTGGTTCCTGACCCGCTGCTTCTCGGAGCCACACTCGCCCAAGGGCGCCGAAGACGCGATCGGCTGGGCGCTGGAAACCGACCCGGGGTCGATGACCGCCAGCATGATGGACCGAGTCCACACCGACCGCGGCAAGCTGCGCGAGCTGGCGGCCGGGCTCGACTGCCCGGTCCTGGTCGTCCACGGCGACCGCGACCGCATCACCCCCTACCGCGACGGCCGCAAGCTGGCGCTGCTGGCCGGCGGTCGCCTGGAGACGGTGCGCGGCGGCGGCCACCTGCCCCACGTGCGGCGGCCGGTGCAGGTGAACCTGGCACTGCGCGACTTCAGCGAAGCGGCGCTGGGACGCGAGCTGCGGGACCCCACCGTCCATCGCGGCGACGGCCGGCCGCGGGCGCTCTTCGTCTCCTCGCCGATCGGCCTCGGCCACGCCCAGCGCGACGTCGCAATCGCCCGCGAGCTGCGGCGGCTGCAGCCGGACCTGGAGATCGAGTGGCTGGCGCAGGACCCGGTGACGCGGGTGCTGGAGGCCGAGGGCGAGACGATCCACCCGGCCAGCGCCCACCTCGCCAACGAGTCGCGCCACATCGAGTCGGAGTCGGCCGAGCACGACCTCCACTGCTTCCACGCGATCCGCCGCATGGACGAGATTCTCGCCGCCAACTTCATGCTCTTTCACGACGTCGCCGGCGAGCGCCGCCACCAGCTCTGGATCGCCGACGAGGCCTGGGAGCTCGACTACTACCTGCACGAGAACCCGGGCGAGAAGCGCGCGCCCTTCGCCTGGCTGACCGACTTCGTCGGCTTCCTGCCGATGGCCGACGGCGGCCCCCACGAGAGCTACCTGACCGCCGACCGCAACGCCGACATGGTCCAGCAGATCGCCAACCACCCGGAGGTGCGCGACCTCGCCCTCTTCGTCGGCAACCCCGACGACATCGTCCCCGACCGCCTCGGCCCCGAGCTACCGCTGATCCGCGACTGGACCGAGCGCCACTTCGACTTCACCGGCTACGTGACCGGCTTCGACCCGGCCACCCTCGGCGACCGCTCCCGGCTCCGCGCCGAGCTCGGCTACGGCGACGAGGAGAGCGTCTGCATCGTCACCGTCGGCGGCTCCGGCGTCGGTGCCGACCTCCTGCGCCGGGTGATCGCCGCCTTCCCGGCGGCGAAGGAACGCCTGCCGGAGCTGCGGATGATCGTCGTCGCCGGCCCCCGCATCGACCCGGCCTCACTGCCCACCCAGCCCGGCCTCGAGGTCGTCCCCTACGTCCACAACCTCTACCGCCACCTCGCCGCCTGTGACCTCGCCGTCGTCCAGGGCGGCCTCACCACCTCGATGGAGCTGACCGCCCAGAAGCGCCCCTTCCTCTACTTCCCCCTCCGCCACCACTTCGAGCAGAACTTCCACGTCCGCCACCGCCTCGGCCGCTACGGCGCCGGGCGGGCGATGGACTTCGACAGCACCACGCCAGAGGAGATCGCCACCGCGATCGCCAGCGAGATCGGCCGCGAGGTGGACTACCGCGACGTCGAGCCCGACGGCGCCGCCAAGGCCGCGGAGCGCCTCGCTCAGCTGCTCTGAAGGCCGGGGTGTTCGCCGACCTTCTTGTAGCCGGGGCTGACCGGCATCGTCAGCTTCGGCGGCTTGATCGAACCGCCGTGGGGGATGATTTCCAGCACTTCCCGCCGCGGCTCCGTCATCAGGATCTCCAGTTCTTCGATCCCGGTGCCCGTGTAGAGAACCCGGCGGCGGAGGGGGATGGGCGGATTTTCGGTCACCTTCGGTCCCGGTGTAACCCAGGCCGGCACTTCCACCGAATTCATGTCCATCGGTTCCTTCAGGTGCAGGTGCACAATCGCCCCCTCGAGCGACTTGCCATCCGTCCCGAACCACCTGGTGGCAGTCGCGCTCTTCACCACATGGCCGGCGAGCGCTTTCTTGACGAATTCTTCCTGCTGGGACCCATTGATCGCTTCTTCGGTCATCACGTCGCTCATTGCCGGGCTCGACCTCCATTCCTGAAACACCTCGTGGAAATCGCGTTCAGTGGTGGTGTCGCCGCCGCTGCTGCCGCAGGCGGACAGGGACAGCGCGACAAGCGCTGCCAGCGCACTCACGATGACCGCGTAACGCCTTCTCGTGCCCATACTCAGTGCACCCCCACTTTCTTGTAACCCGGAATTGGCGCCGACGTGAGCCTCGGCGGATCGACCGAGGTACCAAGAGGCTGGACTTCCAGCAGTTCCCGCCGCGGCATCGAGAGGATGACTTTGAGTTCGTCGACCGCGGTGCCGCTGTAGCGGGCAAAGCGCAGGATCGGCAGCGGCGGTTTCGAAGGATGGGGTCCCGGTGTCACCCACACGGGGACTTCCACCGAGTGAAGTTCGATCGGTTCCGCCAGATGCAAGGTCACCGCTGCCCCTATCGGCGTCTTCCCGTCCGGGCCGAAGAACCGCGTCGCCTCGGCGCTCTTCACCGAGTGGCCGGCAAGCATCTTCGCCACGACCCCTTCCCCTTCGGCGTCGCTGATCGCTTCTTCGCTCATCGCCTCGCTCATCTGCTTGTTCGTGTTCCATTCCTGGAACGCTTCGTGGAAGTCGCGGGCGGTGCTTTCGCTGCTGCCGCCGCAGGCGGCGAGGAAGACAGCAAGAAGGGCGAAGGCAAGAACGCCCCCGATGACCGCGTACAGCCTCCTCACCTTCGACCCCATGACCGGCTTCCCATTCGCTCTGAGAACTTCTAGCTAGTAGAAGATATCTGATCAACAGCCGAAAGGGGCTGTGGGGCGCCGATCTCCGCGACCGCGGATCGACGCGCGCGGAGATCGGCCGCAGGCTTTCTGCAGGGGCTTTGCGCTGGCCCCGATCGGCCGAGCAGCGACGATGCGTGAGGTCATTGATCGGCCGGCGGCGATGCTCTAAGGAAGTAGCTGCCCATGGCCGCCAAGCTGAAGATCGTCGCCCTCACGACCGGCGCCCTCGTCCTCCTCTGCGCCCTCCCCGCCGGCGCCGCCGCCGCGAAACCCGAATTCAAGGTCGAACAGTGGCCGGCGATCATCGCCGGCACGCAGACAGAACCCTTCACCCTTACCACCAGCGGCGGCACGATCAAATGCGAAGACGTGATCTTCCTCGACGAATCAGTGCCGTCGACCTCCGACCCGACGATGGAACCGGAGCCGGACTTCGCCGACTGCAACGTCTTCGGCCTGACCGGTGTCAACGCGACGATGAACAAATGCTTCTTCTACATCAAACTGCTACCGGGCGGGGCCGGCAAAGCGACGATGGACATCGACTGCCCGGAAAGCAAAGCGATCGAATTCCCCGGCAAAGCCTGCACCATACAGGTGGCCTCTCAGAACAACCTCGGCGACATCCAGTTCTCCAACCTCACCCTGGAAGAAAGGATCTACGGGGAATTCACACTGGGCGAAATCGAATACACCGAGTCGGCCAACTGCAACAAAAACAAAGCGCCGACGGTGACAAAAAACGGCACCCTCAAAGGGACCGCCGAATTCCGCGCGACGACCGGCTTCCCGATGATCGCCCCGCAGAAACTCTGGATCGAATGAGGGGTCGGAGATGATTCGCACGCTAATCCTCGCGGGCTTCGCATCGCTGGCGATTCTGGCGCTGGGCGGGCCCGCCTCCGCCGAAGCGAAACCTCTGTTCCGCGTCGAAGAAGCCCCGGCCCAAATCGAAGGGGAACAGCTCCCAAAAGAAAAGCTCGTGCTCGCCACCACCAACGGCACCGTCGAATGCGAAACCGCCGTCTTCGTGAACACCGCCTTCACCACCACGTCGTCGAGCACAATGGAAGTCTTCCCCTACTTCAAAGGCTGCAACGTCTTCGGCCAACTCAACATCGAACCGAAAATGAACGGCTGCTCGTTCCTCTTCCATCTGGTCCCCGGCAGCGAAGAATTCGAAGCCACCGTCGACATCGTCTGCCCAGGGACCAACGAAATGGTGTTCCCAGGGGCAAAATGCACCGTGACTATCCCCAAACAGAACAACCTCGGCTACGTGATCTTCCACGAAACACCCGCCACGGAACCGGGCAACATCGACGGTCAGTTCGTGGTCCTCGAAATCAAATACAAAGAGGCCACCGGCTGCAAAGCCAAAGGCGAAACAACCAACGCCAGTTGGGTCGGCAGAGTCGAGTTCAACGCCGTCAACGAAATCTTCAAACCGCAGAGGCTCTGGATCGGATGACCCTGAGTCCCTCCTTCCCCACCTCCCAAGGCCCTGGGAATTCGTATTTGCACTTTCTTGATAAAGAAGCTAGGGTATTGTTCACGCAGCGCTACTTGCCGGGTCGCTGCGCCGGTGGAGCGCCTCCCTGCGAGCCACCTCCGGCCCGTCGCCTTCAGCCCAAGGAGGCGGCGGGCCCACCCCCTCCCTGTGTCCCGGTCGCCGGCCCCTTCCGGGGCCGGCGGCTTTGGAGATCGGCGAAGCCCGGGTGCGCGGGACGATCTCAGGCGACGCAGGGAGGCGCCGTGAGCGGCGCCCATAGCCCCGCGGTCGAAACCGCCTGAACCAGGTAGCGCCCGACCTGGGCCGGAGCCGGGAAGAGCGAGGCGGCGAGTTCGTAGCGAGGCAGCGTCGTCCGCCCCAGGAAGCTGAGGCAGGTGGCCTGCGGCCCGTGTGCCCAGACGTTGTAGTACTGGGTCGCCTGCGCTGGGGCCGTCCAGATCAGTTGCCCGGCCGAGAGGCTGGGCGAGATCAGGGCCGGCGGGGTCGATCCCCTTTCGAAGACGGCAATTTCGCCGACTTTGGTCCTGACCGAGGCGGCGACGCCGAAGCGAAGCCCGATCCTGGTCATCGTGCCCCGGGGCAGCGAGCCCGACGGCACCGCTTCGGTGACGGTCCAGAGGCCTTCGGCCCGGCGGTTGGTCGGTTCGAGGTCGTAGGGGCCTTTGTCGTCGATCCAGACGCTGACCCAGGGTTCCGAGCTTCCGGTCAGGTATCGCAGGGTGAAGACCGGCTGGGCAGGCAGCGGCGCCGCTGCCTCGTACAGGTAGATGCGCTGGGCACCGGCGGTCGTCCGTCCCCGCACTTCCAGCGAGCTGCCGCCGTCGTAGGAGGCTTCGTAGTCGATCGCGGCGCCGAGTTCGCCGCTCTGGGCGCAGAACTCGGTCGGCTGGGCATCCTGGGACGAGAGCAGGTTCCAGCCCCGTTTCGCGACCGTGCTGCCCTGGACGGCGAAGCCGTCGCCCTCACCGGTATCGAAGTTGGTGTGGAAGGGGATCGCGGTCAGCGTCGAGCGCGGCGTCAGCAGGGCCGAGACCGAGTTCTGATTGGGCGCCGCCAGGTTGCAGGACCCGTTTTTCTCCAGGTAGCCGCCGACCCCCGACCAGAAGCGCGTTTCGGCGTCCTGGCTCACGCTCCGCGGCGCCGGCTGTTCGGCCGGGCCTTTGCGACCGCCGAAAGCCGTCCAGCCCGGCGCGAACAGCGCCAGCGACTGCCAGAACCCGGGCGGATCGGAGCTGGCGCGGGCGCTGCGGAGGTTGGCGAAGAGCGCGTTGACGTTGTTGCAGGCGAAGCCGTTCCAGATGTAGTTGGGGCCGGACTGCCGGTTGCACTCCTGCGCCGGCCGCTCGTAGGGCGAGTACACGTACGTTGCCCAGTAGGTGTCGTAGCGCCGGCCCTGCAGCGGCGGCTGTTGTTTCCCGAGAAAGTCGTAGGTCTGTTTCGGGTATCCGCTGGGCGAAATCGAGGAGTAGTCGGCCTGCCATTCGCCCGCCGCCAGGAACGGTTTCAGCAGGGTGTCGTCGAGGCTCTGCCTGTGGGCCTCGTAGGTCGCGATCTGAAGCGGGCGTCCGTCCGGGAGCCTGCGGCCCCGCAGCTCTTCCATCGCTTCCAGCAGCTGCGGGCTGTAGCGCGCCCCTTCCTCGATGTCGATCATCCAGCCGTCGAAGCCATAGGTGGCAGCCAGGCGGTAGAGGGTGTCGACGGCCGCGGGAGTGTGGTTCTCGAAGAGGTCGTTCAGCTCCGGGCCGCAGCCCTTGCAGTCGCCGGTGACCGAGCCGAGCACGCTGACCCCGTTGCGGTGTGCGGCGTTGACCCACACCGTCGGCGGCACCGAGAGCAGGTAGTGCGAGTAGTAGTAGAGCGTGTCGACGTACTGCCACTGCGAGAAGTTGAAGACGTTGCCGGTCGTGGTACTGCCCTGCGAGCGCAGGTCCGAGCCGGACCAGTAAGCCCAGGGCCCGTTGTCGAAGCCGGTCATCAGGCGCGGGCCCGGAACCAGGACCCGTTTCGCCAGCGGCACGTTGGCGACGTCAACCGGGCGCACGTCGGAATCGCGCCAGGCGAGGACTTCGGCGGCTTTGGTGTAGCAGGGATAGGGCGCGCAGGCGGTCGCCTGGGCGCCGGGCAGGCCGACCACTTCGCCGCTCCCGCTCAGGGGCGTGGGCGGCGTTTCCGCGGCAGCGGCGCCGCTCGCCCCCAGCCGCTCGCGCGCCTCGATCGCGACCTTGACGACCTCGGTGCGGCCGGGCGTCGGGTCGCACTTGGTGGAGCCCTGGGCGTAACGGAGCACCTGGGCGCTGGCCTTGCGGTCGAGGACCAGTTGCTGGTTCTGGTGGATCCGGTTGCCCGGAACGCCGAAGCGGACGCCTTCGCGGTCGGAGTCCCGCGCCAGGAGGTGCCCGTTGTCGGTCCGCAGCGCCAGCCGCAGGCTGCCGCTGCCCCGCCGCCCCGCCAGGCGCCGGTCGAGACCTTCGCGGACGTCGGAGTAGCCGACCCCGACATCAACGGTGACCCGATTCGCCAGCGGCCCCTTGGTGTCGCAGCTGAGCGAGATCGGCCCGCCGCCGATCCGGGTCGCGAAGACCGGCGCCTTCTGCGCCACCACCCCGCTCGCGTAGATCCCGGAGAGAACCGCCACCAGCAACAGTGCGGCGGCGAGACCCAACCTGCGTTTTGGCCCCCGCACGGGCGAGCACTCTAGTCGCACTGAGCGGACGCTCTTCTGTGCAGCGGATCGGGAGAATCGCCCGATGACCCCCCGCCCCGCCTTCGACCTCAGCGCCGAGCAGGCCCGGCGGCTAGCGCTCGCCGCGCAGGGATTCGGGCGCCCGCGGCCGAGCGGCCGGGTCGACTCTCGGCACCTGCGGCGGGCGATCGACGACGTCGGGCTGCTGCAGCTCGACTCGGTGAACGTCTTCTGCCGCTCGCACTACATGCCGGTCTTCTCGCGGCTCGGCCCGTACCCGCGGGCAGCCCTGGACCGGCTGGCCTGGCACGAGGACCGCAGCGGCAAGACCAGGCGCGCGGGGCGGCGGGACCTGATCGAGTACTGGGGCCACGAGGCCTCGCTGCTGCCGGTCGAGCTGCAGCCGCTGTTGCGCTGGCGGATGGCGCGGGCCGACGCGCTGGCCTGGAAAAGCGTGGCGCGGGTGGGCGCGGAGCAACCGGAGCTGCTCGATTTCGTGCTCGACACGGTGCGCGAGCGCGGGCCGATCCGGGCCGCCGACCTGGCGCCAAACGGCAGCCGGCGCAAGCCGGGAGAGATGTGGAGCTGGAGCGAAGAGAAGACCGCGCTCGAGTACCTGTTCTTCGCCGGCCGTGTGTGCGCGGCGCGCCGCGTCAACTTCGAGCGCCACTACGACCTGCCAGAGCGCGTCCTCCCCCGCGAGGTGCTCGAGGCCCCGACCCCCTCCCAGGATGAGGCCCAGCGCCGGCTGCTGCTGATCGCGGCAAAGCGCTTGGGAGTGGCGACCGAGGCCGACCTCGGCGACTATTTCCGTCTCCCCCGCGCCGAGTCCAAGGCCCGCGTCGCCGAGCTGGCCGAGGACGGCGCCCTGGTCCCAGCCCGGGTCGAGGGCTGGCGCCACTCCGCCTACCTCTCAAGCGAGCGCCCCACCGGTCTGCGCCGAGCCGCCAACGCGAGGGCCCTCCTCACCCCCTTCGATTCCCTGATCTGGTTCCGCGACCGCACCGAGCGCCTCTTCGACTTCCACTACCGAATCGAGATCTACACCCCAGCCCCCAAACGCGTCCACGGCTACTACGTCCTCCCCTTCCTCCTCGGCGACCGCCTGGTCGCCCGCGTCGACCTCAAAAGCGACCGGCAGGCGGGCGTGCTGCAGGTCCGCGGCGCTTACGCCGAGCCTGGCGCTGAGACCTCCCACGTCGCCACCGAGCTCGCCGCCGAGCTGCGCCTGCTCAGCGAGTGGCTGGGCCTCGGCGGCGTCAGCGTGGCGCGCAAAGGCGACCTCGCCGCGCCGCTGCGGGGTGCGCTCGCCTAAATCGCCCGCCGAGCCCCCCTACTCTGCTTCCGAGCACGCTTTGAACCCATAGAGGGCGGCGAGCTTGTTCACGGGGGCGAACGACACTTCGATCACAGTCGGGTTGCCCTCGCTCTTTTCCACGGCCTTTTCGATTCCTTCGACGATTGCCGCGATCTTCGCTTCGTCCCCCTGCGGCGCTCCGAGTTCGGCGATTTCTTCCGCCTCCACCAGGAGCGGCTGAAGCCCCTTTTCCCCCACTTCGGCCTGGACCGCAGGGCTCTTCAGCTGTTGACTCGACATTCCCTTCGTGGCCGTCGTCAGCGCCACGATCTGCGCCTTGTCGGCCTGTTCGCAGATCGCGTCGGCCTGCTTGATGAACTGCGCCTTCGACAGCGAGGCGCTGGTGGTCGTGGTCGAGCCGCCGCCGCCACACCCGGCCGCGACGAGGACCAGAAAGGCCATCAGGCCGACGACCAGGGTCCGCTTGTAGGCGGCGCTGGCGCCCTGGATCAGGGAGGAGACGAGCGCCAGCGCCGCTGCGAGGAAGGTCCCGAGTTTCATTTCTTGTGCTCCTTGGTCTTGTGCGTCTTCCTGCACCGCGCCTTAAGCGGCGTCTTGGCGTCGTAGCGACGACCGGAGTGGGCGGTGTATTCGAGGCTGGCCTGGTGCTTGCCGCGGCAGATATCGGTCGAGTTGACCAGGAGGCCCTTCTTGCCGCCCTGGAAGGCCAATTCGACCTTGGTGATCGGCGCGTCCGGCACGGTTTCGAAGGTGTTGCGGATGCCGCCCTTAACGGAGTCGATGCGTCCCACCTCGGTGAATTCGACCTGGCCGTGTAGGGCCAGGACGAGGTCGGGCAGGGGATGGTCGGAAGACCTGAGGTAGACGTTGCCCTGCAGTGGGTTTTCGAGCAGCGGCGTCCAGGCCTTGACGGTGCCGTAGATCGAGCCCGGCGGACAGGCCGAGCCGTTGCCGTCGCCGGCTTTGAACTGCACCCGGGTGCAGATCGTCTTGATGTGGGACTGGTCGAGGAACTCGCTGTGAGGCAGGAGGACGGAGAGGCGCTGGGAGTTGGCGTCGCCTGGCCTCGGCCGCAGGATCGCGGTCAGTTGGGGGTCCTTGCCGCGCTTGGTCCCCCCCTTCAGCTTCAACGCTAGGGCCGGCTTGTAAGGAAGACTGGCGCAATCGGCAGCCTGGAAGGGTGAGGTGACGGTAACGGGGACGTCGTCCGAGGGGCTGGCGAAGTCGAGGCCCGACCCCAGGACGGTGGAGGCGGTGGAGGTGCGTTCGCAGCCGGTGGGGTTGAGGACGAAGCCGGGCCTATCGACGTAGGCCCTGACGTCCCGCAGGTGCACCGGGATGCCGTCGACGATGTGGGGGAGCGGGTCCGAGCCGGTGGCGTCGACGAAAACTTCGGCGGTTTCGGGGTTGATCTTCAGGGCATAGCGAACGACCACGGTCCCGAGGTCGAAGGGACCAGCCGTGGCGGCCGTGATCGAGACGATCGAGAGGGGCGCGCCGTGGTAGGGACCGGCGAGATAGACCTTGCCGGGCACGTAGGTGAGGGTGGGGCCGACTCCGGCCCCAGCCAGGGTTCTCCCGACCTGGGAGGCAGCCGGGCAGCTGGGTCTTTCGATCTCTTCCTGGCCGCCGTGGGGGGTACGTTCGCGGGTCTTGGCGGCGGCGATCGCCGGATCGGAGCACTCGGGGATCCCCGCCAGCTTGCCGGTGATACCGGGCGGCAGCTTGATCGAGAAGTTGGTCATCTCCTGTTCGGAGTCGGTCCTGGAGATGTCGACGTTGAAGGGGCTGTAGCTACCGGCGGCGTTGTTGAGGGTGCCGGCCTGAAGGTTGGGGTGGAAGGGGGGCAGGCCGCCGGCGGGGCAGGGGCCGCCGTTGGGACCGCTGATGACTTCGAAGGCGGAGGTGCTTTCGATCGGCGCCCCGCCGGCATACGGGTAGAGCTCCGCCTCGACCTGCTCGGGCCCGCAGGTCGGCGGGGTGACCAGCGGGCTCCTCGCCCCTTCGCGGAAGTGCAGCCGAAAGTGGCTGAAGGGAAGCTGGGGCATGTCTTCGGCGGTGGTGGTGAGGCGGCCGGTAACCGGGTTCGGTTCGACCCGCAGCGGCTGGATGACGAAGATGCCCAGTTCGGGGTCCTGGATCACCGCGTAGAGGGCGATCAGGGTGTGCTCGGGGTTGTCGTAGGGCTCGGCGAGGAAAAGCGAGCCCGGGAGCACCTTGCCGGCGAGAAGCGGCGATTCGACTTCGAGGTTGCCCAGCTTCGAGGCGTCGGGGCAGCCGGTGCCCCCGCCGGTGAAGGCGTTCATTTCCGCCAGCTGGCCTTCGCTGCAGGCGCTCAGGCCATTGGCCGAAGAGGGGTTGGTAGTCATCCCTTCGGGCAAGGTGACGACGGCTTTTTCGATGTCCGAGTCCGCCGCTTCGATTTTCGTGCTGAGCAGGCTTTCTTCGTCGTGGGTGTCGAGCGAGAAGTCGAGCCCACTCGGGCTGGTAGCGGCAAGGGACGTCGGCCGAGCTTCGACCGAGGGGGAGAAGCCGAGCTTTTCGCAGGCCGTGAAGCTCGGCGGTTCACCCGTCGCCGCATCAGAGCCTTCGACGAAGGTGCCGGGGTGCTCCCAGGAATCGAGGCGAAAGTTGGTGAGCAGGGAACCGCGGCAGGCGCGCGGCGTGATCAGGAAAGGAGGCTTTTCGCCGGATGCTTCCCCAGGGCAGGTGGCGAGCGAGCTCGGCGCGGACCCGATTCCACCAACACAGGTGCCGCGCAGGGCGTTGTGTTCCGTGGCACCCGGGTCGCCCCAGAGGACCAGGTCGGCGCCGAGTACTTCGACCACCTGCGAGGCGTTGCGCACCCGCGCGACGACCCGATAGGGAGCGCTTCCGCTGAGGCCGACGCTGACGGTGACCGGAATCGCCGAGGCCCAGAAGCCGATCCTGGCGATTTCCCCAGGACCGGGTTCGAGGTTGTAGACCGGCCGCCAGATCTCCGGAGCGGGCTGATGGGTTCCTTCGGAGACGAGGACGAGGCCGATGTAGCCGATCGCTGAGGCGTCCGGGCACCTGGCATACGCACCCTGGCCGGAGGCATGGGGATTCGCGATCTGGGTGAGGAAATCAGCGCCCGGGCAGAGCGTCGTCGCGTCAGGGTCGCCGGCGAAACCGGGGATTTGGGCTACCTCGAGGTCCTTGAGCGGCTCCGCGACTTCGACTTCTTCGGTGCCGCCTGGCAGTTCGCGGGTATTCACGGTGAACGCGGTGCGCATCGCGAAGGGGTGTGCTCCGGCCTGGGTCACGGCTTTGCCCTGAGAGTCGGCGAACGTCACCTTGAAGCCGCCGAGGCCGAAGGATTCGGCGCGGGCGGCCGGGGCCGCGAGCAGTAGAACCGCGACACAGCTTGCCAAACAGACGATCGGCAGGCGTTTCATCGGTGCGACCTCCTGTCGTGGCCGTGTGGGCGTCCCTTTTTATTCCTCCCCTTGTGTTTGTGCCTGGACTTCTTGTGCTTCTTGTGCTTGTGCTGCGAACGGGGTCGCCCTTCGCGCGCGTTGCCGGCGCCCGCAAAGGCGGACGAGGCCGGGGTGGGGTCGCTCGGCGCGGACGGCGCGGGCTGGCAGACTTCGCCTTCGCAGGACGGCGGCAGCGACGGGGGGGCCGGCAGGCCGCCTTCTTCGCGGGCGTCGTAGACGTCGAGAACGCCCGGGTCCCAGGGGACGAGGCTCGCCAAGGTTACGAAGAAGACGTTGCGTCCGCTGGGGTCTGCTTCGGTGAATTCGGAGTCGACCGGGCTCTTGCCGGAGGAGATGAGCGAGACGCAGCCGCCGTTCAGCGGGCTGTAGGTGGGAGCCGACGGCGTGCAGGTACCCTCGCCAGGAACCTCCCACTCATACACGTCCTGGGCAGCGTTGGTGTCGGCAAGGACGAGGGGGTCCGTGGATTCGAAGAAGACCCGGTTGCCGTTGTCGGAAAGAACGCGCTGGGCGTGCAAATCGCTCTCCAATCCCTGGATCTGGCCGGCAGTCCAGGGGCCACTCTGGTCGTCGGGGGTTATCTTCCGTTCGTGTCCGACGGGCCGCGCGCCCGACGGGTTGCAGGAGACGCAGAGGAGCCCGCCCCCGCCGCTGTTGGCGGCGGCGTCATAGCGGAATACCTCGGAATCGGCTTCGCCGGAGGAGCGGTCGGTGTTGTCATAGCCCGTCAGCCGGGAGTAGGACATGAACACCGCCGTCTTCCCGTCAGCGCTCACCCGGGAGTAGTGCTTGCCCAACCGGGTGCTGATCGGGGAGGCACCTGCCAGAAAGTCGACACTGTCCCCACTCGCCAGCTCCCCGACGAAGCGGAAGCTCCCCTGGCCGCCCGCTTTGCCCACCTCGTAGAGATAGAGGTTGAGGCCTTTTGCCGTCGGGCTTTTGCCTTCGGCGTTTGGTCCCGAGAGATTTTCGTGGGAGACGAGGTATATGCGCGAGGCGTCGTTGCTGACACCCATCACTCCGGTGACTTCGCCGGCGATCGGTTCGGCACTGCGGTCAGCGAGGCGATAGTCATAGAGCGTTTCCCCCTGGCCCGTGATGCGGGTCGAGAAGATCGCCCTGGACCCATCTGCAGCTGCCGCCCAAAACCGCGACCCTTCGTTGTCCGCGCCCGCTGCTTCTTCAGCCCCCTTCGAAACGTCGAGCGTGCAGGCAGAGGCCTCACTGGTGCATTCAGCACCCGCCGCAAAGGGGTTCTCGCGCAGATAGATGCGCCCCGGACCCGATTCCAGGTTGTTTGCCATCGCAGTCCAGTAGACGCGCCGCCCGTCGGTCGACAGGGCATTCCCAACCCAGTCGCCGAAGCCATGGAGCTCGAATGGATCCGAGGTTCCTGCCTGACACGGAGCGTCAAGGGGAGATTTGTCAGGAAGGATGCAGAGATACCTCTCCTGTCCACTCTGGGTGCCGTAGAGCTGGGGGAACGTCCCCGTGCCCGCATCCTCGGTCAGCTGCCGGTTCGCGTCGAAGATTGCCGTCTGGCCATCGCTCGAGAGGCCCTGCAACTCAAGCTGAAGCCCCTGCGGGACGACGGTGGGAGCCATCGTGTTGAGGGCTTCATAGCCCGAGCCGCCGCATTCGTCGTCCTGGCGGCGGTAGAGGTTGACGCTGCCGCTCGGCGCCCCAGGCGCCAGCGGCGGTTCGGCGACGCTGCTCAGCCAGCCCGCGCAGAGGTCCGTGGAGAAGGCTTGAAATTCGGGATTCCCCTGGAGGAAGGTGCCGGCGATGGACCGTTCGTGGGGCGGAGAAATCGGGTGGCCGACCCAGCCTTCGCCCGCGTGGCGGGTGGCGACGTACTGGGTCGTGTAGGCGCCGGAGCGAGCGCCACCGTAGGCCGTGTTTGAGCCGTAGGCGAGCTTGTCCCCATCCGCCGCCGCCTGCCGCAGCACGGCGGGCAGGAGATCTCCTTCGCGGCCCAGCACCCGCACTTCCCCGCCTTCCTTATCGACTGGGCTGACCATCTCGTAGGCTCGGCAATCCGGCAGGCCCGCCGAAGGCCCGGAGCGGAACTGCTGGTTGGGGCAACCTGCTTCGCTGCCGAGCGCGTAGGTGTGGAGAACGTGGTCCTTGTCCGCCATGGTGCCTTGTCCGCTTTTGGCGACGACGCGCCAGTGGTAGACGGTTCCCGGTGCGAGGCCCCGGAGCTGGTCCGTGACGATGTGCGGCTGGTTATTGGATCCCACTTCGGCTTCGGGCGTGCTCTGGCCGTAGCTTTGGGTGGTGCCGTATTCGATCCGATAGGTCGCCGGAAAGCCTTCGGGGTTGATCTTCGCCTGCAGTTCAGCAGCGGTCGTGAGGACGCCCTGCACCCACGCTTCGACGACCGTGGGGGGCCCCGCGGTTTTGGCGGTTTGGTCCCCGCCTTCCGCGCCCATGGCTACGAGGCGATAGTGATAGGTGACCGAGGCTTCGAGTCCCGAGATCTTGGCGTGGACGGCAACCGGAGCGTTGCCGTGAACTTCTCCGGCAGTGGGCACTTCGCAGGGAGCACTCTTGCCATAGGAGAGCGTCTTGCCGTATTCGAAAAGGCATTCGGTGACCGGTACTTCTTCGGGGTTTACCGTGCCGTTCGCGGTGAAACCACTCCCGGAGATTTCGGTGGGGGCAGTGGTGATAATCGTATTGGCGGTCGCGAAGCTGGCGTCCCTCCCGGTCTGTTTGCCGTAACCACCGTTCGTGACAATGCGGAAGTGGTACACGGTTCCGTCGGGCACCAGATTGCTGACCTGAGCGCTGACCACGTGCCCCGTTTCGTCAATCGGGATCGATCCTTCGCAGGGCACAGTTGATCCGTAGGCAGTCGTCCTGCCGTATTCGAAGAAACATTCGGTGACCGCTTTGCTTTCGGGGAAGACAGTTGCATTGAGCGTCGCCTTGGCGCCGCCGATCGTGGAAGCAGGTTCGGTGACCGCGACTTCACCGGTGGTGAAGGTCAGCACTTTCCCTTCCGCGGGGCCGAGTTCGCTTTCGGTCGAGACGCGGAATTCATAGCTTTTAGAGGGCTGGAGTCCGGTGAGTGCGGCAGCCACCGCGTGGCCTTCGTGGTCAGCCGGGATCGAGGCGGCCCCGGGTGAGCAGGAAGCAGTTTCGCCGAGGCCTTCTCCTTCGATGCCGTATTCGAAAATACATTCTTCGATCAGCTTTTCTTCGGGGAAGACGGTCCCGTTCAGCGTCGCCTTCGTCCTCGCCACTTGGTTGGCGGGTTCGGTGATGGCACGGTCGGGGGGCAGCGTGGTGAAGGTGCCGTCGATGCTGTGGTTTCCACCATTGACGTTGGCGGCGACGATACGGAAGTGGTACGGAGTGGAGGGAGTCAGACCGGTGATGGTGGCGCTGACCGGATGGTCGGATTCGTCGGTGGGGATCGAGCCCGAGCAGGGCGCGGTTGAGCCATAGGCGGTCGTTTTGCCGTATTCAAAGTCGCATTCGGTGACCGCTTCGCCGCCGGGGTTGACGGTGGCCGCGAGGTTCTCCGTGGTGGAGTTGGTCCCGCTGGCCGTTCCCAGCCGCAGGGTCGGTAGCTTGGGCCCGTAGCCGAAGGCAAGGACCTGTTTGGGACTGGCGCCAGTGACGTAGATCCGTTCTGACGCGGAGTTCACCGCGATTCGACTGTAGAAGTACATTTTCGGGTTGCCGAACACCCCCAGTTCGATCGGTTCGAGGATGCCCTGGCCGAATTCGAGCAGGGGCTGAGGGTCGGCTTCTTCGCTGGTCGTGTCGAAGACGTCGATGTGGCCACCGATCACCAGGAAGAGGAGGTTGCGGGTCGGGTCAACCGCCATTCCGCCGGCTTCAAGCCCAGCCGTTTGGGTCTTGGCTTTGGGGATGATCTCGATCGCGGTCCCCGGGTCGATCACCCCGAGGCCGTTGGCCGGGTATTTCCAATAGGTGCGCCCGCCCCCCTTGGAGCCGCCGATGAACAGGTCCCCGGCCGCGTCCACGGCGATCTCCTTGGGTTCACCGGCGAACTGGCTCACGTCGATGCTGGCGATTTCGGTCCCCGCGGGGGAGAACTCGACGACCCTGCGATGGGCGCCATCGGCCACGAACACGTTTCCCCTGGTGTCGACGGCCATGTCCGCCGGCTGTTCAAAGGGAGAGGCCGGATTCAGCTTCCCTTGGGGTTCGTACTTTTCCGTAACCGGGTTGCGAGTGAACCTCCGGACCGCACCGTTGCGAGAGGCTTCGCCGAAGGCTTCATCCACGTATAGCGTGCCGCGGGCTGAGCTGGTGGGCGAGTTGTCCACCGCGGCGGCGCTCTGGGTTTCTTCGAAGGTGAATGGCGGTTCGGTCGTGATCCGGTAGGGAGACACCAGGCCGGTCGGGATCCCTCCTTCGCCGCCGAAGATGTCCACGAAGCCTCCCCCTGCGCCGAGGACACCGCCGTTGAGGACGCCGTCGTTGACGAAGACGTTGCCGCTCGATTCATCGACCGCCACCCCCTCTAGGAAGTGGAGTTTGACCCCGGTTCCCGTGCCGGTGATCGGCGAGAAGGGAAGCACCGGATGGCTGATGACCGCCGAGGCACGGGGTGCGAAGAGCACGAGGCTGCCGAAAGTGAGTATGACCGCGAGGATCATGCGGCGTGATCGCACAGAACACAACTCAGGCCGACGACTCCCTGACTCAGCTGCGATTCCGATATCCATGGCCTTCCCTTCCTGGTGATCCCCCGCCGCATAACACAGGCCCTGGGACGGGCTGAAGCCCGTCCCAGGGCGTCGCGCTAATGGATGTCGATCACCGTCCCCTTCTGACCGGCGATGTGAAGCGTGTAACGGCCCGCCCGCAGGCGGTTGAGCCGTTGCTGCAGGCCCGCTGCGTCGCTGGTCCCATGACTGACGGTGTGACCGGCGCGCGAGAGGCGCCAGCTCAGAGCGCGTGCGCTCGAGCTGGACGCAGCAGGCTGCTTGACCGTGCAGGTGACCTTCTGGGAGTTCTTGACCTTGCAGGTCACCGTGACCTTGCCAGCCGGGCCCTGCGGCCCGGTGGCACCGGTCGGGCCCTGGGACCCGGCTGCCCCGGTCGGACCCGTTGCCCCGGTCGGACCCGCAGGACCGGTCGCTCCAGGGGCACCCGTCGCACCGGTGTCGCCCTTCGCTCCAGGGGCACCCGTCGCTCCAGGGGCACCCGTCGCTCCAGGGGCACCCGTCGCTCCAGGGGCACCCGTCGCTCCAGGGGCACCCGTCGCTCCAGGGGCACCCGTCGCTCCAGGGGCACCCGTCGCACCGGTGTCGCCCTTTTCACCCTTGGCGCCTTCCTTGAGGAAGATCGCCACGACTTCCCTTTCTTCCCCTTCGGCTTTAGGAGACACAGTGCAGGTCGTGGGGCCGGTCTGGTGGCAGCCGACCCAACCGGCAAGCGTGTATTCAGCCGCCGGGCTGGCCGTCAACGTCACATTGCCTTCCTCTTCTTCGACGCATTCTTCACCGCCTTCGCAGACGATGGGGGAAGACCCACTGGCCGTCACCGTGCCTTCGCCATACACGGAGATCGCCAGCTGGAACGGCAGCGGCGGCGGCCCCGAGAACTTGGCCGTCACTTCGAATTCGTTGAGGCCACCTTCGATCCCGCCCACGAGGCAGTCTTTGTTGGCCGCTTCGAAGCAGTTGAGTTCGAACAGTCCGCCCTTATTGATCACCCATTCAACGAATTCCGAGCCAGGCGCGGGGATCGCTTCCAAGTTGATCGCTTCAAGTTCTTCAGCGGCAATGAGGCTGTTGTTGCATACCCCGCTGGTGCTCGTTCCGTCGTACGAGCATTCGATCGGCGGGGTACCTTGAGCATTGGCCACGGAGTTGGCGCTGGTGACTTCGCCGCTTCCGGTGCCGGTGATATTGACCTTCATCGTGCCGGAGGCAAATGCCTGGGCCGATGGCACGAACAGGAAGGCGGCAACCACAGCCACCAGCAACCCGGTCTTGCCAAATCTTTCAATGGGGCTCTTGGACATGAGTCTGTTTCTCCTCCTGAGCGCCGGCTTCCCGGGCCGGCACGGTTCAGTGACTTCGACAAGCCGGCGTTCCGGCCAAAGGTGGCGCGGCCTGCTCCCGGTCACTTCCTCCCTGTTTGATGGTCCCTAGCGACATCGTGCGTTTCTCCGAGCAGGCCCGATGCGTACCCAAAGCCGAAAGTACCCGCTCGGCCCGCCCTCGTCAAAGACAGCCTGGTTCGCTGAAAACGGAGGGGGGCCGGGACCTCCGGGCCCCCCTCCTCGTCACCGATCCGGCTCAATCCGCAGCCGTGCCGATGCCTCCGTTCCTAGAGTGTCGGCCCGAACCAGATGCCGAGCTGTGCTTTGTCGGAGTATTTGCCTGTTTCGCCGCCCAGGTCTTCGAATCCCTTGATTGTTTGTTTGCCTTCGTAGGTGGATTTTTCGCCTTTGGCGGGAATCCCGACCAGCTGGCAGAGGGCACTCGAGGTGAAGTTGACCGCTTTCTGGTTGGCTTCAGCTGTGAGGTCCCATTCGTTTGTGCCCGCCGGTTTGTTGTTCACGTAGTGCACGCCGCCTTCGGTCGTGTTGGCGGCCTGGCTCCCGACTTTGACCGTGCAGCCTGCGGTCGAGATTTCGATGAATTCCCCTTCCGGACATTCAATGCCAGCCGGTTGGACTCCGCCAGCCGCTGTTTCTTTGCCTTCAAAGTGGTAATGGCATTTGTGGCTGTTCACCGTTGCTTCGCTGCCGAGGCTGGATTTGCATTTTGAGTATTCGGGATGGAGTGTCGTTGTCTGCGATGTGACGGTGAGCCCGGTTTCAGGACTTTCGTGTGTCACACCTTCGACTGTGCCTTCCAGTTTCAGGCCTTCGCACGTCACGCTGGCTTTTTCGACTCCGGCATTGGTGAACAGCCGTGTGACCTGGCTCGGTGCCGCGGGATCCTGTTCGCCTGTCAGGACTACGGCGTGCGGATTTTCTTTCCCCGGATGCCAGTGGAGGAATTCTTCCGCTGCGAATGCGCCCTGCGCGGACATGGCGCCAATCGCCGCCATCGCGACGAGGGCCAGCCCGAGGATCTTGAGGTTGCGAATCATCTTGCTCTCTTTCCTTCCTGTGTTTTCTAATAGTCGCTCCCGCCGCACCGGCCGGAGCGTTGCCCGTCTTGGACCGGAAAATCCTTAGCGCAACCGCATTGCTCGTCAATACTCAGACGCGATCTGAGTAATTCCGCCGCCGCCGAGTGAGTAGGACTCGAGTGTTTACCCTGGAAATCGCAGGATGACCATTTCGCGCGTGCGCGAAATGGTCTGGCGCAGAAATGCGCGCCTCGCTCCGGAGTGCGTGCGAGCGGAACCGAGACAACCCAGCTTCCCCTCGCTCCTAGAGTGTCGGCCCGAACCAGATGCCGAGCTGTTTACCGTGTTTGTAGGCGCCTGTTTCGCCGCCGAGGTCTTCAAATCCCTTGATTGTCCACTTGCCTTCGAAGCGGGATTCGATGCCGCTCGCCGGGATGCCGATCAGCTGACAGAGGGCACTCGAGGTGAAGTTGATGCCTTTCTGGTTGACTTCGACTGTGAGGTCCCATTCGTTTGTGGCTGCCGGTTTGTTGTTTATGTAATGCACGCCACCTTCGACCGTGCTGGCGGCCTGGCTCCCGACTTTGATCGTGCAGCCGGAGGCGGTGATTTCGATCGATTCGCCGGCCCCGCATTCGATGCCCGCCGGTTGCACTCCGCCCGCGGCTGTTTCTTTGCCTTCAAAGTGAAGATGGCATTTGTTGGTTTTCACCGTCAAGGCTCCACCAAAGGTGGAGGTGCATTCCGAGATAACCGGATGCAGTGTCACTGTCTGCGTTGTGACGGTGAGGCCGGTTTCAGGGCTTTCGTGTGTTACGCCTTCAACTGTGCCTTCCAGTTTGAGTTTTTTGCAGGTGAAGTTGGCCTTTTCGACCCCGGAGCCGTTGAAAAGGCGTGTGACCTGGTTCGGTTCGGTCGTGTGCTGTTCGCCTGTCAGCCCCACCGCGTGCGGGTTGGCTTCCCCCGGATGCCAGTGGAGGAATTCTTCCGCTGCGAATGCGCTCTGTGCGGATACGGCGCCCAGCGCCGTCATGGCGACGAGGGCGAGACCGAGGATCTTGAGGTTGCGAGTCATCTTGCTCTGTTCCCTTCCCGTGTTTCGATCGTTCCGCCCCGGCGCGTCGGCCGAGGCCAAGCAGCACGATCGTTAGGCGCAACCCAGCCGCCGGTCAACGCACGAGCCCGATCCGAGGGAAGCCACTACGGGTGAGCCAACCCGACTCGGGAGTTTGCCCTGGAATTCAAAGGGTGCCGAGATTCGCGCGTGCGCCGAACCACTCCCGGCAGAAAACTGAACCGCACAGGACTTATTTGGTTATAGGCTTTTGAGCGCACGGGAGATTTCGATGCGGCTAGCCAAACTGCTTATGGAGCGTGGTCATCGGGCCTTGGGGCTACTGGTGCTGAGCGTCGCGACGGCCGCCATCGCCACCGGCTGCGGGGGTGGCTCCCAACCGACGAGCAGCTCTCCCCCGGCAGCCGACTCACAGGAGCGCACCACCGGGACTGCGACCGAGGCGCAATTCCGCAAGAGCGTCGACGCCGGTTGCCTCGGCATCCAGCAGAAATTCGCTGAAGCGGGGTGGAACGGAGGTGCGATAACGGCGCAGGGAGCAATGGGGATCGGAGGGCTGGAAGGCCTACACCCGCCCCCCGAGCTGGCCCAGGCCTACGAGCGCCTGCTGACCGACCTCGGCAAGCGCGAGTTCGCGCGGAGCTTCGTGGTCCCCGGGCCTGGCACCAAGGGGTACACCCGGGCGGTCAGGGAATACAAGCTCTACGCGGCTCGAGCCAGCGCCGACGCCAGGGCCCTCGGTCTGCACCATTGCCCGTTCCGCCTCGCCCCGCCGGGGCGGTCCGTCGTCGAACCGAAGAGCTGACGACCTTCAGCCTTCGACGCATTCGAATGCCACGCGCCGGTCGATATCGGCGACGTCGGCGTCGAGGAGCAGGAGCCCGTGGCCACCGCGCACCACGGTCGCTTTGAATTCTTCGATTTCGTCAAAGCCCCGGGCGAGATGCTTGGTGAACTCCGGCCGACGGGAGAGGTACACGGTGATGTGGCCGATTTTCGGGCCAATCATCACAACTGATTCGTAGTGAGCCGGGAAGCGCGCCGGGAACCGGGGGGCCTGGGTCCACTTGCGGCCACCCCGTTCCGCGATGCACCGGCTGACCTCCTTCGCATCCAGCGGACCGGACACGGGCACCGCGGTGGCTCCTCCTCCCTCTCCTCCACAGCCAGAGAACACCAACAGCCCCCCGACGACCAGCATCGCGGCAGCCAAGCCACCTCGGGCCCCCCTCCACTTCAACGCCCTCACTATTCAGAATATATATCGCCCTCAGCCGTTGACGGCCTTCTTCAGCTCGGCGCCGGGGCTGAACTTCGCGGCCGTTTTGGCAGGGATCTGCATCGACGCGCCGGTCTGCGGGTTGCGGCCCTCGCGAGCCGGCCGGTCGACGGTCGAGAATTTGCCGAAGCCGGTGAATTTGACCTCGTTGCCGGCCGCGAGCTGGGCGGTGATCTCCGCGATCGTCGCCTCCACCGCTTGCTTTGCCTGGCCCACCTGCAGCCCGGTCCGCGCGGCAACGGCCTGCACCAAGTCGTCCTTCGTCGTAATCGCCATCTTCATCTCCTCGTTTAGCGGGCGTCAGGCCTAACCTGGCCTGCCTGTTAACCGGCTTTCTACAAGTCCGGGCGGCCGCTCCGACGCCGAGCCGCCCCCGCAGCAGGCGTTCGGCGGATGCGCGACTCCCACGAATATGGCAGGCTTGATATATCGCTCCGATCAAGCTCTCCCCTACTTCCTACCTGGTGCTGGGCATGGTTCGCCTCGGAATCAGCTCCGGCTACGCGATCAAGAAGGTCGCCGATCAGTCAACCCAGAATTTCTGGCCGATCTCCCTGGCCCTTATCTACCCGGAGTTGGCGCGGCTGGAGGGCGCAGGGCTCCTGAGCCGGCGCAGTGATCCCCGGGGCGGTCGGGCGCGCTCGGCTTACACGATCACCGAGAAGGGCGAGCAGGCATTGGCGAGGTGGCTGCGCTCGCCGAAGGTGGCACCGGTGCAGATCCGCGACGAAGCGATGCTGAAGCTGTTCTTTGCGGACGCTCTGGGCGAGCAGGATCAACTGGAGCTGATCCGCGCTCTGCGGGAGCGCAATCGCGAGAAAAAGGAGACGCTGCAGAGAGAGATCATTCCCGGCGCCGAGGCCTTCGAAGCACATGGCATCCGTTACGTGGCCGTTGCCGCGCGTCTCTCTGCCGACCTGCTCAAGTACGCCGAGGGCTGGCTGGCGCGGCTGGAGAAAAAGCTGGAGAAGGGCTGACCCTCAGCCTCTCGCGCGACAAGTCTGGGGGACGTTGCCCAACAGTTGGGAGCCGTCCCCAAAGTCCACTTTCACCTGGGCATCGAAGTAGCCGGTAGCGCACTCCGCATTGAGGAACGAGTGCTGGTGACCTTTGTAGGTCCATTTGCGGTCGATCGTGAATTCGGCGCCGCTGAAGGAGCCGGCGCCGCCGGCAATCTCAGGGATCGAGATCGAGATCTTGTAGCCGTAGGGACCCGTGGCCTTCGAGACTTTGCCAACCGCGATCAGGGCGGTGGGAACGGGGACGTCGGCGTAGACGTAGTAGAGCTGTTCGTGGTACGCACCGCCGCCGTAGCCACCGCTGGCAGGACCGTTGAAGGCCAGGAGCGGTCCCTTGGCCGTGAAGGCGGGCTGTTCGGGAAACTGCACCTCCGCGCTGGAGGTGCCTTTGCCGATCAGAGCGTCGCCGCAGGCCTTCATCGCCGCCGCCGGCGCCGAGCTCTCGATCTCCGCCTTGCGGCAGGTCGGCAGGCCGGTGGTGTCGAGGACGATGTGCTTGTCGACCAGCAACTGGGTGCTGAGAGCGGGGGGAATGTGGCTCGAGTCCTTGGTCGCGACCGAGGCGTTGCCGTGGAAGGAGATCGGCACCAGCTTGTCCTTGGGCAGCGCCTTCGGGCTGATGGCGCCTTCCACATCGATCACCAGGTTGCCCGCCAAGACCGTCACCGCCGGGGCACTGCCGGCGGCCACGAACACCCCTACGGCAATCGTGACGAGTCCCGCGATCGCCTTCACTCGATACCTGCGAACTCGCCTCATCTCTCTGCTCCCGTTATTGGTATCGGACTCGATACATCGAAGCCGATAGTTCAGCGGGGCACAATGGATCTCGCAGGATCAATCCTCGAAACTCGATCCCGGCGATAGTTGGGAGAGGGTCGTCGCTACTTCGACTCGACCGGCTGCCAGAGCTCGACGCGATTGCCTTCAGGATCGGTGACCCAGCCAAATCGCCCGACTCCCTCCATGTCCTGCGTTTCTGCGGCCACCTCCGCTCCCTTGGCACGCAATTGCGCGAGCATCGCATCGAGGTCACGGACCCGGAAGTTGAGCATGGTCTGCTGGCTGCGGGACCCGAAGTAGTCGGTCTCGGACTCGAACGTCGCGAACACCGTCAGCCCCTCTCCCTGGCGCCAGAGGCCGTTCTCGTCGGCGTCCAGGCCGAGGCAGTCGCGATACCACGCGCCCAGGCCCGCCGGATCAGCAGCCCGCAGGAAGTACCCACCGATTCCCAGCACGCGCTCCATGAGGGGTGGCAGACGGGATTCGAACCCGCGACCGCCGGCACCACAAGCCGGAGCTCTACCAACTGAGCTACTGCCACCGCGATCGGCCTAATTTACCGGGCGAGGGCGGGGATCACGTCGCGGCCGAGGAGCTCGATGGCGTCGAGGTCTCGGTGCAGGAGGTGCTGGGCCATGACGCGGGTGAGCCCGGCCTCGCGCAGGACTTCGAGCTGCTCCAGCGCTTCCGGCACGGTGCCCTTGATCGTCGGCTC
Source organism: uncultured Actinomycetes bacterium (assembly GCA_963708405.1). Lineage (GTDB taxonomy): Bacteria > Actinomycetota > Thermoleophilia > Solirubrobacterales > 70-9 > VAYN01. The sequence goes on from CAVPSL010000002.1 coordinate 975,489, forward strand.
GCGCATCGCCGCCAGGAAGGCCTCGCCATCGGCACCCTCGCCTTTCCACTGGGCCAGACGGGTCGCGCGCTCGACCAGTTCCCCGCGGTCGGCGCCGACCATCCAACTGGTCATCATCGAGAGCGGCAGCGTCGCGGGGTCGCGGCCCTCGGCTTCGCAGGCGGCGTCGAGGCGCTGGCGCAGGTCGCGGACTTCGTCTGGGAGAAGGAAGACGGTGTTGTACTCGTCGGCGAAGCGGGCCGCCAGACGCAGACTCCTGGGGCCGCCTTTGGCGCCGAGAATCAGCGGCGGCCGCGGGCGCTGCACCGGCTTCGGCTGGGCATCGAGGTTCTCGACGCTCCAGAAACGGCCCGCGAGCGAAAACGGGCCGTCCTCCCACTGCATGCCGATCAACTGCAGTTGCTCCTCCAGCGCGTCCATGCGGGGCCCGATCTCCGGCAGCTCGAACCCGTAGGCCTCGTGCTCGCGCTCCCACCAGCCGGCGCCGATCCCCAGCTCAACCCGGCCGCCGGAGATGTGGTCCACGGTCACCACCGACTTGGCCAGCACCGAGGGGTGACGGAAGGTCGCCGGCGAGACCATCGTCCCCAGCCGCAGCCGCTCGGTCACGGCCGCCAGCCCGGCCAGCGTCGCCCAGGCGTCGAGGGCGCCGCGCTCGCGGCGGTCCTCGACCGAGAGGTAGTGGTCGGAGCGGAACAGCGTCCCCACCCCGTGCTCCTCGCAGGCCGCCGCCAGCGCCTTCCAGTCGGCCCAGGTCACATCCTCCTGGCCCTCGATCATCAAGCAGACGTCCACCGCCTCCTCCTTCCCGCCGCCGCCGAGTTCTACTCCCCCGCGTTGAACTCCCAGATCGCGATTGCCAGCATCAGCATCCCCAGAGCGAAGACGGTGAAGACCTCAAGCGCCACCGGCACCGTCCAGCCGAACCAGGTGATCCCCGGATTCAGCGCCGCTTCGGCTTCGGCGCTGAGGTCGAGGTGGGCGAAGACCAGCGAGCGCATCGGCGAGACCGCGTAGGTGAGCGGGTCGATGCGGTTGAGGAAGGCCAGCCAGCCGGGCAGGTCGGTGACCGGGAAGAGCGCCCCGGAGATGAAGAACATCGGCATCACCACCATCTGCATCAGGCCCATGAAGGACTGCATCTGGGTCACCCGCGCCGCCACCATCACCCCGAAGGCGGTGATGCTGAAGGCGAGCAGGAGCTGCAGGGCGAAGATGCCGAGAATCAGGGTCAGCGAGTAGGGCACGCCGACCGTTCCGGCGAGGCAGATCAGGATCACTCCCTGCAGCGAGGCCACCGTCGCCCCGCCCAGGCACTTGCCGACGACGATCGAGCCGCGCCGGATCGGCGCCACCATCATCTCCCGCAGGAAGCCGAACTCGCGGTCCCAGACGATCGAGGCGGCGGAGAACATCGCCGTGAACATCACCGCGATGCAGAGCACGCCCGGGTAGATGAAGGTCTTCAGGTCGACCCCGTGCGTGCTCGCCGCCGAGAGCTGCTGCAGCCCCGAGCCCAGCACGAAGAGGAACAGCAGCGGCTGCACCAGCGAGGTGACGATCCGCATCCGGTCTTTGGAGAAGCGGATCAGCTCCCGCCGCCAGACGATCTTCACTGCCCGCAGCTCGCTGCGCCAGGTGCGCGCCGGCACCCGCACGGTGACGACCGGTGGCGCTCCACCCGGCCCGGCGCCGGCCGCCACCCTCTCCTCGGTCGCGCTCACCGCCGCCCCCCGCCCATCATCTGCGCCGCCATCCGGTTGCGCGCTTTGGCGCCGCCGTCGGACTCCTCGGCGTCGCGGATCGTCGTCCCGGTGTGAGACATGAAGACGTCGTCGAGGTCGGGCCGGGAGAGGCTGACCGAGCGAATCGGCACACCCAGTTCGGCGAACAGCCGCGGCACGAAGGCCTCGGCCTCGGCAACCGCGAAGGTCACCGCCCCCTCGGAAACGCCGGCCTCGAGCCCGAAGCGCTCGCGCAGCGCCGCGATCGCCGCCGCGTCGTCCTCGGTCTGGATCCGCACCCGGTCCGCCCCTACCTGTTCCTTCAGCGCCTCCGGCGTGTCGAGGGCGACGATCTCGCCGTGGTCCATGATCGCGATCCGCCCGCAGAACTCGGCCTCGTCCATGTAGTGGGTGGTCATGAAGATCGTGATCTCCTCGCTCTCCTGCAGTTCGCGGATGTAGCCCCAGATCGAGTTGCGGGTCTGCGGGTCAAGCCCGATCGTCGGCTCGTCGAGGAACAGCACCCGCGGCGAGTGCATCAGCCCGCGGGCGATCTCCAGCCGCCGCCGCATCCCGCCCGAGAAGGTCATCACCGCCGACTTGCGTCGTTCCCAGAGGCCGACCATCTCCAGCACCTGTCGCATCCGCGGTGCCACCAGCTCCCGCTCCACCCCGTACAGCTCGGCGTGCAGGCGCAGGTTCTGCTCGGCGCTGAGGTAGCCGTCCAGGGTCGGGTCCTGGAAGACGAGGCCGATGTGGCGGCGGACGTCGTCGCGGGCGGTGACGACGTCGAAGCCGGCGACCGCGGCGCTGCCGCCGCTGGGCTTGGTCAGCGTGCAGAGCATGTTGATCGTCGTCGTCTTGCCCGCCCCGTTGGGACCGAGGAAGCCGAAGACCTCGCCGGTTCCGACCTCGAAGCTGACCCCGCGCACGGCCTCGACCTCGCCGAAGGACTTGCGCAGGCCGGCGACGGCGATCGCCGCGCTCATCGTGCCGCCACCAGCTCGACGAAGGCTCGCAGGCCCGGCGTCGTCCGCGCTGTCAGCTCGTCCTCGACCGCGGCCGCCCGTCCCGGCAGCACCGCACAACCCTCCTCGCCCAACACCGCCAGCGCCTCCTCGATCATCTCCGGCACCGCCAGCCAGGCCTCGACCAGGGCGCAGTCAACCTCGGGATGAAAGAGCACTCCCCAGGCGTCGCCGTGGCGGAAGGCCTGGTGCTCGGTCTGCGCCGAGGAGGCGAGCGAGGTCGCGCCCGGCGGCAGCTCGAAGACGTCGCCGTGCCAGTGCAGCACCTCGGTCGAGGGCGCCAGTCGTCCCAGCACCGGGTCGCCGGCGTCGTGGACATCGACCGGGGCGAAGCCGATCTCCTTCCCCTCCCCAGGCCGCACCTCCGCCCCCAGCGCCCGCGCCAACAGTTGTGCTCCGAGGCAGATGCCGAGCAGCGGCATGCCACGCCGCAGCGCCTCGGCCAACCACTCGCGCTCGTCTGCCAAGCCCGGGAAGCGCTCGACCTCGTCGACGTTCATTGGCCCACCCATGACGACCGCCCCGGCGACCTCGTCATGGTCTGGCAGCTCCTGCCCGGCCAGCGGTTTTGCGGTCTGGACGGCGACCGCCCCGCAGAGGTCGAGGATCCGGTGCGGCGTCTCCCAGGGCACGTGCTGGATCGCCAGCAGGGTGGGACGCTCGTCCAGGTTCACCATCTACCCCCAGGCTATCCAGCGAGCGCGGTTGTCCTTTGGCGCGTCTGGCGGTCGAAAGGACAACCGCGCTACCGTTGCCGCGATGGCCAGCCGCTTCGGCATCGCCCGCTTCAAGCCCGAGGCCCGCCCGATCACCTTCACCGGCGCCCAACTGATCGGTCCCACGGCGCGCGGTCCGCTAGCGATCGGCGCCCTCGCCGTCGGCGCCGCTGCCATCGGTGGCTTCGCCATCGGCCGCCTCAGCGTGGGACGACTGACGGTCAAGCACGCATCGTTCGGCCGGGTCGAGATCGAGGAGCTCGAGGTCGGCCGCCTGAAGGTGCGCGAGGGCGAGTGGCGACGCGACTGAGCGCCGCCGCGGCCCTGCTCGCCACGGTCGCCGGCGCTCTCGCCCTCCTCGCCGGTCCCGCCACCGCCGTCGGTCCCTACCCGTCCCTCGGCAGTTGTCCGGTCTTCCCCGCCCCGCCCGCGTCGACGCCGCCGACGGCGCCCGCGCTCGGCACCGAGGCCGCCTGGAATCAGGACATCTCCCAGGCCCCGCGCGACCCGCGCTCGGCCGCCTACATCGCCTACATCAACACCCACGGCGGCACCTTCCTGCACCCCGATTTCGGCTCACCGCGCGCCTACGGGTTCCCCTACGCCGTCGTCGGCGCCGGCCAGCGCACGCTGCCGATCCACTACACCGCCTACGGCGACGAGAGCGACCCGGGACCGTTCCCCGTCCCCGGCAAGGCGCCGGTGGAGGGCGGCAAACGCAGCGACGGCGACCGCCACGTGCTGGTCGTCGACCGCGACGCCTGCAAGCTCTACGAGCTCTACCGCGCCTTCTACGTGGCGAGACCGCGGCCGCACTGGAACGCCGACTCCGGCACTGAATGGGACCTACGCTCGCCAGCTCTGCGCCCCGACGGCTGGACTTCCGCCGACGCCGCCGGCCTGCCGATCTTCCCCGGTCTCGTCCGCTATGACGAAGCCGCCGCCGGGCGGATCGAACACGCGATCCGCGTCACCTTCGAGAGCACCCGCAACGCCTGGGTCCACCCCGCCTCCCATTGCGCCGGCGACACCGCCAACCCCAGCGCACCGCCGATGGGACTGCGCCTCCGCCTCAAGGCCTCCTACGGGCTCGGCCGCTTCAGCGGCCCGGCCCGGGCGATCGCCGAAGCGATGCAGCGCTACGGCCTGATCGTCGCCGACAACGGCTCCAACTGGTACATCAGCGGCAGCAGCGACCGCCGCTGGGACGACGAAAACCTCGACCAACTGAAGCGGATCCCAGGCCGCGCCTTCGAAGTCGTCAAGAGCGAAGCGCCCGTCCACTCCTGCTGACGCAGGCGCCGCCGCTCAGCTTGCCCGCGCCGCGGCCCGCGCCCGCCGCGCCTTCCGTCCCGGCCAGGTCAGCAGGTGGCCGATCCGTCCCAGGATCCAGATCGTCCCCAGCGCCACGGCGAGGCCAATCGCTCCCAGGACCAGCAGGAAGGCGACGAAGGCGAGGATCGCCACCGGGATCAGGAGAAGTTTCATCACCCCCGATTCTGCCCGAAGGCGCTAAGCGGACCGTTAAGCGCGGCCCGAGCGGCAAGCGCTCACCCGCGGGTGCCGCCGCCGCGCCCGTCGGGCGACCAGCCCGGCCCCCGGAACACGTAGCCGAGCCGGTGGCGCCAGTTGGCGGCGCCGCGCACGTCGCGGGCGATCGGCGCGAACTCGTGGAAGGCGACCCTGGTCGGCCGGAAGCTGCGCAGGTTCTGCGTCAACCCGTAGCGGACCCGCTCTTCCTCGCCCTGGAAGGTGCCGAAGAGCCGGTCCCAGATGATCAGGATGCCGCCGTAGTTGCGGTCCAGGTAGAGGTCGTTCGAGCCGTGGTGGACACGGTGGTGCGAGGGCGTGTTGAAGACGAACTCGATCGGCGCCGGCAGCCATCCGATCCGCTCTGTGTGAATCCAGAAGTCTCAATACACCATGCGCGAAATCAAGGACGAGGAGCGGGTCTTGCTCGGAGTTGCGTGTCAAGCCGATTGTCGGTGCAACTAGCGGCCGCCCAATTCGGAAGCCCGGTCCTCCGCCGTCTGCGCGGCTCGCAGGTCATCCGGTCTCGATAAGGACTCACCTGCTCCATTGCACTCCAGACGTCGTCGCACAGCGCCAAGCGGTGCGCGAGGCGCTTGCAGTCAGGCCAGGCGAGCGGGTGCTCGACATCGGGGCGGGCCCGGGCTTCCTCGCGGCCGAGATGGCCGCAAGCGCCGCGCCGAACGGCATGGTCATTGGCACCGACGTCAGCGAGAACATGCTGGCGATCGCCGCAGCTCGCCTTGACTCGGCAGAGGATGTCGAGCTGCGCTTCGAACACGCCGATGCGTGTGCACTCCCCTATGCGGACGCAAGCTTCGACGCCGTCGTATCCACCCAGGTCTACGAGTACGTGGAAGGCATCGCTGTGGCACTCTCAGAGCTGGCCCGCGTGTTGCGTCCCGGTGGCCGCGCGCTTGTGCTCGACACCGACTGGGACTCGATCGTGTGGCACTCCAGAGATCCCCTGCGCATGCAGCGCGTGCTGGACGCCTGGGAGGAGCATCTTGTCGATCCGCACCTGCCGCGCCGGCTGATCCGCCTACTGGAGGAGGCGGGCTTGACGGTCGAGCTGTGCCGGGTCGTGCCGATCGTCAGTGTGCGCAGCAACCACAACACCTACAGCGAAGGAATGGCCGAGCTGATCGCCGACTTCGTCCCCGGGCGCCAAGGACTCACCGAGGCAGACGGCGACGCCTGGAAGGACGAGCTGAATGACCTCTCCGAGAGCGGCAATTACTTCTTCAGCCTCAACCGCTACCTCTTCCGCGCCGTCAAGCGCTGACTGTTTGGCGTCAGAGACGCACTCCTCGACTCATGCCCGTGGCACACCTCAGGATGATTTCAGAGCACACCGATTGAGGATCGGCGCACGCCCGCTTGCGCCGGACGACGGGGGAAGGCTTCCTTCGTCGCCCTTCACGCTCGCGGCTCGTCCGATGCGGGCGTCTACGGGCTCTTGTGGACGCACTCGCAAATCGCGCGAAGCGGAAGTGCCGCTGTGGAGCTGCCTCACGTCGTCCTCCGCTTCACGATAGAAGCCCTATCTCGAAATCAACCCGTGCCGATCGCACTCGCGTGCGGAGATAGACTGTCCGTATGACACAGGGGCGGTGTCGTCCGTCAGATCGTGGCCGCCGGGGAGCACTGCGTCAGGTACTCGCCAAGGTCGTAGACCACCCAAGGAGCAGCTTGGCCGTAGGTTTGCTCGGGGTGGTCGCGACCTTTGCCACCTTCGCCCTATCCGAGACGACTTCGACCAGTACGCAGCCGAAGGACTCGAAATCGCCAGCCGAACCCGCGCCCTCCCGCGGACGCTCTCCAGCTCCCAGTCCGCTGCTCAGCAGCGATGCCTCCTGTGGGGACTTGCGGAAAACCGCCACGCGCATGCACGGAGGACGGCTGCTCGTCGATAGTCCTGGCCAGATTAGCGGCACGCTAAGTGCGCGCCTCTTGCCCAGCGGTCGCTTTCACCAGCTCCTCAGTGCCACTATTGGAGACGAAGTCGAATTCTCTGCTTTGCTTGACAACCCCAGCTACTCTGCCGCCGAAAATGTCTCGGCTGCGGCTTTGATTTCAGCCGATCATGGAATGTGCTGGCGTATTGTCTTAGCAGCACATACGTCGTCGCTTCCAAGTGCTGATCCGCGATTGGGGCCGACGCTCATCCGACTTAGGCACGGCAGTTCAGCAAGACTGGTGTATGTCGCAGGCTCGACGAGACTCTTCGACGAGCAGGGACACATCCTCGCCGCTAACCTCGCCGACAGCGTGACTAGGCATGGCCTCTCGATCCCTTACGCCGTTCCGGGAGGCACCACGTATTACCTGAACTTTCGTTGCCGCATTGAGCTACGTCGGCGTCGCTCATCAAGTTGAGTGCTCGCGGTCAGGTAACGTCACGCTGCCGTACTCGCTCGTTCAGCATCTTGAACGACCTCATGATCAGGCAGCCAGTTGGCTGCCTGATCACGCGTCGACGGAGCTCGCGTCGAGTTCGCCCACAGGGCCTATGCCGACATCGACAATTTGCCGCGCATCGACAAGCACAGGACGTTCACAGGCGACGCGTCTAGAGACACGACAGTTGCCCATTAGCGCTGCCTCCATTCTCCATAGCTCCTATGAACCTGTTTTGCCGTGACCCCTTCTCGGCATGAAGCGCCCCGCTGGCTTCGTAGTGCTCCTGGACGGTCAGCCGACCTCTTTGCGGGCCTGGCGGAAACTGCTTGACGTCGCGCGTCACCCTCCGCCCCCGGCCTTCTCCTCTGCCAGCGCCCGCCGCAGCGCCTCGTCGAAGGACTCCGGCTCGATCCCGAACGGCTCGGCCCCACTCGGGTCGGTGACCACGGTCGCCGTCCTCAGCCCCTCGACCAAGGGGCGGGCGACCTTGGTGTCGACCGGAGTGACAAGCCCCAGCCAGAGCGCAGAGAGCCACGGCGTGATCAGCGGCACCGACAGCTTGCGGGGGGGCGCCTTGCCGAGCGCCAGCGCCATCCGGTCGAGCATGTCCGCGTAGGAGAGGATGTCCGGGCCACCGATCTGGACCTCGCGGCCGGTGGACTCGGGCACCGCCGGCGCCCGCAGCAGGTACTCGATCGTCGCGTCGATCCCGATCGGCTGGGTCGGCGTCTGCAGCCAACTCGGCGCCACCATCACCGGCAGTCGCTTGACCAGGTAGCGCAGGGTGCGGAAGGACTCGCTGCCGGCGCCGACCACCATCGCGGCCCGGAAGTAAGTGAGTGGCGGTCCCTCGGCGGCCAGGATGCGGGCGGTCTCGTGACGGCTGCGCAGGTGCCTGGACTCGGTCTCCTGGCCGAGCCCGCCGAGGTAGACGACGCGCCCGATGCCCTCGCGCCTGGCCATCTGGGCGAAGTTGGCGGCGGCGACCCGCTCGCGCTCCTCGAAACCGCTGCCGCCGGCCATCGCGTGGACCAGGTAGTAGGCGATGTCGACTCCCTCCCCCGCTCCGGCGATGCTCGGGGCGTCGGTGACGTCGCTGACCTGCAGTTCGAGGCCAAGCGCCTCGAGCTTTGCCGCTCGAGAGCGCTCGCGGACCAGGCACCGCACCGGCCCCTGGCCGGCCAGCGCCGCCGCCACCCGGCCGCCGACGAAGCCCGTCGCGCCTGCGATCAACGTGCTCTGTGGGATCGGTCCAAGCTACCCGACCGGGGCTGGCGGCCTGCGAGACTGGCAGCCGTGCACGAGCACGTCCTGCAACGCAGCCAGCGTGTCCCCGTCCCGGCCGAGCGCGCCTTCGACTTCTACGCCGACGCCGTCAACCTCGAGCCGATGACGCCGCCCTGGCTCCATTTCCGGCTGACCACGCCGGGGCCGATCGCAATGGGCGCGGGGGCGCTGCTCGACTACCGGCTGCGCCTGCACGGCTTCCCGATTCGCTGGCAGACCCGGATCGAGACCTGGGAGCCGCCTCTGCGCTTCACCGACAGCCAGGCCCGCGGGCCCTACTCGCTCTGGGAGCACACCCACGTCTTCGAAGCCGACGGCGAGCGGGCTTGCACGATCCACGACCGAGTTCGCTACGCCGTCCCCTACGGGCCCCTCGGCGAGCTCGCCCACGGCCTCTTCGTCCGCCGCGACCTCGAGCGGATCTTCGACTTCCGCCGCGACGCCTTCGCCGCCCACTTCGCAACGAACTAGACCGAGGGATCGAACGCCTCCCGAGCCCTGCCGCCCGTGGTAGGCGGACGACATCAGACGTCGAGATCAGCGGCCTGTGCTCATGTCGGATGGCCCGCGACCCGAAGGCTTAGTAGAGGAATGAGCACGATCAGGACGGACCCGGGATCGACCGCCTCGCCTCGGCTGGAGCGCGGCGCTACTGCCGTGCTCGACAACGCCCCGACGATCTTGGTCAAGGATCTCGAGCGGACGCCTAAGGAGCGTCGGCGCCTCTACTTCGCCCTGCATCTGAAGCTGTTCCTCGTCGTCGGGATCGGCCTTGCCTGGGCGGGCTTTTCCCTCTGGCTCTCGCTCCCCTGGATCGACACCCTGGGCCAGTCGATCACCATGCCGCTCGCGATCGCGGTGATCTTCGGCATCGCGATCATCCCCGGCTACCTCAACGCCAACCTGATCGCCTCACTGCTGCTCGACCGCCCGCCGCCGCTGCGCTTCGACCTCGCCTTTCCCGAGGTCACCGTGGTGATCGCCTGTTTCAACGAGGAGAAGACGATCGAGGAGACCCTCGACTACGCGGTCGCCCAGGACTATCCCGGCAGCTTCCGGATCCTGGTCGCCGACGACGGCTCCACCGATCGCACCGCCGAGCTGGCGGGCGCGCGTGCCGCGGCCAACCCCGACATCGCCGTCCTCACCGCCCCCCACGGCGGCAAGGCCCGGGCTCTGACCGCGGCCCTGAAACAGGTGCGAACCCCGCTGATGGCGACCGTCGACGCCGACACCCTGCTGATGCCCTCGGCGCTGCAGCGCCTGGTCGCCCGGCTGCTGATCTCACCGCCGGACACCGTCGCGGTCGCCGGCGCGGTCTTCGTCCGCAACTCGCGCCGCAACTTCATCACCCGCGCCCAGGAGTGGGACTACTTCCTCGGCATCGCCTCGGTCAAGCGCCAGCAGGGGCTGTTCCAGGGGACCATGGTGGCGCAGGGCGCCTACAGCGTCTACCGCACGGCGGCATTGAAGGAGGCCGGAGGCTGGCCGGACCGGATCGGCGAGGACATCGTCCTCACCTGGGCGATGATGCGCGACGGTGGCCGGGTCGGCTACGAGCGAACCGCGATCGCCTTCACGACGGCACCGGAAACGACGCGCGCCTTCGCCCGCCAGCGCCGCCGCTGGGCACGGGGGATGATCGAGGGATTGCGCGAGCACGGCGGCGCTCTCTTGGTCGGCGGACGCTCGAACATGCACGCCGTCCTCGTCAACTTCGTCTTTCCCTACCTCGATGTCGTCTACTCGATCGCGTTCCCGATCGGGCTCGTCCTCGCACTGTTCGGAAACTTCGCGATCGTCGGCCCGATGACGCTCGCGGTGCTGCCCCTCAACATCCTGCTCTCGATGATCATGTTCCACCTCAGCCGTCAGTCCTTCCGCGAGGTCGGGCTGAAGGTGCGCCAGAACCGGATCGGCTATCTCGGCTACCTCCTCACCTACCAGCTGTTCATGTCGCCGGTCTCGGTGGCCGGCTACGCACAGGAGCTGTTCGGTGCCGCCCGTCGCTGGTGACGCTCTCGCACCTGACCGCATTGCCGCCTGAGCTCTTGGCCGCATAGAGAGCGACGTCCGCCCGCAACAGTGCCCGCCGGACATCGTCCTCCAGCATGGCCACGCCGATGCTGGCGGTGACCGAGAACTCGGAGGCGGCATTCTGGACCCTCCCCCGCAGCCGCTCGGCCAGCGCCTCGGCCTCGACTGAATCGGTGCGAGGCAAAAGGGCGGCAAACTCGTCGCCGCCGAGGCGGGCGACGAAGTCGCGCTCGCGAAGGCCGCCGGCGATCACCCGCGCGATTACGGTGAGGACTCGATCTCCGGCGTCGTGACCTTCGGAGTCGTTCACCGGCTTGAAGCCGTCAAGGTCGATCATCAGCACCGCCAGAGGCTTGGCGTCGGAGAAGCTCCTGAGGCGAGTGGCACGGTCCTCGAACGCCCGCCTGTTGGGCAGTCCGCTGAGCGCGTCGGTGTAGGCGAGGTCCTTGTAGGCGTTGGCCTGGCGGGCCAGGTCGCGGGCCAGGTCGGCCGTCTCGGCGGCAATGCCGGACAGGTGCCGCTCGACCGACTCGTCCTCCCAAGCCGGTCCGCCGGGCGCTGCCGTGGCGGCAAGGGCGGGTGACACGGCAAGGCGCTGTGGATGCTCCTGGGGGCCCGGGGGGACTTGCGCGGCTGAGGCGGAAATAGCGAGGGCGGCCTCGACCGCCCCCAGCAGCCGCTCGAGGTTCGTCACGAGCACAGCCCGGTCGCCCTCGGCTCGTGGCTCCACGCCCTGGCCTCCGAGCAGGAGGACCGGACCGGGATCGAGACGCCGAAGCTCTGCGATAACGCGGTCGAGCACCGGCCGCGAGCTCGCCATGGTCGCCGAGAGGCCGACGAGGTCAGGCGAGCGCGTCGCCACTGCCCGGAGGAGATCGGCGGTCGGGACGTCGGCGCCGAGGTAGATCGTTTCGTAGCCCGCCAGCTCGATCACATCAGCGGCCATCCGCAGCCCGAGGGCGTGCTGCTCGCCTTCGACCGCGGCCATCAGGATCCGGGCCGGCATCACCTTGTGCCCGAGGCTGGGACCGTAGACGCCCGCCATCGCCCGGTGCGTGAGCGCCGTCGCGAGATGCTCGTCGGCGACCGAGATCTGTCCCTGCCCCCAGAGCTCGCCGATCCGCCGCATCGCCGGAGCGATCACCCGCTGGTAGAGGCCCGCCACGCTCAAGCCCTCGCCCAGAGCCTGCCGAGCCACCCGCGCGGCGCCGCCGGCGTCGGCGACCGCGAGTGCCTCCTGATAGGCGCAGGAGAGGCGGCGAATCGCCTGGTCGGCCTCGCGCCGGGCCTGGCCCTCGACAGGCTCGGTCGGCCCGGTCACGGTCACCGCCGCGGATCCGTCGCGATCCCCGACACCTCGAGCACCTCGTCGAGGTGCTCGAGGAAGCTATCGAGCAAGGCCGGATCGAAGTGGGTGCCCCGTCCCTTGCGCATGATCTCGAGCGCGTGCTCAAGCGGCAGTCGCGGCCTGTAGGGACGGTCGCTGGTCAACGCGTCGAAGACGTCGGCGATCGCGACGATGCGCCCGGCCAGCGGGATCCCCTCGGCGGACAGACCGGCGGGGTAGCCGCTTCCGTCGAAGCGCTCATGGTGGGTGAGGGCGATTTCCGCGGCGAGGTCGAGCAGCGGCGAGCCCGAGTAGGCGAGGATGTCGTGGCCGATCTGAGTGTGGCGTTGCATCACTTCGCGCTCCCCCTGGCTCAGCTCGCCCGGCTTCAACAGGATCGAGTCGGGGATCGCCACCTTGCCGACGTCGTGCATGGGAGCGGCGAGGTCGATCGCCCGCACCGCCTCCTCGTCGAGGCCGTAGGCGCGGGCCAGCAGCGCCGAGTCCCGCCCGATGCGGCGGATGTGAGCGCCGGTCTCGAGATCGCGCTGACCGACCGCCTCGGCCAGCCGCCGCAGCATCTCCGCCCGCTGGCTATCGATCAGCCGCTCGCGCTCCGCTACGTCAACCAGCGCCTCCCGCACCTCCGTAGCCCTCTCGCGTGCCTCCTGCAGGGAGCGATCGCCGAGGCGCCGCTGACGCCGGCGGCGGCGCGCCCGCTCGAGGGTGCAGTCCACATGGATCAGCAGCTCGTTGCGACTGAACGGCTTGATCATGTAGCCGTCCGCTCCGCGCTCGCTCGCCGCGTGGGCGAGCGCCGGGTCGTCTTCGCCGGTTGCCATCAGCACGGCGATCTCGCTGTGGGCTTTGTCGAGTTCCTCGAGCAGGGTCATGCCGCTCTCGCCGGGCATGTTCAGGTCGCAGATGACGAGGTCGTAGCGGTCCGCGGCCAACAGCTCGCGGGCCCGGGGAACGCCCTCGGCGGTGGCACACTCGTATCCATCCGCCAGCAGGGCGCGCGAGAACGCCTGCCGCACCGGCGCCTCATCGTCGACGACGAGGATCCGCTCACCGGACATCTGCGGATGCACCGATCTCAGCCACGGAGGGCGAGCGCCTCCTCGAGGTGATCGAGCAGTGCACCGACGACCATGGGGTCGAACTGGGTTCCCCCGCCCTCACGGATCGTCGCCACCGCCGCGTCGACCGACATCGCGGGCCAGTAGCAGCGGTCGCTCAGAAGAGCGTCGAAGACATCGACGACGCCGACGATGCGACCCTCGAGCGGGATCTCCTCGCCGCTCAGGCCCTGCGGGTAGCCGTTGCCGTCCCAGCGCTCATGATGAGTGAGGGCGACTGTCGCCCCCATCCGCAACAGATCGCTGTCGGAGCCGGCGAGGATCTGGTGGCCGATCGTCGTGTGGCACTCCATCCGCAAGCGCTCCTCAGGGGTGAGCGGCCCGCGCTTCTGGAGGATGTCTTCGGGCGTGGCGATCTTGCCGACGTCGTGCATCGGCGCCGCGGCCCGCAGAAGTAGGACACGCTCCCGGTCGAGCCCCAGTCGATCGCCGAGAAAGGCGGCCAACCTGCCCATCCGTTTGACGTGCCGCCCGGTCTCCGGATCGTGCAGCTCGATCGCCTTGGCAAGGCACTCGACCGTCTCCTGCTCCGCTTGCCGGCGCGAATCGGAGGCCGCCGCGGCTGGCGTGTCAGGCCTCACCGGCCAGCGCTCCCGGCCCTGGCATCGAGCAGACCGCCCACGACCCGGAGCAGCTCCGTGGCGCTGAACGGCTTCTCGACGAAGGCGCCGGCACCCTGCTCGGCAAGTGCCTCCGGCGCGAGCACCTCGTGGCTGTAGCCGGACATGAAGACGACCTCCAGCTCCGGCCGGATCGCGTGGATCCGCTCGACCAGCTCGGTGCCGAGCATCCCCGGCATGATCACGTCGGTGAGGAGCAGGTGGATCGCCTGGTTGGCTCGCCCGCACACTTCGAGCGCTTCCTCGCCGCCGCCGGTGCCGATCACCGAGTAACCGCCCTTGCTGAGGATACGCTCGGCCATCCGCCGCACATCGGGCTCGTCCTCGACTATCAGCACCGTTTCGCCGCGTCCCGCCCGCCGATCCTCGGGTTGTGCCTCTCCCTCGCTGGGGGTAACCGAACTGGCGGGAAGGTGGATCTTGACCGTGGTGCCCATCCCGGGCTCGGAGTAGATGTCGATCCGACCGCTGGCGCCGGTGACGATTCCGTACACGGTGGCGAGGCCGAGTCCGGTTCCCTCGGCGTTTCCCTTGGTGGTGAAGAACGGCTCGAAAGCGCGTTGGATGGTCTTCGCGTCCATCCCGACCCCGGTGTCGCTCACCTTCAAGCGGACGTAGTCCCCGGGCTCGGTGTCGGGATGCGTTTCGGCGTACTCCCCGTCGAGCTCTGAGTTGCCGGCCTCGATCAGGAGACGGCCCCCGTCGGGCATCGCGTCGCGGGCGTTGACCGCGAGGTTGACCAGCACCTGCTCGATCTGACCGGGATCGGCCTCGATCGCCATCAGGCCCTCCTCGAAGTGGGTCTCCATCTCTACCCGCTCGCCCAGCGCCCGGTGCAGGAGGTTCTCGAGCCCAGAGACGACCTGGCGAAGATCGAGCACCTCGGGCTGGACAACCTCGCGCCGGCTGAAGATCAGCAACTGCCGCGTCAGCGCCGCGGCGCGCTCGGCCGCGTGGCGGATCTCCTCCACGTCGTGGAGCGCCTGGGAGCCGGGCTCCTGCTCGTCGGCGGCGAACTCGGCGTAGTTCATGATCACGCCGAGGATGTTGTTGAAGTCGTGGGCGATGCCGCCCGCGAGCTGCCCGACGCTCTCCAGGCGCTGCGCCTGGTGCAGTTGCTCCAGCAGGGCCCGCTCGCGCTCACCCTCGGCGCGATCGCTGACGTCGCGGACGGCGACCGCGGCCAGAGTCCCTTCCTCGGTGTCGATGCTGGAGAGACTGATCTCGGCGGGGAACTCCGTCCCGTCCCTGCGCCTGGCGTAGAGCTCGACGCCGTCTCCCATCGGCCGCGTCCGCGGCTCCTGGAAGTAATCGTTCCGGTGGCCGGGATGAACACCGCGGAAGCGCTCCGGAACGAGAGACTCGACCAGCTTGCCGATCAGCTCGTCGCGACTGAAACCGAAGAGTGCCTCGGCCTGTTGGTTGGCCAGCACGATCTCCCCCGTCGGCATGACCCCCAGGATCGCGTCCGGCGCGAACTCGAGGAACTGCTCGAACTTCTTCTCAGCCGCCCGCCACTCGGTGATGTCGCGAACGGCGGCGGTGACCAGCAGGCTGCCGTCGACCTCGATCGAAGACAGGGAGATCTCTGCCGGGAACTCGCTGCCGTCTCGTCGCCGTCCCTGCAGCTCGAGCTTGGCGGCCGGCGGCCGCGGCTGCTGTTCGCCTAAGTAGCTCTTCAAGCGTTGCCGGAGAAGGTCACGGAAACGACCCGAAACGAGCACCCCGACGTCCTCGTCGAGGAGATCCTCGCGCGGATAGCCGATGAGAGCCTCGGCCTGGCCGTTGACCAGAACCATCCTGCCCTCCTCGTTCACACCGACGATCGCGTCGGGCGCGACTTCGAGAATCTGCTCGAAGGTCGAGCTGACAGTGCCGGGTCGGGCTGATTCAGGGTTCACCGGCGCGTCCTATCGAATCAGCAGCGGCGTCCCGATCGGCATCAGCCGCCATAGCCGGCGCACCGCCTGATCTCGAACTCGAATGCAGCCGTGCGAGGGCCGGCCGGGAATCAGGGAGGCCTCGTTGGTGCCGTGGATACCGATGATCCCGCCGCCTGGCCAGTCGCTGAGAACGGAATAGTCACTGGTGCCGAATGCCACCGGCCCGTAGAGGCCACCGGAGCCCGGCGTCCTGAACTTCTCACGGATCCAGAAGTGCCCCGCCGGCGTCGGAGTACTCGGCTTGCCGATCCCGACCGGGGCCTTCCAGATCGGACGGCCCCGCCTGTAGAGAGTTGCGCGCAGCTTGCTGCGAATCACGACAAGCAGCGTCTGCACCCGGTAGAGGGGGCCGAGGGCCGAGCGGCGGACCCAGCCCTTTCGCCCGTTCGGCCGCATCGGGATGCGAACCTCGAGCCAGGTGTGCAGGTTGGAGTCCCTCCAACTGCGCAGGATCGGGTAGACCTCCGGGAAGCCGTCCTCGGTGAGAAAGTGCGTCCGCGTGATCTTCCGCGCGTGCGACGTCGGCAGCCATCGGATCGGCGCCTCTCGCACGGGGTGCGCCCAGCGCGCGAAAGTCCATTCGTTGGAAAGGCGAACGCTGCCGCCGGCACCGGGAACGCCGGCGGCCGTTGCCGCTGCCGGGAGTGCAAGAGCTGCCAGCAGGGCGACCAAGACTCGCAAGGCTCAGCCCGTGAAGACCGGGCCCGGGGCAGCCCGAGCGCAACGTCGGAAGCTGCGGCTCGCGACATCGTGCCGGCCCCTGCTATCGACCGCGATCACCCTGATCGTGTTGGGCCCGACGCGCAGGCCGACGACGCTGACCCAGGCCGAGAAGTGCCTGTGGGTGCTTCGCTTGATCAGCTTGCCGTCAACAAACACCGAGACCCTTCGCATTCCGACCGAGTCGTGGATCCGGAACCGCGCCCTGAAGCCGGCCCCAGTGCAGGTCGTGGCGCGGCCCTGGCCAACCGTGGCCCCGCTGGGTACTCCGCGGATCCGCGCCTGCGGGCCCGCTCGGTTGCGAGCGCTCCCCCCGCTCCCGCCCCGGCCACCGCCGCCTGCAGCGCCTGCACCTGCGCTTGGGGTGGCGGTACCAGCTCCGGTTTCGCCGGCTCCACCGCCGCCCGTACCGGGTTCACCACCGCCGCCGCCCCCGGACCCGGCAACCGCGCAATCGGCCCGAGTGACGACGTCGTCGATCAGCGTCACCGAGGCGTTCCGAGCGAACAGCCTGCCGCTGACGGTGACGCCGCTATTGAGGGAAATCGATTCCAGAGCCAGGATGTTCCCGGCGAACGCCGAACTCGTGCCAAGCGTTGCCGATGAGCCGACCTGCCAGAAGACATGGCATGGCTGGGCGCCGTTGACCATCAACACCTGAGAGGCGGATGCACTGATCAGCGTGCTCGCCATCTTGAAGATGAAGACCGAATCCGGGTTGCCGAGGCCGTTCAGGGTCAGCGCCCCGGTGATGCCGAAGGTCCCCGCTTCGGAGTTGTAGACGCCGGGGGTCAGGGTCTGGCCACCGAGCTCGGTGGCCAGCGTATTGACCGGCCCCTGCCCGGCCGCGTCGTCGTATGCGGTGGTCAGATCCGCCTGGGCTTGCGCCGCGAGCGCATCGGCCTGGTGGGTTTCGCCGTTTACCGTTCCATTCGGAGCGCCACCGAAGCCGGTCACCGCCGGGGTCGGGGAGGTGCCCATGTCCCCGTTTATCACGCTGGGACCGGTGTTGGTTATGCCGGCCCCGGCCAGAACCGCGAAGCTGTTTGCCGTACCGAGACCTACCGACGTAGCCGCGTGGGCACTGCCGACAATTGCACAGGTCACCATCAGCATCGACGAGACCGAAGCGACAATCGTTCTTGGCACTACGCCTTTCATCCCATCGACTATGGGACACGATGGCCGCGCAGCACAATCCCCCGGACGTATGAGTGCGGGTGAATATCCCCCGGAAGGACTAACCACACGGTGGTGCGCCGACTGCCGTCACTCTCCTATGCCTCCCAGGTGATCTGGCCAGTCACCAAGGCTATTGCCACCGCGTGTGCGCGCGTGTGAGCCCCGAGCTTGCTCAGCGCGTTGTGAACGTGAGACTTGACCGTCTCCGGGGAGAGGAACAGCCGCTCCGCGATATCACCGCTCTGCAGCCCAGAGGCGACCAGCGTCATCACCTCGCGCTCGCGCTCGGTTAGCCGCAACCGACCGGCCCCCTCCACCACGACCGGTGCCCAGGTGGCATCGTGGGCCGAGGCGCTCTTGGCGGTGGATGCCTCGTCAGGTGGAATGAATACAGATAGGTGGCGTGCGGGAAGTACATTGGCCGTCGCGCTGAACTCGACCGGCACCGGACCGCGCTCGGGCACGTACAACTGGTACCACCCCTCCGCTCCCCCGCTTGCCAGGAACGCCCCCCACTGTGCTTCGAGTCTCTTGCGCTCGCTAGGAGAGGTGAACTCGTCCATGGTCCGCCAGGGGATCTCATCCCGAGGGATCCTCAGCAGTTCGCACGCCGCTGCGTTCCCGGTCACCCAACGTGTCTCTGATCGTCGGCGATCAGCATCGGGTGCCGTGACCGCTCAAACGCCGTCCGCAGACGCACCGCAGCCCGCGGACCCTCCTCGCCCTCTGTAAATACCTGGGCGTTCTCGTCGTCTCGGAGTGGATCGGAAGTAGCCACTACGCGCTCCATCGGACTGGGCTCCCAAAACCCAGTGATTACTCCACGGTTCGGACGATAAGGGACAAGTCTTAAACGACGCAAGCCTTGGCCCACTCCCGGGAACAGCCGGCCTAACCCCTTTGGGGGATATCCACACCTCTTCACGCATTTGGGGGATTGTGCTCCGCCGTCAACACCCTGATAGTGAGGCCCTCGAAAGCGGAGTGGCGAACCTCCACGCCCACCGCTGCCGAGTCCCAGAGTCACCGCGAAGCCCGCCAGTCGGCCCCCTAGGTCATCTCCCCCCGCCGGACCTAGGGGGCCCTGACGTTAGTAAGAAACTCTTTCGGCTATGCGTGGCACTTCAGCCGAGCTAGGCGGGGACGTAGAGCCGGACGTTCCGCAGCTTCACTTCCACCGCCTTCCCCTGCGGCTCGCCATAGGCGCCGATCTTGATGAAGCCATAGGAGTCGACCGATTCCAACGTATTGGTGCCAGTGACACTTGCCACCTGCTTTCCGTCAACCGTGACGGTGTAGGCGCCGTGTCCGGTCTTGGAAACCGAGACGTACATACGGTCGGTGTGCCATTCGCCAAGGCCGTAGTTGGCGACGCGGTAGTTGGGGTTGCTGGTCAGGTTCTTGTCCTGGACGTAGAGGCCATTCCCTTGACCGCTGTAGTTTCCATATTCTTCGGAAACCATCGGGAAGCGGCCCTCGAGACCCTTGAACTGGGCGATCGTGAAGTGATTACCGGGGCTTCCCGGAACGGTGCTCGGAGACAGCCAGCGTTCGAGTTCGAGCACGAACTGCGCCCCTTCGGCGAAGTGCTCGTTGGTGGAGTTGATCGACAGCTCCTCGCGGGGTTCGCTCGCGCCGGCCGGAAGCGTCAGGGTCGCCGTTCCAGTGGCTTTTTCGATACTTACCGTGCCGCTGTTGTCGGAGCCCTGGACGAAGTTGGCGAGACTTCCCTTGTCGAATTCGTCTTCAAAGAGCAGCCTGTAGCCGGCGGGCGGCGTCGGCGTCGCGATCGGTTCCGGGGTGGGAGTCGGAGGCGGCGGCGGCTTTGGGGGCGGGAGCGGCGTGGGAGTGGGGACAGGGGTCGAGTGATGGCGGTGATGCCTCGGAGCTGACGAGATGGCAACCAGCGAGCCATGCGCGCGGTGGCGTGCGCTGTGGCGGTGGTGCTTCGGGCCCGACTGCGCCAGGGCGCTCGCGGAGATCCCCAACATGCAGATAAGGATCGTGATCAGGGCGATTCCGAAGCCATAAGCCCTTTCCTGCGTCTTCATCGTGTGTTCCTCTCTGTGGTGATGTGCACGGGATCGGGCCCGCTGCTTCCACCTGAGAGATCGGCCCACCAGGGGCCGGGCCACATACCGCAGATCGGGGAGATCAGCCAGCCGTGCGCAGTCGTATGCGACACTTGCGAAGAGGAAGGCATTGATGATGCTGAGCGTTGTGCTGGTTGACGACCATGTGGCATTGCGCCAAGGGCTGGAGGTTCTGCTCGAGCGCAAAGGAGTGGAAGTCCTGGCGGCGACGGGAAGTGCGAATGAGGCGCTTCCTCTCATGCGCCGCTGTCGGCCGGACGTTGCGATCGTCGACCTGGACCTGCCGGGTGAGAGTGGTACCCGCCTGGTCGAGCGGCTCCGAACCCGGCCGTTCGAGGCCAAGGTCCTCATCTACACCGGAAGCCACGACGCCCTGACCCTCGCCGACGCACTGGAAACCGGCGCCGAGGGCATCGTCCTCAAGCCCAGTGGGCTGGCGCCGCTGGTCGAAGCGCTGCGGGCGGTCCACCGCGGCGAGCGCTACGTCGGCGCCGAGATCAGGGAGATCATCGACCTTGCCGACGGTGGCGATCAGTTGCTGACGAAGCGCGAGAGGGATGTCTTCGTCCTGCTCGCCGAGGGACACAGCGGCGAGGAGGTAGCGGTGCGGCTGAGGCTGTCAGCTGAAACCGTGCGCACCCATGTGCGCAACGCGATGGGCAAGCTCCAGGCACGAACCCGCACCGAGGCCGTGGTGAGGGCGGTCGCGGCGGGAGAAATCAGACCGAACCAGGCAAACCAGTAGGGGCACCCCGAAGCGCCCACGTCACGCTCAGGTGGTGCGGAAAACTACTGAACGCATCGCGCGGTGGGTGGCCGATGAAGTCGCATGGACTGCCGCGATTCCGCTGGTCGGGTCAACCGACCGCAGCGCCTTGGTTGTAGTGCTCAGAGGCGTGGTGGACGACGTGGCTGGCCCAGAAGACCCGCACCTCGTGGTGGATGCGGTGGAACCAGTAGTAGGAGAAGTCGTCGGCGAAGAAGAGCAGAACGTAGGTCCACCACTCGTCGGCGGGCATCCGCAGCGGGTCAGCTCGGAGAGGCCGGCGTAGACGAAGACCACGACCAGCTTCCAGACGGCGTTGATGACGACGTTGCCGGCACCCATCGTCAGGCTGGTGCGGGTGTCGCGCAGCTCGTAGCCGGCCAGGTCCTCGTCGGCGGCGAGCCGGAACGACCAGAGCTCGACCGCCAGCAGCAGGACGAAGGCCGGGATCGCGTAGAGGATCAGGTCCGCCACAGGTTCTTAACTTTATGGCTCTACCCTGTCCCGAAGTTTCCGGATCGATGGGTCTCCTGAGGACAAGCGCAAGGCGGGGCGCGAGCGCGGCAACGCTGCTCGCTGTCCTCGCGCTCGCCGCTCCAGCGGCCGCAGCCGCCGACAACGGCGGCGGCCAGTCCGCCCTGCACCCGCTAGCGCGCGCCGCCCTCTCGGCCTTCGTCGCCGGCACCAACGCCGACCAGGCGCTGAACGCCCTCGGCGACGGCCTAGCGATGATCGAAGCGCGCAAGCAGGTCGCCGCGGCGGC
The DNA here is from genome assembly GCA_963708405.1 of uncultured Actinomycetes bacterium. GTDB lineage: Bacteria > Actinomycetota > Thermoleophilia > Solirubrobacterales > 70-9 > VAYN01. Next base: position 996,767 of record CAVPSL010000002.1, read on the forward strand.
CCGCGAAGAAGCCGAAGCGCCGGCTCCGAAGGCTCCGACCGCGGCCGAAATCGCCGCCGACCCCTCGAAGCTGCCGGCCGCCTCGGCCGGCTCCAACGGCACCGCGATCCCCCGCCACGACGCCGCCGAAGCGCAGAAGATCTTCGCCCACAGCCGCGGCGGCGGCGAATCGACCTCGATCCTCCTCACCGGCATCGCCCTCGCCCCGCCCGACGCCCCCGAAGCCGTCAAGGCCGTGATCGACAACGCCAACTCGATCGTCGGCCGCCCCTACATATGGGGCGGCGGCCACGGCTCCTTCTACTCCTACGGCTACGACTGCTCCGGCTCGGTCAGCTTCGCCCTCTTCGGCGGCGGCCTCATCCCCCGCCCCCTCACCTCCGGCGAACTCGAGGGCTGGGGCGAACCCGGCCCCGGCAAGTGGATCACCGTCTACGCCAACGCCGGCCACACCTTCGCCGAGATCGCCGGCCTGCGCTGGGACACGGTCGGCGACGAGAACGGCACCGGCCCCCGCTGGCACCTCACCCCCGCCTCGGCGCAAGGCTTTGTGGTCCGGCACCCGCCGGGGCTGTAGGGCGACTCCGCTTAGAGCGGTTGATTAGTTAGGAATATCTGTATATAGTCGCAGCGCGTCTCGGCCTCCCGATGACGACGAAAGGCGGGCTGCACCATGTCGCCCAAACGGCTCCTCCAGCTATTGGTTGTCTCTGCGCTTGCGCTCAGCGCCGGGCCCGCCGCGGCGGCACAGGCCGCCCCACCCGAATTTCACTTCGCGCAGGCCCCGGCCACGATCACAGGCTCCGGGACGGAAGACTCCTTCACCACCAGCGTGGGGAAAATGAAATGCAAATCCGCCTTCCTGGGTCTCGCGGAATTCACCACAACCACGACAATGACGCTGACCCCCGAATACTCGGGTTGCAGCTTCCTGGGCCTTGAAGGGACCGTAAAGACGAATGGCTGCACCTACGTCCTGCACCTGGTGGAAGGAAGCAGCCCGCCGACAGCCGTGATGGACATCTCCTGTCCGGTGGGAAAACAGATCACACTCGAAGCCGGGAGCTGCGTCGTCCACATCCCAGCCCAGACCGGCCTCTCACACGTCGTCTTCGAAAACCTGGAAATCGAAGGCGGGCCGGGCCACATGCAGGCGTCGGTGACAGTCACCGGCATCGAATACATCCTCACAGCAGGTTGCCCCGGCGTCAGCAAAACGGTGACCCTGAAAAGCGGCGAATACCACGCCTCTTGGACAGTCAAAGCGGATGACGGCAACGGAAACCCGATAGGCGTCTTCGTGAAATAGCCGGCACGAAAGGGTTGGCTACAGGTTGCGGACCCGCCGTCCGATCTCCTCATCCTCCGGGTAGCCCGCAGCGTCCCAGAAGGCGCCCGCCTCGGCGTCGTCGAAGGCGACGAGGGCAGTGATGCGACCGGCACCGCGAGCGCTTAGGTACTCCTCCCCCGCCCGCACCAGCGCCAGCCCGACGCCCTGCCGGCGCTCATCGGCAGCAACCGCGAGCCGGTACATGTTGCCGCGCCAGCCGTCCCAGCCGGCGATCAGCGCGCCGACGATCTCGCCCGCGCGCTCGGCGACCAGCAGCGCCGCCGGAGAGTCATCGAGCAGGCGTTCGAGATCCTCGGCCCGGTCGGCCACGCGCGCGTGCCCGCTCCGTGCCTCCCCCCAGAGCCCGAGGACGGCCGCCACGTCGGCCCCCCGAGCGCGTCGCACCGTGACTCCCTCGCCAATCAAGCAGTGAGCTTAGCGGCGACATTCGCCTCGACCCACCGCCTCGATTGCTAGCGTCGTCGCTGTGATCTCGGACCCGGAGCGCTTCGCCGCCGACTGGTACGCCAGCTGGAACGCCCATGACCTCGACCGCATGCTCGCCCACTACCGCGAGGACGTCGTCTTCACCTCCCCCTTCGTTGCCCGGCTCGGCTTCGGCCCCGACGGCCGCCTGACCGGCAAGGAGAAGCTCCGCGCCTACTTCAGCGCCGGCCTCGAGCGCTTCCCCGACCTCCGGTTCGAGCCGCTCGCCCTCCTCACCGGGTCCGAAAGCGTCGTCCTCTATTACCGCTCGGTGGAAGGGCGGCTGTCGGCCGAGATGATGCTCCTCGACTCCGACGGCCTCGTCCGCGAAGTCTTCGCCCACTACGGCTAGGTACCGAACCAGCGGGCGCGGCGGACCGAGCCGAACGCTTCCTTCTCGGCCACCATCTCCGCCGAGGGCGCCCGGAAGACGCCGCTCCGCTCCGGCCCCGAGAGGAAGTCGATTTCGACGCCGCCGACGCGGCCGTGGCCGAACTCGATGTAACAGGTGCCCTGGCCGAGGTGGCGGCCCGGCGGCTCGGCGCCGGCGAACTTGGCCAGCAGCTCCCGGGCGACTATCCGCCCAGCGCCCTCGGCGAAAACGCCCGCCTTCGGCACCCCGGCGGTGGCGACGTCGCCGACCGCGTAGACACCGGGGAAGCGGGTCTCCAGCGTCGCGAAGTCGACCGGCACATAGCCCTCCTCGGTGATGCCGGACTCGATCACCACATCGGGGGCGCGGTGCTTGGGCACGCCGAGGAAGAGGTCGAACGCGATCTCGCTCTCGTCGTCGAGGACCGCGACGCTGCGATCGGGGTCGAGCGCTGCGACCCGACGTCCGGGACCAGCTCGATCCCCCGCTCGGCGAATTCGGCCTCCAGCGCCGCCGAGGTCTCCGGCGAGGGCGGCACTGGCCGCCCGAACGGGATCACAAAAGAGATCCGGCACTCGTCGCGCACCCCGCGCGCCCGCAGCTCGTCATCGAGTAGGAGTGCGCACTCGCTCGGCGCCGGCGGGCACTTGAACGGCGCCCCGCAGACGCCGATCAGAGCGTGACCGCGCGAGAACTCCTTCAGGACCGGGGCCAGCCGCTCGGCCCCGGCGAGCGAGTAGAACTCGTTGCCGCCCTCGGCCAGGCCGGGAGTGGCGTTGAAGTCGTAGTCGGCGCCCAGCGCGATCACCAGCGCCTCGCCCTCGTGCACGCCGGCGTCGGTCGTCACCCGCCGCGCCTCGGGGTCGATCGCGGTCACGGTCTCGCGCAGCACCCGCACCCCGGGCTTCTCGATCTCCGCGTACGGGACAAACACCTCGTCCATCGTCGCCCGTCCGAACATCAACTCCAGCTTCGAGAAGCCGAAGACGAAACCCTCGCCCTTGTCGATCAGGGTCACCTCGATCTCACCGCCGCCCTCCGCCGCGAGGATCGTCGCTATCTCCAGCCCGCCGAAGCCTGCCCCGAGAACGACGACGCGCTGAGCCATCAGCCGATCCTACCCGCGCGCAACCGCGCGGGCGACTGAATCTTGGCGCCCCGAGCGCACCGATTTCGACCGCCGCCGCAACGCCCGGCTCCGAACGGACATATATGGACGATGGCGCAGGGTCAGATCGAGGCGGATGCGCTCGGCCGCGAGGTTGCGCAGTCCCATTTCAGCCGGCTCTACCGCGAACACGGGCGGGCGGTCCTCGCCTACGCGCTGCGGCGGGTCGAGGACCGGGAGGACGCCGCCGACGTCGTCGCCGAGACCTACCTCGTCGCCTGGCGCCGCCTCGGCGAGGTCCCGCCCGGGGAGAGCGCCCGACTCTGGCTCTACGGCGTCGCCCGCAATGTGATCGCCAACCTGCAGCGGAGCGAGCGTCGCCGCACCCGCCTTGGCCGGCGCCTCGCCGAGACGCTGCGGACCGAGCTGACGACGCGCCCGGCGCCGGAGGGCGAGGCCGCCGAGCTCCTGCGGGCGATGGCCGGACTGGGCGAGGAAGACCGCGAGCTGCTCCTGCTCGTCTCCTGGGAGGGGCTGGCGCCGGGCGATGCGGCGAAGGTCCTGGGGATCTCCGCGCTCGCCGCCCGCAGTCGCCTCCATCGCGCCCGGCGCCGGCTGCGGGGCTTGATCGAAGACGACGGATCGGCCGGCAGCCGGCAGCCCGAACTCGAGAAGGAGGAGGCCAGATGAACGCGCGTGAGCTAGGGACCGCACTCGCCGCGGCCGACCCCATGAGCCGAGGCCGGCTCGACGGGGTCGAGTTCGAGGCGCTGGAGGCCGAGTTGCTCGCCGATATCGACGGCGAGCAGGCGGCGGTCCCCAGCTTCGAGACCGCGGCGGCCCAGCGCCGCCACCCGCGGCGAATCGCGCTCGCCCTCGGCGGCGCCGCTATCGCCATTGCCGCCGTCATCGTCATCCTCGCTGGCGGCGCCTCCGAACACTCCTCCCGCGCCTACGGCGCCGAGCTCGTCCGCTTCGCCGAATCGACGCCGCTGCTGCTGCTCGAAGGCCCCGACTGGCGGGTCCAGAACGTCACCCAGTACAAGGGCCACGAAGGGCTCGAAGGGCAGATGGAATTCGTCACCGGCAAGCCGATCCCCTACGAAACGGTCCGCTTCAACGAGGACGGCACCGAGTCGGGGATGTTCCCGCCCGCAGTGCGCCAGCGCCGCGTCGAACTCAACTGGCGCCAGGGCGATCTGGCGAAATGGGTTGAGATCGCCCGCGGGATGCCGCACCCCCACGGCCAGCACTGGCTAAGGGTGCCGGTCCTGGGAGCGACTGCCCAGGTCGACACCCGGGCCGAGGGCTTCCGCAACCAGGGCGGCCCCGGCAACCGCCAGATGACCGCGCTGTGGTCCGAAGGCGGCTACCTACTCGAAATGCGGGCCGCCGTTCCCGACCTCCCGGCCTTCGAAGAACGGCTCGACTGGCTGACCCGGGTCGACGCCAATACCTGGCTCGACGCGATGCCGGCGAAGGTGGTCAAAGCCGCCGACCACGAAGGCGCCGTGCGGGAAATGCTGAAAGGCATCCCGACTCCCCCCGGCTTCAGCCCGGCCCTAGTCCCCAACGAAGGCCTGACCACGGACCGCTACCAAGTCGGTGCCGCCGTCACCGGAACCGTTTCCTGCCTCTGGCTCCGCCAGTGGGGCCAAGCTCGCCGCACCGGCGATCGCGCTTCCGCAACCGAAGCCGTGACGGCGATGGCGACCTCCCGACACTGGCCGATCCTGCGTGAGATGAACAAGGACGGCGACTACCCCGAGGTCGTCTGGGAGATCGCCGCGGCGATGCCCAGGGGCTACTGGGTATGGGCCGGCCACAAACGCCGCCTCCTCCCCCACGCCGAAGGCCTCGGCTGCGCCCGCTTGGGCATCCCACTCCTGCCCCGGAAGCAGAAACTCCAGCGCGAACGCCGCGAAGGGTCGCGCTAGGAAAGCTCAGCGCTTCGTGATCTCGAATTCGGTCGGCGGCACCTTGGCGATGCAGCCGGTTTCGGCCTTGTTGAGGACATCGAAGAAGGAGCGGGCGATGCGCTGGGCGCAGGCGTTCGCCTTCGGCGAGGGGCTGGCGAAGGCGACGTGGGCGACGTTGGGGATCGTCACTACGGTCGAGTTCGACAGTGCGCGCGCCACCAGCGGGCCGAACGACGCCGCGGTCTGGCCGTCGTACTGGGCGTCGACGACCAGCGTCGGGATCGCGCTGCGGGTGACGGCGCGAACTTCCGCGGGCACCTTAGGCACCTTCCAGGCGGCGCAGTTCTGCCGCATGAAGGGCAGGTTCGGCGCGTTTTCCCAGATCGATCGAGGCAGCGTCGGGAAGGCGCGGCGGGCCGCCGCGATCACGCTTGCCTCACTCTCGTAGGGCACCCACTCGCCGCAGGACACGCCGGAGAAGAGCCCGTTGCTGAGCACGCCGATGCCGGCCGGGTTCAGCTTCGGCGCCGCCCAGGTGGAGGCGATCGGCACCGGGTTGCCGTGGGCGAGCGCGTCGACGTCGGCGGGCACTTTGCCCGCCAGGTGGGTGCCTGGCGAGACCGTCCACTGCAGCAGCATGCCGCCGCTGATCTTCACCGCCACCTTGCCCTTCACGCCCTCGACCGGCACCCGCACGGTGCGCGGCGCGGCCTGGTACTTGCGGACGAGCCGGCGCCAGGTGGCTCCGATGTCGCCGTAGCGGCGGTGGCACCTGGCGTCTTCGGAGCAGGCCTTGAAGATTGCGTTGATCCCCTCCCCGGCGCTGGTCTCGGCAGCGACGCCGCCCGCCAGCGGTGGCGGGAAGATGCCGTCGATCCCGACCGAGCGGATGCCTTGCGGGTGCATGCGCATGTAGTTGAGCGCCAGGTCGGTGCCGTAGGAGATCCCGTAGACGTTCCATTCCTTGATCCCGAGCGCCTGCCGCAATTCATCGAGGTCGTTGGCGCTTTCAAGCGTGTTGTAGGCACCGAGGTCGACGCCCTTGGCGAGGAGCTGGCCGCGGCACTTCTTCGTCGCGGCGACGTAGGCGCGGCCGACAGCGGGCGAGTCGTAGGGCATGTTCAGGGTCTTCTCTGCCCAGCGGTCGACCACCGGGCAGGTCAGTTTCGGCTTCGCCGTGTACGTGCCGCGCTGCGACATGAAGATCACGTCGCGGTTGCGGTTGAGGCCGCCGGCGACGGCCCACGGGATCTCGGTGATCGAGTCGTCGCCGGGGCCGCCGGCGAGCCAGACGATCGGATCGGGTTTGGGGATCGCCGCTTTGGCCGGAATGACCGCGACGGAGAGGCTGATCGTCTTCCCGTTCGGATGGGCGCGGTCTTCGGGGACGATCAGCCGGCCGCAGCGGGCGGTCTTCAGCTCGGGGATCGGGCCGGGCGGTTTCGGGCAGGGACCGGGGGTAAAGGTGGCCGGGGGCATCGTCGAGGCCGGCGTGTCCGCCACGGCCGCCGCCACGGCGGTGGCGAGCAGAACGGTCATGAAGACAAGGACAGTGGCGATCCTGCTGCGGGTCATCGACTCACCTTTCGATCGGGAAGGAGGCCTGGGTCTTGGCCGCGCAGGCGGTCTGCGGACCGCTCGGCCGAGAGAGGAAAGACTGGAAGATCCGCTGGGCGCAGGGCGACTGGACGATCACCCAGTGGGCGACATTGTCGATCCGCACGTAGGTGGACCGACTGAGCGACTGGGCCGCGTAGCGGCCCCACTTGGCGCCCGTTTTGGAGTCGACGGCGCCGGAGACGACCAGCGTCGGGATGTCGCTGTGGACGCGGGCCCGCTGGGAGACGGGCGCCTTCGGCACCTTCCATTCGCGGCAGAGCTCCTTCAGGAAGGGAAGCTGCGGAGCGTTGACCAAGACCGCGGCCGGGAAGGTCGGGAAGACGCGGCGGCCGGCGCGGAGAATCGCCGCCGGTCCCCCGTAGGGCTCCCACTCCTGGCAGATGAAGCTCTCGGTCATACCAAGCGCCTGCTCGGGGTTCTCGGGGACGACGGCCCCCGCGGCGCGCGCCTCGAGGAAGCGATGCGGGTCGCCTTCGGCGAGCTCGGTGATAGCCGCCGGGACTTCGGGCCAGCGGGGCACGTTGCCGACCAGCATGTTGACCAGCGTGCCACCGTCGAGCACCACTTTGACCGGCGCGCCACCCTGCGGCGGGCGCACCCGGCGGACCAGCGGATGCGCCTCGAGCCGGCGCACCTCGTGGATGAAGGTCGGCAGGAGGTCCGGGTAGTGACGGTTGCAGCTCGGCTGCTCTTCGCACGATTTGAAGATCGTCGTGATGCCCTCGCGGGTGCTGCTCCAGGTCCAGGGCAGGCTGACGATGTTCGGCGGCACCACCGAGTCGATCGTCACGCTGCGGATCCCCTCCGGGTAGTCGCGCATGAATGAGAGCGCTAGGTCGCTGCCGTAGGAGTAGCCGTAGACGTTCCATTCTTCGATGCCGAGCGCCTGCCGCAGTTCGGCGAAGTCGGCGGTGTTTTCGGTCGTGTTGTAGGCGGCCGGTTCAGTCCCTCGCTTGACGAGGCGGTCGTGGCAAGCGCGCGCGGCGGCGGCCTGCTTCGCACCGGTCGAGGGCGCATCGAAGACCATGCTCACCTGGCGGGCGTAGAAGTGGTCGAGCTCGGGGCAGTAGAGGTCGGGCTTGTCGTAGAGGGTCCCCCGCTGCGCCATCACGATCAGTTCGCGGTTCTGGTTGATCCCGGCGTCGACGAGGAAGGGGATGTCGAGAATCGCCGCCGCCCCGGGCCCGCCGGTCATGAACACGACCGGGTCGGGCTTCGGGTGCTTCGACTGCGCCGGCAGGATCGCCACCATGTTGCGGATCGTCCGCCCGTTGGGCCGGGTGCGATTTTCGGGCACAACCAGGTAGCCGCAACGGGCCTTCTTCAACGCTTCGATCGGGTGCGGCGTTCGCGGACACGGCGCCGGTTCGAAGCGCGGCACCGCCCCACCGGTCCCCTGCGAGAACGCGGCCGGGGCCCCAGCCGACCCGATCGCCCAAACCGCCGAGCCGAGGGCCGCGACCCCAACCACAAATGCCACCAGACGAAACACACGAGATCCCATCAGCGGCTCATTCTTTACTAAATCGCGGCGGATCGCTCGACCGCGGACCCGGTGTCGAGGACCGGAGCACTCTTGAGCCGAGGATCGGTAACGCTTTTCCGTCCCGCGACCAATAAGGGGCATGGGCACCGACTTGGACCTGTCCGGCCAGCCGGCCTCGCTGGGTCGTCAGCTAGCGCTCGTCAGCGTGCGCGAGCGTGGCGTCGGTCCGGAGCAGTTGCACTGGATCGGCACCGACCCGGCGATCTTCGAGGCCTTCTACTGCGAGCACGTCGAAGGGCTGCAGAACTTCATCGCCCGCCGCGTCGGCGAGCGGGAGCGCGCGGCCGACCTGACGGCCGAGATCTTCCTCGCCGCGATCGAGTCGGCAAGGCGCTACCGGCCGAGCGAGGGAACACCGAGAGCCTGGCTCTACGGGATCGCCCGCGTCCTCATCGCCAACGACGCTCGTCGCCGCGATGCCGAGCGGGCGCGGGAGGATCGCTGGCGGGGCAGCGCCCTGCTCGACTCCGACGACGCCGCACGCATCGACGCCCGGATCGACGCCGCCTCCCGCTCGCGCGAGCTTTACGCGGCGATGGACCATCTGCCCGAGGCCGAGCGCGCGGTGCTGGAGCTCGTCGCCCTCGACGAGCTGACGGTCGCCGAAGCCGCCGCCGCGGCCGGCCTGCGGCCGGTCACCGCCCGCGTCCGCCTGCACCGCGCCCGGCGCAAGCTCCGCGCCGAGCTCGAGGCCGCCAACCAACCGTCTCCGCGAAAGGAGGAAGGCCGATGAGCGAGCAGCAGAACCGAGGCAAGGGCTTCGAGGAGCGGCTCCTCAAGCGACTGAAGGCCGTCGTCGCCGAGCGCGGCGCGGCCGAGGCCGCCTCCGAGGCGGCGGCCCCCGGCGCGGCCGGTCCCAGACGGCGCCGGCCGCTGCGCCTGGCACTCGCCGGCGCGGCGGCGCTGGCCGTGGCCGCGGTCCTCCTCATCGTCACTTCCGGCGGCGACAACACCCCCAAGGCGTTCGCGGTGGAACCGCAGCAGGGCGGTGGCGTGACGATCAAGGTCTACAACCTCGAAGACCCGACCGGGCTGGAACAGGCGCTGGAGCGCGCCGGGATCCAGGCCCAGGTGAACTGGCTGCCAACCGGAACGACCTGCCGCGAGCGTCGCCTCAAGCCCTCGACGGTGAAAACCTCGATGGGCGGGCGGATGGGCAGCGTCGACATCGGCGGCAAGGGACCGGCGATCACGATCGGGGTGATGAGCCCCAAGCAGTACCGCCAGCTCATGCAGGCGGCGCGGCACAGCGACCTCTCCCTGGACGAGGCCTACGAAAGGATCCCCAACGTCAGCCTCGACCCCGCCTCGTTTCGTCCCGACCAGAGCGTCGTCATCTCCGGCTCCCCGGCCCCCTATGCCGGCAACCCCGAAGGCGGCTTCCAGGCCCGGGTTCAGGTGGTCGAAGGCAAGGTCGAACCCTGCAAGCCGGTTCGGGCGCCGGCCAGCAGCATCGGCACGATCCGCCTTCCCGAAGGCCTCAGCGAGGCCGAAACTTCGCAGGCCACCATCGAACCGGTACCGGCAGCGGGCCAGTTCCTCTACACGAAGACGAAGGTGGCCCAGCTCCAGGGCTGGGAACCGGGCGGTCGCGGCGCCGGGACGAAGGCGAAGCCGCGGCACTTCACCGCAAACCTGCTCGGCCCCGAGGCCGACGCGCTCCCCGCCTTCGTGCCGACGACGAAGCAGGTCTGGACCGGCCCCGACGGCAGGACGCGCGTGCGCGAAACCCTCGGCCAGGTCGAATTCCTCTCCAGCGCCGACCAGCAACGCTGGGAAGAAGAGGGCTCACCGCCGCCGTTCGCCTACGACCCCGCCGAACACGCGGTGCGCCGCGACAGCTCCGGTCATCTCACGAAGGAATTCGCCTCCCGCAACTGGCGCGGCCGCAACGCCTTCGTCAACGTCCCCAAGCTGGCCGAATTGCCAACCGACCCGCAAGCGCTGCGCCTGGCGATCGAAGGCCTCGCGCCGGGGAGCCCGCCCTCCCCCGTCAACTCCCGACGAGGGAGCACGACGGCCGAAAGGCTGATCGAAATCCTCAGCGAACCCGTCTCCAGCCCGCCCCTGCGCGCTGCCGCTTTCAACGCCCTCGCCGAACTCCCGGGCATCGGCCGCGAGCACGACGTCGCCGACATCACCGGCCGCCGCGGCGACGCCCTCACCTGGGTCCGCGACCGTGGCTTCGGCGAGCAGCTCATCTTCGATCCCCAAACGTCCAAGCTCCTCGCCCAAGCCGAAATGGTCTTCGGCCCGCCCGCCACGAGCGAATACGGCGTCCCACCCCGGACCGCCTTCCGCGAGACCGCCTACCTGCTGTCGCGGATCGTCAACGCCACCGATTGACCTTAGGGTGGTCCGGGGCCACCATGGGCAATAAGGCAGACGTCGAGATAGTCCGCAGCGGAGCCGAGGCGATCCGCGAGTACCGCCAAAGCCACGAGGGGTGGGATCGGCCCTTTGACCTTCGCGATGCAGACCTCAGCGGCCTGACCTTGACGGGAGCCGATCTGGGAGGCGCCGATCTCGCGGGGGCGAACCTCGTCGGCGCATCGCTCGCGGATTGCAATCTCTCGCAGGCCAACCTCTCTGACGCAACCCTGGTTCGAGCCGAGCTAATCCGCTGCCGACTGCGGGAGGCAAATCTCCACACAGCAAACGCTAGTTTCTCCCGGCTTCACAGCTGCGACTTCCGCTGGGTTAACGCCGCAGCGGCAACCATCGAAGGAGCCTCACTTATCGGCTCCTATCTCACTCGCGGCAACTGGGCAGATGTGAACGCCCGCGAAGCCGATCTGCTGCGGGCGGATCTCAGCTTCTCCCGCTGGCGCGGGAGCGACCTGAGCGGCGCCGCGATGAGCTCGACGGTCATGGCGGCAACCGACCTCGGCGGCACCACCGGCCTCGACTCCGTCGCGTTGGACGGACCGTGCCCTATCGATGACAGCACGATCCGCACCCTGGAGCCTGTACCTGAGGTCTTTTTCAGAGGCTGTGGCCTAACCGACGAGTTGATCGCTTTCTACCGGCACGCCGCGGAGCAGGCGAGCTTCTACACCGTCTTCATTTCCTACTCATCCGTAGATCAGGAGATTGCCAACCGGATCCACGCCGACCTCCAGGAAGCTGGCATTCGTGTCTGGCTTGCCACCGAGGATCTGAAGACGGGCGACCGGTTCAGGCAGGTCATATATGACGCAATCCGCGTGCATGACAAGCTCCTGCTCGTCTTGTCTCGCAACTCGATAACGAGCGAGTGGGTCGAGGACGAGGTCAACGCCGCTCTGGATCGAGAGCGGGAAGAAGGTCGATCGATTCTCTTCCCCGTCACCCTCGATGATGCTCTTTGGGGAACCGATCGCGCCTGGGTTCGCTCCCTGACGCACAAGCGACACATCTTTGACTTCACGAAATGGGCCGAGCCCGAGGCCTATAGCTCGGCCCTCGCCCGACTTCTGCTTGAGCTTCGGTCCTGAAGTTGGCGGGGCGAGGCCGGCGCGCCGGTCCGAGCGCCCGATGAATATCCTCGCTCCGTGCGCAGGAAGGATCGGCCCCAAGATACCCGCGTCGACGCGATCGAGGCGAAGGTCGCCAGCCTTGAGGAGGCAGTGGTCCGGGGTTCCCGCTTCCGCTCCCCGGCGCTGTGGAACGACCCCGGCCACATGCCGCAGCCGCCGCTCGGCACCCCTGGCGAGATGCTCGCCTCGGGGACTCAGATGGGTCCGTCGATGGACCGGTTCCGCCAAGACGCTCCGCTGCAACGCTTTCACGCCGCGAACCCGGGCCGCGTCGAGGAGCTGGCCCGCGCCGACACCCAGCCGATTCCAGTCGACGACGACCGCGTCGGCTACTACGCCGGCGACGACCTGGCCTATTGGCTGTCCGGACTCGAGGACTACCTGCGGCTCGAGGAAATCGGGCGCGAGCTCGACCGTCCCTTCTCGCCGGGGCAGCGCTTCCTCGACCTCGGCTGCGCCTCCGGCCGCGTTCTCAGGCATTTCGCCGCGATGGCCCCCGAAGTTGACGCCCTCGGAATCGACCTCTGCCGCCAGTACGTCGCCTGGGCACGCGAGCACCTGCAGGCGCCGGTCCTGCAGGGAACGGCCCTGCCGAGCCTCCCCTTCGCCGACGGCTCGATCAACGCGATCTGGGCCGGCTCCGTCTTCACCCACATCAACGACTTCGAAGAGGCCTGGCTCGCCGAGTTGCGCCGCGTGGTCGCGCCCGGCGGCTTCGCCCTGCTGACCATCCACTCCGAGGTCGTCTGGGAGGAAATGCGAACGGACCGAGAGCACTCACTGCGACGCCATGCTGTTGACGTCCGGCACCGCCTCGAGCCCCTCGGCACCGACCCCGTCACCGACGAGACCCTCGACCAACCGATGCCCGCCCGCCGAGTCGCCCTCGAGGCAGTCGACTGGCCGGACACCGACGTCTTCCACACCCGCGAGTGGATCCACCAGCGCTGGGGCCGCCTCTGGAACGTGGACCGCATCCTCGAGCAGGCCCACAATTACCAGGACGTCGTCGTCCTAGTGCCCTAACTTCAGCTCTTAGAACGCCGGTGAGGCGTCAGCCCCCAAAGAAAGGACCACCGTGCCACTTGCAAGCGTCTCCTTCGGCGAACTCCTCCTCTTGGTCTTCGAGTTCTTCCTGCTCTTCGCCTGGATCTGGATCCTGATCACGGTCATCTTCGACCTCTTTCGCGACCACCAGCTCTCCGGCGTCGCCAAGGCCGTCTGGGTCTTCTTTCTGGTCTTCCTCCCCTTCCTTGGCGTCCTCCTCTACCTGATCGTCCGCGGCAGCGGCATGCGCGACCGCGCCCTCAAAGAGCAGGCCGACACCAAAAAGCACTTCGACGAATACGTCCGCGAGCAGGCGCAGGCCAGCAACCCCGCCGAGGAGCTCCACAAGCTCAACGACCTAAAGGAAAAAGGCGCCCTCTCCCAGGCCGAGTTCGACCAGGCCAAGGCGAAGCTGCTGTAGAGCGTAGGCCCGAATGCGACGGCATCCGGGCCTACTGCTTCACCCCTCTCGCCGGTAGCGAATGTGCGTGGCGAGCGGGGAATGGAGCACCTCCACCGGCTCGAACTCGAAGGGCTCGATTCCGTCGAAGAGCCGCTCGCCTGATCCCAGCAGGACGGGGGCCACGTCGAGCGTGAGTTCGTCGATCACTCCGGCGGCGAGCGCCTGACGGACGGTCGAGGCGCCGCCTGCGATGTCGATGCCATCCTCGCCGGCCGTCTCACGCGCCTGTGCGTAAGCGGCCTCGAAGCCCTGGGTGACGAAGTGGAAGCTGGTGCCGCCCTCCATCTCGATCGGCTCGCGGGCGTGATGGGTGAGCACGAAGACCGGCGCGTGGTAGGGCGGCTCGGGGCCCCACCAGCCATCCCAGTCCTCGTCCCACTCGCCGCGGATCGGCCCGAACATGTTGCGGCCCATGACGTAGGCCCCGCGCGGTCGCATCAGCCAGCCTTCCGCCGTCGCGTCGGCCTCGTTCGCGCGCTCGTCGCCGAGGTGCCAACTATGGACCTCCCTGCCGCGTACTCCCAGCGGATTCTCCCGGCTCTGGTCCGGCCCGGCGACGAAGCCGTCGAGCGAGATCGACATGTGGCAAGTGGTGTCCGGCATCGGCGTCCTCCAAGCAATTGCGATTTGCAGACGCGGAGCACCGTACAGCCGGAACCGGCAAGCACCGCTGCAACGCCCCCAGTAGAACCTAATGCGAACCCGACGGCGCGAATCGAGGGAGGGTCGGCGGTGTCGCTGGCAAGGTAGCGCTTCAATCAGGTCCAGCGAAGCGGCTCTATCCGCGTGAAGTTCTCTTTGGGCACGTATGCGGTCTCCACAATAGATTGTGTAAATGGGAGATCGCCATCGACTGCTCGGGTCGGCAGCACTCGCCTTCGGTGGCGCCTTTGCCCTCCGCGCCGTCGAGCATGCCCTCAGGCTTTCTGATGTCCTCAACCACCCGCATCTCACCGGATTGGTTGTCGCCGAGGGCCTGGCGATCCTTCAATGCCTCGTGCTATCCCTGGCCTCCTTCTTTGCCGCGCAGGCCTTCGCTTCTTCACCTGAGGGACGAGCACAGGGTCTTCGGGACGCCGCAGCGCTCGCCGCAGCCGCCTACGGATTTGGCCTCCTCTCAGCCGCGCTCGCGGCCGGAGTCGATTTCTCCGAACCTCACACGCACTCCTACCGGGTCGCAGGGGTGCTCGACGGCGTCTTCGCCGCCGGTCTGATGATCGCCGCGGTCCTTGCGGCGATCGGCTTTTCCCAGCGTGAGCGAGTAAGGCGCGACTACTTCTTGGGCTGGACCGGCATCGCCTTCCTGGCCGCGAACCTGGTTGGTCTGATCGCTGGTCTGCTTCGATCCGAGGGCTATACGGACCAGAGTGGATTGGGGACCATGACCGCCGGTCTCAATCTGGGGACCGTCAGCCTCATGGCTGCTGCGATCGCGGGGGCGCTGGCAGCGTTCGCCTTTTTCGACGCCGCTCAGGGCTCGGCGAACGACTCCGTTGCGCGTCGGGATGTCCTGCTCGCCGGCGCAGCGGGCGCCTATGTCCTCTTCCATTTCATCGGCTTCGCGAGCGAGGCAATCGTGGCGATCGCCAAATCGGATTTGGGATATTCGGCGGCAGATACCGCCTCGACCTGGTTCGCCGCCCTGGCCGCACTCGCTTCGTGCGCAGCCGGTGTCTGCGTGATAGCCGCTCTTCAACCCGCCTTTGCGCGGGCGATTCAGCGACTGCGGACGGCGGGCCTGTCAGACGCGCCGGGCTGACCTTTGCGGCGTGTTCTCGTCCTGACTCTTCATCAGCGGCTCGATACCCGCGAAAATAGGCGCTTAACGTCCGCATCTTTCGGTTGATTTCAGGTTTGGCAGTACGACCAACTGCAGCAAGGATCTGAGAGTGAAGCGATCGCACACGAGGGCCTGCTTGCTAAGTCTTGCCGGACTGCTTGCCCTGGCAACGGCCCCCCCGGCCGGGGCTGTTACCTCGTTGACCCCCACCGCCGAATTCAAGCTCCAAAGCAGGTGGATCAGCAGCCTTGCCCAGGGGCCTGACGGCATCATCTGGTACACGGGGACGGTTGGCAGTAGGGAACACTTCGAAGGCCGGATCGGGCGGGTCGGGCCTGGCGGCCCGATCAGCGAGATACCTTCGCCCGAACCGTTCCAGGCGGGGATCGCGGTTGGCCCTGAAGGAGATGCCTGGTTCTTCAGCGGCGAAGCGAGGGTCGGGCGGCTGACTCCGACCGGGGTGTACTCCCAGGTGGCGATCGCCCCTGGAGGTGACTTTACTGGTCACGCTACCACCGCCCGCCGCGGGGGCATCTGGTTTACCAAAGGTCGAGGCAGCTTCGGACCTGACACGGTCGGGCGGATCGACCAAGACGGTGCCGTGACTGAATTCCACCTGCCCCAGGGCGAATCGCGACCGATGGCGATCGTCGAAGCGAGCGATGGCGACGCCTGGTTCACTGAGTACTTCGGCGATCGAATCGGCTGCGTCACGCCTTCGGGTCAGCTCACCGAGCTCCCGCTTCCGCCGGGCTCGCGACCCGCGGGAATCACCGCGGACGCGCACGGGAACATCTGGTTCGCAGAGCAGGGCAGCGGCAAGATCGGCCGCATCGACACCGCGGGGAACCTGACCGAATTCAACCTCCCGGCAGGCGCAATCCCGGGCCAGATCGCGGCCGCGGCGGACGGCCGCTTATGGTTCACCCAGGTCGTCTACGCGCTCGACCCAGGCCGCAAGCTCGGCACCCTCGGGCGGCTCACTCCGGCAGGGCGGTACAGCGAGGTGGAGCTGCCCGATCGTGAAAGCCAACCAGTCGACATCGTCGCCGGGAAGGAAGGTGACGTTTGGTACGCCGCGATGGGCGAGGGACCGTGTGAAGGCGGTGGTGGCACCTGCCTGATGTCGGAACCAAGCAACCCGGCGATCGTCGGCCACATCTCGCCGACCCCGCTGCGGACGGTTATCGATAGCAAGCGCGTCCGCCTCCCGCATAGCGGCGTCAAGGTGCTGCTCGGCTGCGAAGGCGGCGAAGCGTCGGAGCGGTGCAGTGGCCGGCTCAAGCTGAAGCAGGGTGGCAAGGTTCTCGGGAGCGCCGGCTACTCCCTGGCGGCGGATCAGCATCACCTCGTCTGGGTTCGGTTGAAGCGACCCCTCCGGTCGCTATTCGGGACTCACAAGAAGGCGCAGGTCGCGGCGATCGTCGCCGCGCCAGACGGACAGGTTGAGCGACGTGACATCACCCTTGTCCGCAGCAAACCAACGCGATCCCGTTGACGGCGGCTGGAGATCAACTTTCCCCGGTGTGCAGGCGATCCGCGCCCGATGCGCTCAAAGTGATCGTCGCTAGTCATGACCGTGGTGCCGTTGCGAGCCGCGATGGCGGCGATCCAGATGTCGTTGGTGGGAATCGGCGTGCCCGCCTTTCGCAGCTCCGCGACCATCTCCGCGTATTGGCGGCTCGTCTCGGAGTGCACAGGCAACACCGGTACCAGGGGTTGCGAAGAAAGGCATCCAACTCGCTTTCGTTGCGCCGTCGCCTGCCGCCGAGCAGGAAGCCGGTGCGCATCTCGCCCAGCGCAACGGTCGGCACACCCACCAGATCGGCCTGGTCCAAGAGCGCCGCCAACTCCTCGTTCCCCCGCCGAAAGTTGCTGTAGGCGGAGGTGTCGAGGCAAAAAACCGGAACTCAACGCCAGATCTCCTCGTCGACTGCCTCGAACTGAGCGGTCGCCCGCTCGAAATCGTCCTCGCTCCAGCCTCCCGCAAGGCGCCCCAACCCGCTGGAACGAACACCCTGCGCGCCCAGCCCTTGCCCAGGAGGTCGACGACAGTCTGGTTCAGCGACTTTCCCCCTGCGCCGCTTCTCGCGGTCAGGGCATCCGCGAGGGCCGGGGGAAAGCTCCTGATCGTCAGCGCTTTGATGGACACCGCCCCTATTGCATTCACATCCTGCATTCATTTGCACACATATTTACTGTAAGGGCACGGATTCTCCCGCGCGGGGTCAACCCTCAGGAAGCGCTTGGCTCTCCAGCCAATCAACGCCCCCGACCGAACACAGGACGAACCACGGCGCCGATCGATGGTGAGCCGATCGCGCTGGCTTATGCGGCGGCACTTAGACTTCCCCGAATGGCGAAACGGGACTCACAGCATGATTCGACTTCTGGGTACACGTTCGATATTGCGCAGGCGCTGCCCTACGTTGGACAGGTGGTCGCAGTACTCGCTCGCCAGGCACTTCGGTCAAACGAGCAAGATGCCGTTCGGAGCTGTCTAGAGGAGGCCCTCCGGCCAGCAGACGCAAGGGTGGGATGGCGCGGCGCGCTGCAGACGGTAAGACACCCTTGGTTGACGCGTGCTGCGAAGCGGGCGCGGAGACAGGCGGCGCTCGACATCGCCGCGGTGGCTAATCCAACTGATCTCGGAGTCCGCGACCAAACCGAGATCCCAAGCGTGACGTTGCCGTCAACTGCCCTTCCGGGCACCGAGCATACGAAGGTCGGGGCGAGCGGGGTTCAGGCGGGGGCTTCAACGGAACGGGAGGCGGCACGGAACCAAACGCTGGCGCTGGGCCAGTTCGTGACGAGCGAGCTCCAGAAGGCGACCGAAGCGGAGCGGTTCATCCCCTGGACCGGGCGAGTGTCTGGCGTTCTCGGAGTCGGTGCGCAGAATGCCTGGGAGCAGCGAGCAAAGCGAATCGGGCAGATCGACGAGGCGCTAGCGAAAGGCCGGCGGTTTGGAGGTGTCGACGCGTCCGATCTGCGGAAGGAACGGGAGCTGCACTGTCGAACGGTGCATCGCCTGCATGCTGCAGTGCTCAACCGTACTCCCGTCCCCGCGGTTCCCAGCACAGTGCCCGAGCAGCCCTCCGAGGATGAATTCGAGGAGTTCGGCGATCGCGTTGGACTCCGATTAATTTCGAACATGGCGTGCCATGACCAGCTCCAAATCCTCGTCCGGCGCCTAGACAAGCAGGATGGACAGCGTGCTGAAGCGGCGTTGGTCACCGCTGTGCAAGGACTCAGGGTCGCTGTACTCTCGGTCGCGGCAATTCTTGTCGTGACCACTCTGACCCTGATCGACCTGACGCTGCGGTGAGTAATTGATTTCGCGACCCGCGCCCGGAGTGCTAGCCAGGCGAACCAAGTAGCTTGGAACCTTCACGCCAGCGATTCGTTACGCAGCGCGAGTGCCGGGCATCTGTGGTTGCAGCCACCAGTCCGGTTGAATGCCCTCACGCAGGTGCGCATACATCGCTTCTTGATCCGGACGGAGCCGAGACACCGAAAAGAGTCCGAAAGACTCGCCGTCCTCGCCCGCCAAGAGCGGCCGTAACAGGTCGAACATTTGTCGCGACTCGGCCTCTTCAGGATGCGCCATCACACGGCGGATCACCCATGCCGCGACATCCGCGACCTGAACACTCGGCTCATTGATGGAGTCAACCCAGTCCAAACTCCTGAGCAACACTTGCGGTTTGAGTCCGTTGCCGTCCTCGTGCATTGCTTCCTTCAGGAGCGGATGGGTTGGCGGGTTGCGCCAGTGGTCCGGCGTCGTCAGATGAAAACGCTCGTCGCCGCCAATCGTTGCAAGCAAGGTTCCCTCGACGTAGCGGGTCGTCGGAGGTGCCTCTTTGTCGACGAGAAGCTCGAACCCGGTCATTTCGCCACGGTGCTCATCGCCAGCGAAAAAGCCGAAAGCCCGCTGCATGGAGGCGGTGACAAGCAGCGGCAGCACCGCGGCGAAGGCATAGTCGCCGTCAATCAGCCGCGGACTTTCGAGGAGATCCAAGACCCGGCGTCGCCGTCGTATGCCGTCGTGCGTCCGAGCGCTGCCGTTCTCTGCCTTGGCCAGCTGGCGGCGACGGTGGTGGTTGAGCGCAGCCGTCGAGTTCAGCAAGAGCGAATCGGTGGCCACCGCTGCCAGCCGAACGTCCTTACGAGCCCGGAGCATTTCGCAGGTCTCACGTATTTCGCTGACGTTGAGCTCATTGGCGTGAAGCTCCTCCAGCTGACTCGAAAGCCCCCACCGGAGAAGCGCACCTTCAGTCCAGGCAGCAATCTCCTCAAAGGCGTCCCGAGGTCCCACTGCGGCGGCGACGACGGACGGCTCGTATGCAGGCGTGGTGAGGAACTTGCCGCTTGCATCAATGCCGATCAGCATTCATCCAGGGTAGTTGCCGAGCCGGCTTGCGCCGTCTGACTTGGAGATTGAAACCGTCGCCGGGGCCGCATCGGTTCGACCACCGCAAGACTGGCCGCGATCAACGCCCCCGGCTGGATTCGAACCAGCGACCGTCGGATTAGAAGTCCGATGCTCTATCCGGCTGAGCTACGGGGGCTCGGGGTCTCATTGTCGCCGCTTTCGCGGCGCTTGCGCGCCCACTGGATCTCCGCGGTCGCATAGCATCGGGGCATGCCGAAGGTCGGGGTCGGGGAGTTGGAGCTGAACTACGAGCGCGGGGGCGCGGGTGAGCCGCTGCTGCTGATCCAGGGGATGAGCGCAAATCACCGGGCTTGGGGGAATCCGTTCCGCTCGCTGCTCGAGGAGAACTTCGAGGTCGCCGTCTTCGACAACCGGGGCATGGGACTGTCGGACCCGGCCGGCGGGGCGTTTTCGATCGCCGACATGGCCGCCGACACGCTGGGGCTGCTCGACGCGCTGGAGTGGGAGACCGCGCATGTGCTGGGCATCTCGATGGGCGGGATGATCGCCCAGGAGCTGGCGCTCGCCCACCCCGAACGACTGCGCTCGCTGACGCTCGGTTGCACCTATTGCGGCGGCGAGGGCTCGCAGCTAATGGACCCCGCCGACTTCCAGGGGCTGGTCGAGGCGATGGCCTCGGGCGACCAGGACCGGGTCTTCCGGGCGATGTACGAGCTCAACCTCTCCCCCGGCTTCCGAGCCGAGGAGTCGCGCTTCGGCGCCTTCACGACGATGGCCGCCGAACTTCCCTCACCGCGGGAGACGATCGGCCTCCAGTTGCAGGCGATCATGGCCCACGACACCAGCGCCCGCCTGCCCGGCTTGGCGGTCCCGACGATGGTCATACACGGCACCGTCGACCGCGTGCTCGGCGTCGCCAACGGGCGCCAGATCGCCTCGCTCGTGCCCGGCTCCCGCCTCGAGATCTACGAGGACGTCGGCCACATGTTCTGGTGGGAGCAGCCGGAGCGCTCCGCCGGCCTGATCCGCGAGCACGCCCTCGCCGCGGTCTAGCTCGACGGGCAGTACTTCGGGTCGAGCTTGCCGACGACCTTGAACACGTAGTCGGGCTCGGGGACGATCTTCGGCTCTTCGATGATCTGTTTCAGCGCCGGGTCACGCCTCACCCAGTTGTAGATCGGATACCAGTACGGCGCGTCTTCGGAGTCCTGCGTGAACTGGCTCATGATCAGGTAGTCGTAGCTGCCGGCGTTGATCCGTTCCATGAACTTCTCGCAGGTGGTCGCCAGGCGGAAGGTCCCGTTCGGCCCCGGCACGCCGATGTACTGGACGTAGTTGTTGAGGTGGCCGCCGTAAAAGCCGTACTGGCCGAAGATGATCTCACTGGAGCCGGCGATTCCGATCCGCTTGTTCTGCTGCAAGCGGGCGAAGTCATACGCTTTCTGCGGGCCGCCTTCGCCGAGGAAGAGGGTCGATTTCGTGTAGTGGTGGTCGGCGTACTGCACCTGCTGCGCCCGTCCGAGCACGACCGCGAGCAGCACCACCCCCGCCGCTCCCAGCCCCACCATCAGCCGGCTGATCGCCCGTCGGCTCCGCAGCATCGCCAGCGCCGACGGCACCCAGACCAGGGCCAGCGTCAGGAACACCGTGCCGACGATGTAGCCGGGATACCAGCGCGGGGTCGTCAGCACCGTGATCGCGTAGACCACGGTGAGGAAGATCAGCGTCTGCCGCGCGCGCCGATCCGGCGCTCGCAAAGGCCGCGCGAGCGGCAATAGGCACATCGCCAGCACCAACCCCGGCGTCAGGTATCGCGTGTTGGTGAAGAACCCGGTCGGCGAGCCTTGCTGCCCAGCCGCGGTTAGGGGCGTGAAGATGTAGACGACCGCGGTCGCCAGCGCCGCCGCCGCCAGCACCTGCACGATCCGGTTGCGCGAGCGCACCACCAGGTAGACCGCGGTGGCGACGGCGATGATCAGGATCAGCGGCCATAACGGCCCGAAGGCGTTTTCGAGCTCGGGGAAGAACCAGCGCCGGTAGATGGTCGGGTCGGTGAGGTAGTGGGCGACGGCGAAGCGCGGCCGCGGGTCGAGCGGCATCTGGTCCGGCGTCGGCAGGTTGAGCGGGCCGAACTTGGTGATCGGGATCGGGTTGCCCCCGGTCTTGATCATCGCCTTCACGTACCAGTAGCCACCGATGATGAGCATCGGCAGCCCCATCACCCAGGTGGTCGTCCAGCGCCGGCCGCGGCCGCTGAAGATGATCATCCCCAACGTGATCGCCGCCACCGGCACCAGGAAGGTGGTCTTCACCGACCCGGCCAGCCCGGCCGCGATGCCGGCCATGATCAGCGGCCCTTTGTCGAGCAGCGGCGCGTCGCGGTCGGGGGCGTCCTGAACCGCCCCAGAGTCCGGCGCCCTTCGCTGGTGGCCATTGATGAGGAAGGCGGCGAAGGCGATCAGGAAGGCCAGCCCCATGATGTCGTTGCGCCCCTCCCCCGGCTGCGTTTCGATCATCACCCCGGAGTCGAGCACCAGCGCCGCCGCCACCATCGTCGCCGGGCCGACCTTGTAGGGGCGGCCGACGCACCAGGCCGCCAACAGCGCGACCGAGAGCCAGACGAGGTTGATAAGCGGCGAGAGCCAGTCGCTCTTGAAAATGACGATGGCCGCCCCGTGGATCAGTTCTGAGGTCTGGGGGTAGAACCAGACGGCAAGCCGCAGCGGGTCGGTGTAGAGCAGGTGGACCGTCGAGTGTTCCTGGGCGATCCGCGCCGCGAAGGGCATGTGGTACCAGGTCGTGTCGCCGCCGAACATCCCCTGGTCGAGGCTGAGCTGGGCCGGGAAGGTCCACTCGGCGACCGTGAAGGAGGCGACGCCGAGGGCGATCCAGAGCGCGATTTTGGCTACCTGCGGGGCCTGCACCTCGTGCGGGTTCGCGGGCGCCTTGCGGTAGCCAATCCCGGCGGCGAGCAGCCCGATCGCGATCGTCACCACGACGATCCAGCCCAGGCGGAGGATGCTCAGCGTGCCGAGGATCTCCAGCGAGATCACCAGCAGCGCCACAGCCAGCGTGGCGTCGGCGAGCCGCGCCAGGGCGCCGGTGAATTCCGGCACGATCCAGCGCCGCAGCCAGTAGCCGCCGAGGCCGACGGCGGCGACGATGCCGATTACCGAGAAGCAACCGACTATGTAAGAGCCGAAGGAAGGCGCCACGGGCGCGGGATGCTATTCGCCGCGCCCGCGGCGAGCCGCGTCGCTCAAGCAGCGGCGGCGGGGATGCGGCAGGAAACGCCGGTGCCGGCCAGGCCGCAGTAGCCGTTCGGCACCTTGTGCAGGTACTGCTGGTGGTAGTCCTCGGCGTAGTAGAAGGGCCCCGCAGGCTCGATCTCGGTCGTGATCGGCTCCTTGCCGGCGGCCTTCAGATCGGCGTCGTAGGCCTTCTTGGCCATCTCCGCCGTCGCCTTCTGGGCATCGTTCGTGAAGTAGATCCCCGAGCGGTACTGGGTGCCGACGTCGTTGCCCTGGCGCATGCCCTGGGTCGGGTCGTGCTCCTCGAAGAAGACCTTGAGCAGGTCGGCATAGGAGACGACCTTCGGGTCGAAGGCGACCAGCACCGACTCGGCGTGCCCGGTCCGCCCCGAGCAGACCTCCTCGTAGGTCGGGTTCGGCGTGGTCCCGTTCTGGTAGCCGACCGCGGTCGTGTAGACGCCGTCGATTCCCCAGAACAACCGCTCCGCCCCCCAGAAGCAGCCGAGCGCAAAATAGGCCGCCTCGATCCCCTCCGGGAACGGCGGCTTCAGCGGCGTCCCCAGCACTGCGTGCGTCGCCGGCACCTCAAAGCCCGGCTCGCTGCGCCCGGGCAGCGCCGCCTCCTTCGTCACCATCCGCGTCTTCTCTGGATTCAGCATTGCCATCAGCTTTCCGATTCCGTTCATCTGTCGTCCTTTCCTCTAGAGAAAAGGTACGCCAGCGATCTAACAAGCCGGTGAACGGGTACGGTCTCCCCGTGGGTTGCCTCGTCATCCTCTTCGCCTTCATCTCGCCGCGGCTGGCGCTGTTCGTGCTCTGGCTCTTCACCGACCTGCTCAGCCGCGCCTTCGATAGCTGGTTCGTGCCCTTCCTCGGCTTCTTCCTGCTGCCCTGGACGACGCTCGCCTACGCGGCGATGTGGGCCAGCTCCAACAAGGTGAGCGGCTTCGAGTGGTTCATCGTCGTCCTCGCCTTCCTGATCGATCTCGGCTCCTACGCCGGCGGGCGCAAGGAGCGCTACGCGCGGACCTGAGCAGTGCCCCGCCGCTAACGCGGCAGCGGGTAGGAGATGCGCACGTGCCGCTTCGAGAGCGTGACGAAGGGGCGTTCGCTGACCTTGCCGTCGATCAGCGAGGTGATCTCGACGTTGGTCAGCGGCACGAACTCAAGGTCGGCCCGGTTCAGCAAGTCTGAAAAGCGGCTCTGGTAGCCCTCCGGCGGCAGCGTCACATCGCCGACGACGATCTGCCGGTCGGTTTCGAAGACCGCCCGTTCGGTCCGCCGTTCGATCTGCTCGCCCTGGGCGAGCGGCCGCTGGCTGAAGGCACCATGATTCACGCTCCCCTCTTCCATTCCCCTCTCCCATCGGTCAAAACCCCTGCAAACTGGAGCGTACTAACGTCCAGGGCGGGAAGTTGCAGAAAGATCCCAAGCCACGCCTTGCCTCCCGCGCCGGCCCTGAATAGGGTCGCGCTTTACGCAGAATCCGTAAACCGATCCTTGGGGGCGAGGGCGCTGGCGAAAACCGAGACAGACAGAGACCGTGGCCCTTCGCGGGGCGACCAGCTCACGGCATACCTGGCCTGGCTGGCCGTGGCGGTGGCGCTCGCCGGCGCGATCGTGCTCATCGTCGTCCAGCTCGACAGCGAAAAGTCGAGCCCGGACAGCACCACCCTTGGTCTCTTCGTCCTCGCCGCCGCCCTTGGTTTCGCGGCCCTGGCGCCGGGGCGGACGATCAAGGGACTGCGGCGGGTGACCCGGTTCAAAGTCGGCGGCATCGAGCTCGGCCTGGCCGAGATCAAACGCGCCGAGCGCGTGCGGCCACCGCAGGAGGACGACGGTGTCCGCGCCGAAGCGCGCCCCCGCTCGAAGGGCTATGAGGCCTGTGTCGAGCGCCTGCGCAGTCGGCTCAATTGGATGCGGGAGCTGCTCGACCTCGAGGCGAGGGAGAACGACTACGAGGGGATCGCCGAAGAGCTCCGCATCCGCTGCCTGCTGACCAGGGACGAGGAGACCTTCGTGGTCGATCTGCAGCGCTACGACCCCGTATCGGACGACTGGTCCACCGCCGTCGAGGAGGAATTCCTCGATGACACCTGGGCCTTCGCGACCCGCTTTCGCGCTCTCGTCTGGGACCGCCGCGTGCGCCAGAAACTCGAAGAGGCCAAATGGTTCATCGCCGACTACGAGCAGAAGCGCGGCCACCGTCCCGACTTCCTGGCCTATCGCGATGGCTGCTGGGCCCTGATCGCCGCCCGCATCGGCTCCCTCGACAGCGAGAAGCCCGATGACATGGACAAGCCGGCCCGGCGGCTCTGGCGTCAGGCGGACGGCCCGGCGATCACCACGCGGGCGGTGATCGTTCCCGACCTGAAGCAGGTCGAGCTGACCGACAAGCTGCCGCAGGAGGTCAAGGACGGCGTGCGGCTCATTACCCTCAAACAGTTCCTGGCCGGCGCACCTGAGCCCGAGGCGGCCGCGGCTACCTGAGGTGGAAGATGAAGTCGAAGGCGGTGCCCGCCTTGTTGTGGTACTCGAGGTTCATCGTGCCGCGGGCGGTCGCGTAGGCACCGGTCCCGCCGGTTATCTCCAGCACCGTCCCGCCCGTGTCCGAGAACGGCCCTTGGACGCTGATCGAGCCGGACTTGAGGTACGTGGTCCAGGCGCATTCCCATGACTTGCCGGCGACGATCCGCACGCAATAACCCGCGTCCCGGCCCACCTGCTTCTTGTCGGCGGCGTCGTAGACCTTGTTGTGCCAGGTCAGGACATTGCCGGCGCGGTCTTCTTCGGACCCGTTCGTGACCGCATCCGTCGCCGCCCGCTCGACCACGTGAATCGTCTTCGCCGCCGCCACGGCTGGGAACGCGGCGACGGCGAAGATCGCGGCTACCAGGACCAGGAGGACTCTCGGTCGACCGGCAAACATCGGTCTCTCACCGTAGCCCCCAGCCCCCCGTAAGGGCAATCGCCGCGGAGATGAAACCGCCGTGTTCGGTGGGCCATGTCGGCCCATGTCCGTTACGCTCTGATTGCAGCAACCGGGTCAGCTAGCCAGCGAAGGGGAGGTCGAAGGTGGAGGCACGACGGTCGCGAGCCAAAGGGCTCGGAGGGATTTCAGCTTGCTTCGTATCGCTTGTCGCCGCCCTGGCGCTGACGATCGCGCCCGCCAGCGCCCAGGCCGCCACGCCGGTGCTGGAATTCGTGCCCTCCGCCGGAGCAGCTTTCCCGATCCCCTTCGAAGCCGAAGGGATACAGGAAGTGTCCGCCCGGCTGAACGACTTCGACCCGATCCTGCACTGCACCAAATCTGAAGGCGAAGGGGAAATCCTTGGTCCGCGTGCAGCCGTCGGCGACTACTTCTTTTCGGGATGCACGGCGCAAGAAGGGATGAACGCTCCCGTCCCATGTAAATCCGCAGGTGCGGCCGAAGAAGAAATCGTCGCCGAAGACGTCGACGCCGAACTCGTCTTCATCAACCAGGCCAAACACGAAGTCGCCATGCTCCTCGATCCCGCCGGTGGCGTCTACATGAAGTTCTCCTGCGGGGGCGAACCCGTCGAAGCAAAGGGCCCGTTCGTCTCTCCCGTAGGAGAAGTCAACAAGGTCGACAACCTCTTCTCCGCGATCCTCAAACGCAACGGCACCGAGCAGTTCCCCCACGAATACGAAAGCTTCAACGGCGACAAAATCCCAGCGGTTCCCACGGGCAAGCGGGAATCCAGCGTGAACTGGGAAGCGAGTGCCGTGGAACTGGCCTTCGAGATCTTCACGACCTCGCCGCTGGAAATCAAGGCCATCAATTCGGCGGAAGTCCAAGCCAAAGAAGACGAGGCAGCAGCGAAAAAGCGTCGGGAAGAAGACGCGGCCAAGGCGGCCGCCGACAAGAAGCACCAGGAAGAAGAGGCCGCCAAAGCCGCTGCCGCGAAGAAGCTTCAGGAAGAACAGGCAGCAGCGAAGAAGCACGAAGAAGAACTGCGCCAGAAGCAGCGGGCCCAGGCCAAAAAGCGCGCCCAGCAGCGAGCTAAGTCGCTCAAACAGTGCCGCAAGCTGAAAACGACCCAGAAGCGCACGCGCTGCGAAACCCGGGTCAAGAAGAAGTACAGCGCCCCCAAAGCGCACAGCATGCGCGCCACCCGCTTCTAGCCGACTACTCCTCGCCGCCGCGAATCCGGAAGCCAACAGGTCGCTTGGCTTCGGCCGGCGGCGAGATCAACTGCCGCAGCGCTTCAAAGATCTGACGTAGCTGGCCGTCGTGCTCACTGAGGCGGGCGCCAATGTCTAGCTCCATCTGATCAAGTCGCTTCTGGAGCTCGTCGAACGAGCCGGCAACACGCCGCAACTCCACGAATGCCCGCATGATCTCAATGTTCACGGCGATGGCCCGGTCGCTTCGCAGTACTCCCGAGAGCATGGCCACTCCCTGCTCAGTGAAGACCAAGGGGCGCTTGCGACGCCCTCCATGACTGCCACTTGACATCACAAATTGTGATTTCAAGTCGATGAACTCCTCGGCCGAGAGCTGGAACATGAAATCGGCTGGAAAACGCTTTTCATTGCGGCGAACCTGTTGGACGAGCACTCTGGTTTCGACGCCATAGAGCTCCGCTAGGTCCTCATCCAGCATCACCTGCCGGCCACGAACCACCAAGATCCGCTTCTCGATCGCCGGTGCCACGACAACCCGCACGCCCCTCTTCTCTCCTGCCGAATCGGTCATGCCTGCATGATGGCAAACGTGCCGGAACTTATTGTCTACATCGGGGCGCCCGGATTCGAACCGGGGACCTCTGCCACCCAAAGGCAGCGCGCTACCAGGCTGCGCCACGCCCCGATCGGCTCAGTCTAGAGTGAGCCGCGATGGCTGACGTCCGCCCGATCCAGGCGCTGCACTACGACCTCGGGGTGGTCGGCTCGTTGGACGCGGTGGCGGCGCCGCCTTATGACGTGATCGATGCCGCGGGGCGGGCGGCGTTGCTGGCGCGGTCGCCGTACAACGCGGTGGCGATCGACCTGCCGAAGCCGTTCGATCCGGCCGACCCCGACAGCGATCCCAGTGGCGATCCCTACGCGGAGGCGGCGGAGCGGATTGCGGACTGGAAGGCCGAGGGGGCGCTGGTCCAGGACGAGGCACCTTCGATCTGGGCCCTGACCCAGGACTACGTCGCCCCCGACGGCAGCGCGTACAGCCGCAACGGGATCCTCGTCCGGGTCCGGGTCGAGGACTACGAGACCGGCACGGTGCGGCCGCACGAGCGCACGCACCCGGGGCCGCTCGAAGACCGGCTGCTGCTGACCCGCGCCAGCGGCTACAACCTCTCGCCGATCTTCTCGCTCAGCACCGCCGACCCCTGGCCACTGGTCGAGCCGGCGCTGGCGCCCAAGCCCTGGGGTGAGGCGACCGACGAAGCAGGCACGGTCAACCGCGTCTGGCGCGTTGACGACCCCACCGTGCACGCCGCCGTAACCGAACTGCTCGCCGACGCCCAGTTGCTGATCGCCGATGGCCACCACCGTTACGAGACCGCCCGCGCCTTCCGCGACGAGGTCGGCGGCGAGGGCCCGCACAACTTCACGCTGATGTCGTTGACCGGCCTTGACGATCCCGGCCTCACCGTCTTCCCCACCCACCGCCTGCTGGCCGGCTTCGCCGACGATCCGGAGCGCCGCGAGGCGCTCCACCAGGGCCTGCGCGAGCGCTTCGACGTCCACGAGGTCGCGCTCGAGCACCTCGACCCCGGCGGCGAGGAGGGCGTCGGCGTCTTCGGCTTCTACGACAGCGTCGAGAAGCGCGCCTACCGCCTGCGCCTGCGCGACCTGGCCGAGATCGACAGCCGCCTCGACGGCCAGCCCGAGGCCTACCGCCGCCTCGACTCGGCGATCCTCGAGACGCTGGTGCTCAAGGGCCTGGCGGGAATGAGCGACCACGACATCGACGAGCGGCGCGGCCTCGAGTACGCGAAGAGTGTCGACGACGCCCTGCGCCTGCTCGAAGACGGCCCCTACGACGCCGGCTTCTTCCTGCGCCCGGTCCCGGTCGAGCAGGTCAAGGCAGTGGCCGAGACCGACGCCAACATGCCGCCGAAGTCGACCTACTTCTTCCCCAAGGTGATGACGGGGATGGTCTTCAACCCGGTCCGCGATCCCGCGTAGGATCGACCCGTGGTCAAGATCTACACGAAGAAGGGCGACGACGGGACGACCTCGCTCTGGTACGGCGGTCGCGTCCCCAAGCACCACGGCCGCACCGAGGCCTACGGCACCCTCGACGAGGCCTGCTCCACCCTCGGCGTCGCCCGCGCCCTCTGCGGTCCCGACCAGGCAAACCTCGCCGCCGACATCCTCCGCCTCCAGGACGACCTCTTCGTCGCCGGCGCCGAGCTGGCTACCTCGCCGCAGGCCACGGGCCGCCTCGAAGACGGCATCAGCCGCACCACTGGGGCGATGGTCGCCGAGCTCGAGCAGGGAATCGACCGCTACATGGCCCAAGTCGAGCTACCCCCCAAGTTCGTCATCCCCGGCGGCAACCAACTCTCGGCCCAGCTCGACGTCGCCCGCACGGTCATCCGCCGCGCCGAGCGCCGCGTCTCCGCCCTCGCCGAGGCCGGCGAGCTAGAGGGCGAAACCGTCGTCCACTTCCTCAACCGCGCCTCCGACTACGCCTACGCCCTCGCCCGTTTCGCCGACGTCGAGGACCCGGCCCTGTTCGAGGGCCGCGGCAAGGGCTGAGCCGGTGCGGGTCTCGGTCCGCCGGATCGAGGGCCTCGCCCACGAGGTCGAGCTCGAGGGCGGCCACGAGCTGATCGTCGACGAGCCGGCCGACCGCGGCGGCACCGACACCGGGCCGCGGCCGACGCAACTGCTCGCCGCCAGCCTCGCCGGCTGCACGGCGATCACGGTCGAGATGTACGCAGAACGCAAAGGCTGGGAGCTCGGCAAAGTCGAAGCCGACGTCGACGTGGAGTACGACGGCCCGGTCCCGTCGCGCTTCGCGGTGGCGCTGCGCCTGCCGGCCGAGCTCGACGCCGAGCAACGCCGGCGGCTCT
Source organism: uncultured Actinomycetes bacterium (assembly GCA_963708405.1). Lineage (GTDB taxonomy): Bacteria > Actinomycetota > Thermoleophilia > Solirubrobacterales > 70-9 > VAYN01. Next base: position 1,026,647 of record CAVPSL010000002.1, read on the forward strand.
TGAAGATCGCCGAGCACTGCCCGGTCCACAAGGTCCTCGCCGGCGAGGCAACGATCACCGTCACCGAGCGGCTCGAGGAGAGCTGATGGACCTCGGCCTGGCCGGGCGCAGCGCCGCGGTCGCGGGTGGCGGCGAGCTCGCCGCCACGATCGCCGACCGGCTGCGGGCCGAGGGGGCCAAAGTCGTCGAGCTCGAGACCGTGCCGAGCGCCGTCGCCGCGGCGCGCCTCGCCAGCCTCGACGTGCTCGTCAACGCACCGGCGGCGGCGCCCGCCGGCGAGCAGTGGGAGGCCCGCTTCGAGCTCGATGTGATGGCGCCGCTGCGGACGATGCGCGCCGCCGCCCCGGCGATGGCCGATCGCGGCTGGGGCCGGATCGTCAACGTCGCCGCGGCGACGGGCCGCCGGCCGACCGGCGCCGACCCGGCCCGCTCGACGACCGGCGCCGCCGAGCTGGCGCTCTCGCGCCTCTTCGCCGACCGCTACGCGCGCAGCGGCGTGCTGGTCAACGCGGTCTGCGCCGACCTCGACGCCGACCCCGCCGCCACCGCAACCACCGTCGTCCTCCTCTGCTCCGAGCGCGCCTCCTACGTCAACGGCGCCGCCTGGCCGGTCGGGGGCGACTGATTCCTGGTCTGGACGAGCTCTCGCGGCTGCTGCTCAGCCCGGACGAAGCGGCGGCGATGGAGGCACACGGAGGGACCGAGGCGGCGGTGCTGCTCGCCCTCTACGGCTGGCCCGAGGAACCGGGGCTGATCTTCACCGAGCGCCGCGCCGACCTGCGCCGCCACGCCGGTGAGGTCTCCTTCCCCGGCGGCCGCCAGGATCCCGGCGACGCCGACCTCGCCGCCACCGCCCTGCGCGAGTCCCAGGAGGAGATCGCCCTCGACCCCGCCGCGGTCGAGCTGGCCGGCGCCCTGCCGCCGACCTCGACCTTCGTCACCGGCTACCGCATCCAGCCCTTCGTCGGCCGCGTCGCCGACCCCCGCGAGCTCGGCCTGCAGCCAAACCCGAGCGAGGTCGAGACCGTCCTCACCTTCTCGCTCGACATCCTCCGCGAGGGCTACGAGATGCGCCGCCTGGTCCGGCGCGGCGTCCCCATCCACACCCCGACCTACGGGGTCGAGGGGCAATTGATCTGGGGAGCTACCGCGCGGATCCTCGGCGACTTCCTCAGCCGCCTGCAAACCGGCGCCTGACGGCGTCCTCGGTCGGCCCCGCCTCGGGTCACGCACTTGCGTGCGCTCCCCTCGGCGTCCTTCCCTGCGTCCTGGTCAGGCTTGGTTTTCGGCGGCTGAGCTCAGCTGGCGGCCTTGTCCGGCTGCGGGACGATGCGGATGTAAGGCCGCGGCTCCTCCCAGCCATCCGGGTAGATCTCTTTGGCCTGGTCGTTGGAGACCGAGCCGGCGATGATCACGTCGTCGCCCTGCTGCCACTGGGCCGGGGTCGCGACTTTGTGGTTGGCGGTCAGTTGCAGCGAGTCGATCACCCGCAGCACCTCGTCGAAGTTGCGGCCGGTGGTCATCGGGTAGACGAGGATGAGTTTGATTTTCTTGTCGGGCCCGATCACGAAGACGTTGCGGACCGTCTGGTTGTCGGCCGGGGTGCGGTCGCCGGGATCGCCGGAGACATCGGCCGCCAGCATCCCGTAGGCCTTGGCGATGGCGAAGTCGGCGTCGCTGATGATTGGGTAATTCGGCCGCGCGCCCTGAGTGTCCTCGATGTCGTCCACCCACTCCTCGTGGCGGTCGAGCGGGTCGACCGAGAGGCCGATGATCTTCACGCCGCGCTTGGCGAACTCGGGCTCGATCGAGGCCATGTAACCGAGCTCGGTCGTGCAGACCGGGGTGAAGTCCTTGGGATGGGAGAAGAGGACCGCCCATGAGTCACCGATCCAGTCGTGGAACTTGATCCGGCCCTCGGTGGTCTGGGCCTCGAAGTCCGGTGCTACGTCACCTAGCTGCAACGCCATCGGTGGCTCCTTTCAGCGCGTTCTTTATTTACCTAAATTCATATCCGAGTTTAACTATTTGCTTCACTCGCCTTGGCAAGCAGCCCCAGCGCCGTCGTCGCCGCTTCCTTGGACCACCCGTCCGCCCCGTTTCGTTCAGCCTCCAGCAGCGCGACCGGGATCCGCCAGGTGCGGCCGGCGCTCCGCACCAGCTCCACCCCGCCCCCGAGGACCGCCGCCTCGACGCCCCCCACCGCCTCGTAGACAACCCCGCGCACGGGCGTGTCGACGAGGTGTTCGAGCAGCCGCTCCAGGCGCGGCCCGTGGATCGCCGCCAGTTCCTCCTCTCCGCCCCGAGCCGAGCCCAGCAGGTAGACGAGCAGCGTCACGTCGCCGACCAGGTCGAGGATCGTCCCCGGCCGGCCGGGGTCGGCCAGCGCCGCCTCGATCCCGGCCGTCTCGATCGCCGCCAGGCCCTCCTCGCGGCGCGTCGTCCCCCGCACCGCCCAGCCGCTGGCCAGCAGCTCCTGCCCCAACGACCGCCCGTGGCAGCCGCAGCCGACGATCAGCGCCCGCGCCAATTCAGGCGGCCCGGCGCGCTCGCCGCGCGGCGTCGCGCCGCTGTTCCTCGGTGGCGCCGGGGCCCGGCCGCGGCCGTACGTTGCCGGTGTCGACGGCACCGCCGCACTCCGAGCAGGTGGCGACGGCGTGGAAGGTGTGGCCGCACTCGGTGTGGACCTGCTCCAGCGGCGGCCCCTCAGGACCGGCGGTGTAGCGGTCGCCCCAGGCAAGCAGCGCCAGCAGCACCGGCTGCAGGTCGCGCCCCTTCTGGGTGAGCCGGTACTCGAAGCGCTCGGGATGCTCGCTGTAGCGGTGGCGCTCGACGATCCCCTCCTCGGTCAGGGTCGCAAGCCGCTGGCTGAGCACGTTGCTGGCGATGCCCAGCGAGTCCTGGATCTCGTCGAAGCGGCGACGACCGAGGAAGAGGTCGCGCAGGACCAGCAGCGCCCAGCGCTCACCGAGGAAGGAGAGCGGCCGGGCGATCGAGCAGTTGAGGTCAGCGAAGGCTTGGATCGGCATACCTCAAGTCTAGCCAGTGACTTTTCTTTTGCAAGCAAGGTCTGCTAGGGTCGCTTGCGAATTGCAAGCGACGCCGAACGGAGCGGGCATGGAACAGCGCTGGAAGGTCCTCACGATCACCTCGGTCGGCCTCTTCATGGCCAGCCTCGACCTCTTCATCGTCAACATCGCCTTCCCCGACCTGGCGCGCGAGTTCAACGGCGCCTCGCTCTCCAGCCTCTCCTGGGTGCTGAACGCCTACGCGATCGTCTTCGCGGCACTGCTGGTCCCGGCGGGGCGGATCGCCGACCGGGTCGGGCGCAAGCGCGTCTTCATATCCGGCCTGCTCCTCTTTGCGCTCGCCTCCGCCCTCTGCGCCGCCGCCCCCTCGATCCCCTTTCTGGTTGCTGCCCGCACCCTCCAGGCCGCCGGCGGGGCGATGATGTTGCCGACCACCCTGGGCCTGATCCTGCCCGCCTTCCCGGCCGCCCAGCGTCCGCTGGCGATCGGGATCTGGTCGGCGGTCGGCGGCGTCGCCGCCGCGCTCGGCCCGCCGATCGGCGGCCTGCTCGTGCAGCTCGACTGGCGTTGGATCTTCGTCGTCAACGTCCCGATTGGGCTCATCACCGCGCTCGTCGCCAGCCGCGTTCTCGACGAGGTGCGCGAGCCCGAAGACGGCCGCCCCGACCTGCTCGGCGCCGCCGAGCTGGCGCTGGGGATCGGCTTACTCACCCTCGGCATCGTCAAGGGCCCGGACTGGGGCTGGGCCGAACCGGCGACGTTCGGCGCCTTCGCCGCCGCGGTCGCCCTTGTCGTCGCCTTCCTACGCCGCTCCGCCAACCACCACGCCCCGGTGATCGAGCTGCCGCTGCTGCGGGTCCGCTCCTTCGCCCTCGCCAACCTCGCCGCCGCGGTCTTCTTCGCCGGCTTCGGGGCGATGCTGCTCTCCGGCGTGCTGCTGCTGACCGAAGTCTGGGGCTACTCGGCACTGAAGGCCGGCTTCGCCCTCTCCCCCGGCCCGTTGATGGCGGCTGCCTTCGCGATCCCCTCCGGGCGCCTCGGCGCCCGCATCGGCCAGCGGCCGGTCGCCGCCGTCGGCGGCCTCATCTTCGCCGCCGGCTTCGCCTACACGCTCGCCACGGTCGGCCCCAACCCCGAATACGCGACCACCTTCCTGCCCGGCTTCATGCTCGGCGGCGCCGGGGTCGGGATGACCCTCGGCACCCTGCCCGCCGCCGCCACCGCGGCACTGCCGCCGCAGCGCTTCGCCACCGGCACCGCGGTCTTCGGGATGGCCCGCCAGCTCGGCTCGGCAATCGGCGTCGCCGTCCTCGTCGCCCTGCTCGACAGCAGCGGCGGCGACCTGCTCAGCGGCCTGCAGCGCGGCTGGGCCTTTGCCCTCGGCACTGGCCTCGGCGCCGCTGCCCTGGCCCTCGCCTTCGGCCCCATCGCCAGCCCGGTGCCCGCACCGCAGCCCGACCGGCCCCCAGCCCGAGGAATCCCTGCCTAAGAGGGCTTGGCGAAACCCGCGTGTGCGGGCCGGCGAGCGCCGGACCAAGCGGGGCCAGGACGCAGGGAGGCCGAATAGCAGCGCTATTTGGCCGACTGAGGACGCCGCACCGCGCCGTGTCCGCCGCCGCCGGACGCGTGCGGGGGTTTCGCCAAGCCCTCTTAGGCCGCCTCGAACGGGCCGCGCCCACGCAGTCGGACGCGCTCGTCTTCGGCGACCTTGGCGTGCAGCTCGGCTTCGGTCAGCTCGGGAGCACCGCGGCGGCGGCGCATTTCGTTCTGCGCCTCCAGCATCTGCCGCACGTCGTCGATCTCGTTCTGCGCCTCCACCTCGGGCGATCGGGTCGGCTTCCAGTCGATGATCTCGGCGGCGCCGCCGGGGTAGAAGTGCCCGACCAGGAGCAGCACCCCGACCATGAAGGCGACGAGCCCGAGAGTCCCCAGGATGAAGAGCACCAGGTCAGGATACGGTTCCCGGCGATGTCCGACGCCTACATAGTCGAGGCGCTGCGCACGCCGATCGGTAGCTACCGTGGCGCCCTCGCCGGCGTCCGTCCCGACGACCTGGCGGCGCACGCGATCGCCGCCGTGGTCGAGCGCAGCGGCGTCGACCCGGAGCGCATCACCGACGTCTACTTCGGTGCCGCCAACCAGTCGGGCGAGGACAACCGCGACGTCGCCCGCATGGCGGCGTTGCTCGCCGGCCTGCCGCAGCGCGTCCCCGGCGCCACCGTCAACCGCCTCTGCGCCTCCGGCCTGGAGGCCGTCAACTGCGCCGCTCGCGCCGTCCGGCTCGGCGAGGGCGACTACTACCTGGCCGGCGGGGTCGAGTCGATGAGCCGCGCCCCCTGGGTGGTCGAGAAGCCCGAGCAGGCGCTGCCGCGGGGGCCGCAGACGATGCACGACACGACCCTCGGCTGGCGCCTGATCAACCCGCGCATGGCCGAGCTCGGCGTCTCCACCGAGTCGATGGGCGAGACCGGCGAGAACGTCGCCGAGCGCTTCGGGATCAGCCGCGAGGATCAGGACACCTTCGCCCTGCGCAGCCACCAGCGCGCCGTCGCCGCCGCCGAGGCGGGCCGGCTGGGCGAGGAGATCGTCGCGATCGAGGCGCCGCGCGGCCGCGAGACCGTGCTCGTCGCCGCCGACGAGGGCCCGCGCCCCGACGCCTCGGCTGAGCGGCTGGCGAAGCTGCGGCCGGTCTTCCGCGAGGGCGGCACGGTCACCGCCGGCAACGCCTCCAGCCTCAACGATGGCGCCGCCTGCCTGCTCGTCACCTCCGAGCAAGGTGCCAGCGAGCTCGGCGCCGAGCCGCTGGCCCGGGTCGTCGCCCACGGCGTCGCCGGCGTCGACCCCGCCTACATGGGCATCGGCCCGGTCGAGGCCGTCCCCCGCGCCCTCGCTGCCGCCGGCCTCACGATCGACCAGATCGACCTCGTCGAGCTCAATGAGGCCTTCGCCTCCCAGGTCCTGGCCAGCGCCCGCGAGCTCGGCATCGACGAGGAGATCCTCAACGTCAACGGCGGCGCCATCGCCCTCGGCCACCCACTCGGCTGCTCCGGCGCCCGCCTCGCCGGCACCCTGGTCCGCGAGCTGAAACGACGCGGCGGACGCTACGGCGTGGCGACGATGTGCGTCGGCGTCGGCCAGGGCCTGGCGACCGTCTTCGAAGCGGTCTGAGCCAGGCCGCGGGCACGGCTGGGTACCCTCATCTCATGAGGGGACCGGGGACTCCAACCCGCCTGGCGGGCCTACTGGCGGCACTCTGCGTCTTTCTGGCGAGCGGCGTCGCGGCCGCCGCCGCTGCTCCCAGCGCCGACCCCGGCGCCCAGGCCTCGATCATCGGCGGCAGCCCGGCCTCGATCACCGACTTCCCTTCGCTGGCCTTCATCGAGGGCAAAGAAACGGCGAAGAAGATCTTCTCCTGCACCGGCAGCGTGATCGCCCCGCGCGTCGTCCTCACCGCCGGCCACTGCGTCGAGGACATCGAAAGCGGCCGTCTCACCCCGGTCCGCGACTATCGCGTCGCCACCGGGGTCGCCAATCTCCACGAGGTCGGCGACGCCAACGTCTTCAACGTCGTGCGCTCGGTCACCTACCACGGCTTCGACCCAGGGGCGACCCGCGGCGACGCCGGCCTGCTCATCCTCGACCGCCCGACCACGGCACCGCCGCTGCAGTTGGCGACGCCCGCCGACGCGGCGCTGATGGCACCGGGCACGCGGGTGCAGATCGCCGGCTGGGGCGTCGAGCACGCCCAGGACTCCTCCGCCCCCTCGACCCTGCGGTCGAGCTCGACCACGATCCAGCGGCCGGGCTACTGTCGGCAAGCGGCGAGCCCGTACTACCCGTTCTACTCGGCGGCGCTGCAGATCTGCACGACCGACCGGCCGGCCCTCACCTCCGGCACTTGCTTCGGCGACAGCGGCGGCCCGGCGATCGCCCACCGTCCCGACGGCACCGCGGTCGAGGTTGGCATCGTCAGCACCGGCGGCCCCGAATGCCGGACCGAGCTGCCCAACGTCTTCACCCGCGTCGACCGCATCTCGGCCTGGGCGGCGGAATGGGTGGCGGCGATCGAATCGGGCGCGGCGGCACCACCGGCGCGAGTGCCGGCGGCCGAACCGCCAACGCTGACCACCTCCAAGGCCGAAACCCTCGTCATCCAGACCCTCGTCAACTCCTTCGGCGAACGCTTCACCGGCGGCTTCGGCATCCGCGGCCGCTGCGAACCGGTCGATGCGATGAAGGTCAAGTGCGCGCTGGCCTGGTTCTTCGGCGCCAACGACTACTTCGGCACCGTCACCGTCTACTACGCAAAGCGCCGCAGCTCCGTCGTCTGGAACGGCCGCTACACGATCAACTGGGTCAACGACCGCTGTTGGTTCGACAGCGGCCACCGCGCCAGTTGCCCCGTTCACACCCGCCGCCGCTAGCACTGCCGCCCTCCCGGCCGGCCGCTCTTAGGTAGCCTCGCCGCGGTGACGACTGGTTTCGAAGAGCTGGCCAGTGTCGACGGCCGCATCGCGCCCACGCCGGAGGCGACGGTGCCGCTCAAGGACGACGGCCTCTACCGCGGCGACGGCGCCTTCGAGGTGATCCGCCTCTACGAGGGCCGCCCCTTCGCCCTCACCGACCACCTCGACCGGCTGGTCCGATCGGGGATCGCGATCGAGCTCGAGTTCGACCGGGCGGCGCTGGAACTGGAGATCGAGGCGCTGCTGCGCGAGGCCGGCCCGGTTGACGGCCAGATGCGCCTGATCGTCACCCGCGGAGGCCGCCGCATCGCCGCCACCGAGCCGATTCCCGAGCACGCGGCGACGCTGAGCCTGGCCACCATCACCTACCAGCCGACGGTAATCCTCAACGGCGTCAAGTCGCTCTCCTACGCGGCGAACATGGAGGCGAGCCGCCTTGCCAAAGCGCGCGGCGCCGACGAGGCGGTGCTGGTTCAGCCCGACGGCCTCGTGCTGGAGCCGCCGACCTCGGCCGTCTTCTGGGTCTCCGGCGGCTCACTGCGAACCCCGGCGCTGACCGACGGGGTGCTGGAGTCGATCACCCGGGACCGCCTGATCAAGGCGCTCGACGTCGAGGAGGGCAGTTGGCAGGTCGATGATCTGCGCGGGGCGACGGAGGCATTCCTCGCCTCGACGACCCGCGAGGTGCAGGCGGTGGCCGCGATCGACGGCAAACCGCTTGCAGAAGCACCCGGCCCGCGCACGCAGGAGGCGCAGCGGGCCTTCGCCGAGACGCTCGGCCGCGAGCTACGAGAACCGTGACAACGAGAGGACAGGGGTGAGATGGACTTCCAGTTGAGCGACGAGCAGAAGCTGATCCAGGAGACGGCGCGCGACTTCGCCGACAAGGAGATCCTGCCGCGGGTACGCGACAACGACCGCGCCGGCCGCTTCGACCGCGAGCTCGCCCGCAAGATGGGTGAGATGGGCTACCTCGGCGCCCCGGTTGCCGAAGAGTACGGCGGCCGCGGCCTCGACTACATCGGCTACGGGCTGATCGTCGAGCAGATCGGCCGCGCCGACTCCTCCGCCCGCACCGTTGTTTCCGTGGTGACCTCACTGGTCGGCGGCTCGATCGAGCGCTGGGGCAGCGAGGAGCAGAAGCAGCGCTGGCTGCCACGCCTCTGCTCGGGCGAGGCGCTCGGCTGCTTCGGTCTGACCGAGCCCGACACCGGCTCCGACGCCGCCAACCTCCGCACCCGCGCCACCAAGACGGACTCGGGCTGGTCGATCAGCGGCCAGAAGATGTGGATCTCGCTCGCCAACTACTCAGACGTGGCGCTGATCTTCGCCCAAACCGACCCCGAGAAGAAGCACCGCGGCCTTGCCTGCTTCCTCGTCCCCACCGACAGCGAGGGCTTCACCACCCAGGAGATCCACGGCAAGCTCGGCCTGCGCTCCTCCGACACGGCGGAGATCTCGCTCGACTCGGTCGAGGTCCCCGACGACGCCATGCTGGGTGAGATCGGCGACGGCTTCAAGGTGGCGATGAGCGCCCTCGACAACGGCCGCTACAGCGTCGCCGCCGGCTGCGTCGGCATCTGCGAAGGCTGCGTCCAGGCCTCGGTCGAGTACGCCACCGAGCGCAAGCAGTTCGGCGTCCCCCTGGCCCGCTTCCAACTGGTCCAGGAGATGATCGCCGACATGATCCTCAAGCGCGACGCCAGCCGCATGCTGGTCTTCCGCGCCGGTCAACTGAAGGACGAAAAGGTGCCGAACACGATGGAGACCTCGGTGGCGAAGCTCTACGCGACCGAGGCCGCGGTCGAGTGCGCCAACCTGGCGATCCAGGTCCACGGCGGCTCCGGCTACGTCGACGACTACCCGGTCGAGCGCTACCTGCGCGACGCCCGCGTCACCACCCTCTACGAGGGCACCTCCCAGATCCAGAAGCTGATCATCGGCCGGCTGGCGACGGGAGTGAACGCGATGCTCCCCTTCGAGGAGAGCTGAGCCGCTTGGCGGACCTAGTCGAGACCGAGGTCGACGAGCACGGCGTCGGCCTGCTGCGCCTGAACCGGCCCGAGGCGCGCAACGCCCTCTCGGCCGAGATGCGCGAGCAGATCGCCGCCGCCCTGGCCGGCTTCGACGCCGACCCCGCGGTGCGCTGCATCGTCCTCGCCGGCTCCGAGAAGGTCTTCGCCGCCGGCGCCGACATCCGCGCCATGGCCGAGCGCCCGCTCGACGCCGCTCCGGACCCGGCCGGAATCGAGTTCTGGCGCAAGGTCGCCGCGACCGAGAAGCCACTCGTCGCCGCCGTCGCCGGCTTCGCCCTCGGTGGCGGCTGCGAGCTGGCGCTGGCCTGCGACATGATCGTCGCCGACGAGAAGGCCCGCTTCGGACAGCCGGAGATAACGCTGGGAATCATCCCTGGCGGCGGCGGCACCCAGCGGCTGACGCGGGCGATCGGCAAGCAGCGGGCGATGGAGTACGTGCTCAGCGGCCGCCTCTTCGAAGCCGAGACGGCCCGCCAGTGGGGCGTCGTCAACGTCGTCGCCAAGAAGGGACGCTGGCTGGAGGAGGCGCTGGAGCTGGCCCGCACCATCGCCGCCCGGGCGCCGCTCGCCACCAAGCTCGCCAAACAGGCGGTGCTCGCTGCCGAGGAGACGACCCTCTCCCCCGGCCTCCTGCGCGAGCGCGAGCTGTTCGAGCAGACGATGGCGACCGAGGACCGGGTCGAGGGCATGAACGCTTTCCTCGAGAAGCGCGAGCCGGAGTTCCGCGGCCGGTGAGGGAAGCGCGATGAGCGGCGCGCCGGTGGGCGTCCTCGGCGCCGGCACGATGGGCGCCGGCATTGCCCAAGTGGCGGCGCTGGGTGGCCGCGAGACCCGCCTCTACGACGCCCTCGAGGGCGCCGCCGAGCGCGGCGCCGAGCGGCTCGCCGAGGCGCTCGCCAAGGGCGTCGCCCGCGGCCGCTGGAGCGAGGCCGAGGCAGCGGCCGCGCGCGAGCGGGTGCGCGCCGTCAGCAGCCTCGACCAGCTCGCCGGCTGCGGCCTCCTGATCGAGGCCGCGCCCGAGGACATCGAGCTGAAGCGGGAACTGTTCAGCGAAGTCGCCGCGGTCTGCGGCCCCGAGGCCGTCCTTGCCTCCAACACCTCCTCGCTGCGCGTCACCGACATCGCCGCCGGCGTCCCCCACCCCGAGCGCGTCGTCGGCATGCACTTCTTCAACCCGCCGGCGCTGATGAAGCTGGTCGAGGTGGTAGCCACCCGCGAGTCCGCCGAGTGGGCGCTGGCGGCGGCGACCGCCCTGGGCGAGGAGATGGGCCGCACCCCAATCCAGGCCAAGGACAGTCCCGGCTTCGTCGCCAACCGCCTCGCCCGGCCCTTCTCGCTGGAGTCGCTGCGGATCCTCGCCGACGGCGTCGCCGCCCCGGCCCGTGTCGACGAGATCGTCCGCGGCGCCGGCTTCCGCATGGGCCCGTTCGAACTGCTCGACCTGATCGGCCTCGACGTCAACCTGACGATCGCCCGCTCCTTCTTCGCCCAGGGCGGCGAACCGGAGCGCTGGCGCCAGAGCCCGGTCCAGGAAGCGATGGTCGCCGCCGGCCGCCTCGGCCGCAAGAGCGGCCACGGCTTCTACGACTACGGCGACGGCGGGAAGTCCCCCGCCGACCTCTCGGCAACCCTCGCTGCCGCTGTGCCTTCGCCGTCTCCTGCACCGCAAAGGAACAGCGGAACGGAGGGGGCCGCCATCCTCGACCGCCTCTTCGCCCAGATCGCCAACGAGGCCGCGTTCGCGCTCGAAGAGGAGATCGCCTCCCCCGCCGACATGGACACGGCGATGCGGCTCGGCTTCAACTGGCCGCGCGGGCCAATCGAGATCACCGCCGAGCTCGGCGCCGAGCGCGCCGTCGAGGTCCTCGCCGCGCTCGAGGCCGAGAAGGGCGCCGCCTACGCGCCCGCGCCGCTACTGCGTAGCTAGCCGGGCCGCTCGCCGCTCAGCCGCATCATCAGCTCGTCCGGGTAGCACCAGCTCCAGTCCTCGCCCGGCTCGGCCGAGCGGATGATCGGATGGCGCGTCTCCTCGTAGTGCGCGGTCGCGTGTTTGCCGGGCGAGTTGTCGCAGCAGCCGATGTGCCCGCAGGTCTGGCACATCCGCAGGTGGACCCAGGTCATCCCCAGCTTCAGGCACTCCTCGCAGCCGTCGATCTCCTCCGGGAGATCGAGGACCTCGACGGAATCGAGGTGGCTGCAGCCGGCCATCGCTAGGAGCCGGTGGCGATCTCGGCCGGCTCGCCGCCGGGGAACCAGTGCGCCTCGACCGGCGGCGGGCTGTCGCGCAGGAAGCGCTCGGCGTCGAGCGCGCCCATGCAGCCGGTGCCGGCGGCGGTCACGGCCTGGCGGTAGGTGTGGTCGACGACGTCGCCGACGGCGAAGACACCGGCCAGGTTGGTCCGGGTCGAGCCCGCCTCGGTGACGATGTAACCGTCCTCGTCGGTATCGACCTGGCCCTTGACGACCTCCGAGCGGGGGACGTGGCCGATCGCGACGAAGGCGCCGGTGGCCTCGATCTCCTCCTCGGCGCCGGTCTCGGCGTGGCGCAGGCGGATCTTCTCCAGTTTCCCGTCCTCGCCGGCGACGAACTCCTCCGGCACATACGGGGTCTTGAGGCTGATGTTCTCTTTGTCGCGGGCGCGCTCGAACATGATCTTCGAGGCCCGGAACTCGTCGCGGCGGTTGACGATCGTCAGGTGCTCGGCGAACTTGGAGATGAAGATCGAGTCCTCCATCGCCGAGTCGCCGCCGCCGACGACGATCACCTCGTGGCCCTTGAAGAAGGCGCCGTCGCAGACACCGCAGGTGGAGACCCCGCGGCCGCCGAGCTCCATCTCGCCGGGGATACCAAGTCGTTTCGGCTCCGCCCCCATCGCCAGGATCACGGTCTTGGCGCGGTACTCCTCGTCGCCGAGGAAGACCTTCTGAACGCCGCCGTCGGAAAGCTCGACCCGATCGACGTCGTCGGTCACGAACCGCGTCCCGAAGCGCTCGGCCTGGGCACGGAACTGGCTCATCATCTCCGGCCCCATGATCCCCTCGGGGTAGCCCGGATAGTTCTCGACGTCAGTCGTGTTCTGCAGCTGCCCGCCCCACTGGAAGCCCTCGAACACCAGCGGCTCGAGATTCGCCCGAGCCGTGTAGAGCGCAGCCGTATAACCGGCGGGCCCCCCGCCGATGATGATTACGTTCTCGATCTTCTTCTGATCAGCCATTTCTCGCCGCCTGAAGTCTAATACTTTACTTTTTATAGTAGCTCCTCAGCCCAGCATAGTCCAGCCTCCGGACCTTGGCTCAACTCAGACAAAACGTTTAGTAGAGTCAACCTGGGCGACAAGGACATCGGTCATTCGCCTCCCCTTCGGGATTCGGCAGCCCTCCAGAGGCTTGTCCCCGAGAGAAAGGAGGCCAGATGAACGAAACAACAGTCCTCAACCTGCTGTTGCTGTGGATGATCATCCAAAGCCTGCGGCAGTAGTCGTCCCGCTCCGGCGCTTCGGCGCCGGAGCCAAAAGAAGAGCCCGCCGGAGCGGACCCTTCAAAGAGGCCAGATGGATTCCCAACGGCCCTCAACCTGGAACCTATTGTCGCACGGACACCGGTGATCGACAACCCCGGAGGCCCCGAGTCGATGCCCTCGGGTCACCCCACGGCCGGCTCGAGGTCGGATTTCCCATCGCCACCGCGCTCGCTCGGCAGGCCCTCCTCTTCCCAGCGGTGGACCGTCTTGCGCAATTGGAAGAAGGCGACGAGGCCGGGGGGGATCGGCATCCAGAAGGCGACGAGACGGAAGATCAGGATCGCCGGGAAGACCGTCTCCTCGGGGATGCCGAAGAGGACGAAGGCGCCGATCATGCCGGCATCGACGGCACCCACCCCCGCCGGCGCCAGCGGGAAGAGGTTGGCAACCATGCCGAGGAAGAAGCCCTGGACAACCACCGCTAGCGGTACGTGAACGCCAAAGGCATGGAAGGAGGCCCAGAGGACGCCGATGCTGGCAGCCCAGAATCCGGCGGCGCCGAGCACGGCGAGGCCGCCGCGCGAGGGGTGGGCGAAGAGACCGAGCGCGAAGCGGAAGCCCTCGGCCACCGTTTCCGGCACTTTGGCGGCGCTGTGGAGGAAGGCCTTGGCGCGCTCGCCATGGGCGTAGGGCGAGAACCGCCGCTCGAGGTCGCGGGGGATGAAGGCGATCAGGGCGCCAAGGATCAGCAGCAAGCCGGCGATGCCGGCGGGGATGATCGTCAGCTCGACCGAGCCCTTGCCGTTCAGCACCCCGGTCCGCAGCAGCACGCCGAAGAGGATCAGGGCGATCGGGTAGAAGGCGTAGTGGAGGGAAATGAAGGCGACCATGCGCCGGGCAACGTCGCGCCGTCCCATGCCGGCTTTGCGCAGTGCCCAATAGGTGAGGGCGATCCCACCGGCGCCGCCGGCCGAGAAGATCAGCGTCGCCGCCACCCCGGCCATGTTGATCTCGTAAGTCTCCATCCAGGTGAGACGCAGAGCGTCGCCGCCGACCACCGCTTTGAAGAGGGCGATGTAGGTCGCGTAGGCGAGCACGTTGAAGCCGATCGCGATCCCAATCCAGAGCGGGTCGGCGTCGTCGAGCTTGCTGAGCGCGCCGCTGAGCCCGACCAGCTTCGGGACGAGGAAGTAGATGACGACCAGCAGGGCGATAACGACGACAAGCGTCTGCAGCAAACGCCGGACCGTGAAGATCGGCACTTCGCCGTCGGGGCCACCCCCCGCGGAGAGTTCGGCATCAAGGCGCTCGACGGTGTCCTCGGTCTCGACGGTCGCCTTGCCGTTCACCGGGTAATCCTCAGACACCCCGGGGACGCTACCCGCTCGCGATTCGCTCCAAGCGCTGCAAGGCCCCGTTGACCCCCAGGACGAGGGGTTCGGCGAGCGCCTCGCCGCGCCTCACCGCGGCGACGAGGAGAGCGCCGGCGAGCAGATCGGTGACGTAGTGCTCGCCCAGGTAGACGAGCGCGAAGCCGAGGGTGGCGGCGTAGCTCCAGCCCAACGCCCCCTCGACCCGGCCCGCTTCGGAAAGCGAGAGCGCCGCCTGCACCGAGGTGGCGAAGTGCAGCGAGGGCATCGCCGCCCAGGGATTGCCGCCGAGCGTCTCGTACATCTTCGGCCAGGCCGAGCCCCAGGTCTCTTCGCCGACCTCGACCATGATCCGTCGCACCTCTTCGTCGGTCACCTTCTGCTCCGAAGCCCACCAGGGCGGCGACGTCGGCAGCGCGAAGTAGACGACGCAGCCGGCGTCGAAGACGGCGGCCATCTGCCGCGCCGCGCGCGGGAAGCGCTCGTTGTCGCGGACGAGGATCAGGCTCAGAGCCAGGTAGGGCTCGATGAACCAGAGCCAGTGGGTCCAGGCGAGAAAGCGGTTGACGGCGCCAACCCGCGGCAGCCGTGCCAGCGCCCTCTGCAAGCGCACGTTGGGCAAGCGGCCGGCGCCCAGCACGCGGTCGACGGTGATCGGGTAGCGGCTGCGCAGGCGCGCCCGCAGGCGCTCGGGGTCGTCATAGGGGATCTCGTGGACCATCGTGAAAGCCCACATCTGCATCGCGAAGAGGGCGACGTCGCGTTTCTTCGAGCGCGGCTGCAGAACCGCGATCGCCAGCGGCCCGGCAGCGCAAGCAGCGACCGTTATCGGGACCGGAACCCGCAGTCGTCGCCGCAGCAGCGGCACCGCAATCGCGGCGGCCACCGTGGCGCCGGCGCCGGCGCGCACAGCGAGCCGCAGCGCGCTAGATGGCCGGGAGCGCCGCTTCATAGGGTCGGCGAGTATAGGTAGACGCTGCCGAGCCGGAGCACGGCCTATCCCGACGGGAGGACGGTTGACGTCCTCCACGTGATTAGAATGGCCGCGCTTTGGCGCCCCACTCCCCCGGCACGGACCAGATAGACACGCTGCTTTGGATCGGCTTCGTCGCCGCGGCGATCCTCGTCGTCGCGATCAACGTCGCCCTCTTCTACGCCGTGCGCAAATACCGCGGCGAGCGGGGTGTCGAGCCGCGTCAGGTCACCGGCGGCCGCCGCATCCAGTTCCGGGTCGGCGCCGTCCTCACCGTCTTCGCCGCCGTCATCTTCATCCTCAGCATCGTTTTCACCGACAAGGCGCAGGAAACGCCCGCGACTGGCTCGGCCGGGCTCGCCTCCGCCAAGGAAAAGCCGCTGGTAATCAAGACCACCGGCCAGCAGTGGCTGTGGCGCTACGACTACCCGAACGGCGCCTTCTCCTATTACAAACTGGTCGTCCCGGTCGACACCGCCGTCGAACTGGACCTGGTCTCGACCGACGTCGTCCACACCTGGGATGTCCCCGACCTCGCCGGCAAGCACGACGCCGTGCCCGGCAAGACCAACCACATCGTCTTCCGCGCCGACGAAGAAGGCACCTTCGACGGCCAGGCGGCGACGCTCTCCGGCCAGGCCTACGCGGCGATGCGGACCGCCGTCGAAGTGGTCTCTCCCGAGGCCTACAAAACCTTCCTTAAGCAGCAGAAAAGCGACATCGACGCCGCCCAGACCCGGGTCGTCGGCCTGATCGAAAACGGAGAAGTCCCATGAGTGAGACCCCCCGCCCTGAGCTCGTAGTCGAGGGGTTTCCCGGCCGGCCCCGGCCGCGTTGGGTCGAGTTGGTCACCAGCGCCGATCACAAGGACATCGGCCGCATCCTGATCGGCGGCGCCCTCGGCTTCCTCTTCCTCGCCGCCCTCGAGATGCTGCTGATGCGGCTGCAACTGGCGATCCCGGAGAACTCCTTCCTCTCCCCCGTCGCCTTCAACCGCATGCTCTCCACTTACGGCGCCACCGCGGTCTTCTTCTTCGCCTTGCCGCTGGCCCTCGGCTTCTTCTATTACGTGGCACCGCTGCAGATCGGCGCCCGCGGCACCGCCCTGCCCCGCCTCGGCCAGCTTGGCGTCACCCTCTTCGGCGCCGGCGCCGCCCTCCTCTACGCGGGCTTCATGTTCACCCCCTCCGAGGCCGGCGTTAACCCGCTTTCGCCGCTCACCGAGCTGGCTTTCCTCTCCAACAACGGGGTCGACGCCTGGGCCACCGCGACCGGCCTGGCCACGCTCGGCTTCGTCTTCCTCTCGATCGACCTGCTGACCACGCTGCGCCGCCTGCGGGCCCCCGGCATGGCCTGGCGCCGGGTGCCGATCTTCGCCTGGGCGGCGACGGTCAGCTCCTGGCTGATGCTGGTGATCGGCCCGATCCTGCTGGCAGCGCTGACGATGCTGATGATCGACCGCAACTACGAAGGCATCTTCTTCGCTGACGGTGCCGGCGGAGCACCCCTGCTCTGGCAGCACCTGAGCTGGATCTTCTTCACCGGCAGCTACATGCTGATCATCATCTTCGCCTTCGGCGCGATCGCCGAAATCGTCGCCACCTTCGCCGGCAAACCGCTCTTCAATCGCAACACGGTGATGGTCTCGCTGGCCGCCATCGCCGTGCTCGGCACCCTGGCCTGGATGCAGAACATGATGACCGCGCCGATCGGCATCGGCTGGATGTACTTCGCGATGCTGATGTCGCTGGCGCTGATCGTCCCCGTCGGCCTCATCTTCTTCAACCTGATCTCGACCCTGGTCGGGGGCGTGCTGCGGATGCGGGCGCCGCTGCTGTTCGCGATTGGCGCCCTCTCAATGATCTCGATCGGCCTCGCCGCCGAGATCGAGCAGTCGATGGTCGCCGCCGCCTGGCAGCTCAAGAACACGACCGACGCCACCGCCGCCACCCACTTCGCCCTCGTCGGCGGCGCCGTCTTCGGCGGCTTCGCCGCTCTGCACTACTGGTTCCCGAAGATGACCGGCCGGACGATGGGCGAGTACCTCGCCCGCTTCTCCTTCTGGACGATGGTCGTCGGGATCCTGCTCGCCTTCGTGCCGCTCTTCTTCGCCGGCGCCGAGCAGGGCCAAGTGATCGACGCCTACAAGTTCTTCTCCGGCACCGGCGTCGACACCTACAACCTGCTCGCCTCGATCGGCGTCCTCATCCTCGTGATCGGGGTCGTCCTCAGCCTCGTCAACGCGATCCAGAGTCGCGTCAACGGCGCCGAGGCGGGCCACGACCCGTGGGGTGGCGACTCGCTCGAGTGGTTCGCCCTCTCGCCCCCAGAGCCGCACAACTTCGACGTCCTGCCGGACGTCCGCAGCACCCGGCCGATGCGGGACATCCGCACCGCGATCGCGCAGCGCGGCGGCAGCGCCGAGCCGCAGGCCCGCGAGTCGCAGCCGGTAGCCTGAGCCCCGCATGAGCGGTGCCCACTCTGCGACGATCGCGCGCCCGACGGCGCCTTCACTGCTGCGCGACTACCTGACGCTGACCAAGCCGAAGGTCCAGTCGCTGCTGCTGTTCACGACGGTGACGACGATGTACGTGGCCGGCGACCCCTCGCTGAGCCTGATCCTGCTCACCTGCCTCGGCGGCGCCCTCTCGGCCGGCGGCGCCGGCGCCATCAACCACGCGATCGACCGCGACATCGACATCAAGATGGCCCGCACCGCGACGCGGCCAGTCGCCTCCGGCCGCATCTCTCCCACTTCCGCGATCGCCTTCGGCGCCTCGCTGGAGTGCGCCTCCTTCCTGCTGTTGGCGACCACCGTCAACCCGCTGGCGGCGACGCTCTCGCTCTGGGGCTTCCTCGGCTACGTCTTCGTCTACACGCTCTGGCTGAAGCGGACGACGCCGCAAAACATCGTCATCGGCGGCGCCGCCGGGGCGATGCCGCCGCTAGTCGCCTGGGCGGCCGTCACCGGCGGTCTCAGCGGCATGGCCTTCTTCCTCTTCGCGATCGTCTTCTTCTGGACCCCGCCCCACTTCTGGGCCCTCTCGCTGCTGATGAAGGACGAGTACGCCAAGGTCGGCGTGCCAATGCTGCCGGTGGTCCGCGGCGAGGACGAGACCCGCCGCCAGATCCTCCTCTACACCGTCCTCCTCTACGCCGTCACCCAGCTTCCCTTCTGCGCCGGCGGCCTCGGCATCGCCTACCTCGTCCCCTCAATGCTCCTCGGCGCCGCCTTCATCTACTGCTCCGTCAAGCTGCTGCGCACCGCCGACCGCCGTTGGGCGCTGCGGACCTATCTCTTCTCGCTCGCCTACCTGGCCCTGCTGTTCCTGGCCATGGCGATCGACGCGCAGCTTTAGAGGCCACTCAAGGGGCGGCACGGGTGCGCCCCCTCGCCTGATAGAAATCCGCCTCATGGATCGCGAAACCGCCCGTAAGAACATGGTCGCCGGCCTCGTCGCCGCGGGCATCGCCACCGGCGTCTTCGCCCTGGCCTTCGTCGTCGCCCTCTTCTACATCGCCCAGGGCTGATGAGCGAGCATCGCCACATCCCCGAGCCCGGCGAGCTGATCCACATGCCCAAGCCCTCCTGGGCGCCCGCCTTCCTGGCGCTGGGGCTCCTCGGCCTCCTCACCGGCACCTACGCCGCCGGCTTCATCTTCCCGCCGATCGTTTACGCGGTCGTCGGGGCGGCCTTTGCGCTGGGCGCCTTCCGCAGCCTGGTCAAAGGCGCGATCAGCAGCTACTACAGCCTGCCGCGCAAGCAGCAGGTCCGTGGCGCCGCGCTGCCGGTCGAGACGATCACCGGCCCCCCAAAGCCCTAGCTTCCCGTCAGAACGGCTCTCAGGCGCTCCTGAGGGCTTCCATTTCCGAGGTCGCGCCCTCCGACGTCCAACAGCGGACGATGTCGCGCATCGAGAGCACGCCGACCGCCTCGGCACCCGCGAAAACGACGAGATGGCGGACGCCGCGCCGCGACATCTGCGCCGCCGCCCGCTCTAGGCTCCAGTCCGGCGCGGCGGCGATCACGCCCTCGCTCATGTGCTCGCAGACACGCTCCTCGTCGGGGCTCTCGCCGCGGGCTACCGAGATCAGCAGGTCGCGCTCGGTAACGATGCTCGGCGTCGGCAGATCGGCGTCGGTGACGAGCGCCGCGCCGGTTCCCTTCTCGACCATCATCCGCGCCGCCTGGCGCAGCGTGTGCGTCGGCCCGACCGTCAGCGAGACCTCTGACATGCCGTCCTTTACCTGCATCTGCATCCCTCCTCTCGCCCGACTCGGGAGATAGTGACGATCGCTGCAAGAGTACCCGATGATCGACGCCTGACACGAAGCTTTCGACCGGCCCGGACATATAGACTCCGGCGCGCCCGTCAGCCGTATGTCGACCCGCTCGCAACTCATCCGCCCGCTGCTCGCCCTTGTCGCCCTGGCGCTTGTCGCCGTGGCCGCCAGCGGCTGCGGTACGGCGACGCAGGACACGACTCGTGGCCGCACCCTCTTCGTCCAGAAGTGCGGCGTCTGCCACACGCTGGCCCAGGCCGGCACCACGGCCCAGATTGGCCCCAACCTCGACGATGCGTTCGCCGCCGCCCGCGAAGCTGGCGAGAACGGCGCCACGATCGAAGGGATCGTCAAGGCCCAGGTCGAGTTCCCGCGCCCGAGCAACGGCGACCCGGCGGTCTCGATGCCGGCCGACGTCGTCACCGGTCAGGACCTCGACGACGTCGCCGCCTACGTCGGCGAATACGCGGGCGTGCCCGGCGCGGCGCCGCCCAAGGTCCCCGGCGGCCCCGGCGCCCAGGTCTTCGCCAACAACGGCTGCGGCGGCTGCCACACGCTCGCCGCCGCCGGCTCCGGCGGTGTCACCGGCCCGGACCTCGACGAAGTCCTGCCCGGCCAGAGCTTCGCCAACGTCCACGAGGACATCGTCGACCCGAACAAGGAAATCGCCAAGGGCTACCCGGCCAACGTGATGCCCGCCAACTTCGGCGAAACGCTCTCCGAAAAAGAACTCGAAGACCTCGTCAAATACTTGATTGAAAACACCTCGGGCGGCGGCAAAGGCGGCAGCTCGAGCGCCAAAGGCGGCTGACGCCAGGCGGCCACCGGGCCGCTGCCATGATCTTCTGAGATGCGGGAACGACTCCGAGACCGCCTCGAGATATCCCCCAAACGCTATGCCCAGGTCACCGCGGTGGCACTGGGGGCCCTGGCCCTGATCGTGCTGACCGGCGCCGGGGTACGCCTCACCGGCTCCGGGCTCGGCTGCCCGGACTGGCCCAAGTGCTACGGCGGCACCACCCCGCCGCTGGAAACGCACGCGGTGATCGAGTACGCCAACCGGCTGATAACCGGCCTCGTCGGTATCGCCGTGATCGCCGCCAGCATCCTCGCCTTCTTCCGCCGCCCCTACCGCTGGCACCTGGCCCTGTTCGGCGGCCTGCTGCCGCTCGGGGTAATCGGACAGGCGATCCTCGGTGCCCTGGTCGTCAAGTACCACCTGGCCCCCGGGCTGGTGATGTCCCACTTCATCCTCTCGATGATGCTGCTCGACGCGGCTTTCGCGCTGGCCTGGTGCTCGCGCTTCGAACCGTGGGAGCGGCGGCGCTCCAGCGACCGCCTGGGCGTCTGGGCAGTGCGGGCACTGATCCCGTTCGGCCAGTTGACGATCCTCGCCGGCACCATCGCCACCGCCTCGGGCCCCCACGCCGGCGCCCACAAGGGCCAGTTGGTCCACCGCTTTGACTTCGAGGGCACGGGGACGCTGGAATGGATGGTCCAGCGCCACGCCTTGATCGCCGCGGTCTACGGCTTCGCCGCGATAGGAGTCTGGCTCCTGCTGCGCCGCCCCGGCGGCGACGGCAGGGCGCTGAAGCCCCTAACCGTGGTCCTGGCCCTGCTAGCCCTGCAGGGGGTCATTGGCGGCCTCCAGTGGTATCTGGAACTGCCAGGCGAGATCGTCTGGGTCCACGTTGCCGTCGCCACCGCCAACTGGCTGGCGATGCTCTGGACGGTCGCCACCGCCGGCCGGCTGGAGCCGCGGCAGGGACCGCTGCCGGAGACCGCCCGGCGCGACGAGGACGCCTCGCACGCCGCTGCCGGCGCCGTCTGAGGCGTGCTGCCCTTCTGGCTCTCGATCGGCGCCCTCGGCCTCGTCCAGGGCCTTCTCGTAGCCGCACCGCGGCCGCCCCTACCGCTTCCCCTCCTGGACCGAGTGCGGACGCGCTGGTGGGCCCTGCTGCCGCCGCTTTCGATCGTCGTCGTGATCGGCGCCATCGCCCTCGACTCGGCCAGCGCCGACATCCTCACCTACCTGGCCCTGATCGCCGTACCGCCACTTGCCGCGGTCGCGGCCGGGGGCCTGGTGCGTGGCGGGCGCCCACCGCTGGCTCTGGCGGTCATCCCCCTCTTCGCCCTTGCCTGGGCCGCCCGCGGCGAGCTCGGCGGCGACGCGGCCGCCCTGGCCCTCTCCGGCCTGGCCTGCGTCACCCTCGGCTGGCTACTGGCCTCGGTCGTGCCCGCCGCCTGGCTCAAGGTAGGGATCTACGCGATGGCGGCAATCGATACCTGGTTGGTCGCCTCCAACCTCCTCCAAGGACCCAACGCTGTCCTCAACACCGCCGCGCCCGGCTCCTTGCCGCGGCTGCAGTTGGCCCACTTCGGCTCCGCCCTGATGGGCTTCGGCGACCTCTTCCTCGCCGCCACCCTCGGCGCCGTGCTGGCCCATGACCGCCGCCTGCAGCGGACGGGCGCCGTGCTGACCGCGGCGATCGCGATCGCCCTTGACTTCCTCTTCTTCGCCGTCGACCAGTTGCCGGCCACGGTGCCCGTCGCCCTGGCTCTGGCGATCCTGGAGGTCAACCGCAGGCGCGGACTTAGAGCTGCGTAGCCACCAGCGCCGCGCCAGTGGTGACGAACACCGCAATCGTCCCTCCGACGGCACGCAGCAGCAGCTTGTGGAGAGCGTCAAAGCGCGCGTCGAAGCGCTCCTCCATTGATTCGAAGCGCGAGTTCATTTCTCCTCGCATAACCCGGAGCTCCCCGTCGATGCGGGCAAAGCCCCCGCTGACCCGATCGCTGAGATCGTCCAGCCTCTCGTCGGTCCACTTTTCCCTCACGGCCTGCATGATGGCAGCTTACCGGGCTTGCTGCGGTGTATTGTCTGCACACTGAAAAATCTTCGCCTCAACTCTCGCGCCGCTTGCGCTCAATCCACCGGTAAGCGTGGACTACCCCCCAGATCACCAGCACCAGCCCCCAGAGCGCCCCTACCAACGGCCGCGTCAACAAGGTCAGCGCCACCACCGAAGCCCCCGCGATCCCCACGATCACGACCCACCTAAACACCGCCTCCTCAGAGATCTTCATCCCACCCATTCTCTCTTCTCGCGACGGCATCGAGCCCTAGCCCGTCCCACGCACGACCGACCTTCTCGGGCTTGCCTAAGGCGGCGAAAATCAAGCCTGGCTAGGACGCAGGGAGGGAGACAAGGGGAGCGCACTTTGGTGCGTGACCCGCAGTCAACCGACCGAGGACAACGCCAGGCGCCGATTTGCAGCCGCCTTAGAGGATGTAGACGGTGACAAACACGATGATCCACATGATGTCCACGAAGTGCCAGTAAATACCCGGCACCTCGACGCCCAGGTGGTCCTTGGCCTCAGGGCCGAAGTGACCGCGGAAGGCGCGGATCGTCGCAAAGGTCAGCAGCATCAAGCCGACGAAGACGTGGGCTCCGTGCAGGCCGGTGAGGCTGTAGAAGATCGAGCCGAAGCTGAGGTCGCGGGCGCTGAAGCCAAGGTGCACGTACTCGTTGAGCTGGATGAAGAGGAAGGTCAGGCCCAGCATCCAGGTCAGCAGGAGGCCCAGTTTCATCCCGGCGCGGTTGCCGCGGCGGATCGCCTCGAGGGCGTAGTGGATCGTGAAGCTCGAGGAGACGAGGATCGCGGTGTTGACACCAGCGACGGCGACCGGCAACTCGTACGGGTGCGGCGGCCAGCTCGGCGGGTTGACGACGACGCGGAGGAAGAAATACGAGGCGAAGAACGCCCCGAAGAGCATCACCTCGGAAACGATGAAGAGGAGGATGCCAAGGGTCTGGCGGTCGATGCGGGAGCTCTGATTGGCCTCGGGCGGGCCGTGGTGCTCGGCGTGACCGACGGATACCGTCGCGCTCTCCATCAGGACCCCTCTCCCTCCGCCACAGCGGCGGCGACGGCGGCGGCCGGACGGCCAACCTCGATGTGCTCAACCTGCTTCTCGGTGATCTCACGCACGCGGCCGATCAGGTCCTCCTCGAGCCAGCGCGAACGCTCGCCGGCGAAGGTCGAGATCAGGACCTCGTCGATCCGGTAGTGCTCGATCGCGTTCTTGACGGCCAGGAACGGGTCCGGGCTCATCGGCTGCCCGGTGGCGTCGACGTCGGCCTTGTAGAGCTCGGCCAGGGTCGAGGCGAGATCGCGCACGATCTGGGCCTCGCTGACGTCGTCGGCGCGGGGGCAGATGATCGTGTAGCGGTGCGGCCGGTCGGCGGCGCGCTCCTTGAGGCGATTGACGAGGTCCGGGGCGGCAACGGTCTTGGTCGCCACGACCAGCGTGTGAATCAAGTCCCAGCGGATCGCGTCGTCTTCGATGCGGACCGGAATGTGGGTTAGCTTGACCTCCGGTTCGACGCGCTCGCGCGCCCACTCGACCAGGTCTTTGCGGGTGAACCCGAAGCGGGTGTCGTAAAGGCAAGAGAGCAGAACCTCACCGGGCTGATGGGCGCGGACGGCGTCGTCCAGAGCCAGCGAGGGCTCGGGGTCCATCACCTCGCCAACCGAGTCGATGCCGAACTCGCTCAGCACCGACATCGTCACCTCGACGCGGGCCCGGGCCGCCTCGCGCAGCTCGCCGGCGTCGATCAACTGGCCGACGGAGGGCTGATTCTGCGGCGCCGCGACGACGACGCCGGAGATCGAGTCCTGGCGCTCGCGCACTGCCTGCAGCAGTTTGCGGCCGCCGGCGACCTCGTTGAGGAAGACCAGCAGGGGCTTGCGCTCCTCGGTGGTGGTGGTGGTCACGACGACCCCACCACACTGGGCTGACCCGCCGGGACCTCGGCCCCTTCGCCGGCCATGATCGCGTGCCGCGCACCGGGCACCCCGAACTCGTAGGGGCCGCCGACGACACGCGGGATCTCGTCGAAGTTGAAGATCGGCGGCGGCGAGGAGACCTGCCACTCGATCGAGTTGGCGCGCCAGGGGTTGGCCTCCGCTTTCGGGCCGAAGCGCCAGCTCACGATCATGTTGTAGAGGAAGACCAACTGGCAGGCCCCGAGGAAGAAGGCGCAGCAACTGATCAGCAGGTTCCAGTTGCCGAACTGGGTCGCGTAGTCGGCGACGCGTCGCGGCATCCCGTCCATGCCGATCCAGTGCATCGGGATGAAGGTGCCCCAGGTGCCGACAAGCGTGCCCCAGAAATGGACGCGACCGAGTTTCTCGTCGTACATCCGCCCCGTCATCTTCGGGAACCAGTGGTAGATGCCGGAGAAGATCGTGAAGACCGAGCCGCCGAAGAGCACGAAGTGGATGTGGGCGACGATGAAGTAGGTGTCGGAGACGTGGATGTCGATCGGCACCATGCCGAGCATGACGCCGGATATGCCGCCGATCGTGAAGGTGACGATGAACGCAAGCGCGAACAGCATCGCCGTCGAATAGGTGTGGATCTTGCCGAAATACAAGGTCCCCAGCCAGGAGAAGATCTTGATCCCAGTCGGCACCGCGATCAGCAGCGTCGTGAACATCATCGGCACGCGCAGCCAGGAGAACATGCCGGCGACGAACATGTGGTGCGCCCAAACCGAGTAGCTGAGGACGACGATCCCGATCAGGGCCAGGGCCATCAGGCGGTAGCCGAAGATCGGCTTGCGGGCATGGGTCGATATGACCTCGGAGATGATCCCGAAGCCGGGCAACATCATGATGTAGACGGCTGGGTGCGAATAGAACCAGAAGATGTGCTGGTAGCTGATGACGTCGCCACCGCCGGCGAACTCGAAGAAGTTCGTGTGCAGGATGCGGTCGAAGAGGACCATGAACTGGGCGCCGGCGATGAACGGGGTCGCAGCGACGACCAGGAGCGAGGTCGAGAGGTTGGCCCAGACCAGCAGCGGCATCCGCCAGAAGGTCATGCCCGGCGCCCGCATGGTGATGATCGTGACCAGGAAGTTCAGGGCCGTGGCGATCGAGGAGGCACCGGCGAACTGGACGCCGAGGTTGAAGAAGCTCTGGCCCAGCGGGGCCCCGGTGGAGAGCGGCGCGTAGCCGGTCCAGCCGGCGTCGAAGGCGCCGCCGGGGGCAAGGAAGCTGCCGATGAAGAGCAGCCCGGCCAGCGGCAGCATCCAGAAGCTGAGCGCGTTGAGGCGCGGGAAAGCCATGTCCGGCGCGCCGATCATCAGCGGCAGGACGTAGTTGGCGATCCCGGCGAAGACCGGGATCACGAAGACGAAGATCATCAGCACCGCATGGGTGGAGAAGAGGCTGTTGAACTGCGCGGCGTCGACGATCTGGGTGCCAGGCTGGGCCAGCTCGGCCCGGATCAGCATCGCCATCAGGCCGCCGATGAAGAAGAAGAAGAAGGTGGTGCAGATGTACTGGATGCCGATCACCTTGTGATCGGTGTTGAAGCGGAAGTAGTCCTTCCAGCTCTTGGCCCCGTGCTGGGAGTGGTCCTCGGGGATCGTCGGCATGCCGATGGCCCAACGCAGCCAGTAGTCGAAGCAGCCGAAACCGGCGAGGAAGCCGAGCGGGGCGAGGACCAGCGGCACGACGACGTGCGGGTAGCCGGTCTGTTCAGTCTGGTAGAGCGGCAGATCGGAGATCGCGCGCAGGGCGATCACTAGGCCGAAGCCGAAAGCTCCGGCGAGGATGGCGCCCAGGGCACCTCGAATCCATCCCGGTCGCTTGATCGCAGCCACCATCAGTTCCTCGCCTCCATTATGCCCCGCCCGCGGTCAGGGGCACCGGGTTCGTTTCCGTGTCTTGCTTGATCGACTCGAGGAACGGCTGCGGGATCTTCTGGTCCAGTCCCTCAACCCATTTCCTGAATTCGGCCGGCGTCTGAACGACGACCTTGGCCCGCATCGAGGCGTGGCCGAAGCCGCAGAGCTCGGTGCAGATCAACTGGTAGGTCCCGATCTTGTCCGGGGTCACGATCGCCGTCGTGGTGATGCCCGGCACGTTGTCTTTCTTGATCCGCCACTCGGGCACCCAGAACGAGTGGATCACGTCCTGCGAGTGCATCTTGAACTGGACCTGGCGGTTGACGGGGACGTGGAATTCGCCCTCGACGAAAGCGTTGTCCTTGCCCGGGTAGCCGAAGCTCCAGGCGTACTGCTGGGAGAAGACGTCGACCGTGAGCGGGTTCTTGGCCGGTTCTTCGATTTCGTGCAGGACCGACCAGCTATAGGCGCCGCCGAAGAGGACGATGATCGTCGGGATCAAGGTCCAAGCCACCTCGAGCCGGGTATTGCCGTGGATCGGCTCGCCGTCGGATTCATCGCCCGGCTTGGCTTTGAATTTCCAAAGGGCGTAGAAGAGCATCACGATCACCAGCGAGAAGACGAAGGCCGAGATGACGATCATCACGTTGAGAAGGTCGTCGATCTTGGGGGCCGCGGTGGAGGCCTCCTGGCCATCCCAGTTGATCGAGAGCATCACCGCGGAGATCGCGGCGGCCAGCGCAACCGTGGCGGCGAGCATTTTCACTATGGGGAGGCGGCCGTACATCAGGCGGCGGGCATTCTATTGAAGCGGCGGCGGGAGGATTTCTGGCCCCAGGTGACGCTTGGCACTAGCTCACGGCAACGGCAGCCCATCTAGCTCTGCGGCGGCCGCCGCCAGCACCCCGCGGGCCACCGCGTCCCAGCTCCAGAGCTGCCCGACCGTCGCCACCAGCGCCGCGCGGGCGCGCTCGCGCTCGGCCTCGGGGAGGGCCAGCCAGCCGTTGAGACGGGCCGCAATCGACTCCACCGCCCCCGGCTCGACCGGGAAGGAGACGAGACCGGCGACGTCATCCGGGAGGGCCGCCGAGAGCTGCCGCGAGACCTCGAGCATCCCCGAGTGCCCGGCCGAGACCGGCAACACCCCCGCCGCGGCGGCCTCGGCGGCGACCATTCCGAAGGCCTCGGGGAAGGTGCTCGGCATGACAAGCGCCTGGGCCTGCGGCAGCAGCACCGCGACCTCGTCGTGCTCGAGACGGCCGATGAACTCGACCGAGCCGGCGGCGCTGCGCGCCATCTCGGCGTAACCAGGGGGCGGATCGGCGAGGAAGGCCGAGAGGATCGGCAGCGACCGCTCCTCCCCGCCCTCGAGCGCCCAGCCGCGGCGGGCGACCTCGCGAGCGTCGTCGAGGTCGCCGCTGTCGAGGGCAGCCAACAGGCGGCGCAGCGCCCCCTCGTACTCGCCAAAGCCGGCCACCCTCAGCCGGGCCTCAGAGTTTGCTGCGTAGACCAGTGGCCAGGCAGCAAGGAGGAGGTCCACGCCCTTGGAGACGATCAGCTTGCCGACGAACACCACGAGACCGGGGTCGCGGCGCCCGGCGGGTCGGAAGGCCTCAATATCGACGCCGGGCGGTCCGAGGCGGGTCTTCTCTCGGAGCCCCTCGACATCCGAAAGCGCCGCCCAGAGGGACTCCGCCGTGTGACGGGAACCGACGAGGGCGCCGCTGGCGGCCCGCATGCCCTCCTCGGCGTAAGGCAGGAAGCGCGGGTGGGGTTTGACCGTGTACTCGAGGGCCGAGCCGTGGATCTTGGCCGCGAAGGGAGCGACGTCGGCGCGGGCGAGGATCGCCGGACCCATCACCAGGTGGTTGGCGAGGGCGAGGTCGATTCCGCCCGCCTCCTCGGCGACGGCACGGACGGCGGCAACGTTGGCGTCGAGGTAGCGGTCGAGCTCCGCCTCGCTCAGCTCCGGGAAGGCCTTGACCTCGAAGCCCGGGTAGGGGTCTTTGACGTAGACGGGAAGCAGGCCGCCGATGTCCGGGTTGTGGACGTGGACGCCCTCGGGGCGGACATCGCGGTCCTGGCAGAGCAAGTGCACCTCGTGGCCCTGGCGGGCCAGCGCCCGCGCCAGGTTGAGGTTGTAGATGTTGCTGCCAGTCCCGCGCAGCATGTAGCCGTGGAAGACCAGTACACGCATCGGAGCCGCCCAAGCTAATAGTCTTCGCGGCGATGAACCAGCGACAGCTCTACCGCATGCGCGCCAAGGCCTCTGGCCGCGAGGCGCTGACCTACGCCGAGCCCGGCCAGGTCTACCTCGATCGGGAGACCGGCGAGGAGATGGAGCCGGTCGCCAAAGTGCTCCCCCTGGCGCCCTCCGCCTCGGCCCTACCCCGCAGCCCCGAGAACCTCCGCGCCTGCCGCCGCTGCGACCAGCTGATCGGGCTGGACGTCAGCGACTGCCCTTACTGCGGCCTGCGCCAGAGCGCGCTCTAAGCGCCGCAGAGCGGCTGTTCAGAGCTCTGAGGAGTTCCGGAGACACATCCAGGCGACCCTGATCGCAATAACGCCGATCGCGATCCACTGCGTGGCGGCCGCCGCTCCGGTCAAAGCGATGACTGCCATGGTCGCAGCGACCAGGCCTACGACTTCGGCGAAGTTATCTCGGACAAAAAGTTTCATAGATTCGAGGCTACCTGATTGAGGAGCGAGAGCAGGTAGAGGGCCGCACCCACCCAGAATCCGGCCTGGGAGAAACGACTCACGATCCTGTCGCGCCGGGCGGGACGCATCTCCACCAGGAACGCCCCTGCGGCGACGGCCGCTGCACCGGAAGTCATGAACGGGAATCCCAAGCCGATCCGTTCAGGCCAGGGGTCTTCCACCCGTGGCAGGATGGCGCCGATCGCATATCCCCAGTCGATTGCTTTCACCGACCGGAGGGTGATGCCGCAGGGCGCACGCGTGGTGCGCAGCGAGTCAAATCTTCAGAACGGAACCGAGAAGAGACGCGCTACGGCTTCTTGACCAAGGTCGCCGTGTAGAGCAGGCGGGCGTTGCTGTAGTAGCAGCCGTAGGTCTTGGTCTTGCCGACGCCCTGCTGGGGGTGGCCGCCTTGGATGTCTTCCTTGGAAGAGCAGTGTTCGGGGAGACGGCTGCCGCGCCAGGTGTTTTCAGCGGAGACGTTGAAGGCGAACATCGGCGCCCAGGTGGGGACGGTGAGGGCGACGATCTGGCCTTGGAGGACGCTCAGCGGGTGCTGGAGGGCGAAGATCGGGGTGCTGCCGAAGTAGGGGTTGAGGACCTCCAGGGGGCTCTGCCGGACCAGCGTGTATTTCGGCGGCTTCGTGCCTTCGACCGGCCGCAGGACACCGATCCGCGCCTCCGAGGGGGTGCCGAGGAATTCGTTGAAGAAGCCGACCTCGTTGGAGGTCGTCGGGGTTTCTTCGGTCGAGGGCTTGGCCAGGGTGATCGACCAGGCGACGATCTTGCCGTCGAAGGGCGCCTCGTAGGGACGGGCGACGCCATCGGCGATCGCCTGGTAGCCGGTCACGTGGCCCTCGACACGGCAGGGCGTGATCTCGACGTTGTTGACGACTTTGCCCGGGCAGGAGGCCGGCGGGGTTTCCGAGGTCTGGCCGAGGGTGACGACGCGCAGGGGCGCCGAATCGGCCTCGCCGGGAGCGGCGACTACGGCCAGGGCGCCGAGCAGGCAGGCTGACGCCGCCAGCGCCCAAGCGCGGCCGAACCTGCTCTCTTTCAAAGAAAAGCGCATCGAATTGGGAAAACACGGGCAGCGACGCCCGGTTGCGGCGTGATTCTGCCGCCCGCCGCGGCCAGATGCCCGAAGAAGGGTGCGATTGCACGATCCCGGCCAAGCGGCGGCTGTAGGGTTGCCGGCGATGGCGGCGATCGAGGTCGAGGGACTGGAGAGGGCCTTCGACGAGGTCTTCGCGGTGCAGGGCGTCGACCTCAGTGTCGGCGAGGGTGAGATCTACGGCTTCCTCGGGCCCAACGGCGCCGGCAAGACGACGACGGTGCGGATGCTGACGACGTTGCTGCTGCCGACCGGCGGCCGTGCCCGCGTCGCCGGCCACGACGTCGTCACCGAAGCGCGCGCCGTGCGGGCCTCGATCGGTGTCGCCCTGCAGGAGGCGGCGCTGGACCCGCTGATGACCGGCCGCGAGCTAATTCGGCTGCAGGCGACGCTGCAGGGCCTGCCGGGCGCCGAGGGCCGGCGCCGGGCCGACTCACTGCTGGAACGGGTCGACCTGGTCAAAGCCGCCGATCGCCGCGTCGGCACCTACTCGGGCGGGATGCAGCGGCGCCTCGACTTGGCGGCGGCGCTGGTCCACGAACCGCGGGTGCTGTTCCTCGACGAGCCGACGACCGGGCTCGACCCGGTCAGCCGCAAAACGATCTGGGAGGAGGTGCGGGATCTGAACGAAGACGGCACCACGGTCTTCCTCACCACCCAGTACCTCGAGGAGGCCGATCAGCTCGCCGCCAACGTGGCGATCATCGACAGCGGTCGCATCGTCGCCGAAGGCACGCCCGACTCGCTCAAGGCGGAAATCGGCAACCCCCACATCCAGCTCCAGCTAGCCGACGGCTCGATCGCGGCGGCGGAGCTGGCCTGCGCCGAGATCGGCCGCCTGCTGCCGCCCAAGGACGGCAAGCTGATCGAGATCGAAGCGGCGAACGGGGCCGCCGACATCCCGCGGGTAGTGCGTGCTCTTGACGAGGCCGGGATCGCAGTCGAGTCGCTGGAGCTGGTGCGGCCGACGCTCGACGACGTCTTCGTCGCCAAGACCGGCTACCACCTCGAGGAGGAGAGCGAGGAGAACGCCGAGCAGGAGACGGTCGAGGCGTGAGCTCTGCTGGCCACAACGCGCGCGTTGTGGCGGCGCTGGGGATGCGCTCGATCCGTCAAACCTTCCGGCGCCCGCAGTTGATCGCGCCGATCATCGTCTTCCCCACCCTGCTGTTGGCGATTCAGACCGGGGGCGCCGGGGGCGCCGTCGAACTGCCCGGCTTCCCGCCGGTGCAGAGCTTCCTCCAGTTCATGCTGGCCGGGGCGATGATGCAGTCGCTGATGCTGGCCGGCAACAGCGGTGGCATCGCCCTCGCAGTCGATATCGAGATGGGCTTCACCGACCGCCTCTTCTCGGCCCCGATCCCCCGCTTCGCGATCGTCCTCGGCCGCCTCGCCGGCACCGCGGCGCTGGGCCTCTTCGCCTCGCTCTGGTTCCTGGCAATCGGGCTGATCTTCGGCGCCGAAATCGCCGGCGGCGTCCCCGGCGCTCTACTGGCGATCGTGTTGGTGACGACGGCGGCGCTGGCGGTCGGCGGGATCGGCGCCGCGATCGCCCTGCGCACGGGCAGCGCCAGCGTCGTCCAGGGGCTCTTCCCGCTGGTTCTCGTCCTGCTCTTCCTCTCCACCGCCTTCTTCCCGCAGGAACTGATGATCGAGCCGGCGGCGACGATCGCCGAGTACAACCCGCTCAGCTTCGTCGTCGAAGGCGTGCGCGAGCCGATCATCTCCGGGATCCACGCCAGCGAGACCCTGGAGGCGGTGGCGGCGATCCTCGGCATCGTCGCCGTCGGCCTCGTGCTCAGCAGCCGCGCCCTGCGTCACCGGCTGAGGGTCGGCTGATGGAGGCGGCGAGCTTCCCGGCGCAACAGCCGGCCTGGCGGGCCAACCTGGCGACGATCGGGGCGCTGATGGCGCGCGCCCGCAACGAGCTGGTGCGGGTGCCGGGGGCGGCGATCCCCGGCGTGCTGGCGCCGACGATTTTCTTCCTCGGCCTCAACGGCGTCTTCGGCGCCCTCACCCACCTCAACGGCTTCAGCACCGGCAGCTACGAGAGCTTCATCGTCCCGGTCAGCATGCTGCAGGGAGCCGGTTTCACCGGCGCCGCCGCCGGCGTCAACCTCGCCCGCGACTACGAAGCCGGCTGGGTCGACCGGCTGCTGGTCTCCCCCGCTCCGCGCTGGGTGCTGCTGGCCGGCACCGTGCTGGCGGCCAGCGCCCGGGCGCTGATCCCGGCGACCTTCGTGCTGACGATCGCGCTGGCGCTGGGCGCCGGCTGGCCGGGCCTCGACGGTCTCGTCGTCTGCTTCGCGATGGTGGCGGCGATGGCCGCGGTCGCGGCCTGCTGGGGCTCCTTCCTGGCATTGCGCTTCCGCAGCCAATCGGCGGCGCCCCTGATGCAGTCGGGAATGATGGCGCTGGTCCTGTTCACGCCGGCCTACGCGCCGCTGGCGCTGCTGCAGCCGTGGCTGCGAAAGGTCGCCGAAGTCAACCCGGTCACCGACGTGATCGAAGCCGCCCGCCAGGGCTTCGTCGCCAGCCTCTCCTGGGCCGACACCTGGCCCGGGCTGGTGGCGCTGGCGGGGCTGTTGCTCGTGCTCGGCGGGCTGGCCCTGCGCGAGATGCGGCGCACGGCGCTGTGAGCGCGGCGGCCGCCGCCGCGATCGCCGAGGCCCAGCGGGTGCTGGAGCAGAACTGGCAGCAAGGCCAGTGGCAGGGGCGCCACTACGCCTATACCGAGCCCAGCCCAGGGCGCTACCCCTGGCAGTGGTACTGGGACTCTTGCTTCGCGGCGATCGCGCGGGCGCGTACCGACCCCGCCCGGGCGCGGGCCGAGCTGGAGAGCCTGCTCGGCGTGCAGCGGCCGGATGGCTTCATCGGCCACACGATCTTCTGGCGCCGGCCGGTCTCTTGGGAGCGACTGCCCTTCTACAACGTCGTCTCGCGGCGGGCGCTGCAGACCGAGACGATCCAACCGCCGCTCTTGGCCTGGGCCTGGCGGCTCGCCGTCGGCGACCCAGCGGCGGAGCCACGGATCGGGACGCAGGCCGACTGGCTCGCCGCCAACCGCGACATCGAGGGCGACGGGCTGCTGTGGATCGTGCAGCCGGACGAGTCCGGGCTCGACGCCTCACCCAAGTTCGAAGCGGTCTGGGGCTGGCACGCCAACGGCCGCCTCGGCTTCCCGCTGCTGGTGGCGCGCAACCGCCGCTTCGGCTTTGACGCCCGGCGGCTGCGGGCGGCGGGCCACCCGGTCCTCTGCGAAACGCTGGTCAACACGCTCTGGTCGCTCTCGCTGCAAGCACTGGGGCGTCCCTCGGCGACGCCGGCGCTGGTAGCGCGACTCTGGGACGAGCGGCGCGGGCTCTTCATTGACGAGGGGCAGCCGGGCGGGATCCGGCCCAATGCCGTCACCTGGTCCTCGCTGGCGCCGCTGGCGTTGCCCGACCTGCCGGAGGAGATCGGCCGTCGCCTGGTCGAGGAGCACCTGCTGAACCCGGCCGAGTTCCTCACCCCGGTGGCGCCGCCCTCGGTTGCCGCCAGCGAGGCAAGCTACGAGCCGGGCGGCGGCCGCGGCCCGATCCGCCGCTACTGGCGTGGCCCGACCTGGGTCAACTCGGCCTGGCTGGTCTGGCTGGGGACGCGCCGCCTCGGCTACGAGGACGAGGCGAAGCGACTGGCCACGGGTCTAATCGAGGTCGTCGCCCGCGAAGGTCTCCGCGAGTACTACGACCCGCGGAATGGAACGGGCCTGGGCGCACGCGATTTCGCCTGGTCGGCACTGATTGCAGAGATGGCCAATCCGAGCTATCGCTTCAAATAGTTCGCTGGCAAGGACGCAGGGAGCGTGGCGTGCTTTGCACGCGAGCGACCGAGGACACCGCCAGCGGGCTATTTGTAGCGATAGGTGATGCGACCTCGGTCGAGGTCGTAGGGAGACAACTCGATCTTGACGCGGTCGCCGGGGAGGATGCGGATGTAGTGGCGGCGCATCTTGCCGGAGATGTGGCCGAGCACATCGTGGCCGTTGTCGAGTTTCACCCGGAACATCGTGTTGGGGAGAGCCTCGGTGATCTCCCCCTCCATTTCGATCTTTTCCTCTTTGGCCATGCGGCGGGCAGCGTACCTGACAGGACGTTGCGCAGGGATCTCAAGCTTCCTCGACGTTCCAGCGCACCCAGTTGCGCGCGTGTTCGAGGGCACCTTCGCGGTCGCTTACCTCGCCCGCGTAGGCGGCCGCCTCGAGCTCGGCGAGAACGGCACCCAGCT
Source organism: uncultured Actinomycetes bacterium (assembly GCA_963708405.1). Classification (GTDB taxonomy): domain Bacteria; phylum Actinomycetota; class Thermoleophilia; order Solirubrobacterales; family 70-9; genus VAYN01. The sequence continues at coordinate 1,061,049 of CAVPSL010000002.1, forward strand.
CCGGTCCCTGCTCGATGCCAAGTTCGCGCGCCAGCTCGTCGCCGCGGATCAGCGCTGGCGGCGGCCCCTGGCGGCGCCAGTCGAGCGCCGCCGCCAGCATCTGCCGGGCCAGCGCCAGGTGGGCCTCGACCATCTCCGGACTGGCGATTGGCCCGTGGCCGCGGGCGGAGAGGCGGTCGGCGACGGTCAGCAGGGTGACGTCGGCGGCGACCGGCTCCGTCGCCCGCAGGTACTCGTGGACGCGGCGGGCCGGCAGCGGCGCCTCCGGGATCAGGAAACCGAGCCGCAGGTGGTGCAGGGCCAGCCCGCGCAGGTGCTGGGTGAGGCGGCGGCTGGCGCGCAAGCGGGCGCAGATGCCGTCGATGATCTCGGCCCCGACCTGGTCGTGACCGCGGAAGCCGACGAAACCGTTGACTTCGGCCCGGGTCGCCGGCTTGCCGATGTCGTGAAGGAGGGCGCCGAAGCGGAGGGCGGTGCCGCGGGTCATCTCGTCCGCCAGCGGCTCGGCCAGCAAGGCGGCGGCCTCATCGGCGCGCTCGCCGGCGAAGCGCGGCAGCTCGCGCTCGATCTCCAGCGTGTGCTCCAGCACCGCCAGCGTGTGGCCGTATACGTCGAGGTGGTGGTTGGGGCCCTGGCCGACGCCGCGCAGATTCTCCAGCTCCGGCAGGACGACGGCAGTGAGGCCCAGCTCGTCGAGCAGGGCGAGACCACCCAGCGGGTCGGGGCCGCCGACCAGCCGCCGCAGCTCGGCCAACTGCCGCTCACCGGCGGGCTCAGCGGCGCGGGTCGCGGCGGCGCGGGCCAGGGCGACGGTGTCCGGGTCGATCTCGAGGCCGAGTTCGGCAGCGAGCCGGGCGGCGCGCAGGAGCCGCAGCGGGTCGGCGGTGAAGCTGCCCTCCCCCACCGCCCGCAGCCGCCGGGCCGCGAGGTCGGCGAGGCCGCCGAAGGGGTCGAGCGGCTCACCTCCGGCCAGCGGTACCGCCACCGCGCCGATCGTGAAGTCGCGGTCGGCCAGGTCGCCCTCGATGCCGTCGCCGCGCAGGACGGTGACGTCGACCTGCCAGGCGCGCGCGGCGGAGGCTACGCGCCAGGTGCCGAACTCGGCCGAGAGCTCGAAGGCGTGCTCGCCGATCTCGCGGGCGACCGCCTTGGCGGCGCGGCCGGGATCGCCCGCGACAGCCAGGTCGAGGTCGATGACCTCCTCGCCGAGGACGGCGTCGCGGACGGCACCACCGACGATCCAGGCCGGCTCGCCATCGCTGAGCGCCCGGGCCGCGGCGGCGACCAGCGGCTCCGTCAGCAGCCGCGCGACGGCGCTCATGCGGGGCGACGCGGGACCCGGGCGGAGATGCCGCAGGTCACCTCGTAGTTGATCGTGCCGATCCGGGTGGCGACCTCCTCGGCGCTGATCGTGTCGTCGCCCTGGGGGCCGATCAGGACCGCCTCGTCGCCGGGGAGGACATCGGCCTCGGGACCGAGGTCGATGGTGATGTTGTCCATCGAGACGGTCCCGACCAAGGGCCGTCGGCGGCCGCCGACGAGCACCTCGGCGTTGTTGCTGAGAGCACGGCGGACGCCGTCGCCGTAACCGAGCGGGACGACGCCGACGTGGGTCTCGACCGCGGCCGCCCAGCGCTGTCCGTAGCCGGCGCTGGCGCCGACCGGAAAGCGCTTGACGTCAGCGACGTAGGAACGCAGCGAGAGCGCCGGGCGCAGGCCGCGGCCGACGGCGTCGCCCTGGAAGGGGTCGAGGCCGTAGATGGCGACGCCGCAGCGGGCCATGTCGAAGTGCGAGCGGCTGTCGAGGAAGACGGCGGCGCTATTGGCGGCGTGCACGGTGACGGCGGGGAACTCGGCGCGAACGGCGGCGGCGACCGCCTCGAAGCGTCCCAACTGCTCCTCGAAGTAGCCGGAGTCGGGTTCATCGGCGGTGGCGAAGTGGGTCCAGAGGCCGACCAGCTCGAGGTCGGGGTCGGCGGCGCAGGCGCGGGCCAGCTCCAGCACCTCACGCGGGTCCTGGTTGCCGAGCCGGCCCATGCCGCTGTCGTGCTTGACGTGGACACGGGCCGGGCGCCCCTGGGCGCGGGCGCGCTCGGCGACCAGGCGGCGGAAGCCCTCGCGCCAGACGGTCAGCTCGGAGCCGGCCGAGAGCACGACGTCGACCTCTGCCACGGTCAGCGCCCCCATCGTCAGCAGGGGTATGTGCTGGAGGCGCCGCCCGATCTCCGCCGCCTCGACAGCGGTGGCGACGGCGAGCCTGGTCGCGCCCCCGGCCAGCGCCGCTTCGGCACAGCCGTCGGCACCGTGGCCGTAGCCGTCGGCCTTGACCACCGCGCAGAGCTCGGACTCTCCCAGCTCCCTCTTCAGCAGGGCGCAGTTGGCGCTGACCGCCCCGAGATCGATCCGGGCAAGCGCCCGCTCCACCGGCTACTCCGCGTCGACGACCGCGGCGAGCGCGTCGGCCCGGGTGACCATCCCCACCAGGTGCCCGTCGGCGTCGACGACCGGCAGGTGATTGTGATGGCTGTCGGCGATCTTCTTGGCGACCCGGTCGGCCGCCTCGTAGTCATGGGCGACGATCGGGCCGGCGGTCATCAGCTCCTCAACCCGGGTCGCGAAGGCCTTATCGAGACGCTTCTCGAACCCCTTCATCGAGCCGACGAAAACGATGCCACCCATGATGTTGAGGTAGTGCGGCAGGTGCAGGTCGGACTCCTCGTCGCTGAGGACGAGGTCGGACTCGCTGACGATCCCAACCACGAGGTTGTCGTCGTCGACGACAGCGACCGCGCCCAGCTCGCTCTTGGCCAGCAGGTCGATTGCGGTGCGGGCGTCGTCATCCGGCTTAACGCTGGGCGCGTCCGCGTTCATGATGTCTGCTGCGGTGCTCACGGCGGCGAGGTTATTCGACCGGCCCGTCGATGCGCAGCCCCGCCGGTATCGCGGCGATCACGTCGGTGGCGATCACCGACTCGGCGAGGCCGACCCGGGCCGCCGCCTCGCGCCCGGCGCGAGCGTGGGCGAGGACGGCGGCGCAGGCGGCCGCGAAGGGCTCAAGGCCGCGTGCCAGCAGCGCCGCGGTGAGGCCGGAGAGAACGTCGCCGCTGCCGGCGGTGGCCAGCGCCGGCGCCGAAAGCACGTTGACGGCGACACGCTCGCCATCGCAGACGATCGTGTCATCGCCCTTGAGGACGACGACGGCGCCAGCCGCAGCGGCAGCCTCGCGGACGGAGGCGAGGCGGTGGGCGTCGATCTCGGCCGAGTCGCGTTCGAGCAGGCGACCAAGCTCGCCCGCGTGCGGGGTGAGCACGGTCGGGGCACCGCGGTCGGCGATGCGGCCGAGGCCGCCAGCGAAGGCGTTGAGACCATCGGCGTCGATCACCAGCGGGCACTCGATCGCCGGCGCCACTTCCCGCGCCAGTTCCAGCGAACCCGGGTCGCGGCCGAGGCCGGGGCCGAGGACGCCGGCGGCGGCGCGCTCGAAGGTGCGCAGCAGCGGCTTGCGCGAGGCAGGCGCGAGGCAGCCGTCACCGCCGGGGCAACCGACCGACATCACCTCGGGCTGGCCCTGCTCGTAGACCAGCTCGAGTTCGGCGGGGACGGCGACGGTGGCGTAGCCGGCGCCGGCCCGGATCGCCGCCAGCGACGATATCTGCACAGCGCCGGTGAGGCCGCGCGAGCCGCCGGCGATCGCCACCTGGCCGGAGCTGAACTTGGTTGAGCGGGGGCCGCGGCGCGGCAGCAGGGCCAGTACCGAAGCATCGATGATGCCGGCGGCGGGCTGGGCGGGGGCACCGGCGGGGATCCCGATCGGGGCGACGAGGAGTTCGCGGGTGTGCCACTTGCCGGGCGCGATGCGCTGCCCCAGCTTGGCGGCATGGAAGCTGACGGTGATGTCGGCCTCGACCGCCTCACTGGCGACCTCGCCGCTGGAGGCGTCGACACCAGAGGCGATGTCGCAGGCGACGACGGGCACGCCGCAGCGGTTGATCGCGGCGATCGCCGCGGCCGCCGGCTGGCGCGGCGCCCCGGCGAAGCCGGTGCCGAAGATCGCGTCGACGACGGCGCCGGAGTCGGCCAGGCGCGCGTCGAGGTTGTCGCCGACCTCCTCGGCTTCGACCCGCTCCAGGTTGACCGCCGCGTCGCCACCTAGCTCCGCCGCCGGCCAGAGCAGCAGCACCTCGACCGCGAAACCCATCGCCACCAGCAGCCGCGCCGCGACGAAGCCGTCGCCGGCGTTGTTGCCCTTGCCGCAGACGACCCGGATAGGGCCCTGGGGCGCGAGCCCGGCGATCGCCTCGGCGACGGCGGCGCCGGCCGCCTCCATCAGGTCCAGCGAGGGCACCCCCTGCTGCTCGATCGCCCAGCGGTCGCTGGCCCGCATCCCCTCGGCGTCATAGAGCGGCCTCAGCCACGGCTCCATGGCCCGCAGACTAGCCCTCCCCCGCTCCCCTGTTCCTTTGCCGCTCCATGCACCGCAAAGGAACAGGGGAGCGGGTCAGGCGCGGACGATGGCGACGGCAGCAGCGTGGTCGCGCGAGTGGGTCAGTGAGATCTCGACCTCGCGGCCGGCGGCGACCTCGGCGGGACGGCCGCTGAGGCGCACCGTCGGCGGTTCGCCGGCGACGACCTCGATCTGCTTGAGGTCGAAGCCGCCGCGCAGTCCCAGCGCCTTCACGACCGCCTCCTTGGCGGCGAAGCGGGCAGCGAGGTGGCGGGCCGGGACGGCGCGGGCCGCCGCGTACTCGCGCTCGGCGGGCGTGAAGAGGCGCTCGGCCAGGCGCGGGTGGCGGGCCAGGGCGCGCTCCATCCGCCCGATCTCGAGCAGGTCGATTCCGACGCCACCCATCGGCCGGCCTACTTGCCGACGCCGACGATCAGCTTGGCGGTCGAGCGATCGCCGACGGCGCCGGCGCCGATCGCCACGTATTCGATCTTGCGCAGGTAGGGCTTCGCCTGGTCGAAGCCTTCCTTCTCGTCGGCTGGGATCAGCGCCGTGGCGAGGCGGAGCGCTGCGGGGCCGGCGACGAAGCCGCTGATCGGCGTGCTGCCGAGGGCGCTGACGGCTTCCTTGTAGGTGGGGTCCGAAGCGAGCGTGGCCCCGCCTTCGGCCAGCGCGGCGGCGGCCGCACGCAGGCCGTAAGCGACGGCGATCCGCTCGCCCGCGGCGGCGACCACCAGCGGCTGCGAGCCGAGTTCGTCACTGCGCACCGAGAAGCCGCTGAACTTGCCGCTCAGCGCCGTCACCCCAGGGGTGTGAGAGGCGCGCAGGAGCAGGCCGACGTTGGCGACGGTGTTCTTCGCTTCGCTCGCGTCCTTGCTTTCGAGCACGATCGCGCCGCCGAGGTTGGCTTCGCTGTTGCCGGTGGCGAAGACGCCGAGGTTGCCGACCGAGGCGCTGATCTTTTCCAGGTCGATCCCGGCCGCCTTCATCGTCTTCTTCAGTTGGTGCGGCGGGATCTGGCCTTCGATCCCGTCGGCATCGATCTGGTCGACGGCTTCACCGAAGCGCTTGCCGAATTCAGCCGAGGCGATTGCCGCGACCGAGCTCGACGGCAGTTCGCCGAGCAGCTTCGAGGCATCGCCGCTGGGCGGGTTGTCGCCGCTGAGGTTGCTGCTGACATCGATCTCGACCTGGTCGGAGCCAGGGACAAGGCTGGCCAGGGCCGTCGCCTGCTTGGGGTTAAGACCGACGGTGTCGAGGAACTGGCGCGCTTCGGGGTCGATGGCGCCGCCCGACTGCTGGATCAGGCCACCGATGTCGACGTAGACGGTGGCGATGCTGCCACCGGGGATGTTGGTCGTCGCTTCGCCGTACTTCTCGCTTTCGGCCAGCGATTCGCCGCTGGAGGCGGCGACCATCGCCTTGAACGACTTCAGGTCTTCGGCGACGACGAGGAAGTTGTCGACGACGCCGGCAACCGTTTCGTCGCTCGGGTCGATCTTGTATTCGACGCCTTCGTAGCTGCCCGATTCAAAAGCTTCGCCGCTGTCGGTTTCGGCCTGGTTGTCGATGAATTCCTCGGCCGCCTTGGTATCGGTGACCGCGAGCGCGACGCCGTAGCCGTGGAATTCGTCGCCGTCGTAGCTTTCGAGATAGAGACCAGCTTGATCGCCCAGCCAGGGCTCGATTTCCTTGCTGAAGTCGAGCGGTTCGCCGGACTTGTTGGCGGCCTTTTCGGCTTCGCTGACGATCAGCGAACCGAGGTCGTCAACGCCGGCGACACTCTGAGCCAGGGCTTCGATGTCGCTCTTCAGCTCGCCTTCGGGCTGAATCGTCGCTTCGATGAAGACCGGGGCGTCGGCGGGAGCGAGGGTAGCCGCGTCGGCGCCACTGCCGCCGCTGTCACTGCCGCCACAGCCAGCGAAGATGAGCGCAGCCACGGCCGCGAGGACTGGAAGGGCGAACCGAGGCCTCATGCGAGCGCGCATCCTAGCGGCGAGGTCACTCAACGGTGACGGTCTTGGCCAAATTGCGGGGCTGGTCGACGTTGAGGCCGCGGGCGCGAGCGATGTCGTAAGCCAGCAGTTGCAGGGGCAGGACGGCGAGGATCGGCTGCAGGATCCAATCGCTGGCGGCGACGGCGATCGTCTCGTCGGCGACCTCGCCGGCACGGTCGTTGCCGGCGGTGGCGATCGCAATCGTCTCGGCGCCGCGGGCGCGGACCTCCTCGACGTTGGAGAGGACCTTCTCCAGGACCGGGCTGTCGGTGGCGATGCTGACGACTGGGGTCGACTCGTCCAGGAGGGCGATCGGACCGTGCTTCATCTCCCCCGCCGCGTAGGCGTCGGTGGGGATGTAGGAGATCTCCTTCAGCTTCAGCGCCCCCTCGAGGCAGACCGGCAGTCCGATGTGGCGCCCCAAGTAGAGGAAGAAGTCCTGCTTGCTGTGGGCGGCGGCGGTGGCGGCGACCGGCTCCTCGACCGCCGCCAGCGTCTCCTCGATCTTCGAGGGCAGCGCCTTCAGCTCGGCGACAAGCTCGCTGATCCGCTCCGGCGGCAGCGTTCCGCGCAGCTCGGCTAGGCGCAGGCCGAGCAGGTACATCACCGCGACCTGGGCAACGAAGGTCTTCGTTGCCGCGACGCTGACCTCCATGCCGGCGCGGGTGTAGAGAACGGCGTCGGCGTCGCGGGTGGCCTGGCTGCCCATCAGGTTGGTGACCGCCAGGACCTTCGCCCCGGCATCACGGGCGAGCCGCATCGCCGCCAGCGTGTCGGCCGTCTCACCCGACTGGGTCATCCCGATCACCAGGTCGCCGACCCCGACCACCGGGTTGCGGTAGCGGTACTCGGAGGCGATGTCCATCTCGACCGGAACCCGCGCCCATTCCTCAATCGCGTAGCGGCCAATCAGGCCGGCGTGGTAGGAGGTGCCGCAGGCGACGATGACGATGCGGCGCAGGCCGCGCAGGAACTCATCATCGAGCTCGACATCGCTGAGGTCGACCCCGTCGTCGCCGGGCAGGCGGTCGGCGATCGTCTCGGCGACGGCATCGGCCTGTTCGTGGATCTCCTTCAGCATGAACGTCTCATAGCCGCCCTTCTCGGCCGCGTCGGCATCCCAGGTCACCTCTTCGCTCTCGCGCTCGACCGGGTTGCCCTCGGTATCGGTGACCCGGACCGCGCCGGCTTCGACTTCGACGATCTCGCCGTTTTCGATCAGCAGCGCGGTGCGGGTGTCGGCGAGGAAGGCGGGGATCGCCGAGGCGAGGAAGGCCTCGTCCTCACCAATACCGGCGACCAGCGGGCACTCCTTGCGGGCGCCGACCAGGAGACCGGGCTGGTCGGCGTGCATGGCGACAAAGGCGTAATGGCCGCGGAGATCGGCGAAGGCGGCGCGAACGGCGGCGGCGAGGTCCCCGTCGTAGTGGTCGGCGATCAAGTGGGCGACGACCTCGGCGTCGGTCTCGGAGCTGAACTCCTCTCCCTGCTCCTGCAGACGGCGGCGCAGGGCGGTGTGGTTCTCGACGATCCCGTTGAGGACGATGTGGACGCGGCCCGATGAATCGTCGAGCGGGTGGGCGTTCTCCTTGGTGACGCGGCCGTGGGTGGCCCAGCGGGTGTGGGCGATGCCGGTGTGCGCCGGCGCCAGGGCGCCGCCATTGCCGGCCGCGTGCTCGGCGACCGCCGCGCGCAGGTTGGCGAGGTTGCCGACAGCGTGCACGCTCTCGACCTCACCGTCCTCGAGCAGGGACAGACCGGCCGAGTCATAGCCACGGTATTCGAGCTTTTCCAGCCCCGCGAGCAGCAGCTCCTCGCAGGGACGGGCGCCCACGTATCCGACGATTCCGCACATAGGGGGCGAGAAAGAGTAGAGGGCCGGGGCCCTTAGGTCAGTTCTTCACGCACAACTGTGACCAAGCGCTCGCAAACGGAGTCGGCCTCCTCGACGCTTGGCGCCTCGACCATGACCCGCACCAGCGGCTCGGTTCCGGAGGGGCGCAGGAGCACGCGACCACGGCCCTCCAGGCCCTTCTCCTCGCGCTCGACGGCAGTCCAGACGCCGGTAGCGCCAGCGACCGCCTCGCGCTCGGCGACCTCGACATTGACCAGCTTCTGCGGCAGTTTTTGCATCGGCGCCGCCGCGGCCAGGGCAGCACCGCCGAGCTCGCGCATGGTCATCAGCGCAGCGGCGATGCCGTCGCCGGTGGAGACGATGTCGGAGGCAATGATGTGGCCCGACTGCTCGCCGCCGAGCTTCCAGTTGCGGCGGCGCATCTCGTCGATCACGTAGCGGTCGCCGACCTGGGTGACCGCGACGTCGATCCCGGCCTCCTCCATCGCCTGGTGGAACCCGTAGTTGCTCATCACCGTGACGACGACCCCGCCGCGCAGCTCGCCGCGGGCGGCCATGCCGCGGGCGGCGAGGGCGATCAGCTCGTCGCCATCGTGGACGCGCCCCTCGCCGTCGACCGCCAGCACGCGGTCCCCATCGCCATCGAAAGCGAAGCCGATCTCCGCCTCCGAGCCGGCGACCCGCTCGGCTAGGGCATCGATGTGGGTCGAGCCGCAGCCGGCGTTGATGTTGCGGCCGTCGGGCTCGACGCCGAGGAGATCGACCTCGGCCCCTAGGCGGCGGAAGATCTCGGGCGCAGCGCGGAAGGTGGCACCGTGGGCACAGTCAAGCGCCACCCGGCGCCCGGAGAGATCGAGCGGAAAGGCCGCCTGAAGGTCGCGCAGGTAGTCAGCGAGACCTCCCTCCAGCTCACGCACGCGGCCGGGCTCGGGCATTGCGGTAGAGCTTTCCCCCTCTATACGGGTGAAACCTCTACCGCCCTCCTCCAACAGCGCCTCGATCCGCGCCTCGTCGGCGTCGTCGAGCTTGACGCCCTGAGTGGAGAAGAACTTGATGCCGTTGTCGCCGTAGGGGTTGTGAGAGGCGGAGACGACGGCGGCGAGGTCGAGACCGAGCCGACGCACGAGAATCGCCGCGGCCGGAGTCGGCAAAACGCCCCCGAGCAGGGCTTCGCCTCCGGCGGCGGCGATCCCGGCGGCCAGGGCCGCCTCCAGCATCGGTCCCGACTCGCGGGTGTCGCGGACGATCAGGACCTGCGGGCGCTGGGCCTCCAGCGAGCTCGTCGCGGCCCGACCCAGGGCCGTCGCCAGCTCGGCACTGAGGAACGTTCCAGCCTCTCCTCGGACCCCATCGGTTCCGAAGAGCTTGCGCTCCGTCGCCACGGCGGAACCCGTCAGCGCTTGCTGAACTGGGGCTTCTTGCGGGCCTTCTTGAACCCCGCCTTGCGGCGCTCCTTGACGCGCGCATCGCGGGTGAGGAAGCCACGGCGCTTGAGCTCGCCGCGCAGCTCGGGGTCAATCTCAGTGAGAGCGCGGGCGATGCCGTGGCGGACGGCGCCGGCCTGACCGCTGATGCCGCCGCCGTGCACGCGGATGCGGACGTCGACGTTGCCCTCGTAGCCGGAGACGGCGAGCGGCTGGCGCGCCATCGTCTGGTGCAGGGGGCGCGGGAAGAACTCCTCGAGGCTGCGGCTGTTGATCTGGATCTGGCCGTTGCCGGGCAGCAGGGTGACGCGGGCGATCGAGCGCTTGCGCTTACCGGTGGCGAGGAAGCGGGAGCGGCTCTCCATCTTCGCCGGGGCGCGACCGGCGATGGCGGCGTCGGGGGCCTCGTTGGCGTTCAGCTCGGCCTCGCGGCGGGCTTTCTCCTCTTCTTCGGCTTCCAGTCGGGCCCGCTCCTCGGCGCTCAGCGCGGGAGCCTCGGGCTCGACCGCGATCGGCTCCAGGTCGGCCCCCGGAATCACGTCTTTTTTCTCGGCAGGTTTCTCAGCCTCGGGAGCCTCCTCGACCTCAGGAGGCTCCTCGGCGACAACCTCAACCTCGACCTCTACCTCCTCGACAACCGGCTCCTCCACCGGCTCAGCAGACTCCCCGACACCCGAAGCCTCCTCTGACCCCTCGTCCGCAGTCTCGGCGGCCTCATCCACGGGTGGCGTGGGGGTGGGCGCCTCGCCCGCAGCTTGCGAGGACGAGGTGTCCTCCCCCGCGACAGGACCCGTGGCCTGGGCCTCCGTGCCCTCGGTCGTCTCGTCGCGAGTCGTCTCGTCGTCTGCCATCAGTTCGTCTCCATCGGTTTCGGCTGCTGGGCGGCGTGCGGGTGGTCGGGCCCGGCGTACACCTTGAGCTTGGTCAACTGCTGGCGGGCGAGGCGGTTGCGCGGCAGCATGCCCTTGACCGCCTTGCGGATCACTTCCTCGGGCCGCCGCTCCAGCATCTCCGCCAACGTCCGCGACTTGATCCCGCCCGGGTAGCCGCTGTGGCGCCAGTAAGTCTTCTGCTCGAGCTTCTTGCCGGTGACGCGGATCTTCTCCGCGTTGACAACGACGATGAAGTCGCCGGTGTCGATGTGCGGCGTGTACTCGGGCTTGCGCTTGCCCCGCAGCGCATCGGCGATCTGCGTCGCCAGACGGCCCAGGGTTTGGCCCTCGGCATCGACGACGTACCAGTCGCGCTGGCGGTCGGCGGGCGTCGCTACGTAGGTCTTTATCGCGCTCGTCTTCATAAAAAAGCCACGCGGACGAACCTACGCGGCCGGGGGATAGTAGCGATCTCGGCCTGTACACTGCCGCGCCAGCAATGCCGAATCCCGTGCGCACAGCGCCGGGAGCGGAGGAACCGCAGGGACTGTTGCAGGTCCCAGGGGCGAATCGGACGAACACAGGTCCGTAGCGCAGCTCTTTCAGCGCGAGCCCGTCAGCTAACTCCGCAGGCGATCGAAAGAGAGGCTGAGTGGTAGCGGACAACGGATTCGCCCGGGCCGGTGCGGCCGGGATAGCGGCGACGATCGCGGTGCTGGTCGCGTCCCTCTGCTTCGCCGCCACCGCCAGCGCCGCGATGGGAGGAGCGCCGACGCCGAGCGGCAGCCCGCCGCCCCCGAGCAGTCCTAGCGGCGCTCCCAGCAGTGCCCCGAGCGCCGGCGCCATCACCCTGCTCAGCGCCGAAACTACCCCGCGCAAGTCCTTCTACTTCGGCTACCGCTTTCCACGGCTCAGCTACACGATCGGCAGCAGCCAGCCGCAGAACGACCTGCAGATCGACGTCATCAACGCCAGCGGCGAAGTCGTCAAGACCTACTACCGCAACGACGTCGCCCCCAACGTCGCCAACAGCGTTCGCTGGGACGGCACCAACAACGAAGGCAAGCCAGCCCGCAACGGCCGCTACAGCTTCCACGTCTCGCCGCAGGGCACCGAAGTGGCCGCCCGCGCCGGCACCGAAACGAGCGAACCCAGCCTCGGCTTCGCTTTCTACGGCTACGCCTTCCCGGTCCTCGGCCCACACGAATTCGGGATGGGCGCCGGCCGCTTCGGCGCCGGCCGCAGCGGCCACACCCACCAGGGGCAGGACACGATGGCGGCCTGCGGCACGCCGCTGGTGGCAGCCCGCGGTGGCGTCGTTCAGTACTCGGGCTACCAGTCGGCGGCCGGCAACTACATCGTCATCGACGGCAAGGACACCGGCTACGACTTCATGTACGCCCACTTGGCCGAACCGTCGCTGCTCAAGACCGGCGAAACCGTGCGCACCGGCCAGCCGATCGGGATCGTCGGCGACACCGGCGACGCCCAGGGCTGCCACCTCCACTTCGAGATCTGGACCGCGCCCGGCTGGTACGAAGGCGGCAGCCCGATCGATCCCCTCCCCTACCTGGAAGCCTGGGACAAGTACAGCTGACCCCGGGTTCCGCTGTGCCTTTGCGGCGCTATCGGCGGATAAGGAACAGCGGAACGGTCAACTGCAGCGCTCGCAGGTGCCGCGCAGGACGACGTCGTGCTCGGTGACGTCGAAGCTGAGGGACTTCGAGAGCTCACCGATCGCCTGCTCCAGCGAGCTGTCCTCGAAGGGGACCATGCGGCCGCAGTCGCGGCAAATCGCGTGGTGATGATGGTGGCCGTCGGGGTCGATGCGCTCGTAGCCGGCAGTGCCGCGGCAGACCTCGATCCGCTGCACGAGGCCGAGCTGCTCGAGCTGCTCGAGGGCCCGATAGACGCTGGCGCGGCCGACCGGCGGGCGGCGGCGGCGCAGCTCGTCGTCGAGCTCGAGCGCGGTGACGGCGCAGTTGTGGCGGGCGAGCGCCTCGACGACCGCGGTGCGGGCGCCGCCGCGGCGGTGGCCCGCCGCCTGCAGCGCCTCGAGGGCGTGCTCGGCCCAGCTCGATCCGGTCGCGGTGCTCATCGGACGATCGTAGCCCCCGTCCCGAGGCCCCTGGCGCCGCGCAGCCAGGCGACGGCAGCGGCGGCCACGTAGGCCGCGGTGGCGAAGCCGATGACGGCACTGCTGGCCGGGACCGAGCCGACCTCGTAGCTGAGCGCCAGCCCCGCCCACATCGAGCCGACGGCGATTGCCGCGGCCAGGCCGAGGCCGCGCCAGGGCCGGTCGGTGAGCAGCCGGGCGGCGCCGCCCGGGGCGGCCAGCAGGCCCAGCAGCAGCAGCGCTCCCACCGCGTGGCTCGCCTCGGCGCAGACGACGCCGAGCAGGACCAAGAAGGCGATGCCAAGTGCGCGCACCGGGACCCCGAGACCGGTGGCGACCTCGGGGTCGAGCGAAGAGAAGAGCAGCGGCCTGGCGACGGCGAGGCAGGCGAGAGCGGCGGCGATGCCGACGGCGGCGGCAAGCCAGGCTTCGCCACCGCCGAGGCCGAGGATCGAGCCGAAGAGGACGCGCACGGCGGCGCTGCCATCGGCGCCGCTGGAGCCGGCGGTGAAGATCGAGAGGAAGAGGGTGCCGAGGCCGAGCACCCAGACGAAGACGGCGCCGATCGTGACGTCGTCGGCGTGGGCGCGATCGCCGAGCAGGCCGAGACCGCCGGCGACGGCGACCGTCGCCACGAAGAGACCGAGGCTGACGTCGAGACCGGCGGCGGCGGCGGCGAGGGCGCCGGTGAAGGCGACGTGGCTGAGCGCGTCGCCGGCGAAGACCTGGCCGCGGAGGACGACGAAGTAGCCGACCAGGCCGCAGGCGAGGGCGACGAAAGTGCCGGCCAGAAAGGCGTTGCGCATGAACTCGTGGGCGAACATCAGGCGCTCACCGCCACGGGGCTGACCGCCCGGCGCCGGGCGCCGCGGGCCAGCCGCGTCCCCGCGTAAATGGCGAAGGCGACGCTGGTCGCCCAGAAGCCGAGCGGATAGGGCGAGAAATAGGCGATCGCCAGGCCGAGCCAGATCACGAGCAGGGCGAAGGCGATGGCGAGGAAGAGGCCGGGAACGGGACGGGGCGTCAGCTCCTGCGCCGTCGCCGCCGGCATCACCAGCAGCGTGAAGACGAGAAGGGCGCCGGTGATCTGCGCGGTGGCGGCGACGGCCAGCCCCAGCAGCAGCAGGAAGGCGGCCCCGAGGGCCCGCGTCGGCACCCCGGCGGCGCGGGCGACGGCGGGGTCGACGGAGGCGAAGAGCAGCGGCCGGCCCAGCACCAGCAAGGCCGCCAGGGCGACCGCGGAGACGATCAGCAGGGTCGTCACCTGGCCGGCGGTGATACCGAGGAAGGTGCCGAACAGCAGCGCCTCGAGGTTGACGAGCTGGCCGGCGTAGAGGCCGGCGAAGAGGAAGCCGAGGCCGAGGCCGAAGGCCTGGACGACGCCGATCGTCGCCGAATCGCCGCGCCCCCCCTCCGCCCCGCCCCGCGTCGTCAGGCCCAGGACCAAGGCCGCCAGACCGCAACTGCCGAAAAACCCGAGCGCCAGCGGCAACCCGGCGAGGACGGCCCCGGTGGCGCCGGGGAAGGAGACGACCGCGAGCGTGTGGCCGGCGAAGGTCTGCCGGCGCAGGACCATGAACCAGCCGATCGCACCAGCCATCACGGCGACGATGGTTCCCGCCTCGAGGGCGTGGACCATGAAGGGGAACTCGGTCAGCGCTTCGAAGTCGCCGACCAGGTTCCAAGAGAGCGCGGCGAGCTCAGTGATCATGGTCCCCACAGCCGTGGTGGTGACCAGGTGGCTCCGGCGTGCCGACGACGACGAGGCGGCCGTCAGAGGTTTCCAGCACCTCGATCGGGACGCCGTAGAGGGCGCTCAGCACGCGGCTCTCGATCACCTCGCGAGGCGTGCCGGCGACACCGCGGCCGCCGGCGAAGTAGACGACTCGATCGAGGTAGGAAAGGATCGGGTTGACGTCGTGGGCGACGAGCAGCACCGCCACTCCCTGCTCGCGGCAGATCCGCTGCACCAGCGCCGCCACCGCGCCCTGGTTGCTGAGGTCAAGGCTGTCGAGCGGCTCGTCGAGCAGCAGCAGCCGCGGCCGCCGCACCAGCGCCTGGGCGATCAGCAGCCGCTGCTGCTCGCCGCCGGAGAGCTCGCCGATCGGTCGCTCCGCGTAGGCGCCAGCGCCGACCAGCTCGACCATCTCCTCGACCCGCGCCCGCGCGGCTCGGCTGGCGGCGCTGAGGGAGGGCGGCAACGGCACCCCCCAGCGCCCACCGTCGAAGCCGAGGCGGACGAGGTCGACACCGCGGACGCGGGTGCCCGAGTCGAAGCTGCGGCGCTGCGGCAGGTAGCCGATCCGCGCTCGCGCCGCCCCGGGTGAGGTCCCCAGCACGCTTACCTCACCGGCGCCGAGCGGCAGCAAACCGAGGATGACCTCGAGCAGGGTCGACTTGCCGGCGCCGTTGGGCCCAAGCACGGCGACGAACTCGCCCTCCTGCACCCGCAGGTCGAGCCCGCTCCAGACGGTCCCGCCGCCGTGACCGGCAGCAGCGCCGCGCAGGGCGATCGCCAGCGACTCGGCGGCAGCGGGAACGGCACTGGCGATGTCGGAGCCGACCTCGGTCATCCCCGCACCCCCTTCGCCAAGGCAGCCTCCAGCGCCCGCAGTTGCCCCACCTGCCAGGCCTGGAAGCTGATGCCTTCCGGGGTCGGCGTCTCGGTCACGGTCGCGATCGGGATCGCGGCGGCTTCAGCGGCGGCGTTCAGCCGGCGCACGTCGGGGTTGGCGTTCTGGCTGTTGTAGACCCAGGTGTCGATTTCGCCGTCGGCGATCTGACGATCGGCGGTGACCTTGTCGGCGGGGGCCGGTTCGAGCCCCTCGGAGACCGCGTCGAGGAACCCGCTCGGGGTCAGCAGCCGGAGCCCCAAGGCCGGCGCCAGCGGCGCGAAGATGCTCTCCGAGGCGCCGACCGGGGTACCGGCAAAGCGCTTGCGGATCTGCGCGATCAGGCGATCGTAGGTGGCGAGGCCTACCTCTTCGAGGTGGCGCCGGCGCTCCCTGAAGTAGGCGGCGTGGGCGGGATCGAGTTGCTCGTACTCGGCGCTAACGCGGGCGATAACGCGCCGCACCGCGGCCGGCGAATACCACTGGTGGGGGTTGTCGCCGTCTTCCAGGCCGAGCAGGTCACCGACGTCGACGACGGCCCGTTCACTGCTGGGATTGGCATCGAGCAACTGGCTCGCCCACTGGTCGTAGCCGAGACCGTTGACGACGACCAGTTGCGCTTCTGCCATCTCCCTGGCGTCGGCACTGGTCGGTTCGTAGTCGTGGGGGTCGGCGGCAGGGCTGGCGACGATCTCGGTCACCTGCGCCCACTTGCCCCCGAGCTGGGCGACGAGACTGCCCCAATTGCTCTCAGCGGCGACGACGCGGAGCTTCGCCGAGGCAGCGTCGGTACCGGCGCCGGAGTCACCGCAGCCCGCGAGAGCGACGGCGAGCAGCAGGGATGCCGCCAGAGCGCTGGCAACGAGGCGCTGGAGCGATCGGGGAGTCGGCTGGGGAGTCGAAGTTGTGGCCACGCGCCGAGAAGCTTATTGAGAATGAGTCCAATTTGTATTTTGACCCTCTCAAATGCTTTTCAGTGACCAATTTGCGATGTTTGAAGGTGATCCGGACAAATACTCAGCACGTATTCGACTAAGCAATAGCCCCGGGGCCACACAAGTCCCTACCCAATTCCCCCTTATCCCCAAGGAGCCTTTCTCGTGAAGAGAGACCGTCCCGAAGTCATCGATCAACGCCTGGTGAAGGCGCTTGCCCACCCCCTGCGCATCAGGATCCTCGAGATCCTGACCGAGCGCGTCGCCAGCCCCAACCGCCTCTCTGGCGAGCTCGACGCCGGCCTCAGCCACGTCTCGTACCACACCAAGGCACTCGACGATTGCGGCTGCCTGGAGCTGGTCGACACGGCCAAGCGCCGCGGGGCGACCGAGCACTTCTACAAGGCGGCACCGCACTCGTTCATCGGCGACCGCATCTGGCGCCGCGTGCCCCGCGCCCTGCTCGGCGGCGTCTCCGGCGCCACCCTGCAGAGCTTCATGGACCGCGCCGTCGCCGCCCTCGAAGCCGGCACGATCGACCGTCGCGAGGACACCACCCTCTACTGGATGCCGGTCCGCCTCGACGAGCAAGGCTGGGACGAGGTCACCGCGACGATGGAAGGCACCGTCGACAAGGTGCTGGCGATCCAGGCCGAAAGCAGGAAGCGGCTGGCGCTGACGAGGGGCAGCGGCGCGATCTCGGCAATCGTCGGGGTTGCGAGCTTCGAGACGCCGGGGTCGCGGGAAGACCTGATCTGAGTTAAGGGGAGGGCTACTCCCACTCGATCGTCGCCGGCGGCTTCGAGGAAACATCCAGCGCTACACGATTCACGTCCCGGATCTCGTTGATGATCCGGTTCGAGACCCGCTCCAGGAGGTCGTAGGGGAGGCGGGCCCAGTCGGCGGTCATGGCGTCGTCGGAGGTGACGGCGCGGATCACAATCGGGTAGGCATAGGTGCGGCCGTCCCCCTGGACGCCGACCGAGCGGACGACTGGGAGGACGCAGAAGGACTGCCAGAGCTCGCGGTAGAGCTCGGCGGCGCGAACCTCCTCCTGGAGGATCGCGTCGGCGGCGCGGAGGATGTCGAGGCGCTCTTTGTTGACCTCACCGCCGACGATGCGGATCGCCAGGCCGGGGCCCGGGAAGGGCTGGCGCCAGACCATCCGCTCGGGCAAGCCGAGCTCGGCGCCGACCGCGCGGACCTCATCCTTGAACAGCATCCGCAGCGGCTCGACCAGCTCGAACTCGAGGTCGTCGGGGAGGCCGCCGACGTTGTGGTGCGACTTGATCGTCGCCGCGTGGTCGGAGCCGCCGGACTCGATCACGTCCGAGTAGAGCGTGCCCTGGACGAGGAAGGAGACGTCGTCGAGCTTGTCCGCCTCCTCCTCGAAGACGCGGATGAACTCGGCGCCGATGATCTTGCGCTTGGTCTCGGGGTCGTCGACCCCGGCCAGCTTGGCGAGAAAGCGCTCCTCGGCGTCGACGGCGACCAGCGGGATGCCGAACTGCTGGAAGGCCTCGACCACCTGCTCGGCCTCGTTCAGCCGCATCAGGCCGTGGTCGACGAAGACGCAGGTCAGCCGGTCGCCCACTGCCCTATGGACGAGCAGGGCGGCGACTGAGGAATCGACGCCGCCGGAGAGGCCGCAGATCACCTTGCCGTCGCCGACCTGCGCCTGGATCTTCGCGATCTGTTCGGCGATCACCGACTGCGGCGACCACTGCTGCTCGCAGCCAGCGACATCGCGCAGGAAGCGGGTGAGGATCTCGGTGCCGTAGGGCGTGTGCACGACCTCGGGGTGGAACTGGATCCCATAGAGCCCACGGTCGGGCATCTCGCAGGCGGCAACCGGCGAGCTCGGGCTCGAAGCCAGCGCCTCGAACCCCTCCGGCGCCTCGAGCACGACGTCGCGGTGGCTCATCCAGCAGGTCTGCTCCGCCGGCAGGTCGCCAAGGAGCTTGCCGCCACCGTCCCGCAGGACCAGATCAGTGCGCCCGAACTCCCCCGCCTCAGCGCCCTCGACCTTGCCGCCGAGCGCCTTCACCATCACCTGCATCCCGTAACAAATCCCCAGGATCGGGACCCCAAGGTCAAGCAACTGGGTCGGAAAGTCAGGAGCGCCCGGTTCATAGACGGACGCGGGCCCGCCCGAGAGCACGATCCCTTTCGGCTGCCGCTCCCGGATCTTCTCCATCGAGGCGCTCGCCGGCAACATCTCCGCGAACACCCCGCATTCGCGGATGCGCCGCGCGATGAGCTGCGAGTACTGGCCGCCGAAGTCGAGGACGAGCACCTCCTCGACGGCGTGCGCGCCGTCCGCGGGCAACTGCTCGCGGACGGCGGCCGACGGTTCAGTCATCCGAGACGGCCACTCCCGCGGATACCGCGGCCCTTCCGTTCGACCCCATCCCGACCGACTGCTCGTTCTGGAGCTTCTTGCCCTCGCTCATCAGGGCCGGCGCGACCATCACCTCAGCCCGCTGGAAGGAGCGGATGTCCTCGTAGCCACAGGTGGCCATCGAGGTTTTCAGCGCCCCCATCAGGTTGAAGGTGCCGTCGTTCTCCTGGGCCGGGCCGAGCAGGATCTCCTCCATCGTCCCATCCTGGCGAGTGGAGACGCGGGTGCCGCGCGGCAGCGAGGAATGGAAGGTCGCCATCCCCCAGTGGAAGCCGCGGCCGGGGGCCTCTTTGGCCCGGGCCAGCGGCGAGCCGACCATCACCGAGTCGGCACCGCAGGCGATCGCCTTGGAAATGTCGCCGCCGGTGCGCATGCCGCCGTCGGCGATCACGTTGACGTACTCACCGGTCTCCAGCATGTGCTGGGAGCGAGCTGCCGCCACGTCGGCGATCGCGGTCGCCTGCGGGACGCCGATGCCGAGCACGCCGCGGGTGGTGCAGGCGGCGCCGGGGCCGACCCCGACGAGGACGCCGACGGCGCCGGTCCGCATCAGGTGCAGCCCGGTCGAGTAGGAGGCGCAACCGCCGACCACGGTCGGCACCGGCACCTCGGCGATGAACTCCTTCAAGTTCAGCGGCTCGACCGTGGTCGAAACGTGTTCGGCGGAGATCACCGTGCCCTGGATGACAAGGATGTCGAGCCCGGCCTCCACCGCCACCTCGTAGTGCTCACGCACTTTCTGCGGGGTCAGCGAGGCGCAGACGACGGCGCCGCGGGACTTGATCTCCTCGATCCGGCGGCCGATCAACTCCTCCTTGAGCGGCTCCTTGTAGATCTCCTGCATCAGCCGGGTCGCCTCGTGCTTGGGCGCGGCGGCGATCGCCTCCAGCCTTTCCTCGGCGTTCTCGAAGCGCGACCAGATGCCCTCCAGGTTGAGGACACCGAGGCCCCCCAGCTCGTTGACGAGCACGGCCGTGTCGGGGCTCACGACCCCATCCATCGCCGAGGCTACGAGGGGCAGCTCAAAGCGATAGGGACCAAGGGTCCAGGTGATGTCGATGTCGTCGGGATCGCGGGTGCGGCGGGAAGGAACGATCGCGATGTCGTCGAATCCATAAGCCCGGCGCCCCTTCTTGCCGCGGCCGATTTCGATTTCCAATTCAGTCCTCCAGGGCTGGGCGTTGAATCACCCAGCCTACACTTCGGCGGGGACCTCCAAATCGTGGACGGCAACCTCGCCGAGCAGGCGCTCGACCTGGTTGCGGTCGACCGTGCCAGCGCCGAAGTGCTGGGTCGACTCCGCCCCGCAGGCAACCCCGTAGGCAAGACAGTCCTCGGGCGAGCGGCCCTCGTAGCGGGCGGCGACGTAGCCGGCGAGGAAGGCGTCGCCGGAGCCAACCGTGGAAACCGGCTCCAGGGGCTCGGTATGAACCTCGAGCAGGCGCCGCTCGGCACCCTCGCCGACGCTGGCGACGCAGCCTTCGGGGCGGGTGATGGCGGCCTCCACGGCACCCAAGCGGACCAGCTCGCCGAGGCCGTGGGCGACGTCGGTGCCGTCGGAGAACTCCTGCCCGACCAGCTCCTCGGCCTCGCGCTCGTTCGGGGTCACCATCGAGGCCCCGGCCCGGATCCCGGCGGACATCGCCTCGCCCTCGGCGTCGAGGACGACGGTGACGCCGCGGCGGCTGAGGTCGGCGACCAGGCGGGCGTAGAGGTCGTCGCCGGCACCGGGCGGGACCGAGCCCGCGAGCACGCAGATCTTGGCGCCGCTGGCGAGGTAGCCGATGCGGTCAAAGAGCCGCTTCACCTCCTCCGGGCTGACGGCGGGGCCGCGCTCGTTAATCTCGGTTTGCTCGCCTGAGGTGGGATCGATCACGGCAAGGTTGATGCGGGTCTCCGCGGCGATCGTGGTGAAGTCGGTGAGGATCGACTCGTCGCGCAACTGTTCCAGCACGCGCACGCCATTGGGGCCGCCGACGAAGCCGCTGGCGATCACCGGCCGCCCCAGTAGGCCCAGCGCCCGCGCCACGTTGATGCCCTTGCCCCCGGCCACGGTGCGGCTCTCGACGGCACGATGCCGGCGGCCGAGCCGGAAGTTTGGAACGGCGACGGTCCGGTCGATCGCCGCGTTCAGCGTCACGGTGAGGATCACTCGAAGCTCTCGCGATCTCGGTCGTTTCTGCGGGACATGCGGCGGTACAGCAGTACCCCGCCAATCAGTATCACGAACGCTGCCAGGGCGATAGGGATTGCGTTGTCCGAGAGGAAGGAGCGGGCGCGATCGAAAGCACTGGCCTTGGGGATGGAGCGGGCGGCGCTCAGCGCCGCCGTCGCCGCCGGGCGGCCGTCGACAAAGACGGTGACCCGGCCGAGGCGGGCGCCACGCTTGATCGGTCCCTCGACCTCGGACGGGGCCCGCACCTCGACGTGGAGCCGCTGGCCGCGGCGGACGCCGACCGCCAGCGGCCGGGTTGCCTGCAGCGGCAGCTCGCCGCCCGAGTAGCGAATCGAGGGGCTGGCCAGGTCCTGGCCGGCGCGGACGGGGAAGCGACGGCTGTACTCGGCGAAGCCGCGTTCGAGTAGGGCAAGGCTGCCGTCGAAGCGGGCTTCGTCGGTGGGGGCGCCGATCACGACCGAGATCAGCTCCACGCCCTTGCGGCGGCCGGAGCCGACGAGGACGTAGCCAGCACCCCAGGTGTGGCCCGTCTTCACCCCGGTCACCCAGGGGGCCATCAGCAGCAGCTCGTTGATCGTGTCGATCCGGCGTCGCGGGTGGACGCTGCGCAGGACGGCGCTGCGCGAGTCGGCGATGCGGGCGAAGGCGGGCAGCGCCAGCAGCTGGCGAGCCAGCGTCGCCAGGTCGTCGGCGCTCGAGTAGTTGCCGCGCTGGTCGAGGCCGACCGGGTTGGCGTAGTGGGTGTTGGTGAGCCCGAGCGCGGCGGCGCGGCGGTTCATCTCAGCGACGAAGCGCTGGGTCGAGCCGGCCGCAGCCAGCGCCAGCGTGTGGGCGGTGTCGTTGCCGCTGCGCAGGATCAGGCCGTAGAGCAGGTCGCGGACGCTGATCCGCTGGCCGGTCCGCATGCCCAGCAGGGACTCGCCGAATTCGGCTTCGTAGGGGGCGGCGTGGACGATCTTGTTGAGTGGCAGCTCGTGCATCGAGACCCAGGCCGTCATCAGCTTCGTCGTGCTGGCGATCGGCAGGCGCTTAGCGGCGGCGTGGGAGGTGATGACTTCGCCGGTGCGGGCGTCGACCAGTGCCCAGGCTTTTGCTTCGACCGGCGGCTGCGCCGCCTGCTTGGCGGGGGCCGCGGCCTTGCCCGGGGTCGAGCTCGGCGGCGGCGCCGCCTGCTTCGGGGCCGCGATCGCGGCGGCTGGGAGCAGGCAAAGGATCAAAGCCAGCAGCAGGGCCGGCAGGAAGGCGCTGGCGCGCCGCCTCATTTCAGCTTCAGCGTCTGGCCGGCGATCAGGATCTGCGGGTCGACTTCCGGATTGAGGGCGAGGATCTGGGCCACCGGGACCCCGGTCGTGTGGGCGATCGCGGTGAGGGTGTCGCCGCTCTTGACGACGTAGACCTTTGCCTTCGTCCGGTGCCGCTTGCTGACGTGCTGATTGTCGTGGTGGCCCTTGCCGGAGGAGTCCGAGCTGCTGTTGAGGGCCCCGGAGACGGCGACGATCAACAAGATCACCGCGCCCACCAAGGCGATCACGGCTACCACCCTGGCGCCGAAGCTGGTTCGTTTCTCCACTTGACTGGACCTGGGGTCGGATGACGGGGCCGGTGATCGTATAGCCGCTGCGGGCGGTTTCAGGCGGTAGAAACGTCCCAAACGGCGTCGCGCAGGCGTCGCGCGGCATCCGCCGGGTCGGGGTCAGAGGCAATGCTGCGGGAAGCGGCCACGAGGGCCGCGGCGGGGTCGGGGGCGAAGGCCGGACCGAGCAGCTCGGGCCGGCCGCCCTGGGCACCAACGCCGGGGATGAGGAAGACCGAGCGCGGCATCAGCTCGCGCAGGCGGGCGATGTGAGCGGGCTCAGTGGCGCCAACGACGGCGCCCATGCCGCTGAGGCCGCCCTCCCCCGCCAGTCGCGGCGCCAGCCCGTCGACAAGGGCGGCAAGGCGCTCGTGCAGCGGCCCGGAGGGGGTCTCCAGGTCCTCGACGTCGGCGGCGCCGGGGTTGCTGGTGCGGACCAGGGCGAAGACACCGGCGCCGGCGGCCTCGGCGGCGGCGACCAGCGGCTCCAGCGCGTCGAGCCCGAGCAGTGGGTTGGCGGTGAAGGCGTCGGCGCCGAGTCCGGGCACGGGGCCCCAGGGCGTCGGCGTCTCTCCCACCAGCGCCTGCGCATAAGCGGCGGCGGTGACGGGCACGTCGCCGCGCTTGCCATCGGCGATCGTCAGCAGTCCGGCCTCGCGAGCGGCGGCGACGGTCTCGGCGAGTGCGGCCCAGCCGGGAGCACCAAGCCGCTCGAAGCAGGCGAGCTGCGGCTTCACCGCCACACAGTGGGGCCCCGCCCGCTCGATCAGATCGCGGCAGTGGGCGGCGACGGCCGCGGCCGCGGCCTCAGCAGCAGGGAGATCAGAGGGGTCGGCCACCCCCGACCCGGCCAACTTGGCGGGGTCGGGGTCGAGACCGAGACAGATCTGGCTGCGGCGCTCGTCGACGAGCGCCGCGAGCCGATCCGTGAAGCGCGTCGTCAGAGACTCAGCCGCCCTTGACCTTGGTCTTCAGGGCCGAACCGGCCGAGAAGCGGGGCACCTTGCCGCCGGGGATCGTGATGCGCTCACCGGTGCGCGGGTTGACGCCCTGGCGCGGGCCGCGCTCGGCGACGTGGAACTTGCCGAAGCCGGTGAAGGCGACCTCGTCGCCGGCGGCGAGAGCACCGGTGATCGCGTCGAGCACCGCGTCGACGGCGTCGCTGGCGGCCTTTTTGCTGCCCAGCCGCTCATCGCCAGCCAGTTGATCGAGAAACTCAGCCTTGGTCACGTCGAAAATCCTCCTCGGGGTTTGAAGATCGGCGCAATCTAACAGCGGCTTCGGCGTCATCGCACGCCTGGCGCCAGCTTTCGCTCAAGATCCGCTGACTGCAATCTCGCTGATCAGCAGCGGCGGCGTCCGCACCGAGCCGCCAAAGGGCACCCAGCGAGCCTCCGCCCCGGCCGACCGCACCGAACCAAGCAGGGCGATCAAGTCACCGGCGATCGTGAACTCGCGCAGCGGCTCGGCCAGCTCGCCGCCGCGGATGGCGCGGCCGGAGGCGCCGACCGAGAAGACCCCGGTGACCGGGTTGACGCCGGAGTGCAGGCCAGCGACGTCGGTGACGAAGACGCCGTCGTCGGCGGCGCCGAGCAACTGCTCGAAGGAGGACTCGCCGGGGGCGACGACGAGGTTGGAGGGCGAGACGCTGGGCAGCGAGCGGTAGCCGTGGCGGGAGGCGTTGCCGGTCGAAGCGCTGCCCTCGCGCCGAGCCGTGTAGGTGTCGTAGAGGTAGGCCTGGAGCCGACCGTCCTCGATCAGCGCCGTACGGCGTCGCGGCACGCCCTCACCGTCGAAGGGTGCCGAGGCTGCACCCTCGGGGTCGCGGCCGTCGTCATGGAGGGCGAAGGCTGGCGTCGCCAGCTCCTCGCCGAGGCGGCCGGCGAAAGGCGAGCGACCACGCTGGACGCTGGCGGCCGTGAGCACGCCGCCGACGAGACCGGCGAAGCTCGCCGCCACCGTCGGGTCGAGGACGACCGGGCAGGCGCGCGACTGCGGCTTGACGGCACCGATCATCGCCGCCGCCCGCTCGCCGCCCTCGCGCCCGATCGCCGCCGGGTCGAGGTCGGCGGGGCCGCGGCCGAGGCCGAAGCCGAGGCCGGTCTCGCGGGCGCCCTCGCCCTCGGCCAGGGCCTGCAGGTAGGCGAAGCAACTGGAGGCCTCGTACTCGCCGGCGACACCGGCTCGAGGAGGCGATCGCGACCTGCTCGGCAGCGTCGGCGTAGACCGCCGTCTCGACACCGACCACGCGGGCGTCGGCGTCGAGGGCCGCGCGCTCGACGGCCAACGCCAGCTCGGCGGTGCGGTCGGCCGTCCAGCTCTCGAGGCCGGGGTCGCTGATTCCCGCCAGCGCCTCGACCGCCGCCGGAATCCGGCGGCGTCGCGAACTCGTCCTCGTCGGCGGCGCGGGCGGCGGCCGACGGCGCGGGCGGCGATCTCCTCGACCCCGGCCGTGGAGAGATCGGTGCCGTAGGCGTAGCCGACGCGAGCGCCGATCCAGGCCCGCACCCCGACCCCGCTCTGGGCGGCGGCGGTAAGGCTCTCGACTTCGCCACCGTGGACCCGGACTTCGCGGTTGCGCTCGTGCGAGGCGTAGGCCTCGGCGGCCTCGGCGCCGACACCCTGGGCCGCCTCGACGGCGCGCTGGGAGGCCCGGAGAGCTCCGTCACCGCTCCGTCCCCCCACCGTCAGCGCCCGCAGCCGCACATGGCCCTGGCCGGTCCCGACCGGGACTTTCTGGCCGCCCTTGCCGCAAATGCCGGTCTTCATGAAGAAGTCGTCGCCGACCGCGTCGATCGCCCGCAGGGCGTCGAGGCAGTTGCCGATCAGGGTGGCGCCGCGGCAGGGGCGGGTCACCCGGCCGCCCTCGATCAGGTAGCCCTCGGAGACGCCGAAGACGAAGTCGCCGGTCGCCGGGTCGACCTGGCCGCCGGCGAAGGAGACGGCGTAGAAGCCTTTCTCGACCTCCTCGATCATCGCCTCGGGGGTGGCCTCGCCGGGGGCGATGTAGGTGTTGGTCATGCGCGGGATCGGCAGGTGGCGGAAGCTCTCGCGGCGGCCGTTGCCGGTCGAGGCGACGCCGTCGCGCTCGGCCGTCAGGTGGTCGTAGAGGTAGGCTGGTGAGCCGGCCCTTCCTCGATGACCTGGGTCTGCTGGGTCGGCGTGCCCTCGTCGTCGATCGCGTCGCTGCCCCACTCGTGCGGCAGGCGGCCGTCGTCGTAGGCGCTCAGCAGCGGCTGGGCAACCGCCTCGCCGAGCTTGCCGGCGTAGACGCTGGCGCCCTTGTGGATGTGATCGGCCTCGAGGCCGTGGCCGGTCATCTCGTGGAAGAGGACGCCGCCGAAGCCGCCGCCGACGACGACCGGCAGCGAGCCCGAGGGCGCCGGGCCGGCATCGAGCAGGGTCAGCGCCTTGCGGGCGGCCTGCTCGGCGATCGCGCCGGGGTCGTCTTCGAGCAGCTCGAAGCCGCGGTGGGCGCCGAGCGTCTCGGCCCCGGTCTCGACCGTGCCCTCGCGACGGGCGACGGCCTGGACGCCGATCCTGGTGCGGGTGCGGTCGTCGCCGGTGAAGAGGCCGTCGGAGTTGGCGACCGCGACCTGGCGGCGCGCCTCGGCGTAGGAGGCGGTGAGCTGGGCGACCTCGGCGCCGGCTTGCCGCGGCCGCGCTCGTCGAGCTCGCGCAGGAGGTCCGCCTTGCGCTCGGCGGCGAACGTTTCCGGCCGGCGCTCGATCGCTTCCGGCGTCGACCTCCACCGCCTGCAGTGCCCGCGGCTCGCGGCGCTCGCCCTTCGAGCGCCGCGGCGGCTTCGTCGGCGGCGCGCTCGAGGTCGGCAGGGTCGAGCCCGTCGACGTGGGCGAAGTAGGTGGTGCCGCCCTCGACGACGCGGACACCGGCGCCCTGCTCGGCCCCGGACTGGACCGACTCCACCCGCGACTCGTCGATCGACATCGCCATGCCGCTGGCGGCGCTCGGCGAAGACCTCGGCGAAGCGGCCGCCGTTGGCCAGAGCGCGGGCGAGGACACGCTCGGCGACGGCGGGATCGAGCAGCTCGGCTCACGCCCGCGCCCCGCTTCCCGGCGACCTCGATCAGACGGCCGGCGGCGACGAACAGCTCGGCCCCGGCGGCGCGAGTCTTCGGCGTGGTCGCGGGCGCGACCGCCGGCGTAGTAGAGGCGGGCGAAGGGGCGGCGCGAGGCGCGGCGGCGGCGCATGTAGGCGGCGGCCTCATCGGCGTAGCCGGAGACGCGGTCAAGCAGGACGCGGTGCGGCTTCGGCGCCATCGCAGGCCGCCTCCGCCGCGGCGCCGCGGGCGAGGTCGAGCAGGCTGGCGCGGAGGTCGAAGAAGGTCAGCGAGGCGAGTGCGAAGCGGTTGGTGACGGCGACGGCGGCAAGGCCGGCGTCGCGCAGCGCGAAGACCTCGCCCTGCTCGGTGGCGACGTGGACCTGCTCGACCGGACTCCTCGCCGGCACTGTCGGCGATCGCGAAGAGCGCCGCCGCGTCCTCGGCCCAGCGCTCGGCCCCTCGCCGCTGGCGGCCAGCACGGCTCCCTCGCCGTCGAGGATCGCGGCCCCGCGGAGGTCCGGCGACATCTCCTCGAGGAAGGCCAGCGCCGCCTCCGCGGCGTCGCCCGAGATCGGCTGGGTGGCGGCAGCGTCGGCCATGTCGGTGAAAATACCGACCGTGTCCCTCGCTCGCGCCTCCTGGCTCACCGTCGTCGTCGTCTGCGCCATCGCTGCCGTGCTCTTCGCCGTCAGCGGCTACACCGGCTACACGATCACCCTGATCGCGGTCGGCCTCGCCGCTGCGGTCAACCTGCTGCCGGCGCCGTAGGCCCTGCTCAACCCGAGCGGTAGGGGGTGTCGGCCTCGCCAGGCTCGCGGTAGGAGGTCTCGGGCTCGGCGTGAATCAGGACCTCGGAGTTGGGGATCTCGGCCTCGATCGAGTCGCGCATCAGGTGGGCCAGCTCGTGGGCGCGCTCGAGACTGGTGCCGGAGCGGTACTGGACATGGAAGTCGATGTGGCGACGGGCGCCGGCGCGGCGGCCGCGCAGCTTGTGGTATCCGGCGACCTCGGTCGTGCGGGCACTGGCGATCGCCGCCTCGATCCGGTCCATCTCGGCATCCGGCAGCACTTCGTCGACGAGGACGCCGGAGGAGCGGCGGATGATCCGCAGCCCCGACCAGACGATCGCCACGGCGACGACGAGGGCAGTAATCGAGTCGAAGGAGGCGGCGCCGGTGATCTCGACCAGAGCAAGACCGACGAGGACGCCGGCGGAGGTGAGAGCGTCGGTGCGCAGGTGGGCGGCGTCGCCTTCCAGGGCCGGCGACTCGGTCTTGCGCGCCTGCCGAGTCAGCGCCGTGGAGACGGCGAGGTTGGCGACGATCGAGAAGCCCATCACGGCGATGCCGATGCCGAGTCGTTCGACTTCGGCGCCGACGACGAGCCGGTGGGTCGCCTCGAAGACGATGATCCCGGCGCCGACGAGGATCAGCAGACCCTCGATCGTGGCAGCCAGGTTCTCGACCTTCTCGTGCCCGTAGGGATGCTCGGCGTCAGCCGGCTCGTCGGCTTTGCGGACCGAGACGAAGGCGATCACCGAGGCGACGAGGTCGATCAGCGAGTGAATCGCCTCGGTCAGGATCGCGATCGAGCCGGTGATCGCGCCGGCGGCGAGCTTGAGCGCGATCAGCAGCCGCGTTGGAGGCGATCGAGAGCGCCGCGACGCGGCTCTTGCCCTCGCCGAGCACTACCGCTGCGCGGCCCCGAGGTGCGAGGCGAGGAGGCGGGCGGCGCGGCCGCGGTGGCTGATCTCGTTCTTCTCCGCGTCGCTCAGCTCCGAGTAGGTGCGCTGATCGTCGGCGCCGGTGTCGTCGGGGACGAAGGCCGGGTCATAGCCGAAGCCGCCCTCGCCGCGCCCTTGCTCGATCAGCGTGCCCTCGCATTCGCCTTCGAAGACGTGCTCGCTGCCGTCGGCGTCGATCAGTGCCAGGACGCAGACATAGGCGGCGCGGCGACTGCCGGCGGCGGCGCCGACTTCGCGCAGCAGCTTCGCCAGGTTGACCTCGTCGGAGGCGCCCTCGCCGGCGTAGCGGGCGGAGTAGATCCCGGGGGCGCCGCCGAGTGCCTCGGCGGTGATGCCGGAATCGTCGGCGAGGACCGCCTCGCCGGTCGCGGTGTGGACGGCGCGGGCCTTGATCAGGGCGTTGGCCTCGAAGCTGTCGCCGTCCTCGGGCGGCATCTCGAACCCGGCGGGCAGCGGCTGCAGGTCGAGCTCGGGCAGCAGCTCACGCATCTCCCGCAGCTTGTGCTTGTTGCCGGTCGCGAGGATCAAGCGAGCCGCTCCTGCACCTCCCGCAGGCGGGCGATGCCGCCCTCGGCTAGAGCCAGTAGCTCGTCCAGGGAGGCGCGCGAGAGCGGCGTCCGCTCGGCCGTCGCCTGCACCTCGACGAGGCCGCCGTCGCCGGTCATGACGACGTTGGCGTCGACCTCGGCGGCGGAGTCCTCGCCGTAGTCGAGGTCGCAGAGGGCGCGGCCCTCGACCATGCCGACGCTGACCGCGGCAACCGAGCCGGTCAGCGGCATCGTCTCCAGCGCGTTCTTGTCGATCAGGCGCTGGAAGGCCTGGCGTAGGGCGACGTAGCCGCCGGTGATCGCCGCGCAGCGGGTGCCACCGTCGGCCTGGAGCACGTCGCAGTCGACGTAGACGCTGCGTTCGCCCATCGCCACGAAGTCGACGACGACCCGCAGCGAGCGGCCGATCAGGCGCTGGATCTCCACCCCACGGCCGTCCTGCTTGCCCTTCGAGATGTCGCGCTGCTTACGGTCGCCGGTCGAGGCCGGCAGCATCGCGTACTCGGCCGTGACCCAGCCTTTGCCGCGTCCCTGCATCCAGCGCGGCACCGTCTCGTTGACCGAGGCGGTGCAGATGACCCGGGTTTTGCCGATCGAGATCAGCGCCGAGCCGGCGGCGGTTTCGACGAAGCCGGGGTCGATCGTCACCGGTCGGAGGTCGGCGGGGGCGCGGTCGTAACTGCGAGAGCGGGTCATGCGGCGCGAGTCTGTCATGCGCGGGGCCGGCGCGCCTCAGCCCGGGCAAGACGCGCAGGCCGCGCTGGGCGAAGTGGGCGTCGAAGGCGAACGCCTCGCCGCCACCGTCGCGCTCGATCAGGGCGAATGAGGTGGCATCGACGTAGCTCCAGCGCTTGTCGCCGTGCCGCTCGAGAATCGCCCAGGCCTCGCCCTCGACCTTCTCATCGAGGCGAACGAGCTCGATCGCATCGCCGGCGCGGAAACGGCGGCCCCACTCGACCGCCTCGGCCCGGCCAACCCGAACCATCAGCGCCGTGTAGGTCTCGGCGAAGACGTAGTTCGAGGTGTAGAGGGAGACGCCCTCGGCGATGAGGGCGGCCAGCGTCTCCCGTGCCTTGACGTGCTCCGCCTCGGACTCGTTGCGGAGCGCGACGAAGGCGCTGGTGTCGACGAAGACCGTCCTCATCGCCCGTAGAGGTCGCGGTCCAGCGTGGTGACGCTGGTCTGCTCGCGACCCCGAGCGGGTGCGTCCGCGACCAGGAAGCTGAGCAGCGGATCAACGGCCGGGTCGGCCCGACGGGCGCGCTCGGCGTCGATCAGCTCGCGCACGACGGCGGCGATGCTGCCTGACTTGCCGGCCCGCTGGCGCAGCCAGCGGTACTGGGCGTCGTCTAGATATAGCTGGGTTCTGTGCTTCATGCTGGAATACAGCATAGGTCGGAGAGCGGCGGAAAGGGGGATGCGGGTGGCGGTCAACGGTTTCTCCTTTCTGGAGCGGGCATGGGAGGGGCGGCGGCGACGCGCCGCCACCGCCCTCATTTGAACGCCACCTTGTCGACGGCCTCCTTGATCTTGTTGACGATCACGTCGGCCAACTCGGTGCCTTGTTTGCCGTTGAAGCCCTTCATCGCGGCCACCATCCCGACCATCAGCAGCGAGACGAGCAGGATCAGGCCGACGTACTCGACCGTCCCCTGGCCGGCCTCGCCGGCGAGGGCACGGATCAGCTGGACTCGGGTGAGGACGGCGGCGTGGAGCCGCCCGAACAGCGCGTAGAATCATCGACAGCCTCCTTTCTTGGTTGGCGGCCGATGCTGGGGGGGGCGGGCGCACGGAACAAGACGGCGGGAGTGCCAACTTTGAGGCAAAAGAGGGACGAAAGCGTGGCGCTCTAACCAAACAAATGCTAGGTTGTTCGCATGCGAGTCAGCTTCACGCTCGAGATCCGCCACTCGCCGCACCATCAGCAGTCCTGGCGGGAGCTTTACGACGACTGCCTCTGGCTCTATGAGCAGGCCGAGGAGCTCGGCTTCGACTCCCTCCTGGTTCAGGAGCACTTCTTCAACGAGGACGGCTACGCGCCCTCGATGCCGATCTTCCTCAGCTCGCTGATCGAGCGCACCGAGACGGCTCGGATCGGCTCCTACATCTACATCGCCCCCCTCCACCACCCCGCCCAGTTGGCACAGGAGACGGCGGTGCTGGACCAGCTCTCAGGCGGCCGCCTCGACGTCGCTCTCGGCAGCGGTCACCGCGTCGCCGAGTACCTCGCCTTCGGCCTCAACCCGAAGACGCGGCCCTCGCGGATGGAGGAGGCGATCGAGATCCTCAAGCTGGCCTGGACCGGCGAGCGCTTCAGCTACGACGGCCGTTACTTCCAGCTCGACGACCTGATCGTCAAGCCGGAGCCGCTGCAGCAGCCGCACCCGCCGCTGTGGCTGGCGGCGACGGCGGCGGCACCGGCCGAGCGCGCCGGCCGCCACGGCCTGCATCTGGCCGGGGCGACGCCGGACCCCGAGGTTCATGCCGCCTACCGCGAGGCACTGAAGGCAAACGGCCACGACCCCGCCGCCGCCCAGGTCTCCAACCCCTGGTCGATCACCGTCACCGACGAGGATCCCGAGGCGGTCTGGGAACGCAACAAGCACCACTACCACTACCGCTGGGACTACTACCGCAAGATCCGCGCTGAGATCGGCGACGCCGACCTCGACTACGGCCTCGAGCCGGCCGCCGAGGCATACCGCGCCAACGAGCTGATCGGCGACGCCGAGACGGTGCTGGCGACGCTGAAACCGTTCGTCGATGACCTCGGGCTCACCGACATCGTCCTGTTCGGCCCCCACCCGGGGATCGATATCCGCGGCGAGGGCTACGAGAACGTCGCCCGCTTCGCCGAGCAGGTCCTGCCGACGCTGAAGTCCTGGTAGCTCAGGCGGCGTAGCCGCCGTCGACGTCGAGCATCTGGCCGCTGATGAAGGCGGCGCGGTCGGAGGCGAGGAAGCAGACGGCCTCGGCGACGTCGGCGGCGCGGCCGAAGCGGCGCAGCGGGATCGCGGCGCGGGCGGCATCGAGGGCGTCGTCGCCGAGGTCGCCGTTGGCGATCAGGCGCTCGGCCATGCCGTCGGTGAGCATGCCGGGACCGACGCAGTTGACGCGAACGCCGTAGCGGCCCTCCTCGGCGGCGAGGCCGCGGGCGAGGGCCTCCACCGCCGCCTTAGGCGCTGCCGAGAGACCGTCGCGGACGGGGAAGCGGCGGGTCGCCGCGGTGGTGATGGCGACGATCGAGCCCTGGCGCTCGCGCAGCCCCGGCAGCAGCGGCTGCACGAGGTTGAAGAAGGCGCCGGCCTCGCCCTCGAGGTGGCGGCGGAAATCCTCCGGCTCGACCTTGCTGAGGTGGACCTGGGGGATGTGCGGGCCGGCGGCGTGGATGACCGTGTGGATCGAGCCGAAGCGGCGCCGCGCCAGCTCACCGAGTTCGCGGGCGGACCCCGGCGAGGCGAGGTCCGCCTCCCAGGCCTCGGCGTCGCAGCCGTGCATGCGGATCTCGGCGACGACCCGTTCCGCCGCCTCGCCGTTGCCGCGGAAGGAGAGGGCGACGTCGGCGCCGCGGGCCGCCAGCAGGCGACAGATCTCCGCTCCCAGGGCGCCGCTGCCGCCGCTGACCAGGGCGGCTCCGGGACGGTTCTGGAAGTCGGCCGGCTCGGTCACTAGAGCAGCTCGACGATGGTGACGTTGGCCTGGCCGCCGCCCTCACACATCGTCTGCAGCCCGTAGCGGCCGCCGCGACGCTCGAGCTCGTGCAGGAGCGTCGTCATCAGGCGAGCGCCGGTGGCGCCGAGCGGGTGGCCGAGGGCGATGGCGCCGCCGTTGACGTTGACCTTGCTCATGTCGGCGTCGAGCTCGCGCTTCCAGGCCAGCACCACCGGCGCGAAGGCCTCGTTGATCTCGACCAGGTCGATGTCCTCGAGGCTCATCCCCGCCCGCTCCAGGGCGTAGCGGGTGGCCGGGATCGGCGCGGTCAGCATGAAGA
The DNA here is from genome assembly GCA_963708405.1 of uncultured Actinomycetes bacterium. Taxonomy (GTDB): domain Bacteria; phylum Actinomycetota; class Thermoleophilia; order Solirubrobacterales; family 70-9; genus VAYN01. The sequence goes on from CAVPSL010000002.1 coordinate 1,093,801, forward strand.
CCGGGTCGTCGCCGCGGACCGAGAGGTGGCGGATGCGCGCCTTCGGCACCAGGTTGTGCTCCTTGAGCGCGGCCTCGGAGGCGATCAGCAGCGCCGCCGCGGCGTCGGAGATCTGGCTGGCGTGGGCGGCGGTGACGCTACCGCCCTCGCTGAGCGGGGCCAGCGAGCGCATCTTCTCGACGTCGGCGTGGCGGCGCGGGCCCTCGTCGACCTCGACGCCGGCGAGCGGCACGATCTCGCGCTCGAAGCGGCCCCCGTCGATCGCGGCAATGCGCGCGGCGATGGCTCTCGAGGGCGAACTCTTCCATCTCCTCGCGGCCGATCTGCCAGCGCTGGGCGATCAGCTCGGCGGCGCGGAACTGCGAGATCTCCTCGTCGCCATAGCGCTCCCGCCAGCCGGTCGAGCCCGAGAACGGGTCTTTGAAGCCGAACTCCTCGCCGGCGGTCATCGCCGCCGAGATCGGGATCGCGCTCATGTTCTGGACGCCGCCGGCGACAACCAGATCCTGGGTGCCGCTCATCACGCCCTGGGCGGCGAAATGAATCGCCTGCTGGGAGGAGCCGCACTGGCGGTCGACGGTGGTGCCGGGCACACCCTCGGGCAAACCGGCGGCGAGCCAGGCGGTGCGGGCGACGTCGCCGGCCTGGGGGCCGATCGTGTCGACGCAGCCGAAGACGACGTCCTCAACGGCGGCGGGGTCGACGCCGGTCCGGTCGACCAGGGCCTTCAGCGCGTGGGCGCCGAGATCGGCCGGGTGGACTTCGGCCAGGCCGCCGCCACGGCGGCCGACCGGGGTGCGGAGCGAATCGACGATGTAGGCCTCGGTCATCGCGCTCACGCCCCGTAGACCGGCGCCGGCTGCGGCGCCGCCTCGATCAGCTCACTGACGACCTCGCCCAGGTCGGCCGGGTCCCAGCGGCCCCCGGCGCGGGCCCGCGGCCCGAACTGCCAGCCGTCCATCAGCCCGACGAGGTCTCCTTCGACCTCGAAGACGCGGCCGCTGACCGCGCCCGACTCGGCGCTGGCGAGCCAGACGACCAGCGGCGAGACGTTGGCCGGATCCATCGCGTCGAAGCCCTCCGCGGGCGCCTTCATCTGCTCGGCGAAGACCTCCTCGGTCATCGGCGTGCGCGCCGCCGGGGCGATCGCGTTGACGGTGATGCCGTAGCGGCCGAGCTCGGCGGCGGCGATCAACGTCATCGCCGCGACGCCGGCCTTGGCGGCGGCGTAGTTGCCCTGGCCGACGCTGCCCAGCAGGCCGGCGCCGGAGCTGGTGTTGACGATGCGGGCCTGCACGTCCTCGCCGGCCTTGGCCAGCTCGCGCCAGTGGGCGGCGGCGTGGCGCAGCGGTGCAAAGTGCCCTTTGAGGTTGATGCGGAGGACGTCGTCCCACTCCTGCTCGCCCATCGAGACGAGCATGCGGTCGCGGACGATGCCGGCGTTGTTGACGAGCGCGTCGAGGTGGCCGAACCACTCGGTCGCGGTCTCGACAAGCCGTTTCGAGTCCTCCCAGGAGGAGACGTCGGCGAGGACCGGCAGCGCCGAGCCGCCGGCGCCGACGATCTGCTCGGCGACCTCCTTGGCGGCGTCGCCGACGTCGTTGACGACGACGTGGGCGCCGGCCGCCCCGAGGGCGCGCGCGTGCGCCCGTCCCAGACCTTGGCCCGCGCCGGTGACGATCACCACGCGGCCCTCAACCAATCCGCTCATCCAGCCTCCTCAGCACCGCCGCCGCTTCGGCGACGATGCGGTCGATCAACTCGGCGCAGGTGGGGATGTCGTCGATCAGCCCGACCACCTGGCCGCTGGCGACGATTCCCACGTCCTCTCGCCCTTCGTGCAGTCCGGCGCGGTAGAGCATCGGCGCGTTGGCGGCCATCACCACCTGGCTCCAGCTCAGCTCGCGCGAACGCTTCATCGCCAGCCCCTCGCGCACGAGGTCGCGCCAGGAGCTGCCGGAAAGGCGCTGGAAGGCGACCGCGTTGCGGCCGGCGCGGGCGAGGCGGCGAACCGGGCCGGTGCGCTCGAGGCGGTCGACGGGGCCGCCGCGCAGGACACGCTGGGGGACGCCGTCGACCTGCTCGGTGACGACCGCATCGAGGACGGAGGCGGCCAGGTAGCGCCGCTTCACCGCCTCGGCGACGGGGCTCTCTTGAGTCAGCAGGAAGCGGGTGCCCATGGCGATTCCCTCGGCCCCGTAGGCGAGGGCGGCGACGAGGCCGCGGCCGTCGAAGAAGCCGCCGGCGGCGATGACCGGGATCTCGACCGCGTCGACGACCTGGGGCAGCAGCAGGCTGGTCGGCACCTGGCCGGTGTGGCCACCGCCCTCGGCGCCCTGGACGACGACCGCGTCGACGCCCCAGGCGGCGACCTTCTCGGCGTGGCGGCGGGCGCCGATCGAGGGGACGACGAGCAGGCCGCCCTCCTTGAGGCGGGCGATCAGCTCCGGCTTCGGCGCCAGCGCGAAGGAGGCGACCTTGACCCGCTCACGGACGAGGACGTCGACGAAGCTGGAGATTTCCGGGTGGTCGGCGCGCAGGTTGACGCCGAAGGGGGCCTCGGTGCGCTCCTTGACGGCGGCGATCGCGCCCTCCAGCTCGCCCTGGCTCATCGTCGCCCCGGCGAGGATGCCGAGGCCGCCGGCCTCCGAGGTGGCGGCGGTGAGGCGGGCGTCAGAGACATAGCCCATGCCGGTCTGGACGACCGGGTGGCGGATGCCGAAGAGGTCGCAGATGCGGGTGCGGACCGCCGGGCGGACCTCGGTCACACCCGCACCTCGCGGTCGCGGAGGCTGCCGGGGTCGATCACCTCGCGGATCAGGTGCAGCTCCTCCTCGCTCGGCAGGCGGGTCTCCCCCACCTCGTCCTTGGCGGCAAGCTCGAAGCCGGTCGCCACTTCGACCTCCTCGCGGCGAACGCCGGGGTGTAGGGAGACGAGCCGCATCGTGTGGTCGGGGCCACCGAAGTCGAGCACGGCGAGGCTGGTGACGACGCGGCGCAGGTCGAGGAAGCGCTCGGCCGCCGGGCCGGCATCGGCGGCGGAGTCGTAGCCGACCCCGGAGACCATGTCGACACGGGGAACGAGGGCACGGGTGCTGTGCCGCGGCAGCCAGTAGCTGGTCGGGTGGTTGACGGTGTTGCCGGGGGCGCCGCGGACTCCGAGTAGCTGCGCCACCGGTCGTTGGTAGTCGTCGCCGATAAAGGAGATGTTGGCATTGCCGTGCTGGTCGATCTGGCTCGGCATCATCATCACGTGCCGACGGCCGCCCCAGGCGACCTCGAGCACAGCCCGGTAAGGCAGCCAGCCTTCGACGCTTTGCGGCTGCTCGCCGAGCGGCCAGGTGCCGGCGGCCAGCATCGCCTCGCCGTCGGTCAGCAGCAACTGCGGCGAGAAGGTGGCGCGGGCGAGGCGGGCGCCGATCGTCGGCACGATGCCGGTCGGGCTGGCGAGGATTTCACCGCCGTCGCGCCAGACCTCGGCGCAGGCGACGACGCAGACCTCAGCTCGGGTCACCTCGGTGGCGGCGGCGACGCTCATGCCACCACCTCCTCGCGGGCGGCGGCGACCGCGGCCTGGTACCCGGCCTCGTCGAGCTCGAGGTAGCGGCTGCGGAAGACGGCCCAGCGCTCGGGGTCGGCGGCGGCCTCGACGTAAGCCTTCTGGAAGGCCTCGTCGCGCTCGTAGTCGGGAACGCAAGAGGTGAAGTGGGCGCCGCCGGGAGCGGCGATGACGCCGTGGACGACGGAGCGATCGATCCGCAGGGTCGAGGGGTGAGCGCCGGAGATCAACTCCTCGCTCTCGACCACCTTCTCGCAGGAGACGTAGGCGCGGGTGGCGGCGCGGCAGAAGAGGTCGTCGAAGTAGAGGTCGGGGCCGAGGTACTGAGCGTTGCCGTGGCTGTCGGCGCGGTTGAGGTGGACCAGCGCCGCGTCCAGCCGCAGCGCCGGCATCGCCACCAGCTCTTCGCCGTCGTAGGGGGAGACGACGGTCTTCAGCTCCGGGTTGGTGGTCATCACCCCGGAGCCGAGGCCGGCCCGCATCGGCAGGAAGGAGACGCGGTTGGCGGCCGCGTAGAGGCCCCAGTAGAGCATGCCCTCGTCGTACTCGACCGAGTCGATCGCGCCGTGCTCGCGGGCGGCGCGGAAGTGCGGGTCGAGCGGGATCGAGTCGAGCGAGACGAAGCCGTAGATCAACCGGCGCACCTTGCCGGCGGAGCAGAGCAGACCGACGTCGGGGCCGCCGTAGGCGACCACGGTGAGGTCGTGCAGGTCGGAGCGCAGGATCGCCCGCACCAGCGACATCGGCTTGCGGCGCGAGCCCCAACCACCGATCCCGACGGTCATCCCGGAGCGCAGCTCGCCCACGACTTGCTCCTCTGTCATCAGCTTGTCTGGCATCTCTCTCCGGTCTTCCCTAGGCGTTTCCTTGAGCAAGCAAGCGCTTGGTAGGAATAGGCTAGTTTCCTCTCCCCGGCAAGTCAAGCCCCGCGGCGACGTCCGCCCCGGTGGTGCCAACGCCGAGGCGGGCGAACTCGGCCGCCATCCGCACGTAGTTGGCGACTCCTTTGGCGATGTAGGCGCGATCGGGGTGGTCGCTGGCGACGATGCGGGCGGGGACGCCCTGGGCGCGGTGGCCGGACGGGACCTCGATGCTCTTAGCCAGAGCGGCGCCGGCGGCCGCGACCGAGCCGCTGCGCATCGTCGCCCCGGGCAGCACCAATGCCCCCGTGGCGACCATGCAGAGGTCCTCGACCACCGCCGCCTCGATGAAGGCCAGGTGGGCGACGATGCATTCATCTCCCACCTCAGTGTTCATCCAGGGGGCCGAGTGGATGACGGCGTTGTCCTGGACGCTGGTGCGGGCGCCGACCCGGATCGAGCCAAAGTCGGCGCGCAGCACGGCACCGGGCCAGACGCTGGCGCCGGGGCCGAGCTCGACGTCGCCGATCACCGTCGCCTGGGGATGGACCCAGGCGTCGGGCGCGAGCCGGGGGACGCGATCGCCGAGGGCCTGGATCACAGCCGGTAGGCGCGGCGGGCGTTGCCGGCGAAGAAGGCCTCGCGCTCGGCCTCGTCGAGACCGGCGGTGGCCTCGGCGTAGGCGGCGAGCAACTCCGCGTAGGTGCCGTACATCGCCTCGACCGGGAAGTTGCTGCCGAACAGGCAGCGGCCGGGGCCGAAGGCCTGCAGGCAGGTCTCGATCCAGGGGCGCAGCTCGGCCGCGGCAAGCGAGTGGGTGGCCATGCCGAGGCCGGAGACCTTGCAGGTGACGTTCTCGTGCTCGGCCAGGGCGGCGACCGCCTGCTCCCAGGCGGCGCGCTCCTCGGCGCCGGTGCCATCGGGCCAGCCGGCGTGCTCGAGCACGACCTCAAGGTCGCCGAAGCGCTCCAGCAACGGTCGCAGGCCGGCGACGTCGCCGGGGTGGGCAACCAGGTCGAGGACGAGGCCGCGCTCGCGCAGCAGCTCGCAGAGGTCGATGGCGAGGCCAGAGCTGGGGTCGAGGCCGGCGAGGACGCGGGCGCCGCGGAAACGCGGGCTGGCGGCCTGGGCATCGAGATCCGCCTCGAGCTCGGCTCGCGAGAGGCCCGGTTCGACGGCGCCGATCAGGGCCGCCGGCAGGCCGGCCCCCTCGAGCAGGCCGTCGACCCAGGCCGTCTCCTCTATATAGGTGCGCGGCGCCGTGGTGGCGGAGACGTGGACGATGCCCTCGACGTCGAAGCCGGCGGTCTCCGCCCCGTACTCGGCGAGGAGGAAGTCGCGGGCCATGCGGGTGACGTCGCCGAGGCTCTCGAAGGAGGCGTCGGGGTCGGGTTCCTGCATCGCCGGGTACCAGCGGTGCGAGCTCAGGTCCCAGAGGTGCACGTGGGCGTCGATCAACGCCAGCTTCCGCTCGTCGGCCATCTCACTCCCTTTCGTCGTCGCCCCTGGCCAGCCCGACGCCCGGTGAGGGGGTTACCGGGACGTCGGGACCGGCGCGGGGCGGGATTCGGGTCCTGGTCCGGATTCCAGTTCCTCCGCGTTGCATCCTAGCAAGCGCTTGCTAGGTTAGCTAGGCTGATCTCGATCATGGCTTGCGCGGCTGCCACCATTCCCCCTGTACCCGACGCGACCGGCGCCATGCCGCGCCGGCTCGGACGAGAGGAGCTGGTGCCGCGTGGCTAAGTCCGCCTCCCCCACCCCACCCCCTGGGCACGGTCTGCTGAGCGGCAAGTCCGCCCTGGTGACCGCCGCCGCCGGCACCGGGATCGGCTTCGCGACGGCGCTGCGCTGCGCCGAAGAGGGCGCCCGCGTCGTCCTCAGCGACCGCCACGAGCGGCGCCTGGCCGAGGCGGCCGAGCGGCTGGCCGCGCAGGCCGGCGTCGGGGCCGCGGCGGCGATCCCCTGCGACGTCACCGTCGAGGAGGACGTGCAGCGGCTGGTCAATGGCGCTGCCGAGGCGCTGGGCGGCATCGACGTGCTCGTCAACAACGCCGGCCTCGGTGGCGAACGCAGCATCCTCGAGATGAGCGACTCCGACTGGGCGGCGGTGCTTGACGTCACCCTCAACGGCACCTTCCGCTGCACCCGGGCCGGGCTGCGCCACATGGTCGAGCGCGGCCACGGCGTCGTCGTCAACAACGCCTCGATCTCGGGCTGGCGCGCCCAGGCCGGCCAGGCCCACTACGCCGCCGCCAAGGCCGGGGTGATGGCGTTGACCCGCTGCGCGGCGATGGACGTCGCCGAGCACGGCGTCCGCGTCAACGCCGTCGCTCCCAGCATCGCCATGCACGAGCACCTGGCCAAGAGCGCGACCCCCGAGCTACTTGAGGAGCTCTCGCGCCGCGAGGCCTTCGGCCGCGCCGCCGAGCCCTGGGAGGTCGCCACCACGATCGCCTTCCTCGCCTCCGACTACTCGTCCTACATGACCGGCGAGGTCATCTCCGTCAGCAGCCAGCATCCATGAGGAGGAACGCATGAGCATCACCAGCACGGTCGGCGAGAACGGCATCGCCGAGGTCGTCGTCGACTACCCGCCGGTCAACGCCCTGCCGGTCGCCGGCTGGTTCGAGCTGGCGCGGACGCTGCGCGGGCTCGGCGAGGACGAGGCGGTGCGAGTGGTGGTGCTGCGGGCCGAGGGGCGCGGCTTCAACGCCGGCGTCGACATCAAGGAGATCCAGCGCGAGGGGCAGCCGGCACTGATCGGCGCCAACCGCGGCTGCTTTGAGGCCTTCGCCGCCGTGTATGAGTGCGCGGTGCCGGTGATCGCCGCCGTGCAGGGCTTCTGCCTCGGCGGCGGCATCGGGCTGACCGGCAATGCCGACGTGATCGTCGCCAGCGAGGACGCGACCTTCGGCCTGCCCGAGGTCGACCGCGGCGCGCTAGGCGCCGCCACCCACCTCTCGCGGCTGGTGCCGCAGCACAAGGCGCGGGCGATGATGTACACGTCGGCGACGGCGAGCGCGGCCGAGCTGCATGAGTTCGGCTCGGTGCTGCGAGTGGTGCCGGCGGAGGGGCTGCGCGAGGCGGCGTTGGAGGTGGCGGCCGAGATCGCCGCCAAGGACCCGACCGTGATCCGCGCCGCCAAGCAGTCCCTGAACGGGATCGACCTCTGGGACGTGCGGCGCAGCTATCGCTACGAGCAGGGCTTCACCTTCGAGCTCAACCTCAGCGGCGTCGCCGACAAGGTCCGCGACGAGTTCGGCAAAGACGGCGACGAGAAGGCCGAGGGCTGAGCCGATGGACCTCACCTACAGCCCCGCCGAGGAGGCCTTCCGCGCTGAGGCACGCGAGTGGCTCGAGGCCAACGTCCCGCACGGGCTCGCCTCCGGCGACACCGCCGAGGGCTTCGCTCAGCACCTCGAGTGGGAGAAGAAGCTGTTCGAGGCGCGCTGGGCGGTCGTCTCCTGGCCCGAGACCTACGGCGGTCGCGACGCCTCGATCTGGGAGTGGCTGATCTTCGAGGAGGAGTACTACCGGGCCGGGGCACCGATGCGGGTGACCCAGAACGGGATCTTCCTGCTCGCCCCGACGCTGTTCGAGTTCGGCACCCAGGAGCAGCAGGACCGGGTGCTGCTGCGGATGGCGGCGGCCGAGGACCTCTGGTGCCAGGGCTGGTCGGAGCCCGGTGCGGGCAGCGACCTGGCGGCGACCAAGAGCCGCGCCGTCCGCGACGAGGCGGCGAGCGGCTGGCGGCTGACCGGGCAGAAGACCTGGACCACGCGCGGCGCCTTCTGCACCCACATGTTCGGCCTCTTCCGCACCGACCCGGAGAGCGAGCGCCATCGCGGCCTCACCTATTTCATGGTCCCGCTCGACGCCGAGGGCGTCACCGTGCGCGGCTTCGACCGGCTGGACGGCGACGAGGGCTTCGCCGAGGTCTTCCTCGAGGACGCCTTCGTGCCCGACGACGCCGCGATCGGCAAGGTCGGCGAGGGCTGGCGGGTGGCAATGGCGACGACCGGCTCCGAGCGCGGGCTAACGCTGCGCTCGCCGGGCCGCTTCCTCTCCGCCGCCGAGCGCCTGGTCGAGCTGGCCGGGGAGCGGCCGGAGACGGCGACGCAGGGGCGGCGCGACCGCGTGGCGCAGGCCTGGATCGACGCCGAGGCCTACCAGCTCTTCACCCTGCAGCAGGTGACGAAGATCGCCGGCGGCGGCTCGCCCGGCGCCGAGTCCAGCCTCAACAAGCTGTTCTGGTCGGAGCTCGACATCCGCCTGCAGGAGACGGCGCTCGATCTGCTGGGACCGGAGGCGGAGATCGACGGGCCCTGGAGCCGCGGCTTCCTCTTCGCCCTCGCCGGTCCGATCTACGCCGGCACCAACGAGATCCAGCGCAACATCGTCGCCGAGCGCGTGCTCGGCCTGCCGAGGAAGTGAGGGTCGGATGCGATTCGCTCTAACTGATGACCAGGCCGCCCTGCGCGACGCCGCCCGCGAACTGCTGGCGCGAGAGTGCCCGCCGGCGGTGGTGCGGGCCGGCTGGCCCGGCACCGAGGCCGACCCGGCGCGGGTGCGTGGCGTTTGGGCGCGGCTGGCCGAGATGGGTGTGCTCGGCGCCGCCGTGCCGGAGGCGGCCGGCGGGCTCGGGCTCGGCGCCGGCGACGTCGTGCCGCTGCTAGAGGAGGCGGGCCGGGTGGCGCTGCCGCTGCCGCTGGCCGAGACCGCCTTCGTCGCGGCGCTGGCGCTTGCGCAGGCGGCGGGCGCGGGGGATGCGGAGGCCGGCGAGCTGCTGGAGCGCATCGTCGCCGGCGAGGCGATCGTCGCCGCCGGGCTCGACGGCTCCGGTCTGGTGCCCTTCGCTGGCGTGGCTGAGACCTTGCTGCTCGGCGCCGGGCCGGGCGAGGAGATCCGGCTGGTGGCAGCCAGCGAGGCGGAGCCGGTCGCGTCGATCGACGGCGCACGGGCGTTGGGACGGGTCGCGCCTGGGGCCGGGCGGGCGTTGCCTCTGGACGAGGCGCAGCGCGCCGCCGCCTGGGAGCGTGGCGCCCTCGGTGCCGCCGCGCAACTGCTCGGCCTCTCCCGCACCTTGCTGGCGCTCAGCACCGAGTACGTCAAGGAGCGGCGCCAGTTCGGGGTGCCGATCGGAACCTTCCAGGCGGTCAAGCATCAGCTCGCCAGCGCCCTGCTGGCGCTCGAATTCGCGGCGCCGTCGACGCTGCGGGCGGCTTGGTCGCTGGACCAGGGCGCGGCGACGGCGGGCCGCGATGTGGCGATGGCGAAGGCGCTGGCCTCCGACGCCGCCGAGCGCGTGGCCGGAGTCTCGCTCCAGGTCCACGGGGCGATCGCCTACACGACCGAGTACGACCTGCACCTGTTCGCCAAGCGGGTCTGGGCGGGCGCCCGGGCCTGGGGCGACGCCGAATGGCAGCGCGCCCGCGTGGGCGCGTCGCTGGGACTGAAGGAGGAGGCAGCATGAGCGAGCAAGTGGTGGTGAGCGAGCGACGCGGTGCGATCGAGTTCGTGCGGATGAACCGGCCCGAGTTCCGCAACGCCCAGAACTCGGCGATGACCTATGCGCTAGACGACGCCTTCATGGCGGCGGCGGCCGACGACGAGGTGAAGGTGATCGTCCTCTGCGGCGAGGGTGACCACTTTTCCGCCGGCCACGACATCGGCAGCCCCGGCCGCGACGTCGACAAGTCCTTCCCCCGGCGAGCCGGCCTCTGGTGGGATCACGTCGACCGCCCCGGCGCTGAAGGGCGGATGGCGCGCGAGGCCGAGGTCTACCTCGGCATGTGCCGGCGCTGGCGCGAGCTGCCGAAGCCGACGATCGCGATGGTCCAGGGCGCCTGCGTCGCCGGGGCGCTGATGCTGGCCTGGTCCTGCGACCTGATCGTCGCCAGCGACGACTCCTTCTACGCCGACCCCGTCGTCCGCATGGGCATCCCCGGCGTCGAGTACTTCGCCCACCCCTGGGTCATGGGCCCCCGCTTCGCCAAGGAGTTCCTCTTCACCGGCGAGCGCGTCGGCGCCGAGCGCGCCCTGCAGCTGGGCATGGTCAACCGCGTCGTCCCCCGCGATTCCCTCGAAGACGAAACCACCGCCCTGGCCGACAAAATCGCCCAAATGCCCCGCTTCGGCCTCGCCCTGACCAAGATGGCCGTCAATCAGGCCGAGGACCTAATGGGCCTCCGCACCGGCATCGACTCCGTCTACGGCTTGCACCACGTGGCGCACGCGCACAACGCCGAGGCGGGCGGCGACTCACTGGCGGGACATGACGCGCGGTCGATGCGGGACGCAGGGCGCTAGAGCGACCTTGCGATAGAAGTTGCTGCCGCGCCTCCGAGCCGTGGACGCCAGCCGATTCGAGGGTGCTCCCCTGCGCGCTCGGCATTCCCTTTCAGGCGCGCCTCAGCATCGCTTTCGCCGAGCGCCGTCAGTCGGTAGAGCCGTCGGCGCGGTCGCTCTTCACCCTCCCCGAGGCGCCGTGAATCCCACTCGCTCTCTACCCAGCCGATCTCCTCGAGTTCGGAGAGCAGCAGGTAGGAAGCACCGGCAGGAATCCCGGCCGCCGCACAAAGCGTCAGGCCTCGATGGCTGGACCTCGGGTCGCGCAACATCACCGCGACGATCGATAGTGCCTTAGCGCTGGGCTGTTGATCCATCATTCGGACCCTCCCTCCCTACCGCTGCGCAACCGCTCGATCGCTTCGGCGGCCCTGTAAGCCCGCATCATCGGATTGGAGCTGCCCATCGCACGGAGCGCGATCTGGCGGTGCTTCGCCTTTTCCTCCTCGCTCATCTCGTCGAACGTGTTTTCGAACGCGTCGGCGAGAAATGCCAGAGCCCTCCGCAGCGGCTGGCGGCGCGCCGCCCAGCGCAACCGCAACGCGAAGACCAGGCTTGCCAGCGGTCTCTCCGAGTAGGCCTCGAAGTCGGCTTCGATCTCCTCCCGCCAGCGGTCACGAGCCTCCCGTGGCCAGTGCCGCAGCAACCGCCGCAGGCCCCGGTCGAGCAGAGCCCGGCTCATTAGGGAAAGCACAGCCGACGATTCGCGCGCGAGAAGGCTGCCCAGGGCAGTGCCGACGATGGCGACAATCAGCGCCTCGATCATCGCCTCGAAGTCAAGCAGCGACCGGCGAACCACGTTGTAGGGGAAGCGGTGCTAAGCGCTGCGGGCGTCGGCTGACGACGCCAAGCAGGCGATCGTCGACCGGTCACACGGACACCTCGCCGAACCGTTCAGTGCCGCGCGACGCCGTCGATCAGCACCGCCACGTACTGCTCGATGATCCGCTCGGGCTTGAGGGAGCCGCCGGGGCGGTACCAGCGGGGGGCCGCCCAGACGGTGTCGCGGATCAGGCGGTAGACGAGTTTGGGATCGATGGTTTTGCGGAACTCGCCGTCGGCGATGCCAGCTTTGAGGACGTCGGTCCAGATGCGCTCGAAGCGGCGGTGGGCGTCGCGCAGGTAGGAGAAGCGGGGCTGGCCAACGAGAAAGCGGGCCTCGTTCTGGTAGATGAGGATCGCCGAGCGGCTGTCGACCATGGCGTCGAGCGAGGCGCGGACGAGACCCTCGAAGGTCTCGGTCGGCCCCTTCCCTTCGGCGACGACGGCTTCGTAGCGGTCCAGCGTCTGCTCAATGAAGTTGGAGAGGATCGTGTCGATCATCGACTCCTTGGAGTCGAAGTGGTGGTAGAGGCTGCCGGAGAGGATCCCCGCCTCGTCGGCGATGTCGCGCACCGTGGTGGCGTTGTAGCCGCGGTCGGCGAAGAGGTCGGCGGCGATGCCGAGCAGCTCGTTCTGGCGCACCGGCTCGGCCCCGTTCTGGCTGCCGCGTCCCCCCCGTTTGCCCCGTTTCGCCGCTTTCCCCTTGCTGGAAGCAGTCGTTTTCCTACTCTTCGTTGCGGTCTTCCGATTGGCTGGCATTGGCCCCCTAAGTCCCATCCTCACCGACTGGTGACGTCGCGTTTCCGCCAAAAGGATTGCCCCTGGGGCGGATGACTTCGATAGTCTACCAAGCAACTGCTTGGTTTTGCACATTTGAGGAGAGATACTTGAGCGGTCATCCCGAAACCCTGCCTGCCCTGATCGAGGACTCCCGCCGCCGCTACGCCGATCGCACCGCTGTGGTCGACGGCGAGACGCGCCTCAGCTACGCCGAGCTCGGCGAGTTGGTCGAACGGATCCAGCGCGCCCTGATCGCCGCCGGAGTCGAGGCCGGCGACCGCGTCTGCGTCTGGTCGCCGAACAGCTTCCACTGGGTCGCGGCGGCGCTCGGTGCTCAATCGTCAGGCGCCGTCCTCGTCACCCTCAATACGCGGTTCACCGGCGCCGAAGCGCTGGAAATCCTCGAGCGCACGGCGACCAAAGTGCTCTTCTGCCCCGACCGCTTTCTCGGCAACGACTACCTGGAGGTACTGCGCGGCGCCGACGGCGCCGACGGCGAGGCCGTCGGGCCGATCGGCGGCCTGCCAGCGCTGGATCTGGTCGTGCGGGTGCCGATCGAGGGGGGCGGCCAGCCCGAGCCCGGCGTCGTCGCCTGGGAGGACTTCCTCACCAGCAGCGAGGAGATCGGCGAGGAGGTGGCGCGCCAGCGCCGCCAGGCGGTCGCCCCCGACGACATCGCCGACATCCTTTTCACCTCCGGCACGACCGGGTGGCCGAAGGGGGCGATGTCGGCGCACCGGCAGACGATCGCCGTCGCCGACGCCTGGGCCGAACGGGCCGAAGTCAGTGCCGAGGACGTCTACATGATCATCGCCCCCTTCTTCCACACCTTCGGCTACAAGGCGGGCTGGGTGGTCTGCCTGCTGCGCGGGGCGACGATCCTCCCCGAGATCACCTTCGACCTCGACGACGTCGTCGCGGCGGTCGAGCGCGAGCGGGTGACGATCGTGCCGGGGCCGCCGACGATCTTCCAGAGCCTGCTCGCCTACCCCGAGCGCGAGCGGCGCGACCTCTCCTCGCTGCGGCTGGCGGTGACCGGCTCGGCGCCGGTGCCGGCGTCGCTAGTCGAGCGGATGTGGCGGGAGCTCAGCTTCGACCTGGTGATCACCGCCTACGGCCTCTCCGAGGCGGTGGTGGTGACGATGTGCAAAGCCGGCGACGACGCCGAGACGATTTCACACACTTCCGGCTGTCCGACCGCCGAGTTCGAGGTGCGGATCGCCGACGCCGAGGGCAAGGTGCTGGCGGCCGGCGAGGAGGGCGAGATCCAACTGCGCGGGCCCAACGTGATGGTCGGCTACCTCGACGACCCGGAGGCGACGCGGGCGGCGATCGAGCCCGACGGCTGGCTGCACACCGGCGACGTCGGCCACCTCGACGAGCGCGGCTACCTGACGATCACCGACCGGCTCAAGGACATGCTCACCGTCGGCGGCTTCAACGTCTACCCGGCCGAGGTGGAGAACGCGATCCTCGGCTTCGAGGAGATCGTCGAGTGCGCCGTCGTCGGCGCCCCCGACGAGCGCATGGGTGAAGTCGGCCTCGCCTACGTGGTCGCCCGCCCCGGCCACGAGCTGACCGAGGAGTCCCTGATCGCCGCCTGTCGCGAGCGCCTCGCCAACTACAAGGTGCCGCGACGGGTCGTCTTTCTCGACGAGCTCCCCCACAATGCCGCCGGCAAGGTGCTGAAGCGCGAGCTGCGCGACCGCGCCGCCAGCCCCGCCTGAGCAGCAGAGCCCCAGAACGGCCAGGAGCCGGCTAAAGCCGGCCCCTGAGCCCCCACTTCCCCGACCGCGAGTCTCGGCGATCCTCAGCGACCAAGTGCTAAAGATCGGATAACTAAAGGCCCCTCGTTTGTTTATGGCCTCAGAGACGACCGCAATTAGCCGAGGCGCTCGAGGATCAGGGCCATGCCCTGGCCACCGCCGACGCACATCGTCTCCAGGCCGATCGTCTCGTCGCGGCTGCGGAGGTTGTTGAGCAGGGTGGTGAGGATGCGGGCGCCGGTCATGCCGAAGGGGTGGCCGAGGGCGATGGCGCCGCCGTTGACGTTGAGCTTGTCCCACTCGATGCCGAGCTGCCGAGCGCTGGGGATGACCTGGGCGGCGAAGGCCTCATTGATCTCGATCAGGTCGACGTCGCCGATCGTCATCCCGGCGCGGGCGAGGGCGGCCTCGCTGGCGCCGACGGGGCCCATGCCCATGATCTCGGGATCGACCGCGGCGACGCCGGTGGCGACGATCCGGGCCAGTGGCTGCAGCTCGTGGCGCTCGGCGAAGGAGCGACTGGTGACGATGACGGCAGCGGCGCCGTCGTTGAGCGGGCAGGCGTTGCCGGCGGTGACGCGACCGTCGGGGCGGAAGACCGGCTTCAGCTCGGCCAGGCGCTCGACCGTCGTCCCCGGGCGAGGGCCGTCGTCGCGGCTGACGACCGCGCCCGAGGGCGTCGTCACCGCGACGATCTCGGGATCGAAGTGGCCGCGCTCCTGGGCAGCGACGGCGAGCTGCTGCGAGCGCGCCGCGAACTCGTCCATCTCCGCCCGCGAGACGTCTTCGATTTCGGCCACGTTCTCGGCCGTCTCCCCCATCGCGATGTAGACGTCGGGCAGGCCCGCGGCGGGCTCCCAGGGTCCGGCGCCGCCCTCGGAGCGGTGGGCCGTGCGCGCCATCGCCTCCTCGAAGCGGGGGTTCTTGGTGTCCGGGACGCGGTCGGCATTGCCCTTGTCGAAGTGGCTGCAGGACTCGGCGCCGGCGGCGATGAAGCATTCGCCCTCGCCGGCACGGATCGCGTGGGTCGCCATGCGGACCGTCTGCAGCGAGGAGGAGCAGTAACGGTTGACCGTAACTCCGGGGACGTCGCGGAGGCCGGCGAGGACGGCGACGACGCGGGCCATGTTGAAGCCTTGCTCAGCCGCCGGCTGGCCGCAGCCCAGCATCAGGTCCTCGACATCGGCGGGGTCCAACTGCGGCACCTGGTCGAGGGCAGCGCGGACGGCGATCGCGGCGAGGTCGTCGCCGCGCATCTCGACCAGCGAGCCCTTGCCGGCGCGGCCGATCGGGGTGCGGACGGCGGCGACTACAACGGCATCCTCAGGCACGGCGTCATCTCCTCTGGGGTCGGGGGGAAATCGGTGCGCCGGGTCACGCGAAGCGCACCCGGCCGCCGCGCAGGGCGAGGCCGCGCGGGGTGGCGACGGTGAAGGGCACGCTGCCGTCCTCGAGCGGCTCCCAGGCCCGCACCTCGAGCCGGTCGCCAGGCAGGACGGGGGCGGCGAAGCGGGCGTCGAGGAAGCTGACGTCGGCGGGGTGGCGGCCGAGCAGGGCGGCCAGCTCGCGGAGGGCGAAGCCGAGCGTGCAGAGGCCGTGCAGGATTGGCCGCGGCTGTCCGATCGCGGCGGCCGCCTCGGGGTCGACGTGGATCAGGTGCTTGTCGCCGGTCAGGCGGTAGAGGACGGCTTGCTCGGTCGAGGTCTCGGCGGCGCCCTCGAGGCTCGGCTCGCCCTCCGGGTCCGGCAGCGCCGAGGGGCCGCGCTCGCCGCCCCAGCCACCGCACTCGGGGGCGAAGATCGAGGTGACGGCGCGGAAGTAGTCGGAGACGACCTCGATCTCGTAGAGCGCTGCCGAGCCCTTGTCCCAGACGGCGCTGACGCGGGCGTCGAGTTCGATGCTGCCGGCCTTCGGCAGCGGCTGGCGCGCTTCGAGGCGCTGGCCCGCCTGCAGGGCGTTGGTGCTGGAGAAGAAGTCGCGGCCGCCGAGCTCGTCGCAGGCCCAGAGGCACTGCGGCAGGGCAAAGGTTGGCAGCACCCGCAGGTCGCGCTCGAAGACGAGGTCGAGGTCGGTGGCGCGGGCGCCGACGGCGAGCGCGTAGAGGATCGCGTCATCGGTGCCATAGCTGACGCGGCGGTGGCCGAGTTCGAGGTCGAGGGCCTCGGCGGCGCTCGGTGGGCTGGAGTCGGTCAGGCTCATAGTTGACCAAGCGCTCGCTTGGTTCACACCATCTTAGCGGTGCGGTCGAACCAGCGCCGGGCGCACCTCGCCGAGCCAGAGCTCGAGGTGGTCCTCGACCAGGTCGTCGGGCATCGCCCCGAAGCCGAGCCAGGTGTAGACGTGCTCGACCGGCAGGCCGGCGATCCGGGCGCGGATCTCGGCCACAGCCGCCTCTGGGGTGAGGACGAGCAGTGGGCCCTTCGCCGCCGCGGCGGCGTCCAGCGGCCGGTGCTCGGCGCCGGCGTCCCGAGCCCGAGCGCGGGCGTAGCCGTCGAGGTGCTCGGCGTAGGCGGGGAGGATCCGCGCCCGTGCCGCCTCGGGGTCGCGAGCGACGAAGATCTCGGCCAGCCCGCCCATTCGCGCCGCCGCCGGGTCGTGGCCACCCTCCTCGAGCCCCTCGCGGTAGGGCGCCAGCAACTCGCGGTCGAGGCCGAGCAGGCCAGTGCCGAGCAGGCCCGCCCGCCGCGCCCCGCGTGGGCCCTGGAAGCCCATCCAGATCGGGAACGGACGCTGCACCGGCGCCGGCGTGACGCCGTCCCCGTCGAGCAGCCGCCGCACCTCGGCGGTCGCCTCGCTGGTCAGCGGGTAGCGCCGCGCGATGTCGGCCCTGAACGCCTCGTACTCGAAGCCCGACCAGCCGGCGCCGATCCCCAGCTCCATCCGCCCGCCGGAGATGAGGTCGACGACCGCTGCCTCCTCCGCCAGGTGCAGCGGATTGCGCAGAGCGGCGATGACGATCGCGGTGCCGACCCGGACCCGCTCGGTCACCGCCGCGACGGCGGCAGCCAGGGTCAGCGGCTGCGGCAGGTAGCCGTCGGGGAAGAAATGGTGCTCGGTCATCCAGACCGAGTCGAGGCCGGCTCGCTCGGCGGCGACGATGCGCTCCAGCGTCAGCCGGTACCGCTCCGCCGCGGTGCGCCCGCTCGCCGGCGGGTTGCGCATGTCGAGGAATAACCCGAGCTTCATCGCTTGACCAAGCGCTCGCTTGGTTTATATCCTAGTGGTGACCCTTCGTCAAACTTGGGAGGAGCGATGACGACCAGCTCAGAGGTGCTTGCCGACGGACTGACCTTCCCCGAGGGCGTGCGCTGGCACGACGGTGCCCTCTGGTTCTCCGACATGCACGCCCACGTGGTCCTGCGCCAGGTACCCGGGGAGGCGCCGGAGACCATCGCCGCCGTGCCCGAGTGCCCCTCCGGCCTCGGCTTCCTCCCCGACGGCACGCCGTTGGTCGTCTCCCAGCACGACCGCCGCCTGCTGCGGATCGAGGACGGCGAAACGCGCGAGCACGCCGACCTCTCCGGCCTCGCCGAGTGGCACTGCAACGACATGTTCGTCGACCCCCAGGGGCGCGCCTACGTCGGTAACTACGGCGACGCTTCGGCGCCGCCGGACCCGCCCCACCCCACCGTGCTGATCATGGTCGAGCCCGACGGCTCGGCGCGGGCGGTCGCCGAGGACCTCTGGTTCCCCAATGGCATCGCCGTCACCCCCGATGGCAAGACCCTCCTCGTCGCCGAGACGCGCTCGATCCCCGGCAAGCTCACCGCCTTCGACGTCGCCGCCGACGGCTCGCTCTCCGGCCGCCGCACGCTGGCCGAGTTCGAGGGCGGCTTCCCGGACGGGATCGCGATCGATGCCGAGGGCGCGGCCTGGGTCGCCTTCCCCTTCGGCAACGAGCTGGTCCGGGTCACCGCCGACGGCGAGGTCGACCAGCGCCTCGCCTTCCCCAGCCCTTACGCGGTCGCGCTCGGCGGGCCGAGCGGCCGCGAGCTGTTCGTCGCCACGGCGCCGGCCTGGGAGCCGGAGGAGGCCGTGCGGCTGCGCGCCGGCGCGGTCCACCGCCTCGCGGTCGAGGCGCCGGCCCCGGCGCCGTCCCGATGAGCGGCCGCGCCGAGGTGCAGCCGCGCCTCCTCGTCGGCCTCGACAACTTCGGCGACTTCCTGCCGCCCGACCGCTGGCCCGAGTTCCTCGACATCGCCGCCGCGGCCGACGCCGCTGGCGTCGACGGCATCGTCCTCGTCGACCACGTCGTGCTCGGCGGCGACCTCTCCGCCTACCCCTACGGCCCCTTCGCCAGCGGCAGCGACGCCCCCTGGCTGGAGCCGCTGACGACGCTGGCGGCGATCGCCGGCCGCACCTCGCGGCTGCGGCTCGCCACCGGCATCCTGATCGCGCCGCTGCGACCGCCGGCGCTGCTGGCGAAGATGGCGGCGACCCTCGACCTGCTCTCCAGCGGCCGCCTCGACCTCGGCGTCGGCACCGGCTGGCACGACAAGGAGTACGAGGCGGTCGGCCTCGACTTCGCCGAACGCGGCCGCCTGCTCGACGACGCGCTGGAGGCCTGCCAGGCGCTTTGGCGCGGCGGCCCGACCAGCTTCGCCTCCCCCCGTCTCCAGTTCGACGACGTCTACAGCCACCCCCGCCCGCTCCAGGGCGGCGGCGTCCCCTTCTGGATCGGCGGCGAGCTCCACCCCCGCAACCTCTCCCGCCTGGTTCGCTTCGGCCGCGGCTGGATCCCCAGCCCCACCGCCCGCCGCGAAGACGTCCGCGCCGGCATCGAGCGCCTTGACGTAGCCCTGACCGAGGCGGGTCGCGACCCGGCCGAGGTCCGCGTCCGCATCGGCCTCCCCATCGCCCGCGACGACCAACGCCGCCCCCGCCTCGGCAAGAGCCTCGCCCGTGTCCCCGAGCTGCTCGAGCTCGGCGCCACCGACGTCTACGTCTCCTTCGCCCAGTTCTGCCGCGACCCCGCCGAGGCGCCCGAATTCTTCCGGGCACTGGCGAGCGGGTTCGAGACGGCGGCGGCGGGGACCGGGCGGGCACCGTCGGCAGCGGCCTGAGCGAGGTCACCGTTAGGGGCGCTGGGGGCATTCCCATCGGCCTCCTCGGAAACACCATCCCCAGGCGGCTGCGCGGAGTGGGTCTTTGGCGCCGGCGCCTGCCAGGGCTTCAGGTTCTGAACCAGTTCGCCATAGAAAGAGAGAACCTGATTACCGGTCTCCCGGACGAAGGAGCCCTCGGCCCTTCCCCGTTTCTTCCCCATCGACTCACAGATAGTGAGGACGAATGCACGGGGTGGGCGTTTCGGATTCTGCTCGTACTCAAGGGCCTTCGGGTTCTCCCGCATCTGGCCCAACGTCGCGGTGGTCGTTGACCGTGCGTTGGGAAAGACGGCCTCCAGCCGCAGGCCATCGGGAGCGTCCTTGAGCTGTCTCAGCAGCCAGCCAAAACGACCCCGCGGAGTCCCATCATTTGGGGCGTCGAACGAAACACTCGTCAGCGTCTGCTGCGACCGCAGATCCGCTCTAACGGTTAGGGGACCGATGGCATCTGGAATACGAAGAGTCGTCGAGAGTTCTTTGGTTTCGACGAGGCTCTTGACGATCTCATCGATGCGCTCAGGCGTGGTCAGTTTGCGGGATCGCTGCGGCTGGACATTCGCCCCTAACTCCTGCGAAAGACTCAGGGCGAGAGCGGAAGCAAACTGATCCCAACGCTCGGCCACACTCTTTGCCCCCGAATCACCGGGTCGGAGGGCATTGTCCCTCCCCGCTTTGCGGACGGAAACCCAGTCCTCTCCCATGTCCTCGAAACCGAGGGCGCCCGACGACTCGCTACTGAGGTAATGGATCAACTCGCGTAGCACCCACTCCTGATCGGGGTCAGAGATTCCCCTATAGCGCTGCTGCACCACTGCCTCGGTGAGCACCCGCCACCAGGAAAAATGGAAGAGGTCGGTACTCCTCAATTTGCGTCTGTCGACCGCGACTGGTGACTCTGCGGACGATGCGGTGATCTCAGGTGAGATCGTCAACACTGCATTGAAATTGTGGTCTCGCGCTATGTCCAGATAGCCGGAGACCTGGTCCTCTTTGAGACGGTCTGAGCCAGTCTTCACCTCAACCAGACAGGTCCAGGTCGTCTTGCCTCTGCGGCAAATAATCGCGCCGTCGGGAATGACGGTCTTGCCGGCCCCATCCTTGAAGCGAACCTCAGCGAACGTCTCGACGACCGGCGACTTCGGAGCACCGAGCTCCTTGAGCAAGGCGTGCCCAAACTCGGGGACTCCGTGCATCACGGCCAGAAGACAGGAGGTGGCGCGCTTCTCCCGCTCCTTCTCGTTCCGACTGCCAAAGGTTGGAATCAGTCGCGCGTGCCGCCAATGGTCACTTGGCATTTCGGTCCTCCCCGTTGTCCGTCGCAGCAACGACGAGAATCTATACGCGGAGAGTCCCGATTACCGCAGTCAATACCCAGCGACTCGGACACTCAAATCATCCTGTGGAAGATTTTGCACCCTATAGGGTGCAAAAAGATACACAGGCTTCTCTGACTAAAAGGGATGCTGCTCAGCTGGCGACGACGGCGACGGCCTCGACCTCGAGGAGGAAGCGAGGATCGAGCAGGGCGCTCACCACGACGCAGGTGCTGGCGGGGGCGGTGGGGCCGAAGCGGGCTGCCTTGGCGGCGGCGTAGGCGGGGTAGTCGGCGGGGTCGGTGAGGAAGCAGGTGAGCTTGACGAGGTCGGTGCGGGTGGCGCCGGCGGCGGCGAGGGCGGCCTCGACGTTGGCGAGGGCCTGGGCGGCTTGGGCGGCGGCGTCGTTCTCGCCGACCAGCTCGCCGTCGGGGTCGAGGGCGACCTGGCCGGAGACGAGGACGAGGTCGCCGCTGCGGACCGCCTGCGACATGCCGGCGAACTTGAGGCCGGGAATGTCGACGCGGAGCGCGGCGCCGCGGGGCTGGCGGTCCTCAGGCGGCATGGAAGGCGTTCCAGCCGCCGGCCACGTCGAGGCTGACGCCGGTGATGTACTTGGCCTCCTCGGAGGCGAGGAAGAGCGCCGCGTCGGCCATGTCGGAGGGCTGCAGCCAGGGCACGCCCATCGGGTTGAGGGTGCCGAAGGCGCCGGCGACGTCCTCGGCGCTGGGGTTGTCGAGATCGGGGCGGAAGAGGGCGTAGGTCGCCGGGTTGTGGCACATCGCCGTCGCCACCGACATCGGCGCCAGGGCGTTGACGGTGACACCGTGCGGCGCCAGCTCGATCGCCACCGACTTGACGAAGCCGATCACGCCCCACTTGGCGCTGGCGTAGTTGGAGTTGTTGGGCCCGCCCTCGCGGCCGACCGCCGAGGAGGTGGCGATGATCCGCCCCTCCCCCCGCTCCTGCATGTGTGGGACGACGGCGCGGATCGAGTGGGCGACGCCGCCGAGGTTGATCGCGATCATCTCGTGCCAGGTTTCGTCGTCCATCGTCGGGAACGGTCCGTAAGCGCCGATGCCGGCGTTGGCCAGCAGCACGTCGATGCGGCCGAAGGCGTCGAGCGCGACATCGCGCATCTGCCGCATCTGCTCGGGCTTGCGCACGTCGGCGACCATCGAGACGGCGCGCCGCCCGGTCTCCTCGACCAGCGCCACGGTCTCCGCCAGCCCCGCCTCGGTCCCCATCGGTGAGGCGCAGGGAAGCTGCTCGCAGAGGTCGGAGACGACCACGTCGGCGCCCTCGCGGGCGAAGCGGACCGCGTGTTCGCGGCCCTGCCCCTGGGCGGCGCCGGTGATGACGACGACCTTGTCCTCGAAACGTCCCATTCCTCCTCCGTTCACGCCGAGTTGAGGGCGCTGAGCCCGTTGGAAACGTCGACCACCGAGCCGGTCAGCTCCACGCCCGACTGCCCGAGCAGGAAGAGCGTCGTCTCGACCACCCGCTCCAGCGGCACAGAGGCCTCCGACAGCGGGTGGCGGACCCGCAGCGCGTGCGCCGCCTCCTCCGCCCCGACCCCGTCCTCACGGGCAGCCTGCGCCCAGGACTCCGGCGTCGCGAACATCGTCGTGTCGAGCGGGGTCGTGCAGACGACGTTGACGGCGACGCCGGCGTCGGCGGTCTCGACCGCGACCGACTTGGCGAGACCGATCGCGCCCCAGGCCGCCGCGGCCGTGTGCGAGAGCCCGGGGGCGCCGCGCCGGCCTTCGTCGCCGGCGACCACCAGCACACGGCCGCCGCCCGCGGCGATCATCCGCGGCACCGCCTCGCGCAGCAGGTGGTAGGCACCGTTGAGATTGGTGTCGACGGTCTCGAACCACTGCGCGTCGGTCATCTCCGCCGCCGCAACCGGGGTGCGGATCCCGGCCGCGTGGACGACCAGGTCGAGGCGGCCGAAGTGCTCGGCGGCGCGCTCGACCGCGGCGGCGACCGCCTCATGCGAGCGCACGTCGCACTCCAAAGTCAGGCACTCGCGCCCGGTCGCGCGCACCGCCGCCGCGGTGCCCTCCAGCTCGTCCTTGCCCGAGAGCGCGTAGGTCGGGGTCTCCAGCTCACCCGGCGCGTCGAGCAACGCCACGTCCGCCCCGCGCTCGGCCAGCGCCAGCGCGCAGGCGGCGCCGAGGCCGCGAGCGCCGCCGCTGACCAGCGCCGCCTTGCCAGTGAAGTCGGCGGCGCTCATGGCATCCGGGCGCTGGCGCCCATGCAGACGTCGAGGGTGGTGCCGGTGACCAGCCGCGCCTCGGCCGAGACCAGGTAGAGGACCGCGGCCGAGATCTCCTCCGGCGGCGTCCACGGCACCGGGATCGGGTTCATCGCCGTGTAGCGCGGTTCGACCTGCGCTTTGGTCGGGTTCTCGATGTCCGGCGCGAAGAGGCCGTAGAGGGCGTCGTTGTGGACCATCTCGGTGTCGACCGTGGCCGGGCAGACAGCGTTGACCGTGATCCCCTTGTCCGCCACTTCCAGCGCTAGCGTCTTCACCAGCCCGATCACGCCCCACTTCGCCGCCACGTAGTGGGCGAGGTTGGGGTTGCCCATGCGGCCACCCATCGAGGAGGTGGCGACGATGCGGCCGTAGCCGCGGTCGATCATGTGCGGCACCACCGCCCGCATCGTCTTGAAGACGCCGGTGAGGTCGGTGTCGACCATCTCGTCCCACATCTGGTCGCTGATTTCCCAGAAGGTGCCGAAGCCGCAGACGCCGGCGTTGGCGAGCAGGATGTCGATCCGCCCCATCTCCGTCAGCGCCTCCTCGACCGCGCCCTCGATCTGCTCGGTCGAGCGCACGTCGGCCTTGACGGCGACGCAGCGCCGCCCCAGCGCCTCGAGCTGGCGCACGGTCTCGGCCAGGTCGTCCTCGCTGGCCAGCGGGTAGGGCACCGTCTCCAACTGGGCGGCGATGTCGCAGATGGCGATGTCGGCGCCCTCGCCGGCCAGCGCCAGCGCATGCGAGCGGCCCTGGCCGCGGGCGCCGCCGGTGATGAAGGCCACCTGTCCGTCGAGCTTTCCCATCACGTTCCTTTCGTTCGCGCTCTCAGCGGCCGCGGCCGCGCAATTTGGTCAGGACGACGGCGACGATCAGCGCCGCGCCCTGGAAGGTCGGAATCACCCAGGAGGGGATGCCGTTGAGCTGCAGCCCGTTGATGCCGACGGCGATGATCGCCAGGCCGACCAGCAGCCCCAGCACGTTGAAGCGGCCGGGTTTGATCATCGTCGAGCCGAGGAAGGCCGCCGCGTAGGCGGGCAGCAGGTACTGGGCGCCGACTTCGGGCTGGCCGGCGCCGATCCGCATCGCGTACAGCAGCCCCGCCGCCGCCGCGCAGACGCCCGAGGTCATGAAGGCGAGGAAGAGGATCCGGTCGGTCGGCACCCCGGCCAGGCGCGACGCCTCGCGGTTGGCGCCGGTGGCGTAGATCTTCCGCCCCAGCGGCGTCATCACGAAGACGTAGCCGAGGACGAGCGCCAGCACGCCGACGTAGATGATCGGCGCCGGGATCCCCAGCGGTTCGCCGCGGCCGAGGTCGGTGAAGCCCCTCGGGATGTTTTTGGAGACGACCTGGCCGTTGGCGATCAGTTGCGAGATGCCGATGAAGACCGAGCCCGAGCCGAGGGTGACGATGAACGGCTCGATCCCCAGCTTCACCACCAGGATCCCGTTGAAGAGCCCGGCCAGGATCCCGATCCCGAGCGTCATCAGGATCACCAGTGGCACCGGCATGTCTCCCCCGGTCGCCTGGAACATCAGCGTCGAGAAGATCACCGAGAGGGTGAGGATGCCGCCGATCGAGATGTCGAAGACGCCGGCGGCGAGCGGCACCAGCAGTCCCAGCGCCACCATCGCCGTGATCGTCTGGTTGTTGACGACGGCGATCAGGTTGTTGTAGGTCGGGAAGGTGTCCGGCAGCATCGCCGTGAAGGCGAGGAACATCACGACCAGCAGGCCGGGGCCGGCGAAGCGCTCCAGCAGCGAGGCCTGGTGGCGGCGGGCGGGCGGTGCCTGGGCGGGCTCGCCGCCCTCGGCGACGGCGGGTTCAGCCAGCAACGGCATGGGCGGTTCCTCCTTCGGCTAGGTAGCACTCCTCGACGATCGCCTCGCGGGTCGCGGCCGCGCCGACCAGCTCGGCGGCGACGCCACCGGCGCGGAAAGCGAGCACCCGCTGACAGACGCCGGCCAGGTCTTCGAGATCGGATGAGCAGAGCAGGACACCGACCCCGTGCTCGCGCGCGGCCTCGGCGATGAAGCGGAGGATGTCGGCGGAGCCGCCGACGTCGACCCCCTGGGTCGGCTCCTCCAGCACCAGCAGTCGCGGTTTCGTGCGCAGCAGCCGGGCCACGTAGACCTTCTGCTGGTTGCCGCCGCTGAGCAGCTCGATCGGCCGCTCGGGCTCGCGCGGCAGGACCCCGAAGCGGTCCAGCAGCGAGCGCGCCTCGGCCCGCTCGACGCCGTGGCGGAAGCGGCCGCCGGCCCAGTACGGGCGCAGGTCGGAGATCGTCAGGTTCTCGCGCACGCTGAGCCCGGCGATGCGCTTGTGATGGTTGCCGGCCGGAACGACGGCGAGACCAAGGTCGGCGACCTCGGTCGGGCCGAGCGTGCGCACGGCGGCGCCGCCGACACGGATCTCCCCCTGGCGCACAGCGGCGCCGCCGAGCAGGGTGCGGGGGACGTCGTGGACGCCGGAGCCGGAGAGGCCGGCGATCCCGACCACTTCCCCGGCCCGCACCTGAAAGCTTGCCCCCCGCAGCTCGTGATCGGTCCAGACGTCGTCGAAGGCGAGCAGCTCCTCGCCCGCCTCCTCGCCGGCGCGGGCCGCGGCGCGCACCGGGGCGGCGATCTCGCCGCCGGCGATCAGCCGCGCCAGCGCCCGCTGGTCGATCTCGGCGACGGCCGAGGAATGGACGACGACGCCCTCGCGCAGGACCGTGACCCGGTCGGCGAGGTCGAAGACCTCTTCCAGGCGGTGGGAGACGTAGATGACGCCGACGCCGCGCTGGACCAGGCGGCGGACCAAAGTGAAGAGCCGTCCCACCTCCTCGTCGGGCAGGGCCGCGGTGGGCTCGTCGAGGACCAGCACCCGCACCGCCTCCTCGTCCTGAAGAGCGCGAGCGATCGCCACCTCGGTCCGCTCGACGGCGCCGAGCCGGCTGACGTCGTCGTCGGGGTCGAGGTGGTCGAGCCCGAGCGCGGCGAGGCGGCGGCGGGCGTCCTCGCGCTCGGCCCGCCAGCGGATCCGCCAGCCCGGCGCCGTCCGGTAGAGGCCGGTGCCGAGCTTGAGGTTGTCGAGGATCGAGAGGTCGTCGGCGAGGCCGAGGTCCTGGTGGATGAAGCGGACCCCGGCCGCGTGCACGCCCTCCGGGTCGCCGAAGCGCAGCTCGGCGCCGTCGACCGTGGCCGGGCCGGAGCCCGGGTCGGGCGTGTGGAAGCCGGAGAGGATCTTGATCAGGGTCGACTTGCCGGAGCCGTTGTGGCCGACCAGCGCCTGGACCTCCCCGGCGGCGACCTCCAAGTCGACCCCGGACAGCGCCCGCTGCCCGGGGAAGGTCTTGGAGATCGAGTGGAGCTCGAGCAGGCTCACCTGGTGGCCTAGCTCACGCCCCACAGCTTCTTGAACTGTTCTTCGTAGCCTTCGGCGCCCTCGAAGGAGCCTTCGGCCGGAACGTTCTGCTGGGTCAGCGCTTTCTGGGTCGGGTTCTCGATGTTGCCCGGTACGGGTTCGCTGGCCAGCAGGCGGCTGATCAGGTCGACCACGGCCCAGCCGTTTTCGTAGATCCCCGAAAGCACGTCGAGCTTGACGATTTCCTTGGCGCGGAGCAGTTCCAGCTCCGGTTCTTCGCCGTCGAAGGTGCCGACCGAGATCTGTTCCGATTTGCCCGCTTCGCGGATCGAGGCCGCCGCCAGCGAACCGGCGAAGCCCGGTGCGGCGACGATCCATTCGAGGTCGGGGTTGCCCTGGATCTCCGCCTGGAACTGCGGCGGCAGGTCGGTCTGGGCGGTCGCCGCCGAGAACTTTTCAACCGTGAAGGTGCAGCCGCTGCACTTCGAGAGCACGTTTTCCAGGCCCTTGGCCCGCTGCTGGTTGCACTGGTAGACGGTGTCGGCGAAGACCGCGACGTTGGCCTTGCCGTCGGACTGGGCGACGATCTGGTTGGCGAGGATTTCCGCCTCGTGTTCGCAGACGTAGCCGACCTCGCCGGCGTTGCCGGTCTTCGGTTCCGGTTTCTCGGAGGTGAACTGACCGACCACCGGGATGTTCGCTTCGTGGGCCTTCTTGTAGGCCTCAGGCGCGTCGGACTGCGGGCGGGCGTTGTTGACGATCGCCGCCGGCTTCGCCTCGACCGCCTGGCTCATGCAGTTCTGGAAGTTGGCGATTTCGAACTTGGCGTCGCAGACTTTCGTCTCGTAGCCGGCCGCCTTGGCGCCTTCTTCGAAGCCGTGGACCTGGGCGACGCAGCCGGGGATCGACTGGTCGCAGCCGATGAAGTAGAGCAGCGCCCCCTTCTGCGGCGTCACCGGGCCGAACTGGTTAGCTTCGATTTCGGTCGGGGTTTTGATCGATTCGGCGGCCGATTCCTTTGCCGCCGCCAGCGCCGCACCGCCGCCGCCGGAGGCTTCGCCGCCGCTGTCGCTGGACGTGGACGAGTCGCTACTGCCGCAGGCGCTCAGCAGCGCCCCCAGCGCGACAAGCGCTAGCAGTGAGAACAGCTTTGCCTTCATGTGTCCCTTTTCTCCTTGTAGTGGTGGCGCTACGGAGTCAGTTCCCCGCCGGTGCCGAGACGGCGCCGCGGATCGCCTCACCCAGTGCTTCGATGCCCCGCACCAGCTCGTGGTCCGGCGCGTGGCTGTAGGCCAGGCGCAGGAACCGACGCGCATCCCCCTCCGCCATGAACCGCTCCCCAGGGCGGCACATGACGCCGTTTTCGGCGGCCAACTGGCCGACGCGGTCCCAATCGACCCGCTCGTCCAGTTCCAGCCAGAGGTAGAACCCCCCGTGCGGTACCTCGAAGTTGACGAACTCGCCGCAGTGCTCGCGCACGGCCTCGACGGCGACGTCGCGGCGACGGCGGTAGACCTCATTGACCGAGGCGATGTGCGGGTCGAGCTTGCCCTCCCGCATGAAGGCGGTCATCGTCCGCGCCAGCCACTGGCTGACGCCGAGGTCCTGGCGCACCGCGGCGAGGCCCTCGATCATCTTCTCGTCGCCGCAGACCCAGCCGATCCGCAGCGCCGGGGCGACGATCTTGCTGAAGCCGTGGGACTGGATCACCAGCCCGGACTCGTCGAGGCTGAGCAGCGTCGGCAGCGCCTCGCCCTCGTAGCGCAGGTCGCCGTAGATGTTGTCCTCAAGCACGACGATCTCGTGCTCGGCGGCCAGCTCCAGCAGCCGCTGGCGGCGCTCCAGCGGCGTGACCACGCAGGTCGGCAACTGGAAGGTCGGGATCACGTACATCATCTTCGGCTTCACCCCGTCGGCCTTCATCTCGAGGATGCGCCGCTCGAGGTCGTCGGTGTCGATCCCTTCGGAGTCGATCGCGACGCTGCGGACGTCGGCGCCGCGCATCTGCATGTAGCGCTGCGCGTAGGGGAAGCTGGCGGCCTCGAGCAGGACGCCGTCGCCGGGGTTGACGAAGGCGTTGATCGCCAGCGCGATGGCCTGGACCGAGCCCGAGGCGAGGATGAAGTTGTCGGCGCCGAACTCACGACCTTCGCGGCCGGACATCCACTTCGCCAGCTCCTCGCGCAGGCCGGTGTAGCCGAGCACCAGCTCGATGTAGGTGGCGAGGTAGAGGATCTGGTCCTCGTCCTCGTCGTAGCCGAAGGAGATGTACTCCATCGCCCGCGGGCCATCCTTCTGCAGGACCTCGGCCGAGAGGCGCTCCAGGTCCTCCATCGGGAAGGTCTCCTCGGCCGGGATGCCCTGGTCGAGGTTGAAGGTGACGGGCGCCGGCGGATCAGGGAAGAACAGCGGCGGTCCATCCTGGGCAAGGTCCGAGTACAGCGATGCGGGGTCCAAAGATCTCTCCTCGTACGTGGTGACGATTGGCCGCCCGCACTCGTTCCCTCCCGTGACCAAGTGCTTGCTTGGTCAAGCATAATAGCGCCCGAGGCGCGCTGTCAAGCGCTGCCTCAGGGGCGGGGGCCGCGGCGGGCGCCGGCGCGGTAGACCGGGTCCTCGGCGTCACGGGAGCCGCTCGGCGCCTCGCCCTCGGGCGGGATCCAGCCGGCACCATCGAGCGCCCGCGTCCACTCGCGGACGGCGGTGCGGGCGAGGATCCGCCACTCGCCCCCGCGGCGCTCGAGCCGGTCGGCGTAGCGGAAGGCGGAGACGAAGTTGAGGCGCGGATCGTCGGCCGGCGTCCCCCAGTGGAAGGCGAGCCCGTAGGTCTCGGCGCTGGCGCGGTCGCCTTCGACTTCGCTGAGGTGGTTGCCGACCAGGTGCATGGTGCCGTCGAAGCGGCGCACCGCCGCCATCACCCAGACGACGAACTCGTCGCGGGGCCCGAAGAAGCCGGTGTGGCGGTCACTGCCGTCGGGGTGGTAGCAGTCGCGCACGGCCTCGGCGTCGAGGCGGTCGATGCCGCGGCAGTAGCGCAGCACCACGTCCTCGATCCGGCGACGCTGCAGCAGCTCGTCCAGCGCCGCCGCCTCGGCCCTCCCGGCGCCGGCGCTCACGGCAGGCGCACGCGGCGCAGCTCCGTCCAGCCGACGACAAGGCGGCGGCTGGCGAAGCGCCAGCGACCGCCCTCGTGCGTGTAGGCGTCGCAGTAGCGCAGGTACATGACGAGGTCGTTGGCGTCGGCGCCGGGGCGCCGGGTGACGTGGTGGGCGACGCAGGCGACTTCCCCGGTCGCCCCCTCGCCATCGAGCTCGAGGTGGTGGTTGACCACCTCGTGCATCGTCGTGTCGCACTCGCTGAGCGGGTCGAAGAGGCCGGGGATCTCCTCGTGCCCGCGGTACTCCTCGCTCGCCTCCCTGCCCCGGACGACCGTGAGCCGGGCGTCCGGGGCGAAGAGGTCGAGCAAGCCGGCAACATCGCGGCGGTCGACGGCCGAGGCGTAGGCCTGTGGAAGCCGCCTCAGCTCCAGCTCGTCGACCACCGTCTCCATCGGGCCTCTATTCGACTCCCCAGAGCTTCTTGAACTGGGCTTCGTAGTCTTCGACGACGGGGAATTCTTCGGTCGTCGTCGGGACCGTGTCGGCCGTGATCGTCCAGTACGGCAGGGTCGAGTCGTCGACGTCTTCCTTGTAGTCCTGGCCGGTGAAGAGCCGGGCCAGGAGGTCGACCCCGCGCCAGTAGACCTCGGGGAAGCTGGTCCCCGACGTCGACTGCAGGTATTCGCCCTTCTTCAGGTAGGGGGCGATCGAGGGGTTGATGTTGATCGTGGTCAGGTTGACGCCTTCGACGCCGGCGCCCTTCAGCGCCGTCGGCAGGCCGACGACCATGTCGTTGTAGCCGACCGACAGCCATTTGATGTTGGGGTTGGCGGTGAGGAAGCTGGAGATCCGCTGCGGCAGATCGGAGCCGATGCTGGTGACCGGCGCTTCCAGCCGCTTGGTGCTGCAGGTCGAGCATTCTTCGGCGACCACTTCTTCGACCTTGTCGGCCGTGGCGGTGACCGTTTCGAAGCCGTTGGCGTTGACGACCCCGACCTCCATCGACTTGTCGTCGCTGTGGGCGAGGACGTAGTCGGCCATCATTTTGCCCTGGAATTCAGAGGTGGTCGGGCCACCGATGACGGCGGTGACGCCGGCGCTCGGGTTCGCCTGCTCCTGGATGAAGAACTGGATCACCGGGATGCCGAGCTTCTTCAGCTGCGCCAGCTCCGGCTTGAACAGGACCGTCGGGTAGCCGGAGGCGAGGACCGCGTCGGGCTTGTTGTTGATCGCCTGCTGGTAGGCGGCCTTGATTTCCTCGGGGGTGGTGCCGGCCTTGATCGAGTTCAGCTTCCAGCCCAGGTTCGACATCGCGTTTTCGAAGATTTCACCCTCGGTCGCGCAGGCGGGCACGCCGCACTCGATGAAGTCGATCGTCTTGCCTTCCGGGATCGGCTTACCGACCGGGGTCTCGATGCCGACGCTGGTCGGCCGTTCTTCGAATTCGGAGTTGCTCTTGGACGCAGTCGGGAAGGCCGACTTGCCGCTTTCGTCGGAGCTGCTGCTGGAGTCTCCGCAGCCGGCCACGACGAAAGCGAAGACACAGATGGCGCCGATAACCGCGAACAACCGCGGCGGGGCGATCTTGAACCTCATGCTCTCTCCTCTCACAGCTCTCAACAGGGGACAGACGCTTAACCAAGCGCTTGCTCGGGTAGAGCCTAGCCGCACATCCGTCTACCTGTCAAGCGCTTGCTTGCTGGCCAGCCAGGGAGCCGGCAGCTCAGGCGGCGACGGCGCTGCCGGAGATCGCCCGCAGGACCTCGCTCTCGCGCACCGCCTCGCCCTGCAGCTCCTCGGCGACGCGGCCCTCGACGAGAGCGATGACGCGGTCACAGACGCCGACGAAGTCCTCGATGTCCGAGGAGCAGACGACGAAGCCGGCGCCGGTCTCGGCGTAGTCGCGGATCACCTCGTAGATCGCGTGGCGGGCGCCGATGTCGACGCCGCTGGTGGGGTCGTCCATGAAGACGACCCGCGGCTCGATCCCGAACCACTTGGCCAGCAGCACCTTCTGCTGGTTGCCGCCGCTGAGCAGCCCGTAGAGCTTGTCGGGGTCGGCCGGGCGCACGTCGAGGCGGCGGATCCACTCCATCACCGCCTCGCGCTCGCGGCGCTTGCGCAGGCGGCCGCCGGCGGCGAACTCGGGCAGACGGCCGAGGGTCATGTTCTCGCCGATCGTGAAGTTGTCGATCGCCGCGTCGGGGTGGCGGTTAGGCAGAACCAGGGCGAGGCCGAGCCGCTCCGCCTGGCGCGGGTCCATCTCCCCCGCCCACTCCTCGCCCTCGAGCGTCATCTCCATCCGCGCCGGCACCGCCCCGCAGACGGCGGCGGCCAGCACCTCGCGGCCGGAGCCGGAGAGGCCGGCGATGCCGAGCACCTCGCCCGGGGCGACGTCGAAGTCGACCCCGGCCAGCGGGTCGCAGCGCAGGCCGCGGACCGAGAGCACCGGCGTCCCCGCGCTCGCCGCTTTTGGCGCCGCCGCGCTCTCCTCGACCTGGGAACCGACGATCAGCTCGGCGAGGCGGCCGCGGTCCATGGTCGCGGTCGGGAAGGTGCCCTGGTAGGTGCCGTCGCGCAAAACGGTGACGCGGCCGGCGAGGCTGAGGATCTCGTCGAGGCGGTGGGAGACGTAGAGGACGCTGACGCCTTTGGCGACGACCTCGCGGACGACCCGGAAGAGCGCCTCGCACTCGGCCGGCGGCAGCGCCGCCGAAGGCTCGTCGAGGACGAGCAGGGAGATCTCGCCGTGGGTGTCGTCGAGGGCGCGGGCGATCGCCAGAGCACTGCGCTCGACCGCGCGTAGCTCGGCGACCGGGCGGTCGACGTCGAACTCGACCCCGATCCGCGAGAGCAACTGGCGGGTGAGGCGGCGCTGCTCGGACCAGGCGATGCGGCCGGCGGCGGCGGTCGAGTAGCCGGAGGCGAGGCCGACGTTCTCGGCGGCGCTGAGCTCGCCGATCAGTCCCAGGTCCTGGTGGACGAAGCGGAGGCCGTGGCGGCGCGAGTCGGCGGCCGAGCCCGGTTCGAGCAGCTCGCCGGCGATCCTCACCTCGCTGCCGGGGTCCGGCAGGTGGAAGCCGGAGAGGACCTTGATCAGGGTCGACTTGCCGGAGCCGTTCTCGCCGACCAGGGCGTGGATCTCGTCGCGGCCGATCTCGAAGGAGACGTCAGCCAGGGCGCGCTGACCGGGGAAGGTCTTCGAGAGGTGCTCGATCGCGACCAGCGACGACCCCTCTGCAGCTCGGCTCATGCGCTCTCTCCTCAATCGCTTGACACGGCCTCGGCCGAGAGTCTAGCATTGTTCCGGTCAAGCGCTTGCTTGGTTACTCGACGAGGAGGAGAGACGAGGAGATGTCCGCCGACGCCCAGGCCGTACAGCCGGTTGCGTCCAAGCCCGAGCGGGTCCCCCGCTGGCTCGGTGCCTTGAGCTACCGCAATATCGGTGCGATCTACGTGTGGCTGTTCCTGCTGATCGTCTTCACGATCTGGCAGCCGGACCTCTTCCCCACCGATCAGACGGCGAAGAGCGTGCTCAACCAGTACGCGATCACCGGCATCGCCGCGCTCAGCATCGTCATGCCGCTCGCCGCCGGAGTCTTCGACCTCTCGATCGGCTCGGTGATCGGCTTCGCCGGTGTCTTCGCCGGCTGGTGCCTGAACACGGTCGGGGTGCCACCGGTGCTGGCGGTGGCGATGACGCTCGGCGCCGGGATCGCGATCGGCCTCCTCAACAGCCTCGTCGTCGTGAAGATGAACATCGACTCGTTCATCGGCACCCTCGCCACCGGCTCGATCATCGCCGCCGGCACCCTCTGGGTCTCCGGCGACCAGATCATCACCGGCAAGGTCTCCGGCGGCTTCACCGAAATCGCCGCCACCAGCTTCTCCGGCGTGCAGCTGCCGGTCCTCTACATGCTGGTCGCGATGCTGGTGCTCGGCTTCGTGCTCGAGCAGACCGTCTTCGGCCGCCGCGTCTACGCCTCCGGCTACGGCCCCGAGGTCTCGCGCCTGGTCGGCCTGCGCGTCGGCCGCATCCGCACGATCTCGCTGATCTGCTCCTCGACCCTCGCCTCCTTCGCCGGGATCGCGCTCGCCTCGCGGATCGGCTCGGCCGACCCAACGACCGGCCCCGAGTACCTAATCCCCGCCTTCTCGGCCGCCTTCGTCGGCGCCTCGCAGTTCCGCCACGGCCGCTTCAACCCCTGGGGGACGGTGGTCGCGGTGCTGATGATCGGCACCGGCAGCATCGGCCTGCTGCTGGCGGGGACGCCGAACTGGACGCCGCAGGTGTTCCAGGGCGCGGTCCTGATCGCCGCGGTCGGCATCACCGGCATCCAGCGCCGCCGACCCAGCGCCGACTGAGGGCCCGGCTGTGGACTTCGGGCTCACCTGTTTCATGACCGCCGAGACGATCAGCCCGGCCGAGCTCGGCGTCCTCGCCGAGGAGCGCGGCTTCGAGTCGCTGCTGCTCCCCGAGCACACCCACATCCCCTCCCAGCGGGTCTCGCCCTTCCCCGGCGGCGAGCTGCCCGACTACTACAGCCAGATCTGGGACCCCTTTATCGCGGGCGCCACGATCGCCGCCGCCACCGAGCGGCTGCGAGTCGGCACCGCGATCTCCCTCGTCGCCCAGCACGACGCGATCGTGCTGGCGAAAGAGATCGCCAGCCTCGACCGCCTCAGCGGTGGCCGCTTCGTGCTCGGAATCGGCGCCGGCTGGAACGTCGAGGAGGCCGCCAACCACGGGGTCGAGGGCGGCGCCCGCTTCGCCACGATGCGCGAGCGCGTCGAGGCGATGCGGGCGATCTGGACGCAGGAGACCGCCAGCTACGAGGGCGACCACGTGCGCTTCGAGGGGATCTGGTGCGGCCCGCAGCCGCTGCAGCAGCCCGGCCCACCCGTCCTCGTCGGCGGCAACGGCCCCAAGGCCCTCGACCGCGTCCTCGCCTACGGCGACGAGTGGCTGCCGATCTGCCTCTGGGAGCCCGAGGAAGTCCTCCAGCGGATGGCCGAGCTCCACCAGCGCGCCGGCGAGGCGGGCCGCGAGATCGGCGTCACTGCCTACCTCCCACCCGAAGACCCCGCCACCCTCACCCTCTTCGCCGAAGCCGGCGCCCACCGCGCCGTCTTCATGGTCCCCAGTGCCCCCCGCGCCGAGGTCGAGCCCCACCTCGACCGCCTCGCCCAACTCCACGCGTCCCTCCACACCACCCCGTAACGCCGCCCACCCCCGTCCACCAGGGGGAGACTTTCGAGCCCTGCGTCCCTTGTGCACACCATGGTGTGCACAAGTGACGCAGGGCTCGGGGAGGCCGGGGCTCGGGGGCGAAGCGCTGCGGCGTGGCGTCTGGCGCGACGGCAGCACGGGGCGATCTCGCGGGCGCAGTTGCTCGCGCTCGGGTTCAGCCGACGGGCGATTCAGCACCGCCTGGCCACAGGGCGGCTCCGACCACTGGCCCGCGGCGTCTACTCGGTGGGACCGCCTCGTGGGACCGACCAGCAGCGCTGGAGCGCTGCCCTACTTGCCTGTAGTTGTCCTGAGGAGGCGTGCCTGAGCCACCGCAGCGCGGCAGCGCTGTGGGGGATCGGGAAGGAGCTGCGGGGACGCGTCGACGTGAGCGTGCGGCAGCGCGGCAAGCTGCGGCGGGACGGGCTGAAGGTGCGCTCCCGTCCCTCGCTGCGCGCCGCCGACGTGGTCAAGCGCGACGGGATCCCCCTCACCTCGATCGTGCAGACGCTCGTCGACCTGGCGACTGAATTGCCCGACGGGCCGCTGGAGCGCTGTGTCAACGAGGCCGACAAGCACGACCTGGTCGACCCCGAGGCGCTACGGGCCGCGCTTACCGGGCGCAAAGGCAAACCCGGCGTGAAGCGCCTTGCCCGCCTCCTCGACAAACGCACCTTTCGCCTCTCCGACACCGAGCTGGAACGACTCTTCCGGCCGATCGCCGCTGCGGCCGGTGCTCCGGTCGAGCAGACGAAAGCCTGGGTCAACGACTTCGAGGTCGACTTCTACTGGCCGTCCCTGGGGCTGGTCAAGCACGAGGCCGGCTACGTGCGGTCGGTCCTGGGGCGGACGGTGGGGCGGCTGCGCTAGCCCTCGATCACGTCCCCCGCCGCCGCCTCGACCCGCGCCCCGGTCACCACCAGCAGCTCCTCGCTGCCGTGCGGGCCGAAGAGCTGCAGGCTCGCCGGCAGCGGCGCCTCGGTTCGCAGCGGCTGCGCCAGGGCCGGCACCCCGGCCAGGTTCAGCTCCATCGTCCGGCAGATCCCGGCGACCGCTTCGAACTCAGCCAGCGGCAGGGCGAAGGAGGAGAGGGTCGGGCAGGCCAGCAGCTCGACGCGCTCGCAGGCGGCCTCGATCTCGGCCCGCCAGGCGCGGCCGTAGGCGCGCGCCGCCTCCTCGCCCGCCGCGTACTCGGCGCCGAGGGCGATCTGGTTGCGGGTCGTCTCGCCGACGGCCTCGGGCGAGCCCTCGAGCAGGTGGCCGTTGTTGCGCCAAGCCTCGGGCAGGAGCACGCCCAGCGCCGCCTCGAAGGCGCCCTCCCAGCCCGGCAGCTCGACCTCGACCACCTCCAGCTCCGCCGCCGCCAGCGCCGCGTCGACGGCGGCGTCGATGCGCGGGTCCACTCCCGGCACCCGCACCCGGCCAACCGTCGCGGCCGACGCCGGCGCCGGCGCGAACCCCGGCTCCAGCAGCGCCATCCCGGCGGCGACGCCGGCGACGTCGCGGGCCAGCGGCCCGACGCTGTCGAGTGACTGGCTGAGCGGGTAGACGCCCTCCATCGAGATCCGGCCCCGGCTCGTCTTCAGGCCGGTGACGCCGCAGCAGGCGGCCGGGAACCGCACCGAGCCGCCGGTGTCGCTGCCGATCGCCAGCTCGGCCTCGCCAGTGGCAACCGCCACCGCGGAGCCGCTCGAGGAGCCGCCGGGAATCAGCGCCGGGTCGAGTGGGTTGGTCGGCGTCCCGAACCAAACGTTGACCCCGGAGGCGCCGGCGGCCAGCTCGTCGAGGTTGGTCTTGCCGACGATCCGCGCCGCGCCCACCTCGACCGCGGCCCGCAGCCCGGCCAGACAGGCGGCGTCGGCGGCGGCCGGCGCGGCGACGTCGGCGACCGCTCGGCAGCCCGCCGTGGTCGGCAGCCCGGCGAGGTCGATCAGGTCCTTGATCGCGACCGTGACCCCACCGCGACCGATCTCGGTGCGCTCGATGAAGGTGCTCACGCCGCGCTCGGGCCCGGGTGCGGGAAGCGCTCGCCGCTGACCAGGGAGACGAAGCGGGTCTCGGCCCAGCCCTCGGCGAAGGGGAAGCAGAGCGAGTCCTCGAAGCGAATGCGCTGGAAGCGCCAGCGACCGTCGACGCGGACGAAGTCGTTGTCGTACCAGGCGACCGCCGCCAGCTCCACCGTCGGGTTCTCCTTGGTCAGCAGCTCGAAGGCATGCCAGCGGCCGCGCGCCGTCTCCAGGTCGTCGGCAATCTCGATCACCGCGTTGGTGACGTAGTGGGCGCCGAAGGACATCGTCTGCGGCAGCGCCGCGAACAACTCGCGGATCGTCTCGCGGCCGTGGCTCGCCTCCTGTTCGAGGGCGAAGTTGCCGCGCGGCTCCCAGACCGCGTCCTCGGCGAACAGCGCCGCGACCTTGTCGGCGTCGGGGTCGCGGTCCGCCAGGTAGAGGTACTCGGCCATCAGCTCGCCGATCTCCTCGCGGGCCTCGAGCCGGGCGACGCGCCGGGCCAGGTCGTTCTCACTCATCTTGCATCCTTTCTCTGGGGACGGGACTCGGTTTTGCGCGGCGGGTCAGGACCGGGCCGCGCGCAGCGCCGCCGTCGCCTCGGCGTCGACCGCGAGCGTGCCGTCGGCCGTCGCGCCGCTGAAGGCGACGCCGTAGTCGCGTCGGGCCGCCTCCTCGCTGACGTAGCCCTCGAGCACGTCGCCCAGCACCCGCTCCGGCTCGCGCTCAAAGGGATCGCCGTAGCCACCACCGCCGCCGTGCTCGCCACGGATCCACTCGCCCGGCAGCAGCTCGGTCTGGGTCACGTCGGCCGTGCGCTCGACGCTGCCGTCGCTGCCAACCTTGTAGGCGGCGCCGACGCTGCCATCACCGCCACCGCGGGCGCCGCGGGCCGGCGTCGTGTGGCCATCGATCTGGTAGGCGGCCACCATCGGCGCCTCGGTCGGGCCGTACTCGACGACCGAGGCCGGGGCACCGCGGAAGCGCCCCGGCCCGCCGGTGTCCGGCAGCACCCGGAGCTGCGTGTAGAGCATCGGGAACTTGTGCTCGTCGACCTCGATGCTGTCGCGGTAGATCAGGCCGGCGCCACCGGGGGCGCCGTAGGTGAGCCAGCCGTCGCAGACCGGCGTGCCGGGGCCGCCGTTGGTGCCGACGATCAGCTGATTGATGTAGGGAGCGCCGCCGGCATCGGCGCCGGAGATCACCGCGTAGCCGGCCGAGAGCGAGGCCGCCCCCTCGGCCAGTCCGTAGCCCTCGCCGATCTGGGCGAAGGCGTGCTGGATCACGTTGGTGAGGCGGTCGGCGACGTTGGTCGTGGCCAGCGAGGTCGAGGTCGGCGGCTGCGCGATCCCGACCACCGCCCCCTCTCGCAGACGCACCTGCAGCCGCCGGAAGGAGCCGCTGTTGATCGGCACCCCGCGCTCGAGCACGTTCAGCACCCCGGCGACCGCGTTGTTGGTCGAGCAGGCCATCGACTCGTTGATCCCGACCGGCAGGGCGTCGACGTTGTCGCGCAGGTCGACCTCGATCGTCCCCGCCGCGGGATCGACCGCGACCGTCGCCCGCACCGGCACCGGCTCGGTCACCGGCCCGATCGGGTCGTGGCAGGTCTCGCCCGAGATCCGCACCGCCGGCAGCTTCGAGATCGCGTGCGCCATCCGCCGCTCGGAGTAGTCGAGCCACTCGCCGATGAAGGTGCGGATCGTCTCCACCCCGTACTTCGCGACCACCTCCTGCAGCCGCCGCTCGCCGATCCGGGCCGCACCCAACATCGCCAGGTAGTCGCCGTACCACTGGTCCGGGACCCGGATCCGCCGCCGGCACATCCGCACGATGTCCTCGATGTCGCGGTAGTCGCGCTGGACCTGGGTGGCGCTGAAGATCAGCGCCCCCTCCTCGTAGACGTCTTTGGCGAACGGGTGGTAGCTGGAGGCGATCGAGTTGCCGATGTCGGCCTGGTGGGCCTTGACCGAGGTCGTGAAGAGGTGCTCGCCTTCGTGGAAGACCGGGACCATGATCGTGTGGTCGCCGGCGTGGGTGTTGGCCACGTAGGGGTCGTTGTCGAGGAAGGCGTCGCCCTCGCGCAGGTCGGGGTGCATCTCGCGCACGTAGGCGGTCTGCAGATGGGCGCCGAAGACGTGCACCGGCATCCCCTCGGCCGCCGCCAACAGCTCGTCGTCGGCGGTGGCGATGGCGCAGGAGAAGTCGCGGGCGACGGCGATCATCGCCGAATGGCCGGTGCGCAGCAGCGTCCCGGTCATGTCGCGGACGATCGCGTCGAAGCGGTTGGCGAGGACGGCCAGCAGGGCCGGGTCGAGCTTGGCGGTGGCGGTGGGCATCGGCTCCTCCTCAGTTGCGGCCGGTCTCGACCAGGTAGTTGTCATGCTCGGTCACCCGCGCCGTCATCCCCGGGTAGACGACGAGGGTGCTGGACGGCTCGGTGATCAGCGCCGGGCCCTCGACGGCGACGCCGGGGGCCAGCGTCTCGCCGCCGTGGACCGGCACCTCGACCCAGCCCTCGCCGGCGAAAAAAGCGCGGCGACGGCGCGGCTCACCCTCGGCGGCGGTCGGTGGCGGCGAGGCGAGCAGCTTCTCGGTCGCCTCCAAGTCCCCGATCAACCGCACCTTCCAGGTCAGCAGTTCGATCGCGTGGCCCGGCTGGGAGACCGAATATGAGCGCTGGTGCAGCGAGTCGAAGGCGTCGGCGACCCTCTTCACGTCGCCCTCGTCGGCGATCCGCTCGACCGGCAGTTGCAGCTCCAGGTCCCAGACCTGGTACGCGTAGCGGGCCTCGACCCAATACTCGCGCCGGCTCGAGGAGATCCCGCGCTCGCGCAGCCGCGCCGCGAACTCCTCCGCCCACCCGTCGAGCTCCTCCAGGACGGCGCCGACGCCGTCGAAGTCGAAGCTCGGCGTGTCGGTGAGGTGGGTCGCGGTGAACTCGGCGACGACGTCTGAGAACTGGCCGCCCATCGCGCTCAGCGCCCCGGCGGTGCGCGGCACCAGCACGTTGCGGCAGCCCAGCTCGGCGGCGATGCTGCCGATCGTCAGCCCGGCGGCGCCGCCACCGGCGACGATCAGGCTCTCGCGCGGGTCGACGCCCTCGTTGACGGTGATCTCGGCCACCGCCGCCAGCATGTGGTCGTTGGCGATCGTGAGGACGGCGCTCGCCGCCTCCTCGACCGCGAGCCCGAGCCGCTCGCCGAGCTCACCGACCACCCGCCGCGCCGCCTCGACGTCGAGCGTCATGCGGCCGCCGAGGAAGCCCTCGGGGTCGAGGTAGCCGAGCGCCAGCGCCGCGTCGGTCACGGTCGGCCGCTCGCCGCCACGCCCGTAGCACGCTGGCCCGGGCTCGGCCCCGGCCGACTCCGGCCCGACCCGCAGCAGGCCGCCGGGGTCGATCCAGGCGATCGAGCCACCGCCGGCGCCGATGCTGCGCACGTCGACCGAGGAGGTGGCGACCAGGTGGCCGAGGAACTGCCCGCCGAGCCAAGTCGTGCGGGTAAAGTTGACGGCGCCGTCGACGACGAGGCTGACGTCGAAGCTGGTGCCGCCCATGTCGCAGATGACGACGTCGCCGGCATTCAGCTCGGCGCCGCCGTAGACGCGGCCGGCAACCGGCGCCAGGGCCGGCCCCGACTTGGCCGAGTAGACCGGCTTAGCGGCGAGGTCGTCGAGGTGCATGACGCCGCCGAAGGAGGTGGCGCCGAGCAGCTCGCCGGCGAAGCCGGCCTCGGCCAGATCGCTGGCGACGGCCTCGATATGCGAGCCCATCAGCGGCTTCAGCGAGGCGTCGATCGCCGTCGTCGAGGCGCGCCGGTACTCGCGCAGGACCGGGCTCAGCTCATGCGAGAGCGTGACCGCGACCTCGGGCAGCTCGGCGGCGAGGATCGCCGCGACGCGGCGCTCGTGGTCGGGGTTGACGATCGACCAGAACAGGCAGACCGCGACCGCCTCGACCTCCAGCGCCCGCAGGCGGGCGGCGATCCCGCGCACCGCGTCCTCGTCCAGCGGCGTCACCACCCGGCCCTGGGAGTCGATCCGCTCCGGCACCTCGAAGGTGAGTCGGCGCGGCACGTAGGGGTCCGGGAAGGGGGTCTCGAAGTCGAAAGCGCTGGCCTTGCCGCCCTCGCGCATGACGAGGACGTCGGGGAAGCCGGCGGTGGTGAGGAAGGCGGTCCTGGCCGTCTTGCGCTCGAGGATCGCGTTGGTGGCGCGGGTGGTCGAGTAGACGAAGAGCTCGGTCTCGGCCAGCACCGCGCCGACCTCGCTTCCCAGCTCGGCGGCGATCACCTCGAGGCCGCCGCGGATGCCGTCGAAGGCCCGGGCCGGGGTGGTCGGGGACTTGCCGACGCGGACGCGTCCCTGCTCGTCGGTCAGCACCACGTCGGTGAAGGTGCCGCCAACGTCGACCGTGATTCGGTAGCTCACTACGAACTCTCCTTTCCCTGGATCGCGCCGCTAGTCTACCAAGCGCTTGCTAGGTAGAGGCAGGCGAAACTACGAGAGGAGAAATCCGATGAGGTTCCACAAGGCCCGTCGAGGCGGGTTCTTCGCGACAGCGCTCTGCGCCGCCGCGGTCGTCGTCACCGGCTGCGGCGACTCCAGCAGCGACAGCACCGATAGCGAGGCCACCGGCAACTTCCCCGCCGCCGAAAAGGCCAACGCCAAGTTCGAACAGCGGCCGACCAGCATCGGGCTCGAGACCCCGGTCGGCAAGCCGATCCCGAAGGGCAAGAACATCGCCTTCATCCAGTGCGGGGTCCCCGCCTGCGAGACCGAGGCGCAGTTGCTGAAGAACGCCACCGACCTGCTCGGCTGGAACCTCAATTCGATCGACGCCGGCGCCACCCCGGAGGAGATCAAGGCCGCCTACCAGCAGGCGATCAACGAAAAGCCCGACGCCGTGCTCGGCTCCGGATTCACCCGCGCCCTCTACGAGCCGGAGCTGAAGAAGCTGAACGAACTCGACATCCCGGTCGTGCAGGCCTTCGTCGGCGACGAAACCGGCAACGGCTTGACCGGCGTCATCGGCGGCCCGAAAGCGAGCGAAATCGAGGGGATCGGGATGGCCAACTTCATCCTCTCCCACGCCGACTCCAAGGAACTGACCGTGGGTCAGGT
Organism: uncultured Actinomycetes bacterium; assembly: GCA_963708405.1. GTDB lineage: Bacteria > Actinomycetota > Thermoleophilia > Solirubrobacterales > 70-9 > VAYN01. Next base: position 1,135,421 of record CAVPSL010000002.1, read on the forward strand.
CTACGTCAACGGCTTCGAAACGACGGTCAACGTCGCCAACGCGCTGAAGGACCAAGTCGAACAGGAATGCCCCGACTGCTCGACCGAGGACCTTGTCGTCCCCGTCACCAGCATCGGCTCCGACCTGCCACAGCGGGTGGCGAGCTTCTTTACCTCGCATCCGGAAATCGAGTGGGCCTCGATCGCCTACAGCGACCTCTTCGTCGGCCTGCCGACGGCGCTCAAGGGCGCTGGGGTCGAAGACGCGAACCTGGTCACGCTCAACCTCAACCCGGCGATCGCCCCCTACATGGAGAAGGGCGAATACCTCCAGCTCGGCTTCGACGTCAGCTTCCCCGAGGCCTACTGGCGCGAGATCGACCTGCTGGCCCGCCTCTTCACCGGCCAGCCCTACGACGAAAACCTCGACGACTCGACCCTGCCCTACTGGGCGATCACCGCCGAGACCCTGCCCTCGACGACGGAAGAATTCCCCGCCGTGGTCGACTACGAAGAGCAGTACAAGAAGCTCTGGGGCCTGGGCTAAGGCCGAACCGCCGGGCGGGCTCAGTCCCGCTCGGCGGCGCCCTTGACGGCCACCAGCCAGCCCGGCACCTCGCCGCCGCCGTCGACGCGCAGCTCAGCGCCGTTGACGTGGGCGGCGGCCGGGTTGGCCATCAGCAGGCAGGCGGCGGCGATGTCCTCGGGGCGGGCCATGCGGCCGGCCGGGATCGTCGCCCACACCGCCTCCAGGCCGGCCTCACCGCCGTAGTGACGGGCCGAGCCCTCGGTCTCGACCAACCCCGGCGTCACCTGGTTGACCCGCACCTTCGGGCCCCACTCCAAAGCCAGGGCCCGGGTCAGGCCCAGCAGGCCAGCCTTGGCCGCCGCGTAGACGGCGGTGCCGGGGGCGGGACGGACCTCGGCGATGCTGCCGATGTTGATGATCTGGCCGCCCTTCTCCTGGCCCTGCATGACCGCGTTGGCGGCCTGGGAGACGTGAAAGGGGGCGAGCAGGTTGAGGCCGACGACGGCCTCGGCGCTGGCGGCGGACATCTCCGCGGCGGGGCCGGGAGCGGTGCCGCCGGCGTTGTTGACGAGCAGGTCGAGGCGCCCGTGGCGGTCGATGACGGCGCCGATCAGTACGGGCGCGGCTTCCGGTTCACGCACATCGGCGGCGACGAATTCGGCCCGGCGCCCACCGGCCTCGGGCAGCTTCTCCGGCGCCCGCCGGCCGCAGACGACAACCGCGTCGCCCGCTTCGAGGAAGGCGCGCGCGATCGCCGCGCCGATCCCCCGCGTCCCCCCGGTCACCAGCACCACTCGCTCGCTCATGCCGGCTCCAGAATGCCCGCCCGCTCGGCGGCGAGGCGGCGCTGGGCGCGGAAGCCGCCGGCCAGCAGCTCGTTCGCTTTGGCGCGCTTGAAGTAGAGGTGGGCGTCGTGCTCCCAGGTGAAGCCGATACCGCCGTGGAGCTGGATCGACTCGGCGGCGACGTGCCAGAGCGCCTCGCCGCAGACCGCCCGCGCCAGCGGCGCCAGCGCCGGCAGTTCCCCGGGGGCGCCATCGACCGCCCAGGCGGCGTAGTAGGCGGTCGAACGGGCCGCCTCGAGCTCGGCGGCGAGATTGGCGCAGCGATGCTTCAGCGCCTGGAAGGAGCCGATCGGGCGGCCGAACTGGACCCGCTCCTTGAGGTATTCGACGGTGATCTCCAGACAGCGGGCGGCGGCGCCAACCGACTCCACCGCGAGGGCGACGCCGAGCAGGTCCTGGGCTCGCGCGGCGGCGCCCCCGCCGAGGCACACGGCGGGGGCGCCGGCGAATCGCACGGTCGCCTGGCGGCGGGTCTGGTCGAGCGTCGGCAGCGGCTCGACCGCGACGCCCTCGGCGTCGAGGTCGACCGCGACCAGGGCCGGCTCCCCGCCGGCCGTCGCTCGCAGGACGAGGAAGTCTGCGTGGGGGGCGTCGAGGACGTGCTCGACCCAGCCGTCGAGGCGGCTGGCGGCGTCGCCGTTCAGCACGGCGCCGCGGTTGACCGGGTCGACCGCGACGACGGCGACGGCACCGCCGGCGATGCGCTCCAGCAGCGGCGCCGCGGTCGCGGCGTCCTCGGCCCCGGCCAGCGCCGCGGCGGCGACCACGGTCGGCAGGTAGGGCACCGGCAGCAGCGTCCGCCCCAGCTCCTCGAGGGCGATCCCGACCTCGACGAAGCTGGCCCCGGAGCCACCGCGCTCGAGCTCGATCGCCAGCCCGGTCAGCTCCATCTCGCCGACCAGCCGCCCCCAGGGCTCGCGGGCGAAGCCGTCGCCCTCGAGCGCCGCGCCGCGGACGGCGGGAGAAGCGGCGTGGCGCTCGAGGAAGGCGGCGATGGTCGCCCGCAGCTCACGCTGGTCTTCGCTGAAGGAGAAGTCCATCTCAGCCCTTCGGCAGTCCCAGCATGCGCTCGGCGATGATGTTGCGCTGGATCTCGTTCGACCCGGCGTAGATCGTGTCGGAACGGGTGAAGAGGAAGAGCGCCTGGGCATCGCTCAGCTCGTAGGGGGGCGCCGCCGCCAGCGTCGCCTCGGGCCCGAGCACGTCGACCGCCAGCTCGCCCAGCCGCTGGTGCCAGGGCGCCCACAGCAGCTTCGCCACCGAGGCCGCCTGGGGATCGTCGCTGCCGAGCGTGCGCAGCGCCTGGAAACGCATCGTCCGCAGCCCGATCCAAGCGTCGGCGATGCGGTCGGCGATCTGCGGCCGCTCGATCGCGCCGTTGGCGCGCGCCGCCACCACGACCCGCTCCAGCTCGCGCTCGAAGCCGATCTGGTCGCCCAGGGTGGCGACGCCGCGCTCGAACCCGAGCGTGCCCATCGCCACCTTCCAGCCCTCGCCGGGCTCGCCGACGACGTTCTCGGCGGCGGTCTCGGCGTCCTCGAAGAAGACCTCGCTGAACTCGGAGGTGCCGGTGATCTGCACGATCGGCCGCACCTCCACCCCCGCCTGGTCCATCGGCACCAGCAGGTAGGAGAGGCCGCGGTGACGCTCGGAGCCGGGCTCGGTGCGGGCGATCACGAAGCACCAGTCGGCGTAGAAGGCGAGTGAGGTCCAGACCTTCTGGCCGTCGATCCGCCAGCGGTCGCCGTCGAGCCGAGCCCGCGTCCGCACCGCCGCCAGGTCGGAGCCGGCCCCCGGCTCCGAGTAGCCCTGGCACCAGAGCTCCTCGCCGCGGAGGATGCCGGGCAGAAAGCGGCGCCTCTGCTCCTCATCGCCGAAGGCGGCGACAGTCGGCGCCAGCAGGTGCTCGCCGACGTGGTTGACGCGGCCGGGGGCGCCGGCCCGCGCGTACTCCTCGGCGAAGATCACCTGCTGCATCAAGCTGGCGCCGCGGCCGCCGTGCTCCTCGGGGATACCGAGCCCGATCCAGCCGCCGGCGCCGAGCTCGCGCTCCCAGGCCATCCGCGCCTCCAGGCCCTCGTGCTCGCGGCCAGAGCCGCCGGCGCCCTCCAGCTCGGCGAACTCGCCGCGCAGGTGCTCGGCCAGCCACTCGCGCACCTCGGCGCGGAACTGCTCGTCGGCGGGGCTCGGTCGCAGGTCCATCTAGGCGAAGAACATACCAAGCGCTTGCTTGCTTGGTGAATTAAGATCCGATCGAGCGATGGAGGAGACGTTAGGGAACCGAGGCTGTGGCCCAGACACGACCGGGGCCGAGGACCTGGAGTCGCTCGGGACGCTGGTCGCCCGCCTGGCGGCGAGCCGCCCCGACGAGCCGGCCCTGATCGGCGACGGCGGTGCCCTCACCTGGTCTCGCTACGACGAGCTCGGCGACGCCCTCGCCGGCGCCCTGGAAGGGCTGGCGCTCCCGCCCGGCGCTCCGGTCGCGGTCTCTCTCCCCGATGGCCCCGGCGTCCACGTCGCCTACCTCGCCTGCGAGCGCGCCGGCATCCCCGTCGTCGCCATCGCCATCCGCTCCGGCCGCGCCGAGATCGCCCACCTGCTGGAGCGGACCGAGGCGGCCGGGATGCTGACCTCGGTCGGGGAGGGGCTCGACGGTCTCCGCCTCGACGGCTGCCCGCTCGCCGTGCCCCAGCACAGCGGGGAGCGTCGCCCCGCCGACCCCCACGATCTCTTCCTGCTCAACTCGACCTCGGGCACGACCGGGCTGCCCAAGTGCGTGATCCACGACCAGGCGCGCTGGCTGCGCTTCGCCGCGATCGCGATCGAGGCCGGCGCCCTGCGCCCGGCCGACTCCGGCGGGCCGCGCGAGGTCTTCCTCTCCGCCGTCCCTACCCCCTACGGCTTCGGCCTCTGGAGCTCCCACTTCGGGCCGCCGCTGCTGGCCGCCCCGGTCTTGCAGATGGAGCGCTTCGAGATCGGGCGGATGCTGGAGCTGGTCGAGCGCGAGCGCGTCACCGTTCTCGCCTGCGTCACCACGCAGCTGCTGATGGCCCTCGCCTCACCGGCGCTGGCCGCCCGCGACCTCTCCTCGCTGCGCGTCGTCTTCACCGGCGGCGAGGCTGTCCCAGCCGCGGCGGCGGCCCGCTTCGAGGCCGCCACCAACGCCAAGGTCCTGCAGTTCTACGGCTCCAACGAGAACGGCGCGATCAGCGTCACCCGCCACGACGACCCCGACGAGAAGCGGCTCGGCTCCGCCGGGCGCCCGATCGCGGCGATGAACGTGCGCCTCTACGACGGCGAGCGCGACGTCACCGCAACCGGCGGCCCCGGCCAGGTCGCCAGCCGCGGCCCCACCGGCTCGCGCGGCTACTGGCGCGACCCCGAGGCCCAGCGCGCCCTCTACACCGCCGACGGCTGGATGCTGAGCGGCGACCTGGCGACGATCGACGCCGAGGGCTACCTGCACCTGGTCGGCCGCGCCTCCGACCTGATCATCCGCGGCGGTAAGAACATCAGCGCCGCCGCCGTCGAGGCCGAGGCGGCAACCCACCCCGCGGTCGCCCTCGCCGCCGCGGTCGCCATGCCCGACCCGGTCTTCGGCGAGCGCGTCTGCCTCTTCGCCGAGCTGCGCGAGGGCGCCTCACTCAGCCTCGAAGAGCTCTGCGACCACATGCGCGCCCGCGGCGTCTCCCCGGAGTGGCTGCCGGAGCGGCTGGAGGTCCTCGACGCCCTCCCCCGCTCGGCCGGAGAGAAGGTCGCCAAGGAGGAGCTGCGCCGGCGGATACGCTGAGGCGGTTGCGCGTCCTCGTCGTCACCAACTTCGAGCCCGACCCCTCGGCGCCGCAGCGGGGCCGCTGGGTGCGGGACCAGGTCGACGAGGTGCGCAAGCGCGGCGTCGAGGTCGACGTTTTCAGCTTCCCGCCCGGGCGCGGCGAGTACCTGCCGGCGACGCGGCGGCTGCGGGCGCTGCTGAAGCGCGAGCGCTACGACCTCGTCCACGCCCACTACGGCCTGCCGGGCTGGTGCGCGCGCCTGGCCGGGGCGCGGCCGCTGCTCGTCACCTTCCACGGCACCGACGTCCGCCACCCCGTCGTCGGCGCCCTCTCGCACCGGCTCGCCTGGCGGACCGACCTGGTCGCCGCGGTCTCGCGGGCGCTGTATGAGCCCGAGGACGGGCGGCCCGGGCTGCCCCATGTCCCCGGCGCCGCCGTCCTTCCCTGCGGCCCCGACCTCGAGCGCTTCGGTCCGCTCCCGCGCCAGCAGGCGCGACGCCAGCTCGGCCTCGACCCCGGCGGTCGCTACCTCTTCTTCCCCGCCAACCCGGCCCGGCCCGAGAAGCGCCACGACCGCGCTGCCAAGCTGGCGGCGGCGGCCGGCGCCGAGCTCCTCACCGGCGGCTCGATCGAGCCCGAGCAGATGCCGCTCTGGCTCAACGCCGCCAACGCCATCGTCGTCAGCTCCGACTACGAGGGCTTCGGGATGGCCGCGGTCGAGGCGCTGGCCTGCAACGTGCCCGTCCTCTCCACCCCGGTCGGCATCGCTCCCTACGCCCTCGGGGGCATCGCCGGCTGCCTCTGCGCCCCCTTCGACAGCGTCGCCTGGAGCGCCGCGGCGGCTCCGCACCTGGCCGCCGCCGACCCTCGCGTCGAGGGCGCCGCCCGCGCCGCCACGCTCTCGGCCGCGCGGATGGCAGAACGCGTTCTCGCCGCTTACCGCGACATTGCGGGCGGCAGCGGTAATAGATTGGGCGGATGAGCGCGGAGCGAGGGGGCGACAGCCTGACCGGGCAGGCCGAAGCGGCCGAACGTCGCCTGAAACAACTCGCCGAGGTCGTCGCCGACGCCGAACGCCGCGCCGAGGCTGAGATCAAAGCCCTGGAGGCCGATCTCGAGCGCGAGCGCGCCAACACCGAGAAGGTCCGCGAGGAGCTGCGCCTCGCCCACGAGGAAGAGCTGCAGCGCGAGCGCGAGGCGAAGGAGGAGGCGATCAGCGCCGCCGAGCAGCGCCTGGGCGAGATCGAGGCCCAGGCCGAAGCGGCCGAGAAGCGGGTCGAGGAGGCAGCCGAGCGCGCCGTCGCGGCGGACCAGGCGGTCGCCGACGAGCGGGCGCGGGCCCGCGAAGGCGCCGCCGGCTGGCTGCGCCAGCAGCTCGAGTCGATCCGGCGCGAGGCCGAAGGGCGCTAGCCGGGTGCCGGAGTTCGACGTCGCCGTCGTCGGCGGCGGCGCCGCCGGTCTTTGGACCGCGCTGCGGGCCGCCGAGCTGGGCGGCCGCGTCTGCCTCATCTCGCGCACGCCGCTGTCGGAGAGCGCCAGCTTCTGGGCCCAGGGCGGGCTCGCGGCGGCGCTCGAGCCCGACGACTCGCCGGCCAGCCACGCCGCCGACACGATCGCCGCCGGCCGCGGCCTCTGCCGCACCGCCGCCGTCGAGGTGCTGACCGAGGAGTCGCCGGCCGTCGTCCGCGACCTGATCGCCCGCGGCCTCACTTTCGACCTCGACCACGAGGGCCGGCTCGCGCTCGGCCTCGAGGGCGGCCATGCTCACCGCCGCATCGTTCACGCCGGCGGCAGCCAGACCGGCCACGAGATCACCTCGAAGCTGGCGGCGATGGTCGCCGCCGAGGGACGGATCGAGGTGCTGGAGCGGACCTCGGCGCTGGCCCTCTGGAGCGACGGCGAGCGCTGCCACGGCGTCCTCGCCGACCGCGGCGAGATCGCCGCCGCGGCAACCGTGCTGGCGACCGGCGGCGCCGCCGCGCTCTGGCGCCGCACGACCAACCCCCGCGGGGCGATCGGGGCCGGCCCGGTCCTGGCCCAGGCCGCCGGCGCCGACCTCGCCGACCTCGAGTTCTGCCAGTTCCACCCGACCGCGGTGGCGCTGCCCGGCACCCGCTTCGACGGCACCTTGATCACCGAGGCGATCCGCGGCGAGGGAGCGCTGCTGCTCGACGCCGCGGGCGAGCGCTTCACCGACGAGCTCGCTCCCCGCGACGCCGTCACCGCGGCGATCCTCGACCGCATGCGCGAGGAGGGCTCGGTGGCGGTCAAGCTCGACCTGCGCCGGATCGAGCCGGCCCGCTTTCCCAACGTCTTCGCCACCCTCGCCGAGGCCGGCCTCGACCCCCACGCCGAGCCCGTCCCGGTCGCCCCCGCCTCCCACTACATGATGGGCGGGATCACCGTCGACCTCGACGGCCGCTCCTCCCTGCCCGGCCTCTACGCGGTCGGCGAGTGCTCCTGCACCGGCCTGCACGGCGCCAACCGGCTCGCCTCCAACTCGCTCAGCGAGTGCTTCGTCTTCGGCGGCCGTGCCGCCGCGGCGGCAGTCGAAGAGCAGCCCGCGCCGGCCCTGCCGCCGCTGCCCGAGTGGCGCTTCGAGCCGCCGACGGGCGCGACCCGCGACGCCGTCTGGCGCCTCGCCGGCCCCCTGCGCGACCCGGCCGAGCTGGCCGAGCTGCGCGTCGACCCCTACCCGCTCGCCGCCGCCGTCGCCGCCTCCGCCCTGGAGCGGGCCGAGTCGCGCGGCGGCCACCTGCGCCGCGACCGCCGCCAGACCGACCCCGCCCTCGACGGCATCCACCTCGTCGTCGGCCCCGACGGCAGCGTCCGCCACGAGCGCTGGGACTAGCGTTCCCGGCATGTTGCTGGGAGTCGACGTCGGCGGAACCTTCACCGACGCCGTCCTGCTCGACGACGGCGCCGTCCACACCGCCAAGGTGCCGACCACGCCGGGGGACGAGTCGCGCGGGGTGATGGGCGCGGTCGAGGCTGTGCTCACGGCGGCCGGAGCCGAGGCCGGCGTGGTGGAGACCTTCGCCCACGGGATGACGGTCGGTACCAACGCACTGCTGGAGGAACGCGGCGCCCGCACCGCCCTGCTCGCCACCCGCGGCTTCGCCGACCTGCTCGAGATCGCCCGCCAGAACCGGCCCGAGCTGTACCGGCTCTGCGCGCCGAAGCCGGCGCCACTGGTGCCCCCGGAGCTGCGCCTGGAGGTGGCGGAGCGGACCGGGCCGGAGGGCGTGGTCGAACCGCTTGCGGCCGGCGAGCCGGAGCGCCTCGCCGCCGCCCTGCGCGAGCTCGACGTCGAGGCCGTCGCCGTCTGCCTGCTCTTCTCCTACCTCGACCCCGGCCACGAGCAGGCGATCGCCGCCCACCTGCGCGAGGCGCTGCCCGGCGTCCACGTCTCCGCCTCGCATGAGGTCCTGCCCCGCTTCCGCGAGTACGAGCGCTGCTCGACCACCACCATCGACGCCTACCTCAGCCCCCTGCTCGGCCGCTACCTGGGCCGGCTCGGCGAGGCCGCCGCCGCGGCCGGGCTGCCGCGGCCGCTGGTGATGCAATCCTCGGGCGGCGTCGCGCCCGCCGCCGAGGCCGCCCGCGCCGGCGCCTGGAGCGTCCTCTCCGGCCCCGCCGGCGGCGCCATCGGCGCCGGCCTGCTGGCCCGCGTCAGCGGCGACGGCAACGCCCTCGGCTTCGACATGGGCGGCACGTCATGCGACGTCTGTGTGGTCGAGGACGGCACCGTGCGTCGCACCGACTCGCGCCAGATCGCCGGCCGCGTCCTGCAGCTACCGATGGTCGACGTCCACACCGTCGGCGCCGGCGGCGGCTCGGTCGCCTGGCGCGACGCCGGCGGCGCCCTCCGCGTCGGTCCCCGCTCGGCCGGCGCCGAGCCCGGCCCCGCCTGCTATGCCCGTGGCGGCAGCGAGCCCACCGTCACCGACGCCAACCTCCTGCTCGGCCACCTCGCCGCCGACTCGCGCCTGGCCGGCGGCGTCGCCCTCAATGCCGAGGCCGCCGGCGCCGCCGTCGCCCGCCTCGCCGCCGAGCTGGGGATCGAGGCAACGGCGGCTGCCGAAGGCATCGTCCGCGTCGCCAACCAGGAGATGGTGCGGGCGCTGCGCGTGGTCACGGTCGAGCGCGGCGTCGATCCGCGCCGCTTCGCCCTGCTGCCCTTCGGCGGCGCCGGGCCGATGCACGCAGCGGCGATCGCCGCCGAGCTGGGGATCGAACGAATCCTCTGCCCCCGCGCCGGCGGCGTCCTCTCCGCCCTCGGCCTCTGCGCCTCCGAGCGCCGTCGCGACACCGCCCGCACCGTGATGCTGGGTGGCGCCGAGCTGACCCGAGAGCGGATCGCGGCCGCGGTCGAGGCGCTGATCGAGGCCGGCGGCGCCGCCCTCGCCCCGAACGCCGAGCCGCGCCTCAGCTACGGCCTGCGCTACGCCGGCCAGGCCTTCGAGCTGCCCGTCGCCGGCCCGCCCGACCCCGACCCCGCCGACTTGGTCGAGCGCTTCGAGCAGGCGCACGAGGAGCGCTACGGCCACCGTGACCCCGACGGCGAGGTGGTCCTGGTCGACATCGGCCTGGCCCTGGTTGAGCCGGGCCCGGCGCCCCGGCCCGCCGCGGCGCCATCCGGCCGCCTTGTGGAGAGCACCCGCCACGTCCGTGACGACGGCGAATGGGTCGAGGCCCGCGTCCTCCGCGGCGAGCCGCCCGCCGGCACCCGAGCCGAGGGCCCGGTCGTCTTCGAGCTGCCCGAGGCCACCCTCGTGCTCCCCGCCGGCTGGCGCGCCGAGGTCGACACCGCCGGCACGATCGTCGCCGAGGTAGCCGCGTGAGTCAGATCGACCCGATCACCCTGCAGGTCCTGGTCGGCGCCCTGCGCGCTGCCTGCGATGAGATGGGCGCGACGCTGATCCGCTCCGCCTACTCGGCCAACATCAAGGAGCGCCACGACTGCTCGACCGCGCTCTTCGATGCCGCCGGCGAGCTGGTGATGCAGGCCGAGCACATCCCCGTCCACCTCGGCTCGATGCCCGACGCGGTCGCCGCCGTGCTCGGCGAGGAGCAGCGGCCAGGGTCGAGCTGGGTCCTCAACGACCCCTATCGCGGCGGCACCCACCTGCCGGACATCACCCTCATCTCCCCCGTCTTCGTCGCCGGCGAGCTACTCGGGTTCGCCGCCTCCCGCGCCCACCACGCCGACGTCGGCGGCCCGACCCCGGGCAGCATGCCGGCCTTCTCCCGCCGGCTCGACGAAGAGGGCGTGGTGATCCCGCCCACCCGCGTCGAGGCCGAGACCCTGGCCGAGCTCGCCGCCCAAATGCGCGCCCCCCACCAGCGCCTCGCCGACTTCCGTGCCGAGGAGGCCGCCAACCGGGTCGGCGCCGCCCGCCTCGCCGAACTGGCCGAGCGCCACGGCACTGCCCTCCTGCGCGAGGGCATGGCGGCGATCCTCGACTACAGCGAGCGCCGCACCCGCGCCGCCCTCGCCGACCTCCCCGACGGCAGCTTCAGCGCCGAGGACGTGCTCGAGCTCCCCGACTCCACGGATGCCGTGCTGCGGGTCGAGGCGACGATCGCCGGCGACTCGCTGCGGCTCGACTTCTCCGGCAGCGCCGCGCAGGTCGAGGGCAACCTCAACTGCCCGCTCTCAGTGACGAAATCCGCGGCGTTCTTCGCGGTCCGCGTCCTCACCGACCCCGATGGGCCGCCCTCGGCCGGCGCCCACCGGCCGATCGAGGTCATCGCCCCGCCCGGCTGCCTGCTCAACGCCCGGCCCCCGGCCGCCGTCGTCGCCGGCAACGTCGAGACCTCCAGCCGCGTCGCCGACCTCGTCCTCGCCGCCCTCGGCGGCGCCCGCCCAGTGCCGGCCCAGGGGCAGGGGACGATGAACAACCTCACGCTCGCCGGCGCGGGCTTCACCTACTACGAGACGCTCGGCGGCGGCCAGGGCGCCTGCCCCGATGCCGACGGCCCCAGTGCCATCCACGTGGCGATGTCGAACACGCTCAACACGCCGGTCGAGGCGCTAGAGACGGAGTTCCCGCTGCGGGTGCGCGAGCTCTCGCTGCGGCGCGGCAGCGGCGGCGAGGGCGGCCACCGCGGCGGCGACGGCCTCATCCGCGAGCTGGAAGCGCTGGCGCCGATGCGCTTCAGCCTGATCGCCGAGCGCCGCCGCCACGCCCCGCGCGGCAACGGCGGCGCCGACGGCACCCCTGGGAACGACACCCTCAACGGCGATCCACTGCCCGGAAAGGCCGCCGGCGAGCTCCATCCCGGCGACCGCCTCCGCCTGGAAACGCCTGGAGGAGGGGGATTTATCCCCGGAGCTGGGGGGTTTACGGACATTTAATTTTGCGATTCGGGAAGGCTGCTCTAGAATCCGCGCTCTCGGGCGGGCGGTCTGGCCGTGTGCACGGCCTTCAGGCGCAGCCCAGCCCCTCTTGTTCCCCAACTTCGTCAGGTACTGAATTAAATGCCGATCGCTTTCAAGGAATGGGCTGTAACCGTACGCGCGCTCTCCGAGGGTGAGCAGCTCCTCACGCTCCGCAAGGGCGGGATCCGCGAGGAGAACAAGCACTTCGAGCTCGATCACGAGCGCTTCTTCCTCTACCCCACCTTCGACCACCAGCACAACGACCTGGTGCGCGAATCCCACCACCCGGAGCTCTCCCGGGCGCTCGAGGAGGGCGTCTGGCCGGACGAGGAGCCGCCGCCGAAAGCGCTGCTCCAGGACGGCGGCATCCCCCAGCCCGACCGCGTGCGACTGCGCGCCTGGGCCGAGGTCACCGACCACCTGACGATCACCGACCCGCGCGTGATCGACTCGCTCTCGCCCTTCTACATCTGGACGCCGGACTACGCGGAAAAGCGCCTCAACTGGAAGCGCCGTCACCCGCTCCACATCCTGCTGCTGCGGGTCCACCGCATCCCGCGCCCAGTCACCGTCAAGGTCCGCGACGAGTACCACGGCTGCCGCTCCTGGGTCGAGGTCGACCGCGACCTGCCCTTCGAGGGCACCCCGGTGATGGCCGACGAGGAGTTCGACCGCGCCCGGGCAGAGATTCGCGCAGTCTGCGGCGACGCCGAGCCGGCTCTGGTTTGAGCTTCAGCTTCCCGCGCTAGCCTCGACCCGATGGCTTGGGTCGAGACCGAGTCGCTGAGCTTCACCGCGCGCCACGACAGCGAGGACTCGGCGTTCGCCGAGCGGACGCTGGACCGGATGGAGGATCTGCGGCTGCGGCTGGAGGATCGGTTTGCGGTGGCGCCGGGGGAGGTCACGGTCGTCATCCACACGAACCCCGCTTGGCTGGCGCTGGCGCACCCGTTCCTGCCCGCCGCGCGCTGGTCGGCGGCCCCCGCCGGCCGCCGCTACATGGCCGGCTGGGCGATGGCGACGGAGCTGCACGTACTGAACGACCCGCACATGGAACGCCGCGCCGCCGGCGATGACTCCCGCGAGGCGCTGCGCAACACCGCCGAGCGGCTCTACGCCCAGCTCGTAGTCGCCGCCAACAACGAGGCGCTTCCCCCCTCCTGGACGCCGCGCCGCTTCGCTCGCTACCTGCGCTGGGCCTGGCTGGTCGAAGGCGGCGCCCAGTACTTCGCCCGCCAGGTCGGCCTCTACCGCGCCGCGGTAATCCGCCGCCTGCGCGAGAGCTCGCGCCCCTCCTTCCCCCCCTCGCGCCGCGATGCCGTCCTCCTCGGCGGCACGATCTTCGACCTGCTCGAGAACGAGCGCGGCCCCGAGGCCTGCGAGCGCCTCGTCCACCAGCTCCTTCCCGGCGGCCCCGCCGCCACCCTCGAAGACGCCTTCGAGGCCCGCTTCCGCGACATCGAGGAAGCCTGGCGCGACCACCTGCGCGGCATCGCCCGCACCAGCAGCGTCAGCTAGCCCGCTCAGGGTTCCGGGGTCTCCTCGCCGCCCGCCGCCAGCGTTTCCGCGACGATCGCCCGCGCCTCCTCGGCCCGGCTCGCGGGAACGATCACGCGCAGTCCATGGCGCGCGGGATTGAGCGGCCCGACCCCAATCTGGGGGCCGTCGATGCCGGCCCGCTGCGTGAAGCTGCGGATCCCGGCACCGGCCAGCAGCCCCTTGATCATCGCCGCCTCGTAGCGGTCCCTTGCCCAGGCGATCGCCACCAGCCTGTCCTTGCCGCCCTCGCCCTCACGATCCTCAGGCGGCAGCGACAAGGCCGGGCTACCAGCTCAGCTGAGCTGGTAGAGGAGCCAGACCAGGACGACGGCGGCGACGAAGGCGAGGCCGACCCAGAGGGCGAGGCGGCGGGCCGGGGTGTCGGTGCCGTCACGTTCCAGGCGCGCCTGCTCGTGCAACTCGGTTTCCTCGTCGGCGATCGGCTCGGTGACGGTTTCGGCGAGGATGCCGCGGGCCTTCCCGGCCAGGTCAGAGACGACGAAGATGTCGTGGGGGCCGGAGGCGAGGAAGTCGGGGTTGTCGAAGCCGCGGCTGCGTTTCAGCACGCTGGGGATGCCGCCGTTGCGCAGCAGGCCCTGCAGCATTTCCGCTTCGGCCTGGTTGCGGGCGAAGCCGACCTTGACCAGCGGCCCTTCGCCACCGCCACCGCCGCCGCCTCCACCGCCCTCGCCGCCGCCACCGCCACCGTGCCCGCCATGGGCGCCGCGGCTGTGGGCCCCGCGCTTATGCGACGTCGAGGTCGACATTCTCGATCTTCAAGTCCTTGAGCAGGTAGCCCTTGACGTCCGGCGCCTCGGCGTTGGCTAGCGAAACGATCACGTAGACCTGGTCGGGCCAGGCGACGGCCTGGTTGACGTCGGTCTGCGAGGGATAAGCGGCGCTCTTGGTGTGCGAGTGGTAGATCGCCAGCAGTTCCATGCCGGCGCCCTCGATCGCCGTGTAGGCGTCGTACTGGGCTTTCGGGTCCATCTCGTACCGCAGCGGGCTGGCCGCCGCGTTCTCGACCCGGTGGATGACCAGGGCCTCGCCTTCGCGGCCGCCGATCAGCCCGCAGCACTCGTTCGGCAGGTCCTCGCGCGCGTGCGCGACAAGTTCGTCGATCAGCCCCTGAGCAATCCGCATCCCTGGCGAGGCTAGCCGATCGGGCACCGCTCGGGTCCGAAGCGCGCCGGGAACGCGGAGCCGGAAATTGTTGTGAACCGCTAAAGCGGCGGAGAGAGAACTACCACCAAACGGTGGAATCGAGATTCTCGATCTCCTCGATCGGCTTCGTGTAGACGCCCGAGGAGAGGTACTTCCAGCCGTCGTCGGGGATCAGGAAGACGACGTTGCCGCCGTCGAGCTCGCCGGCGATGCGGGCGGCGATGGCGGCGATGGCGCCGGCGGAGACGCCGGCGAAGACGCCCTCCTCCTCCAGCAGCCGCTTGGTCCAGACGATCGCGTCGCGGTTGGAGACCATGATCTTGCGGTCGAGGATCGAGAGGTCGATGATCGGCGGGATGAAGCCGTCGTCGAGGGAGCGCAGGCCCTGGACGAGCTCGCCCTGCATCGGCTCGGCAGCGACGATGAGCGTCTCCGGGTTTTCCTCCTTGAGGCGGCGGCCGTTGCCCATCAGGGTGCCGCCAGTGCCGAGGCCGCCGACGAAGGCGGTCACCGCGTCGAGCTCGTCGAGGATCTCCACCGCAGTGCCGTTGTAGTGGGCGAGCGGGTTGGCCTCGTTGCCGTACTGGTAGGGCATGTAGTACTCGGGCGCCTGCGCCATCTCCAGCGCCACCTCGACCGCCCCGTTGGAGCCCTTAGCTCCCTCCGAGTAGACGATCTCGGCCCCGTACATGCGCAGCAGTTGGGTGCGCTCCTCGGTGACGTTGTCGGGCATCACCACCTTCAGCGGGTAGCCCTTGCGGCGGCAGATCATCGCCAGGGCGATGCCGGTGTTGCCCGAGGTCGGTTCGAGGATCGTGTGCCCCGGTTCGATCGCCCCCTCCGCCTCAGCCGCCTCGATCATCGATTTGGCGACCCGGTCCTTGACCGACCCGGTGGGGTTGTGCCCCTCGAGCTTGGCGTAGATCCGGACCGCCGGATTCGGCGTCAACCGCGGCAGCTCGACCAGCGGCGTGTTGCCGATCGACTCGACGATGTTGCCGAAGCGCCCCCCGCAGGGGCGGTTGAGTAGCTGCTCTCGCTCCATCATGGGCCCGTTACTTCAAAAAGTGTAGCGAGGGGTGGGAGTCCTGGCTCAACGTGGCCCGAGCGCTTGCCACCGTCGTTACAGGAAGGTAATTTCCGTTCCCGCTCGGCAAAACCCCTGATCGGAGGCGACTAGATGAGCAAGACCCGGCTTTCCGCGCTGTTGCTGGCCCTGGCGGTAGCGGCCCTCGTCGTGTTTGCGGCTGGCTGCGGGAGCAGCAGCAACAGCAGCACGACCGGCGGTGGCGGCGGGAGCGGCAGCGGCGAAACGCTGACGGTCGGCTCCGACATCCCCTATCCGCCCTTCGAGCAGGGCAAACCGGGCAACTACACCGGCTTCGACATCGAACTGATGGAAGCAATCGCCGAAAAGATCGGCCGCACCGCGGAATTCCAGGACACCTCCTTCGAAACGATCTTCCGCGACGTCGCCCAGGGCAAGTTCGACGCGGTGATCTCGGCGGCGACGATCACGCCGGAACGCGAGAAGGCGGTCGACTTCTCCAACCCGTACTACCTCTCCGAACAGGCGGTGCTGGTGAAGGAAGGCAGCAGCATCACCGGCATCGGCGACCTCTCTGGCACGGTCGTCGGCGTCCAGCAGGGCACCACCGGCCAGGAACTGGCGAAGGAAAAAGCGGGCGCCTCCGAAGTCCGCCCCTACCCAGAAGGGCCTGACGCGGTCAACGCGCTCAAGGCCGGCACGGTGGAAGCGGTCGTGATCGACGCCCCGGTCGCTCAGAACGCGGTCGAAAAATCGGGCGGAGTGGAAATCGCCGAAAAAGTCCCGACCGAAGAAGATTATGGAATCGCCGTTGCCCAGGGCAACACCGAACTGCTCGGCGAAATCAACCAAGGCTTGAACGAAGTGGAGGAAGACGGCACCTACGCGACGATCTACAAAAAGTGGTTCAAAGTGGAACCGCCGAAAGCGATCTTCAAGGCGACGCACGAAGCGGAATAGCCGCGACGGAGCCGGAAAGCAGTCCGAAGGGGCGCCAGGGGTGGCGCCCCTTCGCTTTACTGGGAGCAGCTACTAGGAGCGAACGATGAGCGAATTCTTCCACCAGTACTTCGACTTCACGATCATGGGAGACCACTTCGGGGAAATCCTCGAAGGCTTCCTCCGCAACCTGCTCCTCTTCGCCGTCGCGGTCGTGCTGGCGCTCGCCTTCGGCCTGCTCCTGGCGCTGATTCGCCAACTTCCGGGCCGCAAGCTCATCCCCCTGCGCGGCCTCACGATCGCCTACATCGACGTCTTCCGGGCGATCCCGGTGCTGATCATCATCCTGCTGATTTCCGGCGGGATTCCCTATCTCAACTTCCTCCCGCAGGACATCCGCAT
The DNA here is from genome assembly GCA_963708405.1 of uncultured Actinomycetes bacterium. Taxonomy (GTDB): domain Bacteria; phylum Actinomycetota; class Thermoleophilia; order Solirubrobacterales; family 70-9; genus VAYN01. The sequence continues at coordinate 1,152,024 of CAVPSL010000002.1, forward strand.
CCCCCACTGGCTCGGCCAGCCCGACCCCTTCTGGTACGCGGTGCTGGCGCTGACCCTCGTCTACGGCGCCTACATGGCCGAGGTCTACCGGGCCGGGATCGAAGCGGTGCCTTCCGGCCAGATGGAGGCGGCACGCTCGCTCGGCATGAGCCACAACCAGGCGATGCGGCACGTGGTGGTCCCGCAAGCGGTAACCAAGATCCCGGCGCCGATGCTGAACGAAATGATCTCGCTGCTCAAGGACACCACCCTGGCCAGCGTCATCGCCTACTCAGAGTCGGTCCTGCTCGGCCGCGAAGTGTTGGCGGAAACGTTCAACAGCTCGGCGGTGCTGCTGGCCGGCCTGATGTTCCTCGTCATCACCCTGCCCGCCGCCCGCCTCGTCGACTACCTGATCAAGCGCAGCCAAAGCCGGGTCACCCGCGGCTCGCACATCGAGGTGGCCTGAGCAGATGCCGGACCCGATGCTGCAGCTCAAAGGGATCCACAAGCGCTTCGGCGCCCTGGAGGTGCTGAAGGGCGTCGACCTCGACGTGCAGCGCGGGGAAGTCGTCTGCGTGCTCGGTCCCAGCGGCTCCGGCAAGAGCACGCTGCTGCGCTGCGTCAACCTGCTGGAGCCGCCGGAGGAGGGCGAGATCGTTCTCGAAGGCCGCGACATCTGTCGCGGGCCCGGGTCCGGCACCGGCGAGGAAAGCTGGGACCTCGACTTCGTCCGCCAGCGGGTCGGGATGGTCTTCCAGCAGTTCAACCTCTTCCCCCACAAGACGGCCCTGGAGAACGTCACCCTGGCGCCGCGGCGGGTGCTGGGCAAACCGCGCGGCGAGAGCGAAACGAAGGCCAAAGAGCTGCTGGAGCGGGTCGGCCTCGGCGACAAACTGAACCAGTACCCCGAACGGCTCTCCGGCGGCCAGCAGCAGCGGGTGGCGATCGCCCGGGCGCTGGCGATGGAACCGCACGTGATGCTCTTCGACGAGGTCACCAGCGCCCTCGACCCCGAGCTCGTCAAGGAGGTCCTCGACACGATGCGCGAACTCGCCTCGGAAGGGATGACGATGCTCGTCGTCACCCACGAGATGGGCTTCGCCAAGGAAGTCGGCGACCAGGTCGTCTTCATGGACGGCGGTGTCATCGTCGAGCAGGGCAAGCCCGCCGCCGTCCTCGACAACCCCCGCGAGGAGCGCACCAAACGCTTTCTCGGGCTGGTGCTCGAGCGCTGAGCGTCGCCCCAGGTGTGGTCGGGGGGCCCGGACCTGAATCCCCCCAGATCCGGGTCCCCCGTCTCCCTTTTGTCACCCCTCCCGCAGCATCCGTCCCCCCAGAGGACGAAGCAAGCGTTTGGCTCTAGATGGTTTCTATCTGCGGCCGACCCGAACGGCGGCCCCCGGAGGGCCCCGAGGTCTCAGCGACGATCACGTCGATCGCAGTCGCCGCCCCCAGCACCGGGGCAAGCGCCAGGTAGGAGAGCACGGGTGCCGCCGCCGGTAGCGAGGCCACCCGCCCGCCGGCGACGAGATGGTGGATGACGCTCCACATCGCCCCGACCGACGCCTCCGCGGTGAACTCGCTCGGCTGCCACTCCGGCTCGGCCCGGCGCCGCAACGTCCTCGCCAGTTTCATGATCAGCTCGCCACGCCAGACGATCGCCCCTTCCCCGGGCGAGTAGAGATCGAGGAAGGCGAGCCGGGCGAAGGCCGGGTCGCCGGCGAGGAGATGGCAGAGCGCGACGACCATCCGGTGAACGCCACGTCCCCAGTCACCAGCGGTCAGGAAAGCCGGCTCGGCCGCCGCCAGGGTGCGTCCACTGAGCATTGAGACCATCGCCAGGAAACAGTCCTGGACCCCGTTGAAGTGACTCTCGAAGCTGCGCCTGGAGAGGCCGGCGGCGGCGCGGACCCGGGGCACGGTCAGCCCCGCGTAGCCCGCCTCGGCCGAGAGCTTCGCCGTCGCCGCCAGGATCAGTCCCCGCTCGTCTCCGGGTGCCGGGCCAGGCGCGGTCGCGGGTAATGCCGGCGGCGCGCCCGCGACCGGGAGGCCGCGCAGGCGGAAGACGCCGTCATCGCGAAAGGAAAGCGCCCACCGCATCAGCTCCCCGCCGTCGAGTGTCCGCGGCTCCCCGGAGCGCAGCCGCGTCCGCGCCACCCTGGCGCCGCCGCCGACGATGCCCTTCACCACCAGCGGCGGCAGCCGGCGCCCCTCGGAAAGCGAGAGATATTGCGCCACCAGCGCCTCGAAGAGGCGGTTGGCCCGCAGCAGCCGCTCGACCGCACCGCCGCCGACGCCAAAGGCCTCGACCAGGGCCAGCCGCGCCGCTTCGGGGCTGTTTGCGACCTGGTCGGCAAAGGTAAGAAACCCGAGCTGCAGACACTCGTCCGGGTCATCGTCCCCCTCTACGGCCGCGAGGATCCCATCCAACGATCGGCGGATGACGAGGTCGTAGGTGCTGAGAAAGCAGTCTTCCTTGCCGGCGAAGCGCTTGTAGAAGTCGCGCTTGGAAACGCTGGCGCGGTCCGCCAGCGCCGCCACCGTGACGGCCTTGTAGCCACCGGCGGCGACGAGCTCGATCATCGCCGCCTGCAGCCGGCGGCGCTGATGCGCGGCGACGTCCTCAGCCGAACGCCCTGGTCCCGGCTTCAACCTCGGGAATCGCTCGCTGCGCGTGCGCGCCTCTCGCGAAGGCCTGGATCGGCCACCCGCGCGATCGCGCGAACCGTTCGTGCCCAACTGGTCTCCTGACATCCGGGAGGGACATTTGCTCAGTCCGCGTCCCTTTATAGAAATCAGTAAGTACCAAAACGGCCTACGAACAAAGGTTGCGCCCCTGAGACGGCGAGAATCAAGCCTGCCAAGGACGCAGGGAGCGTGGCGTGCTCTGGCACGCGAGCGACCGAGGACGCCGGCAAGCGCCGATTCGCAGCTGTCTCAGCCGCCGGCCATGGCCGGAAGGATGACGACAGTGTCGCCGTCTTTGACTGCGGTCCCGAGACCGTCCAGGACCCGCACGTCCTCGTCGTTGAGGTAGACGTTGACGTAGCGGTTGAGCTCGCCGTCCTCGCCGAAGAGCTGGGCCTCGGTGTCGGGATGGGCGCTGGTCAGCGAGCGCAGGACCTCGCCGACATCGGAGCCGGCAGCCTCAACCTCGGACTGCCCTCCCGCTTTCGGGCGCAGCACCGGGGGAATACGAACGGTCGCCATGAGGCCGTGATCCTAGTGGAGCAGCGGCCTAGCGGTCGCCGCCGGCGCCGGCGCAGAAAGCGTCGTAGTCGGGGAACTGGCCCATCTCCGACTCCGGGATCTCCTCGGCGTGCTCGCCGCAGATCGGGCAGTCGGGGTCGCGCCGCACCTTCAGCTCGGTGAAGCGGGTGGCGAGCGCGTCGTAGAGGACCAGGCGGCCGACCAGCGGCTCGCCGATGCCCAGCACCAGCTTGATCACCTCGTTGGCCTGCAGCGTGCCCATCGTCCCCGCCATCACCCCGAGCACCCCGTTGGCGGAGCAGCTCGGCGCCAGCTCGGCCGGCGGCGGCGTCGGGTAGAGGCAGCGGTAGCAGGGTCCCTCGAAGGGGACGAAGGTCGAGATCTGGCCGTCGAAGCCGAGGATCGAGGCCGAGACGACCGGCTTGCGCAGCCGCACCGAGGCGTCGTTCAGCAGGTAACGGGTGGGGAAGTTGTCGGCGCCGTCGACGACGATGTCGTAGTCGCGCATGACCGCGAGGATGTTGCTCGCGTCGAGGCGGCCATTGTGCTCGACGACGTTGACGTCGGGGTTGAGCCCTTCGATGAAGAGGCGCGCCGAGGTGGTCTTCGGCATGCCGATCCGTTCGGTGTTGTGGATTACCTGCCGCTGCAGGTTGGAAGCGTCGACGACGTCGTCGTCGACAAGGCCGATCGTGCCGACCCCGGCCGCGGCCAGGTAAAGCGCCGTCGGTGCCCCGAGCCCCCCGGCGCCGAGCAGCAGCACCTTGGCGTTCAACAGCTTCAACTGGCCGTCGACCCCGACCTCCGGCATCAGCGTGTGGCGCGAGTAGCGCTCGCGCTGCTCGGCGGTCAGGCCGCTGGCCGAGACCACTGGCAGCCCCTGTTCCTGCCAGGCGAGAATCCCGCCCGCCATCGAGGCAACGTTGTCGTAGCCCAGTTCCTGAAGCTGCGCGGCGGCGATGGCGGAGCGGTTGCCCGAGCGGCAGTAGAGGATCGTCCGCGCCGATTTGTCGGGCGCGGCTTCGGCGATCTGGTCGCCGATCAAGCCGGGCGGCACCAGTTTGCCGCCCTCGAGATGGGCCTCCTGGTACTCGTGCGGCTCGCGGGTATCGACCAGGACGACGTCGCCGCCCTCGATCTCCTCTGCCGCCTCGAACGGCTGGATCTCCTCGATCACCTGCGCCTCGGTACCGGTCGCCATGCCTGAATCTCCTGAATCCGGATCAGCTTTACTTCAAAAAGTATAGCGAGCCTCGCGAAACAGGCCGCATTGCGGCCTACAAAGCGAAAAGCGCTGACCCGGCGGGGTTACTTATCGCCGCTAGCCGCGCTCGCCACGGGTGGCACCTCGAAGCAGCCGAGAAAGGAGGAAACGTGCATGCTATTCCCGCCCGAGTTCGCCATCCGGTCGGCGGCCCGCGCCTGCGCCTCCATGATCTCCAGCCGCGCCCGTTCCTGGATCTCCAGCGCCTCGGTCATGCCCTCGTCGTCGAGGACGAGCCGCGTCCGCGTCAGGTGGAAGCGCTCGTCGGAGCCAACCATCCGCGCCTTTACCGAGGCGGTGAAGTCATCGAGGCCGGCCTGCATGAAGTCGCCGACGAGTTTCTCGGCGATCAGCGGGTGCAGCTCGTTCCACTCCTCGGTGTCGACAACCGAGCGCTCGGTGGCCCGGTAGAAGTGCTCGATCGCGCCGCGGACCTGCCGCTTGTCGACCAGCTCCGCACAGCCGAGCTGAACCAGCCGCTTGGCGTGATGCGACACGTTGGGGATCGGCTCGCCAAGTTCATCGGCGATTTCCTTCGGGCTGGCGGTTCGTTCCGTCAACACGTACAGCACGTTGGCCCGCAACGGGTGGGACATCGCAATCAGGCGGTTCTGGGTATCGGTACGTCGCTCGGCTTTGGTCGCCATTTTTTCTCCTCTCAGGCGCTCTGAGCAATGAATCCTAGTCGCTCAATCGCTGTCTTCCAATCACATGCACGACGATGCGGAGTTTTTTCCTGCGGCTACCTCTAACGCTGTAACTACGTAAAGCAATAGGACGTTCCTCCCAGCAGACCTCGCCAAGGGGAAGGGGGTGAACGCCAATGCAGATCCTCGCTGTGACTCGCGAGATCCCGCTAAGCGCGATCGGCAAGCAGAACTAAGCCTGGGAACCGATCGAACGACCCCGGGCACGGCCATCCTGGGAGGCCGTGCCCGGAGCGTCGTTTGGACGAGAGAAGTCAGAGCGAGGGACGCATTTGGCGCAGGCGCTTGACACGCTCCTCGATTGGGGGGTGAGTCGAGAACAGGCCGGCCAGCCCCTTGGCCGAGAAGGGCTTGACGATGTACAGCGGCTCAGCCGCCTGGTTGACCTGCATCGGCATCGCCGCGGCGCCGCTCTCCAGGCGTAGCAGCGCGCTGGCCAGCGACTCCGGGTTGCCGCAGATTTCGGCGCCGCCGGCGTCGGCCGCGTACTCGCGTTGACGCGAGATCGCGAGCTGGATGATGCTGGCCGCGATCGGGGCCAGGATGAAGGTCGCCAGTTGCCCGACGATGGCCAGCGGCGAGTTGTCGTCGTCGCCGAACCAGAGCAGCATGTAGGCGATGTAGGTGATCGCGGCGCCGATGCTGGAAGCGACCGACTGGATCAGGATGTCGCGGTTGCGGATGTGGGTGAGCTCGTGCGCGAGGACGCCGCGCAGCTCGTCCTCGGAGAGCAGTTTGGTGATTCCACGCGTCACCGCCACCGCCGAGTGTTTGGGGCTGCGGCCGGTGGCGAAGGCGTTGGGCTGGTCCTGGGGAATCATGTAGAGGCGCGGCATCGGCAGCCCGGCGCGCGTCGTCAGTTCCCGCATGATCTGGTAGAGCCGCGGCGCTTCGGACTCCTCGATCGGCTTGGCGCCGCTCATCGCCAGCGCCAGTTTGTCGCTGAAGAAGTAAGAGAAGAAGTTGATCAGCAGGGCGATGCCGAGGAACAGCACCGCCGTGTTGGCGCCGCCCACCAGGAAGCCGATCACGACGAGCAGCCCCGAGAGGGACGCCATCAGGATCGTGGTGCGCAGCGTGGCGCTGAAGGTGGATTGCTTGGTGGTGGTCATGCTCTGCCCGCTCCTTGCCTAGGTGGTCGCCGGAGTATTGCGGCGGTTGCGCGTTTTTCCCATAGGGGCTGTCCCCTGTCTTGGCCCGGAGAGCCACCCAGACGCGCCTTTAGGCTTGGCGGGTGGCCGTGGTCGCAATAGTCGTGCTGGCGCTGGTCGTGGTGGCGCTGACGGTCAGCCTGCTGCGCCTGCGACGCCGCCTCGACCCGCTTGAGCGGCTGATCGAGGACATGGAGAAGGTCGACCTCAGCCGGCCAGGGGCCGCCCTCCCCCGCTCGATCGACGGCGTCGGCGAGACCGAGGAGGTGGCGCGTCTGGAGCTGGCCTTCCTGCGGATGACGAGCCGGCTGGAAGCCGAGCGACGGCGGGCCGGCTCGGCGGCGCTACGGGCCCAAGAGGAGGAGCGGGCGCGCGTTGCCCGCGACCTCCACGACGAGGTCAACCAGTCGCTGACGGGGCTGCTGCTGCGCCTGGAGGCAGCGCGCGAGGCGGCCCCGCCGGAGCTGGAAGCGGAGCTGGATGAGACCAAGGCGCTCGCCAACCAGGCGATGCGCGAGCTGCTCTCGCTGGCCCGGCAACTGCGGCCGACCGCGCTCGACGACCTCGGCCTGGCAGCGGCGACGGCGGGGCAGGTCGAGCAGTTGGGGCGCGGCGAGGTAGAGGCCGACTTCGCCGCCGAGGGCGACTTCTCCGACCTCGACGACGACGCCCAGCTGGTCGTCTACCGGGTCGCCCAGGAGGCGCTCGCCAACGCCGCTCGTCACAGCGGCGCCGAGCATGTCGAGACGCGTCTGCGCCGCCGCGAGGACGGCGGGGTCGAGCTGACGGTCGCCGACGACGGCCGCGGCTTCGCCTTCGACGAGGCCGAGCGCGGCCTCGGCATCGCCGGCATGCGCGAGCGGGCGCTGCTGGTCGGCGGCGAGCTGACGATCGAGTCGCGGCCGGGTCGGGGCACCACGGTGCGGCTGACGCTGCCGGGAGAATCGACGGGATGAAGGTCCTGATCGCCGACGACCACGGGATCGTCCGCTCCGGCATCCGCCTGCTGCTGGAGCGCCAGCCCGACATCGAGGTTGTCGGCGAGGCGGCCGACGGCGCCGAGGCCCGCGACCTCGCCGTGCGCGAGCGGCCCGACCTGGCGATCCTCGACGTGAAGATGCCGAAGCTGACCGGGCTGCAGGCGACGCGGGAGATCAAGCGCCAGGCACCCGAGGTCGTCCGTCCTGATCCTCTCCATGCACGACGACGAGCGCTATCTGTTCGAGGCGCTGAAGGCGGGTGCCTCCGGTTACGTGCTGAAGGCGCAGGCCGACACCGACCTGCTGGCGGCGATCCGGGCAGTCGAGCGCGGCGAGCCCTTCCTCACCCCGGAGGCGCAGCGGACGCTGATCAAGGACGTGCTCGAGCGCGGCGCCGGTGGCGAAGAGGAGCTGACCCCGCGCGAGGAGGAGATCGTCAAGCTCGTCGCCGAGGCGCACACGACGCGCGAGATCGCCGAGCTGCTGCACCTCTCCGAGAAGACGGTCGAGAACCACCGCGCCAACGCGATGCGCAAGCTCGGCATGCGCGACCGGGTGGAGCTGGTGCGCTACGCGATCCGGCGCGGCCTGATCGAGCCCTGAAAGCCGAGCCTCCGGCTTTGCTTGACTGAACGGCCGTGTCCTCGGCCCGTGAGTTTCAGGAGAAGCGCTGGCTGGCGCTGGTGCTGCTCAGCGCCGCCCAGTTCGTCGTCGTCCTCGACGCCTCGATCGTCAACGTCGCCCTGCCCTCCATCGGCGAAGCACTGAACTTCTCCCAGGAGAACCTGCCCTGGGTCGTCAACGCCTACGTGCTCACCTTCGGCGGCTTCCTCCTGCTCGGCGGCCGCACCGCCGACCTGCTGGGACGGCGGCGCGTCTTCATGGCCGGCCTGCTGCTGGTCGCGGTCGCCTCGCTGGCCGCCGGCTTCGCCGCCACCGAGGGACAACTGATCGCCGCCCGCGCCGCCCAGGGACTGGGCGCGGCGATCATCTCCCCCGCCGCGCTCTCGATCGTGACGACGATCTTCAGCGACGGTGCCGAGCGCAACAAAGCGCTCGGGGTCTGGGGCGCGGTGGCCGGCTCCGGCGGCGCCGCCGGTGTCCTCCTCGGCGGCATCCTCACCGACAGCCTCGGCTGGGAGTGGGTGCTCTGGGTCAACGTCCCGGTCAGCCTCGTCGCCTTCGCCCTGGCGCCGCGGCTGATCGCCGAAAGCAAGGCGGAGGCGGAGACGCGGGCCTTCGACGTCGCCGGCGCGGTCACCGTCACCGCGGCGCTGTCGCTGCTCGTCTACGCCGTGATCGACGCCGGCAGCGCCGGCTGGGGCTCCTTCCGCACGCTGGGCCTGATCGGCGTGGCGCTGCTGCTCTTCGCCGCCTTCGTCGCGATCGAGCTGCGGGCCCGCAAGCCGCTGGTGCCGTTCTCGATCTTCCGCATCCGGACCCTGACCGGGGCCAACGTGGTCGGGATCCTGGTCGGCGGCTCGCTCTTCTCGATGTTCTATTTCATCTCGCTCTACATGCAGCAGGTGCTGGGCTACAGCCCAATTCACACCGGCCTCTCCTACCTGCCGCTGGCGCTGACGATCATCGTCTCCGCCGGGATCGGCTCTCAACTGGTGACGAAACTCGGCTACAAGCCGGTGCTGGCCGCCGGCATGTTGTTCATCACCGTCGGCCTGCTCTGGTTCAGCCGTGTCTCGGTCGGCGGCGGCTTCCTCACCGACATCCTCGGCCCCTCGCTGCTGGCGGCGGTCGGGCTCGGCTTCTCCTTCGTGACGACGACGATCGCCGCCGTCTCCGGCGTCGAGGAGCACGAGGCCGGGCTCGCCAGCGGCCTGATCAACACCTCCCAGCAGGTCGGTGGCGCCCTCGGCCTGGCGGTCCTCTCGACGCTCGCGACCACCCACACCGAAAACCTCCTCGGCTCCGGCTCGCCGCTCCCGAACGCGCTCACCGACGGCTTCCAGGTTGCCTTCCTCGGCGGCGCCGTGATCGCCTTCGCCGGCTTCCTCCTCACCCTGGTCTTGATCCGCGGCGCCGACAGTCGCGCCCACGTCGAGATCGGACGGCGCGAAGCCGAGGCCGCCTCGGAGACTGCATAACCGACCGCTTCAGTAGGATTTGGGACAGATGCTGTTCTCGACCAAAGCCGAGTACGGAGTCCGCCTGATGGTGGAGCTGGGCCGCCAGCCCGGCTCGACGCCGATCTCGCTCAGCAGCGTCGCCGAAGCCGAGCGGCTGCCGCTCTCCTACCTCGAGCACCTGGTCGCAAAGCTGCGCAAGGCGGGGCTGGTGACCTCGACCCGCGGCGCCCACGGCGGCTACCGGCTGGCCAAGCCCGCCGAGCAGATCACGATGGACGCGGTGGTCGAGGCGCTGGAAGGGCAGATCGCCCCGATGGAGTGCTTCCACGAGACGCCGGAAGGCAAAGTCCTCTGTTCGCACGAGGACGATGGCGACCGCGCCTGCTCGACGAAGCTGCTCTGGACGCGCGTGCAGGGTGGCGTCACCAAGGCCCTGGCCGGCACCACCCTGGCCGAGCTGGTCGAGTTCTCGGCCCCGGGCGGGCGCCGCGCCACCGGCGTCGCCGCCTGACAAGACTTTCGACAACCCCAGGAACGGAGCAACATGGCAGAGCTGGAGATACGCAACTTGCACGTCAAGGCCGAGGAGAAGGAAATCCTCAAAGGCCTCGACCTCGACGTCGAGAAGGGCAAGGTGCACGCCCTGATGGGCCCCAACGGCTCCGGCAAGTCGACGCTCGCCAACGTGATCATGGGCCACCCGGCGCTGGAGGTGACCGAGGGCACGATCAGCTTCAAGGGCGAGGACATCACCGAGGCCGATCCCGAGACCCGCTCCCAGGCCGGCCTCTTCATGGCCTTCCAGTACCCGGTCGCGATCCCCGGGGTCTCCGTCTCCAAGTACCTGCGGATGATCATCAACGCCCACCGCGAGACCCGCGGCGAGGAGCCGATCAAGATCAAAGACTTCGCCAAGACCGCCCAGGAGGCGATGGAGCTGGCGAACATCCCCAAAGACTTCTCCAGCCGCTACCTCAACGACGGCTTCTCCGGTGGTGAGAAGAAGCGGATGGAGCTGCTGCAGCTGGCGCTGCTGCGGCCCGAAATCGCCGTCCTCGACGAGACCGACTCCGGCCTCGACATCGACGCCCTGCGCGTCGTCGCCGAAGGCGTCAACAAGTTCTCCGGCCCCGACATGGGCGTCCTCATCATCACCCACTACCAGCGCATCCTGCACATGGTCAAACCCGACTCCGTCCACGTCATGTTCGAGGGCCGGATCGTCAAGGAAGGCGGCCCGGAGCTGGTCGGCACCCTGGAGGAGAAGGGCTACGGCTGGATCCGCGAGGAGGTCGGGGCGGGCGCCAGCGCCTAGCCCCCGGGGACATGGAGCCGGTCAGCGCCAAGAGCACCGCTGCGGCCCAGACCCTGCCGATCGAGAAGGTCCGCGCCTCCTTCCCCGCCCTGGAGCGGGAGGTCAACGGGCGCCCGGTCGCCTACCTCGACAGCGGCGCCAGCTCGCAGCGGGTGCTGGCCTCGATCCAGGCGGTAGACCGCTACGAGCGGCGCCATCACTCCAACGTCCACCGCGGCTCCCACACGCTCTCGGCCGAGGCCACCGAAGCGTATGAGGGGGCGCGGGCGACGGTGGCCGACCACCTCGGTGCCGCCGACCGCCGCGAGGTCGTCTTCGTCCGCAACGCCACCGAGGCGATCAACCTGGTGGCGCGCGCCTGGGGCGACGCCAACGTCGGCGCCGGCGACCGCATTTTGCTGACGGAGATGGAGCACCACTCCAACATCGTTCCCTGGCAACAGCTGGCCGAGCGAGTCGGGGCGGAGATCGACTGGGCGCCGATCGACGACGAGGGCCGACTCGACATGGAGGCCTTCGCGGCGCTGCTGGAGCGGGGCCCGAAGCTGGTCGCCGTGACCCACGTCTCCAACGTCCTGGGGACCGAGAACCCCGTGGCAGAGATCGCGCGACTGGCGCATGAGGCCGGCGCCCTGGTGCTGGCCGACGGCGCCCAGTCGGCGCCGAAGCTGCCGCTCGACATGGCCGAGCTGGGCGTCGACTTCTACGCGGTCACCGGCCACAAGCACTACGGGCCGACCGGGATCGGCGCTCTCTGGGCCAGGCTCGACCTGCTGCGGGCGATGCCGCCCTTCCTCGGTGGCGGCTCGATGATCCGCAAGGTCAGCCGCGAGGGCACGACCTATGCCGACCCGCCGGCGCGCTTCGAGGCGGGGACGCCGGCGATCGCGCAGGCGATCGGGATGGCTTCCTCTCTGCGTTGGCTCGACGGCCTCGGCATGGAGGCGGTCCTGGAGCACGAGCGCGAGATCACCGACTACGCCCTGGAGCGGGTCGCCTCGGTGCCGGGGCTGCGCGTCTTCGGGCCGCCGCGCGGCGAGGGCCGGATCGGCCCGGTCTCCTTCGAGATCGAGGGCGTCCACGCCCACGACGTCTCCGAGATCCTCGACCGCCACGGTGTCGCCGTCCGCGCCGGCCACCACTGCGCCCAGATCCTCATGGACCGCCTCGGCGTCGCCGCCACGGCGCGCGCCAGCTTCGGCGTCTACACGACGCCCGAGGAGATCGACCGCCTGGTCGAGGGCCTCGAAGACGCCCGCCGCGTCTTCGGTCTCTAGTCGATCGTCAACAGCTTCGATTTCGCCTGCTTGCAGGCGCCGCGCTTGGCAACGGTTGCGTAGTAGGCGCCGGAGGTCAGCTTGCCGGCCTTGACCATCCACTTGCCGTTGTCCTCGCTCTTGTCGGTGCCGAGCAGCGTTTTCTTGCCGCTGCTTTCGCGATACATCTTCACCGTGCGGCTGCCGAGGCAGGCGCTACGGGGCGAGCTGAGCTTGCCGTGGAAGGCGGGGAACTTGAGACTGACGACGATCTTCGTCGAGTTCTTGCCGGCACCCGAAGCGAGCGCCGGGGCCAGCGCAGTAAGCGCCACGGTTGCGAGCACGGCAAGCAAGGCAAAACGGCGGAACATGGATCCCTCCCCTTCGAAGTTTGCTGCAAACACTCTAAACCGCCACATCGGGTCATGAGCAACCCCCAGTTTCCGCTGTGCCTTTGCGGTGCATAGCGGGGCAAAGGAACAGGGGAACGACTGCGCTAGCCTCGACTGGGTATGGACGAGCTCTACCGCGACCAGATCCTCGAGCACTACAAGCGGCCGCACAACTTCGGCCACCTGGAGAGGCCCGACCTCGAGTACGAGGACACGAACCCGTTCTGCGGCGACGAGCAGCACGTGACGATCCGGCTCGACGAGGACGACCGGGTCGCCGAGATCGCCTTCGAGGGACAGGGCTGCGCGATCTCCACCGCCGCCACCTCGCTGCTGACCGACGAGCTGGTCGGCAAATCGAGGGATGAACTGCTGCGCTTGCCGAAAGAGTTCGTGCTGGAGCTGCTCGGGATCGACATCTCGGCGACGCGGATGAAGTGCGCGATGCTGGGACTAAAGGTCGTCAAGAGCGCCAGCCTCGGCCAGTCCGCCGACTGGGAGGACGAGGGCGAGGCCGGCGACCCGACGGAAGCGGTCGCCGACCTCGGCTGACGAAGCGGCGCCAGCGCGCCGCCGCGTCTACTCGCTCGCCTGGATCACCGCGAAGACGGCGCCGAACGGGTCGGCGACGACGGCGAAGCGCCCGGCCGGGATGTCGATCGGCTCCATCCGCACCGAGCCGCCGCCGGCCTTGACCTTCTCGACCGCCGCGTCGGTGTCCTCGACGGCGAAGTAGACGAGCCAGTGGGCCGGGATCTCCGCCGGCAAGCCGGCCGCGTTGATGTCGAGCATGCCGCCCACCATCGCCTCACCGACCTTCCAGATCGTGTAGGTGCCGACCCGCGGGGATTCTTCGTCTTGGTGGTCCCAGCCGAAGACGGCGCCGTAGAACGACTTCGCGCCGGCGGTGTCGCGGGTACCGAGCTCGTTCCAGGCCAAGGCCCCGTGCTCGTTGACCAGCTCGGCACCGGCAAAGGCGCCCGGCTGCCAGAGCCCGAAGACGGCGCCGGCCGGATCGGCGAAGACGGCCATCGTGCCGAGATCGTTGACCGGCATCGGCTCGACGATCACGCTGCCGCCGTTGTCGCGTACTGCGGCGGTGGTGGCCGCCGCGTCCGCGACCGAGACGTAGGTTGCCCAGACCGTCGGCTGGCTCTCCTCCATCCGCGGCATCACCCCGGCGACGTCCTTGCCGTTCAGCTTCGCCCGCCGGTAACCGCCCAGCTCGGCTGAGTTCGGCTGCTCCGGCATCTCCCAGCCGAACAGCTCGCGGTAGAAGGCCGCGCTGGCCTCGACGTCCGGCGTACCGCTCAGTTCGATCCAGCTGGGGGTGCCTGGGGTGTAGCTCGTGCGCTCGCTCATCTCAATTCCTCTCCTCGAAGTGGCTTACCGGGGATAAGACCACGTCAGCGCCGCCAACTCATCGCGATTCCGTAAAGGCCGCCCGGGCAAGCCCCATCCACCCCGACCGCTAAAATCCGACCGGAGAAGTAGGATTAAGTCTCGAACCGCACTAGTCCATCGTCGCCGCCGAGGAGCGGCCACCTCTATGACCGAAACCCTTGGAACCACCGTCCCCGTCTGCCCCGCCGCCGAGCTGGAGCCTGGCGCCATGCGCCTGGTCGAGCACAACGGGCGGAAAATCGGCGTCTTTAACTGCGCGGGGACGCTGTACGCGATCGAGGACCGGTGCTCCCACGACGACGGGCCGCTGGCCGAGGGCGAGTTCGACCCCGCCACCTGCACCGTCGAGTGCCCGCGCCACGGCTCGCTCTTCGACCTGATCACCGGCAGGCCGAAGACGCTCCCTGCCTATGCTCCGGTCGACACGTTCCCGGTGCGCATCGAGGACGACACCATCACCCTGGAGGTCTGAAATGGCAACGCCTGAGGCAGTTGCAGAGAAACGAGAGCTCGCCGGGATCAACGCCGATTACAAGGAGAAGTTCGGCTTCAACGATCCTGAGACCGGCTACGCCTACAAAGCCCCCAAGGGCCTCTCGCGCGAGGTCGTGGAAACGATCTCGGACTTCAAGCAAGAGCCGCAGTGGATGCGGGACTTCCGGCTGAAGGCGCTGGAGCACTTCGAACAGCGTCCGACGCCGAAATGGGGCGGCAACCTCGACCAGATCGACTTCGAAGACATCCACTACTTCGTGCGCGCCTCGGAGAAGAACAGCCGCGACTGGAGCGAGGTCCCGGACGACATCAAAAACACCTTCGACCGGCTCGGCATCCCCGAGGCGGAGCGCAAATTCCTCTCCGGAGTCGGCGCCCAGTACGAGTCCGAGGTCGTCTACCACCAGGTCAACGAGAAGCTCGAGGCCCAGGGCGTGATCTTCACCGACATGGACACCGCCCTGCGCGAGCACGAGGACCTCGTGCGCGAGTACTGGGCGACGGTGATCCCGCCCAACGACAACAAACTGGCGGCGCTGAATTCCGCCGTCTGGTCGGGGGGCTCCTTCGTCTACGTCCCGGCCGGGGTCAAGGTCGAGATGCCGCTGCAGGCCTACTTCCGGATCAACACCGAGAACATGGGCCAGTTCGAGCGGACGTTGATCATCTGCGAGGAGGGCGCCGACGTCCACTACATCGAGGGCTGCACGGCGCCGGTTTACTCCAGCGACTCGCTGCACTCAGCGGTGGTCGAGATCGTCGCCAAGCCGAGCTCGCGGGTCCGCTACACGACCGTCCAGAACTGGTCGCAGAACGTCTTCAACCTCGTCACCAAGCGCGCCGTTGCGCATGAGAAGGCGACGATGGAGTGGGTCGACTGCAACCTCGGCTCGAAACTGACGATGAAGTACCCGTCGATCTACCTGCTGGGGCCGGAAGCCCACGGCGAGATCCTCTCGATCGCCTTCGCCGGCGACGGCCAGCACCAGGACGCCGGCGGCAAGATCATCCACGCCGCCCCGCGCACCTCGTCCTCGATCTTCTCCAAGTCGATCTCCAAGGACGGTGGCCGGGCGACCTACCGCGGCCTGCTCGAAGTCGCCAACGGGGCGACCGAAACGCGCTCCAAGGTTGTCTGCGACGCGCTGCTGCTGGACGAGGACTCGCGCTCGGACACCTACCCGACGATCCGCATCGACGAGAACGACGCCGACGTCGGCCACGAGGCAACCGTCTCCAAGATCGGCGACGAGCAGCTCTTCTACCTGCAGAGCCGCGGGCTCGACGAGGAGGAGGCCTCGAAGATGATCGTCAACGGCTTCATCGAGCCGGTCACCAAGGAGCTGCCGATGGAGTACGCGGTCGAGCTGAACCGCCTGATCGAGCTGCAGATGGAGGGCTCGATCGGTTGATTTCGCGGCCCGAGGATGCCGCTGGCGGCGTCCTCGGGTGGGGTCCGTGCAGAGCACTGTCCCCCACCGCTGCGTCCTTGCCATCGACACCCTCGACCACGCCAAATCACCGATCGAAAGCGCAGTGATGACTTCCACTCAAACCCTCCCTCCGCTTCCCGACGCCAAGGCGAAGGGCTGGGAATTCACCGACATCTCTGCTCTCGACATTGACTCCTACGCCGCGGCCGAGGCGGCAGTGGCGATTCAAGGCGGCGAGGGGGCGAGGGTGCTGGACCTGGCCGAGGCGCGCGAGGCGCACCCGGAGCTGCTCGAGGGCAAGCTCGGCGCCCTCGTTCCCAGCGACGACCCGTTCGTCGCTCGCAACGAGGCAGCCCAGGGCAATGGCCTCCTCATCCACGTCCCCGCCGGCGTGAAGCTGGCCGATCCGATCCGGGTCGAAGTGCCCGTCGCTGAGAACGGCGCTGCCGTCAACTGGCGCACGCTGATCGTGCTCGAGGAGGGCGCCGAGGCGGAGGTCTGGGAGCACTGGTCCTCCCCCAACGACGAGGTCGAGGCGCTGCTCAACTCGGTCGTCGAGCTCTCCGTCGGCCAGGCTGCGACCCTGCGCTACGTCAACACCCAGGACATCTCCGAGCAAGCCTGGATCTTCGCCACCCAGCGCGCCCAGGTCGAGCGCGACGGCCGCCTCGACTGGGCCGCCCTCGGCTTCGGCTCGGCTCGCGGCAAGGTGCGGATGGAGACCAAGCTGGCCGGCCCGGGCTCCGAGGCGCGGGTGACCGGCGGCTACGCCGGCGGCCCCGGCCAGCACCTCGACTACGACACGACGCAGGAGCACGCGGCGCCGAACACCAACTCCGACCTCGCCTTCCGCGGCGTCCTCGCCGCCGGCGCGACGGCGGTCTGGCGCGGCATGATCAAAGTCGATCCCGGTGCCCAGCAGACCGACGCCTTCCAGGAGAGCCGCAACCTGCTGCTCTCGACCGAGGCCCACGCCGACGCGATCCCGGGCCTGGAGATCCTCGCCGACGACGTCCGCTGCACCCACGCGGCGGCGATCGCCCAGATCGACAAGGAGCAGCTCTTCTACCTGACCTCGCGCGGCCTCGAGGCAGCCGAGGCCAAGTCGCTGATCATCGAAGGCTTCCTCGAGTCCCTGGTCGAACGGCTGGCCGAGGGCCCCGTCCGCGACGAGATCTCCGCCGCGCTCGAGCGACGCCTGGCCGAGATCCTCTAGCGGGCGTCGTTTATTTGCGCCTCTCCTTGAGGCTCGAGTAGACGATCCCGGCGACGACGATCAGGACTGGGATCACGTAGAAGACCCAGAGCCAGTGGCCGAGGTGGGCGAGCGGCAGGGTCATATGTTGGCCGAGAGCAGGTAGAGGCCGAAGCAGGTGAAGGCGACCATCACCGCCAGCATCCAGTACTGGGAACGCGAGGCCTGGCGGTAGCTCGGCCAGTAGACGAGGGCGCGGTCATGGGCCAGCATCAGGCCGAGAACATGGCCGACGATCAGGGCGCCGACCTGGACGTACCAGATCGCGTTGGCGCTGAGGACTTTGAAGTCGATGCCGTAGGCGGCGGTCCCGAAGAGGTCGGTGCGGGCGGTGCCGAGCGGGTCGGAGAGCAGGTAGGTGAACTGCGCCTGCTCCTGGAAGACGAAAAGGCTGAAGTAGTGGGCGACCAGGTAGGCGAGCGCGATCGGGATCAGCGTGTGGGCGAAGCCGCGCAGCAGTTTTTCCAGCGGCGGCGCCTTCGGCACCGTCCGCATCCCCCGCACGCCGAGCAGGTAGACGAGGGAGACACCGACGACGGTGGCGAGCATGAAGGTCGTGTCGGCGAGGCGCACCGCCGTCAGCTTCCCAACGCCGATTTCGACCAGCCATTCGAAGAGCGCTTCGATCCCGGCTTTGAAGGCGCCCTCCTGGGCCCCGTCGAAGCTGGTGGTCGCGATCGAGACGATCACCACGGCGGCGGAGCCGGGCAGGGTCGCCCAGTGCGCGGCGGCGGCGAGGGGGCGGCGGCGGCCGAGGCGGCCGTCCTCGACGCCGAAGGGCGAGAGCCGGGAGAACATGCCGAAGTAGACGGAGAATGCCTCGCCCCGTTCGCACCACTCCTCGACCCCGAAGAGGGCCATCATCACCAGCGTGTAGCCGCTGTAGTAGAGGGCGGCGGTGGCGGCGACGTGGGGATCGAGGCCGACGGCGACGCCGCCGGTGGAACCGTAGATGACCTCAAGCCAGACGAAGGCGAGCAGCCCCAGCGCCGCCGGCCAGCGGCCGAGCCGGCGCGGGTAGGTGAGATGGGCGGCGGGCTGGCCGGCGATCAGCCGGAAGCCGGCGCCGGCGGCGCGGCCGACCGCGCGCCAGGGGTTGAAGGCGCGGAAGAAGTCGCCGAAAATCGCCGAGAAGAAGGGGATCCCGATCCAGGCGGTGACAAAGAAGAAGGTGATCGCCAGGTTGCGGTCCGGCGCTTCGGTCCCGCGCACACCGGCGTAGATGGCGACGCCGAAGAGGAAGACTCCGATCGCCCCCCAGAGCACCTGCGCCAGCAGGCTCAGCGGCAAGCGCGCGAGCACGCCACCGAATGGGCGCCAGCGGTCCTCCTCGAAGCGCGGCTTGCGCCAGGCGGCCGAGAGCGCGAAGAAGGAGACGATGAGGACGATCGTCGCCGCCCAGGCGAAAAGCCAGGCGGGGATCGGCAGGTCCTGCTTGACGATCAGGGCATGCGCGAACGGGAGAAAGCTCACGAGACGACCGCCAAGATAACGTCGCGGCGTGCGCCCCAGCCGCGACAACATCGCCGCCCCTGACCTGCCGCTCGACCTCGACTGGATCGGCACCGCACCGGAGTCGATGCCGGCGCTAACCGCGGGCGGGCCAGCGCTCGTCCACTTCCTCGACTTCGCCCAACTAAACAGCGTCCGCACGCTGCCGTATCTGGCGGAGTGGTCGCAGCGCTACGCGGAGCTGGGGTTGAGCGTGATCGGAGTGCAGGCGCCGCGCTTTCCGTTCGGCGCTGAGCGCGAGGCGGTGACGGCGGGACTGGAGCGACTCGGGGTCGAGTTCCCGGTAGCGATCGACCGCGAGCGCTCGCTGTGGGGTGCCTACGGCTGCGAAGGCTGGCCCAGTCTCTTCCTCTGGGGGCTCGGCGGGGCACTGGTCTGGGCCCACTTCGGGGAGGGCGAATACCGGGCGACCGAGGAAGCGATCCAGGACGAGCTGCGCGAGATCGACGCCCTGCGGCAGTTGCCGGAGCCGATGGCGCCGCTGCGGCCCAGCGATGCCCCCGGCGCCGAGGTGCTCGCGCCCAGCCCTGAGGTCTTCCCCAGCGAATCATGGGAGCAGCCCTGGGTCGCCGGCAGCGACGGCGATGAGATCGCGGTCGAGTACGCGGCCGCCGGCGCCTGGTTGACCGCCGAGGGCGAGGGCGAGGTGGCGATCGAGCTCGACGGCGTGGCGGGGGCGCCGCTGCGCCTCGAAGGCGCCGGCCTCTACCGGCTCGCCGAGCACGCTGGGCACGGCGTCCACACCGTGGTCCTGCGTCCCGACCCGGGCCTGCGCCTCTGGTCGGTCAGCTTCGAGCCGGGCATGCCTTAGGGCGCTCATCCCGCCACCTTCCTGATCGCCGCTTCCATTTCGCGCACGCTCAGCGCCCCCTCGAAACGGGCGCGGACGATCCCGTGGCGATCGATCACGAAGGTCCAGGGCTCGCTGGTCAGTCGGTAGGCGCGGACCTGGGGACGGACGCCCTTGGCGGGTTCGTTTTCGTTGTAGATCTCCATGTGGATGAAGGCGACGCGGTCGCCGAACTTCTGTTTGACCTGCTCCTCCTCGTCGACGACCGGACCGCAGGTGCGGCTGGTGCAGAACTGGGGCGTGGCAAAGACCAGCACCACCGGTTTGCGACCGAGCACCTTGGCCAGGTCTTCGTGCATGTCGTCGGGCGGCACCCGGGTGTCGATTTTCGCCAGGTCGCCGCCGACGTCGGCCGGAGTTGGGGTGTGGACGCGCGGCGCCCGCTGACCGATGTCGGGCGGATTGACCGCGCTCCTTGGGAAGCCCTTGCTGGCGCCGGGGAAGTGGCCGACGACGGCGCTCGGCACCAGCGTCGCCTTCAGCTTGCCGCCTTCGCGCACCATCGCCAGCACCCGCCATTCACCCAACGAGTCGAAGGGCGCGGAGTCGGTGACGTAGACGACCTTGCCGGCGGCCGGGTCCTGGCCCGTGGTCTGGGCGATGAAGGCCGGTTCGGTTGCCAGCGATTCGACCCGCGCTGGGAAGGGACCGTAGGCCTTGCCCTTTTCGCCGTGGGCGAAGTAGAGCGCCACTTCGGCGTCGGTCACCTGTTCTTTGCCAGCCGTGAAGACGCCGAAGCCGTAGCGGTCGTTGCCCTTGTCGAAGACTTTCCCGGTCGGCAGCACGACCAGCGGGCTTTCGCCCTCGGCCTGGGCGTAGACGTCGGCCAGCGTCCCCGTCGGCTTCGGGAACTCCGAAGCCGACGGGGCCGGTTGGCTGCTGATGCCGCTGTAGGTGCTGCCGCAGCCGGCGAGCACGAGGCCGAGCGCCACCAGCGCGGCGCCCCAGCGGCCGTGTCTCCTCACGCTCGCCGCCATCGTCAGTCCGCCTTCGAGCCGCGGCGCGAGCGCAGCAGCGCGGCGCCGCCGACGATCAAGCCGAGGGCGCCGACGGCCATGGCAGCAATCCCGAGGCCCTTACTGGCCTTGTCGCCGTCGCCCGAGTCACTGGAGCTGGCCGCGGCGGGATCGGAGCCGCCGTGGTGATCTTCAGCTTCGGCGGTGACAAGCACCTGCGGCGCCGGGTGTTCGCTTTCAGGGGCGCCGATCCAGCGCACGATTTCACCGTTGTCGTAGGTCTGCAGGGCCTTGAAGGTCAGCTCTTCGCCGGTCTTGCCGGGGATCTGGACCGAGACCGGGAAGTCCATGAACTGCCCCGGGGCGATCCGCCCTTCGCTGCCCTGGCCGGTCCAGATCATCTCGTGGACCGCTTCGGTGACCGGGCCGTCGTCGGTCTGGACCGGCTTGGCCAGCTTTTCCTTGATCACCTTCACCGACCAGCCGGGCAGCGGCTGGTAGGAGGCCTCGGCGAACCCGGGCGGGAACTGGACCTGGACCTTGGTCGTGTTGGCGTCTTCGGTCTCGTTGGGGACGCGGACGTCGAGCACGGTGAACGAGCCCGCCGCCGCTTCGCTCGGCTGCAGGGTTACGTGCGCCTGGGCGGCGGCCGGGGTCAGCAGCAGCGCGCCGGCGGCGGCGATTGAGATCGCGATTCTTCGCATCTTGGTCTTCCTCTCTTCCGTTTGCGGTCGTGCCTGGCCGCGCCGGTGAGGCGCGGAGACGACCGCGGGCGGAGCCCGGCCGGCCAGCGCCATGCCGAGCAGGGCGCCGCCCCGGGGCAGCGGGGCGAGGGACGAGGGGCGTCCCGGCGGCACCGGGCGGGCCAGCCGGGCGAGACGGCGCGGGCGGCCGAGCGAGAGGCGCAGGCGCTCGCCGGGGTAGCGGCCGAGCAGCAGCGAGGCGAGCAACAGCAGCGCCGGGACCAGGTAGAGGAGCGCTTCCCTCACCGCACCGGCACCTCGATCGACTTCGAGAACTCGTCGAAGGCGGAGACGCGAACCGTGACTTCGAGCTGCCAGTCGCCGCCGACGTTGAGGAAGGCGCTGGGCACGACGTAGTGGCCAGGGCCGGCGCGCTGCGGTTCCAGCGGCAGCGATATTTCCTTGTCGGGCAGGGCGGCGGTCAGGGTCAGTTCCTTGGCGCCGGTGAACGGGGCGCCGCTCTTGGCGTCGAAGAGGTAGAGGTGGACCTCGTTGGCGCCAACCCGCGCCGGTTCCACGGTCATCTCCAGCAGCGCCGGGCCCACCGTCGTTTCGGTCGCGAACGGCCCCGACTGGGCGCTCACCGGCGGCGCGTAGCTGGCCAGCGCCGCGGTAACGCCGAGGACGACGACCAGCAGCGCCAGCTCGCCGCGCAGGGCGCGCCGCAGCATCACCCCAGCGCGGCCGGGAGCTTCACCGCCGGCGGCGATTCGGCGCAGGCGCGGGACCGAGCGGCGGCGGTTGTAGGCGGCGATCGCGATCACCGCCATCAGCAGCAGGAACTTGGCGAGGACGGCGCGGCCGTAACCGGTTTCGAGGAGAGCGTCGAGGTGGCGCACGTAGACGTAGGCCTGGACCAGGCCGGTGACCAGGATCGCCGCGACCGCGATCAGCGCCACCTGGGAGAAGCGGGCGAGCGCACCCGCCAGCAGGCGGCTGCGGTCCCCCGGCTCCAACTGGCGGGTGGCGGCCGGGAGGACGAAGAGCAGCGTCGCCAAGCCGCCGAGCCAGACCGCCATCGCACCGACGTGGATCGCGTTGACGGGAAAGTTGAGCGCCACCGGGGACTGGGTCGAGCCATGGCCGGAGAGGGCGGGCTCGAGTACGGGGACCAACAGCGGCAGGAAGAGGACCGTGAGGACGGGCGCCCCCGGCCGCCGGTCCCGGCGCAGCAGCAGCGTCACCAGCAGGCCGAAGAAGAGCCAGGCGAGGACGGTGAGGCCCCAGATCGTGCCGAACTTCGTTTCCAGCGTCTCGCGGACGATCTTCTCCTTCAGCGCTTCGAAGCCGGAGATTCCCGCCGCCTCCGCCCCCTCGAGGACGACCCCAGCGGCCGCGCTCACCGCCCCCACCACCGCCGCCCCGAGCAGCACCGCGCGCAGCCGTCCCACGAAGGCGACCCCGGCGCCCTGCGTCTCTTTTGCACCTCCTGGTGTGTCAAAAGCACGCAGCGCAGGGAGGAACGCGAGCACGAGGAAGGCGAGGGCGCCGACGGCGAGGGCGGTCGCCGCGTACTGGAGGCCGCGGGCGAGGCCAAAGGCGGTCTCGGTAACGGGGCCGCTGCCGGAGCCGGCGGTCAGTTCGGCAACGGTCTCGGCCGGGGCCTTGCCGGGCTTGCCGATCGAGAAGACGAAGCCGCTGGAGACGATGTGACCGTCGGCGGAGACGACGCGGTAGGTGGCGGTGTAGCTGCCGTCGGGCAGGCCTGGCTTGAGATGGACGCCGATCCGCGGCCCTTCGCCGTTGGGATGGAAGGCGTCGCCCTCGTCGACCCGTTCGCCGCCGGCGTCGTAGACGCGGACGGCGCCGAAGTTGCCCTCGACCGACTCGTCGAAGCGGAAGACGACCGCGGCCGGCTGCTTCTTGACGACGGCGCCGCGGGCCGGGCTCGTGCCCTCGAGCTGGGCGTGCGCCGAGGCAGCGGCGGGAGCCAGCAGGATCAGGGCGCCGACGACAGCCAGTGCCAGCGCAGCGAGTTGGCGCCGTCGCGCCACCTACCAGGCCTCCTGGGCGGGCGGGACCGCCGTGTCGCCTTCGTCGTCTCCCCCGTCGCCGCGCCGCCGCCGCCGCGCCAGCAGTACCAGGCCGCCGCCGATGAGCACGATCGCGAGGCCGGCGAGGACGAAGGGTAGCTTCGAGGTGTTGGCGCTGCCGACCCAGTACAGGGTGCCGTCGATCGAGCCCTTCTTGCCATCGACGCGCAGCGGGATCGTGTAGTCGAAGATCTTGGTCTTCTTGCCCTTGTCGGTGACCTGCGGCGGGGTCGCCGGCGACATGTAGTGCATGCGGTGGTCGTGCCAGACGAAGGTGCCGGAGTCGTCGACCGTTTTCCACAGCGGCGCCGCCTTGGCGTTGGCGATCGGCGGCACCGTGACTTCGGCGAAGCGGTTGTCGTTGAGGTAGGTGGCGGGCGAGCGCCGGTTCACCTGGACGGTGCCGTCGCGGAGGATGCGAGCGTAGGGCTCACCGTCGTAGCCGTAGATCGTCACCGCGTGGCCGCCGCGGTCGACCAACTGCATGTAGCTGTCGTAGTCGAGCACTTCGAAATTGAGGCCCGGCAGGACCGGTTCGACCCGGTTGATCACTGAGCGGTAGTTGGGATTCCCCCCGTGCGCGAGGGCGGGGGTCGCTGGCGCCAGCAGCGCGAACACCGCCAGCAGCGCCACGAATCGGGCGCGTCTCATCGGTTCTCCTTGGTCACTGATGAGCTGTCCCCTCTCGGGCGGAAAACTCATCACTCGTTCGGGTGCGCCCGGAGGGCCGGGCGCTCAGAGAGTCGGGGCCGCGAGCGGCGGTGCCCGGCCAGCCGCCAGGGCGGCCAGGGGCGCGGCAGGGGTAAGCAGGACCTCGGGCGGACGCCGGGACGCACGCGGCCGAGCGGCGCGGCGCCGGTGGGCGGCGCGGCGGGCGGCCACCCACTTGATCGCGGCGCTGCCTAGGCCCAGGATCAGCGCTACAACGGCGCCGAGCAGCAGCGAGAGCGGCAGCGCCCAGAGGCCACCTTGACCGAAGACGCCCTCAAGCCCGCCTGGGTGGCCACTGGCGAGCACGCCCTCGGCCAGCTCCTGGGCGGAGTAGATCGCCAGCAGGGCCAGCGCCGCCGCTAGCCAGACCCTGACCAAGGACGGAGCGGACCGGCCCTCCCCGGCGCCGTCGCGCCAGGCGCGGGCGACGCCGGCGATGAAGACCCCAGCGACGATTGCGACCAGCATCGCCGCCAGCGGCGCCAGCGCGGTCAGGTAGCTATGCCCCTCAGCGGCGAGCCGACTGTCGGCGCGATCGCCAAAGGCCAGCTGGAAACGCAGCTGGTGCACGGTCAGGACCGCCGCCGGCATCAGGGCGGCGGCGCGGAACCGCAGCGGCACGAACCTGTCGATCAGCCTGCCCACGGGATCGCAGACTCTATTGGCCCCCGCGGCCTGGCTGTGTGATGGTTGTCGGACCGCCCACACCAAGGAGGAACCGATGATCACCAAGCTCGATTTCGTCGCCGTCCCGTCCACCGACGCCGAGCGCACCCGCGCCTTCTACGTGGAGACGCTGGGACTGCGGCCCGATGACAAGGCCCGCTTCGAGTTCTGGATCGGCGACACCTGTTGCGGGATCTGGGAGCCGGACAAAATGGGCGGCAGAATTTGCCCCGCAGAAGAACGGCCACCTCGCCCTGCACGTCGATGACGTCGCTGCGGCGCGGGAGGAGCTGGAGGGGAAGGGCGTCGAGTTCCTCGGCGAGACCTTCGACACCGGCGTCTGCCACATGGCCTTCTTCAACGACCCGGACGGCAACGACCTGATGCTGCACCACCGCTACTCGCCGCGCGAGGGCTAGCGACGCGGCTCAGGGCGTGGGCGTGGCGGCGCTCATGCCCGCGCCGCGAGCTGCTCGCGGATCTCCTTCGGGAGCATGAAGCGGACGTCCTCGTGGACGGTGCGCAGCTCGGAGACGTCGTCGGCGCCGCGCTCGCGGAAGAAGGCGACGAGGCGCTCGACCAGCTCCTCGGGGGCGCTGGCGCCGGAGGTGATGCCGACGGTATCGACGCCCTCCAGCCACCCCTCCTCGACCTGGGTGTGGTTGTCGATCAGGTACGAGGCGGCGCCGTGTTCGCGGGCGACCTCGACCAGACGGTTCGAGTTAGAGGAGTTGGTGGAGCCGATCACCAACACCAGGTCGCACTCGCGGGCCAGTTGCTTGACGGCGATCTGGCGGTTGGTGGTCGCGTAACAGATGTCGTCGGACTTGCTGGCGACGATCGCCGGGAACTTGGCGCGCAGGGCGGCGATCACCTCGGCGGTCTCGTCGACAGAAAGGGTCGTCTGGGTGATGAAGGCGACCTTGTCGGGGTCAGGCACTGCGAGCGTCTCGACGTCCTCAGCGGTTTCGATCAGGACGATGCTGTCGGGCGCCTCGCCGGTCGTCCCTTCGACCTCCTCGTGACCCTCGTGGCCGATCATCACGATCGTGTAGCCCTGGGCGGCGAAGCGGCGGGCGGAAACGTGGACCTTGGTGACGAGTGGGCAGGTGGCGTCGATCGTCCGCAGGCCGCGGGCGGCAGCGTTCTCGTGCACTGAGGGGGCGACA
Organism: uncultured Actinomycetes bacterium; assembly: GCA_963708405.1. Classification (GTDB taxonomy): domain Bacteria; phylum Actinomycetota; class Thermoleophilia; order Solirubrobacterales; family 70-9; genus VAYN01. The sequence goes on from CAVPSL010000002.1 coordinate 1,177,592, forward strand.
CCGTGGGCGGAGAAGACGACGATCGCGCCCTCCGGCACCTCGGTCTCCTCCTCGACGAAGATCGCTCCTCGCTTGGCCAGCTCCTCGACCACGTGCTTGTTGTGGACGATCTCCTTGCGCACGTAGACGGGCGCCCCGTGCAACTCGAGCGCGCGCTCGACCGTCTGCACGGCGCGGTCGACGCCGGCGCAGTAACCGCGCGGGGCGGCGAGCAGGACGCGCTTGGGAGCAGCAGTAGCGGTGGCGGCCATCCCCTGCAGGGTAGCGGTGGCGAGCTTGCGAGCGGCGTTGCCGGGCTGGCCTCAAGGGCCGGGCGAAGCTAACGTTGACGCATGCCGACCGAGGGACACCATCTCGACCGCCTCACCGCCGTCGACGCCTCGTTCCTCAGCAACGAGAGCTCGTCGAGCCACATGCACGTCGGCGCGATCCTCATCTTCGAGGGGCCGCCGCCGAAATACGTCGACCTGGTCGAGCACGTGCGGGGCCGCCTCAAGCAGGTGCCGCGCTTCCGCCAGAAGCTGGTGGTGCCGCCGCTGGAGGCGGGCCGGCCGCTCTGGGCCGACGACGTCAACTTCAACCTGACCTACCACATCCGCCACACGGCGCTGCCGGCGCCGGGAGGCGAGGACCAGCTAAAAGGGCTGGCCGGGCGGATCTTCTCCCAGCAGCTCGACCGCTCCAAGCCGTTGTGGGAGATGTGGCTGGCGCAGGGCCTGGAGCGCGACCGCTTCGCGATCCTGACCAAGACGCACCACGCCATGGTCGACGGCATCTCCGGCGTCGACATCGGCACCGTCCTCTTCGACTTCGAGCCAGTGCCGGAGCCGGCCCCGGTCGAAGACGAGTGGGTGCCGGCGCCAGAACCGAATACGACGCAGTTGGTCGCGCGCGGCATCGCCGACCTGGCGGCGGCACCGCTCCAGTTGGCCGAGCGGGCGGTGGAGGCGGTGCGCAACCCGGAGACGACGGCGCGCAAGGCGGTCGAGGCGCTGGAGGGGATAACCGAGATCGTCAGCGCCTTTGCCGACCCCGCCCCGGACGTGCCGCTCAATCATGAGATCGGCCCGCACCGGCGCTACGTCTGGGCCCGCTCGGACCTCTCGACCTTCAAGGCGATCAAGGACTCGCTCGGCGGCACCGTCAACGACGTCGTTCTCGCCGTCGTGACCGGCTCGCTGCGCAACTGGCTGCAGGGGCGCGGTGTTCGCACCGAGGGCCTGGAACTGCGCGCCCTGGTGCCGGTCTCGATCCGCAGCGAGGACGAGCGCGGCAACCTCGGCAACCGGATCGCGCTGATGCGTGGGCCGCTGCCCGTCTACGTCGAGGACCCGGTGCGGCGCCTGCGCGTGATCTCGCAGGAGATGGAGGGGCTGAAGCGCTCCAAACAGGCGCTCGGGGCCGAAATGATCTCCCGCTTCAACGACTTCGCGCCGCCGACCCTGCTGGCGCAGGCCTCGCGGATCAACTTCTCGACCCGCCTCTTCAACACGATCGTCACCAACGTGCCCGGGCCGCAGCTACCCCTCTATGTGCTGGGGCGGGAAATGGAGGAGGTCTTCCCGGTCGCCTTCCTGCCCGAGAACCACGCCCTCGCCGTGGCGATCATGAGCTACCACGGCAAAGTCGGCTTTGGCCTGCTCGCCGACTACGACTCGATGGAGGACGTCGAACTCATCAGCGACGGCATCAACGAGTCCCTCGCCGAGCTGGCCGCGGCGGCCGGCACCGCCGCCAAGGCCGCTTAGCGACAACCCAGACCATCTACGCTTGATCCGTGGCGCTTCTCGTCGTGCTCTTCATCGTCGTCCCGATCGCGGAGATCTACGTGATCATCCAGGTGGGCGAGCTGATCGGGGTCTGGCCGACGGTGGCGCTGCTGCTGGCGGACGCCGTGCTCGGGTCCTACCTGTTGAAACACCAGGGGCGGAGTGCCTGGCGGCGCTTCAACGAGGCCCTGGCGCAGCGGCGCTTCCCGGGCAAGGAGGTCGCTGACGGGGCGCTGATCCTCGTCGGCGGCACGCTGTTGCTGGCGCCCGGCTTCATCACCGACATCTTCGGAGCGATCCTGCTGATCCCGCCGACGCGGGCACTGGTGCGCGGCCTGCTGCGCCGCTACACGGTCGGCCGCTTCACGGTGGTCAACGTCGGTGGGCGGATGAGCGGCGGCTGGGGCGGTGGCGCTGCCGACGGCGCCCAAACGGCCCCAACCGCTCCTACGACTTCGACGCCAGCGCCGAGGAGATCCCCGACGAGGAGCGGCGCCTCAGCCGCTGACCCACTCGCGGGCGGCGGTCAGCTCGTCGATCCCGAAGACCTTGGCTTCGCCCGGGGCCATCCAGGCGAAGGCGCGCATCGCTTTCGCTACCCACTCGACGTCGGTGACGAGGGCGAAGCGCTTCCAGGCGGAGTGGTTGCGGACCCAGGCCTGGAGCCCGGTCTTCATGTCCTCGACCCAGACGCCGGAGGCCAGCCTGTCGAAGTCGGTGAGGACGAAGACGAGGCGTAGCTCGCCGGAGTCGACTCCCTCTTTCAGGGCCGGCTCCAGCACACCGCGGTAGTCGTCCATGGTCAGCTCGCCACTGGCGCGCAGGCCGATCGTGCCCACCGGCATGTCCTCGATCCGCTCGATCATCGCTTCCTCCTCGCAGTTCGAACTCGTCCGGCCGGCCCGCACTCACACGGACAGGCCGCTTATCGCGTCGCCGATCAGCTTCGCCGCGATGATCAGGCAGACGACGGTCATGATCACGGCGCTGTTCCTCCCCATCCAGTCCCGCAGCTCTTCCAGCGGCCGCTTCGAGCGCTCGCCCAGCGCAAAGTAGATCGCCACGGGAGCGCCAGGACCGACGGTGCCGATGAGGACGAAGACGGCCAGCACCACGGCCTGTTCGCCGCTGGAGATGCCGGCCTGAGCGATCGCCACCGCGGCGCTGAGGACGAGCACCAGGTTCTTCGGGTTGGCGGCGGAGAGGGCGACGCCGAGCCCGGCCGCGCGGCGGGCATCGAAGTGATCGACGGCCCGCAACCAGCCCGGCAGCGCCGCTTCCTCCCCCGGCCCCGGGCGCTTCGGCCACTGTTTCAGCGCCAGCCGCAGCAGCAGGATGGCGAGGAGGATCTTCAGCCAGCTCGCCCAGTCAGCGGGATGAACGCCGCTGCCGGCCCCAAGCCCGGCAGCGACCAGGAGCACGACCGTGCCCAGCAGGGCGAGACCGACGATCCAGCCGGCGACGAAGGCGAGGCCGTTGAGGCGCCCGCGCGGCGTGGTCAGCATCAGCACCACGCCGACGATCGGGATCGGACTCAGCGCCACCACGACGCCGAGCGGCAGCACCTGTCCGATCGCCTGGCCCACGGGCGCGAGCATATGTGCCGGGCATCACCACAGCACCGGGGCCTTTCAGAACCCACCTGTACTTGCGCAGGATTTCTCGCTCGCCTTAGGGTCGCCAGGTGGAAGTCGGAACGCGTGGCAGCCCGCTCTCGCTCCACTGGCGGAAACGGAGCACGGTGAAACGGGCGCTCTATCTCACCCTGATCGCCGCCGCCGTCGGCGGCGCCATGGCCGCCTACGTCCTTTTTCTCTCCCCCTCCGCGCGACTGATCGTGGCGGCGGCGCTGGTCGGCCTCTGCGCAGTCGGCCTCTCGGTCTGGGTCGTCTGGGAAGTCGAAGGTGGAGAAGACAGTGATGTGGAAGCGCCGAGCCGATCAGGGCACAAGCCGGCGCTGGTCCTGACCCGCGTCGACCTGCGCGACGCTGCCCTTCCCGACGCCAAGCTCGAACACACCGAACTCAACGAGGCGACTCTGGCCGGAGCCAATCTCAACAGTGCAACGCTGGAATCGGCCAGGCTGGCCGACAGCGACCTGCGCGGCGCCGACCTGCGCGACGCCGACCTCAGCCACGCCGACCTGAGCGGCGCCGACCTGCGCGGGACGCAGATCGCCGGGGCCCAGTTCCAGGGCGCAAAATACGACGACAGGACCCTCTGGCCAGATGACACACCGGCCCCGGGGTCCGTTCATGTCGAAGAGGTCCCAGGGTGCGAAAAATGAGCAACGCGGTCGACCTCGCATCGAAGGTAATCGCGGCCTTGGCGGCGCTACTGGGGCTCGCAAGCTACGTCTACGTGCTCGGGGCGACGGTCCTCTGGATCCGCCTCGACAAGACAGGACTGCCACACGAGAGCCCGATCTCGATCGCCTCGCGGCAGGAACTGATCACGATCGGAGCACAGGCGGTCGCAGTCTGGGCCCTCCTCGTCCTCGTGCTCGGCCTCCTCGCCGCCTGGATTGCCAGCGGCAAGCCCGACCGGCGCCGCTTCCGGCTCCGTGACGGGGCCCTGGCGATCGCGGTCACCGTCTCGGTCGTGATCGCGCACGAAAGCTCGGCGCCCGGCCTGGTCGCTCTGCCGTGCGCGGCGGTGGCCGTCGTCACGCTGGTCTCGCTGGCCCGGTGGCCGACGATCGACCTCGAGCTGATCGCGGCCCCCGTCCTGCCCGCGGTGGTCGGGCTCGGCCTCGGGTTCGCCCTCGCCGCCGCGCCCGGCAACGAGATGGCGGGGGCGATCGGCGCCACCTTCATTTTCGCCGTCCTGATGCTGCTGGCACCGTGGCTGCAGCAGCGGCGGTCGAGACCGGTCGCCAACGAGAGCGGCATCGCCGAAGTCGAAGTCCGACGAAAGGAAAGCGATGTCGACCCCGAGAACGATCCGCTGGTCGCGGCGCTGAAAAAGACGGCGGCCGGTGAGGGCGCGCCCGACCCGGCGCGCTGGATCCGCAACTGCGCACTTGTCCTCAGCGGGCTGGTGGTACTCGGCGCGATTGCTGTCGCCTCCCAGGTCGATTCGCACAAGGACTTCCACGAAGCCATTGTCAGCCTCGCCAATGGCGACTGCGTCGAAGGCACCTACATCGTGCGCGGGACCGAAGACATAGTCCTCGCTCAGCCGGGACTCGATTCCGACCAGGCGGAAGAAAGGGAAGAAGAAGAGCCCAGGTCCCAACGGCGCCGGATCACGACCATCCCGACCAAAGAAGTGCTCGAAGTCCAGATCTTCGGCAAGGAAGGAGAAGGGGACAATCTGACCCCCGATCCGAGCTGCAAGCGCAGCAAGCCCCTTGTCCACCCTGCGGCGCAGCCGGAAGGGAGTGCGGCGGAATCGACCCTAGCCGGCTGAGTCGAGCTCCGCGACCAGCGCCTCGACCCGGCGGGCGATCTCCTCGCGGGTCTCGCGCACTTCGTCGAGCGGCCGTCCCTTCGGGTCGGGTAGGTCCCAATCTAGGTAGCGCTTGCCGGGGATGTAGGGGCACTCATCACCGCAGCCCATCGTCACCACGACGTCGGCCCACTCGGCGTCAGCGCGGGACAGCTCGCGCGGGGTGCGGTCGGAGAGGTCGATGCCGAGCTCGGCCATCACCTCGACCACCTCGGGGTGGACCCGGTCCGCCGGGGTCGTGCCCGCCGAGCGCGCCTCGTGGCGGCTGCCGGCGGCGCGCGTGAACAGCGCCTCGCTGATCTGCGAGCGGCCGGCGTTGTGAAGGCAGACGAAGAGGACGCGGGACATCAGGCAGCCTCCGGACCGGCAGCCCGAGCGCCGCGGACGAGCTGGTAGGCGAAGGCGCCCAGCACAGCGCCGGCGAGGGGGGCGAGGAGGTAGATCCAGAGGTCGTGCAGATCGCCGGAGACGAGCGCCGGGCCGAGCGAGCGGGCCGGGTTCATCGAGGCGCCGGTGATCGGCCCGCCGAAGAGGGCATCGAGGCCGACGGTGCCGCCAATCGCAATGGCCGCGGCGGCACCCACCGCCCGCGTATCGGTCGCCACGGCCATGATCACGAACATTAGGAAGGCGGTGAGCACGACCTCGTAGGCAAGGGCGCCGCCGGTACCGATGCTCGGCTGCGTCGTGCCGAGCGAGGCCGGATTGCCCGGCCAGGCCAAAGCCAGGAGGCCGGCGCCGAGTAGGGCGCCGGCGATCTGAGCCAGCAGATAGGCGAGGGCCTCCCCGCGCGGGAAGTGCCGGGTGAGGGCGAAGGCGACCGTCACCGCCGGGTTCAGGTGCGCCCCGGAGAGGTGGCCGGTCGCGTAGACCATCGCCATGATCACTAGCCCGAAGACGAGGGCGATCCCGACCGTGCCGAGGCTGCCGGGGTGTTCGGCCTCGGTGACGATCGCGCCACAGCCGGCGAAGACGAGGGCGAAGACGCCGATGCACTCAGCGGCGGCCCGGCGCAGCAGGTCAGGCCGCTCCCCCACCCCAACCTCAGCAGCAGGCGGCGGCGGGGGCGAAGACCTCCCGCACCGAGTCGAGGGCGCCGGGGACGAGACTGAAGTAGCTGCGGGTGCCGCGCGCCTCGCGCACGACCAGGCCCGCCTCGACCAGCTTCTTCAGGTGGTGGCTGACGGTGCCCTGCGAGAGGCCGAGAAACGGCTCGAACTCGCAAACGCAAACCGCCTCCCCGTCGGCCCGCAGCAGCATGTTGACGATCCGCAGCCGGTGCCGATCGGCGAGGGCCTTGATCACCGCCTCCAGCTCTCCCGCCTGCTCCTCATCGAGGGAGGAGCCCGCGAGCGGGGTGCAGCAATTGATCACGGGCAGGTCGGCCACGCCCCCGACCGTATCACTTCATTGATGAACTTCAATGAAGTTACTTGTGCAGGCCGGCGACGGGGCTGCCGTAGCTGACCTTCGCGCAGTAGAGCGGCGGTGGGTCGATCGGGTCGACGATCGCTAGTCCTTCGGGATGGCCCTTGCGGCCACACTGGATGGTCCCGTCCTTGACGCCGTCGGTGGCCACGATCGTGTCTTCACCGCCGCGCCCGTAGAAGTCGTCGACGCCGGGCTGGCCGAGCAGCATGTTGGGGCCTGAGTCACCGATCAGGACGTCGTAGTCGAAGGAGCCCTCGATGTCCTCGTCGGAGCGGTCGAGCCGGACTTTGTGGCAGCCCTTGATCGCGTCGATCCAGGCCCAGCCGGCAGCGAGGGAGATGTAGAGGAGGCCGGGATGGGCCTCGGTCTCGGCGAAGGAGGCGTCGTCGCGGCCAGGGCCGCCGACCAGGGCGCCGCCGGCGCAGCCGCCGCCGGCGGCCAGCAGGTCGCCGCCGGGACCGCCGTAGAGGAAGGTCGGGCCGGGCAGGCCACCGATCAGCCCGTCGTCGCCTTCGCCCCCGTAGATGCGGTCGGCACCGGGGCCGGACTCGATCAGGTCGTCCTCGGGGCCGCCGTGGATGGTGTCGTCACCCTGGCCGCCGGCAAAGCGGACGAAGTCAACCGCGGCCAGTGAGCCTTCGACCCGCAGGCGGTCGTTACCGGGGCCGAGATCGGTCATCAGCCAGCGGCCGGGACCGCCGTTGCCGCAACTCACCTGCTTGGGGTCGCCGCCGGGATGCGAGCATCCTTCGCCGGCCGCCAGCGCCGCGGCGGCGCTGACCCCAAAGGTCTGCGTCGCTTCGTCGTAGGCGACGCTGAGGTCGTCGTCGCCAGCGCCGGCAACGACCTGCAAGCCGCCGCCACCCGCCGGGTCGGCATCGAGCCGAACGTAGGCCGATCCCTTGGGCGGCGCTTCCTTGCCGCAGGACTCGCGGGCCGGGCCGCCCTTGCAGGAGTCGCTCCCCTGGCCGCCGAGGAGCGTGTCCTGGCCGCCTCCGCCGACGATGTGGTCGTTGCCGGGGCCGCCGTCGATCGTGTTCGCGTGCTTGTCGCCGATCAGGGTGTCGGCGAAGGCCGACCCCTCGATGCTCTCGAAGCGGAAGAGCCGGTCGTGGCCGTCGCCGAAAGCCTTGTGGGCCGGAAGCGAGGCCCAGACACCGCTGCCCTTGCCACCGGCGACGGCGGTGGCGAAGGAGGCGATGTCGCCTTGGCCTGGGCCCCCGTCCATGCGGTCGTAGCCGTAGTCGCCGCGGACCAGGTCTTCGTTGCCGGGACCGCCGCTGACGGTGTCGATGCCGAGGCCGCCGCTGACTTCATCGCGGTTCCCAGCGCCGCCCGTCACCTTGTCGTCGCCGAGGTCGCCGAAGACCCGATCGGTGCCGGGGCCGCCGTCGAGGAGATCGTTGCCGCGGCCGCCGTGGATCAGGTCGTTCCCCGGCCCGCCGCAGATCGTGTCGTTGCCGAGGCCGCCGTAAACGACGTCGTCGCCCGCTCCGGCCCAGATCACGTCGGGGCGATCGGTGCCGCGGATCACATCGTTGCCGGGGCTGCCGACGATCGTCGCCGCCTTGCCGTGGCAGAGCGGCGCTTCAGAGTCCTGCCCTGGGGCGCTCGCCCGAGCCTGAGCGGTAAGGGAAACCGCGAGCGCGACCAGGCCAATCGCAACCATGCTCCGCGCCGGGCCCATGCAGAGAGAACCCCGGCCCCGCGGCGATGATGCGCCGCAGAACCGGTGGGCTGCGGATACGGTGCAGCGGCTCCGCCCGTGAACAGAGCCCCCGACACCACCAGCAGCCTCCGCAGCGGCCCCGCCAGGGCGGCGCTGGTGCTTGGCGCCCTCGGGGTCGTCTTCGGCGACATCGGGACCAGCCCGCTGTACACGGTGCAGACCGTCTTCAACCCCGACGACCCGCACCCCGTCGTGGCGACCGTCGACAGCATCTACGGGATCGTCTCGCTGATCTTCTGGGCGGTGACGATCATTGTCACCTTCCAGTACGTCCTGCTTGTGATGCGGGCGGACAACGAAGGCGAGGGCGGGATCATGGCCCTGATCACGCTGATCCGCCGCGGCGGCGTCCCCGGCGGCGCCCGCACCAAGATGGTGCTGGCGGCCCTCGGGATCTTCGGCGCCTCGCTCTTCTTCGGCGACAGCATGATCACGCCGGCGATCTCGGTCCTCTCCGCGGTCGAAGGGCTGAAGATCGCCAGCCCCTCCCTCGCCCACCTGGTGGTGCCGATCACCGCCGCGATCATCGTCGTGCTCTTCGCCACCCAGCGCCTCGGCACCGCCGCCGTCGGCCGCGTGTTCGGCCCGGTGATGGTCATCTGGTTCACGGTTATCGCCGCCTGCGGCATCGCCGGGATCACCCTGCACCCCGAAGTCCTGAAGGCGCTCTCGCCGACCTACGCGCTCGAATTCCTCGTCGGGCACTTCTCGACCGCCTTCTTCGCCCTGGCGGCGGTCGTCCTCGCCGTCACCGGCGCCGAGGCGCTCTACGCCGACCTCGGGCACTTCGGCCGGGCGCCGATCACGGTCGCCTGGCTGCTGCTGGTCTTCCCCGCCTGCATCCTCAGCTACCTGGGACAGGGCGCCTACCTGCTCGACAACCCAGGAGTCAGTGCCAACGGCCTCTTCTTCCTACTGGTGCCGGGCTGGGCGCAGCTACCAATGGTCTTCCTGGCGACGGCGGCGACGGTGATCGCCTCCCAGGCGGTAATCACCGGCGCCTTCTCGGTCGCCCACCAGGCGGTGCGCCTCGGCTACCTGCCGCGGCTGCGGATCGCCCACACCTCAGAGCAGACCGCCGGGCAGATCTACGTCCCCTGGATCAACTGGCTGCTGATGGTCTCGGTGCTGACGCTGGTCTTCGCCTTCGAGAGCTCGGCCGCACTCGCCTTCGCCTTCGGCATGGCGGTCTCGGCGACGATCGGGATCACCGCCCTCCTCTACTTCTACATCGTCCGCAAACTGTGGAAATGGCCCCTCTGGCTGGTCCTGCCGGTGGCGGCCTTCATCCTCACCGTCGACCTCCTCTTCCTCGCCGCCAACACGACCAAGATCACCCACGGCGCCTGGCTGCCGCTGCTGATCGGCCTCACCGTCTTCACGGTGCTGACCACCTGGCAGCGCGGGCGCGAACTGGTCACCGGGCGGCGGGAAAAGGACGAAGGCCCGCTGCGGTCCTTCGTCGAGGAGCTGCACGACCGGGAGCCACCGCTGCTGCGGAGCCGCGGCACCGCCGTCTTCCTCAACCGCAACCCAACGATGACGCCGCTGGCAATGCGGGCCAACGTCGAGCACAACGAAATCCTCCACGAGCACGTCGTCATCCTCACGATCGAGACGAGACCCATTCCCCGCGTCCCGCTCTCCGAACGGGTCGCGATCGACGACCTCGGCTACCGCGACGACGGCATCAGCCACGTCGTCGCCCGCTTCGGCTACGTCGAGCAGCCGAACGTGCCGAGCACGCTCGAACTCGCGGTCCGCGCCGGCCTCGAGTGCCCGCTGGAGCTCGACCAGGCCTCCTACTTCCTCTCGACGATCGACCTCCGCCCCAGCGACGCGCCGGGGATGAGCCACTGGCGCAAGCGTCTCTTCGTCGCCACCTCGCACATCACCGCCGATGCCGCCGAGTACTTCGGCCTGCCCCGCGACCGCACCGTGATCATGGGCTCGCTGATCGAGGTCTGAGGCAACGCCGACCCAAGCGGAGGGCTACTCCCACTCAGGCATCCGCCCGGCGGCGTAGCGGTCGCCGTAGGAGCCCTCGGGGAGGATCTCGTCGACCCGGCGCAAGTCCTCGTCGCTGAGCTCGACCGCGGCCGCGGCGAGGTTCTCTTCCAGCCGCCCGAGGCGACGGGTGCCGGGGATGGGGACGATGTAGCCCTTCTGGGCGAGCAGCCAGGCGAGGGCGAGCTGGCCGACAGTGATGTCCTTCTCCGCGGCCAGGTTCTTCAACGCCGCCACCGCCGCGGCGTTCTTCCCGAAGTTCTCTCCCTGCCAGCGCGGGTCGCGGCTGCGCATGTCGTCCTCTGAGTACTCGCTGCCGGGTTTGACCTCGCCGGTGAGGAAGCCGCGACCGAGCGGTGAGTAGGCGACGAAGCCGATCCCCAGCTCCTCGAGCAGCGGCAGGATCTCCGGCTCGACGGCGCGCTCGAAGACCGAGTACTCGGTCTGCAGCACCGAGACCGGGTGGGTCGCATGCGCACGGCGGATCGTCTGTGGCCCGGCCTCGCTGAGACCGAAGAAGCGCACCTTGCCCGCCGCGACCAGCTCGCCCACCGCTCCCGCGACCTCCTCGATCGGCACCTCGGGGTCGACGCGGTGCTGGTAGAGGACGTCGATGTAGTCGGTGTCGAGGTAGCGCAAGCTGTTCTCGGCGACCTCCTTTATGCGCTCCGGCCGGCTGTCGCGCCCGCCGATAGTCCCGCCGCTGAGGTCGAAGCCGAACTTGGTGGCGATCACGATCTCCTCGCGGAAGTCGTGGACCCCGCGCCCAACCAGCTTCTCGTTGGAGCCGGTCCCCATCCCGTAGAGCTCGGCGGTGTCGAACATCGTCACCCCCAGCTCGTGCGCCTTCCGCAACATCGCGACGTGACTCTCCTCGTCGCCGCCCGGCCCGTAGGCCATCGTCATCCCCATCGTCCCGAGTCCGATCGCTGCGACCTCGAGTCCCTGCTCGCCAAGCTTGCGTTTCTGCATAAGGCTGGTCCTTTCCAGAGTGTGCGCCCTCGCGTTCGTCGGCTACGAGAAAAGTACCCCTGTGTAGTGACTGGGTGTGTGTCAGGATCGGCCCCGGAGGAGCCATATGTCACTAGAGGGGATGCACGGGGCCTGGGCCTCGCTCGACGAAGAAGCGGTGCGCTTCCGCGAGATCAGCGGCCAGCAACTGAGCGCGGGGCAAGCGTTCGACCAGATGCCCGAGGACCTCATCGCCGTGGCCGATGGCCTGCTTGAGGCGTCAGAACGCATCCGGCGGGAGGGCGATTCGGCGATCAGGGAAGGCGAGGACTACGAGGAGGTCTCGACCCTGCTCCTGGCGGCGGCCGCGGTCGACGCCCTGTTCGCCAGAGACCTTTTCGTCCTCGAGCCCGGCCTCGATCATGAGCAGATCGCGGCGCTGTTCGCGAGTGAGGGCGAGGAGGAAGATTTCGGCGCCGCCTTCGAGGAGGGCGATGAGCTACTGGAGGAAGTGCGGCGACTGTTCGGCGGAGCAGCGCAGCCAGCGTCCCTGGGCAGAAGCCCGTTCCCCGATCGCCAGGCGCTGGTCGGGGAGATCGAGGACGCGACCGAGAGACTGCTGGGCCTAGCGGTAGGGCCCGCGACCACCCTGGCCGAGGGCCTCGTCAGGGTGGCCGCGGCAGCTACCGGTGAACTTCTCACCGCCGCCCTGCACCTCGATGTCGTGACCGAACTCGAGCGCAAGGCCGAGAAGCTGAAGACGCGAGGCCCGCGCTTCCTGCGCGAGCACGTCGCCAAGATCGTCACCCTGCGCAGCGACGAGCGGATCGTCGACGAAGTGGCCGACAAGGCCGGCGAGGAGATCGAGAAGCGGGCCGCCATCCCGGTCGCGTTCGTTCTCCGCTTCCTCGCGGCACCGCAGTTCGCCGCCGCCCACGCCGAGCAGCGCATCAGCCATGCGCCCGAAGTCAGCCAGGAGCAGGGTGATGCCCTGCTGGCGAGCCTTGCCGACCTAGACAAGGTGTACCGCGAGCAGATGCACTGGATCGGGAAGTCGGCGGGCTGGCTCAAGCGCGGGTCCCGCTTCCTGGTCCACCTCGGCGCCGTCGCCATCGGCCCCGCAAGCTACGCGATCGGAGCCGGAGTGTTCTTCGTCGGCTTCGCCTACGTCGGCTACAGCCTTGCCGACCGGGTCGACGCGCGGGACCTCGGCGTCGCCGACCGGGTCGAGGGAGTCGTCAGGCTGGTGGACCGCCACATCCCCCCGACCGCGAGGCCGCCAGTCCCGCCCCGAGAAGGCACGGCCTAGCCCGGGAGCGGCCCGCCCGCCAGGGCCACCGCGACGCCGACCGCAGCAGCCGCGAGGAGGGTGGGAACGACTCCCAGCCGCAGGGCCAGGAGGCCCACCGCGGCAGCAGCGAGGACAGCGAACTGCCAGCCCTCCCCGAGCGCGCTCGCGAGCGGGATCGTGGCGCCGAGGATGGCACCGACCGCGGCCGGGCCGGCGCCGTCGAGGAAGGCGCGGGCGTCACGGTTGGCGCGCAGGCGCTCGAAGCGGCCGCCGCCGAGCAGGATGAAGGAGAACGAGGGCAGGAAGGCGACGAAGGCGGCGAGGATGCCGCCGCCGAGGCCGAAGGCGCCGTAGCCGACCGCGGCGGCGGTGGCGGTGACCGGCCCCGGCGTCACCTGACCAAGGGCGACGGCGTTGAGGAATTCGGCGTTGGTCATCCAGTGGTAGACGTTGACGGCGTCGTTCTGCATCAGCGGCACGATCACGAAGCCGCCGCCGAAGGAGAGGGCGCCAACCTTGAACGCGGTCCAGGCCAGGGCGCCGATGCCGCCGCTGGCGGCGACGGCAGCGAGAAGCAGCGCCGGGGCCGGGGCGTGGAAGCCGAGCGCCGGGGCCTGCCGGCGGCGCAGCAGCACCTCGACCGCCCCGCAGGCGAGTAGGACCAGCACCAGGTAGGCGCCGATCAGCGCCGCAGCGGCGCCCCCGGCGGCGAGGTAGAGGAACCAGCGCACCTCCTCGCGGCCGTCTTCGCGGACGCGGGCGAAGCTAGGGCCCAGCAGGTCGATGCCGGCCCGCAGGGCGACGGCGGCGACAGCCGCACCAGCCCCGGCGCCGGCGCCGCGAATCCACGCCGGCGGCGCCTGCGCCAGGAAGACGACGGCGAGGCAGAGGACCAGCACCACCGCGGGCACGACGAAGCCGAGGCCGCCGACCAGCGCCCCCCGCCAGCCGCCGACGCGGTAAGCGCAAAAGATCGCCAGCTGCGTCGAGGCCGGCCCGGGCAGGAGCTGGCAGGCGGCGTTGGCGTCCTCGAAGGCGCGGCCGTCCATCCAGCCCTGGCGCTGGACGACCAGCTTCCGCAGCAGGGCGATGTGAGCGGGAGGCCCGCCGAACCCGGTGAAGCCGATACGCGTCCACTCGCGGGCGATCGCCGACAGCGGTACTGGATCGCCGCCGGCTCGCATGGCGGCAGGGTAATACCGCGCCGCGCGTCAGGTGATGCCGCGCGGCGCGTGAGTCAGCCCAAATGGGAAACCGACTAGGCGGGAACGTAGACCCGGATGTTCCGCAGTTTCATTTCGATCGCCTTGCCCTGCGGCTGGCCGTAGGCGCCGATCTTGATGAAGCCGTATGAGTCGACCGATTCCAGCGTGTTGACGCCGGTGGCACTCGCCACCTGCTTGCCGTCGGCGCTGATCGTGTACGCGCCGCGCCCGGTCTTGGAGACGGAGACATACATGCGGTCGGTGTGCCATTCGCCGAGGCCGTAGTCGGCGACCCGGTAGTTGGCGGCGGAGGTGCGGTTCTTGTCCTGGACGTACAGGCCGTTCCCCGCGCTGCTGTAGTTGCCGAATTCTTCGGATACCATCGGGAAGCGGCCCTCGAGACCCTTGAACTGGGCGATCGTGAAGTGGCTGCCGGGTCCGGCCGGGACGGTGCTCGGGGAAAGCCAGCGTTCGAGTTCGAGCACGAACTGCTGGCCTTCGGTGAAGTGCTGGCTGGCCGAGTTGATCGAGAGCTCCTCGCGCGGTTCGCTGACACCGGCCGGGAGGGTGATGGTCGCGGTGCCCGTCGCCTTTTCGACCGTGACCTTGCCGCTGTTGTCGGAACCCTGGACGAAGTTGGAGAGGCTGCCCTTGTCGAATTCGTCTTCGAAGAACAGCTTGTAGCCGGCGGGCGGCGTCACAGTCGAGACCGGGGCCGGTTCCGGGGTGGGAGTGGGAGTCGGTTCCGGGGCGGGAGTGGAAGTGGGAGCCGGAGCGGTAGTCGGCTTCGGTGCCGGGGTCGGGGTCGGCTTCGGCGTGGGGGTCGGCTTCGGAGAGGTAGTCGGCTTCGGCGACGGAGTGGGGATGGGCGCAGGGGACGGTTCCGGCGTGGGGGTCGAGTTCGATGCCGCGCTGGAGGCGGGGGTCCGCTTGACCTTCGAGTTAGGGGCAAGCGTCCCGAGCTGACGGTGGTGCCGCGTCATGCCGGCGACCCCGGCGCGGTAGTGACGGTGGCTCTTGCTCCGCGCGGAGTGCGCGAGGGCCGTTGCGGAGAAACTAAGCAGGCAGACAAGCGTGGTGATCAGGACGATCCCGTAGCTATGAACCCTCTCCTGCCTCTTCATCTCGCATCCTCTCTGTGGTGATGGGTGCGGGGGTGGACCCCTGCCGCCCATCAGAGATCGGCCGGCCGGGGCCGGGCTGGATAGCGGGATCGGGATCTGGACCGATGGCGCCCAGGCGGCTGCGACACTTGTCCAGTGGCAGGCCCTAAAGCCCGCTCTAGAGCGAAATGGCAGCCAACTGCAATGCCGGAACCAGAATTGGCGACGGCTGAGCGGCGCTAGCTAGCTAGGAGGGGTCGGCGGTGCCGGTGAGGTGGTCGAGCGCGACGTTGGTGTGCATGCGAATACCGGTCTCCAGCACCGCGTCGTCGGCGTAGAAGTGCGGGTTGTGGTTCATCGCGATGCCGCGGCCACCGGGCACCGGCGTCAAGGAGCCGTCGGAGTGCAGTTCGCTGTCCTGGGCTCCGAGCTGGAGGTAGGCGCCTCCGTACTTATTGACGAAGTAGGAGACGTCGTCGTAGCCGAGGCCGGGCGGCGCCTGGACGAGGTTCTCGTTTCCGACGACGCGCTCCATCGTGGGCAGGACCGCGTCGATCCAGGGCTTGGTGTTGTGGACTGCGGGGACCGGCTGGAGGAACTCGACGTCCGCCGTCGCCCCGTACGCTTCGGCGACGTGCTCGGCGGTGCGCTGCACCCCTTCGCGAGCGACCTCCATGTCGGTCTCGACCGTGCAGCGGATCGTCCCGACCAGTTGCACCGACTCGCCGACGACGTTGAAGCGGCCCTCGTCCTCGACGTGGCCGACGGTGATCGCCAGCGGGTCGTAGCCCGGGAGCTGGCGGTACACCTGTCCCATCGCGGAGATGATGTCGGCGGCCGGCGGCAGCGGATCGATCCCCTCCCAGGGAGTCGAGCCGTGGACACCCTTGCCGTGGACGGTGATCCGCATCAGCACCGAGGCGCCGTACTGATTGCCGGCGAGGTAGGCGACGACCCCCTTCGGGTACGGAGTGACGTGCATGCCGAAGACCATCGTCGGTTCGGGGTCGGCGAGCGCGCCCTCGGCCTCCACCTCGCGGGCACCGCCCTTCTCGTCGATCGGCGGCCCCTCCTCGGCGGGCTGGAAGACGAACAGCACGGTCCCCGGCAATTGCTCGCGCGCCTTGGCGAGGATCTCGGCCGCACCCATCAGCATCGCCGTATGGCAGTCGTGCCCGCAGGCGTGGGCGACCGGATAAGGCCCACCCGGATAGTCCTCGTCGACGACGGTCGAGGCGAAATCGACGCCCGATTCATCCTTCAGCGGCAGCGCGTCGATGTCGGCGCGCAGGGCAACAACCCGCTCACCGTCCTGCCCTCCGCGCAGAACGCCGACCACGCCGTAGCCGGCGATGCCGGTGCGGACCTCGTCGAGTTCGAGGGAGTTCAGGTGGTCGGCGATCATCTGACCCGTTTCCTTCTCGCGGTTGGAGAGCTCCGGGTGGCTGTGAATCTGATGGCGCCAGGCGACGACCCGATCGGCGATCTCCGCCGCCGCCTTGTCGAAGCGGGCATGAAGGTCATGCGACGCGACGGTCTTGCCCGTCGGCACATGCGAAGCGAACCGCTCTTTGCCCGTCAACACGGTGCAGGTCATCCGAACCTCCTAAAACCGGATGCCCAATCGATGGTAGGGACTGAGGCCGGACTGTCAACCCCGACGGACAGGCGTCCTCAGTCGATGAAGGGTTCGACCGCCTTCAGCACCTGCGCTTCGTCGAGCGCCGGGTCAAATGCGCCGGGGGCCGGTTCTTCTTTGTTCTGGAGACGAATCGCGGCGGCGTGCCGGGCCTCGACCTGGACGATCGAACCGGCGGCGCCGAGCACTTCTTTGGACTTGATCGAAGGGCCGGCACCGTTGTAGGCGCTGACGCCGGTGTCCTCGAAGGTCTGCGCCAGCTTCAGGAAGCCAGCGGCGTCGCTGTATTCGAAGTTGAACTTCGGCTCCTTGACCGGCTTGCCGCCGAGCTTCTTGATCGTCGCCGTCAGCGCTTCGACGTGCTGCTGCTCGTCGCCGGCGAGAAGATCGATCAGCTTCTTCAGTTCGCCGCTCGCCTTGGCCCGGTTCTTCGCTTCCTTGTAGAAGGTCGACTCCAGGTACTCCAGGGTGAGGGCAAAGTTGAGGATTTCGACGTCGCCGCCCCCCGACATCGCCAATGCCTGCCGCACGAACGGCCCGACCATGAAGGTCCCGTAGACCGCGCCCGCGGCGAGCGCTCCCTTGAGAATCACCTCGCTGCGGGAGAGGTCCTCGCTGTCGTCAACGACCTCGACCGCTGCCAGCTCCGGATGTACAAGCTTGTCCTGGCTCATCGTTTGTTCTCCTTTCGCTTCTCGCCGCCGGCTCAGCCGACGATGAAGGGTTCGACGGATTTGAGGACTTCCTTGGCGCTCGCCGGCTTGGCGAAGGCGCCGTCGGGGGTGATCGACTTGCCGAGCAGGGTGTTCAGCGCCGCGGCGTGGCGGCCCTCGACGCTGTGGATCGCCAGGGCCGAGGCAAGTACTTCTGGGCTCTTGATGTTCGCTGCCTGCCCGAGGTAGGCGGCGGCCCCAAGGTTCTCGACCGTGCCGGCCAGTTCGAGCACCGACTTGGCGCTCTTCAAGGGGAATTCGGTCTTCGGTTCCGGCGCCGGCGTGCCCCCCATCTGCTTCACCGCGGCGGTGAGAGCGGCGACGTGCTGCGCCTCCTCGGAGCCGAACTTGCGGATCGTCTCCAGTTCGGCGCCCTTGAAGAGGCCGCTCTTGATGACGTCCTTGTAGAAGGCGGTCTCGAGGTACTCGAGGGTGAGGGCGTAGTTGAGGATGCCGATGTCGCCCTTGCCGAACTGGGCGGTTTCGCCGCCGCCCGCCTTTGAGGCCGTCGCGGTCGTGGCGGTGCTGTCGCTGCTGGATCCGCAAGCCGCGAGGAAGGCCGCGGCGGCGGTCGAGCCGCCACTCAAGGCGATGAACTTGCGGCGTGACACCGGGTCCTTGGTGAGCTGGGAGATCGCGGCTCGCCCTGCCCCCCGCGACCGCTCGTCTTCGATGCTGCCGGACATGTCTGCCTCCTCGCTGGGATTGGCTTCTTGCCGGTTCCCTACGCGACAGCCGCAACGGCTGGATCAAAACAGCACCCGATCTGGCTTTCCCTGATCCATACCCTTAGCGCGCGCGTAATGGGTGGTGATGCGAGGCTCTCGCCCAGCGAAAACCCTCACCGCGCTCCTTGCGCTCGTCGCTCTCGTAGCCTTGGCTGGCGGCTGTGGTGGTAGCGGCGACAGCACCGGGACGAGCTCACCGAGCAAGCCCCAGATGGTGAATATCTCCGACTACACCTACAAGCCGGCAAGCCTCACCGTGCCGGCCGGCACCAAGGTCACCTTCCTCAATCACGATTCGACCGCCCACACGGCAACCTCGAAGCAGCAGGGCTCCTTCGACACCGGAGCGATCCAGCCGGGCCAGCGTGCGACTGTCACCTTCAACGAACCGGGGACCTTCGTCTACTACTGCGCCTTCCATCCCTTCATGAAGGGGACGGTCAAGGTCGAATAGGACTTCCCGCCGGCACTTAAATGTTCGGCGCCGAGGTGATCCGATCCCGGCCCGGCCCCGCAGGTCATCTGGAAAGCAAGCCTCGGAGACGGGGTGCAATCCCAGAGGAGGCCGCCCATGATTCCCAACGTCGGACCGATGGAGATCCTCGTTGTCCTGATCATCGCCCTGATCGTTTTCGGGCCGAAGAAGCTCCCCGAGCTGGGCAACTCGCTCGGCCGCGGGATCCGCGAGTTCAAAGGCTCGATCAGTGGCGCCGAAGAGGAGAAGCCGCAGGTCGCAGAGCCCCAGGTCGCGAAGCCGCAGGTCGCAGAGCAGGCGACGCCGGTGGAGAAGACGCCGGCCTGAGGCCGGCGTCAGCGGAGCCGCTCGATGAGCCAGATCAAGCCCATTGATCACGAGGACAGACTCAGCCTCGTCCAGCACCTCGATGAGCTGCGGGCGCGGCTGCTCGTCTGTCTGGCCGCGTTCGGAGTCGCGCTCGGCCTCTGCTTCTGGCAAAACCACCTGCTGCTGGAAGCCGCGAGCGCTCCCCTCCCCTCGGCTCACCACAGGCTGATCACCTTCGGCGTGACCGAGCCCTTCACCACCACCTTCACGATCGCCGCCTACGGCGCGATCCTGCTGACGCTGCCGGTGCTGATCTACGAGCTGTACGCGTTCCTGCTGCCCGCCTTCAGTCGGCGCGAGCGCAAGGCAATCGTGCCGCTGCTGATGCTGATCCCGGCGCTGTTCGTCGCCGGTGTTGCCTTCGGCTACTTCGTCGTCCTCCCGGCCGCGGTCGGGTTCCTGGTCAGCTTCAACGACACCCAGTTCAACGTCCAGCTCCGCGCCAGCGAGTACTACGGGTTCTTCGCGATGACCCTGCTCGCTTGCGGCGCCGTCTTCCAGGTTCCGGTGGGCATCCTCACGGTGACGCGGCTGGGAATCGTCGAGGTCGACCAGTTGCGTCGCAATCGTCGCTACGCCTACCTCATCTGCGCAATCGTCGCCGCCGCCCTACCGGGCGTCGACCCCGTCTCGATGCTGCTGGAGACGGCCCCCCTGATCGCCCTCTACGAGCTGAGCATCGTGCTCGCGCGTGCCTTCGGGCAAGCGCCAGCGCGCGAGGCGCTACCGGAGTAGGTCAACCGGCGGCGGGCAGCGAAACAGGCAGGCTCCGGTGCAACACGTACCCCAGCGCTGCCAGGACGTCGGCGGGAGTCCAGTCCGGCTGTGCCGGATGTTCGAGGTGGTAATGGCCCAAGCCGTCGAGGAACCGGTGGAGCTTGGAGTTGAGGTGCCCGTGAAAATCCGGCGCGGCATCCTGCACGACACGCTCGCTGCCGCCGGGGTCGATGACGAAGTAGTTATCAGAGTGATCGACGTCATAAGTGAGCGGCTTGCCGGTCCACCAATCGATTGACGGAGGATTGCCCTCGGGCACTTTTTCGTAGCTGAAGCCGAAGAACTTGGCGAGCGTGGCCAGCTCCGCCGGCGACTCGGTCACGAGCTGGAAGTGGATGCCGGTCAGCTTCGCGTAGGCCGCGAGGCGAGCCGGGGTGTCGCGCTTGGGATCGACGCTGACCTCCACGATCTGCACCTTCGAGGCTGCGTGATCGGCGCGCAGCGACTGTTCGGCTTGGAGCAGGTTCCCGGTCGTCAGCGGGCAGATGTCGCTGCAGAGGGTGAGGAACGGGACCAGCAGGACGGTTTTGCCGGGCCAGGAGGCCAAGTTCACCCTCTGGCCGCGTTGGTTGGTGAGCGGGAGGTGGAGAAGACCGGCCGGCACTCGCTGGTCGATCACGGTGCCGAACGAAGCGGAGGTCAGGGATCCCGAGCTCGAGGAGCCGGAGCCCGAGAGGGCGAAGACACTGATGGCGACGACCGCTAGGGCAAGCGCCGCCAACCACAGGACAATCGCCGGCGAGCGCTTCCTCAATTTGCCTCCGGTCCGCCTTGCGACAGCAGGCGACGGCGGAGCTCCCCTCCCCGCCCGGCGGCCACCGCCCGCCCGGCCCGCCGCGGATCGAGCGCGACGCCACGGTCGTAGGCGAGGTCGATCAGCTCCTGACGCTCGGTGTCCTCACGCGACCAGCGCAGGATCAGCCAGGCGAGCGCTCCCAACATCACGGCTCCGCTCTGGACCATCAGCACAATTCCGGAGATGGCCTGATCGCCCAGCGGGTCAAGCCCGTGCGCGTGGTCGCTGGCGACGTAGAACGGGTAAAGCACGGCCCCCGACCACATCAGGATGTTGGCCAGCCCCATCGTCGAGAAGTGGATGACGCCGACGTAGATCGCCTTGGCGCCGTTGCCGAACCACTCCGGCTTCGGGAAGGGCCCGAGCAGCGCCAGCCACATCACCGTCCCAGCGCTGATGAAGCAGGCGTGCTCGAGGAGGTGGACCCCCTCGTATTCGGTCGCGAGCTGATAGGAGGGCGGCAGGTGCCAGCCGTACATGACCAGGAGCCAGATGCCGACCGCGACAACCGGGTGCAGCAGCACCTGGAGGCGCCTGATCCCCGGCTTGGTCAGCAGCGGCACCAGGACCGGACCGGTGAGACCAATCGCGAGCAGCAGAGCGGCCTCGTCGAAGAGGATCGTGTGCTGGACCATGTGGCCGAAAACGAAGTTGTCGGCCAGCTCGTCCATCGGCCCGACCGTGGCGAGGACTATCAGCGCGATACCGCCCGCGAAGCACGCCTGGCGCGCGAAGGAGGGCTGGCGCCCCCGCTCCCGCAGTTGCCCGACCCGCACGAAGTAAGCGACACCGATCAGCAGCGGCAACGTGACCGAGGTGATCGTGCTCCATTCGAGAGTCAGGTCCAAGGACATCTCGAACGAGCGTTCTACCCCCCGTCCCTAACTGCTGTCTAAAGCCAGAAGGCCCCTATTCAGGGACGTAGACCCGGATGTTTCGCAGTTTCATTTCGATCGCCTTGCCCTGCGGCTGACCGTAGGCACCGATCTTGATGAAGCCGTATGAGTCGACCGATTCCAACGTGTTGACGCCGGTGACGCTCGCCACCTGTTTGCCGTCGGCGCTGATCGTGTACGCGCCGAGCCCGGTCTTGGAGGCCAACACATACATGCGGTCGGTGTGCCATTCGCCGAGGCCGTAGTCGGCAACCCGGTAGTTCGCGGCGCTGGTCCGGTTCTTGTCCTGGACGTACAGACCGTCGCCCTGGTTGTTGTAGTTGCCAAATTCTTCGGAAACCATCGGGAAGCGGCCCTCGAGACCCTTGAACTGCGCGATCGTGAAGTGGTCGCCGGGACCAGCCGGAGTGGTGTTCGGCGAAAGCCAGCGTTCGAGTTCGAGCACGAACTGCTGCCCTTCGGCGAACTGCTGGCCGTTGGAGTTGATCGAGAGCTCCTCGCGCGGTTCGCTGGTGCCGGCCGGGAGGGTGACGGTGGCGGTCCCGGTCGTCTCGTCGACCCTGATGCTGCCGGTGTTGTCGTCACCCTGGACGAAATTGGCGAGGCTGCCCTCGTCGAATTCGTCTTCGAAAAGCAACTTGTAGCCAAGCGGCGGCCCTGCCGTCGGTTCCGGGCTGGCGGGCGGTTCCGAGATGGGAGGCGGTTCCGGGGTAGAGGGCGGTTCCGAAGTTTCCGGGCTGGAAGGCGGTTCGGAGACGGGAGGCGGTTCCGAGGTTTCCGGGCTGGAAGGCGGTTCGGACACGGGAGGCGGTTCCGAAGTTTCCGGGCTGGAAGGCGGTTCCGAAGGGGGAGTCGATTCCGGGCTGGAAGGCGGTTCCGAGACAGGAGGCGGTTCCAAGGTCGGGGTCGAAATGGGATGAGGGACGGGAGTCGGTTGCAGAGTGAGAATGGGCGCAGCAGTTGTTTCCGCGGTTGGAGTCGGGGTCGATGCCTGGCTGGAGGCGGGAGCCGAGTTCGGCGCGGCCGTAAGGGCGATCGGCCCGAGCCGCTGGTGATGCAGAGCCATGTAGGCGACCCAGGAGCGGTGATAACTGAGGTGCCGTTGATGCCCGCCCGTGTGGGCGACCCCGGAACGGTGATGACGGTGGCCCCGGATCGAGTGCGCGAAGACCGTCGCGGAGAAACAGAGCATGCAGAGAAGGGCCGTGATCAATGCGATCCCGAAGCAGTGAGCCCTATCTCTCGTCTTCATGGCGCATCCTCTCCGTGGTGGGTGCAGGATGTAACCCCGCCGCTCGACCGCACAATACCCAGTTATTGAGCATCCCTCACCTAAAACTAATGGTCAGCCAATGAAAGGGTCCGAAAACCCCCGCAAATAGTGCTTAGAAGCCGAGCGCGAACTTGGCGTCCTCGGACATCATCTCCGGGGACCAAGCCGGGTCGAAGACCATCTTCGGGTGGACGGCGGTGACGCCGGGGAGGTCGCCGACGAACTCCTTCATCTGCTCGGAGACCTGGGGGCCGATCGGGCAGGCGGGGGTGGTGAGGGTGAAGGTGACGTAGACCTCGGAGCCCTCGATGTCGACGTCGTAGACGAGGCCGAGGGAGACGAAGTCGAGGCCGAGCTCGGGGTCGATGACTTCCTCCAGCGCCTCGAGGACGTCGTCCTCGAGCAGCGCGGTCCCGCCGGTCGCGGCGGGCTGGGCGTCGGTGGTGATCTCGTCGGCGGCGGTGCGATCGTCGGACATGGGGTTCATGGTAGCCGGGGAGTCGGCTCGGCCGGCTCGATCGATTGAGCACACGGGGGTGTGGACTATCGATCGAGCGGCGTGGGTCCCGCGCTCGGGGGCGCTAGCTGAAGCTGCCACCAGCCGACGTCGCGCCAGGCGCCGTCCTTCCAGCCGATGCGGCGGTAGACGCCGACCGGCTCGAAGCCGAAGGACTCGTGCAGGGCAACGCTGGCGGGGTTGGGCAGGGTGATGCCGGCGCAGACGGTGTGGAGGCCGGCGGCGCGGAGGCGGTCGAGCAGCTCGGCGTAGAGGGCCCGGCCCACACCGCCGCGACGCGCCGGGGCGTCGACGTAGACCGAGACGTCGGCGGCCCAGCGGTAGGCGGCGCGCTCGCGGTGGCGGCAGCCGTAGGCGAAGCCGCGCACCCCTCCCCCATCGACGGCGACGAGCCAGGGGTGAGTCGCCTGGGTCGCCTCGATCCGCGCCGCCATCGCCGCCGCGTCGGGAGCGATCTCCTCGAAGGAGACGGCGCTGCCCTCGACGTGCGGCGCGTAGATCGCCGCGCAGACGGCCGCGTCCCTCTCCGGCTCTGCGTCGCGAATCTGCACCGGGCCAATCTAGGCCCTCATCCCGCAGTAGGCTGCCGGACCGATGAGCGAGCAAGGGCAGATCGTGCGGCGGTCGATCGGGATCGTCTTCAGCGACGGCGGCCTGCTGGCGCTGACCTCGAACCAGCCCGGCGGGCGCGAGCACGGCGAGGAGGAGGTCGCGGCGGTGCTCTGCGACCCCGACGCGGGGCCGGTGCAGTTCGACGAGTCGCTGCTCTCGACCGAATACGGCGAGGACGGCGTGCAGCGGCGGGCGACCCTGGAGCTGTGGCCGGAGCCGGACAGCGACCGGCCGCTGCGCGGCGCCGGCACGCTGATCAGCTCCAGCCGCGTGCAGCGACAGGGCCTCGACGCCGAGATCGCCTTCTTCCGCTGGTCGGTCGACGGCCGCGAAGGGCTCGGCACCTACGAGATCGCCCGCGCCGATGGCTGAGATCAAGGCGATCGTCTCCGACTTCGGCGGCGTCCTGACCACGCCGCTGCTGGAATCCTTCGCCGCCTTCCAGGACCAGACCGGGATCCAGACCGAAGACCTCGGCAAAGCGATGGCGACGATCGCCGAGTGTGAGGGCGACAACCCGCTGTTCCGGCTCGAGCGCGGCGAGATCACCGAGGTCGCCTTCCTCGAACTGCTGAGCGAAGGGCTGGAGCCTCTGCTCGGCCACCGCCCCGAGCTGCACCGCTTCCGCGAGATCTACTTCGAGGCGCTCAATCCCAACGAGCCGATGATCGCGCTGATGCGCGAGCTGAAGCAGAGCGGCTTGCGGATGGCGATGCTGACCAACAACGTGCGCGAGTGGGAGCCGCTGTGGCGCTCGATGCTCCCCGTCGACGAGATCTTCGAGTTCGTCGTCGACTCCGGCTTCGTCGGCGTCCGCAAGCCCGAAGGCCGGATCTACGAGATGGTCATCGAGCGCCTCTCCCTCCCCGCCGAGGTCTGCCTCTTCGTCGACGACGTCGAGGTCAACTGCTCCGGCGCCCAGCGCGCCGGGATGAGCGCTGTGCACTTCCGCGAGAACGAGCAGGCGATCGCGGAGATCCGCTCCGCGATCGCCTGAGCGTCATCTCTCTCCCCGGCTACGGACCGCTGAAGCCCACCGAATAGCAGGGGCCGCCACCGCAGTTGTCGCTCTGCTGGATCGCGCCTTCGAAGAAGTGCGAGACCAGTTGCTGCTCGGCCGGGGTCGCCCGCGGCAAGCCGTGCGGGTCGGCGCCGGTGCGGTTCGGCAGGTTTTCGTACGGCGGCGGTTCGGTACCGAGAATCGTCCCCGAGCCAGCCGGTTCTTCGCGGACGGGGCCGCCGTCCCAGTAGTAGATCGCCGAGCCGGTGTACGGGTAGCTCGTGATCGAGGGAACACCCCAGAGCACGTCGGTGTTCGGCCAGCGGCCGGAGAACAGCACCGGCCGGTGGGCGGCGGCGCCGATCGTGCGGGCCTCGACGTCGGCCTGGTAGTCGCTGACCTGGTGGTCGCCGAAGGCGACGTCCAGGAGCACCTGGTGGGCCGGCGTGTTCGGCAGCGGGTTGCTCGTCATCCGCGCCGCGTAGCCGTTCGGCTCACCGCGGTCCCAAAGCATCTGCATCAGGTCGAGGACCAGCGGCCGTGCCGTTTCGTTCGGGTAGGACGGGTACAGCACCGCCGCGAACTGATCGAAGTCGACCGACCTCGGCAGCAGCACCGAGTAGTTCATCGCCGGCACCCCAAGCGAGGCGCGGGTGAAGTCCGGCGCCACTGCGGTCAGGGCGCCGCCCATGATCCCGCCCTGGCTGTTGCCGTTGTAGTAGAGGTGACTCGTGTTCAACACCGAGCCGGTGAGCGGCGTGCCGTCCTGGTGGAAAGCGGGATCGGTGGTGAAGCCCGAGGGGCTGATCATCGCCCGGCCCAGGAAGAGCTCGTCCAGCAGGCCCTGCTGCAGCCGGTCCGGAATCGCCGGGAAGCCGGAGATGTTCTGCAGCGCCCCGGCCACGACCGGCAGGTCGGATTCCGACATCCCGATCTCGTCGGTGGCGCACTGGACGATGTCGTGGCCCTGCGAGAGTTCCCGCTGCGGGCCCGAGGCCACCTCCGAGGCGGTGCCGAAGAGGCCGTGCCCGTAGAGCGAGGGACGCGCCGACTGCGGCGCCCCGGTCACCGCTGACTGGGGAATGATGCAGTCGAAGTTGGCGGTCCAGGTGCCGTTCTGGATCGGCGCCCCGTTCGAGTCCAACTGCATGCGACCACCGGGGCCGCAGTTCGGGAACAGGTAGCAGGGCACCTGGAAGCTACCTTTGACCCGGCGGGCGATCTGGCCCGGGTTCGGTTCGTTTTCGACACTGGTCACCTGGAAGCTCGGCGAGGTGCCCTGCGGCACCCCGTCGGCGAGGTTGGTGTCGCCGAGCTGGGCAAAGGCGGCGTTGCGCATGGCCAGCTCGCGACCGGTGTTGTTGCGGTCGCTGGCGACGGTGAAGTCCCAGGCCAGGTAGAGGCCCTTGCGGTTGATCCCGGACTTCTGCAGGCGCGAGAAGATCGCTTCGAAGCGGCCGCGCTGGGCGTTCACCTGCGGCTGTTTCGAGGGCACATTGTCCCGGTAGTACTGGAAGGCGGTCGGCGCTTCCAGCTTTTCGCCGGCGGCGTTGCGGAGGTTGCGCAGGGCAACGATGTAGCGGTGCCCGGAGGCGAAGTTGACCGCGGGGTGGATCTCCAGCACCGCTTTCGCCGGGTTGCTCGCGGTGGAGTCGATCTCGGCCCAGATCGGCCAGCGCTTGCCCGTCTGGGCGTCGATGACGACGATCGGCGAGTTGCCCCACTTGTACTGGCCGATGTGGTTGATCGGCGGCGCGCCGGTGGCGGCGACGTCGGCGGCGGTCTGGATGCCGGGGATCTTGACCAGGATCACCGAACCGGGGCTGAACCCGTCAGAGGCGTTGTACGGCGCCGCTTCGATGTGCTGGTTGGCGGCGTTGGCCGGCATCCCGGCGTCCTTGAAGTTGATTCGGCGGCCGGTTTCGCTGCTCGGGTCGGCGACCGTGTAGTAGTCGTCCGGGAAGGGCAGCATGCAGAGTTCGTTGCCCGGGTTGGCGATGAAGTCGCAGTTTTCCGCTTCGCTGACGTCGACCGGCGGCAGCGTTTTCGGCGGCGGTCCTTTGTGCGGCGGCGGACCGTGGTGGTGGCCATGACCCTTGTGACCGTGCCCGTGGCCCCTCTCGCCATGGTGGCCCTTGCTGTCGTGCTGGCCCTTCGCGTCGTGGTGGCCCTTCTGGCCCTGGCCCGAGTGGGCCGAGGCCGCGACGGCCAAGAGCATCGCCGCGCTGAGAGCGACAGCCGCCAAGACGGCGACCGCGGAAAAGCGCTTCCTCATCGGCATCCCTCCAATACGTTTGGAGGCCAGCCCCTGCGCGCGCTCGCTTGAACAAGCGCCCGACCAAATCCTTCCTGTTCGCCGAACGATACCCCCCGGCGCAAACCGGTAAACGAGGGACGATCGCTCAGCCGGGCCTGTCGCCCGGCTCCGGAGCGCGGAAGTGGAAGATCAGGATCTTGGCGAGCATCGTTATCGCCGTCTCATTGTTGGCGGTGCGCGCGGCGATCCGCTCCTGGATGTCGATGATCTCCTCGACGGCGTTATTCAGCACCGTCACCACTTCGGTCCAGCCCGGTTCGTCGACCGCCATCACGGTGCGACTGATGTGGTTGTCGTCGGGCTCGTGAATGGTCCCGGTCGCCATTGCCTCGTTGATGTCCTCGGAGGCGAGCCGCAGAATCGTCGTCGTCACGCCCCGCTTCTCGCGGTCGTCAAGGCTTTCCCAGCCATCGGCGTCGAAGTAGGCCCGCTGCGTCGCCCGGTAGATGTGTTCGACCACGCGACCGCCGCCGGCCGCCTTCTCCTGGGCGAGTTCGACGCAGCCAAGCTCTGTGAGGCGCTTGATGTGGTAGGCGACGTGTCGCGTCGGTAGGTCCAGTTCCTCGGCCAGTTCGCGCGGGCTGGCGGGACGTTGCGAGAGCACGGTCAGGGCGTGCACGCGGGTGGGGTGGGCGAGCGCAGCGGCCAGCCGTGGATCGACTAGCGAGGGTCGTACTTCGCGCTCTTGGGGCGGCGCTGGCATTAGGACGTCTCTCCTCCTGCGTCTTGGGGGCAATTGCTCAGTTTACTCGGGAACCTCTGCGCGTCCTCGTTGTTCAGTCCATTTTGCCGATTGAAAGACCCAATTTGATTAATTCTTTAGGTGTCCACACCAGGAAGCGAGAGGAGGTGAGGGCAGGTGAAGATCGCGGCTACGGATTCGGTATTCCCGCAGGCGACCATGCGGAAGGGCAACTAGGGGGCTGCTCTTCGATGGGCCCGGATGATTCTCATCCGGGCCCATCCCCTACGATCAGGACTTCTTGCGCAGTCGATCGATTGTGTGCGCGCGGGCGGCAAGTGGAAGAGGATCGCCGCCGTGGACACCTCCGATCCCCAAGACAACCAGACCCCCGCCCCCCTCCTCCACGCCCTCAACCACAGCGCCCGCCGCCGGATCCTCAGGTCGATGTCTCCGCTTGAGGCCGCCGACCCGGTCAGTCCGGTCGAGGCGGCAGCGAGCCTGGAAATGCCGCTGACGACAATCAGCTACCACTTCCGCGTGCTGGCGGCGACGGGCGCCGTCGACGAGGTCGACCGCCGTCCCGTCCGCGGCACGATCCAGCACTTCTACGAGCCGAGCGAATCGTTGCGGGCGGCGCCGTGGGTGCCGGGCGTGCTCGCCGACACGGCGGCCAGCGACTGAGCGACGGCGCGATCGCGCCGGGCTAGTTGTCGGAGCCGGCGCGATCCCAGACGTAGAGCTCGACGGCCTCGACCGCGAGCTGCATCAGGCGCGGCGGCGCCAGCAGGCCGAGGACCAGCTCCAGCGCGTCTTCTTCGGTGACGCCGGCGTCGACCGCCTCCTCGCCGCGGAAGCCGGCGGCGAGCTTGAGCGCCTCGCGCCGATTCTCGCCGAGCGAGCCAAAGGCGCCCATGAGGAAGTCGCGGTTGGGAACCGGGTGGCCGACCTCGAGTGAGCCGTGCCAGGCGGCGAGCATCGAGAGGTCGTGCTCGTCGAGCTCGGCGATCGCCTTCGCGTAGTGGACCTCGAGCTCGGAGTCGGGAATCTCGTCGACCCAAGCCCGGACGGCCTCGCCGAGGAGCTGCCGCCGCGCCTCGCGGCCGACCGAGTCGGCGATGGCACGTACGGCGTCGGCTGGGTCTACAAAGCAGAGCGACATTGACTGAGCGGCAATTTAGAGAGGCTGGTAGACGGCAAAACAGGCGCTCTGACGCCGCAGTTTGCGGGGTAGGGAAGGGCCAGGAGAGCCGCTTCCTACGCCGCCCCCCTGCATAAGGTGGGAAGGGTGCCGCTGAACCTGATTCACGGGCCCCCGAACTCGGGCCGGGCGGGCCTCGTCCGCCGGGGCTTCACCGCCGCCCTGGAGCGCGACCCGGTACTGGTCGTGCCGACTCTCGACGACGTCTTCGCCTTCGAGCGCGAGCTCTGCGAGGGAGGGGCCGTGCTGGGCGGAACGGTGATGACCTTCGGCGCCCTCTTCCGCACCGTTGCGACGATGGGCGGGGCACCGCCGGCGGCGGAGCTCTCGTCGGCCCAGCGCCTGCGGGCGATCGAGCTGGCGGTGGCGGCACGGCGCTCGCGCCTGGGGCCGCTGCGGCGCTCCGCCGTCCGGCCCGGCTTCGCCCGCGCCTTCGCGCTGCTGCTCGACGAGCTGCAGGGCGCGGGGATCGGCCCGGAGGCGGTCGAGGCCAGCGCCGCCACGCTCGAGGGCTCGGCCTACCTCGGCGACATCGCCACCCTCTACGGCGGCTACGCCGCGGTCCGCGACGAACTCGCCCGGGTCGACTCGCACGGGATCGCCCGGGCCGCGGTCGAGCTGCTGCGCGGCGACGGCGCGTTCTGGGGCGACCGCCCGGTCTTCCTCTATGGGCTCGACGACCTCACCCCCAACCAGCTCGACATGGTCGCCGCCCTGGCCGGCCTCGCCGAGGTGACGGTGGCGGTGCCGTTCGCCGCCGACGACAGCGCTCTCGCCGCCCGCGCCCGCCTGCTTGCCGACCTGCACGAACGCGTCGGGGTCGCCGCCGAGACGACGACCGCGGCCGACCCGGGGAACACCGACAGCGCCCTGCTCTTCCACCTCGCCCGAGGCTTCGGCGCCGCCGCCCCGGAACCGCAGCAACCGGACGGGACGCTGACCTTCCTGCGCGCCGCCGGCGTCCGCGCCGAGGCCGAGCTGATCGCCGCCCAGGTCTCGCGCCTGGTCTTCGACGGTGCCGCCCCGGAGGAGATCGCCGTCGCCCTGCGCGACCCGGCGCGGCGCGGTCCGGGAGTGGCCGCGGCGCTGGAGGCGAACGGCGTGCCGGTGGCGCTGGAGGCGGAGCTGCCGGTCGCCGGCAGCTCCGTCGGCGGCGCCCTGGTGGCGCTGCTGGAAGCCGAGTTCGGCGACGGCGGCGCCGCCGCCCTGCTGCGCTACATGCGCGGTCCCTCGGGCCTGCCGCGCGGCTGGGTCGACTGGTTCGAGCGCGACCTGCGGCGCGGGCGCGTCACCGACGCCGAGACGGCGCTGCGGCGCTGGCAGGGCGAGGACCGCGAGCCGCCGCGCGACCTAGTGCGCCTGCGCGAGGCAGCGGCGCGCTCAGCGGCGGCGCTAGCGGCCGAGGCCGGGGCGCTGGCGGCGACGATGGCGGCGCGACCACTGCGGCGCGGCGAGGGCGACGGGCCGCCGCTGGCCTCCGGCGACGGGCTCGAGCTGCGCGCCGCCGACGCGATCGCCGGCGCCCTCGCCGAGCTCGCCGAACTGGGACCGCGGGCGCCCGCCGCGGCGGAGCTGGCGGCGACCGTCGCCGGCCTGCGCTACCGAGCCTGGAGCGGGCCGGTCGAGGGACGAGTGCGAATCGCCGACCCCTACCGGCTGCGGGCAGCCCGCTTCGACACCGTCTTCGTCGGCTCGCTGCAGGACGGCGAGTTCCCGCGCCGCGACCGCGGCGGCGACCCCTTCCTGGCGGAAACGCAGCGGACCTCGCTGGGGCTGGAGCCGCGCCGCGACACCGAAGCGGAGGAGCGCTACCTGTTCGGCGTCTGCCTGGCGCTGCCGCGGCGGCGGCTCTTCCTCTCCTACCGCGACAGCGACGAGAACGGTGCAGCCGAACCGCGCTCGCCGCTGCTGGACGAGGTGCGGACGCTGCTAGCGCCGGCCGCCGATGGCACCGCGCCCGACCCGGTCGAAGCGGCGCTTACGGTCGGCCGCGACCTGGCCACGGTGGTGCCGCCGCTGGCCGCTGCTACCTCAGAGGACGAGCTGGCGCGGGCGCTCGCCTCGCACGGCACCGAAGCCGACCCGGCGGCGCTGCTGAGCGCGGCCGGCGTCGCCGCGGCGCCGGCGGGCCGGACGCTCGCCCGGGTCGGGGCCGCGCGCCGGGCCGAGGCGGCGGCAAGGGCGCCCGGCCCGCTGACCAACCCGGCCGTACTGGCCGCCCTCGCCGCCGTCCCCGCCTACGGTGGCACCACGCTGGAGCAGTTCGACGTCTGCTCCTACCGCTGGTTCGCCGGCCACGAGCTCGACCCGCAGCCGCTCGACCCCGTCCCAGACCCGCTGGTCCAGGGCGGTCTCATGCACGCCGCCCTGGAGCGCCTCTACAAGGAGCGCCCCGGCGGCGACCCCCTGCCCCGCCCCGGCTCCCTGCCCGCTTGGCAGGCGCGCGGGCGCGAGCTGCTGGCCGAGCTCGAGGCCGAGCGCGAACTCGGCGACCACCCGGCCGAGCGGGCGCTGGCACGCCGGGTGCGCCGCCTGCTCGAACGCTTCCTGGCCGAGGAGGCCGAGCGCGAGAGCGGCGGCTTCGAGCCCTGGCTGCTGGAGGCCGGCTTCGGTGAGCAGGAGGACAGCGAGCGGCCCATCCTCGACCTCGGCGGCTGGGGTCTGCACGGAGCGATCGACCGCGTCGACCGCGACCGCAGTGGCCGTGCCGTCGTCCTCGACTACAAGCTCTCGGGCCGGGTGACGCCGCTGGAGAAGTTCGAGGAGCAGGCGAAGCTGCAGTTGCCGCTCTACCTCCTCGCCGCCGAACAGCACTGGGGCGCGATCCCGGTCGGCGGTCTCTATCACCCGCTGCGTGGGACCTCGGTGCGGCGCCCGCGCGGCGTCGTGCTCGACGAGGCAGCGGCCGAGCTCGGCTCCTACGACCTCTACCCCCGCGACCTCGTCGACGCCGAGGGGCTGGCGGAGTTGCTCGAGGACTCGCGCCGGCGCGGCGGCGAGATCGTCGCCCGCATGCGCGCCGGCGACATCAACCGCGACCCCGGCCCGCGCCGCGGCCTGCGCGGCCACGACACCTGCCCCACCTTTTGCACCTTCGCCCCGATCTGCCGCCGCGACCGGGCACCTCAGTTGGAGGAGGACCAGGAGGTGGAGGAGCGGTGAGCAAGCGCAAGCCGACTCCTGAGCAGGCGGCGGCGATCGGCGCCCGCGGCCACGACGTCCTGCTCGAGGCCGGCGCCGGCACCGGCAAGACCGGGGTGATGGTCGACCGCTACTGCCGCCTCGTCTGCGAGCGCGGCGTCTCCCCGGAGGCGATCCTCGCCTTCACCTTCACCGACAAGGCGGCGGCGGAGCTGCGACAGCGGATCCGGGCTGAGCTCGGCCGCCGCGCCGAGGCCGGCTCGGAGCGCGCCGGCGAGCTGCTGGGTGCGATCGGCGGCGCCTGGATCACCACCATCCACGGCTTCTGCAACCGGGTCCTGGCCGGGCACCCGGTGGCGGCCGGCCTCGACCCCGGCTTCCGCGTCCTCGACGCCCCCGAGGCGACCCGCGCCGCCCGCGAGGCCTTTGACGAGGCGCTGGCCGAGTTCCTCGCCGCCGCCAGCGGGGACCCTGAGGCGGAGGAGCTCTACTCGCGCGAGGACTTCGTCGCCGCCTTCGAGGTCGACGGCCTGCGCGGGCTCGTCGCCGGCGTCCACGACGAGCTGCGCAGCCGCGGTGAAGATCGTCCCCGCCTGCCGGAGCCGCCCGCTCCCGACCTGCCGGCTGCCCTCGGCGCCTGCCGCGAGGCCGCCGCGGCGGCCCTGGAGGAGCTGCGCGAGGCCGATCCCAAGCGCGAGCTGCTGGCGAGCGCGCTGGCGCGCCTCGACGCTCCCGGCGAGCCGCCGCTGCTGGAGGAGCTGCGGGCGATGCGCACCGGCAGCCGCGCCCAGCCGATGGCCGCCTACCGCGAGGCGCTAGAGGCGGCGATCGCCCGCTGCGCCGAGGCCGGCGAGGGCGGCCTCGCCTACGGCTACCTGGCGCAGCTGCTGGAGCTATTTGCGGCCCGCTTCGAGGCCGCCAAGGAGCGCCGCGCCGGGATCGACTTCGAGGACCTACAGATCCTCGCCGCCCGCCTACTGGAGCGGGCCGAGGTCGGCGAGGCCTACCGCGGCCGCTTCGCCCACCTCCTGGTCGACGAGTTCCAGGACACCAACCGGCTGCAGTTGCGGCTGATCGAGGCCCTGCGCGGCCCGCGCACGGAGCTGGTCATGGTCGGCGACGAACTGCAATCGATCTACGGCTTCCGCCACGCCGACCTCGACGTCTTCCGCGCCCAGCGGCGCCGGGTCGAGGAGCGCGCCGACGCCGAGCTGATGCGCCTCAGCGGCAACTTCCGCTCGCGGCCGGAGGTGATCGGCGCTGTCAACCTGCTCGGCGCCACCCTGCTCGGCGACGCCTACACGCCGCTGCGGGTCGGCGCCAGCGCCGACGCCACCACCTCGCTGGAGGGGCCGGCGGTAGAGCTGCTGCTGACCGCGCGCGACGGCTGGGACGAGGAAGAGATCGAGCTGGAGCCGGCGATTGACGGCCGCACGCCGCTCAACTGCCTGGCCGAGGCGCGCTTCCTCGCCGCCCGCCTGCGCGAGCTCGCCGACGCCGGCGTCCCCCGCGGCGAGATGGTCGTGCTGCTGCGCGCCTTCACCCACCTCGACGCCTACGAGGACTCGCTCGAGCGCGCCGGGATGCGCCCCTACGTCGTCGGCGGCCGCGGCTACTGGTCCCAGCAACAGGTCGCCGACGTCTGCGCGCTGCTGGCGACGATCGCCAACCCACTCGACGACCAGGCCCTGTTCGGCGCCCTCGCCTCGCCCGCCTGCGGCGCCGCCCCGGACACGCTCTGGCTGCTGCGGGCGGCGGCCGGTCCGCGGCGCCACGTCTGGCCGGCCCTGGCGCGCGCCGCCGGCATCGGCGAGAGCGAGCTGGCGGCGCCGGAGCGGCTGGCCGAGATCCCCGAGCCCGAGCTGGAGCTGCTGCGCGAGTTCGTCGCCCAGCTCGAGTCCCTGCGCGAGCGCGGGCCGCGGCTGTCGCTGGCGGCGCTGATCGAGGCGGCAACGACCGAGACCGGCTACGACCTGGCGGTGCTGCTGCGGCCGGCCGGCGAGGCCCGGCTCGCCAACGTCCGCAAGCTGATGCGGCTGGCGGCCGAGTTCGAGGCGCGCGAGGGCCGCGACCTGCGCGGTCTGCTCGACTTCCTCGCTGCCCGTGCCGAAAGCGATGCCGAGGCCCAGGCGGCAACCGCGGCGGAGGGCCACGACGGGGTGCGGATCATGACCGTCCACAACGCCAAGGGCCTCGAGTTCGGCGTTGTCGCCGTCCCCGACCTCTCCCGCAGCCTGCTGGCCGGGGCGCGGCCGCCGGGGGTGATCCTCGGCCACGAGCAACCGCCGCGGGTAGGGATGCAGTTGCGCCGCCTCGGCGCCAGCGCGATCAACCTCTACGGCTACGGCGAGCTGCTGGAGGAATCGCGGCGCCGCGATTCCGAGGAGGGCCTGCGCCTCTTCCACGTCGCCGCCACCCGCGCCCGCGAGCGGCTGCTGCTGAGCGGCGTCGTCAAGCCGGAACCGGGCCGGGAGACAAAGCCGGGGACGCCGGCTATCGAGCGCATCGTCGCCGGCCTCGGGATCGGCCGCGAGGAGGACGCGACGGTGGCAGTGCCGGCGCCGGAGGCCCGCCCCGGCCTCGACGCCCGCTTCGCCCCCTCGGAGCTGGCGGTACGGGTCAACCTCCCCTCCCCCGAGCGCGCCGCCGAGCTGCGCCGCCTGCATCGTCGCGGAGCCGCCGAGCGCGAGCTCGGCGCCGGCCCCCCGCCCCTGTTGGAGCGCCGGCCTCCGGTCGTCCCCAGCCGCCCCCTCTCCTACACCGCGATCTCGGCCTACGAGGAGTGCGCCTACCGCTTCCAGATGGAGCGCGTGCTCGATCTCGGCGAGCGCGGTCGTCATTTGGACCGCATAGCGGTCGAAAGGACAACCGCACCCGATGAGGCGCCCGGAGGGGGAGCACCGACCGCCCGGGAAGAACGTGCGGCCCGGGGCGCCGCGGTGCACTCGCTACTGGAGTGGAGCCAAGCGCACGCCTGGGCGGTGCCGCCTGTGGAGCTGGCGCAGCGCCACGCGCTCGCGGCGGGGCTGGAGCTCGAGGATGGCGATACCGGCGCCCTGATCGAGCCTGTGAGGCGCTGGCTCGGCTCGGAGCTGCGGCAGGGACTGGCGGGCGCGACGCGGGTGCGGGCGGAGGCGCCGATCCTGCTCGGGGTCGGCGGCACCGTCCTGCGCGGCTCGATCGATCTGCTGGTCGAGCGCGAGGGCCAGCCGCCGCTGGTCGTCGACTACAAGACCGACGCCCTCGGCGGCTCCTCCCCGGCCGAGAAGGCCGGCGGCTACGACACCCAGCGCACGATCTACGCGCTGGCAGTCGCCGAGGCCCGCGACGCAACCGCGGTCGACGTCGCCTACGTCTTCCTCGAGCGCCCCGAGGAACCGGTCCTCAGCCGGCTCGGGCCGGCCGAGATGGTCGCCGGCCACGCCCGCCTCGAGGAGACGATCGCCCGCATCGCCGCCGGCGAGTTCCCGCCCGCCGAGCCCGAGCGCCGCAGCTGGTCCCTCTGCCGAGGCTGCCCGGCGCTGGGAAGGCTCTGCTCAGGCCCCCGGGGCGTCGACGCTGGAGTCGAGGCGGGCGGCGAGCTCGTCGAGTCTTAGCTCCTTCAGGCCCTCACCGACCGCATCCAGCTCAGCCGCGCAGTAATTGACCAGCTCACGACCCTCGCGGCAGAGGTCGAGGGTCTCGCGCAGGCCGGCCTGGCCGGAGTCGAGCCGGTCGATGATCTCCTCCAGCCGCCCGACGGCGACCTCGTAGCTCTCGGGCTTATCGCTCACTTCTCCTCCTCGATCGCGGCCCTGACGCGGCCGTCGGCGAAGCGCAGTCTTACGTCTCCGGCGGCGGTCGCGGCGGCGGCCGTGGTCACCGACTCGCCCTCGACGGTCTCGGCCAGCGCGTAGCCACGTTCCAGCGTGCGCTCGGGGTCGTGAGCACGCAGCGCCACCGCCGCCTTGCGCAGCGCCTCACGCCGCCGCCGCAGGCTCACCTCAGCGCCGCGCTCGAGCGCCGCCGAGCGCCGGCCGGTCTCCGCAACCCCACTGCCCGCCCGCTCCAGCGCCCGGCGCCGCGCTCGCTCCAGGACCAGCCCGGCGATCCGCCGCTGGCTGCGGGACCGCTCGGCGAGACCGCGTTCAGAGGCGGCGCGGATCTCGCGGATCTTCTGGTTGAGGCCGCTGCGCTCGCGCTGCAGCGCCCGCGCCGGCCCCCGCGCCAACGCCGCCAGATGGCGAGCGCGGGCGCCAACCGCCCGGTCTCCCGCGCGGCGCAGCGAGCCGGCCCCCCGCTCAAGGTCGCGTCGGGCGGCAATGCAGTCGAGCGGCACCGCCGCCTCGGCGGCGTGAGTCGGGGTCGAGCAAGAGACCGCGGCGACGTCGTCGATCAGGGTCGAGTCGCGCTCGTGACCGATCGCGCTCACCACCGGCACCCGCAACATCGCCACCGTGCGGCAGAGCGTCTCGTCGCAGAAGGCCCAGAGGTCGGCGAGGCTGCCGCCGCCGCGGGTGACGACGATCGCCTCCACCTCAGGCCGCGCCGCCAGTCCCTGGATCGCCGCCGCGATCGCCGGCGCCGCGTGGCGGTCCTGGACCGGGGCGAAGGCCCAGACCACCGAGCCGGCCCAACCGCGCCGCGCCAGCCCCGCCAGCAGGTCGCGCCGCGCCGCCCCCGACTCCGCCGTGACCACCCCGATCGTCCGCGGCAGCAACGGCCGCTGCAGTTGCTTCTGCAGCTCGAACAGCCCTTCGGCCCGCAGTTGCTTGCGCAGCGCCTCCAGCCGCGCCAGCAGGTCGCC
This sequence comes from uncultured Actinomycetes bacterium, assembly GCA_963708405.1. Classification (GTDB taxonomy): domain Bacteria; phylum Actinomycetota; class Thermoleophilia; order Solirubrobacterales; family 70-9; genus VAYN01. The sequence goes on from CAVPSL010000002.1 coordinate 1,214,450, forward strand.
TTCACCGGCCAGCCGCACGTGGGTGGCGCGGAAGCTGAAGCTCGCCGAGGCCTGGCCGCCGCCGGGGTAGTAGTCGAGGCCGCCACCGATCACGATCTCCGCCCCGTCGCGCAACGCCCCATCCGGCAACCCGGCCTTCTCCAGGTCGTTGAGCCAGATCACGCACGGCACCGCGCCGTCGGCGTCACGCAGTTCGAAGTAGGCCTGCACCCGGCTGCGGCTGACGCCGGTCACCTCGCCGATCAGTTGCACGCGCGGCCGCTCCCGCATCCACTCCTGCAGTCCCTTGGCGTAGCGGCCGACTGGGAACGGTCCCGGAAGGTCCATCCGCCCAGCCTAAGAAACGGGGCGGCCGCTCAAGCGGCCTGGCGCCAGCGTTTCGCCCAACTCTTCAGCTCGCGAATCGAGGGACCGAGCTCGTCACCCATCGCGGTCAGCGAGTACGTCACCCGCACCGGCGTACCGGCTTCGACCTCGCGCTGCACCAGCCCCTCCTCCTCGAGCTCGCGCAGGCGCTGCGAGAGCAGGCGGTCGGAGAGCCCCGGCACTGCCTTGGCGAGCTCGCCGAAGCGCATTGGCCGCTCGGTCAGGGCGCAGACGATCGCCCCGGTCCAGCGCTTCCCAATCAGCTCGATCGCCGCGTGGAAGTCTGGACAGACCGCGCCGGGCGCGGTCTCTGCCTGGTTGCGCATCGCTGGTTCCAAGGCCATTTCACCTTACTGAACGTAAGTGCTCGGCCTGAGCGCTCAACCCGTGCAGGGCCCGGTTTCGACCGCTTCGCCGGCGGCGGCGACCGCTTCCCGCACCTGCTCGGCCGGGATCGCGAAACCGCCCGGCCGACCACCGGTGGTGGCGGCGAAGACGACGCCGACGACCCGCCCCCGCGAGTCGACCAGCGGCCCGCCCGAGTTGCCGCTGCGCACGTCGCCGGCGAGGGCGATGATCGTACGCGTGACCGGGCCGTTGCCGTAGGAGTCCTCGCTCACGGTTGAGCGGGTCTCGCCGATCCGCGCCGGCTCGGCCGTGTAGGGGCCGTTCTCCGGGTAGCCCAGCACCGCGGCGTTGGCACCCGCCTCGTTGCGGCCGCTGATCGGCAGCGTCGGCAGTTCGGCATCGACCCGCAGCAGCGCCAGGTCGCGGGCGGGGCTGTAGTAGACGGCCGTCGCTTCCAGCTCGGTCCCTTCCTGCGTGGTGACGGTGGTGTCGTCGGAGCCAGCGACGACATGGGCATTGGTGGCGATCAGCCCCGGCGCCACCGCCCAGCCGGAGCCCTCGACCCCGAGCCCGCAGGCGGTACCGAGCACGCGCACAACCGAGGCACCGGCGTGGAGCACGTCGGGGTCGGAGGCGATCCAGCGGTCGGGTGGCACCGAGGGCGTTTCCGGGCCGGTCACAGACGGCGCCGGGTCGACCCGATCGAGGGCGTGCAGGACCGGTCCCGAGGGCGGCAGGACGTCGTTCAGCCCGCGCAGGATCACCGAGCGCTGGACGTCGGCCCGCAACTGCGCGGTCGAGGGCGCGTGCAGGGCGACCGAGCCGAAGATCCAGACGATCCCCAGCCCGACCGCGCCGATCAGCGTGGCGCCGCCGGCGCCGTCGAGCAGGTGCAGGATGCGCTTCTGGATCAGCCGCGCCCGCAGGCCCAGCGCGAAGCTCTCGACCGCGACCGCGACCAGGGCCCCGGCCAGCAGCGCCCCCAGAGCGGCGAAGAGCGGCGCGTAGGGAGACTCCGAGCCCTGCGTCAAGACCAGCGGCGCCAGGCGGCTGCCGACAATCGCCCCAACCGCGAAGCCGGCCAGGGTCAAAGCGCCGACGATCAGCCCCTGCCGGTAGCCCCAGAGCCCGAGGGCGAGAGTGAAGGCGACTATCGCCCAGTCGAGCACGCTCATCGCTAAATGGAAGCATGCCGGTGATCGCTTCATTACCTTTCCCCCGGTGAGCACGTTGTCAACCGCTGTAGAGCGTCGGCGTAGGCTCGTCACCCGCACGCTTCCCCTGGCGGTGATCGCGCTGATCGCCTTCGTCGTCGGCGCCGCCACGGGCGTCCCCGGCTCACCCCAGAAGGACGCCGCCAACCGCTTCGCCGCAGCCTGGGCGGCCGGTGAAATGGGCGCCATGTACCGCGAGCTGAACCCGGCCTCACAGGCGAAGATCGACGTCCGCGACTTCGCCATCGACTATCGCGAAGCGGCCCGCACGGCGACCCTGCGCTCGCTGGAAGCGAGCTCCGCCGACGATCCCGTCGACGCCGGCGGCAGCACTGCCGTGCCAGTGCCGATTACGGTCTCGACCGTCGCCTTCGGTCGCAGCGAGAGCGAGCTCCTGCTCCCCTACGCCGACGGCGGCATCGAGTGGGACCCGAGCCTCGTCTACCCCGGCCTGCGCCGCGGCGAGCACCTGGAGAGCAAGGTCGAGCTGGCGCCGCGGGCGCCGATCCTCGCCGTCGACGGCAAGCCGCTGGCCCAGGGCCCGGCGACCGAACGCGAACACCCGCTGGGCAGCGCCGCGATCGACGTCACCGGCGAAGTCGGCGAAGCGAGCGAAGAAGAAGCCGAAGCGCTGGCCCGCCACGGCTTCGCGTCCGACACGCCGGTCGGCGTCAGCGGCCTCGAGCGCGCCTTCAACGACCGCCTCGCCGGTAAGCCCGGCGGCACCCTGCTCGCGGTCAACAAGGACAGCACCTCGGTCCGCGTTCTCGCCCAGGGCAAGCCCCACAAGGGAGCGCCGGTGAAGACGACGATCGAGCCAGACCTGCAGGAAGCCGCGGTAAGCGCCCTCGCCGGCCGCTTCGGCGGCGTCACCGTCCTCGACGCCCGCAACGGCGACGTCCGCGCGATCGCCGGCCAGGCATTCTCCGCCCCGCAGCCCCCCGGCTCGACCTTCAAGATCATCACCACCACGGCGGCGTTGGAGAAGGGCGTCGTCTCCCTCGACGACGAATTCGAAGTCACCAACGGCGCCAACGTCGGCGGCCGTTTCATCAGCAATGCCAACGGCGAGTACTGCGGCGGCACCTTCCGCCAGGCCTTCGCCGAGTCATGCAACGCCGACTTCGCGCCGCTGGGACCGAAGATCGGCAACGACGACCTCGTCGCCGCCGCCGAAAGCTTCGGCTTCAACGCGCCGCCGTCGCTCTACTCGAAGCAGATCGTCAGCGAGGTGGAACCGCCGGAGTCGACGATCCCGACCGAAATCGGCGAAGAAGTCGACCTCGGCGTCTCCGCGATTGGCCAGGGCGAAGTGCTGGCGACGCCACTGCAGATGGCGAGCGTGGCCCAGACCGTCGCCAACGGCGGCGTCCGCGAACCGACCTCGATCGTCCTCAACAAGAAGCTGCGGCCCGAAGCCGGGCCGGTGCGGGTGATGTCGAAGAAGATCGCCGACGAGCTAACCGAACTGATGATCGGCGTCGTCACCGAAGGGACCGGCACCGCTGGCGCCATCCCCGAGGGCCAAGTCGCCGGCAAGACCGGCACCGCCGAGCTGGGGCCGGTCGAAGGCCAGGAAGAATCCGAAGAACCGGAACAGAAAAAGGACGCCTGGTTCGCCGCCTTCGCCCCCGCCGACAAGCCAAAGCTGGCGATCGGGGTGCTGCTGATCGAAGCCGAAGCAGCCGGCGGCGAAGTTGCCGCCCCAATCGCCTCCCAAGTCCTCTCCGCCGGGCTCTAGCCCGGCGCCGGACCTAGAGGTCGAGGGTGACTTCGCCCTTTTCGCCGTTGGGCGTTTCGATGTGGAGCGTCAGCGGCCGGTTATCGGAGGCCGCGGCCGGCAGCAGGAAGATCGCCAGCGAGCCCTCGATCGGGCCCTGCTGCGGCGTCGAATCGAGCACCGGCACCTGTTCTTCCGGTTCCACTTCGCCGCCCAGCGGCAGCGCGTAGAGGCTTTCGCTCGGCAGCACTTCGTATTTCGTGTGGTCGGCGTCGGTGATCATCAGCGTCGTCGGCAACTGCTGCGGCTTGTCGGTTTCGTTCTGGACTTCGAAGAAGATGCCGAAATAGTTCGAGCCCTCGGGCGCCGGTTTCTGGCCGACCAAGTAGGCCGAGTCCTCGTTGTCGTTGGGGTTGAGGTAACGCGAGAAGATCACGTTGAAGTGGAGGTTGCCGAGCTCCACCGGCTCACCCTCGACGACTTCCTTGGAGTCGCTGGAGTAGCCGCAAGCGGAGACGCCGACCGCGAGGGCGACGAGGGCCAAGGCGGCAAGCAGGGGCAGGGCGAGACGGCGGTTCAGGGACATCGGCGGCGGAGTCTATTCAGAACCAGTTACGGAATGCCGGTCGCGTAGCGGTTGCCCCCGGCGACGGCCAACCGGGCCGGCCTGGGGTCGTCGGACTCGAGCAGATCACGCAGCCTGCGCAGCGCCTCCTGCCAGCGGCGGCGCTGCCAGAAAGAGGCGGCGGAGGCCAGCTCCAGAGCGCGATCGACGTGTCCCGGCTCGGTCCAGTGCGAAAGCCGCACCGAGGTCAGCGAGCCCGGTCCCTCGGTCAGCTCCCAGACGGTGCGGGTGGGAATGCGGTTGACGCGGCCGCAGTGGCCGTGCTCGACGATCAGGTGCGGCGGCTCCATCTCGGCGATCGTCGTGTCCATCCAGACCGAGCGCAGCGGCTGCTCGACACGGAAGCGGGCACCGGCGCCGACCCCGCTCGATTCGATCCTGGTGAGGCGGAAGCCGCTGAGGAAGTGATCGGTGAAGGCGGGCCGGTAGGCGAAGTCGCCGATCACCTCGAAGGCCCGCTGGCGCGGCACGTCGATCTCGATCTCGGCTCTGATTGGGCCCATGGCCGGCGCGATTCTAGACGCGCCGCGTTTGGGACGACCGCTCCGGGGAATTGGAGTGACGAGGCGAGCGCCGGGCGCTAGTATCGAAAGTGACGCAGGAAGGAGAGGCCCCCATCTTCGACGCCGTCAGCAGCAGCCCCCTGGACGACAGGTATGAGACCGGCTCTTTTGCCGGTGCCGGCACCTTCTTTTGCCTTCTCTGCGGCGCCCAGCTCTCCCTTGAGGAGAGCGAGGCCTTGCCCGAGTGCCCCCACTGCGGCAGCGCCGGCTTCCGCCGCGACTCGATCTTCGAGGAGCGCCAGGAACACGGCAACACCGTCGAGATCCCGGTCCTCGACCACACGACGGCACCGGCCTGGCTGCACGACGCCCGCGCAGCGCTGGCCAGCACGGGCCACTACCTCGCCTACGAGGATGACGGCGAGGTCGAGGTCTTCGCGATCGAGCGCGGCTGGACCCGGATCGGCCGCAGCGTCGCCGCCGACCTACGGCTCGACGATCCCAGCGTCTCGCGCCGCCACGCGCTCGTCGTCGCCGAGCCCGGCAAGGGCCTGCGCGTGCTCGACGACCGCAGCCTCAACGGCGTCTTCGTCAACGGAGACCCAGTCGAGTGGGGCCCGCTGAAGGACGGCGACGAGCTGACGATCGGCCGCTACAGCCTCTACGCGCTGGCGCGCTGAGCGGTTCCGGCCACCCCCCTCCCTAGGATCTGTCGCCGATGAGCGCTGCGCCCAACCCGGTCGATCCGCCCCTGCCGCCGGGCGGCCGCGGGCCCCAGGAGGTGCCGGCGATCTCCGCCGCCGCCGACCGCGCCCGCGCCGAGCTGCACGAGGAGATCGAGCGCGTCCGCCGCGGCGTCGAGGAGATGCTGGCCGAGCAGGGCGAGCGCGGCGAGCCCGTCGACGACGACTTGCGCCGCGAGCTCGACACGATCCAAGAGGACATCCGCCGCTACGTCAAAACCCGCGTCCGCAAATCCGAGAAGAAGTCCCAGCGGGCGATCCGCCGCGTCGACGAGCGCACCGACCGCCTAGAGGAGCGCGTCGACCGCCTCGAAGCCGAGCGCCAGGCAGCCGAGTACCGCATCCACACCAACACCGAGCAGCTCCTCGACGGCCTCCTGCAGGAGGTCCGTGCGGTCGCCGACAAACTGGAAAGGCGCGGCCACTAGCCGCTCCGCTCACTCGGTCGAGATCGACGGGTCCGCCTGGACCTTTTCAGGCACGATCATCAGGAAGTTGCTGGCAGCATCCGCCGCCAGCTCGAGGATGCGGACAGCCTCCTCGCCCTGTTCGGTCGCACGCAGTTCCTCGGCATAAGCGGTGAGCAGGTCGTCGACGTCGAGCAGGCCCTCGGCGTCGAGGTCCTTGAGCTGGACTTTGGCGCCCTCGCCCAGTCGCCGCTCGATCGACTCGCGGTCGATGCCGAAGGCGTTGTGACGGACGTAGACGCGGCCGCCGGTCATGCCGGCGCAGGCCCAGGGACCGATGTCGCCCAGCACCACGGCCCGCCCCGAGGTCATGTACTCGAAGGCGAAGCCCTTGGCGTTGGCGCGGTCGGCGAGGGCGCCGCGGCTGTCGTCGAGGGGCTGCTCGGGCTCGCCGCCCAGCACCACGTCGGCGCCGGAGAGACGGATGCAGAAGCGCGAGTCGGCCGAGCCCTGGACGAAGAGGTGGCCGCGCTGGGCGCCGTAGGCGAAGGACTTGCCGACGGAGCCGTTGAGGCGCTTGCCCTTCGCCCCCTTGCCCTTGAGGATCGCGATCGTGCCGCCCAGCATCGTCTTGCCGACGCCGTCCTGGGCGCCACCCTCGACGCGGATCGCGACGCCGTAGGCGTTGAAGGCGCCGAGGCCCTGGCCGGCGACCGAGCCGCCGTTGAACTCGAGGCTGGCGAGAATCTCGTCGCTCGCCTCCGGCGCGTCAGCGTCGAAGATGCGCGCGCGTGAGATCGCCCCCGCCAGCTCGGTGCCGAGCACGCGGTCGTTGGCGTCGGTCGGGCGCGGGAACTCGTTGTGGATCGTGCGGCCGGAGCAGACGTCGCCGGCCAGCGCCGCGATTTCGTGGGAGGCCTGCTTGGCCTCCATCCGGATCGGCCGGGCGACGACGAGGCCGGCCTCCGCCCGCTCCTCCTCGGCGACCGGCAGGTCGAGCGGCTCCAGGTCCAGGTACTCGTCCAGCGGCTCGATCAGCGGCGTCAGGTCGATCTTGTCCGCCATCGCAGTCTGCTCGAGCAGGTCGTAGCGGCCGACCAGGTCCTGGGCGCGCTCGTAGCCGAGTGAGGCGACGACCTGCTTGACCTCCTCGCCCATCGCCGCGAAGAAGCGGGCGCAACTCTCGGCGGCGCGGTCGACCTCCTGCGGGGTGAACTTCTTCAGACCGTGCTCCTGCGCCTGCTCAACGGTCTCGATCTGCGTGGCAATGCCGACGTGACAGGTGTCGAGCTGGCAGCCGCGGCAGATCGTGCAGCCGAGGCTGACCATCGCCAGGGTGCCGAAGCCGACGCGGTTGGCACCGAGGCAGTGCAGTTTGACAATGTCGTGGCCGCTGCGGTAGCCACCGTCAGCCCAGATCTCGACCCGGTTGCGCAGCCCGGCCTCCATCAGCGCCCGGTGCACGGCGCGGGTGCCGATGTCGCTCGGCAGGCCGACGTGGCGCAGGGCGTGCTGGCGGGCGGCGCCGGTGCCGCCCTCGAAGCCGGAGAGGGTGATGATGTCCGCCCCGGCCTTGGCGATCCCGAGCCCGATCGTGCCGATGTTCGGCACCACCGGGACCTTGACCGAGACCCGCACGTCCGGGTTGACGGTCTTCAGCTCGTCGATCAACTCGGCCAGGTCCTCGATCGAGTAGAGGTCGTGGTTGTTGGAAGGCGAGATCAGGTCGGTGCCGGGCGAGGCATTACGCGCGGCGGCGACCTTCTCGGAGACCTTCTTGCCGGGCAGGTGGCCGCCCTCGCCGGGCTTGGCGCCCTGGCCGATCTTGATCTCGGCGACGTAGGAGGAGTTGAGCATCTCCGCCGAGACGCCGAAGCGCCCCGAGGCGACCTGCTGGCCGCGCCATTTGCGGTACTGGCCGTACATGTCGCGGATCTCGCCCCCCTCGCCGTTCATGCAGAGGATGTTGGTCGCCTTGGCCGCCTCCGCGTAGGCGCGGAAGGCCGGCTCGGACTGGGAGCCGAAGCTCATCGAGGAGATCACGATCGGGTAGTCGTGGTGGCCGACGCCGGCGTCGACACCAGCGGCGTCGGCAAGCGGCTCCCGGTCCCCCTTCAGCCCCATGATGTGGCGCATCGAGATCGGGTTCTGCTGCTCGAGGTCGCGCACTTTCTCCGAGTAGTCCGCGTAGGAACCGGAGCCGTTGGCGGTGGCGATCGCCGCCTTGTAGACCTTGGGGTAGAAGCGGAACGTCTTCGCCGGTTTGGCGTCCTCGTCGCCGCAGAGCACGCGGGCGCGCTCGTTGGTGTCCTCGTCGAGCTCGGTGAAGCCGGTGCCGCCCTTCTCGGTAGAGGCGAAGGCCTCGGTCTGGAAGATCTCGGCCAGCTCCGGCTTGACGCCGATCGAGGAGAACTGACGGGCGTAGCCCCGCACCTCGTGGATGCCGATCGTCGAGATCACTTTCTCGATCCCCTTGACGAAAGCGGCGCAGAGATTGTCGACGTCGGTCTCGTAGTCCTCGACGCAGATCACCTCGACCATCGTGTACGGGCAGACGCCGTTGGCGCCGAGCCCGAGGGCGAGCATCACGTCGTGGACATTGCGGATCGCCGCCGAGCGCAGGACCAGGCCGCAGCGCCGGCGCAGGTTCTCTTCGCCGGACTGGACCTTGAACTGCTTCAGGCCCTGGTCGACGGCGGAGGTGGCCAGGTGCGGGTCGAGGTAGCGGCGCTCGCCGTCGTAGACGGTGCGGTCGCTGAGGATCAGCAGCTCGGCGCCGTCGCGCACGTGCTTTACCGCTTCCTGCTTGATCCGCTCGATCGCCCCCTGCGTCGTCTCCGACTCCAGCAGCGAGATATCGACCACGGCGGCGCGGCCGCGGAACTCCTCCCAGAGGTCCTCCAGCAGGTAGGTCCGGTGCTTGCGGGCGATCTGGCGGTAGGTCTTGTCGGAGAGCGGCGCCAGCTCGTGGTGGCCCCCGAGGATCAGCGGGAAGCCGGTTTCGACGGTGCCGGTGTCGAGACTGGCGTCGTCGAGCGAGGGCCGGCGGCCGAAGACGGCGCGGGTCGAGAAGTGCTCCATCTCGCGCTCGCGGTCGATCGCCGGGTTGGTGACGACAGCGACCGTCTCCTTGAAGTAGTCGGCGAGGTTCTGGCGCTCCGGCGAGAGCGCCGCCAGCGGGCCGTCGTAGCCCAGCGAGCCGACCGGCTCGGCCCCGTTGGAGGCCATCTGCTGGACCAGTTTGACGTCGTCGCGCTGCCAGCCAAACCCAGCGAGGACGCGGTCGGAGACCTTGACCGGCTCCTCGGGGCCGGCATCGGAGTAGCCGGGGACGTCGGCGCCCTCGAGCGGGCCGCCGGGCTCGAGCGCGCGATCGTAGGGCCCGACCGCCTCAACGCCGTTGCGCCGCAGCCAGCTGTTGCGGACGATCCGCAGCATCTCCGCGTGCGGGTGCAGGCTCGAGCGGCGCTGGCCGCGATCGATCAGCACCATTGCCTTCTCGCCCGGGGCGAGTGGCTTCGGCTCGGAGACCATGTCGTGGACGGAGACGACGCCCGGCTCGGAGCTGAAGACGAAATCTTCGGTGCTCTCGACCTGCCAGAGCGGGCGCAGTCCAAGCGCATCAGAGGAGAACACGCATTCGTCGGCGTGGCGGGCGATCAAGGCCACAGGGCCCTGCGAGAAGGGACCCATCATCTGCCGCAGGTACATGTAGAAGCCGCGGATCTCCTCAGGGAAGTGGCGGATCTCCTCGACGATCGGGGGCAGCACCATCTCCATCGCTTCCGCCAGGCTGAGGCCCTCGCGGCTGACCAGGGTGTCGATCGTGCGGTTGAGGTCCTGCGAGTCGGAAGCGCCGGGCCGGATCGGCACCGCCAGCATCTTCGCCTCCTGGCGCAACTGTTCGATCGTGTTGATCTCGCCGTTGTGGCCGAGCGCCGAGAACGGCTGCACGCGCTTGAACGAGGGCCAGGTGTTGGTCGAGTAGCGGTTGTGGCCGAAGGCGCCGATCGTCTCGAAGCGCTCGTCGGTCAAGTCCGGGTAGTAGGCGCCGAGAACGTTCGGGGCGCCCATCACCTTGTAGACGCAGGTGCTGGCCGAGAACGAGGGCACGTGGACGCCGAGCTGGTGCTCGAGTTCGATCAGCAGCTCGAACAGCATCGGGTCGCGGCGGGCAGCGTCGGGCACCAGGCCGGCGACCTGCCAGAAGTGCGGCTCCTCCTCGCGCGCGGTCGGGCCGAGCGCGGTCGAATCGGTGACACCGATCCGCTCGGAGAGCACGCGGAAGCCGCCTTCGGCGAGCAGCTCGCGGGCGTCGTGTTGGACCTTCTCGCGGTCCTGCGAGCGCTCGATGAAGATGTGGGCAACGGCGAAGGCGTCGTCGAGGGTGAGCGAGGGATCGTGCCCGTCCTTGCGGACCTCCTCAGCCCAGATCTTGCGCGGGAGGTCGAGCATGAGGCCGCAGCCGTCCCCCTCGCCGTCGACGTTGCCGGCGCGGTGGAGCATCTTCTGCAGGGCGGGGATCGCCAGCTCGATCGGACGGTGACTGGGGGTGGCGTCCTTGCGCACGGACGCGTAGATCGCGCAGGCGTCCTTGTCCTCGACGCTGGGCGGCGATACCAGTGGCTTGTAGGGGCGCTCGGGCGAGAAGCGCTCCGGGCGCTTGCCCTTGGACTGGTGCTCAGGCATGTGATCCTCCCGGGTTCCGCGCCTTCTTCGAGCGGGCACGCGACGGGTTGACGGGTTTCCGGATTATAGGGCCGCGTTCAAGCCCACGACATCGGCTCATAGTCGCCCTCGGGCTGGACGCCGATCAGGAGCGCCAAGACCGGTGCTGGCGAGCGATTGAGGATCGTGCGGCTGGCGGGCGGCTCGATCGAGGCGAAGGTGCCGGCAGGCGCCGCGTGGTCCTCGCCGCCGATCCGCAGCACCGCCTCGCCCTCGAGGACGACGTAAAGCTCGACCTGGCCGCTCTCGTTCTCATCGTGCTCGGGGATCTGGCCGCCGGGCTCGATCTCGACCAGGTTGAAGCCGAAAGCCGAGGTGCCAAGCGCCTTGCGCGCCAGCTTCCAGGTGGCGTCGCCAGAGCCCTCCATCGACTCGAACTCGTCGCGGTGCTTGATCGTGTATTCGGCCGCCATCGATCTCCTCCGTTCGCTCGGGAATTCCCGTGCGACCATACATCCGGCCTGCCAACTGGGAAAGGGGAGCAGATGAGCGAGACCGGGAAGGACTCAGCCGAGGCGCTGGGGACAGCGATCGCCCGCTACAACGAGGCCTGGAACGAGCACGATCTCGACGCGATCATGGCCATGCACGCGCCCGACATGGTCTTCGAGAACCACACCGCCGGCGAGTCGGCGACGGGCGCCGAGGTGCGCGACCACATCGGCGCCATCTTCAGCGCCTGGCCCGACATCGCCTTCGCCACCCGCCGCCTCTACGTGCGCGAGGGGCTGGTCGTCCAGGAGTGGACCGCTTCGGCGACCCACTCTGAGGAGATGCGGCGCGGCGACCTGGTCGCGCCGTCGACCGGCAATCGGGTCGAGTGGGACGGCCTCGACGTGATCCCCTTCGAGGGCGGCCTCGTCAAGCGCAAGGACGTCTACTCGGACAGCGTCTCGATCCTGCGCCAGGTCGGCCTGCTCAACTGACCCGACACTCCCGCCTATTCGCCGGCCTTGCGGTACCAGTCAGGTTCGAAGGCGTTCCTGACCTTCACCCGCGGCCTGCCGCCGGCAAAGGGCGCGACGGCGACGTTGTGGGGTGCCTGGGGATCGAAGCCGCCGGTGTAGCCGAGCACCGTTTCCCCGTCGCCCGAGATCGCGGTGCCGACGAACCCGCGCTCACCGACCGCGGCGATCGGGTGCTGTCGCCCGGTCCTGTAGTCGACGCCCACGGCGTAACTCGTGTCCTGCCCCTCGAACTCGGCCAGCAGGTGCTTGCCTTCGGCCGACCATGCGGTGGGAAACAGGCCCAGTGACAGCGGACCCACACGGGTGTGGGTGAGGCGCCTGACTTCGCCGCCTTCGGCCTTCATCGAGTAGAGCTCGTTCTTGGGACCGTATTTGCGCCGCTTGGCGCCCAGTTGCTTGACGAAAACGATCTTCGACGGCCGAGCGCGTTCCAGGATCCCCGGCCTCCAGAGCGGGTCCAGCGAACGCTGGTCGTGGGTCAGGCGCTGCGGGGAGCCGCCATTGACCGCGATCCTGTAGATGTCGCTGCGCGGCGGGAAACCTTCCCGCTCGGCTTTCGAGTAGACGAGCTGCGGTTCGCCGCAGTCGGGGCAGAAGCTGAGGCCGCTGAAGTAACCGCTGTCGAGCACGCGCACGCCACCGGTGGCGAGATCGACCACGACCAGTTCCCGCCTCCCAACTTCGGGGCCGCGCAGCGCCGCGACCAGCCCATCCTGATCGTCCATGTAGGCGGGTTCGCGCCAGTTGGTGAGGATGGTCTTGGCAGGTTCGGACCCGAGCCTGACCCGCAGTTCCGGCGCCTGTCCGGGACCTTCACGCAGCCAGGCGACCGAGGTGCCGCCGTCGAGGATCCGCGGATTCGACCCGGCCGCGATCCTGCCGGAGTTGGAGTCGAAAATGACCGGATGCAGCGGGTTCTTCACATAGACGAAGGCCTGCGTCACCTCTGGGGCGACAAGCAGCGCGACCGCCATCACGAGGGCGGCAACGGGGCCGCGTCGCGAACGCCGCGAGATGAGGCTCAACGGTCCCAGTCGGGTTCGGCGGCGTTGGTCACCAGCACCTTCGGCTTACCGCCTTTGTAGGGAATCGAGACGATCTTCTTGTTCGGCCCCGGTTCGAAGCCGCCGAGCCAGCCGAGCACGCTGGTGCCGTCGCTGGAGAGGGCGGTGCCGATGAAGCCGACCTCGCGTTCCTTCGTCAGCGTCTTTTCGGCGCCGGTCTTGGGATTGACCGTGACCGCGTAGCTCGTGTCCTGGCCGCCGTACTCGGTCAGCAGTTGGTTGCCGCTGGCCGACCAGCGGGTGGGACTGAGACCGACGGTAAGCGGGTCGACCTTGGTGTGGGTCAGCCGCTTGACCGAGTTGCCGCTCGGGCTCATCAGGTAGAGCTCGTTCTTGGGGCCGTATTTGCGCTGCTTGCCACCGACGAGCTTGACGAAGACGACCTTCCCGTTCAGCCCCCAGAGCGGGTTCTCGGAACGGTTGTCCTTGGTCAACTGCACCGTCGCGCCATCATTGGCCGAGTACCTGAAGACGTTGGTCTTGGGCGGGTACTTTTCGTTCGGCGCCCTGCCGTAGACGAGTTCGGAGCCGTCTTCGGGCGAGAAGCTGACGCCGTTGAAGTAGCCGCTGGCGACCGTGTGTTGGACGCCGCTGACGACGTTGATCGTGGTCAGCCTCTGACGGCCGAGTTCCGGCCCGAGCAGGACCGCGATCGTGGTCGAGTCCGGCGACCAAGCGAAGACGAAGTTGTCCTGCCAATTGTCCGCCAGCTTTTTGGCCGGCCCGCCCGCCGTCGGCACCACCATCAGTTCCGGCTTCTGGCTACGCCCATTGCCACCGCGGAAGTAGACGATCATCTGCCCATCCGGCGAGATCTTCGGGCTGAACCCGGGACCGATCCGCTGCACCCCGGAGCCGTTGTCGTTGGCTTTGAAGACGACCGGGTTGATCGGGTTGCGGCTGAAGACCAGCGTCGCCTGGGCGGCGGCCGGCAGCGCCGCCAGCAATCCGGCGACGGCAAAAAGGGAAACGAGCAGGCGGAACTTCGGCAGGCTTGGCATGGCGGCTGATGCTAGCCGCGAGGTCGGAGCGATCCGAGTGCCTATGCGGCGGGAAGGGCGGCGGCCGCAACCTCGAGCTCAACGACGCGATCGGGCGCGGCAAGGGCGGCGCGAGCGGCCGCCTGAAGCGCCGCTCCGTCCAATCCGAACCGCGATGCTGCCACGTCCAGTAGCTCCAGATGGGTCGCGGGATCAAGGAGCTCGACTGCCGCTGGGCGTCCCTTTGCGAACCCGACCATGCAAAAGGAATCATCTCTTGCCCTTCGAAATGGCGGAAGGGAAAAAGTTCAATGTCCAGAGCGTCCGCTTGGCTGACGTAGTCGGCTCGCATCAGCGCTTCCTCTCATGGATTGTGACGATCAAGTCCGGCTCGTCAACCGCGACTACGACCCGAATCCGAATCCCTCGCACCCATCCGACATAACGAGGCCTTCCCTTCGGGTCTCGACCGACGAGATGCACGTGAGCCGGAACTCGCCCCCTCCCTAGCCGGGGCCGACGATCGCCGCGGCGACGAGGCCGCCGCTGACGGCGAGGAAGGAGACAGTCGCCAATGCCCGGTACCAAGCGCGGCGGCTTGCCTCGGGATCGAAGGCGAGCGGGACGAAGAGGAAGGGGTTGACGGCGGTGCCGAAAACAAGGGCAACGCCGATCCCGGTCGGCAGGCTCGGGACCGCGAGGCCGACGCCGATCAGGATCAGGCCCATCATCACGTAGTCGAGGTGGACCTGGCGCACCCGGGCCGGGGCGACGACGCCGATCCGCCGCAGCCAGTCCGGCCGCTCCTCGCGCACGACCATCGCCCAGCCCAGCAGGGCCCCCAGCGCCAGCTCGATCAGGCCCGCGCGGACAAGCCAGTCCACGCGCTCAGAGCTCGGGGACGTCGGCGCCGAGGGGCGTGAAGGGCAGGCGCCGCACCTCGGCCCAACCGGCGCAGCGCTCCTCGAGGGCGGCGGCGACGTTGCCGGCGTCCTGCCAGGTGGTCCAGACCAGCACCGTCGGCCCGGCGCCAGAGATCGTCGCCCCCAGCGCCCCAAAGGCGGCAGCATCGTCGACGATCTCCATCGAGCGCGGGAAGAGATCGCGGCGGCGTGGCTGGTGGATGCGATCAGCCAGGCCGCGCGAGACGAGGTCGAGGTCGGCGCTGCGCAGCCCCAGCACCAGCAGGGCGGCGGCGCTGACGTTGGCGACGGCGTCGCCAAGCGGCACCTCGGCCGGGATCGCCTCACGGGCCCGCTCGGTCGAGACCTCCTCGGGCGGGATCACGACGATCCCCTCCAGCCCCCCCGGTGGGTCGAAGCGCGCCGCGACCGGCCCCTCCGCCCCCTCGGCGCAGATCACAAAGCCGCCGTAGATCGCCGCCGCGACGTTGTCGGGGTGCCCCTCGATCTCGGTCGCCCGCACCAGCATCTCCTCTTTGGAGAGCGCCAGCTCGTAGAGGTGGTCGGCGGCGGCGAGCCCGGCGACGATCGCCGCGGCGCTGGAGCCGAGTCCCCGCGCCAGGGGGATCTCGCTGCGCAGTCGGAAGGCGATCCCGTCGGCCGAGTGCAGGGACTCGAAGGCCCGCACGATCAGGTTGTCGCGCCCGGTCGGCACCTCCAGCCCACCCGGCTCGAACCCGAACTCGCCGACCTCCTCGACTTCGAGGTCGAGGTACAGCGACAGCGCCGCCGCCATCGAGTCGTACCCCGGCCCCAGGTTGGCCGAAGAGGCGGGTACGCGGACAAGCCGGCGGCGCACGGTCATCGTGCCTGCCCTGCTATGCCGCGGGCCTCGAGGCGGACGATCCACTCTCCGAGCAGCGGATCGATCAGCTGCCATCGACCCTCGACCTGATGCAGGTGGCCCATCTGAGCGAGTCTGTCACGCGCATGCTGGGCGGCGCCCTTCGATAGCTCAAAGCGGCTCAGCGTACGTTGGTTAAAGAGCGACTCGACCCCGAGCGAAAGCGCCGCCATAACCGATTGCTCGTTGTTGCCAAGCGAGTCCCAGGTGGCCTCCAGCGCTTCCCCGTGCTCAAGGAAGACCCAATTCAGCGTCTCCTGCCAGATCTCCGGTGTCGCCGTCTCTCCCCTCGGCGTCCGCTCCCAGAGATGGTGCGCGAGCAGCATCGCGCGCTGAGGGTGCCCATCAGCGAGGTCGAGTAGCGCCGGTAGTGCGGGCGTCGCATCGCGGCCCGTCTCTTCGAACCGATCGCCAACATATTCGACGATGTCGATATGGGAGAGGGGGCCCAGCCTGAACACGCGGGCCTGACCGAAAAAGGGACGCTCCTGCAGATCGAACAGCTGATGCATGAGCCGCGGGTTCGAGCCGGCGAAGATGTAGCTGGCGGCGTCGCCGTGACGCTGGATGTGACTGCGGAAGAGCCCGTCGACTCCGCCGCCGACGGCAAGCAGCTCTTGGAACTCATCGAAGGCGACAAGGGTCTTCGTTCCGTCCCTTTCGAAGAGAGTGAGCGGCAGGTCGAGCAGGGCGGCGAGCACCTTGTTCGCCTCCGCCCTGGGGATTGCCTGTGCCTCGATCCGCAGCGGGCCTGCGCCAAGGCTCAGCTTGGGCCGCAGCGTTTCGATCACCCCCATGGCGGCCCGTCGCAGCGGCGACCTCAGGCGATCGTAAGCTTCTTCCATCCGCCCGACCAGGTCGGTGAGCGAGAGTGCGCCGTAGAAATCGACCTCCACGTAGTTCAGGCCGGCACGTTCGGCATCGCGGCCAACTCGACGCAGCAGGCTGGTCTTTCCATAGCGGCGAGGCGCCGACAGGCGGCTGGCGTGCCCACCCTCCGCCAGCGTGAGCAGACGTTCTGCCTCTTCCTCGCGATCGATCAGCTGGTCCGGATCGAGCGGGCGGTTGAAGACGAAGGGATTCAGCTCCATGGTATGCCTCAAGATACCATGGAGAACGTATTTAGATACTGCCAGGAACTGAGATTCTTACCAGCTAGTCGAAGACCGCGCGCTCGACGGCCGCGAGCTCGTTCTCGCAGTTGATCACCGCCGGGGCTTTGCCAAGGGCGGTGTCGGGGTCCTTGAGGCCGTGGCCGGTGAGGACGCAGACGACGGTCTCGGGCGGGGTCGCGCCCTCGACGACGGGGAGGCCGTGGGCGAGCAGGCCGGCGACCGAGGCGGCCGAGGCGGGCTCGCAGAAGACGCCCTCGGTGGCGGCGAGCCAGCGGTAGGCGTCGAGGATCTGGGCGTCGGAGACGGCGGCGACGCGGCCACGGGAGGCGGTGAAGGCGGTCATCGCCTCCTCCCAGCGGGCCGGGTTGCCGATCCGGATCGCCGAGGCGACGGTCTCCGGTTTCTCGACCGGGGCGCCGTGGACGAGCGGCGCCGCGCCCTCGGCCTGGAAGCCGTAGAGAATCGGGGCGACGTCGAGCTCTTGGAACCCGCGCCAGTACGCCGTCACGTTGCCGGCGTTGCCGACCGGGATCGCCAGCGCGTCGGGCGGCCCGCCGAGCTGTTCGACGACCTCGAAGGCCGCCGTCTTCTGACCTTCGATCCGGTGCGGGTTGACCGAGTTGACGAGCTCGATTGGGTGCTTCTGCGAGAGCTCGCGGACGATCCGCAGGGCGTCGTCGAAGTTGCCACGCAGGGCAACAACGCGAGCGCCGTGCATCAGCGCCTGCGCCAGCTTGCCGATCGCGATCTTGCCCTCGGGGACGATCACGGCGCCGCGCAGGCCGGCGCGCGCCGCGTAGGCGGCGGCGCTGGCGGCGGTGTTGCCGGTCGAGGCGCAGATCACCGCCTCCGCCCCCCGCCCCTTGGCGCGCGAGACGGCAACCGTCATGCCGCGGTCCTTGAAGGAACCGGTCGGGTTGGCGCCCTCGAACTTGAGGAAGACGCGGGCACCGATCCGCTCCGAGAGCCGCGGCGCCTCGATTAGCGGCGTCGAGCCCTCCTCGAGGCTGACGACCGGATCGCCGGGCTCAAGCGAGAGCCGCTCCCGGTAGCGGGCGATCAGCCCGGCGCTCAAAACTCCTCCTCGATCACGCGGATGAAGCGGGGCGGCGAGCGCAGGTCGCCAAGCTCGCCGAGCGCCGCGATGGCGGCGGCGAAGCGGGACTCCAGGCACTCGTGGATAACCATCACCAGGCGGGCGTCGGCGCCGATGCCGCGCTGCACGACGCTCTTGACCGAAACTTCGTGCTCGCCGAGGACGGTGGCGACGTGGGCGAGGACGCCGGGCTCGTCGGCAACCTCGAGGTGCAGGTAGAAGGAGGAGGGCACGTCGGCGACAAGCGGCAGCTCCGCCCGCGTCTCGTGCACCGGCGCCTCGCCGGCGAGGATCGAGACGACGTCGCCGAGCACCGCCGAGGCGGTCTGGATGCCCCCGGCCCCGGGTCCCGACATCGTCACCTCGGTGATCGCCGGCGCCTCGACCATCACCGCGTTGAAGGGCCCTTCGATCGGCGCCAGCGGGTGACCGCTGTAGAGGAAGCAGGGGAAGACGCGGACGCTGATGCCGCCGTCGCGGCGTTCGGCGACGCCGAGCAGCTTCAGCGACAGCCCTAGCTCCTTGGCGTAGGCGAGGTCATCGGGCTGGATCGACTCGATCCCCTCGAAGGGGACCTCGGCCAGCGTCACCGGCGTGTGGAAGGCGAGGCGGGCGAGGATCGCCATCTTCGCCGCGGCGTCGGCTCCGCCGACGTCGTCGCTGGGGTCGGCCTCGGCGTAGCCCAGCTCCTGCGCTCGCGCCAGCACCTCGTCGTAGCCGGCGCCGCTGGCCGCCATCTCACTGAGGATGAAGTTGGTGGTGCCGTTGACGATCCCGAACACCTTGGAGATCTCGGTGACGCCGAAGCTCTCCTGGATCGTGCGGACGATCGGGATCACGCCGGCGACGGCGGCCTCGAAGCGCAACTGCACACCGGCCTCACGGGCCAGCCCAAAGAGCTCGTCACCGTGCTGGGCCAGCAGCTGCTTGTTGGCGGTGACGACCGGGCGCCCAGCGCGCAGCGCGGCGGCGACGAACTCGCGGGCGTCGTCGGTCCCCCCCATCAGCTCGACCACGAGGTCGGAGCGCTCGAGGATCTCGCCGAAATCGCCCTCGCTACGGGTCAGCGCCCCAGCCAACTCCGGCCGCCGACCGGTCGCCGCCTCCACCGCGCCGGCGCGGTCGGCGAGCAGCTCGGCGAAAGCGGCACCGACGGTGCCGCGGCCGAGCAGGCCGATACGGACGGGTTTGGAGCCCTCGGGGGCGGCGGCCTCAGACATCGCGGGCGGTGAGGTCCTCGTAGGTCTCGCGCCGGACCACGACCCGGGCCTCGCCGTCGCGGCAGAAGACAACCGGTGGCCGCGGCACGCCGTTGTAGTTGCTGGCCATCGCGTAGCCGTAGGCGCCGGTGGCCGGAGTGACGACCACGTCGCCGACGGCCGGCGCCGCCAGCATCGCATCGCGGACGATGATGTCGCCGGACTCGCAGTGCATGCCGGCGATCGTCGCCAGAGTGTCGGGCACGGCGGCAGCGCGATCGGCGACCAGCGCTTCGTAGCGGGAGCCGTAGAGCATCGGCCGCAGGTTGTCGGACATGCCGCCGTCGACGGCGACGTAGGTGCGGACGCCGGGGATCTCCTTGATGGTGCCGAGGCGGTAGGCGGTAACACCGGCGTTGGCGACCAGCGAGCGGCCGGGCTCGACCAGGATCCTCACCCCGTCGCCGAAGACTTCCTTGACCCCGCGCACCTTGACGTCGACGTAGGCATCGATCGCCGGTGGCTCGTCCTCGCTGGTGTAGGCGACGCCGAGGCCGCCGCCGACGTTGACCACGCGGCACCAGTCTCCGGCCAGCTCGCCGAGCGCCCGGATCGCCAGCGTGTAGGGCTCGAGCTCGAAGATCTGCGAGCCGATGTGGGCGTGCAGCCCGACCAGCTCCAGCTTGTCGGAGGCCAGCACCCGCTCGATCGCCCGCGCCGCCAGCCCGTCGGCCAGACCGAAGCCGAACTTGGAGTCGAGCTGGCCAGTGGTGATGTAGTCGTGAGTTGAAGGCTTAATCCCGGGCGTGACCCGGATCAGCACCCGCTGCGGCCCGTCGAGCAGACGCTCGCAGCGCTCGATCTCGTCGAAGGAGTCGAGGATCAGGTGGCGGATGCCGGCGCGGGCGGCGAAGAGGATCTCCTCGTCGCTCTTGTTGTTGCCGTGCATGTGGATGCGGTCGGGGTCGAAGCCGGCCCGCAGGGCCATGTGCAGCTCGCCGCCCGAGGCGACGTCGACCGAGAGACCCTCTTCGGCGCAGAGCCGGTAGGCGGCCGTGCAGGGCAGCGACTTACTGGCAAAGAGCACCTCGAAATCGCCGGTCCGGCGCTCGAAGGCCTCGCGGTAGGCGCGGGCGCGGGCGCGAATGTCGTCCTCGGCGTAGATGTAGGCCGGGGTGCCGAGCTCTTCGGCCAGCTCAACTACGTCGCAACCGGCCACCTCGAGGTGGCCGCGCTCGTTGACGCGGCTGCCGGCCGGGTAGACCGCCGACCCCTCGATCGGATCGCCGCTCGCCACCGCGCCCTGTTCTCGCTCCACCATCGGGCGCCATTCTGACGATTAGTGCGCAACCGCAGCCGGGAGCCGGCTCAGCGGTTGCCGCCGAGCAGTTTTCCGACCGTGTTCACCGTTTCGTCGACGACTTTGCCGACGGTTGATTCAGGCCCGGCGACGCCCTTGACGACGCCTTCGGTCACACCGGTGACACCGGTTTCGGCCAGGGTGCCGCCGAGGGCGGCTTCGTTGACCGTGTTGACGGTGTTGTTGACCGTTTCCGTGACGGCAGCCGAAGTCGAGGGAGGAGTGGTGCTTCCGGTCGAACCACCGCCCGTACTGCCCCCGCCGCCAGTGCTGCCACCTCCTCCACCGCTACCGCCGCCGCCCGTCTGGCCACCACCGCCGGAGCTGGCCGAGCCGGTGGAACCGCCCGCAGCCGCCGGCGTGGCCGAGGACGATGGCGACTGCGGCGCCGCGTTGCCGCCGGCTGCCGGCGCCGAACCGGAGCCGCCCCCGACCGGGACCGGCACGACGGTCCCGGTCGAGTCGCTACCGCTGTTGCCACTGCCGCGTCCGTCGGCGACGGCGAGCTGGTGCTGGCCCGAGCGACGCGCCGGTTTCGAGGCGGCGCCAGCGCTATTCCTCGCGGCCCTGGCGCGCTGGGCTACTCCGGCCGTGGCGCCTCCAGCGCTCACCGTGGCGCCATCGGCGACCGGCTTCGCCTTCGAGACTCCGGCGTCACCGCCTCCCCCGAGGGCGGCGATCGGCCAGTCGTGGAACACCTGGGCCGAAACGAGCACAACAAAGATGGCGATCGAGATCGCGATCAGGGTGGCGCCGGACATCGCGCTCACCAGATAGGTGTGCGCCTGACGAATCATGCTGGCTGATTGCTAAAGGTAGCCCATCGGGTCGGTGACAGAGCCGTTTATACGAACCTCGAAATGGACGTGCGGTCCGAGGCAGTAGCCGGTGCATCCGCTGTACCCGATGATCTGTCCTTGAGACACCGACTCGCCCGCGGAGACCGCGAACGAGCTCTGGTGGGCGTAACAGGTGGATAGCCCGCCGCCGTGGTCGATGCAGGTGTAGTTGCCGTAGCCGCCGCTGCTGGCCTCCGGCTCGGTGAAGATGACGGTGCCGGCCAGGGCCGCCCGGATCGGCGTCCCTTCCGGCACGGCGATGTCGATACCCGGGTGGTACTCGTAGCCGGCGCCGATATTGCGGCCGCCGAAGCCGGAGACGACCGGGCCGTCAACCGGCCAGATCATGCTGCCGCTGCCGCCTTTGATCGGGCCGGCCGGCAGCGGCGTCGAGCCGCTCGCCATCAGTTGGGCGGCGATCTTGCCCTGAATCGCGGCGACCGAGCCATCAAGCTCCTGCTCGTGCCTGCGGATCTGGGCCAGGGCCGCTTCGCGGTCGGCGCGGGCGGTGAGCAACTGCTGCTGGTGACTCTGCAGAGAGGTCCGGGTGTCGGCCAGCGCCTGCTCTTCGGCGGCGATCGCGTTGCGGGCGGCTTCGATCGTGTCCTTAGCGCTACGCAGGCGGTTGACGATCTCCCGAACCTGGTCGCGCAGGTCGCGGACGCGGCCAACCACCGCTTCGTCCATGCCCCGCAGGCGGTCGAGGTATTCGGCCCGGGTCGCCAGGTCGCTGACGCTGCTGGACTCGACGATGACGCTGAGCAGATCCGGAGTGCCCGCCTCGTACATCGCCACCAGCCGCTGGCGCAGCGCGATCAGCGCCCGCTTCAAGTGTGCGCGCGCCTTGTCGAGGCGCTGCTTGGCCCCGTCCAGTTCCGCGACCGCTTGGTCGAGCTCGGTCTGCTTGGCCGCAAGCCGGGTCTGCACTGCCGCCTCGCGGGTGCGGATGCTCGCCACCTCGGTGGTCAGCCGGTCGATCTGGGCGCCGAAATGGGAGATCGTGGTCGTCAGCACGCCCTTGCGGTCGCGCACTTCTTCCAGCTTCGATTCCTTCGCTTCCAGGCGTGACTGGAGGTCCGCAGCCGAGGCGCCAGCGGGACCAAGAAGAAGGCCTCCAAGGAGGAGGGCGACGAAGGCGAGCGGGACCGCCATCGCCAGCGGACGAGTTCTGACCATCGTCCCGAGGCTAGCCAAGCGGATTCGCCGGCTGACCACCCCGGCGCCGGATGCAATCCCGCTTGCGATCAGGCGCCGGGCGGCGCGTTCTCGACCTCGAGCAGGCCCTGCTGGGCCTCCTCCTCCATCTGCAGCGTCGTGTGCTCGATGTGGAAGCGCTCGGCCAGCGTCAGCTCGAGACGCCGCCGGATCAGATCGCGGTCGGCATCGGCAGCGACGACGACGTGGGCGGCGATGGCGCCGAAGCCGGCGGTCACCGTCCAGATGTGCAGGTCGTGGACCGAGCGCACGCCGTCCTCGCCGCAAATCGCGGCGCCGACACCTTCCACGTCGATGCCCGCGGGAGCCGCCTCCATCAGGACGTCGAAGGGCTCCTTGATCAAACGCCAGGAGGAGGCCAGGATCAGGGCCGAGATCAGCAAGCTGACAATCGGGTCGACGATCGCCGAGCCGCCAGCGAGGACGACGGCACCGGCGACGACAACGCCGACCGAGCCGAGCGCGTCAGCGGCGCTGTGGCGCAGGACCCCCTCGAGGTTGATGTCCTCGCGCTGGCCGCGGGCGAGGACGACCGTGGCGAGCACGTTGCCGGCGAGTCCGAGGACGCCAAGGGCAAGGACGCCGCCGCCGCTGATCGAGGGGGGCTCGCCGAGGCGCCCGATCGCCTCGACGGCGACAACGACGCCGACCACGACCAGGAGCACGCCGTTGACCAGCGCCGCCAGCACCTCCGAGCGCTGGTAGCCGAAGGTGCGGCGCCCGGCGGCGGGGAGCGTCGCCAGGCGGGCCGCGATCAGAGCCAGGACGATCGCGCCGACGTCGGAGAGAACGTGGCCGGCGTCGGCGAGGACCGCCAGCGAGCCGGTGAGCACGCCACCGACCGCCTCGGCGACCAGCATCGCAGCGTTGATCGCCAGCGCGATCCACATCCGCCGCCGGCTGTCCTCGCGGCGGGCGTCGAGCGAGTGGCTGTGGGAATGGCCCCCGGGACCGTGCACGGTCCCGAGCTTACGCGGGGACCGGCTGCTTCTTCTCGTCGCCGCCCTGACCCATCGCCTGCGCCGCCACCTCGGCGCCGAACTGCAGGCGCTCGGCGTATTCGCGGGCCTGCATGCGCGAGATGACCATGCGCTGAATCTCGGCCGTGCCCTCGAAGAGCTGGTAGATCTTGGCGTCGCGGAACCACTTCTCCAGCGGACACTCGGCGCTCTGGGCGTAGGGGCCGACCAGGTCCATCAGCGTCGTCGTCGCCCACATCGTCACGTCACCGGCCTTGAGCTTCGACATCGAGCCCTGGCCACCGCGCATCGGCACGCCGTTGCGGCCCATCCAGGCCGCCCGCTGGACCAGCAGCCGCGCCGCTTCGAGCTCGGTGGCGACGTCAGCCAGCGTCTGCTGGATCCGCTGCATCTGCAGCAGCGGCACGCCGCCTTCGCTCTGGCCGTCGAGGTACTCGAGGGTCCACTCGTAGGCGGCTTGACCGATGCCGAGCGCCGAGGCGCCGACCAGCGGTCGCGTCACCTCGAAGGTCGCCAGCGCGTCGGCACCGCTCGATTTCTTCCCTTCGCGGCCGCGCTGCAGCTTCTTCTCCAGCTTCTCGTCGCCGCCGAGCAGGCAGTCAGCGGGGATGCGGCAGTCCTCGAGCACGACCTCGGCCGTGTGCGAGGCGCGGATCCCGAGCTTCGACTCCTTCTTGCCCTGGGAGAGGCCGGGCGTGTCTTTGCCGACGACGAAGGAGGCCTGGCCGCGGGTGCCCAGGGTCGGGTCGACGGTGGCGACGACGACGTGGACGTCGGCGATGCCGCCATTGGTGATGAAGACCTTGGTCCCATTGAGGACCCACTCGTCGCCGTCGCGCTTGGCGGTCGTCTTCAGGCTCTTGACGTCGGAGCCGGCCTGTGGCTCGGTGACGGCGTAGGCGCCGAGTTTGATCTCGTCAGCCGTGCCGAAGCACTCGGGGACCCACTTCATGATTTGCTCGGGGGTGCCGGAGGAAGCGATGCCGGCGGCGGCCAGGCCGGAGCCGGAAATCGCCAGCGCCGTGCCGGCGCAGCCCCAATGGAACTCTTCGGCCGAGATCACCTGGAACTGGCCCTCGGGGTCGGCGGCCGAGCGCTGGATCGACTCCAGCGTGCCGAAGCCCTGTTTGCGGGCCTCTTTGATGACCTCCCAGGGAATGCTCTCCTCTTCGTCGTGCTTGCGCGCCGCCGGGCGGATCACCTCGCGGGCGAAGGTGCGGCACTTCTCCTTGAACTCGAGCTGTTCCTCGTTGAGTGCGAAATCCATTGCTTCCCTCCTCGCCGTTGACCGATTGACTGGTCAGTCAGCCAGTCGGCCGACACTGTACCCCACCGCCGCCGAGCCGGCCCCCGGTACCGTTCCCGCCGTGGCCCGGGAGCGCCCCATCAACGCCGACGTGCCGGCCGCCGAGTCGGAGTCGGAGAAAGCAGCGCCGCAGCCAGCGGCCGAGGCGAAGCCACCCGCCGAGGCGGGGAAGCGGAGCGAGGCGAAGCCGGCGGAGAAGAAACCGGCCGCGACTCCACCGCCTCCGCCTCCGCCAGCCCCGCGCCAGCGCCGCCGGATCCCGGGCGCGCTGAAAGGAATCGCCGCCCTGGTCCTGCTGGCGATCGTCTTCATCGTCGTCGCCGTGATCGGCGGCAGCAGCGGCTCCAGCAAGGAAGAACCGCAGGGACCGGCCCCGGTGACGACCGGCGGCAGCAGTACCGAGACGAAGGCACCAGCAAGCCAGGCTCCGACCGAACTCGGGTACCCGGGCTTCGCCACCAACAACACGACGCGGATCGGCGGCTCGGACCCGGCCGCCAACGCGGCGGCGGCGGCGCTCGCGGTCTTCCCCGCGACGACGCCGAAGCAGCGCCCCGAGGCGGTCGTCCTGGCCGAAGAAGGAAGCTGGCAGGCGGCCCTGGCCGCGGCAGTGCTGATGGCGGCGCCGGTGCGGGCACCGCTGCTCTTCTCCAACCCGGACGGCCTGCCCGACGCCAGCGCCGAAGCCCTGGAAGCGCTCGACCCGAGCGGCGGCGCCGACAGCGGCGGCGCGGCGATCTTCGCGGTCGGCCAGGTGGTCGGCGCCGAAGGCCACAAGACGACCGGCGTCGCACCCGGCGAACCGGCGGCAATGGCGGCGGCGATCGCCGAGCTGCGCGACCGCCTCTTCGGCGACGCTCCGGGGGCCTTCGTCCTCGCCCCGCTGGCAGCTCCGGCCTTCGCGATGCCGGCCGCCGCCTGGGCCGCCCGCTCGGGCGATCCCATCCTTTTCAGCGAAACCGACAAGCTGCCGAAAGCGACCGCGGCGGCGCTGCAGCGCCACGCCAAGGTGCCGGTCTACGTCCTCGGCCCCTCCTCGGCGATCTCCTCCGCCGTCGTGCGGGAAATCGAGAAGGGCGGCGCCAAGGTCCACCGCGTCTCCGGCGAGGACCCGGTCGCCAACGCCGTTGCCTTCGCCCGCTACGCCGACGGCCGCTTTGGCTGGGACGTCAACGACCCCGGCCACGGCTTCGTCCTCGCCCGTGACGAAGACCCGCTCAACGCCGCCGCGGCCGCGCCGCTCTCCGGCTCGGGAACCTGGGGACCGCTGCTGCTCAGCGACAGCGCCGCTACGCTGCCTGGCGCGGTGCGCGACTATTTCCTCGACGTGAAGCCCGGATACACGAACGACCCCACCCGCGCCTTCTACAACCACGTGTGGGTGATCGGTGACCAGGAGGCGATCGACGTGAACCAGCAGGCCGAAGTGAACGACCTGACCGAACTGGCCAAGATCGGTGGCGAAGAATGAGCCAGGCCGAGAACCCCGAGCTGCTGGCCCCGGGCCGTGAGCTGACCGCAGAGGACATCCGCGCCCTCGCCGGCGCCTCCACTCCCCACTTCGCCCTGCAGGTGCGCAACCGCATCCGCCGCCTGATCGAGCCGCTGCCTGCCGGGCACCCGGCCCGGATCGAAGGCGAGCGCAAGATCGCCCGCCTGGAAGAGCTCGCCCAGCACAGCGGCGACCCCCGCGGCACGCTCGGGATCGGGCATTGAAGTACCTGGCCCCGGGCGTCTGGCGGCTGAAGGAGTTCCCCGCTCCCAGCATCAACGTCTACCTGGCCGAGGACGTCCTCATCGACGCCGGCCGCACCTGGGACCGCGGACGCATCTTCGCCGAGTTGGAGGGACGGGAGATCTCGCTGCTGGCGCTGACCCACGCCCACCCCGACCACCAGGGC
The DNA here is from genome assembly GCA_963708405.1 of uncultured Actinomycetes bacterium. Lineage (GTDB taxonomy): Bacteria > Actinomycetota > Thermoleophilia > Solirubrobacterales > 70-9 > VAYN01. The sequence continues at coordinate 1,240,933 of CAVPSL010000002.1, forward strand.
GTCGCCAAGGATGTCTGCGAAGCGCGCGGCGTGCCGCTGGCCTGCCACGCCGACGACGTCGAAGCGATGGAAGGCAAGCGAACGATGCAGGACGCAGCTCCCAACCACCCCGTCAACAAGGTGATCAAAGCGATCTGGCAGGGGCCGCCCTACAAGGTCGAGCGCGTGCTCCACGACGGCGACGAGGTGGCGGGGTTCCGCGTCATCCATGCTCCCGGCCACGCCCGCGGCGAGGTGATCTTCTTCCGCGAGAGCGACCGCGTGGCGATCTGCGGCGACGTGATCCGCAACATGAGCTACGCGACGGCGCTGCCCGGCGTCAAGGAGCCGCCGGAGATCTTCACCTACGACCCGGCCGAGAACCGCCGCTCGATCCGCAAGCTGGCCGATCTCAACCCCTCAATGATCCTCCCCGGCCACGGCCCCGCCGTGACCGACATCGCCGCCTTCGAGCGCTTCGCCGCAGCCCTCGACGGGTAGGCGGGTTATCGAGGTTCAGCTACTGGAAAGTGAGTCCGGGATGAGGAAGCTCAAGGGACGCCGGCCCTCGCCGGCGATGATCATCGCCCTCCTCGCCCTCTTCGTCGCCCTGGCCGGCACCGCCTACGCGGCGCAGACGATCAACGGCGGGCAGATCATGAAGCAGACGATCGGGGCCGGAAAGATCAAGCACAAGACGCTGACCGGCTACCAGATCAACACCAACAAGCTCGGCATCGTGCCCAGCGCACGCGTCGCCAACCGTGCCGCCCACACCTACTGGGCAGTCGTCAACAACCCCGGCAATCCCGGCAACGCGACGCTCGCCCGCGCCAGCGACGAAGGCATCAGCGCCAGCGAGGGCGGCGGCGCGGTCACCGTCACCTTCCCGGTCAACATCACCGGCTGCGCCGACGTCGCCGCGCGCAACAACGCCGGCACCTCGGTCCCCAATCCGGGCACCGCCCAGACCAACACCTCGCCCGCCAACCCGAACGCGATCGAGGTCCGGACCCGCAACGCGAAAGGCGAAAACGAGGACGCTGATTTCCACCTGATTGTCGTCTGCCCGTAAACCTCGCTCGGGGCTCTCGACGCCGCTACGATCGGTCCCATGACCGATGCCCCGAGGGCGCCCGAGGAAGGGGTCGACCAGCCCGAGAACACCAGGGAACTGGCGATTCAGCGGCTGAAAATGAAGCAGGACTTCAAGGGCATCGCCGGCGGCGGCGCCCTCGCGATCGTCGTCACCGTGGTGATCTGGGCGCTCGCCGAAGGCGGCTACTTCTGGCCGGTCTGGGTCATCCTCGGCGTCGCGATCGCCCTCGTGGTCCAGGGCTGGAAGGCCTACGGGCCGAACAACCGGATCACTGAGGAGGACGTCCAGCGCGAGATGCGCGGCGGTCGCTGAGGCCCCCGGGCGCCTCCCTGGCAAGCGCCATGTCGACGCGCATGCCGCGAAATGGAACGCCCTCGGCGACCAAGCGCCGCTGCTGACGGGCGCCCTTGGCGAGCGAGCCGTCGGCGCGAACGACGCGCCACCAGGGCAGGTCGGGCTCGGCGGCGCCGAAGAGGACGCTGCCGGCGAAGCGCGGCGCCCCCGGAGAGACGTCGCCGTAGGTGGCAACCGAGCCGGGCGGGATCGCCCGCACCCGCGCCAGAACCTCGCCTTCGCGGTCGGCCGTCAGCCGGCCCCTGGGCCGAAGGCGTCGATGATGCGGTTCTGAAACTCGCTCAGCTCCTCGGGCGAGATGAAGTAGGTCGGCGGCGTCAGGAAGAGACCGTCGGCACGCTCGGCCGTGGCCTCGACCCGGGCCCGCACCTTGTCGAGCGGCCCAGCGGCGCAGTAGGCGTCGACCATCTCGTCGCTGATCGCGGCCGGCACGGCGGCGAGGTCGCCGCGGCGGAAGGCCTCGCCGGCGGCGACGGCGTTGTCGGCAAAGCCGTGCAGCTCCCACAACGGCATGTAGGTCTTGACCGTCGCGTAGAAGGAGATCGTGCGGCGCGCCATCTCGATCGCCCGTCCCTCGTCGTCGTCGATCGCGCAGCAGACCGTGGGTAGGTAGTCGAAGTCCTTGCGGTCGCGCCCGGAGCGCCGCAGGCCCGTTTCGAAGGCCTCGACGACGACCTCGTCGATCCAGCGCAGGCTCTGGATCGGGTGGCCGATCAGGCCGTCGGCGACGTCGCCGGCCATCCGCGCCATGCCGCCCTGGACGGCAGCGGTGTAGATCGGCACCGCCTCGCGCGGCGCCGGGTGCGGCCGGACCCATCCCTTGATGTCGATGTCGTAGTACTCGCCCTCGAAGCGAATCGGCTCGCCGGCGCTCGCCTGGCGCATGATCAGCCTCGTCGCCTCGATCGCCTCGCGCAGGTGCGGTGCCGGTTTGCCGTAGTCGGCGTTGTGCCAGCTCTCGTTCAGCCGTTTGACCCCCGCCCCCATGCCGAACCGGAAGCGGCCAGCGGACATCTCGTCGATGTCGAGAGCGCTGACCGCATGGATGAAGGGGCTGCGGGTAAAGGCCCAGACGATCCCGGTGGCGACGTCGATGCGCTCGGTCTTGGCGGCAAGGTAGGCGGCCTGGGTGACGGCGCTGCGGAACAGCTCCGGCGCCCAGACGCACTCGACGCCGGCCGCCTCGGCCCGCAGCGTCTCCGCCTCGAGGTCGGCGACCGAGGTGCCGATCGCGGCGACGGAGATGCGGTCGAGAGCGCCCACCCGGGTCAGGCTCAGGCGGCGGCCGGCGCGGCGGCGCGGGAAAGGACGGCCTCGGCGACGCGCTCGCGGTGCCACTTGGCGTCGCCGAACATCGCCGCGTTGGCGCGGCCGCGCTTGAGGAAGAAGTGGAGGTCGTGCTCCCAGGTGAAGCCGATCCCACCGTGGACCTGGATCGAGGCGTTGGGCACGCGCCAGCCGGCGTCGGAGGAGTAGGCCTTGGCCATCGAGGCCGCCAGCGGCAGCGACTCCGGCTCGGCGTCGGCAGCCCAGGCGGCGCCGTAGACGGCCGAGCGCGAGTTCTCGGTCTCCAGCAGCATCTGCGCGCAGCGGTGCGAGACAGCCTGGTAGGCGCCGATCGGGCGGCCAAACTGCTGCCGGTCTTTGGCGTACTCGACCGCGAACTCCAGCGAGCGCTGGGCGACCCCGGTCGACTCGGCGGCGATCGCGACACAGAGGCGGTTGAGGATCGCCTCGTACTCCGCCCCCTCGCCCGGCAGGGTGTCGGCGGCCTCGACGCGGACGCCGTCGAAGCGGACCGAGGAGAGCCGCCGAGTGGCGTCGATCGAGTCTTCCGGCGTGACCTCGATGCCATCGGCATCGGCCGCGACCAGGTGGCGGTGCCCATCAGACGTGGCAACGAGGAAGAAGTCGGCTCCGGCGGCGTCCATCACCAGGACCTTTTCGCCGCCGAGGATGACGCCGTCGCCGTCGGCCTCGGCGTGCATCGCGAAGGCACCGGGGGTAGCGGTCGAGCCGGCGTCCCAGAGGGCCGGGGTGGCGCGGCGCGAGCCCTCCGCCAGCGGCCGCAGGAAGCGCTGGCGCTGGTCGTCGGAGCCGCAGTAGCTGAGCGCCAAGGCGACGACCGTGTTCGAGAGCAGCGGCGAGGGCGCCAACGCGTAGCCCATCTCCTCGAACAGCACCGCCAAGTCGACGATGCCGAGCCCCTGCCCGCCCCACTGCTCGGGGACGGCGAGCCCGGTCCAGCCCAGCTCGGCCATTTCCCGCCAACCCTGGGGATCGGTGCCGTCCTCGCTGGCGGCGATCTCGCGGACGCGCTCGGATTTGAAACGGGAGGCGAGGAAGTCCTTGGCGGTGGCCTTGATCGCCTGCTGCTCGTCGGTCAAGTCGAAGTACATGGCAATGCCGTCCTAACGCAGCCGCGGCAGGCCCAGGACCCGCTCGGCGATGATGTTTTTGAGGATGTCGGTGGTACCGCCCTCGATCGAGTTGGCCCGCGAGCGGAGGAAGCCGTACTGCCAGGCACCGCCGGCGACCGCGTGCTCTGAGCCGCGCGCCAGGGGCGCGTAAGCGCCCTCGATCTCCAGCGCCAGCTCGGTCAGCCCCTGGTTGATGTCGGCCCACTGCCACTTGCCCAGCGAGCCCTCTGGCCCGGGGATCCCCGACTGCATCGTCTTGGTCAGACCGCGGTAGGCGTTCAGCCGCATCGTCTCGGCCTCGATGTGGAGCTGGGCGATGCGCTGACGATAGTAGGCGTCGTCGGCCGCGGTGCCGCCGTTAGTACGCACCTCGGTGGCGAGCCGGGCGAGGCGGCCAAGGCTGTTCTGGATCTGGGCGATGGCGCCAAAGGCAAGACCGGCGCGCTCGTTCATCAGCGTCGTGATCGCCACGCTCCAGCCGTTGCCGACGCCGCCGACAACGTTCTCCTCGGGGATCCGCGCCTCGTTGATGAAGACCTCGTTGAACTCGCCCTCGCCGGTGATCTGCACCAGCGGTTTCGTCTCCACCCCGTCTTGCTCCATGTCCATCAGGAAGTAGGTGAGGCCCTGGTGCTTAGGGGCGTCGGGGTCGGTGCGGGCGACGAGCATGCACCACTTCGCGTACTGGGCGAAGGTCGTCCAGACCTTCTGGCCAGTGACGACCCATTCGTCGCCGTCCTTGACCGCCCGCGTCTTCAGCGAAGCCAGGTCGGAACCGGACTCCGGCTCCGAGAAGCCCTGGCACCAGATCTCCTCGCCGGTCAGGATCGGCTCCAGGTAGCGCTGCTTCTGCTCGTCGCTGCCGTGGGCGATGACGACCGGGCCGCCCATCGCCAGGCCGAGGACGTTGGCCGGGCTCGGCGCCTCCTGGCGCGCCGCCTCGCCGACGAAGATCGCCTGCTCGATCAGGGTGGCGCCGCGGCCGCCGTACTCCTGCGGCCAGGAGATCCCGGCCCAGCCCGCATCGTGCAGCTTGCGCTGCCACTCACGGCGGAAGGCCATGATCTCGTCGAGACCGGCCTCGGGCTCGGGACCCGGATGGTTCTCCTCCAGCCAGGTGCGAACCTCGTCGCGGAACTCCTCCTCCGATGGCGACAGCGTCAGGTCCATCGAAGGAGGAGCATATATGCCTGGCTAGGCAGCCAGGGGCGGCGCTATTCCTGGCCGCAGGTCTTGAAGCCGAATTCGTCCGCGAGCTTGCTGGCTTTTTCCAGCGGGTTGTTGTTGCCGCTCAGGACGACGGCGGCTTCGCCTTCGATTTCGCTGACGCCGCTGTCAAGGGCGGTCAGCACCGCTTCCGCCTTGTCGCCGTCTTCCTTCGGAGTGCCGAGCGCTTCCAGTTCTTCGGTCTCGGTGCGCAAGCCCGGAGCGACGACCTCTTCGATCACTTCTTCCTGCTGCTTCGTAGTCGGCTTGCTCGTGTCGACGTTGTTCTTTTCGGCGAATTCTTCGGCTTCGGTTTCGATCTGCTTGCTGGAGCTCTTGCAGATCTCGTCCCCCTGCTTGATGAATTCCGCCTTGCTCAGCGAAGAGCTGTCGTCACTGCTGCCGCAACCGGCGACGATCGCGACGATCGCCACAACGCCTGCCAGCAGGGCGAGGAATCGCTTGCTCAACTGGGCCTCCTTGGTGGTGGACGGGAGCCCGGCAACCTAGCGGGCGGCTCCGTCAGCCCGGCCGTCAGAGGTTCAGACAGATTTTGAAGCCGTATTCTTTCGTCAGCTTCTGGAATTCCGCGAAGGGCGATTTGGGTCCGCCGAATTCTGCTTTGGGGTTCTTTTCCAGCCCGGCGGCGGCACTTTCCAGCGCAGCGATGATCGCTTCCACCTTCTGTTCGTCCCCGGCTGGCGGATTCAGGCCCTTGAGTTTCGTCACCGCCGTTTCGAGCGGCGGGATCGACGCTTCCTTGGTTATTTCCGCCGGATCCGGTTTCGGTTCCTTGGCCGCTTTCCGTTCTTCTTCCAGCGAGGCCAGGCGAGATTTGAAGTCGTTCGGCACCAGGGCGCAGATCGTGTCGCCCTGCTTGAGGAAGGCGGCCTTGCTCAGCGGCGGGCCACTTGACTGCGATTCGCTTTCGGTGGATTCGCCCGTCTGCGAAGCATCCGTCTGCTGAGCGCTGCTCGTCGACCCGCTGCCGCCGGAATCACTGCTTCCGCAACCCACCGCGAGCAACGCCGATAGGCCCAAGATGAGCGCGGAGAGAACCGCTATGAGCAAGGTGCTGAACCGCATCGCTTTCCCGCCTCCAATCAATTCCCCTTAGTAATCGGAGAACCTACACGTCTGGGACGGCAAGTCAACCTCGATTCAGCACCCTCGCTCATGGACGTTCTTTGCCGGTCCTAGATCCGCTCGATCAGCGTGCCGGTGCCAAGGCCACCGCCGCAGCACATCGTCACCAGACCCATCTCCTTGTCGGTGCGCTCCATCTCGTGCAAGAGCGTGGTGATGAGGCGGGCGCCGGTGGAGCCGAGCGGGTGGCCGAGGGCAATCGCGCCGCCATTGACGTTGACGCGGTCCATGTCCGGATTGAGCTCCCGCTGCCAGGCAACGACGACCGAGGCGAAGGCCTCGTTGATCTCGACCAGGTCGATGTCGTCCATCGTCATTCCGTTGCGCTCCAGCAGCTTCTGGGTAGCCGGGATCGGGCCGGTGAGCATGATCACCGGGTCGACGCCGACCGTGGTCTGGTCGTAGATCCGCGCCCGCGGCTTCAGGCCCAGCGCGTCGGCCCTCTCGCGCGCCATCAGCAGGACGCCGGCGGCGCCGTCGGAGACCTGGGAGGAATTGCCGGCGGTGATCTTGCCGTCCTCCTTGAAGGCCGGCTTCAGCGCCGCCAGGCCCTCCAGCGTCGTCTCGCGCAGGCCCTGGTCGGTGACATAGGTGTCGCCGTTGACAGCAAAGGGGATGGTCTCGCGCTCGAAGCGACCCTCCTCGGTGGCCTTGGCGGCCAGCTGCTGCGAGCGCAGGCCGAACTCGTCAAGCTCGGCGCGGGTGATCTCCCACTTGTCGGCGATCATCTCCGCCGAGAGGCCCTGCGGGATCAGGTTGTAGCGCTCGAGCAACCGCGGCGAGAAGGGCGAGCCGTGCTCTTTCATCACCTCGTAGCCAGCGGCGAAGGAGATGTGGCCCATGTGCTCGACGCCGGAGCCGACGACGACGTCGTGGACACCGGTGGCGACCAGCGCCGCGGCGAAGTTGACGGCCTGCTGGGCGGAGCCGCACTGGCGGTCGATCGTCGTCGCCGGCGTCTCGATCGGCAGCCCGGCCTCCAGCCAGGCGTTGCGGCCGATGTTGACGCCCTGCTCGCCGAACTGCTGGGCGCAGCCGGTGATCACGTCACCGGCCTCCGCCGGGTCGACGCCGGAGCGCTCGAACAGCTCCGAATAGGTCTTGGCGAGCAGGTTCGAGGGGTGCAGATCCTTGTAGTAGCCCTTCTCCGGATGGCCGCGGCCGATCGGCGTCCGCGCCGCCTCGACGATCACGACTTCCCGGCCTCCGAACTTGCCCTTGCCGTTGTCCATCTCAGTTCCTCTCCGTTTGCTCGCCGACTGACTGGTCAGTCAACCAGTTTACGCCCCGTGTCACGCCCGCCGGGAAGGCGGCGAGCACGCTTCCCCGCAGTCTTGATAGGAACCCGCCCCAATGAGCGCTAATCAGGGGTACGAAAGTCCGGGGATCGCGGGGAGCGGGGCAATCGCCACCGGTCTGGCCGCGGTCTCGACGACGACGGCGGACACCATTCTGCTGGCGAGAAGTGAGGCCTCGGCCTGGCGCGCGGAGGAGAAAGTGGTTGCCGCCTGCGCCAAGCTGGAGGGTGGCGACCCCTCGCGGCTGCGGGTCACCACCGACCCCAGCGACCTCGCCGACTGCGACATCATCGTCGAGGCGATTGTCGAGGAGGTCGCGCCCAAGGGCGAGCTCCTCAGCACCATCGCCGAAGCCTGCCCGAACTCCGACCTCGCCACCACCACCTCGTCGCTCAGCATCGCCGCGATCGCCGAGGCGGCCGGCACCGACAAGCTCTTCGCCCTGCACGTCTTCAACCCGGTGCCGCGGATGAAGCTGGTCGAGGTCTGCTTCCCGGACGGCGCCGAGGGCTCGCGGGAGAAGGCGCTGGCCTGGTGCGCGGCGCTGGGCAAGACCGCGGTCGAGGTCCCCGACCAGGCCGGCTTCGTCGTCAACCGCCTGCTCTTCCCCTACCTCTTCGAAGCGGTGCGGATGATTGAGCGCACCGGCATGGAGCCGGGTGAGGTCGACACCTGCATGAAGCTCGGCGCCGGCCACCCGATGGGGCCGCTGGCCCTGCTCGATTTCGTCGGCCTCGATGTCTCGCAGGCGATCGGCGATGCCCTCTTCGCAGAAAACGGCGAGGCGGCCAGCAAGCCGCCGGGCCTGGTCGTCGAGATGGTCGGCGAAGGCAAGCTAGGCCGCAAGAGCGGCGCCGGCTTCTACTCCTACGACTAAACCGGCGCATATCGGCGTCCTCGCTCGCTCGCGTGCAGAGCACGCCACGCCCACTGCGTCCTTGATCTGCTTGGTCTAGCCGTCGGAGCCGCCGGCGAGCCGGGCGAGCGGTCCGTCGAAGGTGAGCAGGTGGGCCCCGCGGGCCCGGGCGGTGGCGAGCACGAGGGCGTCCGGCAGCCGCAGGGCGCTGTGCGCGGCTCGCAGCTGGGCAGCACTGCGACCGATCTCGCGATCGGCGGTGATGATCTCGATTCGCAGGCCGTCGACGAAGTCCTCGACCACATCGCCCAGACCCGCCGCCAGCGGCCGCACAAGCGTCTCGCTATAGGCGCTCGCGGCCATGATCAGCGACGAGCCGTCGCGCTCCCGCAGCACGGCCTCCGCTTGCTGGTGATGGCGGTCGGCCGGGTCGAGGAAGGCGATCGCGACACAGGCGTCGAGCGCTACCGCTCCCACTCGTTCCTCAGGTCGTCGAGGTAGCCAGGGGGGTAGGTGCCGGGAGGCAGGGACCCGGCCAGCCGGGTGATGAGGTCGTCGAAGCTCTCGACCTCGATGCGGCCCTTGCCAGTGACCCGGAGGCGGACCTCGTCCCCGGGCTGGAGGCCCGCCTCGCGGAGGACCCCAACTGGGATCGTGACCTGGTTCTTGCTGGAGATCTTGGGCATTCCTTTACCGATCGTACCGAAGGTAAAGGCTGGAACCGGGACCGTGGCTGCTGCGTTCGCCCTCATGCCCGCGTCAAGGGCAGGGAGAGACGAACTCTCCCCCCTGCGGCGTGATCTCTGCTCAGCTGACGGCCCCGCGGCGCTTGCCGCTGAGGTCCCAGATCACGTCGGCCTCGGAGATCCCCTGGCGGCGGGCGCTGATCTCAATCTCTTCCCAGGGAAGCTCGGCCTCGGGAAGCTCGTCCCAGCGGGCTAGGTCAAGTGCCTCGATCGAGCCTTTGAGGGCCGGGCCGAGATGCTCCTCCGCGCGCAGCAGCGCTCGCAGGACCTCGAGCTGCTTGTCGGTCAGGCGGACAACCCACATGCTGTACCTCCAACTATTCCGGGGTGCGGGTTGCCCGCAGAAGCTAGGCGGCCGGACGGACGGAACTGCTGATGCGGACCGCCTCGATGCGGTTCTCGCGCACGGCCTCGACCCTGATCGTGTAGCCGTTGGACTGGATCGAGTCGCCGCGCTTCGGTAGGCGGCCGAGCTCACCGAAGACGTAGCCGCCGATTGAGTTGTAGGCGTCGCTGTCGACCGGCAACTCGATGCCGGCGTCGGCGAGGTCGCCGAGCGAGACATGGCCGCGGACGAACCAGTCACCGTTGGTCAACTGCCGCAGGGCGGCCGCGCGCGGATCGGTCTCGTCCTCGATCTCCCCCACCACCTCCTCGAGGATGTCCTCGACGGTGACGATCCCGACCGTGCGGCCGTACTCGTCGACGACGACGGAGAGCGACGTGCGCTGTACCTGCAGGTCGTGCAGGAGGTCATCGAGCGGGCGCGTCTCCGGCACGATCAGGGCGTCGCGGACAACCGAGTCGATCGGCGCCTCGGGCCCGTCGCTCATGTAGACGCGGGCGAGGCTGTTGTTGTGGACGACGCCCTTGACGCGGTCGGCGTTGTCGTCCTCGATCACGACCAGGCGGGTGTGGCCGGAGGTGACGCAGCGCCGCAGCGCCGCCTCGACGGTCTCCGAGGCGTCGACGGTGACAACGGCGGGAATCGGCGTCATCACCTCGCGCGCCTCCTGCTCGTGCAAGTGGAAGACGCCGCCCAACATCCCGGCCTCACCAGGATCGAGGCGCCCGCGCTGGGCCCCGCGCGAGATCAGCAGCCGCAGTTCCTCCGGCGAGGTCTCCTCGCCAACGGTCTGGGGGTCAACGCGGAAGATGCGGAAGACGATGAAGTTCGCCGGCGCGTTGGTGGCGACGATCAGCGGATGCAGCGCCGTGCGGAAGAAGTGCAGCGGCCGGGCGATCCGCAGCAGCGTCGGCTCGGCACGGGCTATCGCCAGCATCTTCGGCGACTGCTCGCCGAGGATCACGTGCAGGAAGGTGACGATCGTGAAGGCCAGGGCGATGGCCAGCCCGAGCGCCACGGCGTGAGAGAAGAAGCTGCCGAAGATCGGCTCCAGCAGCGTGGCGAGAGCCGGCTCGCCGAGGAAGCCGATGCCCAGGGAGGCGAGCGTGATTCCCACCTGGCAGGTGGCGACGAACTCGTCGACGTGGTCGATTAGGTCGAGGCCCAGACGAGCGTTGCGGACACCTTCGTCGCGCATCTGCTCGAGCCGGGTCCGGCGCGAGCGCACGATCGCGAACTCGGCCGCGACAAAGAAGCCGTTGACGCCGATCAACAGCAGCAGCAGGACGAGCAGGAGGACGCTCATCGGCTATGCGGCCACGTACTTCGGGCTGGGACGTCGTCCGCCATTCGGCCTGCGCAATATAGCTACCCGTCCTGGCGGTTTTCCCGATTGGTGCGATATTGGGCTAAGGATGCGTGTCGCCACCCTCAGCGAGATGCTGGAAGAGATCGTCCATCTCGGTGAGGCGACTGGGATGGAATCACACGCGCACGAGGTGCGTGGCGAACTTGAGGGACGCATCGCCACGGTGCGAGCGGTCGTCGCCGACGCCGCCCGCCCGCGGGTGATTGCGCTGGCCAGCCTCGAACCGCCGCGGGTCGGCGGCTTCTGGGTCCCGGAGATGATCGCGATCGCCGGTGGCGAGGACGTCGCCGGCGACCCTGGCCTCAACCCTCCCGAGGTCGGCTGGGGCGAGCTGGCCGGCCTAGGCGCCGACGTCGTCCTGCTGATCCTCGGCGGCTCGATCGGCGACGACCAGGCGCAGGCGATGGAGCACTGGGAGCGGATCGACGCCCTCGGCGCCGCTCGCGCCTACGCGGTCGACGCCGCCGCTTCCTTCTACGACCCCGGCCCCCGCCTGGTCGACGGCATCGAGCTGCTCGCCCACCTGCTCCACCCCGAGCTGATCGGCCCGCCCGGCAGCAGCGGCTTCGTCACGCTCAAGGCGCCGGTGCCGCGGACCTAAGCGACGGCGATTCCGCCGAGCGCCGCCAGCACGGCGATCGCGATCATCAGCGCCAACTCGGCCTCGCGCCGCCGCGGTCCCAGCATCCCGCGCTCGCCGGCGAGGATCACCAGGCCACAGAGGGCGCCACCGACGAGGCCGCCGAGGTGACCGCCGACGCTGATGTTCTGAGCGCCAAAGGTGAAGGCGAGGTTGAGAACGATTAGGAAACCGATCTCGGTTGCCAGCGCCGTCATACCGCGAGCGCGGGCGAGCAAGAAGCCGGCGCCGAAGAGGCCAAAGACGGCGCCGGAAGCGCCGACCGTGAGCGTGTTCGGGTCGAGCAGGAGGGCGCCGAAGGAGCCGGCGAGCAACGAAGCGAAGTAGAGAACGAGGAAGCGCGGCGTCCCCAGCGCCGGCTCCAACAGGCGGCCGAGGAAGAACAGCAGCAGCATGTTGAAACCGATGTGGGTGATGCTGGCGTGGAGGAAGGCGCCCGTGATGAGTCGGTACCACTCGCCTTCGGCGATGAACGGCCCGTAGAGCCCGAATTCGACGGCGATCTTGCCGCTGGGGCTGTCGAGCCCACCCGGCCCAGTCGCGATCGCGATCAGGTAGATGACGACGTTGATCGCGATCAGGACCGCGGTGGCCGGAAAAGTGCCGAAGCGACCGCTGGGGTCGCCAGTCGGGTTGCGAACGACTTTCGTCCGCTGCCGTGCGCACTCGGGGCAACGCATCCCGACCGGCGTCGGGGTCATGCAGTCGGGGCAGATTGGGCGGCCGCAGTTGGAGCAGGAGACCGCGGTCTCGCGGTCCGGGTGGCGGTAACAGGTCTGGGCCATCGGGAGGGGCAGCCTACAATCGCCGCCGATGGAGCCCGCCAGTCCCGCCCGCCTCTACGCCGCCGCGGCCGGCTTTCTCCTCTTCGCCGGCGGCCTCGCCGGCTTCTTCTTCGACCTCTCCTGGCTCAACTTCCTCCATCTCGCCAGCGGCGCCCTGGCGCTGCTGTTGGCCGGGGCTGCGCCGCGCCCCGTGGCGCTGCTGTTCGGCCTCGCCTACACGGGCCTCGCCCTCTGGGGCTTCTCGGACGGCGGCGAGCTCGGCTTCGCCTGGGCGCACCTCGCCCTCGGCCTGCTCGGGCTGGCCGCCTACGCGGCTGGCTCAGAGCCGCGAACGAAGACCGCTGCTGAGCGCCCGTAGACCCTTCTCGCCCTTGCTGCGGCTGCGCCGCCGCAGCTCCAGCAGGACGAGGGCGCCGGTGGCAACACTGCCGGCGGAGACGGCGACGACCGGACGGACCCAGTTGCGCGGGTCGCGCAGCGCCCGCAGCTCGCTCTCGGAAAGTTCCTCGGCCCAGTCGGAGAGCTCCTCAGCAGCCGCCTGAGTGACCGCGGCCAGCGTGTCCTCAACCCGGCCCGAGAGCCGCTCGGGCGGCTCGATCGGCCGCAGAGCGTCGCTCAGCAGCGCCTCCACGTCCCAGCTCGTGCCGCTGATCCCCTCAGCTGTCCCGCTCATCGCTCATCTCCTCCTGCAACTGCTTGATGGCGCGGTGGATCAATACCTTCGTCGCCCCGTCGGACCGACCGAGCGCCCGCGCGATCTCGCGGTTGTCCATGCCCAGCGCGAAGCGCATGATCAGCGCCTCGCGGCGGTCGTCGGAGAGGTGCTCGAGGTTCGCCATCACGCGCCGCAGCTCCTCGCGCCCTTCGGCGATCGAGACGGTGTCGTGGTGGGCGGCGATCGGCTCGGTGCTGTCGAGCGGCGTCTGCGGCCGCCGCGAGCGGTCGCGGTAATAGTTGGCGGCGAGGTTGTGGGCGATCCGGATCACCCACGGGCGCAGCGGCCGCCCGTCGGACTCGCGCCGGGCCCGGTCGAAGTGCCGGTAGGCCTGCAGAAACGCCTGCTCGGTGAGGTCCTCGGCGTCGTGGTGGTTGCCGACCCGGTAGTAGGAGTACGAATAGACGTCGCGCAGGTGCTGGCGGTAGAAGTCCTCGAAGGCGCGGTCCAGATCCGCCTTCGCCGCCGGACTCAGTTCGCGCGGCTCGACGTTCTCCTGGGGACCGCTCACCCAGCAAGCCTAGAGGCATCAGGCGGCCCGCCTGGAACGCTCGGCGCGGCGCAGGCCCGCGACCCAGTCCTCGGCCCCGATCTCACCGCGGATCAGCGCCGCCAGGCCGGCCAGCGCCTCCGCCCGCCCGCCCGCGGCGGCCACAGCTTCGGCCAACAGCGGCGTCGTATCGAGGCCCTCGGAGGCCTGGCCGATCTGGGCCGGGATCTCCGCCGCCGGTGTGCCGGTCCCGAGCAGCTCGCCGGCGCGGCGGTTGCGGCCGGAGGGGGCCATCATCGTCGCGGTCAGGTCGCCGACCCCGGCCAGGCCGGAGAAGGTCTCGAGCTGGGCGCCGCGGGCGAGCGCGTACTCGATGCACTCGCCCCAGATCTCGGCGGCGGCGATACCGGCGGCGTTGAGGCCATGCGGCTCCGCCGCGGCGGCAGCGAGGGCGGCGGCGTTCTTGGCGGCACCGGCCATCTCGACCCCGGTCACATCGTTGGAGCGCTCGCAGACGAGGCCGGCGCGGTCGAAGACCTCTCCCAACTGGTCGCGCAGGTCGACGTCGTCAGAGCCGAGCACCAGGGCGGCCGAGCCAGAAACCGCCTCACGAGCGTGCGCGGGGCCGCCGAGGCAGGCGATCGCCCGAGAGCGCACCCGTTCCCCCACGTACTCGGCCGGCAGTTGCCCCTGCGGCGCGATCAGGCCCTTGGTCAGGAGCAGGATCGAGGAGCGCCCGCCAACCCGGTCGGCGATCGCACCGACCGCCTGCGGCAGCGATTTGGAGGGGATCGCCAGGCAGATCAGGTCGAGGCCGTCGAGCTCGATCTGAGCAGCGGGGCGGACGTCGATCGACTCCGGCAGCGGCACGCCGGGCAAGTAGCGCCCGTTCTCCCCCGCCTCGACCATCTCGGCGGCACGCTCGGCGTTGCGGGCGCCGAGCTGGACCTCGAGGCCGCCCCGGGCGAGCAGCACGGCGACCGCGGTGCCCCAGCTACCGGCGCCGATCACAGCGGCGCGGCGCATCGGCGGCAGACCGCCGAGGTCTTCCCACTGCAGTTGCACGTTGGGCCAGATCCGCGCCGTCACCGTTTCCGCCAGCGCCGGCGAAGGCTCCTCGGCGCGGGGGAAGGTCATCGCCCGCCCCAGCCGCACCCGCACCCTGCGGGGCCGGATGCGCCAGCCGCGCCGCACGTTTTCGGTCCCGATCACCGCAGTCGGGATCACCGGCGCGCCGGTCTGCAGAGCCAGCCGGCCGACGCCGCGCTTGGGGTTGCCGAGGGTGCCGCGGCGATGCCGCGTGCCCTCGGGGAAAATGCAGACAGTGCCGCCGCGTTCGACCACCATGCGGGCCGTCTCCAGCGCCTCCTCGTCGGACTCGCCGCGGCGGATCGGGAAGGCACCGAGTCGGGAGAGGATCCAGCCCTGCCAGGGGCGGCGGAAGAGCTCGACCTTGGCGACGTAATTCATCGGCCGGCTCCAGGGCAAACAGCCACCGACGACGAAGGGGTCGAGGAAGCTGCGGTGGTTGGAGGCGACGACGAGGCCGCCCTTGTGGTGGCGGGCGTGCTCGCGGCCCGTACGGCCGTAACGGAAGTAGACGAGGAAGAACGGGGTCAGGAAAATGCGCGCGAGCACGTATAGGGGCCAGTTGACCCCGTGGTCGCGGGTGTAGCGGTGATAGGCGGCGAGCCGCTCTGCCGGCACGCAGAGCGCTACACGCGGGCGGCGCCGCGGTTACCAGGCGCGCTCGATCAGCTCCGCCAGCTCGGCGCGGTCGGGGGGATCGGGAGTGAAGGCCAGCTCCGGGCGGGCCAGCATCGCCTCGAGCGCCTCGTCGAGGTGGGCGCGATCGGCGCCGGCAGCGCCGAGGCCGAGCGGCTGGCCGAGCTCGAGCAGGCGCGCCTCGACGTCTTCGAGGTCGGTCGAGAGGGCGGTCGCCAGGGCCGCCATGCGGTCCGGGACGCGCCCGGCGAGGAGAGCGACGGCCCGCGGTAGGACCGCTGCGTTGGTCTCGGCATGAGGGCTGCCGCAGACGCGCACCAGGGTTTGGCAGACGACGTGATGGAGGCCGAACAGGCCAGAGTCGATCGCGTAGCCGCAGAGGACCGAGCCGAGCGCGAGCTGGGCGGGTTGGCGCTGCTCGCGCGGCTCGTCGAGGGCGGTGGCGATCAGCTCCGCGCCGCGCAGCGCCGCCATCACCGAGACCGGGTTGGCGAAGGGGGTGTAGAGCGAGTCGGCGCCGTGGGCCAGGGCGTTCATCGAGCTGGCCCGCAAGGCCGCCTCCGGCTGGCTCGTCATCGCCTCGGGATCAGCGATGACGAGCGCTGGCCGTACCAGCGAGCTGACGCCGGTCTCGGCACCCGCGGGGAGGCGGTGGATCCCGGTCATCTCAGCGCCCGACATCGTCGTCGGCAGCGCCGCCACCGCGGCGCTGGTAACGGCGGCGACCGCCTTGGTGACATCGATCACACGGCCGCCGCCGAGCGCCACCAAGGACCGCTCGCCGACCGCACCGAGCAGACCGGCGGCGAGCTCGGGTACCGGGCCCGGGGCGACCGTGTGCACTACCGCCGCGGCCTCGGCGAGATCACCGGCGAGGGCCAGCGAGCGTTCGCTGGCCAGCAGCTCGAAGGGCTCGAAGCCGTGCTCGCGCAGCGGCTGCGTCGCCTGGGCGATGCCGTCATGGCGGAAGACGACGGTCCGGCCGGCGTCCCGCCAGATGAAATCGCCGTTCACTCGGCGGCGTCCACCCGCGGGTTCTTCACCGGCCTCAGGTTAGGTTCGACCTCCGCCCGCAGATGCTCGAAGTCGGGCGGCAGCGAAAGCTTCTCGCCGAGGTGCTCGAGCGGCTCGTCGACGGTGAAGCCGGGGCCCAGGGTGGCGATCTCGAAGAGGACGCCGCTGGGCTCGCGGAAGTAGATCGAGCGGAAGTAGAAGCGGTCGATCTCCGGCGTCGGCTGGGCCCCGGCGGAGATTGCGCGGTGCCGCCACTCCAGGTGCTCCTCGGGCTGCGAAGCCCAGGCGACGTGATGGACGCTGCCGGCACCCTGCAGCCCCGCCTCGGCAGGTGGGGCGTCATAGAGATAGCGGCCACCCCGCTGCTCGCCGCGGGCTTCCCAGGCACCGTCGACGCGCTCGAACTCGAGCGCCTCCAACAGGGCGGAGCTGGCCTCGGGTGCGCCGCTGTAGGCGCGCACCGCGTGGAACCCCTGCAGGGCGAGCCCGCCGGGAATCGCGGGATGGTCGGCGACAAGCGGCGCGTCCGGGACGTCGACCACCAGCAACTCGTGGCCGAGGCCCTCCGGGTCGCTGAACAGCAGCCCGGCGCCGGCGCGCTCGCTCTCGACACCGTTTGAGGCGAGGCGGTCGGCCCAGAAGGCGAGCGCCTCCTCGGAGGCGACCCGCCAGACGATCCGGTGGACCATGCCGGCGCCGGCGCGGCCCAGCGGCACCCCGGGGTACTCGAAGAAGGTCAGGTCGGAGCCGGCGTCGCCTCCCTCGTCGGCAAAAAAGAGGTGGTAGACGGTCGGGTTGTCCTGGTTGACGGTTTTCTTGACCAGCCGCAGCCCCAGCACGCCCACGTAGAAGTCGACGTTGCGCTGAGCATCCTCGGTGATCGCGGTGATGTGGTGAATGCCCTCTAGCTTCATTGGCCACGTATAGCATCCCCTTCATGAGCCGCGGGCGACGACGCACGGTTAAAGCCCTGGTGGCACTCGGCTCGGTGCTGGCCTTCCTCAGCGTCTTCGCGATCTGGGTCGAGCGGCAGGCGCTCAATACCGACGACTGGGTCGCGACCAGCGGCAAGCTGCTGGAAAACTCGACGATCCGCAAGGAGCTCTCCAACTACCTCGTCGACCAGCTCTACGAAAACGTCAACGTCGAGAAAGAACTGAAGGAAATCCTCCCCGGCGAAACCAAGCAGTTCTCCGGGCCACTGTCCGGAGGGCTGCGCCAGGTTGCCGGTGACGGCGCCGAAAAGGTGCTGGAAACGTCGACCGCGCAGGGGCTCTGGGAAAAAGCGAACCGCTCCACCCACGAACAACTGGTCGAAGTCCTGGAAGAAAAGGGCGACACCGTCTCGACCGAAAACGGCGAAGTCAAACTCAACCTCGGGGCGCTGCTGACGAACCTCGCCGACCAGGTCGGGATCGGCGGCTCTCTGGCCGAAAAACTGCCCCCGGACGCGGCTCAGTTCACGATCCTCCGCTCCGACCAACTGAAGACCGCGCAGAACATCACCACCGCCGTCAAGGGCCTGGCGCTGCTGCTCTCGATCCTCACCTTCGTCTGCTTCGCCGGGGCGATCTACCTCGCCCGCGACGGCCGCTGGGTGACTGTGCTCTTCTGCGGCATAGGCCTGATCGCCGCCGGCTTCGCGGCGATCGTCGCCCGCCACATCGCCGGCGGCATCGTCGTCGGCCAGCTCGTCACCGAAGACAGCGTCAAGCCGGCCGCCAACGCCGCCTGGGGAATCGCCACCTCGCTGATGACCAGCATCGCCACGACCCTGATCGTTGTCGGCGTCCTCTTCGCGATCGCCGGCTGGCTCGCCTCGCCGACCGGCGCCGCCCGTTCGGTGCGCCGTTTCTGCGCCCCGGCGCTGCGCGACTGGGCGCCCTGGGTCTACACCGGCCTAGCGATCGTCGTCTGCATCTACTTCCTCTCCTCGCCGACGCAGGGCCTGCGCTCCTTCCTGACGACGCTGATCGTCGCCGGCATGGCCGCCTTCGGCATCCACGAGCTACGCAAACAGACCGCCGAGGAATTCCCCGACGCGAGCTACGGCGACTTCTTCGGCCGCACCCGCGAGCGCGTCGTCGGCGCCGTCAAAGAGGCGAACATCCCCGAGCGGGCGTCGAAACTGCGGCTGCCGGAAGTGCGGCGGCCGGCCGCACCGGGCGCCGAGACGGAGGCGGGCGAGACGCCAACCGCGGCGTCACCACCGACCGCCGAAGCCCCGACGGCGACGATGCCGGTCGACGAGGAGGACGCCCGCCTGGCCCGCCTCGAGCGCCTCGCCTCGCTGCGCGACAAAGGCGTCCTCACCGACGAGGAGTTCGCCGCCGAGAAGGCGCGGCTGCTCGGGGGCGAAGGCCCCGCCTAAGCCCCCCTCCGGGTTCGAACCGGAAACCTCCCGATTACAAATCGGGTGCTCTCCCAGGTTGAGCTAGGGGGGCGGGGTGGCAAGATGCGCGAAATGCAGGTGAAGTTCCGATTTCTCGCGCCTGAGGAGGGTACCGTGCTCACCGCGGCGATCGAAGCGGCCTACGGCGCCAGCTACGACGTGCGCTGGGTCTACGACGCCGAGGAGGTGGCAGCGCGGCTGGCCGACGGGCGCTATGTCTCCTGCATCGCCGAGGGCGAAGACGGCGGCCTGCTCTGCCACATCGGCATGAGCCGCACGGCGCCGGAGGACGCGGTCGCGCACTCCGGACAGGCGGTGACGCTGCCGGCGGCGCGCGGCCAGCACCTCTTCACCCGTACCAAGCGCTACCTGATGGACTGGGCGCAAGAGCGGGGCCTGGCCGGAATGTTCAGCGAGGCGACCGCCGCGCACCCCTACAGCCAGCGGGCCCTAGTCGCGGTCGGTGCCCACGAGACCGGCTTCCTGCTCGGCTGGATCCCGGCCAGCGTCGACAACGACGCCGCGGCCGCCGGCGCCCGGCGACGCCAGTCGGCGGCGCTCTTCTACACGAAGCTGAACGACGGCCACGAGCGGCGCGTCTACGCACCAGCGCGCCACCACGAGATCGTCGGCCAGACGCTGGCCCTCTGCCAGTTGCGCGGCACCTTGGCGATGCCCCCCACCGAGGCCGAGCTGGTGCCGCGGACGCGGCTTCATGTGGACGTCGACAGCGACCACAACCTCGCCCTGATCACCGTCGCCGAGCCCGGGGCTGACCTGGAGGACGTGGTCGCGGCTGAGCGCCACCACCTCTTCCATCACGCCTGCCTCGATGCCGTCTACGTCGACCTACCGCTGGAGCGGCCGAGCACCGCGCTGGTAGCCGACCAGCTCGAGCGCCTCGGCGTCTCCTACGCCGGGGTCTTCCCCAACCGCACCACCGACGGTGACGTGCTGCGGCTGCAGTCGCTGCACCGGGTCCGAGTCAAGGCCGACGACATTGCCGTCGCCTCGGACCACGGCCGCGAGCTACTGGACTACGTCCTTGCAGACCTGCCGCAGCACCAAGTCGACGCTTAGAGCGCGACCTCCCGCGAAGCGAGGTGGGCGCCGACCTTGCGCTTGACGCGCTGCAGAGCGTTGTCGACGGTCTTCGTGTCGCACTCCAGGCGCTCACCGATCGCCTCGTAGCTGTGGCCATCGAGGTAGAGCGAGAGGACGCGGCTCTCGAGGTCCGAGAGGACGCCGGAGACCCCGGAGAGGCAGGAGACGAGGCTCTCCAGCTCTTCGGAGGCGATCACCTGGTTGACCGGGTCGTGGACCGACGGTCCGGGCAGGATCTCGTCGAGGGTGGTGTCGGAGTCGCCGCTCGCGGCCGGCGTCTGGCTGAAGGAGACGTACTGGTTGAGGGGGGTGTGCTTGTTGCGGGTAGCCGTCTTCACCGCGGTGATGATCTGACGGGTGATGCAGAGCTCGGCGAAGTTGCGGAAGCTCGACTCGCGGTCAGTCCGGTAGTCGCGGATCGCCTTGTAAAGGCCGAGCAGACCCTCCTGAATCAGGTCGTCGGCCTCGCCACCAAGCAGGAAGTACGAGGAGGCCTTGAGGCGGACAAAGCCTCGGTAACGGCGCACGATCGTGTCGTAAGCGTCGGCGCGACCATCCTTGGCGAGCGCGACAAGGTAGTGATCATCAAGCTCAACTTGAGCGTTAGCTTGATGTGCTGCAGGCGTCGATAGAGCCACGGATCCTTCTCCTTGCTGAAGGGTTCGTGGCGCCACTTACCTCCCCAGAGGCGCCCCATATTTGACTGGTAGGGAGAACCACAGCCTCAAGCTGAGGTTCACCCTTATTTCCGCCGCTAGTTTACGTGCGCGCAGAGTTCTGTCAACCCCAAATTGCGACTTTTGCAACCGCCGTTGCATTTGCAGGTCTCCGGGCGACAGCCGCGACCTGCCTGGCGAGGGCGCCTCAGGCGCGCTGGCGGGCCGCCTCGAACAGCAGCGCGGTGGCAGCGGCGGAGACGTTGAGGGACTCGACCCGGCCCCTTCGCGGCAAGGAAACGAGGCTGTCGCAGGAGGCGGCGACGCGGGGCCGCAGCCCCTTCCCCTCTCCCCCCATGACGAGAACGGTTGGCCCGGTGAGGTCGGTGCCCCAAGGGGCCTGGGTTGCGTCGGCGTCGGCCCCCCAGATCCAGAAGCCGGCCTCCTTCGCTTCCGCCAACCAGTCGGCGAGGTTGCGAACCCGGGCGATGCGCAGGTGCTCGACCGCTCCCGCCGACGTCTTGCAGACGACCGGCGTTACCTCGGCCGCGCGACGGTCCGGAATGACCACCCCCGCCGCCCCGACGAACTCGGCCGAACGGCAGACGGCCCCGAGGTTGCGCGGATCCTGCACTTGGTCGAGCGCGACAAGCAGCCCCTGCGACCGCAGCAGCTCGCTCGCCCCGGCGTACGGATACGGATCGACCTCCGCCACCACCCCCTGGTGGTCCGGCGACCCACACAGCCGCTCCAGCTCCTCCGCCGACGCCTCCGGCGCCCGCCAAACCCGTCGCACCCGCCGGCGCCCCCGCTCCGCCTCCTCGACCGGCCGCCGCCCGTAGATGAACTGCGAGGCCATCAGCCCTTGGGCACGAGGCTGGGCCCCTCGGCCGAATCCCTCACAACCCACCCCAACTCAGCAAGCCGGTCCCGGATCTCATCAGCCCGCCCGAAGTCCTTAGCCGCCCGCGCCTCCTCCCGCTCGAGCATCAGGGATTCAGCCTCAGCATCCGCCCCCTCCTCAACCTCAGTGAGGGAGTCCAACCCCACCAACCAAAGCATCTCGCGCAGCGACTCAGGTGCACCGGGCACGTCTTCCCGATTCGCTTCCCCAACCAGCTCGAACACCTCCGCCATCGCCCGCGGCGTATTGAAGTCATCAGCCAACGCATCGCGGAACGCATTCAGCCGCCCTGCTGCCTTGGAGGAGTCTGAGGAGGGGTCGAACGAGCCTCCCCGCTGTTGCGAGAGAGACCCCTCCTCAGACTCCTCCACCGCCAACGGGTGCTCCCGAAAGAAATTCCTCAACCTCTCGACCTGAGCCGACGCCTGCTCCATCTGCCCCTCGCCGAAGGCCAGCGGCTGCCGGTAGTGCCCGGAAATCAAATACGCGACAACGGTCTCGGACCCGTACCGATCCAGCGCGCTGTAGAGCTGAAAGATGTTCCCCTCGGATTTGGACATCTTCTCCGCCCCGGTCTCGATCATCCCGTTGTGCATCCAGATGTGAGCAAAGGGACGACCGGCCGACTCCGACTGGGCGATCTCGTTCTCGTGATGGGGGAAGACCAGGTCCGAGCCACCGCCATGGATCGCGAACGACGCGCCCAGCTCCTGCTCGGCCATCACCGAGCACTCGATATGCCAGGCCGGACGGCCCGGCCCCCAGGGTGAGTCCCAGCTCGTGTCCTCGTCGGGCTTCGTCGCTTTCCAGAGAGCGAAGTCGAGCGGGCTCTCCTTGAGCGAGGCGGAGCCCGCCTCCTCGCCCTGGTCCATGTCCTCGGGACGGCGGTTGGAGAGCTTGCCGTAGTCAGCGAAGCTGCGGACCCGGAAGTAGACATCGCCGCCGGACTCGTAAGCGTGGCCGGAGTCGACCAGCTCGGCGATCAGGTCGATGATGCCGTCGATCGTCTCCGTCGCCAGTGGCTCAGCATCGGGGCGGCCGAGGCCGAGCCGGTCGGTGTCGTCGAAGTAGGCGGCGGTCATCTGCTCGGCGACGGCCGCCGACGGCTCGCCCGCCGCCCTCGCCACCGCATAGATCTTGTCGTTGATGTCGGTGACGTTGACCACCAGCTTCACCGCGTAGCCCTCCGAGCGCAGAAAGCGCGCCAGCAGCGAGAAGACGACGAAGGGGCGGGCGTTGCCGATGTGGATGCGGCTGTAGACGGTGGGACCGCAGGCGTAGATGCCAACCTCCCGGGAGGCATCGACAGTCCTCAGCTCGCCGCTGAGCGTGTCCCTGATCCGCACCTCGCGCATCGCGCGGTCGAGACTAGATGATCAAAAGGTGCGGTAGCCGGCGGTCGAGGCGTTCGACTCGTTGCGCAGCCAGGCCGGTGCCGCGTCATCGGCCGCCGCCAGGACCTCGCGGCGGGCCTTGTTGGTACTGGCCTTGATCTCGTCCTCGGTCGCTTCGCGAGCCCGCTCTTCGCGGCGCTCCGCCTGCACCTGGATCCGGTCCGACTCGGCGCGCAGTTGCTCCTCGGCACGGGCGCGGGCTTTCTCCTCGGCCTCGTGCTCGACCTTCTCGACCAGCCTGCGGACGCTCTCCTCCGCTTCCCGGCGCACGTCCTCGGTGCCCTCCATCACCCGCCGCTCGATCTCGGTCTCCAGCCGCACCGCGGTCTCGTGCGCCTCGGCTGCGGCAGCCTCGGCGTCGGCGGCCCGCTGCTCGGCGGCGGCGACGCGGCGGTCGGCCTCGGCCTCGGCCACTACCCGCGCCTCGCGCTCGCGGCGCTCGGTCTCGGCCTTGAGCTGGTCGACCGCCTCGGCGATCGCCTTGTCAGCCTCAGCCTCGGCACCAGCGGCGCGGGCCAGCGCCTCCTCGCGCTCCTTCTCGCTGCTCTGCCGCAGCTCCTCGAAGGCCTGCTCAGCCCGGTCCCGCGCCGCCTCGGCGCCGCTGAGCCGGGCCTCTGCCTGCTGGCGCGCCTCGCGCTCGGCGAGGACATGGCGCTTGGCCTCGGCGGAGACACTGCGCAGCGTCTCCATCGCCCGCTCCTTGAGCTTGTCGCGGACGGCGTCGGCGCGAGCCTCCGCCGCCTCGACTCGTTTCTCGCTTTGGCGCACCCACTCGAGCGCCTGGGCGGCCACGCCCTGCACGGCCTCGTTGGCCTCCCCAACCGCTCTGAGCTGCCTCGCGGGATCGCTCATGCTCGGGCAAACTACTACGGGCTCCGGAGGCCAGAACAGGCAGGCGCTTGGCCAAAGCGCGCAATTTGCGGCAGCGCCCCCGCAGGGCCACGTAACCGGGCTGTCGAGGCCGCGCTAGGCCGACTGCTGCGGCTCGCGCGCGTGCAGGTCGCGCTTGAGAATCTTGCCGGTGGCGTTGCGCGGCAGCTCAGCCAGGAACTCGATCTCGCGCGGGGTCTTGTAGCCGGCGAGATTGGTCTTGACGTGGCCCTTGAGGTCGTCGGCGGACACCTCGGCGCCCTCGGCGATGACGACGAAGGCTTTGAGACGCTGGCCGAACTCGGCGTCCTCGACGCCGATCACCGCCACCTCGACGACGCCATCGAAGTCGGCCAGCAGGTCCTCGACCTCGCGCGGGAAGACGTTCTCGCCGCCGGAGACGATCATCTCATCGTCGCGGCCGTCGATGAAGAGCCGGCCGGCGGAGTCGATGTGGCCGACGTCGCCGCTGGAGAGCAGGCCGTCGATGATCTCTTTGCCACCGCCCCCGGTGTAGCCCTCGAAGGACATCTCGTTGCCGACGAAGATCCGCCCTACCTCTCCCTGCGGCACCTCGCGGCCCTCTTCGTCGACGATCCGCACCGTGGTACCGCGCGGCGCCCTGCCGGCGGTGCCGGGCGCCGCCCGCAAGTCGGCCGGGGTGGCGACGGTCGCGTAGGCGACCTCGGTCGAGCCGTAGAGGTTGTAGACGTTGTCGCCGAAGCGGTCCATCCAGGCAATCGCCAGCTCGCCCGGCAGAGCCGAGCCCGAGAGCGAGGTGATCCGCAGTGAGGAAAGGTCGTAGCGATCCAGCGTCTCCTCCGGCAGGCCGAGGATGCGCTGGATCATCACCGGCACCGCTCCCAGCACCTGCGCCTTGCTTTCCTGCACGGCCTGCAGCGTCCCCTCCGGATCGAAGCGGCGCCGTAGGACCATCGTCGAAGCGGTCGGCAGGCTCATCACGAAGTGGAAGAAGCCCCAGGAGTGAAAGAGCGGCGCCGCGATCATCATCGTGTCGCGCGAGCGGAAGGGGATCCTGTCGATCAGCGCTGCCAGGGCCATCAGGCCGTCGGGGCTGGAGCGCTGGGCGCCCTTCGGCGTCCCGGTCGTGCCGGAGGTGAGGATCACGAAGCGCGGTTTGTCGGGCGGCGGGCTGTGGTCGGACTCGTCGCCGGCGGCGATCAGCTCCTCCAGCGTCCGCGCCCCGTCGCCGTCACCGTCGACCCAGGCGACGATGCGCTCCACCGAGTCGTCGACGTCCTCCAACAGATCGGCGAACTCCTCGTCGTAGACGAGCGCCTTCGGTCCCTCGCGGCGAGTCACCTCGACCAACTGCGGGCCGGCGAACATCGTGTTGAGGTAGAGCGCGCTGGCGCCGATCTTGGCCGCTGCCAGGGTCGCCTCGATAAAGCCGCGATGGTTGCGGCACATGATCCCGACGCCGTCGCCGTGGCCGATCCCCATCTCGGCGAAGGAGTGAGCGAGGGCGTTGCTGCGGCGATGCAAGCGCTCCCAACTGAGGGCGCCGCGTTCGTCAACGATCGCGATCTCGTGCGGGTGGTGGATTGCCGCCGTGGCGACGCCGGTCGCCGGCGAGGCGCCCCAGCGCAGGAAGGTGGTGCCGATCCGCAGCGCCTTGTCTGGGCGCAGGAGGCCGACGACGCCGGCCTCGCGCAGCACCTTCACCTCGAAGAGCGAGTCCGATACCGACCCCCGCAGGCCGGTCATGCTGATGCCCGAATCCCCCATCAGGTCGCGAAGACTATTCACTCTGCACGGAAGCGACAGCGATGCAGGCGATGCCCTCACCGCGGCCGACCCAGCCCATTCCCTCGTTACTGGTCGCCTTGACGCTGACCCGGGCCGACATCGCCTCCGCCAGCGTCCGCTCCATCTCCGCCTTATAAGGGCCGAGGCGGGGCTGCTCGCAGATCAGGGTCGCGTCGACGTTGACGATCGGCCCAGCGATCGTGCCAACCACGGTGCGCAGCAGGTCGATCGAGTCGGCGTCGCGCCACTGTTCCTCGTCGTCGGGAAACATCGTGCCGATGTCGCCGGAACCGGCGGCGCCGAGGACCGCGTCGATCACCGCGTGGGTGAGAACGTCGGCGTCAGAGTGGCCGTCCAGCCCCTGCTCGTAATCGATCTCGACCCCGCCAAGGACGAGTCGCCGTCCCGGCGCGAAGCGGTGACTGTCGTAGCCGATGCCGACCATCAGCCGACCCGACTGCCGAGTGGCTCCAGCCGGCGCTGGCGCTGCTCGAAGACGCATATCTCCCCCACCCCCAGATCGTCGAGGAACTCGAGCGCGCGGTCATAGCCGTAGCCAACCTGCTCGGGCAGGTGGGCGTCGGAGGAAAGCGCGAAGGAAGCGCCGGCCTCGACGCACATCGCGGCGAAGCTGCGCTCGGGGTAGAGCTCGCCGACGGGCTTGCGCAGGCCGGCGGTCGAGACCTCGACCGCGATCCCGCTCTCGGCGATCGCCTCGACGGCGGGCTCGTAGAAGAACTGTCGGTCGCGCTGCGGCAGCGGCCGCGCCCGGCCCCAGACCTTGACCAGGTCGGGGTGGGCGAGGATGTCGAAGAGGCCGGAGCGGGCGCACTCGGCCAGCGCCTCGAAGTAGCGGCGCCAGACCTCGTCGGCGTCGCCGCTCCCCTCCCAGACGTCCCAGCCGGGGTGGTCGACCGCCTCCTCGCCGATGAAGTGGACCGAGCCGACCACGTAGTCGAAGTCGCGCGCCTCCAGCAGCGAGGCGGTGCGGTCCTCGGCGCCGGGGACGAAGTCGCACTCGATGCCCAGCTTCAGCGGCGTCGAGCGCACGAACTCGCAGTAGGCGTCGAGGTCGTCTTCGCCGTTCTGTTCCCAGAGCGGGTGGCGCCAGAGGTCAAGCGCCTGGCGGAAGCGGTAGACGTGCTCGGAGACACCGAGCTCATCGACCCCGGCCGCCGCGGCGGCGGCGAGGTAGCGCTCGACGTTCGCCGCCGTGAAGTAGCGCTCCGCTGGCGTCCCCTCCTCGTCGGGGCGCAGGTGCAGGTGGTAGTCGGTCAGCACTGGTTGCTCCTATGTCAAGCCGCCACCGCGATCTGCGGGGTCAGCTTGCCTCTCTGAGTGTCGGTGGTGGTCATGGATCTCCCTCTCTCAGAATCAATCAGAAGCCGCCATACCCGGCGCGCCAGGTGGCGCTTGAGGCAGCGCAGGGCTTCGATCCGAGACTTGCCCTCGGCCTGCTTTTTGGCAAGGAACTCGCGGGCGGGTGGATGGACGCGACCCTGGGTGACGGCGATGCGGTGAAGGGCGCAGTTGAGCTGGCGGTTGCCGCCGCGGTCGAGGCGGTAGCGGAGCCGCTTGCCCGAGGAGGCGGGGATCGGGGCGACACCGGCCAGGCGGGCGAACTTGGCGTCGGAGCCAAGGCGAGCGGCGCCGGCGGTCTCGGCAATCAGCTTGGCGGCAGTGAGGGCGCCGCAGCCCTCCAGCCCCAGCAGCTCGGGAGCCTGGGCCTTGACCAGGGCGGCGATCTCGCGCTCGAGCTCGTTCGCCCGGCGGCTGCGGCGGCGGATCTCGGCGACCAGCTCGCGAGCGACCCTGACCCGGGCGCCCTGCTCGGCGCGGGCCAGGCGGCGGGCCAGCCGCTCCAGCCAGACGATGCGGTCCAGGGCGCCGGCGGGGATCTCCAGCTCGGGCCAGAGGTCATGCAGGTGCCAGCGCAGGCGGCACTGGTCCTCAGAGCGGGCCCTGACCAGGTCCTCGCGGTGGTCGAGCAGCAGCTTCAGCTCCAGGGCGGCCTCGTCGAGATGGGCCGCGGGCAGCGTCTCGGGGCCCTCGCGCAGGGCGGCCCTGGCGACCGCGAGGGCGTCGATCGGGTCTGACTTGCCCGCGCTGCGCTCGCCACGGCGGCTTTGGCCCATCAGCTTCGGGGGGACCCTGACCACCTGCTCTCCCGAGGCGATCAGGAAGCGCTCCAGGGAGCCGGAGACGTGGCGGCAGTCCTCGATCGCCCAGACGCGCTCGGAGTCGAGCTTGCGACCCCAACCGAGCAGCTGGCGAAAGCCCGGCTCCCTGGCCGAGGCGGTCAGCTCGCCGGCGAGCTGACCGCTCTGCGCAAAGACCGCCGCGCAGGTGTGGGTCCGCTTGTGGGTATCCGCTCCGATCACGATCATCTGGCCTGTCCCTTCGATTGGTCGTTGCCTTCGGACGGACCTCCGGCTGACGAACCTCACTTGGGGCGGTTGCCACGCTCCTATCAAGTCAAGCCGGGGATCCTCGGGTGGCGGCGGGTGACACAACCGATGGTGGTCAGACCTCCGGGTCGACACCGAGCCTAGGAGTCAGCCCGTCGCCTTCCCGAGAACCAACCGGCCCGGTCGGACACCAGCCGCCGACCGTGGGGCCGACGATGACAGTGAGCTGGAGCCTAGACTGCGGCAGCAATGGGCCGCCAACTGCTCCTCCTGGCGCTCGCCTTCGGCGTCGGCGTCGGCGTCGCGACCCTGCTCGGGGCGATCAACCTCGGCACCGCCTTCGGCGTCGGCCAGCTCACCTTCGTCGCCGCCCTAGTCTGGGTCCTGCTCAAAGACTGAGGGCGCCGCGCTCGCCCAGCAGCAGCTCGGCGACCCGCAGGTCGGATGGGGTCGTCACCTTCGGGTTCGGCTCCACCACCGGGTGGATCAGCACTCTCTCCCCCGCCGCCTCCAGCAGCATCGCCTCGTCGGTGGCGGCGTCGGGGTCCGGCGAGGCCGCCAGCGCGGCCCGCAGCGCGTCCGCCCGAAACACCTGCGGCGTCTGCGCCGCCCAGAGCTGGGAGCGGTCGAGGGTGCCCTCAATGACGGAACCGGTGGCGCGCTTGATCGTGTCGGTGACTGGGGCAGCGGCGATTGCCCCGGCCGCCTCAGGGTCGGCGATGAGGGCAGCGACGACGCCCTCGATCAGGGCCGGCGTCACCAGCGGCCGGGCGGCGTCGTGGATCGCCACCAACTCGGTCCCGACCGCCTCCAGGGCATTAGCGACCGACTGTGCCCGCGTGGCGCCGCCGTTGACGACGCCAAGGTCGTGGCCGCCAAGGTCGTGGACGTGCCCCGGCGGGCAGGCGACGACGATCGAGCGCACCGACTCCGACGCCCGGAAGGCGTCGAGCGACCACTCGACCATCCGCCGCTTCGCGACCGGCACGAATGCCTTCGGGCCGCCGGCTCCGAGGCGTTCCCCGGAGCCGGCGGCCGCGATGACGGCGGTGACCGCGGCGGCTCTAGGCCGTGGCGGCGAAGCGCTCCTCCAGGAGGGAGTCGAGGTATTCCTCAGCGCCATCCTCGTCTTTGTCGAGCGCGTACATGAACTCGGAGGCGAGAATCTTCTTCGCCCGCGTGTACATCTGCTTCTCGCCGGTGGAGAGGCCCTTCTCCATCTCACGGATGGCGAGGTTGCGGACGACCTCGGCCAGCTCGAAGACGTCACCGGTCTTGATCTTCTCGCGGTTGTACTTGAAACGCCGGTTCCAGTTCTTCGGCATCTCGGAGACGTCGTCAGTGAGGACGTCTGTGACTTTTTTGATTTCTTCCTCGTCGATGACCCGCCGCAGGCCCGCCTTGCCGGCGTTTTCGGTCGGGACCATCACGGTGAGCTCGTTGTGGAGGATCTTGATCGTCAGGTACTCGCGCTCACTGCCCATCAGCTCACGCGTCTCTTTGGTCATCACCAAGCCGGCGCCGTGATGCGGGTACACGACCTTGTCGCCCTCCTCGAAGTCGCAGACGTAAACCGCGTCCTCCTCGAAGACCGCCTCCATAGCCTCGTCTAGCTCAGAAATCGGTGGCTCCTTTCTCTTTTTCGACAGCGCCTATCGCCATCAGCTGTGCAAGTAACGATCGGCCAGGTCGACCTCCTGGAGCCGGCGCAGGCCCTCGCGGATGTCTTTGGCCCGTGCGGGCCCGACTCCGTCGACGGCGGCGAGTTCGGTGTCGGAGGCCGCCATGACCTCCTCCAAACCGCCCAGCTCGTGGATGATCTTCTGGACGACAAGTTTGGGAATGCGGGGGACGTGGCCGAGCGCGCGGTAGCCGCGCGGGACCACCGGGAAATCGATCGTGTTGAGCTTGCGGTCGTAGCCGAGCAGCTCGGCGAGGCGACCGAAGTCGAGCACGTCCTGGTGCGGCATCCGGCTCAGCGCCTGCAGGACGGCGGCGAGGCTGCCCTCGGTGTCTTCGACCGAGTAGTCGCGGATCAGCGCCGTCTTGTCGGCGGCGACGCCGACCATCGTCTCCTCCAACTGCATCTCGATCAGGCGGCCCTCGGTGCCGAGCTCGACGATGTAGCGCTCGACCTCGACCGCCATCCGCGTCACCAGCTCGGCCCGCTGCAGGGCCGAGAGCGCGTCGTGGAGAACGCCACCGCCCTCAAACTCGAGCGTGGTCAACCGCCCCGAGACCTGGTCGAGACGCTGCCGGTACTTCTCCAGCGTTGCCAGGCCCTGGTTGGCCTTGGCCAGCACGGCGGGGATGTCCTGGAGGATGTACTTGGTCCCCTCGACGTAGAGCGAGACGACGTCGCGGCGTTGCGAGACGGCGACGACGAGGGCGTCGGTCTGTTTGGAGACGCGCTCGGCGGTGCGATGGCGGGTGCCGGTCTCCGAGGAGAGAATCGTCGGGTCCGGCATCAGTTGGACATTGGCCCAGGCGATCGTGGTCGCCTCGCGATTGAGCACGATCGCCCCGTCCATCTTTGCCACTTGGTAGAGCATCGCCGGCGTGTAGTCGACGTCGAGTCTGATCCCACCTGAGAGCAGGTGCGAGATGTCGTCGAGGTCGCCGACGACGAGCAGACCGCCGGTCCGCGAGTGGACGATGTTGTCTATCCCCTCGCGCAGCGCACCGCCGGGAGCTACGACATCGAGGGCCCTGAGGAGGCGGGGATCTTGGCGTTCAGAAAGCTCATGAAGCTCATCCCCGGACAAAGAAGGCATCCCCTTAAGGATGCCAAAAAGCGCTTTGGAATGCGGTCTGGCTAATTCCTGGTGGACAGCTAGGAATTCCTTTTGTCAAGGAACCCGATCACTGAACGGCCGAAAAGCGGATCGACAGGCTCAGAGATGGAAGCGGCGATGGTGGTGATGATGCCGCAATTCGTCCGCTGCGGGCTCCCCGGCCACGGCCGGATCGGGGCCGGGCCGCTCTGGGTCACGCACGAAGGCCCAGGTAAGCACGGCGCCGGCGGCGCAAAGGACGACCGCGACCCAGGTCGAGCCGGCGACCGCGTCGGCCAGCGAATCGCCCCCTCCCTGCAGGGCGTGAAAGGCGGCGCCGGTGGCGGCGAGGGCGACGGCGCCGGCGGAGACCCGGTCCATCGCCAGCACGCCGGAGGCGATTCCCACCTTCTCGCGCGGCATCGCCGCCATCGCCGCCGTCGACATCGGCGCGTAAACGAGGCCCAGCGCGATCCCGAAGAGCAGATAGCCGGCAAGCAACTGCCCGTAGGGGCTGGAGCCGTTGATCGTGGTCAAGACGAGGAGGCCGGCGACACCGCAGACCATCCCCACGGTCATCAACCAGCGGGCGCCGAAGCGGGCGATCAGGCGGCCCGAGAAGGGCGAGATGAAGACCATCGGCACAGTCACCGGCAGGATCATCAAGCCGGCGGCGATCGGCGAGTGGCCGCGAGCGTCCTGGAGGTACTGCGGCTGGAAGAACATCACCGTCCAGTAGCAGCCGACCAAGGCGAAGGCGGCGGCGCTGGCGCCGAAATAGGGGCCGTTGCGGAAGAGGGCGAAGTCGACGATCGGCTCGCGCACCCGCCCCTCGATCGCCCGGAAGGCGAGTAGGGCGCCAACGCCGAGAACGGCCAGGGCGACGGTGGCACCGGCACCCCAGGCGCGCGACTGGATCAACGCCAGGACGACACCGCCGAGCCCAACCGTCAGCGCCGCCAGGCCCGCCCAGTCGATCCGCGTCCCCGCCGCCGGGTCGGTCGACTCCGGGGCGGCGAGCACCGTGATCGCTATCCCGACCGCCGAGACCGGCAGGTTCATCCAGAAGATCACCCGCCAATCGAGTTCGATCAGCAGGCCTCCAGCCAGCGGCCCGATCGCCAGCGCCACCGCCGAGACCGCCGCCCAGATCCCCAGCGCCCGCGGCTGCTCCGCCGACGGAAACGCGTTGCAGACCAAGGCCAGCGACAACGACAGCATCGGCGCCGCCCCAGCGCCCTGCAGAACCCGCCCCGCGATCAGCGCCTCCTGGCTCTCCGCGGCCCCCGAGACCACCGACCCCACCGCGAACAGCACCATCCCGGCCAGAAAGACCCGCTTGCGCCCAAACATGTCCCCCAGCCTGCCCGCGGTCACCACCAACACCGCGATCGTCAACAGGTACCCATTCATCACCCACTGCAGCCCCTCGGCACTGGCCCCGACGTCATGCCGGATCGCCGGCAGCGCCAGCGCCACAACCGTCGAGTCGAGCATCAGCAAGAAGAGCCCTGCACAGGCCCCGCCGAGGGTCCACCACTTGCGAGTCACGGCGGCAGCGTATGCGCCGCGGCGGCGCCCGCCGGGCCGTGGCTAGTGAGTCGCGGCCAGGTCCCGGGCGGGGTCGATGCCCCAGCGATTGCCGACCTCGGCCAACTCGTCGCTCAACTCCCAGCGGTCCGGCCGCTCGTCGCCCTCGTGCTCGGGATTCGCCCCCTTGAGGGTCATGCAGCCGGTGTTGTCGCCGACCGCGCGGATCGCGGCTACGTCGTCATCGGAGAAGCGCTGCTCGGCCGGCACCGCTGCCAGCTCGGCGCGCTTGTCCTCGATCGGGCGGGCCTCGGGGCCGACCTCCTGGATCAGGGTCGGGGCGACGCACTCGACGGCCGGGTGGGCGAGGTTCCACTGACAGGCCAGGTGCATCGGCGTCAGCTCGTGGCGCTCGGCGATCGGGCGCAGCCGCTCCAGCTTCTCCAGGCCGGCCTCGATCCAGCCGGCCGGGCGGAAGGAACGGTGGTCGGTGCGGCCCAGCTCCATGCCGGGACGCAGGTCGCCCCAGAAGAGGCCGCCGTAATCGACGACGCGGGTGATGACCTTGACGTCGTGACGGGCGGCGGCGTCGAGGCAGAGCTCACCCGGCCAGGGCTCGAGCGGGTTGAGGATGATCATCGCCCAGTCGATCCGGTCGCCGAAGCGCTCCAGGCAGGAGATGACGTCGAGGGTGAAGCCATTGGCGGGCCCGGGGGCAACCCCGATCTGGGCCGCCAGGCCGGCCTCGCGCAGGGCTGCCATGCCGTCCCAGACCGCCTCGCTGGTGTAGCCGGTGCGGTCGGGGTTGTGAAGGAGGAGGACGTCGAAGCTGCTGGCACCGATCCGGCCCAGGCTCTCCTCCGCCGCCATCCGCAGGTAGTCAGCGTAGGCGCCGGCGTCGCGCAGCCGCGGGTCGGTGAAGCGCGGGAACCCCTTAGGGCCGTCGCGCTCGCCCTCGTAGAAGTCGTGGCCGACGGCGCCGATCAGGCAGTAGTCCTGGCGCGGCACGCCGTCGAGGGCGCGACCGAGCACGCGGTCGGCCTCGCCCTGGCCGTAGGCGTCGGCGGTGAGGACGGTCTCGATGCCAGCGCCGGGCCGCAGCAGCGCCGTCAGGCGGTCCTCGGCGATCGCTTCGCCGAAGTGCAGGAACCGCCCCCCGCTCCAGGTGCCGATGGCGCTGCGGCCAGGCTCGCTCACGAGCTCAGTCGGGACCTGCTCAGTTGGCCGAAGCGTCGCCGCCGGGCGCCGGATGGTCCCCGCCGGCGGGCTCGTCGTGCTCGCCCCCGCCCTGCTTGGCGCCGACGCCGACCTTCTCCGGCTCCGGTTTTGGCGGCTTCTTCGCCGGTTTCTTCGGGGCGATGATCTCCAGCTTCAGCGGTTTGTCTTCCTCGTCCCCAGAGGGGTCGCGGCTGACCATCACCGTCGAGCCGGGGGTCATCTCGCCCCGACGCAGGACTTCGTCGGCCAGCGGGTCCTCGATGTAGCGCTGGATCGCCCGGCGCAGCGGGCGCGCACCCATCGAGGGGTCCCAGCCTTTGTCGACCAGCAGGTCCTTAGCCTCGTCGGTCAGCTCTAGCTGCAGTTCGTGCTCGGCGACCTGGACGCGGACCCGGTTGATCATCAGGTCGATGATCTCCTTGACCTCTTCCTTGGCCAGCTTGTGGAAGACGATCACCTCGTCGATCCGGTTGAGGAACTCCGGCCGGAAGACTTTTTTCAGGTCGCCCATGATCCGGTTTTTCATGTCGTCGTAGGACATGCCGGTCTCGTCAGAGACCGTGAACCCGATCGAGGTGTTCTTGGAGATCTCCGAGGCGCCGATGTTCGAGGTCATGATCACGATCGCGTTGCGGAAGTCCACGGTGCGACCCTGGGCGTCGGTGAGGCGCCCGTCCTCGAGGATCTGCAGGAGGATGTTGAAGACGTCCGGGTGCGCCTTCTCGATCTCGTCGAGCAGCAGCACCGAGTACGGCTTGCGGCGCACGGCCTCGGTCAGCTGGCCGCCCTCGTCATAGCCGATGTAGCCCGGGGGCGAACCGACCAGGCGGCTGACCGCGTGCTTCTCCATGTACTCGGACATGTCGATCCGGACCATCGACTCCTCGTCGCCGAAGAGGAACTCGGCCAGGGTGCGGGCGAGCTCGGTCTTGCCGACCCCGGAGGGGCCGAGGAAGATGAATGAGCCGGCCGGCCGCTTCGGGTCCTTGATCCCGGCGCGCGAGCGGCGGATCGCTTTGGAGACGGCGGTAATCGCGACCTCCTGGCCGATCACCCGCTTGTGCAGCTCCTCCTCCATGCGAATCAGTTTCTTGGTCTCGGCCTCGGTCAGCTTGAAGACCGGGATGCCGGTCCACATCGAGACGATGTCGGCGATCTCCTCCTCGCCGACCTCGGGCCGTTCGCCGTTCTCGCCCTCCGCCCACTCGTCTTCGAGCTGGCGCTTGCGGGTCGTCAACTGGCGCTCGGTGTCTCGCAGGTTGGCGGCTTTTTCGAACTCCTGGGCCTCGATCGCGGCCTCCTTCTCGCGCCGCGTCTTCTCGATTTCCTCCTCGAGGTCGCGGTACACAGGCGGCGTGCTCATCGACTTGATGCGCATCCGCGAGCCCGCCTCGTCGATCAGGTCGATCGCCTTGTCGGGCAGGAAGCGGTCGGAGATGTAGCGGTCGGCGAGCTCCGCGGCAGCTTCGAGGGCGTCGTCGCGGATCGTCACTCGGTGGTGCTGTTCGTAGCGCTCGCGCAGCCCTTCGAGAATCTTCACGGTGTCCTCAGGCGAGGGCTGGTCGACCCTGATCTGGGCGAAGCGCCGCTCCAGCGCCGAGTCGCGCTCGAGGTACTTGCGGTACTCGTCGAGCGTGGTGGCGCCGATCGTCTGTAGCTCGCCACGGGCCAGAGCCGGCTTGAGGATCGAGGCAGCGTCGATCGCGCCCTCGGCGGCACCGGCGCCGACCAGGTTGTGGAGCTCGTCGATGAAAAGGATGATGTCGCCGCGCTGGGTGATCTCCTTCATCACCTTCTTCAGGCGCTCCTCGAACTCGCCGCGGTACTTGGAGCCGGCGACCAGGGCGGCCAGATCGAGCGTGTAGATCTGCTTGTTCTTCAGCAGCTCTGGCACCTCGCCGCTGTTGATCTTGGCGGCCAGGCCCTCGACGACAGCGGTCTTGCCGACGCCGGGCTCGCCCAGCAGCACCGGGTTGTTCTTGGTCCGGCGGGAGAGGATCTGCATGATCCGCTCGATCTCGGTTTCCCGGCCGATCACCGGGTCGAGCTTGCCCTCCTCGGCGAGGCGGGTGAGGTTGCGGCCGAACTGGTCGAGCAGTTTCGAAGACTTTTTGCCCTCGCCGGAGCCACCGCCACTGCCGCCACCCTGGCGACGGCCGCCGGGGCCGGAGAGCATGCGGATGACCTCGTTGCGGATCTTGTCGGAGTCGGCGTCGAAGTCGAGCAGGATGCGAGCGGCGACGCCCTCGTTCTCGCGGACGAGGCCGAGCAGGATGTGCTCGGTGCCGATGTAGTTGTGGCCCAGCGAGAGCGCCTCGCGCAGGGCCAGCTCGAGCACCTTCTTGGCGCGCGGCGTGAACGGAATCTGGCCGGAGGTGACCTCCTCGCCGGAGCCGACGATACGGACGACCTGGGAGCGCACCCTTTCGACCGTGATGTCGAGCGACTCCAGCACGCGCGCTGCCAGGCCCTCCTCCTCGCGGAGCAGGCCAAGCAGGATGTGCTCGGTGCCGATGTAGTTGTGCTTGAGCGTGCGCGCCTCCTCCTGAGCTAGGACGACGACTTGGCGGGCTCGCTCGGTGAAACGCTCGAACAAAAGAATCCCTTCTACTTGGTCGAACCCGGCTGGACCGAGTTAGTACCGGCAGACGCCCTATCGATATCGGAAGGCGTCCATGTGCTCATTAACGATACCGGGACTGCCTCCCCGGCTTCTGGCCCCGGGAATGCGCTAAGAGCGGGCTTTCAGAGTACGAAACGCACAGACTCCGCGCGAATGGCGACTTTAGCCGCGCATCGCCGGGAAGAGCAGCACTTCTCGCAGGCTACTGACCCCCGCCAGCATCATCACCAAGCGGTCGATGCCGAGGCCGACGCCACCGGTCGGCGGCATCCCCTGTTCGAGCGCCTCGACGAAGACCTCGTCGTAGGGCTGGGCCTCCTCGTCGCCACGGCTGATCTCGGCCGCCTGCTGCTCGAAGCGCCGGCGCTGCTCGTCTGGGTCGTTGAGCTCGGTGAAGGAGTTGGCGATCTCGACGCCGCCGACGAAGGCCTCCCAGCGCTCGACGACCCCGGGCTCGGAGCGGTGCGCCTTGGCGAAGGGTGAGAGCTCGGTCGGGTAGTCGAGGACAAAGGTCGGCTGGATCAGGCCCGGCTCGACGTCGCGCGAAAGCAGGCCGTCGACGAGCTTGCCCCAACCCTCCTTCGGGTCGGGCTCGCCGCCCATCGCCGCCGCCAGGGCCTCGCGGCTCGGATGCTCGGCGATGTCGATGCCGCTGCGCTCAAGGATCGCCTGGCGCAGGGTGATGCGGCGCCAGGGGGGCGCGAAATCGATCTCTTCCTCGCCGCGCTTCACCTTCGTCGTGCCGAGCACACGCTCGGCGACTTCGGCAACCAGCAGCTCGAGATCGTGCGCGGTCTTCTCGTAGTCGGCGTAGGCCTCGTACCACTCCAGCATCGTGAACTCGGGGTTGTGTTTGTGCGAGACCCCCTCATTGCGAAAGTCCTTGCCGAGCTCGTAGACGCGGTCGATGCCGCCCACCACCAGGCGCTTGAGGTAGAGCTCGGTGGCGATCCGCAGATAGAAGTCGCGGTCGAGCTGGTTGTGGTGGGTAGTGAAGGGGCGGGCCAGGGCGCCGCCATAGAGCGGCTGCAGGACCGGCGTCTCGACCTCGACGAAGGCGTGTTCGTCGAGCCAGCGGCGAATCTCGGTGATCGTGCGAGCGCGGACCGCGAAGACGCGGCGGCTCTCCTCGTTGGCGATCAGGTCGAGCTCGCGGCGGCGGAAGCGGGTCTCGGTGTCCTCGAGGCCATGGAACTTGTCGGGCGGCGGCCGCAGGCTCTTGGCCAGCAGGCGCCAGTGGTCGAGCGCGAGCGAGAGCTCACCGCCGCGCCGAGTCGCCATCGCCGTCCCCTCGACGCCGATGATGTCGCCGAGGTCGAGGTCGACCAGGAGCGCGTAGGCCTCCTCTCCGAGCACGTCCTCGCGGGCGTGGAGCTGGATCTGGCCGCTGCCGTCGCGGAGGTCGATGAAGCAGGCCTTGCCGTGAC
Organism: uncultured Actinomycetes bacterium; assembly: GCA_963708405.1. Taxonomy (GTDB): domain Bacteria; phylum Actinomycetota; class Thermoleophilia; order Solirubrobacterales; family 70-9; genus VAYN01. Next base: position 1,278,191 of record CAVPSL010000002.1, read on the forward strand.
CGCGGCGGCCGCTGATCCGGCCGGCCACGCGATGCCGCGAGTCCGTCTCCATCCCCGCTTCCAGGCCCTGGTGCGCCGCCCGCACCTCGGCGATGTCCTCGCGCCCGGAAAACTCGTGCGGGAACGGGTCGATCCCCGCCTCGCGGATCTTCTCCAGCTTCTCGCGGCGGTCCTTGAGGACGTCGGAGAGCTTCGGTTGATCAGCCGGCTCGCTCATCGTCGCGCGAGCCTATCGAGCGTCAAGCGGTCTCGATCTTGGTGATTTTCAGTTTCTTTTTCGGCCCGCGCGGCACCTCGACTGTGACCACGTCGTTCCGCTTTTTGCCGACCAGAGCCTTGCCGATCGGCGACTCGTTCGAGAGCTTGTGTTCGAGCGGGTTCGCCTCGGTCGAGCCGACGATCTGGAATTTCTGCGAGTCGCCGGTTTTCTGGTCTTTGACGTGGACGATGGAGCCGAAGCCGACCTCGTCGGTGCCGAGCGACTTCTCGTCGATCACGGTGGCGCGGCGCAATTTCTCTTCGAGCTGGGCGATCCGGCCCTCGAGCAGCGCCTGTTCGTTCTTGGCGTCGTCGTATTCGGCGTTCTCGGAGATGTCGCCGAATTCGCGCGCCTCTTTGATCCGCGCCGCGACCTCGCGACGTTTGGTCGTCGAGAGGAACTCGATTTCCTCTTTCAGCTTCTCCAGCCCTTCTGGAGTGATGACTGCCTGACGACTCACTGGACTACCTCGCTTTGCCTTGGACGGAGCCGCCGAAACGGCTCCTGAGACCGAAAAAAACGCCCGCGATGCGGCGCCAACATCGCCACACCTGGGCACAGAGTCGCGGGATTATAGCGAGGGCCGCGAGGGGGCAATCAGGGCTGTTCTAGCGAACGGTGGCGGGCGCGGCGAGAGCGGCGATCAGTTCGCGGGCGCGCCCCAGGTCGGCGCTGCGCTGCAGCTCGTCGGCGACCTCGCTCGAGGCCTCCAGGCGCTCCACGTACCAGGGGTAGAACTTGCGCAGGTAACGGCCGGCGCGCTCACTGCCGAGATGCTCCTCGGCGCCCTCCATCACCCACAGCAGCTCCGCCGCCACCTCCTCGCGGGGGGGCGAGTCCAGGCGGCGGCCGGTCAGCTCCTCGAAGACCCAGGGATTGCCGAGCGAGCCGCGGGCGATCATCACAGCGTCGGCGCCAGAGGCCTCATAGGCGTGGCGGGCCGCCTCGGCGCTGCTGAGGCCGCCGGAGACGATCACCGGCACCTCGAGCCGCTCGACCAGTTCGCGGGTGAGCTCGTAGTCGGGCTTGCCCTTGTGGCCTTTGGTCGCGGCCCGGGGGTGGAAGCCGATCGCCGCGACGCCGGCCTCCTCGGCGAGGCGGACCGCCAGCTCGAAGCCCGAGCGGTCGCCGGCCTCGATGCCCGAGCGCAGCTTCACGGTCACCGGCAGGCTGGAGCCCTCGGCGGCGGCGCGGGCCAGGGCCAGGGCCAGCTCGGGGTCGCGCAGAAGCTGAGCACCGGCGCCGGTGCGGCGCACCTTTGGCACCGGGCAACCCATGTTGATGTCGATCAGGTCGGCACCAGCCTCGGCGGCGATCGCGGCCCCGGAGCGCATCACCTCGGCGTCGTGGCCGAAAAGCTGCAGCGAGACTGGATGCTCGTCGGGGTGGATCCGCAGCAGCTCGCGCATCGTGCGCTCGTTGCGGTAGTGCAGGGCAAAGCTGGAGACCATCTCCGAGACGACCAGCCCGGCCCCGTGGCGTTTGGCCTGCAAGCGCACGAACCAGTTGCCAATCCCCGCCAGCGGGGCCAGCAGGACGCGGTTGGAGATCTCGACGTCGCCGATCCGGAAAGGATCAGTCAGATGTGGGCGCGTTGCGTTCATGGATCAGGCGCAGCCCCTTCAGCGTAAGCATGTCGTCGACCTCCTCGATCGTCTCCGAGAAGGGGACGACAGCGGAGGCGTAGCCGCCGGTGGCGAGCAGCCGCGGGTTCGGAAGTTCGTCTTCGATGCGGCGGACGATGCCGTCGATCAGGCCGGCGAAGCCGAAGATGAAGCCGGAGTGGATCGCGGCGCGGGTCGAGCGGCCGATCGCTTCCTGCGGCTCTTCCAAGTCGATGCGGGAGATCCGGGCCGCCCGTTCGATCAGGGCGCTGAGCGAAGGCGCGAGCCCCGGGCCGATGGCGCCGCCGAGGTACTCGCCGGCGGCGGAGACGACGTCGATGTTGATGCCGGTCCCGAAGTCGACCGAGATGCAGGCCTCGCCGAAGCGGTCGTAGGCGGCGATCGCGTTGACGAGGCGGTCGGCGCCGACCTCCAGCGGGTTCTCGATTCGGATCGGCATCCCCGTCCTGATCCCGGGACCGACCGCGAGGCAGTCGGCATCGAGGTAGCGCCGGGAGAGCTGTTCGAACTGGCTGCCGAGCGGCGGCACGACCGAGGAGACGCAGACCGAGTCGACGTCCTTGAAGGACATCCCACAAAGCGAGAAGAGACCGGCGATCCGCTCTGCCAGCTCGTCCCCCGTTGCCCCCGAACGAGTCTGGAAGCGCCAGTGCTCGATCAGGCCGTCGCCCTCGAAGACGCCGAGGTGGGTTTGCGTGTTGCCAACGTCAGCGACCAGGAGCATGAGCGGGGATTATCGCGGCGATCGACTGGCCAGGTAGCCAAACGGGGTTCCCTGCGCATAGGATCGGCGCCGTGGACGCGCGCCTCTACGTAATCCCGGCCTCGCACCCGGCGACCAGCGCCGAACTGATGCTGCGCCACAAGGGGGTCGACTTCAAGCGCACCGACCTGATGCCGGTCGTCTCCAAGGCGGTCCTGCGCGGCCTCGGCTTCCCCCGCAACACCGTGCCGGCGATCAAGATCGACGGCCAGAAGGTGCAGGGGTCGCGGCAAATCGCCCGCGAGCTGGAGCGCCTGCGGCCGGACCCCCCACTCTTCCCCGCCGACCCCGAGCAGCGGGCCGCGGTCGAGGAGGCCGAGCGCTTTGGCGACGAGGAGCTACAGCACCCGATCCGCCAGATCCTCTGGTGGGCGATCAAGCGCGACAAGTCATCGCTGCGCAGCTACTCGGAGGGGGCGAAGCTGGGAGTGCCGATCGGGCTGGCGGTGAAAACCGGCGGGCCGATCGTCGCCGCCTCGGCCCGCTTCAACGAGGCCGACGACGAGAACGTCAAGCGCGATCTGGCGGCGCTGCCGGGTCTGCTGCAGCGGGTCGACGACTTCATCGCCGCCGGCACGATCGGCGGCGAGCAGCCGAACGCGGCCGACTTCCAGATCGCCCCCAGCATCGGCCTGGCGCTGACTCTGGATGACCTTCGCCCCGCGATCGAGAACCGCCCCGCGGGCGAGCTGGCTAAGCGTTTCGTCCCGAAATACCCCGGCCACACCCCGCCGATCCTGCCGGCCGAGTGGCTGGCGCCGCTGCGCGTCGCCGCCTAGAGCGCGCCGGCGGGGTCGACCCGTTCGCCCGGCGGCAGCGCCGCGAGGGCGGCCGCAAGGCTGGTGCCATCGGGCAGGGACAGCTCGGGGGCGAGCTCCAAGAGCGGGATCAGCACGAAGCGGCGGCTCGTCACCTGCGGGTGCGGCAGGGTCAGGCGCTCGGTCTCCAGCTCGAGGTCGCCGAGCAGCAGTAGGTCAACGTCGAGGGGGCGGGGGCTGTGGCGGGGAGCGTCGAAGCTGCGGCCGTGGGCGGCCTCGACCGCCTTGCAGGCGTCGAGGAGCTGTTCGGGCTCCAGCTCGGTGCCGATGCGGACGGCGGCGTTGAGGAAGTCGGGCTGGTCGAGGACCTCGCCGACCGGCTCGGTCCGGTAGGTCGAGGAGACGGCCTCGACGGCTACCCCGTGCCCTGGCAGCAAATCAATCGCGGCCCGAAGGTGGGCGGCCGGATCGCCGACGTTGGAACCGAGCCCGAGGTAACCGGTCCGGGAACTCAGCTTTCGGCCTCGGCCTCGTCCTCGTCGACGACGCGCTCCTGGGTCACCTCGACGGCGACCTCCTGGATCGCCAGCGGCAGCGGCGGCTCCGGCTTGGCGGCGCGCACGCGGACCGACTCGCAGCCGTAGCGCTCCATCAGCCGTTGGCCGACAACCTGGGCCAGGCGCTCCAGGGTCTTGTAGCTGCGCTCGGTCGCGGCGAGGGCGACGATGTCGCAGACCTGGGAGTAGTCGACCGTGTCCTCGAGCCGGTCGGTGAGGACCGCGTCGCAGTCGGGGACATCGAAGGAAACGTCGAACTCGAGCCGCTGCCCGACCTCCTGCTCGGCTTCGGTCACCCCGTGGTGGGTGTAGATCGAGAGCCCCCGCAGCTCCACTTCAGCGCTGGACTCGATGCCGTTGGCGTCAGGGTTCATCGCACCAGAGAACCTACTGAAGCACCGCCGCCGTCACCGCCAGCGCCTCGCGGACGGGGGCGACGTCGTGGACACGGAGGACGTCGGCACCCTCGGCCGCGGCCCAGACCGAGGAGGCGATCGTGCCACCCAGCCGCTCGCCGGCGGGGGAGCCGTCGACCTTGCCGATGAAGCTCTTGCGCGAGGTGCCGACCAGCAGCGGGCAGCCCAGCTCGCGGAGCTCGCCGAGCCGACGCAACAGCTCGAGGCTGTGGACCTCGGTCTTGCCGAAGCCGATCCCGGGGTCGAGCCAGATCCGCTCGGCGGCGATGCCGGCGACAAGGGCCGCCTCCAGCCGCGCCGCCAGGAAGTCCTGGACCTCGGTGACGACATCCACGTAGGCGGGAATCTCGGGTACCGCACGGGAAGTGCCCGGCATGTGCATCAGCACCACCGTGGCGCCGCGCTCGGCGCAGAGCACCGCCATCTCCGGGTCGCCGCGCAGGGCCGTGACGTCGTTGACGATCGCCGCCCCGCTCTCCAGCGCCGCCGTGGCCACGACCGCCTTCGAGGTGTCGATCGAGACCGGGACACCGATGTCCGCCAGGCCTTCGATCACCGGTACCACGCGCCGCAGCTCCTCCTCCGCGGTGACAGGCTCCGCCCCCGGCCGCGTCGATTCGCCGCCGACGTCGAGCACGTCCGCCCCCTCCTCCACCAGTTCCCGCCCATGGGCGATCGCCGCCCCGGGATCGAGGTAGAGCCCCCCGTCTGAGAACGAATCCGGGGTTACGTTGACAACTCCCATCAATTTCATAGCGACGCGTCCTGACCAAGCATGGCAAGGACGCAGGGAGCGTGGCGTGCTTCGCACGCGAGCGACCGAGGACGCCGCCAGGCGCCGGTCAGGACGCGTCGCCGCCGGCGTAACCGGGGCGGGGGTGCGGCATCGGGCGAGCACCCTCGCGCTGTGGGCGCTCAGCCTCGGGCGCCGGCTCGGCCGGGGCCGAGGGCTGCTCGTCGTCCTTGAAGGCCTCGCTCTCGGGCTTGCCTTCGAGCAGGGCGACGAACTCGTCGGCGTCGATCGTCTCCCGCTCCAGCAGCAGCTTCGAGATCCGGTCGAGCTCCTCGCGGCGTTCGCCAAGGATGCCCCTGGCGGTCTGGTGGGCGGCCTCGACGATGCGGCGGATCTCGTCGTCGATCTCACGCGCGATCTCGTCGGAGTAGTCCGGTTCGGAGGAGAACTCGCGGCCGAGGAAGGGCTGACCGCGATCGTGGCCGAAGACGCGCGGGCCGAGGCGCTCGGACATACCGAAGCGCATCACCATCTGCTTCGCCGTCTCGGTCACCTTTTCGAGGTCGTTGGAGGCGCCGGTGGTGATCTCGCCGAAGACGATCTCCTCGGCGGCGCGGCCGCCGAGGGTCATCGCCATCGTGTCGGTCAGCTCGGCGCGCGAGGTGAGGAACTTGTCCTCGGTCGGCATGCTGATCGTGTAGCCGAGGGCCTGACCGCGGCTGATGATCGAAACCTTGTGGACCGGGTCGCAGTTGGGCAGCAGGTGGCCGACGATCGCGTGCCCGAGCTCGTGGTAGGCCGTGATCAGCCGCTCCTTCTCGCTCATCACCCGGGTCTTCTTCTCGGGGCCGGCGATCACCCGCATGATCCCCTCCTCCAGCTCCTTCATCGTGATTTCGCGATTGCCGGAGCGGGCGGTGAGGAGCGCCGCCTCGTTGATCAGGTTGGCGAGGTCGGCGCCGGTGAAGCCGGGGGTCTGGCCGGCGAGCGTGTCGAGGTCGATCTCGCGGCCCAGCGGCTTGCCGCGGGTGTGGACCTCGAGGATGTGCTTGCGGCCCTTGCGGTCGGGGCGGTCGACGACGACCTGACGGTCGAAGCGGCCGGGCCGCAGCAGCGCCGGGTCGAGGATGTCGGGCCGGTTGGTGGCCGCGATCAAGATGATGTTGTCCTTCATTTCGAAGCCGTCCATCTCGACCAGCAACTGGTTCAGCGTCTGCTCGCGCTCGTCGTGGCCACCGCCCATACCGGCGCCGCGGTGGCGACCGACGGCGTCGATCTCGTCCATGAAGATGATGCAGGGTGAGTTCTGTTTGGCCTGCTCGAAGAGGTCGCGGACGCGGCTGGCGCCGACGCCGACGAACATCTCGACGAAGTCCGAGCCGGAGATCGAGAAGAAGGGCACGCCGGCCTCGCCGGCGACGGCGCGAGCCAGCAGCGTCTTACCGGTGCCGGGCGGGCCGTAGAGGAGGACCCCCTTGGGGATCCGGGCGCCGAGCGCCTGGAACTTCTTCGGGTTCTCAAGGAATTCCTTGATCTCCTCCAGCTCCTGCACCGCCTCGTCGACGCCAGCGACGTCGCGGAAGGTGATTTTGGGCGCGTCCACCGACATCCGCTTCGCTTTCGATTTACCGAAGTTCATGACGCGGGAGCCGCCGCCCTGCATCTGGTTCATGAGGAAGATCCAGAAGCCGAAGAAGAGGACGAAGGGCAGGATGTAGGTGAGCAGCGAGAGCAGGCTGGAGCCACCGGTGCCATGCACCTTGGTGACCGCGAGCCCGCCGTTTTTTTCGCCTTCTTCGAGGACTTTGAGCAGGCTCGGTTCGGTGTTCGGCGGGTAGCCGGTGGAGAAGCTTTCGCCGTTGGTCTTCTTGACGTCGAGGCTGGCGTCCTTGACGTTGATCGAGACTTCTTCGACCTGGCCTTTGGCGATCAAGCCGGTTTTCGGCTTGACCAGTTCCGTGTAGGAGGGCGCCTCAGTGCCGGACGGGCTGCTGATCACCTTCTGGGCGATGAACGCCAAGATGACGACAAGCAGGATCGGGAAGGCCGCGCTTTTGAAAAACCGCTTCAAGAGAAGAAATCAGCGTACCAGGGCAGTTTGCCCGTTCTACTCGCTCAGGGCCGCCACGTAATCGAGATTTCGATAGCGCTGGGCGTGGTCGAGGCCATAGCCGATCGCGAACTGATTGGGGATCTCGAAGCCAACGTATCGCGGCGAGAGGTCAACCCGGAGCCGTTGTGGCTTGGTCAGCAGCGCGCAGACCTCGAGCGAAGCCGGGTTGCGGGCCCGCAGGTTGCGCATCAGGTAGTGCAGGGTGAGACCCGAATCGATGATGTCCTCGACGATCAGCACGTCGCGGCCTTCGATCGGGGCGTCGAGGTCCTTGAGGATCCGCACGACGCCGGAGGAATCGGTCTGTGAGCCGTAGCTGGAGACCGCCATGAAGTCGACCTCGCAGGGGACGTCGATCGAGCGCATCAGGTCCGCAAGGAAGAGAACGGCGCCCTTAAGCACGCCGACCATGAAGAGGTCCCGCCCAGCGTAGTCGCGGCTGACCTCGGCGCCAAGCTCGGCGACCCGGCGCTGCAGGTCCTCTCTGGCGACGAGGGTCTCGCCGATCGCTGGGTCCGCCATCGGGCGCCAGTCTAGATATAGAGAGCGGCCACCGTGGCCCGCGTCAGGTCTGCTCGGCGCGCAGCACGCCGGCTTCGACGACGGCGCGGACGCCGCCGCCAAGATCGAGCATCGCGGTGCCGGTGCGGCGCAGACCGGCGACCTGGCCGGCGAAGCGGGCGGCGCCCGGCACCGGCCGCCCGGCGGCGCCGTCGGCGAGCCGCTGCAGGACCAGCCGCCGCAGCGCCGGGTGCAGCTCGCCGAGCCGCGCCAGCGTCACCGTCCCGCGCGGCGATCCCGGCGAGGCACCGACCTCGGCCTCGACCAGGGTGTCGAGCACCTCGGCCTCGTCGCGCAGCAGCGCTGCCGTGCGGAGGACGTTGGCGGCCGCCGCCGGGTGGATCGTCGCCAGCTCGGGCAGCAGCCCGTTGCGGACCCGGTTGCGGGCGAAGATCGCCTCGTCGTTGCTGGGATCGTCGCGCCAGGCGAGGTCGCGCTCCTCACAGTAAGCGGTGGTCTCGGCGCGGGTGAAGTCGAGCAGGGGCCGGACGAGGCGGCCGTCGCGCTGCCGCATCCCCAACAGCGCCCGCCGGCTCGGCGAGGAGGCGAGCCGGTAGAGGATCGTCTCGACCTGGTCGTCGGCGGTGTGGCCGGTAGCGATCGCGCCATCTGCCGACTCAGCCAGCCGCGCTGCCGCCGCGTAGCGCCGGTCGCGCGCCCAGGCCTGGAGGTTGCCGGGCCCCTCGGGTCGGACCGGGCGCTCGACCACGAGCTCGACGCCGAGCGCCGCACAGAGCTCCGCGCAGAGGCGCTCGTCCGCCGCCGCGCCCTCGCGCAGCCCGTAGTTGACGTGCAGCGCCGTGACCGCGTCGGCACCGACGGCGCGGGCGGCGAGGTCGAGCAGGCAGACCGAGTCGCGGCCGCCGGAGACCATCGCGATGACAGCGCCCCCCGGCGACAGCAGCCGCTCGGTCAGCACCCGCTCGAGCATCGCCTCGGCGTCCACGGGACGAGTGTAGGAGCGGCTCAGGCCGCGGCGCGGACGAGGAAGAGGTCGGTCGGCACCGGGAAGCCCTTGAGGCTGACCTGGCCGATCGGCTCCATGCTCAGGGACTCGCGGCCGGCGATCGCTTCGCAGACCCGGTCGGTAACCAGCACCTCGCCGGCGAGCGCCCGGCCGGCGACCCGGTGGGCGAGGTTGACCTGGCCGCCGAAGTAGTCGCCGTCGCGGTAGACCGCTTCACCGAAGTGGATCCCGACCCGCGGCTGCGGCCGCTCGGGCAGCCGCTGCAGGAGGTCGACCGCCCATTCGGTCAGCGCCGCCGCGTCGGGTGAGACGACCATCACCTCGTCGCCAATCGTCTTCACGATCGTCGCCTCCCGCGGCAACGTCTCCTCTACGGTTTCGACGAAGTTCTCGACCACGTCCAACGCCTCGAGGTCGCCCTCCTCCTCGGTGTAGCGAGTGAAGCCGCTGAGGTCGATGAAGCAGAGCGTCACGGTGATCTGGCCGAGTTCGATTTCGCTCGTATCGGAATCGGAGCCCGCCTCCATGTGGCCGACCACGTCCTGCTCGGTGAAGTAGCGCAGGTAGCGGGTGTGCAGGTACTCGGTCAGCGGCGCCGCCAGCGGCAGGATGTCGGCGGCGAGGTCGCCCATCTCCTCCGCCATCTGCAACTCGGGGACGGCGTCGCGGATCATCGGCTCGTGCACGTATAGATGGAACAGGCGCACCTCGGCGTCGGCGATGCGCCGCATCGACTGCACGTAGACCCGGACCAGTTGCAGGAAGGCGACGAGCGGGAAGCCGGCGGCGAGGACACGGGCGCAGTGGCGCAGGGCGGCGGCGTCGTCTGGGGTCAGGTCGTCGCGGCGGGCGGCGGGGGTGCCGAGGATGACGAGGATGCGGTCGATCAGCTCCGGCTCGAGCCCGGTTTCCGCCGCCACCTCGGCCACCGGCACGGTCTCCTCCGCCTCAGTGAAGAGCTCTTCGGCGAAGCCGAAGGCGAGGCGGCCCTCGCGGCCGGCGCTCTTCAGGTCCTCCAGCGAGTAGCCGCGCTCGCGCATCCGCGCCACCACCCGCGCCTGCGCCGCCGCCGCCACGGTCCAGCGGCCCCGCCGCACCGGCACGATCTTCTCCTCGGCCCAGCGTTTGAGCGTGCTGGCGGGAACGCCAGAGCGCCGCGAAGCCTCGCCGAGGGAGATGCGCTGGTCCGCCACGGCGCCGAGGCTAACCGCTGCGGCGGAAGGGGCGGGTGCCCGCGCACCCGCCCCTTTTCACATCGGCGTTACGTCGGGATCTCCGACTCCTCGTGCAACTGCAGGACCGGCTCGCCGCCCTCGCCGGTGCGGATGCGAATCGCCTCCTCCACCGGCAGGACGAAGATCTTGCCGTCGCCGACCTCGCCCGTGCGGGCGTGCTTGAGGATCGTCTCGACGACGATCGGCTTGTCTTTGTCCTCGACCACCACCTCGAGCTTCAGCTTCGGCCGCACGTTCACGGTCAGCGTCGAGCCGCGGTAACGCTCGACGATGCCCTTCTGGCGGCCCGAGCCCTTGGCCTCGAGGATCGAAAGCGAGGGGAACCCCTTGTCGAGCAGCTCGGCCCGGATCGGCTCGAATGCCTCGTGGCGAATGAACGCCTCGATCTTTTTCATGCGTCCAGCCCTCCTAGGACTCGGTTGACGTCATCGGACTCATGGTCGCCGCTGCCGGCGCTCCCAGCGGCGCAGTCGCAGCGCCGCCGAGCTCCAGCCCGGTCGAGTACTCCGGCTGCGGGATGAACACCTCCGGGTAGCCGTACATGCCGTGCTCGGAGATGTCGATGCCGGCGTCCTCTTCCTCGGCGCTGACCCGCAGCCCGACCGTGGACTTGATCAGGCCGAAGGTCGCGATGGAGATCGCGAAGACGACCACGAAGGTGAACAGCACCGCCAGGCCCTGGACGCCGAGCTGGCCCAGCGAGGAGCCGAGGCTGGCGTCGCCGAAGATGGCGTACCAAACGCCCGGCGCGGCGCCTTCGCTGATCAACCGCTCGGAGCCGAAGATGCCGACCGAGAGCGTGCCCCAGATCCCGGCCAGGCCGTGCGCGGAGAGGGCGCCGACCGGGTCGTCGAGGAGCTTGTCGATCGCCAGCACGGCGAAGACGACGAGCAGCCCGGCGACGAAACCGATAATCGGCGCCGCCCAGTACTCGACGAAGCCCGACGGCGCGGTGATGCCGACCAGCCCGGCAATCGCCCCGTTGCCGGCCATGCCGACGTCGAGGGTCTTGCTCTTTATATAGACGGCGAGCGAGGCACCGATCACACCGGCGGCGGCGGCCAACTGCGTGTTCAGCATCACCTCGCCGAAGAAGGAGCCGGCGGTTTCGAAGGTGGAACCACCGTTGAACCCGAACCAGCCGATCCAGAGGATGATCACGCCGAGGCCGACCAGCGGCATCGAGTGGCCGGGGATGACCCGCGGCTTGCCGTTGGCGTCGTACTTGCCGCGGCGCGGGCCGAGCAGCAGCAGCGCCGCCAGGGCCCCGACCGCCCCGGTGAGGTGGACGACGGAGGAACCGGCGAAGTCCATCACCGGCTTGCCGCCGATATCGGAGAGCAGACCGCCGCCCCAGACCGCGTGGGCGACCAGCGGGTAGATCACGGCACCGAAGACGATCGCGTAGATGACGTAGGCGCTGAAACGGATCCTCTCCAACGTCGTGCCCCAGACGATCGCCAGCGAGACCGCGCAGAAGGCGAGCCCGTAGAGCATCAGCATCGCGTCGGAACCGGCGACGTTGAACGCTTCTTCACCCTGGCCGATCACCTGGTTGAAGTGGAAGAAGAAGCCACTGGTGCCGAAGAAGTCGTTACCGCCGCCTTCGGCGATGCCATAACCGACCGCCCACCAGGCGATCGTGCAGATAGCCAGATTGACGAGGATCTTGGCGACGCCGGTGCCAACGTTCTTCTGCCGCGAGAAGCCGATCTCGAGGAACATGAAGCCGGCCTGCATCAGGAAGACCAGCACGGTCGCCACCGCGACCCAGACCATGTCCAACTCGGACGCCTTGGCGGCGACGGTTTCGGTCAGCGATTCGGCAGAGGCCACTCCCGGCAACGCGAGAGCGGCCAACGCCGTCATGCCGACGGCGAGCCCCAGCTTTTTCTTCATTAGAGGGTGCCTCCTGTCGCCGGGCAGGGCCCAGCGTTTGCAAATGGACGAGTCCCCAAAGACGGTAGGAAGCGGTCGGCGAACGCTCTTTAGACGGGTGGAGGAAATCCGGGCGACGGCGTTCTCACGAGTGGAAGGTGATGGTGGAGCCTCTAGGCTCGGCCCGCCGATGCCCGCCCGCCTCCGCCCCACCGCCCCGATCGCCGCCGCCGCGATCCTCGTCGGCGACCCCGGCCGGGCGCTGATGCTGGCGCAGGAGCTGCTCGAGAGCCCGAAGATGAGCAACCACGCGCGCGGCCTCTGGGGGTACGGCGGGCGCACGCCGGCGGGCGCCGAGCTGACGATCCAGGCGACCGGGATCGGGGGGCCGAGCGCGGCGGTGGTCCTCGGCGACCTGGCCGAGCTGGGAGTGCGGCGGGCAGTCCGGGTCGGCACCTGCACGGCGCTGGTGCCGGACTTGGCGGCCGGCGACCTGCTCGATGTCGAGGAGGCCCACGCCTGGGGCGGGCCCGGTGCCGGCGGCGGCGCCCCGACTCACCCCGAGCCGGACCTGGCGGCGAACCTCCGCGGTGCCCTCGGCGAGGGTGGCCGGACCGGCGTCGTCGCCAGCCTCGACACCCTGCACGGGGGCGGCGCGCCCGCCCCCGTCGAGGCTGGCGATGCGGCGGATATGCAGACCGCGGCGCTGCTGGCCCGCGGTCGGGAGCTGGGGCTCGCGGTCGCGGCGGTGCTGGTGGTCAGCGAGAGCGCCGGCGGCGAGCGACTCGACGACGAGGCCGAGCAGGAGAGCGCGAAACGCGCCGGGCTCGCCGCGGCAGTCGCACTCTCACCTTGAAGTTGAGGGTTAGCCTTTGTCTTTCTTCGCCGTTTTGCGGCGCAGGGACGCCAGCTCGCGCGTGGTTTCGTCGAGTTGCTCCTCGACGTCCTCGAGCCGCTGCGAGAGCGAGCGCAGGCGCCGCTCCACCCGTTCCACATCGGTGGCCGAGGAGAGATTGAGGGCGCTCATCGCGGCCTGCTGGGCCTCGATCGCCTTCTCCCGCGCCCCAAAGGCGGCGGAAATGGCGTTGTGAAGGGTCGGATTATCGATCAAGGCCTGGGCGAGCTCGCCGAGCGCCTGCTCGCTGCGGGCCCGCAGGCCGTCCTGCTCGTCTTGCTCGATCGTCACTTCATCCCCCGTTCGCATTTTCATTTGACAGGTGGTTAACCAGGGTATCCGGGGCGCCTGGAAGGGTGCACACTGCCTCTTGGGCTCAATCTTGATTAAGTTGATCGGCTATGCCACTTATGTTGATTAAGGACTTGTTGGCTGGGGGTCCACCCCGTTGCGTACCCTCCCCGCAGCCAGTACTTTGCGGTTGCTCGTCGCTTGGGGAGGGAAAGGGCACGCCGAACGCGAACCCTGGCAACGGGCCACGAGGCGCACTGGGATGAGAATCAAGCTCGCACTGATAGCGGTTTTCGCCAGCTTTCTGGTTGCTGCGCTGCTCGGCTCGGCCGCAGCCGGCGCTGATCCCCTTGGCGAAAACACCGCCGTCGAACCAAGCCCGACGACCACTACGCCGGTCCCGACGCTGCAGGCGCCCGCTTGTTCCAACGGCATCGATGACGATGGCGACGGCCTGGTCGACATGGCGGACCCCGACTGCACCGAACCGGGCGACACCAGCGAGGCGCCGGAACCGCCCAGCTCTACTCCGGCCCCGGCTCCCAGCCCAGTCTCACCCTCAACTCCAGCTTCAGGGTCTGAAGAAGTCACCCCGGAAAAAGAAGGCAGCGGCTTTCACCAGGGCACCACCCTCAACGGCGACCCCGGTGCTGGCAAGAACGGCGTCGTCCGCAACCAGGACCTCGGTGACGTCAGCGGCGGCAACGGCAGCGGCGGCGGGGTCAAGGCGCCGGCCGCGACCGCGGGCGAGCAGCCGCTGGCCGAAAACGGCGGCGACGGCGGCGCCCAGTTCGACGCCGGCGGCGCCCCCACTACCGCCAACCCGACGACGACGATCGCCCCCTTCGGCCCGGCCCCGATCGGGGTGCCGAACTTCGTCATCGACTCTTTCGAAATCCCGCCCTTCCTGCTGCCGATCTACCAGGCCTGCGGAACCGAATACGGGATCCCCTGGGAGGTCCTGGCGGCGATCAACAAAATCGAGACCGGCTTCGGCACCAACCTCAACGTTTCCTCCGCCGGCGCCGTCGGCTGGATGCAGTTCCTCCCCTCGAGCTGGGAAATGTACGGGCTCGATGCCAACGGGGACGGGCGCAAAGACCCCTATAACCCGGTCGACGCGATCTGCGCCGCGGCCCACTACCTCAAGGTGGCCGGCGGCGACAAGAACCTCTACCAGGCAATCTTCGCCTACAACCATGCCGACTGGTACGTGCAGGAGGTGCTGCTCTACGCCCGCGCCTACGGCAAGCTGCCGTCGGACCTGGTCGGCTCGCTGACCGGCCTCACCGAAGGCGCCCACTTCCCGGTCGCCGCCAACGCCCGCTACGCCGACGACCTCTCGGCCCGGGCGGCGCTGAAGCGCTCGGCCACCGACAGCCGGGTCAGCGGCAACGCCGCCGAAGTCATCTCCTCCTCGCCGACGCGACGCGGGATCAACATCTTCTCCCACGAAGGCGCCCCGGTCGTCGCCGTCAACGACGGCATCATCCGCAAGCTCGGCCAGTCGCCGAAGCTAGGCAAGTTCGTCGTCCTCGAAGACACCTACGGCAACCGCTACACCTACGCCAACCTGGGCGAGATCGTCCGCAACCACCGGCTGCTGGCGACGCCGAGCGGCAAGGAGAAGCGCCTGCCGGTGGAAAGCCAGAACCTGCGGCCGCGGCTGCGGGCGCTGCCGGACCGCAGCGGTGGCCACAACACCGCCGCGACCGCGACCGAAAGCGTCTCCCCCGCCGCCAACGACGGCGCCCTCAAGGTCGGCTCCAAGGTGATCGCCGGCACCGTCCTCGCCCGCGTCGGTGGCGCCGAGAGCGGCGTCGCCTCGCACATCAACTTCTCGATCCGGCCCGCCGGCCGCGGCGCCCCGCGGATCGACCCGAAGCCGATCCTCGACGGCTGGAAGCTGCTCGAAGCGACGGCCATCTACCGCGCCAAGGGCAAGAACCCGTTCGCCACCAAGCTCAGCGGCGCCGGGGTGCTGCTGCTTTCCAAGGAAGCGCTGCAGCAGCGTGTCCTCGCCGACAAAGGCCTCTCGATTTACCCCTGCGGCCGCGAAGACATCGAAACCGGCCAGATCGACCGGCGCGTGCTGGCGGTGCTCGAGTACCTGCGCTCCAAAGGCTTCGAAATGACGATCACGGCGCTGAAGTGCGGCCACAGCCTGATGACCACCTCGGGCAACATCTCCGAGCACAGCACCGGTGACGCGGTCGACATCGCCGTCATCAACGGCGAGCCAGTGACCGGCCACCAGGGCCCCGGCACCCCGACCGACGAACTGATCCACGACGTCCTCCAGCTACAGGGCACGATGCACCCGCATCAAGTGATTTCGCTCGAGGACCTGCCGGGCGAAACCAGCTTCGCGATGCCGGACCACTACGACCACGTCCACATCGGCTACCACCCGCTCGAAGCCGGCAACCCACTGGAAGAAACGTCGGCGGCCCTGCTCAAGCCCGACCAGTGGCAGCGGCTGATCCAGCGCCTGGGCGAGATCGAAAACCCGGAAGTGCTGAACGGCCCCTCGAAGTACGCGGTGCCGGACAAGATCTCCTCCGGCCACCCGCAGCAGGGCGAAGACTAAGTGTCTGTCCGCCAGTCCCCGCGCACGTCTGGCGGCGACGGACACACTTCGCGGGGCGGCGTCCTCAGTCGGCCAAATGGCGCTGCCATTCGGCCTCCCTGCGTCCTACCCCCGCTCGGTCCGGCACTCGCCAGCCGCACACGCGGGCTGGCGGACAGACACTAGGCTCGCGGGCGCGAGCGAGTTCGGCGAGAATCGCCCCCTGTCCCCGCTATTCGGATTCGTCCAGTTCGACTTCGCCGGCACCCTGCCGCTGGGCGACGGCCGCTACCTGGCCACGGGCGACCCCGGCGAGAGCGTGCTGGTGGTGCGCACGCTGGGCGCCCCCCTCCCCCGCGGCGACGCCGGCGCCGCCCGCGTGAGGCCGATGCGAGCGCGGAGCCGGCGGCGCTGCCGCTAACTCGGGTGACGGCGATCCGGGCCTTCGCCCCAGTCGAAGACGAGACCGAGGCCGCCGCCTGGCTGGAGGAGACGCTGGCGGACGAGGAAAGCATCGACGCCGTCGTCGCCGTCGGGCTGGCGCTGCTGAACCGGGCCCTGCACGCGCAGGCGGTCGCCGTAGCCGACCCGCTGGGCCACGAACTGGCGGCCGAACGGGCGGCCACGGTCAGGCTTGGTTACGGCAGCGGCGAGGAGGTCGCCGAGGGCACCTCAACCGTGGCCAAAGAGGTCGACGTGCGGGAGGGCGGCGCCTCGCGCCGGCAGGTGCGCGAGGCGAGCCTGCGGCCGCAGGAACGGGTCGCCGCGGTGCTGCGTGGCCGCGAGCAACTGGACGTCTGCGAGCCGCTGCTGCTGCGCGCCCGCGCCGACCTCGATGCCGGCCGCTGGCGCGAGGCGGCGCTGCAACTGCGGGTCGGCTTCGAGGCGCTGCTGGCCGAGCTCGACGGCGCCGTCGAAGACCCCGACCACGACGAGGACATGGCGACGCTGCGCGAGCGCCGAGCCGAGGTCGGCGAGCTGGCCAACGAGGCCCTGCGCGGCGAGCTCCCGGAGGAGACGACGGCGCGGGTCGCGGAGCTGCTGGAGACCTGCGAGCGGGTGCTGCGTCGGCGGCGCGTGTTGCGGGGCTAGGGACCTGGGAGGACCCTCCGTCGCAAATCTGGAGGCTCCTCCGGGTCCTCCCAGGTCCCTAGATCACCAAGCGCCGTGCGACCACCTCGTCGAGCAGGGACTCGGCGAGTAGGTGCGCTTCTGTCAGTGAGACGCCGGCGATTGAAGGGACGCCGATCACGGTGAGGCCAGCGGCGCGGGCGGCGGCGACGCCGGTTGGCGAGTCCTCGAGCGCGACAACCGAGGGGCCCGGCTCGACGCCGAGGCGACGGCAGGCCTCGAGGTAGGGGTCCGGGGCCGGCTTCGGCGCCGCCACCTCATGGGCGCTGAGGACGACGTCGAAGTGGCCCTCGAATCCGGCCAGTTGCAGCGAGCGCTCGACGAAGACCAGCGGCGAGTTGGAGACGAGGCCGATCGGGGTGCCGCGCCGGCGCAGCGCCGCCAGCAGGTCGCGGGCGCCGACCATCGCCTCGACGCCGTGCTCAAGCTCGGCAACGACGAGCACGTTCAGCTCCTCGATCAGCTCGGCGCCGGGCGCGTCGAGGCGGCGCTCGAGGATGCCGGCGGCGATCTCGGCCGAGGTGCCGACCAGCTCTTGCTTGTCGGCCGGGGTGAACTCGCGCCCGTGGGCCTCGAATAGGTCCTGCTCGGCGCGCGTCCAGACGGACTCGGTGTCGAGCAGGAGGCCGTCGTTATCGAAGACGACGGCGTCGGGCAGGGCGGCATCCATCGGCGGCGGATCATCCCAGTTCCACCCTCGCGGCGAGAACCCGTTAGCGTCGCGGCCGTGTACCACGTCGAGATCAGCGCCGGCGTCCACCGCGCCCGGGTCTTCAACCTCGATCACGAGGACATCGTCGCCAAGGTCGTGCGCCCCTGGCTCGACGAGCGGACGATCCTGATGGGCGACCGCAAGTGGGAACCGCGCAACAGCGTCCTGAGGATCCTCGAGGGCCCACACATGGATAACGCCGACCTCTCCTTCGGCCAGGGCTGGGCCAACGCCGAGCGACGGTCCGAGGACGTGACGCCGACGTTGCTGGCGCAGGCCCCGCCACCACCCGCCGGGCCGCAGGCGTTCGTCGTCGAAGCGGACTCGCCGGAGGGGCTCGCCGCCGAGCTGGCGGCGAACCACGGCGGCCGCACCGTGCAGTGGGCGGACGCCGAGCGCAGGCTCGACGGCCGCGACCCGGAGGTCGCGGCCGTGATCCTCGTGGTCAGGCGATCGGAGCCTGGGAGCCCGCGAAGCTGAGCGCCGTTCCCCGTGCCAAGACCAGCACGGGGTAGTTCGCCGCCTCGACCGCGTAGTCACTGCTGGCGCTGAGCGTGACTCTGCCCGCCGGCGACTCCGGCCGCGAACCGACGACGAGGAGGTCGAGGGGTCCGGCCCCGTACTCGGCCAGCGCCGCCCCGAGCGCCGAGGAGAGGCTCTCGGCGGTTTCCCTCGCGGCCGGATCGCCTTCTTCGATCAGCCCGATCGTGCCGACGCTGTAGGCCGGCTTTTCCTGCAGCCCGGCGGGCGCGACGGCGATCGCCGACGGCCCTCCGAGCAACAGTTTGTGGGCTGAAATGCCCGGCTTCAGGGTGCCGGGGGCGGTGCGGTACTCGGAGCCGAAGACGATCACGTCGGCCCCCTTGTCTTCCGCCAGCTCCATCAGGCCGACGCTGGTCGCCGGATTGACGACCACGTGCCGCGGCAGGTCCGGGGACCCGATCGAGGCGGCGCCCCGCGCGAGCAACTCCTCGGCCTGTTTCTGTTCGAGCGATTCACCGTAGGAATGGCGGACATAGGCGAGCGCCAGCTCGGCGCCCGGCACGGCTAGGAGCCGGCCGAGCGCGAGCGCGTCGCGGTCGTTGTCGGTGTCGTCGTAGGAGACGATGATCTTCAGCGACATGGCGCGATTCTCCTCTCCGACCTAGGCCGTGCCCGGCGCGGGCGCCGGGGGCGCCGGTTGCTGGGCCGGGACACCGTCGGGGTAGCCGAGCGACGGCACGTCCGACGGGTAGACCTCGTGCCCGTGAACGGCGATGTCGCCGACTTCCATTTCCTCGTCGGTCATCCGTAGCGGCACGAACAGCCCCACCAGCTTCAGCAGGATGAAGGTGCCGATCGCGGAGAAGACGATCACCCAGAGCGCGGTCAGTCCCTGCCAGCCGAGCAGTTCGAGGCCGCCACCGGAGATCAGGCCTTCGTGTTCGCCGGCCATCAGCTTGTTGGCGAAGATCCCGACCAGAAGGCCGCCCGCCAACCCGGCGAAGCCGTGCGTGTAGACGACCCCGAGGGTGTCGTCGACCTTGCGGAACGGCGAGACCCGGCTGAGGTAGTTGAGCGCCAGGTAGACGAGCGCCGCGGCGACGACGCCGATGATGATCGCGCCCCAGCCGTTGACGAAACCGGCGCCGGGGGTGATCGCGACGAGGCCGACGATCATCCCGTTGACGCTGCCGATCAGGCTCGGCTTGCGTCCGGTGAGGTAGTCCAGGCCGACCCAGGCGAGGAAGGCGACGGCGGTGCAGAGGTTGGTGTTGAGCACCGCAGCCGAAGCGACTTCGCCGGAGCTGTACCAGTCACCGCCGTTGAAGCCGTTCCAGCCCATCCACAGCAGGCCGGCGCCGACCGCGACCATCGCCAAGTTGTTCGGCGCGTCGACCTCGCGGTCGCGTTGCAACCGGGGCCCGATCACCGCCGCGGCGACGAAGCCGGAGACGCCGGCGGCGAGGTGGATGACGTAACCGCCGGAGAAGTCGACGGCGCCCTTCTGGGCGAAGAAGCCGCCGCCCCAGATCAGGAAGGCGTTGACGGTGTAGATCAGCAGGGTCCAGAGGGCGACAAACGGGATCCAGGCTTTGAAGTTGAAGCGGCCCAGGACCGAGCCCAGCATCAGCAGCGGCGTGATTGCCGCGAAGACGATCTGGAAGTAGGCAAGCGTCGATTGCGGGAAGAGGAATTCTTCTTCCGGCAGCTCGGGTATGTGCGCCTGCTTCAGGAGGTCAGCGCTGTTGAGTATCGCTCCCGGCTTCCCCAAGAAGTTGCCGAAGAACCCGGTCTTCTGACCGAAGAGGTGGATCGGTTCCCCGAAGCCCATCTTGAATCCGAGCAGAACCCAGAGGATGACCACGATCGCGAAGGCGACAAATGCCATCATCATCGAGTTCACCGACCAGCGTTTCTGCATCACCCCGCCGTAGAGCACAACCAGGCCGGGGACACTCATCAAGCCGACCAGCGTCGCTGCGGTGAGCTGCCAGGAGTTGGCGCCTTCGCTCAACCATTCCATATGTCCGCTGCTTCCTTTCGTGTAACGGGCACAACCGGTACACACACTCGGACGAGACGGCTCCCCAGCCGGCAAGTGCGCCCAAATCTGGACTTGGCATAACCCTGCCGCCGCGCCGGCCAGCCGAGTACGTACGAGTGTCCAAAGATCGGCGGCGATTGTTCGCCCCGGTGGCGGTACCGCTCTCACGGGGGCCATGGCTATGCTGCCCACGATGCCACTGGAAGGACACTACGAGCGGCAAACCACGCCGCTCTACAAGCTGAGCTCGCGCGAGCTGAAGGCGGTCGCCGCGATCTTCGCCGTCACCGCCGTCGCCATCCTCGCCGTCATCTTTGCCACGGTCGGGGAGAGCGCCCCGCCGCTCGCCAAGGGGTGCATCAAGGCCAACGTCGCCGGCATCGTCGGAGCGGAAACGATCAGCGCCTGTGGCCAGGAAGCGGTCGCGGCCTGCCGCCACGCGGCCCGTTTCAGCGGCGACCGGGCGGAGACCGTGCTCGCCTCCTGCCGCGAACAGGAAATCGCCTTCTGAGCCGAGGCGGCGCTAGCCCAGCGCCGCCAGCAGCGCTTCCAGCTCGGCGTCGACCTCGCCATCGAGCTTGACCTCGGCCTCCTCGTCGTAGGGCGTCGGGCCCTTGGTGACGATCGCCAGGCTGCCGCCACGTTCGAGGGTCAGCTCCGGCAGGCCGGCGACCGGGTGCACGGCCAGCGAGGAGCCGACGCAGAGCATCAGCTCGGCCCGTTCAGCGAGGTCGCGGGCGCGGACGATCGCGCGCTCCGGCAGCAGCTCGCCGAAGAGGACGACGTCGGGTTTGACCGCGCCGCCGCAAACGGAGCAGAGGGCGACGCCGCGGGCGTCGAAGAGGTCGTCCATCTGCTCGACCTCATAGGCGGTGAGGCAGCGGGTGCAGGAGGAGGTCTCGATCGAGCCGTGCACCTCGACCACTTCGCGGGAGCCGGCCAGGTGGTGCAGGCGGTCGATGTTCTGGGTGACGACGCCGGCGATCAGGCCGCGCCGCTCGAGCTCGGCCAGCGCCGCGTGGGCGCCGTTCGGGCGCTTGTCGCCGAGCTCGTGGAAGCGCGGCCGGTAGTAGGACCAGAAGCGCTCCGGGTCGCGCTCGAAAACGTCGATGTGGGCGACCTCCATCGGGTCGACTTTCGCCCAAAGCCCCGTCTCCGGGGTGCGGAAGTCGGGAATCCCTGAGGGCACCGAGACGCCGGCGCCGGTGAGGACGACGCTGCAGGACGACGCGGCCAGCAGCTCCGCCAGCCGCGCCGTCCCGCTCTCGCGCGTCGTTACTTGCCGCTCCACTTAGGCGTCCGCTTGCCGAGGAAGGCGCCGATGCCCTCTTTGGCGTCCTCGCTGCCGAAGGCGGCAGCGAAACCGCCCTTCTCGGCCTCGATGCCCGCGTCGATGTCGCCCTTGTTGGAGACCCGCTTGATCTGCTCGACCGCGATCGGCGCCTGGCCGGCCAGCTTGCGGCCCCACATCAGCGCCGTCTCGAACAGCTCGTGGTCGGGGACCACGCGGTTGACGAGGCCCAGTTCGAGCGCCTCCTCGGAGAGGACGGCGTCGCCGACCAGGTTCATCTCCAGCGCCTTGTTCTCGCCGACCAGGCGCGGCAGCCGCTGGGTGCCGCCGAAGCCGGGGATGATCCCCAGCTTCACCTCGGGCTGGCCAAAGACAGCGGCCTCGGCGCCGATCCGCACGTCGCAGGCCATCGCCAGCTCGCAGCCGCCGCCGAAGGCGATCGAGTTGACGGCGGCAATCGTGACCACCCGCGAGGTTTCGAACTCGCGCAGCAGCGCGTGGGCAGTGTCGATCAGCTCGCGGCCGTCGGTTGCCGGGTCCATCTGGGTGAAGGCCTTGATGTCGGCGCCGGCCGAGAAGACGACCGGGACCGAGGAGGCGATCACCAGGGCGCCGATCTCCTCGTTGGCGTTGACCTTCTCCCAGACCGCCTTGAGGTCGTGGATGACCTGGGGCGAGACGGCGTTCATCGGCAGGTTGGCGAGCCAGGCGATCGCGACCTCGCCGCGGGTCTCCAGCTTCACCTTCTCGGGCTGCTCGCCCTCGTCGGGCTGCGGGTAGGCGTAGAAGCCCTGGCCGGTGGCGAGGCCGTAGCGGCCCTGGGCGACGAGGCGGCGCAGGGTGACCGGCGGCGCGAAGCGGTCGCCGTGCTTCTCCTGCAGCTGCTCGCAGCGCTCCAGCACCTTGTCGAGGCCTTCGACGTCGGCTTTCCAGAAGGGCGGCAGCAGGCCTTTGGTCGGGTCGAGTCCGGCCCCGGCCATCATCCCCAGGTCGGTGTCGCGGACCGAGCAGACGCCTTCCTCGACCAGCAGGCAGGCCTCGATCAGGGCGCGGCAGGTGAACATCGCCACCAGCTCCTGACCGTCGGGCTCGGCCTCGCCGGGAACGGTCTGCTGACCGTCCTTGAAGAAGCCCTCGCCCCCACTCTTGGCGCCGAGCTTGCCCTCGGCGACGAGGCCCTGCAGGTCCTTGTGGACGTAGAAGGTCTCGCCGTAGGACTCGTTGAGGTGCTCGGCGACGTGCAGGACGGTGTCGAGGCCGAGCAGGTCGGTGAGGAAGAAGGGGCCCATCGGCGCCACCTTGGCGGCGGCGATGGCCTGGTCGATCGCGGCCAGCGAGAGGCCCTGCTCCTCCTGGGCGCGCCAGATCTCGCCGATCGTCGCCATGAGGATTTTGTTGACGACGAAGCCGGGGACCTCACCGCAGACGATCGGCTGCTTCTTGATCGCCTGGGCGAAGTTGTAGGCGGCGGTGGCGGTCTCCTGCGAGGTCTCCTCACCGACGATTACCTCGACCAGCGGCATGATCGAGGCCGGGTAGAAGAAGTGGAAGCCGCAGACCTTGTCGGCCCGCAGCGTCGCCTCGCCGATCTCGGTGATCGAGAGCGAGGAGGTGTTGGAGGCGAGGATCGCGTGGCCGGGCGTGGCCGCGTCGATCTCGCGGAAGACGGCCTGCTTGATCTCCATCCGCTCCGGCACCGCCTCGACCACGAAGTCGACGTCGCCGAACTCCTCGTAGCTGGTCGTGCCGGTAATCGAGCCCATGACCTCGGCCAGACGGGCGTCGGCCTGCTCCTGGGTCAGCCTTTCCTTCTTGACGAGGCGGGCGAGCTGGCCCTCGGTGACGGCGCGGGCTTTCTCCAGCGCCGCGTCGACGAACTTCTGGTCGATGTCCTTGACGACGACTGGGATGTCGGCTGCGGCGATCGCCTGGGCGATCTCGCCGCCCATCGTGCCACCACCGACGACGGCGGCCTTGGAAACGAACATTGCGGGTGAGTCCTCCGGAGTTTCGGCTTTGGCATGCGGCGTTCGCCGCGCCGGGGGAGGCTATCCGGTTGCCGGTGGCGACAACGGGGACAACCGCTGAAGGCCGAAGCTGTACGGGCGTACAAAGGGGCCGCTAGGAAACGGGCATTAGGCTCCTATGTCTCTTTATATGGGGAGTAACCCGCAATCCGATCGTGCCCCGCGAGTGGGCGCGTAGCCAAGTGAGGGACTAGCGAAGCGATGAGCCGAATCCGCCAGCAGAACGTGACCGCAGCGCAGTGGAGCTCCAACGGGGAGGCCCTCGGCGCGCTCGACCTGACCCAGCCCGAGAACAATCCGTTCGGGGCGAATGTCTTCTCCGTCTCCGTGCAGCGCGAACGGCTGCCGGGCGATGTCTTCGAGAAGCTGCAGGCGACGATGCGCGACGGCGAGCCGCTCGACGCGAGCCTGGCCGACGCCGTCGCCGAGGCTATGAAGGAATGGGCGCTGGAGAACGGCGCCACCCACTACACCCACATGTTCCAGCCGCTGACCGGCTCCACCGCCGAGAAGCACGATTCCTTCTTCGAGCCCGCCGGCGAAGGCACCTCGCTGGCCGGGTTCTCCGGCAAGGAGCTGGTCCAGGGTGAGCCTGACGCCTCCTCCTTCCCGACCGGCGGCGTCCGCGCCACCTTCGAGGCGCGCGGCTACACCGCCTGGGACCCGACTAGCCCCGCCTTCATCCTCGAGAACCCGAACGGGACGCTGCTCTGCATCCCCACCGCGTTTGCCTCCTGGACCGGCGAGGCGCTCGACGCCAAGATCCCGCTGCTGCGCTCGATGGACGCGCTCTCGCGCTCGGCCGTGAAGGCGCTGCGGCTGCTCGGCGACGAGGAGACCCAGCGGGTCTTCACCACGGTCGGCCCCGAGCAGGAGTACTTCCTGATCGACGAGCAGTACTTCTACGAGCGGCCCGACCTGATCGCCACCGGGCGCACCCTGTTCGGCGCCAAGCCGCCCAAGGGCCACGAGCTCGACGACCACTACTTCGGCTCGATCCCGGAGCGGGTGCTGGCCTTTATGATGGAGTCCGAACTGGAGATGCGGAAGCTCGGCATCCCGGTCAAGACCCGCCACAACGAGGTGGCGCCGGCCCAGTACGAGATCGCGCCGATCTTCGAGAACTCGAACGTCGGCTCCGACCACCAGCAGCTGCTGATGCAGACGTTGGAAAACGTCGCCCGCCGCTACGGCTTCGTCTGCCTCCTGCACGAGAAGCCCTTCGCCGGCGTCAACGGCTCCGGCAAGCACAACAACTGGTCGATGGGGACCGACGGCGGCGGCAACCTGCTCGACCCGGGCGACACGCCCTCGGAGAACATCCACTTCCTGTTCTTCTGCGCGGCGGTGATCCAGGCGGTGAACAAGCACCAGGGCCTGCTGCGGGCCTCGGTCGCCAACATCGGCCAGGACCACCGACTGGGGGCCAACGAGGCCCCGCCGGCGATCATCTCGATTTTCCTCGGCGCCGAGCTGGAAAAAACGTTCGACGCGATCGCCACCGGCGAAGGGGATCCCAACACCCCGGCCTCGTTCCTGGAGCTGGGAGCGACGGTGCTGCCGGCGCTGCCGATGCACGGCGGCGACCGCAACCGCACCTCGCCGTTCGCCTTCACCGGCAACAAATTCGAGTTCCGGGCGCTGGGGTCGAGCATGTCGCTCGCCTTCCCCAACACGGTCCTGAACACGATCGCGGCGGAGGCGATCGACGACCTCGCCGACAAGCTCGAGGCGAAGCTGTCCAGCGGCACCGGCATGCCGGAGGCCGTGATCGAGATCGTCAAGGACTCCTACACCGCCAACAAAGGGGTCTGCTTCAGCGGCGACAACTACTCCGAGGAGTGGCACCAGGAAGCCGAGCGGCGCGGGCTGAAGAACCTGCGTACGACCCCGGACGCGCTGCCCGAGGTGATCAGCGACTCGACCGTCACCGCCTTCGAGGACTACGACGTGCTCTCGCGGCGCGAGCTCGAGTCCCGCTACGAGGTCTGGGCCGAGCAGTACGCGATCCGGGCCAACATCGAGGCCGAGGAGACGTACGCAATCGGGCAGACGATGCTCCTGCCGGCGGGCCTGCGACAGCTAGCGCTGATCAACCAGGCCGGCGTCTCCGCTCTCGAGGGCGAGGTGCGTGAGCTGGTCGACGACCTAGTCGGCGCCCTGACCAAACTCAAGGACGCCAACGACTACCCAGACATGGAGGGCATGGACTGGGCCATCTACGCCCGCGACAACCAACTGGCGGCGATGGACGACGTCCGCGAGGCGGCCGACAAGCTGGAGAAGCTCGTCGCCGACGACCTCTGGCCGCTGCCGAAGTACGAGGAGATGCTGTTCATCAAGTAGCGCGCGAGAGGGAGGTCCCCTAGCGGGGGCCTCCCTCCTCGTCCTCGTCGTCCTCCGGCTTCTGGCGGACGGCGTACCAGAGCAGAAGGCCGACGGCGAGGGCGCCGATGATCGGGATCAAGCCCCCGAAGAGGACCGGCTCCCAGGCCTCTTCGCCGCGGGGAATCAGCAGCGCCAGGTGCAGGGCCGCGAGGTGAGCGGCGAGGAGGTGGGCAAGGCCCGGATGCGGGAGCCAGGCGTTCATGGCGCCGGCGGCAGCCCCGGGCCGCCGTGCAGGGGGTTGAGGTCGGCGAGCAGCTCCAGCAGGCGCGGCTCGGGCTCCTCGCTGTCGACGACGACCGCGGTGCCGGGCCAGGCGTAGCGCAGGTAACGGGCGTAAGCCTGGCGCGAGCTGAGGTCCGGCTCATAGATCCAGGAGCCGGTGTTCCAGTAGCGGATGCCACCGTCGCGGCTGGCTTGGACGTCGGCCAGCGGCTGGTGGGTGTGGGCAAAGACAATCCGCCCTACCCCCTCGCCCCAGCCGAGGTTGGCGACGACCTCGGCGAAGGCCTCGAGCGCGTGCTCGGAGGGGTCGCTGCGCGAGATCACGGTTGGCTCCGGATAGAGCGGGCGGCCCGCGGCGCGAGCGGCGAGCGGCTGCTCGCGCGCCTGGCGCGCCACCTCGTCGCGGACGACGGCGTCGAAGTGCGCCTCGCTCGGCAGCGGCTCGGCGCCATTGCCGATGCCACGGTCGCGCAGCTCGGCGCTGAGCCGGCGGGCGCCGCGCAGGGGGGCCTCGAGCGCCGAGGCGAATCGCCCCGCCCGCTGGGCGGCGCGGAAGACGTTCTGCTGGGCGTGGGTGCCGTGCGGCATCTGGGCGGCGATGTAGAGCCACTCGGTCAGCAGCGTCGTCACCGACTCGTAGTCCTCGACGCACTTCGGCTGCTCGGGGCCGCCGGCGGCGATCGCCCAAAGCGTGTGGGTAAGCAGCCGGTCGCCGCGGGAGCCGCTGAGTCGCGCGTGCGGGTCGAGGTAGTGGCCGTGCGTGCAGAGGACGTCGCCGCAGCGGTACGTCGGGTAGGCGATCTCGATCTCCAGTCCGGGAAGGCGGCGCTCCAGGTACTGCTTGAAGAAGGCCGGGCCGGGTGCGCTTTCGTCGCTCGCCGGCGGGCGCCCCGCCAGCCGCGCCTCCAGCCGGTCCTCTTCGTCGCGGTGGACGAGGTGGTGGTCGTGGTTGCCGGCGAGGAAGACGAGCCGCTTGCCGTCGAGTCGCTCGGCGAGCAGCCGCAGCAGCCCCTCGGCCGCGTCGACCGCTTCCTCGACCGAGCCGAAGAGGAAGTCGAAGAGGTCGCCGAGGAAGACCAGCTCGTCGACGCCCTGCAACGCCGGCGCCAACCGCTCCAGAAAGAACTCCTCCCGCAACAGATCCCGCCCCGTCCAGGCACCGAAATGCGTATCGGAGATGACCAGGGCGCGCATCCGCCCGGCGAGTCTAGGCGGCCAACCTAAGCGCCCGCGCGCACCCGCATCTCGAGGCCGCCGCTGGGCGAGAGCGTCGGCATCTGGCGGATCGTCATCGTGCGGCCGGGCAGGGCATCGAGGCGGAGGCGCTGGAGAAGCATCGTCGCCACCAGCTTCACCTCGGTCTGGCCGAAGCGCTTGCCGATGCAGATCCGCGAGCCGCCCCCGAAGGGGACGTAGGCGCCGCGGGGGAGCGCCGCCTTGCGCTCGCGGGTGAAGCGCTCGGGGATGAAGGCCTCGGGATCGGGGAAGACCTCGGGGATGCGGTGGCTGGCCCAGGAGCAGTAGTTGACGTAGGCGCCCTTGGGGACGGTATAGCCGCCGAACTCGAACTCGCGCACGGCCCGGCGCGGGCCGATCCAGGCCGGTGGGTAGAGGCGCAGGACCTCGTCGAGGACCATGTCCAGGTAGGGCATCTCGCGTTCGAGCTGCTCGGCGGTCGGGGTGGCGCCACCCAGCACCCGCTCCTGCTCCTCCTGTAGGCGCTCAACCACGTCGGGGTGGCGAGCCAGCTCGTGCATCATGAAGCTGAGGGTCGAGGTCGAGGTGTCGTGGCCGGCGAAGGCCAGGGTCATCACCTGGTCGCGGACCTCGCGGTCGGTGAAGGCCTCGCCAGCCTCACCGCGGGCGGCGATCAGCAGGCTGAGCACGTCCTTGCGGCTGGGGTCGGGGTCGGCGCGGCGGCGCTCGACCTCGCCGAAGACGATCTCGTCGAGGACCTGGCGCGAGGCCAGCAGCTTGCGCCAGGGCGAACCGGGGCCGCGCACCAGCCGCCACTGAAAGTCGATGCCGTAGTAGCCGAGGGCGCGCTCGAAGTGCTCGGCCGCGGCGGCGCCCTTGCCGGCCTGGTCGGGGTCGAGGCCGAACAGGGCCCGCATCGCGATCCGCATCGCCAGGTTGCGCATCCAGTCGTAGACATCGACGACCTCGCCGGGCCGCAGTGCCGCCAGCAAGCGCTCGGCCTCCAGCGCCATCGCGCTCACCGCAGCGGTGATCTGTTCCCGGTGGAAGGCCGGCAGCATGATCGCCCGGGCGCGGTCGTGGTAGTCATCGTCGATCGTCAACAAGCCATCCCCGAGCAGCGGAATCAGGTCGCCGAAGCTCGACTCGCGCCAGTGGAAGTTCTCGGGATGGGCAACAGTGACGAAGTTGTTCGCCTCCGGCCCGATCATGAAGACGACCCGCGAGTGCAGCAGGCGCATGCTGAAGATCGGCCCGTACTCTTCGTAGCCGCCGAGCAGCAGCGGCAGCGGGTCGTGAGCGACCTGGTGGGTGCGGGCGAAGCTGAAATCGTTCGGGCCCGGTGGGAACTTGCCGCGCTCGCGCCACTCGACGGCAAGGTCGCTGACCACCCGGCGAACGGGGTTCGCCGACATCTGCGGGGGCTTCGCGACGGGAACGGTGGTGTCTACCGTGGCCACTCCGCGATCATAACTGGCTACGCAGCCAGTTTTAGCCGCGGGTGGCGGCGAGCTGGCCGCAGGCGGCGTCGATGTCGCGGCCGCGGGTGAGGCGCACGGTGGCGGTGAGGCGGTGCTCGGCGAGGACGGCGCGGAAACGCTCGATCCGCTCCGGCGAGGAGCCATCGTAGGCACCGGTGGGGTTGTAAGGGATGAGGTTGACCTTGTAGCCGCGCGGGTCGAGCAGCGCGGCCAGTTCGCGGGCGTGCTCGGGGAGGTCGTTGACGCCGTCGAGCATCACGTACTCGACGAAGACCCGGCGCCGGCGGCGCTGGCGGTAGCGGTCGCAGGCGGCCAGCACCGCGGCCAGCGGGTAGCGATCGTTGACCGGCATCAACTGCGAGCGCAGGCCGTCATTGGGCGCGTGCAGGGAGAGGGCCAGGGCCAGCGGCATCGGGCACTCGGCGAGGCGGTCGATGCCCGGCACCCAGCCGACGGTCGAGATCGCCGTGCGGCGATTGGTGACACCGAAGTCGGGCAGTCGTTCGCAGGCGGCGAGGACGTTGTCGATGTTCATCGTCGGCTCCCCCATCCCCATGAAGACGACGTGGTCGATCTGCTCGAGGCGGCGAAAGTGCAGCGCCTGGTCGAGGATCTCGTCGGTGCTGAGGTTGCGGCCGAACTTCATCCGGCCGGTGGCGCAGAAGCTGCAGGTCAGCGGGCAGCCCGACTGTGAGGAGAGGCAGACCGAGCGGCGGCCGTCGCGGTAGCGCATCAGCACCGCCTCCAATGGCCGCCCGTCAGCCGTCTCGAAGAGCGCCTTGACGGTGCCGTCGTCGGAGCGGGCCTCGGCCTTGACGCTCAGCGTTGAGAGCGGCACCCGCTCCGCGAGCCGGCTGCGCAGCGCCGCCGGCAGGTTGGTCATCTCCTCGTAGCCCCGCGCCCCGCGCGCCACCCACTCCCAAACCTGGGCAGCGCGGTAGGAGGGCTCGCCATCAGCAGCGAGCGTCTGCTCGAGCAGGGCGCTGTCCATCAGCTTGCGATCGCGTCAGCCAGGAGATCGACTTGGGCAGGGTCGCTGGCCGCGGGGAAGAGGACCAACTCTTCGCAGCCGGCGTCCTCGAAGGCGGCCAGGTACTGCTTGACGGTCTCCGCGTCCTTGGCGGCGCTGCCAGCGATGTAGCCGGCGACCTCGTCGCCGAGCCAGGCGTAGTAGTCCTTGAGGTAGACGTTGGCGTTGGCCTCGGCGTCCTCACCGAGCGAGAAGTAGGCGAGCGCCATCTTGCGCGGCTGCCCCTCGCGGCCGGCCTCCGCCCAAGCGGCGTCGAGCTTGGCCGCCATCCCTGCGAACTGGTCCGGGGGCGCGCCGCCGGCAATCCAGCCGTCACCGAAGCGGGCGGCACGGGCGAAGGAGACGTCAGCCGAGCCGCCGACAACGAGGCCGGGCTCGCGGCCCCGCGCGGGGCCGATCTCGGCGCCCGCCCAGACCTCCTTCAGCCGCTCCAGCTCCGCGTCGAGGGCGCGGCCGCGGCTGCCGAAATCGACGTCGGCGGCAGCGTAGTCGTCCTCACGCCCACCGACCGCGATCCCGAGCGTGAAGCGGCCGCCAGCAAGGGCGTTGAGGCTGAGGCACTGCTTGGCGAGCCCCGCCGGGTTGCGCAGGGGACCCAGCAGGACCGTGGTGCAGAGACCGATCCGCTCAGTCACCGCGGCGGCGGCGGTTAGCGCGACCAGCGGCTCGTAGTTGTCGTAGGTGACGCGGTCGATCGTCCCCAGCGTCGAGAAGTCCCGCGCCTCGGCGCGACGCGCCCACTCGACCAGCTCCGCTCCGCTGGTGTCCGGCACCGCATTCGGCAACCCGATTCCGACCTTCATTCACGCCTCCTTCGCTGCTTCTTGACCGGTCGCTGCACCCTAGCGAGGGGGCTGCCCCGGCCCAGCAGGAGGAGGATCAGGGATGGATCTTCTCGCCGCGCTCGAGCATGGCGACGAATTTGCGCAGCCGCCGCGCCCGGGTCTCCGGCTTCTTGGCCTCGTCGAGGCGGTAGAGGATCGCGTAGCGATTGCTGCCGTCGAGCCCGGCGAAGAACTCGGCCGCGGCGGGGTTGGCGTCGAGCTCGCGCTGCAGGTCCACCGGGACCGTCGCCGTGCGCGCGCCCTCGTAGGCGGCCTCCCAGCGACCGTCGGCGCGCGCCGCCTCGACCTCGGCCAGGCCGGTCGGCCGCATCGCCCCTGCCGCGATCAGCGCTTCCGCCTTTTCCCGGTTGATCTTCGACCAGCGCCCGCGCGGGCGCCGCGGCGTGAAGCGCTGGAGGAAGTGACTCTCGTCGTGGCCGCGCTTCTGGCTGTCGATCCAGCCGAAGCAGAGCGCCAGCTCCAGGGCCTCGCCGTAGGTGACGCTGGGCGGCTCGACCCCCTTCTTGGCGATCTTCAGCCAGACGCCTTCGGAGTCGCCGTGGCGCTCCTCCAACCAGGCCTCGAGCTCGGCCGGAGTGGCGAAGAGGAGGACTGGCAGCTCGTCGGGCATCGGCGCATTCTGGCCAATCCATTTCTAGAGGGGGGAGAACTTTGGTCGCTGGGAGCTTGGGGTGCCATGCATATCGGACGAAAAGGCATCAAGGCATCAGTTAGACTGTGCGGTGATGCCGCGAACCACTCTGACCCTGGACCCCGACGTGGCCACTGAACTGCAGCGCCGCCGGCAGCTCAATGGCACCAGCCTCAAGCAGGAGGTGAACGAACTGCTGCGGGCGGGGATGCGGATTCAGGATCTGCCGCCCAAGCGGCGGCCGTTCAAGACGAAGGCGCTGCCGCTTGGTCGCCCCCTCCTCGACGACTTCGATGACGTCGATGAGGTACTGGCGCTGGCCGAGGGCGAGGACCACCGGTGATCCTGGTTGACGCCAACATCCTCATCTACGCCAGCGCCCCGCAAGCAGCGCAGCACGAGCAGGCACGCGCCTGGCTCGACGAGCGGATCAATGGCCCGGCCCGCGTCGGACTCCCCTGGGCCAGCCTGCTCGCCTTCATGCGGATCGTCTCCAACCCCCGCCTCTTCGAGCGTGCCTCGCTCACCCACGCCCGTGCCCAGGTGCAGGCTTGGCTCGCCGCGCCCTCGACCTGGGTCCCGCAGCCGACCGAAGCGCACGCCATCACCCTGGAGGGCCTGCTCGACCAGGCCGGCTCGCACCGCCTGGTCAGCGACGCTCACCTCGCCGCGCTGGCGCTCGAGCACGGCCTCGTCCTCTGCAGCAGCGACGGCGACTTCGCCCGCTTCGCCGGGCTGCGCTGGCAGAACCCCCTCGCCTGACCCGAGTCAGGCGGGGAGTTCGGCGGTGAGCCGGGCCAGGGTCTGCTCGGCGTACTCGAAGACGCGCTTGTCGCCGCTGAGCCGGTAGCGGGCGTTGGCACCCATCACGATCGCGTAAGCCTCGAAGGCGAAGCGCTCGGGATCCCCGATGCCGGCGTCGCGGGCGTTGGCGGCGAGCGCCGCCAGCCAGGCGTCGAGGGCGGCGGCGATGGCGTCGCGGACGGGGCCGGGACGGTCGTCGTACTCGGCCGAGGTGGCGCCCCAGAAGCAGCCGCCCGAGTAGAGGCTGAGGTGCTGGAGGTAACCGTCGGTCATCGCCCGCAGCCGCTCCGCCCCACGCGCGTGCTCCAGTGCCGGCTCCAGCACGGCCGTGCGGAAGCGCGCGGCAGCGGCAGCGACCGTCGCCAGCTGCAGCTCCTGCTTGGAGCCGAAGTGGGCGAAGAGGCCGCTCTTGCTCATCTTCAGCTCGGCGGCGAGGCGGCCGATCGTCAGCCCCTCCAGGCCCTCGACCGAGGCCAGGTCGACGGCGCGCTCCAGAATCGCGGCGCGGGTCGCGGCCCCCTTGCCGTCGCTGCCGCGCTGTTTCTCGGCAGTAGTCGTCCCCGTCGCGGTCGCCATACCTCCAGGCTAGCGAATGTTCACGACAAAAAAGCACGAACGTTCGTTCATATCTACTAGGATGCCCGCGCGCCCCGGATGCGGGGGAACAAATTTCCAGGAGGAGACCAGTGAGCGATTACACGGTGAAGAAGATCGACGAGATGGAGGCCGTCTACGGCGGCGCCTTCAAGCGGGTCCGGGCCGAGCTCGGAGCCGAGGCGTTCGGCATGCAGATCATCGACCTGCCTCCCAACTTCGAGGGCTACCCCGAACACGACCACGCCGGGGACGGTCAAGAGGAGGTCTTCTTCGCCCTGCGCGGCGGCGGCGAGATCGAGATCGCGGGGGAGCGCTTCCCGCTCGACGGCAACCACGTCGCCCGCGTCGCCTCGGGCACGATGCGCAAGGTCTGGCCGGGCCCGGACGGCATCCGCTTGCTGATCGTCGGCGGCGTTCCCGGCGGCGTCTACGAGGCCCCGGACGTCAGCAAACTCGGTCAGCCGGACCCAATGGCGGCTGCGTAGGCGAATAGGCTGCGCCGTGTGCTCGCCCGCGCACGGCTGATCTTCGCGGTCCTCGCCGCCCTGGCGCTCGCGGTCCCGGCGACTGCGGGCGCCGGGATCCGCGCCCATCCCGACAACCCGGTCATCGTCGTCGCCGGCGACGTCACCGTTCCCGCCGGCAAGACGGTCGAAGGCGTCTTCGTCGCCTCCGGCGACGCCCGCATCGCCGGTCGCGTCGACGGCGACGTGATCGTGCTCAGCGGCAACGCCCTCGTCTCCGGCACGGTCGAAGGCAACCTAGTCATCCCCGGCGGCACCGCCCGCCTCCTGCCCAGCGCCCACGTCACCGGCGATGTTCGCTACGGCAGCGACCGTCCGGTCGTCTCCAACGCGGCCCGGGTCAACGGCGACGTCACCAACGAGGACTGGAGCAGCGCCGTCGACGTCCTCCCCTTTCTCGGCGGCTTCCTGATCTGGCTCGCGGTCGGCGTCTCCACCTTCCTGCTCGGCGCCCTTTTGTTGCTGGCGGCGCCGCGGGCGGCGGACGCGGTCCAGCGGCAGGCGCGGGGGCGGATCGGGCCGACGATCGCGATCGGGTTCGCCGTCGTCATCTGCCTGCCGGTGGCGGCCCTGGTCGCAGCGATCGTCGTCCTCGGCATCCCGCTGGCGATCGGGATCGCCCTGGCGCTGGCGCCGCTGGCGGCGATCGCCTACGCCGCCTCCGCCTACACCCTCGGCCGGGCGATCGTGAAGCCGCCGCGCGAGCGCCTGCTCGCTTTCCTCGCCGGCCTCGCGATCCTCCGCGCTGGCGCCCTGATCCCGATCCTCGGCCTCCTCGCCGGGCTCGCCGCCGTCATCTTCGGCTTCGGCCTGCTCGGCGCCGCTATCGGCGCGGCTCGGAAGCCGGCGGAGCCGCAGCCTGTGGCTCAAATCCCGGGCAGCTAAGCACCGGGATCCGCGGGTACCGCGGGTAGGCCGGATCCTGGCGCGAGCGCTCGCAGAGCGAGAAGACCGAGCCGCGGGTGTTCGGCACCAGGCGCTGGTGCAGGCAGGCGTCGCAGAGGCCGTTGCGGGACATCAGCGCTCGGCGCGGGGCTCGTCCAGATCAGGGAGAAGCTCGGGATTTACGGCCACGGCGGCGATCGTATGACCCCAGCGCCGGCGGCGCCGCCCGCGCGACGGCTAGCTTTGGGCCATGAGCGATTCGCGCACGCTTTTCGAGACCGAGGGAGGCACTCACTCGACCACGGTCGAGGTCCTGCGCGTCATCTACAAGGCCGACGACGATGGCTACGCGGTGCTGGAAGTGCGCGACGCCTCCACGCGCGACAAGCACCCGCTGGTCGGGCCGATCGCCCACCTCAACCCGGGCGAACGGGCGGAAGTGAGCGGCGAGTGGCAGAACCACGCCACTTATGGCCGCCAGCTTCGCGCCCAGCGTGCGGTGCCGATGGACCCCGAAGACAACGAGGGCCGCGTCGCCTACCTGACCTCGCTGCGCCACATCGGCCTGGCGCGGGCGACGATGCTGGTCGAGGAGCACGGCGAGGAGGTGATGAGCGCGATCGCCGCCGACCCGGCCGGGGCTTTCGGCGCTCTGCCGGGGATGACGGTCGAGCGGACCGATGCCGCGGTCGAGTCCTGGCACGAGGGCCGGGCGATCCGCGATCTGCACGTGCAGCTAGCGCCGCACGGGCTGGCCCACCTGGCGGCGCCGATCCACGGCCGCTTCGGCGAGCGGGCGATGGCCGTCCTCTACGAGGAGCCCTACTCCCTGACCGAGGTCGAGGGCGTCGGCTTCGCCCGCGCCGACAAGATCGCCCTGGCCGGCGACGTGCCGCCGGAGTCGCCACGCCGCGCCCAGGCCGCCGCCGCCTTCGTCCTCGCCGAGGCCGAGCAGAGCGGCAGCACCTACCTGCCCCTGGCCGAGCTGCAGCGACGCACCGCCGCCCTCGTCGGCCACACGCCGGAGCCGGAGACGCTCTGCGAAGGGCCTGGCCTGGCGGTCGAGCAGGAGGACCGCCTCTACCGTGCCCACACCCTCGCCGCCGAGAAAGCGGTG
Organism: uncultured Actinomycetes bacterium; assembly: GCA_963708405.1. Classification (GTDB taxonomy): domain Bacteria; phylum Actinomycetota; class Thermoleophilia; order Solirubrobacterales; family 70-9; genus VAYN01. The sequence continues at coordinate 1,313,220 of CAVPSL010000002.1, forward strand.
GCGAAGACGCTGCGCTCGCGCCTGGAGGCGCCGCCCCAGCTCGACCACGAGCCGCCCGAGGCGCCTGAGCGTGACGACGCGCAAGGCCTCACCCCCGAGCAGTGGGCGGCGGTGCAGGCGACCTTCGCCTCGCGGATCTCGATCGTCACCGGCGGCCCCGGGGTCGGCAAGACGACCTGCATCCAGGCGATCGTCGGCGAGGCGCTCGAGGCCGGCTACCGGGTCTCCCTCTGCGCCCCGACCGGGCGGGCGGCGCGGCGGCTGGAGGAAGCAACCGACGGCCACGAGGCGCAGACGATCCACCGCATGCTCGAGTGGGCACCAGGGACCGAGCCGACCTACAAGCCGGGCCACCCGCTGCCGACCGACCTCGTCGTCGTCGACGAGTCCTCGATGCTGAACTTGCGGACGATGCAGGTGCTGCTCGAGGGTCTGGCCGAGGCGACCCACATCGTCTTCGTCGGCGATGCCGACCAGCTGCCGCCGATCGGCGCCGGCAAGCCGTTCGGTGACCTGATCGCCTCCGGCGCGGCGCCGGTGGTGCGGCTGACCCTGATCCACCGCCAGGCGGCGCACTCGATGATCACCACCGTCGCCCACGAGATCAACCAGGGCCGGATGCCGCACACCGAGCCGGGCGAGGGCCAGGAGCACGACTTCTTCTTCATCGATCGCGTCAACCCCGAGCGGGCACGCGACACCGCGGTCGAGGTGGTCGCCGAGCGGGCGCCCGACCGCTACGGGGTCGACCCGATCCGCGGCGTCCAGGTGCTGGCGCCGATGTACCGCGGCGCGGTCGGGATCGACGCCCTCAACGAGCGCCTGCAGGAACGGCTCAACCCCGACGGGGCGCCGGCGCTGGGCGAGCGCTTCCGGCTCGGCGACCGCCTGATTCAGACCCGCAACGCCCACGACCTCGGTCTGATGAACGGCTCGATCGTCTTCCTCGCCGAGGACGACCCCGACGCCGAAGAGGTCGTGCTGGAGCTCGACGAGGGCGGCCGCCTGCGGATGCCCTACGACAACGCCGCCGACCTCCGCCTCGCCTACGCGATCTCGGTCCACAAGGCGCAGGGCTGCGAGGTGCCGGTGGTGGTGACGATCTGCCACCGCTCGCACCTGCGGATGCTGAGCCGGCCGCTGGTCTACACGGCGATCACCCGCGCCCGCCGCGCCTGCGTGGTGATCGGCGAGCAGGCGGCGCTGGCGCGGGCGGTCGAGCGCGACGACAGCGGCGCCCGCTTCTCCGGCCTGGCCGAGCGCCTGGCGAGCTGAGCCATCCGTCCGCGCTGCCGGGGACGCGCCGGGGCCGAGCCTAGACTCGCGGCCCATGCTCGCGGTGCCGGGATCGAGGTGGTTGGGCGCGCTCCTGCTCGCGGCCGCTTGCGTCGCCCTCGCCGCTCCAGCCCCAGCGGACGCGAGCAGCGGGCCGCAGCTGCCCGCGGGTCAGGTCGAAGCGCTGATCTCGCTGCGCCACCCGCGTGGCCTCGATCGCTTCGTCCAGGCCGTCTCCGACCCCACCTCCCCCCGCTACCGGCACTACGCCAGCGTCGCCGCCCTCGTCAAGCGCTTCGGCGCCGCTCCGGACGTCCGCGCCACGACCCTGCGCTGGCTCGGGCGGCACGGCACTCGCGGTGAGGTCGGCGCCAGCGGCACCTTCGTCACCGCCACCCTCCCCCGCCGCCTGGCGGCGCGGCTGCTGCCGGCGCCGGCGGGCGCGACCGCCTCGCGCAGGGGAGCGGAGGGGCGGTCCATACCGGCGGCCCTGGCCGGCGCCGTCACCGGGATCGAGCTGGTGAGCCGGCGCCCGGCCGTAAGCCGCACGGCGCTTGGCGCCACCGACCCCGGGGCGGCGCTGGCCGCCACCAAGACCAAGGCCAAGAAGAAGGCCTACAGCTCGATCATGCTGGAAAGCGGCACCCCGGCAGGATGCAGCGACGGGGTCAACGCTGGCGAAGGGAAGCCGCTGCGGCCGTTCACGCCGCACCAGTACCTGACCGCCTACGGCCACGCCGCCATGCACGCGCGTGGGCTTTCCGGCCAGGGACAGACCGTCGCCGTGGTCGAGACCGACGGCTTTCGCCGCAGCGACATCGAACGCTTCGGTCGCTGCTTCGGCCTTCGGGTGCCGCCGACGCGGGCCGTCCCCGTCGGCATCGGCAAGCCGTTGCCCGCTGGCGCGGAGACCACGCTGGATCTGGAGATGCTGACGGCGGGGGCGCCCGGGCTCGACCGCATCCTCGTCTACGAGGGGCGGGAAAGCCTGCGCGGCGTCGTCCGCAGCGCCGGCGCCGCTCTTGGCGGCCCGGGCCATCAGCCGGCGGCGATCTCGATCTCGCTCGGCATCTGCGAGCCGTTCTTCGCCGGCGCCCTGGCGATGCGCGAAGCCTTCGACAACATCTTCGCCGTCGCCGCCGGGGCGGGGATCTCGGTCCTCGTCGCCTCCGGCGACACTGGCTCCAGCGGCTGCCGGATCGAAACCGCCGAAGGCGAAACGACGGCGCTACCGATCCCCGCGGTCAGCCTGCCCTCGGCCTCGCCCTACGTGACCGCGGTCGGCGGCACCAACCTTGAACTCTCGAAGCAGAACCAGATCCGCAAGGAGGTCGTCTGGAACGACCTGCCGTTGCAGGCGGCCGGGGGTGGTGGTGGTGCCAGCCTGCTCACCCCGCACCGACCCTGGTGGCAGCGCGGCGTCGGCCACTACCGCGGTGGCCGCGACGTGCCGGACATCGCCGCCCTCGCCGACATCTTCCCGGGCTACGCCTACTTCTGCACCGCTAAGCCCTGCGCCGAACTGCCGCAAGCGGTCCCCGGCTGGAGCTCGATCGGCGGCACCAGTGCCGCGGCGCCGCTGATGACCGCCGGGGTGGTGCTGGCCGACCAGCTAGCGGCGAAGGAAGGGCAGTCGCCGCTGGGGTTCCTCAACCCCCTGCTCTACGAGCTCGGTGCCAAGGCCGGAAGCCGCCACACCGCCTTCCGTGACGTCACCAGGGGACATGACGACCTCGGCCGCCTGCTGCCGACGCAAGCGGGCGGCGGCGTCCCGCTCGGCTGCTGCCACGCCAAGCGCGGCTACGACCTGGCGAGCGGCTGGGGCTCGCTGCGAGTCCCCGGCTTCGCCCGGCTCGCGGTCGCCGCCGGTCGCGGCAGCTGAGCCACGATCGCCCGACGGGGGCGCCGCCTGGCGATACTGCGGCGGTGAGTGAAGGGGAAAAGCCGCGGCTGCCAATGGCGGAGATCGGCGTCACCCTGGCCGGCGTCCTGGGGATCGCCCTCGTCTTTCTCGCCGTCCCCGAGCTGCGCCAGTCCTTCACGGCCGCGCTCCACGGCGACAGCGATGAGGTTCGCCACCAGGTCAAGAGCCTCGGCGTCGCCGGGCCGCTGCTGCTGCTCGGCCTCTGCCTAATCCATGCCGTCGTCTTCTACCCGGCCGAGATCGTCGACGCCGCCGCCGGCTTCGCCTACGGCTTCCTGCCGGCGCTGGCGCTGGTGTCGGTGGGCTGGCTGGTCTCGGGGATGGTCTGCTTGGACGTCGGCCGCTCGGTCGCGCGGCCGCTGCTCGACCGCTGGCTCGGCGCCGCCCGCTTCGAACGTGCCGAGCGGGCGATCGAGCGCGGTGGCGCGCCGCTGCTGCTAGCGATGCGGCTGATCCCGATCCTGCCCTTCAGCATCGTCTCCTACGCGGCCGGGGCGGCACGGGTGCCGGCCTGGCGCTTCGCCTGGACCACCGTGGTCGGCTACCTGCCGATTACGGCGATCACCGTCTACCTGGGCAGCCGCCTCGAGGGCCTCTCCCTCACCGACCCGCTGGTCCTCGCCAGCGCCGCGGCGCTGGTCGCGCTGCTGCTTTTCGGCCATTGGGCGATCCGTCGCCAAGCCGCGCGCTCGGGCTCGAAGGCTTGAGCGGCTCCGCTCAGTGGCCGATCCGCTTGACGCGGAAGTGGAAGACCGAGGCCTTGCGCTGGACGTTGCCGGCGGCGTCGCGGGCGCGCACGGTGAGGACGTGTTTGCCGACGGCGAAGCGGCGCGAGAAGTTGGCGGGGCAGAAGCGCAGGAAGCCGTGGTCGACTTTGCAGACGAAGATCACTTCCGGCTCGCTGGCGCGAAAGCGGAAGCTCAGCCGCACCTGCCGCTTGTGGGTGCGGACGACCTTGCGCGGGTGCTTGGCGATCTTCGTCCGCGGCGGCCGCGTGTCGATGCGGAAGTTGATGACGCCGCTGGAAGCGCTGCGGCCGGCGCGGTCGACGGCGGTGACGGTGAAGCCATGCTGGCCGTCGCCGAGGTTGAAGGGGAGCGTGTAGGGCGAGGAGCAGAGCTGCGGCGTGGCGCCGTCGAGAGCGCAGGAGAAGGCGACCGGGCGGTTGGCGCTGAATTCGAAGGTCGGCCGGCGGTTGCGGCTGAGCGGTTCGGCCTTCTTGGTGACCGTCAGCACCGGCGGCAAAGCAACGCGCGCCACCGCTTCGCGGGCTTCGATCAGACCGGCGCCGACGTCGTTGATACCGAAGCCGGTCAGGGGCTTCGCCGTGCCCTTGAGCGCGGCGCTGATTTCCGTCGGCGAGGCGCCGGGGTTGGCCTGGCGCATCAGGGCGGCAACAGCGGCCGCGTGCGGTGCCGACGCCGAGGTGCCGCAGAAGCGCCAGGTGCCGCCGGAGTCCTGCTGGGCGAAGAAGGTGGTGGCGTTGCAGTCGGTGGCGACGATGTCGGGCTTGCTGATTTCCTGCGGCGCGATCGGCGCCGCCGCGCTGGCTCCCGTGACGGGACCGAAGAAGTGCTTGACCGGGCCACGCGAGGAGTAGCTCTCGGGTTTGCTGGCGTTGTAGCGGACGGCGCCCACCGCGATCGCGGCGCCGGAGCCGGCGTGGCCGTAAATCGTTGGGCCGACGATGTCGCCGCCGCCCGAGACCGGGTACTCGGTCGCGGTGACGCCGCCCTCCAGCAGCGCCAGCTTCAGCCGCGGCAGCGTCGTCGCGCTCGCGGCTTCGTTGCAGGTGCCGAAACAACGATCGATCGCAAGCTGCACTTCCGCCGGCAGCGGCGAGGGGTTTTCCCACTGCACCAGCTCCACCGGCCGCTGGCTGGCGATGTTGTTCCCGTAACCGCCGACGAGCACCGTGTCGCCTTTTTCGTCTTCGCCGAAAAGCGGTTCGCCGGCGGCGTTGAGCAGGTAGGCATCGAGGTCGGTTTTGACGCCGTTCCAGGGTTCCGCCCACTGCAGGTCGACGGTGAGCGTGTCGCCGCCGGCGACGGTGATCCCGAAGGTGTCGTCTTTGCCGGAGGAAGGGTTGAAGTCGAGGCAGTGTTCAAGTCCCGGTTCGGTCGCCGCGATCAGCAGCGGCGGGCATTCCTCGCTGTCGCGGAAAGAAGGCGTTTCCCAGGAGGCGATGTTGCGGCCTTTCGACGCCCCTTCGGTGCCGACCGTGTTGTCGTTGCCGGCAGCCGAGAAATAGGAGACGCCGGAGTTGACCGCGGCGGTGAGGGCGTTGGCCACCGGGCCTTCCTGGAAGAAGGGCTCTTCGAGGTAGGCGACGTCGTCGGTGAGCACCTTGGCGCCAGCGCTGACCAGCTTGCCGATGTTTTCGGCGAAGCCGAGTTCGCCGTTGAAGGCGGTGGCGAAGTCGATGTTCGCCCCCGGCGCCAGGTCGTGGACGATCTGCGCCATCGCCCGGCCCTCGTCCTCGCCTTCGGCTTCGGAGTCGTCGAGCACGCCGACCGGGGTCTGGGAGCCGCAGGGGCTGCCGGCACCGGGCAGGTCGCCGCTGGCGACGTCGCCGGCGGCGTGAGTGGCAGCACCGGCGTCGCGGTTAAAGGAGTCGGAGAGGATGCCAACGGTGACGCCGCTGCCGTTGACTGCGAAATCTTCGCGCGCCCGCTGAGCGCCGAGCTGTTCGTCGCCCTCGGAGCGGACGGCGCCGGCGCATTCGGCGTGGACAACCGGAGCCAGCGCCTCGGTGACGGCGGCGACGCCGGTGACGGCGGCGATCGCCGGCAGGTCGGCGGGCCGGACGGCGACGGTGACGGTCTGGTACTGGGCGCTGGTGTTGACGATCTCCGCCCCCGCTTCCCGCAGGGCGTCCACCCGCGCCGCCGCCCCGCTTTCGAAGCGCACGTAGACCAGGACACGGTTGCCTTCGCGCAGGAGGCTGCCGGCGCCGCTCGGGGCCAGGCTCAGCGCTTCCGCTTGTTCAGCCGCCGCGGCGCCCCGCAGGCCGGGAGCGACCAGCGCCGCCAGGCGCGGCGAGAGCACGCCGCCGCCGTGGGCAGCAGCAGCAGCCGGCGTCAACGCGCAGGCAAGCGCGAGCGCGGCGACGAGGCGGCCGGCGAAACGGCCGCGAGAGGCGCCTCCTAGCGTCATCTGCAGAGGGTTATCGGCATGACTGGCGGTTCTTGAAACAGCGCTCGGGGCAAATCCGAGCGGTCAAAGATAGGAGCCGCGCCGGAACCAAACCAGCAGGGCCGCCGCGGAGAGCAACAAAAGACCGATGCCAAAGCCAAAGAAGGACGCCTCGGAGTCGATGTTTTCGACCATCCACTTGAAGTTCTGGCCGAAGAACCCGACCAGGAAGGAGAGCGGCAGAAAGACGGTCGCGACCACCGTCAACTGCTTGGTGATCTGGTTGAGCCGGTTGGAGACGCTCGAGAGGTAGGCGTCGCGGGTGCCGGCCAGGAGGTCGCGGTAGGAGTCGATCTGGTCGGAGATGCGGATCGCGTGGTCGTAGACGTCGCGGAAGTAGTTGCGCGAGTCGGCTTCGAGGCCGGGGATTTCGAGGATGTCGTCGACCCCACGGGCGAGCAGGTCGCGCTGCGGGGTGGCGATGCGTTTGAGGCTGACGAGCTGGCGCCGCAGCTCCGTGATCTCTTCGAGGTGGTTCGGCGTCGCCGCTTCGAAGATCGCCGTGTCCAGCCGTTCCATGCGGTCGTCGAGCGACTCCAGGACCGGGAAGAAGGTGTCGGTGAGACCGTCGAGGACGCGGTAGATGACGAACTGCTCGGAGCGCGGCGCCTGCGCCGACATCCGTTCCCGCGCTTCTTCCAGGGCACCGCAGCGGTCGGGATGGACGGTGACGATGTAGCCGCCGCTGAGGAACGCGTGGACCTCCTCCAGCGTGACCGCCCCCTGGGAATCGGTCCCGATCCCGTAGTAGACGAGGAACATGTACTCGCCGAAGTCATCCAACTTCGGGCGCTGACCGCGCTTCAGCGTGTCCTCGATGGCGAGCGGGTGGAAGGAGAAAACCTCCGCCATTTCCCGCACCTCACCCTCCTCCGGCCCGGTCAGGTCGAGCCAGAAGTACTCGTCCCGTTTCAGCAGGTCGGCGATCTCCTCGCGGTCGATGCGATCGAGGAAGCGCACAGGGCAAAGCTAGATCCGCGCCCGGACGCGGCCCGGGGGGCGCGAATATTCACGGCCGAGGCCGGTGATCCTGCTACGGTCCCATCCGTTAGGGCCGGTGAATTACCGGCAAAGTACGTGTCTAGCGCTCGCGTCGTTGCTTCACCGCATTGTCCGCGTTCGCAGCACAACTACGTGGAGGCAATGCATGCCCACTGGAACTGTCAAGTGGTTCAGCGACGACAAGGGCTACGGGTTCATTACGCCCGATGACGGCTCGAAGGATGTCTTCGTGCATCACAGCGCCATTCTCGGCGAGGGCTTCAAGTCCCTGACCGAGGGCTCCAAAGTGAGCTACGAGTCCGAAGAAGGCCCCAAGGGCCCGGCCGCAGCGAGCGTTCAGCAGCAGTAGCTTCGCCGCAAACGCTTTAATAACGGGACCCGTCCGCGGGTCCCGTTTTTTTGCGCCCTCTGGGGGCTGTTCGGAGGTTCAGGGCCGAGCAGTCCAAGGACGCAGGAGCGAGTGTGCTCTGCACATGAGCGACGAGGACGCCGGAATGCGAAGTGCCATGAAACTACGAACAGACCTCAGAAACGTGGCGATCATCGCCCACGTCGACCATGGCAAGACCACCTTGGTCGACGCGATGCTGTGGCAGAGCGGCACCTTCCGCCAGGGCCAGGACGTCGCCGAGCGGGTGATGGACTCGATGGACCTCGAGCGCGAGAAGGGGATCACGATCCTCGCCAAGAACACGGCGATCACGCGCGACAAGGTCAAGTTCAACATCGTCGACACCCCCGGCCACGCCGACTTCGGCGGCGAGGTCGAGCGGGCGCTGACGATGGTCGACGGGGTGCTGCTGCTGGTCGACGCCTCCGAGGGGCCGCTGCCGCAAACCCGCTTCGTGCTGCGCAAGGCGCTGGCGTCGAAGCTGCCGGTGATCCTCGTCGTCAACAAGGTCGACCGGCCCGACGCTCGCATCGCCGAGGTCGTCGACGAGGTCTACGAGCTCTTCATCGACCTCGACGCCGACTCCGACCAGATCGATTTCCCGATCGTCTACACCAATGCCAAAGCCGGCTGGGCCGCGCTCGAGGAGGGGGCCGAGGGAACCGACCTCTCCCCCCTGTTCGAGCTGATGCTGGAGCGGATCCCGGCCCCCGAGTACGACGACGCGGCGCCGCTGCAGGCGCACGTGACCAACCTCGACGCCTCGCCCTACGTCGGCCGTCTCGCCCTCTGCCGCGTCCACAACGGGACGATCCGCTCCGGCCAGCAGATCGCCTGGTGCCGGGCCAACGGTAGCGTCCAGCGGGCCGCGGTCTCCGAGCTCTACGTGACCGAGGGACTGGAGCGGGTGGCCGCGAAAGAGGCCGGGCCGGGCGAAATCATCGCCGTCGCCGGGATCGAAGAGGTGACGATCGGCGAGACCCTGGCCGATCCCGAGGATCCGCGGCCGCTGCCGGTGATCGAGGTCGACGAGCCCTCGCTCTCGATCGTCCTCGGCATCAACACCTCACCGCTGGCGGGGCTGGAGGGCTCGAAACTGACCGCGCGCCAGATCCGCGACCGGCTCGACCAGGAGCTGGTCGGCAACGTCTCGATCCGGGTCAAGGACACCGAGCGCCCCGATGCCTGGGAGGTACAGGGGCGCGGCGAGCTGCAACTGGTCGTGCTGCTGGAGCTGATGCGCCGCGAGGGCTACGAGATGACGGCCGGGCAGCCGCGCGTGGTGACGCGGGAGATCGAAGGGCAGGTGCACGAGCCGGTGGAGCGGATGGCGATCGACGTCCCCGAGGAGCACGTCGGCGCCGTCACCCAGATGCTCGCCGCCCGCAAGGGCCGGATGGAGCAGATGGTCAACCACTCGACCGGCTGGGTGCGAATGGACTATCTGGTCCCCGCCCGCGGCCTGATCGGCTTCCGCACCGAGTTCCTCACCGAGACCCGGGGCACCGGCATCCTCCACCACGTCTTCGACCGCTGGGAGCCCTGGGCGGGCGAGCTGCGCACGCGCCAGACCGGCTCGCTCGTCGCCGACCGTCGCGGTCAGACCGCCAGCTACTCGCTGTTCAGCCTGCAGGATCGCGGCACCCTCTTCGTCGGCTCGGGCGAGGAGGTCTACGAAGGGATGATCGTCGGCGAAAACGCCCGCGCCGAGGACCTCGACGTCAACCCGACCAAGGCCAAGCAGCAGACCAACGTGCGCGCCGCCAGCGCCGACATCCTCGTCCGCCTGGCGCCGCCCACCCGGCTCAGCCTCGAAGCTTCGCTGGAGTTCCTGCGCGACGACGAGTGCGTCGAAGTGACGCCGGAGTCGGTGCGGCTACGGAAGCTGATCCTCGACAAAATCCAGCGGGCCAAGGTCGCCAAGCGCGGCGACAAAGCACCGCTGCTCTAGCCCGGCTCGGCGAGCAGACGCTCCAGCGCCTTTTTGAGGACGGCCTCGCGGTTGCGAGGGCCGTGTTCGGCGGCGATGAAGTGGTTGCCGATCCAGAGCGAGAAGGCGAGCATGCTGCGCGCCTCAGCGTCGTCCTCCTCGGCACCGAGGTTGCGGAAGAGCGAACGCAGGTAGTCCATGCGGCGGTTGTCGATACGGCGCAGGCGGACGGCGACGGCGGGGTCGCGCCGGGCCCAGTCGCGCACCGCGAGATCGATGTCGAGGATCTGGTCGCCGGCCAGCGAGGAGAGCAGCCGCAGCCGGTCGCGGGGATCGGGCCCCGCGGTCTCGACCAACTCGATCGCGGTGTCGACGCTGAGCCGCTCCCAGGCATCGAGCAGCTCGTCCAGCAGCGCCTGCCGGTCCTCGAAGTGCCAGTAGAAGCCCCCCTTGGTGACGCCCAGCGTCTTCGCAAGCGGCTCGATCCGCACCGCCTCGGGCCCACCAGCTCCCAGCGCCTCCAGCCCCGCCTCGACCCACCTCTCCCTGGGCGTCTGCGTCACAGCCATCCTCCATACGGTACCGTACGGTGGTCCATACGTATCCGTATAGGAGGCACTCATGCGGCTCCCCGATAGCGCCCACACCTCGCAGCCCTGGCGGATCCACGAAATCGCTCCCGACTTCGAGCTCGAGGACGTCTGGGCCCTCCCCACCCCCGGCGGCAAGGACGACTTCCCGCAGCTAGTCGAGTTGGCCCGCTCGCTCAACCCCGAGCACGGCTCCTCCCGCATCGTCCGCGGCCTTTTCGCCCTGCGCTGGAAGCTCGGCGCCCTCTTCGGCTGGGACGACGAGAGCACCGGCGTCGGCTCGCGCGTACCGACCCTGCGCGACCGCCTGCCGGACGACCTGCGCCAGAGCGCCGAGGACCAGACCCCACCGGAGCTCCCCTTCACCCCGCTCTACCTGACCGAGAACGAGCTCGCCGCCGAGATCGCCAACAGCACCGTGCACGGCGTCCTCCACCTCGGCTGGGTCGAGGACGGCAGCGGCGGGTACCGGGGCCAGATGGCCGTCCTCGTCAAGCCCAACGGCCGCTTCGGCACCGTCTACATGGCCGCGATCACTCCCTTCCGCCACCTCCTCGTCTACCCGCTGATGATGCGCGAATTCGGCTCGCTCTGGCGAGAGCGCACGCGCGAGCCGGGCGTGGCGTCCACCTAGTCACGACGATGCCGGCGCCGACCTGGACCGTCCTCTACGACGCCGAGTGCGCCATCTGCCGGACGCTGCTGGCTGGCCTGCTGGGCTGGGACCGGGAGCGGCGCCTCCGGCCTCTCGCCCTGCAGACCGCCGAGTCCGACAGGCTCCTCGCCGACCTGGCGCCGGCCGAGCGGATGGCTTCGTGGCACCTCATCTCGCCCGGGGGCGAGCGCTGGTCCGCCGGCGCTGCACTGTCACCGTTGCTGCGCCTGCTGCCCGGCGGGGGGCCACCCGCCGCCGCCCTCGCCCGCTTCCCCGCGGCAACCGAGCGCGGCTACCGCTGGGTCGCCGACCACCGCTCGGCCCTCGCCCGCCTACTGCCGGCCGCGCTCAAGCGACGCGCTGACCGTTACCTGGCGAGGAGGCTCGCCGTTCCCCCTGCGCCAGCAGCCGCTCCACCCGCCCCGCCTCCTCGGCCAGCTCCAGGAAGCGATCCTCGAGGCCCGAGCGAGTGAAGGGAGCCGGGCGGTAGAGGGCGAGCGCCCGCCGCAGTCGCCGGTGGCCGGGATGTCCGACGGTCCGCCCCAGTAGCTCGTCCACAGCCGTTAGGTCAAATAGCCCCAGCTCTTCGGCCCGCTCGATCGCCCGCTGCAACTGCTCGAAGCGAACTGCCGAGGCGTAGTCGAGCAGCGTTCTCGGCAGCGAGGTGACGGGGACGTTGTCGATCAGACAGCGGTCGGCGGCGACGAGGTGGCGGGCGCGATGCACGCGGACCCCGGACGGAGCGTGGCGGTGCGCGCTCGGGGCTGTAACGTCGAACGGGTGGAGAAGCTGGCGTGAGAGCCCCCACAACCAGGCCGCCGAGCGGTAGCTGAGCAACGAGCCCGGCCCCACCGCCAGGACCGCGCCGAGGCATTCGCCCCGCGGGGAGAGCAGCCGGTGGCCGACCGCGAACACGCCGCGATGGAGCCGGTGCAAGTGCCCGTCCCTCACAGCCCGGGCAACGGCGCTCGCCGAATACCCGAGCGGCCCGCGCAACTGGCGGATCGAGACGACGCCGTGCTGCCGCTCGGCCAGCGCCGCCAGCGAGGACCGCGGTTGTCCTTTCGACCGCATGGCGGTTCAAAGGACAACCGCGCTCCCGTTTCTCCCCCGCCGCAGGAGCAGGCGGCTGGGTTATTTACGCTGCATGCGGACTTCGACGCCGTCGAGGAGGCGGTCGAGGCCGCGCTCGAAGCGGCCCTCACCGAGGAAGATCGCGGCAACGCGGTCGGCGCCGGCGTCGGCGTCGGGGCCGAGGAACCTGCGGATCAGCGGGTAGGCGCCGGTGTCGAGTTCGCGCTGGAAGAATTCGATCACCTCGGGCGGGATGCCGCGCTCGTGCTCGGCGGACTCTTGGGCCTCGCGCAGGACAAAGCCGAAGACGTAGTCGTCGACCAGGCCGATCAGTTCGAACTTCTCCTCATCAGTGAGGTCGACACCGCTGACCGCCTGCAGGCACTGCTCGAAGTGGCGCATGGCGTTGGGACCAGGACGGCCGTCGCCGAGCCGGTCGAGAGTCCAGCGGTGGCGGCGGAAGGCGTCGCGGGTGCGCAGGGCGATCTGGGTCAGGGCCGGCCGCCACTCCGGCGCCAGCTCGGCTTCCGGGACCAGCAGCTCGTCCATCACCTCGTCGACCATCAGCGTGATCAGCTCGTCCTTGTTGCGGACGTAGTGGTAGAGGGTCATCGTGCCGGCGCCAAGCTGCTGGGCGACGCGGCGCATCGAGACGGCCTCGAAGCCCTCGGCGTCGGCGATCGCGAGGGCGGCGGCGGCGATCTCGGCGCGATTGTGAGACGGGCGGCGGGCGTGGGGCTCCTCGCGCATCCAGACCATCGTCTCTTCGCGCGCCCGCTCGACCTTCTCCAGCGCCCGCGCCGTGCTCTCGTCGGCGCGACGCCGCGCCCGCTCGGCCTGCTCCATCGCCTGGTCGAGCTTCGCGTCGACTCGCTCCATCGCCCGCGCCACGCGCTCGGCCGTGCGCTCCGCCTGCTCCTCTTCGCGCTGCGCCCGGCGCTCGTCGCGCTCCGTCTGCCTAGGGTCGGAAGCCATTTCGTACATCGTACTGCTAGTCTGCCCGTACGCCGTACTACTACACCGTACGAGGTACGAAATGAACCAACAAATCCAGAACGAGGCGGCGATCGTCAGCGAAGGGCTCGGCAAGCGCTACGGCGAGCAGTGGGCGCTGCGGGACTTCGATCTCGAGGTCTCCGCCGGCAGCGTGCTCGGCCTGCTCGGCCACAACGGGGCCGGCAAGACGACCGCGATCCGCATCCTCACCACGCTCGCCCTGCCGACCGCGGGCAGCGCCCGCGTCGCCGGCCACGACGTCGTCGCCGACCCCGCGGCGGTCCGCGAACGCATCGGCCTGACCAGCCAGGCGGCCACCGTCGACGGGCTGATGGACGCACAGGGAAACCTCGAGCTGATCGGCCGCCTCTACCACCTGCCCCGCCGCATCGCCCGCAAGCGCGCGGCCGAGCTGCTGGAGCGGCTGCAGCTCGCCGACACCGGCGACCGGCTGGTGCGCGACTTCTCCGGCGGCATGCGCCGCCGGCTCGATCTCGCCGCCAGCCTGGTCGCGGCGCCGCCAGTCCTCTTCCTCGACGAGCCGACCACGGGCCTCGACCCGGAAAGCCGCAACGAGCTCTGGGCCCTGCTGCGCGAGCTGGTCGGCGAGGGAACGACGCTGCTGCTGACCACGCAGTACCTGGAGGAGGCGGACCGGCTCGCCGACCGCATCGTCCTGCTCGACCACGGCAGCGTCGTCGCCACCGGCTCGCCGAGCGAGCTGAAGGCGCGGCACGGGGGCGAACGGATCGCCGTCACCGTCGCCGCCGACGGCCAACTCGAACACGCCGCCGGCGCCCTCTCCCAGGTCGCCGCCGGCCCCGCCGAGGTCGACCGCGAGCAGTCGCTGGTGACGGCGCCGGCGAGCGAAGCGACGACGCTGATCGAGGTCGTGCGCGCGCTCGATCAGGCCGGGATCGAAGCGACCGACGTGCACCGCCGCGAGGCGACGCTCGACGACGTCTTCCTCTCCCTCACCCGCCGTGACAAGACCGAGGAGGCAGCATGACCACGACCACCCTCCAAACCACCGCCCCCGGCCCCGCCCGCCTGCGCTGGCTGGTCGGCGACAGCCTGGCCCTGGCCCGGCGGCGCTTCTCCCACATCCGCCAGATCCCGGAGAAGCTCTTCGACGTCACCCTGCAGCCGCTGATGTTCGTGCTGCTCTTCACCTTCGTCTTCGGCGGCGTCATCGCCGTCCCCGGTGGCGAGTACCGCGAATACCTGATCGGCGGCATCCTCGTCCAGACCCTGGCCTTCGGGATGATGGGGCCGGGGATCTCGATGGCGACCGACCTCGGCGAGGGGATCCTCGACCGCTTCCGCTCGCTGCCGATGTCCCGTCCGGCCTTCCTCTTCGGCCACCTGACGGCGGAGTTGGCGGCGACGGCAGTGGCGGTGGCGATCATGGTCGTGACCGGGCTGATCGTCGGCTGGCGGATCAACTCCGACCCGGCCGAAGCGCTCGCCGGCTTCGCCCTGATCGCCCTGCTGGCGATAACGATGCAATGGCTGGGGACGCTGATCGGCGTTATCGCCCGCTCACCCGACGTGGTGCAGGGAATCGCCTTCCTGATCATCTTCCCGCTGACCTTCATCGCCTCCACCTTCGTCCCGATCGGTGGCCTGCCGGACGGGCTGCAGCAGGTGGCGGAATTCAATCCGGTCAGCGGCTGGGCGGCGGCGATCCGCGACCTCTTCGGCAACCCGACGGCAACGCCCGCCGACGCCAGTTGGCCCTTGCAGCACCCGGTCCTCAGCTCGGTACTGTGGTGCGCGGCGATCCTCGCCGTGGTGGTGCCGTTGACCCTGCGCGCCTACCGCCGCCGCACCACCGGCTGAGGCGAAGGGCGCCGGCGGTCCCACCCGGCCGCCGGCACTCAGGCCTCGACGGCCTCGAGCCGGCCCTCGTCGATGGCGGCGAGGAGGACGGCGTGGTCGCGCTCGCTCTGCTCGGCGTAGGCCTCGGCGAACTCGACCATGGCGCGGTCGAAGGTGTCGCCGGCGCCGAGGTAGGCGGCGATCGCGACGCGGTCGCCGGAGCGGGCGTGGGCCCGGGCCAGGGTCCAGCCGCACATCCGCGCGTAGACCTCGAAAGCCTGCGGCGACATCGTCTCGACGTTGGCCGAGCGCTTCCAGTCCCAGAGCTGGCGCACATAGAAATCGCGCTGCTTGCCGTCGATCCCGACCGCCGGACACCAGCCGAGGAAGATGTCGCTCGCCGCCTGCATCAGCCGCTGTCCCTCGACCACGCGGCGGCCGTGATTGCGGAAGCGGCTGGCGCCGACGTAGGGCTCCAGCACCGAGGCCTCCGCCTCCTTGGCCTGGAGCAGCAGCGGGTCGTCATCGCCGACGCCGGTGAAGAGCAGCACCCAGGCGCGGGTGCCGACGCTGCCGACGCCGACCACCTTGCGGGCGAGGTCACGGAAGCGGTAGCCGTCGAAGAGGTGGCGACGGTCGCCCTGCAGGCTCTCGCGGTAGTGGTCGATGACTTCCTCGAAGCCCTCGCGCAGGTCCGCCGCCTCGGCCGCCGGCACCAACCCCTCGATCGGGACCAGCAGCGGCGGTTCGCTGACGAAGCGCAGTTCGCCATCAACCGTGCGGGTGAGCTTCTCAAGCGCCCGGAGGTTGTCCTTGGCGCGGGCCTTGGTGACGTTGCGCTGCACCCGCTTGGCCTCCTCCCGATCGTCCCACTCCCCGGCGACTTCGGATAGCACCGCCTCGACGTCGAGCCGCGCGTACCAGACTTCGAGGTCGGTCTGCGAGGCGAAGGCGCGCATCGCGTCGCGGTAGGCGAGGGATGCGGTTTCGATCGCGGCGGCGCGGCGCTTGCGCTTGAAGTCGCGTTCGCGGCCGGCGATCGCGAAGCTGGCGACGAGCCGCTTGACGTCCCACTCCCAGGGGCCAGGCAGGGTCTCGTCGAAGTCGTTGAGGTCGAAAAGGAGGCGCCGCTCGGGACCAGCGAAGGCGCCGAAGTTGGTCAGGTGGGCGTCGCCACAGGCCTGCACGCGGAAGCCGGAGACCGGCGTCGCCGCCAGGTCTGCGGCCATCACCGCGGCGGCGCCGCGGAAGAAGGCGAAGGGCGAGGCGGCCATCCGCGCGTGGCGGATCGGCACCAGCTCGGGGACGCGACTGCGCTCCTGCGCCGCGAGGATCGCGATCGGGTCGCGGCCCGGCGCCGGCGCCCAGGCCCCGTGGGTGGAGCGCGGCGCCCCCGAGCGCGCCGCCCTACCTGCAGCGGCGCGTTCGGAGGCATCCATGGCTCAGACCGTAGCGGCTGCCTGGTCGGACTGGCTCTGCTCAGACGCTTTCGCGGCCATCTCGTCGGCGCTCGCGACGTCGTCGATGGCGCGCGGCAGCAGCACTTCTTTGGCGATAACCAGGCGCTGGATCTGGCTGGTGCCCTCGTAGAGCTGCATGATCTTGGCGTCGCGCATCAGTTTCTCGACCGGGTACTCCTTGATGAAGCCGTAGCCGCCGTAGACCTGGACGGCGTCGGTGGTGACCTCCATCGCCGAGTCGGCGGCGAAGCGCTTGGCCTCGGAGGAGACCAGCGAGGCGCGTTTGTTCTGGTCGAGTAGGACGGCCGAGTTCCAGGTCAGCAGCCGGGCCGCGTCGACCTTGGTCGACATGTCGGCGATCATGAACTGGATCGCCTGGTGCATGGCGATCGGGACGCCGAACTGGACCCTTTCTTTGGAGTACTCGACGGCGAACTCGAAGGCCGCGCGGGCGATCCCGGTGGCCATCGCGGCGACGCCCGGACGGGTCCGGTCGAGGGTCATCATCGCCAGTTTGAAGCCCTTGTTTTCCTCGGCCAGAAGGTTCCCGGCCGGGACCTCAACGTCGTTGAAGGAGATGGTCGCGGTGTTGGACGCCCGCTGGCCCATCTTGTCCTCCTTCTTATCGACGGTGACGCCGGGGGCGTTGGCGTCGACGACGAAGGCGGAGATGCCGCGGTGACCCGAGTCCGGGTCGGTCTTGGCGAAGACCGTGAACCAGTCGGCGTAGGTGCCGTTGGTGATGAAGCACTTGGAGCCGTTGAGGATGTACTTGTCGCCCTGTTTGACGGCGCGGGTCTTCATCCCGGAGACGTCGGAGCCGGCGTCGGGCTCGGTGAGGCCGAACGAGGCCAGCTTCGGCCCTTCGGTCAGCATCCCCAGGTACTTCTTTTTGGTCTCCTCGGAGCCGCCGAGGGTGACCGGTGCGGAGGCGAGGCCGTTGGCCATCAGCGAGGTGCCGATGCCGGAGCAACCCCAACCGATCTCCTCCTCGATGATGCAGCCGGAGAGGTAGTCGAGGCCGGGGCCGCCGTAGGCCTCGGGGATGTGGGTGTTCATCAGGCCGACCTCGAAGGCCTTGTCGATCACGTCCTGCGGCCAGGTGCCCTCTTTGTCGTACTCCCAGGCAACGCTGCGCATGTCTTTGTCCGCGAAGCTGTGGGCCAGCTCGCGCAGGTCCTTCTGCTCATCGGTGAGGGTGAAATCAACCACCGGTCGGTGCTCCTTTGTCTGTGCCTTGCAGTCGTATTGGAGCGCCGCCCGGCCGGGCTGACGTTCCGCCGATTGACTGGTCAGTCAACCAGAGGCAAGGTTAGCGAAATACCCGCCGCCCATGGGCGGTTTACCCTTGCGGAATGGAGTTGGCGCTAGCGCTGACCGCAGTTGGGAAGGGAGTCGCCCTCTTCGCCCTGACGGGCGTCGCGGCGCCGCTGATCGGCCTCGCCCTACGGCACTACGTCGGCAGCGGCTGGGACTCGATCGGCAGCGGGCCCTTTTCGATCGTCCACGAAAGTTCGCGGCGGCGCGGCGGCGGGCGCGGGCCGGCGGTCGATCCGGCGATCCAGGCGGCCGAGGTGCGGCAGATGCTGGAGGCGAAAGCGGCGCGGCAGGAGCGGCGCGGCGAGAGCCCACTCGACGTCGAGAGCGAGGCCCAGCGGCTGCTGGCTGAGGCCGATGCGGGCGCCGAGCGGCGCCTCGACATCGACGCCGAGCTGCGGGCCGAGGTGCGCCAGTTGGTGATGGCCCGCAATGAACGGCGGATGCGCGCCGGCCAGACACCGCTCGACGTCGAGACCGAGATCGAGCGGCAACTGAACGATTTCGTAGGATCGAGCTGATGGCCGAGGGAAACGACGACAACCTCTACGAGGTCGAGGAGCTGCTGGTCCAGCCAGGGACCTACTTCAACCCCCAGACCGAGGTCGTGGTCGTCGTTGACGACTCCGCCTCGCTCGACCAGGAGGTCTTCAACATGGAGGCCTACGAGGGCGCCGACTGGGTCCGCATCTCCGAGGAGACCCCGATCGACGAGGACGGCCGCGACCGCATCCTCGAGACCTTCCAGACCCACTACCACCCCGGCGCCAGCGGCTCCGTCTCCGAGACCGCGCTCGAACAGTCCGACGACGAGAGCAACGAGGACGAGGACGGCCAGGACCCCGGCCGCGAGGACTGAGCCTAGGCTGCGAGCGCCACGGGCTCGCCGGCCCGGGCCTCGACCCAGGAAACGAGTGCCCCCAGGCCAGCCTGGTCAACCAAGTCGGCTTCCTGCAGCGTGGCCCGGGCGGAGTCGGCGCAGTCAGCGAGGATCTCCCGCGTCTGCGGTACCGCGGTCCCCGCCCGCAGCCGCGCGACCAGGCCGGCGACGTCATGCCGAGAGGGGCCGGCGACCACCTGCCGCTTCAGCCCTGGGTCCTCCCGCATCGCCAACAGCAGCGGCAGGCCGTAGCGACCGCCGGACAGTGAGGAAGCCAGTTCGCGGCCGGCGTCCTCGTCCGCACCAGCCGCTTCGAGCTCGCGCAGATCCTCGGCCAGCCCGTAGGCGACCCCAAGCAGGGAGCCGTAGCGGCGCAGGCACTCGACCCGGTCGGGGTCGGCGCCGGCCAGCTCGGCCCCGAGGGAAGTGGCGAAGGCGAAGATGCTGCCGATCCGCAGCTCGAGCGAGCCCAGGTAGCGCTCGGTCGAGCGGGCAAGGTGGAAACGATCGGCGATCTCGGTCATGCCGCCGCCGCAGACCCGCTGCGAGGTGCGGGCGAAGGCCGTGGCGGTGGCGGGGCCGATCTCAGCGACGGCGAGCAGCGAGCGACTGACCGCGTGGTCGGCGGCGAGCACAGCGAGGGCGTTGTTGAGCTTCTCGATCTGGCGGCCGGGGTGGTCGTTGAGGCGCGAGAGCAGGACGCTGAAGGCCCCCAGACACTCCGCCGCCCGGCCGCCGAGGGCGGCCCGCTTGTCGGCCTCGCCGCCGCAGGCGCGGCCGGCGCAGAGCAGACTCGCGGCGTAGACCGGACCGCCTCCCGCCTCCACCTCTTCGGCGATCACCGGCTTGGCGAGGGGAAAGGCTGAGTCGAGAGAGTCGAGCAGCTCCGCGTGCAGGCCGGCGAGGCGCTGGGCGTCGGCGGGACTGGAACGGGCGAGCAGGGCGGCGACCGAGCCGTCGAACGTGGTCAGGACCTCCGCTTCCGGGTTCATCGGCGAAGAGAGCAGGAAGTCGAGGTCCCGGCCCTTGCCGCGGCTCAGCTCGGGGACGCCGCCGAGCCGCCAGAAGGAGTGGACGACGACCGAGAGGTCCTGGCCGATCCGCGGCATCCGTCGGCCCAGCTCGGCGCCGTAGGAGCCGAGCGAGGCGCCCCGCGCCAACGAGCGATCGACGTGCTCGGCGGCGATCAGGCCGCTGTGCATGGCGGCGGTGATTCCCTCGCCGGTGAAGGGGTCGGTGGTGCCGGCCGCGTCGCCGACGAACAGCAGCGGCCCACTGGCCGCCCGCTCGGCGCCGAACTGCGAGGAGATCGGCGCCCCGATCGGCTTGCCGAGCGGCTCGAGGTCGCCGAGGCGGCGCCCCTCACGCAGCCGCAGCTCCTCGACGAAGGCGGCGAAGACGCTGTCGAAGGGGACCCTGGCCCCGCCGACCAGGGAGCGGGAATAGCCGATGCCGACGTTGGCGACCCGCTCGCTGATCGGGAAGACCCAGCCGTAGCCGTTCAGCATCGCGCCGCCCACCTCAAGCGGCAGGAAGATGTCGAAGAACTCCTCCAGCGGGCGCTCGGTGGCGAAGTAGCCGCGTACCGCCCAGGCCCGGGTCGAGCGGCCCGGGTGGGCGAGCCCGGCCTGCTTGCGGAGGTTCGAGGTGGCGCCGTCGCTGGCGACGGCGCGGCGCACGGCGAGGGCTCCGCCGCCGTCGCTGTCGGCGCCGGGCAGGGCCAGGTCGATCCGGGCGCTCCCCTCGTCCAGCTCGATCCCCCGCGCCCGCGCCCTGACGAAGCGGGCGCCGCGGTCGAGCGCGACGTCGCGCAGGGCGGCATCGAGCTTGGCCCTGCCGACGCAGCGGGCGAGCCGGTTGCCGGGGAACCGCAGGACCCGTTCGCGGCGGTGGTCGAAGACGATCCGGTAGCCCTGGATCGGCTGCACGGTGGCCAGGAACGAGCCCAGCCCAAGCTGCTCGAGCAGCTCCACCGCGACCGGCGAGAGCCCGTCCCCGCAGGCCTTGTCGCGCGGGAACTCGTCCTTGTCGATGAGGGCGACGTCGTAGCCGCGGCCGGCGAGAGCGGCGGCGCAGGCGCTGCCGCCGGGGCCGGCGCCGACGACGCCGACCTCGGCCTCGCTAGGCATCGCGGCCGAAGGCTGCGGCGGCCGGATGTGGAATGCGGGCGACGCTGCGGACGACCAACTGGTCGAGCTGGGCACCGACGGCACCCTCGCCGAGAGTGCCCAGGGTGGCGCGCGCCCGCCCCGCCCAGTCGAGGCATTCGCCGAGGCCGCGGTCGAGGCCGCCGGAGCGCTCGACCCGCGCGATCAGTTCCGGCAGGTCCTCGGCGCTCCGCACCTCGGTCAGCGCCACCGCCAGGGTCGGGTCGGCGGCCATGGCATGGATTGCGGGTGCCGTGTAGACACCCTGCTGGAGGTCCTTGCCGCGCGCCTTGCCGGTCCGCTCCTCCTCAGCGGCCAGGTCGAGGACGTCATCGGCGAGCTGAAAGGCGACGCCGAACTCGCGGCCGAAGCGGGCCAGGGAGTCGACCGTGTCGGCGCCCGCCCCCGCCAGGGTCGCCCCCACCCAGGCCGAGAGTTCGAACAGGCTGGCGGTCTTGCCGGCGATCGCGCGGTGGTAGCGCTGCAGCGAGCGCGAGGGGTTGAAGAGGTCTTCGAACTCCAGCATCTGCCCGGCGCAGACCTCGGCCGCGGCCTGGGCAAAACGGGAGGTCGGCGCCGGACCGCAAGCGGCGATCAGCTCGCCGGCGCGGGCGAACAGCGAGCCGCCGAGGAAGCCGGCGGCGAGGCTGCCGTAGACCACCCCGACGGCGTCGGCGCCGCGGCGGACCGTGCCGTCGTCGATGACGTCGTCGTGGGCCAGCGTCGCCAGGTGTCCGAGCTCAACCGCGATCGCGCCGATCCGCACCTGCGGGTCGGCGGGGCGGGGACCGGCCTGGGCGCACTGCAAGACCATCGTGCTGCGCAGGTTCTTGCCGGTGGTGCCGAGCAGGTACTCGGCCGGGCTGCCGAGCTCCGCCGCCAGGCCCTCGATGCCGGCGGCGCCGACGATCTCCTCGGCGCTGAGCGGGACCACTCCCGGGCTGCTCGCCAGCGTCGAGGAACCGGCATTCCCGTTCATTCTCGGAACCTCGATGTGAGTGGTCACTGTGGATTCCCCCGAAGACGCTCTCTCCACGACCGAACCTAGTCAAAGCCCCTTTCTCATTGCAAAAAAACTGAGTGGGTTCAGGCCGCTGCCGCGTGCAGGCGCTCGGCCGCGCGCCGGCCGCTCCGCACCGCGGTCTCGATCGTCGGCAGGCCGAAGTAATCGCCGGCCAGGCCAAGGCGCGGCGGCAGGCCATCGCGGACCGCGTGGGCGACCTGGAGCCGGGCGGCGCTGGGGACCGGCAGGGCGCGGTCCCAGCGGACCAGGCGCTCGAAGGCGGGCTGCTGCCCGGCGGGTGGCAGGAAGCGGGCGATCGCCTCGCGCGCCGCGGCGATCGCGGCGGCGTCGTCGAGCCGGGCCGAGGCGGCGCCGGTGAAGTGCACGGCGACCACCTCGCCGCCGCGGGGGACGAGCTGGGCCGACTTGCGCGAGACCAGGCTGACGCTGGCGACCGGGCAGCGGCCCTGGCCGACCGGCTGCACGGAGGTGACCCGCTGCCGGCGCCAAGCGTCGCGCTCATAGCCGACCAGGACCCGGATGTTGCGCGAGTACCGGCACTCGGCGAGGTGTCGCCGCGGGGCGTGCGAGGAGGGCAGGATCCGCGCCGCCGCCGGCGCCTCGGTGGCGACGATCACTCCGTCCGCCTCGTGGAGGCCATCGCGGGTGCGGACCCGGACCCCGCCCGGGGCGGGCTCGAGGCCGGTGACAGCGCTCCCGGTCTCGACGCTGACGTCGCTCAGCAGCGCCGCCAGCAGGGCCTCCATGCCCCCGGCCAGGCAGTGGAACCGGGTCACCGGCGCGCGCCGGATCAGCTCCAGCCCATAGGCAGCCGGGATCTCCTCGCAGGGGAAGTACCAGCGCGTCTCGACTGCCGGGCGGACCAGGTACTCGAGCGCCCGCGGGCCGAAGTTGGCCCCGGCCCAGTCGGCCAGCGAGCGGCCGCCCAGAGAGCGCGGCAGGCCGCCGTCATCGAAGAGGTCGACGGGCCGGCGCAGCGAGAGCCGCAGGTAACCGGCGGCGAGCCGCACCTTGTCGCGCAGCGAGAGCAGCGAGGTGGTCGCGTAGCCGAGCGGCGAGCCAGCTCGCAACGAGTGGGCCTGGCCGCCATCGTGGAGACAGGAGGCGCGGTCGAAGGAGCGCAGCGAAGCGGCCAGGCCGGCCTCGGTCAGTAGCCGTCGCGTCTCCTGGTAGGAGCCGAGCAGGGTGTCACCGCCGGCCTCGGCGGCGAAGCGGCCTTCGCGCAGCGTGTAGGCGCGGCCGCCGACCCGGTCTGTGGCCTCGAGCACGGTGACGCCGTGGCCGAGCTGACGCAGGCGCTGCGCGGCCGCACAGCCGGCGACCCCGGCGCCGACGACGATCAGGTCCACGCGGCCCCCGGCCGGTGCCGGGCGCGGGCGATCTCGGTCAAGCGGGCCTGGATGATCTCGCGCACCCGCAGCGAGGCCACTTCCATGTCGGCGCTGGAGCGGAAGCCACCGGGCGGGGCGAGCTCGCGCAGGTCAAGCGGCGGCAGGACCGAGATCGAGCAGCGGACCGGGAACGGGAAGCCGACCGTGAGCAAGGGCAGGGTCCCGGTCGCCAGGCCCTGGGGCGAGACCGGGAAGAGGCCGCGGCGGGTGCCCCAGAAGCGGCCCAGCCGGCGCGAGCGCCAGAGGGTCGGGATCGCCGCCTCGAAGCCATGGGTGACGATCGGGACGACCGGCACCTCGTTGCGCAGGGCGGTGGGGACGAAACCGCTCCCCCACTGGCTCGGTGGGCAGACCCGGTTGCGGTCGCGAAAGCGCTTGACGACCGAGTGGGTGCCCTCGGGGTAGACAACCGCCAGGTAGCCGTTGCGGAAGAGGTAGTCGGCGTTGTGGGGATGGCCGACCACCGAGCCCGCGTACTCGGTGGCGATCATGCCCCAGATCGGCGCCTTGCCGACGCCGCGGTCCATCAGCGGCCGGATCACGCGGCGGGCGGAGTGCTGACTGCGGACCGCGTACTGCAGCGCCAGCACGTCGTGGCAGCGGTGCCCGGCGTGGTTGCCGACCAGCAGCGCCGGCCCCTCGGCGGGGATGTTCTCCAAGCCGTCGACGCTGACCCGCAGCCAGCGCGAGTAGAACTCGGCGAGGCGCATCCCGCGGTCGTAGTAGGCGAGGTCGAAGCCGAAGGCGTCAAAGGCCTCGCGCTGTTCGACAAGCCCGGCTGGAAGGGTTTCTTCCTCCTGGCTCGCCCCCAGCGTCATCTGCTCCAGGAAAGCTGATCGGTGATCGCAGCGCAAAGCCCGACGATCCCCGCCGGGACCCCGAGCGCCGTCAGTTGATCCGCGTCGTAGCAGTAGCGGGGACGGTCGAGACGACGGCGCAGGGCGCTGGCGCGGGCAGCGACGACGCTGGCGGAGTCGGCACCGAGCACAGCGCCGGCGACGACCTCGGCGAGCTCTTCGGCGTCCTCCTCCTCGCCGCCCATGCGGGTGAACTCGGCCAGCGAGAAGCGGAACCCGGCCCGCTCCAGGCCGGGCAGACCGTCGAGCTTGTTGACGACGATGCCGCCCTCGAAGAGGCGGTCGGCGACCGCGGCCGGATCCGCCGTCGCCGGCACCGAGACCCAAACCTGGTGGCAGGCGGTGAAGCCGCGCTCGGGAGCGGAGACGGTGACGCCGAGCCCGTCCAGGGCGGCGGCGAAGCGGCCGGCGTTGCTGAGCACGAGGCGGCCGTATTCCTCGCCGCCGCAGTCGCCGAGCTCGATCAGGGTGATCGCCAGCGAGGCGACGTCGGCCGGGTGGTGGTGGCTGACGAAGACCGAGGCGGTCTCGGCGAAGCGGTCGGCCAGCTCCGGTTCGCTGGTCGCCAGGTACCCCTTGTGCGGGCCCGGCAGGGTCTTGTGGGTCGAACCGCCAAGCGAGTGGGCGCCGCGCTCGAGCGGGTTGAACATCGCCCCGGTCAGGATCAGGCCGTTGAGGTGGCTGGCGTCGTAGTGGATGACGGTCTGCGGGGAGCAGCGGTCGACGACCTCGCGCAGCGGCAGCGGGTCGATCGGGAACAACTGCGTCGACTGGTCGATGTAGATCGCCGCCGGGCGCGTCTCGGCGAGTACGGTGGCGAGGCGGTCGAGGTCCGGCTCGTAGGGATCGCGCATCGGCAGCGGGCTGACCTCCATCCCCAGCCGCGCCGCCAACGGCGCCGTGCACATGTGGCCGCCAGCATCGAGACCGATGGTGAGCATCCGGTCGCCGGGCCGGCAGAGGGCGGCCATCGCGATCGTCATGCAGTGCAGCCCCGACAGCGGCCGCACGTCGACGAAGTCGGCGCCGGTCGCCTGCCGCAACATCGGCAGCAGCACCTCCTGCTCGACCTGGCCGGCCTCGAGGGCACCGAAAAACGACCACGAGCCGAACTCACTCATGTGGTCGAAGAAGTACCTGCCCTGGAGGTCGAGGACGAAGGGAACGCGGGCCAGCGGTGACAGCACGTTCTCGGGCGGAGTGAACGAAAGTGAGCGCCGGGCCCGTTCCTCACCGCTCGCTAACATCCCCAGCACCTGTCCGATGGATGCCTCGGAGGCCTCTCCTCGCCGGTATTCACTGTTAGTTCTGGTTTCCCTCACCGTTCCACCCGCGCTGGCTTCCGACTCCCATGATCGACATCGAACTGATCCGGCGCGAGCCTAGTTCGTTGCTCGAGGCGCTCCGAAAGCGCGAAGACGACGTCGACCTCGAGCCGATCCTCAGCGCCGACCGCGAGCGCCGCGAGCTGCTGCAGAAGGTCGAGGAGCTGCGCTCGGAGCGGAACCGGATCGCCAAGGAGATCGGCGGCTTGCGCCGCGAGGGCAGCGACGCCGGCGAGCTGGAAGCGACCGCCACCTCGCTGCGCGACGAGATCGCTGAGCTGGGCCCGACCCTGGAGAGCACCGAGGGCAGGCTCAACGAACTGCTGCTGGCGCTGCCCAACATCCCCGACGAGCAGGTGCCGCTGGGCGGCAAGGAGAGCAACCAGGTGGTCAAGGTCTGGGGCGAGAAACCCGACCTGGCCGAGGTCCGCGACCACGTCCAGCTCAGCACCGAGCTGGGGCTGGTCGACTACGCCGCCGGCGCCAAGCTCGGCGGCAACGGGTTCTGGGTCTACACCGGGATGGGCGCCGCCCTGGAGTGGGCGACGATCAACTTCTTCTGCCGCGAGCACCTCCGCGACGGCTACGAATTCCTCCTGCCCCCACACCTGCTGCTCGAGGAGTGCGGCTACGCGACCGGCCAGTTCCCGAAGTTCTACGACGACGTGTACCACCTCGAACGCGCCGACGACGACCGTTCCTTCTTCCTCCTCCCCACCTCGGAGACGGCGATCCTCAACATCCACCGCGACGAGATCCTCGACGAGGACTCGCTGCCGATCAAAGCCTTCGCCTACACCCCCTGCTACCGGCGGGAGTCCTTCGGCCACCGCTCCGAGGAGCGGGGCACGGTCCGCGGGCACCAGTTCAACAAGGTGGAGATCTTCCAGTTCGTCGCCCCGGAGGAAACCGAGCAGGCGCTGGCCGAGATCGTCGGCAAGGCGGAGAGCATCGTCGAGCAACTCGGCATCCACTACCGGACCTCGCTGCTGGCGGCGCGCGACGCCAGCGCTTCGATGGCGATCACCTACGACGTCGAAGCCTGGATCCCCAGCATCGGCACCTACAAGGAGGTCTCCTCCGCCTCGGCCGCCCGCGACTACCAGGCCCGCCGCGCCAACATCCGCTTCCGCCGCAAGGGCGAGAAGCGCCCCACCTACCTGCACACGCTGAACGCCTCCGCCCTGGCGACCAGCCGGCTGGTGCCGGCGATGCTCGAGCAGTTCCAGCAGCCCGACGGCTCGGTCAAGGTGCCGGAGCCGCTGCAGGACTGGCTCGGGACCGACGTCCTCACCCCACCCGCCTGAGCCCGGCGCCAGGCCGCCCGGCGGCGGGGCTCGACGGGCAAAGGTTTTGGAGTCTCAGTCCCACTTGGGATCATGGCCAGCCAGCGGGAGTCCCTACCCAATGGAGGATCCATGGCTGCTCCAACCCAGTCACTCGATGTCTCGACGGGGCAGCCCCTGCCCCTCGTATCCCAGCCCCCCCGGGAGGCGGTGCTGAAGGAGATCCGGCACCGGCTCGAAGAGCGCGGGGAGACCCTGGCCGACGCGATCGCCGAACGCGACCTCTACTTCCGGGTCTCGCTGGTCGGCGCCTGCAACCTGTCCTGCACCTTCTGCCACAACGAGGGCGCGCCGAAAGAGGGGAAAATCAAGCTCGAGGACGTCGACGTCGCGATTGACGCCGCCGTCAAAGCCGGCTTCACGCGGGTCCAGTTCACCGGCGGCGAGCCGCTGCTGCGCCCCGACGTCGCCGAGTTCGTGCGGCTGGGGCGCACCTACGTCGACGATGTCGGCGTCACCACCAACGGCGTCTACCTGCCGCGGCGGATCGACGGCCTGCTCGAGGCCGGAATCGCCCGCATGCACGTCTCGCTACAGACCGAGTCGCTGATCGCGGCCGGCGACGAGGAGCGCTGGGGGATCCCGCCCTGGCTGGTGCCGACCGTCGACCTGGCCAGCTCCGGCGCCTTCCGGCTGCGCGTCAACCTGCCGGTCCCGGCCGACACGCTGAGCCAGGCGGAGACGTTCCTCCACGACGTCACCGACGTCGGCGTCGACGTCAAGGTCTTCGCGGTCCTGCCCGAGGGGCAGGTGAAGGAAGAGGAGTACCCGCTGGACAAGCTGGAGGGGATGGTGGAGCGGATCAACACCGCCCGGGCCGGGGCCGAGCGCGGCTCGGTCCTGCTGCGCGGCTACCGGCCGCCGGAAGGCGTCCGCTGCCCGACCTGCAGCGATCGTCCCCGCTGCATGGAGCAGTCGCACTCGTTGCGGCTCGGGGCCGACATGACCCTGCGGCCCTGCCTGGCGACGCGGCAGTGGGACTCCTCCTTTGCCGGCGCCTCGGTCGAGCAGAACGTCAGGGAGGCGGCGCTGCTCGCCCTCGACTACCGCTGGTGCTGAGCGACGCGGACATCTTCGACGCCTCGACCAGCCCGCCAGCCGCCCACCGCGGCCTCTACGTCGCCCTCTCGGGCAACACCTCGGCGGGCAAGTCGAGCCTGATCGAGACCCTGGCCGCACGCGCCCGCGAGAGCGGGATGCCGGCCGTGGGCATCTCCGAGCGCGCCTTCCACGACCGCTTCCTGCGGCTGATGTTCTCGCAGCCGCAGAGCTTCGCCTTCCCGGTCCAGATCAGCTTCATGCTGCAACGCCACATGGTGCTGCTGCGCAACCTGCAACTGGGGCGGATGGTGATCATCGAGCGCTCGCACTTCGACGACGAGATGTTCATGCGCGAGCACTTCGACCGTGGCCGCATCAGCGCCGCCGAGCGGGCGGCCTACGAAGCGCTCGCCGCCAGCCTGCACGAGAAGCTGCCGGCACCGGACGTGCTGGTCCTGATGAACCCCGACCCAGAGCTCTCGCTGCAGCGGCTGGGGAAGGCGGAGGCAAGCGGGCAGCGGCCGCGCGAGTTCCCCGACGAGCCCAGCAAAGAGGAGTGGGTGCGGCGCTGGCACCGCTACTACGTCGAGCTGCACGACGACTACCGGGACCGCTTCGGCGGCGAGACCGGCGTCGAGCTGGTCGAGGCGGCGCCGGAGCAGGGCACCGAGGCCCTCGCCGAGCTCGTCTTCGCGGCGATCCGGGTGGCGGAATGCCAGGCGCAACCCCAGTCCTAAACGAGGACGCGGCGACTCCCCCCTTCGCCCGCCGGCTCGCGGCCGCCGGCTCGGAGCTAGGGCAACAGATCGAACGCTGGAGCAGACACTCTCTGCGCCGTTACCTGGCCTCGCTGATTCCCACCAGCGAGGCCGTCCCCAACCCCCACCGGCTACGGCTGGCGGCGGCGCTGGAGCGCTACCTCGACGCCCGCGGTGACCGCCGCGCCGAGCGCGCCGGCGCCAGCCTCTTGGCGACGCCGGTGATCCAGCAGGCCGACCACTCCAACCTGCTGCTCGACAGCGAGACCTTCCTCAACAACTTCCTCTTCCACATCGCCTGCCGCGAAGCCGGGGAGACGGTCGCCCTGCACTCGCAGTGCTCGACGGTGAGCTGCCTCTGGAAGCGGGACCCGGTCGCGGGGCCGGTCTTCCTGCACACGCGCGGCGCCATCCTCAGCGTCTTCCCGCTCTCCCGCCGGGCCTTCAAGACAACCACCTTCTGCTGCCTGCCGGCGCTGCCGCTGAGCTTCGACCAGCTGGCCGGGGATGCCCTCGAGCCGGCCGCCGACCCGGTGCTGGGGCCGCTGCTGGGGCGGACGGTCGCCGACGCCCCGCGCGGCTTCCGCCAATGCAACGAGGAGATCTGGCGGCAGCTCGACGTCGACCACGGCATCGAGCGGATCGCGGTCGACGAGTCGCTCGCTTCGGAGTGCGTGGCGCGCCATCTCGAGGACCCCGACAGCCCCGTCTTCCGGCTGGTCTTCGAGCCCGCCGTGCGCGACCGCTTCCGGGCCGTCAAGCGGGATCTGATCGCCGCCGGCGACAACTTCGCGGTCAACCACGCCAGCCCCGACTTCCTCTGGCTGCGCGACGGCTCGCGGCTGCGCAAAGTCGTCTTCGACGGGACCGGCGAGGGCGCCGTGCCGGTGACCGCCTCCGACCGCCGGCCGCTGCCGTTCCCATTCACGCCCCGGGAGACGGCGGCGGCGCTGCGCGCCGGGCGGCTCTACTGCGACCGCCTGCTCGCTTACACGGTGCGCTGCCTCTTGCCGGGCGTGGTCGCGGTCGGCGGCACCAGCCAGCAGGACTACGTCGCCCTCTACAGCCGGGCCCTGCTGGAGACCCACCGCCAGGCCCCGTTCCTGGAGCCGACCGACGCGATCCGCATCGGCTCCCCCGGCCTCAGCCGGCTGGGCGGGATGGCGTTGCTGGAGCTCGACCCCGAGGCGACCGCGCTGCTTGCCCAGCTCGGCCCCGGCCTGCATCTCGGCCAGATCGAGGAGGCCTACCTCGACCGGCCGCTGGGCGAGACGATCGGCAGCCTCGCCTGCGCCGACTACCTGGAGCCGAAACTGGCCCGGGCCGAAGGCCGCGCGTGAACGTCCTCGGCATCAACAGCTACTTCGAGCACCCGGCGGTGGCGCTGGTGGTCGACGGCGAGCTGGTCTTCGCCGCCGAAGACGAGCGCTTCACCCGGGTCAAGCACGGCCGCCGCTACAGCCCCTACGGGATCTACATCCCGGTCGAGGCGATCCACGCGGCGCTGAGCTGGGCCGGGATGACCAGCGCCGACATCGACGAGGTCGCCTACTCCTACGACCGCTGGAAGCACCTGCGCAGCCTCTGGGGCTGCCTGAGCGGGCGCCGGCTCTCCTCGCTGCGGGACGAGCTCTCCGCCTTTCTGGCGCTGAGCAACCTGCGCCCGGCCCTCGGCTACGCGGTCCCCGAGCGCCTCCGCGACGTCGTCGACCCCGAGCAACTGGGCCGGGCGGCGCTGAAACCGTGGCCCCACCACCTCGCCCACGCCAGCTCCGCCTTCCACTGCTCCGGCTTCGAGGAGGCACTGGTGGTCGTCGCCGACGGGGCCGGCGAGAGCGCCTGCACCTCCGCCTTCCACGGCCGCGACCGCGGCCTGCGCCGGCTCGGCGGCGAGCTGATCCCCAACTCGCTGGGCCTCTTCTACTCCTTCGTCACCCGGCACCTCGGCTTCGAGCCGTTCGCCGACGAGTACAAGGTGATGGGGCTCGCAGCCCACGGCGAGCCCCGCTTCAGCGCCCAGCTGAGCGAGGTGCTGAGCCTGCGGCCGGGCGGCTCCTACACCGTTGATGCCCGCCGCCTACGCGACCTCTCGCCGCTGCTCGGCCCCGCCCGTCACCCGCAGGAGGAGATCGGGCAACTGCAGATGGACATCGCCCGTTCCGCCCAGCTAGCGCTGGAGCAGGCGCTGCTCCACGTCGTCGGTCACTACGGCCGCCAGACCGGGTCCAGCCGCCTCTGCCTGGCCGGCGGCACCTTCCTCAACTGCGTCGCCAACGGGGTCCTCGCCCGCCAAGGCCAGTTCGACGAGGTCTACGTGCAGCCCGCCGCCCACGACGCCGGCACGGCGCTGGGGGCGGCAGCGCTGAGCGCGATCCGGGCCGGCGACGCCGGCGGCATCCGCTGCGACTCGATGGCGCTCGGGACCGAGTACGGCGACGGGGAGATCGCCGCGGCCCTGGCCGACGCCGGGCTCGGGGCCGAGCGCCTGGACGAGGAGGAGCTGGCCGGCCGGCTCGCCGAGGCGCTCTCCCGCAACCGCGTCTGCGCGCTCTTCCAGGGGCGGATGGAGTTCGGGCCGCGGGCGCTGGGGATGCGCAGTGTGCTCGCCAACCCCGCCGACCCGGAGATGCAGCGCCGGCTCAACCGCGTCAAGGGCCGCGAACAGTTCCGCCCGGTGGCGCCGGCGATCACCCACGAGGCCTTCGATGACTACTTCGAAGGGGAGACAAACAGCTACATGACGTTTGCCGTGCGGGCCCGTGAGCGGGCCCGGCGCCAGGCCCCCGCCGCGGTCCACGTCGACGGCAGCGCCCGGCCCCAGGTGGTCGAGCGCAAGCGCTCGCCGTTCCTGCACGGGCTGCTGGAACGGTTCGGCGAGCGCAGCGGCTTCCCGGTGCTGGTCAATACCTCCTTCAACGGCCGCGAGGAGCCGATCGTCGAGTCGCCGCGGGGTGCCCTCGCCTGTTTCGGGGTGACCGGAATCGACTGCCTGGCGATCGGCAGCTATTTCATCTCCAAGGAGTCCGCCGCATGAACACCGAACAGCACGACGCCAACCGCTCCGCCTGGGACCTGCGCACCGCAGTCCACCTCGAGTCCGCCTACTACGAGATCGACGCCTTCAAGGCGGGCGAGCTGAGCTTGAAGCCGCCCGAGCTGGAGCTGGTCGGCGACCCCAGCGGCCTCCGCCTCCTGCACCTGCAGTGCCACTTCGGCCTCGACACCCTCTCCTGGGCAAGGCTCGGCGCCGCGGTGACCGGCGTCGACATCTCCCCCAGCTCGGTCGAGGCGGCACGGCGGATCGCCGCCGAGCTGGGGATCGAGGCCCGCTTCTCCTGCCAGGACGTGCAGTCGCTGGCCGGACTGGACGACCCCTACGACCTCGTCTTCGCCTCCTACGGAGTTGTCTGCTGGCTCTCCTCACTGGCCGACTGGGCGGCCGGGATCCGGCGCAATCTGCGCCCCGGCGGGCGCTTCGTGCTGGTCGAGTTCCACCCGATCCTCGAGGTCCTGCACCCCGGCAAGGTCAGCGGCACCGGCTGCTACTTCGGCAGCGAGCGGGCGGCGGCGCGGCACAGCTTCGGCACCTACACCGACCCCGCCGCGCCGATCTCCTACTGGGAGTACCGCTGGCAGCACACGGTTGCCGACGTGATCGCGGCGCTGACCGGAGCCGGCCTCCGGCTGGAGCGGTTCGAGGAGTACCCCTACTGCTCCTACCGGCTCTGCGAGGAGCTGGACCGCTTCGCCGACGGGGTCTGGACGACCAGCGACGTCGAAGAGCTGCTCCCCTACATGTACGCGCTGGTTGTGAGCAGGCCCTAGATGGCGGCGCGGTCGGGACGAGTGCCGACGCCGCTGGAAGCGCGCGACGGCGGCGGCCTCGGCGTCGAGCTCTGGCTGAAGCGCGAGGACCTGATCGACGACCTCGGCTGCGGCCACAAGGCGCGCAAGCTCGAGCACGTGGTCGCCGCGGCGCGGCGGGAGCGGGCGACGGTGCTGGTCACCGCCGGCAGCCTCCCCTCCAGCCAGACCGTCGCCGTCGCCGCCGCGGCCCGGCGCCACGGCCTGCGGGCGCACCTCGTCTACACCGGCGACCGCCAGGCCCGCCCCTCCACGCCCCGCGGCAACTACCTGCTGGCAACGCTGCTGGGGGCCGAGATCACCTGGTTCGAGCGCTCGCCCTGGGCCGAGAGCGCCGCCCGGGTCGAGGCAGTGGCGGCGGCCGAGCGCGAGCGTGGCGAGCGTCCCTACGCGATCGAGCCCGGCATCTCGCGCTGGCCGGGGCTAGCGGGCAGCGTCGAGCTGGGGCAGGAGCTGGCGGCGCAGCTGCCGCAACCGGAGCGAGAGACCTGGATCGTTGCCCCGGCCGGCTCGGGCGGGACCTGCCTCGGCCTGGCGATCGCCGCCGGCCTGGGCGGCCTGCCCTGGCGAGTGCTCGGCGTCTGCATCGGCGGCGACCGTGCCGCCGCCACCGCGCAGGCAGCGGCACTAGAGGAAGAAGCGGTGGCGGCGCTCGGCGAGGGCGCCCGGCAGGCGGAGCGGATCCACTTCCACGACGGCGCCCTCGGCAATGGCTACGACGAGCCGGCGGCGGCGGAGCTGGAGGCGATGCGAGAAGCCCTGCGCGAGCACCAACTCGTGCTCGACCCCAACTACATGCTGAAGGCTTTTCTCGGCCTGCGCCAGGCGCTCGCGGCGGGGACCGTGGCGGCGGGCTCGCGGGTCGTGCTGGTCCACACCGGCGGCGCGCTCGGCATCCACGACCCCGCCCCGGCGGCGGACGACTGGTATCGCCAGACCCTCTCTGTTTACCTCTCCTAGAGAGGCCATGACCCTCGCCGAGCCGATAGCAGCGACCCCGTTGCGCTCTCTGAAGCGGCTCTTCCTCTGGCTCAACAGCGGCTGCAACTCGCGCTGCCGGATGTGCGACATCTGGCGCGAAGAGAAGGGCTCCTACCTGACCGTCGCCGAGATCGAAGGTTGGCTGCCGGAGTGGCGGCAGCTCTCGCTGAGCTCGGTGGTGATCTGCGGCGAGCCCCTGCTCCACCCCGACCTCTGGGAGATCGTCGCCGTGCTGCGCGAGGGCGGCATCGAGATCGAGATGCTCAGCAACGGCTACCTGGTGCCGCGCCACGCGCGGCGGATCGTCGACAACTGCGAGGTGCTGCGGATCAGCCTCGACGGCCCGGACGGGGTTCACGACCTGGTCCGCGGCACCCGGCGCGCCTTCGCCCTGGTCGAACGGGCGCTGCGCAGCGTCCACGAGCTCGATCCCAGCTTCCCGGTCGATGCCCGCTGCGCCGTCCACCGCCAGAACTTCCGTCACCTGCGCGAGACGGTGACGGCGGCGCGGGAGGCGGGCTTCCGCAGCATCAGCTTCTCCGGCACCGACGTCTCCAGCGAGGAGGCGTTCAAGCGCCACGGCAGGCTCGACTCCGCCTACGTCACCAGCCTGGTGATCGCCGGCGAGGAGTTGGACGAGCTGGAAGCCGAGCTGACGGCGATGGCGCGCGACTGCGCCGCTGACTTCGCCAGCGGCTTCGTCACCGACACGCCTGCGGACCTCGAGCGGCTGATCCTCCACCACTACCGGGCCCTGGCGGGCCAGCGGCCATTCCCGGCGGTCCGCTGCGATGCCCCCTGGACCTCGGCCGTGCTCGAGCACGACGGCACCATGCGCTCCTGCTTCCCCCTGCCCGCTTACGGGACCGCCGACGCCGACTCGGGATTCACGGAGACGCTCAACTCACCCGGGGCGCAGGCCTTCCGCCAGCAGCTCGACGTCGGCAGCAACCCGATCTGCGAACGCTGCGTCTGCCAGACCTGTTCAACCTGAGCCGGCGTCCTCGCCCTCGTAGACGAAGCGCCGCCCGTGCAGCTCGACAAAGGGCCGGTCCGGCAGCTTCGGGTGGTAGAAGGCCTCGAGGCGGCGGGATAGCTCCGCCGGGGAGACGTCGAGCGGGACCCGGCACATCTCGAGGAAGTCCCGGTGCGAGTGGCGGTTTCCGTCCTCCCACTGGCGGCCGTTGGGGTCCAGTTCGCCGCGCAGCAGCGACGGCAACTGCTCCAGCAGCAGACCGACCGCGAGGTTGAGGCAGAGCGCCGAGAAGGCGGGCAGGCCAATGCCGGGGTCGACGGGCTGTTCGACCACCGCGCAGATCGGGCCGGCGTCGACCTCGGGCTCCATCAGGTGCAGGGTGGCGCCGGCCACGTAGTCGCCGGCGTAGAAGGCGAAGTGCATCGGGTCGGTGCCGGGGTAGGCGGGCGTGCAGGGGTGGACGTTGTAGGCGCGCCCGCCGACCGACCGCAGGTGGCCGGCGGTGACGATGTGGGGGCTGAGGAAGGAGATCAGCAGGTCGGCTCCCGCCGCCTCCTCGTCCAGGGTCGTCTCGGCCGCCGGATCGCCGTTCATGACCAGTAGCCGCCAGGCGCACTGGGGGTTGCGCTGGCGGGCGCTGGCGAGCACGACTTCGGCCAAGCCGGCGGTGTAGGGCCCGGTGAGGACGAGGACCTTCACGGCCGCCCCGCCTTGCGGGCCGAGAAGATGACGAAGCCGCGTTCGGGCGTGATCGCGATCTCGGTAAGGCCGCAGGCCCGCAGCCAGGTGCGGAGGTCGCTGGCGGTGCCGCCGGGAAGCGCCTGGCCCCGCCGCCCCTGCAGCGAGAGGATCGCCCGCTGACGGCGATTGCCGTTGGCGACCAGAGCGCTGCCGACCAAGGTCCCCTGCGGGCGCAAGCAGCGGGCCAGTTCGGCCACGGCGCGCTGGGGCTCGGTGATCTGCTGCAGGCCGTTGTAACAGAGGCAGGCGTCGGCGAAACCGTCGCTCAGCGGCAGCCGGCGGATGTCCGCCTGCAGCAGCTCGACCCCGCCGAGCCGGCGCTCGCGGACCCGGCGCTGCGCCCGCTCCAGCATCCGCTCGGAGATGTCGCAGCCGATGTAACGGAAGGAGGAGCCGTTGCCCAGCGCCCGCAGGGCGAGGCCGCCACCGCAGGGGACGTCGAGGATCGTCGAGCCCGGTGGCAGCGCCGCCAGCTCATCCAGGCTGGCGTACATCGGGCCGAGCCGGGCCCCCCAGAGCAGCCGCCCAATCGCGCCCGCCAGCCAGGGCCGTTCGATACAGAAGTCGTAGACAGCACCGAAGCCTCCGGCGCAGACGTTCGGCGGGTTGCTGGCGACTTCCACGAGTGATCTCCCTGGTGCCGAGCAAGATAGCCCGGCCTCCGCGCCCTGCCCAATCGCGGCGGGGAGCTTTTTCGCTCCGGCCACCCATGGCGTAGAACTGTCCCGAGGATGAGCCCGATCGTCGCCGACGCGCAGGAGACCGGCCGGGGCGGCAGCGAGAAGCCGGCGCCCGCGGCGATCCTTGCCGACGGACTTTGCAAGCGCTACGGGACGGCGGGCACCGTCAGCCCCGCTCTGCGCGGTCTCTCCCTCTCGGTGCAGCCGGGCGAGGCGCTGGCGCTGCTCGGCCCCAACGGCGCCGGCAAGACGACCACGATCGGCATCCTGGCGACGCTGCTGCGGCCGGATGCCGGCGGCGCCACCGTCGCCGGGGCCGACGTCGTCCGCGAAGCACCCCTGCTGCGGACCCGGATCGGCGTCGCCCTGCAGGAGACCGGCCTGCCCCGGCGCCAGACCGCGGCGCGGCTGCTCGCCTACCACGCCCGCCTGCACGGCCTCGCCGCCGGCGCCGCCGGCGAGCGGGCGAGCGAGCTGCTCGCTGCCTTCGCGCTGGAGCCGATCGCCGAGCGCGAAGTCTCGACCTTCTCCGGCGGCGAGCGACGCCGGCTCGATATCGCCCTGGCCCTGGTCCGCCAGCCGCCGGTTCTGCTCCTCGACGAGCCCACGGCCGGCCTCGACCTCGCCTCGCGGCGGCTGATCTGGCAGCAACTGAAGCTGCGACTGGAGGCGGGTGCGGCGTTGCTCTTCAGCACCCACGACCTGCACGAAGCCGACACCCAGGCCGACCGGATCGCGGTCGTCCGCGACGGAGCCCTCCTCGTCGCCGGGACCCCGAGGGAGCTGAAGCAGCGCTTCGGCTCCCGCACGGCGACGATCAGCTTCGCCGGCCGCGAGCTGACTGCGCGGGCGGCGCAAGCGCTCGGCCTCGAGCCAGCCGCCCAGGGCTGCAGCCTGCAGCTCGACCCGGCCGGCGACGAGGACGTCCTCGAAGCGCTCGGGGTGCTGGCCCGCAACGGCATCCCCAGCGAGGAGATGGTGGTCTGCGAGCCCAGCCTCGAGACGGTCTTTGAACGCATCACCTCGTTGCCGACGGCGACCCGCGCCGAGATCGTCGAGACGCCGTGAAAGCGGCGCGCGCAACCGCGCCGCTGCCGGTGCAGATCGGCGTCCTCGCGCGCCGACTGCTCGATGACACGCTGGCGGTGCCGGTCTCGCTGGCGATCTCGTTGCTGTTTGCGACCGGGTTCGTGATCGGCAACGACGGTCTGCTGGGCGGCTCCGGCGGCGTCGCCAGCGCCGTCGGCGGCGACTACCTGGCCTTCATCGTCCCCGCCGGGGTGCTGATCGCCAGCCTCGCCAGCGGCGCCTCCGGCTACCTGCTGGCCCAGGACCGCGAGGACCACTACCTCGACCGGCTGCTGACGATGCCGGTCTCACGACTGGCGATCGTGCTCACCCCGATCGCCCTCAGCGCCCTCTACGCGGTGGCGCAGGCGCTGGCGATGGTCCTGATCGGCGCCGTGCTCGGGGCGAGCCCCGTGACCGGCTTGCCGGGCGCCCTCGTGATCGCCGCGATGGCGACCGTCTGGGCGATGGGCGTGGCCGGCTACATGACCGCGGCGGCGCTGCTCAGCGGCCGCGTCGAGGTGACCAGGATCGTCGACCTCTGCGCCTTCCCGCTGCTCTTCCTCTCGCCGCTGCTGCTGCCGCAGAGCGAACTGCAGGGCTGGCTGCAGACGCTCTCGGCGCTGAACCCGACCACCTACGTGCTCGAGGGCATGCGCAGCCTGATGACCGACGGCTGGGACGCCGGCACGGTCCTGCCCGGCTTCGCCGCCGGTGCCGGCTTCGCCGCCCTCACCCTGCTCGCCGCCAGCCTGGCGGCCCGCCGGCAAACCGCTCGGGGCTGAGGCGGGGCCGCTACCGCTCGGGTTCGATCGTGTGGCCGCAGCGCGGGCAGATGATCGCCAGCGCCTGCAGCGGCGCTCCCTCGGACACGTCCTCGAGTTCGCCGGCTTCGCGCAGGCGCTGCGCCGCTCGTAGCTCGATCCGCAAGTCAGCGACCGACATCCGCTCGCCAGCGGCGCGGTTGAGCCAGGAGTCCTGCTCACCGGCCTCGAGACCGGCCACCGCGGCGTGGTGGCTCCAGGTCAAATCGTCACGACGTCGTGAAGCTTCGAAGGCTCGCGCGATCGAGGCCATGTTGGCGAGGCTGCGCGGGTCATAGCCGGTGATCTTGGCCGCTTCGGCGTAGGTCTCGCCCCATTTGCGCTCGCCGTAGCGCACCCAGTCCCCCAGCCACCACTGGTTGCAGCGACTGATCCGACCGAGGCGCTGGCCGGTGGCGATCCAGCCGTGCCGGTCCAGCTTCTCTTTGGGCGCCCACTGGACCAGGCCGGCGCGTTTAGAGCGGCTCGAAGCGCCCCCCTTGGCCTGACCCCTTGGCTGGCCTGGAGACCTCTCCTTGACGTTCGAGCGCGGTTGCATCAACTTCCACGGTCCCAAAAGTTGGTTTATTGATCAGGGCTATTATAAACACCATTAGAATTTCTTTTTATTAGACCGCCAATTAGGCAACTGGCGGGAGGCCGAGGGGGACAAGGGAGACAACGTGAGGGGCCAGAGGCAACCGCTCCGCACCGGGTTGGCGGCCGCCGCCCTGCTCGTGACGCTGGTGATCCTGTCGGGCTCGGCGGCGCCGGCAGCCGCGGCCGAATGCCCCAACGAAGCGCGGCGGACCGAACAGGGCGCGCAAGCGCTGCCCGACTGCCGCGCCTATGAGCTCGTTTCCCCCGGGGCGACGATCCCGCTCGACAGCCGCCCCGCCCGCTCCTCCGTCAGCGGCGACGCCTTCACCTACCGGGACAAGCAGCCCGCCCCCGAAGCGGCGACCAGCAGCTACTACTACCTGGCCAACCGTGGACCCGCAGGCTGGTCGATCCAGTCCATCGGCCCCCAGGGCGAAGCCGCCGCCCGCTTCGAAGACGAATGCGAACAGGACGTCTACTTCTCGCCGGACCTCTCGCACAACATCGACGAAGAGGGCTGGTTCTCACCCGGCTCGGCGCACTGCAAACGCAGCCAGGAAGTCCTCGTCCCCGGCGAACCGCTCCTGTACCGCAACGTCTTCGTGCACGAAATCGCCGGCGACTCCTACCAGCTCCTCAACCTCACTCCCAGCGGCGTCCCCCCGGCCAACGCCAAGTTCGAGGACGCCTCCGACGACTTCAGCCACATCGTCTTCGGCGAGGAAGCGAAACTGACGCCGGAAGCCCCGGCCGGCTACGACTACTACCTCTGGTCGGGCGGGGAACTGCGGCTGGCGACGGTGCTCCCCAACGGCACGCCGGCGGCCGGGCAACTGGCCGAAGCAGCCGGCCAGGCGGGCAGCGGCATCAACGGCTTCGCCCCGATCACCGGCGCCGTCTCCGCCGACGGCCGGCGGATCCTCTTTTACGCCGGTAACAGCCTCTACCTCCGCCTCAACGCCGACCAGCCGCAGGGACCGACCAGCAGCGGCTGCATCGGGGTGACGCTCGGCTGCACCGTCCAGGTCGACCGCTCGGCCGGACCCGGAGTCAGCGGCGGCGGCATCTTCGGCTTCGCCAGTGCCAGCGGCGGCCGCGTCTTCTTCACCGACGAAAGCAAGCTGACCCCCGACTCCACCGCCAGCGCCGGCAAGGCTGACCTCTACGAATACGACGTCGCCTCCGAACAGCTAACCGACCTCACCGCCGGTGGGCCGGAAAGCGCCGACGTTCGCGGCGTCCTCGGCGCTGCCGACGACGGCTCCCGCCTCTACTTCGTCGCCAATGGCACCCTCGCCGCTGGCGCCACGCCGGGGACCTGCAGCGGCAGCGAAACGGCCGGGCAGGCCTGCAACCTCTACGTCCTCGACGAAGGCACGATCACCTTCATCGCCCGGCTGCCGCGCGAAGACCGCTACATCTGGCGGGAAGAATTCCCGATCACCACCCGCAAGCCGGGCTTCGTCTGGTCCGAGGTCTCGCCCAACGGGCGCTACCTGGGGCTCTCCTCGATCGCCAGCCTGACCGGCTACGACAACCGCAATCCGAGCAGCAACTTCCCCGAACGCGAGATCTTCCTCTACGACGCCGAAAGCGGGCAACTGAGCTGCGCCTCCTGCAACCCCAGCGGCGCCCGTCCTACCAACTCGACCTCGCTGGCGACGAGCGGCCAGTACGGCCCCACCAACGAGATGCGCCCGAACTGGATGACGCGTTCGGTACTCGACGACGGCGCCGTCTTCTTCAGCACCGGCGAAGCGCTGCTGGAAGCCGACACGAATAAATTCGAAGACGTCTATGAGTTCGAGGCGGGCAAGCTTTACCTGATCTCCGACGGCAGCTACCCGGGGCCGTCGCGGTTCCTCGATGCCAGCGCCAGCGGCCGGGACGTGTTCTTCCGCACCGCGCAGGCGCTAGTGCCGCGCGATGGCGATAGCCAGAACGTCAGCGTCTACGACGCCCGCGGCGGCGGCGGCTTCGCCGAACCGGGGCCAGCGGCCCCACCCTGCGCCGGCGAGGACTCCTGCCGGGGCGAAATCGTCGCCGGGCCGGCCAGTCCCGCTGCCGCCACCACCTCGCCGGGAGGCGAAGAAACCCGCCCGCAGCGCCACCCGCGGCGCTGTCGCAAGCAGAACCGTCACCAGCGCCGCCGCTGCCAGGCTCGCAAACAAGGGCCGGCCCGGGCCCACCGTGACCACAGGCGCTCCGGCCACCACCGCGGGGGGCAGCGATGAGCCTGCGGC
The DNA here is from genome assembly GCA_963708405.1 of uncultured Actinomycetes bacterium. Taxonomy (GTDB): domain Bacteria; phylum Actinomycetota; class Thermoleophilia; order Solirubrobacterales; family 70-9; genus VAYN01. Next base: position 1,353,575 of record CAVPSL010000002.1, read on the forward strand.
GGCGAGCGCCCTGGTCGGCAGTCGTGCTGGCGCTGGTGCTCGGCGTTTGGCTGGCGCTGCCGGGCGTGGCCAGCGCCAAGTTCACCCATGGCCACCTCGGCAGCTTTGAAGCCGACCCCGGCAGCACCGGTCTCAGCGCCCTGATCACCGAGGCGGTCGACAACTCCAACGGGCCCAGCCGCGGCGACCTCTACGTCACCGAATACAAGTTCAGCGAAGAAGAAGAGATCCTTCTCGCCAAGTTCGACCCGGCCGGGAACCTGATCTACCGTCGCGATGGCAGCGACACCCCGAGCGGCAGCTACGGGGGGCTGGAACTGTTCGTCGAAGCGGCAATCGCCGTCGACAGCTCAGCCGGGCCCAGCAGCGGCGACGTCTACGTCGCCAACAGCGAAACGGACGTGATCCAAAAGCTGGGCGAAGACGGCTCCTTCATCTGCGAAATCACCGGCGCCCTGGCCCCCTCGGCGCACGAGTGCAACGGCATCGCCGGCAGCGCCACGCCGGCCGGGAAAATCGCCCCCTCCGGCATCGCCGTCAGCCCCAGCAGCGGCAAGGTCTACGTCGCCGACGCGGTCCGCAACCTGATCTACGAATTCAGCAGCGCCGGGGCCTTCCTCGGCCAGATCTCCAGTCCCCACCTGAGCGAACCGGACTCGCTCACGGTCGACTCGGCCGGGAACATCTACGTGGTCAACGGCAGCGGCGCCAATGGCGTCGTCAAGTTCAGCAGCGGCGGCAGCTTCGAATGGGAAGCCCCTGTGCAGGAACCGGTGCGGGTCGCGATCGACCCCGGCGACGGTCACCTCTACGTCAGCGAAGGCATCTTCGGCGGCCAGGTCTCCGAGTACGACCAGAGCGGAACCCTGCTCGACTCCTTCGGCAGCGAACAGACGCTGCTGCTCCCCTCGCTCGTGATCAGCGAAGCGGACTCCCGCATCTACGTCACCAACACGAGTTTCGGCGGCACCTCGCGGATCGAGATCTACAGCCCAGGCGAAATCATCCCCGACGTCAGCACCGGGGAAGCAAGCGCGATCGCGGAAACGAGCGCGACCGTGAGCGGACAAGTCGACCCGGCCGGGGGCGGCCCCGTCACCTCCTGCAAGGTCGAATACGCCGAAGCCGGGGTCTACAAGGACCCGGAAGAACTGGCAGAAGAAGGGGGCTCCAACCCCTATGAAGGCGGCCCGCCCCCGGTCCCCTGCTCACAGGCGCTGCCGCTGCCCGGGGCGGCGCCGGTCTCGGCCGAACTGACCGGCCTCTCCCCCTCGGTCACCTACCACTACCGAGTCGTCGCCGCCAACGCCAACGGCTTCGACAGCTACGGCGAAGACCAGTCCTTCGCCACCAAAGGGCCGCCGACGATCGACGAAGAGTCGGCGGGCGGGCTCGAACGCAACGGCGCGACCCTGACGGCGAAGCTCAACCCGCACGGCTTCGAGACCAGCTTCCGCTTCGAATACGTCGACGACGCCCACTTCCAAGCCGAAGGCGGCTTCGCCAGCGCCGCGACGAAAACGACCTCGCTCTCCGAAACCGGCGCCAGCCTGCACCCGCTGACGGTCAGCCAGGGTCTCGGCGGCCTCGCGATCGGCACCACCTACCACTACCGGGCGGCGGCGACCAACGCTCGCGGCAGCACCACCGGCCCCGACCAAACCTTCACCACGGTGGCGGTGGCGGCGATCGAACGCGAGTGGGCCTACCCGCACCTCGCCAGCGCCACCCTCGAAGCCCAGGTCAACCCGCTCGGCCTCGACACCAACTGCCGCGTCGAATACGTCGGCGAAACCGAATTCGAACAATCCGGGTACGCCACCGCGAGCAACCTGCCCTGCGCCGAAGGACTGGGCGCCGGCAGCAGCGGGGTGACGGCGCGGGCCAACGTCGAACTTGCCGCCAGCAGCAGCTACCACTACCGCTTCATCGTCAGCAACCAGAGCGGCACGGTCACCGGCCCCGACCAGACCTTCAAGACCTTCGGGATCGAATCGTTCTCGGTCCAACTGGTCAACGAAAACGGTGAACCGTTTACGCAGGCCGGGGGCTATCCGTTCGAGTCGATCACCCACTTCTCGTTCCCCCACGCGATGGTCCCGAGCCAGTTCGGCAGCGAAGGCGCGATCACTGCCCTGCTCAAGGACCTGGTCACGGAATCGCCGCCCGGGCTGGTCGGCAGCACCGTCGCCACCCCGCGCTGTCTCGGCTACCTGGCCGCCGAAGAACTCTGCAGCGGCGATTCGCAGGTGGGGATGATGACCGTCGAATACTTCGAAGAAGGCTCGATCAGCACCCGCACGCGGCCGGTCTTCAACGTGCAGCCGCCGGCCGGGACCTTGAGCCGCTACTCGAGCATCGACCCCTACGTCAGCAGCGACGCCCGCATCCGCACCGGCCAGGACTACGGCTCGACCAGCGGCAGCTTCAACTTCACCGAAGAAGCGCGAATCGTCGGCGGCACCGCGATCCTCTGGGGCGTCCCGGCCGACCCCCGGCACGACCCGCAGCGCCGCTGTCCCGAAATCGGCACCGGCTGCCCCTCCAAATCGGCACCGGTGCCGCTGCTGCGCGCCCCGACCAGCTGCGGCGAACCGCTGACCTGGACCACGGTGGCGGACACCTGGGCGCTGCCCGGCTTCTTCCTCAACGCGCAGTCGACCGGGCCGGCGATGACGGGGTGCCAACTGGTCCCGTTCAACCCCTCGCTGACCGCGCAGCCGACGACGACCACGGCCGACTCTCCCAGCGGGCTCGAACTCAATATCCACCTGCCACAGACCAAAGACCCGGAAAAGATCAGCACCGCCGACCTCCGCAACACCTTCATCGCCCCCGCCGAAGGGCTGGTCATCAATCCCGCCGTGGCCGGTGGCCTGGTCGGCTGCTCGCCCGCCCAGATCGACCTCCACGGCGCTGGGCCGGCCCACTGCCCGGACGCCTCGAAAGTCGGCAGCGCCGAAATCAACACCCCCCAGCTCGACCATCCGCTGCACGGCAGCATCTACGTGGCGACGCCGCGGGAAAACCCCTTCGGCTCGCTGTTTGCGATCTACATCGCCGTCGACGATGCCGAATCCGGCGTCGTGATCAAGCTCGCGGGCGAAATCAACACCCACCCCCTCAGCGGCACGCTCACCACCCGCTTCGCGGACAACCCCGAGCAGCCGTTCGAAGACTTCAAGCTCGACTTCTACGGCGGGCCACGAGCGGTGCTGCGGACGCCGCTCGGGTGCGGCACCTACACCACCACCTCGGTTCTGACCCCGTGGTCGGCGCCGCAGTCAGGGCCGGCGGCGACGCCCTCGGACTCCTTCACCGTCGGCAGCGCTCCCGGCGGCGGCGCCTGCGTGGGCAGCGAAGACAAGGCGCCCAACAAGCCCAGCTTCAGCGCCGGCACCGGTTCCAAGCAAGCGGGCGCCTACTCGCCCTTCACCCTGAAGCTGAGCCGCGAAGACGGCACCCAGCAGTTCGCCGGCCTCAGCCTCGAACCGCCGGCGGGTCTGCTCGGGCGCATCGCCGGCATCCCCCTCTGCTCCAACGCGGCGCTGGCCCAAGCGGCGGCCGCCAGCGGCAGCAGCGAGGCGGCCAACCCCTCCTGCTCGGAAGCCTCCAAGCTCGGCAGCGTCGACGTTGCCGTCGGTGCCGGCAGCGCTCCCTACCACGTGCACGGGCTCGCCTATCTGGCCGGCCCCGCGCAGGGGGCGCCGCTCTCGGTGGCGATCGTGGTGCCGGCGCTGGCGGGCCCCTACGACCTCGGCACGGTGGTGATCCGCAGCGGCCTCGGAGTCGACCTCGAATCGGGCCGGCTGCAACTGCAGAGCAGCACCATCCCGAGCGAGCTGGAAGGGGTCTTCCTCGATGTCCGCTCGATCGAAGTGAAGCTGGACCGGCCGGGCTTCACCGTCAACCCGACCAGTTGCGAACCGGCCAAGATCAGCGGCGAGCTGCGCACCCTGCCCGGTCAAACGACGGCGCTGAGCAGTCCCTTCCAGGTCAGCGGCTGCAACCAGCTCGGCTTCGCGCCGAAGCTCGGTCTGCGCCTCTTCGGCAAGACCGGGCGCGGCGCCCACCCCAGCCTGCGGGCGGTCTTGCAGATGCCGCCGGGCAGCGCCAACGTGGGCCGGGTCGCGGTGACCCTGCCGCCGACGGAGTTCCTCGACAACACCCACATCCGGGCGATCTGCACGCGGCCGCGGTTCAGCGCCGACGAATGCCCGACCGGCTCCGCCTACGGCGAAGCCAAAGCCTGGAGCCCACTGTTGGAAAACCCGCTCACCGGACCGGTGTACATGCGCTCCTCGAACCACCGGCTGCCGGATCTGGTCGCCGACCTCAAAGGGCAGTTCCGGGTGGCGGTGAGCAGCCGCATCGACGCCGCCCGCGGCCGCATCCGCACCGTGATCGAAAAGCTGCCCGACGCCCCGGTCAGCAAGTTCATCCTGACCATGCAGGGAGGCGGCCACGGGCTGCTGCAGAACGCGACCGACATCTGCAAGACCCGGCTGCCAGCGGTAATCGAAATGGAAGGGCAGAACGGCAAGGTGGCGATCCTCCATCGCCAGCTCACGCCCCAATGCGGCAAGTCCGGGCGGCCCCTTGGCCGAACCCGGCGCTAGCGGCCGGGGCCGGCGACGGCTACCGCTGGGGGCGCGGCGGCCGCGCCTGGTGCTTGCCGGGGCCGCCGTCGTCCTCCTCGTCCTCGGCATTCTCGGGATCGGCGTCGAAGGCAAGCTGCAGCCGGAGTCGCTGCGGATCCCCGGCACCGAGTCGGCGCAGGGAGCGGAACTGCTGCGCCGCCACTTCGGCGACTCGGCCCCGTTCGCGGTGCTGCTGCGGGGCCCGGCGGCGGCGCTGGACCGGCAGGGGCCGCGGCTGGTGGCGGCGCTACAGCGCGACCCGCGGGTCACCACGCTCTCCGCCTGGGACCAAGGCGCCGGTCTCGGGCAACTGCGGCCGCGAGCGCGCGAGGCGCTGATCCTGGTCGACTTCCACCAGCCGCTGGCGGTGGCGATGAAGCGCGCGGTGCCGCGCCTGGAACGGCTTCTACGCCAGCAGGTGAGACCGCCCGTGCAGGTCAGCTCGGCCGGCTACGCCAGCGTTGCCCGGGCGATCCAGGAAGAATCGATCGCGATCGCCAAGCGCGGTGAGGCGATCGCGATCCCGCTCCTGCTGATCGTCCTCCTGATCGTCTTCCGCTCACCGCTGGCGGCGGCGATCCCGCTCCTCTTCGGGGCCACGACCGTGATCGCCTCGCGGGGGCTGATGTCGATCGCGGCCGAATTCGTCGGCGTCAGCGCCCTCGGCCTCACCGTCGCCTCGATGATCGGCCTCGCGCTCGGGGTCGACTACGCGCTGCTGATCGTCTCCCGCTTCCGCGAGGAGCTCAGCGCCGGCGCCGACCCGGCGAGCGCGGCGGCGACGACGCGGCGCACGGCCGGGCGCACCACCGCCTTCGCCGGCAGCACCCTGCTGGTGGCGATCCTGGTCGCGGTCTTCCTCGTGCCCGGGGAGATGCTGGTTTCGCTCTGCGCCACCGTCGTCGGGGTGATCCTGCTCGCCGTCGCCGGGCCCTGGTTCGTCGGCCCGGCGATCCTGGTCCTGGCGGCGCCGAACCTCGACCGCTGGCAGATCAGCCGCCGCGGCGGCCCCACCCGCTGGCTGGCGCTCAGCCGCGCCGCCCTGCGCCGGCCCCACCTGGCGGCGCTGCTCAGCGCGCTGCTGTTGCTGCTGGTCGCCAGTCCCGCCGTCTCGCTGGCGACCGGCCCGGTGACGATCGAGCAGCTGCCGCGGGACAACCAGACCCGGCGCGCCGTCGAAACGATTGAAGCGGCCGTCGGCGGCGGCTGGATCGCGCCCTCGGTGGTGGTCGCGGCCAGCGCCGATGGTCCGATCACGACGCCTGGCCGCCTCGCTGCCCTCAGCCGCTGGCAGGCGGCGGTCGGCCGTGATCCGGCGGTCAGCACCGTGGTCGGTCCCGCCGCCCTGGCCCGGCGGGTGGAACCGCTGCGGCGGGCCGGGGCGGAACTGCTGGCCGACGGCGGCCAGACGCGCTTCGCGCGGATGACGAGGAGCCTCGACCGGGCAGGCGGGGCGCTGGGCCGCTTGCGGCGCGGCCTCGGGCGGGCCAGCGAGGGAGCGCAGGCGCTGGCCGCCGGCAGCGGCCGGGCCCAGTTCGGCGCCGGCAGGCTGCAAAAGGGCCTGGCGCTGGCGCTGGCCGGCGGCGCCGGCGCCAACGCGGCCCTGCAGAACTTCAGCCACGGCGCCCACCTGCTCGCCGCCGGCCAGCGCAGCGCCCGGCTCGGGGCCTCGGTGCTCGGCTTCAGCGGCGACGAACTGGACTCCGAAGCGGGAGCCGCCGGGCGGGCGGCGGTACGGCTGGCGCGGCGGCTCTCCGGCGGCGACGGCGACGGCACCGCGACGGCGCAGCGGGCCGCGAGCGAGACGCTGGAAAAGCTGGAAGCGGCTTGGCGCGAACTCAGCGCGCTCACGGTCGGCACCGGCGACCCGCGCTACCCCGCCCTGGCCAGCGATCTGCGCGAAGCGCTGACCGCGGCCAGCGGAACCGACCCGGTCGGCGGCGGCCGCTACGCGCCCGGCTACCAGGGCCTGCCGGCGGCGCTGGCCGGGATCGGGCGGCGGGCGGACGAAGCCCAGAGCCTGCGCCGCCGACTCGCCGGCCTGCGCGAAAGCGTGCACCTGCAGCGCCACCTCGCCGCCCGCCTCGAGGCCGGCACCGGCAAGCTGGCGAGCGGCAGCCGCCGCCTGGCCTGGGGCTCGGACCGGATCAAGGCGGCGGCGGCACAGCTCTCCGGCGGCCTGGCCCGGCTCGAAGACGGGGCGCGCCGGCTGGCGGCGGGCCTGGGGGCGCTGCGGGGCGGCAACGCCGCCCTCGGACAGGGCCTCTCGGCCGCCTTCCACCGCACCCGACCGCTGGTCCGGGGGGCGCAGCGAGCGGAGACCCAGGTCAGCGACGGCCGCCGCCGCCTGCGCCGCGCCTCGCCCGGACTCTTCAAATCCGGCTACTTCACGCTCTCGGCCCTCGACGGCGCCCCTGCCGCGCAGCGCCGGCTCGCCCGCCAAGCGCTCGACCTCGACCACAGCGGCGCCGCGACGGCGCTGCTGGTCGTGCCCCGCCAGGGGATCGAAGACCCGGCCACCGCCTCCCTTGACGACCGCCTGCGCCGCCGCGCCGACTCGCTGGCGGCCGCCACCGGGACCCGGGTCGAGCTGACCGGCGGGGTCGTGCAGGCGACCGAATACGCCCGCGTCACCACCGCCCGCCTGCCGGCGCTCGTGATCGCCATCACCCTGGTCACCCTGCTGGTGATGATCGCGGTGCTGCGGGCGCTGCCGCTGGCGCTGCTCGCGATCGCCCTCAACCTGCTCACGGTCGCCGCCGCCTTCGGGGTGCTGCGGCTGCTGCTGCTCGCCCCGGAGGGCCTACCGTTCGCCGGCACCGGCCATATCGACCCGGTCGGCGCCGCCGGCATCTTCGGCGTCGTCTTCGGGCTCTCGATCGACTACGCCGTCTTCCTGCTGATGCGGATGCGGGAGCACTGGGAGCGAGAGGGCGACAACGACGCCGCGATCGCCTTCGGGCTCGAGCGCACCGCCAGCGTCATCACCGGCGCGGCGACGGTGATGGCCGTCGTCTTCTGCATCTTCGCCGCCGCCCCGATCGCCAGCCTCGCCCAGTTCGGCGTCGCCCTCACCGTCGCCGTCCTGCTCGACGCCACCGTGATCCGGCTGGCCCTGCTGCCGGCGCTGATGCGGCTGGCCGGTCCCCGGATCTGGTGGCTACCGGCGCCGCTGGCGCGACTGCTGCCGCGGCTCAGCGTCGAGGGCTAGCGGGACTGTCAGCGCCCGACCTTGCAGGAGCTGACCACGGCGATGTCGCGCCGGCTCCCGTCGGCGAAGCTGAGGCGCGCCTGCACGAAGGGCGAGATCCCGACGTCGAACCCGTGCGGGGCCGGGCAGCCGGCGTTGAGGAAGCCGCGGCGCTTGCCGTTCTGCTTGAAGGTGCGGTCGAGGACGAGGCGGAAGGCGGTGACGCTGGACCAGCGGTCGATGCGGACGTCGGCGGTGAGGATCGTGCCGTAGAGGCCGCGGTGGTGGCTAACCGTGAAGGGAACGACAAACGACGACGGCGGGAAGCTGTTGAAGACGTGGACGAGAATCGCCGGCCGGCCGTCTTCGAGGCGGCCGTTGAAGAGCAGCACCCGGCCGTTAAAGGAAGCGCTCTTCGCCTGGCCGGGGAAGTGCGAGTTCGCCCGCACCCGGCCGTGGCCGATCAGGGCGCCGCGGCAGGCGGCCAGCGCCTCCGTCGCGGTGGCCGGGTCGATCCGCTTGATGTCGCAGACCGGCAGCCCGCCGAGGCTGAGGCGGGCGGCCCGGTGGATCGCCAGTTCCAGTTTGGTCAGCGGCGCCGGCTGCCGGCCCTTACGCGCCCGCACATGTCCTTCGACCCGGATCCCGACCGGCGCCGAGCCGGTCCGCGGCAGCACCCGCGGGAAGATCTTGCTGTTGAAGCTGATGATCGCGTCGTGGGTGGCGGTCACTTCCGCCCGCGTGCCGGCGGCGAAGGCGGCGACCAGTGCCGCCGCCAGCAGCGCCACGACCAGCCCCCGGCGGCGGCGCTCAAACAAAGCGGGTCACCTTGAGCCGGCAGTAGACGAAGCCGAACCCCACCACGGAGGCGTTGGCCCGCTTCGCCTCCTTCAGGGCGAGGTCGGCCATCCCCTGGACCTGCCCGCGGTTGTCGCGTTCGAGGCTGTGCCCGATCCGGCGCAGCAGTTCCTCGCCCGCCCGACCGTAACCGAGCCAGCGGTTTAGCCGCGCCGCATCCGCGGCCGGCTGCGGCACCGCGGCGAGCCGTTCAACCGTGCTTCCCAGCGCCGTCGCCGCCCCCATCACCTGCGGCGCCGCCCGCCTCAGTTCCCCCTTGCGCACCATCCCTTCGACGCCCCGCAAGGAGCCACTGTTGGCCCGCGTCGCCGCTTCGCAAATCGGCTCCACCCGCTGCACATATTCAGCCCGCGTCACCGTCGCCGAGAGCGCCGGCCGGGCGTAAAGCAGCGGCACTATCGTGACCGCGAACCCCACCATCACCACCGACCCAGCGACCAAATTCCGCATCTGGCCAGTCTGGCAGCGCCACCCCACTACGCCCTAATCCCGGCACGACGTCGCGGGCCGGCCCAGACAGCTCAGGGCACGCGAACCTCGACCAAGTCGTCGATCAGCTTGAAGTCGCTGACGTTCAGGGTCAGCAACGGCACGCCGTGGACGTTCGCCGTTGCCGCGATCGCCAAATCGAAGGCGCGGCGGCGCGGGCGCCCTCCGCGCTGAAGCACGGCGGCGTGGAGGCGGCCGCACTCGCGCGCGGCGGCCGCGTCGAACGGCAGGGGGTCGAAGCTCTCCTCGATCGCCCCGAGACGGCGCAGGCGCAAGGCCCTGACCTCCTCGTCAGCCGCCACAAGCACGCCGAAGTGAAGCTCGGTCAGAGAGATGACGCTGATCGCGACCTCCTCGTCGGGGTCCTCGCTGCCGCCGATCAGCACCGAGGTATCGAGTAGCGCCGCCAACGAGCCGCTACTCGGCCCAGGGATCGCGCAACGTGCCGCCGATCTTCCCTAGGTCCTCAATGAGCGTCGGATCGGCGGGAGCCCGCCAAAGCTCGGCGAGCTGAGAACTCGGCACCCAGCGGCGGCCACGAACCGGTCCAAGGGAAGCAACCGGGCGACCGGAAACCGTGATCGTCAACTCCTCGCCAGCTTCGGCGCGGCGCAATACGTCGGCGACGTTGTTGCGCAGCTCTTTCTGGGGGATGGTTGCCATGGGAGCATGGTAGCAGTTCTGCTACCTGGTGAAAGACGGTTCTGCATCGGCTCCGTGGCTGCCCGGGTTCGGCATCCTGATGACCCACGTCGTGTTCTGATCGGGGATCCCTACAGCCTGCGTTCCCTGGTGTCCCCAGAACTCGCAGCGTCGCGAATGGGATTGCGCCGTAAGCGATCGTCTTCGCGTGAAAGCAGGCAAGAAATCGATTGGCCCGCCTTCCGTACCTCTCAGTAGCCGGGAGCACGAAATATACGCCCCTCGGCGTCGATGAGAAGGCGCTTGGTCAGCCACTGACCAAGATAGTTACGACCTTCCATTAGAGACAAGGATCCGCGCGTTCCTAGAGATGTCTAGCTGATTACTATGCCTCCTCGTGGACCAGCTTTCACCCGAGGCGCTACTCCAGCTCGCGCAGTACCAGCCCTGCCGGGACGCCGGCAGCGTTAAAGATGCGACCTTCGAGCTGATGGTCCCCGCCGTCCTCATAGAATCGGGGGGATCGGTTTCCGGAACCGAGGAGCTACGGAGAAGATTTCACGACCTCTTCGGCGTTGAGATCGAGCAAGACGAGGTTCTGCATTGGCTTGAGCAGCTCGAGCGCGACGGCAGTGTGCGCCGCAACAGCACGATCTCGATCTCCGACCGGACCCGCGAGTCGCTGGAATCCCGGCGCGTCGAGTTCGAGGCATTGACAAGCACAGCCGTCGAGGAGTGGTGCGCCTCGCTCTTGCGACTCGACCCTCATATCGCCGACGCCGACATGGAGGCGCTTTGGGAGGACCTGAACCAGTTGATTGGCGTGATGGTGTCCTACCACGGAGCCGAGGCCGCGCTCATCCTCTATCCCGAGGAGCCGCGCTCCGAAGCGCTTCGCGACACCCTCAGTAACCAGCTCAACGTGCTCATCGAACGGGGCAAGCGACTCGACGAACTGCGACGCGAAGCCCTGAGGCAGTTCTTCTCATCCCCGACCGAATCGCAGAGACGATACCTTGCCAACCGCCTCGACCACGGTTTCTTCGCGACCGTGGGCACTCTGCGTCCCAGTGCCGCCGGGGTCATGCGGGAAGAGCTCAGTGGGCACCGGCTCTACCTTGACACCAACTTCTTGATCCCAGCCCTAGGCGTCGCTGGCAAGCGGGTAGGAACGCCGGCCAGACGGCTGCTTGAGTTGACCCAGCGCCTCGGTGTGGAGGTCGCAGTCACCTCCAGAACGCTGGACGAGTACCAGCACAGTCTGCAAAATAGCCGCGACGACATCTCCAAGAACCTCCCACGGCGACGGTTCGCCGGGGTACTTAGGAACCAGGCCCGACGCACCGGTGGGATCAGCCTCACCGAGGGCTATCTCGAAAGCTATGAGCTCAAGGGTTCCACCGTTGATGATTGGTTCCGCCGCGCCGGCCTGGTCGAGCCCAAGCTAGAGGAACTTGGAATCGCACTCGTCGATGATGAGTTGACGGCGGTCGAACGAGAGTCGCGACGGATCGACGATTACATCAAGCTGCTTGATCGCGAGGCGTGGCGCTGGAGAAAGCAGCGCGACGAGCTACCCATGGAGCACGACGTGATCCATCGCCTCCTGATCGAGAAACTACGCGGAGGGGAGCCGCAGAACTTTCGCTCCGCCAAGCAATGGTTCCTCACCGAGGATAAGCTGCTCCCCCACTTCGGCCTACTCGCCATCCCCGGTGAGAAGCGACCACGGGTCCCCTACTGCATGTCCGGATCGGCGTGGGCACAAATCGCCCGCTGCTTCACGCCACGGACCGACGACTACGACCAGATGGTCACTGATCTCCTCGCCAGCCCCTACGTCAGCTTCGGCCGCTCGCTGAGCTTCAGTGAGGTGCAACAGGTCGTCAACCGGGTCAGCACCATCCTCGAGGACGCCTCTCCGGCGGTGGTCGCGGCCTTCGTCGGCGATGAGGTCCTGCAGGCCGTCACGGGGGCCCGCGAGCAGTCCGAAAAAGACGAGGTGATCGTCGAAGCGTACGAACACAAGAGGGATGAGATGGAGGAGAACATCTCCACCCTCAGTGCCCGCGTCGAGCAGATGCAGGCGGCGATCGCCGTCAAAGAGGCCGAGGACGAGGACGCACGCAAGCTAGAAGAGCGCCTGGGCGCGACGGAAATTCTGCTGGCCGAAGAGAGGGGGGAACGGAGCCGCGACCGCTCCCTGAGCGAGGAGGAGATACGAAACCTTAAGGAGCAGCGCGCCCAGGAACAGGCAGCAAGGGAGGGTGAACGGCGAGAACGAGAGGAAGCAGCGCAGGCGCATCATCGGCGTCGCAAGCGCGTTGCCGGGATCGCGCTCATGCTGCTGTCTGAGGCCGGTCTCCTCGCGATGGCCATCCTTGGCGTGATCTCCCCCGGAGTGCTACTGATCGTGGGTGGCCTGATCCTCGCATTGGCGCTCGTGCCAGTCGCCGAAAGCCCTCGCTGGGCAGCACGGGTCGGTTACCTGCTCGCGGTCTTAGGAGTACTGATCAGCGCGGCAGAGTTGAAGTGATGTCGCCGAAACGAAACCGGCCGAAATTTTCGGCCGGTTTCGTACTTCGTTAGTTACAACCACCGACGGGCGCGGTGTTGCCGATTATGTGCGTCCCCGCCGAGGAGGCCTCAATTGCATGGGACATTACCTTCATCCTTCCTCGTTCCCGCACACAATTATTGCGCACCACTTCGAGACAAATAGCGGCTTCAGACAACGCTCGACGCGAATCGATCTCGCCTCAAGAAACCAGCATGTCAACACTAGACCGAAACGTAGCCCCCCACTTTTCATGTAGGTTTCTCTTTCGTGGCGCAGGGGGTGGAGTCCAGGTGGGATGTAATGCATGCCGTTTTGGCGCAAGGCGAAGCGAAGCCCACTCAGGAGAAGCTCGCCACGCTGACCGAACTCTCGCCGCGGACGATCAGCAAAGTACTCGCGCGCGAGCGGCTCGACGGCTATCTAGAAGGTAGCCGTCCGGCGCAACTGGGAGTCGGCCTCGGACTCGCCCTCGGCATCTCGCTCGGATCCGAGACTCTACGCGCGGGCCTTGTGGATGCCAACGGGGTGGTGCGCAAAGCGGCCACCGATCCATTGCGGCCGGGCCAGCTCGGCGCCGCGCCGGTAAAAGTCATGGCCCGAATCAAAGCAATCGCCGGACGTGTCCTGCGGGACGCGATCAAGGACGAGAGTCTGCGCCCACCAGGGTCTCCGGACCTCCTTCTGGCGGGAGCCGCAGTAGCCTGGCCGGCACCGGTCGACCGGGCGAAAAGACTCCGTGGTCGCGCCATCTGGCACTCAGACTGGAAACGACCCGAGAAAGACTCCGAGCTAGCGCAGAGGCTGCCTGATCGCCTCTCCGAGGCGCTCGGCCCCCCATTTACCCTAAGACGCTGCCATGCCCTGAACGACCTCAGCGCCCATGCCCTCGCGGTCTCTTTCGATGATAGTCGGCGAGCCATCGGAGAGTCCAGGAATAGAAAGATGCGCGTAGTACTTGTGGTCCGTATAGGGGGCGGTCTTGGGTCCGGGATCGCAGTGACGGCACCCCACGACAGTCGCCGCCTCTCATTCATCGACACTAAATTGATCGAGGGCACCTCTGGCCTTGCAGGAGAGCTGGGCCACCTCCCTGTTGGGCGTCGATTGATTGAGGAAGTGAACGAAAACTCGGACCTGGCGCCGATGGACTACGACACGTGGTTGTGTTCCTGCGGCAAGTCGCGGCACCTTGAGGGGTTTGCCAGCGGGAAGGCCCTCCTTCGCAGGTTGCGCGAGAGCGGACAAGAGATCCCCGAAACGAACAAGGCGCACACACGCCTCCTCAGGGCCATCGCTTCCGAAGATCTGGACGATGACCAGCGTGAAGCGCTGCGGGACATCGGTCGCATCGTCGGCCGGGCCTTCGTCGGGCCGATCCTGATGCTCGACCCCGACAACATCGTCGTCACCGGCGCCCTCGCCGGCACGGATGTCCAGGACGGCATGAACCGCGTGCGCGATTCCTGGCGCAGTGTCATCGACGATTCAGTCGAGATTGAAGCCAGGGGCGGCGAGGAGGGTGCCTGGGCCGGGGTCCGTGGCGCGGGGCTGGCAATCCTCCGCCGGACTGTCTATCGGGAATTTCTCGACAAACGGCTGGAGTTCCCAGAGGTGTTCTCCGTTTCAAGCGCCAACGCGCGGGGGATCCGCTGATCCGCATCTGGTCAACCTCTGCACCAGCCGAACCGAACGGTGCCCTCTCGATGGCCGCCGGACCTTGGAGATCTTCTGCCACGAGCGGCGGAGCGCTGGCATGACCGGCCAAGCTCGACGGCTGGGTGCTCGGGCGAGGACACGGAGCTGACTGGTAGCACGTCTTCAGGTCGGCCAGGACTGATCGAGAGCTCGTTCGGTCTTGGTGGACCCGGCGCCCCGACTCTAGGCGGCGCTTCCTCGAAATTACACCCATCAAGGCGGGTGAAGCGCCCTCGTTTTGGTCGTCCTACTAGGCGCTCCCCAGATTGCGGCTGACCTGCTCCAGTAGCCCAAGGCCCTCATACGTCGCCAACCCTGGGCCGAAGTCGAAATGGACAGTGTTCTGGCCGCCGTGGTCCACCGCGACGATCACACACGCTGCCTTGATCGACGCGCCCTCACCGTAGTTGTCTTCGAGTTGCTCCATCAGTTTTGCTGCCATTTTTCCTACGAGGGCTTGGTCAATCGCCATGGTCGCTCTCCCATTGATCGTCGCTTTTCCTGGGGGGGTCTGCTCCTCCATCTAGATTCTCCGATGTGGAATCTCCGGCGAAGCCAGCCCCAGGAGCACATGATCTCCTAAGCGGCCCCATGCAGGCTTGGGCGGCGCGGATGTTCGCCCAATTCGAGAGCATCAAGCGGAAACACCGAGGCGAGGCCGGCCGGCGACGAGAGGATGATCTCCGGGAATTCTTGCGGTGCTTCCTCCCGAGGCGCCTTGGCATCGGGACCGGCGAGATCGCGGCCTCGGATGGATCCGTATCGCCACAGATCGACTTGATCATTTACGACGCCCTGGAAACGCCCCTCCTTGATAACTCCGAGTCCTCGATCGTCGTGCCGGTGGAGGGTGTGTTCGGCGTCATAGAGGTGTCATCACGGCTAGACATAACCAAGCTCCGTGAAGACGTAGCGAAGATTCGAGCGGTCAAGGCACTGGAGAAGCGAGCCTATTGGGCCGAAAATAGCGACATCGTGAATACCTACGCACCTCATGGGACTCCCCGAGACGTCTGGCCCGTGCTCGGCTTCTGCTTTGGCTTTGAAGGCAACGAACTGGACAACCTTCGTGCGGGTATGCGGCAGCTCGATATCGACGATGACTGGAACAACCTCGACATGCTTTGCGTGCTGAGCCAGGGCTGTATCGCAAACGCGGATTCCGATGCAAATGGCGAAATCGGTGAGATTTCGGGGGCTCCCAATCCACAAACCAGCCGGTTGGCCATCGTCAACGACGGTGCTGGAATGGGGGGTGCTCTCATGTTCTTCTACCTGCTCGCCGGGGGTCTTCTCATGCAGGCGCGAACCGCCCCGATCAACATGGGCCGCTATTTGGGTAGACCTGGCAGGCACGACCTTCCGCGATAGGGTTCCCGGATGCTCGAGCCAGGCGACAGAGCCCCCGCCTTCACGCTGTCCGACCAGGACGGCAACAAGGTCAAGCTGACCGACCTCAAGGGGGAGACGGTTGTCGTCTACTTCTACCCGCGGGCGGAAACGCCGGGGTGCACGACGCAGGCCTGCGGGGTCCGCGACAACAAAGCCGAGTACAAGAAGCTCGGCGCGAAGGTGCTGGGAATCTCGCCGGACGAGCCGGAGGCACTGAAGAAGTTCGCCAAGAACCAGAAGCTCAAATTCACCTTGCTCTCCGACCCCGACCACAAGGTCGCCGAGAAGTACGGCGCCTGGGGCGAGAAGTCGATGTACGGGAAGAAGTACATGGGGATGCTGCGCAACACCTACATCGTCGGCCCCAACGGCAAAATCGCCGCGGTCTTCCCAAAGGTGCAGCCGAAAAAGCACGACAAACTCGTGCTCAAGGCGTTGCGCGAACTGGCTGACGCCTAGGAGGGTTTGACGAAACGATTGGCGAAACGCTTGTGCTGCATCGCTGATCGCATCTAGCGTCGCCGGGGTCCGAACAACAAGTGACCCCGGCGACTGCGTGAACAGCCCCGGGGTCGTGACACCAGGAGCGTGAACTCCCGATGCACGACCAGCGTAAGCCAGAGCCGAACGGCTCCGGCCCTTCAACCGAGTCCTTGGATATCCATGCCCAGGGCGTAGTCCTCACCCACATCACCAGCAACTACCCCTCGCAGTTCCGCATGACGGACCTGATCCGGGAGTTGACGCGCGACCCTGAGAGCTTCGAGGAACGCGATGCCATCGAAAGGGCGGTGCGCGACCTAATCGCCCACGGGTTGCTGTTCCGCAATGAGGCACTGGTGCTGCCGACCCGCTGCGCCCTGCACTTCTACTGGCTCAACTTCGCGTGACGGCAAAAGAGCGGTTCGGGCGGAACCTGTTCATCACCCGCCGTCGCGCATGGCTCTCCCAAGAACAGCTTGCGGCGAGGGCCGGGCTTCACAGGACCGAGATCGGGTTGTTGGAGAGGGGCAAGCGAGACCCGCGCCTGTCCACCCTGCTCAAGATCCTCGACGCGCTGGAAGCGAAGCCCGAGCAGTTGCTGGAAGGGCTGTAGGGCGAGACAAAAAGCGCCAGCACCTAGCTTGCCCCTGCCCGGTTTCTGCGGGGGCTGAAACCGGAGAGAGAGGCCCGCTTCGGCGGGTCTCTCTCAGTTCCGCCGGACCTCTGGCCGCACCGGCTTGGAGGCCCGGCGGGCTGGCTTGCCGGTGTTCCCGCTCCGCTGCCGGGTGCGAGTCGCCGATGCGGCTCGCACCTTCGCCAAGGCACAGGCGAGCTTCGTCAAGATCGTCAGGTCGGCATGGAGGCGGACGCGCTCAAGGCCACGGACCCGCAGGGGCTTCAAGCCCCACTGGTGCTTCAAGCGCCCGAACTCGCGCTCGACCGCGCCACGCTTGCGGTAGGCATCCTTCCAGCGCTTGCTCTCTCGCGGCATCAGCGGGTGCAGCCGGTCGGCCTTGACCCACGTGGAGGCGGGCTTGCACTCGCCGCTCGGGCAGCGCCACTTGGTGGCCCCGCGCTTGCGGTCGGCGCCCGCGAAGACCCAGACCCCGTGCTGGCAGCCGGGCGGGCGGTGTTCGTTCTTGACCACCGCGCCCGTCGCCCGCAGGGGCACGATGGCTTCGCAGTCGCGCTCGGCGCACTCCGCGTAGACGCGGGTGATGTCGTAAGCCTTGTCCATCGCGCAGGTGGCGGCCATCGCTCCCCGGCGCTTCGCCGCGTCGAGCAGCGGGGCGACGAACATCGACTCGTTGGCCTTGGCGGTCTCGACGGTCCAAGCGACCGGCAGGTCGGTGGCGGTGCAGACCGCCGCCTGAAGCTTGAAGCCGTAGAAGCCGCCGCCGCGACGGGTCGCAATGGCGGAGCGGTGCCCCCAAGAGGCGTCGGGGTCGGTATGCCAGTTGCGTTCGGGACCGCCCTTGTAGACGTAGCGCTGGCCGTTCGCGTAGGCGGGCATATCGCTGGCGTCGATTGCGAGGTCTCGGCCGTAGGTCGGCAGCTTGGCTTTCAGTCCTTCGACCACGGAGTCGATGCAGCGCTCGACACTCGGCGCGTTCTCCCGGAGCTTCGCGGCGAAGCGGTAGGCGGCCCACTGCGACGGCGGGTTGCCCTCGCAGCCGAGAACCCTTTGCAACTTCCAGTGGTCGGCCACCAGGGCGACCACCTTCGTCCACGTCGGCAAGGCGTAGAGGGACTTCGCCAGCGCCAAGCCGACCATCGTGCGGATCGGGTAGCCGGGACGGCCCGTCCAGCGGGTCTCCTCCAACTCGGCAACAAGCCGCCGAACCTCTGCTGAATCCAACAGCGCAGCAAGCTCTGACGCTTGCGAGCGCGCTAATTTGGGAACTGCCACGCGAGCTTCACCTCGTGGGGCCTGACCCCCGGAAGCGTCAACTTCGCGGGGGTCGTTTTTTGCTTTCTGGAAGGCTGAATCTACCGTCCGAATCGGACGGGAAACCGCTCTAGAAAGCGAAAAATGGGTAGAGAACTGGAGTTGTTCTCAGGCCACGATTACGCCAAGGAACGCTCGCGCAACACGCCTTCGGCCCAGTCGATATCCGCTTGGGTCGGGGCGCTGCGGGAGATGAAGACGGAGTGGTAGGGAATCGGGTCATTCATCTCAGCCAGAGTCCAGCCGGGGAACTCATGCGAGAGGTTTGAGAGGGCAGTCGCGTCGTCGTCCCAGTGCCGATCCACGATGGCGTCGATTAGCTCAAGCTGGGAGAAGGTCAGCCAAGAGACGTCGGCCTCGCGGCGAGCGACGATGTGCTTCTGCGTGTGGCCGAAGACCTCGACCTCTTCGATGCCGATTGAACTGGCGTCCTTGAGATCGCGGAGCGCCAGAAGCTCCTCGTCAGCAAGGGGGCCGAGAGGCTTTTTCCGGTAGCAGGCACCGGTTATCGGCTCACCGAGATCCGCCACTGCCGCGAAGTCGCAGAAGAACAGCAACTTGGCGAGCTTGACGCGCCCAAATCTGGGGTCATCCGCTGACCTCCCCGCGAGGTAGACGATCAACTCTCTGAGTTTTGCCATCGCGTCCGTTGGCATGAAGTCTCCGATTAACTAGAAATCCCTGTAAATGAAGCTTTTTGACTGAATCGAGTTCGCATGCTAGCGAATGAAAAGGCGTTTGCTGACTGGGAAAGTGGCGTATAGCACAACTCCTCACCCCATGCCGAAAGTTCCGTCCGATGCACGCTTAGGATGTGTCCTGTGCGTTCGTAGTTCGGCTTGGTTCCACTGCTTGATGACGGAGGCTCTTCGATGGGGATCGGGGGGCCTCTCGTCGTTAAGCGCTCAGCAGTGTCCGCGCCATCCGGTATCAGTTGGCGCATGACCTAAGTCGAACCAGCCACCCCTGTCGCGCCGAAATCCCCACGGCGCGGGAAAGGCCCAACTACGATGCGCACGATTGAACTTCCGGCCGAGCCGCCGGAACCCCCACTCGGTCCCCAACCGTTTTCATTCCACGAAGACGTGGAGTTCACGGCGGATCTCGTCGCTTTCGTTCCCGATGACAAGATCCGCGATGAAGTCCGCGACCATCTGGAATTCATAATCAACCGGATACTTGCCGGCCTTGATGCACCCGGCCACGTCACGCTGAGCAACCACGTCGGCGGGCAACTCCTCGTCACCGAGGAAACCGGTGTCGCGCCCGCCCTGCGCGTCGTCTTCTCGGTCATGGACGAGTACCCCAAGCGCCACATCTACTTCCGCGCCGCTGCACTGCGAGATCAGAGCAGTTGAGGCCGTAGACGCAGGTTCTTGGGGTACCCCGTCTAGATCGAAGGGGTATCGCCAGATCAGCTACTCCGGCGAGACCGCTCCCAGACCCGAGAATTTAGTTTCGCCAATCCCACCTAGCTGCAGCCAGCGGCGCTCAGGCAGACGCGATCACGGCGACGATGAACGCCGCGTAGAGACCGAACCACACGACCACCGAGGGCAGGTTGAACTGGCCGGCGCGGTGGAGGCTGAGGTAGGCGACGAGGCCGCCGGCGACGCCGAGGGCGATCGAGAGGACGGCGTTGAAGTTCAGCGACCACTCGGTGAAGAGGAGGCCGATGCCGACCGGGATCGTCGACTGGAAGACCATGGCGCCGCTGACGTTGCCGAGGGCGAGGGCGTCCTTGCCCTCGCGCACCCAAAAGAAGCTGTTGACCTTCTCCGGCAGCTCGGTCGCCAGCGGGGCGAGGACGAGGGCAAGAACGAGGGCGTCGACGCCGAGGTCGGCGGCGACCTTGAGCAGCTCTTCGACGAAGAGGTGGGCACCGCCGACCATCGCCCCGAGGCCGACGAGGAGCTGGATGACGCAGAGGGCCAGGGCGGGATTGCCGGCGCGCTCGGGGCGGCGCTCGAAGAGCAGCGGGTTGAGCGTCTCCTCGCCCTGAACCTCGCCGGCGCCACGCAGGGTGCGGACGGCGTAGACCACGTAGGCGCCGAGGAAGGCGATGCCGAGCGGGATCCGCACCGCTGCCGGCGGCCCCCAGGCGAGCAGGCCGGCGAGGGTGAAAAAGGCGAGGAAGAAGAGTAGGTCGCGCTCCAGGGTCGGGCCGTGGGCCTCGAGGTGGACGCCCTGGGCGCGGCGCTCGCGGTAGCTGTAGGCGAAGAGCCCGACCAGCCCCATCGCCAGCGTCGCCAGCAGGAACGGGGCACCGACGATGGCGCCGACGGCGACGTCTTCGGACCCTTCGGTGGCGCTGATCAAGGCGACGATCGCGATCAGCGTCTCCGGCATCGCCGTCCCCACGGCGGCGAGGATGCTCCCCACCGCCCCCTCCCCCAGGTTGAGCTTGTGCCCGATCCACTCGACCGCGTTCGTAAACAGCAGGGCGCCGGTGAGGACGACGGCAAAGCTGATCAGGAGCAGGACGAATTCGATCGGGGCAGGCTACCCGGCCACAAGCTCGAAACCTTTCCCCCCTTATAGAGGGGTGAATCCTTCGAGCTCAGGCGAAGTAGAAGGCGAGGGCGAAGACGAAGTAGACCGCCAGCAGCTGCACGCCCTCGAACCAGGTCGACTCGCCGTCCTGGGTGACGTAGTTGGCGATCAGGATCGCCAGCAGGATCGCGCCGAGCTCGAAGCCGTTGAAGACCAGGGCCAGCGGGTGGGGGCCGATGAAGAAGGAGGCGATGACGAGGACCGGAGCGACGAAGAGGGCGACCTGGGCGCTGGAGCCGATCGCGATGTTGACCGAGAGGTCCATCTTGTCCTTGAGCGCGACCAGGACCGCGACCCAGTGCTCGGCGGCGTTGCCGACGATGGCGACGACGATGACGCCGATGAAGAACTCGGAGAGGCCGATCGCGTGGGAGGCCTCGCTGATCGAACCGACCAGGACCTCGGACATGACGCCGACGAGGACGCCGGCGATAGCCAGCGCGGTGACCGAGGTCCGCGTCGACCAGCCCCAACTGTCCTCATCCTCATACTCGGGGTTGAAGAGCGCCCGGTGCGTCTTCAGCGAGAAGAAGAGGCCGGCGACGTAGGTGAGGATGAGGACGATCGCCACGGCCAGCGAGAGGTGCTCGACGGCGCCGCCGTAGTGGACCGCCTCGGCGCCCGGCATCGGCAGCCCCTTGCCCTCGACCAGCTCGAAGATCGCCGGCATCACCAGCGCCGCCGCGGCCAGCATCAGCATCGTCGTCTGGATGCTGGCGCCGGTGCGGCTGAAGGTCTGTTTCTCGCGGCCGATGCCGCCGGCCAGCATCGCCGCCCCCATCACCAGCAGGACGTTGCCGATGATCGAGCCGACGATCGAGGCTTTAACCACCTCCTGCAGGCCCTGGCCGAGGGCGAAAAGGGCGATGATCAGCTCCGGCGCGTTGCCGAAGGTGACGTTGAGCAGGCCGCCGATCCCCGGGCCCGAGCGCGCCGCCAGCTCCTCCGTCGCCCTGCCCATCAGCGCCGCCGTGGGGATGATCCCCAGCGCCGAGGTGGCGAACACGACCGTCGCCGGCGAGCCGGCGAGGTCGAGTATCACCGCCAGCGGGATCAGCGGCGCCAGCAGGTAGGGCCACCCCTGCGGGGTGCGGAGAAAGGCGGCGTTGAGCTTCACCTCAGGCGAAGTGGCGCGAGCCCGCTACTGGGCGAGGCTCGCGCACTTCTGCAGGTCGGCCGGGGTCCGTGCCCCCTTCAGGCAGTTGAGGTATTCCTGCTGGCTCGAGGCGGAGCCGCCGCCGGAGGACGATTCGCCGCCACCGCCGCCGGAACCGGAGCCACCGCCGGTCGCGCCTTCCATCAGGCCTTCCAGCAGCCCTTCGAAGCCGCCTTCGCCCTGCGCCACTTCCAGCAGTTCGAGCGGGTTGACGCCGAGCTGGTTGAACAGGCCTTCGAGCGGCTTGGCGTTCGCGGGGGCGCTGATTTCCTGGTCTTCGTTGACGCCGCTGAGCACCAGGCTGAGATCGATCGCGACGTTTTCCTTGCTGCCCTTCGGTTCGATTTCGATTTCGGCGTCGAGCTTGCGGACGATGTTGTCGTCGCCGACGAAGATTTCCGCGTGTGCCTTCTTGACGGCGCGGGTCACTTCGCTCCTGGCTTCTTCCAGTTCCTTGATCGGCAGCGGCCCGGCGGCTTCGAGCTGGGAGCTGCAGGCCGGGTTTTCGCTCAGCTTGATCAGGGCGTCGATGGCGCTGCCGACGTTGACCTCGCCGCTGACTTGGGTCGTGCTGGTGCCCTCGACATCGGCGCTGCCTTCGTTCTTCAGCTCTTCGAAGAAGTCATCGAACTTGAGCCCTTCCGCCGCTTCCTGACAGGCGGTGACGTCGGCGCTGCCGGCTTCCTTGCCGCTGCCCTGCTGGGCCTGTTCGAAGCTCGACTTGACGAAGCCGAAGGTGGTCGGGTCGACTTCGTACTCGGTGCCCTTGTAGTTGACGTAGGCGCGGTCGGAGAGGACGGTGATGCCGCCTTCAAAGTCGACGTTTTCGCCCTGCACTTCGCCCTCCGCCTTGGCGCTCAAGTCGAGTTCCGGCAGGGTTTCCTTGCCGCCCGCGCCCTGGAACGGACCGGAGAGGCTGACCTTGACGTCGCCGCCTTCCTTGCCTTCGGAGTTGACGTCGACCGAGAGGTCGAGGTTGCCGCTCTTCACCCCTTCGAGGGTCGCATTTTCGACCACCTTCTGCGGGTCTTCTTCGCTGCTGTTACTGCCGCCGCAGGCGGCGAGGGTGGCTGCGAGCGCGAGCAGGGCGGCAAGCAGCGTGAAAGTGCGGAAACGGCTCAAGAGTGTGGCTCCTCCGGAATCGAAAAGACGGATGAACCGGGGATTCTAGGGCGGTGGCGGCGGCTCCTGGCCGATTCGGCGCATTCCCGCTTCGATCTCGGCGTTGACCGTGCGCACGACCTCGACCCGGGCGTAGCGCTTGGACTCCGCCGCGACCAGGTGCCAGCCGGCCTCGGGGCGGTCGGTGAGGTCGAGCATCTCCTCCACCGCGAGCTCGTAATCGGCCCGCTTGGCCCGGTTCTCCCAGTCTTCGGAGGTCAGCTTCCAGGCCCGCAGCGGGTCAGCGGCACGGCGCTCGAACCGCTTCAACTGCTCGGCCGGAGAGATCTGCAGCCAGAACTTGACGATCACCATCCCCTCTTCGGCCAGCATCCGCTCGAAGGAGACGATCTCCTCGTAGGCGCGCGACCACTCCTCGCGGCTAGCCAGCCCCTCGACCCGCTCGACCAGGACCCGGCCGTACCAGGTGCGGTCGAGCACGGCCATGCCGCCCCAGCCGGGCAGGGCCGGCCAGAAGCGGTGCAGAAAGTGGTGGCGCACCTCGTCGGCGCTGGGTGGGCCGAACTGGGCGACGCGGACGTGGCGCGGGTCCAGCGGCGAGACCAGTCTTTTGATCGCGCCGCCCTTGCCGGCCGCGTCCCAGCCCTCGAAGAGGACGCAGACGGGCGGGCCGAGCTCGGTCCTGCCGTCGAAGAGGCCGGCGAGGGTGAGGCGTAGCTGCGCGAGCCGGCGCCAGGCCAGCTTCAGCTCGCGCTCCTCCTCCTTGGCACTGAGCGAGAGGGTGAGGTCGACTTCGTCGAGGCGGCCCACGCGGCGATCGTAGTCGCGGCGACGCTTATTCGCCGACGTCGCCGCGCGATTCTTCGATCGGTGGCGGCCGTTCATTCGTCGTGAGATTGGCCGCCAGCGGGAACAGCAGGGCGCCGAGGAAGATCAGGATGATGCCGGCGAGGACGAGGGGCCGGGCGCCACTGAGGTGGCCGAGGATGCCGATCGCAAAGCCGATCAGGATCAGGGCGATGTAGGGGCCGGGGCTGTGTGGGAGCAGCTCGGCGAGCGGCAGGGCGAGGTCGAGCACGTAGCGGTGATTATCATCGCCGCCATGGCCGATGGCTCCGTAGCGGAGACGAAGGAGGCGCTGGCGCGGGTCGGCTACCTCGCCGACGAGCCCGCCGCCCTGGTCTCCTTCCTCGCCCAGAAGCTGGGCAAGCCGGTGCTGGTCGAGGGTCCGGCCGGGGTCGGCAAGACCGAGCTGGCGAAGGCGCTCTCGCGGGCGACCGGGCGCGAGCTGGTGCGGCTGCAGTGCTATGAGGGCCTCGACGAGTCCAAGGCGATGTACGAGTGGAACTACCGCAAGCAGTTGCTGCGGATCCAGGCTGGCGGCGAGGCCGGCTGGGACAACGTCCAAGACGACATCTTCAGCGAGGAGTTCCTGCTGACGCGGCCGCTGATGCAGGCGATCGCCAGCCCCGAGCCGGTGGTGCTGCTGATCGACGAGATCGACAAGACCGACCAGGAGTTCGAGGCGATGCTGCTCGAGCTCCTCTCCGACTTCCAGATGACGATCCCCGAGCTGGGCCGGATCGAGGCCAAGACGATGCCGATCGTCGTCCTCACCTCGAATGACTCGCGCGAGCTGACCGAGGCGCTGAAGCGGCGCTGCCTCTACCTCTGGCTCGACTACCCGGGGGTCGAGCGCGAGCTGGAAATCGTCCGCCTGCACACGCCTGAGCTGCCGGAGACGCTGGCCCGGCGCCTGGTCGAGGTGATCGACATGGTGCGAGCGCTGGACCTGAAAAAGCCGCCCTCGATCGCCGAGTCGATCGACTGGGCGCGGACGCTCTTGCTGATGGGCGCCGAGGACATCGACCGCGAGACCTTCGAACAGTCGATGTCGATCATCGTCAAGCACCGCACCGACATCGATCTCGTCGCCGAGCGCGTCGGCGTCAAACTCGCCGGGACCAGTTCGGCGGCCAGCTAGGCCGCCGGCGCTTCGGCGCCGGGCTCGAAGAACTCGGCGATCGCCTCCGCGTCGGGCGCGCCGTCGTAGGCGAGATGGCCGTCGCGGACCCCGACGCAGCGGCTGGCGGCGGCGATCACGTCGGGGCGATGAGTGGAGACGACGATCGCGGCGCCCTCGCGGCGGGACTCGGCGAGCAGCTCGAAGAGGACATCGCGGCTGGGCGGGTCGAGGCCGTCGAAGGGCTCGTCGGCGAGCAGGACGGCGAAGGGGCGGACGAGGGCCAGCGCGATCGAGGCCTTCTGCCGCATGCCCTTGCTCAGTTCAGAGGCCATCGCGTCGGTCCACTCGGCGAGGCCGAGCCGCTCCAGCAGCATCTCGGCCCGCGGCGCCGGGCCTTCGACGCCGTGGAGCGCGGCGACGTAGTGGAGGTGCTCGCCGACGCTGAGGTCTTCGTAGAAGACGGGGGTGTCCGGCAGGTAGGAGAGGGCACGGCGGGCCTCAATCGAGCCGGCGGCCTGGCCGTCGACCTCGACCCGGCCGCCGCTGGGCCGAAGCAGGCCGGCGGCGAGGTTGAGGAAGGTCGTCTTGCCGGCGCCGTTGGGCCCGACCAGGGCGACCAGCTCGCCAGCGGCGACGTCAAGGTGGAAGCCGCCAAGGGCGACGTAGCCGTCGTACTTACGGGTCAGGTCGCGCGAGCGGAGGACCGGGGTCACGCCGTCACCTCGTCGCCCTTCGTCGCCTGGAATTCGAGCAGGGCGACCAGGGCCGCCGAGAGCAGGAGTAGCGCGATCTCCGCCGCGACGGCAACGCCCACCGCGCCGCCACCGCGACGCGCCACGGCCCAGGCGGCGAGGAGCGGGGCGCCGACCCCCACTGCCGCCAAGCCCACCGGCAGCGCGCTCCAGAAATACCCGAGCTGGGGGGTGAGGACGAATTCGTAGGGATCGTTGGTGGCGCTGAGAGCGGCGGCGCAAGCGAGCAGCGCCGGTGAGGCGACGAGCATTGCCGCCCCCAGGCCAAGCGCCGTCGCCGGGTCGGCGCCGATCGCGGCGGCAGCCGCGGCGCCGATCGCCACGACCGCCGCCAGGGCGCTCGCGGGAGCGGCGAGGTGGCGGCGGAAGAGCCGGCCGCCGGCGACCGGGAGCAGGTTGCGCCGGGTCGGGTGGTCGGCCTCCTGCGCCAGCGGCTCGATCAGGTCGAGGGCGGCGACGAAGAGGAGCAGGCCGGGTAGGGCGAAGAGGACCGGGGTCTGGCTCCAGGCGGCCACCGCGACCGCACCGGCGGCGACGCCGAGCGCCACCACCCGGGCGACCCGGGCCACCGGCCAGCGCAGGAAGCTCTGCCAGCCCCGCCGCCAAACCGAATGGCCGCCTTTCCCCGTCGGCGGCGAGAGACGCAGCCAGGGGCGACGGCGGGGCAGCTCGGAGGCGAGCTGGCGCCGCAGCAGGATCACCGTGCGCAAATCCTGGACGGAAGCGGAGAAGCGCATCTCCGCGGTCAGCGCTGCCCGCCGCCGTGCCGCCTCCAGCAAGAGGCCGCCAATGCCGAGCAGTCCGGCGGCGACGAGCGCCAGCGCCAGGCCCGCCCCGATCGCCGCCACGGCGACAGAGCCATCGCCCCGCAGCGGCAGCGTCGCCAGATCGCCGAGCATCGTCGCCGGCGAGCTGGCCCAGCCGAAGGCGACGTCGACGACCGACCAGGCGACGAGCAGAAGCCCAACAGCGCTCGCCAGTCCTGGCCGCAGCCGCCGCCCGCAGGCGAGCTGGGCGGCGCCGAGAACGCAGAGCGGGACCAGCGCCCCGAACAGGGCCAGGCAGCCGATCCACTCCAGCGCCGAGCCGGGGAAGCGGCGGAAGACGAAGTTGCCGACGATGGCGCCGGTGACGGCGCCGACGATGGCGGCGATTCGCGCCTGGGCGATCGCCGCCGGTCGCAGCGCTCTGCCGCGGTCGAGCGGCGCCAACAGTACGTAGCGCAGCTCGGCCTCCTCGATCGCCAAGGGGCCGCCGCGGGCGCCGCTGCGCAGGCCGGCGAGAATGCCGAGAGCGACGGCGAGGCCGATCAGCGCCGGCGCCTGGGAGCGGATCGAGGCGACCGCGTCGGCGGTGGCGGGCGCTTCGTGAATGGCGCCGGCGAGGACCCCGAGCGCGATCGCGCCGAAGATGACGCCGAGGTAGACCCGGTAGAGCACCTCCATCGTGTCGAGCCGAGCGACGTAACGACGCCTGCGCGCTCGCCGCATCTCTCGCAACGCCTCAGCCCCCACCGCCATCGACCTATTATCGACCCGGTGAACCCGAGCTCTCCCTACGGGCCGCAGGCAGACCCCGGCCCGCCGGGGCTGGCGCCGAAGCTGCTCGCCTTCTGTGAGGAACTGCGCGGCGAGGGGGTCGCGGTCGGCACCTCGGAGATCCTCGACGCCTTCGCGGCGCTGGAGCAGGTGCCGTGGACCTCGCATGCCGACTTCCGCGAGGCGCTGGCGGCGACGATCGCCAAGTCACAGGAGGACCGGCGCGTCTTCGAGCTGCTCTTCGACCGCTTCTTCTTCCGCGCCGCCGAGGCCGAGGCGGTGCAGCGCGGGGTTACCGAGAGCGGCGAGGGCGAGGGCGGCGCCGGGTCCGAGTTGGGCGACGGCGAGCGGCTCGACATGGACGCCCTGCGCGAGCAGGTGCGGGAGGCGATCGCGGCCGAAGAAGACGACCGCATGCGCGACCTGGCGCGGCTGGCGATCGCCGCCTTCGGCCGCGCCGAGGGCTCCGGCGTGGTCGGCGTCGACGTGCAGCGGATACGCCGCACGCTCGGCCTCTCGGCCGGGCAGCAGCCGGCCCCGGCGGCGGGCGAGGAGGCGCCGCCGGCGATCGACCGCGACCAGCTCAACGCCTTCGAGCGGCACCTGCGGCGCGAGCTCGAACGCGACCTGATCGAGCGCACCGAAGCGCTGCCCCCCTCCCGTCCCCTGGCCGAGCTGGACCGGGCGCTGCCGACCAGCCCGACCCAGGACCTGGCCTCGGTGCACCGCGCCGTCTCGCAGATGAAGCGGCGGTTGGCGACGCTGGGCCACGAGCAGCGCGGGCGCCGGCAGGGACAACTGGTGGACGTGCGGCGGACGATGCGGGCCTCGCTGGAGACCGGCGGCGTGCCGCTGCGGCTGCGCTACCGGCCGAAGCGGCCGCGGCGGCCGGAGATCTACGTCCTCTGCGACGTCTCCACCTCGGTCACCTCGGCCTCGGTCTTCTTCCTCTCGGTCCTGCACGCGTTGCACGACTCCTTCCGCAAGCTGCGCAGCTTCGTCTTCATCGAGCGGATCTCGGAGGTGAGCGAGGTCTTCGAGCAAGAGCGCGACTTCGCCGCGGTGGCACAGCGGATCTCCAGCGAGGGCGGCGTCGCCGACGTCTCCGGCTACACCGACTACGGCCGCGTCTGGCAGGAGTTCCTGACCGAGATCTCCGACGAACTCGACCCGCGCTCGACCGTGATCGTGCTCGGCGACGCGCGCACCAACGGCCGCGAGCCCCACGCCGAGATCTTCGCCCAGGTGGCCGAGCGGGCCGGGCGGCTGTTCTGGCTCAACCCCGAGCCGAAGCTCTACTGGAACTACGGCGACTCGGTGATGGCCGCCTACGAGCGCTACTGCGACGGCGCCTTCGAGTGCTGGACCACCCGGCACCTGGAGAACTTCGTCAACATCGTCGCCGGCGGCGTGCCGGCCGCCGAATAGCCGTGGCCCGGGCGCTGTTCCTGCGCCACGGCGAGTCCGCCCACAATGCCCACACCGGCGCCGAGGCGCTGAGCGAGGAGCAGGGCGACCGGCTGACCGAGCGCGGAGTCGCGCAGGCGGCAGCGGCCGGCGGGGGGCTGCGCGGCGAGGAGGCGACGCGGCTGCTGAGCAGCCCGATGCGGCGGGCGCGGGAAACCGCGACGGCGGTCGGGGCGGCGCTGGGGCTGGAGGCGGAGACGCTCGACTACACGGGCGAGTGGCGGCCGGGCGAAGGCTTCGCGGAACTGCTGCGACGGACGCGGCGGCTGCGGGCCGAGCTGGAGGCAAGCGACGAGGGGCTGCCGCTGCTGGTCGGCCACGGCATCTTCACCCGGGTCTTTCTGCTCGACATCGTCCTCGGCGAGGAGCTGGTGGACGGCCTCGGGGAAGGACTGGCGGCGCCGGCGCTGGAGCGGATCTGGCAGATGGGATCGCACAACTGCGGGCTCAGCCTCTTCGCCCACGGCGAGAGCCGCTACCCGGGCGGGGCGCCGATCCCCGGCTGGACCTGCCTCACCTGGATGACGCGGCCGTGGGATCCGCCATGATCGCCCGCGGCTGCTCGTCCGGGGAGACCTGCCACTGCTCGTTGACGAGCGCCCCCGGCGGCGCCGGCACCGGGCCGTCGAGCAGCGGATCGTCGGTCTCGCGCATCCAGGCCTCGAGGCGGTCGCGCAGCTCCCCCAGTTGCTCGGCGAAGGCGGGCTCGGGGGCGAGGTTGTCGCCCTCGGCGGGGTCGAGCAGCAGGTCGTAGAGCTGCTCGCGCGGGACCGGGCGCTGGCCCCAACCGGCGGCGACCAGCAGGTCCTTGCTGGCGCTGTCGTCGCAGTTGGCGAGCACCGGGTAGCGGTAGTCGTCGAAGCGGCGGATGTACTTCCAGCGATCGGTGCGGATGGCCCGCTGCGGCTCGTAGGCGGCGTGGTAGGTGACCTCGGCAAAGATCGCCTCGTGCAGGCTGGCTCGCTCGCCGCGGACCAGCGGCATCAGCGAAGAGCCCTGCAGCCAGGGCGGCGGCTCGACCCCGGCCAGCTCGCAGAGGGTCGGGTAGATGTCGAGGTGGCTGACCGGGGCGTCGATGACCTTGCCGCCGCTGAAGCCGGCGGGGCCGCGAACGATCATCATTACCCCGATCCCGCGGTCGAAGAGGGTCGCCTTGGCACCGGGGAAGGCGATGCCGTGGTCGGTAGTGCAAATGACCAGCGTGTTCTCGACCAGGCCGAAGTCGTGCAGGCCGTGGAGGACGGCGCCGATGCCCTGGTCGAGCGAGCGGGCGCTGGCCTTGAAGGAGGCGATGTCCTTGCGGGTCGCGACCACGTCCGGCAGGTTGGCCGGTGGCAGCGAGTAGAGCGTGTCGCGGACCGAGGTCGGGGAGAAGAAGTCACGGTGGGTCTCGAAGAAGCCGACCGAGAGGAACCAGGGGCCTTCGGGGGCTCGGCGCAGGGTGTCGATCGTCAGCGGCGCCACCTCCTCGGCGTGGTTGGAGCCGACCGGCAGCACCTCGTCGTAGCCGATCACGCCGGGGTCGACGGAGATGTGCTGCTCGCCGATCAGGGTCGAGCGGTAGCCGGCGCGGCGCAGAGCGTGGACCCAGTGCTGGTCGTAGTCGTTCAGCTTCCAGCCGCGGTGGGCGAGCCCGAGCATGCCGTTGTTGTGGCAGTAGAGGCCGGTGAGCAGGCTGGCGCGACTGCCTGAGCAGGTCGGCGCCGCGCAGAAAGCCTCGCGGAACAGCGCCCCCTGGTCGGCGAGCAACTGGATGTTCGGCGTCGGGACCTGGAAGCCGTAGGGCTGCACGTAGCGCCCGGTGTCGTGCGAGTGGATGTAGAGGATGTTCGGCGGGGTATCCAAGCGTCGCTCCTCTCGCTAGCGGGTAGTGACCCGAGACTAGCGAGCGATGGACTTAATCGTCTTTGTCGATTAACTTACTCTGGAATTGATGCAACCGCAACGCTCCTACCTGGTCTGCGCCACCCCGCGCAGCGGCAGCACGCTCGTCTGCCACGCGCTCGAGGAGACGGGCGTCGCCGGGCGGCCCGAGGAGTACTTCGAGGCGCTGCGGCACAGCGGCCGGCCGCGGCGACCGGAGGAATACTTCCTCGGCGTCGAGGACCAGTCGATCCGCGACCACCTCGGTGAGCGCAGCGTCGGCAGCGACCCGCCGCCCCGCTCCCCGCTCTGGAGCCGCGCCGCCTACGACCGTTACCTGGAGTGGGTCTTCGAGGCCGGCACGACCGGGAATGGAGTCTTTGGGGCGAAGCTGATGTGGGGCTACTTCGGCGACTTCGTCAGCCTCCTGCGCAACATCCCCGCCTACCGCGACCTGACCCTGGCCGAGCTGCTGGGCGAGGTCTTCCCCGACCTCACCTTCGTCCGCGTCGTCCGCGCCAACAAGCTGCGCCAGGCGGTCTCGCTGTGGAAGGCGGTGCAGACGGCGACCTGGCGCGAGGACCAGGTCGCCGCCAAGGCCGCCTCAGTCGAGGAAGACGGCTCTCCCCCCTACCGCAGCTTCATCGAGGAGCACCGCCCGGCCCTGCGCTTCCACTACCGCGCGATCGACCACCTCCTCAGCCTGATCCTGGCCGAAGAGGCGAGCTGGGACGCCTTCTTCGAACACACCGGCATCCGCCCCGTCCTCGTCCTCTACGAGAACTTCGCCGCCGACTACGAGACCAGCACCCTCAACCTCCTCGACCGCCTCTCCCTCTCCCCACCCGACGGCTTCGCCTTCGAGCCCCGCATGAAGCGCCAATCCGACCGCGTCAACGACGACTGGGCCAGGCGCTACAGCGAGCTGAGGCTGGGCACGGAGTTCGATTTGGCGCCGGTGAAGGTCTGAGCGGGGCAAACAGCCGACATGGCGGCGCGGAGCGTCGCCCCGGCCGTGCCCGGCTGTACCGTTTTGTGCATGGGATCGACTAAGCGAACCGGCAACTGGACCCCTGACGGAAGGGCGGAGCTGGCGATCGCACGACGTGAATACCGCGAGCTCACGCCTGGACAGCGCGTCGAGCAGGCCATCGTCCTGAGCCATGAGTTGGGCAAGCTCGCAGAGAGCGGGCGCAGGCGCGCCAGGGCCGAACGCGGTTGACCGAAAACCTTTCACTCGATGGCGAGCCACTTCTGGCGGCCCTGGAGGACGCCGGGATCAGCTTCATCGTGATCGGTGGGTTCGCGGTAAGCGCGCACGGACACCTCCGGGCAACCAAGGACCTGGACATCGTTCCCGCTCCGGATCAAGAAAACTTGAACCGGCTGGCGGACCTCCTGCGCCAGCTTGGCGCAGAGGTCATTGGAATGGACGAGTTCGCGAAGGAGGAACTCCCCGATCCGCGCGACCCTGAAGCGCTCGGGCTGGGCGGCAATTTCGTCCTCGCGACGAAATATGGACGTCTCGACGTCATGCAGCTCATCGGGCCCGACCTCGAGTACGGCGACCTCGACGCGGCCGCGATCGAGGATGAAGTCTTCGGCCACCGCGTTCGTTTTTGCGGCTACCAGCATCTGGTGGCGATGAAGGAAGCCGCGGGTCGCGACCAGGATCTCGCCGACCTGAAGAAACTGAGGGAGATACGCGAAGAGGAGCCGTGAGGCGCCGGACGAACTAGCTGTCCCGCGCCATTTCCTTGGTCGAGGTGCTGGCTTGCCAGGCCTCGGGGGCGGCGGTGAGCTCGCCGACGATGGCGGGGAGGTTGCCGGAGACGAGGTCGGCGAGGGTGACCTCCTCGAGGACGGAGCGGAGGCTGGCGCGGACGGCGATCCAGACCTCTTGGAGGTGGGCGGCGCTGCCGCGATACTCGATCGCCTCGGGGGCCATCGACTGGACGTTGGCGATCGGGCCCTCGACGGCGCGGACGATGTCGGCGACGCTGACCTCGTCGGCGGGGCGAGCCAGCCAGTAACCGCCCTTGGCGCCACGGCGGGCGCGAACCATGCCGCTGTGCTTCAGCTCGAGCAGGATGTGCTCGAGGAACTGCAGGGGGATTTCCTGGGCCTCCGCCAGCTTCTCGCCCTTGGTCGGGCCCTCGCCCGCGGCGGCAAGCTCGACGGCGGCGCGGACGGCGTAATCCGCCTTCGCTGAGACACGCATACAGCTCCTAGTAAATCAGTCGGTGGACAGGGGTCTAGGGAAGCGCCGGTGCCTGGGCTTCCTCTTGCCGGCGCTGCAGCTCACGGCGCCGGTTGATGTGGTGCGGCACGTAGAGGACGAGGCCGAGGCCGACGGCGGCGATCCCGGCGGCGATCGGCCACACGGTCGGGTCGCCCTTCTGGATCGTGACGATGCCGGAGCCGACCAGGACGACCCCGAGCGCGGTGCGGATGAAGGCCTGCGGGGCCCGGTCGGAGAGGGCGGCGCCGATCACCACCCCGGGCACCGAGCCGAGCAGGATTTCCCCGGCCAGGCCGAGGTCGACGTTGCCGCCGACCCAGTGGGCGATCCCCGCCGCCCAGAGCAGGATCGCGGCGTGGAAGACATCGGTACCGACCACCTTCTTCGGCGCCAGGCGGTAGATCGCGATCAGCAGGATCGCGATCACGGTGCCGGAGCCGGCCGAGGTGATCCCGATCACGAAGCCGGTGGTGGCGCCGATGATGATCGCCGCGACCTTGTGGCGGCGCTCGACCTCGAAGCGGTCGCGCTCCTCGATCAGCCCGCGCAGGATCAGTGCCCGGGTCAGCTGGATGATCCCGACCATCAGCAGGGTGCCGCCGAGGACCGCGTAGACGAGTTCGTTGAGGCGGTCTTCGCCGACCTGGTCTTGGACGAAGGAGACGAGGACGACGCCGGAGACCGCGGCCGGGACCGAGCCCATCGCCAGCCACTTGACCAGCTCCATGTTCACCGTCTTCATGCGGAAATGGCGCCAGCCGCCGACGGTCTTGGTGATCGCCGAGTAGAAGATGTCGGTGCCGATCGCCGTCGTCGGCTGGATGCCGAAGATGAGGATCAGCAGCGGCGTCATCAGCGAGCCTCCGCCCATGCCAGTCATACCGACGAGCACGCCGATGCCCAATCCGAAGAGGACAATTGCCGGGTCCATGGTGTTTGCTGCCGCGCGGGGTGCTTATCGACTTTCCTGACTGCCTAGGTCAGGAGCGCGGTGTGCGGCAGGATACCAGGGATGTCCGTGTCGATCCGGGGCCTCGGCCACGCCTACGCCGAGCTGCAGACGATCGATCGGCTCGACCTCGAGCTGCCCGCCCACTCGGTCGTCGGCCTGGTCGGCCCCTCCGGCTGCGGCAAGTCGACGCTGTTGGAGCTGATCTGCGGCCTGCGCGAGCCGAGCGCCGGCGCGCTGGAGGTCGAAGGCGCGGCCGGGGCCGAGGAACGGCTGCGGCGCTGCGCCTTCATGCCCCAGCGCGACGCCCTGCTGCCCTGGTACTCGGCGCTCGACAACGCGGCGCTGGCGCTGCGCAACCGCGGCCAGGGACGGGCGGCGGCGCGGGACAGCGCGGCGGCGCTGTTCGAGCGCTTCGGCCTCGCCGGCTTCGAGCGGGCGCGGCCGGCCGAGCTCTCCGGCGGCATGCGCCAGCGGGTCGCCTTCCTGCGCACGCTCGTCGCCGGCAAGCCGGTGCTGGCCCTGGACGAGCCCTTCGCCTCGCTCGACGCGATCACCCGGGCGGAGATGCAGGCCTGGCTGGCTGGCGCCCTGCGCGAGGACCCGCGCACGGTCGTCCTCGTCACCCACGACGTCGAGGAGGCGCTCTACCTCTCCGACCGCGTCGCCGTCCTCTCCGCCCGCCCGGCCCGGATCGTCGCCGAGCTGCCCTCCCCCGCTCCCCGCGCCACCGACCGCGACGCCGCCGTCACCGCGCCCGAGTTCGTCGCCGCCCGCGAGCGGGCGACCGCAGCGCTGAAGGAGGGCATGGCATGAGGCGCTGGCTGCTTCCCGGGGCGTTGCTGGTGGCGCTGATCGGGCTCTGGCAGCTCGCCGCCTCGAGCGGGTTCCTGGCGGAAGTGCTGGGGATCGAAAGCTTTCTCGTGCCCTCGCCGGCGGAAATCGCCCAGTCGCTCTGGGAGAACCGCTCGCTGCTGGCGGAAAACGCCTGGGTGACTCTGCGAGAGATGCTGCTCGGGCTCGGCGTCGCGCTCGCGCTCGGCGTCGGCTTTGCCGTCGTCATGCACCTCTCGGCCCTGGTCCGCGACGCCTCCTACCCGCTGATCGTCGTCTCGCAGACGATCCCGGTGATCGTGATCGCGCCGATCCTGCTGGTCTGGCTCGGCTACGGGATCTGGCCCAAGGTCATCGTCGTGGCGCTGATCTGCTTCTTCCCGGTCACCGTCAACGTCCTCGCCGGCCTCGGCTCGGCCGACCCCGAGGCGATCAAGATGATGCGCAGCCTCGACGCCTCGCGGCCGGCGCTGTTCCGCCGGGTCGAGGCACCCGGGGCGCTGCCGAATTTCTTCACCGGCGCCAAGATCGCCGTCGTCGTGGCACCGATCGGCGCCGTCTTCGGCGAGTGGGTCGGTTCCAGCTCTGGGCTCGGCCACCTGATCCTCACCGACAACGGCCAGCTCGAAGTCGCCCGCGAGTTCGCCGCGGTCGCCGTGCTCTCGGCAATGGCGCTGGTCCTGATCGGCCTCGTCGCCCTCGTAGAGCGACGCGTCGTCGCTTGGCGATAGAACACAGGGGATGAAGCCGCCCCGTATCCCGGCGCTCGCGGTCGTTGTGGCGCTGCTGGCGCTCGCGCTCGGCCTCGCCGCCTGCGGCGAGAAGTCCGAGGACGTGGCCGCCGGCGAAGCCGAGCCGCTCAGCCTCACGCTCGACTTCTACCCCAACGCCGACCACGCCGGGATCTACATGGCGCAGAAGCTCGGCTACTTCGAAGAAGCCGGGCTCGACCTCTCGATCTCCACCCCCTCGGACCCGGCGGCGCCGATGAAGCAGGTGGCCGCCGGCCGCACCGACCTGGCGATCTCCTACGAGCCCGAGGTCGCGATCGCTCGCGACAAGGGGCTCGACGTGGTCGCGATCGGGGCCCTCGTCAACCAGCCGCTGACCTCGCTGATCTGGCTGAAGAAATCAGGGGTGAAAGGGGTCGCCGACCTCAAGGGCAAGACCGTCGCCTACGCCGGCATCCCCTACCAGGAAGCCTTCATGAAGACGATCCTCGCCCGCGCCAAGCTCTCGCTCTCCGACGTCAAGCTGGTCAACGTCGGCTTCGGGCTGCTGCCGGCGCTGGTCGGCGGCAGCGCCCAGGCGATGCTCGGCGGCTACAGCAACGTCGAGGGCGTCGATCTGCGCGAACGCGGCAAAGAACCGGTGGTGACGCCGGTCGACCAGCTCGGCGTGCCGACCTATGACGAGCTGGTGCTGGTCGCCAACCGCAAGGCGCTGGAAGCAGAACCGGAGAAGTACCGGCTCTTCATCGCCGCCCTCGAACGCGGCACCAACGCCGCCGTCAAACAACCGGGAGTGGCGACCAAAGCCGTGCTCGAAGCCAACCACGACCTCGATCCCAAACTGACTGAAGCCGAGGTGAAAGCGACGCTGCCGCTACTGGCGGCGCGCACCAAAGGCAAGCCCTTCGGCTACATGGACCCGGCCCAGTGGGGAACCTTCGCCGGCTGGATGCGCGACAACGAACTGATCGAGTCGCTGCCGCTGCCGAACGAACTGCTCAGCAACGACTACCTGCGCGGCGACATCCCCGAATAGCTGAGTGCGCCCTCGGCCAGCAGGCGGCTGACCTCGCTGGCCGGCATCGCCGCGTGGAAGAGGTGGCCCTGGGCGTAGTCGCAGCCGAGCCGCCGCAGCTCCGCCAACTGCACCTCGTTCTCGACGCCCTCGGCGATCACCTCGAGCGAGAGCGCCCGGGCCATGCCGATGATCGCCTCGACGATCGCCGTCCGCTCCTGTTCGATCCCGAGGCCGTCGACGAAGGAGCGGTCGATCTTGAGGGCATGGAAGGGGAAGCGGTTGAGGTAGGCGAGCGATGAGTAGCCGGTGCCGAAGTCGTCGAGGACGAGGCGAACGCCGATCTCGTTCAGCGCTTCCAGCGAGGCGATCGCCGTCGCCGACTCCTCGACGAGGACGCTCTCGGTGATCTCCAACCGCAGATGGCAGGGGTCGAGGCCGGTGCGGGCAACGACCTCGGCGATCGTCGCCGGCAGGTCGCGGTGGGCGACCTGGCGGGCCGAAAGGTTGACGGCAACGTCGAAGGGGCGGGCGTCGGGGCGCTGCTCGTGCCACTCCAGCGCCTGGCGGCAGGCGCGCTCCTGGACCCAGCGCCCAATCGGCTCGATCAGGCCGCTGTCCTCGGCGATCGAGACGAACTCGCCGGGGTCGAGCAGGCCGCGCTCGGGGTGGCGCCAGCGCACCAGCGCCTCGAGGCCGCTGATCTCGCCGGTGCGGAGGCCGACGACCGGCTGGTAGTGGAGCGCCAACTGGTCCTGGTCGAGGGCGTGGCGCAGCTCGCGTTCGATCTCGAGCCGGCGCTTGGCGCTGGCCCGCATCTCGGCGTCGAAGAGCACGCAGCGCGAGCGGCCCTTTTCCTTGGCCCGGTACATCGCCGCGTCGGCGTCGCGGATCAAGAGCTCGGCGTTGGCGCTGGCGGAGTCGACCGGGCGGGCGACGGCGACGCCGATGCTGGCGCTGACGAAGTGGTCGACGCCGTCGAGCGAGAAGGGCTGGGTGAAGGCGGAGGAGACGCGGTCGGCGATCGCGATCGCCTCGTTTTCGTCGGCGAGGCGGTCGATCAGGATCCCGAACTCGTCGCCGCCGAAGCGGGCGACGACGTCGCCGGGGCGCAGGTGGTCGCGCAGCCGCGGCGCCACCGCCCGCAGCAGAGCGTCGCCGGCGTGGTGGCCGAGGCTGTCGTTAATCAGCTTGAAGTGGTCGAGGTCAAGGAAGAGGATCCCGACCGGGGAGCCGGAGGCGAGCGCGCGCTTGAGCGAGTCGTTGAGGGCGTCAATGAAGCTGAGCCGGTTGGGCAGGCCGGTGAGCCCGTCGTGGAGGACGCGGTGCCGCAGCGCTTTGTCTGCGGCGTGGCGCTCGATCGTGTCGGCAAGTACGTTGGCGGATGCCTGTAGGAAGGGGATGTCTTTGGCGCTGAAGCGGCCCGGTTCGGTGGCGTGGACGTCGAGCACGCCGAAGGGGCGATCCTTGCCGTCGATGATCACCGCCAGGCTGCTGGCGGCGTCGAAGACGCGCAGGACCGGCGGCATGCTGAAGCGTGCCTCGCGGGTCCAGTCGGGGACGACAGCGGGGACGCCGCTGTCGAGGGCGGCGCCGACGTGCGAGTCGCGGCCGGCGGAGACGCGGCGGCCGGCACCGACCACTTCGTCCTCGAGGCCGGCGCGCAGGGTGAGGCTGCGGCCGTCACGGCCGAGGGCCCAGATGCAGGCACTGTGGATGCCCTCGACTTCGGCCAAGAGGCCGGTGGCGGCCTCCATCAGCGTCTCCGGGTCGCCGTCCTGGAGGGCGCGCTCGCCGAGCTTGGCGACGACCGCCTGCTGGGCGACCGCCCGCTGCAGCTCGCGCTCGGCCCGCTTGCGCTCGGTGATGTCGTAGAGGACGCCGTGCCAGATCGGCACCCCCTGCTCGTCGGCCTCCAGCACCGCCTCATCGAGCATCCAGCGCACCTCGCCGCTGCGGGTGCACATCCTGTACTCGACCGGGTTGGTGTGGCGGCTGCCGAGGAAGTCCTTGGTTTCGTGGGAGATCGCGCGCTCGCGGTCCTCGGGGTGGAGCAGCCGCGCCCAGAGGCCGGGGTCGGCTTTGAACTCCTCCGCGGTGTAGCCGAGGATCTCGTCGACTTGGGGGCTGACGTAGCGCCAAGCGCCGTGCTCGCCCATCTCCGCGGCGTAGACGATCACCGGCAGGCGCTCGACCAGCCGCCGGTAGTCCTGGCCACCGGCCGAGATCTGGTCGAGGAATTCGTTGACCTGATCTTCAGGCCACTTTCTCTCCTCTTTCTCGCCCATCCGCCCCGTTATCGACAGAACGTCCAGTTGCTTAACCGCACGTCTGTCCAGGCAGCAATACGTGCAGCGGCGGAGGTGGATCACAGAAATCCCTAAATGCGCCGGGGGCGCGGCCGATTACCCCGGGCGCAAGCCCCGATGAGCGTCCTCGACACCACCCAGCTCGCCCTCACCCGCGCGATCTCCGGCGCCACGTTGCGCAACTCCGTGCTGGCGAACAACATCGCCAACGCCGACACGCCCGGCTTCCAGCCCAGCGACGTCGACTTCCACGGGGCGCTGGCGAGCGCCCTCGGCGAAGGCCCGGGCGCGGTGCAAGCGCTCGGCTTCGAACCCGAACAGGGCCCGACGGTGGCGCTGCGGGCCGACGGCAACGGCGTCGACGCCGAAGCCGAGTCGGCGAAGCTGGCCGAGAACGGGCTCGAACTGAGCGCCCTGGTCCAGGTCGCGGGGGCGCGGGTGCAGATCATGCGGACGGCGATGGGGGTCTCCTGATGGGGCTCTTCGACGCGATCGACATCGCCGCCAGCGGCCTCACCGCGCAGCGGCTGCGGATGGACGTGACCGCCGAGAACCTCGCCAACGCGCAGACCACCAGGACCCCCGAAGGCGGCCCCTACCGGCGCAAGTCGGTAGTCCTGCAGCAGGCCGGCGGCGGCTTCGCCGGGCAGCTCGCGGGTGCGGTCGGCGGCGGCCCCGCCGGGCCGCAGGAGGGCGTCGAAGTGGCGGCGATCGTGCCCGACACGACGCCGCTGCGGCGCGTCTACGACCCGGGCCACCCGGACGCCGACGCCAACGGCTACGTGACGATGCCCAACGT
Organism: uncultured Actinomycetes bacterium; assembly: GCA_963708405.1. Classification (GTDB taxonomy): domain Bacteria; phylum Actinomycetota; class Thermoleophilia; order Solirubrobacterales; family 70-9; genus VAYN01. The sequence goes on from CAVPSL010000002.1 coordinate 1,392,768, forward strand.
CAACCCGGTGACCGAGATGGTCGACCTGATCGACGCCTCGCGCGCCTATGAGGCCAACGTGACGGCGCTGCAGACGACCAAGTCCGCCTTCACCAAAACGATCGAACTGCTGCGATGACGGTGCCGGTGCCAGGGATCGGGACGCCCGGCGTGGGCGAGTGGGCGGCGCCGAAAGCCGCCGGGCCGGAGTGGAACGTCGGCGGCGCCGACCCGGCGAAGAAAGCGACCGAGCCCGATCCGACCGGCGGCTTCGGCTCGATGCTGAGCAACGCCGTCGGCCAGCTTCAGCACACCCAGGACGTCGCCGCCCAGCAGTCGCAGGCGCTCGCCACCGGGCAGACGCAGGACGTCACCTCGGTGGTCACCGCGGTGCAGGAAGCGAGCCTCTCGATGCAGCTCGCCTCGCAGGTGCGCAACAAAGCGGTCGAAGCGTATACCGAAATCTTCCGTACTCAGGTCTGATCCTTGGCCTCGATCCGCTCAGTCCTGGCCCGGCTCTCGACCCGGGGGCGCATCGCCCTCGCCGGCGCCGCGGTGGCGATCGTGGTGCTGCTGTTCGTGATGTTCCAGATGGCGAGCAGCCAGAGCTACACGACGCTGGCCTCGGGGGTCGACCCGGCAGAAACCGGGCAGATAACCGGCGTGCTCGAAGGCAAGGGGATCGCCTACCAGGTGCGCGGCGACGGGACCACGGTGGCGGTCGCCGACTCCGACGTCTCCCAGGCGCGGATCGCGCTGGCCGAAAGCGACGTCGTCGGCGGCAACAAACCGGGCTTCGAGCTCTTCGACAAGCAGCAGTTCGGGGCCAGCGACTTTCAGCAGAAGGTCACCTACCAGCGGGCGCTGGAGGGCGAACTGCAGCGGACGATCTCCCAGGTCGAAGGCGTCAGCGACGTCACCGTGCAGCTAACCCTGCCCGAAGACCAGTTGTTCGCGGCGGAAGCGGTGAAACCGACCGCGGCGGTCCTGATCGGAACCAGCTCGGGCCGGCTCGGCGCCGGCGCCGTACGCGGCGTCGCCAACTTGGTCGCCGCCAGCGTCGAAGGGCTGAACGCCAAGGACGTGACGATCACCGACGCCAGCGGCGCCACCCTATGGCCGGCCGGGGCGGGCGATGCCGGCGGCGGCGGGGTCTCCAAGCAGGCCATCGAGGCCCGCTACGAGCAGGGACTGGAAGCGCGCCTCGACGCCCTGCTGCTGCGCACGATCGGTCCCGAAAAGGGACGGGTGCAGGTGCAGGCGGACGTCGACGCCGACCGCACCACCCAGAGCAAACTCGAATACGCCGACAAAGGCACGCCGCTTGACCGCAGCACCGAAAACGAGTCCCTCAACGGGGCCGGCGCGGGCGCCGCCGGGGGCGCCGCGGGAGCGGCGGGGAACATCCCCAGCTACGGGGCCGGCGCCACGGCGGGCGGCGGCAACTCGAAATACAAACGGAAAAAAGAAGAAGCCCAGTACGGGGTCGACAAAACCGTCACCCACACGCAGGTGGCGCCCGGCAGCGTCAACCGTCAGGACGTCGCCCTGGTCGTCGACAAGTCGGTGCCGCCGGCGGAACTGAAACAGCTCGAAACCGCGGTCGCGGCGGCGGCCGGGATCGAACCGAAACGCGGCGACACGATCTCGACCAGCCGTATCGCCTTCGCCAAACCGCCGGCGCCGGCCGAACCGAGTCCGTCGGCGGCTTCGTCGATATCGGCAAATACGTGCTGCTGGGGCTGGCGGCGCTGGCCTTCCTCTTCTTCGCCGGCCGCCATCTGCGCAAACGCCAGGACGAGGTGCTCGACGCCGAACCGATCTGGCTGCGGGAGCTGAACGCGCCGACCTCCCTGGCCGAGCTGGAGCTGGCCGAGCGCGACCGCTGGGAGGAGGACACCGCGGTCCACCACGACGGCGACGACGTGGCGGCGATGGAGCCCGATCGGGTCGCCCAGCAGCTCCGCGCCTGGATCAAGGAGGGATGAGGTGAACGCCGCAGCGCAGGACCTGGTGCCGGCGGCGGAGGTGAGCGGCGCGCCGGGGACCGAGCTGACGCCGCGGGCGGTCGGGGCGCCGGTGCCGGCGCTGCGCGGGCGCCGCAAAGCGGCGGTGCTGCTCGTCACCCTGGGGCCGAAAAAGGCGGCCGAGGTCTTCAGCCACCTCAGCGAGGCAGAGATCGAGGAGCTCTCGCTGGAGATGGCGAAGACCGGCGAGATCCCGCGCGAGCAGGTCGAGGCGGTGCTGGAGGAGGTGGCGGAGAACTCGCTCGCCTTCAGCTCGATCGCCGAGGGCGGGGTCGCCTACGCGCGCGAGGTGCTGGAGCGGGCGCTGGGCAGCGAGCGGGCGGCGGAGATAACCGGGCGGCTCTCGGCCGTAATCGAGATGCGCCCCTTCGAGTTCCTGCACCGCACGCCGCCCGAGCAGATCCACGCCTTCCTCCGCAACGAGGCGCCGCAGACCAAGGCGCTCGTCATCTCCAGCCTGCACACGACCCTGGCGGCGGAAGTGCTGGCGCTGCTGGAGGAGGACGAGCAGGCCGACGTCTCGCTGCGGATCGCGCGGATGAGCGAGACCAGCCCGGCGGTGATCCGCGAGGTGGAGACGGTGATGCGGCAGAAGCTCTCGAACGTGCTCTCGGAGGAGTACGCGACCTCGGGCGGCGTCAAGTCGCTGGCCGACATCCTCAACCACGCCGACCGGCCGACCGAGCGCAACGTGCTCGACACCTTGGCCGAGTCCGACGAGGAGCTGGCGGAAGAGATCCGGGCACTGCTGTTCGTCTTTGAGGACATCGTCAAGCTCGACGACCGGGCCGTGCAGACGGTGCTGAAAGACGTCGACGACGCCGACCTGGCACTGGCCCTGCGCGGGGTCGCCGAGGAGGTCAAGGAGAAGGTCCTCGCCAACATGTCCGAGCGGCGGGCGGAGATGCTGGTCGAGGAGATCGAGTACCAGCCGCCGCAGCGCAAAAGCGTGGTCGAGGAGGCACAGGGACGGATCGTCGCCGAGATCCGCCGCCTCGAGGACGCCGGCGAGATCATGATGGGCCGACGCGGGAACGGCGATGAGCTCGTCGTTTGACTTCCCCGAACTGGTGGCGCCGCGACCGCTCGGCGAGGTGGTCGCGGAAGCCGAGGAGGAGCGCCAGACGGCGCTCGAGGCGGCCCGCGAGGAGGGCTTCGCCGCCGGGCTGAGCGCCGGCCGAGCCGAGGTCGGGCCGGCGGCGCAGGCGCTGGGGGTGGCGGCCGCAGAGCTGGGAGCCGAGCGCGTGCGCAGCGCCGCTGCCGCCGAGGAGGCGGCGGCCGAGCTGGCGCTTCAGATCGCCGAGAAGGTCCTGGGCGCGACGCTGGAGCTGCGGCCGGAGCTGGTTCTGGAGGTGACCCGCGGCGCCCTGCGCCGGCTCAGCGAGCCGGTGGCGGCGACCCTGCTGGTCAACCCCGAGGACGCCGAGCGCGTGCGCGAGGCGCTGGCGGCGCTGAGCGCCGAGCACGGGGCCGAGCTGACCGTGCGCGAGGAGCGCCGCGTCAACCGCGGCGGCTGCTTGGTGCGGACCGAGGTCGGCGAGGTCGACGCGCGGGTCAGCGCCCAGCTCGAGCGCGCCGCCGAGATCGTCCGCGGGGAACTGGCTTGAGCGCGCCGCTGGCGGGGGCCGCGGAGGCGCTGCGGCGGGCGGACCTGGTGCAGCGGCGGGGGCGGGTGCGCGACGTGATCGGGCTGATCGTCGAGGCGACCGGGCTCGAGGCCGCGGTCGGCGAGGTCTGCCTGGTCGAGACCGGGCGCGACCGGGCGCCGGTGCCGGCCGAGGTGGTCGGCTTCCGCAACGCCGGCACGCTGCTGATGCCGCTGGGAGAGATGCACGGGATCGGCCCCGGCAAGCCGGTGGCGGCGACCGGCGAGACCTTCCGGGTGCCGGTCGGCGAGGCCCTGCTGGGCCAGGTCGTCGACGGCTTCGGCCGGCCGCTCGACGGCTCAAAGCTGGCCTTGCCGGAGCGGCGCCCGGCGCTGGCGCCGCCGCCGGAGCCGCTGGGGCGGCCGCGGATCGAGCGTCGCGTCGCCCTCGGCGTGCGCTCGCTCGACGCCTTCGTCCCCTGCGGCCTCGGCCAGCGGCTGGGGATCTTCGCCGGCTCCGGTGTTGGCAAGTCCTCGCTACTGGGGATGATCGCCCGCTCGACCTCGGCCGACGTCAACGTCATCGCCCTGGTCGGCGAGCGCGGCCGCGAGGTGCGCGAGTTCGTCGAGCGCGACCTAGGAGACGCGCTGGAGCACTCCGTCGTCGTCGTCGCCACCTCCGACCAGCCGGCGCTGGTGCGGATCAAGGCCGCCTTCGCCGCCACCGCGATCGCCGAGCACTTCCGCGACCAGGGCAACGACGTGCTGCTGATGATGGACTCGGTGACGCGCTTCGCGATGGCCCAGCGCGAGGTCGGGCTGGCGATCGGCGAGCCGCCGGCGACGCGCGGCTACACGCCCAGCGTCTTCGCCCTGCTGCCGCGACTGCTGGAGCGGGCCGGGACCAGCCCGGCGGGGACGATCACCGGCCTCTACACGGTGCTGGTCGACGGCGACGACATGAACGAGCCGATCGCCGACGCCGTGCGCTCGATCCTCGACGGCCACGCCGTGCTCAGCCGCGACCTCGCCCACGCCGGCCACTACCCGGCCGTCGACGTCCTCCAGAGCGTTTCGCGCCTGGCGACCGAGGTGGCGCCGCCGCAGACCCTGGCGGCGGCGACCGACCTGCGCCGCCTCCTCGCCGCCTACCGCGACAAGGAGGACCTGATCTCGATCGGCGCCTACCAGCCCGGCAGCGACCCCAACGTCGACGCCGCGATCGCCCTGCGCCCCGAGATCGACGCCTTCCTGCGCCAGCGCGTCGACGAGCCCAGCGACCTTGAGAGCACCGACGGCGCCCTCCACGCTCTCGCCGATGCGGCGGCAGGCGCCACTCCGACGCCAGTGGCAACCGAGCCGATCGAAGTCCCCGAGGCGCCGCCCCTCCCCGCTCCGGGTCCGAGCGCGATCCCGCCGCTCCACCTCAGCGTCTGAGCGCTAGGCCGCGACCTGCTCGCCAGCAGGAACGAAATGCTCTAGCTGGGCCTCATGTCCGAGCGCGAAGGAAATGCCCTCGACCGCCAACTGGCGGACCTGCGGGTAGCTGTCACCAGCGGCTGACCAGCCCTCAACGTCGGGGGACTCAGCCCACCAGCCCTCGTTTTCATGGTGATAGATGACGCGCACGATCTCCATGGGTTCCGGCTCTCGACCCTAATAGAGGATGCAGACAACTGCATTCGACCTAGCGCCGAGACGGCACCCGGTCTTTAGCGCCGAAGAAGAGAGGTGACGAGTCAGGGCTAAAGAGCGTCGTCCGGCGGACGATTACCGGGGGCGTGAGCGACCAGGTCTTTCGATTTCGGCTCGAGCGGGTGCACGGGCTGCGGCGGCAAGCGGAGCGCAGCGCCCAGGAGGCGCTGGCGGCTTCGCTGGGGCGCCAGATGGAGAGCGAGCAAGCGTTGAGCGAGCTCGAGGCGACGATCGAAGGGGCGCGGACGGCTGAGCGCGATGCGGCTGGAGCCGCCGGTGAGGCGCTGCTGCGCAGCGGCAGCGATCTGACCGCGGTCAACGCTTACCTGGAACGGCTGGCCGGCAACCGGGCCGCCGCTGTGCGCGACCTTGGCGAGCGCGAGAGCGACGTCGAGGCGAGTCGGCAGGGCCTGCTCGCCGCCGCCCGCGAGCGCCAGGCGCTCGACCGGCTGCGCGAGCGTCGCCGGGCCGAGCACACGCGTGAGGCGGCGCGGGTCGAAGGGGCCCAGCTCGACGAGCTGGCCCTGGCCGTGCACCGGCGCGGGAGGGCGGCGTGAGCGTCCCGGTGGCGGCGACGCCCGGCAGCGCCGGCGACGGCCTCGGCACGGCCAGCGCTGCCGCGGCGCGGGTCGCGGCCTTGCAGCAGATGATCGCCGAAGTCGAAGGCGGCAGCGCCCGCTCCAGCTCCTCTTTCAGCGCCCAGCTTGCCTCGGCCGGCGCCGTCGCCGGCGCGCCCGGCTCGGCTCCGGTCGCCGGCTCCTCCACCGTCGGCACCGAACCGCTGGCCGGGGCGCCCGTGACCGCCACTGCGGCGCCCAGCGGCTCAACCCTCAACCCCTCGGTCCCCTACGCCGCCCAGATCGAAGCGGCCGCCAGCCGCAACGGCGTCGACCCCACTCTCCTCGCGGGCCTGATCAAAGCCGAGTCGGGCTTCGACCCCAACGCCGGCAGTTCGGCCGGGGCCCAGGGACTGACGCAACTGATGCCGGAAACGGCGAGTGGCCTCGGTGTGACCAACCCGCTCGATCCCGAACAGGCGATCGAGGGCGGCGCCCGGCTCCTGCACGAACACCTCGAGAAGTTCGACGGCAACACCGAACTGGCGCTGGCGGCCTACAACGCCGGCCCCGGCGCAGTCGAACAGTACGGCGGCATCCCGCCCTACCCCGAGACCCAGGCCTACGTCAAGAAGGTGCTCGCCTACGCGGCCGAATTCGGCCAGGGCGCCGGCGCCAGCGGGTTCGGGGGGTGATGGCGATGGGCTACCAACAGCCACGCACCGGCCCGCCCTTACAGGCCGCGCGGCCAGAACCGCCACCGGGAGCGCCACCGCCCCCGGAAGCGGTGGCAACGCCCTTCGCGGCGCTGCTGGCCCCACAACCCACCGCCCGGACCGCACCTGCGGAAGGCGAGACGAAAAGCCCCGGCACGAGCGCCGGGGAGGCGCCCGGCGCGAACGCGCCCACGGCGACGAGCGTGGACGCGACCGGTGCCGACCTGAACGGCGGCGCGGTTGTCTACGGCCCGATCTCTCCCCTGCCCGCGGCCGACGCGATCGCGACGGCGGCGGCGACCGGGGCCACGGCTGCGCTGCCGGCAGCCGCGCAAACGGTCGCGGCCAGCCCGGTGGTCCCCGAGGCGTCGGCCGCTGTGCCGATCGCGGCCCCGAGCCAGGGCGCGGACGAAGGAGCGCCAGCGGCGCCCGCACCAACGCTTGCCGAGGCCGCGCCGGCCGCGGCGCCCACGGTCCCCGCGACGACGACGCCTGGCACCGCCGGCCTCCCGGCGGGAGCCACCGTGCCGGTCGCGGCGGCGCCGATTCCTGCCGCCGCCGCCAGCAATCTCCCCGCGCCTTCGGCGCCGGCGACCCCGGCCGAACCAGGAACGCCGACGGCTCCCACCGACAGGGCGCCTGCTCCTCCCGCACCCGAGCCGGGCGCCTCGCCCCCGCCAGCAGCCGAGCCGCAAGCCGCGGCGAGCACGCAGGCCGCGACCGCCGACCCGGCACCCGCCTCGGCGGCGCCGCTCGCGCCCTTCGCCACCGCCACCGACTCGGCGGCCCCGATCGCACCGGGCACTCCGGCCCCGGCCGGCGCCCCCGGCCCGGCGGCAGCACTGGAAGCGACGATCCGGCTCGCTCACACGCATGCCTTCAACCGCGCCCGGCTGACTCTGAAGCCGGCCGAGCTGGGCGGCGTCGAGGTGGTGCTGCGGGGCGGCGCCGACGGGCTGACGGCGGCGGTCGTCGCCGACACGCCCGAGGCCGCCCGCCTGCTCGAAGCCTCCAGCACCGAGCTGCGCCGGCGGCTCGAGGCGCAGGGCCTGCAGTTGAGCGCCTTCACGGTCTCGGTCGCGCCCGACAGCGCCGGCGCCGAGCGCGGCGGCACCAACGGCTCGTCAGGCACCGGCACGTCCCCGCGCGGCGGCAATGACGACTTCAACGGCGGCGACGGCGAGCAGCCGGCCCGCACCATCGACCTCGGCGGCGGCGTTCTCGTCGACGTCCTCGCCTGATCCAGGAGGAGAAGAACCGTGTCAACCCCAATCGATGCCCTCGGCGCTTCCGGCGCCGGCTCCAGCTCGCCGTCCACGCAGGCGCCCGGCGGCCTCGGCAAGGACGACTTCCTCAAGCTCCTCGTCGGCCAGCTGAAAAACCAGAACCCGCTCAGCCCCGTCGGCGACCAGGAATTCATGAGCCAGATGACGGCCTTCTCGACGCTAGAGCAGGTCAGCAACCTGGCCGCCTCCAGCGAACGGCTGGAGGGCACGATGGCCGCCGACCAGTCGCTGGCCCTGATCGGCCACCAGGTCAGCTACCTGAAAGAAGACGGCTCCAGCGCCGAAGGCACGGTCGAAAAGGTCAGCTTCGAAAAAGAAGGCTTCACGTTGACGATCTCCGGCGTCACCGGTGTCCAGCCCGGCGTCGTGAGCGAGGTCAAGTGACGGCCCCGATCGACAGGATGGGCGGGCTCTCGCCGCTGCCGCCGAGCGTCGCCCGGCCCAGCGCCGCGCCCCCAGCGCCCCCCACCGGCGCCCCGGCGGGCGGCCTCGCCACGCCCTCCTTCGCCGAGCGCCTGCAGCAGTCGAGCGGCGGCATCGAGTTCTCCAAGCACGCGCTGGAACGGATCCAGCGCCGCGGCATCCCCACCGACCCGACCTCGCTGGCGCGGCTGGGCCGCGGCCTCGACCTCGCCGCCGGCAAGGGCAGCCGCGAGGCGGTGGTGATGGTCGACGACAACGCCTTCGTCGTCTCGGTCGCCAACCGGACCGTGATCACCGCCATCGACCGCGCCCATATGCGCGACCACGTCTTCACCAACATCGACAGCGCCGTAGTCGCATGACCCCGGCGCGCCAAATGGGCCAGAAGCGCCCCGACCAACCCGGCCGGACCGCCTCGCGGAGGCCGCGAAAGGAAGTAAGCGAACCATGATGCGAGCGATGTTTGCCGCGATCAGCGGCCTCAAGAACCACCAGACGATGCTCGACGTGACGGCGAACAACATCGCCAACGTCAACACTGTCGGCTACAAGGCGAGCCGGACCACGTTCAAGGACTCGCTTTCCCAGATGCAGATCGGCGCCGCGGCGCCGGGCGGCGGTCTCGGCGGCCGCAACGCGGCCCAGGTCGGGCTCGGCGTCCAGCTCGGCTCGGTCGACAACCTGATGGGCGGTGGCGCCCTGCAGGCGACCGGCAACGTCACCGACCTGGCGATCCAGGGCCCGGGGATGTTCGTGATCGGCTCCGGCACGCCGCCGGCGCTGCCGACCACCTTCCAGTACACGCGGGCCGGCAACTTCACCTTCAACTCCGAAGGCTTCCTCACCACCCAGGAAGGCGACTACGTGATGGGCCGCAACGCCCCCGGCGCCGGCGCCCCCAACACCTACATCCAGGTGCCGAAAGAAGCGACCGACGTCTCGATCGGCCAGGAAGGCGCCGTCACCTTCGTCCCGGCGGGCGGCGGCCCGCGCGAAACCGCCGGCTACGTGCAGTTGGTGACCTTCGCCAACCCGGCCGGCCTGCAACGCACCTCCGGCAACCGCTGGATCGCCAGCCCCGCCTCCGGCGCCGCTGAAGAAGGAACGCCGGACGCCGAACGGGGGCTGACGATCTCCGGCAACCTGGAGATGTCGAACGTCGACCTGGCGAGCGAATTCACCAACATGATCAGCGCCCAGCGTGGCTTCCAGGCCAACTCGCGGGTGATCTCGACGTCCGACGAAATGCTCCAGGACCTGGTCAACCTGAAGCGATGATCCGCCTGCACCGACTGGGCGGCACCGGGCACGAGTTCGACCTCAACCCGGACCTCGTCCTCATCGTCGAGTCCACCCCGGACACCGTCGTCACCCTGACCACGGGCGCCAAGCTCGTCGTCGCCGAGTCCCCGGACTCGGTGACGGCGGCCGTGCGCGAGTGGCGGGTCGGCGTGCTCGAGCGCGCCCTGCGCCGCAACGGGTTGGCTGAAGCGCCGCCGCTGGCGGCCGATTACCCGGCGGAGAACTGAGATGAAGGCCTCGACCGCGATCGGAATCGCCGCCGCTTTCGGCGGCCTGCTGCTGGGCGCCCTGATGGAGGGGAGCGCCGTCGGCGCCTTCTTCAACGTGCCAGCGCTGCTGATCGTGCTCGGGGGCACCTTCGGGGCCACCCTGGCCTCGACCTCGATGGACTCGATGAAGCGGATCCCCGCCCTCTACAAAAAAGCCTTCTCCAGCGAAAAACCAGACCTGGGCGGGCGGGTGGAGCTGATGGTCGGCCTCGCCGACCGCGCCCGCCGCGACGGCCTGCTGGCGCTGGAGAGCGAGATCGACCAGCTCGACGACGACTTCACCCGCAAAGGCCTGCAACTGGTCGTCGACGGGACCGAACCGGACCTCGTCCTGCAGGTGATGGAGAACGAGATCGACGGCACCAGCGGCCGCCACGCGAGCGGCCGCCAGGTCTTCGAGAAAGCGGGCGGCTTCGCGCCGACGATGGGGATCATCGGCACCGTGATGGGGCTCGTGCACGTGCTCGAGAACCTCGACGCACCCGAGACCCTCGGCCCGGCGATCTCCGGCGCCTTCATCGCCACCCTCTACGGCGTCGCCTCGGCCAACGTCGTCTTCCTCCCCGTCGCCAGCAAACTGCGCGGCATCTCCGACGCCGAGCTGGCCCTGCGGGAACTGACGATCGAGGGGGTGCTGGCGATCCAGGCCGGCGACAACCCGCGCATCGTCGCCGACAAGCTGGCGGCGTTCGTGCCGCCGGAGGAGCGCCAGGCCGCGGCCCAGGCAGCCGAGTCGCCGAAGCGGACCGCGCCCGAACCGGACCCGGCGCAGGTGCCGGCATGAGCCGCGAGTCCACCGGCAACAGGCGGCGCCGACAGCGTCGCCGCAAAGGCGACGGGCACGGCGAGGGCCACGCCGACGACGAGCGCTGGCTGCTCACCTACGCCGACATGATCACGCTGCTGATGGCGCTGTTCATGGTCCTGTTCTCGATCTCCTCGGTCAACGTCTCCAAATTCCAGACGCTGAAAGAGACGCTGCAGGCCGCCTTCAGCCCCAAGGTGCTGAGCGGCGGCGGCTCGATCCTGCCCGACGGCGGCGCCGACAAATCGCCGCAGCCGCCGGCCGAACAGCCGACCCCGGCGGCGGTGCCGAAATCCCTCACCGACCGCGCCGCGGCTGGTGACCGCGAGGCCGAACAGGACGAGTTCCGGCGGCTCAAACGCGAGCTCGACGCCTTCGCCCGCCGCCACGGCTTCTCCGCCTCGATCGAAACGCTGATCGACGACCGCGGCCTGGTTATCCGCCTGCTCACCGACCAGGTCCTCTATGACTCCGGCAGCGCCGTCCTGAAGCCGGAGGCGACGCCGCTGCTGGCGAAAATTTCTGCCCTCGTCAACGTCGACTCCAGCCACCCGATCTCGGTCGAGGGCAACACCGACGACGTGCCGATCGCCACCGGGCAGTACCCGAGCAACTGGGAGCTCTCGGCCGCCCGCGCCGCCGGCGTCGCCCGCTTCATGGCCGCGCACGGGGTGACGGCGACGCGGCTGGAAGCGACCGGCGTCGCCGACCAGCGGCCGATCGCGCCGAACAGCACCGAAGCGGGGCGCTCGCGCAACCGCCGAGTCGAGATCGCGCTGCTGCGAGGCAGCGCCCCGGAAGGAGGGCCTGTCGTCCCATGAAGGGCCGCTTGAAAATCATCGTCCCGATCGTGCTGCTGGTGCTCGCGGTCGGTGCCTACAAATTCGTCCTCGCGGCGCCGGCCGAAAGCAAGAGCAAGGTCGGCGGCAAGGTCTACGTGCTGCCGAAGGAGTTCGTGCTCAACCTCGCCGACGGCCGCTTCGCGAAGGTGACCGTGGCCCTGGTGCTGGACCCGGCCCAGGCCCCGGTCGAAACCGCGAGCGCGCCGGAAGGCTTCGGCACGCTCGAACAGGAGCCGCTGGTGCGGCAGATCGTCACCGACGCCCTGACCGGCGCCTCGGCGGCGGCCCTGACCTCGAACCAGGGCCGCCACGGCTACGAGCGGCGGATCCGCCGCCAGATCGACAGCACCACCGACGTCGACGCCAAAGCCGTTGTCTTCACCGACCTGGTGGTCCAGTGATGGAAGGAGAGCAGATGCAATACGAGGAGCTGACCGCGGTGGTGGAGGGAGGCGACGGCGCCGACCTCGGCCGCCTGCAGAACGTGCCGGTCGAGCTGGCGATCGAGATCGGCCGCACGCGGATGACGATCGGCGAGGCGCTGGCGCTGGGCCCCGGCAGCGTCGTCACCGTCGGCCGCCTGGCCGGCGACCCGGTCGACCTGCTGGTCAACGGGCGGGTGATCGCCCGCGGCGAGGTGGTCGCCATCGACGAGGAGCTGGGGCTTCGCATAACGGAGATCGCCGCATCAGTGGTAGACGCAGGCGGCGAGCCGGGGGGCCTGTCACAGGGGGAGGGGGGCGCTGCGGGCGAGGGCGTCCTCGACCCCCCTCCCCCTGTGCCACCCCCGGCAGCAGCCGGGTCGGCCGACGGCAACTCCACGTTCAGCGCCACTGGTGGTGGGGCCGCTGCCTAAAGCCCAGGAAGTCCGCGCCGATTAACGGGGGCGATCCGGTGTGGATCGCTCCCGATGAACCTGCCCATATCACCGCTCCTGGCCGCGATGGCCCAGCACGGCGGCGAGAACGAACCGCTCGATCTCGCCGGCCCAGCCGCGGGCGCGCACGCGTCCAGCGGCGGCAGTCTGACGCGCACGATCGTCGGCCTGGCGATCGTCCTCGCGGTCATCTTCGGCCTGCGCTGGGTGCTGAAGCAGGTCAAGGCCAGCCGCGAGGAGCGCGGCAGCGGCCGCGGCCTCGCCTCGATGGCGACGCTGCCGCTCGGCTCCAACCGCTCCCTGCACGTCGTCCGCGCCGGCAGCGAGGTCCTCGTCGTCGGCTCCGGCGAGCACGGCGTCACCCCCGTGCGTAGCTACACGGAGGCGGAAGCCCAGGCGCTGGGGATCCTCGACGAGGACCCTGAGCCAGCGGCGCCGGTCCCGGCGAGCCGCGCCCTCGAGGCCCTGCGCGGCTGGACGGTGCGCGGGTGAACCTCGACGGCGGCAACGCGGTCGAGCTGCTGCTCCTGCTCGCCGGCCTGACCCTGGTTCCGGCGCTGATCTTCACCACCACCGGCTTCACCCGGATCCTGATCGTCCTCGGCTTCGTCCGCACCGGCCTCGGCACGCCGACGGCACCGCCCAACCAGGTGCTGATCGGGATCGCCTTCTTCCTCACTCTGTTCGTGATGGCGCCGACGCTGAAGGCGATGAAGGCGGAGGCGCTCGACCCTCTCACCGCCCACAAGATCGACGACAAGACGGCGCTGGAACGGGCCGAGGAGCCGCTGCGCGAGTTCATGTTCAAGCAGACCAGCAACGACGACCTCGGCCTCTTCGTCGGCCTGGCCGGAATCAAAAAGCCGCAGACCCGCGCCAACGTCCCCACCTGGGTGCTGATCCCGGCCTTCATCACCAGCGAGCTGAAGACCGCCTTCCAGATCGGCTTCCTGATCTTCCTGCCCTTCCTGGTGATCGACCTGGTGGTCAGCTCGACCCTGATGAGCATGGGGATGATCATGCTGCCGCCGGCCTTCATCTCGCTGCCGTTCAAGATCCTGCTCTTCGTCCTCGTCGACGGCTGGAGCCTGGTCATGCAGTCGACCGTCGAAAGCTTCTCGTGAACCAGGACGAGGTCGTAAAGCTGGCGATGGACGCGCTGATGCTGGCGCTGAAGGTGGGGATGCCGCTGCTGCTCGCCGGCCTCATCGTCGGCCTCGTGATCAGCGTCTTCCAGGCGGTGACGCAGATCCAGGAGATGACCCTCTCCTTCATCCCCAAGCTGCTCGCCGTGGCGCTGGTCCTGATCGTCGCCGGGCCCTGGATGCTGGATCAAATCGTCGGCTACACCAGCGACCTCTACCACTCGATCCCGAGCCTGGTGAAAGAACATTGAGCCAGGCGATCGACCAGATCGGCCAGAACCAACTGGCCGGCTTCATCCTCGTCCTCGCCCGGGTCAGCCCGTTGTTCGTGCTGGCGCCCCCCTTCTCCTCGAAGATGGTGCCGCTGCGGGCGAAGGGCATCATCGCCGTGGCGCTGGCGATCGGGCTAGCGCCGATCGCCCTGCACGGCCAGCACGTCCCCGGCGACCTGCTGCAGATCACCGGCTTGGCCCTGAAGGAGGTCCTGGTCGGGCTCGGCTTCGCCTTCGCCCTGGCCTGCCTCTTCGCCGCCTTCTCGACCGCCGGCTCGATCCTCGACACCACCGTCGGCTTCAGCTTCGGCTCGCTGATCGACCCGATCACCGGCAACCAGTCGGGGCAGTTGGTCCAGGTCTACTCGATGGTGGCGATCGCCGTCTTCATCGCGATCGGCGGCGAGGCCTGGGTGATCCAGGGGCTCGCCCGCACCTACGAACTGGTGCCGCTGCTGGAAATGCCCTCGCTGCAGGCGCTGGTCGCCGGCGCCGTCGCCGAGTTCGCCGGCATCCTCACCGCGGCGCTGGAGGTGGGAGCGCCGGTGATCCTGGCCCTGGTCCTCACCGACGTCTCCTTCGGCGTCGTCTCCCGCGTCGTCCCCCAGCTCAACGTCTTCGCCGTCGGCTTCCCGATCAAGATCGTCGTCGGCCTCCTCGTCGTCGGCGTCTCGCTGCCCTTCGTCGGCGGCTGGCTCTCCGACCAACTGCAGTTGAGCGTCGAATCCGCCCTCTCGAGCCTGCAGGTGAGCGCCTGATGTCGGCCGCCGACCGCACCGAGAAGGCAACGCCGAAACGCCGCGAGGAGGCCCGCAAAAAAGGCCAGGTCGCGCGCAGCGTCGACCTCGGCGGCGCCCTCGTGCTGCTGGCCGCACTCGGCGCCCTCACCGCCTTCGGCCCCGGCATCGTCGGTGGCCTGGAGGCGCAGATGCGCGGTCTGCTGGCCCACATCGCCCGCCCCGAGGACGTCAGCGCCGGCGGCCTCTCGCCGTTGCTGCGCACCGCCGGGCTGGCGTTGGCGGCGGCGACGGCACCGGTGGCGCTGGCCTGCCTGCTGGCCGGGCTCGCCGCCAACGTCTCCCAGGTCGGCTTCCGCCTCACCCCGCAGGGCCTGAAGCCGGACCCGAAACGGCTCAACCCGATCCAGGGCGCCAAGAACATCTTCGGCCTCAACGCCCTGGTCGAGACCGCCAAGAGCAGCGGCAAGGTGGCGATCGTCAGCGCGATCGCGGCGATGGCGCTGCTGCCCAGCATGGACGAACCTTGCCGCCCTGGTCGGGATCGAGCCGCCGGCGCTGGGCAAGAAGATCGCCGCCGAAGCGGCCGGGATCGCCTGGAAGGCGGCGGCGGCCTACCTGCTGATCGCCTTCGCCGACGTCTTCTGGCAGCGCAAGCGGCTCGACAAACAGCTGCGGATGGCGAAAGAGGACGTGCGCCGCGAGCAGAAAGAGGAGGCCGTCTCGCCCGAGCTGCGCGCCTCGCGGCGCAAACGCCAGCAGGAGATGTCGAAGGGGCGGATGATGGCGGCGGTGCTGGGCGCCGACGTCGTCGTCGCCAACCCGACCCACTTCGCGGTCGCCCTCAGCTACGACGGCCAGCGGGCGGCGCCGGTCGTCGTCGCCAAGGGCCAGGACCTCGTCGCCCTGTCGATCCGCTGCGTCGCCGAGGAGAACGGCGTGCCGGTGGTGGAGAACCCGCCCCTGGCCCGCTCGCTCTTCGACTCGGTCAAGCTCGACGCCGAGATCCCCGAGGACTTCTACCGGGCGGTCGCCGAGCTGCTGGCCTTCGTCTACCGCACCGCCCGTAAGCGGGCGCCGATCGCGAGGGCGGCATGAGCAGCGGCCTCAAACGCCTGATGGCCCACGCCGACCTGCTCGCCGCGGTGGCGGTGGTGCTGGTCGTGGTGATGATGATCGTGCCGCTGCCGCCGGTGGTGATCGACCTCTTCATCACCCTCAACATCTCCTCGGCGATCGCGATCGTGGTCGCGACGCTGTACGTGCCGCGAGCGCTCGACTTCGCCGCCTTCCCCAGCCTGCTGCTGCTGACGACGATGTTCCGGCTCGGGATCAACGTCTCGGTGACGCGGCAGATCCTCCTCCACGGCGACGGCGGCGAGGTCGTCCACGCCTTCGGCAGCTTCGTCGTCGGCGGCAACGTCGTCGTCGGCCTGGTCGTCTTCCTCATCCTCGTCGTGATCCAGTTCGTCGTCATCACCAACGGCGCCGGCCGCGTCGCCGAGGTCGCCGCCCGCTTCACCCTCGACGCGATGCCGGGCAAGCAGATGGCGATCGACGCCGACCTCAACGCCGGCCAGATCAACGACCAGCAGGCCCATCAGCGGCGCGAAGACATCTCCCGCGAGGCCGACTTCTACGGGGCCATGGACGGCGCCTCCAAGTTCGTCAAAGGCGACGCCATCGCCGGCATCCTGATCGTCCTCATCAACCTCGTCGGCGGCATCGTCATCGGCGTGATGCAGCAGGGGATGTCGTTCTCAGAAGCGACCCAGCACTACTCGCTGCTGACCGTCGGCGACGGCCTGGCGGCGCAGATCCCGGCCCTCTTGATCGCCGTCGCCACCGGCATCATCGTCACCCGCGCCGCCTCCAAACGCGATCTCGGCAACGACATCGCCCAGCAGATCTTCGCCCAGCGCAAGGCGCCGATGGTGGCGGCCGCGGTCATCTGCTCCTTCGCCCTGGTCCCGGGGCTGCCGAAACTGCCCTTCCTGCTGGTCGGCGCCGCCCTCGCCGGCATCGCCTACGCGGTCAAGGACGGGATTCCGAGCCCCGAGGAGGAACAGGCGCAGCTCGAAGCCGGGGCGGCGCTGGCGGAGCTGCCGCCGGGGCCGGAGGCGGGCGGCACGGCGCCACCGGTCGACCCGCTGGAGCTGGCGATCGGCTTCGGCCTGGTGCCGCTGGTCGACCAGGGCGCCGGCGGCGGCCTGATGGGACGGGTCAGCGGCATGCGCAAACAACTTGCGGCCGAGCTGGGAACGGTGATCCCGCCGGTCCGCATCCACGACGAGCTCGGCCTCGACTCGCACGAGTACACGCTGCGGGTGCGCGGCAGCGAGGTCGCCCGCGGCCGGGTGATGCCGGGACACCAGCTCGCGATGGACTCCGGCGAGGCGGTCGGGGAGGTCGCCGGCGTCGCCACCACCGAGCCCGCCTTCGGCCTGCCGGCGACCTGGGTCGCCGACGCCACCCGGCCCGAAGCCGAGGCGCTCGGCTACACCGTCGTCGACGGCGAATCGGTAATCGCCACCCACCTGACCGAGACGATCCGCGCCCACGCGGCGGAGCTGCTGACCCGCCAGGAGACGCGCAAACTGCTCGACGCGCTGAAGGAGACCAACGCCGCCGCGGTCGAGGAGGTCGTGCCGGACCTGCTGTCGCTGGGCGAGGTGCAGCGGGTACTGCAGGCGCTGCTGCGCGAGGGCGTGCCGATCAAGGACCTGGGCGCGATCGTCGAGGCGATCGGCGACAAATCACGCCTCACCCGCGACACCGCTGTGCTGGCCGAGTACGCGCGGGCGGCGCTGGGACGGACGATCACCGCCCCCCACCTCGACGCCACCCGGCGCCTGCGCGCGATCTCGCTCGACCCGGCGATCGAGCAGGAGATCGGCGAGTCGATCGCCCAGACCGCCGACGGCGAGCAGTTGGCGATGGACCCCTCGCGCGCCCAGGACCTGCTGGCGGCGCTGCGCGGGCAGCTCGACACCGCGCTCGCCCAGGGTGGGCGCCCGGTGCTGCTCTGCTCGGCGCGCGCCCGCCGCCATCTTCGACACCTCTGCGAGCAGTCGCTGCCGCAACTGACGGTTTGTTCCTACAACGAGATCGTGCCCGGAGTCCGGGTCGAGAACATGGGAGTGGTCAACGTATGAGCGAGACGCTGACGGCCGAGAGCCAGGTCAGGACCTACAGGGGCAGCTCGATCGAGGAGCTGCTGCCGCGGATTCGGACCGAGCTCGGTGCCAATGCCGTGATTCTTTGTCAACGCGAGGGGCTCGTCGGCGGGATCGGCGGGTTCTTCCAGAAACGCTGCGTGGAGGTCGAAGCCCGGGCTGGAGAGCCGGGGATCGACGTTTACGACGAGGACGCGTTGGACGAGGCGGCAGCGGCCACGTCGGTCGACGAGATCGACGCCACCGTCGAATTCAAAGCAGTTCCCGGGCCGCTGCCCGTGCGAAACGACGCTGCCACGCGGGAGGGGCTGTCTACCCCGGCCATTCAGGAGCTCGTGAGGCAGGCTCAACCCTTTGCCGAAATGCTCGATGCGAGTGTGACGGCGGAGCCGGCGATCGAGCCGAAGCCTGGGGCCGAGCCGGCGGGACCGGCGGAGCCGCGGGCGGCCGCCAATCTTCGCGAGGGGCTCGTGGCCAACGGTCTCGGGACTGACCTCGCCGGCGAGATCGTCGCTGCGGTCGTCGCTTCCTCGCTGCCGTTTGCCAACTCGGGGCGACTGCGGACCCTCGTGCGGGACGAGTTGGCGCTGCGGGTGCCGGTGGCTCCCGCCGCCGCTCCGGGACGTCGGGTGCTCGCTGTGGTCGGGCCAGCCGGAGCCGGGAAAACGGCGGCGATCGCCGGGATCGCGGTCGCACACGCAGGCGCCGGAAAGACGGTCGCCTGCCTGGCGGTCGACCCGAGCGACGGTGGGGCCGCGCTGGAGTCGATGCTGGCCGACGTCAACGTGATGGTCGCCGCCATCGCCGCCAAGGACCTCGCCAAGGTGTGCGGGTCGGGGACGGTCAAGGCCGAGGACGACTCGCAGCTAGCCGCCGCGATCGGCCGGGCCGACCTGGTCCTGATCGACACCCCGGCCGCCTGGGCCGGCTCGGACGGACTTGCCCCGCTAGGCAAGGCGCTGAAAGCGGCCGGCGTCGACGAGACGCACCTGGCGCTGCGGGCCGGCACCGCCGCCGCGGTCGGGGCCGAGCTGGCCGGAGGGCTGGAGGCGCTGCGACCCGACCGGCTGCTGCTGACCGGGGCCGCCGAGACGGCGCACGTCGGCGGCGCCCTCGACGTCGCGATCCGCTGCGAGCTGCCGCTCGGCCTCGTCGCCGACGGTCCCGACTCGATCGCCCCCGCCGAGGCGCGGGCGCTGGCCTCGCGGGTGACGCCGTGAGGCCCGAGGCCCAACACCCGATCCGGCTCGCCGACCACCCGCGGGCGATGCGGCAGGTCGAGCTCGCCCGTGGCTGGGGCGGGATCGGCTGCTTCTGCTTCGTCGGCCTGGTCTCGCTCAACAGCGGCCTGCCGCCGCTCGACGCCGGCGTGCGAGCGCTCGTCGGCGGCGTCGTCGGCTATGTCGCCGGCTGGGGCCTGGCCGTGCTCGTCTGGCGCCACCTGGCCTTGGCCGAGGCGGCCGCCGCCCGCGACGCCGCCGAGGCGCGGCGGGCGGCGCTGGTCGAGCAGATCGAGACGCGGGCGGCGGCGATGGCGGACGGGGCGGTGCCGCGATGAGTGCCACCAAGACGATCGACTTCACCCGGCCGACGAAGTTCACGCCGGACCACGAGCGGCGCCTGCACCGGGCCCTCGTCGCCTTCTGCCGCACCAGCTCGACCCGGCTCTCGGCCGAGCTGCGGCTGCCGATCGAGCTCGAGGTGGCGGAGGCGACCCAGTTGACCTGGGCCAACGCCCATGACCGCCTCTCCTCCTCGGCTCTCTGCGCCGTGGTCGAACTGGAGCCGGCCGGCACCCAGATGCTGCTCGGCGCCGACTCCGGCTTCGTCCTCACCGGGATCGAGTCGCTGCTCAGCGGCCCCTGCGAGGAGACGCCGCCGGAGCGGCGCCTGACCGAGATCGACCTCGCCCTCGCCCGCCGCCTCTTCGACGGCCTCCTGGCCCAGCTAACCGTGGTCTGGCGCGACCTCGCCGGGGTCGAGCTGTCCCTGGCCGGCGTCGACACCCAGATGGAGACGGCGCAGGTCGCCCCGGTCAGCGAGCCGACCCTGGCGCTGACGATGCGGGCACGGATGCAGGGCACCGAGTTCTCCCTCGCCCTGCTCGTCCCCCACCGCGCGATCGCGCCGGTCGAGGCCCGCATCCTCGGCCGCCACGCCGACGGCACCGAGGCGCCCGACCCGGCCACCCGCCAGCACCTGCGCGAAGCCCTGGCCGGGGTCGAGGTGGCGGTCCGAGCCCAGATCCCCGGCCCGCAGAAGCCAGCCGCCGAGGTGCTGCGCCTGCAGCCGGGCGAGACGCTCGGCCTCGACGCCCGCGTCGCCGACGGCCTCGGCCTCTGCGTCGAGGGCGTGCGCGTGCTCACCGCCAAGCCCGGCCGCAGCGGCAGCCGCCGCGCCGTCCAGGTGCTGGAGGCGATCGAGCCCGACGCCGCCGAGAGCCTGGCCCGCCTGATCAACGCCCCGCCCCGCCCGGCCGACCCCAGCGCCGGCGACCCCGACGCCGGCCTCAGCCGCTCCCTCGGCGCCGTCCCGGTCCGCGTCTGGGCCGAGCTCGGCGAGGCCCGTCTCTCCCTCGCCGACATCATCGGCCTCAGCACGGGCGCCGTGGTCGAGCTCGACCGCCGCATCGACGACCCGATCGGCCTCTACGTCAACGGCCTCCGCTTCGCCCACGGCGAGCTGACCATCGCCGACGACGAGTGGGCCGTCCGCATCGACGCCGTCACCGCCTTCGGAGCCTCCCAATGACCCCACTCAAGAAATCCTTAGGTTCTTTATGGGCGTATAGCGCCCATAAAGCGCACCAAGTCCGATGAGCACCGCGCTGATCATTCACCTGGACGGTGGGATCGCTCGGGCGCGTGTGTGCCTCGAGGCGCTCGCCGCGCTTGAGCCCGAGCCTGCATTCGAGGCGATCGTGGTCGACGATGCGTCCCCGGACCTCGCCCCTCTCCTCGACGCCCTCGAAGGCGACGTCCGCACCATCCGCAACCCCCGCCCCCTCGGCCTCGCCGCCAGCGCCGCCGCAGCCGCCGCCCAAGCCACCACCGACGCCCTCGTCCTCCTCCACAGCGCCCCGCTCCTCGCCCCCAACGCCCTCGCCCCTCTCCTCGACGCCCTCGGCGCGACCAACCTCGCCGGAGCCGCCGCTCTCTCGACCCCCACACCCGCAACCCTTGAGGCCGGCGACCGGCATCTCCCCCACCCAGTAACCACCCACGCCCTCGCCTTTCGCCGCAGCGATGCCGACGCCCTCACCACCGCCGCCGGTCCCTGCGCCACCACCCCTGCCCTCGAACTCGCCGCCATCTGCACCGAGCTCGCCGGCCGCGGCCGCATCGCCACCATCCCCGCCAGCGTCGCCACCCCCGCCTCCACCCGCGCCATCTCCGCCCGCGCCACCCCCGGCGACCCGGCCGAGCTGACGATCGTCATCCCCACCCTCGACGCCGCCAGCGATCGCGTCCGCGCCTGCATCGCCGCGGTCCAGGGCACCACCGAGGCCCCGCACCAAATCGTCGTCGTCGACAACGGCGCTCCGCCGCAGGGCTTCACCGCCCCGGTCAACGCCGGCCTGCGCGCGGTCGAAACGCCCTACGCCGTGGTCATGAACGACGACGTCGAGCCGCTCCCCGGCTGGTGGCCGCCGCTCCGCGCCGCCCTCGACGCCGGCGCCGCGGTCAGCTTCCCGCTCACGGTCGAGGGCGGCATGCGCGAGGACTTCGCCGCCTGGTGCTTCGCCCTCTCCGCCGACACCGTCGAGGGGATGTCCCACGCCCCCGGCCACTTCTTCGACCCCGCCCTGCGCGTCTGGTTCCAGGACACCGACCTACTGGCCCGCCTGCGCGCGCTCGGCAACCCGCCCCGCCTGGTCCGCGAGTCCCGCATCCGCCACGCCCTCTCGGCGACCGTGCGCAGCGAGGACCCGCAACTGCGGGCCTGGATCGAGGCCACGGTCCGCGCCGACCGCGCCGCCTTCCTCGCCAAGCACCCCGACTACGCCGGAGCCGTCCCCGCGTGAGCCCCCAGGACGACGCCTACTTCGAATTCGACCGCCCCGAGGTGCGGGCGCTGGTCCCCGCCGCCGCCCGCCGCGTGCTCGACGTCGGCTGCGGCGCCGGCGCCCTCGGCGCCGCCCTGCGCGAGGAGCGCGGGATCGAGGTCGCCGGCCTCGAGCTCTCCCCCCAGGCCGCCACCCGCGCCCGCGAGCGCCTCGACCACGTGCTCGAAGCCGACCTCGACGAGCTACGCGAGCTGCCCTTCGACCACGGCCACTTCGACGCGATGGTCTTCGGCGACGTGCTCGAGCACCTGCGCGACCCCCACCGCCTGCTGCGCGCCCTGCGCCCCTGGCTCGCCGACGACGGCGCCCTCGTCTGCTCGATCCCCAACGTCGGCCACTGGAGCGTCGTCGTCCCCCTGCTCGCCCAGGACCGCTGGCCCTACGCCGACGCCGGCCTGCTCGACCGCACCCACGTCCACTTCTTCACCCTCACCGAGGCCGAGGCGATGCTGCGCGAGTGCGGCTTCGGCCTCGAGTCCGCCGCCGCCACCCGCCTCTCCACCGCCCCGCCCCCGGCCGCCGTCGAGCTCGCCGCCCTGCTGGGCCGCCTCGGCGGCGATGCGGCCGCCGTCGAGCAGCGCCTCGGCGCCTACCAGTACCTCCTGGTCGCCCGCCCGAAATCCGCCTAAAGGCGCACCCGCACCGGCCGATTACCGGGCCGTACATACAGGGGCGACAGGGAGTCGCCCCGGGACGAAAACCACAACCGATCCAAGGAGAGCGATCGATATGTCCCTTCGTATTCAGAACAACATCGAGGCGTTCAACGCGCACCGCAACCTGGTGTCGACCAGCAACGCCCTCAGCAAATCAATGGAGCGCCTGTCGTCCGGCTTCCGCATCAACCGGGCTGCCGACGACGCCGCCGGCCTGGCGATCAGCGAACGGCTGCGCGCCCAGGTCCACGGCATCGGCCAAGCCCAGCGCAACGCCCAGGACGCGGTCTCGCTCGTGCAGACCGCCGAGGGATCGCTGGACGAGGTCCACTCGATGCTCCAGCGTGTCCGCGAACTCGCGGTCCAGTACAAGAACGGTTCCCTCTCGGAAGCCGACCGCACCTCGATCCAGTCGGAGATCAACCAGCTGGCAAGCGAGGTCGAGCGGATCGGGACCAGCTCCGAATTCAACGGCATCAAGCTGCTGAACGAAAGCGCCACGGTCACCTTCCAGGTCGGTGCCAACGACGGCGAGGTCATCACCGTCTCGACGATCAGCCTCGGCGAAGCCGTCGGCGCGGCCGCGTTCGAACTCTCGACCACGGGCGAAACCGACATCTCCGAGATCGACGCCGCGATCGGGGCCGTCTCCACCCAGCGTGCGCAGTTCGGCGCGGTCCAGAACCGCCTCGAGCACACGCTCAACAACCTGGCCGTTTACCAGGAAAACCTGACGGCATCGGAAAGCCGGATCCGCGACGTCGACATGGCCGCGGAAATGGTCGAATTCACCAAGCTGCAGATCCTGCAGCAGGCGGGCACGGCGATGCTCGCCCAGGCCCAGCAGTCGGGCCAGTCGGTGCTGACGCTGCTCCGCTAGGAGCCGGGGGTCGGGGGCGGGCGGCCACGGGAGCGGCCGCCCGCCCCCTCGTCCCCGCTGGACGCTCGTCTTAGGGAAAAAGCTCGGTTCTAGTTAAGCGTTCCCAACCCCGGCCGATCACACGGGGTAGATGAGTCTCGGCACCACCCTGGCCCGGATCTCGGAGATCGAGACGGCCCTCGTCCCCAAGCCGCCGGCGGAACCCTCCGCTGGCGCTTCCGAATCCCGCTTCGCCAAGACTCTCGGCAACGTCGCGCTCGCCAGCGCCACCCCGGTCAGCGCCCCGCTGGGAGTCGCCGCCGGCCCCGGCGCTCTCGGTACCCTCGCCGCCGCCCGCGGTGAGGTCGGCCAGGCCGAGATGCCGCCCGGCTCCAACGACTCGCCGCGGATCGCCGAATACCGCGCCGCCGTCCCGGGCGCCGGCGTCGGCCCCTGGTGCGGCTACTTCGTCTCCTGGTGCGCCCGCCAGGCCGGCGTCCCACTGGGCGACCACGGCGAAGGCTTCGGCTCCGTCGGCGCCCTCTACGAATGGGCCGAACACAGCGGCCGCGCGATCCCCGCCGACGCCGGCCCACCCCAGCCCGGGGACCTGATCGTCTGGGGCGGTGAGCACGTCGGCATCGTCGAAGCCGTGCTCCCCGACGGCAGTATCCGCACCATCGAGGGGAACTCGTCCGACCGCGTCTCGCAACGGACCTACGGGCCCGATGGCGGCGGCGCAACTGGGTACGTGCGACTGGGATGACCCAAGGTCCACCGATCGAAGCCCTGGCCGCGAGCGGCTGGGCGGAGGAGGCCGTGCCGGCCCTCGCCGCCGTACCCACGACCGCGGCTGCCGCCGTGCCCGCGCTCGGCCCCCGCGTCGCCGTCTACCACGGCCGCGCCCTCGCCCGCGCCGGCCTGGTCGCCCTGCTCAGCGAGAACTCCTTCGAGGTGGTCGCCGCCGCGCCGCCGCAGGCCGAGGCGGCGGCGCCGAGCGGGGTGGACGTGGCCCTCGTCGACGCCAGCGGCCATGGCGCCAACGTCGCCCACCGGATCGCCTACGAAAGTGGCACGCCGGTGCTGATGATGCTCGAGGAGCCGCCCGACGGCGACACCCTGCTGGCCGTCACCGCCACCGGCGCCAACGGCTGCGTCTGCCACGAATGCCCGCCCGAGCGCGTCGTCCGCGCCCTCCGTGCCGTCGCCGCCGGTGGCAACTTCTTCGAGTGCACGCACGAGTCGACAGAGCCGATCGTCGCCGTGCCGGCTCTGCTCTCCGAGCGCGAGCGCCACGTGGTCGAGCAGCTGGCCGGCGGCGCTGGCAGCGAGGAGATCGCCGCCGCGCTCTGCATCAGCCCCCACACCGCCCGCACCCACGTCCGCAACATCAAGCGCAAACTCGAAGCCCGCACCTGCGCTCAGGCGGTGGCGATGGCGATCACCCTGCGGCTGGTGGGCCCTCCGGCCCGAAACTCACCTGCGCCGCCTCCTGGTTCTCCCGCTTGACCCGCTCCCAGAGCTCCTCGCGGTAGATCAGCTGCTCGCGCGGCGCCGTGATCCCGACCCGCACGGTGGTGCCGGTCACCTCGACGATCTCGATCACGATGTCCTCGCCGATCATGATCCGCTCACCGGGGCGGCGGGTAATCGTCAGCACTAGGCCGCGTCCTCCGCCACCGGCGCCAGCAGCTGCGCCCGCACCTGCGCCCCCGGCGCCTCGTTGATGACCTGGTGGCCGACTCCCTTGGAGATCAGCAGCGGTGCCAGCAGGTTGGCGCAGAATTCCTCCAGCGCCGGCGCCGCACGGACGATCACCAGCACGTCGGCGTCGCCGGCCTCGGCGATCCCGAGCCGGGCCGCCTCGCCATCGGAGATCTGCACTTCGTAGTCGGGGAAGAAGGCGAAGGGGTCGGTCACCGGCAGCGCCAGCTCGGCCTCATCGACCTCCTGCAGCCAGCGGAAGGCGCCGCTCTCCTCGCGGGTCAGCAGCGCGAAGCGCTTGCCACCGACGCCGATCAGGCCGTCGGGGAAGTCGATAACGGCCTCCTCCGGCACCTCGAGCTCACCAAAGCGACTGCTGTGGACGGTCTGCTGCACGGTTCCTCCTTCGTGTTTCTACCGCAGGAAGTCGAGGAGCGACGCCTGCACGATGTTGGCCCCGGCGTGCAGGGCGGATTCGTAGGCCGATTTCTGCGTCGCGTACTGGACCAGCGTTTCCGCCATGTCGGCGTCTTCGGTGCGCGAGAGCAGGTCGAGGCTTGATTCCTCGAGCTCGTCGAGCCGCCGCGAAGCGGTCGCCAGCCGGTTGCTGGTCGAGCCGACGACCGCCCGCACCCGGGTCAGTTCGTCGAGGTTGGTGTCGAGCCGGGAGAGGTCGGTGTTGCGCAGCGCTTCGGCATCGGCCGGGGTGCCGCCGCGCAGGTGTTCGGCCATGTCCCGCATCACGTCGAGCAGGCGGTTGTCGGCTGCCCCCTGGCCGTTGCCGAGCAGTTGCTGGACGTCGACGTTGACGGCGACCGAGACGCCGCTGCCGATCGTCCGCGCCACCGTGGCGGTGTTGCCAGCGAAGGTGTCGCCAGCGCCGAGCGCGTAGGGCGGCGTTTCGGTCGCGGTGCCGGCGAAGACGTAGCGGCCGCCGTAGGTGGCGTTGGCCTCCTGCTTGAGCGATTCGGTCAGGGCGTCGATCTCGGTCGCGATCGCTTCGCGGGCGACCGGCCCGTTGGAGTCGTTGCCGCCGTCGACGAGCAGTTCGCGGGCGCGCTGGACGATGTCGGTGACCCGGCTCAGCGCCGCTTCGGTCGCCGTCGACCAGCCGTTGCCGTCGTCGACGTTCTTCTTGTATTGGCGCGTCGCCTCCAGCTCGCTGCGCAGCTTCATCGCCCGGCCGACGCCGAAGGGGTCGTCGGAGGGCCGGGTCAGCTGTTTGCCCGAGGAAAGTTTGCGCTGGGTCGAGGCGAGCCGGCCGTCGGCGATGTTGAGATCGCGCAGCACGGTCCGCGAGAGCATCGAGTCGGTGATCCGCAGTCCCATCGTCCCTCCCTAGAGACCCATCGTCAGAGACCGACTCGGCCGGTCCGGTTGATCAGCACGTCGAGCGCTTCGTCGAGCGTCGTCATCGAGCGCGCCGAAGCTTGGTAGCCGCGCTGGAAGCGGACCAGGTTGGTCATCTCTTCGTCGAGCGAGACGCCCGAGGTCGAGTCGCGCCGTTCCTGCACTGCCAGCACCAGCGCCTGGGCATTTTCTTCGCCGCGGCGGGCTTCGCTCATGTCGGTGCCGACGCGGCTGACCAGGGCCGAGTAGCGCTGATCCGCTCCTTTGCCCCGCAGCGCCCCGATCGCGGTGGCGATGTCGTTGCCGCCGACCGGGGCCGCGGCCGAGGTCTGCACTTCGGCGGCGCCGACGGCGACGGTCAGGGTCGAGGCGGCGGCGCCGGCGACGTAGGTGAAGAAGGCGGGCCCGCCGCCGCTCGTGTGCAGGGCGTTGACCGAGTCGGCCAGTTCCTGCGCGAAGGCGTTCAGTTCGGCCCGGTAGGAGGCGATGACCCCGGTCGGCGAGGAGAGCGCCAGCAGCGTCCCCAACTTGCCCTTCGGTTCGCTCAGCGTCTGCGGCCAGCTGACCGCGGTGCCTTCGACCAGCGGCGCCGCGGCGTCGCCGAAGCCAACTTCGAGGGTGCCGTCGCCGAGGTCGGTGACGGTCACCTGGGCCAGGCCGGAGAGCTGGTCGAGCAGCAGGTCGCGGCGGTCGTAGAGGTCGTTGGGGGCGGCGCCAGAGCTGAGCGAGCTGCGGATCGCTTCGTTCAGCTTGGCGATTTCGCCGGCGATCTGGCCGACTTCGCCGCTGGGCCCGGTGATCGCCGCGTACTCGGTCGCGGCCTGTTCGGCGGCGGTGGCGAGCTGCGAGTCGAGAGTGGCGATGCTGGTGGTCAGCCCACGCGCGTTCTCGACCAGCGCCTGGCGGGCGGCCGGGTTCTCGGGTGCGTTGGCGAGGTTTTCCCAGCCCGACCAGAATTCCTGCAGCTCGGCCGAGATCCCGTTTTCGCCCGGCTCGGCGAAAGCAACTTCGGCGGTTTCGAGGCCGCGCACCTGCGCCGCCAAGCCGCCCAGCCGGGTCGCCTGGGCGCGGAACTGGAGGTCGAGGAAGCCATCGCGCAGGCGCCGGTAAGCGAGCACGTCGACGCCGGTGCCGAGTTCGGCCCCGGCGCCGCTCTGGACCGCGCCGGCGGCGATCTTCAGCGCCGGCGAGGCGCCCAGTACCGCTTCCTGGCGCGAGTAGCCGGGGGTGGTGGCGTTGGCGACGTTGTGCGAGGTCGTGTCGAGGGCGCGCTGCTGGGCAAGCAGGCCGCGCAGCGCCGTCTGCAGGCCACCGAAGGTCGAGACCGCCACTAGCCCACCGCTCCCATCGTCACGCCTCCACGTCCATCAGGCGGTTGCCGCCGGCCTCCGGCGTCTCGCCGGTGAGCCGGATCAGGTGGTCGAGGAAAGCCAGTTCCTGCCGCATCAGCGAGCGGTTGATGCCGTGCTCACGGGCGATCTCCGCCAGCAGGCCGCGCAGCTCGGCGCTGCGCTCTTCCAGCCGCTGCGCCTGCTCGGGCGGGGCGAGGCCGGTCAGCGCCGCCAGCGTCACGCCGGCCGGCGAGGTGCCGAGTCGCAGCGCCGCCTGCTCAATCAGGCCGCTGCGCTCTTCCTCCAGCAGCTCGCGCGCCGCCATCTCGGCCTTGATGTCGGCCAGGCGCGCCAGCACTGCCTCGACGTCGCGCTCGCGGATCGCCGCGCCCTGGCGCAGGACGAGGTCGAGCAGGCGCCGGCCGGACTCGATCTGGATGTCGAGATGGCGCCCGACGGCGATCACGAGCCCGGCGTCGCGGGTGTCGGCGAGTGCCGTCATCGCGGCGCGAAGGAGGCGTAGGACTGGGCCGCCATGCCGAGGCCGCCCTGGGCGACGAGGGCATCGGCCAGCGTCCCCGGCAGCTGCGCCTCACGTGGGTCGGAGCCTTCTTCGGGTTCCGGCAGCGCTTCGCTCAGCATCTGCGTCAGCAGCGTCCGTTCGAAGCCGAGCGCGGTCTTGAAGCCGGCCACGGCGTCGGGCCCCTGCGCGCGCACCGTGGCCGGGATCGCGCCCGGAGCCAGCGCCGGCAGCGCTTCCACGCTCACCGCTTAACCCCGTTGGCGACGGCCAGCACTTCGTCCTGCATCTGGATCGCTTTGCTGGCCAGCTCGAAGCCGCGCTGGGCGTTCATCATCGCCACCGTGGCGTCGGCCATGTCGACGTTGGAGGACTCCAGGGCGCCCTGCTGGAGCCGGGTGCCGCGGGCGGCGCCGACCGGGCCGCTGGCGGCGGTCGGGCGGAAGAGGTTTTCCCCGTCGGGCCGCAGCCCGTCGGGATTGGTGACGTTGACGACGTCGATCCGGCCGAGGCGGCGGCGGCCGAGACGCACCCCGCCGTCGGCGGCGATCTGGAGGTCGCTGGGGTCGGTCCCCGGCGGCACCCGCAACGGCGGCTCGAGCAGTTGCCCGCTGGCGGTGCGCAGGCGCCCGTCGGGGGTGAGGCCGAGGTTGCCGTCGCGGGTCAGGGCGACGCCGCCGTCGGCGGCTTTGACCTGGATGAAGCCGGGACCGGTGAGGGCGACATCGAGCGGCTGTTCGGTCTGCATCAGCGCCCCCTGCCCGTAGTTGCGGCCGATCATCGTCGCGGCGGCGCCGGAGCCGGTCTGCGTGCCCGCTGCGGCGCCGCGGCCGTCGGGCTGGTAGAGCAGGTCGCGGAAGCCGACGCGGAGGCTCTTGTAGCCAGTGGTGGAGACGTTGGCGAGGTCGTTGGAAACGGCGTCCATCCGTTCCTGCTGGGCTTCCATCCCCGCCGCCGCCGAGTAGAGGCCTGCCAGCACGCTAGGACACCGCCCCGACCTGCCCGGCGAACTGGCCAAGCGTGTCGTCGATCGTCTGGATCGCTTTCTGGTCGGCTTCGAGGCTGCGGAAGGAGGAGATCATGTCGACCATCGAGCGGGCCGGGTCGGTTGCCGATTCCTCCAGCGCCCCGGCGCGGACGTGGCCGGGAGCGGCCCCCGTGGCGATGCCGGTGAAGAGCGAGTCGCCGGCCTTGCGGGCGCCGCCCAGACTGAAGACGCCGAGGTCCGAGGGGGCGACGCTGCCGTCGCCGCGCAGCCGCACCGGCGCCCCACCGGGCCCCAGCACCTCGTTGCCGAGCGAGTCGGTCAGCAGGCCCTGGGGGTTGGCGGTGAACTGGCCGTTGCGGGTGTAGCGAACGCCGGCCGGGGTCCGCAGCGCGAAGAACCCTTCGCCATCGACGGCGAAGTCGAGCGGCTCGCCGGTGGCGTGGATCGGCCCGGGGGCGAGGTCGGTGCGCGTTTCCTCGATCTGGACGCCGAGCCCGATCGGCCCCACCGTGGCGCCGCTGCTGGTGTTCTGCAGCAGCAGTTCGCCGAAGCCGCCCTGGGCTGAGCGGTCCGCCTTGTAGCCCGGGGTGCTGGCGTTGGCGAGCTCGTTGGCGATCTGGTCCTGGCGGACCATCTCGGCGAGCATTCCCGAGGCGGCGATGTAGAGGCCACGATCCATTCGGCCCCGGTGATCGACCGCGCCTCGCCCGACTTGAGCCGACTCCTGCCGAGCCGGCGGCAGCGATCGTCTAGGGTCGGGCCGACCAGTGGCCGCCAGCGAGAACAGCGCCCCCGTCCTCGTCGCCTACGATGGCTCCGCCTTCGCCGATGCCGCGATCGACGAGGTCGCCAGCCTGCTCGGCCCCGGCCGCCAGGTCGTCGTCCTCACGGTCTCCGAGCCGATGGAGGGCATCCCCTTCCTCGGCTCCGCCGGCGTCCCGATCGACTCCAACTCGATGGACGCCGTCCTCGCCGCCGCCCGCAGCGGCGCCGAGGCGACCGCCGCCCGCGGCTGCGAGCGCGCCCGTGGCCTTGGCCTCGAGCCCGAGGCCAAGATCCTCACCGGCGGCCCGACCTGGGAGCGCATCGTCGCCGGCGCCGAGGAGACGGGCGCGGAGCTGATCGTGATCGGCTCCCGCGGCCTCTCCGGCGTCAAACATGTCCTCCTCGGCAGCGTCGCCGCCGCCGTCGCCCAGCACAGCAAGCGCTCGGTCCTGATCGTCCACGCGCCCGCCGGCGACTAAGCCGTCGCGTTGAAGAGCTGCGCGTCGCGACGCAGCGAGGAGCGCAAGCGGGTCTTCAGTTCACCATGGATCTGGCAGACGCGGCTCTCGGAGACGCCGATTTCCTCGCCGATCTCGCTCAGCGTGCGCTCCTGCGTGTAGAGCATCACGGCGACGCGGCGCTCGCGCTCGGAGAGATGCTGGAAGGCGCGGCGGAAGCGTTCCTTGGCGATCGAGCGGGTCGCCTTCGCCTCCGGGTCATACTCCTCGTCCTCGGCGGCGATCGTCTGCACGAGGGCGACGCTGCCGTCTTCGTCGGTGGCGGTGAGGCCGTCGAGCGAGGCGAGGTCGGTGGCGGTGAGGTCGTGCAGGCGGTCGGTCAGCTCGTTCTCCTCGATCCCCATCCTTGCCGCCAACTCGGCGCGGCTGGGCTGGCGGCCGGTCTCGCGGACGAAGGAGTCGCGGGCGCGCTCCATGTCGCGCTCCCAACGGCGCAGCGAGCGCGGCGCCCAGTCGAGGCGGCGCAGGCTGTCGAGCACGGCGCCCTGGATCCGGGTCCAGACGAACTGTTCGAGCGTCGCCCCTTTCTCGGGGTCGTAGCGGTCGAGGGCACCGATCAGACCCTCGACGCCGCAGGAGATCAGGTCATCGACCTCGCACCAGCTCGGCAGCTCACGCGCCTTGCGATAGGCGATGTGGCGAACCAGCGGCACGTAGGTGAGGACGAGGCGGTCGCGAAGGGCGCGGTCGCCGCTGGCGCGGTAGCGGCGCCAGAGTTGGGCGGTTTCGTCGGATCGGTCGGCTGCGGCGGGCGTTTCCATCGGGGTTCCTCCCTGTGGTTGCCCGGCCGTCTTCGGCGTTCGCGGTCCGCGGCTAAATCGCCGGATTGAGGTATTTGCCCATTTCCAACGTCGTACGTGCGTCCAATCGCTTCGGAGCCAGCGGCCGCGGTCGATCAGCCGGGGCGATGGCCCTGCGCATCGCCGACGCCCCTTCCCAAGCCGCTCCCGCTGAGGAGCGCGAAGCCGCCTACCGCGCCCGCCGCGGCGCGATCGAGCGCAGCCTCGGCAACGCCGGCGCCACCGCCGCCCGCGACCTCCCCGCCCTCTTCGCCGGCGTCGCCCGCGAGGCGCTGGCCGGACTCGCCGCCGAGCCGCGCGAGCCGGTCCTGCTCAACTACGCCGGCGTCGGCCTCTACGAGCTCGGCGCCCGCGAGGCCGCCGCCGAGCTCTTCGGCGCCGCCCTGCGCCTCGACCCGGAGCTGCCCCACGCCGCCGACAACCTCGCCCAGGCCCGCCGCCGCGGCCCGGCGCCGACGCTGCCGGCGGCCGTCGCCGCCGCCCTGCCGAGCCTCGAGCGCGAGGGCCGGGCC
Organism: uncultured Actinomycetes bacterium; assembly: GCA_963708405.1. Lineage (GTDB taxonomy): Bacteria > Actinomycetota > Thermoleophilia > Solirubrobacterales > 70-9 > VAYN01. Next base: position 1,424,530 of record CAVPSL010000002.1, read on the forward strand.
GCCGCCGCCCGCGGTGTCCCCGCCACCGGCCTGAAGCTGAGCCTCTGCATGATCGTCAAAGACGAGGCCGAGATGCTGCCGCGCTCGCTCGGCGCCGCCGCCGCTGCCGTCGACGAGATCGTCGTCGTCGACACCGGCTCCAGCGACGACAGCGTCGCCATCGCCCGCTCCTTCGGCGCCACGGTGATCGAGCGCGAGTGGACCGGCTCCTTCGCCGAGGCCCGCAACGCCAGCTTCGACGCCGCCAGCGGCGACTGGATCCTCTACCTCGACGCCGACGAGGTCCTGGTCGCCGAGGACGCGCCGCTGCTGCGCGAGCTGACCGGCCGCACCTGGCGCGAGGCCTTCTACCTGGTCGAGACCAACCACACCGGCGAGCTCGGCGACGGCACCGCGGTCACCCACAACGCCCTGCGGCTCTTCCGCAACCGCCCCGAGTACCGCTTCGAGGGTCGCCTGCACGAGCAGATCGCCCATCGCCTGCCGGCCGGACTGCCGGAGCGGCTGGAACCGACCCCGATCCGGGTCGATCACTACGGCTACCTCGGCGCCGTCCGCGACGCCAAGGAGAAGTCGCGCCGCAACATCGAGCTGCTGCGCCAGCAGCTAGCCGATTCCGGCACCACGCCCTTCCTCTGCTTCAACCTCGGCTCCGAGCTGGCCGCGGCCGGCGAGGCCGAGGCCGCCCGCGAGCAGTTCGAGCACGCCTGGGAGCTGCTCGAAGGCGACCCCCAGCGCGTCCAGCTCGGCTACCTGCCCTCGCTGACGACCCGCCTGGTTAAGAGCCTGCGCGTCTGCGGCTACCGCGAGCGGGCGGCCCAGCGGGCCGAGGAGGGGCTGGCCCTCTTCCCCGAACTGACCGACCTGGTCTTCGAGCAGGCGCTGCTGGCCCGCGCCGCCGGCGACGCCGACACCGCCTCCGCCCGGCTCGAAGAGTGCCTGCGGCGCGGTGACGCCCCCAGCCGCCACTCCCCCACCATCGGCTGCGGCAGCTACCTGGCCCTGGTCCGGCTGGCGGACGTCGAGCGAGAACGCGGCGACGAGGCTCGCGCTGAGCAGCTGCTCGACCGCTGCCTGCGCGAGCACCCCCGCTACCTCGGCAGCGTCCTCCCCCTCTGCCAGGCGCTGCTGCGCCGCGGCGCCGCGCCAGCGGAGGTCGTGGCCCGGGTCGAGGGGGGAGTCGAGGAGATGACCCCCTCGGTTCACTTCATGACCGCCACGGCCCTCTACGAGGCCGGCCACCCCGAGGCCGCCGAGCCGCACTTCCGCGCTGTCGTCGCCGCCCAGCCCGACAACGGCAGCGCCCGCCTCGCCCTGGCCGAAACCCTGCTCTCGCTGAGCGACTTCGCGGCCGCCGCGGCGACGGCGGCCGCGGTCGGCGACGAGGACCCGGCGGCAGCGGCCGCCGCCCGCAGCGAGCTCTTCGCCCGCGTCCTCGCCGGCGATCTGCCCGCGGAGGCCTGCGAGCGCGCCGCCCGCCGCGGCCTCGGCGCCGCCGAGCTCTCCCTCTTCCGCGCCTGGGCCGCGGGCGAGGCCTATCCCGCCCTCGACCCGGCCCTGGTCGCGCCGTTGGCGACGATGCTGGAGGCGCTGCTGCGGGTCGAGCAGTTCGAGGCCTTCGAGGCGCTGCTGCCGGCGCTGGCGGCAACCGGCCTGGAGCCCCGCGCCCGCCAGCAGCTCCTGGCCGAGACCTACCTCCGCCGCGGCTTCCTCGAATCGGCCGCCGAGGAGTGGATCGCCGCGGTCGAGAGCTTCGGGCCCGACCCCGAGGCGCTCGCCGGCCTGGCCCGGGTCGCCGCCGCCCGCGGCCTCGACGAGGACGCCGAGGTCTTCGCGCAACAGGCGAAAGAACTTACATCAAGTTCCAACTGACCCTGCCGATTACCGGGACGAACGGCCCCACAATTTTGATGATGGAAGCGGGGCAAATCCAAGGATGGAGCCAAATTCCAGGAGGAATGGAGAGACACCATGAGTGCGAGTTTTCCCATCGTGGGAGGTGGCGCCGGCCCGGTCAGAGGCCTGGCTCCCGAGCAGCGAGCGCCGGCCGCCGAGGGCGGCTCCTTCGCCCAGCGGCTGGAGGCGAGCAAAACGATGATCGCCGCTGACGTCCCGCCCGAGGTCCGCGACGAGGTCCAGGCCGCGGCGCGCTGCGCCGACCAGTTGCACAAGCTCGCCCGCCAGCTGCGCTTCGAGCAGGACGGCGAGAGCGGCCGCATCCGCATCGAGGTCCGCGACCTCGACGGCAACGTCCTGCGCACCGTCCCGCCTGCCGAACTCTTCGACTTCGCCAGCGGCCAGGTGACCGCCTGATGTCCCCGGTGACGATCAGCGGCCTCGCCTCGGGGCTGGACACCGAATCGATCATCGCCAACCTGATGAAAATCGAACGGGCGCCGCGCGCCCGTATGGAACTGCAGCAGGGCCAGGCGAAAGCGCGCGAAACGGCGCTGCGCGACATCCTCGGCAAGCTCGAAGCGGTCTCTAACGCCGCCGACTCCCTGCAGTCGGCCGGCCTCTGGGCCGACACCCAGACGGTCCGCTCCTCGGCCCCCGAAAGCGTCTCCGTGCGTCGCCTCTCCGGCACCGGCCCGGGCGGCTACCAGGTCTCGGTTAGCCAGTTGGCCCGGGCCGAGCAGCGCACCTACGCCTTCACCCAGAGCGCCGCCCCCTCAACCCTCACCGTCGGCGGCCGCAAAATCGAACTCGGCGCTAACGCCACCCTCAGCGACGCCGTCACCGCGATCAACGCCGACCTCGCCACCGGCGTCTACGCCGTCGCCGTCTCCGGCCGCCTCGTCCTCTCCTCGCGCCAGACCGGTGCCGCCAGCACGATCAACGCCAGCGGTGCTGGGATCGAAGAGGAAACAGCCAAACGCAAGGCCGGCCTCGACGCCGAATACTCGGTCGACGGCGTCGCCGGCAGCTCCGCCTCCAACGTCATCACCAACGCCATCCCCGGCCTCGAGCTGACCCTCGGCGCCGTCACCCCCGGCGCCGCAATCAGCGTCGGCAACCCGGCCCCGAACACGGAAGCGATCAGCTCCCAGGTCAAGGCCTTCGTCGGCGCCTACAACGCCGCCGTCGATGCAATCCGCAACCGCCTGACCGAAAAACGCGTCCCCGGCGCCGAAAGCCAGGCGGACGCGAACAAAGGCGTGCTGTTCGGAGACACCGCCCTCAACGGCCTGCTGAGCCAGCTCCGCCAGACGGTCTCCGAATCGGGCGTCGCCGCGCTCGGCATCAGCACCGGCGCCCCCAGCGCCACCGTCACCTCCAGCTCCGACTCGGTAATCGGCCACCTCACCCTCGACGAAGCCAAGCTCAGCGCCGCGCTCGAAAGCGACCCCGCCGGCACCCGCACCAAGTTGACCGGCAAAAAAGGCCTCGGCGAACGGCTCGACAAAATCCTCGAACCGAACCTCGGCAGCCGCGGCAGCCTCTCCGAACGGCTGAGCTCGGTCGCCGCCGAATCGAGCCGCATCGGCGACGCGATGTCGGCCCTCGACACGCGCCTGGAAATGCGCGAAGAAAGGCTGCGGATCCAGTTCGCGATGATGGAAAGCGCCCTCTCCAAGGCGAAGACCGAATCCGAATGGCTGAACGGCCAGCTCGCGGGCCTGGGCTGAGCCGATGACCGCCTACGCCACCGCCTCGCGGGCCTACACCGAGAACAGCGTCCTGACGGCACCGCCGGAGCGCCTGGTGGTGATGCTCTACGACGGCGCCGGCCGCTTCCTCGCCCGCGCCGCCGCGGCGATGCGGGCCGGCGACCCGGGCCTCGCCGGCGAGCAGATCGGCCGCGCCAATGCGATCCTCGACGAGCTCCTCGCCACCCTCGACCGCGAGGCCGGCGGCGAGGTCGCCGAACACCTGGAGTCGATCTACCTCTTCTCCGAGCGCACCCTGGTCGAGGCCCAGCTCCAGCGCGACCCCGCCAAGGTCGAGCGCGTCGCCGCCCTGCTCGCCGAGTTGCGCCAGGCCTGGGCCGCGATCGCCGACAACCCACCGGCATGAGCATCGCCGCCTACGAGGAGCTGGCGCAGCTCGCCGAGGCGGAGCTGACGCTCTGCGAGGCGGGCCGCTTCGAGGAGCTCGACGCGCTGTATGAGCGTGGCACCGCGATCGTCGCCGGCCTGCCCGAGACCCCGCCCGCGGCGGCGTGCGAGCCCCTCGAGCGCGCCGCCCGCGCCCAGGCCGCCGTCGCCGAACAGCTCGAGACCGGCCTGGCCGAAGCCCGCGCCGAGCTGTCCCGCCTACGTCGTGGCCGCGACGCCGCCCGCGCCTACGGCGCCAGCGCCACCTAGCGAGCGCGGTTGTCCTTTGAACCGCTATGCGGTCGAAAGGACAACCACACGGCTACGCAGCCAAGCGGAGCGGCGGTCCCTGTGAGACAACTCGATGCAATCCGGCCAGGGTGAGGGACCCCACCAACCCCCGGTACGGCTCATACGGCGCGTAGAACTCTTCGACCTCCTCGACCGTCGCCCGTCGGCCCAGCCCGGCGAGGCGGCCGACCAGCTTGATGTAGCCGAGGTCGCCGGCCGGCAGCGTGTCCACCTCGCCGCGGCCGAAGAGGCCGAGGCACTGCACAGTCCAGGGGCCGATCTGCGGCATCGCCAGCAGCCGCCGATCGGCCGCCGCCGACTCGATCGAGCAACGCCCACCCGCCACCGCCTTCGCCAGCCGCCACAGCGCCAGCGCCCGGTTCGGCGAGAGGTCCATCGCCTCCAGTTCGGCGGGTGCCCGACCGGCGATCGTCTCCGCCCCTGGAACGTCGCGCAAAGCGTCGCTCCCTTCGCCCAGCCCCGCCCCCCAGCGGCCGACGATGCGGCGCTCGATCGTCACCGCCCGCTGCGCCTCGATCAACTGCCCGACCACCGCCGCCGCCAGCGCCTCCCAGGGCCAGAGCCGCCGCCGCGGCCGGAAACTCGGCATCCGCCGGATCAGCGGCCCGACCAGCGGGTCGCGGCGAAACTGGCGATGGAACTCGCCGAGGTCCTGGTCGAGGGCCAGCACGAAGCGCATCCGCTCGATCGCCACCTCCAGCTCCTCCACCCCAGCCGCCCGCGGCGCCTCGGCATGGGCCCGGCGCCGCTCCACGGCGGCCGGGTCGACCGCCTCCGCCCGCAACGCCACCGTTCCGTCGCGCCGCTGACAGGCCCGCGCCAGCACCGGCGCCCCGCCGACGTGCAGCAGCCGCGTCGCCACCCCACCGACGACCCGCAGCGTGCGGTCATCACTGCCCCGGGGCAGCCGGTAAGGAGCAGGCGGCCGAACCGCGGTCTCGAGCGTGCTCACCTGCCGAGCAGGTGCACGTCCACGAGGAAGGAGCGGCTGGCGACCACGTTGCGCTCGCGCCGGCGCCCGAGCCGCCGCGGCTGCCGGGCCTTCGACCCCACCGCGCTCACCGCCCGTACCGCAGCCACGGTGGCAGCCCCGGCCAGAACCCCGCCGGCGGCAGCCAGCGCCGCCGTCTTCACCTCGCCGCGCAGCGCCAGCGTGCCGGAATCCTCATAGGGAAGCGGCAATGCCCGCACCGGCTCACCCTCACCCGGCGCGGCATCTTCCTCAGCCACGATCTCGCCCTCGAACTCGAAATCGCTCATCGGGCGACTCTAGCGATGCCATGGGTCGCCTCTGGACCCCTGCCCGCAAACTGCGCAGAAACCGGGGGCGCTTACGGATTGAGCTTCGATTCCCAGTCGGGAGGCACCGCGCCCTGCGGACCGGGGACGCCCTGCGCGGGCGGATGGCTGTCGGGCGGCGCCAGCGTCGGGCCTTCGAAGAAGTCTTCCGAGCGGTAGTCGTAGAACCAGTCCTCGCCCGGCTCGAAGCTCTGGATCACCTGGTGGCCGGTCGCCTCCTGATGGCGGGTGGCGTGCTGTTCAGGCGAGTTGTCACAGCAGCCGACATGACCGCAGGTCGCGCAGCGGCGCAGGTGCAACCACCAGCCGCCAGCAGCGAGGCACTCCTCGCAGCCCTCTCCGCTCGGAGAGACCTTCTCGTCGATGTCGCCCGGCTCGGTGGTCGCCACGCTCCTCCTAATTCCTGTCCGAGCGTACCTTCTCGGCCCCGAACCTGAGAACCGGCGACTAGAGCGCCCGCTCGTACAGCCGGTACCGCTTGACGACCTCGCCGCCCATCCCTTCCATCGCCCGGTTCATCGGCTTGTTGGTCTCCAGAATCCAGCCCATCTCACCACCAACGATCCTGCCCGGAACCGCCGCCTCCTCCAGGTGCTTGAGGTAGAGGCCGGCCGCGACCCCGGTGTGGCGATAGTCGTGCTTGACACCCAGAGCGAAGACCCGACACTGGTCGACCTTGCGCTTGCCGAGGAGGAACCTTGCCCAGCCGAACGGGAGCAACCGCCCGTTCAACTTCGCCATTACCTGGTTGATGTCCGGCAGCGTCAGGGCAGCCCCGATCACCTCGCCGTCCTTCTCGGCCATGTATGCCCAGCGCTCGTCGAGCACCTGCTTCAGGTTCTTGGCCTGGAACTCGACCTCCGCGTCGGTGATCGGGACGAACCCCCAGTTGTCGCCCCAGGCCTCGTTGTAGACGTCCATGAAACGGCCCACCTCAGCGGCCATTTCGCGCTTGCGCATGTTGCGGATGACAATCCCTTCATCACGCAGGGCCTTCTCGGCGGCGGCGTGGATCGAGGGATCGAACTTTTCTCCCTCTTTGAGGTCCCCGAACTGCAACTCCCACATCAGCACGTCCATCGCCTTGGCGAAGCCCTCGGCCTCGATCAGCTCGGCGTAATAGGGCGGATGCCAGGGCTCGAGGATCATCGGCCGCCGCTCGAAGCCCTCGATCAGGATCCCGATCTCGTCGTTGGTGGTGAAGTCCATCGGCCCGAGGATCCGCTCCCGGCCCCTGGCCCCCGCCCACTCCGCCGCAGCCGCGAGCAGTGCCCGCACCACCTCCGGGTCCTCAACCGACTCGAAGAAACCAAACATGGCGTCGCTGCCACCCTGGTACTCGTCCCAGCGAGCGTCCACCTGGGCCGTGATCCGTCCCACCGGCTCTCCATCTCGCTCGGCAACGAGGTACTCGGCCTCGCCATGTTCGAACCACGGGTTCCGCTTGCGGTCGAGAAACTGCATTCGCTCGAAGACCAGCGGCGCCACCCACTGCGGATGGTTGCGGTGCACCTCGAAGGGGACCTTGACGAAGCGCTTCAACTCGCGGCGGCTCCGCACCGGGCGTATCGACACGCTTGCCATGTGGGGCGCAACCTACACTCTCCGTTCATGAGTGAGACCGCGAAGGCCCCGGTCGACGTCTTCGCCAAGGTGCGCGAACACGACCGCCTCGAGCAGCTCGAAGCCGCCAAGGAGCACGACCTCCTCCCCTACTTCCGCCTGCTCACTTCGCAGGCCGGCCCGGTGGTGGAGATGGAGGGGCGCGAGACGATCATGCTCGGCTCCAACAACTACCTCGGCCTGACCGGCGACGAGCGCGTCAAGCAGGGCGCCCGCGACGCCCTGGAGACCTACGGCACCGGCGTCACCGGCTCGCGCCTGCTCAACGGCACGACCCCGCTCCACCTCGACCTCGAGCGCGAGCTGGCGGAATGGATGAAGGCCGAGGACGCGATCGTCTACACCACCGGCTACCAGTCCAACGTCGGCTGCATCGGCACGATCCTCGGCCCCGGCGACACCGTCATCTGCGACTCCGGCGACCACGCCTCGATCCTCGACGGCTGCCGCCTCGCCGGCGCCAAGCTGCGCCCCTTCCGCCACAACCGCATGGACAAGCTGGAGAAGATGCTGGAACGCGCCGCCGGCGACGGCGGCGGCGTCCTCGTCATCGTCGACGGCGTCTTCTCGATGGAGGGCGACGTCTGCAACCTGCCCCGCATCGTCGAGCTTTGCCAGGCCTACGGTGCCCGCCTGATGGTCGACGAGGCGCACGGGGCCGGCGTGCTCGGCGCCCGCGGCGCCGGCGCCTGCGAGCTCTTCGGCCTCGAGGACGAGGTCGACCTGCGGATGGGCACCTTCTCCAAGAGCCTCGCCTCCTGCGGCGGCTTCATCGCCGGCCCGGCCGAGGTGATCGAGTACCTGCGGATCTCCTCCCGCTCCTTCATCTTCAGCGCCTCCGCCGTCCCCGCCGCCGTCGGCGCCGCCCTGGCGGCCCTGCGCGTGATCCGCGCCGAGGGCCCGGCCCTGTTCGAGGCGCTGCTGGCCAACGCCGAGTACCTGCGCGAGGGCCTGCGCCACCTCGGCCTCAAGGTGATCGAGCCGGGGACGCTGCCCGACGGCACCGTGGCGACGACGCCGGTGGTGCCGGTAATGGTCGGCGATGACTGGCAAGCGGTGCTGCTCTGGAAGGCGCTCTTCGACGCCGGCGTCTACACCAACGTCGCCATCCACCCGGCGGTCCCGCCCGGCGGCGCGCTGCTGCGCACGAGCCTGATGGCGACGCACGAGCGCGAGCACCTCGACGGTGCCCTCGGCACGATCGCCCGGGTGATTCAGGACTTCCCTGATCTGCCGCGATCGGTCAATCAGTCCTAACCGGCGGGTAACCGCTTCTTGACATCCCCCGTCGTGGGTAGTTTCAGACTTCTCTGGATCGGCAGGGGTTGCCGGGGCCGGCGAAATTGATGCTCTTAGCGGGCGAGTCGCGCACGATTCCCGTCGTTGCGGGTTGACGGCCGCCACTGCTTCGACGTAGCTTGGCCTTCTCGCCGACACCCCCGGGCGGGGCGGACGGGTTGAGAACTCGGTCCGGCCCAGGCCACCGCCACGAGCCACGGTCGCGCCGGTCGGAAGCGAGCTACCCAGTTAATCGATTCCTTGAAGGGAGGAGTCCAGTGGACGCTGCCTCTTTGGCAACCGCAACGACGACCGCAGCCTCAACCGAGGCACCGCAGCACATGAGGGCGCTGGAACGAGCCAATTCCGTGCGCCTGGCCCGGGCCGAGCTCAAGCGCGCGATAGCGCGGGGGGACAAAGACGCCGCCGAGGTGGTCGAGGAGTCGCCTTGGGAGACCGAGAGCATGACGATCGCCGAACTGCTGACCAGCCAGCGGCGCTGGGGTCAGACCCGCGCCCGCAAGTTCCTCGTGCCCCTCTCCCTGAGCGAGAACAAGCAGCTCGGCACGCTCACCTCGCGCCAGCGCCGGCTGCTGGCGGCCGAGCTCGCCGCCCGCCGCGCCAACGGTCCCGCCGCCGTCACCGCCTGAGCGGCCTCGCCCAGCCTGCGCCCTAGCCGCGCAGGCCGCCAACCCGGAAGCTGAGGCCTCCGCTGGCGCGCTGGAAAGCCCGGCGCGCCAGCCAGAAGGCGACCAGGAAGGCCACCGCCCCGATCGGCAGCGCCACCGCCAGCACCTGGCCGGCGAGGTAGTAGAGGGCGCCGACGACAATGACGAAGACGAAGCCGGCGAGCAGGCTGGTGTGGGAGCGGTAGCCGGCGAAGTGCTCGCGGATCGCCACCTCCATGCCCCCCAGTCCGGCCAGGGCGACGCCGACGCCCAGCACCTTCGGCTGGCCGCCGACGAGGCCAACGACCAGGCAGATGATCCCGGCCAGGATCACCAGCTCGGCCAGCGGGAACGAGCCCCAGGGCGCCGGTGGGCGCTCGTCGGGCTTTCCAACCCGGCGCGCCGGCGGCGCCGGTGCCGCTTTCACCGCCGCCGCTTTGGCGGTAGGCGGCTTCGGCGCCGTTCCGCTTCGCTTCTTCCGTCCGCGCTTCTTAGATGAGCTGTTTCCGCTCAACGGCCGCAAGCCGCCCGGCTAACGGGCATCCCGAGGAGACCTTGACCCGCCACCAGCCCATCAGCATCCCCAGCGGGCCGAGGCGGGGCTGCGAGTGCCAGCCGCCGCAGCCGGGCTCGCCGACGTCGTGGCGACTGATCTTCACGAACTTGTGCTGGCCCGGGTCGGCGATCACTTCGCGCAGCAGCTCACGGTTGCGGGTCTCGACGACCGCGCGTTCGCGCAAGGCCACCTCAGCCGCCGCGATCCGCTCGGCGAGCTCGTCGCGGACTCGCTCCAGGCCGCCGAGGTCGAGGACATGCGGCTCCGCTACCGGGGCACTGAGCCGGTGCTCGATCTCGAGCCGGCCGAAGGCCTCGGCTACAAGCTGGCCCAGCTCGCGCTCGAGCCGGCCGATCTGGCGCCGTAACTCGGCTCGCGCCAGCCGCTCGTCGCCCCCAATCGCGAGCGTTGCCTGGTCGTCTCTTGCGATCAGATCCAGCATCAGCCTCCGCCCAGTTTAGCCCCACAAACCCTGTTCACTGTTAGTTCTCGGCGATATCGGCCACAAAGTCGCGCGGCAGGCCCTCAGGCGGCAACCGTGGCGGCGGCCATCCAGAGCGCCTCCTCGACCGCAATCTGGGGCACGCCCTTGACCTGGACCGCGGCGATCGCCAGCCGTCGGCTGTCGCGGCCGACGGCGTAGCCCTCGCCGGTGCTGCCGAAGAGCAGGGCCACCGGACCGGTCTCGTCGGCAATCGCCAGCGTCCCCTGGGCCAGCTCACCCGAGCGCCCGGGCAGCGACTCACCCGGAGCCGAATCGCGGATACAGAGCCCGCCCTCGATCCGGTCGGCATCGAAGGCCCGCAGTGCCACCCCGGTCTCGATGATCGCGATCGTCAGCGCGTCGGCCGGCAGGCCGCGGCTGCGGAAGGCGCCATCGTGGAGGCGGTCGAGGGCGAGCTGCTCGACCGGGGTGCGGGTGCGATCGGGGTCGAGCCCGATCTGCCGATAGAAGACGCGGTAGGCCCAGGGGATCGGCCGTTCGCGCAGGTGGATCGCGTGCGAGCCGAAGAAGCGGTCGGAGAGGTCGCGGAGGCGCCGGCGCACCCCGTCCGGGCTCTTGCCGGGACGGATGTCGAGCTCAACCCAGGCGACGCCGAGACCGGGGAACTCGGCAGCGATGTGCGGCGCCACCCAGCCCTGCTCCGGGGCCGGCTCCCAGCCGATCCGCGAGCTGGCGGCGCCGGTGGCCACTAGCCCTCCGCCTTCCGGGTGGCCGCCAGCAGCCTTTCGACCCGGTCGCGCAGTTCGCCGGCGTTGAGTTCGCCGATGGCGGCACCCTGCAGGGTGCCTCCGGGGTAGGCGAAGGCGAAGGTGGGGCAGCCGCCAACCCGATAGAGGGCGGCGACGGCGCCGTCGCGGTCGTAGCCGACCGGCATCTGCCAGTGGCGGCGGCGGACCAGTTCGCGAACCGTTTCCCGGTCGTCGCGGATGTCGAGCGAGAGGAAGTTCACCCGCCCACGGTAGCGCTGCGAGACCGCGCTGACGACGCTCTGCTGGCTGGCGCAGCCACCGCCGGTGCCAAACCAGAACGAAATCACCAGCGGCCGCCCGAAGAGGTCGCAGACGCGGATCGCGCCGGCGGTTCCGATCCGGCAGGCCGGCTTGCGACGATCGCTCTGTGGGCAAGGCACGGCCGAGCTTTCGCAATCGTCCTGGGCGACGTTGGCGTCCCCTTCAAGGGTCCCGGCCGCAGCCGGGACCGCGAACTCGGGCAACGGCCAACGCACCGGCTGGCGGTCGAGGCCGAGCGTGTCTTCGCCACCACCACCGCTCAGCGTGTGGATCGTGGCGATGCCGACAACCACCAGGAAGAGCAGGCCGACGACGATCGAGTAGCGGTCACGCACTGCGGCCTATTCCGCGATAGGCCCTAGTCCATCGAGAGCGGGCCGCTGACGTCCGCGTTGAGGAACTGGCTGACGAAGGGATTGCTGGAGTCGAACAGCTCCTCTTTCGGCCCCGACTCGACGATCTTGCCGCTCCACAGCACGGCGATGAAATCGGCTATGCGACGGGCGGTGCCGAGGTCGTGGCTGATCACCAGGTAGCAGCCGCCGTGCTCGGCGTGGACCTCGCGGATCAGCTCGCAGAGCAGCGCCGTCCGCACCGGGTCAAGGCCGGAGTCGGGCTCGTCGAACATCACGATCGCCGGTTCCAGGACCAGCGCCCGGGCGAAGCCGGCGCGCTTGCGCATGCCGCCGGAGAGCTCGTTCGGCATCTTGTAGGTCGCCTCGGTGAGGCCGACCTCTTTGAGCCGGCGGTTGACGATCTCGCCGATCTCCTCCTCGCTTTTGTCGGTGTGCTGACGCAGCGGGAAGGCGGTGTTGTCGTAGATGTTCATCGAGCCGAACAGCGCCCCGTCCTGGAAAAGCAGGCCGAACTTTTTGCGCACGTCGAAGAGTTCGTCGTCGGTCATGTTCGGGATCGACTCGCCATGCACGAGGACGTCGCCGGAGTCCGGGTAGAGCAGGCCAACGATGTGCTTAATCAGCACGCTCTTGCCGGTCCCGGAAGGGCCCAGCACCATCGAGACCTGGTTCTCGGGCAGGCCGAGGTTGAGGCCGTTGAGGATGCGGGCGCGGCCGAACTGCTTGACCAGGTCGATGATCTCGATCGCGTCGGTGCCGCCGTGGTCGCGCTTGCGGCCGGTATGGAAGCGGTAGGGGTCGTGCTCCTGCGGGTCGACACCGGGGATGACGAAGTCGCGGCCCATCACGGCGCCGTCCTCGCTCACATAGGGACCGGAGGCCGTGGCGCTTTCCGGATGCCCCGGCGTCGACGGGGCATCAGCCCCGACCGGCTGGGCCAGCTCGGCGCTGGTCTCGGCCTCGGGCTCGTACTGCTGCTCCTCGGCCTCGTTGAATCGCTCCTGCTCGTCCATGAAAAAGTCAGCCTCCTATCGGCGCCCTCGGGTTGGCCCCCCAGAAGACGAGGGTCCCCAACATCCCGATGATGTGGACTAAGACGATGTTCAGGACCATCGACTTCGCCGTCGCGGTCCCAACTCCCACCGGCCCACCGGACGCGGTGTACCCGTAATAGCAGCCGACCAGCACGATCGCGGTCGCCATCACCATGCCCTTGATCAAGCTGTAGATCAGGTCGGGCGGATTCTGGAACATCCAGAAAATCAGTTCGTAGCCACCTTTGGAGACGTCGCCGATCTGCTGGACGACGGCCAGGTAGCTGGCGAAGTACATGATCCCGATCCCGACCAGGTACATGAACGGGAAGGAGATCCAGGCAGCCAGCAGGCGGGTCGCGCAGAGGAAGGTGACCGGCGGCACGCCCATCACCTCGAGCGCGTCGATCTCGTCGGAGATCCGCATCGCCCCCAGCTCGGCGACGATCCCGGTCCCGACCTTGGCCGCCAGCATGTAGCCGAAGGCGTAGGGCATGATCTCGCGCAGGTCGCACCAGGCCGAGAAGACGCCGGCGTAGGCGGGCGCACCCTGGGCGCGCAGCAGGTAGGCACCCTCGATCCCGCACTGCAGGCCGAGGATGAAGACGAGGCCCCAGATGATCAGCGCCGAGCCGAGGACCAGGATGCCGGCCTGGCGCAGGCTCTCGCCGAAGAAACGGAGGACGCGGCCGCTGTAGACGAGGCCGGCGACGCGCGAGCCAAAGCGGGCGATCTCGCCGAACGAGTCGAGCCAGCCACGCGGGACATCCAGCCAGGCGTTCATCGGATCGTCTGCAGCTCCGGGTTGGTGGCGAGCAGCGTCTGCGTGAAGACGTAGTTGAAAGCGAAGACCCCCATGAAGGCGATCACAACCGCCTCGTTGACGGCGCGGCCAACGCCGGCGGCACCGCCGGACGCGGTCATCCCCTTGTAGGAGCAGACGACGGCGATGATCGCTCCAAACAAGGTGCACTTGAGGACCGAGCCCCAGAGGTCGGTGATCGAGGCGTTGGAGAAGAGCGTGGCGAAGAAGCCGCCGAGCGGCTGGTTGTAGAGGAGCTCGGTGAGGATGCCGCCGCTGATCCCGAAGACCAGGGCGTAAATGTCGAGCAGGCCGGTGATCAGCATCAATGCCAGGAAGCGCGGCACGACCAGGTTCTTGATCGGGTCGACACCCAGCACCTGCAGGGCGTCGAGCTCCTCGCGGATCTTCCGGGCTCCCAAATCGGCGGTGATCGCGGTGCCGGCGACACCGGCGACGACGACGGCGGTGACGAAGGGCGCGAACTCGCGGATCGAGGCCAGCACGAAGAAGCCGCCGAGGCGGTCAAGGGCGCCGAACAGCGAGAGGAAGTTGGCCGCCTGCAGGCCCGGCGCCCCGAATCCAAAGGCGACGGTCGAGACCAACAGCGGGAACCAACAAAGCTGCAGCGCGAAGAGGAACTGGCCGATGAACTCCTCGCCGTAGGGGTACGGCGGTTTGACCGCGGAGACAAGCGTGCGCGCGGTGAGGATCATCATGTCCCCCACCTGCTCGAACAGCGACCTGGCGGGCGAGAAAGCCCTGTTCACCGCGGATCCGACCATCTGCTCCTCCGACGAGCCGCGCCACAGGCACGCGGCGCCCCACTCCTTGGTCCGGAGTGTATGGGATCAATCAGGCCCTTCCGGGGGCCGAGTGTTGAGATCCCGCTAACGCTGCCGCGAGCGCTCTACAGAGCCGCTTCAGGCAGGGAAGCCCGTGCTATGTTCCGCCCGCTTTGCGGGGGACCGGAAGACATTCCCGGCGCGCCCGCCTCAACGCCACCGCGACCGGGGTTGCCGCCGTGGCCGTGGCGGTGCTGCTCGCTGCCTGCGGCGGCGGCTCGTCCTCGGACGCCAACGAGCATGCCGGCACCTACTCGCTGCACGTCACCGACGCCAGCTTCCCCAGCGAACAGCAGTTGGGCGAGACCTCGCTGCTGCGGCTAGGCGTCCGCAACACGGGCAAGAAGACGGTGCCGGCGCTGACCGTCAGCATCTCGATCGCCGGCAAGGAGGGCGCCGACTCCAACATCGCCTTCGCCGTCCGCGAACCGCAGCCGGGACTAGCGCAGCCCGACCGCCCCGCCTGGGTGCTCGCCGCCGGCTACCCCAAACTCGACGGCTCCAACGAGCCCGGCGGCGCCACGACCGCGAACCCCAAGACCTTCACCCTCGGGCCACTGAAGCCCGGCGAGACGACGACCGCGATCTGGAAACTGACGGCCGTGCGAGTCGGCCACTACACGGTCACCTATGAGGTCGGCGCCGGTCTCTCGCCCGAAGTCAAGGCCAAGACCAGCAACGGCGTCGCCCCAGGGGGCTCCTTCCTCGCCGACATCTCCAGCAAGCTGCCGGAAACTGAAGTGACCCCGAACGGCGAAGTCGTTGAAATCGACAAGGGGTCGGAACAGAGCAGCAAGGGCGAGTAGGGCCGGCGGCGGGCGGGTACCGTCTGCCCCGATGAGACTGCGCTTCCTCGCTGCGGCGATCACAATCCTCGCCGCCTCCCTCCTGCTGCCGGCCTGCGGCTCCGCCAACCAGGGCGAATCGGCGCCAGGGGCTAGCACCGGCGCCGCCAAGGCCGGTGGCAAGCTGGCCCTGAAGCGCATCGGCAGCTTCCAGGACCCCGTCTACATCACCGGCGCACCCGGCTTCCCGCGCCTGCTCTTCGTAGTCGAGCAGGGTGGGAAGGTGTTCGTGCTCGACCACGGCCGGCACCTGCACCAACCCTTTCTCGACATCAGCGGCGACATCTCCTCCGGCGGCGAGCGCGGCCTGCTCTCGATCGCCTTCCCGCCCGACTACGCGAGCAGCCGGCGCTTCTACGCCTATTACACGGATCCGGCCGGCAACATCCGCATCGACGAATTCAAGCGGCTCACCCCCACCCGCGCCGCGATCGGGTCGCGGCGGCAGGTGATCGTCATCCCCCACCCCATCAACGCCAACCACAACGGCGGCCAGATGCAGTTCCTCGGCAACCTCCTCTACTTCGGCACCGGCGACGGCGGCTCCGGCGGCGACCCGCCCAACAACGCCCAGAACAAGGATGTCCTGCTCGGCAAGCTGCTGCGGATCGACCCGCGGCCCAGCGGCGGTCACCCGTACACGGTGCCAGCCTCCAACCCATTCGTCGGCAAGCCCGGCCGCGACGAGATCTATAGCTACGGGCTCCGCAACCCCTTCCGCTTTTCCTTCGACACCGTCAGCGCCAGCCAACCGCGGATCGCGATCGGCGACGTCGGCCAAAACCGCTTCGAGGAGCTCGACTACACGACTGTCGCCGCCGCCTCCGGCGCCAACTTCGGCTGGGACGCCCTCGAGGGCTTTTCCGTCTACGAAGAAGAAAACAGCGGCACGCCCGTTCCCCCCGGCACCGTCAAGCCGATCTTCTCCTACCCCCACAGCCGCGGCGGTAGCTGCTCGATCATCGGCGGCTACGTCGTCCGCGACCGTAGCCTGCGCTCTCTCTACAAGCGCTACGTCTACGCCGACCTCTGCGAGGGCCAGTTGCGCAGCCTCACTCCCCACCTGATCCACGCCAGCGGCGACCACAAGCTCGGCCTCCACGTCGACAGCCCCAGCTCCTTCGGCGAAGACGACCAAGGCCGCCTCTACGTCGCCTCCCTCGACGGGCCCGTCTTCCGCCTGATCGAAAAGTGACGCTTTTTCTCCATTTCCGTCTCACACACGTCGCATCTTTTTGTCTACGCTCATGCCATCATGGAGGCGATGAGAACACGCTGGACCGACCACCGGGTGGATGACCTGAAGGAGAGAGTCGACTCGGGCTTCGCCCAGATCGGCAAACGGTTTGAACAAGTCGACAAGCGGTTCGACAGGGTCGACGAGCGGTTCGACAAGGTCGACCAGCGGTTTAAGCAGGTAGACGAGCGGCTCGACTCCCTCAAGGGTGAAATTCAGACTCAGGGCAAAGAGCTCCGTGCGGAGATCAAGAGCCAAGGCAAGGAGCTTCGTGCTGAGATGGACACGCGGTTCGGCTCCGTCGAACAACGCTTCGACACGTTCGAGCGGCGCTTCAACGTCTTCCTGGCGGCGCTGCTGACCGGGTTCGCCGGCCTGATCGTCACCAACTTGACCGGCTGACGACAGATTCGCATCTTTTTGTCTACAGTAACCTGCGATGTTCTTCGACGCGAGCGACATACGTGTGGACTGCCTTGAGCAACGGATCGATGCTGCGCTCGATCGCACCGACGAGCGGGTCCGGGAAGTCCGTACCGACTCCCGGGAGCGGGGTCGTGAACTGAACGAACTCCGGTGGGAGCTTCGCCGTGAATTGACGGACCTCAAGTGGGAACTTCGCGGCGAAGTGCGAGATGCCGTGATTGAACTGCGCAAAGAAATGCGCGACGCCGCTCGAAGCAGCGGGTAAGGCGGCAGGTTCCTCTTCCTTAAACCCCGTCGCCCTCGATGACGAAGCGGGGTACAGTTGGCTGACCAGCCAAACGCGAGGAAGGGAACCAGCGTGGAGAGCGGCACCGTCGAGACCGGCACCGAGACCAAAAACGGGACGAATGGGGCGGCCGCGACCGGCGCCGACCGCATCGCGGTCCTCAACCCCGCCACCGGCGAGCGCATCGCCGAGGTTGCCATTGACTCCCCCGCCGCCGTCGCCGAGAAGGTGGCCCGCGTGCGCGCCAACCAGGCCGAGTGGGAGGCGATGGGGATCGAGGGCCGTTACCACTGGCTCGGCAAGCTGCGCGACTGGCTGCTCGACAACACCGATCGCGTCCTCGACACGATGCAGAAGGAGACCGGCAAGGTCCGCGCCGACGCCGCCAACGAGCCCGCCTACCTGGCGGACCTGATCAACTTCTACGGCACCAAGGCAGCCGGGTTCATCGCCGAGGAGAAGATCCGTCCCCACTCGCCGCTGCTGGCCTCGAAGAAGCTGCGGGTCCAGTACCGCCCACACCAGGTGGTCGGCATCATCAGCCCCTGGAACTTCCCCCTGATCCTCGCCCTCGGCGACGCGATCCCGGCCCTGCAGGCCGGCGCCGCCGTCGTCATCAAGCCCTCCGAGTTCACGCCGCTGGGCCTGGCCGAGGTGGTTGAGGCCTGGAAGAGCGAGATCGGCGGCCCCGACGTGCTCGACTGCGTGCAAGGAGTTGGCGAGACCGGCGGCGCCCTCGTCGACGCCGTCGACTTCATCCAGTTCACCGGCTCCGACCGCACCGGCCGCAAGGTGATGGCCCGTGCCGCCGAGACGCTGACCCCGGTCAGCCTCGAGCTCGGCGGCAAGGACCCGATGATCGTCCTCGCCGACGCCGACCTCGACCGCGCCGCCAATGCCGCGGCTTGGGGCGGGATGATGAACTCCGGCCAGATCTGCATGTCGGTCGAGCGGATCTACGTCGAGGAGCCGGCCTACGACGAGTTCGTCGCCAAGCTGACCAAGGAAGTCTCGAAGCTGCGGCAGGGCCCGGACAAGACCGGCTGGGATGCCGACGTCGGCGCGATGACGTCGCCCAACCAGACCGCGATCGTCAAGGACCACGTCGACGACGCCCTCGCCAGCGGCGCCCGGGCGCTGACCGGCGGCAAGCCAGTTGCCGGCCCCGGCGACTACTTCGAACCAACCGTCCTTGTCGATGTCGATCACTCGATGAAGGTGATGCGTGACGAGACCTTCGGCCCCGTCGTCGGGGTGATGAAGGCGCGCGACGCCGAGGAGGCGCTGCGTCTCGCCAACGACAGCCGCTACGGCCTCTCCGGCTCCGTCTTCGGCGAGCGCAACCGGGCCGAGCAGGTCGCCCGCCGGGTCGAGTGCGGCGCCGTCAACGTCAACGACGTGCTCGTCAACTACCTCGCCTCCGATGTGCCGATGGGCGGCTGGAAGCAGTCGGGGATCGGCAGCCGCCACGGCGAAGGCGGGATCAAGAAGTACTGCCGGCCCGAGTCGGTAGTCATCACCCGCTTCGGCGGCAAGCGCGAACCGACCTGGTACCCCTACACCCGCGCCCGCCGCGGCCTCGTCGGACGCATCGCCCAAGCTTTTAATGCCCGCGACTTCAAGCGCCGCCTCGGCATGCGCGGCTGAAGTTCAGGGGTCAAGCCCCCTGGGCGTCAAGAATTGACACTTATTTCTCAGTTCTGACTCACACACGTCGCATCTTTTTGTCTACGCTCCTGTCACCATGGAGGCGATGAGGCAGAGTTGGACCGACGACCGCATGGACGACCTGGCGTCCAGCGTTGACCGCCGGTTCGAACAGGTCGACAGGCGGTTCGAGCAGGTCGACAAGCGGTTCGAACAGCTTCATGGAGACATCAAGGAGCTGCGCAGCGAGACCACCAAGCAGTTTGCAGCCCTGAACCGCCGCTTCGATCTACTCGTGGGAGCCCTCCTCACCGCCAGCCTCGCCGGGATCGTCACCATGATCGCGTCCTGAAGTCGCTTCGCTCGCGCCTCTCCGACTTCGTCATTCACGGCCCCGGTAGCCTCTTCTAGTTCATGGCCGAGCGGGACTTCATAGCGGCGGTACGCGACCGCGTCATCGTCTTCGACGGCGGCATGGGCGCGACGCTGGAGCAGTTCGAGCTGACCCAGGAGGACTACGGCGGGCTCGAGGGCAAGTGCCACGAGGCGCTGGTCCTCAACCGCCCCGACGTGATCGAGGGAGTCCACACCTCGATGCTCGAGGCTGGCGCCGAGGTGGTCGAGACCGACACCTTCCAGGGCTCACGACTGAAGCTAGAAGAGTGGGGGCTCGGCGAGCACACGCTCGAGATCAACACGAAGGCGGCGGAAATCGCCCGCCGGGCCGCCGGTGCGGACCGCTTCGTCGCCGGCTCGATCGGGCCGACCGGCTTCCTCCCCGCCTCCACCGACCCGACTCTGGGCGACATCTCCTTCGGCCGCCTGGTCGAGGTGTTCGCCGAGCAGGCGGGCGGCTTGGTCGAAGGCGGCGCCGACCTGATCATCATCGAGACGGCGCAGGACATCCTCGAGGTCAAGGCGGCGATCTTCGGCGCCCGCGAGGCCTTCGCGGCGACCGGCCGGCGGCTGCCGATCCAGACCAGCGTCTCGCTGCTGCCCAATGGCGGCAAGATGCTGCTCGGCACCGACATCCAAGCGGTGCTGACGACGCTGACCGCGCTCGACGTCGACGTGATCGGCCTCAACTGCTCGACCGGGCCAGAGGACATGCGTGACGCGATCCGCTTCCTCGGCGAGCACAGCCCGCTGCCGGTCCACTGCATCCCCAACGCCGGCCTGCCCCTGCAGGGGCCCGACGGCGAGACGATCTTCCCCGAAAAGCCGGGGCCACTGGCGGCAACCCTGGGCGAGTTCGTCGAGCGCTACGGGGTCAGCATCGTCGGCGGCTGCTGCGGCACCACGCCCGAGCACGTCGCCGCGATCCGCGAGCGCTGCGGCGACCACAAGCCCGGCGCCCGCCCCGCCCCGGGCCCGATCGAGGTCTCCTCGATGATGACCTCGACGCCGTTGGTGCAGGAGCCGCGCCCGACCCTGGTCGGCGAGCGGGTCAACTCGCAGGGCTCGAAAAAAGCCAAGGAACTGCTGCTGGCCAACGACTACGACGGCCTCGTCCAGGTCGCCGAAGACCAGGTCGAAGGCGGCGCCCACGTGCTCGACGTCTGCGTCGCCCTGACCGAGCGCCAGGATGAGGACGAGCAGATGAGCGCCGTGGTCAAGCGCGTCTCGCTGACCCAGCCGGCGCCGATCCAGGTCGACTCAACCGAACCAGAGGTGCTGCAGGCGGCGCTGGAGACGATCCCCGGACGGGCGATCGTCAACTCGATCAACCTCGAGGCCGGCCGCGCCAAGGCTGACACGGTGATCCCGCTGGCCAAGGCGCACGGTGCCGCCCTGATCGCGCTGACGATCGACGAGGTCGGGATGGCGAAGACGGCCGAGCGCAAGGTAGAGATCGCCCGGCGGATCAAAGAGATCGCTTGCGACGAGTACGGCCTCGACCCCGAGGCGCTGATCTTCGACGCCCTTACCTTCACCCTCACCACCGGCGACGAGGAGTGGAAGCCCTCGGCGGTGGAGACGATTAAGGGCATCCGCCGGATCAAGGCCGAGATCCCCGGTGTCAAGACCTCGCTCGGCGTCTCCAACGTCTCCTTCGGCGTCTCACCGCGGCCGCGGGCGGTGCTCAACTCGGTCTTCCTCCATCACTGTGTCGAGGCCGGGCTCGACCTGGCGATGGTCAACCCGAACCACATCACGCCCTACGGCGAGATCCCCGACGAGGAGCGCGAGCTGACCGACGACCTCGTCTTCAACCGCCGCGACGACGCGCTCGAGCGCTTCATCTCCTACTTCGAGTCGAAGGGCGAGGAGAGCGAGGCCGAGACGGCCGACCCAACCGCCGGCATGGAGCCAGAGGAGGCCCTGCACTGGCACATCCTGCGCCGCAAGAAGGACGGGGTCGAGGAGTGGATCGACCGCTCGGTGGAGAAGATCGGCGCCGTCCCGACCCTGAACGAGGTGCTGCTGCCGGCAATGAAGGAGGTCGGTGACAAGTTCGGCGCCGGCGAACTGATTCTGCCCTTCGTCCTGCAGTCGGCGGAAGTGATGAAGCGCGCCGTCGCCCAACTGGAGAACTACCTGGACCGGATCGAGGGCCACACCAAGGGCAAGGTCGTGATCGCGACCGTGTTCGGGGACGTCCACGACATCGGCAAGTCGCTCGTCAACACGATCCTCACCAACAACGGCTACACCGTGATCGACCTCGGCAAGCAGGTCCCGATCGACACGATCATTGAGGCCGCGGTCGAGAACGAGGCCGATGCGATCGGCCTCTCAGCGCTGCTCGTCTCGACCTCGAAGCAGATGCCGATCTGCGTCCAGGAGCTGCACCAGCGCGGGCTCGGGTTCCCGGTCTTGATCGGTGGTGCTGCGATCAACCGCGACTTCGGCCGCCGCACGCTCTACCCCAACGGCAAGGAGTCCGACGAGGTCTACGAGCCCGGCGTCTTCTACTGCAAGGACGCCTTCCAGGGCCTCGACACGATGGACGCCATCGTCGACGAGGAGGCGCGGGCGGCGCTGGTCGAGCGAATCCGCGGCGAGGCGAAGGCGCTGCGCGACAAGCCCGTCGTCGTCGACAACTCGCCGCCAACCAGCGATGACAGCGTTCGCTCGGCGGCCCGCACGGACGTCCCGATCCCAGCCTCACCTTTCCCGGGCGTGCGGGAGATTCCCGTCGACCTCGACGCCGTCTTCCCCCACCTCGACCGCCACGTCCTCTTCAAGCTGCACTGGGGCGGCCGCGGCGTCAAGGGCCAGGCCTGGCGCGAGCTGGTCGAGGGGACCGACGAAGAGGAGGGCTTCGCGCCGCGCCTGGAGCGGATGTGGCGCGAACAGGACTACCTGCACCCCCGCGCCCGGCTCGGCTACTTCCCCTGCAACGCCGACGGCAACGAACTCATCGTCTTTGATCCCGACGATCCCGAGCGCGAGCGGGAGCGGCTCGTCTTCCCGCGCCAGCCCAAGCACGACCGCATCTGCCTCGCCGACTTCTTCCGCCCGCTCGACTCCGGCGAACGCGACGTCGTAGCGCTGCAGGGCGTCACGATCGGGCCCGAGGTGACGGAGCTGATCGAGCGGCTCGAGCGCGAAGGCGAGTTCGCCGAGCAGCTCTACGTCCACGGGCTCGGCGTCCAGTCGGCCGAGGGTTTGGCCGAGTGGCTGCACTCCGAGGTGCGGCGCGAGCTCGAGATCGACCCCGACCAGGGTCGGCGCTACTCATGGGGCTACCCCGCCTGCCCCGACCAGTCCGAGCACGAGAAAGTCTGGCGCTTGTTGGGCCTGGAGGAGATCGGGATGACGCTCTCCGGCGGCTACGCGGTGATGCCCGAGCAGTCGACGGTGGCGATCATCGCCCACCACCCCCAGGCTGTCTACTTCGGCATGAAGTCCGGCTTCATCCCCGACGGGAAGGTCGCCGACGAGCTGATCGCCGGCACCGCCCGCGGCGGCACCCTGCCACCCGAGTCCGAGCCCGAGGACCCCGAGCCGGCCCCGGCCGCCGAGCCCGCTCGGTAACTGAGGCGTACTCAGCGCAGTTGGGTGGCTGGGCGCAGCGCCGGGCGCTGCCAGTTGCGGCTGCCGTAGGCCTCCTGGAAACCGGCCCGCATGAAGTTCCGCTGCACGCCCGAAATCCGGGCCGCGTCGTATTCCCCGAGCTCGACGAAAACCGTGTGGCAGCCAGCCGCCTCGGCATCGACCAGGCGGCGGCGCAGCAGCGCCCGGCTGCAGCCTCGCCGCCGCCCTTCCGGCAGCGTCGCCCCCGGGCCGAGCTGGGCAACCCCGTCGCAAATCAGCATCGAGGCGGTGGCGACGACGCCGGGTTCCTGCCCCAGCGCCGCCGTGTAGCAGCGCCAATTCCTCGTCTGCGGCAGCGAGAAAAACAGCGTGCCGGCGGTCAGCGGCAGATCGAAGGCTTCCGAGACGATGTTGCTGAGCCCTTCACCGTCAGCTTCGTCGTTGCCGAGCTCAAAGATCGTGATCGAAGGATCCTCCGGCCAATCCGGCGGCGAGGCGTCTCGGACCAGCTTGATCCAACCGCCGCTGCGCTCGTAGCCACGCTGGTCGAGCCAGCTCTCAGCCGCCTCCGTGCCGGGCCGCCCCTCCGCCACCGGCACCCGGTAGTCGACCTCGCGCGAGCGCATCCATTCCACCGCGTTGGCCAAGTGGCCGCCGCTGATCGCGGCCGGCTCGGCCGCGCCCTGAATCTGGTTCAGGCAGTGCGTTTCCGGCAGGTCGCCGAAAGCCGTTACCTGCACCGGCCCAAATCGCCGCAGCTCCACCCCGGATTCGCTGACGGCATCAGCCGTCACCGAGTTCCACATATCGCAGCGGAACCGCTGTGCGACACGCTCCAGGATGGCCGGGTCGTACTCCACCAAGGCCAACTCCCCCATGACTGGTACCCCTTTCCGACTTGTCCGCCGACTCTATGGGTACACATTGGTATTTGTCAAGAAACCTTCTGTAAGAGGGTGCAGCGCTCCGGTCAGTAGATGCCGAGCGAGCGGGGCAACCGCCAGACGCGACTCTCGTAGGCCGGCTCAAAGCCGGCATGACGGAGGTTGGCGCGGACGGTCGCCAGCTCGCCGCCGGCGCAACCAACCTCAGCGAGCAGCATCTCGCAGCCGAGTTCGTTGGCGACGGCGATCCGGTGCCGCAGTAGGGCAAGCTGACAGCCGCGACCGCGGGCCTGCGGCAGCGTCGCGTCGACCCCGAGCTCGGCGATGCCGCCGTCGCTGATCATCATCGCCCCGCAGGAGGCGAGGGCGCCCTCCAGCAAAGCGACGTAGCAGCGCCAGTTCGACCTACCAGGAAGGTCGAAGAAGAGGGTCCCCGCCCACTCCGGCAATCCCAGCCCTTCGGCGGCGATCGCGCTCATCCCTTCGCCTTCGTCCTCGCGCAGCTCAAGGATCTCGATCCCCGGCATCGCCGGTAGGTCCGGCGGCGAGCCATCGCGAACGAACTTCTGCCAACTGCCCTCCGGTTCGTGGCGATGCCGGTCGAGCCAGGCTTCGGCCTCGGCGCTTCCAGGCCGACCGGAGGCGACGGCGACGCAGTAGTCGACGTCCCGTCCCTGGGTCCATTCGATCGCATCGGCCAGGTGGCCGCCGGCGACAGCGCCGGGCTCGGCGGCACCGAGGATCACGTTGGCGTCCTCGACCTCGCCCAGCTCGACGAAGACCGTCGCCTGCAGGGGCCCGAAGGAGCGCACCGCGATCCCGCACTCGGCGATCGCGTCCGCCGGAGGCGTCTCCCAGATCTCGCGGCGGAAGCGCCGCGCCACCGCCTCCAGGGCGCCGGCCTCGAAGTCCAGCCCACTCACCCCCGGCATCGTAAACAAACCAGAGCGAGATCCTTTACTAGACGAGGATATTTTTTACCGTTACCGCAGGACTAGGCGCTGGCGCTCCCGCGACCGCCCTCGCCGCGTCCCTGCGATTCCGGCTGCGGCCGCGCCTCGAGCCGCACCGGCGCGGTCGAGAGCGCTTGCACGCGCAGATCACTCCAGGTGAGGCCCTCGCGCACGAGCGCCGGCAGGCCGAGGGCTACCGCGGTAGCGATCTCGACCGCCTGCAAGATGACGCCGTAGGCGAGCGCGTCGGCGGTGCCGACGCCGAAGCCGGTGTGGAGCACGCTCACCACCGCGGCCTGGAAGATCCCAATGTTCGACGGCGTCGCCGGCACGACCGCGGTGACGTTGACCGCGAAGAGGACCGCGGCGGCGGCGCCGATCCCCGCCTGGCCGTCTAGGTTGAGCGCGTAGAGGAGCGCCCAGCAAGCGGAGAGCTGGATCGCCCAGGCAAATAGCTGGGCCGCCGCCGCCGGGATCCCGCGGCGAGGATTGCGGAAGACGCTGAGCCCGGCCCTGACTTGGACCAGGGCGCTGTGCACGGCGGCACCGATGCGGGCCACGCGGCCGTTGCCGTTGCGGCGCATCAGCAGCGGCGCGAAAAGGACCACGACAAGCAGCAACGCCGGCACCAAGCTGAAGAGGAAGAGCGCCTTGGTACCGGAGTGGAAGAGCGGCGTGGTCGAGACGATGATCACCCCCAGCAAGGCGAGCGCGACCAGGTTCAACATCGTCTGTGAGACGAGCGTCCCGAGCAGGACCGGGAAGGTTTCCCGCATGCGCCCGGTGCGCCGGGCGAGCGTCAGGGCACGGGCCGGCTCGCCGAGGCGGGCCGGCAGGGTCGCCGACATCAGCACGCCGATCATCGTCGCCGAGGTGACGTCGCGGCGGCGCAGCGGCCGGTTGGGCAGGGCAGCGCGGGCGATCCAGTACCAAGATGCCGCGCGGAAGAAGAGCGAGAGCGCCATCAAGCCGCAAGCGACGAGGACCAGGGTCAAGTTCGAGCGGACGATGCTTTCGACGACGTTGTCGATACCGATCTTCTGCGCCGCCAGCAGGGTCAGGCCGACACCGAGGGCAGCGGCAACAGCGAGGCCGGCGCGACGGGCGATCCGGCGGCCGCGACCGCCTGCCCGGGCCAGCGGCGGGTCAAGCGAGGGCAGCCGCTGCGCGGCGCGGCGCGGGCCGCCGTCGGCGGGGCGCCAGCCGGCCCAGTGGGCCACCCGCTCGCCAGTCGTGGCCGGACGTGGAGCCGCGATCGCGCGCTCGTAGACCTCCGTCACCTGATCGGCGACGCGCGGCCAGGCGTAGCGCTGGGCACTACGGCGGGCTGCTTTCCCCATCGCCTGCAGCCGCTGCGGTTCGTGGTAGACCCGCTGCAGCTCCTCGGCCAGCCGCTGCGGATCCCCGGGCGGGACCAGCAGGCCGTCGACGCCGTCGGTGACAACATCGCTGTAGCCGGCGATGCCCGAGGCGATTACCGGCGTGCCGGCGGCGAAGGCCTCGGTCAGGACCATGCCGAAGCTCTCGCCCGACAGCGAGGGGGCGCAGAGCACGTCGGCGCGGTGCAACTCTTGCCAGAGGCGCTCGCCGGAGACGCGGCCGTGCAGGTCAATCGAGCCCAGCAGCTCAGGGTCGGAGATGTAACGCAGGACGTCCTCGCGTTCGGCCCCGATCACGCTGAGCCGGCAGGGCACGTGCTCGACCAGGGCGCCAAAGGCGGTGAGCAGGACCGGCAACCCCTTGCGCTCCTCCGGGCGGCCGACGAAGAGCAGGCGCAGTTCGTCCGAGGGAGGCGCCGGCACGCTCGGCGCCGCCTCGACGTCGACGCCGTTGGGGATGATCGTGTAGTCGCCGCCGTACCAGCGACGGCCGGTCCAGGCGGCCGCCTCGGAGACGGCGATCCGGGCCGAGAGACGGTTGAAGAGCCGCCGCGCCCCAATCGCGTTGGCGATGTAGTTGGGGACGGGCTTGGTCGAGTAGGTGTGGAAGGTACCGACGACCGGAGCGCGCGCCGCGAGCGTCGCGTTCCAGCCGACCAGCGGCACGACCGGCTCGTGGACGTGGATGACGTCGAAGTCGCCAGCGCGGACGGCGCGGCGCGGCGCCACGACGCCGCCCGCCGGGAACGGAGCCAGGTTGGAGACGGAGCCGTTGGCGCCGAAGCCCATCGTCCGCCCCAGCGGCGTCACATATTCGGGAAGCTCGCGCGCTTCGGCAGCGGCCCGGTGCAGGACGCGACTGACCCGGCCAGGCGGGTCGAAGGGCGCGAGCACGCGGGCGTCGTGGCCACGACCGAGAAACTCCTCGGCGAGGGCTTCGACATGCCGGTTCACGCCGCCCTGGAATGACCAGGAATATGGCGAGACGAGAGCTATCCGCACGGACCGCTAAGGGTAGATGATCGGTCGGCACTGCCGGCCTCAACGGCGGGCGGCGCGGGCCCCTCAGCCCAGGCGAAACCGGCGAAAACCAGCAGGTATGCGGCGCCGATCTCCAGCAGCAGCGCCCCAGAGTCGTTGGCGAGGGTGCCGACGAGCGTCGCCGCGAGGGCGCCGAGGAGGCCCGCCCGCATCGCCGCGCGGCCCTGCAGCCAGGCGCGTAGCCGCTCGCGGCGGACGATCGCCAGCGCCCCGAGCAGTGCGATCAGGGGCAGGAAGAAGAAGACGATCGGCCGCGTGAAGCTGTGAGCGGAGAGCTGCAGGCGGCGCTGGGCGACCTCGGCGAGATCGCCGAGACCGCCGGCGTCGAGCACCGAGCGGGTGAGATGGGCGTTGGCGCCGGAGACGAGGTCGATCAGCGCTGACAAGCCGAGCACGGCCACAGGCGCGGCGAGGACGAGCAGGGCGGTGCGACGCCGGCGGGCGGCGATCGCCGCGGCGGCCACGGCGGCCCCGGCCGGGAAGACGATGGCGGCGCCGACGTCGGCGCCGAAGCGCCCGGCAGCGAAGACGAAGGCGGCGCCGATTCCGATCGCCAGGAAGCAGATGGCCGCCCCCCGCGGCGAGCTACGGGGTGCGAAACCGCTCAGCCCCGCCCCCACCCCGGCCACGATCAGCACCGCCAGCAGCGCCTCGAGCTCGTTGCCGATCCCGTAGAAGCGGACGCCGAGACCGGGGTTCGGGCCCAGCAAGGAGAGCGCCGTCAGCGGCGAGCCGGCGATGACGTCGGCGGCGTAGGCGCCGACCGTGAGCGCCGCGGCCGCGGCCAGGGCGCGGTAGCCGCCGAGGGAGGCGAGGAAGGCCGCGGCAAGCAGCGGCGAGCCCAGCATCACCAGCAGCATTTCCGCCGTCTGCCCCAGTTCGAGGGCAGCGGCGAGCAGGAGCACGGTCGGCAGCAGCACGACGGCGATCGCGACCAGGCGCACACCCGGCCGCGCCCAGCGCCCGCGGCCGACGATCGCCGCCAGCGCCAGCGCCCCCAGCCAGACCAGCAGGCTGAGCCCGATCACCGGCCCACGCCGGGAGGAGATCACCTCCATGCGCGCGGTCAGCGTTTCCACCGCGGCCGGGTCGACACTCCCCTCGGAGCGGATCGCCTGTCCCGACATCGCTCCCGGCACCTCGAGGCCGAGGTGGGCGAGGACCGTCGGCGCCACGTCGGTCGAGAGCACGTAGCCCCCGAGCCGGGTGGAGTCCGAGGTGAGGTTGCCGTCGAAGCCCCGGCCGGCGATCCCGATCGCCAGCGGATCGTCGTTGCGGCCGGTCGGCCGTGCGATCGCGATCAGCAGGTCGTGGGGGCCGAGCGAGCGGACCGCTTTTCGGACACGATTGAGCGAGCCTTCGCTGAACCAGAGCGTGCCGGCTGAGACACCCCCTCTGCCGCTGCCGTAGGGACCGCCGAACACGCAACTCGGCCCGGCCTCGTAGAAGACGGCTACGCCCGCCGTCATTACTTCGTTCTGCAGCAGGAAGGGCTCGATTTCCGCCGGCGCCGATTCGGCCCGTTCACTCACCGCCCGTTCCCAGGTTTCGCAGTCGGCCGGGTGCCCCAGCGCCGGCAAGTCCGAGTCGTAGAGCGAGTCGAAGACCCGGTTCCCCTGGCCGATGTCGAGATAGGTCTGGTTCGCTGGCACGGTCCCCAGCCCGGCGCTCATCACCCCGGGCGAGAGCCCCGCAGCCGCTATTTCGCGCACGCTGGTTCCTGCCGGCAACCAGAGAATCGTCGTCCGCGACGGCTCCCGCGCCGCGGCGGTGCCGGCCCAGAGCAGCGAGAGCGCGAGCGCTATCGTGGCTACCCCGATGGCCGACCGTACTTTCGCCAAGTTCACGTTCTTCAAGATCGATCCAGCCTGGCGTCGTCGGGACCCGGAGCTCCGGGCGGCTGACAAGCGCGAGTTCCTCGCCGCCTGCGAGGACTACGGCGTCGACCGCTCGCTGCGCGCGTACTCAACCATAGGCACGCGCGGTGACGTCGACCTGGTCCTGCTCAGCCAGAGCCCCAACCTCGCCGATATCCACACCTTCCACGTCGTGCTCGGCCAGAGTGGCCTGGCGAAGTGGGCCGAGACGCCCTACTCCTTCCTCTCGATGACCAAACCGTCGCCCTACTCCGAGGAGCAGGCGCGGCCGGAGATCTGCACCTCCGAGCGCAAGTACCTCTTCCTCTACCCGATGGTCAAGCAGCGGCGCTGGTACGGCCTGCCGCCGCAGGAGCGCGGCCGGATCATGAAAAGCCACATCGAGGTCGGCCGCCGCTACCCGGACATCACGATCAACACGACTTACTCCTATGGAATCGACGACCAGGAGTTCGTCGTCTGCTTCGAGGGCGACGACCCCGGCATGTTCCTCGAACTCGTCAACGAACTGCGCCCGACCGAGTCGAGCGAGTACACCGAGCGCGAGACGCCGATCTTCACCTGCGTGGCAATGTCGGTCGGCAAGGCGCTGGACGCGCTCGATGGCACCCCGAGCGCCGTCCCCGCCGACGCCCCGGCGCTCAGCTAGACCGCTGACAAAAAGTTACACTTCTGTGCGCCACACGCGCGCTTTGTCCCGCTAGCCTCGGAGCCCATGAAGATGCGATCGACCTGGACCGACTCCCGCCTCGACGACCTCAACGGTCGCGTCGAGGCCATCGGCCAGCGAGTAACTGAGCAATCCGCTCGCATCGACGCTCTCCAGCACACCATCATCCAGGTCGGCGGCGTTATGACCGCCGCGCTCCTCGGCCTGATCGCCGCCCTACTCGGCCTCATCGCCACGCAGCTCTAGAACCCGCCTCCCGCCGGCTTCATCTCATTCCCTATCCTTTCGCGCTCCCCGAATACGGCAAGAGATAGAGAGACATGAGCAAGATCGGAAGCCCTGAGAACCCCCTTCGAGTCGCCATCATCGGCGCCGGCCCGTCCGGCTTCTACGCCGCCGAGCACATTCTCAAAGACGGTGACGCCCACGCCCAGGTCGACCTCTTCGACCGCCTCCCCACGCCCTTCGGGCTGGTCCGTGGCGGCGTCGCTCCGGACCATCCCAAGATCAAGTCGGTGATCCGGGTCTACGAGAAAACCGCGGCGCGCGAGGGCTTCCGCTTCTTCGGCAACGTCAAGGTCGGGCACGACATCGAGGTCGAGGACCTCGAGCGCCATTACCACGCGATCGTCTTCACGGTCGGTTGCGAGACCGACCGCAGCCTCGGCGTCCCCGGTGAGGACCTGCCGGGCAGCAAGGCCGCCACCGCCTTCGTCGGCTGGTACAACGCCCATCCCGACTACGCCGACCACGACTTCGACCTTTCCAGCAAGCGCGCGGTAGTAATCGGCAACGGCAACGTCGCCATGGACGTGGCGCGGATGCTGGCGCTGACCGATCACGAGCTGCGCCAGACCGACACCGCCGACCACGCGATCGAGCTGCTGGACCAGAGTCAGATCGAGGAGATCGTCGTACTCGGCCGCCGCGGCCCGGTCCAGGCGGCCTTCACCAACCCGGAGATCAAGGAGCTGGGCGAGATGGAGGACGCCGACGTCATCGTCGACCCGGCCGACGTCGAGCTCGACCCCGCCAGCGCCGCCTTCCTTGAGTCCGACGAGGCCGACAAGACCACCCGGGTCAACTACGAAACGCTGAAGGAGTTCTCGGAACGGACGCCAGAGGGCAAGCGCAAGCGAATCGTCCTCCGCTTCCTCGCCTCCCCGGTTGAAATCAAGGGCGACGGCAAGGTCGAAAGCATCGTCATCGGCCGCAACGAGCTGGTTGACGGCGGCGGCACCATGCGGGCCCAGGACACCGGCGATCGCGAGGAGCTCGAGTGCGGTCTAGTGCTGCGCTCGGTCGGCTACACCGGTATCCCGATCGAGGGCGTCCCCTTCGACGAGAAGCGGGGCCTGATCCTCAACGAGGGCGGCCGCGTGCTCGACTCCCATGACGCCGGCCACAAGGTCGGCCACTACACCGCCGGCTGGATCAAGCGTGGCCCCTCAGGCGTGATTGGCACCAACAAGAAAGACGCCCTGGAGACCGTCCAGCACCTGCTCGCCGACGTCGAGACGGGAACGCTGCTCGCCCCCGAGAAGCCCGCGCCCGGCGCCGTCGAGGACCTGCTGCGCGAGCGCGGCATCCGCTACGTCAGCTTCGAGGACTGGCAGGCGATCAACGAGGCCGAGGTCGGCCGCGGCGAGCCGCACGGCCGTCCCCGGGTCAAGTTCGTCCGCGTCGAGGAGATGCTGGAGACGATCGGCGAGAAGGTCTCGGGCTAGACCGTGGCCGCCGACCTGGCTGAGCTGAAGGCGATGATCGAGGCGGCGCTGCCGGGCGCCGCGGTCGAGGTCAGCGACGAAACCGGCAACGGCGACCACCTGCGGGCGGTCGTCGCAGCGGCTCAGTTCGAGGGCCTCTCCCGGATCGACCAGCACCGCCTCGTCAAGGCGGCTGTCAAGGAGCGCTTCGACGACGGCACGATCCACGCGCTCTCGGTCAAGACCGCAGTTCCGTGACGATCTCGTAGATAACTTCGCCCAACGCCGTCATCGGCATCATGGCCGCGATGCTGACCGGCTTCGCCGGTCTGGCAGGGCTGATCGTCACGCAGCTCTGCCGCGGGGCACGGGGCCGAGCGATCGCCCTCCCTACAATGCCCGCATGGCCGATCCAGAGCTGAAGTCCAAAGTCGAAGAGCTGATCGGGGCCAACCCGGTCCTTCTCTTTATGAAAGGCACCCCCGACATGCCGCGCTGCGGCTTCTCGATGCGGGTCGTGCAAGTGCTTGACCAGATGGACGTCGAGTACGGCGCGATCGACGTGCTGCCGGCCCTGCAGCCGCTGCGCGAAGTCACCGCCGAGATCTCCGATTGGCAGACCTTCCCACAGCTCTACGTCAACGGCGAGCTGGTCGGCGGTGCCGACATCGTCGAGGAGATGTTCGAGTCCGGCGAGCTGGCCGAAGCCCTCGGCGTCGAGCAGCCCGAGTCGGCACAGCCCTCCGCGCCCGCATCACCGCCGGCGCAATCGCCGCCGCTGCAGATCGAATAGCTGCCTAGACGGCGGCGTGTTCGGGAGCGTCGTCTTTCACCTGGAAAGACGATCCACAACCGCAGGCGGCAACAACATTCGGGTTGTTGACCTGGAACCCGGCGCCCTGCAGCCCTTCGACGTAGTCGACCTCTGAGCCGAAGACGAACTGCATGCTGACCTTGTCGACGACGACGGCGACGCCGCCGGCCTCGAAGACGTGGTCGTCGTCCTTCGGCTTGTCGAAGGCGAGCGCGTACTGGAAACCGGAGCAACCGCCGCCGCGGACGGCGACGCGCAACGCCTGCTCCCCACCATCGGGCTGACCCGACAGCAGCTCGCCGATCTTCTCGACAGCCTTGTCGCTAAGGGTGATTGCTGCGGTTTGCGTATCGCTCACTTCACAAAGTGTAGCTGGGTGCGCGGCTGGTGGTGGGTCAGTTTGGAATGACCCGAATCGGGTCGATCCCGGTTGCCTAGCTACACCGGGTGTGCGACGACTGCGAAAGCGACAAAGAGGCCAAGGGCGAGCAAGATGCTCACCGCATCATGAAGTCCCTTTCGCTGGCCTTGGTACGCGTTGCTGCGGAGCCAGTTGTGCAGAAGCACGGCGTACGCGACGCAGCCCGCGATCACGATCAGCGTGTAGAAGACGACGCCGAAACCGCTCAGCGGCTCGACTTCAATGACGACTGGATCGGACACAGTCGGGGAGCCTAGTCGGGGCTAGTCCAGCAGCGCCGCGATCTCCTCAAGCGACCAGATGTGATCGGCCACTCCGGCCGCCATCGCCGGGGTCCGCGGGTAGCGCTCCTTCAGCGCCCGGTGGGGTCGCGCGAAGTTGTAGTGCATGAAGTGCAGGCTCACGGCATGGGCCAGGTTCTCGACCTTGCGGCTGAATCCATTCGTCAGGCGAGTGAAGCGCCGCATCCCCATCCGCATCGTCAAGTTCTGGCGCTCGACGTAGCTGGTTGATATCCGGTCGGGATCGGGGTCGCCCTTGAGGACTCGGGTTTTCGACCCCGTGCAGACGGGCGGGCTGTATTTGCCCGATTCCCCGCCACCCGAGAACGTCTTCTGGATCTGCGCCCAGTCAACGTTGTGGTTGAAGGCCGGTCCCACGGTGCCTTCGTAGATCGCGTGCGCGTCCGTCGATAGCTGGATGCGCTGGCCCATTCGGCTGGCGAGGTCGCGCAGGAAGAACTCCGCGTCGTACTTGGTCCGCTCGCCGACCAGCCACGACGGGACCAGCTTCGTATCCGCGCAGACCGCCGTGAAGGTCCAGACGTCGCCATAGCCCGGCGTCCCCTTGAACTGCTCCGGCACGTTTTTCTGCTTCGAGTAGCAGAAGCTCCAAATCTCATCGGCCTCGACCACCTTGCAGGGGAGGTCGACCAGCAGGCCGTCCTGATACTCGGCGCAGGCTTCGCCGAGATCGGCCAGCAGCTTCGTGATCGTGTTCTTGGCCGCGCCGGTCATTCGCACGGTCCCGCGAATGCTGTTGCCCTCAACTAGGCATCCGATGACTTGGGCACGCTTCTCCGTAGTGAGGCGATTCATCTTGACCTATTATGCGTAAGCGGTCGGACAGAATAGGTCAGTTTGGGGCTTCTCGTTTCGCCTCCTCAATTGTGGTAGCATATCAGGAACAGCTACTACGACCGGGAGGGTCAAAGCCCCATGGCAGAAGCAGCACGTAACTTCGAGCAGCCCCACGAACGCGATTCGAAGCTCCATGCCTTGGGCCTCGATGCGGAGACGATCGAGGAGATCGTCATGTATGGGCTTCTAGCCAGGCAGGCGTGCTCGCCCCTATCGCCACCGTCGTTTCCCGGCACCGTTCAGTGGGCGCAAACGATCGTCGGCTCGCGAGTTGCGCTGATACCGAGAGACTGGACGCCGAACGACGATCACAACTTTTCCCGGATCGTTAGCCCCGACGAAGCGATCGCCATCGTTGTCGCTACGGGTGATGAGGACACTGGTCTTGCCACCGGCAAACCACGGACCAGGTATCCGAAGGGGCCAGAGACGACCGCTGCGGTTCAAGCGAATGCCCAGATGGAATTCCCCGGCCTAGCAATTGCTCAGTTCCAGAAAGCATCGCCCCCAAGCCTGGAGACCTGGATCACGCTTCTGTCGACCAACGAGTTTGAGTGCCGCTACGAGTTGTCCCGGCCCCAGGCCCAGGACAAAGAGGGTCGGGTCATCGCTTGGTCCGATCGGATTATCTTCCCGCCCATTGAGATCGAAGGCCTTCCGGGTCGTGACGATGATGGCGGGGACGATCACGACGACGAGGGTGGCCTTGATGTTCCCGTCGAAAGGATTTGAGATCGGCCAATGTTCACTCCCTCTCGGCTTACCCTTGCCCGAAATCGGCGAGGCCTGACTAAGAAACGGCTCGCCGAACTGATTGGCGTCTCGACGCGGAGCATTACGGGTTTTGAGTCGGAAGAACTCGAACCCAAACCCGGCACCGTTGCGAAGCTCTCCAAGGCGCTGGGTTTCCCTCCGAGCTTTTTTGAGGCCGAGGATTTGCCGGGACTCGACAAAGAGGCAGTCAGCTTTAGGGCGCTGAGCAAGATGGAAGCGGCCCAGCGCGATTCTGCGCTCGCCGCTGGCAGGCTTGCATTTGCTCTGCATAGCTGGATCTCTGAGCGATTCAAGCTGCCCGTGCCGAACGTTCCCAAGCTTGGCCCTGGCGTCGATCCTGAGACGGCGGCGCGGGTAGTCCGTGCCGAGTGGGGCTTGGGGGAGAAGCCGATCCCGAATCTCGTCCACCTTCTAGAGGTCCGTGGCGTGCGGGTGTTTTCCCTGACTCAGGACTGCCGAGAGCTAGACGCTTACTCCCTTTGGCACCGGGATCAGCCGTTCGTCTTTCTCAACACGCAGAAGTCCGGGGAGCACAGCAGGTTCGACGCAGCGCATGAGCTTGGCCATCTTGTTTTGCACTGGCACCACGATGTCCCGCAGGGGAGGCAAGCCGAGCAAGAAGCAAACCGGTTCGCTGCAGCGTTTCTGATGCCCGCTGCCAGCATCCTTGCCAAGGCCCCCAAGAATCCTTCGCTGAAGCAGCTCATCCAGGCAAAGCGCCCCTGGAAAGTTTCGGTTGCGGCCCTTACGCATCGGCTCCATCAGCTCAAAGTGCTGAGCGACTGGCGCTACCGGAGCCTCTGGATAGAGATTGGAGATCGCGGCTATCGCGTGAACGAGCCTGAGCCTCGAATCAACCGGGAGACTTCTCAGATCCTGAACAAGGTGTTCGCGGCACTGCGGAAAGAGGGCTGCACGAAGGCAGACATTGCCCGCGACCTCCACCTTCATCCACAGGATCTTGACGCGCTGGTGTTCGGGCTAGCGATCCTGCCGATTGGAGAGGCAAGCGGTCTCCCGGCACGGCCAAAACCAGATTCGTACCCGCCGTTGGAACTGGTCTAGGACTGCTTTTTCCAGCGAGCTTTTGCAGCACGTCGCGCAGCCTCGCTCCGCTGCTCCGGCGTCATCTTTTCGGCGCGGGCTTTGCCGCCCTTGCGCCCGCCCCGTCGCCCCAGGGCGACGGCGGCGGGGTCTTTGCCAGCGTCCGGCTCCGGCTCGGGCTGTGCCTGCTCGGGAGGCGTGTCGCCGGTTGCTTCATCCACGATGCGACGAGCCAGGGCATTAACGTCGCGCGGTTTGCTTGACCGCTTAGGCATCGTCAGAGAGTAGCGGGCGGGAGTCGTGGAATTGGCCGACTCGGGCAGGTGCGGGCGGAATCCACTCGATGCCCTTCATCAGATCGTCGGCGCTGACTTCCAGCACGCGCATCAGCTTCGCCAGCGTGTCGATGCGGGCGACCCGCAAGCCGTTCTCCAATTTGCCGATCTCGGTCCGGTGCAGTGACGCAGCATTGCCGAGTTCTTCTTGAGAGAGATTGGCTCGCCGACGCGCCATATAGAGATTGCGCCCGAACCGGCCCGCAACCGTCATGGCTGGTCCCTGAATCGGCCGAAGAGCGTTCCGCCCGGCTCCCATTTCAAGCCCTCCAAAAGGTCGCAGGGAGAGACCCCGAGCGACCCGGCGACCTTGACCAGGGTGTCTGCTCGCGGCAGGCGCTCGCCTCGCTCAAGCTGCCCAATGGCGGTGCGGTGCAGTGAAGCCCGCACTGCCAACTCTTCCTGGGAGAGGTCGGCTTTCTGGCGGTGGTGGGCGACGTTGCGGCCCACTTTCTTGGCGAAGCTCATGGCAGCTTCAGCCGGTCGAAATGGGCGATGGCCTTGGTCGGCCGGATCGCCGATCCGTAGCTCTCCAGAAGGCCGAGCTTGATCAACTCCAAGATCGCCCTCGTGAGTGAGCCTCCGTTGCCCATCTCCCGTGCCAGTTCCGGGATCGTGCGCCAGAGGGGATAGACCTCCAGCGCCAGGGCCATGACGGCTCGTTGC
Source organism: uncultured Actinomycetes bacterium (assembly GCA_963708405.1). GTDB lineage: Bacteria > Actinomycetota > Thermoleophilia > Solirubrobacterales > 70-9 > VAYN01. The sequence goes on from CAVPSL010000002.1 coordinate 1,460,980, forward strand.
AGGGGTATGCGGTCGGCAGGCCAATGCCGCTTAGGCTTTGGGTGCATCGGAAGGTTCCGCCTTTCGGTGCCAGGCGCCCGGGCGTTCCACCGCCGCGGGCGCCATTTCGTCTGTTGGTCAGGCGAAGCTAGCGCGGAATCAGCTTCAGTTGGCGCGGGATTTCAAACTGACCCACTACCGCGCGGCTCCGCTCGACTCCCGTCTGCGAGAATCGGCCCGTTGACCCCCCCGGCCGACACCGCCGTCGTCTGCGACAGCACCGCATACCTTCCGGCCGACCTGATGGCGGAGCGCGGGATCGAGACGATCAGTCTCTACGTCTCGGTCGACGGGCACCAGGAGCGCGAGGTCGATATCGACGACTACCCCGCCTTCTTCGAGCGCCTGCGCGCCTCCCAGAGCGGCGCCACCACCTCGCAGCCCTCGATCGGTGACTTCCTCTCCGTCTACGAGCCGCTGCTCGAGGCGGGCCGGGAAATCGTCTCGATCCACATCTCCGCCGGCATCTCCGGCACCTTCGAGGCCGCCGGGCAGGCGCGGCAACGGCTGATCGACGAGGGCAAGGGCGGCGAGCGAATCCATCTGATGGACTCGCGCTCCGCCGCCGGTGGCCTCGGCCTCTGCGCCCTTGGCGCCGCTACCGCGGCCGCCCATGGCGCCGACGGTCCCGCCGCCCTGGCCCAGGCCCGGGAGACGCGGTCGGCGCTGAAGATGTGGTTCGCGATCGACACCCTCGAGTACCTGCGCCGGGGCGGTCGCATCGGCGGCGCCCGGGCCTGGATCGGCAGTGCCCTCAAGATCAAGCCGATCCTCACCCTGGAGGAGGAGATCACCCCGATCGAGCGCGTCCGCACCCGCGCCCGCTCGCTCGAGCGCCTGCTCGGCTACGCGCGGCAACGACAGGAGTCGGGCTCCTACGGCTGGGTCGTTCAGCACATCCAGGACCAGGAGACTGCCGACCAACTGATCGAAGATTGCTACGAGATCTTCGGCTGCGACCCCGTCTTCACCTCGGAAATCGGCGCCGTCCTCGGCGCCCACGTCGGCCCCGGGCTGCTCGGCGTCGGCAGCGTGCCGACCGAGCTCGTCGTTCCGTAAGCCCCTCTAGCGACGGCGGCGGCGCAGCATGGCGCGCACGCCGACCACAAACCCAACCGCCGCAGCGGCGTAGACCAACTGGTGTTTGTGCTCGCTGACCTGGCGGCGCCAGTCGGTCAGCTCGGTGACCTTGACCCGCAGCTCTTCGACGGAGGTCCCGAGCTGTTGGCGCTGAAGGTCGATTTCGGCGCGGATCTGCTCGGCTGAGCGGGGGCCGCCGGGGCTGACCGGGCGACTCGGCGGCGTGCTCATTTCCCGCTCCCTTCGACGACGCTGCGCTCGACGGCGGCGGTGGTGGCATCAGCTTCGCGTTCGAGCATTTCCTTGGTCAGTTTCGCCTCCGCGATCGCCTGCGTCGGCACCGGCGGCGAGCCGGCGCGTACCGCGCGATAGGCGACGAAGCCGGCAAGAGCCGCGATCAACAGGAAGACCGCCGCCTCGATGAAGAAGCCAGGCCACGTCTTGCCGTCGAAGACCTCTTCGTTCAGCAGCCAGGCGATGCCCTCCATGATCAGGATCAGGGCGAGGAAGGCGAAGGTGCCAGCGGCGACGCCGACGGCGGAACCGCGCAGCAGCTTGCCGACTTTTTCGGAGACCTCGGCCTTCGCTAGTTCGAACTCTTCGCGGATCAGATTCGAGGTGCCCTGCGAGACGTCGAAGACGAGGTCGGCAACCGATTTCTCCCCTCGCGGCGCCTGTGGCGGCGGGATCGGGGGCGGCGTCTGCGGCGGTGGGGTCGGGGCTGGCGGGGACTGGTCCGGCATCGGCGCCTCCTACTCCGGTGGGTCCTCGTCGAAGACGCGGCGCCAGACGATTGCCGCCAGGCGGGCCGCGGCGATGCTGGCCAAGGCACTGCTGGCCGTGAGCATCCCGCTCCAGAGAAGTCGTTTCACGATCTCGTTATCCATACCCAGGGTGCGACCTTATCTATCGACGCTCGAGGCCGTCGCAGATCGTCGTCACGACAAGTTCCTTTGCCTGCTCGAAGCTCGTCGCCGAAGCGGGGATGACAGCGAAGATCCAGCCCGAGAGCAGTTGCTCGATCGCGCCGTAGAAGGACATCGAGGCGAACATCGGGTCGATGTCGTCGCGGAAAGCGCCCGCCTCCTGCCCGTCGGCGACGATCTTGGCGATCGACTCGTAGGCGCGGCGGATCTCCGGCAGGTGGGTGCGGCCGAAGGAGTTGGCGGCGCGGGTGACCTCGACGATGATCACCTTCATCAGCTCCGGGTCGTGCTGGTAGGAGTCGACGATGAAGGAGGCGACGGCAGCCAGCTTCTCGCGCGGCGCGGCGCCGGTCTTGTCGGTCTCCTCGATCGCCGCCAGCAGCAGCGACCAGCGCTCGACGAAGAGCTCGTTCAGCACCTCGTCCTTGGAGCGGAAGTAGTGGTAGACGAGCCCGTAGGCGACGCCGGCCTCGTCGGCGATATCAGAGACGCGGGTGGCGTGGAAGCCTTGGCGGGCGAAGACACGGATCGCCGCGTCGAGAATCTGCCGGCGCTTGTCGACGGGAGGAGCTTTCGCCATCAGGCCCGCGCCTCCGTCAACTGCGGCCAGGCGTAGGCGGCCGGGCGCCGGTTGGCGAGCGAGGGCAGCGACTCGCGGACCTCGTCCTGCGCAGCAAAGTCGAGGTCGGCGGCGACGAAACACTCGCCCTCGGGGGCACTCGCCAGCACCCTCCCCCAGGGGTCGACGATTGCCGAGTGGCCGAAGGACTCGAAGTGCGGGGCGGCGCGGCCGACCTGGTTGGGGGCGAGGACGAAGACCTGGTCCTCGATCGCCCGCGCCCGCAACAGCACCTCCCAGTGGTCGCGGCCGGTGGCGAGGGTGAAGGCCGAGGGCACGGTGATGAGCCGGGCGCCGCGCAGAGCGAGGATGCGGAACAGCTCCGGGAAGCGCAGGTCGTAACAGACGGTGAGACCGGCGATGAGCTCGCCCAGCGGCGCCGTCACCGCCTCCGAGCCCGGCTGCTCGTGCTCGGACTCGCGGTAGGAGACGCCACCGGCGTCGACGTCGAACATGTGGACCTTGCGGTAGGCGGCGAGGTCCTCCCCGTCGGGGTCGATCAGGACCGACGTGTTCCAGGCCTTCTCGTCGCCCCGCTCGGCGATGCTCCCCGCGAGGAGGTGAATGCCGAGCTCGCGCGCCCAGGCGCGGGCGGCGCCAAGGCTGGGACCGTCGAGCGGCTCCGCTCCGGCCAGCAGCTCCTCGCCGGCGGCCAACAGGTTCCACTTCTCCGGTAGCGTCACCAGCTCTGCCCCGTCGGCCGCCGCGGCGCGGACCAGGCGCTCGGCCGTGGCCAGGTTCCGGTCCTTGTCGCCGGTCGAGTTGAGCTGTACGGCGGCTGCGCGCAAGGTTCTTTCGCTGACGTGACTGGTTGATTGACCAGTCAATCGACGTGCCCAGTATACGGCTGGTTTGGGGCGTCGCCGGCCTACAGGCCCATGGCGCGGGCGACGATGCGATCGAAGACCGGCGTCGGAATCAGCGGTCGGGTCCAGGCCTGCACCTTGGCGTCGATTCCGACCAGGTACCGCGTTCGCGGTCGGCCAGCGGTGAGCGCGTGCTCGATCGCCGCCGCCACCTTCTCGGGCGGGATCCCGCGCTCGGCGGTCTGGCGGACGACCTTGCGGAAGCGCTCGACCGCCTGCCCGTAAAGGGCCTCCTGCTCGGCCCCCGTCCGCGCTTCGATCTCGTCGGCGTTGCGCTCGCCGCGTTCCCAAATCGGCGTGTCGATCGAGCCGGGCTCGACGATCGCCACCTTTATCCCCCACGGGCGCAGCTCCTGGCGGAAGACGTCGCCGACCGCCTCGATCCCGAACTTGGCCGCGTGGTAGGCGCCATTGAGCGGGAAGGCCATACGGCCGCCGATCGAGCTGATGAAGACGACGCGGCCATGGGCGCGGCGAACGGCCGGCAGCATCGCTTTGGTGACGCCAACCTGGGCGGTGAGGTTGACCTCGACCTGGCGGCGGAAATCGTCCAGCGGCAGCGTCTCCAGCGGCCCGGGGATGGCGACGCCGGCGTTATTGACGAGGCCGTCGAGTCCACCCGGCTCGGCGCCGATGCGCTCGGCGGCGGCGGCTACATGGTCGGCGTTGGTGACGTCGACCATCAGCGGCACAAGGCGGTCCGAGCCGGCGCTCCGCAGCCCCTCGGCGTCCTCTTCACGGCGCACACCGGCGAAAACGCGCCAGCCGGCGGCGTCGAGCCGCAGCGTCGTGGCGCGGCCGATCCCGGTCGAGGCACCCGTGATGAGGACCGAACGCACCCGGCCAGGCTACTGCGGGCGTAACCTCTTCGTGTCTTGCCGCAACCACGAACTGACGAGGCCGAGCGCAAGCAGGTAACGGTCCTGTTCGCCGACGTGAGCGGCTCGATGGACCTGGCCGAGCAGCAGGACCCGGAGGAGTGGCGGGCGATCATGCAGCGCTTCTTCGCCCTGCTCGCCGACGCGGTGACTGGCTTCGAGGGCACCGTCGACAAGTTCACCGGCGACGGGATCATGGCCGTCTTCGGGGCACCGGTCGCGCACGAGGACCATCCCCAGCGCGCCTGCTACGCGGCGCTGCGCATGCTCGACGAGGTCTCCACCTATGCCGCCGAGCTACGGCGCGAGCAGGGGCTCAACTTCTCGATCCGGATCGGGATCAACTCCGGCGAGGTGGTCGCCGGGGCGATCGGCGCCGGCGCCGAGAGTGAGTACACCGCGATCGGACACACGGTCGGGCTGGCACAGCGGATGGAGGCCCTGGCCGAGCCCGGCAAGGCCTACCTGACCGAGCACACGGCCGAGCTCGCCGGCAGCTTCCTCGATCTCCACGACCTCGGCCGCTTCGAGATCAAGGGGGCGAGCCAGCCGGTCCACGTCTTCGAGCTGGCCGGCGTCGGGGCCGCCCGCTCCCGCCTCGACCTCTCGCGCGAGCGCGGCTTCAGCAGCTTCGTCGGCCGCCAGGAAGAGATGGCGGCGCTAGAGGCGGCGCTGCGGCGCGCCCAGACCGGTGGTGGCGGCATGGTCGGGGTCAGCGCCGACCCCGGAACGGGCAAGAGCCGGCTCTGCCACGAGTTCGCCCAGCGCTGCCGCGACGAGGGCCTCGAGGTCTTCGAGGCCCAGGCGCAGGCACACGGGACCGCCGTCCCCTACATGCCGGTGCTGCAGATGCTGCGCGCCTTCTTCGGGATCGGCGAGCGCGAGCCTGAGCAGGTGGTGCGGGAGAAGATCGCCGGCCGGGCGCTGCTGCTCGACGCCGGCTTCGCCGAGGACCTGCCGTTGCTGTTCGACTTCCTCGGCGTCCCCGACCCCGACCGGCCGGTCCCGCAGATGAGCGCCGAGGCGCGCCAGCGCGCCCTGGCCGACGTCGTCTGCCGCATCGCCAACGCGCCCAGCCGGCGCAAGACCCTGGTCCTGGTGGTTGAGGACCTGCACTGGGTCGACCCCGGCAGCGAGGCGATGCTGGCTGAGCTGGTGGCCGCGATTGAGGGAACCAACACGCTGGCGGTGGTCAACTTCAGGCCCGAGTACCGGCCGGCGTGGGCCGGTGAGAGCAGCTACGAGGAGCTGCCGCTCGCCCCGCTGGCCAGCGCCGACACGCGCGAGCTGCTGCGCGACCTGGCCGGCGAAGACCCCTCGCTGGACGGGCTCGACGAGCCGATCCACGAGCGCACCCAGGGCAACCCCTTCTTCATCGAGGAGATCGTCCGCGAGCTGGCCGAGTCCGGCTACCTCGAGGGCGAGCGCGGCTCCTACCGGCTGCTGCGCCCGATCGAGGGCGCCGGCGTGCCGGTCACGGTCCAGGCCGTCCTCGCGGCCCGCATCGATCGCCTCGGCCCGGATGCAAAGCAACTGCTCCAGGTCGCCTCGGTGGTCGGCCGTGAGATGGGCATCCGGGCACTGCGGCTGACCGCCGACATCGAGCCCAAGCGGATGGACGCAGTCCTCTGCGAGCTGGTCGAGGCGGGCTACGTCTACGAAGCCGAGCTCTACCCGGAGCGGCTGCTCGCCTTTCGCCACCCGCTCACCCGCGAGGTCGCCTACGGCACCCAGTTGGCGGAACGCCGGGCGGCAACGCACGCGGCGGCGGCGCAGGCCTTGATCGAGCTCGAGTGCGACCGCCACGACGAGCTGGCGGGGCTGATCGCCCACCACCTCGACGAGGGCCGGGAGCTGCGCGAGGCCGCCCGCTGGTACGCGCGGGCGGCGCACTGGGCGGGCCGCAGTCGGCCCCAGGACGCCCTGCGACTTTGGCAGCAGGTGACCCGTCTGGCCGAGGGACTCGAGGAGGACGAGGAGACGACCGCCCTGCGGCTGCTCTCGCGAATGCTGCAGCTCGAATTCGCCTGGCGCCTGGGAATGGACCGCTCCGAGCTGTCCCACCTCGAGGAGGAGGCGGTAGAGATAGCGACCGAAGTTGCCGACGTGCGCTCGCTGGCGATGCTGAAGCTGCTGATGGGCGTGCGGCCCGGGGCCGCCGAGCACACCGACGAATGGATCGCCGACGCCGAGGAGGCGATAGCCCTGGCCGACGAGACCGGCGAGGACGGCCTCCGCGCCTCCTTCCGCGGCGCCTCCGCCTATGCCTACATGTGCGCCGGCGACCTTGACGGCCTCGAAGCGACCGTCGACGAGATGCTGGCGATCCTCGACGGCGATCCCGACCTCGGTGCCGGCCTGATCGTCGCCAGCCCGATTGCCTGGGGCCTCAACGCCAAATCGATGGCGCTGCGCGAGCGCGGCCGGATGGAGGAGGCGGAAGAGCTGCTCGACGCGGCGCTCCGGGAAGCGCGAGAGCGCGGCGACCCCGAGTCCGAAAGCTGGGCCCTCGGCACCAAGTGCCAGGTCTTGGTCGACCGCGGCGAGACCGAGGCGGCGCTGGCGCTGGCGCTGCGCAACTGCGAGCAGACCGAGCGACTTGGCGACGTCTTCTCGCGCTCGATGGCGCTCAGCGCCCTCGCCTACGTCCACAACGAGGCGGGCGAATTCGCTGCGGGATTGGCCGCCATCGAGCTCTCCGACGGCAGCTACCGCGAAGCGATGGGCACGGGCGGCGAGGTCGAGGCTTGGCGCGGGGCCCTGCGGGCGCAGGCGTTGCTCGGCCTCGGCCGCAACGAGGAGGCGCTGGCGCAGATCGATTGGGCGGTGGATACCGCGAAGCGCCGCGGCATGAACTGGTCACTGCCGTACGGGCTGCTGATGCAGGCACAGGCCCGCGCCGCCAGCGGCGAGCCGGGCGTCGTCGAGTCGCTCGACGAGGGCGCAGCGGTCGCCACGCGTCAGGGCTTCGAGCTACTGCAGGACCGGATCGAGGCCGACCGCGAGCAGCTCCTCCGCTCCGCCGTCGGCTAGCCGCGGCGGCGCTCGAGCTCGGCGACCATCAGCTTCGTGTGCAGGGCGCCGATCAGGTCCTTGAGCGGCTGGGCGCCGCTTTCCAACATCTCGACGACGCGCTCGGGCGGCACCTCGCCGGCGAGGCGGTCCATCACCACGTCGACCTCCTGTCGCACCAGCTCTTCCAGCGCCTCCTTGTAGCGCAGGGTGTCGTAGACCGTGAAGCCGATCTGCTCGTCGTAGCCGCCGGCGCGGAAGCGGCTGATCGCCTCGATGATCGTCACGTCGGAGGGTGAGTAGCCGCGGCTGTTAGGACTGAGCACGCCGAGCTCGGCAAGGCGGTCGAGCACCTCCTTCGGCACCCCGTAGCGCTCGCGGACCTCGGCGGCGCTGGTGCGCGAGCGCTCGCCGGCGAGGGCGCGGTCGAGGATCTGGTCCTCCAGCTCGAGCATCGCCTCGGCCCGGCCGGGGCCCTCGTCGAGCACCGCCCGGATCGCCTTCAGCGGCATGAAGCGCTCCTCCTGCAGGCGCTTGATCAGGCGGATCCGGTCGACGAACTCGACCGGGTAGTAAGCCATGTTGCGGCTGGTCTTCAGCGGCTCCGGAAGCAGGCCCTCGCGCAGGTAGTGCTTGATCGTCGGCGCCGGCACCCCCGAGGCCTCGGCCAGCTCACCCATCCGCAGCAGCTCGGTGCCGGCGTTGGCGCTCACGCTCGGAACTCCCCCGCCCCGTCGGCACCGGGACCGGCGGCGGCGCCGGACTCGATCATCGCCGCGACCTCCGCCGCGGAGTAGCCGGCCTCGCGCAGAACCTCCTCGGTGTGCTCGCCGAAGGCCGGCGCCGGCCGGGTCGGGTCGGCCGGGGTGCGGCTCAGCTTCACCGGGTTGCCGAGCTGGCACACCGTGCCCAACTGCGGCTGCTCCAATTCGACGACCATCTCGCGGGCACGGACCAGCTCCGAGTCGAGCGCCTCGTCGAGGTCAAGCACCGGCTCGATGCAGCAGTCGTGCTCGTCGTTGAAGGCGAGCCACTCCTCGCGCGTGCGCGAACGGAAGACCTCGGCGACTTGGCGCCAGGCGTCGGAGCCAGGTGCCTCGAACTGGGCCTCGACCAGGTCGGGGCGGCCGACGCCGTGGCAGAAGGCGGCCCAGAACTTCGGCTCCAGGGCGCCGCAGCTGACCCAGCCGTCGGCGGCCTCGTAGGGCAGGTAACAGACCAGGCCGCCGGCCAGCTGCTGCTCGCCGCGGCGCGGCACCTCGCGGTCGCAGAAGTAGCGGCCGGCGACCATCGCCAACCAGGAGAGAGCGCCGTCTGCCATCGAGATGTCGACCATCTGCCCCTGGCCGGAGCGGCGGCGCTCGTGCAGGGCCGCCATCACCCCGAAGGCCGCCATCAGGGCGCCGCCGCCGAGGTCGGCGATCTGGCCGGCCGACTGCACCGGCGGGCCGTCCTTGGCGCCGGTCAAGCCGAGCAGGCCGACGAGGCCGAGGTAGTTCATGTCGTGGCCGGCGCGCTGGGCGTAGGGGCCGTCCTGGCCGTAGCCGGTGATCGCGCAGAAGACGATCGCGGGGTTGGCCTCGCGCATCCGCTCGTAGCCGACCCCGAGCCGGTCGAGGACGCCGGGGCGGAAACCGTCGAGGACGACGTCGTGGGACTCGACCAGGCGCAGCAGCGCCTCGCGGCCGGCCTCGCGACTTGAGATCGAGGCGCAGCGAGCGCTTGCCGCGGTTGAGCGAGAGGTAGAGCGAGGAGCGGGTGCCCAGCGCCTGCTGCTCCTCGTCGCCGTAGTAGGGCGGCGCCCAGCGGATGTAGTCGCCCATGCCGGTGTCCTCGACCTTCAGCACCTCGGCGCCGAGGTCGGCCAGCAGCAGCGAGCAGAAGCCGCCCGGGAGCAGACGGGTGAGGTCGAGGACCTTGATGTCGGAAAGTGGCAGCTCGCTCACGAGATCTCCACCTCGACCGGGAAGTTGACCGAGTTGGCGATGTAACAGGCCTCGTGGGCACGGTGGTGAAGGGCGGCGACGGTGCGGGCGTCAGGCGCCTCTTCCCCCACTCGACCCGCGGCCGCAGGACAACGTCGGTGAAGCGGTCGCCGCTGAGCTTCCCCTCCGCCTCATCCTCGTAGGAGGCGACGCGCAGGCGCTCGCGCCGCGAGAAGTCGAGGAACCAGAGCATGTGGCAACTGGAGAGCGCCGCGACCAGCAGCCCCTCCGGGTCGGCCTTGCTCTCGTCGCCGCCGTTGGCCCCCATCGAGGAGGCCGGCAGCGACTGCTCGCCGAGGACGACGCGGTGGGCGCGGAGATCCCCCTTGCTTCCCTCCCAGACGACCCGTGCCCGATGGGTGGTGACGTCCACCGTCAGGCCTCAGCCCGTTTCGGGACTCCCAGCAGCTCGCGCGCCTCCGCCACCGAAGCTGGGCGGCGGCCGACGTCTTCAGCCATCTGCCGGGCCTTGGCGATCAGGTCGCCGTTGGAACGGCACATCTCGCCGTTCGGCAGGTAGAGGTTGTCCTCGACGCCGGCGCGGACGTTGCCGCCGAGGACGAGCGAGCTGGCCAGCAGCTTCCACTGGTCGCGGGAGATGCCGATCACCTGCCACTGGTTCTCGCCTTCGGGGCCGCCGGGGATCTGGTCCGACATCAGGGTGACGTTGCGCGGCGTCGGCCGAATGCCACCGACCACGCCCATCACCAGCGAGATCTGCAGCGGCGGCTGCAGCAGACCCATGTCGATCAGCGGGTCGAGGTTGGCGACGTGGCCGGAGTCGAAGCACTCGTGCTCGGGCTTGATCCCCAGCTCTTTCATCGCGGTCAGGAACTCGATGATCGTGTCGAAGCTGTTCTCGAAGACCGTTTTGAAGACGAAGTCCTGGCGCCGTTTCGAGTACTTCGCGTAGTTCATCGAGGACATGTTCAGCGCCGCAACGTCGGGGCGGCAGGCGCGCAGGTACTCGAGCCGCTTCTCGATCGGGATCCCGATCGCACCGGTCGAGTAGTTGACGATCACGTCGCCGACCTCGGCCAGGATCGCCTCGGTGATCGCCTTGAAGTCCTCGACCTCATAAGAGGGGGTGCCGTCCGGTTTGCGGGCGTGGATGTGGATCTGCGAGGCGCCCTCGTCGACGGCGCGCCGCGCCTCCGCCGCGTACTCCTCCGGCGTGTAGGGAATCGCCGGGCACTGGTCGCGGTTGGCGATCACGCCGCTGATGGAGCAACTGATGATCACCGGGTCGTCGAACGAGCTCATCTCTTCCTCCTAGACCGGCATCACGCCGTGGCGTTTGCGCGGCTTCTCGACCTGCTTGTTGCGGGCCATGCGCAAGGCTTTGACGATCGTCGGCCGGGTCTCGCGCGGGTCGATGATTTCGTCGATCACGGCGTTGCCGGCGGCGATGTAGGGGTCGATTCGCTCGCGGACCGCGTTCAGCATCGCCTCGCGCGCGGCCTCCGGGTCCTCGGCCGCCTCGATCGCCGAGCGGCCGATGATTTCGACCGCGCCCTCGGCACCCATCACCGAGATCTCGGCGTCAGGCCAGGCGACGATCAGGTCTGGCTCATACGCCTTGCCGCACATCACGTAGTAGCCGGCGCCGTAGGCCTTGCGCACGACCACGGTCACCTTCGGCACCGTCGCCCGGCTGACCGCGTAAAGCAGCTTGGCGCCGTGGCGGATGATCCCCGCGTGCTCGACCTTCGAGCCGACCATGAAGCCGGGGATGTCCTGCAGGAAGACGAGCGGGATGCCGAAGGCGTCGCAGAGGTTGATGAAACGGGCCGCCTTGTCGGAGGAGTCGTTGTCGAGCACCCCGGCCAGGTGCTTGGGCTGGTTGGCAACGATCCCGACCGGCTGGCCGCCGAAGCGGGCAAAGCAGGTGATGACGCTGCGGGCGAACTTGGGCTTGACGTCGAAGTACTCGCCGTCGTCGACGATCTCGGCGATCACCTCGTACATGTCGTAGGGCTTGCGGTTGGAGTCGGGGACGATCTCCATCAGCCGCTCCGACATCCGCTCCGCCGGGTCGCTCTCCTCGCGCAGCGGTGGCTTCTCCTCCCAGTTGGAGGGGAAGAACGAGAGGTACGTCTTGATCGCGGCGATGCACTCCTCGTCGTCGGCAACCTCCAGGTCCCCCACGCCAGATTTGCGGCAGTGGACCTTGGCGCCGCCCAGCTCCTCCATCGAGATGTCCTCGCCGGTGACGGCTTTGGTCAGGTGCGGGCCGGCCAGCGCCATCGCGCCCTGACCGGAGACCATCGGCACGAAGTCGGCGAGCGCCGGGATGTAGGCGGTGCCGGCGGCGCAGGGGCCCATCATCGCCGCCACCAGCGGCACCACCCCCGACATTTCGACCTCCTCGCGGAAGAGGAAGCCGGAGCCGGCGAAGAGCGAGCCGGTCGCCTCCTGGATGCGGGCGCCAGCGGAGTCGAGCAGCCAGATGAACGGCATCCGCTTGCTCAGCGCCATCTCGCGCAGGCGGGTGGCCTTGAGCTCGCCGGTCATCCCCATCGAGCCGGCCATCACCGTGAAGTCGTAGGCGGCGATGCAGCAGGGGCGGCCGTCGACGTCGCCCCAGCCGGTGATGACGCCGTCGGCGGCAGCCTCGACCCCGTCCATCGCCCGCTGCGAGAAGTGCGGCCGGCCGTGCAGGCCCATCTCGACGAAGGTGCCCTCGTCGACCAGCAGGGCGATCCGCTCGCGCGCGGTCAGCTTGCCGCGCTCGTGCTGCTTGGCGATCTTCTCCTCGCCACCGCCCAGCCTTGCCTTGGCTCGGCGCTCGTGCAGCTGCTCGGTCAGCTCGCCCAGCGGTGCCGCGCCCGGCAGCTTGTGCGCCGCCGCCTCGGTGTCCTGCGTCTCCTCGGTCGCCACTACCGTCCCTTCCACTGCGGGTCGCGTTTCTCGAAGAAGGCGGTGACGCCCTCGACGATGTCCTCGGTGGTGAAGGTCAGCGAGAGCTGCGAGCGCAGGAACTCGAGCGCGTCGTCGATCGCCATGTCCTGCTGGCGGTACATCGCGTCGTGGCCGAGGCGCATCAGCACCGGGCTCTTCGAGGCCAGCTTGCCGGCCCACTCGGCGACCGCGGCGTCGAACTCAGCCGCCGGCACGACCTTGTTGGCGAGCCCGTACTCCACCGCCTGCTCGGCGCTGAGCCGCTCGCCCAAAAGCATCATCTCGTTGACCTTCTTACGCGGGACGTTGCGGTAGATGATCGACATGATCATGTAGGGGAAAGCGCCGACGTTGATCTCCGGCGTGCCAAAGGTGGCGCCCTCTTTAGCGATCACGAGGTCGCAGGAGAGCGCCAGTCCCATCCCCCCCGCGAGGACGTGGCCGTTGGCGGCGCAAAGCGAGGGCTTGCCAAGCCGCGGCATCAGCCGGAAGAACTCGAGGAAGAGGTCGGAGGCAAAGTGTTTGGCGACCAGCGGCACGTCGGCCGCGAAGCCACCGAGGTCGGCGCCGGCGCAGAAGACCTTGTCGCCGGCCCCGGTGAGGACGACGGCGCGGACCTCGTCCTCCGCTTTGGCCCGCTTCATCGCCGCCACCAGCTCGGCCAGCATCTGGCCCGAGAGCATGTTGCGCTTCTCCGGGTTGTTGAGGGTCACTGTGGCGACGCCGTCGGCGACCTCGTAGGCGACCAGCTCGTAGCTCTCCTCGCTCATCGGGCGGGACCATAGCCGACTCCGCTGAAAGTAGGAAGTGCTACTGTCCGCTCCGTCCCAGGACCGAGGAGGAGAGACCAGTGGCGACCGTCATCAAGCCCGACCACGCAGCCGGGCGCAAACACTTCATCTTCAGCCAGGAGCACGAAGACCTGCGGGAGTCGATGCAGGCCTGGGTGCAGAAGGAGCTGTGGCCCCACCGCAACGAGTGGGAGGACACCTACTGGCCGACCTCGGCGATGGAACGGGCGGGCGAGCTCGGCTACCTCGGCCTCTGCTTCCCCGAGGAGTACGGCGGCCAGGGCGGCGACTACTACTACTCGCTGGTCCGCGCCGAGTGCATGAGCTACTCCGGCTCCGGCGGCACCAACATGGGCTTCGCGGTGCAGAGCGACATGGTGCTGCCGCCGATCCACCTGCTCGGCACCGAGGAGCAGAAGCGCAAGTACCTCGAACCGGGCCTGAAAGGCGAAAAGGTCGGCTCGCTGGGGATCACCGAGCCGGGCGCCGGCTCCGACGTCGCCGGCATCCGCACCACGGCGATCCGCGACGGCGACGAATACGTCATCAACGGCTCCAAGACCTTCATCACCAACGGTCCCCGTGCCGACTTCATCGTCCTCGTCTGCAAGACCGACCCCGACGAGCGCCACGCCGGCATCACCCTCTTCATCGTCGACCTGCGCGACGAGAACGGCGAGAAGGTCCCCGGCTTCAGCGTCTCCAACGAGCTGGAGAAGATGGGGATGCACGCCTCCGACACCGGCGAACTCGCCTTCGAAGACGTCCGCGTCCCGGCCGATGCCGTCCTCGGCGAGGTCGGCAAGGGCTTCTACCACATCGCCTGGGAGCTTCAGGGCGAGCGGCTGGTTGCCGCCGCCGGCTCCCACGCGGGCTGTGAACGAATGATCGAGAAGACCCTCGAGTACGCCAAGGAACGCGAAGCCTTCGGCCGCCCGATCGGCAAGTTCCAGGCGATCCGCCATAAGTTCGCCGAGATGGCGACCAAGACCGAGGCGGCGAAGCAATTCACCTACGCCACCGCCTGGCGCTTCGCCAACGGCGAGTACCCGGTGCGCGAGATCACGATGGCCAAGCTCTTCGCTTCACGAGCCGGCTGCGAAGTCGCCGACGAGTGCATCCAGATCCTCGGCGGCTACGGCTACATGAAGGAGTACGAGATCGAGCGCGCCTACCGCGACGTCCGCCTCAATCGCATCGGCGCCGGCACCGACGAGGTCATGCTCGACGTGATCGGTCGCAGCTACGGGCTGTGAGCAGCGCCCGGAAGCGGGCAGCGATAGGCGGGAACCGGTTGGTCTTTGCCCTTGAGGGCGAGCTCGACCGGCTCGCCGGGCGGCTCCGCCAGCCGTTCGGCGAGCCGTCCCGAGAGGACGATTTCGCCGCCCCGCGCCTCACCCTGCAGCCGCGCGGCGACGTTGACGACGTCGCCGATCGCGGTGAAGTCGAAGAGCGAGCGCTGACCGACATTGCCGACGAAGGCCTCGCCGAGGTCCAGACCCACCCCCACCTCGGCGAACGGCCCCTCGGCGCTGCCGTAGCCGACCCGCCGCAGCAGCGCCTGCGCCTGCTCGAGCATCAGCGTCGCCGGGTCGTCGAGCCCGAAGAACAGGGGCAGGTAGAGCGCCATCACCTCGTCGCCGATCAGCTTGTCGATCACCGCCTTTGGGAAGAGGACATCCTCGGCGCAGGCGTAGAAGCGCCCCAGCAGGGCGCTGACCGCCTCCGGCTCACTGCGCTCGGTGAGGCTGGTGAAGCCGCGCAGGTCGGCGAAGAGGACGCCGGTCTCGGTGGTGAAGCCGCCGGGCGGCGCCATCTCGACGCAGGTCGCGCAGATGTGCGGGTTCTTGCGCGAGGGGCGGTAGCCGAGCGGCCGCACCAGGCGGCCGCCGACGCCGGCGAAGGGCGCCCCGCAGATGCCGCAGCGGGGACTGCTCGGCAGCGAGCGGATGATCCTGCCGACGACCCGCCCCGGCCCTTCCATGAGGCTGAAGTAGGCCGCCCAGTCCTCGGGGGTGAGCGGCTCGCCCTCACCCTTGCGGGCCTTGCGAAGCAGGCGCCGGAGCGTCAGGCGCTGCCAGAACGTCAGCCGCTCTCCTCGCTCGACGACGGCCACCATGCGAGGGTACTCCGATGACGGTGATCCGCGATACGGGCGCGCGGGCGCTCCTGCCGCCCTTCGGCGACGAGCACGAGGAGCTGCGGGAGACCGTGCAGCGCTTCGTCGTCAAGGAGATCGCGCCCAACGTCGACGAGTGGGAGGACGCGCGCGAATTCCCGCGGGAGCTCTACTCGCGCTGCGCCGAGCTCGGCTTCCTTGGGCTCAAGTTCCCTGAGGAGTACGGCGGCCAGGGCGGCACCCACCTGCACGACGCGGTCTGGGTCGAGGAGCTGGCCCGCTCGGGCGGCTCCGGCGGCGTCGCCGCCGGGCTCAACGCCCACGCCTCAATCGCGATGCCACCGATCTTCAACTTCGGCACCGAGGAGCAGAAGCAGCGCTGGCTGGCGCCGGGGATCGCCGGCGAGAAGATCGGCGCCCTCGGCATCACCGAGCCGGGCGCCGGCTCCGACGTCGCCGGCATCACCACCACCGCCCGCAAGGTCGACGGCGGCTACATCGTCAACGGCGCCAAGACCTTCATCACCAACGGCGTCCGCGCCGACTTCCTCGTCTGCGCCTGCAAGACGACGCAGGACGGCGGCCACGGCGGTATCTCCTTCGTCGTCCTCGAGCGCGAGATGCCCGGCTACGAGGTGGCGCAGAAGCTGGAGAAGATGGGCTGGCACTCCTCCGACACGGGCGAGCTGTCCTTCACCGACGTCGAGGTCCCGGACGAGAACCTGCTCGGCGAGGAGAACGGCGGCTTCAAGCTGATCATGGCCAACTTCGCCTGGGAGCGGCTGTTGATGGCGATCGGCGCCGTCGGCGCCATGCAGCGCCTGATCGACGTCACCGTCGCCTACGCCAAGGAGCGCGAAGCCTTCGGCCGCCCGATCGGCAAGTTCCAGGCGATCCGCCACCACGTCGCCGAGATGGCGACCACCGCCGAGGCCTCCCGCGCCCTCACCTACGACGCCCTGCGCCGCTTCTACGAGGGCCTCGACTGCATCCGCGAGGTCAGCATGGCCAAGCTCGTCACCCAGCGCGCCGTCCTCGACATCGCCGACCAGTCCCTCCAGATCCACGGCGGCTACGGCTACATGAAGGAGTACGGCATCGAGCGCGCCGTCCGCGACGCCCGCCTCGGCCCGATCGGCGGCGGCACCGACGAGATCATGAAAGAGATCATCGGCAAACAGATGGGGCTTTAACAGGGCTGAGGGGCGGGGTCACTAGGGTTGGCCGCGATGGAGAAGCGCGATTCGATCGACGAGGCGGTCGACGCGACGCGGCGGACGCGGCTGGCGAGCGAACGGACCGAGCTGGCCTGGTGGCGGACCGGGTTGACGGCGATGGCCGTTGCCTACGCGGTGGGGCGGGTCGTGCCGGAGCTGGAAGGGCGGACGACGCGGTGGCCCTATCTGGCCGGCGGGATCGCCTTCGCTGTCTACGGGGTCGCGGTGATGCTCTACGGGTCGATGCGCAACCGGGCGGTGCAACGGGCGCTGATCGCCGGGCGCTTCCCGGAGCAGCCGCGGATCGCGCATGCGGCGATCGCCTTCGGCGGGGTCGCGCTGGGGGTTCTCACCGTGGTCCTGATCGCGATCGACTGACGCACCGGCGGGGGCGTCGGGCGCTGTCTCAGTTTTTTGGGCCGGTCTCGCAGCCGTGCGACTGGCCGCGGCCGGCTTCGCCGTTGCAGTAGTCGAAGCCGGGACCGCCGTAAAGCTGGTCGGCACCGGGACCGCCGTAGAGGCGATCGTTGCCGGGCCCCCCGTGGCAACCGTCCTGACCCGGTCCCATCATGCAGACGTCGTTGCCGGGGCCGCCCCAGCAGCCGTCGCTGCCGGTGCTCGTCTGGCAGTAGTCATTGCCGGGACCGCCGACGCAGTCGCTGTTCTCGAGCCCGGTGATGCAGACGTCGTCGCCGCCCTTGCCAATGCAGCGGTTGCGGCGGGCGCCCTGGGGATAGCAGGTGTCGTTCTCTTCATTGCCGATGAACTTGTCGGAGCCGTCGCCGAGGTAGACCGTGAGGGGGAAGGGCAGCGGATCGACGACGTGGACGAAGTCGCCACCCGGGCCGGTCGAGATTTCGATCCCGTAGACGTCCTTGAGGGAGCAGATGGCGCCATGGCCGCGGGGCATGCGGTGGCAGCCGGACGGCTCGGTCTTGCCGAGGTTGCCTTTGACGACCATGCGATCCCCTTCGGTCTCCAGCTTCAGGTGCGAGCCCGAGAAGGCGCCGGAAAGCGCGATCCGACCCGCGGGTACGGCTGAAGCCGGGACGAGCAGGACAATCGCCGCTGCCAGTACCGCCACGGCCGCGAGAGCTGTGTGAATCCGTCTCACGGAACGCTAAACCTTTGCAAACACTCCCCCTGGGAAGCGTTGCGCCTCTCCTCGGCCCCTACGATCGGGGGGTGATTTACCTGCTCAGGCACGGAAAGGCGGAGGAAGGCGACGGCGAAGACGCGGCCCGCCGGCTCACCGCTAAGGGCGAGCGACAAGCCACTGCGGCCGGTGCCGCGCTGGTGGCGCTGGGGGCCGAGATCGACGCCTGCCTAACGAGCCCCAAGGTCCGCTCCGCGGAGACCGCGCGCCTGGCCGCCGCGCCGCTCGGCCTCGAGCCCGAGGCCATGCCCGAGCTGGCCGGCGGGGCGTTCGACTCCCTGGCCCTGGCCGCTGGCCGCGGCAACGTCCTCCTGGTCGGCCACGAGCCCGACTTCTCGGCCGAGGTGGGACGACTCACCGGCGCCAACACGAAGCTCAGCAAGGGCGGCCTGGCCGTCGTCGACGGCTCGCGCCTGATCGCCCTGCTGCAGGCCGACGCGCTCGCGGCGATCGCAAGCGACGCCTAAGACCACTACCGGGCGATCAGCTCGATCACGCCGCGCAGCACGAGCAGGGTGCCGACCACGGCGGCGACCCGGACGGCGGCCTGCCGCCCGTGGTTGGAGAGCCAGGCACGGAACCCCTCGACCGCTTCTTTCGTGCGCTCCGGAGCGAACGCGTAGCCCAGCAACGGCAACTCGAGGAAGGTCAGCTGCACCAGGCAGAAGGCGATCACGATCAGGGCCGTCGGCACAGCCGGGATGCCGAGCCCCGCGATGCGGTCCATCCCGACCAGGAAGGAGACGCCGGGAAAGGTCAGCACGGCACCGACCGCGAAGGTGACCCGCGCCGAGCCCCGGCCCAGCATCCGTTCAGGCCAGGATTCCTTCGCCTCCCCCGCCTCCTCCTTCGCCTCCTTGCGGTGCTGGCGCCGCTCCTGCAGCGGCGCGTCGCGACCCGTCCCCAGCACGAAGGCGATGAGAAGGGCCACGGCACCGAGGCCGATGTCCTCCCAGGGGCCCATCCCCTGGGCGGTGCTGACGCTGCCCGTGTTATCGAGCGAGAAGACGGCCAGCATCCCGCAGGTGATGCTGGTCAGGTAGGCGCCGAGCAGGTATCCGAGCATTAGCCGCCGCGGGCTCGGCAGCAGCATCATCACCGTCACCGCCGCCAGCAGCGTCGGGGTGAACATCACCACCAGGGCGAGCAGGATGATGGCGATGGCGTCATGCATGGCGCAGATTCTCCCGGCTCATTCTCGCTGTCACAATCGGACACGATGAAGCAGCGGCTCAGCCTCGTCACCCTCGGCGTCGCCGATCTCGGTCGCGCCCGCGCCTTCTACGAAGCGCTCGACTGGCGGACCGGAGCCGCCCCGGAGGACGACGTCGCCTTTTTCCAGGCCGGCGAGATGGTGGTCGCGCTCTGGGATCGCGAGCGCCTCGCCGAGGACAGCGCCGTCGCCGACTCACCCGGCTGGGGCGGCGTCACGCTCGCCCTCAACCTCGGCTCGCCGGCCGAGGTCGATGCCGTGATCGAGGAGGCGAGGACCGCCGGCGCGACGATCGGCCGCGAGCCGGCCGAGACCTTCTGGGGCGGCTACAGCGGCGTCTTCGTCGATCCCGACGGGCACCCCTGGGAGATCGCCCACAACCCGCACTGGCAGCTCACCGAGGACGGCGGCATCCTGCTGTCCTAAGCCGGGAAGTCGTCCGGAAGGATCCGGAAGGGCCGGCCGCCCGGGCCGCTCATTGCCCGGAAGTGACGCTGGTCGAAGGTGAGGACGTCGGCGGTCCCGTGGCGCTCGGCCAGCACTACCAGCGAGGCGTCGGCGAGACCGACTCGAAGATCGCCGTAGCGCTCGACGACATCGCGAGCGGCCGCGACGTCCTCACGCTCGAACCGGGCCAGCTCGTAAGCCCCGTCGATGACCTCGCCGAGCAGCGCCAGCTGCGCTCGCTGTCCGTGTCGCTCGCCCAGCATGGAGTCGAGCTCGGCAAGGACGAACGGTGACAGCAGGAAGGGGCCGTCCAGCTTCTCGACCACGCGCAGTACGTCTTCGTGCCGCTGTCCAGTAGAGCTGGCGAGCTGAAGCACGGCGCTGGTGTCGACGAGGATCACGCCTCGCCGAACCCTTCGAGCGCCTCCTCGACCCGGGCGGGGTCATCGAGGAGGAGATCTGAGAGGGCGAACAGAGCGCCGGGCTTGCGCCGCCGGGGCTGATGAGCGTCGAGCACCTGGTCGACGCCCTCGCGGATCAGGTCGGCCTCGGTTCGCGTGGTGCGCGAGGCGAGCCGCTCGAGTTGCTCCTTCTGGGCGTCGGTCAAGTAGATGGTCGTGCGCTTCACGCCATACATAATGCCATATGTGAAGGTTGCTGCCTCCATGCGGGGGCGCTAAGGGGCGGGCGAGGGAAACTCTCCCCCCTCAGAGAAAAACTGGCCGGCTGACCAGGATCGCCCCGATCCCTGTAGCCTCCGCGGCCGGTTCACGACAAAGGAGAGCGCATAGCAATGGGACTTCTTGAGGGCAAAGCGGCGATCGTGACGGGGTCGGCGCGCGGGATCGGGCGAGCCACGGCGGAGCTGTTCGCGGCCGAGGGCGCCAAGGTCCTGATCAACGACCTCGATGCCGACGTCGCCCAGCAGACGGCCGGCGAAATCGCCGGTGAGACGGCCGTCCACGCCGGCGACCTGACCAAGGAGGGCGCCGCCGACGAGCTGGTCAAGGCCGCGGTCGACGCCTTCGGCGCGGTCGACATCGTCGTCAACAACGCTGGCTACACCTGGGACGGGGTCGCCCACCGGATGACCGACGAGCAGTTCCAGGCGATGCTCGACATCCACACCGTCGTCCCCTTCCGGGTGGCGCGGGCCCTCGCCCCCCACTGGCGCGAGGCAGCCAAGGCCGAGCGCGGTGAAGACAAAGAGGTCTTCCGCAAGCTGATCAACGTCTCCTCGACCTCGGGGACGATGGGCAATGCCGGCCAGGTCAACTACTCGGCGGCGAAGATGGCCGTCGTCGGCCTGACCAAAACCCTCGCCAAGGAGTGGGGCCAGTTCAAAATCAACGTCAACGCGGTCGCCTTCGGCTTCGTCGACACCCGCCTCACCGCGGCCAAGGAGGAGGGCGGCGAGATGACCGCCCCCAGCGGCGAGAAGATCGAGCTCGGGATCCCCGAGCAGATGCGGGCGATGGCCTCGGCGATCATCCCGATCGGCCGTCCCGCCTCGCCGGAGGAGGCCTCGGGCCCGGTCCTCTTCCTCGCCTCGCCGCTCGCCAACTACGTGCACGGCCAGGTCCTCAACGTGACCGGCGGCATGTTCGGCGGGATGTACACCTGAGATGAGCTCCGAAGCGGCGCAAGGCAGGCGTCCACCCCGCTACCTCGACGTGGCGGACCGGATCTGGCCTGCCATGCGCCGCTTCATGGGCCTCCACACGCTGCTCTACAAGACGAGCGGCGGGCGCCTCGGCCACACGATCCCGGGCGTGCCCGGGAAGATGCTGCTGCTCGATCACGTCGGCGCCAAGAGCGGCGCTAAGCGCACCTCGCCGCTGCTCTACGTCCGCGACGGCGAGGACCTGGTGATCGTCGCCTCCAAAGGCGGCTATCCGAAGAACCCGGCCTGGTTCTACAACCTGATGGCCAACCCCGACACGACCGTTCAGGTCAGCTCCCACCACCTGCCGGTCCATGCCCGCGTCGCCCAGCCCGAGGAGTACGACCGACTCTGGGCCAAGGCCGTCGCCGGCTACCACGGCTACGAGGACTACAAGGCGCGCGCCGAGCGGCAGATCCCGCTCGTCGTGCTCGAGCCCCGCGTGGAGCGTTAATCGGCGTATAGCCGAGTAACGCTCCACACCCTCACGACTTCGGGCGCCGCTCCTCCGCCACCGGGTCACCGCTCTCGGTGGCGATCTGCTGCGGCGGCCAGGGGCCGGCCCAGTTGTCGCGGGCGCCGTCGATCGTGATCGTCGTGCCGGAGAAGAAGTCGCCGGCGGGCGAGGCGAGGTAGGCGACCAGCCAGGCCATCTCCTCGGGGCGGCCGGCGCGGCCGATCGGGATCGAGCGCTCGAGGTTGTCGACGACCACCTGCGGATACTTGGTCAGCAGCGTCTCGGTCGCAAACTGGCCGGCGGCGAGGGCGCAGAGCTTGATCCCGAAGCGGGCCCACTCGACCGCCAGCGTCCGCATCATGTTCTCGACCGCGGCGCGGGCGGCGCCGGAGTGGACCATCCCCGGCATCCCGTTGTGGGGCGAGAGGGTGACGCTCAGCACCTTGCCGCCGCCCTGCGGGATGAAGGCCTTGGTCGCCGCCGCGTGGGTCATCAGCCAGGTGCCCTGGACGTTGAGGTCGATCACCGTGCGAAACCCTTTCGGCGTGATCGCCTCAGCCGGGCTGAGGAACTGGCCGCCGGCATTGTTGACGAGCACGTCGAGACGACCGTGGCGCTCCAGCAGGCCGTCGAAGAAGCGGTCGACCGCCTCCTCGTCGCGGATGTCGAGTTGCTCGTGCTCGAAGGAGCCGGGCAGGCCGGCGGCCAGCTCGGCGGTCTCGGCCAGCGGCTCGGCGCGGCGGCCACAGCCGACCACGGTGGCGCCGAGACGGGCCAGCTCGAGCGCGGTCTCGCGGCCGAAGCCGCTGCCGGCACCGGAGACGACGCAGACCTGCGCGTCGAGGAGACCGTCACGAAACACCTGCGAATGGGAGCTTTCAGTCACTGGCGCGCAAGCCTATAGGTGACCCGATCAGCGGTAATGTCGCTGGACGATGAAGGTCCAGGTGGAGGCGAAGCCCCTGCATGAGCCGCTCGCGGGCGGCACCCCGGGGGCCACGGTCAGCGTCGAGCCGATCATCGCCGGCCACGTCGACTTCCCGCGGGCGATGATGGTCAGCCCCGGCGGCAGCTTCCTCAGCCTGAAGCTGCTGCGTGCCCTGCTTTCCGGCAAGCCGCCCTACACGGTGCCGGTGCCGGCCTTCCTGCTGCGCCACCCGAGCGCCGGCGCGATCCTCGTCGACACCGGCCTCCATCCCTCCATCGCCAGCGGCGGCAAGGAGAACTTCGGCGGCACCGCCAACCGCTACGGCAACCCGCAGTTGAGGCCGGGTGAAGACGTCCCGGCACAGCTGCGCAAGGTCGGCCTCGACCCCGGGGAGATCCCAATCGTGGTGATGACCCACATGCACATCGACCACACCTCGGCCATCTCCGAGTTCCCGAACTCGACCTTCGTCCTCAGCGAGAAGGAGTGGCAGGCGGCGGCGACCGGGCCGAAACCGCTCCTCAACGGCTACCGCCGGCCCCACTACGACTACGCCTTCGATTACCGCACGATCGACTTCGACCGCGCCGGGATCGACTCCTACGCCTCCTTCGGCCGCAGCTTCGACCTCTTCGGCGACGGCTCCATCCACCTCGCCTTCACGCCGGGACACAGCGCCGGCCACATCTCGGTCGTCTGTCGCCTCAAGGAGCGCGATTTCGTGATCGGCGGCGACGCCATGTACATGCGCGGTCAGCTCGACGGCGACGTGCCGCTGCCCCCACGCCCCTTCGACGCCCACAACTTCCGCCGCTCGCTGCAGGAGTTGCGGCTCTTCAACAGTCAGTTCCCGGACGCGGTCATCACCCCCGGGCACGACCCCGACTTCTACCCGCAGCTCAAAGCCCGCTACGAGTGAGCGGCGCGACGGGCGCCGCCGCGTCCCTCGCGCTCGATCGTCCCGTACAGCTCGCGCACCTTGGCGAAGACCTCGTCGGAGACCTCCTGGTGGCGCTCGCGGCTCGCGTCCTCCTCGACCGCGAAGCGCAGCGGCTTGCCGTACTGGATCGTGACCTTGGGGAAGCGCAGCCGGTTCCAGCCACGGACGCCGGCGGAGCCGTGGATCGCAACCGGGATCACCGGCACGCCCGTTTCCAGGGCGAGGCGGCCGACGCCCGGTTTGGCTTCGCCCAGCACGCGGCTGCGCGAGCGGCCGCCCTCGATGTAGATCAGCACCATGCCGCCCCGGCCGAGGATCGTGCGGGCGGTGATGAAGGCCTCGTCGTCGCGGGCGCCACGCCGCACCGGGAAGACGCCGCCGTGGAAGAAGATGAACTCGATCACGGGGTGCTTGAAGAGCTGCGATTTCGCCATGAAGCGCAACTGCCGGCGCAGGTAGACGCCGGCGAAGAAGTGATCCCAAGCGCTGAAGTGGTTGGGCGCCAGGATCACCGGCGCCTCCTTCGGCACGTTCTCGAGCCCGATCGCGCGGGTGCGGAAGATGAGGATCGTCGGCAGGGTGAGGACAAAACGGGCCAGCCAGTAGATCCAGTCCGGCTCGCGCTCGCGGGCGCGCTTGTGGAAGCGCGTGAAGTACTCCGCCGGGCGCGGATCCCGGTACACCTGTGGCCTCATCTCTTGCATGCGAGTCGCGCCTGTGGCGCGAGGTTCCTACCCTCGCCGCGGCGGAGGGTTACGCCCAGCCGCGCGAGCGCTCGAGGGCGCGCCGCCAATCGGCCAGCAGCGCCTCGCGCTCCTCGGCGCCCATGCGGGGCTCGTAGCGGGCCGCCTCCCGCCACATCTCCCCCACCTGCTCGACCGTCCAGCGCCTGGTCGCGACCCCGGCCAGGTAGGCGGCGCCGAGCGCCGTCGTCTCGGCGATCTCCGGCACCACCACCGGCGCGCCGAGCACGTCGGCCTGAAACTGCATCAGCCAGCGGTTCTCGGCGGCGCCGCCGTCGGCTTTCAGCACCTCCAGCCGCTCGCCGCTCGCTGCCTCCTGGGCCCGCACCGCATCGACCGCCTGGTAGGCGATCGCCTCCAGCGCCGCCCGGGCCAGGTGGGCGCGGCCGCTGCCGCGGGTGAGGCCGACGATGGTTCCGCGCGCGTAGGGGTCCCAGTACGGCGAGCCGAGTCCGGTCAGAGCGGGGACGAAATAAACGCCGTCGTTGGAGTCGAGCGAGGCCGCGAGCGCCTCGGTCTCGTCGGCCGCCTCGATGATCCCGAGCCCGTCGCGCAGCCACTGCACGGCAGCGCCGGTGACGAAAATCGAGGCCTCCAGCGCGTAGGCAACCTCCTCGCCAAGCCCCCAGGCGACGGTGGTCAGCAACCCGTCCGTCGGCGCCGGGGCCTCGGCGCCGGTGTTGAGGAGGACGAAGCTGCCGGTGCCATAGGTGTTCTTCGCCATCCCGGGCCGGTGGCAGGCCTGGCCGAAGAGGGCCGCCTGCTGGTCGCCGGCGACGCCCGCCACTGGGACTTCGCCACCGAACTCGTTCGTCGTGCCATAGACATGGGCCGAGGGCAGCGGCTCCGGCAGCCGCGCCGGATCAATCCCCAGCAGGGCGCAGAGCTCGTCGTCCCAGGCAAGGCGGCGGATGTCGAATAGCAGCGTCCGTGAGGCGTTGGAGTAGTCGGTGACGTGGTGGCCGGTGAGCTTGAACAGCAGCCAGGAATCGATCGTCCCGAAGACGGCTCGCTCGGCGCCCTCGACATTCCGCAGGAGCCACTCGATCTTGGTGCCGGAGAAGTAGGGGTCGATGGTGAGTCCGGTGCGCTCGCGCACAAGCTGCCCGTGGCCCTGCTCGCGCAGCTCGTCGCAGCGGGCGGCGGTGCGGCGGTCCTGCCAGACGAGGGCATGGTGAAGGGGCTCGCCGCTCGCCGGGTCCCAGGCGACGACGGTCTCGCGCTGGTTGGTGATCCCGATCGCGTCGAGTTCATGTCCCTCGATGCCGGCGGCGGCGATCGCCTCGGCGGCGACGCCCCGCGTCACCTCCCAGATTTCCGCCGCGTCGTGCTCGACCCAGCCGGGCCGCGGGAAGAACTGCTGGAACTCCGAGTAGGCGCGACCGGCAATGCGCCCCTCGCCGTCGAAGACGATGCAGATGCTGCCGGTCGTCCCCTGGTCAATCGCGAGGATCACCCGCTCCGCCTCCCACCCATGCGGAATACATACACCCGCGCGAAGTCCCGGAGCTGCTCGCCCCGGTGCAGGAAGCCGCGCAGGTCGCGCCCGGTTGCCCGGTGCTCCAGATCCAGCTCGTACTCGCGGGGCCGGTAGCCGGCGCGGACGGCGTCGACGGTCATCCCGATCTCCATCCCGAAGCCCTGCGCGAAGGGGAGGGTCGCCCGCAGGCACTCGACCGTGAGCGCCCGCTGCCCGGAGATCGGCGCCTCGGCCTCGAAACCGCAGAGACGGTGGATCGCCCAGTGGGCGAAGCCGAGCGCCAGCCCGAAACCGCCGCCGACGCGGCGAGCGAAGGCGGCCACCGCCAGGTCGCACTCGCCGCTCTCGATCGCCGCCACCAGCGGCGCCAGCCGTGCCGCCGAGTCGCCGAGGTCGCCGTCGCAGAGCAGCACCATCGCCGGCCCCGGGTCCGCGCTCAGCGCCGCCTCGCAAGCGGCGGTGACGTTGGCACCCTTACCGTGCGGGCGGCCGCGGCTGACGACCTGCGCTCCCGCCAGCATCGCCGCCTCGCCGGTGCCATCCTCGGAGGCGTCGTCGGCGACCCAGATCGCCGCCGCCGGGAAGACGTCCCGCAGCGCCGCCACCGTCGCTCCGATCCGGTCGGCCTCGTTGCGCGCGGCGACGACCACAGCCAAGGACGCAGCGGCGCCGGCCGCGGCAGTCGGCTCTTCTCGCTCCGGCGTCACGCGCGGCTATTGTCCCCGCTCATGGCGAATATCGAGGCGCACATCACCGGGAACGTGTGGAAAATCGAGGTCGGGGTCGGCGACAAAGTCTCCGATGGGGACACCGTTGTCATCCTCGAGTCGATGAAGATGGAGATCCCCGTCGAGGCCGAAGATGACGGCGTCGTCAAGGAGATCCGCTGCGAGGAGGGCCAGTCCGTCAGCGAAGGCGACGTCCTCGTCGTCCTGGAGTAGAGCTGCCATGGAGGAGCTGGCCGGCGGCAAGCTCGTGCTCGACCGCCCCGCCGAGGCGGTGGCGCGGCTGCGCATCTCCAATCCGGAGCGGCGCAACGCCCTCGACCACGAGATCCTCGACGCGATCGCCGAGACCCTCCCCGGCCTCGACCGTGGGATCGAGACGCGCTGCGTCCTCATCACCGGCGCGCCACCCGTCTTCTCCGCCGGCTACGACATCGCCACGATCCCGGTCGAGACTTTCGAGCGCGATGCCGAGGCCCTCGTCGCCCACCCCTTCCACGGCGCCATGGAGGCGCTGGTCAAGTACCCCTGGCCGCTGATCGCCGGGGTCAACGGCCACTGCCTCGGCGGCGGCCTCGAGCTGGCGATCACCTGCGACCTGCGGATCTGCGCCGCCGGGGCCAAGCTGGGGATGCCCCCCGCCAAGCTCGGATTGGTTTACGGCCACACCGGCCTGCGCAAGTTCATCGACACCGTCGGCCTCGCCCGCACCAAAGAGCTCTTCCTCACCGGCCGCAACTTCCGGGCCGAGCGGGCCGAGCAGATCGGTCTCGTCCACGAGGTCGTCGCCGACGACCAGCTGGAGCGAGCGGCGGTTGAGCTAGCCGCCGAGATCGCCGCCAACGCGCCGATCTCGATGCGCGGCAACAAGCACGCGATCGACTTGCTGAATCGCAATCCAATCCTCAGCGAACAGCAGGAGGAGGGGCTGATCGCCTTGCGCGAGGCGTGCTTCGGCTCCGCCGACCTGCGTGAGGGGATCACCGCCTTCGCCGAGAAGCGCAAGCCGGTCTGGACCGGGCAGTGAGCGCCAGGGCCCGCAAGGCCCTCGCGGCAACCGACCCGACGATGGCGGCGCTGATCGAGCGGATCGGGCCGATCGACCTCGAGACCCGACTCGCGCGCCGCTCCGAAGAGCGACCCCGCGACGCCTACGGGGCGCTGCTGCGGGCGATCGTCGGCCAGCAGCTCTCGACCAAAGCGGCGCGAACCATCTACCTGCGGGTGCTCGACCTCTTCGATGGCACCACCCCCTCCCCAGAGCAACTGCTTGAGGCAAGCGAGGAGGACCTGCGCGGCGCTGGCCTCTCCGGGCGCAAGGTCGAGTATGTGCGCGACCTCGCCGTCCACGTGCTCGACGGCGAGCTGGAGCTAGACCGGCTCGGCGAGCTCGGTGACGAGGAGGCGATCGAGGAGATCGTCGCCGTCCGCGGCCTCGGCCGCTGGACCGCGGAGATGTTCCTGATGTTCCACCTCGGCCGCCCCGACATCCTCTCCGGCGGCGATCTCGGCATCCGCAAAGCGATCCAGATCGAGTACGGCCTCGCGGAGATGCCGACCCCGCAGCGGGTGATCGAGGTCGGCGAGCCCTGGCGCCCGCACCGCAGCCTCGCCTCGCTCTACCTCTGGGAGTCGCTGGCCGCGGTCCCCGACGACTGAGCGGGCGCGCACGCTGCGTTTCGGACTTCACCCCAAGACCGACCCTGCCGACAATCCATAGGTGCGCGTCCGCTTCTGGATAGGTCTGCTCGCCGTCTTCCTGATCGGCGGCGGCGCCGTGGCCGCGGCGCTGGTCGTCCACCAGAACGAAACCGACAGCTTCCGGCAGATGCAGCAGGAGGAGGCCGCTCGCTCGGCCCGCCAGGCCGAGTCTCTGGCCAGCCTCTCGGTCGGCCAGCTGGCCAGCGCCGCCGCCTTCTTCCGCGCTGAGCGGCGCTTCACGGGGCACGAGTTCGACGTCATCGCCGAGCCGCTGCTGCGCAACGGGGCGCTCAGCGCGACCGCCTTCATCCAGCGCGTTCCCGCCAGTCAGCGCGCCGCCTTCGAAGCCAGGCACGGGGTGCCGATCTTCGAACCGACGGCGCGTGGGCCGGTGCGGGCGAAACCGCACTCCACCTACTTCCCGGTCGCCTTCGCCGTCAGCCATTTCGGGACCACGGCCCCGGTCGGCTACGACATGGCTTCGGACCCCGTTCGCGGCCCGGCCCTGCAGAAGGCGGCGGCCAGCGGGCGGGCGGTCTCGACGCCACCGCTACGCCTGCTGCTCGGCGGCCTCGGCGTCAACGTCTTCCAGCCGGTCTACCGCGACGGCGCCCCGACCAGGACCCCGGCCCAGCGGCAGGCGGCCCTGATCGGGTTCGCGGGCGGTGCCTTCCGGATCCGCAACCTGGTCGAGGCGGCCAACGCCAGCGTGCCGGGGCCGGTGGACGTGAAGCTGCGAGTCGGCCACCGGGAATCGATCGGCGACCTCGGCCCCTACGAAGAACCGGCGCACGCCCGCATCCACATCGCCGACCGCACCTGCTGCTAGTCGTCAGCGACCCCAACCGGCCCGGCGTCAGCCTGCCGCTCCTGATCGGCGGGGTCGGCATCTCCCTCGCCGCCCTGCTGGCCGCCCTGGTCATCGTCTGGAGCCGTAACGAGCGCTTCCAGGAGCTGCGGCGTGAGGCGCGCCAGGATCCGCTGACCGGGCTGAAGAACCGCCGCAGCTTCGAGGAGGACCTGCGCCGCGAGATGGCCCGCAGCCACCGCCAGGGCAGCCCCGGGGCGATGCTGATGCTCGACCTCGACCACTTCAAGCAAGTCAACGACAGTCGCGGCCACCCGGCTGGCGACCGGCTGATCCGCGAAGTTGCCGGGATCCTGCGCCGCCGCGTGCGCCAGAGCGACGTGCTGGCCCGCCTGGGCGGCGACGAGTTCGCGATCGTCCTCCCTAGCACGCACATCGAGGAAGCCCGGGTCGTCGCCGAATCGATCGTCGAGACGATCCGCGAGCACTCGCGCGAGGAAGACGAGAGCGGCGGTGACGGCCAGCGTCGGCATCGCCGACCTTCGGCGACGATCCGCGGCTCAGCGCCGAGTCGATCGTCTCCGAGGCTGACACGGCGATGTACGCGGCCAAGGACGGCGGCCGCGACGGTGTCAGCGTCTTCCGACCGCGAGGCCGTTCGCAACGGTCAGACGACCCCGCATTAGCCTCGCAGCGTCGGCACCTGGTCGCGGCCGAGGCGCGAACGCAGGTCGAGCACGCGCTGCGCTCGCGGCTTCGAACTGTTCGCGGTCGAGGCGGCCCGAGCGGAGACCGGCGACGAGGGCGCGGCCGGCGGCTTCGGCCGGGCCGAGCGCGGTGAAGAGCAGCAGGTCGGTACCGGCGCGGGCCGCGGCGACGCCGGCCTTGGCGGGGCCGCCAAAGTCGCGCACGGCGACCGTTTCTAGGGCGTCGGTGATCGAGACACCCTGAAAGCCGAGGCGGTCGCGCAGTTCGCCGCTGGCGATGGCCCGTGAGAAGGCAGCGGGGCCCGGTGCGAGCGCCGGGTAGATCGCGGTGCTCAGCATCACCAGGTCGCCGCCGGCGGCGATGTAGGGGCGCGTAGGGGGCCTCGTCGACGCGGCGCAGCTCGCTCGCCGGCAAGCCGATGCGCTGAACCGCGAAGTCGGTGTTTTCGCCGGCGGCGCCGAGGCCGGGGAAGTGCTTGGCGGTCGCCGCGACGCCGCTTGCCTGGAGGCCTTCAGCGAAGGGGACGGCGGTTGCCGCCACCCGCGCCGCCGTCGCCCCGAAGCCACGTTCGGTGGCGGCGATGACGCCACCGGGGCGGGCGACGTCGAGCACCGGCGCCAAGTCGACGTTGATGCCGAGCCGGCGCAGGTTAGCGGCGGTGCGCCGTCCCTGCGCGCGGCTGAAGGCGGCACCGCGGGCGCCCATCTCGGCGGCCGAGGCGCTTGGCGCGCCGCTCAGCCGCTTCACCTCGCCGCCCTCCTGGTCGACCATGACCAGCAGCGGCGCCCGCAGACCCGGCGGGCGCGGAATCCGCTGTAGGGACGCGACCAGGCGCCGGCCGGCGGCGCGGCTCGGGAGGTCTTCGGCGAAGAGGACGACGCCGGCGAGCGCGCCCCTGGTGGATCGCCGCCCGCAGGCGCGGCGTCAGGCCGGTGCCGGCGAGGCCGGCGATGAGCCGCTCGCCGGCCAGCTGCGCTGCCGGCAGGGTGCTGGTGACCGAGCGGTGCGGCGCCCGCCGATCCGCCGAGCGTGGCGCCAAGGGCGAAGGCGCCGACGGCGATCCCGGCCAGGGCCAGCGAGGCGTGAGACGGCGGCGCCGACGCGGCTCCTCGCTCGCTCCAGTCGCCCGACCCTCAGAACGTCCGGGCCGAAACCTAGCCTTGCGTCGCCCACCCCGGAAGGACTCCAATGCCATCCCTAATCACCTTCGACGAAGCGCTGGCCTACGGCCGCCTCAGCGACCACGACGAGATCGGGGCGCTGGTCGAGCGCGCCTGGGAGGTCCGCCGCGAGAACTTCGGCGACTCCACCGACATGTGCTCGCTGGTCAACGCCAAGTCCGGCGGCTGCGCCGAGGACTGTGGCTTCTGCGCCCAGTCCCGCTACGCCGAGGCGGACACGCCGATGCACGCGATGCTCGAGCCCGAGCAGATCCTCGAACACGCCAAAGCCGCCGAGGCCGCCGGAGCCCACCGCTTCTGCATGGTCACCCAGGGCCAGGGCCTCTCCAAACGGGACTTCGAGAAGATCCTCGAGGGCACCCGCCTGGTCGCCGAGAAGACCAACCTCAAGCGCTGCGCCTCGATCGGCCACATGTCGGCCGAACGCGCCAAGGCGCTGAAGGAGGCCGGCGTCCAGCGCGTCCACCACAACGTCGAGTCGGCGCGCTCCTACTACCCCGAGGTCTCGACGACGGTCCGCTACGAGGGACGGCTGCGGACGATCCAGGCGGTCAAAGAGGCCGGGCTGGAGACCTGCGTCGGCGGCATCCTCAACCTCGGCGAGTCCGAGGAGCAGCGCGTCGAGATGGCCTTCGAGCTCTCCGAGATCAACCCGACCTCGGTGCCGATCAACCTGCTCAACCCACGCACCGGCACCAGATTCGGCGACCGCGAGATGATGGACGCCTGGGAGGTCGTGAAGTGGGTGGCGATTTTCCGCCTGATCATCCCCGGCGCCCTTTTCCGCCTCTGCGGGGGCCGCGTCGAGAACCTCGGCGACCTGCAGCCGCTGGCGGTCAAGGCCGGCCTCAACGGAGTGATGATGGGCAACTTCCTCACCACGCTCGGTGCCGAGCCCGAGGACGACCGGGCGATGTTCGAGGAGCTCGGCCTCAACGTCGCCCGCCAGACCGACAACGGCGCCAACCCGCGCCCTGACAACCGCTCGGGCTGGCTCGAGGGCGAGACGCCGCAAACGCCAATGGAAGAGCTGGTCGACCACCAGGACGAAGCCAACTTCTGGGACCCCTCGACGCAGCTACGGGTCGTGAAGAAGGCAAAGAAGCCGCCGCCCTACCCGCAGGCGGTATGACCGACGTCGCCGGGCGGCTGGAGGAGCTCCGCGACCGCGGGCTCTACCGGCGGCTGCGGCTCCTCGACGGGCCGCAGGGGCCGCGGGTGCAGCTGGACGGCCGCGAGGTACTGCTGCTCTGCTCGAACAACTACCTCGGCCTGGCCGAGCATCCGCGGGTGCGCGAGGCGGCGGCTGAGGCGGCGCTGCGCTGGGGCGCCGGCGCCGGCGCCTCGCGACTGATCTCCGGCAACATGGAGCCGCACCGCGAGCTGGAGGAGCGCCTGGCCGCCTTCAAGGGCTGCGAGGCGGCGCTGCTGTTCGGCTCCGGTTACCTCGCCAACATCGGCACGATCTCAGCCCTGGCCGGCCGCGGCGAGGTCGTCTTCTCCGA
Source organism: uncultured Actinomycetes bacterium (assembly GCA_963708405.1). Taxonomy (GTDB): domain Bacteria; phylum Actinomycetota; class Thermoleophilia; order Solirubrobacterales; family 70-9; genus VAYN01. Next base: position 1,493,068 of record CAVPSL010000002.1, read on the forward strand.
CGAGCTCAACCACGCCAGCATCATCGACGGCTGCCGGCTCTCCCGTGCGGAGACCTTCGTCTACCGCCACGCCGACCTCGACCACCTCGCCTGGGGACTGGAGCAGGCCGGGCGAGCGCGCCGCGCTGATCGTCACGCGACGGTGTCTTCTCGATGGACGGCGACGTGGCGCCACTGCCGGGGCTGGTCGAGCTGGCGCGGCGCTACCGCTGCCGGCTGATGGTCGACGAGGCGCACGCCACCGGGGCGCTCGGGACCGGGCGGCCGCGGCTCGGTCGCCGCCGCCGGGCTCGGTCGACGAGGTCGACGTCATCGTCGGCACCCTGGGCAAGGCGCTCGGCTCCTACGGCGCCTACGCCTGTGCCAGCGCCGAGACCGTCGACTACCTGCTCAACTGCGCCCGACCCTTCATCTTCTCGACGGCGCCACCGCCGCCGGCAGTCGGCGCCGCGGTGGCGGCGCTGGCGCTGCTCGAAGCAGAGCCGGAGCGGGTCGAGCGCCTGGGCACCAACGCCGCGACGCTGCGCGAGGCGCTTGCCGCCGAGGGCCTCACCGCCGGCAGCTCGCGAACGCAGATCGTTCCGGTCGAGGTGGGCGAGGCAGAGCCGACGATGGAGCTCTGCGAGCGGCTGCTGGAAGCGGGCGTCTTCGCCCAGGGGATCCGCCCACCGACGGTCCCCGAGGGTTCCTCGCGGCTGCGCTTCACGGTGATGGCGACGCACGAGCCACCGAACTTCGAGACGCAGCGCGGGCGGCCGGCGCGGCAGCGCGGGAGCTGGGGCTGCGGCAGCCGTCGCGAGCCGGCGCGGGTCGCCGCCTGAGGCGATGGCCGAGCCCAGCGGCGTCTTCGTCACCGGCACCGGCACCGAGGTCGGCAAGACCGTCGTCGCCGCCGTACTCGCCCGCACGCTGGCAGCGGCGAAGGTCGCCGAGTCGCCGTCTTCAAGCCTGCGGTGACCGGCCTCGAAGACGCCGGGCGAGACCGACCACGAGCTGCTTCGCCGCGCCGCCGGCTCGTCCCAGAGCGACGAGCGAGATCGCCCCGTACCGCTACGGCCCGCCTGCCTCCCCCCATCTCGCCGCAGCGCTGGCCGGCGAGGAGATCGACCCGGAGCGCCTGCTACCGCCGCCCGCGCCGCCGCCGCGAGCGCCGACTTCCTCGTCTGCGAGGGCGTCGGCGGGCTGCTCGTGCCGCTGGCTGGTCGAGTCGGTCGGGCTATAGGCGACCAACTCGACCAGCCCTACCTCGTGCGCGACCTCGCGGCCGATCTCGGCTACCCGCTCGTGGTCGTCGCCTCGCCGGGTCTCGGCACGATCAACCACACGCTGCTGACGCTCGAGGCGGCCCGGAGCGCGCCGGGCTCGAGGTCGCGATGGTCGTCCTGACGCCCTGGCCGCGAGGAGCCAAGCGAGATCGAGCGCTCCAACCGCGAGACGATCGCCTCGCTCGGCGGCGTCGGGTCGAGCTGCTGCCATCGCTGGACCTCAGCGACCCGGCCGGCTGGCCGGCGCTATCTCTGTAGGCGAAAGCGACGGCTAGAGCTCGACGATCACGTCGAGGAAGCCCTTACTCAGCTCGGCACGGAAGCCAGCCGCCTCGGCAACCCCGGCCGCGCCCTCGGCGTCTGCGGGTGGCTTCTTCTCGCGCAGCAACGCCCGCGCCACTTCGCCGCGCACCGCCTTCGCCATGTGCGAGACCGGCTTGCGCTTGCCGCCCTCCTCGCTGAAGGCCCGTACTGCCAGCAGCGTCGCCCGCTGCGGCTTCCAGGCCGCCGCGTAGGCGCCGGAGCGCATGTCGACGACCAGCGAGCCCTCCCGGTCCGGGCAGCGCCCCGCCCAGCACGCCGCGCCACCAGGCGGCGATCGGGCCGATGCCGTCCAGCCGCGCTTTCGCCGAGAGCCGGTAGTACGGGATGCGGTCGTCGGGACGGACGACGCCCCAGAGGGCGCTGGCGATCAGCACCCGCTTGCGCGCCGCCGCCGGCAATCCTGGAAGGCCGAGGCGGTCGTAGAGGACGCCGGTGTAGACCTCGGCGGCGGGACCGGCCGGGGCACTCCGCAGCGCCGCATCGACCTCGATCTCCCCCGCCTGCCCTGGTGAGATCGCCAGCTTCTCGATCGCCCGCTTGGTCGGCTCCGCGGCGAGCGCCTCCAACGCGTCCAGTAGCCCCTGCCGCCGCTCGCGCAGCGCCTCCGCGTAGACGAGCGCGCTGAGGTCAACCGGGTCGCCAGCCGCCGGAGCGGCCTTCTTCTCCGACGGCGGCAGCAGGATCAGCACAGCGTGATTCTTATCGGGCCTCGGCCTCGATCGGCTCGACCGAGATCACCGGCGCCTCGCGCCGCTTGGCGCGGATCGCCGTGGCACCGATCACGGCGCCGAGCAGAGCGACGAAGGCGGAGACGGTCATCGCGTGGCCAAGCGCATAGACGAATGCTTCCGATCCCGCCGCCTGCACCTGCTTCACCTGCGCCGGGTCGAGGCCGCTGAGCGCGCTTTCCGCCGAGCCGCTGCCCAGCGAGTCAGAGATGCGCGACTGCTGCGCCGCGCTCACGCCGGAGCCCGCCAGCAGGTCACCCAGCCGCGAACTGACCAGGCCCTGGAAGATCGCTCCGGTGACGGCGATGCCGAGGCTGCCGCCGACCATGCGGAACATCGAGAGCACGCCCGAGGCGATCCCCGCTTTCTGCACCGGCACCGCGTTCATCGCTGCGCTGGTCATCGGCGACATCGTCATCGCGACGCCGATGCCGAGCAGCATGAACCCGGGCAGCAGGTCGAGATAGCCGGAGTCGACCGCGATACCGCTGAAGCTGAACAGCGAGGCGGCGACGAGGTGAGGCCGCCGGCGATCAGCCAGCGCGGCCCGAAGCGGTCCGAGAGCCGGCCCGCCACCGGTGCGACACCGACGATCATCAGCGTCGAGGGCAGGAACCGCACCCCCGCCTCCAGCGGCGAGTAGCCGAGGATGTCCTGCATGTAGAGGGCGAGGAAGAAGAAGACGCCCATCATCGCGAAGGTGATGATCAGCGCCACCACGACGGCGCCGAGGAAGTTGCGGTCGGAGAGCAGGTCGAACTGCACCATCGGCGCCTTGACCCGGTTCTCGACGAAGACGAAGGCCGGCAGAGCCACCACGGCGACGGCCAGCAGGGCGATGATCTCGGTCGAGCCCCAGCCCCAGCTGTTGCCCTCGACCAGGGCCAGGACCAGCGCGGTCAGGCCGGCGGTGAGGACGGCGACGCCGGCGTAGTCGACGTCGCGGCCGACGCTGGTGTCGCGCGACTCGCGCACGGCGAAGAGCGAGGCGGCAACGGCCCCGATCGCGACCGGGATGTTGATGTAGAAGATCGCCCGCCAACTGACGTGCTCGGTCAGGAAGCCGCCCAGGACCGGCCCGATCGCCAGCGCCAGGGCCGAGACGCCGGCCCAGGTCCCCATCGCCTTGCCGCGCTCGTCGGGCCGGGAAGGCGTCGGTGATGATCGAGAGCGTCCCCGGCATCATCAGCGCCGCGCCGACGCCCTGGACAACGCGGCTGACGACCAGCGCCGTCTGGTCGGCCGCGAAGCCCGCGGTCGCCGAGGAGAGCGCGAAGATGACGACGCCGGTGAGGAACATGCGCCGGCGCCCGAAGATGTCGCCGAGCCGCCCACCCGTCGCCAGCAGCACCGCGAAGGAGAGCGTGTAGCCGTTGATCGTCCACTCGAGGCCGGAGATCGAGGCGCCGAGGTCCTTCTGGATCGAGGGCAGCGCCACGTTGACGACGGTGTTGTCGAGCATGATCATGAACAGCGCGAAGCACATCGCTCCGAGCGTCCACCACTTGCGGTTGTCCTCGGTGATCAGGTGGCGGTAACGGGTCAAGCGGGTCCAACTCCCTTCAGGTGCTCATAGGTCTTGGCGATGTCGTCGCGGTCCATCAGCGAGTCGACGGCGGCGTCGAGCTTGCGGCGCTGGGCCGCGGTGAGGGTGGCGGCGAAGGCCTGCAGGCCGGTCTGGCGGATCGTCGTCAGGGTCTCGACGAGGTCCTTGCCCTTGGCGGTGATCTTCACCTGGCGGGCGCGGCGGTCGGCCGGGTCCTCGACCCGGGTCGCCAGCCGCTTCTTGACCAGGCCGTCGACGGCCCGGCTCATCGAGGGCACGGAGACGCCGAAGACCTCGGCCAGGTCACTGACCTGCCAGGCCTCGGCCGCTGCCGCCCAGCCCGCCGAGCTCGAGCAGCGCCTTGCACTGCGTCATCGAGAGCCCGGAGTCCTCCAGCACCCGCAGCTGGTTGCCGCGGTCGTAGAGGAAGAGGTGGCGCATCAGCGCGGTCAGCCGCGCCGCCGTTTCCTGCGCCTCGGGACTGGTCTCGGCGGCGACCTTCTCGGCCAGCTCCTTCACATCGCTCGCTTGCATGAGCGACAATGGTTGCACTAGCGCAATTATTTCTCAAGGGCAATATTTGCGCGTGTGACCACACTCACACAAGCAAACGCTCGGCTGGCGAGCTTGCCGCCGGATGTCGCTTCTAAGGTCGCTGGCGATGGCGGCAGACCCTGCGCAGCTCGACCACGATCACCTCTGGCACCCGTTCACCCAGCAGCAGGGCTGGGTCGAGGAAGAGCCGCTGCTGATCGAGCGAGCCGAAGGCTCCCATGTGATCGACAGCGACGGGCCGCCGCTATATCGACGGCACCTCCTCGCTCTGGTGCAACGTCCACGGCCATCGCCACCCGACCATCGACGCGGCCGTGCGCGAGCAGCTCGACCGCGTCGCCCACTCGACCATGCTCGGCCTCTCCCACCGCGGCGCCGCCGAGCTCGCCGCGCGCCTGGTCGAGATCGCCCCCGCCGGCCTCAGCCGCGTCTTCTACTCGGACTCCGGCGCGACCGCCGCGGAGATCGCCCTGAAGATGGCCTTCCAGTACCAGCGCAGCGCGGCGGCCGAGCACGCTCGCCGCACCTCCTTCGTCCACCTGCGCGAGGCCTACCACGGCGACACGATCGGCTCTGTCTCGGTCGGCGGCATCGACCTCTTCCACGCCGCCTACGGGCCGCTGCTCTTCTCGACCCACGCCGCCGAGCCCGGCGACGCCGAGGACTGGAGCGCATCCTCGCCGCCCACGGCGAGGAGATCGCCGCGGTGATCCTCGAGCCGCTGGTCCAGGGCGCCGCCGGCATCGTCATCCACCCGCCCGGCTACCTGCGCGCCGTTCGCGAGCTCTGCGACCGCCACGGCGTGCTGCTGATCGCCGACGAGGTGGCGACCGGCTTCGGCCGCACCGGGACGATGTTCGCCTGCGAACAGGAGGGCGTCTCCCCCGACCTGCTCTGCCTCGCCAAGGGCATCACCGGCGGCTACCTGCCGCTGGCCGCGACCCTCGACCACCGAGGCGATCTACGAGGGCTTCCTCGGCGCCCCGAGGAGGAGCGGACCTTCTTCCACGGCCACACCTACACCGGCAACCCGCTCGCCTGCGCCGCCGCCCTCGCCAACCTCGACGTCTTCGAGCACGAGCACACGATCGAGCGCCTGCAGCCGAAGATCGACCTGCTCGGCGAGCGGCTCGCCGAGATCGCGGCGATGCCGCAGGTGGCCGAGGTGCGCTGGCGCGGCTTCATGGTCGGCATCGACCTCGGCGCCCACGACCGCTCGTTGCGCATGGGCCACCAGGTGACCCTCGCCGCCCGCGAGCGCGGCGCCATCGTCCGCCCCCTCGGCGACACGATCGTCCTCGTCCCCCCGCTCTCGATCAGCGCAGAGGACCTCTCCTGCCTGCTCGACATCGTCGCCGACGCGATCGAGGCCGCCTGCGGCCCTGCCCTGCAGCCCGCGGTCCCGGTCGCCCGCTCCGAGCGCCTCCCCTACGCCGCCTGACCCGGAACGGCCGCCGAGCCGGTATAGGCTGGCTCGATGGAGAGGAACCGCGGCCCCGCCGAGGCGCCGAACCTTGGCGAGCCCTCGACGCCCCGCCCCGCCGCTTCAGTCGTGCTGTTGCGGCGCGGCGGCAAGCACGGCGATCGTGCCCTTGAAGTGCTGTTGCTGAAGCGCTCCGAGAGCGCCGCCTTCATGCCCGGTGTCTGGGTCTTCCCAGGCGGCAGCGTCGACGCAATCGACGGTGACGGCGACGCCGGTTACCGCGCCTGCGCCGTGCGCGAGCTGGCCGAGGAGGCGGCGATCGAGCTGGGCGCCGAGGAGGAGCTGGTGCTGTTCTCGCGCTGGATCACGCCCGAGGTCGTCTCCACCCGCTTCGACGCCTGGTTCTTCCTCGCCCTCGCCCCGGCCCACGCGCCACCGCGGCCCGACGGCGGCGAGACGACCGAGGCGGCCTGGTTCGAGCCGGGCGCCGCCCTGGAAGCGCAGGCCGCCGGCGACCTCGTGCTCGCCTTCCCGACGATCAGCCAGCTACGCGAGCTACTCCCCTACCGCACCTCCGACGAAGCGATCGCCGCCTACCGCGAGCGCACCGTCGAGCCGATCCTGCCCAAGGTGATCGGCAGCCGCGAGGACCACCGCGTCGTCCTCCCCGGCGACCCCGACTATCCGGCCTGACTCTAGGCGTCCGGGAACGGCGCCAGGCCGGCGTGCCAGGGACCGGCCGGATAGGTGTGGATGCCGCTCTCTTCCATCTCCGCCTGCAGGCGCTTGAACAGCTGCCCGGCGTTTTTCAGGGCCGTTTTCAGCTCTTCCTCGCTGCGCTCGCGCAGGCGCCAGAGGAACCAGAGCTGGCGGTCGTTGATGCCGAAGTCGATCTCGCCGGTCATCGTCGTCACCCAGGCCAGGAAGCCGGGGCTGAACAGCTCGCGCAGCTTCACCGGGTCGTACTCCTTCGGCACCGTCGCCCAGTAGCGCTTGTTGAAGTCGATCGACTCGAATTCGACCTTGCGCGAGAAGCGCTGGGCGACGACCTCGGCGCCCTCGATCGACTCGACGTTGAAAGCCGGGACGACCTTTGCCAGGTCCGGCATGTGCGCCTTGGCCAACAGCGCTGTCGGCAGCACCGCCTTGCTGAAGAGGCTGCCGACTTCCTTTTCGTCGGCATCGCAGCTGGCCCCCCAGAAGCCTTCGACAAGCTGGCCGGTCAGCCGGTTGACGCCGCCGACGCTGAGCGCCACCGGGCCGTCAACGGGGTTGATGCCGCCGACCGGCTCGTAGGTGAGGCCTTGCCGCTCGCCGTAGCGGCGCACGATCTCGGCCCATTCCTCAGCTTCCTGCTTGGCGCCCATCGAGCGCGATCCTACGGGCGCCTGGCGGCGCTAGGATTGGCTGTCCAGCAGGCTCCGACCCAGGAGCGCCAATGCCATCGCCATCATCGTCGTCGTCGCGATCATCGTCATCGCGGTCCTCTACTACATCTCCAAGCGCAACTCGATCATCGCCTCGCGCAACCGGGTCGACGAGTCCTGGAGCGGGATCGACGTACAGCTGAAACGGCGCCACGACCTCGTACCCAACCTGGTCGAGACGGTCAAAGGCTACGCCGAGCACGAGAGCGCGTCTTCGAGAAGGCGACCAAAGCGCGGGCCGAGGCGATGCCGGCGCATAGCGTCGAGGACACCTCCAAAGCCGAGCAGAAACTGACCGGCGCGCTGACCGAACTGCGTGCCGTCGCCGAGAACTACCCGACCCTGCGCGCCACCGAGAACTTCCAGCAGCTCAGCCGCAACCTCTCCGAGCTCGAGGACGAAATCCAGGCCTCGCGCCGCATCTACAACTCCAACGTGCAGTCCTACAACACGGACATCCAACAGTTCCCCGGCTCGATCATCGCCAACCAGGGCGGCTTCACCAAACGCCAGTACTTCGAAATCGACGGTGCCGAGCGCGAGCCGGTCTCGGTCAGCTTCGACAAATAGGCTCCCGGCCTAGAATCTGACCATGACCGCTACGAAAGAAGTGACCCTCTGGATCTGCGAGAGCTGCGGCTTCATCTACGACCCGGCAATCGGCGATCCCGACGGCGGCATTCCCCCGGAACCGCCTTCGAGGACATCCCCAAAGATTGGTTCTGCCCGGTCTGCGGCGCCCGCACCAGCGACTTCCGCCCGCTTGAGCCGGGCGAGGCCTAGGCCGGCTCCCCAGCGCTGAGACGATGAGCCACGATTACGACTGGATCGTGGTCGGCTCGGGCTTCGGCGGCTCGGTGTCCGCCCTGCGCCTGGCCGAGAAGGGCTACAGCGTCACCGTCCTGGAGTGCGGCAGCCGCTTCCGCGACGAGGACTTCGCCGAGTCGACGGTGCGCCACCCGCGCCGCTACTTCTGGGCGCCGAAGCTGGGCATGCGCGGGGTGCTGCGGATGACCTTCTTCAAGGACGTCTTCGTCGTCTCCGGCAGCGGCGTCGGCGGCGGCAGCCTTGGCTACGCCAACACCCTCTACCGCGCCCGCCCGGCCTTCTTCGAGGACTCGCAGTGGGCCGAGCTGGGCAACTGGGAGCTGGAGCTGGCGCCGCACTACGACACCGCCGAACGGATGCTTGGCGTCACCGAGTACGAAGGGATCGGGCCGGCCGACCAGTTGCTGAAGGAATACGGCGAGGAGATCGGCGTCGGCGAAACCTTCACCAACACCCGCGTCGGCGTCTTCTTCGACCGGCCCGGCAAGACCGTTGAGGACCCCTACTTCGAAGGCGAGGGGCCGGAACGGACCGGCTGCATGCGCTGCGGCAGCTGCATGGTCGGCTGCCGCCACGGCGCCAAGAACACGCTGGTCAAGAACTACCTCTGGTTCGCCGAGAAGCTCGGCGTCACGATCCAGCCGGAACGGCAGGTGACGGAGATCCGGCCGCTGGGCGCCGCCGACGGCTCCGACGGCTACGCCGTCACGCGCCGAGCGGGCCGGATCCTGGTTCGGGCGCAGCCGTCGCACGATCACCGCCAAGGGAGTGATCGTCGCCGCCGGTGCCCTCGGCACCAACAACCTGCTCGCCAACTGCAAGCACAGCGGCGCTCTGCCGCGTCTCTCGGACCAAGTCGGCGCCGTCATCCGCACCAACTCGGAGTCGATCCAGGCGGTCACCGCTCCCGACGACGAGCGCGACTTCAGCCGCTCGGTGGCGATCACCTCCAGCATCTACCCGGACCCCGACACCCACATCGAGGTCGTCACCTACGGCAAAGCGGGCGACGCGATGAGCGGGACCTTCACGGCGATGACCGGCGCCGGGACGAAGCTGACCCGGCCTGTTCAGTGGCTGGCCGCGACGCTACGCCACCCGCTGCAGTCGCTGCGGATGCTGGTCCCGTTCAAGTGGTCGCAGCGGACCGTGATCCTGCTGGTGATGCAGACGGTTGACGCGGCGATGCACCTGCGGCCGAAGCGGAAGCTGTTCGGCGCGCGGCGTCCGCCTGCAGACCGAACAGGATCCCGAGCGCCCCAACCCGACCTTCATCCCCGCCGCCGAGCAGGCGGCGCGCTGGTTCGCCCAGCGGACCCGCGGCGTCGCCCAGAGCGCCCTCACCGAGTCGCTGCGCAACACGCCGACCACCGCCCACATCCTCGGCGGCGCCGTGATCGGCACCGGGCCCGAGAGCGGCGTCGTCGACGCCGGCAACCGCGCCTTCGGCTACGAGAACCTGCTGGTCACCGACGGCGCCTCGATCCCCGCCAACCCCGGCGTCAACCCGAGCCTGACGATCACCGCCAAGGCCGAGCACGCGATGAGCCTCGTCCCTCCGAAGAGGGAGCCGAGCCGCGCCACCTCCCCGAGGCAGCGCGGCCGGCAACTCCTGTCGCCCCGCTAGCGCCTACGGCGTCGGCCAGGCGCTGGGCGACGTAATCCCAGTTGACGACGTTCCAGAAGGCGTCGATGTAGTCGGGCCGTTTGTTCTGGTACTTCAGGTAGTAGGCGTGCTCCCAGACGTCGCAGCCGAGCAGCGGGGTGCTGCCGTCGGAGATCGGCGAATCCTGGTTCGGCGTCGAGACGACCGCGAGGCCGGAGGAGTCCTTGACCAGCCAGGCCCAGCCGGAGCCGAAGCGGGCGATCCCGGCGTTTTTGAACTCCTCCTTGAAGGAGTCGAAGGAGCCGAAGGTCTCGCCGATCTGCGAGCCGAGCTCGCCGCCGGGCTCACCGCCGCCGTCGGGGCTCAGCATCTGCCAGAAGAGGATGTGGTTGTAGTGGCCGCCGGCGTTGTTGCGGACCGGGGCCTGCTTGTCGCCAGGCAGGCTGGAGAGATTGCGCAGGACGTCCTCGACGTCGCGGTCAGCCCACTCGGTGCCCTCGAGCGCAGCATTGGCTTTGTCAACGTAGGCCTGGTGATGTTTGTCGTGGTGGACACGCATCGTCGCCTCGTCGATGTGCGGCTCCAGCGCGTCGTATGCGTAAGGCAGGTCGGGGACCGAAAATGGCATCTGGCGTCTCCTCTGAGTCGAGTTCGGAAGTTGCCCGGGAGCCTAGCGACGGCGCCCTCGGCGCGCCCGTCGGCGCCCTAGCCGCGCGACGCGGCTAGCGCTTCTTCTTCGAGCCGGTTTCGGGACCGAACCGGGCCCGCGGCACGATTTCGGCGTCGCCCCCGGTCCAAGCGTTGAAGCGGTACCAGGCCGGCTTCGCTTCCCGCCGTGCCGTCAGCAGCCCGGCCGAGCGACAGAACAGACAGGTGCCGCCTTCGTCGGTCCAGGTGAACCACCAGACACCGCCGACCCCCCACTGGCGGCGGTGGGCGGAGAGCATCCCGAAGGCCTTGGAGAGCTGGTTGGCCTGACCCCAGAGGCCGCGCTCCCAGCGGGTCGGGCCGTTGCGCGAGCCCCAGCCCAGCTCGGTCACGTAAATCGGCGTGGCAGCGTCGTGGTGGAGGCTCATGATCCGCCGCAGGTTGACGATCTGGGCGCCCATCGCGCGGGCGTCGGCAACATAGGGATGCAGGGCGACGCCGTCGAAGTAGCGCTTGACGTTGCGCGCCCGGTAGAGGCGCGAGAGGTAATCGCCGGAGGGAACGTTGGGCGGCACCTGCAACGGCCGGCCGAAGAAGCCGCCGAGGATCACCTGGGCGCCAGGGTCGGCACCGTGCAGGACGAGGCCGGACATCCGTACCAGCGTGGCGAAGTCGCGCGGGCTCGGCGGGCTGGCGAAGGTGACGATGTTCTCCTCGTTCCAGATCTCCCAGCGGCGGACCGGCTTATAGGGGAGCAGCGGGTGTTCGCGCCAGAAGGTGCCGTCGGACCCGTAGCGCGAGACCGCTTCGCGCAGGAAGCGGGTCCAGCCCCAGCGCTGCCAGGCGGTCCTCACCGGCAGGTCGATCGGCCGCGGCGCCGCCCACGAGGGCGTGCCCCAGACGAACGGGAAGATCGAGATGTCCGCTTCCGCCGCCAGTTCGACCTCGCGGTCGAAGCTGGACCAGTCGGGCGCGACGACGTTCGGGCTTTGCGGCTGCACCCCGAACCAGTACAGCGGCAGCCGCACGCTGGTCACCCCGGCCTCGCTCATCAGCCGGAAGTCCGAAGCGCTGGCCGAGTTCTGCGGCGAAACCCCGACGAACCCGTAAGGCAGGTCGGCCCGCGCGCTCGCCGGCACGAGCGCGAGCGAGAAGACCGCCACAAGCAGCAAGATTCGACGTCGCATAGCCATAGGTTCAACCGCCCCCAGAGGCAAAGTAGCGGCCCGGCCCTCACCGCAGCCGGCGCCTTCTCCCCCCGCTCTGAGATAATCGCCGCTCTCGGGGCGTGGCGCAGCCTGGTAGCGCGCACCGTTCGGGTCGGTGAGGTCCCCGGTTCAAATCCGGGCGCCCCGATTGCACGATTTCCCCGCATGGCTTGGCATGGCCACGCGGGGCGCCGGATCAAGTGCCGCCCGCGAGCCTATGCGGGACGATGCGAGGGCGAGCACGCCGAGCAGGGCGGTCTTGCCGACCCCGGCCTCGCCCCCCTCGCTTCGACTACTCGGCCAAAATGGTGTCGACTTGGCCGAGGGCTTCCTTCATGCCCTGTTCGGCGCCCATCTCGATCATCTGTTCGAGCTCCTCGCGGCTGGCGTGGTGGGACTCGATCGCCATCGTCGTGCGGCCGTCCGACTCCTCGAAGGTGACGATCATCTGGCCGGGGCCGGGCATCTCATCGTTCTGCTCGCCCTCTTCGCCGAAGCCGTCTTCGATCAGCAGGCGGCTCATCGGGTCGACCTCCTTGATCCGCCACCAGCCGCGATGGCGCTCGCCGTCGGGAGCGGTCATGTAATAAGCGGCGCGGCCGCCAGGGGTGAGGTCGTGCTCGGTGAAGGTCGCCGGGTGGCTCGGCGGGCCCCACCAGCGCTCGAGCTGGCGCGGGTCGGCCCAGAGTTGCCAGACGCGCTCGACGGGGGCGTCGAGCTCGGCGGTCATCGTCATCGTGAAGGCGTCGAGGTCCTTCTGTACGTCGGTCACGGGCATGGTGCGTTCATCTCTCCTTGGTGGTGGATTGGGCGAGGATCTCGTCGATGCGCTCGACCCGGCCGCACCAGAGCGACTCGAGTTGGTCGAGCGCCTGGTGGGCGCGGCGCAGGGCGTCGGTATCGGCATGGACGATCTGCTCGCGCCCACGCCGCTCTTTGCTGACCAGGCCGGCCCGCTCGAGCAGCGCCACGTGCTTCTGGATCGCGGCGAAGCTGACCGGATAGAGCCGGGCGAGCGCCGATACCGAGAGCTCGGCCTCGCCGACCCGGCCGAGGATGTCGCGCCGGGTGGCGTCGCCGAGCGCCTTGAACAGCAGGTCGGTCCGTTGCTCGTCTTGTTGCTGACCTACAACCATCTGGTTGTACGTTAGCGGAGGAGCCCGGGAGGTTCAGTGCAGCTATCTCTCCCTGTTCGAGAGAAACAATCTCCCTATAAATTCTGAGTAGTCTGAGAATACCGTGCATATCTCGAAATGCATTTGCTCTTGGAAAGGAACTCGGATGAACCGGAAGATCAGGACCCTTAGCCTCGCTTGCGTCGCGGCACTGGCGACCTGCTGCGCACTGCAGGTCGCCGTAGCGCACGCCGAAGGCCTATTCGTCACCGAAGGGAATCAGGCCGCAAGGATCGCGATGGCTGGCTCTACCGAATTCAGAATCGGCGAATTCTTCGTCTCCTGCAAATCGGTCCACTCCGAAAGCGGAGAAGCGGAAACGCTCTTCCCGACCGCAGAAATCATGGTCACTCCCGTGTTCAAAGAATGTAAAGGACCGGGGGGCGTGGAAGCGGCCGTCGTAAACCCCTGCGACGAAAAAGATCACGACACAACTGACACAGGCAAAGGCAAAGTAGACGCGCATATCGACGTCATCTGCACAGGAGGCAAAGCCGGCCAGCTCGTCGCGGCAAATTGCGAAGTGACGATCGCCAGTCAGGAAGGGCTCCAGCTGATCACTTTCTCGAACGTGGCCAGTACGCCTCCCAGCCTGTCGGCCAAAGTGGAACTGGTGAAAGTGCATGCCACGGTCGTCAAATCCGGCCTCGGCTGCCCGCTGTCGAAAGGCGAAGCTGAAGTCACCTATGGCGGGGAAACAAAAGTGACCGCGACGTACCTTGGGAAACCGATCGGCCTGTTCGTCGAATAAGAGGACGCCCGCGATCGACTCGATGGTGGCGGGGCGAGGGACCCTTCGCCCCGCCATGCTCAGGGTCAGCCCGCGAGAAACTCGATCCGATTACCCCAGGGGTCTCGGCAATAGAAGCGGAGCTGCACGGGCAAGGAGGCATCCCAGGCAACCTCAGCACCTGAATCGATCAGGCGCGCGACAAGCGCGTCGAGGTCGGCGGCAGCGAGCGCGAAGGCCGGGTGGGCCTTGCGGGCAGGCTTGAAGTCAGCCTCGACGCCGACGTGGAGCTGACGGTCGCCGACCGCAAACCAGACGCCGCCGCGCTCGCGCAACGGCTCCGGCTTCTCGATCTCCGCCAGGCCGAGAACGTCGCCGAAGAAGCGCCGGGCTTCGGGCTCGCAGCCTGGCGGCGCGGCGATCTGCACGTGGTCGAGCCGAATTCGCACGACGCCGACCCCGGCGGTCAGTGGTTGGTGCCTGCCTGCGCGCCGTGACGAGAACCAGACTTGTGGCCGGCCCGATGATGCTGGTGGCGCTTGCGCTTCTTCGCCGGTTCGTGTGGTGCAACGAGTGGCGGAGTGGAGGCGGCATGGCTCGGGCTCGGATAGTGCGGGACGACGAGCTGGGTATCGATGCTGGCGCGCGTTTCCGGCGGCGCGATCGTGATCGGCGTGGCATTGGCCCGCGAGGTCGCTCCCTGCCACCCTGCCGGGTTCAGGGTTCGCGAGGGCGGCGCCACCGCCTTTCTCCATGGGGTCATGCTCATCGCGATCGAATGACGGGCTCCCACCCATCTCATTCGACTTTGAAGATCACTGGATCTTTATTGATGTCGTCCGCTTTGACTGTCGCTTCGTCTTTGTATTCGCCGTCGGTCTGAGGCGCGTGGCTGCCGGGGCAGCCGCTTGTGGCCGTGTAGGCCATGCCCCTGAGTTCAAAGTTGGCGTCGACGTCGGCTTTGATCATTGTGTTGGAGAATTGGACGTGCGCGAGCTCATCCTGCGGCGATTCGAAGTGGATCGTGCAATTGGCCGTTTTGATTGTGATCGAGGCCGGTGACCCGGAGCAGACGAGGTCCGCCGTCGCTGTCGGTGGATCGCTGCCTTCCTTCAGTGTCAGTTCGAAGGAGCAGTTGTTCATTTCGACGGTGGCGGTTTCTTTATTCAGAGTGCATTTCGAGTAGCCGGGCCTCAGGGTCGCAACTCGAGTTGGGGAAGAGGCAACGCCGCCGTCCCAGCCGACCTGCTCGCATTCCGTTTCGCCCGCGCTCGTGATGAATACGTGTTTGCTCCCGATCTGCTGGCCTGTGAACAATCCCGGTTTTGCCCCGACTATGAAGAAGGGGCCTTCTTCGGCTGCCTGCGTTCCCGAGGTCACAATGGCGCCGAGCGCGAGGAGCGCGAGAAAGGGTCCGAGGATCTTGAGCGAGCTGGTCATGACGATGCCCTCCTGGGATGGGTCGCCGGCCTGCCGAGAGATCCGCGCCGACGGCGCTAATGATCAATCTTTCTAAATTATTATATCTTTTGGGCAGCGGCAACTCGCCACCTCGCGAGCCCAGACCGGGTGCCGCCCTACTGCACTTCTTCGATCGCCTGTTCCATCTGCGGCAGGGTGGCGCCGTCCTGGACCGTGCGGGTGCCAGTGGGGCCGGTGACGATCGCGGCCTGGCCGTAGCGGATGCCGAGGTTGCGGCCGAGTTCCTCGTCGCCTTCGAGGACCTTGGAGATGGCACCCCCGGAGCCGCCCTCCTTTTCGAGGTATTCCTGCCATTCCGGGAAGTTGAGTTCCTCGATGCCGCCGGCGATCGAGTCGAGGAAGTCTTGGTTGACGCCGAAGCGCTCGGCTTCGTCCTGGTTGTGGAAGAAGAGGTAGATGTACTGCCAGCCGTAGCCCTGGGCCGCCGCCGCCTCGGCGCCGTAGAAGCCGAGCTCCTGCGCGCTTTCGCTGTTCGAGTAGTGGCGGTAGAGGAACTTGACGCTGCCGGCGCGAGCGTACTTTTCGGCCAGGGTCGGGATCGAGTCGAGGAAGTCTTCGCTGCAGTTCGAGCACTGCATGTCGTTGAAGAGCTGGACCGTCACCGGGGCATCGGAGGAGCCGAGCCGGTCGCCTTCCTGCGGCACGCCGCCAAAGATTTCCTGGGCTTCGGAGATGCCGGAGACGTGGACAACGTCGCTGCCCGCCTTTTTGGTCGAGACCGTGACGATGAAATAGCCAAGGCCGAACAGGCCAAGGCCCAGGACCAGGATGACCCAGAATCTCCCCCGGCGGGGCAGGGGCCGGGCGGGGACCTGCGGGGCGGCTTCGGAGGACATCGGGGCCCATTATCCCGACCGGCGGTCGCGGGCTGCCGGTCGGGAAAGAGACGATTGACACGTCCGCCCTCAGGGGTAAACATGGGCTACTCACTTTCAACGACCTGGAGGTCGCCCATGGCCCACCACCTGACGCCCAGCGAGCTTGCCGACGCGATGCGCATGAAGCGGGGGGAGGTGATCGGCAAGTGCGTGGAGATGGGCGTCCCGATCTTCCACGGTCGGATCGATCGGACCCTCTTCGAAAGCTCGCTGCGAAGCCAACTCCGCGGCCAGGAATCACGCAGGGCTTCGAGCGGCTGAGGTTGTGAATTAGACTTCCCCGCCTATGGCGACGGGGAGGGGTACGAAGTCGAAGACGCTGGCTGATCTGCTGCCGCTTTCGGCGCAGGTCTACGGCGACAAGCCCGCCGTCCGCTACAAGGACGGCGACACCTGGATCAGCCGCAGCTTCAGCGAGGTGCGGGACATCGTCCAGCCGCTGGCGCTGGGCCTGGTTGAGCTCGGCGTCCAGAAAGGCGACCGCGTCTCGATCCTCGGCAACACCCGGCCCGAGTGGACTTACTTCGACTACGCGGCGCTCTCGATCGGCGCCACCGTCGTCCCGATCTACCAGACGAACTCACCCGAGGAGTGCCGCTACGTCCTCGAGAACTCCGACGCCAAGGTGGTCGTCGTCGAGGATGACGAACAGCTCGCCAAGGTGCGCGAGGTCCGCGACCAGCTTCCACAGTTGGAGCAGATCGTGCTGATGACCGGCAGCGCCGAGGACGCTCTCTCGATGGAGGACCTGGCGGCCAAGGCCAGCGGCGACGCGGCGCGCTGGGAGCAGCTCTACTCGGCCGTCACCCCGGCCGACATTTGCACCTTCATCTACACCTCCGGCACCACCGGCCCGCCGAAGGGCTGCATCATCAGCCACGGCAACTACCGGGCGATGCTGGACATGGTCAACGAGACCAGCGTCATCGAAGACGAAGACGTCACCTACCTCTACCTCCCGCTCGCCCACTCCTTCGCACTGCTGATCCAGTTCGGCAGCTTCGACCTCGGCGCCACGATCGCCTACTGGGAGCGGGATCCGCTGAAGATCTTGCCGAACCTGGCGGAACTGAAGCCGACCTATTTCCCCTCGGTCCCGCGCATCTTCGAGAAGATCTACACGACCGCGACCAGCGCGATGGAAAAAGAGGGCGGCCTCAAAAAGACGATCTTCGACTGGTCGATCCGGGTCGGAGCTAAGATGCGGGAGACCGAACGCGCCGGCCGCAAACCGGGCTTCCTGCTCAGCCGCGAGTACGCCTTCGCTGACAAGAAAGTGCTGTCGAAAATCCGCGGTCTCTTCGGCGGCCAACTGCGACTGGCGGTCTCCGGTGCGGCGCCGATCAACCCCGACATCCTGCGCTTCTTCGACGCCGCCGGGGTGCTCGTGCTCGAGGGCTGGGGGATGACCGAGACCTCGACCGCGGCGACGATCTCGACTCCCGACGACTTCAAGGTCGGGACGATCGGCAAACCGTTCCCGGGCTGCGAGATCAAGATCGCCGACGACGGCGAGATCCTCGTCAAGGGCCCCAACGTCTTCCAGGGTTACCACAAGAACCCCGAGGCGACGGCGGAGACGATCGTTGACGGCTGGCTGCACACCGGCGACATCGGCGAGATCGACTCCCAGGGCTTCATCAAAATCACCGGCCGCAAAAAGGACATCATCATCACCGCGGGCGGCAAGAACATCACCCCCGCCAACCTCGAGGCCGAGATCAAGCAGCACCCGCTGGTCTCCCAGTGCGTCGTCGTCGGCGACCGCCGCCCCTACCTGGTGGCCCTGGTCACGCTCGACCCCGAAGAGATCGTCGCCTACGCCAAAGAGCACGGCCTGCCCGAGGACCCGGCGCAGCTCGCCCAGAACCCGGACATCAAGGCCTCGATCATGGCCCACGTCGACAAGATCAACCAGAACTTCGCCCGCGTCGAGCAGGTCAAGAAGATCGCCATCCTCCCCAACGACCTCTCGCAGGAGAGCGGTGAGCTAACGCCGACGCTGAAGGTCAAGCGAGCCGTCGTCGCGTCCAAGCACGAGGACGCGATCGAGGACCTCTACGCGGGCTAAGCCTCGCCGCTCTGGCGCAGCAGCACCGAGGTCGTCTGCTCCAGCACCCGTTTCCAGGCCGAGACCTGACCCGGCTCTTCCTCAGAGGCTTTCTCGACCACCCGCCGGACCCGGCGCTCGGAGATCTCGAGGCCGTGGCGCCCGGCGATCTCGGCGTAGCGCTCGTAGTCCTCGGCCAGGGTGGCGGTGACCGATTCGAAGCCGTGGCGGGCGATCTCGAGGCGACGGCGGTAGTCCATGATCGGCGTGCCGAACATCAGCTCGTCGTTCGGCTTCGGCTCGAGCAGGATGATGTCGACCCCCGGGTACTTGTCCTGCCAGAACTCGACCGCCTGGTGCAGTCGCTGGTGGGCAATCAGCCGGAAGGTCTGGTTGGCGATCGCCGGCAGGCCCATGTCGGAGACCCGGCGCACGCGGTTGCCGAAGACGGTGGGAATCGTCTTCTCGAAATCGTTGACGAAGGGAACCAGCGGGTTGACGACGACGATGAACTTGGCGCCCTTCTCGACCGCGATGTCGACGTTGGTCGTGGAGCGGATGCCACCGTCGACCATCTGCCGCCCCTTCAGCTCAACCGGCTTGTAGACGATCGGCAGGCAGGTCGAGCACTCGATCGCCTTCGAGATCGGCACGTCGGACCAGCCGTCCTCACCGAAGACGATCCGCTCGCAGGTGTCGAGGTCGGTCGCCGTTACGTAGAGCTCCGGATCGAGAACGCGGAAGTCGTTGGTGCGGCCGCCGTCGGAGAGCACGCCGCCGACGTAGTCGTTGATTCCAGCGCCGGAGTAGAGGCCGGCGGGCAGCGCCTCGGCGAGGCCGACGCCGATGTCAATCGCCGAGATCTCGCCAATCTTCGACAACGAGCGCAGCAGCTCGAGGCTGCGCAGCGGCAGCGCCGCCGCTTTCTTGACGAAGCCGAGGTAGTTGAGCTTGAGGACCTTCTCGAGGTCGAGGTCCTCCAGCTCGGAGTCGACCTGGGCATTTAGCACCTGCATCATCTCGTCGGGCGTGATCCCGTTGGCAAGCATGCCGGCGACGAAGGAGCCGGCACTGGTGCCGACGTAGACGTCGAAGTTGTTGACGGTGCTGTTGACGGCGAGCAGGTCGAGCGCGCGCAGAGCGCCGATCTCGTAGACCCCGCCCGTGAAGCCACCGCCACCGAGGACCAGAGCGGTCTTCGAGGGCTTTTTCCGCCGCCCGGTTTTGCGCCGCGGCTTGGAGTCGATGTCGACGACTTTGCCCATGGAGAACACGATTATCTCAGTCCGGCCGGGCGGGCCCGCCGCCACCGCCGCTACCTTGGCCTCCGCCTGTGTTGGAGAGAGCGATGAAACGGGGGACGATCTTGCTCCTCGCGGCCTGTTTGGCCGCGCTCCTCCTGCTCGCCGCGAGCGCCCAGGCGGCTGCCCCGAGCTGCCAACAGATGCAGTCCTGGCTGCGCCAGGGCGGGGGCAGCGCCAGTGGCCTGCTCGTCGTCGATGCCGAAAGCGGCAAGACGCTGTGCGCCAGCGCACCCGGCAACGCCCGCTCGCTAGCCTCGAACACGAAGCTGTTCACGACCGCGACCGCGCTCTCGGAGCTCGGCCCAGAAGCGCGGATCCCGACCCGGGTCTTCGCCGACGGCAGCATCGACGCCGACGGCGTCCTCCACGGCAGCCTCTACCTCAAGGGCGGCGGTGACCCCGCCCTCGGCACCCCCACCTTCTACAACAGCTACCTGGCCGGGCTTGGGACCAACCTCTTCGCGCTGACGCCGCAGATACGCGCCGCCGGCATCAGATCGATCAGCGGCCGCGTCTACGCCGACCCGACGATCTTCGACAACCTGCGTGGCGTCGCCGACTCCGGCTACGCCACCAGCCCCTACATCGGCCCGCTTTCCGGACTCGCCTTCAACTCCGGCTTTAGCGGCTCCACCTCGAGCAGCGGCTTCGCCGCCGATCCGGCCCGGCTCGCAGCCTCGAAGCTGGCTCGCTCACTCAACGGCGCCGGGATCGCGGTCCCGACGCAGGTGGCGATCTCGCCAACGCCGCCCAGCGCCCAGCAGGTGGCGATCGTCCGCTCCCCCGCCCTCGACAAGATCGTCAACACCACCGACGTCTACTCCGACAACTTCTTCGCCGAGACCCTGATCAAGCTGCTCGGGGCCCGCTTCGGCGGTGCCGGCACCACCGCCGCCGGGGCCAAGGTGGTCGAACAGTTCGCGCGCGCCCACGGCTCCGGCATCCACTCCGTCGACGGCTCCGGCCTGACCCGCTCCAACCGCGCCTCTCCCCGCCAGGTGGTCAGCCTGCTGCTGGCGATGCGAAGTGACCCGGCCGGCGACGATTTCATCCAAGACCTCGCCCTTGCCGGCAAGGAAGGCACGGTCGACGAACGCATGCACGGCACGGCGGCCTACGGCCGCTGCCGCACCAAGACCGGCACCCTGACCGGCGTCAGCAACCTCTCCGGCTACTGCTTCAACACCAGCGGCCGCATCATCGCCTTTTCGATCCTGATGAACGGCGTCTACAACCTCAGCCTGGCCCACCTCGACCAAGACCGGATCGCCGGCGCGGTCGCCGGCTACTGATCGCGTTCTTCCCGGCGTTCCACGTACTCCGAGAGGGCGATGTGGATGAACAGCACTGAGAATAGGTAGACCAGGCCAACGAGCTGGAGAACCTCTTCCCCAGCGTCTCGAAGCAGGATCGCCGCAGCGATGAGGATCGGGGCCGTCGCCACGAGGATGAGGTTGGCGCGACGGAATCCTGCCCTCATTCGATCGCTGCTCATTGACCTCTCCTCAGACAATTCATTTCAAGAACCATAGCGAAGAGCAAAGTCGAGGAGGGCCAAGAGCAAAGCGCATGCCCCACCGAGATAGCCGGCTTGGAGGACCTTTGCATCTGACCTGGGCCTCGCCCAACCGAGGACAATTCCGGCACTACCGGCCAGGAATCCGCCGATCAACATGCCCGCGCCTATCGTGGCGGCAATCGCCTCCGTCAAGGACGTGAAGAACCCGATCTCTGCCAGTGCCACACAGCCAGCTTGACGGCCTTGGCCGCGCCCGTGGCGCGCAGCGCGTGCCAACTCTGTGCCGGTTCAGCTACGCAATAGCGCCAGCAGGCCGGCTTCGTCCAGGACCTCGGTGCCGAGCGACTCGGCTTTCTGCAGCTTCGACCCGGGGCTCTCGCCGGCGACGACGTAGTCGGTTTTCTTCGAGACCGAGCTGGTGACCTTGCCGCCCGCCGCCTTGACGAGGGCGGTCGCCTCCTCGCGAGTCAGCTCCGGGAAGGTGCCGGTGAGGACCACCGTTTTGCCTTCCAGCGGGCCATCCTCTCGGCGCCTTTCAGACTCGTCGGCCTCCAGCCGCACGCCCTTTTCCTTCAGCTTCTCGACCAGGGCCCAGGTTGGCTCATCAGCGAGCGACTCGGCGATCTGTACAGCCATGATCGCCCCCACACCCTCGACCTCCTCGATCTGCTCGGGATCGGCCTCGTGCAGGGCATCGATCGAGCCGAAGTGGTCGGCCAGAGCCTCGGCCGTGACATAACCAACGCCGGGCAAGCCGAGTGCGTAGAGAACGCGTTTGAACGGCCGCTGCCGGGAGGCGTCGATCGCCGCGACGAGGTTGCGAGCCGAGGTCTCGGCGAAGCGGTCGAGCTCGACCAGGCGCTCCTCGGTGAGGTCGTAGATGTCGGCGACGTCGCCGATCACACCCTGCTGGAGGAAGGTCAATGCCTGCTTCTCCCCCAACCCGTCGATGTCCATCGCCCCCTTGCTGACGAAGTGCTTGACGTGTTGGAAGGACTGGCCAGGGCACCCAGACCGGTTGGGGCAGATCGTGAAGACGCCTTCGCGCTTCTCGGTCGGAGTCCCACACTCCGGGCATTTCGTCGGCGGCTTCGGTTTGCGGGCGCGTGGGTTCTTGCGTGGCAGTTTCGGCGAGACGACCTGGGGGATGACGTCGCCGGCCCGCATCACCACGACCTCGTCGCCCGCGCGGACGTCCTTGCGGGCCAGGTCCTCCTCGTTGTGGAGGGTCGCGGTGCTGACCGTGACGCCGCCGACATGGACCGGCTCCAGCATCGCGAACGGCACCAGGTGGCCGGTGCGGCCAACGTTCCAGACGACCTTCTTCATCGTCGTCATCGCCGTCGTCGGCGGGAACTTCCAGGCGATCGCCCAGCGAGGCTCCCGCCCGACCACCCCCAGCTCGCGCCAGAGCGCCCGCTCGTCGACCTTGACGACGACGCCGTCGATCTCGTAGTCGAGCTCCTCGCGCCGCTCCTCCCACCAGTGACAGCGCTTGACGACGCCCTCGACGCCCTCGTGGTGGGCGGTATCGGGGTTGACCTTGAAGCCGCGCTCTCCCAGCCACTCGACCTCGTCCATATGGGTGGCGAGGTCGAGGCCGCGGACGGCGCCGATCCCGTAGATCCAGGTCGAGAGCGGCCGTTCGGCGGCAAGGGAGGGATCGAGCTGGCGGATCGAGCCGGCGGCCGAGTTGCGTGGGTTGGCGAAGGTCGGTTCCTCATTTTCGGCCCGGCGTTCGTTCAGCTCTTTGAAGGCGGCAATCGGCAGGTAGGCCTCGCCGCGCACTTCGATCAGCTCCGGGGCGTCGGGGATCCGCAGCGGCACCGAACCGATCGTGCGCAGGTTCTGAGTCACGTCCTCGCCGATGCGGCCATCGCCGCGGGTGGCACCGCGGACCAGCACGCCGTCCTCGTAGGTGAGCGTGATCGCCAGGCCGTCGATCTTCGGCTCGGTCGTATAGCTGAACTGGGAGGCGGTGATGTCGAGTCGCTTCAGATAGTTGGCGAGTCGGGTCTCCCAAGCCCGCAGCTCCTCCTCGTTGCGGGCGTTACCGAGCGAGAGCATCGCCTCGTGGTGCTCGACCGGCTCGAAGCGGTCCAGCGGCGGCGCCCCGACCCGCTGCGTCGGCGAGTCCGGGGTCCGCAGCTCCGGGTGGTCGGCCTCCAAGGCCCGCAGCTCGTCGAGCAGTTCGTCGTAGACATCGTCGCCGACCTCGGGTTCGTCGAGGACGTAGTAGAGCTGGTTGTGGCGCTCCAGCTCGTGCCGTAGCTGCTCGGCCTGCTTGGCGGGCGAATCGCTCACGCGGTGGGAGCGCTGGCGGCGAGCATGTCGGCGAAGCCCCAGCCGCGCAGATGCTCGAGCCCGCCGTGGTCCGTGAGGTCGAAGTGCACCGGCGTTACCGAGATCCGTCCGGCGGCGACGGCGGAGAGGTCGGTCCCCTCGATCTCCTCGTAACCCGGCTGCCAGCCGTAGATCTCGTAGTGGCGGCGGCCGCCGTCCTCGCTGACCAGCTTCAGCTCGTCGTTGTAGATCCGTTTGCCCAGCCGCGTCACCTCGACCCCGCTGGGCTCGCCGGCGGGGCAGTTGACGTTGATCAGCGTCGCCTCCGGCATGCTCTCCTCAAGCAGGCGCCGCACCAGTTGCGCCGCAAAGGCAGCGGCGTAGCCAAACTCGAAGCGGCCGCTGACGTAGCCCATGCCGCCGCCAGAGGACTGCTGGGAGAAGGCAACGGCGGGGATGCCAAGGATGATCCCCTCGAACGCCGCGGCGACGGTGCCCGAGTAGGTGATGTCGTCGCCGAGGTTGGCGCCGTGGTTGATCCCGGAGACGATCAGGTCCGGCCGGTGGCCAACCAAGCCCAGCTCGGCGAAGCGGACGCAGTCGACCGGGGTGCCGTCGGTGGCGTAGCCGCGATCGCCGTCGCCGAACTCGACCTCCTCGACGCTGAGCGGCGAGCGGGTGGTGATACTGCGGGCGGTGGCGCTGCGGTTGGAATCGGGGGCGATCACGTCGACCTCGACCCCCTCGATCTCACGCAGGGCACGGCGGACGGCCTGCAGCCCGGGGGCGGAGATCCCATCGTCGTTGGTCAAGAGGACGCGCACGCGACCGATTCTAGGTGGGCGGCATCACGGCATACTGGCCGCGTGCCGACCGTGAGGCTGGACCTCGAATACAACGGCAGCGGGTTCCGCGGCTGGGCCGCGCAACCAGGGCTGCGAACCGTGCAGGGCGAGCTGGAGACGGCGCTGGCAGTGGTGCTGCGCGAACCCGTGCAGTTGACCGTGGCTGGGCGCACCGACACCGGTGTCCACGCGCTCGGCCAGGTCGCGAGCTTCTGCACCGAGGCCGAGCTGCCGCGCGACATCGCCCGCAGCCTCAATGGGGTCGGCCCCGACGACGTCGCCGTCACCGCCGCGACCGTCGTCGCCGACGGCTTCGACGCCCGCCGGGATGCCCGCTCCCGCAGCTACCGGTACCGGCTGTTCGCCCGCCGGGCACCAAGCCCCTTCGAGCAGGGCCACGCCCTCTGGTGGCCGCACCGGGTCGACCGCGCCGCCCTCGACGCCTGCGCCGCCGCCCTCGCCGGCACTCACGACTTCACCGCCTTCACCCCCACCCAGACCGACCACGTCCGCTTCGAGCGCGACGTCTTCCGGGCCGAGTGGAGCGAGAGCGGCGACATCCTCGCCTTCGGCATCGAGGCCGACGCCTTCATGCGAAACATGGTCCGCGCCCTCGTCGGCACCATGCTCGAGTGCGCCTCAGGCCGCCGCACCGTGGAGAACTTCCAGGGCCTTCTAGAGGGCGCCCCACGAACGGCAGCAGGCGATACGGCGCCGCCACATGGCCTCTACCTGGAGTCGGTCCGCTACTGAGGCGCGGCGCCCGCGCCGGCCACTAGACCAGCTCGAGGTAAACCATCTCGGTCGAGTCACTCCGCCTCGGACCGAGCTTGATGATGCGGGTGTAGCCGCCGGGGCGCTCCGCGTAGCGCGGCGCCACCTCGTCGAACAGCTTGTGGACGATGAACTTGTCGTTGTGGAGCGTCGCCAGGGCCTGCCGACGAGCGTGGAGGTCGCCCCGTTTGGCGAGCGTGATCAGTTTCTCCACCTCAGGTTTGACCGCCTTGGCCTTGGCCTGGCTGGTCTGGATCCGCTCGTGCTCGATTAGCTGCTTCGAGAGGTTCGAAAGCAGCGCCGCACGGTGTGCGGCATCGCGGCTCAGCTTGTTGCGCTTCTTGCGGTGCCGCACGACGTCTCCTCCGCTCCGCTCGCCAGTCCTCAGTCGGCCTGCAGGTCGAGGCCGCGGGCGTGCAGGGTCTCGATCACTTCCTCGATCGACTTCTGACCGAAGTTAGGGATCGCGTTCAGTTCGCCGCGGGACTTGCGAACGAGGTCGCCAACGGTCTGCACGCCGGCCCGCTTGAGGCAGTTGTAGGAGCGCACGCCCAGTTCGAGCTCCTCGATCAGGATCTCGTCGAGGCCGTTGCTGGCGCCGCCTTCGCCGCCCGGAGCCGCGACCAGCGGGTCCGAGGTGACGACGGCAACCGGCTCACGCGCGGTCAGCTCTTCGACGCGGTCGGCGTCGGTAAAGATCGCCAGGCTCTTGATCAGGATCTCCGAGGCCTCGCGCAGGGCCGCGCCAGGCTCGATCGAGCCGTCGGTCTCGAGGTCGAGCGTCAGTTTGTCGAAGTCGGTGCGCTGGCCGACGCGGGCCGCCGCCACCGCGTAGGAGGCGCGGCGGATTGGCGAGAAAATTGAGTCGATCGGGATCACGCCGATCGGCTGCTCGTCGGACTTGTTCTCTTCGGCCGGCGAGTAACCGCGGCCGCGGCCGATCGTCAGGTACACCTCGAGTTTGGTTTTTTTCTCGAGGGTCGCGATCGGCGCCTCGGGGTTGAGGATCTCGACGCCGGAGGGCAGGTCGATGTCCTTGGCCCTGACCTCGCCGGGGCCGGTCGCCACCAGCGGCGCCTCCACCTCATCGGCGTCGGTGTGCATGCGGACGACCAGGTCCTTGAGGTTGAGGACGATGTCGGTGACGTCCTCTTTGACGCCGGGCACGGTCGAGAACTCGTGCGCGACGCCCTCGATACGGACGCTGGTGATCGCGGCACCGCCCAGGGAGGACAGCAGCACGCGGCGCAGGCTGTTGCCGAACGTGTAGCCGAAGCCCTTGTCCAGCGGCTCGATCGTAAACGTGCCGCGGCGGTCGTCGACCTTCTCGGAAGTGATGCGGGGGACCTGGAAATCAGTCGTCATGAGTTCCTTGCGTATGCGTGTTCAGAAATTCGGAAAACCGGGGTCGGCCTACTTGGAGTAGAGCTCGACGATGAGCTGCTCCTGGACCGGCGCCGAGATCTCGGCGCGCTCGGGGAGGCGCAGGACCTTGGCGGTGAGAGCGTCGTGGTCGGCCTGCAGCCAGGCCGGCACGGTGGAGACGAGTTCGGTGGCGCGCCGGATCGTGTCGGTGGCTGAAGAGGTGGGCTTGATCGAGATGATGTCCTCGGGGCGCACCTGGTAAGAGGGAATGTCGACGCGGCGGCCGTTGATCATCCAGTGGCCGTGGGTGATCAGCTGCCGGGCCTGGCGGCGCGAAGCGGCGAAGCCGAGGCGCACGAGCACGTTGTCGAAGCGGGACTCGAGCAACCGCAGCAGGTTCTCGCCGGTGACGCCGTCCTGACGGGAGGCCTTGTCGTAGTAAGCCTGGAACTGTTTCTCCAGCACCTGGTAGTAGCGGCGCGTCTTCTGCTTCTCGCGCAGCTGCACGCGGTACTCCGACTGGCGCAGACGGCCGCGACCGTGCTCGCCCGGCGGGTAGGAGCGGCGCTCGACGCCGCACTTGTCGGTGAAGCAGCGCTCACCCTTGAGGAAGAGCTTCTGACCCTCGCGGCGACACTGCTTGCACTGCGGGGAAGTGTCGCGGGCCACTAGACGCGCCTCCGCTTCTTCGGCCGGCAGCCGTTGTGGGCCTGCGGTGAGACGTCCTTGACCGTGGTCACGTCGAGGCCGGCAGCCTGCAGCGAGCGGATTGCCGTCTCGCGGCCGGAGCCGGCGCCCTTGGCGAAGACTTCGACGCGCTCGAGGCCGTGTTCCATGCCCTTCTTGGCAGCGGCGTCAGCGGTCACCTGAGCGGCGAACGGGGTCGACTTGCGGGAGCCTTTGAAGCCGGCGGAACCGGCCGACTCCCAGGCGATCACATTGCCGTCGGTGTCGGTCAGGGTGACGATCGTGTTGTTGAAGGAAGTCTTGATGTGCGCCTGCCCGTAGGTGACGTTCTTTTTGACGCGGCGCCGCGGGCGGCCCTTGCCGGGTTTTTTCTCAGCCATCCCTGCCCTCTCCTATGCCTTGCGCTTGCCGGCGACGCTCAACCGCCGCGGGCCCTTACGGCCGCGGGCATTGGTCTTCGTGCGCTGGCCACGGACCGGCAGACCGCGGCGATGACGCAAGCCGCGGTAGGAGCCGATCTCCATCAGCCGTTTGACGTTCTGGGAGCGCTCGCGCCGCAGGTCGCCCTCGACCTCGCGGTTCTCGACCGCCTCGCGCAGCTTTACGACCTCGTCCTCGGTCAGGTCCTTGACGGGGGTGTTTGGGTCGACCCCGGTCTCGGTGAGGATGTCCTGGGCCGTCGAGCGCCCGATCCCAAAGATGTAAGTGAGCCCGATTTCGGTCCGTTTGTTGACCGGGATGTTGATGCCGGCGATGCGAGCCATGCCCTAACCCTGCCGCTGCTTGTGTCGCGGGTTCTGGCAGATCACAAGGACCGCCCCATTTCGGCGGATTACCTTGCACTTCTCGCACATCGGCTTTACGGAAGCTCGAACCTTCATCGCTCCGGTCTCGTATCGAAAACAGGACTCCTGCGTGCCCCATGAGTCGGACAGCAGGCACCACCGGCCCTAATGGGCCGACCGAGAAAGATAGCAGGGGGTGGATTCGAGGGGTGGTGCCGAGGGGGCGGGTGGTCACTCGCGCAGAGGGGTACCCGACCTCCCCTCACCCTCTCGGATTACTCGTCCCTCACCCAAGCGATCGTGAACCCGTCGTACGACTTGCCCCCGACCGTCTGAATCGTCGTCGCCAGAACCCGCGGCTCTGCCGCCAGTTCATCGTGGAACCGCCGCTGCGCTTCGGTCGCCGGATCGTCGCTGTCGGCCTCAGCCAGGGTGCCGCCGCGGACCACGTTGTCGGCGAGGATCAGGGCGCCGGGACGGGACTGGTCAAGGGCCCAGGCGAAGTAGTTGGGGGTGTTGACCTTGTCGGCGTCGATGAAGGTGAGGTCGAAGGGACCGGTGCCCTCGTCCTCCAGGTTCGGCAGGGTCTCAAGGGCGGCGCCGACGCGGATCTCGACGCGGTCGCCGACGCCGGCGCGGTCGATGCTGGCGCGAGCCACCTCCGCGTACTCGGGCTTGGCCTCAAGCGTGGTCAAGCGGCCGTCGGCGGGCAGGGCACGGGCGATCCAGATCGCGCTGTAGCCGCCGAGAGTGCCGAACTCGAGCACCCGGCGGGCGCCCTGCATGTGGACCAGCATCGCCAGTAGCCGCGCCTGTGGTGGCGAGACTTGGATCGAGGGCAGCCCCGCTGCCTCGGCGTCACGCAGGCAGGCGTCCAGCGCCTCGTCCCGCAGACCCAGCCGTTCGGTGATGAATGCGTCTACTTCGCTCCAGCGCTGCTCGCTCATCGGGGGGATTCTGACGGGTTCAGATACGAGGAGCGATAGCGACGCAGACGCAGGGCGTTCAGCACCACGGAGACGCTGGAGAAGGCCATCGCGGCGCCGGCGATCAGCGGGTTGAGCAGGCCGGCCGCCGCCAGGGGCAGGGCGGCGACGTTGTAGCCGAAGGCCCAGGCGAGGTTCTCCTTGATCGTCCGCAGGGTCGCCCGTGAGAGCCGGATCGCGTCGCCGGCGGCACGCAGGTCGCCGCTGACAAGAGTCAAGTCGGAGGCCTCGATCGCCACATCGGTGCCGGTCCCGATCGCCAGACCGAGGTCGGCGGCTGCCAGCGCCGGCGCGTCGTTGATGCCGTCGCCGACCATCGCCACGACCCGGCCCTCGGACTGCAGGCGCCGGACCACCGCCTCCTTCTCGGCCGGCAGCACTTCGGCGATCACCTCCTCGATCCCGACGACGGCGGCGACCGAGCGCGCCGTCGCCTCGTTGTCACCGGTCAGCAGGACCGGCCGCAGGCCCAGCTCGCGCAGGGAGGCGATCGCCTCAGCCGAGCTCGGCTTGACCGTGTCGGCGACGACCAGGGCGGCGCGGACGGCGCCGTCCCAGGCGACGAAGGCGACGGTGCCGCCGCTCGCCTCGGCCTCCTCGCGAGCGGCCGCCAGCGCCACCGGCACCGACAGCGACCACTCGCACATCAGCGCCTCGCGGCCGACCTGCACGCCGTGGCCGTCGACCACTGCCTCGACGCCGAGACCCTCGCGGTTACCAAAGCCCTCGATCGCCGGCAGCCCTCCGAGCTCGGCCCGGGCCGCCGCCGCGACCGCAGCGGCGACGGGGTGCTCGGAGGCAGCCTCGACAGCGCCGGCCAGCTGCAGGACCTCGGCCCGGCTCTCGTCCGCGGCGACGACGACGTCGCTCAGCGACATCTGGCCGCTGGTGACCGTGCCGGTCTTGTCGAGCACGATCGTGTCGACGCGGCGGGTGGACTCAAGGACCTCCGGGCCCTTGATCAGCAGCCCCAGTTGGGCGCCGCGACCGGTCCCGACCAGCAGCGCGGTCGGCGTCGCTAGCCCGAGCGCGCAGGGGCAGGCGATGATCAGCACCGCGACCGCGGCGGTGAAGGCGAAGACCGTGCTCTCGCCGGCGCCCAGCCAGAAGCCCAGCGTCGCCAGCGAGAGAGCGAGAACAGCGGGGACGAAGACGGCGGAGATCCGATCGGCCAGACGCTGAACCGGCGCCTTGCCGGCCTGGGCCTGGCTGACCAGGCGGGCGATCTGCCCCAGCGCCGTCTCGGCGCCGACGCGGGTGGCGCGAACCACGAGGCGACCACCGGCGTTGACGGTGGCCCCCGCGACCGCGCCTCCCTCGCCCACCTCAACCGGCACCGACTCGCCGGTCAGCAGCGACTGGTCGACCGCCGAGTGCCCGGCGACGACGACGCCGTCGGTGGCGATCTTCTCGCCCGGGCGAACAACGAAGCTGTCGCCGACCGCCAGTTGCTCGATCGGGACCCGGCGCTCAGCCCCGTCGGGCCCGAGCAGCGTCGCCTCCTTGGCGCCCAGCTCCAGCAGCGCCCGCAGGGCGGCGCCGGCGCGGCGCTTGGCGCGGGCCTCGAAATAGCGGCCGGCAAGGATGAAGGTGGTGACGACCGAGGCCGTCTCCAAGTAGATGTGGCTGGCCCCGTCTCCGCTGACTGGCAGCAGGTCGAAGCTCATCTTCATCCCGGTCATGCCGGCGTCGCCGAGGAAGAGCGCGTAGAGCGACCAGAGCCAGGCGGCGAGGACGCCGACCGAGACCAGGGTGTCCATCGTCGCCGCGCCGTGTCGCAGGTTGGCCCAGGCGGCGCGGTGGAAGGGCCAGGCGCCCCAAAGCACGACCGGCGTCGCCAACTGCAGCGCCAGCCACTGCCAGTTGTCGAACTGCAGCGCCGGGACCATCGAGAGCAGGAGGACCGGCGCGCTCAGCACGGCGCTGAAGATGAGGCGCCGCCGCAGCGCGGCCGAGTCGTCGTCTGGCTCGGGGTCCTCCTCGCCCTCGTCGCCGTCCGCGGCAAGCAGGACGGCCTCATAGCCGGCGGCCTCGACCGCTCCAGCCAGGCTCTCGGGCGCGACCTGCGCCGGGTCGAAGGAGACGCTGGCGGTCTCGGTCGCGAAGTTCACCGTCGCCTGCACACCGTCGAGGTCGTTGAGGTTGCGCTCGACGCGGTTGGCGCAGGAGGCACAGGTCATGCCGCGCACCGGAATCTCGACCCGCTCCGCAGTGGTGCTCTGGCTGCTGCTCATCTCTACTCGACCTCCGTGGTGAAGGCGACGGTCTCGACCCGTCGGTTGATCTTGTGACATGGCTTCCTTTATACGGGGGAGGGGTATCTCGCGAAGCGATGGTAGCATATACCCACCGGGGGTAACTAGATCCCCCAGATCGAGAAGGAGCCAAAACGATGCCGGCAGCGGAGACGAACGACAAAGCCCCCACTCGCGGCTACACCGCGACCAAGGAGCAACTGCAGAAGCGCCTGCGCCGGATCGAGGGCCAGGTGCGCGGGATCGAGGGCATGGTCGAGGAGGACCGCTACTGCATCGACGTCCTCACCCAGATCTCAGCCGTGCAGGCAGCCCTCGACAAGGTCGCCCTGGGCCTGCTCGACGAGCACGCCCGTCACTGCGTGATCGGCGCCGCCGCCGAGGAGCAGACCGACAAGACCGAGGAGCTGATGGCGGCCATCGGCCGCCTCATGCGCCGCGGCTAGCGCCAGGCGGCGCTCAGCGCTCGAGCAGCTCGTGCCAGGGGGTGAGGATGCGCGGCCCCTCGGCGGTGACGGCGACGGTGAACTCGAAGTGCGCGGCGAGCGAGCCGTCCTGCGAGTAGACGGCCCAACCGTCGTCGCCCATGTGGACGAGCGGGCCGCCGGCATTGACCATCGGCTCGATCGCCAGCACCGTGCCAACCTCCAGCTCCGGCCCCTTGCCGGCCTCGCCGTAGTTCGGCACCTGCGGCTCCTCGTGCATCGAGCGGCCGATGCCGTGGCCGACCAGGGTGCGGATGATCGAGAGGCCCTCCAGCTCGACCGTGCGCTGAATCGCCGCCGAGACGTCACCGAGGTGGTTTCCGGGCTGCATCTGCTCGGTGCCGGCGAAGAGGGCGGCCTCGGTGACCTCGAGCAGCTTGCGGGCCTCAGCGTCTACCGGTCCGATCGGCAGCGTGATCGCGCCGTCGGCGACCCAGCCGTCCTTGGTGACGCCGACGTCGATCGAGAGCAGGTCGCCGCGCTTCAGCTCGTAGGGCCCGGGGATGCCGTGCACGACCATCGAGTTGGGCGAAGCGCAGATCGAGCCGGGGAAGCCGCGGTAGCCCTTGAAGGAGGGCTCCGCCCCCTGGGAGCGGATGAACTTCTCGGCAGCGGCGTCGAGCTCCTCGGTGGTAACACCGGGGCGCGTCTTGGCGGCCAGCATCTTCAGGCAGCGCGCGTGGATGTCCCCAGCGACCGCCATCTCCTCGACCTGCTCGGGCGTCTTGCGGATGATCATGCGGTACACGCCAACAGAGGCTAGACAGCCTCGTCCTGCTCCAGGCGCATCGTCGCCAGGGTGCGGCGGATCTCCTCGGTGACGTCGTCCGGGGCGGCGGTCCCCTCGATCCGGCGCAGGACGCTGCGCTGGTCGTAGTAGGAGACCAGTGGCTCGGTCTTCTCGTGGTAGGTCTCGAGCCGCTTGCGGATCACCTCGGGCTTGTCGTCGTCGCGGACGATCAGCTCGCTGCCGTCGATGTCGCAGACACCCTCCTGCTGGGGCGGGTTGAACTCGACGTGGAAGACGTGGCCGTTCTCGGCGCAAGTGCGGCGCCCGCCGAGCCGGCGCACGACCTCGTGGTCGGAGACATCGATCAGCAGCACCGCGGTGACGGCGCGGCCAAGCTCCTCGAGCTTGGCGTCGAGCGCCTCCGCCTGCGGGGTCGTGCGCGGGAAGCCGTCGAGGATGAAGCCATCGAGCGCCTCCGGCGAGGCAATCCGCTCGGCGATCACGCCGACGATCACCTCGTCGGGCACCAGGTCGCCGGCGTCCATGTACTGCTTCGCCGTCTTCCCCAGCTCGGTTTCGTCGCGCACGGCGGCGCGGAGGATGTCGCCGGTGGCGTAGTAGGGCAGCCGCAGGTCTTCCTGCAGGCGCTCGCCTTGGGTTCCCTTACCGGACCCGGGGGGGCCGAGCAGGACTAGGTTCAGCTCAGGCATCGCCGGAGCCTATTTGAGGAAGCCCTCGTAGTTCCGCATCATCAGCTGCGCCTCCAACTGCTTCACCGTGTCGAGCGCGACGCCGATGATGATCAGGATGGAGGTGCCGCCGAAGTAGAAGTTGGCCGACGTCTGGCTGATCAGGATCGTCGGCAGCGCCGCCACAGCGCCGAGGTAGAGGGCGCCGGGGAAGGTCAGGCGCGAGAGGATCCGGTCGAGGTATTCGGCGGTCGGCCGGCCCGGGCGCACGCCGGGAATGAAGCCGCCGTATTTCTTCAGGTTGTCGGCCTGGTCGACCGGGTTGAAGGTGACCGCCGTGTAGAAGTAGGTGAAGACGATGATGAAGAAGACCTCGCCGATCACGTAGGGCCAGCTATTGGGGCTGAAGAAGCTGGCGAAGTCGAGCGCGGCCGGGGTGTTGAGCAACTGGCCGATCGTCGGCGGGAAGGCCATGATCGAGGCCGCGAAGATGACCGGGATGACGCCGGCCATGTTGACCCGCAGCGGCAGGTAGGTGGAGCCGCCCGAGGTCATTTTGCGCCCGACCACGCGTTTCGCGTACTGGACCGGGATCCGCCGCTGGCCCTCCTGGACGAAGACGATGGCGACGATCACGGCCAGGGCGATGAAGGGCATCATCACGACGAAGACCTGGTCCGGGTTGTCCCACCACTTGGTGATGCCGGTGGGGATCGAGGAGGCGATCGAGGCGAAGATCATCAGCGAGATGCCGTTGCCGATGCCGCGCTGGGTGATCAGCTCGCCCAGCCACATCAGCAGGGTGCAGCCGGCCGTGAGACAAATCACGATCAGGAAGGTGCGGGTGAAGGTGAGGTTGCCGACGACGCTCTGGGACGCTTCCTGATTGCCGAGGGAGCGGAAGAGGAAGACGTAGCCGAGCGACTGGCCGAAGGCGAGGCCGACGGTCAGGTAGCGCGTGTACTGGGTGATCTTCTGCTGACCGACCTCGCCCTCTTTCTGCAGGCGCTCCAGCGAGGGCACGACCACGGTCAGAAGCTGCAGGATGATCGAGGCGGTGATGTAGGGCATGATCCCCAGCGCGAAGAGGCTGAGGCGCGAGAGGCTGCCGCCCGAGAAGAGATTGAGAAACGGCAGGATCCCCGAGCCACCGAAGTTGTTGGAGAGTTCCTTGACGGCGTCGACGTTGACGCCCGGCGCCGGGATGTAGGAGCCCAAGCGGTACAGCGCCAGCATCGCCGCCGTGAACGCAAGTTTCTTGCGAATGTCGGCAACGCTGAAAGCGTTGAGAATCGTCCTGAGCATTACGGCTCCAGAGTGTGACAGGAACCGCCGGCCGCTTCTATCTGCTCCCGAGCGGCCGCGCTGAAGGCGTGCGCGTGGACCTCAAGTTTTTTCTTGATCTCGCCGCGGGCGAGGACCTTCACCGGGTCCGAGCGCTTGGCCAGGCCCTTCTCCTTCAGCGTCTCCAGATTGACCTGCGCGCCGTCGTCGAACCGCTCCTCGAGATCGGAGAGGTTGACCGGCTGCGTCTTGGTGCGGAAGTTCTCGAACGGCATCGACTGCTTTTTGTGCGGGCCGCGCAGCTTTCGCATCCGCATGTGGATCGGGTTCTGGCCGCCCTCGTAGTTGGCCTTGCGCTTGGCGCCCGAACGCGAGCCGGCGCCCTTCTGGCCGCGGCCCGAGGTCTTGCCCAGGCCGCTGCCCTCGCCGCGACCGATCCGCTTGCGCGGCCGTTTCGAGCCCGGCTTCGGCTTCAGGTTGTGCAGCCCGATCTCCTGCGAGCGCTCGCTCGGAGCTTTCTCGGCGCTTTTCTCAGCCACCGTTGACCTCCACCAGGTGCGAGACGACCTTCAGTTGCCCCTGCAACTGCGGCGAGTCCTTGCGCTCCACCGATTTGCCGATCCGCCCCAGCCCGAGAGCTTTCAGAGTCGCTTTCTGGCTGGGATTGGTCCCCGCGGTCGACTTCACCTGCGAAATCTTCAAGCCGCTCACGAGGAAGCCTCCTCGGCCGCCGCCTCGTTCTCCGGCGCAGCATCCTCGGCTTTCGCCTCCTCTGCAGGAGGAGCGGTCTCCTCCACTGCAACCTCGGCGGCCGGAGCCACCTCACTGGCGTCAGCCGAGGACTCCGGCGCTCCTTCTGCGGGTGGCGTGGAGGATGGCTCCTCGCCCGCAGCTGGCGAGGACGAGGAGTCGTCCTCCGCGACAGGACCCGCAGTCAGGTGCTCTGAACTCTCGGCCGAAGCACCGTTCGACAGCCCCAGCACCTGGGACACAGTCAGCCCCCGCAGCTCCGCAACCTCCTCAGGCCGCCTGAGCCGAACCAGCCCGTCCATCGTCGCCTTCACAAGGTTGATCGGGTTCTGCGTCCCGATGCTCTTGGTGAGGACGTCACGGACGCCACCGAGCTCGAGCACGGCGCGAACGCCGCCGCCGGCGATGACGCCGGTACCGGGGCTGGCCGGGCGCAGGACGACGTGGCCGGCGCCGAAGCGACCGATGATGCGGTGGGTGATGGTCTGCCCGTATTTGGGCACGCGAATCAAGTTCTTGCGAGCGTCCTCGACGCCCTTCTGAATCGCCAGCGGGACCTCGCGGGCCTTGCCGTAGCCGATCCCGACCACGCCCTCTTCGTCCCCGACCGCGACCAGGGCGGTGAAGGAGAAGCGGCGGCCACCCTTGACCACCTTGGCGACGCGGTTGATCTCGATCACCCGCTCCTGCAGGTCAAGCCCGCGCGGGCTGACCGTCTCGACGTTCTGTGCGTTCATTCCCTTCATAAGCAGCGGCCCACCGTAGCGGAACTAGAAGGCCAACCCCCCCTCGCGTGCGCCGTCGGCCAGGGCCTTGACGCGGCCGTGGTACTGGTAGCCGCCGCGATCGAAGACGCAAGTCTCGACTCCAGCCGCCTTGCCACGCTCGGCCAGCAGTTCGCCGGCCTTCTTGGCCTGGTCTGTAGCGGTGAGCTTGCGCAAGTCCGGCTCAGTCCAGTTGACCGCAGCCACGGTCTGGCCCTTCTTGTCGTCGATGAGCTGGGCGAAGACGCCGCGGTTGGAGCGGTAGACCGAGAGCCGCGGCCGCTCGGCGGTGCCGGTGACGCGGGCACGAACGCGGCGGCGGCGTTTGAGGCGCCGCTCGCGCTTGGTGAGGACGGTCATGCGCGCTTACCAACCTTTCGCAGCACCTGCTCGCCGCGGTAGCGGATGCCCTTGCCCTTGTACGGCTCCGGCGGCCGCCGCTTGCGGATATCGGCGGCCACCTGGCCGACCAGTTGCTTGTCGATGCCGCGGATAACGATCTCGGTCGGCTGCGGGACCTCGAACTCGATCCCCTCCGGGGCCTCGATCGGCACCGGGTGTGAGTAGCCGAGCGCCAGCTCCAGGTTCTTGCCTTTGAGCTGGGCGCGGTAGCCGACGCCCTGAATCTCCAGGCGCTTCTCGAAGCCGTCGGTGACGCCCTCGACCATGTTCGCGATCAGGCTGCGGGTGAGGCCGTGCAGAGCGCGGTGCTCGCCGCGGTCGGTCGGGCGCTCGACGATGACGACGCCTTCGTTCTGGGCGACCTTCATGTCCTGCGAGTAAGCCTGGGTGAGTTCGCCCTTCGGACCCTTGACGGCGATCGTCCCAGAGGCGATCTCGACCGTGACGGCCTCGGGAACGGGGACGGGCTTTCTTCCGATTCGACTCATGCGATCACCAAACGTAGGCGACTACCTCGCCGCCGACGCCCTTGGCCCGGGCTTCGTGGCCGGTCATGACGCCGTGGGAGGTGCTGACGATTGCCGTGCCGGTACCACCGTCCACGCGCGGGATGCGCTTGTGGTCGACGTAGCGGCGGCGGCCGGGACGCGAAACCCGTTCGATTCCGAGGATCACCGGGCGGCGGTCCTCGGTGTACTTGAGCTCAACGTTAATCGCCTCGCCAACCGTGGCCGGCTTGCGGTGGAAGTCCTTGATGTAGCCCTGCTCCTTGAGGATCCGGGACATCTCCACCTTCAGGCCCGAGAGGGGAATCTCCACCTCGTCATGGCCCGCGCGCAGGGCGTTGCGGATCCGGGTCAGGTAATCGGCGATCGGGTCGGTATGCATCGTCTTTGTCCTACCAGCTCGACTTGGTCATGCCGGGGATGTACCCCTCGTGGGCCGCCTCGCGCAGGCAGATCCGGCAGAGGCCGAACTTGCGGTAGTAGGCGCGCGGGCGCCCGCAACGCCGGCAGCGGTTGTAAGAACGGGTCTTGAACTTCTGTTTGCGGCCCTGACGGACCTTCTGGGAAGTCTTAGCCATCTGAGTTCTCCTGGTCGGCCGATGCCTCGGCCTCGTCGTCTCCGCCCTCGGCGGCCTGCTCGCCACCCTCTTCGCCCTCGGGCTTGGCGTAGGCCTCGGGGTTCTCCTCTTTAAGCTGCTCGAGGGCCTCCTGCTCGACCTCAGCCTTTTGGCGGGCCTCCTCTTTGCGCTGCTCCTCTTCCTCGGCGGCTTTTTCGGCTTCGCGCTGCTCCTGGCCGGGGCGGCCCTCCTGGGCGAAGGGCATGCCGAGCCCGAGCAGCAGCTCAAAGGCCTCGAGGTCGGACTTGGCCGAAGTGGTGATCGTGACATCGAGGCCGCGCACCACGTCGACTGAGTCGTAGTCGATTTCGGGGAAGATCAACTGCTCTTTGACGCCCATCGAGTAATTACCGCGGCCGTCGAAGGAGCGCGGGTTGAGGCCGCGGAAGTCGCGGATGCGAGGGATCGCGATCGCCGTCAGGCGGTCGAGGAACTCCCACATGCGGGCCCGCCGCAGCGTCGCCGAGACTCCCACCGGCATCCCCTCGCGCAGCTTGAAGGACGCGACCGACTTGCGGGCGCGGCGCACGTTCGGGTACTGGCCGGCGATCGTCGCCAGTTGGTTCTGGGCGGCTTCAAAGGAGCGTTTGTCCTGTTTCTCGGTGCCGAGGCCCATGTTGAGCGTGATCTTGATCAGGCGCGGGGCCTCCATCGGCGTCGAGTAGCCGAATTTGCTGGTCAAGGCGGGCAGGACGTCCTGCTCGTAACGGTCGCGCAGGCGCGGCGGCGGCGCCGCCTGCGAGGTGGGGGTCACGGTTGCCTCCATCAGTCGATCGCCGTCCCGCTCCGCTTCGCGTAGCGGACTCGCTTGCCACCATCGTCGCGGCGCACGCCGACCCGGGTCGGTTTGTTGCCTTTGGGGTCGAGCAGCATCACGTT
Organism: uncultured Actinomycetes bacterium; assembly: GCA_963708405.1. GTDB lineage: Bacteria > Actinomycetota > Thermoleophilia > Solirubrobacterales > 70-9 > VAYN01. Next base: position 1,530,850 of record CAVPSL010000002.1, read on the forward strand.
GGAGACATCGATCGGCCCCTCCTTTTCGATGATGCCGCCGGCCTGCGGGTTTTTCAGGTCACCCTGCGAGCGCGGCCGTTCGTGGCGCTTGATCATGTTCAGGCCCTCGACGTAGACGCGGCGGCGTTTGGGATCGGTGCGCACGACGCGCCCGGTCTTGCCGGCGTCCTTGCCGCTGGTGAGGATCACCTGGTCGTCGGTCTTGACCCGCATCGACTTCATCAGAGGACCTCGGGTGCGAGCGAGATGATTTTCATGAAGTTGCGGTCGCGGAGTTCGCGGGCGACGGGGCCGAAGATGCGGGTCCCGCGCGGGTTGTTGTTGGCCGGGTCGATCAGCACCGCGGCGTTCTCGTCGAAAGAGATGTAGGTGCCGTCGGGCCGACCCAGCGGCTTGCGAGTGCGAACGACGACTGCCTGCACGACCTCGCCCTTGCGGACGCCGCCCTGCGGGCTGGCCGATTTGACGGTAGCGGTGATGACGTCGCCGACGCTGGCGTAGCGGCGGTGGGAGCCACCCTTGACGCGGATGCAGAGGATCTCGCGAGCGCCCGAGTTATCGGCGACCTTCAGCCTGGACTCCTGCTGGATCATCTCGCTACCTCGCCTTCTCGACCACGTCGACCAGGCGCCAGCGCTTGGTCTTGGACAGGGGTCGGGTCTCGACGACCCGCACGACGTCGCCCTCGCCGGCCTCGTTGCGCTCGTCGTGAGCGTGCAGCGTGCGCGACTGGCGAACGATCTTCTCGTAAGTCCGGTGACGACGGGCGGTGTCGATGCGAACGGTGATCGACTTGTCGCCCTTGCTGGAGACGACGATCCCCTGGCGCACCTTGGCGGCGTTGGCATCGCGCTCGGCGACCGGAGTACCAGTGCCGGCCTCGTGCGCGGCCTTGGCCGCAGCGCGCTGTTTGCGGCGCAGATTCGCCTTCGCCTGCCGCTCCTTGGCCCGCTCAGCCTTGAGCTCCTCGACGCTGAGAGCCGCCTTCGCCTTCTGCGGCTTGCGCGACCTCTGCAACCGCCGCCGCTCCTTCCAAGGCAGGTCGTCCTCAGGGTTGGGCTCGGACTGTTCGGGAGCAGGGGCAGCCGCTGCCTGCCCAGCGGCGGGAGCGTCCGCAGACGAATCACCGGCATCGCCGGAGGTATCCTCGGCGTCGGCCGCCGGCGCGTCTTCCGCGGGTGGCGCGGCGTCGGGCGACTCGCCCGCAGCTTGCGAGGACGAGTCGTCTGACTCCGCGACAGGACCCGCGGACTGCGCGTCCTCGTCCTGCACCGAAGTCTCCTCAGTCGTCTCGTCTTTTTTCGTCTCGTCGTCGCTCATATCCGTCGCGTCTCTTTCTCAACGTCAATTCCTCGTGCCCGGGCCACCGTGAGGAGGCGCGCCACGTCCTTCTTGGCCTGACCGAGGCGGGCCGTGTTCTCCAGCTCGCCGGTCGCGTGGCGGAAGCGCAGGTTGAAGGACTCCTGCTTGGCGTCGATCAGCTTCGCCACCAGCTCGTCGTCTTTCAGGTTATGCACCTCGGAGGGTTTCACGAGTGCTCGGCCCCCTCGCGGACGACGAATTTGGTTTTTACCGGAAGCTTGTGGCCGGCCAGGCGCAGCGCTTCGCGGGCCAGGTCCTCGGGCACACCGGCGAGCTCGAACATCACCTTGCCGGGCTTGACCACGGCAACCCAGCCCTCGGGGTTGCCTTTGCCGGAGCCCATCCGCGTCTCCGCCGGCTTCTTCGTGTACGGCTTGTCCGGGAAGACGTTGATCCAGACCTTGCCGCCACGTTTGATCTTGCGGGTCATCGCCACACGGGCGGCCTCGATCTGACGGTTGGTGATCCAACCGCGCTCCAGCGACTTCAGGCCGTACTCGCCGAAGGCGACGGTGCTGCCGCCCTTGGTGTTGCCGCGCATGCGGCCGCGCATCTGTTTGCGGTGCTTGACCCGCTTCGGCATCAACATCAGCGACCACCTCCGCCACGCTGACCACCACGATCGCCGCCGCGGCCGCCGCCGGGACCACGCCCGCCACCGGGACCGCGACCGCCACCCGGTCCGCGACCGCCGCCGGAGCGACCACCGCCGGGACCACGATCGCCGCCGGGGCGCCCGCCGCGCTGGGGGGGCTGCGCTTCGTCGGTCGAGGTGAGGTCGGAGCGGAAGCCCTCGGGCATCACCTCACCCTTGTTGATCCAGCATTTGACGCCGATGCGGCCGGTCGTCGTCTTCGCCTCGAAGAAGCCGTAGTCGATGTCGGCGCGCAGCGTGTGCAGTGGCACGCGGCCGTCTGAATAGCCTTCGGTCCGCGCCATCTCGGCGCCGCCGAGGCGCCCGGAGACCTGGACCTTGACGCCCTTGGCGCCGGAGCGCATCGCCGAGGTGAGGGCGCGTTTCATCGCTCGCCGGAAGGCGACCCGGTTCTGCAACTGCTCGGCGATCGACTGGGCGACCAGCTTGGCGTCGAGCTCGGGCCGTTTGACCTCGCGGATATTCACTTTCACCGGGCTGCCGGTGAGCTTGTGCAGCTCCTTGCGCAGGGCGTCGACTTCGCTGCCCGACTTGCCGATGACGATCCCCGGCCGGGCCGTGTGGATGTCGACGGCAACCTCACCGCGGCGCTCGATCGTGATGTCCGAGAGGCCGGCGTGCGAGAGCTTGTTGACGATGTGGTCGCGGATCGCAAGGTCTTCCTGGAGGACGTCGGCGAAGTTTTTCTCCTCGAACCAGTTCGACTTCCAGTCGTGGATGTAGCCGACCCGGAAACCCTCGGGATGGATCTTCTGTCCCATGCTTCTCTCAGTCCTCCGCGGGGGTCAGCGCCACGGCAATGTGGCTGGTTCGCTTATTAATCGGGGTCGCCCGCCCCTGCGCTCGTGGCCGGTAACGCTTCAGCGTCGGGCCCTCGTCGACGGTGATCGTCGCCACCCGCATCTCGTCGGCAATGAGGTCGTGGTTGTTCTCCGCGTTGGCGGCTGCCGAGTCGATCAGCTTCTGGATGTCGCGAGCGGCGCCGCGCGGCGAGAACTGCAGCAGCGCCCGCGCCTTTTCGATGTGCAGGCCGCGCACCTGGTCGGCCACAAGCCGGGCCTTGCGCGGGGCGATGCGGACGAAGCGGGCGCTGGCGCGCACCACCGGGGGCTTCGCCTCCGCTTTGGCTTTGGGAGTGGCTTTCTTCGCCGACTCTTTGCCTTTGGCAGCTTTTTTCGCCGGGGCTTTTTTGCCTTTGGCCTCGGCTTTTTTCGGCGCTTTTTTGGTCTCTTTTTTCGCGCCCTCTTTTTTGGCAGCGGCTTTTTTCGGCGCTTTTTTGGCGTCGTCTTTTTTGGCGGCTTTTTTCGGCGCCGCTTTCTTCTCGGCTTTCGCCTCGGTGTCTTTGGCTTTTTTCTCGTCGTCAGCCATGACTAGTCCCTGCCTCCGCCGTGCGAGCGGAAGGTGCGGCTGGGAGCGAACTCGCCGAGCTTGTGCCCGACCATCGACTCCGAGATGAAGACCGGAACGTGTTTCTTGCCGTCGTGGACGGCGATCGTGTGGCCGACCATCTCCGGGAAGACCGTCGAAGCGCGCGACCAAGTTTTGACCATCTGTTTTTTTCCGGCCTCGTTCAGCGAGGTGATCCGCCCCATCAGGCGCTCCTCGACCCACGGGCCCTTTTTCGTCGAGCGCCCCATCAGCGACCACCCTTCTTCTTGCCGCGACGACGGCCGCGGACGATGTAGCGATCGGACTGCTTGCCCTTCTTGCGGGTCCGGTAGCCAAGAGTCGGCTTGCCCCACGGGGTCACCGGGTGCCCGCCGGGCGTGTGGTGGGCCTCGCCGCCGCCGTGCGGGTGGTCGACGGGGTTCATCGCGACGCCGCGGGTGTGCGGACGCTTGCCCTTGTGGCGGCTGCGGCCAGCCTTGCCGATCTTCATGTTCTGGTGCTCGGCGTTGGAGAGGACACCTACGGTGGCGCGACACTCGGCGCGGACCATCCGCATCTCGGTCGAGGGCAGGCGCAGGGTGACCATGTCGCCCTCCTTCGCCACCAGCTGGATCGCCGTGCCGGCGGCGCGGCCGAGCTTGCCGCCCTGGCCGGGAACCATCTCGACGTTGTGGACGATGGTGCCGGTCGGCATCTCCCCCAGGGCCAGCGAGTGACCCGGTTTGATGTCGGCGCCCGCGCCGGATTTGACCTCATCGCCGACGCTCAACTGCGCTGGAGCGAGGATGTAGCTCTTGGCGCCGTCGGCGTAATGCAGAAGGGCGATGTAGCAAGTGCGATTGGGGTCGTACTCGATCGAGGCGACCTTGGCCGGCACGCCGTCCTTGAGGCGCTTGAAGTCGATTTTGCGGTAGCGCCGCTTGGCGCCGCCGCCGCGGTGGCGGGCGGTGACGCGGCCGTTGGAATTACGGCCACCGGACTTGCGCATCCCCTCGGTCAGCTTCCGCTCCGGCTCGGAGGCGGTCAACTGCTCGCGCAGCGGGTAGGTCGCGAAGCGGCGGCCGGGGCTGGTCGGTTTGGTTTTGCGGTTGGGCATCTGCTCAGGCTCCTTACGCGGTCTCCGCGCCCTCGAAGAGCTCGATCCGCTCGCCCGGAGCGAGCTGGACGATCGCCTTTTTCCAGGCGCGGGTGCGGCCGCGGGTGAGGCCGCGGCGCTTCGGCTTCGAGCGCACCTTGGCGGTGCGGACCTGCGCCACCTTGACCCCGAAGACCTCTTCCACGGCCTGGGCGATCTGCGTCTTGTGGGCGCGATCGTCGACCCGGAAGGTGTACTTGCCCTCGGCGATCAGAGCGTAGCTCTTCTCCGAGATCACGGGACGGACCAAGATCGTGCGCGCGTCCATCAGACCAGCCTCTCCTTCAGCGCCGCTAGAGCGGTCTCCGAAATGACGATCGCCGCGGCGCCGATCACGTCGGCGACGCCAGTGGCGCCGACCTCGAGCACGTGGGTGCGGGTGATGTTGCGGAAGCTCTTCATAGCGCCGGTCTCCTCTGCGGTGAGGACGACCAGGGTCGGGCTCTTCTGGCCCCATTTCGCCAGCGCCTCGGCGGCCTGTTTGGTCGAGGGCGTCTCGAAGCTGGCGGCGTCAAGCACGGCGACACTGCCACGCTCGGCGTGGACCGAGAGGGCCGAGCGCATCGCCCGGCGGCGCGCTTTGCGGTTGACCTTGACCGTATAGGTGCGCGGCTTGGGACCGAAGGCGACGCCACCGCCGAAGCGGTTGGGCACACCCAGGGAGCCGACACGGGCGCGGCCGGTGCCCTTCTGGCGCCAGGCCTTGGCGGTCGTGAAGGCGACCTCGCCCCGAGTCAAGGTGGAAGCCGTGCCGCGCCGGCGCGAGGCCAGGTCGGCGCACGCGGCCTCGTGCACCAGCGACTGGTGGAACGGCTCCGCGAAGAGCTCTTTGGGCAGGTCGGCTTTGGTCGTCTTGCCGAGCACGGCGGCTTTTTCAGCCATCGGTCCTCACCTCGACGATCGCGTTGCGGGAGCCGGGTACCGAACCTTTGATCAGCAGCAGGTTGCGCTCGGCGTCGATGTCGGCAATTTCCAGGCCCTTCTGGGTGACCCGCTTGTTGCCCATCTGGCCAGGCATGCGCATCCCTTTGAAGACGCGGGCCGGGAAGGCGCTGGCGCCGATGGAACCGGGCGCGCGGACGTTGTGGGAGCCGTGGGTGACCGGGCCGCGGCTGAAGTTGTGGCGCTTGATGCCGCCCTGGAAGCCCTTGCCGATCGAGATGCCGGCGACCTTGACCTTCTGGCCCGCCTCGAAGACGCCAACCGTGACGTCATCGCCGATCTTGGGGCCCTCCTCGGCGCCGAGGCCCTCGTCGCGGAACTCGACCAGGTGGCGCATCGGTGCCGATCCGGCCTTCTTCAGGTGTCCTTCCTCGCCCTTGCTCAGCTTGCCCTGCTTGACCTCGCCATAGGCGAGTTGCACGGCGGTGTAGCCGTCGCGCTCCTGCTCGCGGACAGCGGTCACCTTGCAGGGACCGGCTTCGATCACGGTGACGGGCACGACGGACCCGTCCTCGCGGAATACCTGCGTCATGCCCAGCTTCTTGCCCAGGATCGCTGCCATCGGTCTAGAGGCGGATCTCGATGTCGACACCGGCCGGCAGCGAGTCCAGGCGCTGCAGCGAGTCGACGGTTTTCGGCGAAGGCTGGAGGATGTCGATCAGCCGCTTGTGGGTGCGAATCTCGAAGTGCTCGCGCGAGTCCTTGTCCTTGAACGGCGAGCGGATCACGCAGTAGACGTTTTTCTCGGTCGGCAACGGCACCGGTCCGGAGACGGTGGCGCCGGTGCGCTCCGCGGTCTCGACGATCTCGCGGGCAGCCCGGTCGATGGCGTCATGGTCGTACGCCTTGAGCCGGATCCTAATTTTTTGTGCCGCTATGGCTGCCACTTCGAAGTCACTCTGTCTTTCTCGTCGTCGGTCTTACCGCGCAATAAGGGCGGGGCCCCGGTTGCTGGGGCGCCGCCCCGGTCGTATGTATTTGCAGTTGTCTCGCCGCCGGTGAGGGCAGCGAAAGGGCGGGCCGAGGCCCGCCCTCTTGGTCGCTACTCGATGATCTCGGCGACGACCCCCGAGCCAACGGTGCGGCCACCCTCGCGGATGGCGAACCGCAGGCCCTGGTCCATGGCGATCGGCTGAATCAGCTCGATCGTCATCTCGACGTTGTCGCCCGGCATCACCATCTCGGTCCCCTCGGGGAGGTTGGCGATCCCGGTCACGTCGGTGGTCCGGAAGTAGAACTGAGGCCGGTAGCCGGAGAAGAACGGCGTGTGGCGGCCACCCTCCTCCTTCTTCAGGCAGTAGACCTCGGCTTTGAACTTGGTGTGCGGCGTGATCGAACCCGGCTTGCAGAGAACCTGCCCGCGCTCGATCTCCTCGCGCTTGGTGCCGCGCAGGAGGGCGCCAATGTTGTCGCCGGCCTGACCCTCGTCGAGGATCTTGCGGAACATCTCGACCCCGGTGACGACGGTTTTGGTCGTGTCCTTGATGCCGACGATCTCGACCTCGTCGCCCGTATTGACGATGCCCTGCTCGACGCGGCCGGTGGCAACGGTGCCGCGGCCGGTGATCGAGAAGATGTCCTCGATCGGCATCAGGAAGGGCTTGTCCAGCTCGCGGACCGGCTCCGGGATGTAGGAGTCGAGCGCAGCAGCCAGCTCGAAGACGGCTTTCTGGGCCTCCTCGTCGCCTTCCAGCGCCTTCAGCGCCGAGCCTTTGATGATCGGCGTCTCGTCGCCCGGGAAGTCGTACTCGTCGAGGAGTTCCTTGACCTCCTCCTCAACCAGCTCCACGAGTTCGTCGTCGTCGACCTGGTCGATCTTGTTGAGGAAGACGACGACGTGGGGCACGTTCACCTGGCGGGCCAGGAGGATGTGCTCGCGGGTCTGTGGCATGACGCCATCGGCGGCGGAGACGACCAGGATCGCGCCGTCCATCTGCGCGGCGCCGGTGATCATGTTCTTGACGTAATCGGCGTGGCCCGGGCAGTCGACGTGCGCGTAGTGGCGGTTGTCGGTCTCGTACTCGACGTGGGAGGTCGCGATCGTGATGCCGCGTTCCTTCTCCTCGGGAGCGTTGTCAATCTCCTCGAAGCTGTGTGCTTCCGCCCCACCCACCGTGGAGAGCGTTTTGGTGATCGCGGCCGTCAGCGTCGTCTTCCCGTGGTCGATGTGACCGATCGTTCCAACGTTCACGTGCGGCTTATCGCGCTCGAATTTCTCCTTGGACATCTCTCTCCGTTTCGCCTTTCGAAGTCGTGTTCTGTCTGATCTAAGTGCTTGAGTCTGGTGGGCGGTCGTCCGCAGCGGGATTTCCGCTGCTTGCAGACGAACCTGGGAAATATAGCCAGATGCGCCGCCCCGTCGCGGTTGGGTCTAAGAGCTCGCCCCCACTGGCTCTCCAGAGCGGTGCTCGACGATTTCCTCGGCGATATTCGAGGGAACCTCCTCGTAGCGCTCGAACTGCATCGTGTAGGTGGCGCGCCCTTGGGTCGAGGAACGAAGGTCGGTCGCGTAGCCGAACATCTCGCCAAGCGGGACGAAGGCCTGGACGGCGAGGGCGTTGCCGCGCTGCTCCTGGCCCTGGACTTTGCCGCGGCGCCGCGAGAGGTCGCCGATGACATCGCCGAGGAAGTCCTCCGGGGTCACCACCTCGACCGCCATCACCGGCTCCAGCAGGACCGGGTTGGCCTTGCGGGCGCCCTCCTGCATCGCCATCGAGCCGGCGATCTTGAAGGCCATCTCCGAGGAGTCGACGTCGTGGTAGGAGCCGTCGACGAGTTCGACTTTAACGTCGACCATCGGGTAGCCGGCCTTGACGCCGTTTTCGAGCGCCTCGCGCATGCCCTGCTCGGCCGGGCCGATGTATTCGCCGGGAATGACGCCGCCCTTGATTTTGTTCTCGAACTCGAAGCCCTCGCCGGGAGCCGGCTCAAGGTTGATGACGACGTGGCCGAACTGACCGCGACCGCCGGTCTGGCGCACGAACCGCGCCTCGACCTTCTCGACCCGCTTGCGGATCGTCTCGCGGTAGGCGACCTGCGGCTTGCCGACGTTGGCCTCAACTTTGAACTCGCGCAGCATGCGGTCGACGATCACCTCGAGGTGGAGCTCGCCCATCCCGTGGATCAGGGTCTGGCCGGTTTCCTCGTCGGTTTCGATCCGGAAGGTCGGGTCCTCCTCACCGAGCCGGGCCAGGGCGTTGCCCATCTTCTCCTGGTCGGCCTTGGTCTTCGGCTCGATCGCGACCGCGATCACCGTCTCCGGGAATTCGATGCTCTCGAGGGCGATCGGGGCGTCGGGCGCGGCAAGGGTGTCACCGGTGCCGGTTTCCTTGAGGCCGACGCCGGCGCAGATGTCACCCGCGTAGCACTCGTCGATCTCCTCGCGGCTGTTGGCGTGCATCATCAGCAGCCGGCCGATGCGCTCGGTCTTGCCGGTTTTGACGTTGAGGACGCGGCCGCCTTTCTCGAGCTTGCCCGAGTAGACGCGGAAGTAGGTGAGCTTGCCGACATAGGGGTCGGACATGACCTTGAAGGCGAGGGCGGCGAAGGGGGCGCCATCGTCGGCCGGGCGCTCCTCCTCGGAGTCCTCGGCCTGACCCTTGCCGGCGGCGATGACGCCGGTCACCGGCGGCACCTCCAGCGGCGAGGGCAGCAGCTCGACGATCGAGTCGAGCAGCGGCTGCACGCCCTTGTTCTTGAACGAGGTGCCGCAAAGGACCGGCGTCACCTCGGTCGAGAGGCAGGCCTTGTGCAGGGATGCCCGCAGCTTCTCCTCGGGGATCTCTTCCTCGCCGAGGAAGGCTTCCATCAGCTCTTCGTCGTAGTCGGCGCAGGCTTCGATTAGGGCCGTGCGGTATTCCTCGGCCTGGCCCTGCAACTCCTCGGGGATATCGATTTCCTCGTAGGCAGCGCCGAGCTCGTCGGTCCAGACAAGACCCTTCATCTTCACCAGGTCGACGACGCCTTTGAAGTCTTCCTCAGCGCCGATCGGGAGCTGGATCGGCAGCGCGTTGGCACCGAGCCGGTCTTTCATCGTCTGCACCGAGTAGAAGAAGTCGGCGCCGGTGCGGTCCATCTTGTTGATGTAGGCGAAGCGCGGCACGCCGTACTTGTCGGCCTGGCGCCAGACCGTCTCCGACTGCGGCTCAACCCCGGCGACGGCGTCGAAGACGGCGATGGCGCCGTCGAGGACGCGCAGGCTGCGCTCGACCTCGACCGTGAAGTCGACGTGGCCGGGCGTGTCGATGATGTTGATCCGGTGGTCCTTCCACTCGCAGGCGGTGGCGGCGGAGGTGATCGTGATCCCGCGCTCCTGCTCCTGCTCCATCCAGTCCATGACGGCAGCACCCTCGTGGACCTCGCCCATTTTGTGCGTGCGGCCCGTGTAGTAGAGGATGCGCTCGGTCGTCGTCGTCTTACCGGCGTCGATGTGCGCCATGATCCCGATGTTGCGGGTCTTCTCTAGGGGAAAGCTGCGTGCCATATCTGAAAGGTAAGTGGTGGTTGTTCGATGGTCGGTGAAGGGTGAACCAGCGCAAAAAAAAGGCCCCCGCGGGCCCGGCGAAGCGTGCTGCTGCCAAGAAACTGCCTGAGCGACGGGCGATGATAGCAGCGCCGCGCCGCCGCGCAGGCTCGCCTGGGAAAGCTGCTCCGACGGCGGCTCGGCGGCTCACCTGGCGGGCCGACCGGCTGGCCAATCGCGGCCTTGAGCGAGCCTATATATCGCTCCACGCGCTGATCCTCTGGCTGCTGAGAAGAGGCCAGCGCCTCGCCGCTGCCCTAGCGCCGCCGGCCCGTCGGACCGCCGCCTTCCTCTTCCGCCTGCTCGCCGGCGGCGAGCGCGCCGTGCGGCGTTTCGCCGCCGCCGCGGCGCGGGGTGCCACCGCGGCGAGTCAGGTGCTGACGCCGGCCCGAGCGATCGGCCTCGCGATCATTGCCGCCGGTCTCTGTCTCGCCGTCTCCCAGTTCGTCGACTACCGCGGCGTCGAGATCGGCCAGGCCGCCTATGCCGGCCTACCCGACGTCGCCCAACCGCCCGCGGTCGCCGTGCGCAGCGCCGGCCAAGCGCATGCCTACCTGCTGCTGCCTCTGGGACTGCTGGCGGCGCTGGCGGGCGCCCTCACCCTGGTCCGAGAGCGGCGGCGCCTGGGGCTCGCCGTCGCTGCCCTGGGACTCGTCTCGGTGGCCGTGATCCTGCTCGTCGACCTGCCGAAGGGACTCGACGTCGGCGCCCAAGCGGCCCGCTTCAGCGGCGCTTCCGCGGTGCTCAAGCAGGGCTTCTACGCCGAGCTCGCGGCAGCCGGAGCGATGGTTATTGCCGGACTGCTCTACTATGCGCGGCCGTGCCGAATACGAATCAACTCGTCAGGAAGGGCCGCAAGCGCCCGAAGAAGAAGACCGCGACGCCAGGCCTCAAGTCGGGCCAGGGTCGCAAGAAGCGCGTAGCCGCCCCGCAGCGGCGCGGCGTCTGCACCCGTGTCGCCACGGTGACGCCGAAGAAGCCGAACTCGGCTCTGCGCAAGATCGCCCGTGTGCGTCTGACCAACGGCATGGAGGTCACGACCTACATCCCGGGCGAGGGACACAACCTTCAGGAGCACTCGGTCGTGCTGATCAGGGGTGGTCGCGTCAAGGACCTGCCGGGCGTCCGCTACAAGGTCGTCCGCGGCACCCTCGACGCCGCCGGCGTCTCCGATCGCAAGCAGGCCCGCTCCCGCTACGGCGTCAAGGCCTCCTAATGCCGCGCCGCTCCGCTGCCCAGATCCGCCCCGTCGAGCCCGATGCCCAGCATCGCAACCGGCTGGTCCAGCAGATCATCAACAAGGTCATGAGCGACGGCAAGAAGTCGCTGGCCGAGCGGATCGTCTACGACAGCCTCGCGATCGTCGGCGAGCGCAGCGGCGAGGACCCGGTGGAGACGCTGGAAGCGGCGATCAAACAACTGACTCCCGTTCTGGAGGTCCGCTCCCGCCGCGTCGGTGGTGCGACCTACCAGGTCCCGGTCGAGGTTCCGGCTCGCCGCGCCCGCACCCTCGCGGTCCGCTGGCTGGTCCAGTTCGCCCGCGCCCGCCGCGAGTACTCGATGGCCGAGCGGCTGGCAAGCGAGATCCTCGATGCCAACCAGCAGCAGGGCAGCGCCTGGAAGCGGAAGGACGACATCTACCGCATGGCGCAGGCGAACAAGGCGTTTGCGCATTATCGCTGGTAGCTGTCGGGCGCTCAGGCTCGCTCACTAGAGTTCGGTAGATGAGCAAACCCGTCTTGGCCGTCGACGTCGACGGGGTGATTTCGCTGTTCGGGTTCGATGAGCCGCCGAGTGGGGAGACGGTCCGCTTTCAGCTAATCGACGGGATGATGCACTGCATCTCGCTGCCGACCGGCAAGCGGCTATCGCGCTTGGCGGAGTACTACGAACTGGTCTGGGCCACTGGCTGGGAGGACCGGGCCAACGACCACCTCCCCGCGATCCTCGGCCTGGCCGAACTGCCGCACCTGACCTTCGACGGGGCCGCCCGCTTCGGCTCCGCCCACTGGAAGCTGGGCCCGCTCGACGCCTACTGCAAGGGCCGGGCGATGGCCTGGGTCGACGACAACCTCGACGAGAGCTGCTACGAGTGGGCCCGCAACCGTCCCGAGCCAACCCTGCTGGTCCCGACCGAGGCCCACATCGGCCTCGAGGAGGCACAGACCGAAGCGCTGCTGGCTTGGGCGCGGGGGCTCGAGCGGGAGCGCAGCGAACGCTCCTGAGCGACGCTCTAGACTGAAACCGGTGACCGGGTTCTGGCCGATCTTCTTCTTGCTGGTCGTCCTCAAGATCCCCGTGCTGGGTTCAATCTGGCTTGTCTGGTGGGCGAGCAAGATGCCGGCCGAGCCGGAGGGAGCCGAGGACGAGGGCGGCAGCTTCAAACGGCGCCGGCCGCAGCCGAAGCGGCCTCGCGGCCCGCGCCGCGGTCCCCACGGCGGCGGCGCCGCCCAGCCGCTGCCGGCCTGCCCGCCGGGCGGCCGCACCAGGGTCGTCAGGCCCGCTGGGCAGCCTGCTTTCGCTCGCGCCGGATCTCGCGCAGATACGGGTGAAAGTCGACCTGGATCGTGTGACGTTTAGAAGCCACGTAGCGCTTCCGCATCTTCCCTTCCGCCGCCACGACCTCCTCCCGCATCTCTCCCCTCGAAGGCAACGCGCCGCGGCCTGAGAGCAGGTCGGCGACCCACTCCGACTGCGCCTCCGCCAGCGGCATGATCGCCCCCAGCGGCTGGATGAAGCCGATGAAGTAGAGGCCGGGATGGTCAACCGAGGCAACCCGCCGGTAGAGCGGCAGGCGGTTTCCATCGGCGCTGATGAGCGCCGGGTCGAAGAAGGGGAAGGTGATCTTGTAGCCGGTGCAGTAGACGACGAGGTCGATCTTCTCCTCGCTGCCGTCGGCGAAGCGGACGCTGCGGGTGCCGCTGAAGCGGTCGATGTTGGGCTTGACGACGATGTCGCCATGACCGAGGCGTGAGAGCAGCTCGGCCGAGACCGTTGGGTGCGCCTCGAGCAGTTTGTGGTCGGGCTTGGGCAGGCCGTAGGCGGTCATGTCGCCGGCGGTCAGGCCCAGCATGCGCTCCAGGAAGAAGCGCTGGAACCAGAGCGGAGTCAGGGTCAGTAGCGGCGAGGCCGATTCATCAGTCGGTTTGCCGTTCAGGTACTTGGGCATGATGTAGGCGCCGCGGCGCATCGCCAGGAAGGTCTTCTCTGCGATGCGGGAGGCCTCGACGGCGATGTCAGTCGCTGAGTTGCCGATCCCCAGCACCAGCACCCGCTTGCCGCGCAGGACCTCTGGCTCGCGGTAGTGATGGACGTGGATCTGCTCACCCTCGAAGTCCTCAGCGCCCGGGAACGGTGGTTCCGGCCAGCGCGGGTCCCAGTGGTGGCCGTTGGCAACGAGCACGGCCCGGTAGCGGTGCGTCTCGCGGGTACCGTCAGCATCCGCGACGGTGACCTCCCACTCCCCCGCGACCGGTCTGACGTCGAGGACCTCGGTGCGGAAGCGGATCCTCTCGCGGAAGCCGAAATGGTCGACGTAGGCGTCGAAGTAGGCGGCGATCTGGAAGTGGTTGGGATAGTCCGGATAGTCCTCCGGCATCGGGAAGGTCTTGTAGGCCATCATCGCCCGCGAGGTGTTGATGTGCAGCGAGCGGTAAGCGGACGACATCCCGTTGTCGTTTTCGTAGCGCCAGTTGCCGCCGACCGCAGACCCCTTCTCGAAGCAATCGAAGGGGACCCGCCGCGCCTTCAGCACCTGACAAGCGGCAATCCCGGAAGAACCGGCGCCGATGACGCAGACCCTCTCGGCCGAGGACATGGGAGGAATCTATAGGACTGGCTAGCTGGCCAGTCCAGCATTGCTTGCGGTCTCGGCGGGGGCTGTGTCGCCCCCGCCGATCCCTCAATTACCTATTTCGGCTCGTCGCTCGTCGACTCGATCTCGTTCGCGAGCTCCTCGAGCTCCTCTGCGAACGAGGGGCCGAAGCCCTCGACCGGGGTCTCGACGCCGTCGACGCCGAGCTCGGCCGCCAGCTCCTCTTCGTCGAGCAACTCCTCGTCGCTGGGCGGTTCAATCGTTACCGCCGGCTCGACGCTGAGCGTGCGGTAGTGCTTGAGGCCCGTCGCGGCGGGGATCAGCTTGCCGATGATGACGTTCTCCTTGAGGCCGACCAGGCGGTCCCGTTTGCCCTCGAGGGCGGCGTCGGTGAGCACCTTGGTCGTCTCCTGGAAGGAGGCAGCGGAGAGGAAGGACTCGGTCGCCAGCGAGGCCTTGGTGATGCCGAGGATGACTTCCTCGCCTTTGGCCGCCGTCCCGCCTTCTTCTTTGGTCTTTTTGTTGAGCCGTTTGAGGCTGCCGCGGTCCTCGAGCTGGCCGGGCAGGAGGCCGGTCGAGCCCTTCGACTCGATGCGCACCTTCTTCAGCATCTGCCGAGCAATTAGCTCGATGTGCTTGTCGTTGATGTCGACGCCCTGGGCGCTGTAGACCTTCTGCACCTCGTCCACCAGGTAGAGCTCAGTGTCGGTGCGGCCTCGGATCGCCAGCAGGTCAGCCGGGTACAGCGAGCCGTCGTTCAACTGCTGCCCGACCTCGACCTTCTCGCCGTCGGTGATGTGCAGCCGGGTGCGGGGCGGGAAGCTGTAGGCGTGCTCCTCGCCGCTGGACTCGGTGACGATCACTTTCAGGGCTTTGTCGGTCTCCTCGATCGAGACCTTGCCCGCGGCCTCGGCCATTTGCGCCAGGCCCTTTGGTTTACGCGCCTCGAAGAGCTCGACGATGCGCGGCAGACCCTGGGTGATGTCCTGGCCGGCGACGCCTCCCGTGTGGAAGGTCCGCATGGTCAGCTGGGTGCCTGGCTCGCCGATCGACTGGGCGGCGATGATGCCCACCGCGTCGCCGATGTCGACCATCGAGCCGGTCGCCGGTGAGATGCCGTAGCAGGAGCGGCACACTCCGGACTCAGCCTCGCACTTGAGCGTCGAGCGGACCGGGATCTTGATCT
>CAVPSL010000003.1:0-388392 GCA_963708405.1 uncultured Actinomycetes bacterium
ATATGTCTTCCGCTCGTCCGAAATTGAAAAGGTTCGGGGATGACTGACGGAGAGGCTTTGCCGGAGATGGCACCGCAGGAGGGGGAGGTGGGCGGTCACAAGCTGCGCCTGGTCGGCCACAAGGGGGCCGACCTGATCGCTCCCGGCAACACGGTCGAGAGCTTCAAGGCGGCGGTCGAGGTTGGCGTCGACATGATCGAGTTCGACGTGCTCTGGCTGCCGGACGCGCACCTGCCGTTGGAGCAGAGGGCGCCGCTGGTCGTCGCCCACGACTGGGCCGACGCCGAGCGGCGGACGCCGCTGGAGCTGACCGAGGCGCTCGACGCCTTCCTCGAGCCGCCGCTCGACAAGGTCGAGATCGACCTCGACATCAAGCTGCCCGGCCGCGAGGAGGAGGTGGTCGAGGCGCTGCGCGAGCGTGGCCTGGTCGAGCGGGCGATGATCTCGACGATGGAGATGCACACGCTGAAACGGATCCTCGAACTGGAACCGAACCTGCGCCGCGGCTGGACCTATCCCAAAGTGACCCGCGACTGGACCTCGACCGTCTGGGCGAAGCCGCTGATGCCGGCTGCTCTGGCGGGCATGCGCCTGCGCCTACCAGGCCTCGCCGCCGAGAAACTGCCCAAGTTCGGCGTCGAGGCGATGTGGGTCTACCACCCGCTGGTCAGCCCTCGCCTGGCCCGCATCTGCAAGCTGGCCGGCGTCGAGCTGATCGCCTGGACCGTCGACGACGAGGCGCGGATGCGCAAGCTCGTCGACGCCGGCGTCACCGGCCTCTGCTCCAACGACCCGCGCCTCTTCGCCGACTGGCTGAGCCCCTGGGCTAGACGCGTAGCGTCGGCAGCGGTGCCGGGGCCGTGCCGGCGCGTTGCGCCGCCTTCTTGCGCTTCACTGCCGACTCCAGCTCCTCGGGCGGTGAAGCCGCCGACCACCTCGCCGTCGAGCGCGTAGCGGTAGAGGGCGACGCCGAAGATGCCGCTGCAGGGCGCCGCGAGATCAGCATCGCGATCGCGAAGACGAGTGCGCCGATCACGACCAGCACGGCGCCGCCGAAGGAAGGCGAGGACCAAAGCAGCGACTCCGCCGACGACCAGGACCCCGGCCGGCAGCACGCCGAGCCAGGAAGATGACGCCGCCGATCACGATGTTGCCGGTGATCTGCTGTCCCCAGCGCTGCTTGAACATCGAGGCCGAGCGCTTCAGGGTCTGGAGCGGGCCGGTGCCCTCGATCGCGATCACCGGCACCGCCAGGAAGGTGACCAGCGACCAGGCCGTGCCGACCAGGCGGGCGGCGATCTCGCCGCCGATGCCGCCCTGGTTCTCCAGCGGCGCCCATGACGCACGCTGATCGCGGTCGAGATCGCCGCCCAGCCGCAGATCTGGCTGAAGCGGCTGCGGGCGACGGCGAGGCCGTCGGCGACCGTGGCGTGGCTGGCCGCGGAAGATCATGTCGGCGGCGGCAGCCAGGCCGACGCTGAAGTAGAAGCCGACGACGCTGAGCACGTAGATCCCGATCACGATCAGCGGGATCGCGCCGCCGAGGCTGTCCTTGTCGAGCAGGTAGAGGCCCGGGCCGAGGAAGACGATCGCCAGCAGGATCGTCGCGACGCCGCCGTAGAGCGGGAAGCGGATCAGCTCCCGGTTCTCGTTCAGCAGCCCCAGCTTTTCTTCGTCAGCGCCCAGCCGCGTCTGATCCTGCTCATCGCTCGTCTCTCCTTGATCTCGGGGTGGCTCAGGTGATTTCGGCCAGTCCCGGCGTCCGCTTGAGCCCACGTTCCTCGAAGTACTCCCATTCCTGCTGCCCGAGCTCGGTCGCCGGCGGGTCAGCGTAGACCCACTCGCGGAAGATCCGGTGCCAGTTGCGTTTCGCCCGCAACTGGCCGAGCACGGCGACGACGCCGATTTCCATCCGCCGTCCCATCAGCTCCTCGGCCGGGATCGACTCGCGCCGCATCAGGTCGAAGTACTCCGAGCGCGGGTCGTTGGTCGACTCGATGATCTTCATCACCCGCTGCGGCGTGATTTCGATCTCGCGGTCCTCGATGTACCAGCCGCCGACCGCGCCCATGTGCTCCATCAGCCGCTCGGCATCGAGCTTCGAGGGCTTCTTGATGAAGCCGAGGTCGTGCAGCGCCTGGCGGAAGGCCTCCGGGTCGTCGCGCGAGGCGGCGTCGAAGGCACGCTGCTCGAGCAGGATCTGCTCGCGGTCGAGCTTCTTGGTCATGCCGAAGTCGAGGAAGGCGACGCGGCCGTCGTGCGAGCAGGATGTAGTTGCCGGGGTGGGGGTCGGCGTTGAAGTGCTGCAGGTTGAACATCGAGCCGAAGCTGCCGCGGAAGACGATCTCGCCGAAGCGGCTGCGCTGCTCGTGCGGCAGCTCTTTGATCTGCTCGAAGGCCAGTCCCTCGACCAGCTCGGTGACGAGGACGCGGCGGCGCGAGAGCCGGGTGACCACTTCCGGCACGTAGATGAAGGGGTGTTCGCGGTAGGCGCGGGAGAAGGTGCGCTGGTTCTGCGCCTCGTACTCGTAGTCGAGCTCCTCCATCACCCGCTCGCGCAGCTCCGCGGCGATCGCCTTGGCGTCGAGGCCCGGCGCCAGCGCCCGCGCCAGCCGCACGATCGTGCCGGCGTTGCGGAGGTCGGCATCGAGCGCCTCGGCGATCCCCGGGTACTGGATCTTCACCGCGACGCGGCGGCCGTCGAGCAGCTCGGCCCGGTGCACCTGGCCGATCGAGGCGGCGGCGAAGGCCTCGTGCTCGATCTCGGCGAAGAGCTCGGAGAGCGGTTCGCCGTCGTACTCCTCGTCAGCACCTTCTCGACCTTCTCCCAGGGCATCGCCGGCGCGTCGGTGCGCAGTTTCGCCAGCTGCTCCTGGTAGATCTCGCGGTACTCCTCGGGGATGAACTCGGTGTCGATGAAGGAGGCGAACTGGCCGAGCTTCATCGCCGCGCCCTTCATCTGGCCCAGCGCCCCGACCATCTTCATCGCCGTCTCCAGGTGGCGCTGCTCCAGCGCCTCCTTGCCGCCCTCCTCGGAGCGGCCGACGTTGGCAGCTTTGGTGCCCGCGTAGCGGGCGCCCTGGACGCCGACGATCGAGCCCAGCTTGGCCGAGCGGCGCAGCCTGCCCTTGGGGATCTTCGAGTCGTCGGCCATGCCCGGAAGGTTGCCACAGGTCCGGTTCGTACGGTTCTCTATCCTCTCCCGTCCGATGGCCGCTGGACGTTCAACTCTGAAGGTCGCTCCCCGCGAGGAGTTCGGCTCCCGCACCTCCCGTCGCCTGCGCCGCGAGCGGCCTGGTGCCGGGCGTCGTCTACGGCGGCGGCTCCGAGGCCCGCGCCTTCCAGGTCGCCGAACGCGAGGTGCGCGCCTTGCTCGCCGAGGGCGCCGCCCTGTTCGACCTCGAGGTCGAGGGCGCGAAAGCCGTCCCGGTCGTGGTCAAGGAGCAGCAGCTGCACCCGGTGCGCGGCAGCCTCCAGCACATCGACCTGCAGGAGGTGAAGCTCGACGAGGCGATCCAGGCCGAGGTCGCGATCGAGCTCGAGGGGGCCGACACCGCCCCGGGCGTCAAGGGCGGCGGCGTGCTCGAGCACGTCACCCGCGAGATCACCGTCGAAGCGCTGCCGACCGACATCCCCGACCGCATCGTCCTCGACGTCTCGGCGATGGAGATCAACGACACCTTCCAGCTCTCCGCCGTCACCGCCCCCGCGGGCGTCACCTTCGTCGCCGACGATCTCGAGGAGGTCACGATCGTCACCCTCTCGCCGCCGCGCGTCGAAGAAGCCGCGCCCGAGGTCGAGGAGGAGACCGAGCTGGTCGGCGAGGGCGAGGCCGCCGAGGGCGACGAGGCCGCCGAGAGCGGCGACTCGGGCGACTCCGAGGGCGAGTAGCCCCTGTCGCTGTTCCGCCGTCGCGCCGCGGCGGCGAGCAGGGCGACCGCATCCTCATCGTCGGTCTCGGCAACCCCGGGCCCGAGCACGCAGGCACCCGCCACAACGTCGGCTTCGACGTCGGCCGCGAGCTGGCCCGGCGCTGGGATCTCGGCAAGCCGGGCAAGAAGTTCGGCGGCGAGCTCTACGAAGGGCGGACCGGGCCCGGCGGCCCGCGGGTGGCGATCCTGCTGCCCCAGACCTACATGAACGCCTCCGGCGACTCGGCCGGGCCGGCGCGCGGCTCACTCAAGGTGCCGCTCGACCGGGTCGTCGTCCTCCACGACGAGATCGACCTGCCCTTCGGCGCGATCGAGGCCCGCCTCGGCGGCGGCCTGGCCGGGCACAACGGCCTCAAGAGCCTCAAACGCGGCTTCGGCGACGCCGAGTTCTGGCGCCTCCGGATCGGCGTTGGGCGGCCCGACTCGACCGACCCCGAGATCGTCTCCGCCTACGTGCTCGGCCGCTTCCGCGAGCCCCGGGCCGAGGTCGAGGCGCTGGTAGGAGCCGCCGCCGATGAGGCCGAACGGCTCGTCGAGCAGCTAGGTTCCCCGGCGTGAGCGACGCCGCCCAAGAGCTGACCAGCTACTCGGTCGAGGAGAACGGCGTCGCCGTGATCCGGCTTGAGCGCCCCGAGGCGCGCAACGCGATCAACACCCAGATGCTGGTGGAGCTGCTCGAGCACCTGGCGGCGGCGCGCGGCGACGACGGCGTCCGCGTCCTCGTCTTCAGCTCCGCCGACCACATGGGCTTCTCCGCCGGCGCCGACGTCCGCGAGCAGCTGGACGACGACGGCAAGGTGCGGCGGATGCAGCTCTTCGCCGACCTCTACGACGCAGGTCGTCGCCTTCCCGAAGCCGACGTCGCCGCCTGCCACGGCGACGTCGTCGGCGGCGGCGCCGAGATCGCCGTCGCCTGCGACATGCGCGTCGGCGGCTCCAACCTGCGGATGCGCTTCCCCGGCGCCGCCCTCGGCGTCCCCGTCGGCCCGGCCCGCCTCGTCACCCTCTGCGGCCTCGCCGCCGCCAAGTACCTGCTCTTCTCCTCGCGCACGGTCGGCGCCGACGAGGCGCTCCGCCTCGGCCTCGTCAACCGCGTCGCCCCGGCCGCCGCGCACCGAGGAAGCGGCCCTGGAGCTGGCCGCCTCCGTCGCCGCTCACCCGCCCGAGGCGGTCGCCCGCCTGAAGCGGATGCTGCACGAGTGGGACGACGTCGTGGGCCGCTCCCGCGTCGAGGGCGTCGGCCAGGTCGAGTGGGCGAGAACCGGTCCGGGCCTGCCGCAGCCTGACTGATCCAGGTGCCTAAAATCGGCAACTTCGCCCGGACGGCGCCGTCTGGGCGCTTTCGCTGCCCATGAGCCTGAGACCACTCCTAGATCTTGCCGCCGAGAACGAGCGCGTCCACGCGCTCGCCGGCCGCGTGCGCGCCGCCGCCGACGGCGGCGAGGCGGTCGAGCTGCGGGCCTCGACGACCTTGCGGCCGCTGCTGCTGGCGGCGCTGCTGGAGGACGACCGCGGCCTCGCCGACCGGCCGGCGCTGCTGGTCGCCGCCGACGACCGTTCGGCCCGCGACCTCGCCGCCGACCTGCGCGCCTACCTGGCGCCGCGCCGGGTCCGGCTCTACCCCTCGCGCGGCACCGGCTACGCCTCCAGCGTCACGCCCGCCGCCGCACCTGGTCGGGCTGCGGATCGACGCCCTCGACGCGCTCGTCGCCGAGCCCGACGCGATCGTCGTCGCCAGCGCCACGGCGCTCGCCGAGGCCGTCCCCGATGCCTCGCTGCGCCCGGCCGGCTTCGCGATCGCCAACGGCGAGGAGATCGAGCTCGGGGCCGTCGCCGAGGACCTGGTCGGGGCCGGCTACGAACGCGTCGAGCAGGTCGAGGAGCGCGGCCAGTTCGCCGTCCGCGGCGGCATCCTCGACGTCTTCCCGGCGACCGAGGAACGGGCCGTGCGGATCGAGCTGTTCGGCGACGAGGTCGAGTCGATGCGCTGGTTCTCGACCTTCACCCAGCGCTCGCTCGGCGACGCCGAGCGGGTCGAGCTGGCGCCGGCGGCCGAGCTCGACGCCGAGCACCGCGAGCTGGCCGAGCTGGCGGCGATGGAGGCGGCCGAGGAGGACGAGCCGATCGCCGACCTGGCCGAGCTGCTGCCGCTCGACCGCTTCCGCGCCCCGCTCGAGCTGGTGCCGGCCGCCGCCGCGGTCGTTCTCGCCGCCGCCGAGGAGATCGAGCCGGCTCTGCGCGACCACTGGGAGGACGCGACGACGGCGATGCACGCCGACGACGCGCGGCACCTCTACGTCGACGTCGCGGCGCCGCTGGCGGAGCGCGCGGCGCTCTCGCTGACCGTCGCCGGCGAGGACGACGAGGACGCCTTCCGCGCCGCCCGCGCCGAGTCGCCCGCCCGCAGCGTCAAGGAGGCCGAGGGCGAGCTGGAGAAACTGGTCCGCTCCGGCTACCGCACCGTCGTCGCCTTCGACGCCCGCGGCGAGGCCGAGCGCGCCCGCTACGGCCTCGACCGCCTCGACGCCCGCCTGCTCGAAGGCGGCCGCCTCTCGCCCGATCCCGGCCTCGCCTTCGCCGAGGCGCGCCTGCGCGAGGGCTTCGTCAGCCCCGAGCTGAAACTCGCCGTCTATCCCTTCCGCCGCCTCGTCCACCGCCGCCGACGGGCCGAGGAACCGGCAACCGGCGGCGGCTCGCGGCCGGCTCGCCTTCAGCGAACTGCGGGTCGGCGACTACGTCGTCCACGAGGACCACGGCGTCGCCCGCTTCGCCGGCTTCGAGACGCGCGAGGTCGGCGGCGTCACCCGCGACTACCTCTACCTCGAATACAAGGGCGAGGACCGCGTCTACGTCCCCACCGACCAGCTCGCGAAGCTGAGCCGCTACGTCGGCGCCGGCGGCGAACCGGCGCTCTCGGCGCTGGGCGGCAAACGCTGGCAGAACCTGAAGGCGCGGGCGCGCAAAGCGGCCGGCGCCCTCGCCGGCGAGCTGCTCAACCTCTACGCCGAGCGCCGCGCCCGCAGGGGCCACTCCTTCCCGCCCGACGGCGAGTGGCAGATCGAGATGGAGAGCGACCTTCCCCTACCGCGAGACCGCCGACCAGCTGGAGGCGATCGAGGCGGTCAAGGGCGACATGGAATCGGAGCGGCCGATGGACCGTCTGGTCTGCGGCGACGTCGGCTTCGGCAAGACCGAGGTGGCGCTGCGGGCCGCCGTCAAGGCCGCCTCCGACGGCAAGCAGGTGATGGTTCTGGTGCCGACGACGATCCTCGCCCAGCAGCACTTCGGCACCTTCCGCGAGCGCCTCGCCGACCTCCCCTTCCGGGTCGAGGGCGTCTCCCGCCTGCGCCCGGCGGCCGAGGTCAAAGCGGTGCTGAAGGACTTCGAGCGAGGGCAAGGTCGACATCCTGATCGGCACCCACCGGCTGCTCTCCCGCGACGTCCGCGCCAAGGAGCTCGGCCTCGTCATCGTCGACGAGGAGCAGCGCTTCGGGGTCAAGCAGAAGGAGCTGCTGCGCCAGCTGAAGCTGAAAGTCGACGTGCTGGCGCTCTCGGCGACGCCGATCCCGCGCACGCTGCAGATGAGCCTCGCCGGCCTGCGCGACATCTCGGTGATCGAGACCCCGCCCGAGGGCCGGCGTCCGGTCCGCACCTACGTCGGCCCCTTCGACGAGGACCTGGTCGGCAAGGCGATCCGCCGCGAGCTCGAGCGCAAGGGCCAGGCCTTCTTCCTCCACAACCGGATCGACTCGCTGCCGGAGACGACCGAGCGGCTGCGGGCGCTGGTCCCGGGGGCGCGCTTCGTCGAAGCGCACGGGCAGATGGACGAGCACACGCTGGAGGAGACGATGCTCGGCTTCCTGCGCGGCGAGGCCGACGTGCTGGTGACGACGACGATCATCGAGTCCGGCCTCGACATCCCCACCGCCAACACGCTGATCGTCGAGCGCGCCGACCAGCTCGGGCTCTCGCAGGCCTACCAAATCCGCGGCCGGGTCGGGCGCTCGCGCGAGCGCGCCTTCGCCTACCTGCTCTACCCCTCGGCGGAGGCGCTGACCGAGGAGGCGGCGGCCCGGCTCTCGACCCTCGCCGACCACACCGAGCTCGGCTCCGGCTTCCGCATCGCGATGCGCGACCTCGACATCCGCGGCGCCGGCAACCTGCTCGGCGACGAGCAGTCCGGCCACGTCGCCGCCGTCGGCTTCGAGCTCTACTGCCAGATGATCGACGAGGCGGTGGCCGAGGCCGGTGGGGAGGAGGAGGGCGAGGCGGCGCCGGAGCCGGTCCGGCTCGACGTTCCCGTCGACGCCTACCTGCCGGCGACCTTCGTGCCCTTCGAGGCGGCCAAGATCGACGTCCACCGCCGCATCGTCGCCGCCCGCGAGCCGGGCCAGCTGCGGGCGATCCGCGACGAGCTGCGCGACCGCTTCGGCGAGCTGCCGCCGCAGGCCGAGAACCTGCTGAAGCTGCAGCGGGCGCGGATCGAGCTGGGGCTGGCCGGCGCCCGCAGCGTCGAGTTCCGCGGCGGCCGCCTCAGCGTCACCGGGGTCGAGCTCGATTCCGAGGGGTCCGGCGTGCTGGCCGAGCAGGTCGAGGGCGCGCTCTATGAATGGCGCGAGCAGACCGCCGCGGTGCGGGTCGACGGCGACCCGGAAGCGCGCCTGGAGGCAGTGCTGGCGATCGCGGTCGGACTGCGCGAGGCGAAGCGCCAGCAGGAACCCGCGGCCGCCTGATTAGCCCCTGCTTAGGACTTTTGTTTATGCTGCCCGCTGCGTGGGAGCCTCTAAGGGGAAGAGCGGGAAGTCTGCCGGGCTGCAGCGGCTGGCCGTTGTCGTCTTCGGCGTGGCCTTCGTTGCCCTCTTCCTGATCATTCGGTATTGCCGAGGGCGTCGGCGAGCCCAGCGTCCCCGCGGGCGACGTGGCGATCGTCAAGGGCATCCCCGACGGCAATGTCAGCGAAGCCGAACTGAAACACGCAGTCCTGCAGCAGGTGGCCGCCGGCGGGCTTAAAAAAACGCCAGGCCGCGGCACCAAAAAATTCGAAGAACTGCAGGACAAAGCGCTGGAAGAACTTCTCAACGCGGTCTGGGTGCGCGGCGAGGGTGAAGAACTCGGCATCGAAATCACGCCGAAACAGATCGCCACCGAACTGGCGACGATCAAAAAACAGAACTTCAAAACCGAAGCCGCCTTCCAGAAATTCCTCAAGACGTCGCACTACACGAAAAAAGACGTCACCGATCGGGTGCGGCTGCAGGTCCTCGGCACCCAGATCCAGGAACGGATCTCGAAAAAAGCGCCGCCGCCCACCGAAGCGGAAGTGAGCGACTACTACGACTCGGTCAAGGCGACGCAGTACACGACCAAACCGAGCCGCAACGTCCGCGTCGTCATCACCGAAAAAGAAGGCGACGCGAAAAAGGCTCAAGCGATCCTGGTCAAAGACAACTCCGAAGGCAGCTGGAAAAAAGTCGCCGCCAAGTACTCGACCGACCCGACCTCCAAAGCCAAAGGCGGGCTGCTCGAAAGACATCTCCGAAGAAACGCTGCAGGAACCGCTCAAAGCCGCCGTCTTCAAAAGCACGCAGGGCGAAGTGATCGGCCCGATCAAATACCAGAAAAACTTCATCGTGCTTCAGGTCGACAAACTCAACCCGGAAAAAGTGCAGAAACTCGCCGAAGTCAGCGCCCAGATCAAAAGCCAGCTGGCGCAGACGAAAGCGCAGAACGTGCTCGCCGAATTCCTCACCGACTACCAGAACAAGTGGCAGTCGCGCACCTTCTGCGCTGATGAATTCGTGATCACCGCTGCTCCAACTACAAGGAAACCGGGCACCCGGCCACCGCCTCTCCGGCCTGCTACGAAGCCAACCCGAAAACGCCGGCGAAAGAATGCCCGGCGCCGGTCGCCCAGGCGAAACCGGCCCTGCCCGGCACGGTCTCGGTGATCAAACCGCAGGGCGAACAGCTCCCGCAGATGCCGCGGCCGAAGGGCTCCGGAGAAGAAAGTGAAGCCGCCGCGGTGCCGGAAACCGCACCCGGCGCAACCGAAGCTCCGACCGGCGAATAGCCGCCCGGGCGGACCTCCTGCCGCCCGTCGCTGTGAATAGACTGGCCCGCCCGTGAGCGCTATCGCCTCCATCCACGCGCGCCAGATCCTCGACTCGCGCGGCAACCCGACGGTCGAGGTCGAGGTCGTGCTCGAGTCCGGCGCCCGCGGCCTCGCGGCCGTGCCTTCGGGGGCCTCGACCGGCGAGTTCGAGGCGGTCGAGCTGCGCGATGGCGGCGACGCCTGGGCCGGCAAGGGCGTCGCCAAGGCTGTCGCCCACGTCAACGGCGAGATCGCCGATGCCCTGACCGGCGCCACCGCCTCCCACCAGCGCGATCTCGACGAGACGATGATCGGGCTCGACGGCACTCCCAACAAGGGCCGGCTCGGCGCCAACGCGCTGCTGGGCGTCTCGCTGGCGATCGCCAAGGCCGCCGCGGCGGACTCAGAGCAGCCGCTCTACCGCTACCTGGCCGAGCTCTACGGCGGCGGCGAGCCGTCGGTCCTGCCGGTGCCGATGATGAACGTCCTCAACGGCGGCGCCCACGCCGACAACTCGGTCGACTTCCAGGAGTTCATGATCGTCCCCGCCGGTGCCGCCAGCTTCTCGGAGTGCCTGCGGATCGGCACCGAGGTCTTCCACGCGCTGAAGAAGTCGCTCTCCTCGCAGGGCCTCTCGACCGCGGGCGGCGACGAGGGCGGTTTCGCGCCCAACCTGGAGTCCAACGAGGCCGCCCTGCAGGCCGTCCTGGCCGGCGTCGAGCTGGCCGGCTACGACCCCGGCTCCGATGTCTTCATCGCCCTCGACCCCGCCACCAGCGAGGTCTACGAGAACGGCTCCTACGTGCTCGAGCACGAGGGTCGCAGCCTCTCCTCGGAGGAGATGGCGGCCTACTGGGCCGACGCCTGCTCGCGCTACCCGATCGTCTCGATCGAGGACGGCATGGACGAGGAGGACTGGGACGGCTGGAAGCTGCTGACCGAGCACCTCGGCGAGCGGGTGCAACTGGTCGGCGACGATCTCTTCGTCACCAATCCGGAGCGCCTGCGCCGCGGCATCGAGCTCGGCGTCGGCAATTCGATCCTCGTCAAGGTCAACCAGATCGGCACCCTGACCGAGACCCTGGAGGCGATCCGCATCGCCCGCGACGCTGGCTACACCGCGGTCATCTCTCACCGCTCCGGCGAGACCGAGGACACGACGATTGCCGACCTCGCCGTCGCCACCGGCGCCGGCCAGATTAAGACCGGCGCTCCCTCGCGCTCAGACCGCGTCGCCAAGTACAACCGGCTGCTGCGGATCGAGGAGGAATTGGGCTCCGCAGCGAGCTTTCCGGGGCTGCAGGCTTTCGTCCAGCGCCGCTCCTAAATGAAGGAATGCGGGGCCCGGTCGCGTAGCTCCGGGCATGGCCGCACGCGCTCAAGCAGTTCGCGCCCCAGTCCGCCGCCGTCCCGCTCGCCGCAAACCGGCGGCACGCCGCGGCGCCACCCGCATCAACTGGGACCGCATCGCCCGCATCGCCCTCACCCTGGTCCTCGCCGCCGTTCTCTACTCCTATCTGAACCCGGCGATCGACTTCGTCAAGACCTACACGGCGACGACCGCTGCCAAAGAAAAGCTGCACGTGCTGATGAAGGAAAACAAGCACCTCCACCGCAGCGTCCAGTCGGCCAAAGACCCGATCGTCGTCGACCGCAAGGCCCGCGCCCTCGGCATGGTCTCCGAAGGCGAAACCCCGATCGTCATCCGCGGCCTGAACTGAGAAAGGGGAAGTAGCCGGTGGCCAGCGCCGGTTCCTACCTCCTCGGAGCAATCCAGCTCGCGCTGGTAATAGCCCCACTGGCCTTCTCCGCCTGGAAGATCCGCGGCGCGGCCCTCCCCACCTGGCAAGGCGCCCCAGCCCGCCTGGTCGAGTCCATCGTCGCGGTGGCCCTCATCACCTGGCTAATGGAGCTCCTCGGCGTCGTCGGCCTCCTCTACGCCGGCACCCTCATCGCCGCCTCACTCCTCACCGCGTCCATCACCGCCTTCCTCCGGGCGGGTGACTCCGATATTGGGCTCTCCCGCAGAGCGGGAGAGTCAATGTCGGAGGCAGGACCCGCCCGCCAGGACGCGTTCATGCACGCCCTGATGCTCGCCGTCGTAGCTGTGGTCGTCGGCCACTGGGCAGTAACCACCCACGACGCCCTGAACCGAGGCATCTTCAACTTCGACTCCCTCTGGTACCACATGCCCTTCGCGGCGGACATCGCCCAGAGCCACTCGGTCACCGGCCTCCACTACACCGAGACGGTCTTCACCAACTGGTTCTACCCGCAGAACTCCGAGCTCCTGCACGCCGCCGGGATCCTGCTCACCGCCCGCGACACGCTCTCGCTCTTCCTCAACTTCGGCTGGCTCGCCGTCGCCTTCACCGCTGCGTACTGCATAGGCCGCCCCTACGGTCGCGGCCCGCTAAGCACCGTCGCCGCCGCGGTCCTACTGGAGTGCCACACGCTCGTGGTCCGCGAGCCCGGTGCCGCCAAGAACGACGTCATGGCTGCCGCCCTCGTTCTCGCCGCGATCGCGATCCTGATCACCGCCTGGAACGCCCGCCCGGACTCCCGCTCCGCTGTTCCTCTGCGGTGCATAGGAGGGCTAAGGAACGGCGGGGCGGGGTGGGCGGTGGCGGCCGCCGGGCTTGCCGTCGGGCTGGCTGCCGGCACCAAGTTCACGGTGCTGGCGATGGCGGCGGTGCTGAGCCTCGCCGTGGTCTTGCTGGCGCCGCGGGGACGGCGCTGGGTGGCAGCCGGCTGGTGGTTCCTGCCGGCGCTGGCCGGCGGCGGCTACTGGTACCTGCGCAACCTCGTCATCGCCGGCAACCCGCTCCCCGAGGCCGAGAGCCTGGGGCCGATCTCGTTGCCGCACCCCGAGCGCCTGCAGGAAGGCAGGCCGGACTTCAGCATCGTCCACTACGCGACCGACACCGGCGTCTGGCGCCACTACTTCGCGCCGGCCCTGCACGACGCCTTCGGCGCCCTCTGGCCGCTGGTGCTTCTTGCCGCCGTCGTCGGCGCCCTGGTGGCGCTCGTCTGGGGCCGTGACAAGGCCCTGCGCTGGGCCGGAGCGATCGCCCTGTTCGGGATGGTGGCCTACCTCTTCACGCCGCTCAGCGCCGCCGGGGCGGAGGGGGAACCGACGGGTTTTGGGATAAACATCCGCTACGCGATCGGGCCGCTCCTGGCCGGGATCGTGCTGCTGCCGCTGCCGCGCTTCTTCGACGACCGCCGCCGCCAGTGGGGCTTGATGGCGGCCCTGCTCCTCGTCCTCGTCCTCACCGACCGGCCCGATGTTCCGCTACGCGACCCGTCCCGCCTCTTCGCCCTGCTCGTCGTCGTCCTGGTCGTGGTGGTGCCGGCGCTGCTGTGGCTGGCCCGCGAGCGGGGGGTGGGGAGGAGGCTCCTAGCCGCCGGTGCCGCCGGCCTCGCCCTGGTCGTGGTCGCGGTCGGCTACCCGGTCCAGCGCCACTACCTGCAGCAGCGCTTCGCCAACGAGGTCGCCGGCGAACGGATCCCCGGCATGGACCTCGACTCCGCCTACCGCTGGGCGCGCGGCGTCAGCAATGCCCGCATCGGCCTCGCCGGCACCACCGCCGGTTTCCTCGAGTACGGCTTCTTCGGCACCGACCTCACCAACCGCGTGGTCTACCTCGGCCAGAAGGGCCCACACGGCTCCTACGAGCCGATCCCGACCTGTTCCGCCTTCCGCGCCGCCGTCAACGACGCCGACCTCGACTACCTCGTCACCTCGCCCTTCCTCAACTTCCTGCAGCCCGGCAAGCCGATCACCTCCCCGGAGGCACGCTGGCTGCGCGGGGAGGGGGCGGTGCGGCCGGTCCTGCGCGAAGGCAAGGTGACGGTCTGGCGCCTCCGCGGCCCGCTCGACCCGGCCGGCTGTGGGCCTCGCAACGCGCCTCTGCGTGAAATCCCCGGCACCTGAGCCGACGGCTCCCAGTGGCTAACCTCGCCGCATGAGCTACCCGCTCGAGAACGCGCTCTTCCAGTGGGAGGAGGGCTGGCGCGAGCTGCAGGCGATTGACGATCCCCGCGCCCGCCGCCTCGCTGACCGCGTCATCGACGCCGTCCGCGACGAGCTGCGCCGCCGCATCGGCCCGACCTTCTCCGCCGCCGAACTGGCCGACCTCTACGGCGAGGGGACCGACTGGGCCCAGCAGGTCGCGCTCGATGTCGCCCCGGCCGCCGTGCCCGACGCGCAGTCGCTCGCCGACGCCGCCTTCTGGGTGTACTTGCGGAGCGCTACGGACTTCGCTGGTGGCCGGCAGTTGCCGGTCTGAGCGCCGCCGCTACTCGTCGTCGGAGTCGTCGCCCGACTCGTCGTCATCGGCGCCAGCGCGGCGGATGACGATCTGGTCGGCCTCGATGCGGACGGTGACGTCGCGCTGGCCGGCCCAGTGCTCGGTGTAGACGGGGTTGTCCTTGACCGAGGCGTCGAGCCAGAGGCCGTAGCCCTCGTCTTCGCCGTGGTCGAAGGTCGCCTCAAGCTCTTTGCGTCGGCCGCGGCCGCCACGGCGCCCACGGCGACGGCGGCGGCGCGGACGGGCCTCCTCGTCGGAGTCCTCCTCCTCGCCATCGCTTTCGCCCTCGCCGGCCTCAGCCTCAGCCTCGGCGGCTTCCGCTTCGGCTTGCTCCTCCTCGGCGGCGGCAGCCTCGATCTCGGCTTCGATCTCGTCGCGGAGATCGATTTCGCTCGAGCCGGCGTTGTCGTCGTCGGGCGAGAGGTCGTACTGCTTGCGGAACTCGCGCAGCTCGGTAGCGCTGATTTCGAGTTGGTGGGCGATCCAGGCGTCGGTGCGGCCCTGGTGGACCCAGGCGCGGATCTGGTTCAGCTGCGGCTTCAGTGAGCGTCTTGCCATCGGCGCGCGAGTCTATTCAAAGGGGAGGGGCGTGCGCCGGGCGCTAGGCCATCAGGAAGCCGAGCGCCTCGAACATGGCGACGACGACGACGATCACGGTTACGGTCAGGCAGACGGCGAGAACGCTGAAGCGGACCTTGCTGTGCTGCTCGGTACGGGTAATTCGCCGCGCCCGCGAGCGGTTGGCGGCGCGGCGGCGGAGCTGCTCGCGGCGGCGGCGCTCAAGTGAAGTCTCCTGCTCGAAGGCCGTCTCGAACTGGGAGATGCTCTGTCGCATTCTCATAGAAGGGCGGCCCGAAGGCCGAAGCGGGCACCGTAGCAAAGCCGCAAGAAATTGTTCAGGGCGGACATGCACCCCAGAGCCCACGCCCGGCGCCGGCCGCGGTGCGCTCCATTTGGCCGAAAAGCGGCGAATAGCGGGTATTTGGCGGGATCGCAAGCGTCCGCGCTAGCCCCTTGCGCAGCAGCATCGCATTGACGAAACGGCGTCGCGAGTGCGTAGTTATGTAGACGTAGGCGAGCAGACGGCCATAGATGTCACGCCGCTCGACGCCGAAGACAAGCCGCACCCGGCGTCCCTCGAGCAGCCGGTGGTTGAAGGCCGAGGCCTCGGGGCCGAAGCACTGCACCGGCGTCCCCGGCTTCACCGTCTCCGGGGTGTCGACGCCGATGTAGCGGACGTCCTCGGTCGTCTCGCCGATCCGGGCCTCGATCGTGTCCCCGTCGACGACCCGGACTACCCGCGCGAAAGCCGCGGCCGCTCCCTGCTCGTCTCCCGGCCCTGCTTCCCAGGGCCGCAAAAGAAGCGCGGCGGCGGCCAGTAGCAGCACGATGCTGCCCGGGCCGCCGCCGCGTACCTCGATCCCCACGCCGCCCCTAAGGGCGGGCGGGGCGGAATCTCTCCCCTACGGCGTGCGCCGCACGTTGGCGAGGAGCGTCTCCTTGATCTGGCCGATGATCTCCAGCGCCTCGTTCCACTCGCGCTGCCAGACGTTGCGGCCGAAGATGACGCCGGAGCCGCCGCCCTCCATCACCTCGCGGGTGTGCAGGAGCACCGTCTCGTCGTCGGTCTTGGAGCCGCCCGAGAGCACCACCAGGGCGCGGCCGGCCGACTCGACGCAGTGGCGGATCGCCTCGGTCTGGTCGACCTGAAGCTCGTTGTAGGGAGCCGGGGCGTCCTTGTCCTTGGCGGGGTCGATCTTCGGCATGTTGAGCTTGACGATGTCAGCGCCCATCTCCATCGCCAGCCGCGCCGCGTAGTCGATCGCGTAGAAGGAGTTGGGGCCACCCTTGCCTTCGACGGCTTCGCCGCGCGGGTAGGACCAGATCACCAGCGGCATCCCGAAGCGGTCGCATTCCTGGCGCACCCGGCGCAGTTGGGCGAGGTCCTCGTCCTGGCGCGGGGAGCCGACGTAGAGCGTGTAGCCGATCGCGTCGGCGCCGAGCCGGACGCCGTCCTCGACGCTGGCGTTGCAGCTCGAGAAGGCCTTGGCGGAGGAGGGGATGTCGGTCTTGGCGTTGACCTTGAGGATCAGCGGCACCCGCCCGGCGTAGTCCGGGTAGTACTTCTCGGCCATGCCGATCTGGCAGGCGAGGGCGGAGTAGCCGGCCTCGGCCGCGAGCCGGAACTGGTAGTCCGGATCCTTCGAAGCCGGGTTGGGGAAGAAGTCCCGTGGTCCGTGCTCGATGCCCTGGTCGATCGGCAGCAGCATCAGCGTTCCGTTGCCCGGCCCGAACTCGAACAGCAGCCGGTGCAGGCGGGCGCGTTTGCCCGGTGGCAGGGTCGCAAGCAGAGATTTCTGCTCGGTGAGACTCGTCAACTCCACGTAGATTCCTCCTCGGAGATCGTTGTTCCCGAAGTATGTCAGCGCAAACAGCGGCGGGGTGCCGTCTCGGGGGGCTATCCTCGGACGACGATGAGCGAGACGGAGCTGAGCGTCGTCTGCAAGAACTGCGGCTCGGAGGTCAGCCCTTATGTGACCGAGTGCCCGTACTGCGGGACGCGCTTGCGCAAGCGGGCGCCGAAGCTGGAGCGCCGCGGCGACGCCTTCGAGGCGCTGCGGCCGAAGCGCCGCCGGCCGCACTTTCTGCGCCGCCGGGCCAGTGCCACGGCGGGGGCCATCGTCGCCGACCGTCCCTACGCGACCGCGGGGGCGATCCTCATCTCAGCCGTCCTCCTGCTGGTCCAGAAGGCCAGCGGCAACCCGCTCTCGACCTTCGGCGGCCTGATCATCCCTCTGCACGGCGAGTGGTGGCGCTTCATCACCGCCCCCTTCGCCTACGTCGACGTCGGCTACCTGTTCGTCGTCGCGGTCGGCCTGGCGATCTTCGCGACCGGCGTCGAGCGCCGGCTCGGCAGCATGCCGACGGCGGTCCTGCTCCTGGCCTGCGGGGCGCTGGGGATGCTGGCCGCCAGCGGCGTCGCCAGTGCCCAGGGCGAAATCACCGTGGTCGCCGGCGGCAACGGGATGGCACTGGGCGCTGTCGCCGCCTGGTTCGCGATCCGCCGCGCCGAGGCGCACGGGGCGATCGACCAGGAGTACGACGTGATTGGCGTCGCCGTCGCTGCCGTGGTCCTGATCGCGCTGCCGCTGTTCGCGCCGACCGCGGATTTCGTCGCCGGCCTGGTCGGGGGTGCCGTCGGCGGCCTCGCCGGGCTCGCTTCCTCGGCTCTGCAGTCGCACCGCTGAGTACCTTTTGCACACCCTGGTGTGCAAAAAAGCCGCAGCGCTGCCGAGGCGGACCATCTAGGCTGGGCTCACTGTCATCGTCGGCCCCACAGTCGGCGGCTGGTGTCCGACCGGGCCGGTTGGTTCTCGGGAAGGCGACGGGCTGACTCCTAGGCTCGGTGTCGACCCGGAGGTCTGACCACCATCGGTTGTGTCGCCCGCCGCCACCCGAGGATCCCCGGCTTGACTTGATAGGAGCGTGGCAACCGCCCCAAGTGAGGTTCGTCAGCCGGAGGTCCGTCCGAAGGCAACGACCAATCGAAGGGACAGGCCAGATGATCGTGATCGGAGCGGATACCCACAAGCGGACCCACACCTGCGCGGCGGTCTTTGCGCAGAGCGGTCAGCTCGCCGGCGAGCTGACCGCCTCGGCCAGGGAGCCGGGCTTTCGCCAGCTGCTCGGTTGGGGTCGCAAGCTCGACTCCGAGCGCGTCTGGGCGATCGAGGACTGCCGCCACGTCTCCGGCTCCCTGGAGCGCTTCCTGATCGCCTCGGGAGAGCAGGTGGTCAGGGTCCCCCCGAAGCTGATGGGCCAAAGCCGCCGTGGCGAGCGCAGCGCGGGCAAGTCAGACCCGATCGACGCCCTCGCGGTCGCCAGGGCCGCCCTGCGCGAGGGCCCCGAGACGCTGCCCGCGGCCCATCTCGACGAGGCCGCCCTGGAGCTGAAGCTGCTGCTCGACCACCGCGAGGACCTGGTCAGGGCCCGCTCTGAGGACCAGTGCCGCCTGCGCTGGCACCTGCATGACCTCTGGCCCGAGCTGGAGATCCCCGCCGGCGCCCTGGACCGCATCGTCTGGCTGGAGCGGCTGGCCCGCCGCCTGGCCCGCGCCGAGCAGGGCGCCCGGGTCAGGGTCGCTCGCGAGCTGGTCGCCGAGATCCGCCGCCGCAGCCGCCGGGCGAACGAGCTCGAGCGCGAGATCGCCGCCCTGGTCAAGGCCCAGGCTCCCGAGCTGCTGGGGCTGGAGGGCTGCGGCGCCCTCACTGCCGCCAAGCTGATTGCCGAGACCGCCGGCGCCGCTCGCCTTGGCTCCGACGCCAAGTTCGCCCGCCTGGCCGGTGTCGCCCCGATCCCCGCCTCCTCGGGCAAGCGGCTCCGCTACCGCCTCGACCGCGGCGGCAACCGCCAGCTCAACTGCGCCCTTCACCGCATCGCCGTCACCCAGGGTCGCGTCCATCCACCCGCCCGCGAGTTCCTTGCCAAAAAGCAGGCCGAGGGCAAGTCTCGGATCGAAGCCCTGCGCTGCCTCAAGCGCCACCTGGCGCGCCGGGTATGGCGGCTTCTGATTGATTCTGAGAGAGGGAGATCCATGACCACCACCGACACTCAGAGAGGCAAGCTGACCCCGCAGATCGCGGTGGCGGCTTGACATAGGAGCAACCAGTGCCCGACCAGAGCGAGCTCGAAGCCGCGATCGAGCGGCTGCTCGACCCGGAGCGCTTCGCCGCCGCCGAACGCGTCGTCGCGATGGCGGCGCCGCAGTTGCAGAAGGTGCTAGCGGCGGCCCTGGCCGAGGGCGGCTGGTTCGGCGAGCCGCACGAGGCCGAGGCGCTGCGCGCCGCCACCGTGCCCGACCCCGACGAGCGGCTCGGCGCCGTCCGCGCCCTGCTCGCCGAGGAGGCGCGGATGGGGATGATGGTTGGCGTCGCCGTCGGCTGGGCATTGAGGGAAGAGCTGAGCGACGCCGCGGCGGGCGCGGGCGAGAACGGACCTGAGACTGAAGGAGAGAGTTGACGATGGAGATCAAGTTCCACGGGCAGTCCTGCTTCGAGCTGAGCGACGGGGAGGCGACGCTGCTCATCGACCCCTTCCTGAAGCCGAACAACCCGGCCGCGGTGCATACCGGCGAGGAAGTCGAGCCGACCCACATCGCCCTCACCCACGGCCACGCCGACCACATGGCCGACGCGGTCCCGGTGGCCAAGCGCACCGGCGCCCACTGCGTGGCGATCGTCGAGCTGGCGGATTGGCTCGACGGGCAGGGAGTCGCGGAGGTCAGCGACCCCAACCTCGGCGGCACCGTCAGCTTCGACTGGGGCTCGATCAAGCTGGTCCCGGCCTGGCACACCAGCACGACCCCCGGCTCCGAAGAGCGGCCGTTCAGCGCCGAGCACGGGATCGCGATCGGCACCGCCACGGGCCTCATAGTCCAGATCGGCGGCAAGACGATCTACCACGCCGGCGACACCTGCCTGTTCGGCGACATGAAGCTGATCGGCGACCGCCACCCGATCGATATCGCCCTGCTGCCGATCGGCGGTCACTACACGATGGACCGCCACGACGCCATCGCCGCCGCGGAGTTCATCGGCGCCGGCACGGTGATCCCGATGCACTACGACACCTTCCCGCCGATCGAGACCGACGCCGAGGCCTTCAAGGCCGACGTCGAGTCCCAGACCTCATCCCAGGTCGTGGTCCTCAAACCGGGCGAGACCCACACGGCGTAAAACTGGCTGGCTGGCCAGGCCGCTGCTACCCTCGCTCGAACCGCTTCGCAAAGCGACTGGAGGAGGGTGAAGATGGAGGCCAAGCAGGCGACGGGGACGCAATCGAGGACCGAGCGCGCCGATTACCAGGCGACCGCCGACCCGGCCCTGATGGCGGCGGCGGACCGCACCGCCGACGTCAAGCTGCTCACCTACGCCGAGCTCTACGACCTCTGGGAGCGCCAGCAGTGGCAGACCCAGGAGCTCGACTTCAGCCGCGACCGCGAGGACTGGCACCAGCGGATCAGCGAGGAGGAGCGCTTCCAGCGCATGTACGGGCTCTCTGCTTTCTTCATCGGCGAGCAGAAGGTGGCCGAGGAGCTGGGGCCGATCATGCGGGCGGCGCCGACCGAGGACCAGAAAGTCTTCCTCTGTACGCAGATCGCCGACGAGGCCCGGCACGTGCGCTTCTTCGAGCGCTTCTACCGCGAGGTCGGGGTGCTCGAGTCCGAGGGGCTGAGCGAGATGCTGGGCGAGACCTCGGCCCACCTCAACGACAACTTCGGCCAACTCTTCGACGAGATGCTGGGGCGGCGGACCGAGCGGCTTTCCCAGGAACCGGAGGACACTGAGGCGCTGGTCGAGGCGGTGACGCTCTACCACATGGTGATCGAGGGGATGCTGGCCCTGACTGGGCAGCACTTCATCATGGACTTCAACGAACGCGAAGGGACGCTGCCGGCCTTCGTCGAGGGCTTCGGCAACGTTGCCCGCGACGAGCACCGCCACGTCGCCTTCGGCTCGGTCTTCCTGCGCGAGAAGGCGCACGAGGACGACCGCTACAAGCAGGCAATCCAGCGCACCCTGGAGGAAGCTCTGCCGGTCGCCGACGGGGTCCTGCAGCCGCCCTGGATGGACGGGGACGACCCCGACTTCGAGCTGTTCGGCTACTCGATGGACGAAACCCGCGAGTTCGCCGGTAAATGCCTGATGCGGCGACTCAAAGTGATCGGCCTGGCGTAGGCCGGGCCGAGGCGCCGGGCTGCCTTAGGCGGCCGGTTCTTCGACTTCCGGGGCCGGTTCGGGGTCGACCGCGGTGCCCGGCGTGGTGCCTTCGCTCACCGGCGGGGCCGCTTCGACCGGTGCCGGTTCTGGTTCGGTGGCGGGCGGAGCGGCTGGTGGTGGGGTCGTGGTCGCGGGCGGCGGCGAGCCGACGGTCACGACCACGGTGCTGCCCCCGTGGGCGCCGGGGACCGGCGGCGGGGTGGAGGGGGTGGCGGTGGTGACGCCTTCGGTGGCGACGGCGCCGACGCCTCCGGTGGGATCGGCGACCGACTGGCCGGCGGCGTCGCTGATGGCGGGTTCGACCGGCGGCGTGGCTTCTACCGGCGTCGTCGCGGTCGAATCGGCCGGCGGCGCGATCTCGCCGGTTGCCTGCGCCGGCGGTTCGGCTTCCGCGGCATCGGCGGGCGCGATCGTGGCCGGGCTCACTTCCGCCTGGGCGATGGCCGGCGTCGACAGTGAGCTCGGAAGGTGCTGCATGGAGACCTTGGCGGGAGCCGGGTTGACCGGTTCGGCGACGTTCTGCTTGACCTCGACGGCGCCGGCGGTGAGGACCGCGGCAGTGACCACGCTGGCGACCGCCTTGGTGCCGAGAGCGCCGCCCAGGGCGCCAATGCCGCTGGCCGCGCCGCCGCTGCTGAGGGCGGCGCCGGCTGCGCCGACGGCCCCCGCGCCCGCAGCTCCTGCGCCGGCAGCACCGGCACCAGCCGCGCCGGCTGCACCGGCGCCGCCCGTCGCGGAGGCACCGGCACTAGCGCCGCCGCCGAAGCCGAGCTTGGAGGCGATGAAGCCTTTGAGGGCGACCAGCGGGCCGATCGGTGCCAGCGCCGCCAGGGCCTTGTCGTTGGAGCGGACCTGCGAGCGGAAGGCGGAGCACTCGTCGCACTCGCGCACGTGGCGGCGGACCGGGCCCGAGACTTTGCGCAGGCCCTCGGCCGCCTCGGAGAGCTCGACGCGGACCTCGCCGCAGGTGAGCAGGCGGGCCTGGCTCGCCTCGGCCAGCGAGATCCGGGCGCGGACCAGCAGCGACTTGACCGAGGGGACCGTGGTGTCCATCGCGGCGGCGATCTCCTCGTAGGAGAGCGCGTCCATCTCGCGCAGCAGCAGCGCCGAGCGCTGCGTCTCGGGAAGTTTTTTGACGTCGGTGAGGAGCTGGCGGAACTCCTCGCGGTTGTGGACCTTCTCGGCGGTCGAAGCGGCGTCGACTTCGGGCACCATGTCCATCGATTCCTGCGCGTCGGCGGTCGGTTTGCGCAGGTGGTTGAGGCAGCGGTTGCGGGCGATCCGATAGAGCCACGGACGCAGGTTGATCTCGCGCTCGTCGGCCAGCATCGCTTTGTAGGCGTTGACGAAGACCTCCTGCAGGACGTCTTCGGCATCCTCGGTCGAGCCCAGCATCTGGCGGCAGAAGCCGAGCAGCCGCGGCTGGTAGCGGTCGACGATCGCCTCGAAGGCGCCGGGGTTGCCGCTGCGCGCCATCGCGATCAGTTTCGCGTCCCCCTGCAGCTTGAGCAGCGGGGAACGGCGGGCGAGAAGTCCGCGACGACTGGCGTGAGTTAGAGCCGATGCCTCCAAGCTTTCCTCCAGGGAAGGCGACGTTTCTTGTCCCTAGAGACACCGTAACAGCGACCAAGTTGCGCCTAGGCTGAAGATTTAGTGACGATTTAGACAAGTCGGTGGCGGATACCATCGCCTGGCCCGGGTGGCGAAACTGGCAAAAGCGGCGCCCTTAAAAGGCGCTGCCCCGTTAGGGGCTTGCGGGTTCGAGTCCCGCCCCGGGCATTTCCGGCGTCTCAGATAGGCTCGCGCGCCATGGAGCACGGGGGGCGGATCGTTGCCAAGGCGCTGAAGTCGCGCGGGGTCGACCATCTCTTCACGCTTTCCGGCGGCCATCTCTTCTCGATCTACGACGGTTGCAAGGAGGAGGGGATCGGGCTTGTGGATGTGCGCCACGAGCAGACCGCCGCTTTCGCTGCCGAGGGCGTCGCCAAGGCGACGCGGGGCGTCGGGGTCGCGGCGCTGACGGCCGGGCCTGGCGTCACCAACGGGATCAGCGCGATCGCCGGTGCCCAGGCCAATGGCTCGCCACTCTGCGTGCTCGGCGGGCGGGCGCCGGAGATGCGCTGGGGCTCGGGCTCGCTGCAGGAGATTGACCACCTGCCCTTCGTCTCGCCGCTGGTCAAGTCGGCGCAGACGGTGAAGGTGCCGGGGCGGATCGGCGCGGTCACCGCGGCGGCGCTGGACCTGGCGCTGGCGGCCCCCGGCGGCCCGACCTTCGTCGACTATCCGCTCGACGTCGTCTTCACCGAGGGCGAGGTCGAGATCCCGGCGCCGGTGGCCGCGGCGGCGGAGCCGGCGGCTGGGGTTGAGGAGGCGGCGGCGCTGCTGGCGGCGGCGGAGCGGCCGGCGATCATGGCCGGCAGCGGCCTCTACTGGGGCCATGGCGAGGGCGAGATGCGGGCGCTGGCGGAGGCGCTGGGGATCCCGGTCTTCCTCAACGGGCTGGGGCGGGGCTGCCTGCCCGCCGATCACGAGCTGGCTTTCAGTCGGGCGCGCAGCACCGGGCTGCAGGACGCCGACGTGGCGCTGGTGATCGGGGTGCCGATGGACTTCCGGCTCGGCTTCGGGGGCAGCTTCGGCGGCGAGACGAAGATCGTCCGCCTCGACGTGGCGCCGAACGCGCTGACCGCGAACCGGCTGCCGGACCTCGACCTGGTCGGCGACGTGCGGGCCAGTCTGGCGGCGATCCGCGAGGCGGCCGGCGGCGAGGCGCGGACGCGGCCGTGGCTGGAGCAACTGCGCAACGTCGAGAGCGAGAAGCGCGCCGCCGAGCAGGCCGAGCTGAACGACGGACGCTCGCCGCTGCACCCGGTCCGCGTCTACAAGGAGCTGGGCGAAGTGCTGGACCGCGACGCGATCGTCGTCGGTGACGGCGGCGACTTCGTCTCCTATGCCGGCCGCTACATCGAGACCTTTGAGCCGGGCTGCTGGATGGACCCAGGGCCGTTCGGCTGCCTCGGCGCGGGGCCCGGGCAGGCGATTGGGGCCAAGGTGGCGCGGCCGGACCGCCAGGTCTGCCTGCTGCTCGGCGACGGCGCCTTCGGCTTCGCCGGGATGGAGTTCGACACGATGGCCCGGCACGGACTGGGTGTGGTCGGGGTGATGGGCAACAACGGCATCTGGGCGCTCGAGCACCACCCGATGAAGTTCCTCTACGGCTACTCGGTGGCGGCCGAGCTGCAGCCGGAAACGCGCTACGACGAGCTGGTCGAATCGCTGGGCTGCGACGGCATCCTCGTCCGCGAGCCGGGCGAGCTGCGGCCAGCGCTGGAGCGCGCTTTCTCTTCCGGGCGGCCGACGCTGGTCAACGTCCTCACCGACCCCGAGATCGCCTACCCGCGCAAATCCAACCTGGCCTGAGGGCCGGGTGGGGGCGGCGTCGAGGTCTCTCTGCCACAAAGAATCGGCCGCCCAAGGGCGGCCGATTCAGCGGTCCCTCAGGACGGGCAGGGGTACGTCTTCAGGGACCATGTATTCGATGGGCTCAGACGGCGGGAGGCGCCATGATGCGGCAATCGCCTAAGCCCTGTAACCAGGTTGAACACGGGTCATCCCGTCCTCTTCCCTGATAGGCCGATTATGCGAGCGACTATCCGCTGCGTCTAGTCGCTAAATAGGCCGCTACTCATAATCGGGTAGGCGCATCCTACCGAGTTTTTGGGGTTCGACCGCCGTTCTTGCCCATATGTACTGCTGGTGTACAGACGGCTGTACAAGGGGTACCTGTAAAAAAGTCGCGCAAAAGCCCTGCTATTCGACATCATTTGGTGGCGGCGATCGCCGCCCCGTACAAAATGTCGTGCTCCGAGGCGGTGATTTGCTCCAGGCCGAAGGCCCTCATCGCCTCGATCAGGATCACCACGCCGGCGACGATCGTCGGCGCCCGGTCGGCGTGCAGCCCGGGGATCTCGACGCGCCGGGCGAGCGGGGCGGAGGCGAGGCGGGAGAGCATACGCTGGATCGCCGGCAGGGTCAGCACGTGTCCCTCGACCCGCAGCGGGTCGTAGGGGACGAGCTCGAGCTCGACGGCGGCGAGGGAGTTGGGGGTGCCGGCGACGGCGATCCCGGCCGCGGCGGTGAGGCCGGGGGGGACGGCTCCCTCGATCAGCCCGCGGATGTCGGTGGCGAGCGCTTCCAGCTCGACCGCCGTCGGCGGGTCGGAGGCGATGTGCCGCTCGGTATGGCGGACGACCCCCGCCTGCAGCGAGGTGTGGAAGGAGATCTCTTCGCCGGTGCCGACGACCAGCTCGGTCGAGCCGCCGCCGATGTCGATCACCAGCGTCGGCTCCGTCGGCACGTGCTCGGAGGTGGCGCCGAGATAGGTGAGCCGGGCCTCTTCCTCGCCGTCGAGGACCCGGGCCGAGAGCGCGAAGCGCTCCCTCAACTCGGCGACGAAGGCGCCCCCGTTGCCGGCGTCGCGGACGGCGCTGGTGGCGATCACGTCGACGGTCTCCGCCTCCAGCTCCCGCAGCGCCTCTATATAAGGAGCGATCGCCGCGCAGGCGTCCTCGATCGCCTCCGCCGAAAGCCGGCCGGAGAGATCGACCCCCCGGCCCAGCCGCGTCACCGTGCTCCGCCGCTCGACCGGCCTCACCCGCCCCCCTTCGACATCAGCCACCAGCAACCGCGCCGAGTTCGTCCCGACGTCGATCACCCCAACCCTCTTCCCGCCTCCAGGCATGGAGCGGCACTCTAGGAGACCCGGCCGCGCCAGGCCCCTTGCGCGCCCCACCGCGCCAGCCCACCTGCAGTCACAGCGTTGCTACGATCCCCGGACCGCCGCGGGGTGGAGCAGCCAGGTAGCTCGTCGGGCTCATAACCCGAAGGTCGCAGGTTCGAATCCTGCCCCCGCTATGGCCTTATCGTCGACAAAGTCGGTGAGGCTCCTGATTTGACTGAAGGCGCTCGAGACGAGCGCCTTCAGTCGTATTTGCTGGGCATTTCGGTCGATCTCGACCCGGAGGCGGAAGGCCTCGTAGACGGCGTGGCGCAGCTTCGGATCGGCCTCGGCGAGCGGCTTGGAGAGGTCGGGCAGCGAGTCGAGTACGGCGCAGGCTTCCTCGATGTCGATCGGCTCCTCCTGCTCGGTTTGGGCGAGCTGCGCGAGGGCGGCCTCGACCTCCTCGCGCTCTGACTTCAGGACCCGGATCCGCTCGCCGACGACGATGGGATCGACGCCGGCCTCGATCGCCGCGAGCTGGCGCTCGATCCGCTGCTCGACGTCGGACAGCCGTCGCTTGGCCTCCCTGTTCTCGCTGCCATCGGTGTTAGCGGGCAGCGTGTCGGCGAGGGCGGCTTGGTCGCTTCGGAGGTGGGCGAGCCGATCGGGACCGAAGACCCTCGTCGCGAAGAAGCCATCGATCAGGGCAAGGACCGACTCCTCTCGCACGTACTGCCATTTGCCGTGGCCGGTCGCCTCGGCAGCCTTGTCGCCGTAGGAGATCCGGTAGCCGCAGGCGTAGTAGGTGTTTCCCTTGCGGGTCTTGCCCTGCATGCGCAGCGGGTTATGGCCGGTGGCGCAGTGGACGATCCCGCGCAGCAAATAGAAGCGGTTCTGCTTCCTGCGGCGGCGGTTGCCGGCCTGGCCGGTGCTGCGCGCCCTCATCTCGGCCTGGACCCGCTCGAAGTCCTCCTCGGAAACCAGCGCCTCGTGGCGGCGCTCAGCCTCGATCCACTCCTCGGGCGCGCGGCGAACCAACGGCCCCTCGCCCTGTTTGGTGGCGCGGAAGTCGAGTCGGTTCCAGTAGAGGCGCCCGGTGTAGACGGGGTTCTCCAGCATCGAGCGGATCGTCGTCTTCGACCACCTGCCCGAGGTGTTGCGGCTGGAGTCGACGTGGCGAGGGGAGGGGGGACCGCCAGGCCGGTTCAGGTGGTCGGCGATCTCCGCGTAGCCGGAGCCGGCGAGGAAGAGGGCAAACATCTCGGCGATCACCGGCGCCTGCTCGGGGTCGGCGACGAGCCGGGACTTCTTGTCCCCGGCGCGGGCGCGGGCCAGGTCGGGATGGGGCTCGTGGCGCAGGCGATAACCGTAGGGCGCGCGGCCGCCGTTGCGGTAGCCCTGCTTGGTGTTCTCGGTCTGCCCGCGGCGGACCTCGCGGCCGAGCTTCTCGACCTCGAACTGATCGAGGGCCTGGAACATGTGGCGGATCAGCCGCCCCTCTGGGCTCGTTTGGTCGCCCGCGGTCAGCGCGTAGAAGATCTCGACGCCGGCCCGCGCCATCTCGCGCTCGAAGGCCAGCGCGTGGAACAACTCGCGCGAGAGGCGCGAGGTCGAGTAGATGACCACCGCGTCGAAGCGACGGGCGTCGCGCTCCTTGGCCTCGCGGATCAACTCACCCCACCCGACTCGGTCGTCGCGGCGGCCGGTCTCCTGGTCGGTGAAGTCGCAGACGA
Organism: uncultured Actinomycetes bacterium; assembly: GCA_963708405.1. Lineage (GTDB taxonomy): Bacteria > Actinomycetota > Thermoleophilia > Solirubrobacterales > 70-9 > VAYN01. The sequence goes on from CAVPSL010000003.1 coordinate 27,566, forward strand.
TCCGCCCGCCCAACTCGGCGGCTTTGGCGGCGCAGGCCTCCCGCTGGGAGGGGAAGGAGAGCGTCGGGTCCTGCTTGTCCTTGGTCGAGAGCCGGCCATACCAGGCGAACTTGCGCATCAGGCGCTCCTCTCGGTTTCAAGAGATGCAGACGATAGCCTTCGTTCATGACCAAGGCCGAGCTGCGCGCGCAGATCGAAGCGATGACCGACGAGGAAGCTGCCAACGCGGTCCTTGTCTACGCGCCGGACTGGCCCGACAAGGTCACCCCGATTGCGGAGGTGATCGCCAGAAGGCGCGCCGTCGAGCTGTCGACGTTCGAGGACGGCAAGCCGCCGGATTGAGGTGCGGCCGATGCCGAATGTCGCAGCGGCAGTCCGCCGCTCCCGCCGATTCCACTGAGTCTGGGCGCGCGCTCGCACCATCTGCTCTATTATAGCGAGCAGATTCGCTCTATGAATGAGAGCAGAAATCCATTTCGCTACAGCGAGCCGGTCCCGCCGGAGGAGTTGCTGAACCGCGACGACGAGGCGCGGGCCTTGCTGGAGGCCGCCGTCAGCGGGAACAACAGTCGCCTTGTGGCGCCCCGGCGATACGGCAAGACCTCGCTGCTCGCGCGGGTCGCTCAAGAAGCGCGGGAACAGAAGGGATGGGCCGCGGTCTACGTCGACTTCTTCGGCGTCCTCACCCTGGATGACATCGCGCAGCGGATTGAGCGGGCTTACGCCGCCGAGTTGCAAGGTCGCCTCGCCACCTGGTTCGCTGGTGTCAGGCGGCTGCTGCGGCCCACTCTTCAGGTTGGAGGCGGGTCTCTCCCCGCCGGGGTCGAGGTCACCATCGACCCCCAGGCCGAGCCGCCCTTGGTCGAGCGCCTTGCGCTGCCGACCCGCCTTTACGAGAAACACGGGACGCGAACTCTGGTGATTTTCGACGAGTTCCAGGACATCCTCTCTGTGAAGGAGCGGGCCGACGCGGTGATCCGCTCCGAGATCCAGCACCACGGTGACGCCGCCAGCTACGTCTTCGCCGGCTCCCACGTCGGGATGATGCGTGAGCTCTTCACCGATCGCCGCCGCGCTTTCTACGGACAGGCCGGTGCCGTTGACCTGCCGCCGCTGCGGGCCGACGACGTTGCCGGCTACCTCGCTGAGCGTTTCGAGGCCAGCGGCCGGCGGATTGGAACAGCGCTCGGACCTCTGCTCGACACGGCTGCCGGCCACCCTCAGCGCACGATGCTGCTGGCCTACGTCCTCTGGGAGCTGACGGCCGAGGGCGAGACCGCCAATGAGGAAACCTGGCTGGCCACTTACGACCGGGTCATGCGCGACGTTCGCGACGAGCTGCGGGCTGTCTGGTCGGCCCTGAACCCGTCTCAACGGCGCGTCCTCGCAGCGGTCGCCGAAGGTCGCGAGGGAATCTATGCCGCTGGACGCCGCCACGGTGGCTCGCGGGGTGGGGCGGCGGTGAACGCGACCGAGGCGCTCGTGGATCGCGGCGAGATCACCGAGGATCCGTCCACCGCAAGCGGGATGCGCGTTATCGACCCGCTGCTGGCCGCCTGGGTGAACGAAGGACGCCCTGGGGTGTAGGGGCTTCCCGCTCAGACTCGGGCTCTCAATCTGAATGCCTTCGCTTGTAGGCGATCAGCAGGTCGAGGATCGCTTTGGCCTGCTCGCGGCGAAGTTGCTCGTCCAACGCCGAGCCGGGCTCGGGCGACTCGATCTCGAACACGGGCTCGAGGTCCTCGATCGGGCACTGCCTGATCCGATCCGCTGACTCTGCTCTATGAATGCGAGCAGATCTGCTCTCTCTAATAGAGCGGTGGTGCCGACCCTCCTTGCCGTGGTCCCGGTTACGCATCGGGATCACCGCCAAGCCAGTCGACCGGCCGGGCCGGGTCGCTTGCGTCGCGGAAGATCGGGGCGAATGGACCGTCGTGCTCCAGATCCTCGAGGAGGCAGATCGATACCGCCACCTCCGGCTCGCGGGTGAAGCGCGGGTCGGTCCCCAGCATCGCGATCGTCGTCGCGCGGCGGCGCTCCAGCACGGCGCGCCGCCCGCCCGCCAGCACGCAGTGGACCGGCGGGAAGAGGGGATAGCGCTCCCGCCACAGCGGCTCGCCATCGGCGCCGGTCAGCCGATGCAACTCGGCGTAGCGGGCCAGCTCGGCCGCCAGGCGGTCGACCGAGAGCGTCGCGCGGTCGAGCTCCAAGAAGCGCTGCTCGATCGCCACCCCCTCGCGGTCGTGCAACAGGTAGGTGAAGACGGCATCGGCGACCAGCGTCCGGCGTCGGCGGCCTCGACCGCGGGAGAGCGGGTGGGACACCTCGTGGCGCCAGGAGAACGGGCCGAACTCATCGCCTCGCTTTCGCGCCGCCTCGAGGAAGCAGAGCGCGGTGTCGTTGACGGCGAGGGTGTGGGCCTGAAGCGGCCCCGCCGCTCCTTCGGCACCGATCAGCCGAGGTTCTCCGTCGAGCGCGCCCGCCTCGCGGGCGACGCGCGCCCCCAGCTCGGTGACGTGCCAGAGGCGACGGTGGGAGCGGGGCGAGCGCACGTAGCCGGCGAGGCCGGCGTCGCCGAGTCGCACGAGCATTCGCTGAGCCCAGCGCTCGCCGCTGGCGGGCAGGTGGATGGCGCGGACCTGCGCCGCCGAGAGGACGCGGTGCTGGGCGAGCGAGGCGACGATCTCGATCCCCATCTCGGTGGCGGCCGATTCCAGGCTTGCCGATCTGCTCACGCTTGGTCGGTGCCTCCCTGCACCCGGAGCGAGCGCGGTGGCTTCGCGGCTGGCTCGTTCGGCGCTTCCGCTGGGGATTCCGGAGCTGGCTCGTTGCCGCCCGACTTCCGTCGCTTCGAGAGCGCCGCGAGGATGCGCTCGTCGAGCGTCTCCAGGTGCTCGACGACATCGCTTGCCTCGACGCGCGCGACCGCGCCCTCGCTTTGCTCTCCGGATCGGTCACCGGGCAGCTCGACCACATCCTCGACCCTGATCCCCTCCAGCGCGAACGGCTTGCTGAGCTCGCCGCGGTCGGTCACCTGGGCGATGAAGCGGTAGCGGCCGAGCTGGGTCACCGCCTCGGGGCTGACCCGCCGTCCCCACTCCTTGGTCAGGAGGGCGGCGGCGTGGGAGTTGAGAGCGCTCGTCAGCAGGTGGGAGCGGTTGGTCGTGAGCGCGTTGAGGGTCTGCGGGTTCAGCCGCTCGGGGTTCTGGTTCAACACCACCGCCCGCAGTCCGAACTTCGCGCTCTGCTCCAGCAGCGCGGCGAGGTTGCCCGAGGCGACGCCGTCGTAGGTCTGGACCTCGTCGAGGAAGACCCAGAAGGGCTTGCGCGCGTCGCTCCCGACATTCGAGCGTCCCTTGGCCGCGTGCAGCAGATCGAAGAGGAGCAGGTTGGCGAGCAGCCGCTCGCGGGTGCCGCTGGAGCCGGGGTGGGCGAGGACGATCCAGCCCTGGTCCATCGCCTCGCGCACCCGGTAGGTGCTTTGGCTCTGCCCCAGCAGTGCCGTCATCGGCGTCGAGCCGCGCAGGCGGTCGACCAGGTTGGTGAGCGGGGTGATCGCCTCTTCGGAGAGCAGCGGGAAGCGGTCGAGCCAGAAGCGCTGGGAGGCCTTCGGCAGGAACGGCAGCACCGCCTCACGCCAGCGCTCGTCGGAGAGCAAGGTGGGGAGCTGGAAGATCGTCGGCGCCAGCTCGGGCGGCAACGCCTGGGCAGCGTGCCCGAGCGCCCCTGCCGCATGCGTGGTCAGGTTGATCGCGCGGGTGCTCTGCTCGCTCCACTGCATGGTCGAGGCGAAGGCGTCGACGATCGCCTCGACCCGTGCCTCGACTGCCGCGGTGTCCTCGCCCCTCAGCTCGAAGAGGTTCCAGCCCGGCAGGCTCCAGTCGCCGCCTTGGCTGACGTCGATCTCGACCACCCGGCGGGCGAGCTTCGGCTCCTCCAGGTAGGGCCTGATCCTGCGCAGGGCGTCGCCGTGGGGATCGAGGAAGAGGCCGCCATGCCCGCAGCGGACCAGGTGGACGAACTGGGCGATCGCCGTCTCGGTCTTGCCGTAGCGGCTACGCCCGGCGATGTAGGTGAAGAAGGTGTCGGCGGCGCGGGCGCCGACCAGCTTCTTGCCGTTCTCGCCGCCGACCCGTCCGAGCGGGATCAGGTCCGGGTCGCCTTCCTTGAACTCCGGCAGCGCGGGCGGTGCCGGCAGCAGGGTGCCCGAGCGCACGACGTTCTCCGAGACGCAGTGAGAGTTCGGTGGCTTCAGGAAGCCAGCCACCTCTCGGGCCGCGAGGATTATGCGCCGGGCCGGACGGTGAAGGCCGGTGGAGAGGCGGCGGTCGAAGCCCCGGCGGCGCAGAGGGTTGTCGGCGCCGAAGAAGACGACGTCGCCGATCCCGAGGCCGGACGGGCGCAGGTGGTTGTGGCCGGCGAGGGGCTCGAAGGCGGCCAGCAGGCTGCGCATCGCTTCCTTTGCCTGCGGCTTCTCGGTCGCCTCGCAGCAGATGAGGATCTGCGCCTCAAACAGCGGCCCGGAATCCCTCAGCTTCGCGTTGAGGGCCTCGCCGACGAGGCGCCGCTCGAACAGCTCGCCGGGATCGGCGGGGCCGCGGCGCCGTTCGTTGTTCAGCACCTCCCTGAAGCTGCGCCCGCGCCCATGCAGCCGCCGCGCCTCCCGTTTCAGGCGGCGCTGCAGTCGCGAGCGGCGCGTGCCGGCGCTCGGCAGAAGGTCGACGCAGACGGTGACACCCTCGCCGCGCTTCGGTCGCAGCGAGCCCATCGCGGCCGCGAACGGCTGCAAGGGATCGGGGTCGAGATCCAGGCGGGCCAATGGCTCGACGCTGGCGCGGGCCAGGGTCAGCTCGGTGCGGAGCCTGACCGTCTTGCCGGGCGCCTGCTTGTCCGGTGGCAGCACGTCGGTCACCTCCCGCAGCTCCGCTCCCTCGTAGCCGCGCAACGCCGTGCGCAGCAGCCCACGCGAGCGGTCGGGCACTTCGAGCAGGTAGACGAGGCGACCCTCGTGGTCGTTGGTCAGCTGCACCCGCAGCGCTTGGGCACGACGATCGAGCCAGCCCCGCAGGCTGCGGTCGGCCCGCGCGAGCTCGGCGGCGAAGCGCAGCACGGTCTCCGGCTTCGGGTCGAACTCGTCGGCCGGGATCACCGCGACCGTGGCGCGCGCGGTCAGCGCGCGGCGCGTGGCGAGGAAGCGCTGTGGAGCCAGCGCGAGGGCGATAGCGACGGCGCCGAGAGCGAAGGGCGCGAGCGACGCCGCGGAGGCGAGGAGGTGATCGACGCGGATGCTCGACACGGCGCTCCAGAGGGCGGCAATCACGAGCACCGCGGCGAGCGCCAGCATCGGCCTGGGATCGCGACCGTCGCCCTTCATGCACTTACCTGTGGGTGACGTAGATATGTCGGCAAAACGCGGAGGCCGCGATCGGCGTTGTGATGCGAGATCGGGCTGCCTTCAAGGCTCAGCGCCGCGACCCGAGGACCGACCGCAGGGGCGACCGCACGACCGAGCTCGCGAACGAACTTGGCCGCGCAGACCTCGCCCTGCCCGAGTGCCCGTCTCAGCCCCTCGGCGAGGCGGTAGCCGGCAACCCTCGCAGGGTCGTCCCAGCCGGTCCTGTTTGGCGGTGTTCCGGCTACGACTCGGCTCTTGACGAAATTGCCCATTTACCTACCCGTCGTATGAGCCGACCGGATCCGGCACTTTTTCCAATGAGCGGCGCTGGCACGACGCTGCTTTCCGTGACGGGGAGCGCGCGCCCGCTGCGGTGCGATCTCCGTCCGCCGGCTGATCCGGGACGTGCCCGGCGATGGGACCAAAGCGACAGCCGCTGGGTCCACGGCCGCCGCCTGCTGGCCCTCGAATGCGGTTTGCGGAAATGCCTCCACATAACAACAAGGGGCCGAGGGCCGAAAGTGGACATTGATTTTGTTATCGACTAGCTCGCGCATCTACTACTACAGAGGCGCGAGCGGGGAAAGTGGTCCCCTTTATGTGACGGCTATGTGACGAATTCGTGGCGGCCTTATCGACGCCCGGCAGCTTTTCGGCGGCGCGAAGCTATGCGTCGAGACCTTGCTTTGGGCTCTTGTCTCGGTTGGTCTACCGGCAGGTGGTGTGGGCTGATTTCAGCCATGAAACTGGAAGCCCTGACCGGCCGGGTCAAGGCCCTCTAGGGCGACGCCATAACGATTCTTGACCAGCTCGGCGAACTCGGCGATAGAGACCCCTGGGAATCGATCCGTTCCTCCCTCCGCGGTTAGCGGCGCGTAGAGAACCCCGAGTCGTCCCTCTGGGAAGTAGATGCCGACCGCACTGACTCCGGGCTCTAACGGGGCGAGAAAGCACAGGGTTAGCGTCCCTTCCTCGGTCGAAACCCAAGGAGCCCCCGCGGGACGATCCGGCGCCACAGGCGCACTCCAGCTCTGATAGCGGTGGTACCCCAGGAGACCATCCGTCGCCCTCGGACCGACGGTGACCGACGCCTCGCCGACTGGTGATTTCCACTCGCCGGGGGCGGTGAACTCCGGACTCGCCAGGACGAGATCCTGCATTGCGTCGTTCATCGGTACAGCGACGGAGAGATCGTCTGCGTAGGTAGGGTCGAGGTCGGCGCTCGGGGTCGCGAATTGATCGCCGTGGTAGAGCTCTTGGTAGCGATTGAAGGCATTGGGATCGCCGAGCCAGGCGGCCGTTGCCTCGGTCGAGCGGCCGTCCTTGACCACCAACAGAGCATTGGGATCGAAGCTCGCGACCACGAACTCGACCTCAGGGTCGCCGCGGTGTATTTCGAGCAGGAACTCGGCGGCACCGGTGGCCGTCATCCCCTCGTCGAACACTTCCTTGATCGCGGGGATCGCAGAGGCGACCCTTCCCGAATAGCCGATGCAGAGCGTCGGGCTCAGGAGGATTAGCTTCAACGCCGCGCCGATAAAGCCAGGAATCTTGGCCGCAGAACGGTCCGTGATCCGCATGTCAGAGGTGAGCCAGACCCCTCTAGGCGAAACTCTGGCAACGATCAGGGTCATGGGCCGATCGTCGAAGGACGTGCGCGCCGAACTGCCGCATTACCCAATCTTTGGTCTATCAACAATTGTTTGGCCCGATTTTGGTCGACTCAAAGCAGGACTGAATCGCGGTGTCGCGGGTTAGAATCCCGTCGGTCGCGTCGCAGAGCAAGTTGAGGGCCGAAAGTCGGTCTTCGGTCTTAGCTCAACCGGGGAACTTTTGGCTTGGAACCCCTTCCGGCTTCCGTCTCTGACTGGGGATCCCGCACAATGGCCGTCGTCTTCCGAATTCGCCTGGAGTTTTCGGAGCCTCACTCAGTAGTCAATACGATGGTTCCCGGGAGTCAGATGAGGTGCGATGACATGGAGACCGACAAGGCTTGGGCGAGGGCTAGCACCGCAGTGAGGATCTAATGCGCGCCTCCAAAACCGAGCGCACCGCGATGGTCGGGGAGAGTGACGTAGAGGCCGAGTTCCGCCGTCTCGGCTGGGCTGCCCATAAGACCGCGGGGGGACAAGACAACGGGACCGATTTCCTTGTTTCGCCCCGCGAGCGACGCTGGGAGCTTGGCTTCTACCTCGGCGTCCAAGTGAAATCCGGGCCGACCGCATTCGAGCGTCCGAAACGGGAGAACGGCCAGATTACGGGTTGGTGGTATGTCGACGACAAAGGCGAGGAGCTGGGTGGTTGGGCCGGCTATCCGACGCAGCAGATCATCGTCCTTCACAACATCGAGAGCCGGACCTCCTATTGGGAGCACGTCAGGGCCGACGCGATCCGCTCCACCGGAAAGGGAGACAAACTCTTCGTCCCCGCGACGCAGATGCTCGACTCCGAGTCCGAGGGGAAGCTGCGTGCCGTCGCGGCCAGCTTCGGAACCCGCGGCTCACTCGAGGGCACTTGGGTCGTGGGCTATCCGATCGCCCCGCCGGACCGGCTTCGCTATGCGCTGATCGCCCCTCGTCTCCTGGCGCCGCATCCGAACTTTGGCACCAAGAGGCTGACGGCCGAGCAGGCGGTTGCAATGCTGACCCAGGTGCGGGTGGGTGAGCTTCTCCGCTACGCCGAAGAGCAAAAGCGGGTGCCAAGGGGCAGGAAGGCGCTTGAGTCGCGGAACTGGACTTGGCGTTTCTTCGGCGCGCTCTGGTGCCAAGTATTCGAAGGAGAGGACGAGCCTCTTCGGCAGGTGCTCGACGAAGCCAAGAAGAAACGTGAGCGTGCCGCGGTCCTCGGCTGCCTCTCGGCTCAGATGATCGGAGCGGCTCGTCCCCACGACGTCCTCGCTCATCTGGACGCTGAGCTGGATGGCGACAGGCTAGGTGTGGTCGACCACGGCTGGCTCGCGGCTCAGCGAGCTCGGGCCTTGGCTGAGCTTGGCGACGCCGAGACGGCCCGCGAGGAGGCACGCAAAATTATGGGACTCCGAAACGCCGCCCCAGAAGACCAGACGGCGGTCGCGATCTCAGCTTCAGCGGCCGCCCTCTTCGCGAACCTCTCCGAGCCCTCTCTTGAGATCGCTACCGAGACGATGAAGGCGACCGATGTCCCGGCTGGGTGGTTTCGAGCCCAGACGATCCGAAGCGGACTGAAAGAGGTCTTCGAGCAGACCTTCGACGAGGCGATGCAGGACGAACGGCAAAAGTGGACCCGCGAAGACATTGCCCGGAACAGGCTTCTCGCAGGCGCGCTTGAGGCGAGCCACGCGGCAGACCAGGTCGGCTGGGCAAACCTCGCGGGCATGATCGGCCGAAACGACGTTCTTGAGCTGGAGCGCGGTGACGACCCCGGTCATGCGGCGGAGGCGTTAGAGACGCTTCGCCTCGCCGGCGACGTTAACGCGCTGAAGCTCGCGATCCCTCACATGTGCGACGCCGGGCCCTGTCTCGGGGTGACTGCGGCGCTGAGGGGGATCGATCTCATTTCCGCCACTCACACGACGGGCTTGGCCGACCTCGTCACGATCGAACTCGGAGGAGATCTCGCCGACCGCAGGACCGCCAACCGTCTCGGCCGGTGGCTGCTCGACGCGATTTCCGACCCGACGGCTTTCGAGTCGCGGACCTCCCCCACCTATCTCCTTGACGTGCAGATGGTTTCATCGCTCGCCGCCCTCGTCGAGGCGGCGGGGATCAGGGTCCAGCGCCGGTCTATCCTGGCGGCGATCAGGTCCGGCGACTTCGGCGAAGACGTCCTCCTCGAAAGAGCCTGGGCACGCTTGTTGTCAGGCATCCCGACGGATGCCTGGACCGGAAGGCTCGCTGATGCCGCCTACGCGGCAGCCTCAACCGAGGAGCTGGGCGTCTTCGATCGAGCTTTGGTCGCCTGCGCAGCCCTCGCCGGGAACGCCGATGCCCGCCAACGACTGCTCGATCAGGTCCGGGCCGGAGACACCGAGGCGCTCTGGGGGCTTGGGCCTTTTGAAGATTTACCGAGAGATGTGGTCTCCGCGCTGCTCAAGTCGCTGGCGCGCGAACTTCAGCAAATGCGCCGCGCCTATCGCCGCGGGGAGCGAGTTACTTATGGACCGGAAGACCCGATCCGCCTCTTCACGGTTGTCGCGATTTGGCATCCCGAGGAGGCCGACTGGAACGCGCTCATTGGCCTACTGAGGGAGCCCGCCGTCCTCCACCGACACAAGGCGGGCGCGCTGCGGGCGCTCATTTGGGGCGCTGGGCGACTCCAAGAGGCGCCCGCCAAGAAACTCGCCAAGTTCGTCGGCTCGACGATTCGCACGAACGCAGACACAGATAAGGTCGACGGCAACCGCGACCTCCTCCACCTGAGCTGCATCGTGGCAGCCTCGCTCGGCGCGCTGCGCGATCCGGATCAACGGATTGGGGACCTGCTTTCAGGGGACAGGCCTAGTCGGCGCCTGGGAGCGATGCTCGCCAGCAAACTCGCTCGCCCGCAGGACGTCGGAACCCTCGGTGCGCTGCTGGCCGACCGCGACCCTCATTTGCGTGCGGTCGCCGTCGCCGGTCTGACCGAGATGCTTGGCGCCGCAAACGCCGATACCCGTTCGGCAACCCCGACGTGGCTTGAGGTGGCGCTGGAAGATCCTGGCCGGGCCGTCCCCGGGGCGATCGCCGTCGCCCTCAGCGAAGGTCACGCCTCCAAGTCCTTCGAAAAGATCGCCGACGAGAGGTTGAGGTCGCACCCTGCGGCATCGATACGCGGCACCATTTCCCGGTTGGACCATTAGCGCGGATCTCTGCTGTCGACTGTCCGTTCGGGGGCTGCTTTCCGGATTGGTCCTCTTCGCCCCTTGACTGTCATCTTGATCTTTCGCCGAGCGAATTCCCCGTCTACGATCTTCGGGGATGGGGTGGCCTGGAATTCGAAGTGATCTGCGTGGGGGAGGGGGAGCTCGTCAATCACCCGCTCCACACTCGCGAGTAGCGGAACATCGCAAGCGGCCGTATTTGGCGGCATGGGTCCCGAGTCGTTCACCGGGCGAATTCGGATCATCGGGTCCGTAGTGCAAGGACCAGCGAGCCGAGGGGGACGCTCGATCCGTGTGGTGGATGCCACGATGCCGGGAAGGTGTTTGAGTCATTCCTTCCGGCAAGTCACCCGAATAGTCGCCAGTCGATCGAACGAGACCTGGACCTACTCGCGTCAGAGGCGATCATTCTCGTGGAACCCGAGAAGCTTCTGAAGAAGCCAAGGAAGGGACAGGGTGCGGGATTCAGGACCCGACTGAATGCATTCAAGGAGGATGCTCGTCGGCAGATGCAAGAGCTTGGTCGGAGCAAGCTCGACAAGCCGTCGCCTGTCTCAGTCCAGTTGGATATCCACGTCCCTGATGCTCCACAGCAGCCGCTGATGCCGTGGGTCGTAAAGGCCTATCTCGACGCGCTGGAGGGCATCGTCTACGACAACGACCGCCAGATTGAGCATCTGGTCGTGCATCGTCGTGGCGTCGACCACCCGATGATGGACGGCTACGAGCCCGAAGATCCGGAAACCACGGGACAGGTCTATCTCACGGCCATGCCATGTGAGGTTTACACGCGGCTCTACGACCGTGCATTCCGCAAGCTGATCTTCCGGGGCGGGGACCGGTCGCCTTTTCGGGCGGAGTGGGGGCTTGGCAATGAAGCCAAGCTTTCCAAGCTCAAGGCGGAAAGGAAGACGATCCCCGACGGGGCTCGCGCTGAAGCCACCGACGATCTGATTGCCATGCACGAAGAAGATCGCCTCTTGGCCGGCGCGTTCGCTGATATTGATCGGCCGGGTTCGCTTTCGGCGGATATGCGCAGAGCGTTCCGCATCTTGCCGGTTCCCGCAATCCAGTCGGGACTTAGGAAACTTGCTGGCAGCCGTTTGATGCTCCCGTTGCCCGGCCACGGGGATTCTGGATGGGAGGATCGCGTAGGGGACGAGTTGAAGCGCCATGCGGGACATCGCTTAATGGCCCGCTCAAAACTGCGCGGGTGGGTTGCTCTCGATATTGCCGTACGCGGCGAGTCGATGGACGGCAAAGACCTCGACAATCTCGCTCGAAGGATCATCACGCGGTTCGAGGATGCCTACTGTGTCCGCCACGGAACCGTCGCTTCCTACCGCGCCTACCAGGCGGCGGGCTCGCCGAGAGGGGTCCAGGTGCGGATCATGAGCGACAATCGGATGCTGGGCCTTGAGATCGCGCTCGGAGAGACTCGACGCTCGATGGTTGACGCCATCCACGGCCCCCCGCCCCGGCAACCTGCTGGCACTAGGACGAGAACGTGACCACTCTCTCATCGCGCTGACCCGGGTCTTTGGGGCGACCTTCGGACGTTCCTTCGCCGCTTGGTCTGTCGGCATCGGCTTCGCAGATGTGCAGCCGAGCTTGGTCGCCCTTTAGCCGATTTCCAGACTCTGCGCGAAATTCCCTTGGCTGTCTCGGTCGTAGACCACCAAGCGTGGTTGAGCATTCCGCATCAGACCCCGTCCCCGCGCCTGGCTCTTTGGTATGAACACCCGCCTCGACACGAGGCCCCGATCGATGTTCTCCGCCGCGCCGAGGACCCGTCGCAGTTCGCCGGGTTTTTGCGCCGCTGCCAGGAGGCTTGTTAGCTTCAACGGGTGAGCGGGGAGGGCCGCGGCGAGTTGGTCGAGGCCGGCGGCCGGTTGCGTTCACCGATCGGCCCCGAGGTGCTGTTCGCTGTCCGTCGTGAGTTGGGGGCTGGAGTTGGGGAGAGCGTCCAAGCTTTCAAATCAACCTTGATATTTGAAAGTACCGTTGGTAGCCTCCTACACCGACTCAGGAGGCTTCTCCCGATGAACGCAACTAAAGAGCTCGACACCGCAGAGCGCTTCGCCCGCGAGGTTGACGAGATCGAGGAGATCGAGACTTCGCTTCCGTCCGATGCGCCGGCCCGCCGGCGCCTGCAGCAGGTGCGTTGGCGGCTCCTCGAAGGGGCGCCGTCGGTGAGGCTTTCGGTCGCGGCGGAAATGCTTGAGCTGTCGGTCCCGACGATCCGCGCCTGGATCTCGCGCGGCATCCTCGAGGAGATCCCCAGATCTTCGCCTCGGCGGGTGACCCTCCGTAGCCTCAGTGAGGTACGTCGGGCACTGCGGGATCTGCGTGCGCTCGGTCAGGATCGCAACCTGCTCGAGGCGGTCCTGGCGCGGATCGAAGACGAGCGCGAGCTGGCCGACCCCGAGTTGCGGCAATCTCTCGAAGAGATGCGCCGCGGCGAGCTGATCGACATCACGCCATCCCGCCAGGCGTGAGCTTTCGCGTCAGCGCCACGCCCACCGCGAAGCGCCAGGCGGATGCGCTTTGTGGGAAAGCGGCCAAGGCGTACGAGGACGCACTGCTGCGTCTCGAGGCTGAGGGCTGCGCTGCCGCTGACTACCGCCTCACCGGAGATGTCGTCGATCGCATCTGCTCGGCGCATCTGTACGGGAGCTACCGGGCGCTGATCTGCTTCCCCGACGAGGGAAGTGTTGTGATCGCGCTCGTCGGAGAGCACAGTCGCGGCTCCTCAGACGATGTTTACGGCGCTGTCTACGAGCTTCTCGGAATCGACGAGCCGATCGGGAAACGGACGAAGCCGCCCTGCTGCGATGAGGAGGGCGGGCCGCCGGTCGACCCGGAGCTGCTCGACCGGATGCTGGGCGCCGCTGCGCGCTTGCAGCGGTGAAGGTGACTATCGCTGAGCTCGCAATCAAACCTCGCCGTTGACCAAAAACGAAGCACTACTTTCGTCCGGCGTAGAGGTCGTGAAGGCAGGACCGGCAGGGTCGTGGCCTCGGTTACCGGACCCCGAAGGAGCCGAGGATGTCCAGTAGATCGCCCACTAATTTCACGCGGCCTACCGACGGTCGTCGTGGCTGCCGAAATAGAAGCCCAGCGCGACGGCGATCATGCCCACCACGGGAGAGAGCACGACCAAGGCGAGATCCTTGGCTTCGGCAAGCGATATGCAACCGGCGAACTCGGCCAGGAGCAATGCGGCGACTACGAGACCGTAGAGGCAAAGCAGCACGAAGAGAACGCGCTTGCGCGCCTCCTCCCGAACCCCGTCGACGTCGTGCGCTCGGCCACCTCTGAGTTCGTGCGGCCGGATCTGCCCTCGCTGCCGTGTCTGTGGCAGTTTTCGCTTACGAGAGAGGCTGCATCCCATGGTGCTCATCCCCGTCGGCGCCCCCGCTGCTCAGCCGCAGAAATCCTCGCCGTCTCCGACCCACCAGGGATAAGCGGGGCCAAGCTTGGGCCCGCAGAGGTCTGCTGAGGCCAGCGGCGTGGTTGCCTTCCGAGGCGCGACCGGAGGCAATTTGGTCAAAGGCATCCGTCGCGGTCGGCGTGAGCGCCGGTGAAGTGCAGTCCAAGGCGGCCCGAATGGCAGTCGCAGGTCGAGATTAAGGATGGAGGAGGGGAGACTCGGCTCGGCCTCACCGGTGAGAAGTCCTCGCAGTGCCCGCATCAGCCGCTCCTTCGACTCGAGTCTTGCCGCTTCAGTTCACGGCGGTACCCGGACGATACCCCTGAAAGTGGGCAAATGCAAATTTCGCACCGAAACAGCGGCCTGCATTTGGCAAATTTACCCAATCCTCTTCTTAATGCTTGTAACCAACCAAACTATAGGCAACGGTTCCCCGGGCCATCTGCGGCATTCTCACGGGTTCCTCCGCGATCGGGACCAAGGTGTCGGGATTCACGATCGAGATCAGAAAGGTGCTGCCCCGCGCTGACGGCTCACATAACGTCGCAGAGAGCGGCGAGCGCTGGCGTGATGGCATGACTTCGCTGGAGAGCACGTAGATGTAGCCATCAAGCACCCCTACGCCGCGCACGAACCACTCGCCGGGGTCGGCGATCTCGCAGCAGCGGCGCTGTCCGTTTCTGACGTCGAGGGCGATCAGCAAACCCCGCGCCGCGTCGGTCAAGAGCAACTCGCCGCCGTTTTCGGCACAGCAATCGTGCAGTCGGGCATTGTCGTCCTCATAGATCAGCCGCGGCCCGGACGGGGTCAATTCGACGACCCCGGTGAGGGTGCAGACCACTACGGAACCGTCAGGCCGCAGGGCGACTCCGTTCGCGTGCAGTCGGGCCTCGAGTACCCGGCGCCAGTCACTCTCCCCCGATTCCAGCGCCAGCTTGGCCGGAAAGCGTAGGTCGGCGACCCCCGTCTCACGCAGCGGGGCCACCTCCGCTTTTCCCGAGTGAAGGTTCCAGAAGACCACCGAGTCGGACCCCGTGCTTGCGGCCGCCAGCCTCGTTTCGTTGACGTCAAGCCCGTGCAGGTCGCTGCTACGTCGGTGGGTAAACAGTCGCCCTGGTCGCAGCCTCAGCTCCCGGGGATCCTCGATCTCGTATTCGCGGATCCCGTTGAACAGTGCCGCAAACAGTCGGTGGCCGCTGCGAGCAAGGCCCCGGCAGTGCTGGATAGGGCCGGAGCCGTTGCCGCCGGGATCGTCAAGATACTCGTCGGGCGGAAACTCTCGGACATTGAGTATCTGAAGGCACTCGGGGTCAACTGAGACCAGCGCCGAACTTCCGAAGGGCTCCCCCGGGGGAGAACGCTGACCAGGAGCGTAGAATCAGGCGTGCTCATCATCCGTTGTGGACTAGGAGTGGGTTGGAGGTTAAGAAATCTGGCACCACAGGCTGCAGATGTGCCCGCCGGATTGCATTCTGTAGTCGCTTGAAGCCAGTCAGCAAGTCGTCCTGACTGGCTACCCCGAGGGGCGTCTGCAGGGACCCATTAGTGCAGCCGGCAGGATGCAAAATCCCATTGGCATCGAGGATCAGCGCGTAGAGGCCCTCCTGGCAGGGAAATAGCGGGCAGTCGCGACATGCGTCCCCATAGTGGGATCCCTGGGAGCTGTCGAAAAAGGCGATGCGGTTGCGACCGGTGTCGAACGACCACATTGGTATGCCGCGACCGCCAGTACCGGTGAACGGTTGGGGGGGTCCATAGAGCTCCTGCAGCTCCGAGGTCACGGCGTGAACCGAGACATATTGTTCGCGAAAGACCTCCATTCTCGGCCGGTGGCCGGCGTAGTAGAAGTCGCGGAGCAGCAACTCGAAGACCTTTACGTCTAGGCCCTGTTCGGTCGCGTAGCCGAGAAGGGGAGCTAGCTGGGGGAGGCTGCTGGCGGTGAGGACGAAGTTGAGGCGGACCTGGGCGACGGGACGCAGGGAGTCGATGACTTCCATCAGGCGAGGGGTCAGCCACTTCTCGATGGCGAACTCCCCCTCGATCGGGTCGGCGCCATCGCCAAGCCCATCGACACTGAGAAACACCCTGGGCTGGGTGAGTTCGGCCAGGGTATCGGCGAGCCGGTCGAGCTGAGCGCCGTTCGTAGTTAGCGCAAGCCGAACATCCCCGCCGAGCGTCTGGGTACGCCGCATGATCTCGGGCAAGCTGCGGCGCAGGGTTGGCTCACCACCGGTGAAGCGGAAAGTACGCAGGCCAACCTCATAGGCCACCTCGAGAATCTGGTGCAGACGGGCCGGTGCTAGCCGGACGCCGCCGGAAAAGCGGTTCTCGCCCCGTTCGGTGCAGTACCAGCAGCGGAGGTTGCAGCCGGCATTCACCGCGACGAATAGCGGCAGCGGTGCTGCCACGGGGCCGGTGCCTGGTGATGCCGCCTCCTGACCTTCCACTTGCACTCCCAAGTCTTCGTTGGCCAGCAAAAACTCGACATAGAGTAGCACTGCAATCTGTAAACTATTTGCCTTGGCAACTTAAGTTCCGGCTCGCCTATGGCAGAGTTCCGCCGGGGAGCGTGCTCTTTTTTGACTTTTGACGTCGTGGGCGCCGGCTAAGTTCCCTTGCAAGATTCCGAGGCGTGCTCCCGGAAGGATCGCCAAGACAGATGGCAAGAACTGAAACCGCAGTACGAGAGGGCGGCTTTCGCCGCTTCCTCAGCGAGGTCCACAAGGACAGCTTGAACCTCCACGACCATCAGTCGGACCCCGTCGAGACGGTCGGCGGTAGAGGGCTGACGCAGGTCGAGGTTGCGGCGCGAGCAGAGCTATCTCGCCCTTCCGTCGCGCAGTACGCCAAGCGCATGCGCGATGTTGGCGCGTTCAGCGACGAAGGCTTGGCGATCCGACCGGATAGCGGCTACGCAATTGGCGTCGATATAGGCGAGGTCCACAGCGCTCGGATCGCGCTCAGCGATATCTCGGGTCGCATTCTGGAGACGCGGCCAGAATCCGAAAGCGATCAGCTAAAGCCCCAAACGCCCGATGAGGCCCTTGACTTCTCGCAGAATTCGATCGAGGCCCTGCTCAAAGCACACGAAGTCGAACCGTCGCAGGTTGTCGGCGTTGGTGTCAGCCTACCTGGGCCGGTGATGCACGACAGACTGATCGGTCCCTATGCTGGCCCGTGGCGGACCCGCAGCGTCGCTGGGGAGTTGGCCAACCGACTTGAGTGGCCAGACGTTCAGTTCGCCACCCAAAGCGACACTTATTTGAGCGCGCTAGCCGAGAGTCTTTGGGCGGGCGGCGAGTTCCTCGACTACGTGCTCTATGTGAAGTGGAGCTCCCGCTTGCGATCTGCCTTTGTGATCGACGGAGAACTCCACACCGGACACAGGGGAACCGCAGGCGAGCTTCCGCATCAGACGATCAACGAGCTGAAGAGGCTGATGGAGCGGAAAGCCGCGCCCAAAGCCCTTGAGGAACACCACCTGCTGGATCCCTGTCCGGTGTGCGGTCAGAGAGGTTGCTTACACATGGTCGCCCCTCTGAAAGCGATTAGCCTCGCGTTCACGGGGGAGCCCAACCTCCGCGCTTCACACCTGATCGCCTGCACCGACAATGAAAATGGAGAAGAGCGACGGATTCTGGAGATCGCTGCACGCGGCATCGGTGCAGCGATTCTGCCGATCCTCGACGCTCTCGACCCCGCGAAATTGATCATCGGCGGAGCCCTCGGCTCACGGGCTTTTCCCCTGGTCGAAGACGAGTTCAGGGCATTGATCGACCGGTCTGCCCCTGGGCACACGGGCATGACTGTTGCGGGGAGTCGGGTTGAAGAGAAGACGGCCGTGCGTGGCGCTGTGGCTCTTGCTTTGCGTACATTTGCTCCTTCCTATCTGAGCAAGCTCGCTTAAGCCGCGATCACCCCGTCTCGCTAGAGGGTCGCGAAGGTCGACCCCGGCAGATCCGCTTTGCCCAGCAACGAGTAGCGCGCTCCACTCGGCCGCATTTCGGACCGATAGAGGCCGACGCTTCGCCCCTCGAAGGGACCGCGCAGGCTTTGCGGGATCGGGCGGTTTGGCAGATCGCGGACCGCTTGCGGTCGGCGTGACTTGTGATCCTCAGTGCGCACTCTGGCGACGGTCACATGAGGCCAGAATGCCCGCTGCCTGGGTTCGTGAACGATCAGCCCCTGGTTGGTGAAGACGGAGCGCAGGCCGATCTGGAGAACTTCGGCCTCGGGCGAACTGGCCGGAAGGGCGAACACCCGAGGAAGCTCCGGGGTCGGGCCTTTCGCCACCACATCGCCCAGCTCGATCAAGGGGGCAGGCGCGGATGCGCACAGCTCCCGGATTGCCTCCAAGTAGCGGATGACCTCCCGCTGGGGACGGTGGCCGAGGAACGTCAGGACCATGTGCAACCCCTGGTTGTGACGCAGCGCTGGGTCGGTCAGCGCCTCCTGCCGCCAGGCCTCGACCTCGCGCCGCACGACCTCGGGCAGATCGAGGGCGACGAGCAGTCGCACCCTTCCGCGACCCGGATTGGCACCTCCGTTGCCGCCCGTCATGCGCGGGGGAGGTCGTGGAAGTTGACGGCGGCTCTGGTCGGGAGAACGAAATCGCCGACCAGGTACAGCAGGCCGCCCGCGATCAGGGTGCGAACCGCGCGCCTGATTCGGTCGCGCTCGGTGAACTCTGCGGAGTCCACGGTCAGCTCGCGAATCAGCTCGTCGAGCGTCAGCGTCTCCGGGTAGATGCCGAGGACTTCGCGGAGTACCTCCGCCTGGTCGCGAGCGTCCAGTTCGGCGTTGCTTGGGGGGTGCGCGGCGGCAGCCGGGCACATAGGGTCTCGATCAGCCATAAGGGAGCTTTGCCTTCCTTGTGGTCAGGCCCCCGGCTGGCGTTAACGGCGCCGCCGGGGGCCGCTTGTCTGTGGTCGCGAAGATCTAGCGGCGAATCCGCCGAAATCAAGGCGACTTTTCAGAGGGCCTGCCGCCGGCCCTCCCAACCCGCATCAGTCGGAGCGCCGCAAACCCGCTTGTGGAGCGAAATCTGCGACCCACTCGATCGGCACGGGGCGCGCGCTGTTAAGGCCGACACGTTCCCCCGCTATAGGACGAAAGCCCCGGAAACGGGGCTTTTATGCACTCCGCACGTATCTTTGTGGCGGCCAGCAGGGATCAGGCGGGTACCAATTTGCTCTCGACGGGATGAGAGCGGAGCCTCGTTGCGGTAGGGGGCACACCTCCCCGATAGGCTCGCAAGCTCCACGCGCGGAGAGTCGAGGGATGTGAGATGGACGCCAGTCAGCACAACAAGATCGTCAGCTTCATCTGGGGTGTGGCGGACGACGTTCTGCGCGATCTCTACGTGCGCGGGAAGTATCGTGATGTGATCTTGCCGATGGTCGTCCTGCGACGGTTTGACGCGGTGCTCGAACCGACTAAGGCAGCGGTGCTTGAGACCAAAGCGCTACTCGATGAGGCGGGTATCAACGATCAGGACCAGCCCCTGCGCGACGCTGCCCAGCAAGCCTTCTACAACCACTCCCAGTTCACCCTGAGGGATCTCCGCAATCGCGCGAATCGCCAGCAACTGAGCGCTGATTTCGTCGCCTACCTCGACGGCTTCTCTCCAAACGTCCAGGAGATCCTCGACAACTTCGAGTTCCGAAATCAGATCCCGCGGCTCTCCAAAGCCGACGCGCTCGGCGACCTGATCCACAAGCTCCTCGACCACGCGATCAACCTCGGCTCCGAGCCAGTTCGCGACGCCGAAGGCAATGAGCTCCAGCCGGCCCTCGACAACCACTCGATGGGGACGATCTTCGAGGAGCTGGTGCGCCGCTTCAACGAGGAGAACAACGAGGAGGCGGGAGAGCACTGGACGCCGCGCGACGCTGTGCAGCTGATGGCGCGGCTGATCTTTACACCCGTCGCCGACCGGATCGAGTCGAGCACCTATCTGCTTTACGACGGCGCTTGCGGGACTGGCGGCATGCTCACCGTCGCCGAAGAGACTCTCGGCCAGCTCGCCGCCGAACAGGGCAAGGATGTCATCACGCACCCCTTCGGACAGGAGATCAACGCCGAGACCTACGCGATCTGCAAGGCGGACCTCCTGCTCAAGGGGGAGGGGGAAGGCGCGGACAACATCGTCGGGGGACCCGAGCACTCGACCCTCTCCAACGACGCCTTCCGCACCACGCAGTTCGACTTCATGCTCTCCAATCCCCCCTACGGCAAGAGCTGGAAGGGCGACTTGGAGCGGATGGGCGGCAAAGCTGGGATCCAGGACGAGCGCTTCCTGATCGAGCATGCCGGAGACCCCGAGTATTCGTTGGTCACCAGAGTCAGCGACGGACAGATGATGTTCCTCGCCAACCTGGTCTCGAAGATGAAGAGGGACACGCCGCTCGGCAGCCGCATCGCCGAGGTTCACAACGGTTCCTCGTTGTTCACCGGCGACGCCGGCCAGGGTGAGAGCAACATCCGCCGCTTGATCATCGAGAACGATTGGCTGGAAGCGGTCGTCGCGCTGCCGCTCAACCTCTTCTACAACACCGGAATCGCGACCTATGTATGGGTACTCAGCAACCGCAAGGCCGAGCACGATCCGCGCCGCCAGGGCAAGGTGCAACTGATCGACGCGACCAAGTGGTTCAAGCCGCTGCGCAAGAATCTCGGCAAGAAGACCTGCGAGCTCTCCGGAGAGGACATCCAGCGAGTGATCGAGACGCTCATCACCTTTGAGGAGAGCGAGCAGTCGAAGATCTTTCCCAACGAGGCATTCGGCTACCGCCGGGTGACGGTCGAGCGACCGCTGCGGGTCGCCGGCATCGATCCCGAGCGGGCTTACTCCGCCAAGGAGATCAAGGCATTGCGCTCCTCCGGTGCCGAGCCTGACGAGGATGGCGAGCCGGTGATCCGCAAAATCCACAGAGTCCGTGGTGCCGAGGCAGACCCTCTGCACGGCCGCTTCGAACGTGAGATCGACGGCAAGCCGCGGGTCGTCGAGTACGAGCCCGACAGTGATTTGCGCGATACCGAGCAGGTACCGCTGCTGGAGGAGGGCGGGGTGGAGGGCTTCATCCGCCGCGAGGTCCTGCCCTACGCCCCCGACGCCTGGATCACCCCCGCCTCAATCAAGGTCGGCTACGAGATCAACTTCACCCGCCACTTCTTCAAGCCGGTGGAGCTTCGTTCCCTAGAGGAGATTCGCACGGACATCCTCGCCGTCGAGCGGGAGACGGAGGGCCTGCTGGAGAAGATCGTCGGATCGTACAGAGATCAGGCATGATCACCGATCTCAGACCGTATTCGGCGTACAAAGACTCAGGAGTCAAGTGGCTGGGCGAGGTGCCGGAGGAGTGGGAGGTGATGCCCGTGAAGCGTGTCGCAAGACTCAATCCTCGAAAATCCGAGGTGCCTGTTGCACTTCGGAACGGGACGCCGGTGACGTTTCTTCCTATGGCGAGGGTTGGCTCAGACGGAACTTTCAACGCGAGTGAAGTCGTGCCGATTGAAGACGTGTGGGATGGATTTACCTACTTTCGTCGTTCGGACGTGATCCTCGCCAAGATTACGCCGTGCTTCGAGAATGGGAAGGGCGCGAGTCTCGACTGCCTACCCACTGATTGGGGTTTTGGCTCAACTGAGTTCATAGTGCTGAGACCCTCACAGAGGGTGCACTCGCAATTTCTTCACGCCCTCGTCTCGCTCTCGGTGTTTCGTCGTCTTGGTGCCGAATTCATGCAGGGTGCAAGTGGGCAGCAGCGCGTACCCACCGAGTTTGTAGCCAACTTTCGTTTTCCCGTTCCTCCGGCTAGACAGCAGCTCACCATCCTTCGTTTTATCAAGCATGTCGAGTTGCGAGTTCAGCAATTCATTGCAGCAAGGGAATGCCAGGTTTCGCTATTGGAAGAGGAGAGGAAAGCGATCATTCATCGTGCCGTCACGCGCGGTCTTGATCTCGATGTTCCTCTCAAGTCCTCAGGTGTTGCTTGGCTCGGCCAGGTACCTGCGCATTGGAGGGTGGTTGCGTTGAAGCGAGCAGTTCATCGGATCATCGACTGCGAGCACAAAACGGCCCCGTCGGTTGACTCGTCAGATTTCCGAGTCGTCCGCACCAGCGCAGTACGAGCGGGGCGATTTATCGGAGACGGAACCTATTCGACTGACGGCAAGTCGTTTGATGAATGGACCCGTAGAGGTGCGCCGGTGTCCGGGGACGTGCTGTTCACGCGCGAGGCTCCCGCAGGAGAGGCTTGTTTGGTTCCGGCGGAGGGGAAGTATTGCCTGGGACAGAGGATGGTGCTGCTGAAGCCCGATCCAACACGCTGTCCCGCTCGGTTCTTGGTGTTTTCCATTTACGGAGGGGCGATTCGTCAGGAGATCGAAAACGCATCGCGGGGCTCGACGGTTGCTCACTTCAATGTCGATGACATCGGGCGCTTGTTGCTCGTTCTCCCTCCAATTGAGGAGGCCAGGAAAATCGTCGATTTGACGTCTGCCCATCTGGCGGACACTGATGAGGCGATTGGGGGGGCGCAGAGGCATATCGCTCTACTCCGCGAATTCCGCACCCGCCTAATCTCCGACGTCATCACCGGCAAGTTCGACGTTCGCGAGGCGGCTGCGAGTCTTCAGGACGATCCTGATGCCGACGACCCGGCGCTGGATGAGCAGTTGGAGGAGGTGGTGGCGGGGTGAGTACGGACATCAGCGAGGCGGGGCTCGAGGCGACGATCGTCGCGCAGATGACGGCGCCCGAGGTGGGTTGGATCGAGGGGGATCCAGCTGACTATGACCGCGAGTTCGCGATCGATCTGACTCAGCTTGCGGCTTTTCTGGAGGCGACGCAGCCCGAGACCGTCGGGGCCACCGAGATTCGCGACGATGGGAAGACGCGTCGTCGCTTTCTAGCTCGACTCCAAGGCGAGATCACCTCGCGTGGGATCGTCGACGTTTTGCGGAATGGCGTCAAGCATGGGCCGTTGAACGTCAATCTGTTCTATGGGGCACCCTCGGCCGGCAACCCCACCGCGGTCGAGCGCTACGCGGCAAACCGCTTCGTCGTCACCCGACAGCTGCGCTACAGCGGCGACGCGACGCGGCTCGCTCTCGACCTGGCACTCTTCGTCAACGGCTTGCCGGTGGCCACCTTCGAGCTGAAGAACAGCTTCACCAAGCAGACCGTGGAGGACGCCGTTGAGCAGTACAAACGCGACCGCAGCCCCAAGGAGCTGATCTTCCGCTCCGGCCGCTGCCTCGCCCACTTCGCTGTGGACGACGCCGAGGTTCGGTTTTGCACCATGCTCGACGGGCGCAAGTCGTGGTTCCTCCCTTTCAACCGCGGCTACAAAGGGGGCGCCGGAAACCCTCCGAACCCCGAGGGTCTCAAGACCGACTACCTCTGGCGGCAGACGCTCGCTCGCGACAGTCTCACGGAGATCATCGAGAACTACGCAGCGCTGCTCACGATTAAGGACTCCAAGACGGGACGCAAGTCCTCAAAGCAGATCTTCCCGCGCTATCACCAGCTGGACGTCGTTCGCAAGCTGTTAGCCGATGCAGGAGAGCGCGGCGCTGGTCACCGTTATCTCATTCAGCACTCGGCCGGCAGTGGCAAGTCGAACTCAATCGCCTGGCTCGCACACGGCCTGATCGAACTGAAGCGTGGCGACGAGCCCGTCTTCGACTCGATCATCGTCGTCACCGACCGCCGCATCTTGGACCGGCAGATCGACGCGACGATCAAGCAGTTCTCTCAGGTTGGCGCGACGGTGGGCCACGCCCGGCGCTCTGGCGACCTGCGTCAATTCATCGAGAGCGGCAAGAAGATCATCGTCTCGACCGTGCAGAAATTCCCCTTCATCCTCAAAGACATCGGCACGGTCCACGCCGACGGCTCATTCGCAATCGTGATCGACGAGGCCCATTCGAGCCAGGGGGTGAAGACGACCAGGGCGATGAGCCGGGCGCTCTCTGGTCAGTCTGACGACGAGGAGGGTGCGGAGGAAACCTACGAGGACCGGATCAACACTCTGATCGAGGCGCAGAAGATGCTCCCCAACGCCAGCTACTTCGCCTTCACCGCTACTCCCAAGAACAAGACGCTGGAGCTCTTCGGCGAGCCCTTCGACGAGGGCAGCGACACGAAGCACCGACCGTTCCACACCTACACGATGAAGCAGGCGATAGAGGAGCGGTTCATCGTCGACGTGCTCGCCCACTACACCACGGTCGCCAGCTACTACCGGTTGATCACCACGGTCGACCACGATCCGATGTTCGACACTCGCAGGGCGAGCAGCAAGCTACGAGCCTTCGTCGAGGGCAACGACCATGCGATCGGACTCAAGGCAAAGATCATCGTCGACCACCTCCACGACGAGGTCCTTGGAGCGCGAAAGATAGGCGGGCAAGCGCGGGCCATGGTGGTTACCGGCAGTATCGAACGGGCGCTGGAGTACTTCCATGCGATTAAGGCTTACCTGCGCGAGCGCCGCAGCAGTGTCGAGGCGATCGTCGCTTTCTCCGGCGAGTACGAGTACGGCGGCAGGTCCGTGACCGAGGCTTCGCTCAACGGCTTCCCCTCGAACTCGATCGTCGAGAAGATCCGCGAAGACCCCTACCGGCTACTCGTCTGCGCCGACAAATTCCAGACCGGATATGACGAGCCGCTGCTGCACACGATGTACGTCGACAAGATTCTCAGCGGCGTACAGGCGGTGCAGACTCTCTCCCGCCTCAACCGGGCGCATCCGGACAAGTACGACGCTTTTGTCCTCGACTTCGCCAACGACGCTGAGACGATCCAGGCGGCATTCGCTGACTATTTCCGGACGACGATCCTCAGCGAAGCGACTGATCCAAATCGGCTACACGATCTCCGGGCGCGGCTCTACGCGGCCGAAGTGTTCGGTGATTCCGAGGCGCGCGAGCTGGCGCGCCTCTTCCTCGATGGCGCGCCGCGGGACCAGCTCGACATCGTTCTTGATACCTGTGTTGCCACCTACAATGAGCAGCTCAACGAGGACGAGCAGGTGGGGTTCAAAGGCGATGCGAAGGCGTTTGTCCGGAGTTACGGCTTCCTCAGCTCGATGCTCCCCTACGCGAACCCGGAGTGGGAGGAGCTCTCGATCTTCCTCAACCTATTGATCCCGAAGTTGCCGGCGCCGAAGGAAGAAGACCTCTCGCGGGGGATTCTGGAGACGGTCGACATGGAGAGTTACCGGGCCGAAAAGCGCGAGACGATCGCGATCGCGTTGGAGGACGAGGACGCCGAGGTGGGACCCGTGCCGGCGGATGGGGGTGGGGGCAGGCCCGAGCCCGAGCTCGACCGTCTTTCGAGCATCGTCAAGACCTTCAACGACATGTTCGGGGACATTAATTGGGACGATTCCGATCGTGTTGCCCGCACCGTCGCCGAACTGCCCGGCAAGGTCGCTGCGGATCCCGCGTACCGCAACGCGATGGCCAATAGCGATCGGCAGAACGCCCGCATTGAGCATGACCAAGCGCTCAACCGCGCAATGCAGGCGCTTCTTCGAGACAACACCGAGCTGTTCAAGCGCTTCAGCGATGACCCCGAGTTCAAGCGCTGGCTCGCGGACATGTCCTTCGCCGAGTCCTACGACCCTGAGGAGCAACGGCGAAAATAAGGGCGGGGTTGGGCTCTTCCTAGGCTTCTGCCCATGCTGCGTACTCGTGGCGCAAGGAGGTGCGATGCTGCCCACGACGTGCTCCTTGACGTTCGCAGTGAGCTTGTGCGGGCTAGCGCGAGAGTGGCCCCGTGTACGCCGTGTGCCCTTGCGTGTACCCTAGGGGTATGGCCGAGCGAAACCGCCGCATCAACGTGACCCTCGAGCCGGACTATGCGCGGAAGCTGGCGAGCCTGGCTGAGCGCACGCACGTTCAGGAGGGAACGCTCGCTCGCTCGCTCCTTTCCAGCGCTCTTGACGAAGCCGACCCCGATGCTTCGCGGATCACGGAGATCCTCGACGGGATTCCTGGAGCATGGGAGAGGGCCCAGAGTTCGATTGAGCAGGCTCGGAGCGGCGAGACGGTCCCGCTCTCCGAGCTCTAGCGGATGGCGACGATCGAGGTCACGCGCTTGGCGCGTGACGAGCTGCAGGAGCTGATCGAGACCCGCGGACTTCCGCTCGACACCAGGGAGCGCGTGTCGCGATCCCTGCTCACGCTGGAAGAGTTCCCACGGGCCGGCAAGCAGTTCTTGGGCGTCTGGCGAGATTGTCGCGCCCTCATCGGTCCATGGGGCTGGCTGATCATCGTCCACATGTACATCGAGGCCGAGGATCGAGTCGTGGTCATTGCCTTCCACGACGCCCGGACCTCCGATGCTGCCATCGCCCGCGCTGATCGCTAACGCGGGTACCAAACGGATACCAATCTGAGCGCAACATGGGTCCAACTCAGACCAACTCAAACCGCTCCAGAAGTCACGAAACAGCCCAGTCAACTAGGGCGGGCGTTCTCATTTCCCGAAGGTCACTGGTTTGAGTCTCGGCCCGTGCTCTACTCCAAAGGCCCGCTTTTGCGGGGCTTCTGCTAGCCCTGATCCCATCAGTCAAGGTTGCCGCCCCAGATTCCGATTCTGGTGATGTGGTTACCGGGCTGAGTCAGCGCGACCGAAAGATCGTCCTCGTCGGGGGGCTCGTTGCGCTTGGGCTGCTGGTTGCTTTCACCGCGCACGTCACGTTTGGCTTGGGCGGGCCGGGGACGGATGTGCTCTTCAACGTCTGGGTCTACAACGCCCTGATGCTGACCAGCGCCGCCGCCTGTCTGCTGCGGGCCGTGCTGGTCCGCGGCGAGCGTTGGGCCTGGGCCTTGCTGGGGGTCGGGTTGCTGCTCTATGCGGGTGGGGAAATTTATTACGCGAGTGTTCTTGCTGGGCAGGCGACGGTGCCGATTCCTTCGCTGGCCGACGGGGGCTATTTGGCCTTTTATCCGCTCGCGTATGTGGCTTTGATCGTGCTGTTGCGGGCGAGGATTGGGGCCTTTCCGGTGGCGCGGTGGCTGGATGGGGCGATCGTCGGTTCCGCGGTCGCGGCGCTGGCGGCGGCGGTGGCGCTGGGGCCGATTGTCGACGCCTCGAACGACGGGCAGACGCTCGCTGTCGCAACCAACCTCGCCTACCCGATCGCCGACCTGGCCCTGCTGACGATGGTGGCGACCGCCGCCTCGTTCACCGGCTGGCGGCCGGGGCGCAGCTGGGCGGTGCTGGGGGCCGGCCTGCTGCTGCTGGCGATTTCCGACGGCACCTACCTGCTGCAGTCCGCCAACGGGACCTACGTCGAAGGCACGATCCTCGACGCCGGCTGGCCATGCGGCGTCCTTCTGGTCGCCTGCGCGGCGTGGATCGAGCCCGGCCTCACGGAGCCGGTGCGCTCGCGGGCGGTGCGGATCATCGCGATACCGGCCGTCGCGGCCCTGGTCGCGATCGGCATCCAGGCGGCCGAAAGATTCGCCACGGCTCCGACCGCAGCGGCGGTCATCTCGCTGCTGACCCTGGTCGCGGTCGTCGTGCGCCTCGTCCTCTCGTTGCGTGAGACCCAGGGCGAAGTCCGCAGCAAGGTGCAGGAGTCGCGCACCGACGAGCTGACCGGGCTGCCCAACCGCAGGGCGCTGATGTTGGACCTGGAGCGGGCGATCACGCGGCCGCCGGCAACGGGGTCCCTGCGGCTCCTGGCCCTGTTCGACCTCGACGGCTTCAAGCTCTATAACGACACCTTCGGCCACCCCGCCGGAGATGCCCTGCTGGAACGGCTGGGCGACCGGCTGGGGCGCTTCGCGCCCTCGCAGGCCCGCGCCTACCGGCTTGGTGGCGATGAGTTCTGCCTCCTCGCCGAGTGCACGGCCGCGGAGGTCGACGCGATCATCGCCGGCGCCACCGCCGCGCTTTCGGAGCGCGGCGAGGCCTTCTCGGTCACGGCCTCGCAGGGCAGCGTTCTCCTGCCGAGCGAGGCTGACTCGGTGAAGCTGGCGATGCAACTGGCCGATCGCCGGATGTACGCGAACAAGACAAGCGAGCGAACTTCTGCCGGCTCGCAGTCGCGCGACGTACTGCTGATGGCGCTGCGTGAACGCCAGCCGGAGCTGGCCGAGCAAGCGGTCGACGTCGGGGAGCTGGCGCTGGCGGTCGTCGGGGAGCTGGGGATGGAGGCCGAGCAGCGCGACGAAACCCTCCGCGCCGCCCAGCTACATGAGACGGGGAAGATGGCAATCCCCGACGCGATCCTGAACAAGCCGGGGCCGCTCGAGGACTCCGAGTGGGAGTTCGTCCGCCAGCACACTCTGATCGGCGAGCGGATCATCGCCTCGGCAGCGGCGCTGGTGCCGGTCGCGCGTCTGGTCCGCTCCAGCGGCGAGCGCTGGGATGGCAGTGGCTACCCGGACTCCCTGCACGGCGATCAGATCCCACTCGGCTCGCGGGTGATCGCCGTCTGCGAGGCCTACGCGGCGATGGTCTCCGAGCGCCCCTACAGCGTCGCGATGCGTCCCTCGCGCGCCCTCGAAGAGCTGCGTCGCGGCGCCGGCGTCCAGTTCGACCCCGACGTCGTCACCGCCTTCGAGCAGGTCGCCGCGCGTGGGCTCCCGAGCGGCCCGGAGTCCGGCCGGCTTCATCACCGCTAGGTCTGCGGGCGCGGTTAGCGCTTGAGGGTGGTCGTGGTCGTCGTGCCGGCGCCGGCGATTTGCAGGCGGACCGAACCCAGTCGTGCGAGCTTGCGTGCCGCCTTCGGGGTGAATCGGAGGCGCACTGAGGCGCTGCCGCCCTGGGCGCTTGCCGTGCCTGACGCCACCTTGGTCGCGCTGCGGCCGAGGCCGGTTTTGCGGGCGACGGCGGCGGGGATCGTTGCGGTCAGGGTCACCTTGCCGGAGACGCCGCTGGCGGCGACCAGTAGGCCCTTCTTCAGGGCCGGGCCGAGCTTTGCCCCGGCGCCGATCTGCAGGCGCGAGGCGCTCGGGTTGTTCGGGCCGTCTTTGCCGCCCGGGGTGCCACCTCCACCGCCGCCATTCGGTTTGGTGCCGCCACCACCGCCGTTCGGCGGGGTACCGCCGCCGCTGGGCCGGGGGGCGGGAACGCCGGCGGCGCCCCAGTCGGGGTAGCGGCCGCCGGGGATGGTCAGGGTTTCGGCGCCGGGTTCGGCGCAGTCGGCGCTGAAGTCACCGGCGGGGGCGATGTGGACGCCGTCGTCCTCGTT
This sequence comes from uncultured Actinomycetes bacterium, assembly GCA_963708405.1. Lineage (GTDB taxonomy): Bacteria > Actinomycetota > Thermoleophilia > Solirubrobacterales > 70-9 > VAYN01. The sequence continues at coordinate 56,449 of CAVPSL010000003.1, forward strand.
CCAGGACAGGTAGGAGCCGTCGGGGGAGATCGAGGGGCTCTCGAATTTGCCGTTTGGCTGGGTCCAGGCGTAACAGATCTTGATCTGTGCGCTGCCTGGCGCACCCTCGAAGCGGTACACCGGCAGGCGGTCGGCGTTCTGGCCGGCGACGAACACCATCCGGTTGCCGCGGATGTCGCCGTCGCGAAGCTGCGGCATTTCCCCGTGGCTGAACCACTCCTGGCCGGTGTTGTTGGCGGAGCCGAACGGGCGCAGGATCACGTCCTTAGAGAGGAAGTTCGGCGGATCGCTGTGCATCAGCAGCGAGTCGTCGTACCAGGCCGGGTAAGTCCAGCCGGTGTGAAGGTCGTAGCCGCCGTAGCCGCCGTCGGTGTTGGCGTAGGCGACCCCGGTCCGGGTTTCGCCGCCGCCCGTGTAGTAGTACTGGTACGCGACGTGGGTGCCGTCGGGGGAGACCTGCGGTTCGTAGGGGCCAAACCAGAGGCTGGAGCCGATCACGGTCGGCAGCTCGCGGATGACGTCGCCGTTGCGGTTGAGCACGACCAGGTGGTTTTCGCGCGAGGCGACGATCACCGCTCCCGATTCCGACTGCGAGGCGTAGTTGTAGCCGCCGCCGCTGGTCACCTGGAACTGGTTGGAGCCGTCCGGCGAGGCGAGCCAGACGTCGCCGCCCTTCATGAAGAGGATCGAGTCGGCGCTGGCGGCGGAGGGCGCGACCAGCGCCGCCAGCGTCAGGCCTAGCGCCGCCAGGGCCAGCCAGGGCGGGCGGCGACGCGGGGTTTGCGGGGTCTTCTGTCCTGGGGATTGTCTTCTCATGCCCCCCAGCGTGCGGGCCCCGGCAGCGTCTGTCGTCGGCCGGAAGTCGCCGATCGGGAAGACCTTCGTCTGATTCCGCAGAGCAGTTGAGCGCACGCCGCGAGGGCAGCTACCCGATCTTCTCCGCCAGCTCGACGATGATCCCCTCGGGCCCGCGGACGTAACAGAGCAGGTAGCTGTCCTCATAGCGTTCGAGCTCGCCGACGAGCTCGAAGCCGCGGGCCTTGAGCTCGCCGACGAGGGACTCGATTCCCTCGACGAAGAAGGCCAGGTGGCGGAGCCCGGGCGTGTTCGCCGGGGCCTCGGGGTCGCCCGGCGCGGGCGGCGGCGCGTGGAACTTCACCAGCTCCAGTTCGCCGTGGCCGTCGGCGGTCCGCAGCATCGCCATCTCGGCGCGGACGCCCTCGAGGCCGACGATGCGGTCCACCCAGGCGCCCCCGACCGGCATCCCGCCCCTACGTTCGAGGCCCAGCGCGACGAAGAACTCGGTCGCGGCATCGATGTCGTTGACGACGATGCCGATGTGTTCGAGGCGCTGGACCGTCATCGGGCTCGATGCTAGGCGAGCCCTACCGTAGCTGTCGAGCGGCTCGGTAAAGGACCTTGCGCAATCATAAATCGCTAAGTAGTGTGCCGCCGCACAGCCAAACTGGAGGCGCTGATGGACGACTCACCCCTTGCGCAGTTCATTGAGAAGGCGAAGCAGGACGAGGACCTCAAACAGAAGGTCTACGAGGCAGAGAAAGCCGCTGCGCGGGAGATCGAACGGCACGCGGACGTGATCACCAGGATCGCGGCCGACGCCGGGTACGACCTCAGCGACTGGAACGGTCGGCCGGACAAGGAGTACGACGAGGAAAAGCTGGAAGCCGGGGATAGCTGCACCTTCACCTGTTGCTTCACGTGGACTTCCACCGCCTAGCGGCGGCCTGGCTGCGGGCAGCGGCTCCGATCGACGAGACGAGCCCGCCGCTCGCCGACCCGGCTGTCCCGTTCGCCGAGCTGTGGCAGCGCCTGGCGGACCGCGCCGCTGCCGAGCTGGGAGGGATCGAGGCCGGGGTCCGCGGGGACCTGGCCGCCGACCTCGTCGCGAAGCTCGCCGCGGTTGGCGAGGCGGCGCTGTGGGAGGAGTTCAACCAGCGGCGGACGCCGCGCGACGTGGTCCTTGAGCACCTGCGCGCCGAGGGGCCGAGGCGCACCGTCTACCTCGGCTTCCTGGAGGAGCAGCGGGCGGAAGGGCTGCGGGGGCTGAGCGAGCGGCACCCGGTGCTGGGGCGCCATCTCGCGACCGCCCTGAGGCAATGGCAGGAGTCGAGCGTGGAGCTGCTGACCAGGGTCCGGGCGGACCGTGGCCACCTCGCCGATGTCCTCGCCGTGCCGGCCGACGCCACGCTCGTGAGCGTCCGGCCGAGCCTGAGCGATCCGCACCGCGGGGGCCGGACCGTCGCCGCCCTGATCTTCGCCCGCGGTGAGGAGCGCCACACCGTCGTCTACAAGCCCAAGGACCTCGGCCTGGACCGGGAGTTCCAGCGGCTGCTGCCGGAGATGCCGCCGCCGGCGCCCGCGGACGGTGCGCTGCGCAGCGTCGCTGTCCTGCCGCGCGATGGCTACGGGTACATGGAGTGGGTTCCGCACGTGCTGTGCGAGGGCGAGGGCGAGCTCGGCTCCTTCTACCGCAACGCCGGCCGCCTGGCCGCGGTGCTGCATCTCCTCGGCTGCGCCGACTGCCACCACGAGAATTTCATCGCCCAGGGCGATCAGCTGCTTCTGGTTGATGGCGAGGCCCTGTTCCAGGGCACGCCCTACGACCGCAATACCGACCGCAGGCAATCGACTGTCCGCTCCGGCCTCTATGACCGGATGGGCGGCTCGGTGCTGCGGCTGGGCCTGCTGCCCCAGTGGCACTTCGCCGGCGAGAAGCGGATCCCCCACGACGTCAGTGCGCTCGGCATCGCGCCGCCGCGGAGCGCCGAGCGCAAGCAGTCCGGCTGGATCGAGCCGGGAACTGACGCGATGATCGCCGGCCGGGTGGACCGGCCCACCGAGGTACCGACCTCCTCGCCGGTCGGGGTCGGCGGCGCCAACCGCCTTGGCGACTTCGCCGAGGTTTTCTGCGAGGGGTTCAGGGGCCAGATGGAGGCGATCGCGGGGGAGAGGGAGCGCTGGCTCGGCGGCGCCGGGCACCTGGCGCGGTTCCAGGGATACCGGAGCCGCTTCGTGCGCCGGGCCACCTGGGTCTACCTCTGGGCGCTCAAGCAGCAGGCCGAGCCGGAAGCGCTGGCCTCGGAGGCGGGGCAGCGCCGGGTCCGGGAGAAGCTGGGCCGCGATCAGCTCCCCTTCGTCGCGCGGCCGGCGGATCCGCGGGTGGTCGCCGCCGAGGCCGAGCAGCTGGATGCGCTGGACGTGCCCTTCTTCGAGCAGCGGGTCGACGGCAGGGACCTGTTCATCCCCGGCAGCCCCTCGATCCCCGGCTTCTTCGAGGTCAGCGGCTACGAGGGCGCGCGGCAGAAGCTGGAACGGCTGGATGCCGCCGCGATCGATCTCCAGCTCGCGCTGGTGCGCGGCGTCATCGCCGCGAAGGGGATGCACGCGCATCGGCCGCTGCAAGCGGACCGGGCGGCCCGTGGCGCCCAGCTCGAGGAGCTCTCCGGCGAGGAACGCCGTGAGGAGGCCGCGGCGATCGGCGACCAGCTCGTCGCGGTCGCGGTCAGCGACGAGAGCGACGCCGTGGAGTGGCTGGGGATCGACGTCGCCGAGGATCTGGAGCGATCCAGCTACGGCCCGCTCGGACTCTCCCTTTACGCCGGCCGGACCGGGATCGCTCTCTTCCTCGCCGCGCTCGCCCGCGGGGAGGTCGCGCGCGGCGACGCCTACGAGCGGACCGCGATCGGCGCCTGCTCGGATCTCGGCAGGCTGCGCGACGGGCGCAGCACGCTGGACGATGGCCGCGGCTGGTGGCGCGAGCAGCCGCTCGGTCTGGCGGGTGGAGGCGGTGTCCTCTTGGCCCTTGGCCTGCTGCGCGATCTACTGCCGGAGGTCGCGGCGCAGGCAGGGGACGTGATCGAGTTCCTGCTCGAGGCACTTGATCCCAGCGTGCTGGAGTCGGACGCGCAGCTCGACGTGATCTTCGGTTGCGCCGGGTTGATCGGCCCGCTGCTTGCCGTCGGCAGCACCCGGGCGCTGAACCTGGCTCGGACGGCGGGCGACGCCCTCCTCGCCGGTCAGGATGGTGAGGGCGGCTGGCCGATCAAGTCGAGTGGCGGCGCGGCGCTCACGGGCTTCTCCCACGGAGCCTCGGGCATGGCCGCCGCCCTGGCTCGGCTGCACTGCGCCACTGGGCGCGACGATTACCTGGAGGCGGCCGCGGCGGCGCTGAGCTGGGAGCGCCGGCACTTCGACGCCGAGGTGGGTAACTGGCCCGATTTGCGCGGTGAAGCGGAGGCGGGCAAGCCGCGCTTCATGCTGAGTTGGTGTCACGGGGCGCCGGGGGTCGCTCTGGGGCGGCTGTGTCTTGCCGGGACGCCGCTGTGGGACGCTGATACCGAAGCGGACCTCGACCGGGCGTTGGAGGCGACGGCGGACCGGGCCCTGCCCGAGGACTCGCTTTGCTGTGGGCGCTTCGGACGCGCCGCGATCCTGCGGATGGCGGCGCCGCAAGCCGGGGAGGAGCGGTGGCGCGAGGAGGCCGCGCAGCTCGAAGCTCAGGGAGTGGAGCGCCGCCGTGCGACCGGCGCCTACAGCTTCAAGGACGTGCCGGGGCTATTCCAGGGTGCCGCCGGCGTGGGCCTCGCGCTCCTGGACGAGGGCGATTCCCTCGTCCCGGCTGTCCTCTCGGCCGGCCTCCACGAGCGGGCGCGCAGTTTTGCGACTCGGGATTTATGAGTTAGGACTATCTGAACAAAAAGGAGGGTTGGACCATGGAGAACCCAGGAATCGTGCAGTTCATCGAAAGGGTCAAGAGCGATGAGGCGCTGAGGCTGAAGATCCTCGACGCGGAGGTCTCGGCGGCGCGTGACATCAATCGCGGCACCGACGCGATCACGCGGCTGGCGGCGGAGGAGGGCTTTGACATCCGCGGTTGGCCGGGACGCTCGATCAACGAGCTGCCGCCGGAGCACGGTGTCACCTTCAGCACCTGCTGCACGCTGACCTGTTGCTGGGTCGAGACCTCGGTCGCGATCGTGATGGCGGAGTAGGGCTAGCGGCCAGGTCCGAACCAATCGGTGAGTGCTCCGGCGAGGCCCTCGCGGCTGCCGTCGCCCACCCAGGCGACGTGGCCGTCGGGGCGGATCAGTACCGCCGAGGGAGTGGCGACCGGCCCCACGGCCGGGAGCTCCCAGGTGCCGGAGTGCTTGGCGTCGAGGAGTTGCACCCGGTCTGTCCAGGGGGTGATGTCGAGGCTGCCGGGGTCGCCGAGGTTGAGCAGGAGCGGGCGCGCCTCGCGCAGGAAGGCGTAGACGCGGGTTGAGCCGTCGGCGCTGACGAGGTCTAGGTCCGGCATGCGGCGTCCCAGCAGCGGGTGCCCCTCGCCGAGGTCGTAGCGGATGCCGAGGCCGGCGAGCTCGGCGGCGAGGTGCTTGCGGGGCTCGTCCATCTCCATCAGCTCGCCGACCGTGTCGCGTAGGGCCTCGACGCGCGGGCCGGGGCGCTGGAGGACGGTCTGCGCCATCGTCAGCCTGAGGGTGCGGGCGGTGGTCGGGTGGCGCTCGGACTGGTAGCTGTCGAGGAGGCCCTCCGGGGAGATGCCGTTGACGACCTGGGCCAGCTTCCAGCCGAGGTTCACGGCGTCCTGCATGCCGATCTGGAGGCCCTGGCCGCCGGCGGGGGAGTGGATGTGGGCGGAGTCGCCGGCGAGCAGTACCCGGCGGTCGCGGTAGGCCGCTGCCTGCCGGGTGGTGTTGGTGAAGCGGGAGATCCAGGTCGGGCTGTGGAGGCCGAAGTCGGTCCCGTAGACGGCGATGAGCGCCGCGCTCAGCTCCGCCGCGGTGGGTTCGTCGCCGGTCGCCAGCTCGGCCTCGGCGGCGACGACCCGCACCGGCCCGCCCTCCTCGACCCGGTTGAGCCCGGTGATGCCGCTGGCGCTGTGACGGATGCCGTACTCGGGCTCCTCGGCCATCTCGACTTCGGCGATCAGCGAGCTCGCGGTCGCCTCCCAGCCGGGGAACTCGATGTCGGCCGTTTTGCGGATGGCGCTGCGGCCGCCGTCGCAGCCGACCAGGTACTGGGCTCGCAGCTTCTGGCCGTCGTCCAGCTCGACCTCGACGCCATCGTCGTCCTGGGTGAAGCCGGTCACCTGCTGCCCGTAGTGAATTGACACTCCCAGCTCGCCGACCCACTCGGCCATGATCCGCTCGATGTGGTTCTGCCACAGGCCTAGCCCGTAGGGGTGGCGGGTGGGGAAGTCGCTGATGTCGAGCACGGATTCCCCGAAGCGCGTGGTCTGGACCGCCTGCCCCGCGGCGAGGAAGCGGTCGGCGATACCGCGCTGGTCGAGGATCTCGATCGCCCGGCAGTGCAGACCGCCGGCCCGGGAGCCGACCAGCTCCGGTCCGGGCCGCCGCTCGAGCACGGTGACGCCGACTCCCGCCAGCGTCAGCTCGGCCGCCAGCATCATCCCGGTTGGTCCGGCCCCGACGATCAGAACCTCACTGTTCGCATCCGAAAACAACACACTCATCCACCCACCTCATCTCATAGTCAGCCTTGCGGCGGGCGTTTATACAGGCGGGGCGGACCTTGTTACAAGGCCCTTGTGTGGTATAAATTCCCAGTGGAGGGAAGTGTGTGTGCTTCTTTCCGTCTTCGCGCGCGGGCGCTAAATACGTACTCGGAGGCCGTAGCGCTCAGAGCAGGCCGCGTTTGGCAGCGGCCGCGACCGCCGCGGCGCGGGTCGGCAGCCCGAGCTTGGTGCGGATGTTGGCGACGTGGCGGTGGACCGTGTGGGGGCTGAGCACGAGGCGTTCGGCGATCTCGCGGTCGGAGAGGCCGCTGGCGACGAGGGCCAGCACCTCGGTCTCGCGGCTGGTCAGGGCCTCTCCCTGGGTGGGCAAGCGTTCAGGCGCGGGCACGGGCGCCACCGCGGTCGCAGCGTCGACACCGATTGCGTTCAGCATCGCCCGCAGGACCGCGTCTGAGTCCCCGAACCAGGGGTAGTGGTCTGAGCCGCTGAGCGCGACCAGGCTCGCTCCCGGCAAGCCCGCGGCCAGGTCCCGTCCCAGTTCGAAGGGGATCGAGCGGTCCTCGCGCCGGTGCAGGATGGTCGCGGCGCTCGCGACGTCGCCGAGCTGGGCGGCAACGTCGAACCGGTAGACGGCGTCGAGCGAGCGGGCGGCCTGCTCGGCGCTCGCCGCCTGGCGCTGGAAGGCGACGAAGGCGTCGCGCTCCGCTCCGTCGGCGCTCGGCATGAAGACGTCGGCGAGCACCCGCGACCCCAGGCCCCAGTGCTCGCGGACCAGATCGACCATGGCCTGGCGGTCACCCGCGGCTGCGATCGCGGCGCCCGAGGCATAGCCGCCGTAGACGACGAGGGCCTCCACCCGCTCGGGCTGGGCGGCGGCGAAGGCGATCCCGACCGGGGCCCCGGAGGAGGCAGCGACGAGGTCTGCGGCCGGCGCCTCGGCGGCCTCGAGGACGGCGCCGAGCGCCGCGGTTTCGCCGGCGACGGTCGCGTCGCGGGCGCTGCCGTCGGCGGAGAGTCCGGTCCCCGGCGCGTCGTAGCGAATCACCGTGCGGTGCTGGCCGAGCGCTTCGATGAAGCCGCGGAAGCGGGGATCGCGCCAGTTCAGCTCGAGGTGGCTCATCCACCAGCCGCAGAAGACCAGTGGCGGGCCCTCGCCGCTGCGGGCCCAGGCGATGCGCCGCCCTCCCTGCTCGGTGAAGCGAATCTCCGGCTCTTCCACTGGGCAAGCTTAGAACCGCGGAAATGGCCTCTTCCGGCCATTTCAAATGGCCGGAAGAGGCGAAGCGGTTGCGATGGCGCGGCGCTTGAATCGGGGCTGAGAAAACCGAACCCCCTCCCGGAGGCCAACCTGATGCCGATAACCGCACCCACCGAGACCGCTGCCAACCCGCCCGTCGAGGTCGCCGAAAGCGGCTTCACCGCCGCCCTCTACGGCCCCTTTGTCTGGCTGGGGGAGAGGCTCGGCATGGCGGCGCGGCGGCGCCAGCTGCTGGCCGGGGCCAGCGGCGCCGTCCTGGAGATCGGCGCCGGGACCGGCCTCAACCTGCGCCACTACCCGGCCGGGCTGGAGCAGTTGATCCTGGCCGAGCCGGGCGAGCCGATGGCGGCGCGCATCGACCTCGGGGGCGCTCCAGATGGCGTCCCGACCAAGCTCGTGCGGGCGCCCGCCGAGCGGCTTCCCTTTGCCGATGACAGCTTCGACACTGTGGTCTCGACGCTGGTCCTCTGCACCGTCTCCGACCCGGGCCGCTCGCTCACCGAGGTGGCCCGGGTTCTGAAACCGGGGGGCCGGCTGCTCTTCTGCGAGCACGTCGAGGCCGATGCTGGCTGGCGGCGCGGCCTGCAGCGACGCACGGCGCGGCCCTGGGCGGCCTTCGCCGACGGCTGCCGCTGTGACCGGCCGACCCTGGCGACGATCGGATCGCGCCTGCGGGTCGAGTCCGTCGAGCAGGGCCGCTGGCGCGGGATGCCGGCGATCGTCAAGCCGCTGGTCTGGGGCAGCGCGGTGGCAGAGCCGTCCTAGCCGCTACCTTGCGGCGCCCGCTGGGTTGGGCTGACTGTGTCCGGAATTCGCTGCATAGGAAGAGTCGTCCTGCTGCTGTTCGCGGTGCTGGCGCTGCTGCCGGCGCCGGCTGTTGCCTCGCCGCTGCGCCCCCAGTTGCTGCTGATCCACGGCGGCGCCTTCGTCGGTGAAGATCCCGGCTTCCAGCCGCTGACCGAACCCCCCGCGATCGCCGCCGGCTTCGAACCGCACTACCTGACCTACCCGCTCGGCGACGTCCCCGCGGCGGTCACCGCGGCCCGGGCCGCGGCCCGGCAACTGCGCCAGGAATACGGGCGCGAGAACGTCTACGCCTACGGCTCCTCCGCTGGCGGCACGCTGGCGGCCCTGCTCTCCGGCGATGGGTTGGTCGCGGCGGCGGTGGCGAAGGCGCCGGTCTCGGACTTGGTCGGCTGGGAATGGGGTCTGGGCCGCTACGGGGCGAGCTACTTCGACGACATCGGCCTCGGCCTCGCCGCCCGTTACCGGCTCTCGCCCCTGCGACGGCCGCAGAAGGACCCGCTGCTCGTCGTCCAGGGCCGCCGTGACGAGGTCGTCCCCGCGGCGATGAGCGAAGCCTTCGCCGCCAAGTTCAGGCGCGTGCATCTGTGGCTGGTGCCCGGCGGGCACTTCACCGACCGCCTGCGTCCCTCCCTGGTCACGAAAGCGATGCAGTGGCTGGCGGGAGCGGCGCCGCTACCCTCGCCTGGTGACGGCTGAAGAGCTGGAGAACCTCGCGCACCTGCGCCGGGCGCGGGACCTGATCGACCGCGAGTACGCGCGGCCGCTGGAGGTGGCCGAGCTGGCGCGAGCGGCGCTGATGTCGACGGCGCACTTCTCGCGGCAGTTCCGCGCCGCCTACGGGGAGACGCCGTACGCGTACCTGATGACGCGACGGATCGAGCGGGCGAAGGCGCTGCTGCGGCGGGGCGACATGTCGGTCACCGAGGTCTGCTTCGAGGTGGGGTGCACGTCGCTGGGCTCCTTCAGCGCCCGCTTCACCGAGCTGGTGGGGGAGACGCCGACGGCCTACCGGGCCCGCGACCACGGGGCGCTGGCGGGGGTGCCCGGCTGCATCGCCAAAGACCTCACCCGGCCCAGCCGCGAGCCGAGCAGGAATGGAGAAACGCTCGTGGCCCTCGCTCCCTAACGTTGGTCATATGGAACTAACTCTCTCCCAATGCTTCGTAATCGTCCATGACCCCGACCAGGCGCTGGGCTTCTACCGCGACACGCTCGGCCTCGAACTCCGCAACGACGTCGCCAAAGGCGACTTCCGCTGGCTCACCGTCGGCGCCGCCGCTCAGCCCGGGGTGGCGATCGTCATCACCAATTACCTGAACGGCAGCCCCGCCGACCAGGAGGCGGTCGCTGGCCTCGTCGCCAAGGGCGCGCTCAACGGCGTCCACTTCCACAGCGACGACCTCGACGCCAGCTTCGAGCAGGTGCGCGCGGCCGGTGCCGAGATCGTCCAGGAGCCGACCGACCAGCCCTGGGGCACGCGCGACTTCGCTGTGCGCGACCCCTCTGGCAACCTCGTGCGGGTCGACCAGCCGCCCGCGTGAGCAAAGCCAAGAAGAAAGCGGCGGCGCGCCCGGCGCCGTCGCACAGTGCCGACAGCCACGACCTGATCCGCGTCCACGACGCCCGCGTCAACAACCTCAAGGGGATCAGCGTCGAGATCCCGAAGCGGCGGCTCTCGGTCTTCACCGGCGTCTCCGGCTCGGGCAAGAGCTCGCTGGTCTTCGGCACGATCGCGGCCGAGTCGCAGCGGCTGATCAACGAGACCTACAGCGCCTTCGTGCAGGGCTTCATGCCGACGCTGGCGCGGCCCGAGGTCGACGTGCTGGAAGGGCTAACGACGGCGATCACCGTCGACCAGCAGCCGATGGGGGCCGACCCGCGCTCGACGGTCGGTACCGCCACCGACGCCAACGCGATGCTGCGCATCCTCTTCAGCCGGCTCGGCAAACCGCACATCGGCTCACCCCAGGCGTTCTCCTTCAACGTCGCCTCGATCCGCGCGGCCGGTGCGATCACGGTCGAACGCGGCACCAAGAAGACGGTCAAGGCGAGCTTCAGCCGCACCGGCGGCATGTGCACGAACTGCGAGGGGCGGGGCCAGGTCAGCGACTTCGACCTTTCCCAGCTCTATGACGACAGCAAGTCCCTGAACGAAGGGGCGCTGACGGTTCCCGGCTACAGCATGGATGGCTGGTACGGGCGGATCTTCCGTGGCTGCGGTTTCTTCGACCCCGACAAGCCGATCAAGAAATTCAGCAAGCGGGAACTCGCTGACCTGCTCCACAAGGAGCCGACCAAAATCAAGGTCGACGACGTCAATCTGACCTACGAAGGTCTGATCCCGAAGATCCAGAAGTCCTTTCTGGCCAAAGACCGGGAGGCGATGCAGCCGCACGTCCGGGCCTTCGTCGACCGGGCGATCACCTTCACCACCTGCCCTGAGTGCGAGGGCACCCGGCTCAGCGAGGCGGCCCGGTCGTCGAAGATCGGGAAGGTCAGCATCGCCGACGCCTGCGCGATGCAGATCACCGACCTGGCCGAGTGGGTCCGCGGCCTCGACGAGCCCGCGGCGGCGCCGTTGCTGGAGGCGCTGGGGGAGACCCTCGACTCGTTCGTGGAGATCGGCCTCGGCTACCTCTCGCTCGACCGGGCCTCGGGGACGCTCTCGGGCGGCGAGGCCCAGCGCACCAAGATGATCCGCCAGCTCGGCTCCTCGCTGACCGACGTCACCTACGTCTTCGACGAGCCGACGATCGGCATGCACCCGCACGACATCGAGCGGATGAACAACCTGCTGCTGCAACTGCGCGACAAGGGCAACACGGTGCTGGTCGTCGAGCACAAGCCCGAGGCAATTGCGATCGCCGACCACGTCGTCGACCTCGGCCCGGGCGCCGGCAGTGCCGGTGGCGAGGTCGTCTTCGAGGGCACGGTCGAGGGTTTGCGGGGCAGCGACACGGTCACCGGCCGGCACCTTGATGATCGCGCCGCGCTGAAGCCGCAGGTGCGCGAGCCGGACGGGGCGCTGGAGGTGCGCGGCGCCGCCACCAACAACCTGCGGGACGTCGACGTCGACATCCCGCTCGGCGTCCTCGTCGTCGTCACCGGGGTGGCGGGCTCGGGCAAGAGCTCGCTGATCGGCGGCTCGGTGTCCGGGCGAGAGGGGGTGGTGACGGTCGACCAGGCCGCGATCCGCGGCTCGCGGCGCAGCAACCCGGCGACGTACACCAAGCTGCTCGACCCGGTCCGCAAAGCCTTTGCCAAAGCCAATGGCGTCAAGCCGGCGCTGTTCAGCGCCAACTCGGAGGGCGCCTGCCCCAACTGCAACGGTGCCGGCGTCGTCTACACCGACCTGGCGATGATGGCCGGCGTCGCCAGCGTCTGCGAGGTCTGCGAGGGGAAGCGGTTCCAGGCCGAGGTGCTCGAGTACAAGCTCGGTGGGGCGGACATCAGCGAGGTGCTGGCGATGTCGGTGGCCGAGGCCGAGGAGTTCTTCGGCGACGGCGAGGCGGCGATCCCGGCGGCCCACAAGGTCCTGCGGCGGCTCGCCGACGTCGGCCTCGGCTACCTCGGCATCGGCCAGCCGCTGACGACGCTTTCCGGCGGCGAGCGGCAGCGGCTGAAGCTGGCGACCCGGATGGGCGAGATGGGTGGCGTCTACGTCCTCGACGAGCCCACCACCGGCCTCCACCTGGCCGACGTCGAGCAGTTGCTCGGCCTGCTCGACCGCCTGGTCGACGACGGCAAGTCGGTGATCGTGATCGAGCACCATCAGGCGGTGATGGCGCACGCCGACTGGATCATCGACCTCGGCCCCGGCGCCGGCCACGACGGCGGCCGCGTCGTCTTCGAGGGCACCCCCGCCGACCTCGTCGCCGCCCGCTCGACCCTGACCGGCGAGCATCTGGCGGAGTACGTGGGCGGCTCCTGAGGAAAATCAGATAATCTGATTGGGTGAAACGAGTCAGCGCCACCGATGCCTCGCGCCGGTTCTCGGAGGTGCTCGACGAGGTCGAGCGCAGCGGCGAGTCCTACGTGGTCGTGCGCCACGGTCGTGCCGTCGCGACTATTGGCCCGGCGGGTGGCGGGACCGGGGGGGCGCTGAAGGAGGCGCTTCGCGCCAACCGCCCCGACGACGACTGGGCGGGAGAGCTGCGTGATCTGCGTGAGGGCATGGAGCCCGTGAGGGACCCCTGGCGCGACTGATCCTCGACACGACGGTGTTGGTCGATGCCGAGTGTGGCGGCGAGCTTCTGGACGAGGTCGTCGACGACCGCGACGACGTCGCGATCGCGGCGGTCACCGTGGCGGAGCTGAGGGTCGGGGTCCACCTGGCTGAGGGACGGAGGCGCGAGCAGCGCGAGCGCTTCGTCGCGGCCGTCCTCGATGCGGTCCCGGTTGAGCCCTACGACCGGGACGTCGCCGAGGCGCATGCGGCTTTGCTGGCACACGTGCGGCGGCAGGGAGCGCCGCGCGGCGCCCACGATCTGATCATTGCCGCGACCGCTCGGGCGCGGGAGCGTCGGGTGGTCAGTGGCGACCAGAAGGGCTTCGCCGAGCTACCGGGGGTCTCGCTCGTCGATGCCGACCGCTAAGCCCGGGCCTCGGTGACTCCCTACCTCCACCAGCGCTTTCCGGCCGTGGCCGAGACGCTGCCGCACCTGATGCTGTCGGAGCGGCCGACGCCGGTGCGGGAGCTGGGTGGGCTCGGGATCTGGGTGAAGGAAGACGGGAGGTTCGGCTCCGGCGGCTGGGGAGGTAACAAGGTGCGGAAGCTGGAGTGGCTGCTGCCGGAGGCGCGGCGCCGGCGCCGGCGCTCGATCCTCACCTTCGGCGGGCTCGGCACCAACTGGGGGCTGGCGACGGCGCTGTACGCGCGGGAGCAGGGGATCGCGACGGCGCTGGCCCTGCTCGACCAGCCGGTCGACGAGCACGTGCGGGCGCAACTGGCGCGGCTCGAGGCCTCGGGCGCCCGCATCCACCGCACCCACACGAAGGCGCGCACGGTGGCGATGCTGCCCTGGCTGCTGGCCCGCAACGCCCGGGGTGGGCGGCCGCCGTATCTGCTGCCGGCGGGCGGCTCCTCGGCGGTCGGGGCGCTCGGCTACGTCGAGGCGGCGCTGGAGATCGCGGCCCAGGTCGAGGAAGGGGCGCTGCCGGAGCCGGAGCACGTCGTCGTCCCGGTCGGCACCGGCGGCACCGCCGCTGGGCTGGCGCTCGGCTTCCAGCTCGCCGGGCTGCGCAGCCGGGTCGTCGGGGTCGTCGTCAACGACCAGCTCCGCCTCGACCCGCCGGTGATGGCGCGGCTGGCGCGCCGCACCGCCTCGCTGCTGGAGCGCCGCGGCGCCCAGCTCGGCCCGCTCCGGCTCGACCCCGACCTGCTCGACCTCAGCCGCGAACAGATCGGCGCCGGCTACGGCCACCGCACCGAGGCCGGCGAGCGCGCCGCCGAGCTCGCCGCGGCGGAGGGACTAGACCTCGACCCCGTCTACACGGCGAAGGCGATGGCCGGGCTGCTGGCGCTGCGCGAGCAGGGTCGGCTGGGCGAGCGGGTGCTGTTCGTGCACACCGACGGACCGCGGTAGCCCGGCGGTGCCGCCCGACCCCCCGCACCCCGAGAGGACCGCTAGTCCGCCCGCCAGCATCAGCGCCCCGCCCCGGCGGGCCTGCCGCCGCGTCGGTCGCCAACCCTGGCTGTGGGCAAACCAGACGAGGCCGGCGATGCAGAGCAACGCCGCAACGTAGAAATTCAGCCGCAGGCCGAAGAGGTGGTGTGCGGGATCGACTCGCAGCGACTCCTCGAAGATGCGGAAGCCTGAGTAGCCGGCGACGTAGAGGGCGAACAGGCCCGGCGGCCGAATACGTCGATGGTTGCCGAGCCAGACGAGGAACCCGGCCAGCGCCAGGTTCCAGATCAGCTCGTAGAGGAAGGTCGGCTGGAAGGTCGCGAAGGCCTCATAGCCGGCCGGGCGGTGGGCGGGGGAGATCTCCAGTCCCCAGGGGAGGCTGGTCGGGCCGCCGAAGAGCTCCTGGTTGAAGTAATTGCCGACTCGGCCGATTGCCTGGCCGACGAGCAAGGCGGGGGCGGCGGCGTCCATGAAGGCGGCGACGGAGACGCCGGCCCGCCGCAGCCGCCAGATTCCGACCAGGGTTCCGAGGGCGATCCCACCCCAGATTCCCATGCCGCCGTCCCAGACCGCGAAAGGCCCCCACCAGTGCGCGGGGACTTCGCCCGAGCTGGTGAGGTCGAAGTAGAGGCGCCCACCGACGAGCCCGGCGGGGAAGCCCCACTTCGCCACGTCGTAAACGGTCGCGCGCGAGCCGCCCTGGGCCTCCCAGCGCCGGATCGTGATTCGCAGCGCCGCGAGCAGTCCCGCCACGTACATCAGCCCGTAGACGTGGACTTCGAAGGGTCCGAGCGGGATGCCGCTTGCTGCCGGGCTCGGTATCGAGGCGCTCACCGAGGGAATTCTCCCGGACGGCTCGCCCGGCCCCGATCTGGGAGCCTGCCGCGGTGACGCTGCTCGTAGCGAAGCTCCTGCTCTCGCCGCTCTGCGTGGTCGCGGTCTCGCTGGCCGGGCGCCGCTGGGGCGTCGCCATCGCCGGCGTGCTCGGCGGCCTGCCGGTCGTCGCCGGGCCGATCCTGCTGGTGGAGACGCTCCTGCATGGCCGCGACTTTGGCGCCGATGCAGCCGCCGGCACCCTGCTCGGGCTCGCCGCTCTGACCGCCTTCGTGGTCGTCTACGGACGCGTCGCCGCGGTGGCCGGGCCGGCTCGCAGCGTCTTCTGCGGCTGGGCCACCTTCCTCCTCGGTGTCGCCTTGCTCAATCCCTTCCACCCGCCGCCGGGGCTGTCGCTGGCGCTAGTAGCGATCGGCTTCGCCCTCGGCCTGCGGCTGCTGCCGGCCGGGCCCTGGCCGCCGCTCGCCGCTGTTCCCCCGCCGCCTTGGGACCTGCCGGCCCGCGCCCTTGCGGCGCTGGCGCTCGTCCTCGCTCTGACCGCTGTCTCCGGTGCTCTCGGTCCCCACCTCAGCGGCCTGCTGGCGCCCTTCCCGGTCATCACCAGCGTCCTCGCCGTTTTCACCCATGCCTACGGCGCCGCCACCCAGGTTGCGACCCTGCTGCGCGGCTTCCTCCTCGGCTTCTACGGCTTCGCCGCCTTCTGCTTCGTGCTGGCGCTGGCGCTGCCCTCGCTGAGCACTGCCGCCGCCTTCGGCTTGGCGACGGCGGTCGCGCTCGCCGTGCAGGCGACCGTCTTCCTGCTGGGGCGCCGATACATTCCTGTCGTGCTGGCGGGAGCGCCCGAAGAATGAGTCGCTGGGAGACGACGAGCTCCCTCGAGGCGGAGGTGGCGCCGGCGGCGGTCTGGGAGCGCGCCTACGCTGACGCCGAGGCTTGGCCGCGCTGGAACACCGAGCTGAAGCGGGCCCGGCTGGACGGGCCGCTGCGCCAGGGGGCCGAGGCCCGGATCGTCTTCGGCACCGGCCTGCGCCTGCGCTTCCGGGTCGTCGAGTTCGAGGCCGGCCGCCTCTTCACCGACGAGGCGCGGTTGCCCGGCGCTCGCATGGGCCACCGCCACCTGGTCGAGCCGGCCGGCAGCGGTAGCCGGCTCGCCAACACGATCTACATCGAGGGTCCGCTGGCCGGACTCTGGCGCCGGGTGCTCGGGCCGCGGGCGGCCCGAGCCCTGCCGGGAGCCCAGCGCGCCGTGGCCGAGCTGGCCCGCTCGGGCGGCGGCTCAGGCTCGCTGTAGGGCCCGCTGACCGAGCGGGGAGGGGAGCAGCAGCGCCGAGAGGCAGACCATCGCGAAGGCGGTGACCTGGAGGACGATCCCGAGGGGGCTGGGGGAGAGCGGGTCGCCGAAGACGAGGACGCCGCCGACGATCTGGGTCGCGTTGGCGACCAGGCCCATCAGGCCGATCGTCTCGATCGCCTCGCCGTTCTGCAGGGCGACGACCGCCGCGTACTGGGCGAGGGCGCCGCAGCCGAGCGCGAGCACGGCGAGCGAGGCGGTCAGCGGCAGCGAGCTGTCGGCGCCGGTCAGGCCCTTGATCGCGATCCCGGCCAGGGCGAACAGCAGCCCGGCGAGGATCGAGAGCAGCAGCCCGCGCCGGACCGCGATCCGTCCGGCCCGGTGGCCGAGGGCGATCCCGGCGGCGAGCAGGACCAGGCCGCCCTCGAAGCCGGCGATCGCCGCCAGGGAGAAGCCGGAGTGGGAGCCGTGGAAGTGGGGCAGGGTCGCGGCGAGGAGCGCCAGCCCGGCGCCACCGAGCAGCAGCGCCAGCCACTGCCGGCGCCCGACGGTGTCGCCGAAGAGGCGCTGCGAGATCACCGCCAGGGTGACGGCGCCGCCGGCGAGGACGGCCTGGACGAGGGAGATCGGGGCCAGCGAGAGGGCGGCGACGTGGGTCAGCCAGGCCAGCGCCGCGAGGCCCCAGCCGGCGACGAACCAGCGCGAGCCGGCGAGCCCGCGCAGGCTCGCCAGCGGCCGGCTGGCGGAGACGGGCTCGGTGTGCTGGCAGCCCCGGTGCTTGAGCAGCGAGGCCAGGTTCGTCATCAGGGCGACGAGTGCAGCGAGGCCGATCCCGATCTCCACCGCGGGCCCGCTAGCTGCCGTGGCCGAAGCCGCTGGGTTCGCTCGCCGTCGGCGCCAGGCCGGCACGGACAGTGGCGACGGTGGCGCTCGAGGTGCGGCAGGCGAGCGCGATCTTGCGGTTCGGCGCTTCCGGCGTGCGGTCGATCTCGAATTCGATCAGGGCCCGCCGGCGGATCCGGGCGCGCTCCTCGTGCGAGGTGGCGGCCGGGGCGGAATCGATCGCCTCTTCCCCGGCCCGCGCCCGGCTGCACGTGAGGCAGAAGAGCTCCCCGTCGGACTGGCTCCAGCTCGACGGCAGCTCGGTCGGCGCGGCGTCGATCCTGCCCACCGAGACGCCGCAGCGGCCGCAGCTCCATCTGACGGCACCGGCGGCCAAGGCGCTCAAGCGGCCGCCTTGCTCCGCTGGGGGCGGTTGCGGCGCCGGCGCCGGCGCTGGGGTTTCTCCGCCGCGGCCTGGGGCCGGGGCGGCTTGTTCGTGCTCGTCTCGCCGCCAAACTCGCTGCCGAGGCCGAGGCCGGCGGCGATCCGCCGCATGTCCTCGGCCTGGTCGGCGAGGAAGAAGCTGATGCCGGTGCCGGTGCGCCCGGCCCGGCCGGTGCGCCCGATCCGGTGCACGTAGGCCTCGCGGTCCTCGGGCGCGTCGTAGTTGATCACGTGGGCGACGTCGGGGATGTCGATCCCGCGGGCGGCGACGTCGGTCGCGACCAAGGTCATGACTTCGCCGCGCTCGAAGCGGGCCAGCGCCCGTTCCCGCTGCGGCTGGCTTTTGTCGCCGTGCATCGCCACGGCCTCGTGCTGGTGGCTGCGCAGGCGCTTGACCAGGCGGTCGGCGCCGCGCTTAGTGCGGACGAAGACCAGCGAGCGCCCGGCGCTCTCCGTGGCCAGGTGGTCGACCAGGCGGTCGAGCTTGGCGCCCTGGGACTCGACGGGCAGGAAGCGGTGCTCGATCTTGGCCTCGTCGCGCTCGGGCTCGGCGTGGGTGTGGGAGCGGGCGTCGCGGGTGTAGGCGGCCGCGACCCGGCCGGCAGCGCCCTCCAGGGTGGCTGAGAAGAACAGGGTCTGACGGTCCTCCGGGGTCTGGTCGACGATCCGGTCGACCGCGGGCCGGAACCCCATGTCGAGCATCCGGTCGGCCTCGTCGAGGACGAGGACCTGGACTCGCTCCAGCGAGACGGCGCCGCGCTGGAGCAGGTCCTCGAGCCGGCCCGGGGTGGCGACGAGGATGTCGGCCCGGCGGGCGGCGGCGATCTGGGGGCCGAAGCCGACGCCGCCGTAGACGGCGGCGAGCCGCAGCTTGCGGGCGGCGGCAACGGTCTCCAGCTCGTCGACGATCTGGCCGGCGAGCTCGCGGGTGGGAGCCAGGATCAGGGCCTGGGTCTCACCGCGTCCCGGCTCGATCAGGTCGACGAGCGGCACGCCGAAGGCGAGCGTCTTGCCGGAGCCGGTGGGGGACTGGACGAGCAGATCGCGGCCGGCGAGGGCATCGCGGACGACCAGCTTTTGGACGGGGAACGGAGCGGTGATCGAGCGTGCCCGGAGGGCGTCGACGACCGGCTTAGAGGTGCCGAGATCGGCAAAGGTGGTGATATTCGAGCTCCTAGAGTTGACGTCTTGGGGAGATCCTGCGTCCCCAAGGCGCCAAGCGGCGCGCGGAGGTAACGGAACCTCTCGGGCGGCGAATTGGCCGAACCCGACTCAATCACCGTAGCAACAGGGCTCAGGCGCACGTCCAGGCTCATTGCCGTAGGAAATTTGAATAATCGACAAACTACTGCACCGCTGTTAGCGTCGCCTCCAAGCAAGCACCGGGTCGGGAACCCGGTCGATCTCTGGAGGAGAGGGCTCATGAAATGGAGTCGCATCGCTGCTGTGCTGGGCGTTTTCGCCTGCTTCTTTGTCTTTGCTGGGGCCGCCTGGGCGACCAAGTACGTCGCCCTCGGCGACTCGTACTCGTCGGGGACGGGGACGCGGACGTTCTACGAACCGACCTGCCAGCGCTCGGTCTACGCGTACCCGTACCTGCTGCACGAAGCGCACCCGACCTGGACCTTCGTCGACGCCGCCTGTTCCGGCGCCAAGACGGCGGACATCATCAACACCCAGTCGGCCAGCCTCACCTCGGACACGAACTGGGTCACCTACACGATCGGCGGCAACGACGCCGGTTTCTCGGAAGTGATCACCGAATGCGCGCTGCCCTCCTGGGCCTCGGACTGCAACGGGGCGATCAACACCGCCCAGACGTTCATCAAAAACACGCTGCCGGGGCGGCTCGACAGCGTCAACAACAAGATCAAGGAAAAGTCGCCGAGCGCGAAAGTGATCGTGCTCGACTACCCGCACCTCTTCAACGGCGAAGACTGCAACGCGCTGACCTGGTTCAGCCCCAGCGAGGAGACGCGCCTAAACGAAACGGCCGACCTGCTGAAGAACACGCTCAGCGCCGCGGCGACCCGGGCCGGGTCGAACTTCGTCTTCAAAGACGTGATCCCCTCGTTCATCGGCCACGCGGTCTGTGACGGCGGTGGCGGCTCCTCGACGGAGTGGATCAACGGCCTCTCCAACCCGGTCGGCGAAAGCTACCACCCGAAGGTCACCGGTCACGCCAGCGGCTACTACCCAGTGGTGCACGGGGTGACGGGCTGAGCGAGCGGCGGTCCGGGCACTCGTCCGGGCCGCCTTTCGCGCCTCAGAGTCGGCGCTGGAAGAACTCGAGCTGGTCGGCGAGCGCCCGCTCGAAAAAGCCGCCCTGGTAGATCTCGAAGTGCCCGCAGGGGTAGTGGATGATCTCGCCGTGCGGGGCCTGGGCCGCGTGCCTGGCGGTGGCGCCGGGCGGGGCGACGCTGTCGCGGTCACAGATGCAGAAGAGGATCGGGGCGCGGACGAGGCGGGCGGCGCGCCCGGGGCGGCGGCTCACGATCTGCAGCGCAACGCGGGCGGCGACCTCGTTCTCGAACTCGAGCCCCGCCGGCAGCAGACCGAGGTAGCCGGGCACGGCGTCGCCGGTCGCCATCAGCGCCGCCTCGCCGGGCCGGCCGGCAAGCGCGACCCGGACCGGGGCCGCCCCGAACCGGCTGCCGAGCAGGTCGCGGGCGGCGAGGGCGCCGACCTTGAGCGCTGAGGCCGGCGGCAGGGTCAAGGACGAGGCGAGACCGTCGGTGAACGGGCACTGGGCGACGACGGCGGCGACGCGGGGGTCGCGGGCGGCGGTGACGATCACATGGCCGCCGCCGAAGGAGCTGCCGAAGATGCCGACGCGGTCGGGGTCGACGGCGTCGAGGCCGCGCGTGTAGCGCAGGGCCGCCGCCCAGTCCTCGAGCTGGCGGTCAACGTCGAGCAACTGCCGCGGCTCGCCGCCGCTGGCGCCGAAATGGCGGTAGTCGAAGAGCAGGCAGGTGAAGCCGGCGGCGGCGAAGCGCTCGGCGTAGGCATCGAGCCGCATCTCCTTGACCGCGCCGAGGCCGTGGCCGAGGACGATGGCCGGCCCCGGCCCCTGCTGCGGCGGCAGGTAGAGCCAGGCGGCGCACTCGCTC
Source organism: uncultured Actinomycetes bacterium (assembly GCA_963708405.1). GTDB lineage: Bacteria > Actinomycetota > Thermoleophilia > Solirubrobacterales > 70-9 > VAYN01. The sequence continues at coordinate 77,138 of CAVPSL010000003.1, forward strand.
TCGCCGGAGGCAAAGCGCACGTCCTGGCGCTGGAAGGGCGGCGAGTCCGGCTCAGACACGCGGGGCAGGCTATGCGACCGCGGTGCGGGCGGGCACTGTCCTTCGGCCGACCGGGTCGTGACCAAAGTCGGATGCGGGGAGGGGGCGCGGCGCCAGCATCGGCCGCCCCGTTCCCAAGCCAGACCTGGAGACCCGATGCGGAAGATCGCCCTTGCCCTGCCCCTGCTTGTCCTCGCCCTATGCGCCGCGGCTCTCGCCCCGGCCGGCGCCACGGCGATGCCGGCCCTCGAGCTGAAGCTGGAAGCCGAGAAGGGCGTCGACGTCCTCACCGAAGAGCTAACCCTGCGGGCCCAGTGCGACAGCGCCTGCACGCTCGGCCTCGTCTCGATCGGCGTGCTCCGTTTCGACGGTAAGGGCGAACAGCTCCCGGGGGCGGCGAGCGAGCCGTTGCAGGGCTCGCAGAAGCTGCGGCCAGGCAAGGCGGCGACCTTCAAGCTGCCGCTGCCGGCGGCGGTGCGCTCGCGACTGCAGAGCGCCGTCGCCGACGGCGGCTACGCGGTGGTCCAGGTTGCGGTCGCGGTCGACGGCGAAGAAGGCCCCTACACGAGCGCTTCCCTGCACGGCCCGGACGTGCCGAAGCGGTTGCTGGCTCAGGAGGACATCACCGTCGACCCGCGCCCCGACCTTCCCTCGCGCCCGGCCCGCTACCGGATCAGCATCAGTGGCACCCAGACGACCAATTGGAGCTACAACCGCGATCGGACCACCGGCGCCTGCACGGTGATCAGCAACGGCTCGGGTCAGCAGACGATCTCCTTTCGCAGCAAGGCGAGCTCGATCGGCCGTGTCTCCTACGGCAAGGGCGGCGCCGTCCTCGTCGCCGCCAACGGCAAGGCCCCGCTGGGGATACAGGTGCGGGCCGAGGCCAAGCGTGACGGCAAAGTCGCGGCCGGTCTCAACGGTGCCTGCAATGGCGTTCCCGCCGGAGAAGAAGGCGGCCAGGGATCGCCCGAGGATTGCCTCCACACTGGCGGCATCCTCCAGCGAGCGGTGCTGAGCTTCAGCGGCCGCGACCGTCTCAATCTCAGCCTCGATCCCGAGTTCATACTGGCGCCCGTGGGCGGCGTGCCCACCTGCCCGATCCAGCCCTTCGTTGGTGCTGACGAAGACCTCGACCTGCTCGATGCCGTACACCGGCTGGCCGACCCGGGCGGCAACGACGGCAAGGTGATCCTGGTCGCGCGGGCCAGCAAGACCGACAAACTCGAGGGCGGCTCGACGACGACCAGCGTGCGCTGGGTCGTCACCTTCCGCAAGCTCGGCTAGGCCGTGTCGAGGCGCTCTCGCGGCAGGCGCCGGGTCGGCCAGAAGGAGGCGAGGACGAGGAAGGCGGCGAACAGCAGCGCCGTCTTCAGAGCCGCCAGTTGGGCGTCTTCGTAGTGGCTGACGAGGGCGTCGACGGTCGCTGGGGGCAGGCCCGCTTCGCGGGCACCCGTTTCGACTTCGTCGGCGGCGACGAAGCTAGCGCCGGCGGCGACGTTGACCTCGACCTGCTGATTGACCTTGGCGGAGATGCTGGGGTCGTTGGCGACGTTGGTGCTGAAGGCGGTGATCAGACCGGTGATGACGACGGCGCCGAGGAAGGCGGTGCCGAGCGAGGAGCCGAGCTGCATCGCCGTGTTCTGGAGGCCGCCGGCCTCGCTGCGGTCGTCGTCGCCGACCGCCGACTGGGCGACGTTGCCGAGCTGGGAGACGATCAGGCCCATGCCGATCCCCAGCACGCCCATCGCCACCAGGAAGGGGGCGTTGTCGAGCTGCGGTTCGATCGTCCCCAGCAGCAGCACCGTCGCCAGCAGCACCGTGCCGAGGCCGATGCGGACCAGGAGCCGCGGCGGGAAGCGGGTCGCCAGCCGCGAGCCGACGACCGAGCTGGCGAAGAGCCCGACCGACGTCGGCAGCATCCGCACCCCGGTTTCCAGCGCGTCGAGGCCCTGGACGATCTGCAGGAAGAGCGGGATCGTGAAGAAGATCCCCATCAGCACTAGGTTCTGGGCCAGCAGCATTGAGACGGCGCCGCGCAGCCGCGAGATGCCGAGCAGCCGCAGGTGTACGAGCGGTTCCAGCCCGTGCGCCTCGCGCCGCCGCTCCCAGGCGACGAAGCCGGCCAGGACCAGGCCGCCGGCGGCGATCGCGAACGGGGTCAGCGAGAAGCCGAAGATCTCGACCGGCGAGCTGCGCGGGCGCAGCCAGCCCCAGTTGCTGGCCTGCAGGACCGAGAAGACGATGATCGCCAGCCCCGCCGCCGAGAGCACGCTGCCGACCCAGTCCAGTGCCGGCCGCGCGGCGGGCCGCTTGGGCTCGCGCAGCAGCCGCGTGCCGAGCAGGATGCCGATGGCGACGACGACCTCGCCGACGAAGACGAGGCGCCAGGTGAAGTCGGTGGTGACCCAGCCGCCGAGGATCGGGCCGACGGCGATGCCGGCGCCGGCGACGCCGCCGAGGACGCCGTAGGCGACGGCGCGCTCGCGGCCGCCGTAGGTGCCGGCGACGAGGGCGACCATCGCGGGGAGGACGAGGGCGGCGCCGATCCCCTCCAGGACCGACCAGCCGAGCACCAGGCTGGGCACGTTCCAGGCGGCCGCGGTGAGGCCCGAGCCGACGGCGTAGATGCAGAGGCCGATGGCGAAGGCGCGACGGCGGCCGATGATGTCGCCGAGCTTGCCGCCGGTCAGCATCAGGCCCGCCATCACCAGCGCGTAGAGGGCGATCACGGCCTGGATCGTCGTCACGGTGGTGTCGAAGTCTTCGACTAGCTGCGAGATGGCGACGTTCATCACCGCCTGGTCGAGGACCATCAGGAACTGGGCGGCCGCGAGGACCGCGAGTGCTCCCCATTTCTTCACCAGGCGACCCTAGGCGCTGGAGAGGACGGGGTGTAATTTCGTTTCGTGTCGCATAAGGCTGCAGATCGGATCCGCAACGTCGCTCTGATCGGCCACCGCGGCAGCGGCAAGACCAGCCTGCACGAGGCGATCCTGTTCGAGGCCGGGGCGATCAAGCGGCTGGGCCGGGTAGACGACGGCTCGACCGTCTCCGACCATGAGCCCGACGAGCAGGAGCGCGGGCTTTCGATCAACGCCTGCGTCTCCTGCTTTCCCTACGCCGAGCGGGAGATCAACCTGATCGACACGCCGGGCGACCCCAGCTTCGTCGCCGACGCGGCAGCGGCGCTGCGGGCGGCCGACTCCGCCGTGGTCGTCGTCAACGCCGTCGCCGGGGTCGAGGTCAATACCGAGCGGCTCTGGCAGCGGGCCGACGCCGAGGGCCTGGCCCGGCTCGTCTTCGTCAACATGCTCGACCGCGAGCGGGCTGACTTCTTCGCCGCGCTCGACTCGCTGAAGGCGGCCTTCGGCCCGCACGTGGTCGCGACCGAGATCCCGATTGGCGGCGAGCACGAGCTGCGCGGCGTCGTCGACCTGATTGACATGGAGGCCTTCGTCTACGCGAGCGGGGAGCGCGGCGCCGCCGAGCGGGTACCGGTCCCCGAGGAGCTGCGCCCCCGGGCCGAGGAGTACCGGGAGAAGTTGATGGACGAGGTGGCGGAGAACTCCGACGAGCTGATGGAGCGCTACCTCGACGGCGAGGAGATCGACCACGCCGAGATCGTCGCCGCGCTCAAGCGCGGCGTCACCGAGGGCCACCTGTTCCCGGTCACCTGCGGCGTCGCCACCGCCAACCTCGGCACCAACCGGCTGCTCGATGCCCTGGTCGAGGACCTGCCCTCGCCGCGGTTGCGCGGACCGCTGCGGGCGCTCGACGGCGCCGGCGAGGCGGTCGAGATCGCCCCCGACGAGGACGGCCCCCTGGTCGCCTACGTCTTCAAGACCACCGCCGACCCCTACACCGGCCGCATCAACATCTTCCGCGTCTACAGCGGCACGGTCCGCTCCGACTCCCAGGCGGTCAACGTGACCCGGCAGGAGAAGGAGCGGATCGGGCAGATCGGGCAGCCGCTGGGCAAGGAGCTGTGCCCGGTCGAGGAGCTGGGCGCCGGCGATATCGGCGCCGTCGCCAAGCTGAAGGAGACGCGGGCCGGCGACGTGCTCAGCGACGAGCAGCGCGATTTGGCGGTGCCGCCGCTGGAGCTGCCGGCGCCGGTGATGGCCTTCTCCTATGAGCCGAAGACGAAGGGCGACGAGGAGAAGGCGGCGACCGCGGTGCGGCGCCTCAGCGAGGAGGACCCGACGCTCGACGTCCACCGCGATCCCCAGACCGGCGAGCAGATCATCGCCGGCCTCACCCAGGTCCACGTCGAGGTGCTGGTGGAGCGGATGCGGAGCCGCTTCGGCGCCGAGGTCGAGCTGCACCCGCCGCGCGTCCCCTACCAGGAGACGATCCGCCGCCCGGCTCGCGCCCACGCCCGCCACAAGAAGCAGACCGGCGGCAAAGGCCAGTTCGCCGACTGCGTGATCGAGATCGAGCCGGGAGAGAACGGCGGTGGACTCGAGTTCGTCAACCAGATCAAGGGGGCGGCGATCCCCGGCGGCTTCATCCCCGCGGTCGAGAAAGGCGTGCGGGAAGCGATGCAGCACGGGACCGTCGCCGGCTACCCGGTCAAGGACGTCCGCGTCCGCCTCGTCGACGGCAAGCACCACGACACCGACTCCTCGGAGATGGCCTTCAAAATCGCCGGCGCGCTGGCCTTCAAGCAGGCGATGGAGGAGGCCGAACCGGCCCTGCTGGAGCCGATCGTGCGGCTGACGATCAGCTGCCCCGAGGAGGTCGTCGGCGACGTGCTCGGCGACCTCAGCTCCCGCCGCGGCCGGCCCCTGGGCATGGAGCCGAAGGGCGCGGTGACCGAGGTGCGGGCGGAGGCGCCGATGGCCGAGGTGCTCGAATTCGCCCCCGACCTACGCTCGATCAGCGGCGGCCGGGCCGAGTTCACGCTCGAGTTCGAGCGCTATGAGGAAGTGCCGCCGCAGCTGACCACGAAGGTGGTCGAAGCTTCCGGCGCGCGTCGAGTTTGACGTCTATAGGCCCCACAAATCGACACGCGTTTTCCGGCTATCCGAGCAGCGCCTCGAGCCGGGCCAGGGCGCGCTCGCGGTGGGCGCCGAGCTCGGCTACGAGTGCGTCGGCGTCGCCGGCGCGGAGGGCGGCGAGAATGCGGTCGTGGGAGTCGGTCGCCTCGGCCCGGCTCTCGGGCGCGTTGTAGTACATCGCCCGGTACGTTTCGGTCGAGTCCCAGAGCAGCCGCACCAGGCGCAGGGTGTGCGGCTGGTCCGGCGATTCGAGCAGGCCGAAGTGAAAGCGGCGGTTGGCCTCGAGCTCGGCGGCGACATCGCCGCGGGCGGCGGCATCGACGCAGTCGCGGGCGGCGAGCTCGATCCGCTCGCGCGCGTCCTCGTCGAGCTGCGGCAGCGCTTGCCGGGCGGCGCGGTCCTCGAGCAGGGAGCGCAGGGCATAGATCTCGCGCAGGTCGGCGAGGTCGAGCTCGGTGACGACGTAGCCGCGGCGGGGCCGATAGGTGACCTGGCCCTCCTGCTCGAGCACCGCGAGCGCTTCCCGTACCGGGGCGAGGCTGACCCCGAGCCGCGCCGCTACCTCGTCCTGGCGCACCCGCTCGCCGGGCCGCAGCTCGCCGGCGACGATCGCCCGCCGCAGCCGCTCGACCGCGTGCTGGGCGGTCGTCGCCAGAGCTCCGCGATCTCGAACGATTGCCCCCCCTATAGGGGGTGAAAGGCTTCGAGCTCGTGGTGCGGCGCTCACCGGAAGGCCTGGATCCCGGTGACGGCGCCGCCGATGACCAGCGCGTGGACGTCGGCGGTGCCCTCGTAGGTGACCACGGACTCGAGGTTGTTCATGTGCCGGATCACCGGATACTCGAGCGTGACGCCGTTGGCGCCGAGCACCTGGCGGGCGCTGCGGGCGACGTCGAGGGCGGCGTCGACGTTGGCGAGCTTGCCGAGGCTGACGTGCTCGGAAACGCAGCGTGCCCGCGTCCTTCATCCGTCCCAGGTGCAGGGCCAGCAGCGTCGCCCGGTTGACCTCGACCACCATCCGCGCCAGCTTCTGCTGCTGGATCTGGAAGGAGGCGATCGGCTTGTCGAACTGGACCCGCTCGAGGCTGTACTCCAGCGCCGCTTCGTAGCAAGCGCGGGCAGCACCGGCGGCGCCCCAGACGATCCCGTAGCGGGCCTCGTTGAGGCAGGAGAGGGGGCCTTTGAGCGAGCTGACCTCGGGCAGGACGGCGTCGGCGGGGAGGCGGACGTCGTCGAGCAGCAGCTCTGAAGTGATCGAGGCCCGCAGGCTCAGCTTCTTGTGGATGTCCTGGGTGGTGAAGCCCGGCGTCCCCTTGGGGACGAGGAAGCCGCGCACGCCTTCGTCGGTGTGGGCCCAGACGACGGCGACGTCGGCGAGCGAGCCGTTGGTGATCCACATCTTCTGCCCGTGCAGGATCCAGTCCTCGCCGTCGCGGCGGGCGCGGGTTCGCATCGAGCCCGGGTCGGAGCCGGCGTCGGGCTCGGTCAGGCCGAAGCAGCCGATCGCCTCGCCGGCGGACATCCGCGGCAGCCACTCCTGCTTCTGCTCCTCCGAGCCCCAGCGCCAGATCGCGAACATCGCCAGCGAGCCCTGGACTGAGACGAGGCTGCGGACGCCGGAGTCGCCCGCCTCCAGCTCCATGCAGGCGAGGCCGTAGGCGGTAGCGGAGGCGCCGGCGCAGCCGTAGCCCTCGAGGTGCATCCCCAGCACGCCGAGCTTGCCGAGCTGCCGCGCCAGCTCGCGGGGGATCGTCGCCTGCTCGAACCAGTCGCCGACGTTGGGAACGACCTCCTTGCGGACGAAGGCACGCACGGTGTCGCGGATGTCGCGCTCCTCGTCGGAGAGGAGGCGGTCGATCGCGAGGTAGTCGCTGGGATTGACGGCGGTGCCGGAGGGTGGGGCGGTGGCGGTCATCGGTCCTCGTTCGGGTAGATTTTCGAAAATCGAGGATTCATTGAATCACGCATCCGATCGGGGCTCCGCGCTCGGCCCGCTGCGCGTTCTCGACTTCTCGCGCGTCCTCGCTGGCCCCTTCGCGACGATGATGCTGGCCGACCTCGGGGCCGAGGTGACCAAGGTTGAGCGGCCCGGCGGTGGCGATGAGACGCGGTCCTGGGGACCGCCCTACGACGAGCGCGGTGAGGCGACCTACTTCCAGGCGGTCAACCGCAACAAGGGCTCGCTGGTGCTCGACCTGGCGACGCCGGCCGGCCTGGCCGAGGCGCAGCGCCTCGCTGCCGCGGCCGACGTCGTCGTCGAGAACTTCCGCCCGGGGGTGATGGCGAAGCTCGGCCTCGACTACGAGTCCCTGCGCGCCGGCAACCCCGGCCTCGTCTACTGCTCCGTCACCGGCTTCGGCGCCGGCGAGCGCGGTGCCGCCCTGCCCGGCTACGACCTGCTGGTGCAGGCGCTGGGCGGGCTGATGAGCATCACCGGCGATCCTGGGGGCGAGCCGACGAAGGTGGGGGTGGCGCTGGTCGACGTCCTCGCCGGGCTCTTCGCCACGGTTGGCATCCTCGCCGCCCTGCGCCACCGCGAGCGCGGTGGCGAGGGCCAACTGGTCGAGATCGACCTGCTCTCCTCGCTACTGGCGGCGCTGGTCAACCAGGGCTCCGCCTACACCATCGCCGGGGTCGTGCCGGGCCGGCTGGGCAACCGCCACCCCAGCATCGCCCCCTACGAGCTGTTCCCGACCGGGGAGGGGGAGATGGTCCTCGCGGTCGGCAACGACCGCCAGTTCGCGGCGCTCTGCGAGGTGGTGGGGGAGCCGGGGCTGGCTGCCGACGTCGCCTACGCGACCAACCCGGCCCGGGTCGAGCACCGCGAGGCTCTCGGCGTCGAGCTGCGCCGCCTGCTGGCCGCGCGCGCGGCGGCCGAGTGGGTCGAGCTGCTGACTGCGGCCCGTGTCCCCGCCGGCGTCGTCAACGACCTCGCTGGCGCCTTCGGCCTCGCCGCCGAGCTCGGGTTCGAGCCGACCGTCAACCTCCCCCGCGAGGATGGTGGCACCGTGGCGCTGACCCGCAACCCGATCCGGCTCTCAGCGACGCCGCCGACCTACCACTCGGCCCCGCCCGACCTACCGCGGCCAGACGGCGCTTAGATTGGACCGGTGAGCACGACCGACGTCGCACCTGCCGCGGTCGAGCGGGAGGGGCGAGCGCTGTTCCCGCACTGGCCGGCCCTGCGGTTCGGCGCCCTGGTCCTCTATTTCGGCGCGCTCGTCGTCTGGAGCGCCCACTACGGGATCCCGGTCCAGCGCGAGCTGGTGATCGCTTGGACCTGCGGCGCCCTCGCCTGCGCCTCGCTGGGCCGGCCGCGGCGCCAGATCCTGCGGTTGCTGCTCGACTGGCTGCCGATCGTCGCCGTCCTCTGCGCCTACGACTTCAGTCGCGGCGCCGCCGACTCGCTCGGGATCGGCGTCCACGCGCGGCCGATGATCGACTTCGACCGCACCGTCTTCTTCGGCCAGACGCCGACCGAATGGCTGCAGGCGCGCCTCTACGACCCCGGCGTCGTCCACTGGTGGGACGTCGCCTTCACCCTCGTCTACACCTCCTATTTCATCGTCCCCTTCGCCGTTGCCGGCGTGCTCTGGGTGCGCGACCACGCCGCCTTCGTCCGCTTCGCTCGCCGCCTGGTGACGCTGGCTCTGGCCGGTCTCGCCACCTACATCGCCTTCCCAGCGGCGCCGCCCTGGCTGGCGGCCGAAATGGGCCTCCTCCACGGCGTCCACCGCACCGTCACCGACGGCTGGGAAGTCCTCGGCGTCGGCACCGCCGGCCTCTTCTCCGAGGGCCAGGCCAGCGTCAACCTGGTCGCCGCTGTCCCCTCGCTCCACGCCGGTTTCACCGCCCTGGTGGCGATGTTCCTTTGGCCCCGCGTTCGTCCCTCCCTGCGCCTGCTGCTGGTGCTCTACCCCCTGGCGATGGCACTCACCCTCGTCGCCACCGGCGAGCACTACGTCTTCGACGTCCTCCTCGGCTGGCTCTACGCGGGAATGGTGATGTGGGCCTGGGCATGGCGGGAAGGGCGCCGCGCCCGCTTCCAGTAGCCGGCCGGCCCTGTGCTAACGTCCCATCTGGGAACGCTTCCCACTTCATAGGAATTATCACCTATAAGTACGGCCATCAGGGGGTGGCCGAGGGAGCGGAGCAACAGGGAATACGGAGGAGGGACCGTGACGAACGCATCCGTAGGGAATCGTCTCGCCGCACTGTGCCGCGGGCTTGGATTGAGCCTGTTCGGCGCCGTCCTCGCGCTCGCGGTGGGATCCACCCATGCCGCCGCGGATGGCTGCGCCAACGAAGCCGTGCGCGAGCAGCAGAACGCGACCAGGCTCCCTGAATGCCGCGCCTACGAACTCGTCACGCAAGCCGACAAGGGCGGCGCCAGCGTCTTCTACTACGCGCCTCTGCCTGGGCCGGCGCCTTCGGGCGTGGGCGGCGTCACCGGGGCGGTGCGCGCCGATGGCGGCGCCGTCGTCTACCGGTCGATCCTGCCTCTGCCGGGGTCGCCCTCTGGACTCAACCAGTCATGGAAGGCCGAACGAGGCCCGGGGGGCTGGTTGCAGGAGCCGATCTCTCCCGCGGCTGGCGTCGCCCACCCCTACGTCGGCCTCGAAACCGTGGTCGAAAACACGGACCCCGGCTACTCGGTCTTCTTCGCCAATACCTTTGACACTCTCGACTCCGCTGACACGTCGGCGACGGCCGGGAGCCCGAATGGCTACGTCCGCGGCGAGGACGGGCGCTGGCGGCTGATCGCGCCGCAGACCGGCTCCTGGGCGGCCGGCACGGTCTACGTCGGCAGCTCGGCCGATGGCAACGTGGTGCTGCTCGAATCGAAGGAAGACGTTGGGGCGGCCGCAGCCAAGGACCCGGAACACTCGATGCTGTGGAGTTGGGACCGGCGCACCGAATCCCTTGCACCGGTGGTCGTCGATAGCGGCGGCGCGGCGATCGACCAGTGCGGCGGCTCCTTCGCCAGCGGCTTCCACGGCAACACGCAGAGGAGCACTCCCTTCCGGCAGGCGATCTCAGCGGACGGCAGCAGGATCGTCTTCGCCACGCCGGGCATCGGTGGGTCGATCTGGGCCGAATGCGGTGAACCGGCCCACTCACGGGTCCTGCTTCGCATCGACGGCGAGCGGACGATCGACGTCTCGCGGTCGCGTTTGGCAGTTCCCGAAGCGCCGCAGCAAAAGATGTTCGCCGGGGCCGACACCGGCCTTGAACACGTCCTCTTCTACTCGGCGGAGCGCCTGCTCGAAGGCGCGGCTCCCGGCGGTGGCCTCTACCGCTTCGACGTCGCCGACGAATCGCTCAGCTACCTGACGCCACCGGTTTCCGGAGAAGCGCAAATCGAACAGGTGTATGCCGTCAGCAACGACGGCACGAAGGCGTTCTTCCTGGCAAGGGGTGACCTGGACCCCGCCGTGTCGAACAAACCTGGCGACCAGGCCCTCTTCCTCTACTCCGACGGCAAGGTGACAAAGCTGGCGCCGGGTGCCACGGCCGCTTTGCGCGATGGCGAGTCTTCCAACCAGGTGGGCTTCTCGCCGAACGGCAGGTGGCTGGCGTTCACCTCGACCGCGGACCCGACCGGTCAAAACCCTGGCGGGCTGCCGCAGGTGTACCTCTACGACACGCGGGACGGAGTAATGCGGTGCGCCTCTTGTCCGGCGGGTGGGCTCGCGGCCTCGTCTGCGGCTGCCCTGCCGCTCGAGTCCGTCGGCCCCTTGGGTGGGCAGGTGCCGGTGCCCCGCTTCCTCACCGACGACGGCCGGGTCTACTTCGATGCGGCGGGGCGGCTCCTGCCGGGCGATGGCAACGGCCGGATCGACGTCTACGCCTACTCCGACTCCGGTGGGCTGCAGCTGATCTCGTCCGGCGCCGGAGCCGGCGACGCGGCCCTGGTTGGCATCTCGGCTTCGGGCGACGACGTCTTCCTCTCGACCTCCAACACCCTGGTTGGTCGTGACACCGACGGCGGCGATACCGACATCTACGACGCCCGGGTCGGGGGAGGGAGCCTCGAACCGGAGGTCGCCCTGCCCTCCTGCGCGGGGGAAGAGTGCCTGGGGGCGCCGCCGGCGGCGCCCGGGGTGGGCCGGCCGGGCAGCGCCACCGCCCACGGCTCGGTCCAGCGAGCGCGGCACCCGCACCGACGCGCGAAGTGCCGCCAGCGACGCGGCCGCTCCGGCGGCCACGCGGGTACGCGGGCGCGGAAGAAAGCGGCCGGCGGTGCGCACGGGCGCTGTGCCGGCAAGACGGGGAGGGCAGGGCGATGAAGAAGGTCTGGGCTTCGCTGGCGCTGGTGGCGCTGATGCTGCTGGCTGGCAGTGTCGATAGTGCCGGGGCCTCCTTCGGCATCCGCTCCTTTGCCGCCGATGCCTACCGGGCGGACGGCAGCCTGGAGACCGGCGCCGGCGTGCATCCCTATGAAGCGAAGACGACGCTGGGGCTAAACGTCGTCACCGGCCCGGCCGAAGAAGCGCTGGACCCGGACGAGAACCTGAGGAACCTCAGCGTCGATCTGCCGCCTGGCTTCGTCGGCAGCGCCGTCGCCACGCCGCGCTGTTCGCGGACCGACTTTGCGGCCCTGATCGGCACCTCAGGTGCCCGGGGCCTCTGTCCCGACGCCTCTCAGGTCGGTGTGCTCAAGGTCGGTCTCCTGGCCGGCGGCTCGCTCTTCGACACGGTGGTTCCGGTGTACAACCTGGAGCCCCGCCCGGGGGAAGCATTCGCGCTGGGGGCGCCGGTGAACCCGGGCGCTTCGATCGGGTCGGCCCGCGTCTCAGCCGCCTGCGGCTACTGCGTCCGCGTGGACTTCAAGGACATCAGCGAGTTAGCCGCCTTCCAGGCAACCGAACTGACTCTGTGGGGCGTTCCGGGCGAAAGGTCGCACGATCGGCTCCGTGGCTGGTTCTCGGGTTCTGAGGGGTCGCTCTCCTGCGCCGCGCTGGCGGCGATTGAAGCCCCCGTCGTCTGCGAAAACGACAGCGGCCAGTCACCGGAGCCCTTCCTCACCAACCCGACCTCGTGCAGCGGCGAACCGTCGCTGACCCGGGCCCGAGCCGAATCCTGGCAGAGCCCCGGGATCGAGGTGAGCGCGACCGCGCCCAGCCAGGGAATACTCGAGGGCTGCCGTGACCTCCCCTTCGCGCCGCAGGTCTCGGCGACGCCGCGGACGCGTGGAGCCGGGCAGCCGAGTGGCTTCGATTTCGAAGTCACGGTCCCGCAGAATTCGGACCCCGGCGGTGTCTCGCCGGCCCACGTCAAACGGGTGGCGATCTCCCTGCCGGCGGGGGTGACGGTGAACGCGGCCGCGGCCAGCGGCCTGCAGGGCTGCACCGAAGCCGAGATTGGCCTCGGCTCGGACGCTCCGATCAGCTGCCCGGCGCAATCGAAGGTCGGTTCGGTTGAGGTCAAGACGCCGCTGCTCGCCGACCCGGTGGCCGGCTCGGTCTACCTGGCCGAGCAGAACCGCAACCCGTTCGGCGGCCTGCTCGCCCTCTACCTGGTGCTCGAAGACCCCGAGCGCGGGCTGCTGATCAAGCTGCCGGGCCGGGTCGACGTCGACCCGCAGACCGGGCAGCTGACGACGACCTTCGACGACAACCCGCAGCTGCCGTTCGAATCGCTGCGCGTCAGCCTCAATGGCGGCGACCGGGCACCGCTGACGGCCCCACGGACTTGCGGGACCTATTCGACCCGGGCCGAGCTGACGAGCTGGGCGCGCCCGGATGAAGCGGTCGTCTCCCGCAGCAGCTTCACCGTCGACCAGGGCTGCGGGCGCGACAGCGCCTTCACCCCCGGCTTCGAAGCCGGCAGCGAAAACCCCGTGGCGGGGAAGCACTCCGCTTTCACCCTCCGCGTCACGAGGCCCGACGGGCAGCAGAACCTCGCCGGCATCGAAGCGACCCTGCCCGCGGGCGTCTCGGCCAAGCTCGCCGGCGTGCCGCTTTGCCCGGAGGCGGGCGCCGCCGCGGGCGACTGCCCGGCCGCCAGCCAGGTCGGCAGCGCCACGGTGGGGGCCGGAGCGGGGGCGCTCCCTATCTACGTCCCCCAGCCCGGCAAGGCGCCCACTGCCGTCTACCTCGCCGGTCCGTATAAGGGCGCCCCCTACAGCCTTGTGGTCAAGGTCCCGGCCCAGGCCGGGCCCTTCGACCTCGGCACGGTCGCGGTCCGCAACGCCCTCTTCGTCGATCCTGTCAGCGCCCAGGTGACCGCCAAGAGCGATCCCCTGCCGCAGATCCTGCAGGGGATCCCGATCGCCTACCGCGACATCCGGGTCGCGGTGGACCGGCCGGGCTTCGCCCTCAACCCGACCAGCTGCGAGCCGATGGAAGTCAAGGGCTCGATCGGCTCCGCCGAGGGCGCCAAGGCGAGCGTTTCGGATCGCTTCCAGGTCACCGACTGCGCCGCCCTCGGCTTCAAGCCGGCCCTGAAGCTCAAGGTCAGCGGCGGCATGAAGCGCGGCGGCTTCCCCAAGCTCCGGGCCGAACTGAAGGCCCCCGCGGGCCAGGCCAACATCGGCAAGGTCTCGGTTGCCCTGCCGCACTCCGAGTTCCTCGCCCAGTCGCACATCAAGACGATCTGCACCCGGGTCCAGTACGCGGCCAAGCAATGCCCGCCCGGAAGCGTCTACGGCTGGGCCCGGGCCTTCACGCCATTGCTCGACCAGCCGCTGGAAGGCCCGGTCTACCTGCGCTCCTCCAGCAACCCGCTGCCCGACCTCGTCGCCTCCCTCGACGGTCAGATCCACATCGACCTGGCGGGCAGGATCGATTCAGTCAACGGTGGGATCAGGAGCAGCTTCGAAGCCGTCCCCGACGCCCCGGTCTCCAAATTCGTCCTCTCGATGCAGGGCGGCAAGAAGGGGCTTTTGGAAAACAGCCGCAACCTCTGCGCCGGTGCCAATCGCGCCACGGTGCAGATGGATGGCCAGAACGGCAAGGTGCACGACTTCCGGCCGCTGGTCGGGAGCTCGTGTGGGAAGGGCGGCGGCGCCTAGATTTGGGCCGCCGCCCCCGGGGTTCGCGGGGCGGCGGCCTAGCCTTAGCTGGCCTTGGCGTAGGCGCCGGCCTCGCCGAAGTCGAGCATCACGCAGGCCTCGGGGCCGGGGACCTCGGCGTCGTGCCCGGGTGGGATGACAAAGACGTCACCCGGGCCGATCTCGAGGTCGGTCCCGTCGTCCATGTGAACCCGCATCGAGCCCGACTTGACGTAGCCGAAGTGGGCGACCTGGCAGCTGTCGGTGCCGGCGATCGGCTTGACGTTCTCCGACCACTTCCAGCCCGGCTCGAAAGTGCCTTCGAGGACCGTGTGCCCGCCGAGCTCGACCGCCTTTGCCTGGCCGTTTCCCTGGAACGGCCGAACCTCGTCGGGGGAATCGAAATTCTTCGCTTCCGCTGGCATCTGGACTCCTTCCTAATTGAGCCCCTGCCCGTTGCGAGCCTACACCCGCTTGGGCCCGACTGACGGGTTTGCTTCAATCGGATCACCAGAGAAAGGAGGTGGTCCTAACTTGATTCACATGCTTAATGGGACTCTGGAGGTGCAGGGCCGCTAGGCGCCGCACTGGTTCGGGCGCCCGGTGGAATCCAACCCGGGCACCGGCGGGCCGCAGGAGTCGGGTCTTGTCCCGCCCGACAGCAACTCCCACGCTCGCACGCTTTTGCACCAGGCCGGGGCCGCCATCGCGCGGCCCCGGCGTTTTTCTAGCTCGGCTGCAGCAGTGCCGCCACGGCCTGGGCCAGGTGGTGGCCGCGCTCGGTCAGCTTGTACTCGCTGTGCGGCGGCCGGCCGGGGACGAGGGTTCGCTCGACGATCCCCGCCGCCTCGAGCTGCTCGAGGCGCTCGGAGAGCGTGGTGGGGGAGACGCCGGGAAGGGACTGGCGGAACTCGTTGAAGCGGGTGGCGCCGCTGGAGCAGGCGTAGATCGTCGCCATCGTCCAGCGGCGCTCGAGCAGGCCGGCGGCCGCCCGCAGCTCGGGCGGCACCGGGGAGCAGTTGCGACAGCGGGGCGACACGGCCGCCACCCTACGCCGCCGCCAGGCCGGCTCCCTGCTCAGCCGGCTCCAGGGCCCGCTCCAGCACCTCGCTGACGCTCATCACCGGGTGGAAGGTCATCTGCTCGCGCACCTCCTCGGGGACCTCGTCGAGGTCGCCGCGGTTGCGCTCGGGCAGGATCACCTCGGTCAGCCCGGCCGCGTGGGCGGCCAGCACCTTCTGCTTGAGGCCGCCGATCGGCAGCACCCGGCCCTGCAGGGTGACCTCGCCGGTCATCCCCACCGTGTGCTTCACCGGCCGCCCGCTCAGCAGCGAGACCAGCGCCGTCGTCATCGCCGTGCCGGCGCTGGGGCCGTCCTTGGGGATTGCCCCGGCCGGGACGTGCAGGTGGAACTCGCGCTGGAAGGCCTCGGGCCCGATGCCGAGCTCCTCACGATGCGCCCGCACGTAGGAGAGGGCGATCCGCGCCGACTCCTTCATCACGTCGCCGAGCTGGCCGGTCAGGACCAGGCCTTTGTCGCCGTCCATCGCGGTCGCCTCGATGAAGAGGATGTCGCCGCCGGTGCCGGTCACGGCCAGGCCGGTGGAGACGCCCGGGATCGCCGTCCGCTCGACCGACTCCTGGAAGAACTTCTGGCGTCCGAGGGCATCGCGCACGGCCTCGATGTCGAGCACGACCGGCAGCTCCGCCTCGCCGGCGGCGATCTTCGTCGCCGCCCCGCGCAGCAGCTTGCCCAGCTCGCGCTCGAGCTGGCGCACGCCGGCCTCACGGGTGTACTCGGAGACGACCGTGCGCAGGGTCTCGGCCGAGACCTCGACCTCCTCGGGCTCCAGTCCGTTCCTCTTCAACTGCCGCGGCAGCAGGTAGCCCTCGGCGATCGCCAGCTTCTCGGCGGTCGTGTAGCCGTCGAAGGCGATCGTCTCCATCCGGTCCAGCAGCGGACCGGGGACCGTGTCGAGGATGTTCGCGGTGGCGATGAAGACGACCTGCGAGAGGTCGACCTCGACGTCGAGATAGTGGTCGCGGAAGGAATGGTTCTGCGCCGGGTCCAGGACCTCAAGCAGGGCCGCCGAGGGGTCGCCGCGCCAGTCGGCGCCGACCTTGTCGACCTCGTCGAGCAGGATCACCGGGTTCATCGTCCCGGCGTCGCGCAGGGCGCGGACGATCCGGCCCGGCATCGAGCCGATGTAGGTGCGGCGGTGGCCGCGGATCTCGGCCTCGTCGTGGACACCGCCGAGGCTGATGCGGACGAACTCGCGTCCCAGCGCCCGGGCGATCGACTCGCCGATCGAGGTCTTGCCGGTGCCGGGAGGGCCGACAAGGGTCAGGATCGCGCCGTTGGCGCGGGCGTCCTCCTCGCCCTTGCCGCGCTCCTCGCGCAGCTTGCGGACGGCGATGAACTCGGTGATGCGGCGCTTGACGTCCTCTAGGCCGGCGTGGTCGGCGTCCAGCACCTCGCGGGTGTGGACCGGGTCCAGCCGCTCCTCGGAGCGCTTGCTCCAGGGCACGGCGATCAGCCAGTCGAGGTAGCTGCGGATCATCGAGGACTCGGGCGACTGCTCGCCCTGGCGCTCGAGCCGGCGCAGCTCTTTCTCGGCCTGCTCGGCGACCGCCTCCGGCATCTCCGCCTCGGCGATCTTGCGCTCGTACTCGCCGATCAGGTCGGTCTCGTCTTCACCCAGCTCCTTGCGGATCGACTCCATCTGTTTGCGCAGGAAGTACTCGCGCTGCTGCTGCTGAGCGCCGGACTCGACGTCCTCGCGGATCTTGCTGCGGACTTGCAGCTCGGCCAAGCGCTCGCGCTGCAGCTCGACCGCCAGCTCGAGGCGGGCGGTGACGTCGACGGCGTCGAGCAGCCGCAGCTTCTGCTCGACCGAGAGGTCGGGGCTGAAGCCGGAGGTGTCGGCGAGGGCGCCGGGCTCCTCAACCGAGCGCAGGAAAGCGGCGATGCGGCCGTCGTCGCCGCGCAGCTCGAGGATCTCCTCGACCACGGCGCGGTACTCGCGCATCAGCTCCTGCGTGTGCTCGTCATCTGGATGACCGTCGTGGAACTCCTGCACGTCGATGCGCAGGCGCTCGGGGTCGTCGGCGTCGGCGACAGCGGCGCCGGCAAGGCCGCGGTGCAAGCCGAGCACGGTGGCGACGGGGTTGCCGCGGCGGGAGACGCCGCGCTCGATCACCTCGGCGACGACGCCGGTACGGGCGAACTCGCCGTCGGTGCGGGGGAGGAGGAAGACGCGCTCCTCGTCGCCGGCGTCGATCGGCAGGGTGGCGGTGACGGTGGGGAAGACGATTGCGTCGTCGAGAGGGATCAGCAGATAGGTCATCAGCAAGTCCACTTTCTGTAGTTAGTCCTGATACAGGATAGCGCGGAGATCGTGGTTGTCCAGCCGCCTCTCGGCCGGGTACGGTTCCGACGTGGACTTCGAGCGCGCCAAAGAGCTGGTCGCCGCCGAGCGGGCGCAGGTCGAGAAAGACCTGGCGCGGCTGCGGGGCGAAGGAACCGAAGAGGGCGACGCCCGGGTCGAACCCGGGGACTTCGATTCCGAGGGCCTCTACCAGGACGAGTTCGACGCCGGCCGCGAGGAGGAACTGAAGCAGCAGCTGGCGGCCGTTGAGCGGGCCGAAGAGCGCCTCGCCGCCGGTACCTACGGACTCTCCGTGCGCAGCGGCGAGCCGATCCCCGACGAGCGGCTGGAGGCCTTTCCCACCGCCGAGCTGACGGTCGAGGAGCAGCAGCCCGGCTAGCGGGTTTTCGGAAGGGTCGCGGCCGCCGGAGTCGAATAGGGCGGCCATGAACAGAAAGCTCGATGTAGGCGGCACCCTCAGCCAGGTCTTCAATACCTATGGCGCTCAGGCAGGCGTGCTGCTGCCGCTGGCGTTCGGCATCTTCCTGATCGTCGCGATCGTCAACGGCCTGCTCAACGGCAGCCTGATCCTGTTGCCGATCAGCTTCGCGGTCAGCGTCCTCGCCGGGACCCTGTACCAGGGCATGGTCGTGGAGCTGGTCAGCGACGTCCAGGACGGCCGCCGCGACATGACCGTCGGCGACCTCGCCAGCTCGGTCGGGCCGGTGCTGCTGCCGCTGATCGGCGCCGGCATCCTGGCCGGCATCGCGATCGGCATCGGCTTTCTGCTGCTGATCGTCCCGGGCCTGATCCTGGTCACGATCTGGGCCGTGATCGCCCCCGTGATCGTGGTCGAGCACAGCGGCGTGATCGACGCCTTCGGCCGCTCGCGCGAGCTCGTCCGCGGCAACGGCTGGCAGGTCTTCGGCGTCCTCGTCCTGATCTACATCATCGTCTTCGTCGTCGGCGCGATCCTCGGCGCCATCGCCATCGGCATTAGCGACAGCGTCGGCATGCGGATCCTCTTCAACGTCGTCGCCTCGACCCTGACCGCGCCGATTGGCGCCCTCGCCGCCTCGATCATCTACTTCCGACTGATGGCGCTGCGCAACGAAGCGCCGCCGGCCCCGCCCGCCCCGGGCGCCGTGCCACCTCCGCCGGCTCCCTTGCAGACGCCTCCACCGCCCCCCGCCCCCGGCACCCCGCCGCCCCCGCCTCCGCCGCCCCCCGCCGGCTAACTAGGATCGGGCGATGAAGCCCGTCACGGTTGCGGTTGACGTCAGCACCCCGCGCGAGCAGGTCTTCGAGTTCCTCGACGTGCTCGCCAACCACGAGCCGATCCTCGACCACGCTTTCACCGACTGGTCGTTCTCCGGGCCGCGGCGCGGGGTGGGGGCAAAGGCGCGGGCGCGGGCCAACACGGTCGGCTCCCAGGACTGGACTGAGTTCGAGGTGATCGAGGTCGGGCCTGACCTCCTCGTCGAGGAAGGCGTCGGCAACAACGGCAAGCGCCGCACCCGTGGCACCTACCGGCTCGCTGATCTCCCCGCTGGCGGCACCCGCATCTCCTTCGAGCTGGAGTGGCTGGAGACCGCGAAAGCGGAACGGCTGGCGCCGCCGTTGACCCGCGCCTTCGTCAAGCGCGTCAACGCCAAAGCGATGCGCCGCCTGGCCAAGCAGCTGCAGAGCGGATGAGTGGCGACGGCGAGGAGCGCGAGGACCTCGCCGAGCTGCGAGCGCGGCGGGTGCTGACCGAGGACGCGGGCCGGCCGGAGGCGGTGGCGCGGCGCCATGAGCGCGGCGGCCGCAGCGCCCGCGAAAACGTCGCCGACCTCGTTGATCCCGCACCTTCGTCGAGTACGGGCGCTACGCGATCGCCGCCCAGCGCGGCCGCCGCGAGCTCGAGGAGCTGATCGCCCGCACCCCGGCCGACGGCCTTATCGGCGGCACCGCCCGCGTCAACGGCGAGCTCTTCGGCGAGGCCGCCGCCTGCGCCGTGCTCTCCTACGACTACACGGTCCTGGCCGGCACCCAGGGGGCGCTCGGGCACCGCAAGAAGGACCGCCTCTTCGAGCTGATCGAGCGGATGCGGTTGCCGACCGTGTTCTTCGCCGAGGGCGGCGGCGGTCGTCCCGGCGACACCGACTACCCGGTCGTCTCCGCTCTCGACACCCGCGCCTTCGCGAGCTCTCCGGGCTGGTGCCGCGGATCGCCGTCGTCGCCGGCCGCTGCTTCGCCGGCAACGCGGTGATCGCCGGCTGCGCTGACCTGATCGTCGCCACCGAGAACGTCTCGTTGGGGATGGGCGGCCCGGCGATGATCGCCGGCGGCGGCCTCGGCGAGGTCGATCCCGACGCGATCGGGCCGCTGGCGACCCAGGCTGGCAACGGCGTCGTCGACGTCGTCGCCACCGACGAGGCCGAGGCGACGGCGCTGACGAAGAAGCTGCTCGCCTACTTCCAGGGCGCGACCCCGCCCGGCCCCGAACCCGACCAGGCGCGGCTGCGCGAGCTGGTCCCGGAGCGGCGGCGGCGCGCCTACGACCCGGCGCCGATCGTCGAGACGCTCTGCGACGAAGGCTCAGTCACCTTCCTGCGCTCCGGCTTTGCGCCCGAGATCGTCACCGCGCTGGGGCGGATCGAGGGGCGGTCGCTGGGGCTCCTCGCCAACGACACCCGCCACACCGCCGGCGCCCTGACCAGCGACGCCAGCGACAAGGCGGCGCGCTTCCTGCAGCTCTGCGACGCCTTCGGGCTGCCGGTCGTCTCCCTGGTCGACACCCCCGGCTTCATGGTTGGCCCCGACGCCGAGGCGACCGGCTTGGTCCGCCACGCCTCGCGGCTGCTGGTCGCCGGCGCGGCGCTGAGCGTGCCGCTGGTCGCCGTCGTGCTGCGGCGCGGCTACGGCCTCGGCGCCCAGGCGATGGTCGGCGGCAGCCTGCACGAGCCGCTGCTGACGGTCGCCTGGCCCGGCGCCCACCTCGGCCCGATGGGCCTGGAGGGGGCGGTGCGGCTGGCCCTGCGCAAGGAGCTGGAGGCGATCGAGGACGAGGCCGAGCGCGAGCAGCGCGTCCGCGACCTCACCGCCGCCGCCGAGGACAACGCCAAGGCCCTCAACGCCGCCGCCCTGTTCGAGCTCGACGACGTGATCGACCCCGCCGAGACCCGCCGTCTGATCGCCGCGACCTTTGCCGCCGCCGGGCCGTCCGACCGCCGCGGCGGCCACCGCTTCGTTGACACCTGGTAGCCGAGCGGTTCGAATGGGGCCTTCCCAGTCCCTGCCGAGAGGAGTGCCGTGGTCGAGCTGAACGAGATCCAGGAGCGGATGTGCGCGACGAACGAGGTCGACTACAGCGATCTGCGGGCGCTGTTCGTCAACTGCACGCTGAAGCGCAGTCCCGAGGTCTCCAACACGCAGGGCCTGATGGACATCTCGGCGGAGATCATGCGCCGCAACGGCGTCGCGATCGACTCGCTGCGGGCGATCGACCACGAGATCGCCGTCGGCGTCTGGCCCGACATGACCGAACACGGCTGGGAGGCCGACGAGTGGCCGGCGATCTTCGCGCGGGTGATGGCCGCCGACATCCTCGTGCTGGGGATGCCGATCTGGCTGGGCGAGAAGTCCTCGGTTGCCACCCAGGTGATCGAGCGCCTCTACGGCAACTCGCACCTGCTCAACGAGGCCGGCCAGTACGCCTACTACGGCCGCGTCGGCGGCTGCATCGTCACCGGCAACGAGGACGGGGTGAAGCACTGCGCGATGAACGTCCTCTACTCGCTGCAGCACCTCGGCTACACGATTCCGCCCCAGGCCGACTCGGGTTGGATCGGCGAAGCGGGGCCGGGACCGTCCTACCTCGACGAGGGCTCGGGCGGCCCCGAGAACGACTTCACCAATCGCAACACCACCTTCGCCGCCTGGAACATGATGCACCTGGCGCGGCTGCTGAAGGACGCCGGCGGCATCCCCGCCCACGGCAACCAGCGGCCGCAGTGGGATGCCGGCGCCCGCTTCGACTTCCCTAATCCGGACTACCGCTGAGCGCTCACCAGAGCGCCTCGTGGCGCTCCATCACGCCGAGGCCGGTGGCCAGCTCGACACCGTCGAGGGTGCCGCTGAAGCTGCCGAAGCGGTGGCTGTAGCGGGAGCGGACGAGGAGGAAGTTCTCGTCGTGGGCGCGCTCGGCCTCGGCAGCGAAGGCGAGTGAGGGGCCGGCGGTGAAGCGGACGGCCTCGAGGCCGTCGAAAGAGACCGGGGCCGGCTCGTGGGGCTGGCCCTCGACCCAGATGGCGCGCTCGCTGCCCGCCGGCGGGTCGTTGATCCCCTCGACCAGGTTCCAGGCGAGGGCGCGGCCGTCGGCGGCACTGCCGACCCCGGCCGACCAGTGCCAGCTGGTGTGGCGGGCGTGATAGCCGGCGGACTCGTCGTCGACCGCGAGGGCCTCGAGCGCCCAGCGGTGGCCGGGGACCTCGACCGTGCCGGTCACCGGGACGCCGGCGCGCTTGCGGGTCCAGGCCCAGGCGGCGCCGCTGGGGCAGATGGTTTCGATCGGCTCCGCCTCGCCGAGCAGGAGGCTGGCGCGCAGGTCGGGCGAGTCGATCTCCAGCCGCGGTCCCTCCAGCCGCACCTCGTTCGCCCAGGGGCGCATCACCGAGCGCTCGGCGAACTGGCCGCCGCGCCGGTCCCAGAGCGCCCAGAAGGACTGTCGCGCCGGCCCGATCTCGGCGCTGGCCGCGCACAGCATCAGCTCCGCGGCGAAGACGCCGACGTAGCGCCAGCGCTTGCGGGTCTGGCCGTGGCTGCGTAGCGGCATCGGCGCCTGCGGCAGGGGCAGGTCCGGACGCTCGGGCCCCGGTCCGCGCCAGGGGAGCCCTCCCCCGATTGTCTGGCTCGCGGCCACCGGCGCACGGTACTCGGCCCGGCCGGCATCTACCCTCGGGACATGGACCAGGTGATCCAGGTAATCGGCGCGATCCTCATCCTCGCCGCCTTCGGGGCGGTGCAGCTGGAACGGATGCCCCCCGACTCGGTCACCTACCTGTCCCTGAACCTGGTCGGCTCGGCGATCCTCGCCGTGCTGGCGGTGATCGGCTCGCAGTGGGGCTTCGTCCTGCTCGAGGGTGCCTGGTCGCTGCTCTCCGGTTTCGGCCTGATCGGCGCCCTGCGCGCCGAGACGCCTGAGCGCTAGCCGAGCTGTTCCTCCAGCCGCTCCGCCAGGCGGTTCATGCCGTGGGTACGGGCCGAGGCGGCGGCACCGGCCCAGTCGGTCGGGGCATCGGGCGGCCGCTTGACGCCGGCGTCGCGCAGCGTCGCGATGTCCTTGAAGGCGAGCAGGTCCTCGCGTCCCTCGATCAGCGCCGCCCGCAGTTTCGGCCGCTGCTCGCGGATCGCGGCGTCGAGGATCGCCTCCAGCGAGCCGTGCTTGCGCAGCAGCTCGGCCGCGGTCTTGGGACCGACGCCCTTGGCGCCCGGCAGGCCGTCGGCGGGGTCGCCGCGCAGGGCGATGAAGTCGGGGACCAGCTCCGGGCCGATGCCGTAGCGCTCGCGCACCTCCTCCGGTCCCACCTCTTCAGCGCCTTTGCCGCCGGTGCGGACGTAGAGCACGGTCACGCCCTCGCCGGCGCACTGGTACATGTCGCGGTCGCCGGTCAGGAGCAGGGCCCGGCCGCCGGCCTCGGCCTCCTGATGGGCGTAGCTGCCGAGCAGGTCGTCGGCCTCGAGGTCGTCGGCGGTGGCGACGATCCAGCCGAAGCCCTCGAAGAACTCGCGCGCGGCGAGGAACTGGGGCGCCAGCTCGTCCGGCATCGCCGCCTCGCGCTCGGCGTGGTAGGCCGGGTAGAGCTCGGTCCGGTAGCTCGCCGCGTCGGGGCCGAAGCAGAGCACTACTGCCCGCGGCTCGTGGATCTCGACCTCGCGCAGGATCAGATTCGCCGTTCCCAGCAGCGCGTTCACCGCCTGCCCCTCCTCGTTGACGATCGTCTTCGGCAGCGCGTAGAAGGCGCGGAAGAGCATCGAGGGCGTGTCGACTGCCAGCAGCGGGGCCACGCCGGACTTATATCGGGGGGCGTCTCTGAGGAAACGGGTTCTAACGCACCCGTAACTTCAGGCACGCCCCCCGTTCGGCTACGGTCGGCGCCATGGAGGCGGGGCAGACGCCGCGGATCGCGCCGGGGAACCGGCAGCAGATCGGGCTTCTCAACTACGGGCTGGCGAAGCTGATCGGGCTGGCGACCGGCGGGCGGCCGCCAAACGTGTTCACGACGCTTGCCCGCAACCGCGGCCTCTTCCGACGCTGGCTCTGGTTCGCCGGCGGCCTGATGCCGGGCGGCAAGCTGCCGCGGCGGGACACCGAGCTGGTGATCCTCCGCGTCGCCCACAACAGCGGCTGCGACTACGAGTGGGGACACCATGAACACCTCGGCGTGCGGGCCGGGCTCAGCGCCGAGGAAGTGGCGCGGGTGCGTGAGGGGGCCGCCGTCCCCGGCTGGACGCCGCGTCAGCAGATGCTGCTGCGGGCGGCCGACGAGCTGCACGGCGAGGGGCGGATCGGTGACGCGCTCTGGGCCGAGCTCAGCGCCGAGCTCGACGACCGCCGGCTGATCGAGCTCTGCTTGTTGATCGGCCACTACGAGATGCTGGCGATGACGCTGAACACGTTGCGGGTCCAGCCGGACCCGGCGCCGATCGGGGGGAGGCTGCCGCGGTGGCTATCGAAAGCCTGAACGGGAAGCGCTGCTTCATCACCGGGGCGGCGAGCGGAATCGGCCGCGCCACCGCGCAGGCGGCGGCGCGCGAGGGCGCGATCCTCTTCCTCACCGACATCCAGGCCGAGGCGCTCGAGGGCACCGTCGCCGACATCCGCGCCGCCGGTGGCAAGGTCGCCTGGTCGGCGGCGGCCGACATCGCCGACTACGAGGCGGTCGTCGCCCTCGCCGGCGAGGTGCACGGTGCCCACGGCTCGATGGACGTGGTGATGAACATCGCCGGGGTCTCGACCTGGGGCTCGATCGAGCGTCTCAGCCACCGCGACTGGCAGAAAATGGTCGACATCAACCTGATGGGGCCGATCCACGTGCTCGAGTGTTTCGTGCCGCCGATGATCGAGGCCCGGCGCGGCGGCCACGTCGTCAACGTCTCTTCCGCCGCCGGCCTCTTCGGCCTGCCCTGGCACGCCGCTTACAGCGCCAGCAAGTTCGGCCTGCGCGGCGTCTCCGAGGTGCTGCGCTTCGACCTGCGCCGGCACCGGATCGGCGTCAGCCTGGTCTGCCCGGGGGCGGTGCGGACGCCGCTGGTCGGCACCGTCGAGATCGTCGGCGTCAACCGCGAGGACCCGGCGATGAAGAAGCTCGTCGGCCGCTTTGAGCGCCACGCGGTCAGTCCCGAGCGCGTCGCCGCCAAGATCCTCGAGGGGATCAAGAAGGACCGGTACATGGTCTTCACCTCGCCCGACACGCGCATCGGCTACTGGTTCCAGCGCAAGTTCGCCTGGCCCTACGAGATGGCGATGCGGTTCGCCAACGACCAGTTGGTCAGGGTCGCCGACCGCTGAGCGGGCCGACGACTTCACCTCACTAGGGTGAGAGGCTCATGGCCGCGCCCGCCCTCCGCATCAAGGATCTCGTCAAGCGCTACCCGACCGGGGTGGAGGCGCTGCGCTCGGTCTCGCTGGACATCGAGCCCGGCGACTTCTTCGGGCTGCTCGGTCCCAACGGTGCCGGCAAGTCGACGCTGATCCACTGCACGACCGGGCTGGCGCAGCCGACCTCGGGCACGATCGAGATCTTCGGCCACGACGCGATCGGCAGCTACGGCGAGGCGCGGCAGGCGGTCGGGCTGGCCCCGCAGGAGCCCAACCTCGACTGGTTCCTCACGGTCGAGGAGACGCTCGACTACCACGCTGGCTACTTCGGGATGCCCAAGCGCGAGCGCCGCGAGCGGGTCGGTGAGCTGCTGGAGACCTTCTCGCTGGTCGAGAAGCGCGACGAACGCACCCGCACCCTCTCCGGCGGCATGAAGCGGCGGCTGCTGCTGGCGCGGGCGTTGATGCACAAGCCGCCGCTGCTGATCCTCGACGAGCCCACCGCCGGCGTCGACATCGAGCTGCGGCTGGAGCTCTGGCACTACGTCCAGCGGATCAACCAGGAAGGGACGACGATCCTCCTCACCACCCACTACCTGGAGGAGGCGGAGCAGCTTTGCAACCGCATCGCCTTCATCAACGGCGGCCAGATCGCCGGCGAAGGCACCAGCGCCGAGCTGGCCTCCCAGTACGGGGTCGGCAGCCTCGAGGACGCCTACCTGGAGCTGGTCGGGCGCAAGGAGCTCTCGCGCTCCCGCGCCGAGGAGATGGCGGCCTCTTGAGCGCCGCCCAGATCCGCTTCGCGACGCTCTGGCGTCGGGAGGTCAACCGCTTCATGAAGATCAAGAAGCAGACGCTGGGCGCGCCCCTGCTCGAAACCTTCCTCTACATCTCCGTCTTCGGCGCCGCCCTCGGCTCGCGGATCAAGGAGCTGCACGGGTTCGAATACATCGTCTTCGTGATCCCCGGCCTGATCATGATGGCCTGGGCGACCAACGCCTTCGCCAACAACTCCTCCTCGATCCTGCAGCAGAAGTTCCAGGGGGCGATCCACGACCAGCTCTCCTCGCCGGCCTCGCCGCTGGAGCTGTTGCTCGCCTTCTGCCTCGGCGGTTTCATGCGCGGCTTCCTCGTCTCGGCGCTGACCTTCGTCGCCGCGGCGCTGCTCGTCGACCTGCCGGTCGAACACATCGTGGTGCTGGTCCCGGCCCTCTTCCTGGTCGGCTTCTTCTTCGCCAACCTCGGGGTTCTGATCGGCGTGCGGGCCGAGCAGTTCGACGACGTCGCCCTCGCCCAGACCTTCGTCCTGCAGCCACTGATCTTCCTCGGCGGCGTCTTCTACTCGGCGGCGCTGCTGCCGCAGCCGTTCGAGACGCTGACCCGGCTCAACCCCGTCTACTACATGATCGGCCTCGTCCGCTACGGCTTCCTCGGCTACTCGGAATCGAGCGTCGCCGTCGCCCTACTGGCGCTGACCGGGGCCACCGCCGCCCTCTTCCTCTTCAACCTGCGCCTCTTCAGCCGCGGCTACCGGCTGCGCTCCTAGTCCGCCGTGGCCCCGCTTCCCGCCCACCTCTCGCCCGCCTCCGGCGTTCGCCGCCGCCTCGGCCGGGAGGTGGTGAGCGACTACCAGCGCCGCCGCATCCTCACCGCCGCGACCGAGGTCTTCGCCGCCCAGGGCTACCGCGAGGCGAGCGTCGAGGACATCGTCGCCGCCGCCCACGTTGGCGTCGGCAGCTTCTACGCGCACTTCGCCGGCAAGGAGGACTGCCTTCTGCGTTCCTACGAGGAGGCGGTCGCTGCCTGGCGCCAGCGGATCGCGGGCGCGGTGCCGGACGGGGCGCCCTGGGGCGAGCAGGCGCTGGCGGTGCTGCGGGCGCTGCTGGAGCTGCTCGCCGCCGAGCCGGCGACGGCGCGGCTGCTCCTGCTTGAGGCCCAGACCGCCGGCGGCGAGGCTCTGGCCCTGCACGAGCGCACGCTCGAATCGCTGCGGCCGCTGCTGGCGCGCGGGCGGGGCCTGGGCGCGGCCGCGGACGATCCGCCCGAGTCGCACGAGCTCGCCACTATCGGCGGCCTCGCCTGGCTGCTGGGGGAGCGCCTCGAAGAGTCGGCGGCGGTCGGAGGCTTGCTGCCGGAGCTGGTCGAGATCGTCGTCCTGCCGTACCTCGGCGAGGCCGAGGCCGCCCGCCTGCTCGGCGGCTACAGCTCCCAGGACTAGAGACAGACCGCAGCCGCGGCTATGGTCATCGTGTGAGTGCCGACGAGCCCCCCGAGTCGGACCTGCCGCGACTGCCCCCCGGCCGCCACGGCCTGCCGCGCGAGTTCGTCGCCGACAACCAGCGCGATCGCATCACCGCCGCCACGATCGCGACCGTCGCCGCGCACGGCTACGACGCCGCCACGGCCAGCGAGATCATCGCCCGCGCCGGCGTCTCCAGCCGCACCTTCTACGACCTCTTCGCCGACAAGGAGGCCTGCGTGCTGGGCGCGCAGGAGCAGATCTGCGAGCACCTGGTCGCAACGATGGGCGCGGTTGGGAACGGCGGGGCAGAGTGGCCTGTGCTGGCCCGCGAACGGCTGCGGGCGATGCTGGAAGTCTTCGCCGCCAACCCGGATCTGGTCCGCTTCTCCTTGATCGCCGTCCCCAGCGCCGGCCAGCCGGTGGCGGCCCGCTACGACGAGCTGCTGGGACGCCTGCTGGCGACGCTCACCGACGGCATCGACGCGGCGCGGGTCAAGCGCCGGCCCCAGCCGACCGCCGAGCGGGGGCTGCTGGAAACGATGCTCCTGGCCGTGATTGAGGCCGTCGGCAGCGGTGAGGAGGACCAGATCGAAGCGCTGCTGCCGCAGCTAACGCTGCTCTTCCTGATGCCCTACCTGGGCCGCCCCTCGGCCGTGCGCACGGCCGGCCCGGCTCAGACACTCTCCTCGAGCTAGGTCAGGTAGCCGGCTCAGCCGGGATCGGCGACCGGCACGCCGAGGCCGTCGCCGTCGGGGACGACGAGGATCGCCCCCTCGCCGGTCACGTAGGCCTCCTCGCCGTGCTGGACGACGTCCATGCCCAGTGCCTCGTCGCGGGCGCTGGCGCGCAGCGGCATCACGGCGCCGATCAGCCGCAGCAGAACGTAGGTGGCGACGAAGGCGTAGACGGGGGCGGCGAGCGCCGCCAGCGCCTGGTCGCCGAGCTGGGCGGCGTTGCCGTAGAGGAGCCCGTCGGAGGCGCCGTTCCAGGCGGCCTGGGCGAAGAAGCCGATGAAGAGGATCCCGAAGAAGCCGGCGGTCCCGTGGGCGGCGAGGACGTCGAGCGTCTCGTCGACCCGGGTCCGCGTGCGCCAGACGATCAGCGCGTAGCTGGGCAGCGCCGCGAGGGCGCCGAGCAGCATCGCCCAGCCGGGGCTGACGTAGCCGCCGGCGGGGGTGATGGCGACGCAGCCGACGACGATCGCGGTGGCGGCGCCGATCGCCGTCACCTTGCGTCCGCGCACAAGGTCGAGGGCGAACCAGACGATCAGCGTGCAGGCCGGGCAGAGCAGCGTGTTGGTGAAGGCCAGCACGCTGGGGTCGCCGGTGGCGAAGCCGCTGCCGCCGTTGAAGCCGAACCAGCCGAACCAGAGCAGGCCGGCCCCGAGTAGGACGTACATCGCGTTGTGGGGGAGGAGCGCCTGGCGGCCGTAGTCCTTGCGGGCGCCGACCACCAGCGCCGCCGCCAGGGCCGAGAAGCCGGAGCCCATCTCGACCGGGACGCCGCCGGCGAAGTCGAGCGTGCCGCCCGCCTGCAGCCAGCCGCCGCCGAAGGCCCAGTGGGCGAGCACGGCGTAGACCAGTACCGACCAGAGGGCGGCGAAGACGAGGAAGGGCCCGAAGCGCATGCGCTCGACCACGGCGCCGGAGACCAGCGCCACGGTGATGATGCAAAAGGTCGCCTGGAAGGCGAAGAAGACCAGCTCGGGGATCGTCGTCCCGGCGCGGGGGGCGAAGTCGACGCCGCTGAGGAAGGCGTTGCTAAGGCCGCCGATGATGCTGCCGTCGCCGTCGAAGGCCAGCGAGTAGCCGACCGCGGACCAAGTGACGGTCGCCACGGCGATCGCGGCGACGCACATCATGAAGGTGTTGAGCGTGTTCTTGGAGCGCACCAGGCCGGCGTAGAAGAGGCCCAGCGCCGGGGTCATCATCAGCACCAGCGCCGTCGCCATCAGCATCCAGGCGGTATCGCCGGTGTCGATCTGCGCGGCGATCATTTGTCCACCGGGGTGACGGCTTCGACATCGGCGTCGCCGGTGCGGATTCGCACCGCCTGCTCCAGCGGCAGGACGAAGATCTTGCCGTCGCCGACTTCGCCGGTGCGGGCGCCCTCGCAGAGGGCCTCGACCGTGGTCTGGACGAAGGAGTCGGAGACCGCGACCTCGAAGCGGACCTTCTCCGAGAGGCCCATCTTCACGGTCGTGCCGCGGTAGGTCTCGACCCGGTCGAGCTCGCCACCATGGCCCTGCACGCGGCTGATCGAAAAGCCGCGCACCTCGGCCCGGTAGAGCGCCTCCAGAACCTCGTTCGCCTGCTCGGGGCGAACGATCCCGATCACCAGTTTCACGCCTCTCCTCTCTCCCTACTCCCCAGTCGAAGGCGAGCCTAGATGCGGCTTCGGACCGCAAGCGCCCGACGGTGCCGGTCCCAGGTCGCCCGGGCAAGTCCGCTTGCGAGCCCACAAACCCCATCGGAACGGCGAATCGGGCTCAGTACGATTGGCGGGAATGTCTCCCCGCGTTCGCAGGCGCCGCCGCGCCCATAAGTCCGGCTGGAAGAAGCTGCTGATCCCGGTCGGCGTCCTCGCCGCCGTCGCCGCGGTCGCCGGCGGCATCGCCGCCGCCTGGGCGCTCAACGTCTACAACTCGGCACCGCCGCTCTCCAGCCTCAAGCCGGTGCAGAAGGGCCGCTCCTCGGCGATCTACGCCGCCGACGGCAGCCTGATCGGCTTCATCCGCTCGGAAAACATCCGCCAGCCGGTCTCCGCCGAAGCGCTGCCGCAGGTGCTGAAGGACGCCACGGTGGCGATCGAGGACAGGAACTTCTTCAACCACGGCGCCCTCGACCCCGAAGGCATCGCCCGGGCCGCCTGGAAGGACGCGCTGGCCGGCGGCAAGCCGGTCCAGGGCGCCTCGACCATCACCCAGCAGCTCGTCCGCAACCTCTACATCCACAACCCCGAAGACACGATCAAGCGAAAGCTGATCGAAGCGCACCTTGCCAACGACCTCTTCGAAAAGCACAGCCGCGAGTGGATCCTCACCAACTACCTGAACACGGCGCCGTACGGAACCGTCGAAGGACAGACCGCGGTCGGGGCCGAGGCCGCCTCGCAGACCTTCTTCGGCAAGCCGGCCAAGGAACTGGGCCTGACCGAAGCGGCGCTGATCGCCGGCCTGCCGCAGGCGCCCTCGGAATACAACCCGCTGCTGGACCCGAAGGCGGCGCTGAAGCGGCGCAACGAGGTGCTGCAGGTGATGGCCGAACAGGGCTACATCACCCATGAGGAATACCTCGACGCCCGCACCGAAGGCCTCGGCCTCAGCCCCGGCCACAAGTACCGGGTGATCAAGGACCAGGCGCTCTTCGACCTGGTCCAGCAGGAACTCATCGACCGCTACGGGATCAACACCGTCCGCAACGGCGGCCTCAAGGCGTACACGACGATCGACCCGAGCCTGCAGGAAAAGGCCGAATCGGCCGTCAGCTCCTGCACCGAAAGCGGCTTCTGTTACCCCGAAGGCGGGCCGGCCGCCGGCCTCGCCTCAGTCGACCCCAAGACGGGCGCGATCGTCGCCCTCGCCTCGACCGAAGGCGGCGCCGAAGAAAGTCAGTTCAACTACGCCTGGCAGGCGCACCGCCAGCCCGGCTCCTCGTTCAAGACCTTCGTGCTGACGACCGCGATCAAGCAGGGGATCGACCCGGCCAGCACCTACTACGACGGCACCTCGCCGATCACCCTCTCGCTACCTGGCGGCGGCATCTGGGAAGTCCACAACGCCGAGGAAGGCGGCGGCGTGATGTCGCTGGACGAGGCGACCTGGGACTCGGTCAACGTCGTCTACGCCCAGCTCGACCTCGACGTCGGCCCCGAAAACGTCACCCAGACGGCGGAAGAAATGGGGATCGAAGCGCCGCTGCAGTCGGTGCCGGCCGAGGGCATCGGCGGTCTCGCCTACGGCGTCTCGCCGCTGGAAATGGCCGATGCCTACGCGACCCTCGCCAACGGTGGCGTCCACCACCCGCCGACCGCGGTCAGCCAGGTCAAGTTTCCCAACGGCAACGTCGACCACATTGCCAGCGACAACGGCGAACGCGTCCTCACCCCGGGCCAGGCCTACGACGTGACGAAGATCCTCGAGGGCGTGATCACCCAGGGCACCGGCGCTGGCTACACGTACATGGGCTGCTCCTCGGCGGCCGGCAAGACCGGTACCTCCGAGGAAGAGTCAGACGCCTGGTTCGTCGGCTACACGCCGATGTACTCGACCGCGGTTTGGGTCGGCCACCCGACCTCGCGCGAATACACCGGCTACGGCGGTCCCACCGCCGGCCCGATCTGGCGCTCCTATATGGAATCTGCCCAGGCCGGCAACTGTCCCGAATTCGAAGTCCCCTCGGAAACGCCCGAA
Source organism: uncultured Actinomycetes bacterium (assembly GCA_963708405.1). Taxonomy (GTDB): domain Bacteria; phylum Actinomycetota; class Thermoleophilia; order Solirubrobacterales; family 70-9; genus VAYN01. The sequence continues at coordinate 108,778 of CAVPSL010000003.1, forward strand.
CTCTCCGCCCTCGACAGCGGCCACACCTCCGGCTCCGGCTACCACAGCGAATCCGAAGGTGAATACGAATACGAATACGAAGCTGAAGAAGAAGAAGGAGAAGAAGGCGGCGCCGAAAAGGAAAACGCCGAAGGCGGCGGCGAAAAGCAGACGCCGGCGCCAGCCCCGACCCCGGCGCCGAACCCGGCGCCCACGCCCAGCCCCGGCCCGGGTGGCGGCGTCAGCCCCGGCTGATCGTCCGTGTCGCTTTATTCGGGTCTAGCACGAATAAAGCGACACAGGTCAGCTTAATTCTGACCCTAGCGATCCGTCCTGACCAACGCAGAAGATCCCTCTAATGCTCACAGTCGTTGGCTCAATAGACGTTCACTTGACCGGAGGGTCCGCGTGGTGGCACGAACTGGTCGGCCCGTTCTTGCTGGCCGTGACGGCGATCCTCGCGGCCATCATTGCCGCCAAAACCGCGAACAAACGCCAAGGCGAACAGCTTGCACACGATAGAGGCCTGCAAGCCGACAGGCTCTTGCACGACAGGAAATTGCAAGCCAGCCAACTTGCCTACGACCGGGAACAGCGCAACCGCGAACATGTACGTGACCGCATTGATTCAGCGGTGCTGATGGTGGATCAAGCAGTGCGGGCTTACACCGAATTTCAGCGCGAAATTCGCTATGTGGCGGCACACAGAAGCGAGCTGCAAGCCATTGCTGCCAATCCGAATGGGGAGGCCGAGGAGCACGAGAACGTTGCCAGCCTTCTGCAGGAGAAAATCGATGCCCTTCGGGACGTCAATGTCCGGGCTAGAACCCTAAGCGCCGAGTTGGTATCAGAGGGTGTTCGGCTCTCTCTTAGGCTTGGAACCAACAGTTCCATCTTCAAGGCTCACAGGACCTTTCGGCGGAACTACAGCACGAGGATTGACTACCTCGAGAGTCTAGGGGAGGCCCCCTCAAGCAGTGAGATCGAAGAGGGGAATGCCGACAAAATGGAGACTATCGAGGGGGTTGCGGCAGGGTTCCTGGCTGAGTGCCGAACTTGGTTTGAAGAAGAGCAGAAGGTGCCCCTCCTTGACCCTCACTAGAGAACTGGTCAGGCGGATCGAGGGGCAGGACTGGCGAGACTGGTTTGCGCGATCGCTGCTTCACCGACCTCTCGCAATTGCCTACTCGCCGATCAGCTCGATGCGGTAGCCGTCGGGGTCGCGGACGAAGGCGATGCGGTGGCCTTCGGTGCGGCCGCCGGGGCGGTAGGGGGGCTTTTCGGGCTCGATGCCCTGGGTGGCGAGGCCGGCCAGGGTGCCGTCGAGGTCCTCGACCGCGAGGGCGATGTGGTTGTAGCCGCTGCCGTGGTCGTAGGAGTCGATGCCGTGGTTGTAGGTCAGCTCCAGGACCGGGTCTTCGCCGGGCATCGCCATGAAGACGTTGACGGCCTCGTCGCCGATCGGCATCCGGCCGACCTCGCGGAAGCCGAGCTTCTCGTAGAAGTTGACGGAGCGGTCGATCTCGCCGATTCGATAGCAGGTGTGGAGGAATTTGGGCATGGGCGCAGGCTAGCCGCTTGATTGAGACCGGGCCAGCCTTTACCTTTCACAACTCTGTAAACGTCGCGCCTGGGGATAGCGGTGGGGTGGCGCTTGAAAGGAGTCGAGTTGAAGCGCATTTCCTTTGTCGGGGTGGCTGCGGTCGTAATTGCGGCGGCTTTCGTTCCGGGCCTGGCCTCCGGGGCCGAAACGACCCCAACGACGACGGCCGTGCCGGCCACCGGCAAGACCGACACGATCTTCATCCGCGACGGCAAGGCCGGCCTGCGGTTCGTCGGCCCGAAAACGGTCGGCTACGGCGACGAGCTGAAAATCGTCAACCAGACCAACGCCAAAAAAGTCGGTCCCCACACGTTCTCTCTGGTGGAACCGGCTTTCGTGCCCAAGACCAAGCAGCTGCAAAAAGTCTGCTTCACGCCGAACCACATCTGCAAAGCGATCGCCAACTGGCACGGTGTCAAAGGCAACGGCCCGCCGACGATCAACCCCGTTGAAGCCGGCCCCGAAGGCTGGAGCACCGAGGGCAACCTGAAGGCAAAGGGCGACTCCTGGTTCACCGGCAGCAAGCCGGGCGCCTCCTACGAACAGCAGGTTACGGCCGAACCTGGCACGACGATCCACTTCATCTGTGCCATTCATCCCTGGATGCACGGCACCTTCAAGGTCGCCGCGCCGCCAGTCGGCTAGCAGCACGGCCGCGTCCGACTCATCTCCGCCGCGCCTGGGGCGCCGAGCTTTCCTCGGCGCCCTCGGCGGCGGCACCCTCGCCCTGCTGGCGCCGGGAGGCGGCCGTCTGCGCGGCCTCTTGCCACTGGGTGAAGAGACGCCGCCGGCGCTGGCCGCGGTGCCTTTCCGCCAGCCGCTGCCGTTGCCGCCGGTGCTGGAAGGGGCGCACCTGGAGATCCCCATCCGCGAGGCCGAGGCGCAGATCTTCCCCGGCCCGAAGACGCGCCTCTGGACCTTCGGCGGCAGCTTCCCGGGGCCGACCGTGCGCCGGCCCGCCGGCCACCGCACCAAGGTCACTTTCCGCCACGAGTTGCCGGCCGAGGTGGGGGAGCTGAGCGTCCACCTCCACGGTGGTCACAATCGCAGCGAGTACGACGGCCAGCCCGGCGGCCTCACCGCCTCGCACCCGTACTCCTACTACTGTCGGATCCCGCAGGGCCTCTCGCCGCGGGCCTCCGGCAACGACCTGCTGCTGGAGCCGGGCCACAGCAAGACTTACGTCTACGACCTCACCGAAGACGGCGGCCGGCCGGAACGGGCGGCGTTCCAGTGGTACCACGACCACCGCCTCGACGAGACCGCCCGCCACGCCTGGCACGGGTTGGCGGGGATGTGGATCGTCGACGACGAGGTCGACTCCTCGCTGCCATTGCCGAGTGGCGAGCGCGATCTGGCGCTGATGATCGCCGACCGCAGCTTCGACTCCCACAACCAGTTGACCGACCCCTTCGTCGGCCAGCGCCCGCCGGCCGACGGCATCCTCGGTCGCACCGTGCTGGTCAACGGGGCCTTCATGCCCTACCACCGCGTCGCCCCCTGCCGCTACCGGCTGCGGCTGCTCAACGTCTCCCAGTTCCGCGCCTACAACCTCTTCCTCTCCAACCGGGCGCCGCTGGTCCAGGTCGCCGCCGACAGCGGCCTGATGCCGCGGCCGGTGCGCCGCCGGCAGGCCCTGATCGGGCCCGCCGAGCGGGTCGAGGTGATCGTCGATTTCTCCGGCGCCGCCGGCGAGTCCGTCGAGTTACGCAGCGCCCCCAACCCCAGCCAGGCCGGCTTCGGCGACCGCACCTACGTCGGCGCCGTGATGCAGTTCCGGGTCGACCGCCGACGCCGGCCCGACCGCAGCCGCGTGCCCCGCAAGCTGCGGCCGTTGCCGGCCTGGACCGAGGAAGCGAAGCGCACCCCGGATCGCACCTGGACGATCGAAGTCGGCGGCCTCTTCAAGACCACCTGGCTGATCAACGGCCGCACCTTCAACCCCGCTCGCGCCGACGCCTTCCCGGTCCTGGGCACGACCGAGACCTGGGAGTTCCACAACCGCACCAACGTCGCCCACGTGATGCATATCCACCACAACGACTGGTACCTGCTCTCCCGCGACGGCAAGCCGCCGCCGCCCTGGGAAGACTGCCTCAAGGAGACCTTCTTCGTCTATCCCGGCGAACGGATCCTCGTCGCCGGCCACTTCACCGACTACACCGGCAAGTACGTGATCCACTGCCACATGCTCGACCACGAGGACCACGGGCTGATGAGCCAGTTCGAGGTCGTCCCGGCCTGAACCGCACCAAGGACGTGGGTCGCAACCGGGCTGGTGTGGTCATGATGCCCCCGTGGGCGACGAGCTGATCCACCACTTTCGCCGTGCCCGGCGTGACCGCAGCCTGGTCGTCGTCGAGGGCTTCCACGCGCTCAAGCACGCGATGCGCTTCGACGCCCAGATCGAACAGGCCTACGCTCTCGACCCCTCCTCGCTGGAGTTGCTCGCCAGCGACCTGGCCCCTGATCTCAGCGGCCGCTTCGCCGACTTGGCCGACCCGATCGACCGCGAGACCCTCGACCGCCTGGCGCCGCTGACGCCGCGCACCGGCGTGATTGCGATCGCCCGCCGGCCCCTGGTCGACGCCGCCGCCGTCCTCGCTGACCAGCGCCCGACCCCGATCGTGCTGCTCGAGGACCCGCGCAACATGGGCAACATCGGCGCCGCGGTCAGGGTCGCGGCGGCGGCCGACGCCGCCGCCCTGCTCAGCACCGGCGAACACGACCCCTGGCACGCCGATGCCGTTCGCGGCGCCGCCGGCCTCCAGTTCGCCCTGCCGGTGACGTCGGTGGCCGAGCTGCCCCGCGGCGACCGGCCGCTGCTGGCGCTCGACCCCGAGGGCGAACCGCTCGACCCCCGGCGGCTGCCGCGCCGCGCCGTGCTGGCCTTCGGCACCGAGCGCGATGGCCTCAGCGACTCGCTGCTGGGTGCGGCCGACGCCCGCGTCTCGATCCCGATGCGCTACGGCGTCTCCAGCCTCAACCTGGCGACCTCGATCGCCGCCGTCCTCTTTGCCTGGCGCCTTGGCTCGGGCTAGGCTAGCCGCCGCACCTCAATCGAAAGGACTCAGCCTTGTTGCCGTTCGCAGACGTAAGCCTCGGGGAACTTCTCCTCCTCACGCTGGAGATCTTCTTCTTCGTGATCTGGATCTGGATCCTGATCACGATCCTCACCGACCTCTTCCGCGATCACGAACTCTCCGGCTGGTGGAAGGCGGTCTGGGTCCTCTTCCTCGTCTTCATCCCCTTCCTGACCGCCCTGATCTACCTGATTGTGCGCGGCTCGGGGATGCGAGACAGGACGATCAAAGCCCAGGCCGATGCCAAAAAGCATTTCGACGAATACGTGCAGCAGCAGGCGCACACGACGCCCGCCGACGAATTGCACAAACTCAACGACCTGAAGGAAAAGGGCGCGATCTCCCAGGAGGAGTTCGACAAAGCCAAGACCAAACTGCTGGGCTGAGCTGCAGGCGCCCCCGCCGTCGCGGCGGGGGCGTTTTCTCCTCCAGAAGTGCGCAATTTGCAAGCGAAGTTGCAAGTTATTAGCAACCGCTAATGATCTTCAGGCCTCTCCGCTAGCCTGCGCGACTCGCCGGAACCCTCACTTGGGGACGGCGATTTCGATGCGGGCTCCTTCTTTCGACACCAACGCGCACGCGGCCGCCAGGCGGCTGCTGCTGGCGGCGCTACTGCTGGGCGTGACCTGCGCCGTCGCCCTCACCTGGGCCGGCCGGGCCCCGGCTGAGACCCCGCGCGAAAAGCTGGAAGCGACCCAGGGCAAGCTCGCCCACGTGCGCGAAAACTCGAGCGCGCTGGCCGACACGATCGCCGAACAGAACAAGGCGATCGACTCGATGATCGGCGAAGTCTCGGCCCTGCGCCAGAAGCAGGCAGCGGTCCAGTCCGAACTGGCGGAAAAGCAGTCCGAACTTGACGCGGCGACGCAGGCGCTGGAAAAGGAACAGGCCCACCTGGAGCAGGTGCGGGCGCAGCTGCACCGCGCGCTTGCCGTGCTCAGCGACCGCATGGTGGCGATGTACGAGGCGGGGTCGCCGGACGTCGTCAACGCGATCCTCGAATCGAACGACTGGTCGGAACTGGCGGCGCAGACCGAATACCTGAACCGGATCCAGAGCTACGACGACTCCGTCGTCTCGCGGGTGAAGAGCCTGCGCGACGAGGTCAAGGCGGCCGTGCACCGGCTCGGCGATATCCGCCAGAAGGCCGAAGACAGCCGCGACGCTGTCGCCGCGATCGAGCGCGAAGTCGCCGCCGCCCGCCAGGAAGCCGAGGCGCGCTTCGCCGAACTGAAGGCGGCGCAGGCGGAACGGCGCGAAGCGATGGAAGCGCTGGAAAGCCGCGAAGAAGCGCTCGGCAGCAACCTCGCCGCGATCTCCAACCAGATCGCCTCCGAAGGCGGCCCGGCGCCGACCGGCGAAACGCCGGCGCCGCTAACCCCGGGCCAGGAAGCGCAGGTGCTCGGCGAAAGCGAAGCCAGTGCCCCGGCCTCGGCCCCGGCGGCGGTCCAAGCTGTGATCTCCGCCGGCAACGCGATCGCCACCACGCCCTACATCTGGGGCGGCGGCCACGGCTCCTTCGAATCGTCCGGCTATGACTGCTCGGGCGCGGTCAGCTACGCCCTGCACGGCGGCGGCTTCCTCGAAAGCCCGCTCGACTCGACCGGCCTGGAGACCTGGGGCGAACCGGGCCCGGGCCAGTGGATCACTGTCTACGCCAATGCCGAACACGCCTGGATGGTCGTCGCCGGCATCGCCTTCGACACCGTCGGTGGCCCCGGCCCGCGCTGGCACAACCCCTGGGTCGACTCGCCCGAAGGCTTCATCGCCCGCCACCCGGCCGGCTACTAATCCTTCCTTTAGGAAGGGCGGCATACACTCCCGCCTCCGACGGCGAGTAGCAGGAGGCACGATGAGGCAGATCATGTTGGAGCTGGGCGCTTGACGACGCCCGCGGCGCATCCCGAGACGCGCCCGGTGGAGAACCCGGCCCTCGACCGCTTCGCCAGCGCCGTCGTCACCCTGGTGCCGCCGCTGCTGCTGGCGGCCGCTGTCGTCTTCGGCTGGGGCGGGCTGCTGCACTGGAACGACCTCGTCGTCTTCACGGTCACCTACCTGCTGTTCGGGTTCGGGATCACGGTCGGCTTCCACCGGCTGCTCACCCACGGCAGCTTCAAAACGCACCGCTGGATGCGGTTGACAATGGCGGTGCTGGGCTCGGCCGCAGTCGAGGGGCCGGTGATCGAGTGGGTCGCGACCCACCGCAAGCACCACCGCTTCTCCGACGCTGAGGGCGATCCCCACAGTCCCCACGTCGGCCACGGCTCCGGTTTCCGCGGCGCCCTGCGCGGTCTCTTCTACGCCCACATCGGCTGGGTCTTCCGCGATGCCGAGGTCGCCGACGAAAGCCGCTACGCGAAGGACCTGCTCGCCGACCCGCTGATGCGGCTGGTCGACCAGATGTTCCTCGCCTGGGTCCTGGTCGGGCTGCTCTTCCCCTTCGCGCTCGGCTGGGCGCTGACCGGGACCGTGGCGGGCGGCCTGACCGGGTTGCTCTGGGGCGGCGCGGTGCGGATCTTCGTCCTTCACCACGTCACCTTCAGCGTCAACAGCCTCTGCCACTTCTTCGGTCGCCAGCCGTATGAGACCGGCGACCACTCCCGCAACCTGGCCTGGCTGGCGCTGCCGACCATGGGGGAGTCCTGGCACAACAACCACCACGCCTTCCCGACTTCGGCCCGGCACGGCCTGCGCCGTTGGGAGCTGGATGGGTCCGGCGGCGTGATCTGGGTGCTGGAGAAGTTGGGCCTGGCCTGGGACGTGGTGCGGATCAGCCCGGAGCGGATGGCCGATAGGGCGGCGGCCTAGGGCCGCGAGCGCGTGGAACCGATCTCCTACCTACAGGCGATCGTGCTCGGCGCGCTGCAGGGCGTCTCCGAGCCCTTCCCGATCTCCAGCCTCGGCCACGCGGTGATCCTGCCGCACCTGCTGGGCTGGAACATCCACCAGAACGACAACTACTTCCTCGCCTTCCTGGTCGCCACCCACTGCGCCACGGCGCTCGTCCTCTTCCTCTTCTTCCTCGAGGACTGGAAGCGGATCTTCCGCGGTCTCGGCCGCTCGCTGCGTGCTCGCGGCATCGCCCCCGGCGACCACGATGCCCGCCTCGCCTGGGTGATCATCATCGGCACGGTCCCGGCCGGCATCCTCGGCCTCGCCCTCGAGCACAAGCTGCGCACGGTCTTCGCCTCGCCTACCGCGGCGGCGATCTTTCTCGCCGTCAACGGTCTCCTCCTGCTGCTCTTCGAGCGCCTGCGACGGCGGCCGCCGCGGCCCGGCGACTACGAAGGCGACGGCGACCCGCGCATCGCCCGCATGAGCTTCAAGCAGGCGGCGGCGATCGGCACCGCCCAGGCGGCGGCGTTGATCCCCGGCATCTCCCGCTCCGGGGTGACGATGGGCGGGGGCCTGCTGACCGGCCTCTCGAACGAGGACGCCGCCCGCTACGCCTTCCTCCTGGCGACGCCGATCATCGGCGCTGCCGGGGTGCTGAAGCTGCCGGAACTGCTGGGCTCGGCCGGTGACGGCGTTCGCGGTCAGGCCCTGGTCGGTGCCCTGGCGGCGGCGCTGACGACCTACCTCGCGGTCAAGTTCCTCTTGCGCTTCTTCGAGAGCAACCGGCTCACCCCGTTCGGGATCTACTGCCTTTTCGCCGGCATCACCTGCACGCTGATTTTCGCCCTCTGAGCGCGATTGCGGCCCGCGTGTGCGGGTAATCACAAGGTGGATCCACAGCTAGGGAAGGAGTCACCATGGAGTCAGCATCGTTCCCCGGCACGCAGGCGCCGCGCCGCGAACCAGCTTCGGAGCTGGGCCGCGAGCCCGGTCTTGCCGCCGTCAGCGCGGGCTGGAAACCCGCCGACCCAGGGCCGCTCGGCCTTGCCGGCTTCGCGCTCACGACCTTCGTGCTCAGCATGTTCAACGCCGGCCTGGTCAGCAAAGCGGGCGAGCCGGTAGTGCTCGGCCTGGCCCTCGCCTACGGCGGTATCGCCCAGGTGCTGGCGGGGATGTGGGAGTTCCGCACCGGCAACACCTTCGGCGCCGTCGCCTTCACCTCGTTCGGGGCCTTCTGGCTCTCGTTCTGGGCCTATGTGACGTTCTTCGCCGGGGACGTCCCGGCCGAACACGCCGCCGCCGCGATCGGCCTCTACCTGATCGCCTGGGGCATCTTCACCACCTACATGTTCATTGCCTCGCTGCGGACGACGATCGCGATTGCGCTGGTCTTCTGCTTGTTGGCGATCACCTTCTTCCTGCTCGGCATCGGCAACGCCGCCGAAACGGAAGGGTTGGTCGAAGCCGGTGGCTGGGCCGGCCTGGCCACGGCCGTCGCCGCCTGGTATGCATCGTTTGCGGCGGTCACCAACTCGACCTTTGGCAGGACGGTGCTGCCGGTCGGACCGCTGGGCGACTGAGGGAGAAAGGAGAGAGGGATGGCGACTGAGCAGGAGGTGGGATCGCTTGAGCGCGAGCTCGAGGCGCTGCTGGAGGTGGAGAGCTTCGAGCCCTCGCCAGAGTTCCGCCAGCGGGCGCTGTGGAGCGACCCGGCTGTCTACGAGCAGGCGGCCGCCGATTCGGAGGCCTGGTGGATGGGCCAGGCCAAGGAGGTGCTCGATTGGGAGACCGCGCCGAGCAAGGGCCTCGACGCCTCCAACCCGCCTTTCTACAAGTGGTTCGAGGACGGTCGCCTGAACGCCTCCGCCAACTGCCTCGACCGCCACGTCGAGGCCGGCAACGGCGGCCGCGTCGCCTTCCACTGGCGCGGCGAGGAGGGGGAGCGGCGCGACGTCACCTACGCCGACCTGCACCGCGACGTCCAGCGCTTCGCCAACGCGCTCAAGGACCTCGGCGTCGAGAAGGGCGACGTGGTCGGGATCTACCTGCCGATGATCCCCGAGGTCGTCGTCGCGATGCTGGCCTGCGCCCGCATCGGCGCCCCCCACAACGTGGTCTTCGGCGGCTTCTCGGCCGAGGCGGTGCGGGAGCGGATGGAGTTCTCCGAGGCCAAGGCCCTGGTCACGGTTGACGGTGCCCGCCGCAAAGGCAAGACGGCGCCGATCAAGCCCGCCGTCGACGAGCAGATGGACGACCTCGCCTCGCTGCAGACGATCGTCGTCGTCCGCCATACCGGCATCGAGTGCCCGATGCGCGAGGGCCGCGACGTCTTCTACGACGAGGTGGTGGAGCGGGCCGAGCCGGAGTGCCCGGCCGAGCCGATGGAGGCCGAGCACCCGCTGTTCATCCTCTACACCTCGGGCTCGACCGCGAAGCCGAAGGGGATCCTTCACACCACCGGCGGCTACATGACCGGTGTCACCGTCACCCACCGCTACGTCTTCGACCTCAAGCCGGAGGAGGACGTGTATTGGTGCGCCGCCGACGTCGGCTGGGTCACCGGCCACTCCTACATCGTCTACGGGCCGCTCTCCAACGGCGCTACCAGCGTGATGTGGGAGGGAGCGCCGGACTACCCGCACAAAGGCGTCTGGTGGGAGACCGTGCAGGAGACGAAGGCGACGATCCTCTACGCGGCGCCGACGGCGATCCGCACCTTCATCAAATGGGGCGCTGAGATCCCCGCCAAGTTCGACCTCTCCTCGCTGCGGCTGCTGGGCTCGGTGGGGGAGCCGATCAATCCCAAGGCTTGGCTTTGGTACCGCAAAGTGATCGGCGGTGACCGCTGCCCGATCGTTGACACCTGGTGGCAGACCGAGACCGGGGCGATCATGATCACGCCGCTGCCGGGGATTACGGCGGCCAAGCCGGGATCGGCGACGCTGCCTTTCCCCGGGGTCGAGGCGCAGGTGGTCGACGAGCGCGAGGGAGAGCCGATCGGGGACGGGCAGGGCCTGCTGGTCCTGGAGCGGCCCTGGCCCTCGATGCTGCGCGGCCTCTACAAGGAGGACGACCGCTTCATCGAGACCTACTTCTCGAAATTCGGCCGCGAGCGCTACCTGGTCGGCGACGCCGCCCGCTGCGACAAGGACGGCTACTTCTGGGTGATCGGCCGCATCGACGACGTCGTCAACGTCTCCGGCCACCGGCTCTCGACGGCCGAAGTGGAGTCGGCGATCGTCGCCCACGAGAAAGTCGCCGAGGCGGCGGTGATCGGCCAGTCCGACGAGGACACCGGCCAGGCGATCTGCGCCTTCGTCACCTTGACCGGCGACCTCGAGGGCTCCGAGGAGCTGATCGAGGGGATTCGCGGCACGGTCGCCGAGCGGATCGGCAAATTCGCCCGCCCGAAGCGGATCATCTGGGCCGACGACCTGCCCAAGACCCGCTCCGGCAAGATCATGCGCCGGTTGCTGCGGGACATCGCCGAGGGCCGAGCCCTGGGTGACGTCACGACCCTGCGCGACCCCGGAGTGATGAAGGAGCTGGAGGCGAAGATCGCCGAGGAGCAGGCGAACGAGGAGTAGCGCCGTCTACTTCGTGCGTTCGCTGACGATCTTCTCGACGGCGACGGTGAGGCTCTGCAGCTGTTCCTGGACCGCGCGCAGCTCGCGCAGGGCGATCGCCTCCGGGGAGGCGTGTTCGCTCTCCAGCTCTTCCTCGATTTCGGCGATTTCGGGGGCAAGGAAGCGCTGGGCGAAGGCGCCGGTGAGCAGGGCGACGAAGCCGATCCCGATGACGAGGACGACGACGGTGACGATCTCGCCGCCGGTGGTGGTCGGGTAGATGTTCGAGCCCAGCGTCGTCATCGTCGTTGCCGCCCAGTAGATCCCGTCCCAGACGGTGAGGTGTTGGTGCCCTTTCTCGAAGGCGACGAAGAGGGCGCCACCGCCGACCACGGTGAGGACCGAGAGCAACAGCGCGTAGCGCAGGCCCTCGAGCGAGAAGACCTCGCGCGAGAGCTGGGCCAGGCGGAGGAGGCGGAGGAGGCGAAGCAGGCGCAGGGCGCGCAGGCTCTGCAGGCCGGCAGGCAGGATCGGCGGCGTCAGCACGACGATGATGACGTCGAGCGGGTGGTGGCGGAGCCAGGCGCGGCGGTCGGGGACGACCGCCAGCATCACCACCAGCTCGACCAGGAAGGCGGTCCAGGTGACCCAGTTGAGAACGACGGCGACGTCGTGCAGGACGCCGCCGGCATGGGACTCGGTCAGGGCCACGGTCGGCAGGGTCAGCGCCGCCGCGATCAACATCGGCGTGTTCAGCAGTTCGGCGACGCGGGTGCTGCGCGCGTCCATCCCCGGGCCGTAGCGGACCGGCGTCTCGGCGGGCTCAGGGCTCACCGCGACTGATTCGACGCGGGCGCTTCAACACCCTTCGCGTACCATGGCCCCTTACGCAACCGATCAGGAGACGTTTCGCAGATGACCGTCAGCACCCTCACGCACGATTACAAGGTCGCCGACATCGGCCTCGCCGAGTTCGGCCGCAAGGAGATTTCACTGGCCGAGGTGGAGATGCCCGGCTTGATGCAGACGCGTGAGGAGTTCGGCGCTTCGAAACCGCTGGCCGGGGCCCGCATCACCGGCTCCCTGCACATGACCGTGCAGACCGCGGTCCTGATCGAGACCCTGGTCGCGCTCGGCGCCCAGGTGCGCTGGGCCAGTTGCAACATCTTCTCCACCCAGGACCACGCCGCCGCGGCGATCGCCGCGGCCGGCGTCCCCGTCTTCGCCTGGAAGGGCGAGACGCTGGAGGAGTACTGGTGGTGCACCGAGCAGGCACTGCTCTGGCCCGACGGCGAGGGGCCGAACATGATCCTCGACGACGGCGGTGACGCCACCCTGCTGGTGCACAAAGGGGCGGAGTTCGAGCAGGCGGGCGCCGTGCCGGACCCGGCCAGCGCCGACTCGGCCGAGTTCAAGCTCGTGCTGGAGACGCTGCAGCGCTCGCTCGCCGAGGACCCGCGTCGCTGGACCGTCATCGCGGCCGGGATCAAAGGCGTCACCGAGGAGACGACGACCGGCGTCCACCGGCTCTACCAGTTGGCCGAGACCGGCGACCTGCTGTTCCCGGCGATCAACGTCAACGACTCGGTCACCAAGTCGAAGTTCGACAACCTCTACGGCTGCCGCCACTCGCTGGTCGACGGCATCAACCGCGGCACCGACGTGATGATCGGCGGCAAGGTCGCCGTCGTCTGCGGCTACGGCGACGTCGGCAAGGGCTGCGCCTCCTCGCTGCGCGGCCAGGGGGCCCGCGTCGTCATCACCGAGATCGACCCGATCTGCGCCCTGCAGGCGGCGATGGAGGGCTACGAGGTGCGCAAGCTCGACGACGTCGTCGACAGCGCCGACATCTTCGTCACCGCCACCGGCAACAAGGACATCATCACCGTCGACCACATGGCGCGGATGAAGCACAACGCGATCGTCGGCAACATCGGCCACTTCGACAACGAGATCGAAATGGCGGCGCTGGAATCCTCCGACGCCGAGCGGACCAACATCAAGCCGCAGGTCGACGAGTGGCGCTTCCCCGACGGCCACTCGATCATCGTCCTCTCCGAAGGTCGTCTACTGAACCTCGGCAACGCCACCGGCCACCCGAGCTTCGTGATGTCGAACTCCTTCACCAACCAGGTGATCGCCCAGATCGAGCTCTTCTCCAAGCACGAGCAGTACGGCCCCAAAGAGGTCTACGTCCTGCCCAAGCACCTCGACGAGAAGGTCGCCCGCCTCCACCTGGCCGCCCTCGGCGTCGACCTCACCGAGCTCAGCCCGGACCAGGCCGACTACCTCGGCATCCCGGTCGAGGGCCCCTACAAGCCCGAGCACTACCGGTACTAAGCCCGCCCCGACACAGCTCCGAAAACGACAAGACCCGCCGAAGCGGGTCGAGTCTGGTGACGCGGGGAACCACCCCGCAAACGGTTGACACCCTGCCATGAGGCTAGCAGGCAAATCGCCCAGACTCGCCCGCTTCGGCGGTCTCTATGCGGAGGGCGCCGGACTCGAACCGGATCCGGTGGTTAGCCGGACAGAACGGATGTCAACCGTTTGGAGGCACCTGCCTCCTTCACCCTCCTGCCGCCGATCCTAAGCGCGAAATTTGGCTCTACGAGCGGTGTTACGGAATTGGCTCACAGTTTCGGCAGTTAGGTGTCGAACCGCGTTAGTTCCGTCCCGATAGTCACCGGATCCCGCTCCCAGAAACGACAAGACCCGCCGGAGCGGGTCGAGTCTGGCGAAGAAGCATCGCCTCCAGATGATTGACACCCTGCGCTGAGCTTACCAGGCAGATCACCCACGACTCGACCCGTTCCGGCGGTCTATATGCGGAGGGCGCCGGACTCGGTAGTTGCCGGACAGAGTGGATGTCAAGCATCTGGAAGCACCTGCCTCCTTCACCCTCCTGCCGCCGATCCTAAGCGCGAAATTCGGCTCTACAGGCGGCGTTACTGAATTAGCACACAGTTTCTACAGTCACGTTTCGAACTGTGTCAGTCGCGTGCGGCTTGGGGCTCCCACTTGAAGCGCTTGCTGGCGAGGCGGGCGCCGGCGAGAAGCCAGAGGGCGAGGATGAGGAGGTTTTCGGCTTCGAGGCCACTGCCGCTGGCGTTGGGGGAGAGGGTGGTCTGGAGGCCGAGGGCGAGGTGGTAGAGGGGGAAGACCTTGCCGACGGTTTCCAGCCAGTGCGGTAGCTGTTCGACCGGGATCCAGACGCCGGAGAAGAAGGCGAGCATGACCACGGTGAAGGGGGCGATCGTCGAGGCGGCGTCGGGGGTGGGGGTGAAGGCGCTGAGGGCGATGCCGAGGGCGCAGAGGGTGGCGGTTCCGAGCACCACGTAGAGGACGAAGGCGGGGAAGGTGGAGCCGGGAATCGGCACGCCGTAGGCGACGGCGCCGACCGCTAGCAGCAGCGCCGTCATCGCCAGCGCCTGCGCGGTGGCGCGCAGGACCTGGGCGGCGATGAAGGTCCAGGGCGGCATTGGCGTGCCGCGGTAGCGCTTTAGCTGACCGTTCTCGCGCTGGGTGGTGAGCGAGACCGCCAGCGTCGTGAAGGTGGAGAGCGCCACCGCGTAGGCGACGATCCCGGCCGTGAAGTAGGCCTGGGCGCTGAGCTTGACGTCGTTGGGCAGGGTCGCGGTGTCGTTGCCGTTGACGAAGATCGAGTTGAAGAGGACGAGGAAGACGAGCGGGAAGGCGATCGTGAAGATCAGCGTGCGCGGCGTGCGGGTGGCGACGAGGACCGCCAGCCGCGCCTGGGCGAGGACGATGCCGCGGTCGTTCACGTCCGCTCCTCGCTGGTCAGCTCGAGGAAGACGTCCTCGAGGCTGGGTCGCCGCACCTCCAGCTCCTCGAGCGCGGCGCCCCGTTCCTCAGCCAGGGTCAGCAGCGCCAGCAGGTCCGCCTGCGGCCGCTCGCTCTCGATGCTGAGCTGGTTGCCGGCGAGGCTGATGGGAGCCGATAGGTGGGAGCGCACGTCATCGGCGCCGAGGCCGCCGTTGAGCGCGAAGCTGATCACGGTGCGGCGGCCGATCCCGGCGCCGAGCTCATCCGGGCGGCCTTCGGCGACGATCTCGCCGGCGCGAAGGATCGCCACCCGGTCGGCCAGGTGCTGGGCCTCGTCCATGTAGTGGGTGGTGAGGAAGACCGTCTTGCCGAGCGCCTTCAGCCCCTCGATCATGTTCCAGGCGTCGCGGCGGGCGCTGGGGTCGAAGCCGGTGGTGGGCTCGTCGAGGAAGATCAGGTCGGGGTCGCCGATGATCCCGATCGCCACGTCGGCGCGCCGTTTCTGGCCGCCGGAGAGGGAGCCGACGCGGGCGTTGCGCTTGTCGCCGAGGCCGACCAGCTCGATCGTCTCCTCGACCGGCCGCGGCTCCTCGTAGAAGCGGGCGAAGAGGTCGATCGCCTCGTGCACGGTCCAGAGCGGGTCGAGCTCGCACTCCTGGAGGACGAGGCCGACGCGGTTGCGCCAGGCGCGGGTCGGCTCGGCCGGGTCGACGCCCAGCACCGAGACCTCGCCGTCGCTGCGCTCGCGGTAGCCCTCGAGGATCTCGATCGTGGTCGTCTTGCCGGCGCCGTTGGGGCCGAGGAAGCCGAAGACCTCACCGGCGGCGACCTCGAACTCGATTCCCCGCACCGCTTCGTACTCGCCGTAGGACTTGCGCAGCCCCCTCACGCTTATCGCCGCATCGCTCACGGCGCGCACGCTACCCAGTCCTGGCGTAGGGGAAACTAATTTGCTAAACTAATTACCGAAGCTAATCAATGACTCCGAATGTCGACACCCCACTCACCGACGCCGCCGCCCGCTTGCGGATGGCGATCGTTCGCACCGCCCGCCGCCTGCGCCAGGAGGCCAGCGGCCTGACGCCGACCTCGACCGCCGCTCTGGCGACGATCGACCGGCACGGGCCGCTGACGCCAAGCGAGCTGGCCGAGATCGAGCGGGTGAAGCGGCCGACCGTGACTCGCACGCTCGGTTGCCTCGACCGCGAGGGGTTGATCGAGCGCACTCCCGACCCGGCTGACGGCCGCAGCTCCCTGGTCAGCGTCAACGGCGCCGGCCGCGAGCGACTGCGGCGCCTGCGCGGGCGCAAGAACGCCTACTTGGCGAAGCGAATGCGCGAGCTGCCGGCGGCCGACGTGGCGACGCTGGAGCGGGCGGCGGAGATCCTCGAGGGCATGCTGGAGAGTGATGCCGCGCCGGCCCGGCGCGGCGTTTCGTGAGCGCTGCCCTGCGCCGCTCCTTCAACTCGCTGCAGGTACCGAACTACCGGCGCTACTTCGTCGGCCAGATGATCTCGCTCTCCGGGACCTGGATGCAGACGGTCGCCGCCCTCTGGTTGATCCTCACCCTGACCGGTAGCGGCGTCGCCGTCGGCCTCACCACCGCCCTGCAGTTCCTGCCGATGCTCCTGGTCGGCGCCTGGGGCGGGCTGCTCGCCGACCGCATCTCCAAACGACGGCTGCTGATCGCGACCCAGGCGCTGATGGCGATCCCCGCCATCTTCCTCTTCGCCGTTACCGCCGCTGGCGTCGTCGCCCCCTGGATGGTCTTCCTGGCGGTCTTCGCGATGGGCAGCGTCAACGCCATCGACAACCCGACCCGGCAGAGCTTCGTCTACGAGATGGTTGGCCCCGACCGCGTCGTCAACGCGGTCAGCCTCAACAGCGTCATCGTGCAGATGGCGCGAATCGTCGGGCCCGCCCTGGCCGGCCTGCTGATCGCCGGCTTCGGCGTCGTCGCCTGCTTCGGCCTCAACGCCCTCACCTTCGTGGCGATGATCGCCGCCCTCTGGGGGATGGACCCCCGCGCTCTGCACGCCGAGCCGGTGGCGCCGCGCGCCCCCGGGGCGATCCGCGCCGGCCTGCGCTACGTCCTCCGCACCCCCGAGCTGGTGGTGCCGCTGGGACTGATGGCGCTGGTCGGCACGCTCGGCTTCAACTTCCAGGTGGTGTTGCCGCTGTTGGCCAAATTCAGCTTCGACGGCGGCGCCTCGACCTACGCCGCGATGGTCTCGGCGATGGCGGTCGGCTCGATCGGCGGCGCTCTCGTCAATGGCGCCCATGGCCGCACCGGGCCGCGCCTGATCGCCGGCGGCGCCCTCGCCTTCGGCGTCCTCGGCCTGCTCTGCGCGCTGATGCCGACCCTGGCCCTGGAGCTGCCGCTGCTGGCCCTGCTCGGCGCCGCCGCGGTCACCTTCGCGGCGACCGTCAACTCGACCCTGCAGCTCTCCGTCGCCCCCGAGATGCGCGGCCGAGTGATGGCCCTCTACTCGGTCGTCTTCCTCGGCTCGACCCCAATCGGCGGCCCCCTCACCGGCTGGCTCTCAGAAACCTACGACCCAAGAGTGGCACTGCTGCTGGCGGGAATAACGGGCCTATCAGCGGCTTGGGCCGCCCGCCTCAGTTACAACCGACTGCGACGTGGAGCGGCGGCCGTCCCAGCAACTACGTAAGAACGGGGCAGCGGGAGGGGACTCGGCGGACACTCCCCTTTTCGTCCGACGAGTCCCCTCCCCCGCTCCCTCACCACCTAGCCGGTGTACCCCGCCGACTTCAGGTAGGCAGCCGCCGCTTCGGCCGGCGTCTGCTTTTCGAGTTCGACCCGCGCATCGAGCTCCTGCATCACTTTCAGGTTGAGGCCTTCCTGCACCTGCACGATCGTCTTTTCGTAGTCTGGGCCGGCCTTTTCGGTGGTCGACTTCTTGGTTACGAAGATGACGTTGCCGGCCGGGAAGACGTGCTTGTCGTCTTCGAGGATGACGAACTTGTTGCTCTCCGCCGCCAACTGGGGATCGGTGGTGAAGAGGATCGAGAGATCAGCCTGGCCCTTTTCGAGCACGTTGTAACGGAGGCTGATGTCGACCGGGGTGAACGACTTGAACTTCAGGCCGTACAGTTTTTCCAGCCCGGCCAGGCAGTCGATCCGCTCGCGGCACTCGGGCGAGCCGTACAGGGACAATTTTTCCGACACGCCTTCGAGGTCGGAGATGGTTTCGAGGCCGTACTTTTCAGCCGTCTTCTTCAGCGTTCCGACCGCGTTGGCGCTGGCGAAAGGCGTCGGTTCGAACGCCTGCAGGCCTTCCTTTTCGAATTCTTCGTTGGCCTTTTCCCAGGCTTCGGTGCCGTCGGCCGGCACTTCTTCCGGTTCCAGTCCGAAGAACGAGGTCAGCGCCGTGCTCGCGTACTCCGGGTAGCCGGAGATCTGCCCGGTCTTGACCGCCTTCAGCGCCACGGTTTCGGAACCGAGGTTGAGCGCGCTCTTGACCTTGTACCCCGCCGCTTTCAGCGCCTGTGCGTAGATTTCCCCGAGAATTTCCTGTTCGGGGAAGTTCTTCGAGCCGATCGTCAGGCTTACCTTGGCGTTTTCGGGGTTGGAGACGATCGCGCCTCCGCCTTCACTGCCGCCTTCCGAGCTGGTGTTGTCGCTGCTACTACCGCAGGCCGTGACGCCGAGCGCCAGGGCCAACGCGAGCAGCGCCGCCAGCGCGGTTCGCAGCTTCGTGTGGTCGGTTTTCACGATTGCCTCCTCTTGTGGTGTTGGCGAAACAAGTCAGGCAGTCTCCAACTTGAGCCCGTCGGAAGTGAGGCGGCGCTGCAGGAGTGCCAGCAACCCCTCCAGGGAAAGGGCGAGCAGGGCGACGACGATTGCGCCGGCGAGGACACCGTTCTGGCCGTAGATGCCTTCGTTGATGATGTAGTCGCCAAGCGTCACTACCCCGGCCAGGGGCGCGATCGTGGCGGTGGCGACGATCGCGATCGTGGAGCTGCGGATGCCGCTCATCACCGTCGGGATCGCCAGCGGCAGCTCGACGCGACGGATGATCTCCAGCTCGGTCATCCCCATCCCGCGGGCCGCATCGACGGTCGAGCGGTCGACCTCGCGCACCCCCACGTAGGCGTTGGTGAGGATCGGGGGGATGCCGAGGATGGCCAGCGCCGGGGTCACCGTCACCAGGCCGACCCCGATCAGGGAGGCGACCAGGGCGATCAGCGCCAGCTCGGGAATCGCCCGACCGGCGTTGCCGAGGCCGATCGCGAACAGTTCGCCGACACCGCGATGTCCGAGGTAGAGGCCGACCGGCAGGGCGATGATCAGCGCCAGGGCCAGCGCCAGCGCCGTCACCTCGAGCTGCTTCAAGGCCAGTTCGACCGTCTGTTCGAGGCCGCCGACCTGCTTGCCGCCGGTGACGTTGGAGTTCTGCGGCGTGAAGATGAATTCGATCGCACCGCTGAAGGAGGCGAAGAGGGGGTGGACGGGAATCATGCCGGCCTCGCGCGCCGCCAAGGCGTCGTCAGCCGCAGCACGATGTAGAAGACGGCTTCGAAGGCGAAGGCCATCAGGATCCCGATCGCGGCGGCGATGATGATGCTGGTCGGGAAGGTGAGGTTGCCGCTGCCGAAGATCTGGGTGCCGAGGCCGCCGCCGCCGATGAACACCGCCAGCGTCGCGATCGCGACCGTGCTGACCGTGGCGACCCGTAGCCCGGCGATGATCTCCGGCGCTGCCAGCGGCAGCTCGACCCGCCAAAGGATCTGGCGCTCGGTCAGCCCCATTCCCCGGGCGGCGTCTTTGACCGAGCCGGGGACATTGTCGAGGCCGACGATCGTGTTGCGGTAGATGATCTGCAGCGTGTAGGCAGCGAGGACGATGATCGCCGTGTCGCGCCCGAGGCCGGTGACCGGCAGCAGCAGGAAGAAGAAGGCGAGGCTGGGGATCGTGTAAAGGATCCCGGTCGCGACCAGGAGCGGCGGCCGCAGCCAGTTGTTGCGGTGGGCGAGCAGGGAGAGGGCGAAGGCGATCGCGAAGCCCAGGACCACCGAGAACAGCACCAGTTCGAAGTGCTGCAGGGTCGGCGTCCCGAAGCGGTCGATGTGATCGCGGGCCCAGCCGAAGCAGAAGATCTCGTTCGGTTTCGCCTGGCAGGGCAGGCTGCCCGAGGTCCGTTCGTGGAAGAACCCTTCGCCTACTTCGCCGACCGCGGCAACGAGTGCGATCACGATGCCTCCTCGGCGCCGCCGGGCCGCTCCACGGCTTTGTGCTCGTCGCTCTTCGCCTCCGGCGAGCCGAGGAACTCGGCGATGATCTCGATCGAGAGGACGCCGTCGATGCGGCCCTGATGGTCGGTCACCGGCGCGTACTGGGCCTCGCCCTGGAGCAGGTCGGCGAGGGCGTCGCGCATGATGTCGTCGCGGTCGAGCACCGGCCCCAGCGGCGAGTCGGCCCGGGCTGGGACCGTGTCGCCGGCGAGGTCGCGCTGGGAGAGCCAGCCCAGCGGCCGCCGCTCGCCGTCGACCAGCAGCGCGTAGGGCACTTCGACGTCCGGCTGAGCCAGCTTCGCCCGCACCTCACCGGTGGCCTGGCCGACGTAGGCCAGCGGCGCCTCCCAGAGGTTGATGTCGCCGACCCGCATCAGCGCCAGCCGCTTCAGCGCCCGGTCGGCGCCGACGAAGTCCTCGACGAACTCGGTGGCGGGCGCCATCAGCAGTTCGGCCGGGGTCGCGTACTGCTCGACCCGGCCGCCCTCGCGCATCACCGCGATCCGGTCGCCCATCTTGATCGCCTCGTCGATGTCGTGGGTGACGAAGAGGATCGTCTTACGGATCTCCGCCTGCAGCCGCAGGAACTCGTTCTGCAGGCGCTCGCGGTTGATCGGGTCGATCGCCCCGAAGGGCTCGTCCATCAGCATCACCAGCGGGTCCGCGGCCAGCGCCCGGGCAACGCCGACGCGCTGCTGCTGGCCGCCGGAGAGCTGCGCCGGGTAACGGTCGCCGAGCTCGGGGTCGAGCCCGATCAGGGCCAGAAGTTCGGCCGAGCGAGCCCGGATCCGGTCTTTCTTCCAGCCCAGGAGCTGGGGGACGGCGCCGATGTTCTCGCTGATCGTGCGGTGGGGGAAGAGGCCGACCTGCTGGATCACGTAGCCGATCTCGCGCCGCAGCTGGGCCGGCTCGCGCTCGCGCACCGAGCGCTCGCCGATCAGGATGTCGCCCTCGGTCATCTCCACAGTGCGGTTGACCATCCGCATCGCCGTCGTCTTGCCGCAGCCAGAGGGGCCGACGAGGACGCAGATCTCGCCCGCCGGTACCTCCAAGGTCAGATGGTCGACGGCCAGCGTGTCCGAGCTGTGGTACCGCTTCGTCGCGCCGTCGTACCTAACGGAGGAAGCTCCTGGCTGGGTGCTGCCGGTGTCGTCTGCGGCTTTCGCCTCGGGCACTTGGAGCGAGCCTATACCCGGAGGCCGAGGCCGCGCGCCCGTTCGCGGGCGCGGGCGACGATTTCCTCCAGCCCCGGCACCTCGCCATTGCGCACGACCACCTCGCCCCCGACCACGACGGTCTCGACCGCGCTGCCGGCGGCGGCGTAGACGAGGTCGTCGGTGAGGTCGCCGAAGCTCAGCTCCGGTGCGTTCCGCCGCATGAGGACGAAGTCGGCGGCGGCGCCGACGGCGAGCGGGGTGGCGCCGAGCAGTGGCGCCTGCGCCCCGGTCGCCACCTCCCAGGCCTCGGCGGCGGCGATCGCGGTGGGGTCGGCGGCGGCGTGCTTCTGGCTCAGCGCGAAGAGCTTGAGGTCGGCGAGCAGGTCGAGCGAGTCATTGGAGCCGGCGCCGTCGGTGCCGAGGCCGACCGCGACGCCCGCTGCCCGCGCCGCCGGGTAGGGGAAGACGCCGCCAACCGCGAGCTTCATGTTGGCGGCGGGGTTGGCGACGACGGTGCAGCCGCGGGCGGCGATCAACTCCAACTCCGCCTCGTCGAGCCAAACGCCATGGGCGAGCACGGTCAGCTCGCTCAGCATCCCCAGCTGGTCGAGGTAGGCGGCGGGGCGGGCACCGTGGGCGGCGAGGCAGTCCTCGACCTCCTGCTCGGTCTCGGAGAGGTGGATCTGGACCGGGACGCCGCGCTCGCGGCTGAGCTCGCCGATCCAGCGCAGCGAGTCCTCGCTGACCGTGTAGATCGCGTGCGGGGCGAGAGCCGGGCGGACTGCCGGCCCCAGCTCGGCGAGCGCGTCGAGGCTGCGCAGGGCCGTCTCGCGCAATCCGGCCGAGTTGCCGTCGAGGTCGATCAGCGGCGCCCCAACCGTCGCCCGCAGTCCCGCGTCTTCAACCGCCCGCGCCGCCGCGGCCGGGTGCCAGTACATATCCCAGAAGCGCGTCGTCCCGGCCCGGGCCATCTCGGCGCAGGCCAGCCGCGTGCCCCAGTAGACGTCTTCCTCGCTCAGCTTCGCCTCGATTGGCCAGATCCGCTCTTCCAGCCAGGGCATCAGCGGCAGGTCGCCGCCGCTCCCCCGGAACAGCGTCATCGCCGCGTGGGTGTGGCCGTTGACCAGCGGCGGCAGCAGCGGCGCCCCGCCGGCCTCGATTGTCTCGTCGCCGGGCTCGGCGCGAATGTCGGCCCCGAGCTCGACGATGGCGCCGTCGCGGCAACGAACACCGACCGTCTCGCCGTCCAGCACGGCCCCAGTGACCGTCAGCGGCACCATCGGCCTCCGCGTGTCGACTTTGACGTCCATAGGCCCCACAACTCGACGCGCGTTCTCACCGACCCACCGCTCCCAGCCGCGGCAGCACCGCGGCTAGGCCCTCGCGCAGGCGCTCGGCGTTGGTGAGGCGGTCGTCCTCCAGGGCGGCGACGTCGAGCTCGCCATCGGCGAGACCGTTGGCGAGGTTGTCGACGACGCAGATCGCCGCGTATTCGAGGCCGAGCTCGCCGGCGACTACGCACTCCGCCGCCAGGGTCATCCCGACCACGTCGGCGTGCGGGGCGATCAGGCGGATCTCGGCCGGGGTCTCGAAGCGCGGGCCCAACGTCTGCCAATAGACGCCGCCGTCGCGCGGTGCCTCGCCGCCGTCGCTCCAGGCCTCCAGCACCTCCGCCCGCCAGCGTGGGTCGAAGCCCGGCGCCGAGTGGGCGCGCTGGTCGCTGAAGATCGAGACGCCGACGTGGAGGGCGATGAAGTCATCCGGGCAGAGCAGGCTGCCGACCGCGACCTCCGGCTTCAAGGAGCCGACCGAGCCGATCGCCAGCACCCGGTCGCAGCCCTGTTCGGCCAGCGGCCGCAGGTTGGCGACGTGGTCGATCAGGTGCGGCAGCACGTAGCCCGAGCCGGCCTCGCCGTGCCGCTGCACGATCGCCGCCCCGTGTGCCGCCGCCGCTGCGGCGATCTCCTCGCCGCCCGGCCCGAGCGCGTTGCTGCCGAGGATCACCGCCAGCCTTCCCATCGGTTGCTCCTATGTCAAGCCGCCACCGCGATCTGCGGGGTCAGCTTGCCTCTCTGAGTGTCGGTGGTGGTCATGGATCTCCCTCTCTCAGAATCAATCAGAAGCCGCCATACCCGGCGCGCCAGGTGGCGCTTGAGGCAGCGCAGGGCTTCGATCCGAGACTTGCCCTCGGCCTGCTTTTTGGCAAGGAACTCGCGGGCGGGTGGATGGACGCGACCCTGGGTGACGGCGATGCGGTGAAGGGCGCAGTTGAGCTGGCGGTTGCCGCCGCGGTCGAGGCGGTGGCGGAGCCGCTTGCCCGAGGAGGCGGGGATCGGGGCGACACCGGCCAGGCGGGCGAACTTGGCGTCGGAGCCAAGGCGAGCGGCGCCGGCGGTCTCGGCAATCAGCTTGGCGGCAGTGAGGGCGCCGCAGCCCTCCAGCCCCAGCAGCTCGGGAGCCTGGGCCTTGACCAGGGCGGCGATCTCGCGCTCGAGCTCGTTCGCCCGGCGGCTGCGGCGGCGGATCTCGGCGACCAGCTCGCGAGCGACCCTGACCCGGGCGCCCTGCTCGGCGCGGGCCAGGCGGCGGGCCAGCCGCTCCAGCCAGACGATGCGGTCCAGGGCGCCGGCGGGGATCTCCAGCTCGGGCCAGAGGTCATGCAGGTGCCAGCGCAGGCGGCACTGGTCCTCAGAGCGGGCCCTGACCAGGTCCTCGCGGTGGTCGAGCAGCAGCTTCAGCTCCAGGGCGGCCTCGTCGAGATGGGCCGCGGGCAGCGTCTCGGGGCCCTCGCGCAGGGCGGCCCTGGCGACCGCGAGGGCGTCGATCGGGTCGGACTTGCCCGCGCTGCGCTCGCCACGGCGGCTTTGGCCCATCAGCTTCGGGGGGACCCTGACCACCTGCTCTCCCGAGGCGACCAGGAAGCGCTCCAGGGAGCCGGAGACGTGGCGGCAGTCCTCGATCGCCCAGACGCGCTCGGAGTCGAGCTTGCGACCCCAACCGAGCAGCTGGCGAAAGCCCGGCTCCCTGGCCGAGGCGGTCAGCTCGCCGGCGAGCTGACCGCTCTGCGCAAAGACCGCGCGCGCAGGTGTGGGTCCGCTTGTGGGTGTCCGCTCCGATCACGATCATCTGGCCTGTCCCTTCGATTGGTCGTTGCCTTCGGACGGACCTCCGGCTGACGAACCTCACTTGGGGCGGTTGCCACGCTCCTATCAAGTCAAGCCGGGGATCCTCGGGTGGCGGCGGGCGACACAACCGATGGTGGTCAGACCTCCGGGTCGACACCGAGCCTAGGAGTCAGCCCGTCGCCTTCCCGAGAACCAACCGGCCCGGTCGGACACCAGCCGCCGACCGTGGGGCCGACGATGACAGTGAGGCCGATCCTAGGCCCGGCGGGCGCGGAACGCCGCCGCGGCCTCGTCGTGGTCGACGAGCGGCTCGGGGTAGTTGAGGCGACCGAAGCCCTCGGCGCGCCAGGGGCGGAAGAGGTCACGACCCTTCAGCGCCTCCAGTTCTGGCAGGTAGCGCCGCACGTACTCGCCCTTGGGGTCGAAGCGTTCGGCCTGACGCACCGGGTTCAGCACCCGGTTGGGGCGGGTGTCGTTGCCGGTGCCCGCCACCCACTGCCAGTTGCCGGCGTTGTTGGCGATCTCGCCGTCGCTGAGCAGGTCCCAGAAGTGCCAAGCGCCTGCCCGCCAGTCGATGTAGAGGTCCTTGGTGAGGAAGGAGGCGACGGTCATCCGCGCCCGGTTGTGCATGAACCCCTCGCGGGCCAGTTGCCGCATCGCCGCATCGACCAGTGGGTAGCCGGTGCGCCCCTGCTGCCAGGCCTTCAGCGCCCGCCGCGAGCGCGACCAGCGGTCGCGGCGCGGCCGGTAGTCGCGGTGGGGGAGGGAAGGGGTCGCGGCCAGGACCTGGTGGTGGAAGTCGCGCCAGCAGAGCTGGCGCACGAAGGCCGCGCCGCCGCGCCGCTCGCGCGCCGCCAGCATCAGCTCCAGGGGCGAGACGCAGCCGAAGCGGAGGTGGGGGCTGAGCCGCGAGGTGGCGTCGCCGGCGAGGTCGTCGTGGCCCTGTTCGTAGCCGCCGATCCCGTCGCGCAGGAAGGCGCGCATCAGCCGCCGCCCCTCGTTCTCGCCGCCCGCCGCCCGCTCGGGCGAGAGGCTGGCGCCCGTCAGCTTCGCCAGCGCCGGCAGTCGCCCGGCCCGCAGCCGGCTCGGCGTCGCCAGCCGCCGCGGCTCCCCGTACTGCTGCCGTGGCGGCACCGTGCTCCAGGCCCGGTAGTAGGGAGTGAAGACGCGGAAGTGGTCGCCGCCGCTCGGCGTCACCGCTTCCGGCGGCACGATCGTCACGCCGGGGTGGGCGACGAACTCGATCCGCTCCTCGGCGCAGGCCGCCGCCAGCCGCCGCTGGCGGCGCCGTGCATAGGCGCTCCAGTCGGCGCTGACGTGGAGCGCGGTGGCGCCGCACTCATGGGCGACGGCGATTGCCTCCCGTACCGGATCGCCGCGCCGTAGGTAGAGCCGCGCCCCGGCCCGCCGCAGCCCCGCGTCGAGGTCGTGCAGTGCCTCCAGCATGAAGGCGACCCGGTTCGGGGCCGCGAAGCGCGAGCCCAGCAGCGCTTCGTCAAGGACGAACAGCGGCACCGTCCGCTCGGCCCGCCCGGCGGCCGCCAGCGCCGGGTTGTCGCGCAACCGCAGGTCGCGATTGAAGAGGACGATTGCCGTCTGCACTTCGCTTATGGTGACCGCATGGTGGACCGGCCGTCGGGGCGAGCAGAGACCGAAGAGGAGCGCCTCGACCGCAACCTCTCCGAGCTGTTGCAGGAGCTACGGGTCGCCCTGCCGGGAGTTCAGGTCCTTTTCGCCTTCCTGCTCGCGGTCCCGTTCCAGCAGCACTTCACGGAGATCACCGACTTCGAGAAGGGTGTCTATTTCGGGACGCTGCTCTGCACCGCGATCTCGGCTGCCTTCCTGATCGCCCCCTCCGCCTACCACCGCCTCACCTTCCACCTTCAGCAGAAGAGCCAGTTGGTCTTCCTCGCCAACCGCTTCGCGATCGTCGGGCTTGGCTTCCTGGCACTGGCGATGAGCGGCGCGATCGTCCTCATCACCGACTTCCTCTTCCACTCTGGCGTTGCCACGGCCGTCGCCGGCGGCGCCTCGCTCGGGGTCTTCTTCGTGCTCTGGGGCCTGCTGCCATTGCGGCAGCGCTTCAACCTCGAGGAGCAGGTCCCGCCGCGGTGAGATCGGATCGCAGGCCGCCGAGTTCTTCGTTCAGCGCCTCGAGGAAGGACAGCTCGGGAGCCAACCGGCGCAGCAGCTCGGCGTCGGCTTCCCAGACTTCGAGCTTCAGTTCCAGCGGCACCTTGAACTCACCCGCGACCGCCTCGCCTTCGCGGGCCAGGGCGCCCCGCAGGGTGCTGACGTTGGTCAGCTTGTCGGCGCCGTAGATGGCCAGCGCGTCGCCGTCGACCGACTCGATCCGGCCGCGGTGCTCGTCCTTGCGCTCGCGGTAGGGCTCGATCGATTGGTCGTCGCTCAGCACCTCGACCAGGGCGGCGATCTCGGCCCCGAAGCGCTCGCGCAGGTCGGCGACGGTGAGCTCGCTGTCCTCGACCACGTCGTGCAGCAGGCCCGCCGCCAGCACCTCGTCGCCGTAGCCGGCCTCGGCCAGGCGCTCGGCGACCATCTTTGGATGCTCGATGTAGGGGAGGCCGCCGCTGCCGTTGCGGACCTGGCCGGCGTGCGCTTCGGCGGCGGTTGTCAGGGCTTCGCGGACGAGCGGCGAACGCGCTACCGCCGCTTCCATCAGCGGTGAGCCGACCACCGTCATTTGCTGGCCAAACGCGGGCTGGACACTGCGGTCAGCGTAGCGTTCAAGCAGTGGCGGCTGGGCTCGCCGCCCGCTCTGCCAGCCCGATCTCAGCCCGCTCGCGGGCCAGCGACACCGCCTCCGCCTCACCGCCCATTCCGGCCCAGCGCTCGCGCGCTTCCGCCTCGAGACCGTCGAGGAAATCGTCGGAGTGCATCGGGTCGTGGTGGAAGAGGAGGGTCCGCTCGGCGCCGGTGCGACGGGCGAAGGCGAGCGAGTGGCTCAGCGCCGAGTGCCCCCAGCCGACGTGTTCGGGGTACTCGGCGTCGGAGTACTGGCCGTCGTGGATCAGCAGCGAGGTGTCGCGGGCGAGGGCGAAGCCGGAGATCCAGTCCTCCTCGAGCTGGTCGAGGTCGGCGCCCAGCGCCGGCTCGTGGTCGGGGATGTAGGTGAGCGAGGAGTCGCCGTCGTCGATCCGGTAGCCCAGCGTCGGACCGCGGTGCGAGACCGAGGCGGCGCGGATCCGGGCCGAGCCGATCTCCCACTCAGTGTCCGGGGCGTGGCGGAAGGAGACGTCGCAAGGTAGCTCCCGCACCTCGACCGGCGAGAGCGGCGCCGAGATGTAGCGGGCGATGCGGTCGCGCAGCGAGGCCTCGGGCGAGGCGGGCCCCCAGATCACGATCTCGGTCTGGGGCCGGAAGGCGGGGGCGAAGAAGACCAGGCCCTGGATGTGGTCGAGGTGGAGGTGGGTGAGGAGGATGTGCAGCCGGGTCGGCTCCTGCGGCAGGGAGAGGCCGAGGCTGCGGATGCCGCTACCGGCATCGAGCGCCAGCATCGAGCCGTCGCTGAGGGTGACGCCGACGCAGGAGGTGTTGCCGCCGTAGCGGATCGTCTCCGGGCCGGGGGAGGGGATCGAGCCGCGCGTCCCCCACAGCTTCACCTTCATGCCGGCCCCGCCCCGTTGCCGTCGGCGCCCTGCGGCCAGAAGATCGCGATGCCGCCCTGCGAACCGTGGGCGGTGAGGATCGGGAAGGCCGAAACCTCGACCGAGTGCTCGGCCCCGTCGGTGGAGCGGATCGTGTAGTCGGCGTGGGCTGGTCGGCCGCTGCGCACCGCCTTGACGAGAGGGAGATCGTCGTAGGGAATCGGGGTGCCACTCTCGTCGAAGGGGCCGAACAGCGAGCCCCACTCCTCGGGGCCGACCGTCCCCAGCTCCTCAAAGCGCTTGCCGAGCAGCATTCCCGCGGCCTCGTTGTAGAAGGCGAGCACGCCCCCCTCATCGACAAGGAATGCCGGCGTCGATAGCGCCGACATCAGGTTCCGTGCCAGGATCAGCTCCAGGGGCCGTTGCGTCACAAATGACACTTTAGATCGTCGTGTGCGTAGCGCTAGGCATTTGCCGGGACTGCCCTGGAAAAGCGAGATTGGCAGCCTCTTCCCCTGCCGTACCCAGCAGCGTGACTTTCATCACTCTTCTCTTCTAGTTGCGGTGGGGCGAATCCCACCCATGGGACAAGTCGCCCGCGGGGTTCAGCCGGCCGCTTCGGCCCGGCGCAGCCCGCCGCGCGCCCAGAGCGCGAAGAGGACCGGCAGGGTGGCGCCGATCGCGAAGGCGAGTGCGACCACGACCGGTTCGCCGGAGATGAAGCCGCGGCCGGCCTCGAGCAGGGCGGTCACCGGGTTGACCGAGGCGACGGCGTGGATCCAGCCGCTGAGCAAGGCGAGCGGCACGTAGACCGGGGCGAGGAAGAGGATCAGGAAGACCGGGAACTGCATCAGTGGCCCGCCCTGGATCGAGCGCACCCGCATCGCCACCCCGGCCGCCCACATCGTCGCCGCCAGGTTGACGAGCACGGCGAGCCCGTAGAGGCCGAACAGTTCGATCCCCTCGCCGCCGATGTTCATGCCGGCCACGAGGGCGACAGTGGTGAGGATCGCCCAGGTGACGAAGGCGCGGATCAGCGCCGCCATCGCGTAGCCGAGCGATCGAGGCCACTCCGATTCGAGGCCGCGAGCAGGTAGCGGCGGGCGAAGCCGGTCTCGAAGTCGCGGGCGATCCCGAAGCCGGTGAAGACGCCGCCGAAAGCCGCCGACTGCAGCAGCACGAAGACGAACTGGAAGGCCGTGTAGCCGCTGGGGAAGTCGAAGCCGGGGACGTTGGCGATCGCGGAGAGCCCGCCCGCGAAGGAGACGAAGAAGAAGAGCGGGAAGACGATCGCCGGCAGCAGGAAGGCCGGGTTGGTGAGGAAGTTGTGGACGCTGCGCCAGGCGACCGCGCGGGCGATCGTGCGTGAAGCCGGCGGGACGGGCAGCCTCGTTCACGTCCGCACCAGCCTCGTCTTCAGGGCGCTGGAGGCCGCGGTACATGCCGATCGCCAGAACCGCCAGCGGCGATCCCGAAGCCGAGCGCCAGCCGCTCCAGGTTCCAGCCTTCGATCAGCAGCGAGCGCAGCGCCTGCAGCAGGTAGGAGACCGGGTTGGCGCGGCGATCGTCGCGGAACCAGTGCGGTCTGCAGCAGGTTCCAGCGGCAGCGCCATCGAGGAGAGGAAGAGGAAGACGAAGAAGACCGGGAAGAGGCTCTGCACCGCCTCGCCAGAGCCGGTGCGCAGGGCCGCGAAGAGGCCGATGGTGCCGAAGGCGACGGTGATCGTCACCGAGAGCGCGATCAGGACCAGCGCTCCGCCGAAGCCGGCGGCGAGGTCGGCGCCGGCGATCAGGCCGACGACCAGGTAGGTGACCGCCTGCACCAGGCCCAGCACGACTGCCCCGGCCAGCAGGCCGCTGAGCAGGGCGGCGCCGTGCAGCGGCGTCAGCGCCAGACGGTTGAGGAAACCGGTCTCGATGTCGCGGGCGAGGTCGGTGCCGGCGTTCATCACCGAGAACAGGGCCCCTTGCATGAACGGCACCGCCAGGGCGAAGGTGAGGTAGGAGTCGGTCGGGAAGCCGGGCAGGTTGGTCGCGTCTTTGAGCCCGCCCGAGTTCACCGCCAGCAGGAACAGCGGGAAGATCAGCGCCGGGACGATCTGCGCCGGCTGGCGCAGCGTCCGCAGGACCGAGCGGCGGGCCAGCTGGCCGACCTGGGTGCGGAGCGCCCCGCTCACGCCTCGACCTTCTCCGCCGCCGCGTCCTCGGCCTCGGTCCTCGTCGTCCTCGGCGCCCTCGAGCGAGCGCCCGGTCTTGTTGAGGAAGACGTCGTCGAGCGAAGGGGCGTGCAGCTGCAGGTGCTCGATCGCCACGCCCTCGGCGTCGAGCGCCCGCACGACCTCGGCCAACTGCGACTCGCCGCCCTCCAGCCGCACCGCCGCGCCTTTGGCGGAGGCGCCCGCCGGCTCGCCGAAGCGGGCGAGCACGGCGACCAGCCGCTCGCGTTCGCCGGGCTCGCGTGGTGCCGCTTCGACCGTGGGCCGGCCGATCTCCGACTTCAGCGCCGCCGGCGTACCCTCGGCGACGATGCGGCCGTGGTCGATGATCCCGACCCGGTCGGCGAGGGTGTCGGCCTCCTCCAGGTATTGGGTGGTGAGGAAGACGGTGACGCCGTCCTCGGCCGCGAGCCGCGCCACCTCCTCCCAGAGCGCCGTGCGGCTCTGGATGTCGAGGCCGGTGGTGGGCTCGTCGAGGAAGAGGATGCGGGGCCGGTGGGCGAGGGCGAGGGCGAGGTCGAGCCGGCGCTTCATGCCGCCGGAGTAGCCGCCGACCTTGCGGTCGGCCGCCTGCGAGAGCCCGACTCGCTCCAGCAGTTCGGCGCCGCGGCGCTCACGCTCCTCCTTGGCGATCCCGTGCAGCGAGGTCTGCAGGCGCATGTGCTCGTTGCCGGTCAGCAGCGGGTCCAGCGCCGCCTCCTGCAGGGCGGCGCCGATCGAGGCGCGCACCTGGGGGCCTTCGCTGACGATGTCGTGGCCGGCGACCCGCGCCGTCCCTGCGGTCGGGGGCAGCAGGGTGGTCAGCATCAGCACCGTCGTCGACTTGCCGGCGCCGTTGGGGCCGAGGAAGCCGTAGATCTCGCCGGGGGCGACGCTGAGGTCGATGCCGTCGACCGCGCGCGGCCCGTTCTTGAACTCGCGTACGAGCGCTTCGACCTCGATCCCGGTGCGCCCGTTTTCGCTTGCGGCCATCGTCCCTCCGTAGTCAGTGGTCAAGCTCGATAGTTGAGGCTATCAAAGATTCACGCTACAGATGCATCTCGTGGGGAAGAGCGAGAACACGAAGCAGGGAACCGAAGGCGCCGCCGCGGACGCGCAGGCGGCCTGGCGCTTGCTCTTGCCGCTCGTCTACCCGCCGCCGTTCCTCGAGATCGCCCGCGAGCACGGCCTGCGACCGGCCTCCTTCGGTGCCCTGCGGATGCTTGACGAGCCGCGGGCGATGGGGGAGATCGCCGCCTTCCTGCACTGCGACAACTCCAACGTCACCGGGATCGTCGACGGCCTCGAAGAGAAGGGATTGGTCGAGCGCCGGCCGGCCGAGCACGACCGCCGCGTCAAGCTGATCGCTCTCACCGCCGCCGGTCGCCGCCTTCGCGCCCGCTTGGTCGAGGCGGTTGAAGTCCCGCCCGAGCTGGCTACAGCGCCTCTCCGTGGAGGATCAGCGCACCCTGCGCGGCATCCTCGAACGCGCCGCCGGCTGAAAACGCGTAGAACTCACGCCGCGATGCAGCGAGCGCACCAAGACCTACCGTGTCGCGATGGCCGTCAACCGGCCGGTCGCCCTCTGGGGGCGGCTGCAGGTCGAGGGGGTGGAAGCCCTGCCCCCGAGCGGGCCGTTGCTGGTGGTCGGCAACCACGACAGCCACTGGGACCCGCTGATGGTCGGTATGGCCGCGGTCAAGCACCGTCAGATCCGCGCCCTCGCCAAAGCCGAACTCTGGGACGTGCGCGGGCTCGCCCCGATCCTCAACGGCATGGGCCAGATCCCGATCGAGCGCGGCAAAGGCGACAAGCAGGCGCTGGCGCGGGCGATCGAGACGCTGCGGGCGGGCGCCTGCATCGGCGTCTTCCCCGAGGGCACGCGCTCGCGCGGCAAAGTGCTGCGGGCGCGCAGCGGCATCGGCCGCCTCGCGCTCGAGGTGCCGGAGGCCCACGTCACCCTGGTCGCGATCGAGGGCACCGCCGACCTCACCGGCTTCCCGCGCCGGCCACGGATCCGGGTCCGCTTCTTCGACCCCGCCGGCGGCCAGCCCCGTCCCGACGAGGACGCGGGCGAGCTCTCGGCCCGGCTCCTGGCCGAGATCCGGGCGCTCGTCCCGCCGTCGATCTCCTACCGCAAGCGCGGCAAGGCTCCGGCCGCGTCGGCCGGCGACTAGCCGCCGGCCTCTTCGCCGCTCCCCTTCAGCGCGTGCCACTGGGCACCGAAGGCGGAGACGTCGTTGCCGTTCGCTTCGCCCGGCTTCTTGTCCTCGACGAAGGTGTAGAGCGGGTGCCCGGCGTAGGTCACCTGCGTCGTCCCGTCTTTGCGTTCGGTGGTCCCGAGCTTGGAGGCCGTCGCGCCTTCGCCGGCCGTCGGTGCGCCTTCGCTTCGGACCGGCGGCCAGGCCTGGGCGCAGGCGCCGTAGCAGGACGAGGTCGTGCCTTTGTCTTTGTGGAAGTCGTAGACGGTGACGCCCTTGGCGTCGACCAGCACCGGGCCGACCTTCTGGGCGCGGGAGACGGTCAGCACCGCGACCCCGCTTTCCGCCCCGGGCGGCGAGGTGGCGGCGGTAGTGGTGCTTTCGGCCACGCCCCGCTAGGCGCCGTTGCCGCCGCTTTCGCTGCTCGAACTGCTGCCGCAGCCGGCGATGGCCAGCGCCGCCACGAGTGCCAGCAGTGCGATTGCGTAGAATGTCCTGCTCACGTCGGTTCCTCCTGCTCTTTGGTTCGAGCGCCGTCGCGCTCGAGGCGTCGACCGGCGCGGTGAACGTGCGGTTGCCGGCGCGGACGCCGATCGCCCGCGGTTCGGGAGAGATCGAGGCCGAGCTGAGCACCGCCTCGGAGTCGTCCCCCTAGCGATAGCGGAAGGTGCCGGCGGAGACCCGTTCGCCCTGCGGGCCGCGCAGGAAGACCTGGCAGAGCGTGCCCGAGCGGACGCCGCTGCACGTACATGTGGATCTCGGTGCCGTAAGCGTGCGGTTCGAGGCTGGCCCAGATGTGGACGCCGGCCGGCAGCGAGGTGAACTCGACGCGCTGCGCCGGCTCGCCTCCTTCCCCTCCCGGCAGCAGCGAGGATCGCCAGCACGACCGCGGCCAGGGCGGTGGCGCCGGCGAACCCGAAAGCGAAGCGGCGCCGTTGGCGCTGGCGTCGCTGAACGCGACGCTCGCCGCCGATCTGGGCGGCGATCCGGTCGCCGAGGTCGGCTGCTGGCTTGGGCGCCGGGCGGTCGAAGCGGGCCGGGTCGGCGAGCGGCAGTAGGCGCGCCAGTGAGCCCAGCGATTCGGCCTCGGCCCGGCACTGCGGGCAGCCGTCGAGGTGCGCCTCCAGCGTCGCCCGCTCGTCGGCGTCGAGGTGGCCGAGCGCGTAGGCGCCGAGCGGCGAGGCGCCACTCGCGGCAGTCGCGTCCTTCAGCCTTCATAGCCCATCTCCTCGAGGACGATGCGCAGGGCCCGCAGCCCGTAGTAGACGCGGCTCTTGACCGTCCCCTCCGGCACCCCGAGTTCCTCGGCGACCTCGGCGTAGGGGCGGCCGCGGTAGTGGGTCTCGACGAGGACGCGGCGGTGGTCCTCGCCGATCCGCCGCATCGCCTCCTCGATCTGCCAGGAGAGCAGCGCCTCATCCAGCGGTTCGACCGAAGGCTCGACACCCGCTCTCGGCTGACGCTGGGTCGCGCGGCGCGGGCCCGGCCGAGGTCGATGACGACGTTGCGGAGGATCGCGAACAGCCAGGTGCGCAGCGAGCCGATCTGCGGGTCGAAGCGCTCGCCGGCGCGCCAGGCGCGGAGGAAGGTCTCCTGCACCGCCTCTTCGGCGAGGCCGGCGTCGCCGAGCGAGCGCACTGCGAACCCGTACAGCTCGCCCGAGTGGGCGGCGTAGGCGTCGCGGACGTCGCGCTCTTGTCTCAGTGCCCCGGACTGCATCCGTCTCGTTCTACGGGACGGATGCAGTCCGGGTTCAAGCCCTGGGCCCTGACCTAGAGTTTCCCGATCTTGAAGATTTTCGTCCCGCAATCGGGGCAGACGCCCTGGATCGCCGGGCGACCATTTTTCATGGTCACCTGTTTGGCGTCTTTGATCTCGACCTTCTTGCGCTCTTTGACGCAGTAGCCCTCCGGCATGACGGGCCCTCCTTTCGCTGCCGCTTCGCGGCAAGGCTCGCGTTTTTACGCGAGGTGGATTGAGGCGAATGTAACGCAGCCCGGGGACACGAACGCGGCATCTATGTGACGAATTCGCACAAAACGGTTGACTGGCCAGTCAACTACCCTGCCGGCCCGCACTTCAGCATTCGTCATAGCGCTAAGGAGAGGACTCGCATGCCCGAAGCAGTCATCGTCGACACCATCCGCACGCCGATCGGCCGTGCCTTCAAGGGCTCGCTGGCCCAGCTGCGCCCGGAGGAGATGGGCGCCTTCGTCGTCGACCAGCTGCTCGAGCGCAACCCCGGGGTCGACCCGGCCCTGATCGAGGACGTCTTCTGCGGCGTCGGCATGCCGCAGGGCCTGCGAGGCCTTCAACATCGGCCGGATCATCTCGCTGCTCTCCGAGAAGCTGCCGCAGGAGGTCAACGGGGTCACCGTCTCCCGCTACTGCTCCTCCAGCCTCGACGCGATCCGCCACGCCGGCAACGCGATCAAGGCCGGCGAGGGCGACGCCTACCTGGCGGTCGGGGTCGAGTGGGTCAGCCGCTTCAACGAGCGCACCGAGCCCGCCGGCGCCGACGACCGCAACCCGAACCTGATCGGCGAGAACGGCCAGCCCAACGCCTACATCGACATGGGCCTGACCGCGGTCAACGTCGCCAAGAAATACGAGGTCAGCCGCGCCGACATGGACAAGTTCGCGCAGCGCTCGCAGGAACTGGCGGTGCAAGTCGCAGGAAGACGGCTTCTTCGACCGCGAAATCGTCCCGGTGAAGCTGCCCGACGGCACCGAGGTCAGCAAGGACGACGGCCCCCGCGCCTCCTCGACCCTGGAGAAGCTCTCCGAACTGCCGGAGGCCTTCGGCGGCGGCGGCGTCACCGCCGGCAACTCCTGCCCGCTCAACGACGGCGCCGCCGCGGTGCTGCTGATGAGCGACACCAAGGCCAAGGAGCTGGGCCTGACCCCGCGCGCCCGCATCGTCACCGCCGCCACCTACGGCAACGAGCCGGAGCTGATGGGCGTGGCCCCGATCGGCGCGATCAAGAAGGTCCTCGAGCGCGCCGGGATGACGATCGAGGACGTCGACGCGGTCGAGCTCAACGAGGCCTTCGCCGCCCAGGTGATCCCGATCATGGCCGAATGCGGCATCGCCGAAGACAAGCTCAACACCCACGGCGGCGCGATCGCCCTCGGCCACCCCTTCGGGATGACCGGCGCCCGCATCATGGGCACCCTGCTCAACGTGATGGAGACCGACGACAAACAGGTCGGCCTCGAGACGATGTGCGTGGCCGGCGGTCAGGGCAAGGCGATGCTTGTGGAGCGCATCAACTAGGAGGTATCGGGATGGCGCGGCTCGAGACGCTCACCTACGAGACGAGCGATCGAGTCGCGCGCATCACCCTGAACCGGCCCGAGCGCGGCAACGGGATTACGCCGCGGATGCCGGTCGAGCTGGCCGAGTGCGTCGAGCAGGCCAACCTCGATCCCTCGGTCCATGCCATCGCCCTCGCGGGCAACGGCAGTGGCTTTTGCGGCGGCTATGACCTGGTCGCCTCGGCCGAGGGCGACATGAGCGGGCTGGGTGGGGTGGAGGCGCCGCCCGGGTCGCCGGTCGAGCCGGCAACGATTGCCGCCAACCACGCGCCCAACACGAACTGGGACGCGGTCACCGACTACCAGTTCATGAGCCGCAATGTGCGCGGCTTCATGAGCCTGTTCCACTCCGAGAAGCCGGTGCTCTGCAAGGTGCACGGCTTCTGCGTCGCCGGCGGCACCGACATGGCGCTCTGCTCGGACCTGCTGGTGATCGCCGAGGACGCCAAGATCGGCTACCCGCCGGCCCGAGTCTGGGGCTCGCCGACGACGGCGATGTGGGCGCTACGGCTGGGGCCGATGCGGGCCAAGCGCCTGCTCCTCACCGGCGACTCGCTGACCGGGGCCGAGGCGGCGGAGTGGGGGCTGGCCACCGAGTCCGCCCCCGCCGACCGCCTCGACGAGCGCTTCGAGCGCCTGCTCGAGCGCGTCGCGCGGATGCCGATCAACCAGCTGGTGATGATGAAGCTGCTGGTCAACCAGACCGTCCACGCCCAGGGCCTGCAGCAGGCCCAGACCCTCGGCACCTTCTTCGACGGCATCGCCCGCCATACCGAGGAGGGCCACGCCTTCGTCCGCCGGGCCGGCGAATCCGGCTTCCGCGAGGCCGTGCGCGAGCGCGACGAGCCCTTCGGCGACTTCGGGATGGAGGGCTTCGGTGTCGAGTAACGGCGCCCGCTCCCGGCCCAGCGTGGCGATTGTCGGTGGCGGCTTCGGCGGCGTCGGCGCCGCCGTGATGCTGCGCCGCGAGGGCTACGAGGACGTCACGGTTTTCGAGAAGGGCGAGCGGCTCGGCGGCGTCTGGCAGCGCAACACCTACCCCGGTGCCGCCTGCGACGTGCCCTCGCACCTCTATGAGTTCTCCTTCGCGCCCAACCGCTGGTCCCGCCGCTACGCGCCCCAGGCCGAGATCCAGGCCTACGTCGAGGGTGTCGCCCGCCGCTTCGGCGTGCTCGAGAAGGTCCGCACCGGGACTGAGGTGAAGAGTGCCCGCTGGGACGAGGAGCGGCGCCGCTGGCACCTGGAAACCAGCGCCGGCCCCCACGAGACCGATGTCCTTGTCACCGCCTGCGGCCAGCTCTCGGTGCCCAGCACGCCGCCGATCCCCGGCCTCGACGACTTCGAGGGGCCGGCCTTCCACACCGCCGACTGGCGCCACGACGTGGAGCTCGAGGGCAAGCGCGTCGCCGTCCTCGGCAGCGGTTGCAGCGCGATCCAGGTGGTGCCGGCGATCCAGCCCCAGGTGGCCCGCGTCGACGTCTACCAGCGCTCGGCTGGCTGGACCCTGCCGAAGATGGACTTCGCCTACTCCGAGCGCGCGCAGGGGCTGCTCGCGCGGCCGCGACTGCGGGCGCTTGACCGCGCCGCCACCTTCGCCTTCCACGAGATCGCGGCGCTCGGGTTGACCCGCGGCGGCGTGCTCCTGCGGGCCTTTCGTGCCGCCGGCCGCGCCCAGATAACGGGCGCGATCGACGATCCCGAACTGCGTCGTAAGGTGACGCCAACCGATGAGTTCGGCTGCAAGCGGGTGATGCTGACCGACGAGTGGTACCCGACCCTCACCAAGCCCAACGTGGGACTGGTGACGGAGCGAATCGAGCGGGTGACCGCGGGTGGCATCCGCGACGCAACCGGGGTCGAGCGCCCGGCCGACGCGATCGTGCTCGCCACCGGCTTCGCCAGTCACGACTTTGTCGCCCCGATGGAAATCGCCGGCAGCGAGGGCCGTCGCCTCGAGCAGGAGTGGGGGGAGGTGCCGCGCGCCTACCTCGGCCTGACGGTGCCGAGGTTCCCCAACATGTTCCTGCTCTACGGGCCCAACACCAACGGCGGCAGCGGCTCGGTGATCTTCACGCTGGAGTCCGGAATCGGCCACCTGCTGGCCGCGCTGCGCGAGCTGGAGCGGGCCGGGGCGGACCGGATCGAGGTGCGGCCGGAGGCCGCTGACCGCTTCGACCGGGAGCTGCGCGCTGCGCTTGCCGGCACCGTCTGGCACAGCGGCTGCACCAGCTGGTACGTCGACGACAACGGCAATGACCCTAGCCAGTGGCCGTGGCTGTGGAGCGAGTACCAGCGGCGGACCGCAACGCTCGAAGCCGGCGCCTATGAGTTTTCCGGGGCAGCCCAGGAGCGGATCGGGGCGGCCGCCTGATGGAAATCGAGCGCACCGGCGCCGACCTCTCCACGGTCACCCCCGAGGACGCCCGCGGCTTCCTGCGCGGCAGTTTCCCTGGCGACCTCGGGATCGAGCCGCTGGAGATCGAGGACACCCACGCCCGCGGCCGCATCGTCGTCGACCGGCGCCACCTGCACCCGGGTGGCTTCGTCCACGGCGGCGCCTGGACCGCGATCGGCGACACCGTCGCCGCCTGGGCGACCTTCCGCAACATCCCGCCGCTCCATGACTTCACGACGATCGAGCTGAAGCTGAATGTGTTCGGCTCCGGCCTGCCCGGCGACGAGATCGTCGCCCTGGCGGAACCGCTCCACGTCGGCCGCACCACGGTTGTGCTCGAGGTCAAGATCGACCGCATCCGCGAGGGCAAGACCAAGCTCGCCGCCAACCTGATCGTCACCCAGTTCGTGTTGCCGCCACGGTCCTGAGCTTTGCGGTCGCCCCGGTCACATCCGCGCCGGGCCGACCGGCTGCGCTGGTTGCTGGTCAGGTTCGGCCCGCTCACCCTGATCTGCTTCTTCGTCGTCCTGCTGGTCGTCGTCTCCGCCCTGTTGGGGCTGGCGCTGGCGATCGATGCCGGCGACCTCGGGTCGTTCCCCTCGCTGTGGCGCGACGAGGGGATGGCGCTGCTGGGACTCCAGATTCACGCCCCCGATGCCAACACCGGCAGCTTCGCGAGCCAGACGATCCGCACTGTACAGGG
The DNA here is from genome assembly GCA_963708405.1 of uncultured Actinomycetes bacterium. Taxonomy (GTDB): domain Bacteria; phylum Actinomycetota; class Thermoleophilia; order Solirubrobacterales; family 70-9; genus VAYN01. The sequence continues at coordinate 147,588 of CAVPSL010000003.1, forward strand.
GCTGTTGGCCCTGATCCTGCCGGCGATCTTCATCTCGGTCGTGGTCTTCCGCCTCTTCATCCATCCCGATGTCTTCGTCTTCCGCCGCAAGATCACCGTGCAGCGGGCGCCGCGGACGTTCAAGCGGGAGCTGAGCGAGGACGGCCACGTGCTCGCGATCCGCGTCTACAACGCCTCACCGATGCGGGCTCTCGACGTCCGCTTCAGCGCTATTCACCAGCGCTGGTTCGGGGAGAACCGGAACGCGGTGGTGCGCAACGTGCCGCTGCGGCTGGCCAATCCGAGCTGGCCGATGGGCGATCGGCCGGTCCCATACACGCTGTTCGTGGAACTGGAACCGGGAGACGTGGTCGAGGAAGGCGACGGCATGCGCTTGGCGACGATCTGTGGCGAGCAGATTGGCGAGCGCGATCGCCTCGTCATCCACGTCTCGGGGGCGATGCCGGAAGTCAGCGAGACCTTCGTCGAGCGCCACGCCTTCGAGCTCTGCACGGACGTCACCGACGAGCCCTACGGCCGCATCTACCTGGACTACTACGAGGATCCCAAGACCTGGGACGGATGGGAGGGGTTCGATGCCTGAGCCCCTGGCTGGGTACGTCTTCGGCTACGGCTCGCTGGTCGAGATGACCGCGCCGCTGGCCGTCGGCGGCCATGCCTACCTGGCGGTGCCGGGGCGGCTGCACGGATTCCGCCGTCGCTGGGGGGTGGCGATGAACAACTGGGAGACGAGCCCGGCCGAGAAGCACTTCGTCGACCCCCGCACCGGCCTCAAACCCCGCATCGCCGTCGCCTACCTCGACATCGAGGAGGAAGCGGGGGCGACCGTCAACGGGCTGGCGGTCCCGGTCGATGCGAGGCCGGCTGCGGGAGCTCGACCAGCGCGAGGTCAACTACCGGCGGGTTGTGGTGAGCGAGGCCTTCGCAGCCGCGTCTGCCGGGGACGGTCTTCACCTACGAGGGCAGCGAGCCGGCCCGCGCCCGGGCCGCCGCTGCCACGGGTGCCCCCGGGGTCTTCGTCAGCCGCAGCTATGTCGAGAGCGTCCGCCGTGCCTTCGCGGCGTTGGGAGGGGAGGCCCTGGCCGAGTACGAACGGACGACCGAGCCGCTCGGCTTCGCCGAACGCGACCTCGACCTGCGCTACCCGCCGCTATCTAGCGGCGGCGACTGAGCGGTGATGGAACGCGCCCGCGCGGCACCGCCAGGACGTGCCGCGCGAGCGCGTCGGGCACCGGCGCGTAGGGAGAGCGCGCGGCGCCGGTAAGCGATCGCCTCGTCGAGATGACCCGCCCGAGCGGGTACTCGCCGGTGCCGGGAGAGGGGCGGCCCGGCATTCAAGGTCGTCGCCATGTAGCCGACCTAGGCGCGGTCCCGAGCGTGGCACATGGCCCACCGTCGAAAGATTCCCTGCGCTTCCTTGGACAGCGGTCGAACCCGCTGTTCGCACGGCGTGCCGGTCAGGTCGCGGTGCCGCCGAGTTCGGGCGCGCTCTTCTCCGCCTCGTCCACGGGCGCTTCCAACCGTTCGATCTGCGGCAGGCGCCAGAGGATGCTGGCGATCGTCAGGCCGACCGCCGCCGCCAGCAGGGCGAGGAACCACTGGACCGAGCTGAGCAGGTCCATTTCGAAGAAGTCGCGCACCGGCGCCGCGGCGAGGATCAGCGCGTAGAGGGCGCCGAGGCCGGCAATCAGAGCCAGCATGTAGCTCTGGATCGCGATGTGCTCGCGGCCCGGGCCGCGCTCCAGCAGCAGCACGAAGGCCAGCCCGAGCACGATCAGCGTCGTCGTCGCTGCGGTACGGCCGGCGTCGAGGCTGGCGCCGGCGACGGTGTCGACGAGGAAGAAGGAGAGGATCGAGCCGAGTGCCGTCGCCACCCCGGCCGGGACCGCGAAGGCTGCCAGCGCCCGCAGCAACCGGCCCCGGTAAAGCGGCCCGTCCGAGGGTGCCAGGGCGAGCACGAAGGAGGGGATCCCGATCGTCAGGAAGGCGGCCAGGGTCAGGTGGCGGGGCAGGAAGGGGAAGGCGAAGCCCGGTATGGCGACGAGCAGGATCAGCGTCGCCGCGTAGACCGTCTTGGTCAGGTAGAGGCGGCCGAGGCGGTGGATGTTGCGGGCGATTCGCCGTCCCTCGCCGACCGCTTCCGGCAGCCGCGAGAATTCGTCCTCGAGCAGGACCACGTCGGCCACGCCCTTGGTCACCTGCGCGCCCGAGCCCATCGCCACCGCCATCCGCGCCCGCTTCAGCGCCGGCACGTCGTTGACGCCGTCGCCGATCATCGCCACGTAGCGGCCGGCCCGCACCAGCGCCTCGACCAGGTCGCGCTTCTGCTCCGGTTTGATCCGGCAGAAGATCGTGTTCGCCAGCGCCACCCGCTCCAGCTCCTCGGGGTCCTCGGGCAGGTCAGGACCCTCGACCACCCCGGCCTCGCGCGGCACGCCGACCGCGTAGGCGACCGCGGTCACGGTCGCCGCGGCGTCTCCGGAGATCAGCTTCAGATCGACTTCCTGCTCGCGGATGAAGGCGATCGTCTCGGCTGCGTCGGGCCGCAGCGTCTCCTCCAGCACGACCACGCGCCAGCGGCGCCAGGCGCGGTGGCGGCGCGGCCGCCGGGTCTTCCGGCAGCGGCTCGCTCGACTCGCCGAAGGCGACCACCCGTCGCCCCGCCGCCGTCTCCTCCGCGAGCTTGCGGGCCAGGCCCGGCGGCAGCGTCAGGGCGCCGGTCTGGGCGAGGATGTCGGGAGCGCCGAGCACGTAGCGTCGAGGCGCCGCTGCCGTTGTCGACGGCGACGCCGCTCCACTTCCACTCCGAGGAGAAGGGCACCTCGGCCGCCGACCCGCGCCGGCCTCGCCCGGGAAGCGCTCGGCGATCGTCTCCAGGGTGCGGTTGCGGTCGCCGGCGCTGGCGGCGAAGCGGGCCAGGGCCGCCTCGGCCGCCGCTCGGCGCGACTCCCTCGGCGAACCTCGATCCCGACCAGGCGCAGCTCGCCGGCGGTCAGGGTGCCGGTCTTGTCGACGCAGATCGTGTCGACCGAGGCCAGGCTCTCGGTCGCACTCATCTGCTGGACCAGCGTTTTGCGCCGCGCCAGCCGCACCGCGGCGACCGCGAAGGTGACGCTCATCAGCAGCACCAGCCCCTCGGGGATCAGCGTCACCAGGCCCGCGGTTGCCGTCTGCGCCGCCTCTTCGATGCCGGTGCTGCGCAGCTTCAGGGTGATGACCAGCAGGATCGCCAGCGGCAGCATCGCGTAGGTGCAGACGATGATCACCCGGTTGACCTCGCGCTGCAGCGGCGAGGGCGGGTGGCGGAAGGCGCGGGCCTCGCCGGCGAGGCGGCCGGCGTAGCTCTCCTCGCGGACGGCGTCGACCAGGTAGTAGCCGGAGCCGGAGACGCAGAAGGAGCCGGAGAGGGCGCGGTCGCTCTCGCCCTTGCGGATCCCGTCGGCCTCGCCGGTCAGCATCGACTCGTCCAGGGTCATGCCGCGGCTGCGAGGTCACCTCGCCATCGGCGACGAGCTGGTCGCCCGGCTCGACCCGGACGAGGTCGCCGGGGACGACCTCGGTCGTCGAGCAGCTCGGCGACGGCGCCGTCGCGCAGGACCCTGGCCCGCGGCGCCACCAGCACCGCCAGCTCGTCCAGCGTCTTCTTCGCGTTCAGCTCCTGGCGGATGCCGATGTAGGAGTTGATGATCGCGATCACGCCGAAGAGCGAATCGGCGTAGAGGCCCAGTCCCAGGTCGAGGACGAAGAAGACGCCGATGATCGCGTTGAAGAGCGTGAAGACGTTGCCGGCGACGATGCTCGAGGTTGAGCGCGAGGAGGTCTCCGGCGGCTGCCCGAGCTTGCGCAGCCGCTGCTGGGCCTCAGCGCTTGAGAGGCCCTGCTCGGCGGCGGGCGGAACGGTGGCCATGGCGACTATTCAATAGGGTGCGTGCCGGATGGCGCTGAAGCTGGGACTAAACCTGGGCTACTGGGGGATCGGGCCGGCCGGTGAGGACGCGGTCGAGGTTGTCTCCGCCGCCGAGCGGCTCGGCTACGAGTCGGTCTGGGCGGCCGAGTCCTACGGCTCCGACGTCGTCAGCGTGCTGGCCTGGCTGGCGGCGCAGACGAGCGAGATCAACCTCGGCGCCGCGATCCTGCAGGTGCCCGCCCGCCCGCCCGCCGCCGCCGCGATGGCCGGGGCGACGATCGACAAACTCTCCGGCGGCCGCTTCCTCTTCGGCTTCGGCCCCTCCGGCCCGCAGGTTTCCGAAGGCTGGTACGGCGTGCCGTACGCCAAGCCCTGGGGCCGCACCCGCGAGTACATCGAAGTGGTGCGGGAGATCATCGCCCGCGAAGGCCCGCTCGACCACCAGGGTGAGCACTACCAACTGCCGTTGCCCGGTGGCGAGGGCAAGGCCCTCAAGCTCAACTTCCACCCCGAGCGCAACCAGATCCCGGTCTTCGTCGGCGCGATCGGGCGCAAATCGGTCGAGATGGCGGCCGAGATCTGCGACGGCTGGATCCCGATCTTCTTCAGCGTCGATGCCTTCGAGCAGACCTGGGGCGAGCATCTGGAGGCCGGCTTTGCCAAGGGCGGACGCCAGCGCTCCGACCTCGAGGTCAGCCCCTCGCTGCAGGTGGCGATCGACGGCGACCTTGAGGCGGCCAAGAGCGTCGTCAAGGCGGGGCTGGTCCTCTACTTCGGCGGCATGGGCAGCCGCAAAACGAACTTCTACGTCGACCTCGCCCACCGTTTCGGTTTCGGCGATGTCGCCGACGAGGTCCAGAAGCGCTTCCAGGACGGCGACCGCGCCGGTGCCTTCGCGGCGATGCCGGACGAGATCGTCGAGGCGACTTCGCTGGTCGGAACCGAGGCGGAAGTGGCGGCGCGGGTGGAGCGTTTCCGCGGCGCTGGCATCGACCGCCTGATCGTCTCGCCGGTCCACGTGGAGCGGTCAGAGCAGCTACACACCCTCGAGCGCTTGGCCTCCCTGTCCGGGGTCACGGCGCGTTCCTGACCCTTTCGCATAACCTACCGCGCCGCACGGGTATGAAGATCGGAGTGCCGAAAGAGTCTGCGGGTGGGGAGCGCCGGGTCGCGCTGGTCCCTGACGTGGTCAAATCGCTGACGAAAAACGAGCACGTCGACGTGCTCGTCGAGCGTGGCGCTGGCGATGACGCCGGGCACCCCGACTTCCAGTACGAGGAGGCCGGTGCGCAGTTGGTCGACGCCGCGGCGGCCTGGGGCGCCGAGATCGTGCTCCACGTCGCCGTCCCGTCCAGCGAGGAGATCGGCAAGCTCAGCTCCGGCCAGGTGCTGGTCGCCCACCTCTCGCCCTGGACCGCCGCCGAGACCAACAAAGCGCTGGCCGCCGCCGGCGTCACCAGCTTTGCGATGGAGGCCGTCCCGCGTACGACCCGCGCCCAAGCGATGGACGCACTGTCCTCGCAGGCCGCCGCCGCCGGCTACGCCGCCACCCTGATCGCCGCTCGCGAGTCGGGCCGCTTCTTCGGGATGATGACCACCGCCGCCGGCACCGTGCCGCCGGCCAAGGTCCTCGTCCTCGGTGCCGGCGTCGCCGGTCTGCAGGCCGTTGCCACCGCCAAGCGCCTCGGCGCCATCGTCACCGGCTTCGATATCCGCCGCGCCGCCTGGGAGCAGATCGCCTCGCTCGGCGGTCGGCCGCTGGAACTGGACTTCATCCCCGACGCCGAGGGCGAGGGGGGCTACGCGCGGCCGCTGACCGACGAGGAGAACGCGCAGGTGCGCGACGCGCTCGGCCAGAACGCCGCCAAACAGGACGTGATCATCACCACCGCCGCGATTCCCGGCCGCCCGGCGCCGCTGCTGATCACCGCCGACGCGGTGCGCGGCATGCAGCCTGGCTCGGTGATCGTCGACCTCGCCGCCGAGACTGGCGGCAACTGCGAGCTGACGCAGGCGGGGGAGACCGTGATCGAGAACGGCGTCAAGGTGATCGGCCCGCGCAACCTCGCCAGCGAGATGCCGGTGCCCGCCTCGCAGCTCTACGCCAAGAACCTGGAGAACCTGCTCGGCTTGATCGTCACCGACGAGGGTCAGGTCAACATCGACCTCGAGGACGACATCGTCGCCGCCGCCCTGATTACCAAGGACGGCGAGGTCAAGAACGAGAGGGCGGCCAAATGAGCCTGATGACGGAGATCGCAATCCTCGTTCTCGCCGCCTTCGTCGGCTTCGAGGTGATCTCGAAGGTGCCGACGACGCTGCACACGCCGCTGATGTCGCAGACCAACGCGATCCACGGCATCGTCATGCTCGGTGGGCTGATCGTCGTCGGCTACGCCAACGACCCGCTCGAGTACGTGATCGGCACGATCGCCGTCATCTTCGGCGCGATCAACATCGTCGGCGGCTTCATGGTCACCGACCGCATGCTCGGCATGTTCTCGAAAAAGCCGAAACCCAAGGCCGACGCTGACAAAAAGGGCGGCTCCTGATGCTGCTGGCCGTATTGAAGCCGGGTGGCGACGCCGCCACCGCGCTCTACATCGTCGCCTTCTCGCTCTTCATCATCGGGCTCAAACGCGGCACCCACCCGACCAGCGCTAAGCAGGGCAACATGATCGCCGCCGTCGGCATGGCGGTCGCCGTGGCGACGACGCTGCTGCTCGACGGGATGGGCAACTGGGGCTTGATCGTGATTGGCCTCGCGGTTGGCTCGGCAATTGGCTTCATCGCTTCGGTGCGCGTGCAGATGACGGAGATGCCGCAGATGGTCGCCCTCTACAACGGGGTCGGCGGCGGTGCCGTCGCTTTGATCGCTTGGTCGGAGCTGCGCCACGGGATCTCGCTCGGCGGTGACATCCCGCTCGAAGAGCTGATTCCGACGCTGTTGGCCGCCGTGATCGGGTCGGTCTCGTTCTGGGGCTCCAACATCGCCTTCGCCAAGCTTCAGGATCTGATCCCGACGCGGCCGCTCTCGGTGCCGGGTCAGCAGGTGGTCAACGCCGTGCTGCTGATCGGCATCATTGCCGCCTGCGTCGATATCGCCGTCAACAACGGCGATCCGTCCCAGGCGCTCTTCATCGGCATCCTGATTGCCGCGGCGCTGCTTGGCAACCTCGTCGTGCTGCCGATCGGCGGCGCCGACATGCCGGTCGTGATCTCGCTGCTGAACGCTTTCACCGGCCTCTCCGCCGCCGCTGCCGGCTTTGCGCTTGACAACGTGGCGCTGATCGTCGCCGGCACCCTGGTCGGCTCCTCGGGAACCATCCTCACCATGGAGATGGCGACGGCGATGAACCGCTCGGTCTCCAACATCCTCTTCTCCGGCTTCGGCGGCGCCCCCGCTGGCGGCGGGGGCGGCAGCGGCGAGGAGCGCCCGCACGTCTCGATCGGCGCCCAGGACGCGGCGATCAAGCTCGCCTACGCCGACACCGTGGTGGTCGTCCCCGGCTATGGCCTCGCCGTAGCCCAAGCCCAGCACGCGATCAAAGAGGTCGCCGACGAGCTCGAGAAGCGGGGCGTCACTGTCAACTATGCGATCCACCCCGTCGCCGGCCGCATGCCGGGGCACATGAACGTCCTCCTCGCCGAGGCCGATGTGCCTTACGAGCAGCTGAGGGAGATGGAGGAGATCAACCCGGAAATGCCGCGCACCAGCGTGGCCGTGGTCGTCGGCGCCAACGACGTCACCAATCCGGCGGCGAAAAACGACCCCGACTCGCCGATCGCCGGCATGCCGATCATCGAGGTCTCCGAGGCCAACGAGGTGATCGTGATCAAGCGCTCCCTCAGCCCCGGCTTCGCCGGCATCGACAACGACCTCTTCTACGAACCGAACACGTCGATGCTCTTCGACGACGCCAAGAAGGCGGCGGCCGATATTGCCGCCGAGATTCAGAACCTCTAGCTAGGTGGGGAGGGCGGGTCGGGAGACCCTCGCCCTCACAACAGCGGGGAGGTTCGGTTGAGGGTCTCCCGACCCGCCCTCGTCCTAGGTGGGGAGAGAAGCGTTGGGCCATGCCCTTAGTGGGGGGTGCGGGGCGAGCGGGGGCAGTCGACTGTGGAGTGGGTCGGGATGCTCTGCGTCGTGGCGTTGCTGCTGGCGGCGCTCGTCGCCGCCGGGGTGAGGGTGCCGGGGACGGCGCTGGCGCGGGCGGTCGCTTCGCGGATTCTCTGTGCGGCGGCGATGGGGGATGGGTGCGGCGACGAGCCGGTGTTGATCGCTGCCTACGGGACCGAAGTGGGGGAGCTGGTGCGGCGGCATATGCCGACGATCGTCTTCGAGGCGGGGTCGCGGGCGATGCCGGTGGACTTCCGGCGCTGTCGGGAGACGAGCTGCGGGGACGGGCCGGGGGAGGGGCTGGTGCACCGGACCGACACGCGGCTGCCGCTGACGGCCTTCATCCATGTGGTCGACTGCCGGACCGCGACGCGCGAGCGAAGCGAAGCGGACGGGGCCGATTGCTCGCCGCCGCGAGCCGGGAACCTCTACCTCCAGTACTGGACCTACTACGCCGACTCGGCGACCTTGCGGGACCTGCCGATCGTCGGTGACGAGGGCTACCACCACGACGACTGGGAGAGCGTGCAGGTGCGGATCGGCCCCGATGGCCGCGTTGACGAGCGAGCTTCTTCGCATAACGGCTACAACTACGAGCTCAGCGCGGCCAACTGGGGATCCGACGCTGGCCTCGACCCCTTGCGCGACCTCGCCGAGTCACTCGGCGCCAGGGCCGTCAACGGCTGGGGAGCCGAGACCGGCCTGCTGCTTGTCTCCGGCGGCAGCCACGCCGGCAACGCGGCCGGCGACCACGAGCGCACCCGCTTCGTCCCCGGCCGCCGCGTCCACCTAATCCCGCTCGAGCAGATCGCCGCCGCCGACACCACGACCTTCGCGATCGAACCGCCCTGGCGCAAGCAGGTCTGGCGTGACCCCGAGGCGAGCGGTACGGGCTGACCAGCTCGGGCGCCGCTACTTCGGCGGCATCCGCAGGCCGCCGTCGAGGCGGATCGTCTCGCCGTTCAGCATCGGGTTGGCGGCGATCGCCAGGACCATCCGCGCGTACTCCTCGGGATGGCCGAGGCGGGAGGGGAAGGGGATGCCTTCGCCCAGCGCGGTCCGTGCCTCCTCGGGCAGCGCCGCCAGCAGCGGCGTGTCGAAAAGGCCGGGGGCGATCGTCATCACCCGCACGCCGCGTGAGGCCATGTCGCGCGCCGCCGGCAGCGTCATGCCGACGATCCCGCCCTTGGAGGCGGCGTAGGCGATCTGCCCGATCTGCCCGTCGTAGGCGGCGATCGAGGCGGTGTTGACGCAGACCCCGCGCTCGCCCTCGCCGTCGGGCTCGTTCTCGCTCATCGCCGCCGCGGCCAGCCGCAGCACGTTGAAGCTGCCGATCAGGTTGACCTTGACGACGTTGGAGAAGTATTCGAGGTTGTGCGGCCCGCGCTTGTGGCTGAGCCGCTCGGCCCAGCCGATCCCCGCGCAGCAGACCGAGATCCGCAGCCCACCCTCGGCGCTCGCCGCGCGCTTGACCGCGGTCGCTACCGCCTCGGCGTCGGTGACGTCGGCGGCGACGAACGTCGCCCCGATCTCCGCCGCCAGCGCCTCGCCCTTCTCGGCGTTGAGGTCGGCCACGACCACCTCGGCCCCAGCCGTGGCAAGGGCCCGAGCCGTCGCCTCACCCAGCCCCGACGCCCCGCCGGCCACCAATGCTCCTGCTCCGCTGAGGTCCATCCGGTCGAACGATTTCACATCCCGGTAATCCGACCCCTATAGGGTTTTCGTATCGCCACCGAGGTGACGGCAAGCTCCAAGGAAGCGATTACGGCGCGTCTCGCTGATGCGCGGAGGCGAACGCTGGGATTGATCGGGCCGCTCGACGATGAGCAACTGAACCGTGTCTACTCGCCGATCCTCAGCCCGTTGGCCTGGGACTTGGGGCATATCGCCAACTTCGAGGAGCTCTGGCTAGTGCAGACGATCGGCGGGCGCGAGCCGCTGCGGGGCGAGCTCGGCCGCTTCTATGACGCGATCGAGAACCCGCGAAAAACGCGGGGGGAGCTGCCGATCCTGCGCGACGCCGAGCTGCGGGCCTACATGGCGGACGTGCGCGAGCGCGCGCTCGCGGTGCTCGAGGAGGTCGAGCTCGGCCCCGATGCCGAGGACCCGCTGCTGCGCGACGGCTTCGTCTACGGGATGTTGCTCGCGCACGAGCTGCAGCACCAGGAGACGATGCTGCAACTGCTGGAGCTGGTCGAGGGATACGAGCCTCCCTGGTCGCTCGGCACTGGGCCAGTAGGCCCGGACGGGCCCGGGATGATCCGCATCGACGCTGGCCGCCACGAGATTGGTGCCGCACCAACCGGCTTCGCCTACGACAACGAGCGCCCCCAGCATGAGGTCGAGCTGCCCGCCTTCGAGATCGACCGAACCCCGGTCACCAACTCTGCGTATACCGAGTTCATGGAGGCCACCGGCGCCGAGCCGCCGCTTTACTGGGAGCGCCGCGACGGGGCCTGGGTGACGACCGCGCGGGGAGCGGGGGCGCCGCTGCGGCCCGACCACCCCGTCGTCCACGTTTCCTGGGAGGAGGCCGACGCCTTCGCCCGCTGGGCCGGCAAGCGGCTGCCGACCGAGTTCGAGTGGGAGGCGGCGGCGCCCCAGCTCGAGGGGAGCGGGCAGGCTTGGGAGTGGACGTCGTCACACTTCCGCGCTTACGACGGCTTTGCAGCCTTCCCCTACCCGGAGTACTCCGAGGTCTTCTTCGGCGACGAGTACCGGGTGCTGCGCGGCGGCTCCTGGGCCACCCATGCCGACGTCGCCCGGCCCAGCTTCCGCAACTGGGACCTGCCCCAGCGGCGGCAGATCTTCTCCGGCATCCGCTGCGCGAGGGACGCCGCGTGATCGCGATCGACGTCCACCTCGACGCTGACGCCGCCGCGACGATGGTGCGCGACGTCCGGCTCGGGCTCTGCGCCTACCCGAAGGAGCTGGCGCCGAAGTACTTCTACGACGAGCGCGGCTCGCGGCTGTTCGAGCAGATCACCGAGCTCGACGAGTACTACCCGACCCGGGCCGAGCGCGAGATCCTCAGCCGGCGCTCGGCCGAGATCCTCGCCGCTGCCGGCCGACCCGGCACCCTGATCGAGCTCGGGTCCGGCTCCGCCGCCAAGACCCGCCACCTGCTCAACGCGATGCGCGAAGCCGGCGTGCTCGACACCTACGTCCCCGTCGACATCTCCGAGGAGATCACCCAGCGGACCGCCGCCCGCCTCGTCGACGAGTACCCGGGTCTTGCCGTCCACGGCTTGGTCTGCGATTTCGAGCGCGACCTGGAGCGGGTCCCCGACCACGACGGCCCGCGCCTCCTCGCCTTCCTCGGTGGCACGATCGGCAACCTCTACCCGCGGCCCCGCCAGGAGTTCCTGGAACGGATCGCCGCCCTGCTCGGCCCCCGTGACCACCTCCTGCTCGGCACCGACCTGATCAAGGACACCGCCCGCCTCGAGGCCGCCTACAACGACGCCGCCGGCGTCACCGCCGAGTTCAACAAGAACGTCCTCGCCGTGCTTAACAACGAGCTCGGCGCCGACTTCGACCTCGACGCCTTCGAGCACGTCGCCCGCTACGACGCCGAGGCCGAGCGGATGGACATCCGCCTGCGCTCGCTGGCCGACCAGGAGGTCCGGCTCGACCGGCTCGACCTCGAGGTCGCCTTCGCCGCCGGTGAGGAGATGCGGACCGAGATCTCGACCAAGTTCACCCGCGAGCGGCTGGAGTCGGTCTACGCCGGCTCCGGGCTCGAGCTCAGCGGCTGGTTCACCGACGCCGCCGGCGACTACGCGCTCTCGCTCGCGCGCCCTAAATAGCCGGCACCTGCTGGGTGATGCAGTGGATGTTGCCGCCGCCGAGCAGGATCTCGCGCGCCGGTACGCCGACCACCTCCCGGCCCGGGAAGGCGCCGCGCAATACGCCGACCGCCTGCTCGTCGTAGCGCTCGTCGAGCAGCGGCATCACTAGGCGGCCCGCAGCCGGGTAGAAGTTGACGTAGGAGGCGGCAAGCCGGTCGCCGGGGCGCCGCGGAATGGTTCCCTCGGCCGCCTCGACGCCGGCAGCCTCCTCTGCCGTGACCGCGAGTGGTCCGGGGGAGGGGAGCAGGACGACCTCCAGGTGCCGGCCGCGCGCGTCGGTGCTCGTTTCCAGGCGGCGGCGCGCATCGCTGGAGATCTCGAATTGCGGGTCGGACTCGTCGTCGGTCCAGGTCAGCAGCACCTGTCCCGGCCGCGAGAAGCAGGCGAGGTTGTCGACGTGGCCGTCGGTCTCATCCGCGTAGACGCCGCGGCCCAGCCAGACGACCTTCTCGGCGCCCAGGTAGGTGCACAGCAGGTGCTCGATCTCCGCCCGGCCCAGCCTCGGGTTGCGATTCGAGTTGAGCAGGCACTCTTCGGTGCTCAGCACCGTGCCCTCGCCGTCGACGTGAACCGAGCCACCCTCCAGCACGAGTGGTGCCCGGTAGCGGTCGGCGTCCTCCAGCGCCAGCACCCGCGCGGCGGCGGCATCGTCGCGGTCCCAGGAGGCGTAGAGGCCACCCTCCTCGCCGCCCCAGGCATTGAATTCCCAGTCGACCCCGCGTCGACCGCCGCGCCCGTTGACGACGAAGGTCGGGCCGATGTCCCGCATCCAGGCGTCATCGGTGGCCAGTTCGGCCACCCGGACCTCGCCCGGCAGCAGCTCCCGCGCCCGCTCCAACTGCGCTGCCGAGGCCGCCACCGTCACCGGCTCCACCGCCGCGATCGCCGCCGCCACCGCCGCGAAGGCCTCCTGCGCCGGCGCCGCCCCCAACCGCCAGTTGTCGGGCCGCTCCGGCCAGGCCATCCAGCAGCCGGCGTGAGGCTCGAACTCTGCCGGCATGTGGAAGCCATCGGCGGCGGGCGTGGTCTTGAGGGTCGCACTCACCGCCATCTATCTTCCTCCTATGGAGGAGCCGCGCCTGATCTTTGCCGGCGACCCGCCTGCCTCGCCGGCGCGCACCCGCCCGCCCGAGCGCGAGCCGTTTCGGATCGCCGCCGTCCAGCACCGCTGGCACCCCGACCCGGCCGAGCATCGGCAGGCTTTGACGACCGCAATAGGCCTTGCGGCCGAGCAGGGCGCTCGCCTCGTCTGCCTGCAAGAGCTGACCCTGAGCCGCTACTTCGCGGTCGAGCCCGGCGGCCCCGAGGCGGTCGGCGCCGAGCCCGAGGACCTGCCCGGCGGCCCCACCCACCGCTTCGCTGCCGAGCTGGCGGCCGCCACCGGCGCCCACGTCCACGCCTCGCTCTACGAGCGCGCCGACGGGGCCGACGGGCTCGGCTACAACACCGCGATCGTCGTCTCCCCGCAGGGGGAGCTCGTCGCCCGCACCCGCAAGCTCCACATCCCGGTCACCGCCGGCTACCACGAGGACCGCTACTTCCGGCCTGGCCCGGCGGGAGAGGAGGCCTTTCCGGTGCTCGGCCTCGGCGGAGCGCGCTTTGGTCTGCCGACCTGCTGGGACCAGTGGTTCCCGGAGGTTGCCCGCGCCTACAGCCTCGCTGGCGCCGACGTCGTCGTCTACCCGACCGCGATCGGCTCCGAGCCCGACCATCCCGAGTTCGACACGCAGCCGCTCTGGCAGCGAGTGATCGTTGCCAACGGGATCGCCAACGGCGTCTTCATGGTCGCCATCAACCGCATCGGCTCCGAGCCGCCGCTCACCTTCTACGGCTCCTCCTTCATCTCCGACCCCTACGGCCGCGTCCTGGCCGAAGCGCCGCGTGATGAGCCCGCCGTGCTCGTTGCCGATCTCGACCTCGACCAGCGCCGCGACTGGTTGGAGCTGTTCCCCTTCCTGGAGACCCGCCGCCCCGACGCCTACGGTGCCCTGACCGAGCGCTCGCCGGGTTAGGCCGGCGCCAGCGCGGCGATCGTCTCGCCGAGCTTGTCGGGAGTGACGATCGGGGTGAGGATCGGCAGCGTGATGCCGCCCGCTACGAAGGCCCCGAGCCGCTCTTTCATCTCCTCCGGCGTGCCGAAGATGAACATGTCCTCGATTAGCTCCCAGGGCGCCGCCGCCGCGGCCGCCTGGCGGTCGCCGCTCTGCCAGGCCTCGACCATCGGCTCGATCTGCTCGCCGTAGCCGAGCCAGCGGTAGAAGTTGGTGTAGACGGGGACGGTGATGTAGGAGGAGAACATGAAGCGGGCCAGCGGCTCCACTTGCTCGCGCTCGCCGGGCAGGCAGAAGAAGCGGCAGAGCAGCTCGAAGCCCTCCGGGGCGCCGGCCAGTTGGGCGGTGACCTTGGACAGCCCGCCCAGCGGCAGGAAGTTGGTGAAGGCGCCCGCCGCCCGCTCGACCGCCAGCTCCAGCATCTTGCCGCGCAGCGCCGCCAGCACCACCGGCACCGGCTCCGCCGGCGGCATTTCCAGCTTGAACCCGGTCGCGGTGCGCTCGCCGGCCAGGGCCGTGTCGAGGAAGTCGAGCGTCTCCCGCACCTTGCTCAGCGGCCGCTCGAAGGGGATCCCGTTCCAGCCTTCGACGATGCGGTCCGAGGAGGAGCCGATGCCGAGCACGAAGCGCCCGTTCGAGCCGCTTGCGAGCGCCGCTGCCTCCTGCGCCAGCAGCGCCGGGCCGCGCTGGAAGACACCGACGATGCCGGTCCCGAGCCGCATCCGCTCGGTCCAGGCGGCGCTCAGCGCCAGCGGCGTGAAGCCGTCCGGGCCGGCGGTCTCGCCGGTCCAGAGGTCGGTGTAGCCAGCCGCCTCGGCCCGCCGCACGTGCTCCTCGTGGTCGGCGAGGGAGATCCCCGGCAGCGGCAACGTCAACCCCCAGCGCGAAGCCATGCCGCGACTCTATAGGCCCTCGAGCTGGAATTCGGAGACGAGATCGCTGGCTTAGGAAATATCTGATTATTCAAGATCCTCTAGCATCTGCTGAAACGTACGGGGGCAGCGTTTGCAGGAACGGCTCCCGCATCGTGCGCTCTCAAAAAGGAGCACACGATGAGGTCTTCGAAGACGTCTTTGCCAAGGCTGCTCTTGGCCCTGCTGGCGGTTTCGGCCCTGGTGGGCGCTGGGCTGGCGACGATTGCCTCGGGAGCCGGCCCCTACAGCAACCTCGCGAAATTCCTCGGCAACAAAACCGCGTGTGGAACCACCCAGGCGACCGGCTGCACCTTCAACGGCAAAACGGTGACGGCGCTTCAGTTCAGGGTCACGATCACCGGCAGCGGCGAAGCAAGGACCGAATGTCAGGTGAGCCTCAAAGGGGCCGGCTGGAACCCCGGCGGCTCACCCCCCGTTCAGAACGACTCGATCAGCTTTCTGGAACTCACGAAATGCGTCGTGCACGGGTTCGAAGCCTGCAAAGTGACTCCAGAAGTCTCCGGCTTGCCCTGGGCGACCATGGCAACCACCGACGGGAAAGGGAACTTCGCCGACCAGATCACGATTCCGAAAGGTGGGCTCAAGTTCAAATTGTCAGGCACCTGCCCGGTCAAAGCCGGTACCTATGAATTTTCCGGGCAGGTCAACGCTGAAACGACGAACACGAGCGAAGGTGAACCGGAATGCGAACCGGTGACCTACGCGCACTGCACCTACGACGAATTCGAACAGGCCAGCGGCAAACTCGTCGTCACCAGCGAAGGCAAAGAAGTGGGCAGCGCGCTTGTCATCGGCGAAATCTTCTTCTACTGCACCGGCGGCGGCGCTTGCACGGAAAAACAAAATCAGATCGCTCTCGAATAGCGAGGACGCGGCAGAGTTGGGCCGTGGGAGACCGCGGTCCAACTTCCTATAGCCTCCGGCCCGCATGGCCGAGCCTTCGCAGACGAAGCCCGACCGCAATCT
Organism: uncultured Actinomycetes bacterium; assembly: GCA_963708405.1. Lineage (GTDB taxonomy): Bacteria > Actinomycetota > Thermoleophilia > Solirubrobacterales > 70-9 > VAYN01. The sequence goes on from CAVPSL010000003.1 coordinate 163,418, forward strand.
CGCCCTGGAGCTGGTCCGCGTGACCGAGGCAGCGGCCCTCGCCGCCGCCCGCTGGGTCGGGCGCGGCGACAAGCTCGCCGCCGACGGTGCCGCTGTCGACGCGATGCGCTTCGTGCTCGACTCGGTGGCGATGGACGGCGTCGTCGTCATCGGCGAGGGCGAGAAGGACGAAGCGCCGATGCTCTTTAACGGCGAGCAGATCGGTGATGGATCGCCGCCCGTCGTCGACATCGCCGTCGACCCGCTGGAGGGGACGACCCTCTGCGCCAAAGGCATGCCCAGCGCCCTGGCCGTGATCGCACTTGCCGAGCGCGGCTCGATGTTCGACCCCGGCCCCTGCGTCTACATGGAAAAGATGGCCGGGGGGGAGGAGATCGCCGATCTGCTCGACCTCGACCGGCCGCTGCCCGAGACCCTGAAGCTGATTGCCGAGCGCAAGGGCGGCTCGATCAACGACGTGATCGTCGTCGTCCTCGACCGCCCCCGCCATGAGGAGGCGATCCGCGAAATCCGCGAGGCCGGCGCCCGCATCCGCCTGATCACCGACGGCGACGTCTCGGCGGCGCTGCTGGCGGTCAGCGAACGCTCGCCGGTGGACCTGCTGTGGGGCATCGGCGGCACCCCCGAGGGGGTGCTCTCGGCGGCGGCGCTGAAGTCGATGGGCGGCCAGCTGCTGGGCCGGCTCTGGCCCCGCAACGACGAGGAGCGCCAGGCGGCGATCGACGCCGGCTACGACCTCGACCGCATCCTCACCGCCGACGACCTCTGCTCTGGCGACGACGTCTTCTTCTCCGCCACCGGTGTCACCGACGGCGACGTCCTCCAGGGCGTTCGCTACCGCGGCAGCGGCGCCAGCACTGAATCCCTGGTGATGCGCTCCCGCTCCGGCACCGTGCGCCGCGTTCAAGCTCGCCACGATCGCTCCAAGTTGAGAGCCATCACCGGCGAGCGCTACGGCTGAATCTGTGCCGAGATAACCGTCGCCTGACGGTGTCCTCGGTCGACCGGCGGCGGGTCACGCACTGGTGTGCGCTCCCCTTGTCGGTCTCCCTGCGTCCTTGTCAGGCTTGGTTCTCTCGCCCCAGATTTGGATCTTTGAGAACTTGCTTGAAAACCAAAGTGTTCTTGTTTAGAACACAGTTGTTCCAGTACAAAACTTCCACAGACTTATTGTGGAGAGCTCTCAAGACACCCCCGCAGCGATCGAGAGAGCCGCGATGCCGGTGGCGGCCGCGCGCGCTCAGTCCCGCGCCGGCGGCCAGGCACTCTCGGTCCTCGCCGTGCCGCTCAACCTCCAGGTCCTGCAAGCACTCTCGGCGCGGCCGATGCGGCTGGCCGAACTTCGCAAGGCGACTGGGCTGCCGGCGCAGACCACCCTGCGCGGGCATATCGCCAGCCTCTCCGACATCGGCCTGCTGACGAAACGACCGACCGACCACGTCCCTTACGCGGTCGAGAACGTGCTGACTGGCATGGGGGAGGAGATGCTGTTCGTCGCCAGCCGGCTCGAGGCCTGGCTGCTGCAGGCGCCCGACGGCCCGATCGCGCTCGAAAGCAGCGCCGCCAAGGGCGCGGTCAAGGCGCTTGTCGACGGCTGGGGCTCGCGGATGATCGGCGCCCTGGCGGAGCGGCCGATGTCACTGACTGAACTCGACCGCGAGATCGCCGAGCTCAGCTACCCGGCTCTGGAGCGCCGCCTCTCGAGCATGCGCATCGCCGGCCTGGTCGAGGCCTGTAAGGGACGCAGCGCTGGCACTCCCTATGGGGTGACCGAGTGGGCACGGCGCGGGGTCGCTCCGCTCGTTGCCGCCGGCCATTGCGAGCGTGTCCACATGAGACGGGAGACGACGCCGCTTACCGCCGCCGACATCAAGGCGACGCTGATGTTGGCGCTGCCCCTGGTCCAGCTGCCCGAGGAAGTTTCCGGCGAATGCCAGATCGAGGTGCGGGCGACTCCCGGCCTCGTCGCCGAGCCGACCGGGGTGCGGATCACCCTCGACCGCGGCCAGGTTGCCTCCTGCTTCCCGGGTCTCGCCGTCGATGCGCCGATCCGGGTCTCCGGCTCGGCGATGGACTGGTTCGACGCGATCAAAGTGGGCGAGCCCGAGCGGCTCGACCTCGATGCCGGCGAGCTTCCGGGGGCGCTCGTTAGCGGCCTCAGCCTCGCCTTCGGCGGCGGCGGCCGGGGCCGCGCGGTCTAGGCGGAGCCCGACTGCAGCGCCCGGGCCCGGCGCTCCTGCTCGCGCGCCGTCGTTTCGCCGACGAAAGGAACCAGCACCTCGTAGGTCAGTTCCGGCAGCATCTCGGGCAGGTGCGTGGTGCGATCACGCGCCACCTGGTCGTAGATGCGGGCGAAGGTGGCGCTGACGGCGAGGCCGGTGGCGCCCGGCACGTCGGGCTGCCTGCCGATCTCGGCGAGATCGGGTTCGAGCAGGCGTGTGAAGCGATCGAAGTCCTCGAGGAAGATGTTGCGGGAGATCGGCCCTAGGGAGGCCAGCTCGAGGATCATCACCTTGCCTGCAACTGGGTCGGCGGCGAACCACCCCAGTGCCGCCGCCAGCGTTTCGCGGACCCGGTCCAGCCACGGGCCCGGTGCGGTGTAGGCGCCGGCGATCGTCGCCTCGAGGTCTTCGATCAGCAACTGGCGGGCGGCCAGCATGCAATCTTGTTTATCTCTGAACAGCTCGTAGAAGCTCTCGCGGCCGACGCCCGCTTCGGCGAGGATGTCGGCGACGGAGGTCGCCTCGTAGCCCTTGGCGGCGCTGACTCGGACCACCGCGGCCAGCAGCCGCTCCCGCTGGGAGCGCTCGACCAGCTCCCGGGGCAGGCCGTGGCGTCCGCGCGGCAGCCGCCACAGCCGCAGGTCCTTGGGGGGCTCGTTCACTCGGACACGCTTCCGGCGTTGCCGACGCCGGCGGCCGCGGCGAGCCGGGACTGCCCGAGCGCCGCCTCATGGCCGCCGAAGGGCAGGATGACGAGGTAGACGACTTCGGGCAGCAGCGCCGGGAGGGAGGCGGTTTCGCCGCTGGCGATCTTGTTGAAGATCAGTACCTGGGCGCGGCCCAACGCGAGCTGTGGATCCGCGTAGGGCCTGGGTTTCTTGCCGCTCTCCTCCCAGAGTGCCCGCACGTGCGGCACCAGGTGATCCCGGTAGTGCCCGAAGGTGGCGGGCTCGACGGTCACCGCTTCGCCCATTACGAGCTGGGCCAGGCCTGGCTCGGCCGCGAGGAAGTCAAGCACCGCCTTGGCTGACTTGTGCAGCGCCTGGGGCGGTGAGTCCTTGGCGTCGAAGGCGCCGCTGGCAACTTTCTGCAGGGCCCTGATGCACTGGGCGAGGGCGGCGTCGAAGCAGGCTCGCTTGTCGACGAAGCGTTTGTAGAAGGTGGTGCGGGAAATGCTGGCGCGAGCGACGATGTCGGAAATCGTGGTTTCCGCGTAGGTCTTCTCGGCAACGCTCTCGATCATCGCGTCGATGATGCGCCGGCGCTGGGCCTGCGCGCTTAAATCGACTGGGAGCGTCGGCTCGAGCACACTGCGGCCGTTCTCGGAACCCCCCTGTTTTCGCATCAAAAGAATTGTTTCATGCCGATTAGCTAATGGCTTGCGGAACTGGGCGGGCGATTTTCTATCTCTCCCCTCCTTTCGTCGCAGCCATGGCATGGGGATTCCTTTTGTTTGAAGTAGGGCAGCTCCCCGGTGTCGTGCAACTCATGACGCAGCGAGTTGATTACTGCCCCGGCCATTAACGCGAGGCTGAGCACGTAAAACCAGAGCAGGGCGATGAGGATGAAGCCGACCGTCGAGCCGAAGCGGGAGAGGCTGGAGACGTTGGAGAGGTAGATCGGGAAGAGCCAGTTGGCGAGGCCGGCGCCGATCGTGACGAAGGCGGCGCCGGGCCAGACCGCGCGCCAGGCCATGTGCCCTTTCGGCACCGCCCAGAAGATCACGCAGCAGATGCCGAAGGTGATGAGCAGGGCGGCGGCGAGCAGCAGCACGGTGTCGATCGCCTTGATGTCGGAGAGGCCGAAGGGGAGGCGGTCGGTGCTGTCGACGACAGCGCTCTCGAAGGTCGGCACGAAGATGCTGGCGGCGATGAAGAGGAGGACGACGGCGAGCATCGCGAAGGAGAAGCGCTTCTGTTCGACCCAGCCGCGGCATTCGACGTGGTAGATGCGGCAGAACGCGGTATCCATCGCCCCCCAGAAGGAGGCGCCGATCCAAAGTGAGCCGAAGAAGGCGGCGATCCCGATCGTCGTCGAGTTGTCCTCGATGCGGTTGAGCACGTCGGTCAGCGTGCCCTGCTCGACGTTGGGGAAGAGCCGCTGCAGGTCACTGAGGACGCTGGTCTCGACCCCCCCGATCTTCAGCACCTGGCCGAAGACGAAGAGCACGAGCAGGGCGAAGGGGAAGACCGCCAGCATGAGGTTGTAGGCGACCATTGCCGCCAACCCGGTGACGTTCTCGCGGTACGCGCGATCCCAGAAGGCCTTGAGCCAGGGGCGGGAATAGCGCAGGGTTCTGGGCATTGACTTTACAAACTGAAGCGACTACCATGCGAACAAGCGTTTGACGTCAGTTTGACGCTCGCCCTCCGGGGTGTCTTGCATGCAAGCTTTACTTACTTCGCGGACCAGGTCGCCGGTCCGCTTTTTCATCGGCCGGCGCGACTTTTGGCTCGCGGCGGCATTTCATTGCCAGGACTAAACATCACGCGCTAGGGAAACGAGTAGAACAGGATGCTGGTAGCAGAGCTTCAGGAGTTGGAGGAGGTCAAAAACCTCATCAATCGCGGGCAGCAGCTCGGCGTGCTGACTTTCGGTGACGTCGCTTCGGCGGTCTCCGAGGTCGACCTCGACGAGTCTGACGTCGAGGACCTTTACGGGCACCTCGAGAAGTCCGGGATCGAGCTTGTCGAGGACATGGACCCGGCCCAGAAAGCGGCCGCGGAAGCCATGCCCATGGACACCGGGAAAAAAGGCCGGCGGCGGCAAAAACAGTCGCTTGACCTGAAACCGGACATGACGACGGACTCCTTGCAGTTGTTCCTCAAGGACATCGGCAAAGTCCGCCTGCTGACCGCCCAGGAGGAGGTCGAACTCGCCAAACGGATCGAGCGCGGCGACCTCGACGCGAAGCAGAAAATGGTCGAGTCCAACCTGCGCCTGGTCGTCTCGATCGCGAAAAATTATCGGAACCAGGGGCTCCCCTTCCTCGACTTGATCCAGGAGGGCACCCTCGGCCTGGTCCGCGCGGCGGAGAAGTTCGACTACCGCAAGGGCTTCAAGTTCTCGACCTACGCGACCTGGTGGATCCGCCAGGCGATCGCCCGCGCGCTCGCCGACAAGGCCCGCACGATCCGCATCCCGGTCCACGTGGTCGAGAAGCTGAACAAGATCGGCCGCGCCGAGCGCAAGCTGGTCACCGAGCTGGGCCGTGAGCCGACCCCGGAGGAGATCGCCGAGGTAACGGGGATCGATCCCGAGGAGGTCGACTCGATCAAGCGTTCCGCCCAGGCCCCGGTCTCGCTGGAGAAGCCGGTCGGCGACGAGGAGGAGTCGGAGTTCGGCCAGTTCATCGCCGACGAGAAGGCCGAGTCCCCCTTCGACCGCGCTGCGGACCTGCTGACCAAAGAGGCGCTGAAGGAGGCCCTCGAGAACCTCTCCTACCGCGAGCGCCGCGTGCTCGAGCTCCGTTACGGGCTCGGCGGCGAGCACCCGCGCACCCTGGACGAGGTCGGCCGCACCTTCAACGTCACCCGCGAGCGGATCCGCCAGATCGAGAATCAATCGCTGAAAAAGCTGCAGTCGCTGGGCGAGGCCCAGAAGCTGCGCGAGGTGGCTTAGTACCGCGGTTTAAGAGCTAGAGCATCCCGGCCGATAACGGTCGGGATGTTCGATATCGATTCAGCGCTGCGCACGCTCGTCGAGCGTGAGGGGTCTGACCTGCACGTCAAGGTCGACTCACCGCCGATCGCCCGTATGCACGGAGAGTTGGCGCACCTCGAGGGCTTCGGCAACCTCTCGGCGGAGGACACCGAGAAGGCCTTCCGCGAAATTGCCGAGGCGCGCTCGCTGGCCGAGTTTGAGGAGGACGGCGAGGCCGACTTCTCCTACGCCTTGGCGGGGGTCTCGCGCTTCCGCGTCAACGTCTTCAGGCAGCGGGGCGCGATCTCGATCGTCTGCCGCGCCATTCCCTTCGAGATCCGCTCGATCGATGACCTCGGCCTGCCGCAGGTGGTCCGCGAGCTGGCCGAGGAGCAGCGGGGGATCATCCTCGTCACCGGCACCACCGGCTCCGGCAAGAGCACGACGCTGGCGGCGATGATCGACCACATCAACCAGACCCGGGCGCGACACATCGTCACGCTCGAGGACCCGATCGAGTACCTGCACCCGGACAAAACCTCGATCGTCAATCAGCGCGAAGTCGGCTCCGACACCAAGAGCTTCGGGCGGGCGATGCGGCGGGTGCTGCGCCAGGACCCCGACGTGATCCTGATCGGCGAGATGCGCGACGAGGAGACGGTGCGCACGGCGCTCTCGGCCGCCGAGACCGGGCACCTCGTGCTCTCGACGGTGCACACCCTCGATGCGACCGAGACGATCAACCGCATTATCGATTTCTTCCCGCCCCACCTACAGCAGCAGGCGCGGGTGATGCTGTCCTCGACCCTGAGGGGGGCAATCGCGCAGCGCCTCGTCCCCGACGTCACCGGCGAGGGCCGGGTCCCTGCCTCGGAGGTGCTGGTTGTTACCGGCCGCGTGCAGGACCTGATCCTCAACCCTGAGGAGACCGGCAAGATCACCGAGGTCATCGCCGAAGGCGACTACTACGGCATGCGCACCTTTGACCAGTCCCTGCTGACCTACGTGATGGAGGGCCGGATCAGCGAGGCGACGGCGATGGACTACGCCTCCAGCCCGCACGACTTCAAGCTGATGCTGGCCGCTGGCGGCCAGCGGGCGAGCGGCATCGAGCAGTTGGGGGAGACGGCGGCGGCGCGATGAGGGAGAAGCTGAACAACGACCCGAAAGCCCAGCTCGCGATCGTCGTCGTGCTGATCGTGGCCGCGGCCTTCTTCTTCCTCAAAGGCTCGGGCGGCGGTGGCTCCGAAGAAGAAGCAGGGGCCGAAGCCGGCGCGACCGTGGCCAGCGTCAACGGCGTCACCGCGACCGGCTCGACGCCGGGCGAGGCGGTCGAAAACGCGGTCGAAAGCCTGGCTGAAGGGGCGACGGCCAGCGCCACCGGCTCCGGTGCGATGCCGGCGACCGTGCCCGGACCCGCGCCCCCAGCCCGCTTCACCGCTGCCTACGACGCGGGCAAGACCGTGGTGCTGCTGGTCGCTCACGCCGGTGGCGTCGACGATGCCTTCACGACCGCGGCGGTGCTGCAGCTGCGCCACGATCCCGACGTCGCCCTGTTCGTCGTGCCGGTCAAGCAGGTGCCGCGCTACGCGACGGTCACCGTCGGCCTCGAACTGAACCGGGCGCCGGCCCTGGTCGTGGTGCGGCCGCGCCGCCTCAGCGGTGGCATCCCGCAGGCCAGCGTCGACTACGGCTTCCAGACCCCGCGGAGCGTCGCGCAAGCCGTGCGGGACGCCGCCTACCACGGGCCGGAAGGCACGTACTACCCCAACTGAGCGCGCGATGAGCCCGGCCGAATACCCAAGCCACCTGCAGCCCGTCCCCGACTCCGGGACGTCCGCCGCTCCGGCCTTGCCCGACGCGCAGACCGGCACGCCGGGGCTGACGCCGCCGCGGCAGCGCGGGCACTCGCGGCGGTTCGTCACCGACGTGCTGGTCGAACTCGGTTTTGCCTCCGCCGAGGTGGTGGCCGAGGCGATGGCGGCCGCGCGGACGACGGGCCGGACGCCGGAGTCGATCCTGCTGGAGCAGGGGACGATCGGCGATGGGCAGCTCTCGCGGGCGACGGCCGAGCGTTACGGGCTCGACCACGTCGACCTCGGCTTCTACGAAGTCGACTTCGCCGCCGCGGCGCTGTTCCCGCTGGCGATGGCACGCCGCTACATGGCGGTGCCGGTCGGCTACCTCGACCAGCGCACGCTCCTTGTCGCCGTCGCCGACCCGGCCAACGTGCTCGCGGTCGACGACATCCAGATCGCCACCGGACTTGACTGCCGCATCGCGGTCACCGCCCAGGCCGACGTCGAGGCTCTGCTGACGCGGCTTGGCACCCTCGAGAGCGCCGCCGCCGGGGCGATCATCGAGGAAGAGGAAGAGCGCTTCGACGAAGGGCCGCTCGCCGACGTTAGCGACATGCAGGTGGGGGCCGAGGACGCACCGGTGATCAAGCTCGTCTACAGCCTGCTCGCCCAGGCGGTCGGCGAGGGCGCCTCCGACATCCACCTCGAGCCCGAAGAGGGGGAGCTGCGGGTGCGCTTCCGGATCGACGGCGTCCTCAAGGAAGCGACGCACGTCCCGAAGCGGATGATCGGCGCCGTGATCTCGCGCCTGAAGATCATGAGCGAGCTCGACATCGCCGAGAAACGGGTTCCCCAGGATGGCCGCGTCGGGGTCGCGATCGAGGAACGCCGGGTCGACCTGCGCGTGACCACGCTGCCGACCCAGCGCGGCGAGGGGGCGACGATCCGCATCCTCGACGAAAGCAACTCCCAGCGCACGCTCGACGACCTCGGCATGAGCGGCTCGGCGCGGGCCCGTTTCGAGCACGCTTTTCGCCAGTCCTACGGGGCGGTTCTGGTCACTGGCCCGACCGGCTCCGGCAAGTCGACGACCCTTTATGCCGCGCTCAGCGACCTCAACGAGATCGAGAAGAAGATCATCACGATCGAGGACCCGGTCGAGTATCGGATCGACGGCGTCAACCAGATCAACGTCAACCGCAAGGCGGGGCTCGACTTCGCCACCGGCCTGCGCTCGATGCTGCGCGCCGACCCGGACATCGTCATGGTCGGCGAGATCCGCGACGCCGAGACTGCGCGGATCGCGATCGAGGCGGCGCTGACCGGCCACATGATGCTGAGCACGCTGCACACCAACGACGCGCCCGGGGCGATCGCCCGCCTCACCGAGATGGGCATCGAGACCTTCCTCACTGCTTCGGCCGTGGACTGCGTCGTCGCCCAGCGCCTGGCGCGACGGCTCTGCCCGGCCTGCAAGCGGCGCACGATCATCCCCGCCCAGGCGTTGATCGAGGCCGGCGTCAAGGTCGGTACCGAGATCGAGGCTTACGAGCCGGTCGGCTGCCCGCGCTGCGGCCAGAGCGGCTACCAGGGCCGGGTCGGCATCTACTCCGTGATGAGCCTCAGCACCAGGCTCAAAGAAATGACCATCGCCCGCGCCCCTGAGACCGAAATCGCTGCCACCGCTCGCGAGGAGGGGATGTTGACCCTGCGCGAGGACGGGGTGACCAAGATCCGGGGCGGCCAGACCAGCCTTGAGGAGGTGCTTCGTGTCACGGCTTGACTTCGATTTCTCCGAGGTGCTGCGACTAATGGTGGAGACGCGGGCGTCCGACGTGCATCTGACGCCCGGCTTTCCCCCAGCTATCCGCGACAAGGGCCGGATCCGGCCGATCGAGGGCTTCCCGGTCCTCAACGGCCAGCAGACCCGCGAGGTCGTCTACGGGATCCTCAACGACGACCAGCGCAAACGCTTCGAGACCAACCAGCAGCTCGACTTCGCCTACTCGATCCCCGGCGTCGCCCGCTTCCGCGTCAACTGCTTCTTCCAGCGCGGCTCCGTCAGCGCCGCCTTCCGCCTGGTGCCGCAGGAGGTCCCCAGCCTGGACAGCTTGGCGGTGCCGCCGGTGCTGCGCGAGCTGACGCAGAAACCGCGTGGCTTCGTGCTCGTCACCGGCCCCACCGGCTCCGGCAAGAGCACGACGCTGGCGGCGATGGTCGACCTGATCAACAGCGAGCGCGAGGACCACATCCTCACGATCGAGGACCCGATCGAGTTCCTGCACCAGCACAAACGCTCGATCGTCAACCAGCGCGAGATCGGCTCCGACGCGCCCGACTTCGCCCTCGGTCTGCGCGCCGCCTTGCGCCAGGACCCCGACGTGATCCTGGTCGGCGAGATGCGCGACCTGGAGACGATCTCCACGGCCCTGACCGCGGCCGAGACCGGCCACCTTGTCTTCGCCACCCTGCACACCCAGTCGACCGCGCAGACGGTCGACCGGATCATCGACGTCTTCCCGCCCGAGCAGCAGGGCCAGGTGCGGACCCAGCTCTCGATCGCCTTGCAGGGGATCGTTACCCAGCAGTTGCTGCCGACCGCCGACGGCCGCGGTCGCGTCGTCGCCTGCGAGGTGCTGGTGCCGACGCCGGCGATCCGCAACCTGGTCCGCGAGGGCAAGACCCACCAGATCTACGCCGCCCTGCAGACCTCGGGGGCGGTCGGGATGCAGACGATGGACGCCGACCTGGCCCGCCTCGTCCGCACCGGCAAGGTCGGCCGTGCCCTGGCCGAACAGCGCGCCTCGGTGCCGGAGGAGTTGAACCGCCTGTTGGGCGGCACCGCGCCCGCTCCTGCCGCGGCGGCGCAGCCTGCCCCCACCGGTGCGCCGCCGAGCGCTCCACCTCCCGCCTACGTGAACGGGGGCTAGCCCGAAATGTCGGCGACCACCTTCGAGTTCCGGGCGATGGACCTAGCGGGGACCACCTCTGCCGGGGAGATCGACGCCGACTCCAAGGCGGCGGTCAGCGAGCAGTTGCGCCAGCGCGGCCTCATCGTCCTCAACGTCAGCGAGAAGTCCAACCCGCTGAAGATCGAGGACCTGCTGCGGCGCTGGCAGGGGGTCGACATGCGCGAGCTGGCGATCTTCTCGCGCCAATTCGCCACCCTGATCGCCTCGGGGATGCCGATGCTGCGCACCCTGCAGACCCTCGAAGAGCAGACGCAAGACGAGCAGATCCGCGAAGCGGTGGCCGGCGTCCGCGGTGACGTCGAGGCCGGCAGCTCGCTGGAGCAGGCGATGCAGCGCTACCCCAAGGTCTTCGACCGCCTCTTCCGGGCGATGGTCCGCTCCGGCGAGCAGTCGGGGCGGCTGGAGGAGGCGATGGACCGGATCGCTTACCAAGTGGAGAAGTCCGACGCCCTGCGGCGCCAGGTCAAATCGGCGCTGATGTACCCGGCGCTGATCTTCGGCTTCGCCACGGTGGTCCTCGTCGCGATCGTCGCCTTCGTGATCCCGACCTTCGCCGGCATCTTCAAGGAACTGGCCGAAGAACACCCCGAGGAATCCGCCGGCCTGCCTGCTCCCACCCAGTTCTGCGTCGGCCTCTCCAACGCCCTCACTGGCTACTGGTTCCTGATCCTCCCCGGCCTTGTGCTCGCCTTCTTCCTGTTCTTCAAATGGAAGAAAACCGACCGCGGTCACGAGCTCTGGGACCGCTTCAAACTGCGGTTGCCGGCGAAGATCGGCGACGTTGTACAGAAGGTCGCGCTGGCCCGCTGGTCTCGGACCTTCTCCGGCGCCGTCTCTTCTGGCGTGCCAATGCTGCAGGCGATCAAACTGACCGGCGAGACCGCCGGCAATGTCGTTGTCGAGCAGTCGATGGAGCAGGTCTACGCCTCGGTCAAAGGCGGCGGCACGATCGCTGGCCCGATCGAGCAGACCCCGATCTTCCCGCCGATGGTCGGCCACATGATCGCGGTCGGCGAGGAGACCGGACAGCTCGAGCACATGCTGAGCAAAATCGCCGACTTCTACGAGACCGAGGTCGACGCCAAGGTGAAGGCCCTGACCGCTCTTCTGGAGCCGGTGATGATCGTCCTGGTCGGTGGCATGGTCGGGTTCATCGTGATCTCGATGTACCTGCCGATGTTCAGCATTTACGAAAGCATTCGCTGAGGCCCTGGACGTACGTCCAGGCCGGGGCTCGGGGTGGCGCTTCCGCTCCGCATTTTTGGGGAGTGCTAGCCGGCAGTTTTCGCACTATCTGAGCGAAAAATCGGAAACCTTCCGAACTGGGAAAGAGCGGCTAAAGGTGATGGTTTCGCAGCCGATGAAGGCCCAGTGATGAATCTGCCAGCGCTCTGGTGCAAAAGGCAAACTCGCTGTGAGGCGGGGGCGCAAAGCCGTCGGGACTCCATCCCTGGAGTCAGCCGGGCTACCACCGGGGTCGACAGACACCACGTGGCTGCAACGCGACGGGGCTCTGGCGAAAACGATAGGTCCATAGGAGGTACCTAAATGTTTCTCCAGAATCTCCGGGCCCGCATCGGCGCCCGGCTCAACGGCGACAGCGAGGCCGGCTTCACGCTGATCGAGCTCCTCGTCGTCATGCTGATCCTCGGCATCCTCGCCGCGATTGCCCTGCCCGCGTTCTTCAACCAGCGCGAAAAGGCCGGCGACTCCAAGGCCAAGGAGAACGCCCACACCGCTCAGGTTGCAGTTGAGACCTACGCGACCGAAAACAGTGGTTCTTACTCGAACGTCACCCTCGCGAAGCTGCACGCGATCGAGCCGACCATCTCCACCACGGAAGGCAGTGTCGCCACGAAGACGGAAGGCCTCAAGGTCTCTACGACGGCTTCCAACAAATACCTGATCGAATCCATTTCCTCCACGGGGAATGACTTCAAAATCAAAAACGAAGAAGGCACGATGACGTACACCTGCACCACGCCTGGCAAAGGTGGCTGCCCGCCCGGAGCCACGGCGGAAGCAACCGAAGCCGACTGGAGCAAATAGTCATCTGACTGACATCGCTTAGTGATGCAACCACCGAGCGAAGTCACCCTGAAGAGGCGGGCCGGCATCATGCCGGCCCGCCTCTTCGCGTCTGCGTTGCTGGTCGCCGTCGCACTGCTCCTTTTGGCTGCAGTGGAGGCACGGGCGGCGGAACTCGCAGTTCCGAAGCTGAAGGCGACCGATCCGGTTTCCGGTCCTGAATCTCCGGCCGCGACGACGACGCCGCTGGTTTTCGGCGAAGCCGAACCGGAAGACGGGATCATCATTAACGTCGTCAGATCGGCCCTTGGCGGCGGGGCAATCGGTCGAGGGCTCTTCGTCGACCACCCGACCGAACACCCAGAGTACGAAATCGTGATCTTCAACGGCGCCGCTTGCCTTGGCCCGGTTGCTGGCCACGGCAGTGCCGGCGACTTCGAGAGCGTCGGCATCCGGGCCAGCGTTGATGCGGACGCCAGGACGACGTTGTCGGCCTGGCAGGTCGACCCCGCCGAACCGAGCATCCACTCGGGCTGCTCCGAACCAGCCTTCTACTGGGAGGGCAACGTGCCCCCTGAACCTGGGGTAGGGGGGTCGGAAGACCCTGGCGGGAGCGGCTCGGGCGGCTCGGGCGCGGGCCCGGGCCAACAGGGCGTTGGCCCTGCCACTGCCACCGGCAAGCCAGCACCGCCGCTTCTGCACATGAGCCCGCGGGCCCGCGCCAACGACAACACGCCGCTGGTCGCCGGCAGCGCCCCCGACGGCTCCTCGGTCCAGGTCTTCGCCGGCGACGGCTGCACCGGCGCCCCGGTCGCCAGGGGCAGCGCCGCCCAGCTTTCCGCCGGCCTGCAGGTCCAGGTTGCCGACAACACCAGCACGACCTTCTCCGCGGTTGCCGTCGCCGGCCAGCGCTCCGACTGCTCCGCTCCCGTCACCTACGTCGAGGACTCGACGCCGCCACTGACTCGGATCACGATGGCGCCCGGCGCCAAGACGCGCAAGCGCAAGGCCGTCCTCCGCTTCGCCGACGTCAGCGAAGACCCGCCGGGCACCACCTTCCAGTGCAGGGTGGGCGAGGCGAAGTGGAAGCCCTGCAGCTCGCCTCTGCGCCTGCCGCACCTGCGTTTACGGCGCTACGTGGTCCGCATCCGCGCCACCGACCTCGCAGGCAACGTCGAACCCAAGGGCGTCAGGCGCAGTTTCAAGGTGGTCCGCCGCCCGTAGGCGGCGGAGGCCCCTTGCCGGCCGGGCGCTCGGGTAGAACTCGCGGCCGATGATCGCCGTTGTCCTGATCGCATTCCTCGCGGGCCTGGCGGTCGGCAGCTTCACCACCGCGGTCGCCTACCGGGTGCCGCGGGGCATGGGGTTCGTCCTGGCCCGCTCCGAGTGCCCCGCCTGCGGGGCGCCGATCGCTGCCTACGACAACGTCCCCGTGGCCTCTTGGGTGCTGTTGCGCGGCCGTGCCCGCTGCTGCGGGGAGCCAATCTCTCCGCGCTATCCCCTGACCGAGTTGGCAGTTGGTCTGCTCTACGCGGCCACGGTGCTGGTCTACCGCCACGACGCGGCGGAAGCGCTAATCGGCCTGGTCTTTGTGGCGATGCTGGCGGTGGTGACGCTGACCGACCTCGAGCGCCGGATCATCCCCAACAAGGTCCTGATTGTTGGCGCGGTGCTCTGCCTGGCGATCGCCGTCCCCACCGACCCTGGTGGCCTCCCCGAGCGCGCGATCGCGGCCGCTGCCGCCGGCGGCTTTTTCTTCCTCGCTGCCCTCGCCTATCCGAAAGGAATGGGCCTCGGTGACGTCAAGCTAGCCGCGACGATGGGCCTCTTCCTCGGCCGCGCCGTCGCCCCAGCAATCCTGGCGGCGCTCCTTCTCGGCAGTCTCGTCGGCCTGGCCATGATCGCCCGCCACGGCGCCGCCGCCCGCAAGATGGCGATCCCTTTCGGCCCCTTCCTTGCCCTCGGCGGCGTGATCGGCTTGCTGGCCGGCAACCAGCTGCTCGACCTCTATCTCGGTTAGGGCTGCGGCTGGCCGGCAGTGCCGGTTTCGGGCTTGCCGTCTGGCTGCTTGCCGCTCTTCGGCTGCGACTTCTTCTTGGTCGCGCCGAGCGGCGCCCGGTTGGGTTTGGCGCTGACCTTCTTGGTGATCTTGAGGATCTCGATTCGGTAGGTGCGGCCCTGGGGGCCGTAGACGAAGGTCTCGGGCAGGCCCGGTTCCAGGGCCAGGAGCTGGCAGGTCTTGGATCCGACCACGCACTGGCCGTCGCCGAAGATCGACTCGACGTCGGAGGAGACGAGCAGGAGCGCCTTCTTGCCGTCGGACGTGGTGCCCATGAAGACCGCGGCCGGGACTTTGCGGCTCGGCAACATCGTCAGTTCCGGCAGCCCCCGCTGGACCTGGGGCTTTGGCTTGGCGCTGGCGGCGGCGTCTTCGTTGCCGCCAGGGACGGTGACGATGCGGACGTCGACGGTGTTGGAGGCGTAACGGGCTGGCCCGCCGGCGTTTCCAGATTCACCGCCGCCAGTACCGGCTTCGACCGGGACGCTTTCTGCTGGCACTGGGCTCGGCAGGGTCGAGGCCGATTCCGGCACCGAGGCTTCGGCCGGGACGCTCGTTTCGCTGCCCCCCGAGACGGTCACCGATTCTTCGCCTCCGGCGCTCGCCGCTTCGGCGCTCTTCCCGCTTTGCGGCTGCCGGAAGGGGTCGATGGCGCTGGCGTGGCGCAGGCGCTGGCGGTAGTCGCGCAGGCCCGGGGCTGAGCGGGCCACGACCAGGGCACTCGCTTCCACGCCACTGCTGCTCGGCGTCGCGATCGCCGCTTCTTCTTCGGCTTCGGTTCCCGAATCAGAGCTGGCAGAGCCGCCGACTAGGAGCGGCACCGCCACGATTGCCAGCAGCAAGAGGCCGACCAGCGGCAGCAGGCGCCGTTCTTTGAGGTCGTAATAGAGGTCGAAGAGGAAGTCGGGGACCTTGACCTCCGGCAGCTTCAGCTCCGGCCCTTTCTTCAGCCAGTTCATCGCGCTGCGACCGTTTCCGAGCTTGCCGGGGCGGCGCCTTCAGCGGCCGGTGGGGAGGCTTCGCTTGAGGCCGGGGCGGCGGTGGGCGGGGCGGTGGCCGTCGCGCCGGCGGTGATGCCCTGCCCCGGCGGCGTCAGGTAGCTGGTGACGCTGAAAGTCGCGCTCAGCTGGGGGAAGCCGAGAGTCGGATCGGCGCTAAGCGAGAAGCCGTCGATGGTCAGCAGGCGCCCGTCGACCGCGACCTGGGAGCTGCCCGGCTTGACCAGCGAGTCGATGCTGCTGATGAAGCGGGAGATCTGGAAGAAGTTGCCGCTGAACTCGAGCCCGTAGGGCATCACGTCGAGACCGGCCGGACCGATCGAGGCGCCCAGTGGCAGCAGCGAGGCCGCCATCTCCGTGGCGGGGACCGTGGCCGCGGCTGGCACGGCGCTGCTGGTGCCGGTGCTCGCTTCGGTCGGCGGAGCGGTGGCCGTGACAGCCGGGGGCGCGGTCGCCGTTTCGCTGCCACCTTCCAGCTCGATGCTCTTGAAGGAGACGCCGGTGGCCTTGGCGATCTGTTCGAGTTCGACCAGCAGTGAGGCGGTTTCGTCGCCGGCCGGGGCGGCTTGGCCCAGCACCACCAACTGGCGGTAGTCGGCCGGGAACGACCGCTGGGCCGCCGTTGCCTGCACGACTTCGGACCGCGCGGTTTCCACCGCGGTCGTTAGCTGTTCGACCTGGCCGCCCAGTTCGTCGGCCTTTTCCCGCTGGGGGCCTAGTAGCAGCATCCAGAATCCGATCGCCACCGCGGCCACGACCAGGATCGCCGCGATCAGGCGGCCGTTGGCGCCCATCAGCCTTCTCCTCCTTCGCTCGAACCGGAGGATTCGCTCGTCGTCGTCGCTTCGGCGGGCGCTTCCGCTTCCGTGCTCGACGCTTCCGGCGGCACCGGCGCCGCGTCGAAGGCAACGACCATCTGGAACTGGGGGCTCGATTGGCTTGCCGCGCAGGCCGAGGCCGTGGCCGAACCGCCTTCTCCTTCACCGCCGAGCGAGGAGCTCTGCACCCCCACCCGCGTCACCCCGTCGATGTCCTTCAGCGCCTGCACGAAGCCGGCTACCGCCCGCTGACTGCTGGCGCAGCCGTCGAGTTCAAGGGCTGGCCCCGCGACCGCCCCTCGCAGGGAGTTGCTGGCACCACCGCTTACGCCGGACCCCGGGCTCGCACTGGCGTTGAGGTTGGAGAGCCAGACGTCGCCGGGCAGGACTAGCGAGAGTTCGCGCATCACCCGCGCCCAGTCGAAGCGGCTGTCGGCGAGGCTGGTGATCGTCGCCACGCGCTGTTCGCGGACACCGTGGAACTGGGTGTAGGCGGCCAGTGACTGGGCCTGGGCTTCGGCGCTCGCCTGTTCGCCCTGCAGTTGGGTGACTTCAGCTTCACGATCGGAGATCTGGCTGTTGGTGACGACCAGCGCGGTGACCGCGATCAGCCCCGCTGCCAGGGCGCCGACGATGATGTAGGCGAGCGGGCCGGTGCGCAGCGGCCGCTGGCTGCCGGGGCGTTCCTCCGCCGGGATCAGGTTGACCGGGCGCACGGGCTAGCGCTCCAGGGCGAGGCCGAAGGGCAGGGTGAGGCGGGCGGCGGTGGCGGCGTCGAAGCTGCGGAGAGCGGCCGGGCGTGCCGTTTCGATCGGCAGCGCGAGCACCGGCGCCATCTGGTCCGCCAGGCCGGGGATGGCGCTGCCGGGGCCGCAGAGGAGGACCCGCTCGACCGGGACCGCTCCCTCCTGGGCGCCGTAGAAGTCGAGCGAGAGGCGTAGCTCGTCGAGCAGCGCCGTGGCTCCCTGTTCCAGCGCGGAGCGCGCCTGGGCGACGGTGGCGGGGTCGCCCTCGATCGCCTCCGGCGGCCGCTCGAGGCCAACGTGGTCAAGCCAGAGGCGCGCGTGCTCGAGGCTGAGACCGGTGGTGGCGGCGAGGTTCTCGGCGACGTCGCTGAGGCCGGCGGGGGAGACGCGGGTGAAGAGGCAGGAACGTCCCTTGGCGATCGCCAGGTTGGTGACGTCGCCAACGCTGCAGTAGAGAACCGAGGTCGTGGCCGGACCGGCTTCTGCTTCGGCGGGGATGGCTGCCGCGGCTACGTTGCCGAGGGCGCGGATCATCCCGAAGGCGGAGAGGTCGACCCCGACCGGTTCCAGGCCGGCGTCGCGCAGCGGCTTCAGTGAGCCGGCGATCATGTCGCGCCGGGCGGCAACCACCATCACGTCGATCTGCGGCGGCGCGTCGCCACCAGCGGGGACACCGCCGACGACGCGGTGCTCGATCACCGCCTGCTCGAGCGGCATCGCCAACTGCTCCTGGGCGGTGAAGCGGATCGCCGCCTCCAGCTCGGCCGGGTCGTCGATCGCCGGCAGTCGCAGGGTCCGCACTACGACCCTCTGGTTGCCGATCCCGAGACGCACCCGCTGGCCCAGCTTGTGCTGCCCGTAGAGCGCGCGCAGCGCTTCGGCGACAGCCTCCGGCTCGACTACCTCGCCCTCCTTGACCGCCGCCGCCGGCAGCGCCTCAACGCCCGCCTCGACGACGGCGCCATCGTCCCGCACTTCCGCCGCGGCGACGCTGCCGGCCTCGATCTCGAGACCGACCACGGGGCCGTCGTCCCGGCGTGGCTTGACGGAGAGGGGTTTGGTGAAGATCGAGCTCATCGGGCTTGCGGAGGGACCGGCGGCGATTTCCGGCCCATTACTCATCGACCGCTGGGCCCGAAACCTTTGGCCCTGCTTACTGAGAATTAGGAAAAACCCGTCGAGCGGGGGTCATTCCGTCGTCTCGCGCCCGATCACCCAGTCGGACTTGATCGGCTGGATGAAGCTCGGCGGCTCGGTCGTTTTCAACCGTTCGTCGTATTCGTAGTTCTTCAGGTAGCCGGTGCTTTTGCTGGTGCCGCCACCGGTGCCGACGGCGCCGCGGAAGTTCTGGGCGATCGCGCCCTTGACGTTGAGCGTGCCCAGTTGACTGCCACAGTCGTAGTTGTCGACGATGAAGGAGTGCCGGATCGCCAGGATCGCAGCTTCGATCTTGACGTTTTCGAGGATGCCTTCGGCGTTGCCGGTGCATTCGAAGGTGGGGGTGCCGTATTCGAGGCAGGTCGTTTTCGAGAAGTTCCACTTCAGGCAGGTTTTGTTTTCTTTGAGGGTGACCGGGTGGTAGACGCGGATGAAGTTGTTGGCGATCAGGCCTAGCAGCCCTTCTTCGTTGGTCTTTTCGAGGTTGCCGACGATCAGCACGTCGTTGGCGGCGGCGATCGTCAATGGTTTCGAGTAGGTGCCCTTGACGTTGACGTTGCCGCACGGCGAGGTGGCTTCCGGATAGGCGAGATCGAAGGGGGAGTAGAGGTTTCCTTCGCAGGAAATGCTCTTGACGTAGACGACGCCGTTGGCGGGGAGGGGCTTGGTCACGGACCCGGTTCCGGTGCAGGACTTGCCGGACGCCACCTTCATCGACGCCCCTTCGAGGCAGATCGAGACTTCGCCCTGGAAGGTGTAGGACGGTTCGGCGATGGTTTCCAGTTCGGTGTTCGTTTCCGGCGGGACCAGGATCGGTGATTTGGTTCGAAAGGTGCCTTTGAAGTTGGGATTGCCGGTGCAGCTAGAGCCGTTGTGCAGACTCGGTTCCTTGGTCGAGTACCAGCCCGGGGCCGGCGAGCTGACCTCGACCGGGTCGGTGATGCCGCGACCGAGGGTCGGGTCTTCGCAGATCACGAAGGCGTCGTTGGTGTGCATCGGGCCCTTGATGTTGTCGCCGTGCACGAAGGAGATCGTGTCGCAGTACTTGGCCGATTCGCCGCTTTTGCTCTTGTAGATGCCACCCGCCGAGTTGAGGGTTTCCCCGTTTTTGTTCGTCATCGCAGTCGTGTATCGACCGTCGCGGATCGTTTTGGTGCACTGACGTTCGGCTCCTTCGATCAGCGATGCGATCCCGTAGGTGACCGGATCCGAAGTCTCGAGCTGGGTGAAGTAGACGTAGTCGAGGAAGCTGGCCGGTTTGAAGGTGGCGGTGATCGCCACATGGGTGTTGCCGGCGTAGCCGTTGGAGCGGATCCGGAAGGTGCCCTTCATCGCTTCCTCGGTCTCGATCATGCTCGCCGTCGCCGTTGACAGGGTTGACTTGTCGCAAGTGCTGTGGCCCGTCGCCGGGATCAGTTCGATCGCGTAGCTGGCGTTGGGGTTGCCGGGGACGGTCCGCCGCTTTTCGGTCTTACCGATCTGGTTGAGGGCGTTCGGTTCGGTCCCGCTCGGTTCGGCACATTCGGACCAGTAGCCGCTGTTTTCGTGCAGGTGGAAGGCGTATTCGTCGATCCCGGCCTTGGCTGCCTCGTAGGCTTGCTTGCGAGTGAGGTCGCGGGTGGTCAGATTGGCATCGCCGTTGACGGCGACGGCGGCCACCGCCACCAGGAGTGCGACCAGCGAGACGCCGATCACGGTCATGATCATCGTGAACCCGTCCTCGTTGTCGCGCACGTTCACTGGCATGGCAGGACCGCGGTGGTTTCGCTGTAGGAAGGCGGAGTGAGGCGGAGGACGGCGCTGTCACGGACGCTTGCGTCGGCACCGGCATCGGCAACTGGGGTCCGCGATGGTGCGGCGTTGAGGGCGACTTGGACCCGGATCGTTTCCAGCGCCCCTTCGCTCAGCGGCGTCGTTTGCGGGGTGGAGGAGAGGGAGCCGTTGACGTAGCGGTAGTAGCTGAAGACCGAACTGCTCGGCGCGATCGGGGCGACGTTGCCCAGCAGTTTCCGGGTCGAGCCCGTTGCCGCGAACGTCCAGCGCGGTGCGGCGCCGTTGGTAACGGGCACGGTGCCGGTGGCGGCGTAATCGGTGCGGAGGAGATTGCCGTTTTCGAGCGTGATCACCGTCTTGATCGGGGTCGGTGCGACCGCGGCCTTTTCCGTCCCTTCGGCGTGGATGAAGCTGAGCGAGGTGCCGGTGCTTTCGGACAGCACCGGGGTCACCTTCGGGGCGACGCAGGCGGAGTGCAGTTCTTCCATCACCTGGTTGATGGCCAGGCGCGCCTGCTGGGTCGCTTCCACACGGGCGCTGACCCGGGCACTGCCATGCAGGGTCACGATGATCAGCATCGTCAGCGCCATCAGCACCACCATCCCGGCGGCGAGGCCGACCATCAGCTCGACCAGGGTGGTCCCGCGCTCGTCGCTGATCGGGTTCATCTCGCTCATCAGCACTGATTGCTGCTGTTGGTGCTTTCGGTGGCGCTAGAGCCGGAGAGGCTGAGCGTGAGCGACGTCGCCGTGTTCGGGTTCTTCACGGAGACCGCACTGGAGGACAGGATGCGCCGGTACCGGTTCGAGATGAAGGCGGAGGCGCAGACGTTGTATTCGCCATAAGGCAGTCCGAGTTCGGCGGCTCCGGTAGCTGAGTTGCTTGGCTGGCCGTTGGCTTCGGTCGTGTACGTGCGCTTGACCTTGGTCCCCGGTTCGGGGCACTTGGTGTCGGTGATCGTCACCTTGGCGCCGCTCACGGCGGCGCTGTTGTAGGTCACTTTCAGGTTCAGCGCCGGCAGCACGATCACCGGCGTCGGCGTCGGCGCACCGCCTGGCGGGACGTTGACCGAGGCGATCGCGGGATTTCCGGGTTCCGTGCCGGTCGGGTTGGGGTTGTTGCTTTCGCAGGAACCGGCGTAAGCCGCGTACTTTTCTTTGAACGGGAAGAGGTTGGGGACGGAGATGCTGGTGCCGCGGGTGCCCCCCGGGCTTCCGTAGGCGGTTGCCGTGGCCCCGGTTTCGGAGTTGAAGACCATGATCGAGTCGGCCGTCGCCGTTTGCAGGGCGCCGGTGCTCGTGAGCCGGTACTTGAATTCGACCGGCAGCGAGCCGGCCTGGTCGTACCTCGTCGTCACCGCCTGGGTGCCGGCGGCGGGGACGCCGTATTCCTTCATCGTCGTCGTTTCTCCCTTGGGGTTGATCAGGCCGCCGGCCGAGGTCGTGACCTTGTAGTTCCCGGCAGGGATGTCGGCGAAGTTGGCGCAGCCGTTTTCATCGCTCTTGGCGGTGAAGCTGGCCGGCCCGCTGACCGAGATCGAGACGTTGGAGAGCGGCGCCCCGGCGGCGTTGGTGACGCCGAAGGCGAGCGTCCCGTGGCTGGGGTCTAGCGAGCCGGTGGAGGGGGCGACGATGCCGCGCAGGACGACCGGATTGCGCATCGCCGGCGAGCTGACGGTCGAACTGATCTTCACGTAGTCGGCCGGGGAGTCGGTGCCATTGCAGGTCTCGGCGCCGCTCTTGTTGCCGACGAACTGGCCTTCCGACCTGACCGTGTAGGTGGTGCCGTCGATCGTCACCGGTTCCGCCGCACTGTTCAGGCCATTGAGGCTGGAGATGCGCATCGTCCGCAGCCGCGCCTGGTCTTCCTGGGCCAGCCCGTAAGCGACGGAGTGGGTGCGCTCGGTGGCGGCGGAGCGGGTCGTCGCGACCAGCAGTGAGAGCACGGCGCCGGCGACGATCGCCAGGATCAGGGCACTGACCAGGACCTCGATCAGAATGAATCCCTCCTGGGCAGGGGCCGGGCGCGCGCGTGGCGTCATGGCGTTTCCCATCGGAAACGACGGGCCTCCCCTTTAGCCGATCGCCTCCTGGCAAACGCTCATTCGGCCTGGCTTTCCCCAAAACTTCAGTAAGTGAAGCGCCATCGCTACACTTGTTGAAGCGAGATGGGCTCAATCGCCCGTCCGCATCGATTGCCATGAGTGCCGCAAGCAACTCCGACTGCCCCGTCTGCCGCACCGCCGAAATAGTTTGCGGAAAGTGGACCCTTTTGCTGATTCGCGATCTTGCGAACGGTTCCAGCCGTTTTTGTGAGCTGGAGCGGTCGCTGGAGGGGATCAGCCCACGCACGCTGTCGCTGCGGTTGCGGGCGCTGGAAGAGGCGGGAATCGTCGAGCGGCACACCTTCCCCGAGGTGCCGCCGCGGGTCGAGTACGCGCTGACTGCCAAGGGCGAAGCGCTGATCCCGCTGGTCGACGACATGCGCTCCTACGGCAAGCGCTGGCTGGGCGACGAAGCCGAGCCGGTCGGCGCCGCCGCTTAGACCAAACGTCCAGACCGGCTCGTCCTGCAAGCCCTCGTGCAGGCGCAGGAGCCCCGTGCCTGGGGGGGAAGCCTGAGCCGTGCGTGACTTCCTCCTCAACGAGGCACTGAAGCGACTCTCGGTCGAGGCCGCGACCCGCTTCAGCGCTCTCGTCGCCTCCGGCGACCAGATCCCCTTCGACGTCGCTGCCGACTCCGGCGACGATTCGGCCTTCTACAGCTACGTGCCGCTGACCTCGCGCTATGTCGAGGAGCGCGCCGCGGAGTTGCAGTCGCTGCCGAGCTTCGGGCCCGCCCGCGAGGCGGCGATCGAGGCCGGCGTCGCTGCCTCCTACCTCGAGGCCCGCGGCGAGCAGGTGCCGGCCGACCCGCGCCAGCGCGCCGAGCGGATGCTGACCGTCTTCATCGCCGACCTTTGGGATGGGAGCACCGAGTTCTCACTTGACCGCGAGCGGCTCGAGAGTGCCCTAACCATGCTCGACGCGGAAGCGCTCGACGCCGACGACGCCGAAACGCTGGTCGTCCCGATTGTCGGCCTGCGCATGTCCCAGCATCGGCTGCAGTTGCCGCACGGGGTGCGGATCGTCCGCGCCGACTCGGTCGAGGCACCGATCGAGGCGATGCGCAGCGAGGGCATGGGCCGCGCCGCCTGGGAGCCGCAGTACCTCGCCGTCGCCGAGCAGGCGCCCGGCGAGGGTGCCGAGGCGGCCCTGCAGCAGCTCCGCGAGCTGATCAGCGTGATGAGGCTGTTCAAGTCCGGCGGTGTCGGACTCGGGCCCTATGCCTTCGCCCCGACCGGCGAGGGCTGCTGGAGTCGGGTTGCCACCGGCGCCCCGGCCACGCGGCCGGGTGGCTACCGGCTCAGCGAGGCCGAGGCGGCCGAGCTGGCAAAGCTTGCGAAAACTTTGGAGGCGCGCCCCGACCCGGACCGCGCTCTGACCTGGGCGGTCGGCCGCTTCGAGATGGGCTGCGAGCGCGAGAGCGCCATGGACGGCCTCAGCGACCATCTGCTGGCGCTGCGTGCGGTGCTCGAGGGCCATGGCCCGGTCGGCGCCTCGCTGCCGATGCGCGCCGCGGCGTTGATCGCCGACGAGCAGCTCGATCGCATCGGTGCTCGCGAGAAAATCGAGCAGGCGCTGGAGCTGGAGCGGAACCTGATGAACGGCCGCCCGACCGAGCGCGCCGCCGAGATCGCCAACTGGACCGAGACCGGCGCCCGGCGCCTGCTGCTCCAGGCTGCCCTCGGCGAGCTCGGCAACGACCTCAGCGCCACCGCCGATGAGACCCTGATCGCCACCGGCCTGGCCGAGGGCGACGCCGAGATCATGGTCTCGGTCGAAGAGCCCGAGCCGATGCCGGCGCCCGAGCCCGTTGCCGAGGAACCGGTCGTAGTCGAGCCCGAGCCCGCCCCCGAGCCGCTCTCCCTGATCGAGCCCCCGTTCGACGAGATCGAGATCTCGGCCGAACTTGAGCTGCCCATCCCCGATTCAACCGAGGAGGACGACATGGAGCAGGAGACCCGGATCATGGAGCCGATCCCGGCCGAAGACGAGATCAAGATCACGGCCACGCCCTGGCTCGACGAGGTCTCCGACTCACGCCGCGGCGAATCGCTGGAGTGGCCCGCCGACGCCGGCCGCGACGTCGGCCACCGCGAGCGCATCGACACCCCCCGCGTGCGCCACCTCTTCCCGGTCCCGGACTCCGACTGGGAGGTCTCCCACCTGGAGTTCGAGTACTCGCGCCGCGACGCTGGCTGATTGGGCGAGTTGGTCGCCTATAGAGCGACTAAGTCGTCCGGCCGGCGGCCATGGCGATCCGCTCCTCGCCCGTAGCGAAGAGGTAGCGGTTGATCTCGGCCAGGCCGGCGAGGTCGTGGACGTCCTCGTCGAGGTAGGGGACGCGGATCACGCTTTGGGTGCGCAGCTCGCGAGATAGGCGCTCGATGTTGCGGGCGTCGCGCTCGGCCAGGGCCTGGTAGTCGGCGAAGTTGGCGGCGACGCGGCGGGCTAAGTCCTCGTCACCTTCGAGCTTGGCGGCCAGCGCCGCCGGTAGGTCGTCGGTTTCCTCGCGCAGGCACTCGGCGGGGTAGTGGACCTTGTTGACGATGACGCCGCCGAAGGGGAGCTTCGCCTCGACCAGTTTGCGGTGGAAGTAGACCGCCTCGTCGACCGGCTCTCCCTGCGGGCCGCAGACGACGAGGAAGCAGGTGTCGGGGTCGGCGAGGAGTTTGTTGACGCGTTTGGCGCGGGCCTGGAAGCCGTCGACCATGCCGCTGAAGGCGTTGAAGAACTCGGCCAGGTCGGCCAGCAGGTCGAAGCCGACGATCCGCTTGAAGACGCTGAGCGCGACCGAGGCGCCGCGGCCGGCGACCTTCGCCGCCAGCCCGGTCGGCTTCATGAAGACGCCCAGCGAGCGCCCTTCGATGAACTGGGTCAGCCGTTTCGGTGCGTCGAGGAAGTCGAGCGCGTTGCGGGTCGGCGGCGTGTCGAGGACCAGCAGGTCGTAGTCGCCTTCGGTGTGCAGCTCGAACAGCTTCTCCATCGCCATGTACTCCTGCGAGCCGGCGAGGGCGCTGGAGATCTGCTGGTAGATGCGGTTGTTGAGCACCCGGTCGCGTGCCTCCTCGTTCGGCGCCTGGCGGGCGATCAGCTCGTCGAAGGTCGCCTTGGCGTCGAGCATCATCGCCCACAGCTCGCCCTCGATCTCGACCCCCTGCTCGGCGAACAGGGCCGGGTCGACGCGGCGGGCGGTGTTGTCGAGCTCCTTCAGCCCCAGCGAGTCGGCGAGGCGCTTGGCGGGGTCGATCGTCAGCACGCAGACCTTGAGCCCGCGGGCGGCCATGCCGGCGGCAATTGCAGCCGAGGTCGTCGTCTTGCCGACGCCGCCGGAGCCGGCGCAGATGCAGACCCCCTTGCCCTCGATGACGTCGCCTAGCGCCGTCATCAGGAGAGCCTCCGGGCCAGCCGTCGCGCCGCCTCGGGGCCGAGTTCGGGCTCGAAGAGGAAGGGGAGGGTCTTCACCGGCGCCTCGACCCGGCGCCGCAGCCGCGCCAGTTGCGCCCGCTGCGAGCGCGCTCGCTGGTGCTCGGAGACCGCGGCGCGGGCGGCGGCACGCACGGACCCGTCCTCGCCGCCGGCCAGCTCGCGCAGCCGCTCGCACTCGGCTTTGGAGAAGCGCTCCGGGTAGAGCCCGTTGAGGTAGACGCGGTCGACGGCGACCCCGACCTCGTCGCGCAGCTCACGCTCCAGCGCCGCCGACTCGTTGACCGGCATCTCCTCCGGCAGCGAGACGATCGCGGTGCCGGTGTGCTCGTGGTCTTTGATCAAGCGGTCCAACTGCTGCGCCTGGCTGTGGATCGGGCCGACGCGGGCGATCGAGGCGAAGGTGCTGGGCGTCTGCAGGAAGCCGATGCCGTGGCCGGTGGCGGGCGCGTCGACAATCACCAGGTCGTACTTGCGGCCCTTCTTCACCTTGCGGTCGAGCTGGGCCAGCTCCCAGATCTTGCCGATCGTCACCAGCTCCTTGAGGCCGGGCGTGGCGGCGGCGAGATAGCTGAAGATGCGGCTGCGGAAGAGCATGTCGCGCATCGCCCGCACCTTCAGCTGCAGCAGCACGTACTCGCGCATCGACTCGTCGGGGTCGATTGAGATCGACCAGAGGTTCTCCTCCATCTCGACCTCGTGGAAGCCGACCTCGGTGTGGTCGAACATCCGCGAGGCGTTCTCCTGCGAGGAGACCTCGCAGACGATCGTGCGCTTGCCTTCGGAGGCAGCGCGCAGGCCGAGTGCCACGGCCACGGTCGTCTTGCCGACGCCACCCTTGCCGGTGACGAAGACCAGCCGCTTGTCGAGAAGCTCGGGGATCGGGCAATTCCTAGCAATTTCGCGGGCCGGCAGGAAAAGTGGGGCTCCATACGAATATCCGCGACATGGGATTTCTAAGCCGTAAGAAGCACGCACCCGCTCCGGTCGAGGAGACGCATCCGATCGAGGAGGAGCTCCAGCAGATGGAGGAACTCGTTCCGGAGCGGCCGAGTGGGGAGGACGAAGGCGATCGGGCCACGGGTCCTGTCGCCGATATCGACTCTCCCGCCGAGCGGGAGAGCCCGATATCGGCGCCACCCGTGGCAGATGCGCCTGAGGCTGCTCCCGCGGAACCGGTCGGGGAGGAGGTTCCAAGGGTTGAGGCTTCCTCGTCTCGGGTTGCTGAGAGCGTTAGGGGCGAGACCGCGCTGGAGACTTTTTCTTCCGTCGACCCTGAGGATGAGGGTGGGCCGGCGCGGATGCGGGCGATTGATCTTTTGGCTCCTTCGCGGCAGGACATGGCCCGGGAGCGCGAGGAGGCGGCGCAGGCGCCGGTCAAGCACGCGGACGTGATCGCTTTCGCCAACCAGAAGGGCGGGGTGGCCAAGACCACCACGACGCTGAACCTGGCGGTGGCTTTCGCTGAGTCCGGGTACCGGGTGCTCTGCATCGACCTCGATCCGCAGGGGAACCTGACGATGAGCCAGGGGATCGATCCGGACAAGGTCGAGAAGAGCCTCTACGACGTGCTTGTCCACGACATGCCGATCAGCGAGATCATCGTCAAGCGCGAGATCGACATCGCCGTCGCCTCGATCGACCTGGCCGGAGCGGAGATCGCGATGAGCACCAAGATCGGCCGCGAGCGCTCGCTGGAAAAAGCCCTGAAAGAGGTTTCGGCCGACTACGACTTCGTCTGCATCGACACGCCGCCCAGCCTCGGGCTGCTGACGATCAACGCGCTGACCGCTGCCAACAAGGTCATCGTCCCCGTCCAGTGCGAGTATCTCTCGATGCGCGGGCTGGTCCAGCTCCAGAACACGCTGAGGATGATCCAGGAGAACCTCAACCCCGACGTCCGCATCGAGGGCATCCTGCCGACGATGCTGGACACGCGGACCGTCCACGCCAAGGAGGCGGTGGAGATCCTCGAGGAGAACTTCGGCGACCTCGTCTTCCGTTCCCGCATTCGCAAGGCGATCAAATTCGCCGAGGCGCCCGTAAAGGGGTCCTCCGTGCTCAAGTACGATCCCGAGAGCAACGCCGCGAGTTACTACCGGGAGCTGGCGAAGGAGGTTCTGGCGAATGAGTCGGCGTAAAAGGGCGAGCATGCGCGAAGGGCCGCTGTCAGACCTCTTCCGCTCGACCTCCGACGAGGCGCCGGCGGATCCGCCCGAGGCGCCGCGGTACGGACGCGAAGATCCGGCGGAGAAGAAAGCTCGGGAAGAGGGCGAGCGGGCTGCGGGTCCTGTCGCCGACGATGCCTCTCCCGCTCCGCGGGAGAGTTCATCATCGACGCCACCCGCCGCAGATGCGCCTTCGTCGGGACAGTCTTCGCTGTACGACCAGGCGACCGAGAGGTCCCAGGTGGACCCCGCTGCTGAAAGTGTTGATCCTCCTTCTTCCAGCGAGTCCGCTCCCGAGCGACTGAAGCGAGTTTTCTCCGAGGAGCCGCAGCCGCGCCGCGAGCGCCGTGAAATCGCGCCGGTGGTGGAGAACCCGCGCTATGGGCGCGAGGAGCCTGCCTACGAGCCGCCCGGCAGCGGCGAGCCGCACCAGCCGGTAATCAAGGTCGTCGGCGTCGGTGGGGCTGGGGTCAACGCCGTCAACCGGATGGTCGACGCCCGCATCCCGGGGATCGAGTTCATGGCCGTCAACACCGATCTGCAGTCGCTGCAGTTGTGCGTCGCCGATGTCACCGTGCACATCGGCGATGAGCAGACGCGGGGTCTCGGTGCCGGCGCCGACCCCGAAGTCGGGCACCGCTCGGCCTTCGAGGAGCAGGACAAGATCAAGCGCCTGCTCAAGGGCTCCGACATGGTCTTCGTCGCCGCCGGCGCTGGCGGCGGTACCGGCAGCGGCGCCGCCCCGGTGGTCGCCCGCCTCGCCCGCGAGGTCGGCGCGCTCACGGTCGGCATCGTCACCAAGCCGTTCAGCTTCGAGGGCAGCCGCCGCGGCAACCAAGCGGCGAAGGGCATCGAGGACCTGGCCGCCGAGGTCGACACGCTGATCGTCGTCCCCAACGACCGCCTGCTCGATGTGCTCGACCAGCAGACCTCGATGGTCGAGGCCTTCCAGGTCGCCGACGATGTCTTGCGCCAGGGCGTGCAGGGGATCTCCGACTTGGTGACCCTGCCCGCCGTGATCAACCTCGACTTCGCCGACGTGCGCACGATCATGGCCGACGCCGGCCGCGCCCTGCTCGGGATCGGCATGGCCCACGGCGAGACCCGCGCCGTCGAGGCCGCCGAAAAAGCGATCTCCTCGCCGCTGCTGGAGACCTCGATGGAGGGCGCCCGCTCGATCCTGCTCTCGATCACCGGCGGCTCCGACCTCTCGCTGGTCGAGGTATCGGAGGCGGCCAAGGTGGTCGGTGAGGCTGCCCATCCCGACGCCAACATCATCTTCGGCGCCAACGTCGACGACGAGCTCTCCGACCAGATCTGGGTCACCGTCGTCGCCACCCGCTTCGACGGCCGCCCGGCGCCGCCGCGCCGCAGTGCCGAGCCGACGATCCGCCGCACCAAAGACAGCGGTCGCGGTCGCCCGCCGGAGCGCCAAGGCGACACGCTCGGCATCGACGTCCCAGAGTTCCTCCCCGGCTAGCGGAGCGGCCCATGCGAGGGGTCGTTGCGGCCGGCCACCCGCTTACCGCCGAGGCGGGCGCGCAGGTGCTGCGCGAGGGCGGCAACGCCGTCGATGCCGCCGTCGCGGCGGTGCTCGCCTCCTTCGCCGTCGAGAGTCCGCTGACCGGCTTCGGCGCCGGCGGCTACATGATGGTCCACGGGGCGGGGGAGACGGCGCTGATCGACTTCTTCGTCGCCGCCCCCGGCCGCGACGGGATCGAGCGCCGGGCGGAGCTGGTGCCGGTGCCGGTCCACTTCGACGAGGAGACGACGCAGACGTTCTTCGTCGGCCCCGCCTCCTGCGGCGTGCCCGGGACCGCGGCCGGCCTGGTCCACGTGCTCGAGCGCTTCGGCTCGGCCCCGCTCGCCGACCTCGTCGGTGCCGGCATCCGGCTCGCCCGCGAGGGAGCGCCAGTCAACCACGAGCAGGCCTACATCCTTGAGATCCTCGCCCCGATCCACGAGCGGCTGCCGCAAGCGCGGGCGCTCTACGCGCCCGAGGGACGGCGGTTGCGGGAGGGGGAGACCTTCCGCTTCCCCGAGCTGGCCGAGGCGCTGGAACGCTTCGCGGCCGAAGGGGCGGAGCCGTTCTACCGCGGCGAGGTCGCCGCCGCGCTCAGCGACTTCGTCGTCGCCGGCGGTGGCACCCTGGGGCCGGGAGACCTTGCCGCCTACGAGCCGGTCGAGCGGCGGCCGATCCGGGCGCCCTTCCGCGGCGCCGAGGTGCTGACCAACCCGCCGCCCTCCTCGGGCGGGATCCTGATCGCCTACTCGCTCGGGCTGCTGGAGCGCCTCGGCCCCCACAGCGGCCCCGAGCAGCTGGTCGCGGCGATGGACGCCAGCAACCGGCTCCGCGGCATGGAGTTCGCCGAAGCGCTCTACGAAGAGGGCATGGAGGCGGGCTTCCTCGACCCGGGGGGCCTCGACCTCGCCGCCGCCGACCTGCTCGGCTCGACCACCCACATCTCCGCCCTCGACGCTGACGGCCTCTGCGCCAACGTCACCTGCTCCAACGGCTCCGGCTCCGGCGTGTTGGTCCCGGGGACGGGGGTGATCCTCAACAACATGCTGGGCGAGGAGGACCTCAACCCGCTCGGCTTCCACCGCATCGCCCCTGGCCGCCGCGTCCCCTCGATGATGGCCCCGACCGTGGTCCTGCGCGATGGCGAGGTGGTCCTGGGGATCGGCAGCGCTGGCTCCAACCGGATCCGCTCGGCGATCCTGCAGACCGTGGTGCGGGCGGTCGAGCAAGGGATGGCGGTGGAGGCCGCCGTGCGGGCGCCGCGGCTGCACTTCGAGCAGGGGCTGTTGCAGGCCGAGCCGGGAATCGACGAGGAGGCGCTGGCGCGCCTGGAGGCGCGCGGGGTGTCGGTCGCCCGGCGCCCGGAGATCAACCTATTCTTCGGCGGCGTGCAGGCGGTGGCGCGCGACTCGGCGAGTGGGGCTCTCAGTGGCGGCGGTGACCCGCGCCGGGGCGGGGCGGTGGCGACGGCATGATCGATTTCGCGGCCGAGGGCCTGCTCGACGGCCTCGACGGCGAGGCGCGCGAGGCGCGGCTGACGCTGCTGCGGGAGCTGGAGGCCGACGGGGTGCTGCTGGAGGAGCTGCGCGACGCTGTCGCCGCCGGGCGACTGGCGCTGCTGCCGGTCGAGCGCACGCTGGCCGGCGAGGGCCGCCGCTACACGGCCCGCGAGATCGCCGCCGAGGTGGGGATCGACCTCGAGCAACTTCGCCGTTTCAGCGCCGCCCTCGGCGTCCCCTACACGGATCCCGACGAACCGCGCGGCACCGAGGCCGACCTGGAAGCGGCGCGGCGGATGAAGGCCTTCCTCGACGCCGGTCTGCCCGAGGAGGGGATGCTGCAGGTGGCGCGAACGATCGGGATGGGGACGGCGCGCATTGCCGAGGCCAACCGCGAGCTGGTGATCCGCACCCTGGCCCAGCCGGGCGACAGCGAGCGCACCTTGGCGCGCCGTTTCGCCGCCGCCGCCGAGTACATGCTGCCCTTGGTCGGGCCCACTGTTACCCACGCGCTCGAGGCCAACATGCTGGAGCAGATCCGCCGCGACGTGATCGGGACCGCCGACCTCGCCGCCGGGGAGATCGGCGGTGCGGTCGAGCTCAGCGTCTGTTTCGCCGACCTGGTCGAGTTCACGCGCCTGGGCGAGGAGATCCCGCCCGAGGAGCTGGGGCTCGTCGCCGGTCGCCTGGAGGAGATGGCGAGCGCCGTCGCCGAACCGCCGGTGCGGCTGGTGAAGACGATCGGCGACGCGGTGATGTTCGTCGCCAGCGAGGCGCCGCCGCTGGTTGCCGCGGCGCTCTCGTTGATTGCGGCCGCTGAGGCCGAAGGTGAGGAGTTCCCCTGGCTGCGGGCCGGTATCGCCACCGGCCCGACCCTGCCCCAGTCGGGCGACTTTTACGGCCGCTCGGTAAACCTGGCGAGCCGGGTGACCGGGGTCGCCCGTCCCGGCAGTACGGTCGTCGACGCCGCCACCCACGAGGCCGCCGGTGAGGAGGCGTTCCGCTACTCGTTCATCGGCGAACGCCGCCTCAAGGGAATCGACTCACGAGTGAAGTTGTTCCGAGCGCGCAATCGAGATGCATGATCGCGCATAGTGACGCTTGGTGGCAATTGAGTAAAGCTATTTGAGCGCTAATATGCGCGATCGTGCACGCTGATGACACGGCTTCGCAGGTTGCCTCCACGATCGGAGAGATCGTGCGTCGGGAGCGCGCTCGCCTTGGCCTCCGCCAAGACGAGCTGGCGCTTGCGGCCGGCGTCAGCACGCGCTTCGTCCATCAGGTCGAGCACGGCAAGGTCAGCAGCCGGTTGGACAGCCTGGTCTCCCTGCTGAACGCCCTGGGCTTAACGGTCAAAATCGAGGGTTCTGACGCGACCTCTCCTGGCGGTGAGCCTTGAGCAGCAAAGCGGGAGCCCAGCTCTGGGTCTTCCTGGAAGGGCGCAGAGTCGGCCAGCTCGAGCGTCGTGGCCCGGCGCGCTATCGCTTCACCTATGAGGAGGCGGCGCTCCGTCAAGACACCTCTGGGGTCATCCTCTCCGCGTCCTTGCCAACCCAGGAGACGACGTTTCCGCCTGCACGGACGGCACCCTTTTTCGAGGGGCTTCTTCCCGAGGGCTCGGTGCGCACCTCGATTGCCCGTTCTTTTCGCCTCAGCGAGGAAGATGGCTTCGGGCTCCTGGAAGAGCTTGGCTCAGACTGCGCGGGCGCTGTCGCCGTGCTGCCTCCGGGGCAGAAGCCGGCCGCGGATACGAACCGTTTGCGCCACCTGAGCGAAGACGAGTTGGGTCAGCTCGTCGAGGAACTGCCTCGCCATCCGCTGGGTGTCGACACCCGCCCCGGTGGCGTGCGTCTGAGCCTCGGCGGGATTCAGCGAAAGTTGGTTCTAGCCGGCACGCCGGGGAACTTCAGCCAGCCGTTGGGGGGAACTCCGAGCAACTGCCTGCTGAAGCCAGACCCGAGCGAATACGAGGACCTCGCGGCTAACGAGAACTTCTGCATGCGGGTTGCTGCCGCCGTCGGCTTGAGGGTGCCCTGGACCGAGCTGGTGAGAGTTGGCTCGATCTCGGCCTTGTTCGTGAGTCGATTCGACCGCAGGTTCACTGAGAACCGCTATCTCCGCGTCCATCAGGAGGACATGTGCCAGGCGATGGGAATCCTTCCGGCCGCCAAGTACGAGGAGAACGGCGGGCCTTCGATCGCGCAGGTCATCGCTCTGCTGCGGGCCCTGCGGGGACCGTTCATGGCCCGCGACATCAACGACTTCGTCCATGCGACCATGGTGAACTTCTTCCTCGGCAACAGCGACGCCCACGGCAAGAACTTCGCTCTGCTGCACGAGCGGGGATCGGGTCCGCGCCTGGCGCCCCTCTACGACATCGTCTCGACCTGCGTCTATCCCGAGGTGACCGACCGAATGGCAATGTCGATCGGCGGTGTGGACGATCCTGGGGCGGTCGACCTCGATGCCTGGAACCGCCTTGCCGACGCGTGTGGGCTTGGTGGCGGGATGCGCGCCCTCTTGCGGCGTCGCGCGACCGAGGTCTTGAGGGCAGCGGAATTGCTTAGGGGCGAGGCAAGCTTCCAGGGCTGGCATCGTCCCGTGATCGACTCGATCGTCAGGCTCTGCCGGGAGCGGGCAGCTCGCTTCATTTCTTGACTGGCGCTAAAGCAGTGTGGTACTTGGAGTGCTTCGACCAGGCGCAGCGGACTTGCGACCCAGACCGGAGGTAGTGGAGTGAGTGTGAGATTCGCGGCCGTAGCCCTGGCGCTGGCAATGTGCGTGGCTCTGGGCTTGAGCGCCTGCGGCTCCAGCGAAGAAGGCGGCACGCTGAAGGCGAGCTACGCCTCCTTTCCGGACTACCTCGACCCGCAGCTCTCCTACACGGCCGAAGGCTGGACGGCGATGTACGACACCTACGTCCCGCTGCTGACCCTGGCTCACGCTGCCGGAGCGGCGGGGAGCAAGGTGGTGCCGGGCTTGGCCACGGGCCTGCCGCGAATCAGCGACGACGGCCGCACCTACGTGCTCACCCTCGACAAGGGCCTGTACTACTCGGACGGCACGCCGGTCCGCGCCTCCGACTTCCCGGCGACGATCGAACGGCTCTTCCGCATCAACTCGCCGGGCACGCCGTTCTACACCGACATCGTCGGCGCCGAACAGTTCGCGAAGACGAAGCGGGGCGGCATCTCTGGAATCGAAGCCGACGACAAGACGGGCAGGATCGTCATCCACCTGGTCCAACCGCGGGGCACCTTCAGCAACGAGCTGGCGATGATGTTCGCGGCGCCGTTGCCGGCGGGCACGCCGGCCGAAGACCTGACCGCCTCGCCGCCGCCGGCGACGGGCCCCTACGAGATCGTCGATACCCAGGTCGGCCGCGGCTGGCGTTACGTCCGCAATCCGCAGTGGGCGAAGCACGACGCCGCCCTCGTCACCGAAGTTCCCCCGGGGCACGTCAAGGCGATCGACGTCGAGGTCGTCCGTAACGACGACACGCGCGTCCACGAAGTCGAAAACGGCGAAGTCGACTGGACGCAGTCGAGCCCGCCCGCCGACCTTTACGCAGAGGTCAAGGACAAGTACGAGGGCAGCCAGTTTCGCGTCGAGCACACGGTCAGCACCTACTACTTCTGGATGAATATGCAGCAGCCGCCCTTCAACAACCTCAAGGTCCGCCAGGCGATCAACTATGCGGTCGACCCGGCGGCACTGGAAAGGATCTACGCCGGCTCGCTGGTGGCCTCGCACCAGATCCTCCCGGTGGGCATGCCGGGGCACAAGGGCATCAACCTCTATCCGCACAACCTGGCGAAGGCCAAGCGCTTGATCCGGGAAGCGAACCCCGCCGAGCGCACGATCACGGTCTGGACCAACAACGAAAGCCCCAACAACGAAGCCACTGCCTACTACCAGAGCGTCCTCACTCAGTTGGGCTTTGACGCCAAGCTGAAAGAAATCAACGCCGACAACTATCTGTCGGTGATCGGCAACGAGAACACGCCCGATCTTGACACCGGCTGGTACGACTGGTTCGAGGACTACCCGCACCCCAACGACTTCCTGCAGCCGCAACTGGCGGGCGAAAGCATCCTCCCAGTCGGCAACAGCAACTACTCCCACATCGACGTGCCGGCGCTGAACGCGAAGATCGCCCGGCTCGGCGAAGAGCGGCTCGGCCCCCGGCAGGAAGCCGAATACGCCCAGCTCGATCGCGAATACATGGAACTGGCGCCTTGGGTCCCCTACGGCAGCAACACGACCTCGACCTTCGTGTCCAGCGACGTCGACCTCGAAGACGTCGTCTACAACCCCACCTACGGGGACGACCTGACCAGCTTCGAACTCAAGTAGCCGCTGCCGCTAGGCGGGCTTGCGGGCGGAGACGAGCAGGTTGTAGAAGAGCTCGGCGGGCAGCCGCGGCTCCAGTAGCGAGGTGTCGACCTTCTGCAGGGCGATGTAGCTGCGGAAGGCGAAGCGGCGCCAGCGGAAGGGGACCGATTCCGGCTCGGCGCTGGACTCGACCGTGCGCAGGCCCCATCCCCAGGCGTTGGAGAGCAGCTCCTCGCCGCCGACGCGGCGCTGCTCGAAGCCGCTGTCGCGCAGCAGCCGGCGCAGGTCGGCGGGGGCGAAGGCGTGGACGTCGACCTCGCCCTCGAGCGAGTGGCCGTGGGAGATCTCGGCCTCGGCGACGGCGCGCTCGTGGGCGCCGACCAGGCGCCGCCAGACCGGCGCTGCCAGGACCCCGGCGCGCTTCGGTAGGGCCGCCAGGCGGTCGCCGTAGCGCGAGGGCTCACCGGCGAAGGCGATCGCGCCGCCCGGCCGCAGGACCCGCTTGAATTCAGCGAAGGCGCGGTCGAGGTCGGGGATGTGGTGGAGGACGGCGTGGCCGAAGACCAGGTCGAAGCTTTCGTCCTCGAAGGGCAGGGTCTCGGCCTCGGTGGTGACCGTGGTCACGTCCTCGATCCCCAGGGCGTCCGCCGTCGCCGCCAGCCGCTTCAGCATGCCGGGGGAGATGTCGGTGGCAGTGAGCCTCTCGATCACCCCGAGCTGGGCCAGGTTGAGCGAGAAGTAGCCGGTCCCCGAGCCGATCTCGAGGGCGTCGCCGAAGCTGCCGCCGTCGAGCTTGCCCAGCGCCTTGACCAGCTTCAGCCGCACCTGCTCCTGGCCGATGTTGCCGAAGTCGATGCCCCACTTGGCGTCGTATTCGTCGGCGGCGGCGTCGTGGTAGCGGGTGTTGACGTCCTTGATGTGCTCGTGGGTGGCGGTGGGGGAGGCTGGCATTGGCGCGGAACTCTATGCGGAAACTCCAATACGGTGCCCGGGCGTGGAGCACGAGTACCTGCAGGAAAACCAGCCCCCGGGGGTGCCGCCGCTGCCGTTGACCGGCGAGCGGACGCTGCCCGACGTCCCCGAGGAGAACTACTGGTACCGGCGCCACCTCGTCGTCTACGAATGGATCGCCGCTCGGGTCGGTGGCAAGCGCGTCGTCGACATGGCTTGCGGCGAGGGCTACGGCTCCGCCACGCTCGCCGCTGCTGGCGCCGCCGCCGTAGTCGGCGTCGACGCTAACCCGGAGGCGCACGAGCACGCGCGGCTGCGGTACATGCGCCCCAACCTGCGCTTCGAGCGCGCCCTGGTCGAGACCTTCAGCGAGCCCAGCGATGCGGTCGTCTTCCTGCAGACGATCGAGCACGTCCAGGACGCCGGCGCCATCCTCGAGCACTTCAAGTCGATGCTGGAGCCGGGCGGCGTCGCCTACGTCTCGACTCCCAACCTGCTGACCCTGGCCCCGCCCGGGGCGGAGAAGTCCGACAACCCCTGGCACGTGCACGAGTACCGGGCGGCCGAGTTCGGTGAGCTCTGCCGGGCCCACTTCTCCCGCGTCGAGCTGCTCGGCCTCTCCCATGCCCGTCGCCTGCGTGCGCACGAGCTGGCGATCAAGCTCGGCTGGGACAGCGTCCACAAACGGCTCGGCCTGACCAAGCCCTTCTATGACCGCTTCACGCCCGCGATCGCGAGCTCGGACTTCCGCTTGAAGCCGGGGAACCTCGACGCGGCGCTGGACTTCCTCGCCGTCTGCCACGTGTGAACGACAGCCCCGCAGTCGCCGGCGACCTGGCGATCGTCCTGCACTCACACATGCCCTATGTCGAGGGCTTTGGGACCTATCCCTTCGGCGAGGAGTGGCTGTTCGACGCGGTGGTCCGCTCCTACCTGCCGGTGCTGGAGTTCGCCGAGCGGTTGACGATGACGGTGACGCCGGTGCTCGCCGACCAGCTCGCCGATGCCGGCGTGGCGAAGCGGCTGCGTCGCTTCCTGGCCGAGTGGCGGGTCGATGCGGCGACGGCGGACATCGATGAGGTCGACCCCGAATGCCGCCTCGCCTGCGAAGGCGAGTTGGAGCGATACCGACATGCCCTGGAGCTGCTCGACGCGGTCGGCGGCGAGCCGCTGCGCCCCTTCCGTGAGGCCGCCGCGGAGGGCCGGATCGCCCTCGCCGCCTCCGCTGCCACGCACGCGGTGCTGCCGTTGCTGGCCACCCGTGCCGGCCTGCGGCTGCAGCTCGACACCGGCATCCGCTCGCACCGGCGTCGCTTCGGTTGGGACGGCGGCTTCTGGCTGCCCGAGTGCGCGTATGAGCCCGGGCTCGAGTGGCGGTTGGCGGAACACGGGGTGCGCTGGTTCTGCACCGACCAGAGCGCCCACGAGGAGCCCTCGGCGGCGCTGGCGCCGGTCGCCACCGAGGCCGGGCCGGTGGCGCTGCCGATCGACTGGGAGGCGGTCAGTTGGCTCTGGTCGCTCGACGGCTATCCCTCCGACCCCGCCCACGCCGAGTTCGAGGGCAAATCCCTGCGCGGGATGCGGATCTGGAAGATCGCCGGCGGCGGTTATGAGCCCGAGCCCGCTGCGGCCGTGGCGCGCCGGCAGGCGGCGGAGTTCCTCGCTGCTGCCGCCAGCCGCCTGCGCGAGTACGCGGCCAGTCACGGTCGCCGCGGGCTGCTTGTCTTCGCGATCGACACCGAGCTGATCGGCCACTGGTGGTCGGAGGGGCCGATTTGGCTGCGGGCCGTGCTGGAGGGCGCCGCCGGGGCCGGCGTGCGGCTGCTGACCGTGCCCGAAGCGCTGGCCGAGCACGAGCCGCAAGAGCGCCCACTCGCCGCCTCCAGTTGGGGCGAGGGCAAGGACCTGCGGACCTGGGACGCGCCGCTGGTTGGCGACCTCGCCGCTGGCTCACGACGGCTGGAGCTGCGGCTGCTGCGGGCGCTCGCCGCGGGCATCGAGGGCGAGGCGGCGCTGCGGGCCGCGCGCGAGCTGTTGGCGGTGCAGTCGAGCGACTGGGCCTTCCTCGACGGGCGCGGCCAGGCCGGCGACTACGCCTTCCAGCGGGCCACCGACCACGCCCGCGAGCTGCTCGAAGCCATAGACTCCGGCGCGGCCGTCGACCCGCGTATGCGTTCACTCGCCCCCGACCTGAGCCTCGCTCCCTTGCTGGAGCCCTGAGAGACGCAATGACCCGCGTCTTGATTCTCTCCTGGGAGTACCCGCCGCTGATCGAGGGCGGCCTCGCCCGCCACGTCCGCAAGCTCTCCGAGGCGCTGGTCACACTCGGCGTCGAGGTCCACGTCCTCACCCGCGGCGGCGAAGAGTCGCCGGTCGAGGAGCAGGCGAACGGCGTCATCGTCCACCGGATCCGCGAGCCGAAACGGCCGACGGACCTAGGCGAGTTCGTCGCCTGGGTCGAGCGCATGAACTCCGACATGCTCGCCGCCGGCGTCGAGCTCGGCGACCGCTACGACTTCGACCTCGTGCACGGCCACGACTGGCTGGTGGCGAACGCCTGCGACCACCTCGCCAAGCGCTTCGAGGCACCGCTGGTGACGACGATCCACGCCACCGAGTACGGCCGCCACCAGGGTTGGGTCGACAAGCACCCGCAGACCTACATCCACGGCGTCGAGCGTTGGATCACCAACCGCTCCGAGCGGGTGATCGCCTGCTCGCACTACATGCGCGAGCAGATCGCCGACATCTTCGGCGTCGAGGAGGAGCGGGTCAACGTGATCCCGAACGGGATCGACCCCGACGACCTGCCCGCCCAGGCGCCCGAGGAGCTGGCGCGGCTGCGCTCCGAGTTCGCCGCGCCGGACCAGAAGCTGGTCCTGCTGATCGGCCGCCTCGTCTATGAGAAGGGCTTCCAGCTCGCCCTGGAGGCGATGCCGAGCGTGCTCGAAGCGGCGCCGAACACGCGCTTCCTCGTCGCCGGTTCCGGCACCCACGAGCAGGAGCTGCATCGCCAGGCCGAAGAGCTGGGCCTGATGGAGCACGGCACATTCTTGGGCTGGATCGGCGACGACGTCCTGCACTCGCTCTACCGGATCGCCGACCTCACCGTGGTCCCATCGATCTATGAGCCCTTCGGTCTGGTGGCGCTGGAGGCGATGGCCTCCGGCTGTCCCTGCATCGTCGCCGACACCGGCGGCCTGCGCGAGGTGGTGCCGCACGAGGAGGCCGGCCTGCGCTTCCGCCCGCACGACCCCGAGGCCCTGGCCGAGGTAGCGATCCGCGTCCTCTCCGACGACGAGCTGGGCCGCCGCCTGATCGCCGAAGCCTACGAGCACGTGCGCCGCTTCGACTGGGGCGACGTGGCCGAGCAGACGGCGGCCGTCTACGCCGACCTCGTCGGCGAGGCCAGCCCGGCCTGACCCCTCAGCTCTCGCCGCGGCGACGGGGAGGGGCGGGGGGCCGCGAGACCGCGAACTGGCCCGTGGCTGTGTCGCCGGCGTTCCAGTGGATGCCCTCGAGTAACTGACCCGGTGGGATCGACATCGCCCCGGCGAGCTGAATCAGTGTGTCGATCCGGGCCACCCGCTTCCCGTTCTCCAGCAGGCCGATCTCGGTCCGGTGCAGCGAGGCACGCACCCCCAGCTCCTCCTGCGAGAGGTCGGCTCGGCGGCGGCAGCGAAGCAGGTTCTCCCCGAACTTGATCGCCACCTCTTCGGCCCGTGGTTTGCGGTCGGCAGCGCGCACGCGGCGACCGTTAGTGCAGAAACTTACTGTCTTCCTGACAACAGGTTTCATAATTGGTAGGATCATTGCAAAATCGAGGGGATGGTGGAATCAGCCTAAAATTCCACCATGGCCTTGAACATCAAGGACAAGGAGACGGAGCAGTTGGCAACGGAAGTCGCCGAGCTAACCGGGACTACGAAGACCGGCGCGGTGCGGCAGGCGCTGCGCGAACGGCGAGACCGGATACGGCTGGGCTCGGGCAAAGTGGGCAAGGGGCGACTGACCATGCAGGAGTGGCTGGAAACGGAGATCTGGCCTCAGGTCCCGAAAGGGGAGCGAGGCAGGCCTCCACTCACCAAGGCTGAGGTCGAAGAGATCCTTGGCTACGGACCGGAGGGGCATTGAGTAGCGCAGGCGCCGCAATGGCCCTGGACAGCTCCGCTGTCGTGGCGATCCTGCGTGAGGAGAAGGGGCATGAGCGCCTGCACGCCGAGCTGGAAGCAGCCGAGATGCTTGCGATCGGAGCGCCGACCCTCTTCGAGACCGGGATCGTGGCAATCGGCCGGTTCGGCCAGGTGGGTCGATCTCTGGTGTCCCAGTTCCTCGAATACTGGAGCGTCGAGGTTGCGCCTTTCGACGAGCGCCACTGGCGGGTCGCATTTGACGCCTTCGCTCGCTACGGCAAAGGCCGTCATCCCGCCGCACTCAACTACGGCGACTGCATGACCTACGCCACCGCCCTGGTCGCCGACCTACCGCTGCTCTTCGTCGGCGATGACTTCACCAAGACCGACGTGGTCCCGGCGCTCAGTTCTCGCTGACGCTGAGGCGGCCGATTGTCGTGCCGCCGGGGGTCCATTCCAGGCCCTCGAGAAGCTTCGCGGGCGGGATGCCGAGGGAGCCGGCGAGCTTCACCACCGTGTCGGCGCGGGGGATGCGTTCGCCCCGCTCAAGCTGGCCGATCGCGGTTCTATGCAGTGAGGAGCGGATGCCGAGCTCTTCCTGGGAGATGCCTGTTCGCCCTCGGCATTGGGCCAGGTTTTGCCCGAAGCGGGCGGCGAAATCCATCGCCGCATTCTTTTGTCTACAGATGGGATGGGCCACAGTCTGAATGAGGGGAGTCTTTTGGCAGTCAGACAATAGATTTCAAATGCTGTTATAGTCGCTGACGCTGGCGCTCGCATTCGGCCCCCAAAACGTCGGCGAGAGAGAAATGTCAATCAGCATCAGAGACGAAGAGACCGATCGCAAGGCAGCGGAAATAGCCGCTGCCATGGGTGGGAGCAAGGCAGCAGTTGCTCGTCAGGCGGTGGATGAACTGCACGAGCGTCTGCAGTTCGACGGTCGCCTGCCGCTTACAGCCAAAGTCTGGCTGCGCCCACTGGCTCGTCGACGGCGGCCGTAGCTCAGTCGCTCGGCGGCGAGAGGGTCGTCCAGGCTTCGGGGTCCGGTTCGACTGGGCGCGCCCAGCGCAGGTCCTTCGGGGCCTCCCGCATTCGGATCACGCGGGCGGGGGAGCCGGCGACGACGGCGTTGGCGGGGACGTCCTTGGTGACGACCGCGTTGGTGCCGATCACCGAGTTGTCGCCGATGCTGACGCCGCGCAGGATGCAGGCGCCGTAGCCGATCCAGACGTTGGAACCGACCTCGACGTCGCGCTTGTAGATGCCCTGGAGGCGGATCGGGCGCTCGACCTCGACGATGCCGTGGTCGAAGTCGATGAACATCGTTCGGTCGGCGATCACGCACTGCTCGCCGATCCGCACGTGCTGGTAAGCGGAGATCGTGCATTCCTGGCCCATCACGGTTTTCTCGCCGATCTCGACCAGCCCCTCGTGGCAGCGGATCTTGGTGCCGTCGCCGATCCAGACGAAGCGACCGAAGTGGATCTCGCCGCTGCGCCCAACCTCCAGTTCGAGGTGGCGGCCGAGGAAGACGAGGCCGTCGGTACGCCAGCGCCGGCCGCCGCGGGTGAGGAGACGCCGCCAGGCATAGCGCCAGGCGAGCAGCCCGTAGCGGTGGTTCAGCATTCCGTTGGCGGCGGCGAAGCGGAGCAGGCGCATTGCGGCGCCGCACTTTAGTGCGGCGGAAGCCGCGCCGATGCCGGCGGGCCCGTCACTAGACTGCGCCTCCCGTGAGCCCGGACTCCGCCAAAGCCGCCCCGCTCGCCGAGCGCCTCCTCGCCGGCGACAAGCGCGCGCTGGCGCGGGCGATCACGCTGATCGAGTCCGACGACCCGGCTGGCTGGGAGCTGGTCCGCGAGGTCTACCCGCGCACCGGCAAGGCCCGCATCATTGGCTTCACCGGCCCGCCCGGCGTCGGCAAGAGCACCCTGATCGGCGCCCTCACGGCGGAGCTGCGCAAGGTCGAGCGCCAGGTCGCGGTGCTCTCGATCGATCCCTCCAGCCCCTTCACTCGCGGCGCCCTGCTCGGCGATCGTATCCGCCTCTCCGAGCACTTCCTGGACCCCGGCGTCTTCATCCGCTCGATGGCCTCGCGCGGCGCCCTCGGCGGCCTCTCCGAGGCGGCTCTGCAGGTGGCGCTGGTGATGGACGCGGCCGGCAAGGACGACGTCCTGATCGAGACCGTCGGCGTCGGCCAGGCCGAGATCGACATCGTCGACCACGCCGACACGATCGTGTTGGCGCTGATGCCGGGCTCCGGCGACTCGATCCAGGCGCTGAAGGCGGGGGTGATGGAG
Source organism: uncultured Actinomycetes bacterium (assembly GCA_963708405.1). GTDB lineage: Bacteria > Actinomycetota > Thermoleophilia > Solirubrobacterales > 70-9 > VAYN01. Next base: position 206,065 of record CAVPSL010000003.1, read on the forward strand.
ATCCCCGACGTGATCGTCGTCAACAAGTCCGACCACCCGATGACCGACACGATGGTGCGCGAGGTGCGCGGCGTGCTGGCGCTCTCCCAGGAGCCCGAAAGCTGGAAGGTGCCGATCCTGCGCACCGAGGCGGCCCGCGGCGAGGGCGTCGACGAGCTGGCGGTGGCGATCGCCGAGCACCGCGCCTTCATCGAATCGGAGGGGACGCTGGAGGCGCGCCGCGCCCGCAACCTGCGCAGCGAGGTACTCGGCATCGCCACCTCGCGGATGCGCCGCCGCCTGGAGGCGACCGTCGCCGACGATCCCGGCACCGCCGACCTGCTGGAGCGGGTCGTGCGGCGCGAACTGGATCCGGCGACTGCGGCCGGGCAGCTCCTCGAGAAGCAGACCGATGCCTGAGCCGGCGACCTCACTGCCGCCCCGCGAGGAGGCCCTGGCCTGGGTCGGGGCCGACGTGACCGACCTCGAAGGCCGTGGCGTCGGCCGCGTCGAGGGATTCTTCGCCGACGCCGGCGATGGCGCCCCCGCCTGGCTCGTCACCCGGCTCGGCCGTCGCCGGGCCACCCGTCTCATCGCGGTGCCGTTGCGCGAGTGCGCTGGCGCCGCCTTCGGCGTCTGGGTGGCGGAGCCCGGCGAGGCGCTGCGGACCGCGCCCGTGGTCGACGCGACGCGGCCGCTGCGCCGCGAGCACGAGCTGGCGATCTGCGCCCACTTCGGCATCGGCGAGGCGGTCGGCCGCGCCGCCGAGGTCGCCGGCCGGGCCGAGGGCGAGGTCACCGCCGTGCCGCTCGTCGCCTGATCCGGCACCAGTTTCTCTCCCCGTCACATTTGCCTCCTACGGTCGGGCCATGACCACTACGAAGGAGGGTGAGATGCGGATTCGGAGGACTTCGGCGATCGCCGTGGCAGCGGTGGCGGGGGTGTTGGCGCTGGGCGGCTCGGGCGCGGCGCTCGCGGCCCAGCACGGCGACGCCATGCACGACGGCAACTCGATGATGCACAAAGGCAAGAAGCACAAGAAGCACGGCCACGCCATGCACCACGGCGGGGCGATGCACCAGTAGTCCATGGCGCTGCTCGTTCTCTTCGGGTTCATCGCCGGGGCGGCGACGGCGCTGTCCCCGTGCGTGCTGCCGGTGCTGCCGATCGCGCTGTCCGCCGGGGCCACCGGCGGGCGGCGCCGGCCACTCGGCATCGTCGCCGGCCTCGCCGTCTCCTTCACCTTCGCGACGGTGGCGTTGGTCTACGTGATCGCCGCCCTCGGCCTGCCCAACGACTTCCTGCGCAAGCTGGCGATCGCCGTCCTGCTCGGCTTCGGCGTCGTGCTGATGGTGCCGCCGCTGGCGGCGCGGGTGGAGGCGGCGATGAGCCGGCTCGCCAGCCGCACCGGTGTCACCGCGGGTGGAGGCGGCGACGGCTTCTGGTCCGGTGTCGCCGTCGGTCTCAGCCTCGGCCTCCTCTACGCGCCCTGCGCCGGCCCGATCCTTGCCGGCGTCATCACTGTCTCCGCCTCGCAGTCCTTCAACGCCGGCCGGCTCGCGGTCGCGCTCAGCTACGGGCTCGGCTCGGCCGTCGTTCTCTACTTCCTGATGCTGGGCGGTCGCCGGGTCGTGGCGCCGCTGGCCCGCCGCGGCGCCGGCCTGCAGATCGCGATGGGGGGAGTGATGGTCCTGATCGCCCTGGCGATGCTCGGCAACTACGACATCCGCTTCCAGAACTCGATCGCCAGCGACCTGCCGAGCTTCCTCGTCAACCCGACCAAGGGCCTGGAGGAAACGGCCTCGGCGAAAGCGGCCCTGGCCGACCTGCGCGGCGGCAGCCACGGCGTCGGCTCCAAGGGCAGTGACGCTGGTCCCGAAGAAGCCGCGGGCGGCCGGCTGAAGCTGCCGGTGCTGGGCGTGGCACCGGAATTCGTCGGCACCGAGCGCTGGTTCAACACCCCCGGCGACCGGCCCCTCTCGCTGCGCTCGCTGCGCGGCCGCGTCGTCCTCGTCGACTTCTGGACCTATAGCTGCATCAACTGCATTCGCACCCTGCCCTACTTGAAGGCCTGGGATGCCCGCTACCGCAAGGACGGGCTGACGATCGTCGGCATCCACACGCCTGAGTTCCCCTTCGAGCGCGAAGCCAGCAATGTCGAAAACGCGATCCACGAAAACGACATCCGCTATCCGGTAGCCCAGGACAACGAAGAGCAGACCTGGAACGCCTACGGCAACCAGTACTGGCCGGCCGAGTACTTCATCGACGCCCGCGGCCGGGTGCGGTTCGTCCACTTCGGTGAGGGCAACTACGGCGAGAAAGAACGGGTGATCCGGCAGCTCCTGGCCGAAGCCGGGCAGGCGCCGGGGAGCGGCGACGCCAGCGTCAAAGCGGTCGCTCCCTCCGCCGGTGTGACCACCCCCGAGACCTACCTCGGCGCCGCCCGGGCGGAACGCTTCACCAATCCGATGCTCTCGCCGGGCTCGCACCAGTTCGGCACGCCGACCGCGCCGGGGCCGAACGAATTCGCCTACGGCGGGCGCTGGCGGATCACGCTCGAGTCGGCGACGGCCGGGCCCGGTGCCTCGCTCGACCTCAACTTCGGCGCCCGCCGCGTCTACCTCGTGCTCGGCTCGCCGGGGCAGCCACGGCGGATGCGTGTGCTCCTCGATGGCCGCCCGATCCCGGCGGCGGCTGCCGGCGCCGATGTCCATGGCGGCGTCGTCACCGTCACCAAGCAGCGCCTCTACAACCTGGTGAACCTGCCCCGCGTCGGCCATCACATGCTCGAACTGGTGCCGGAAGCGGGGGTGATGGGCTATGCCTTCACCTTCGGCTAGCGGAAGCGCGAGAATCGCGCCCGTGGCTGAGACTGCGCGGGCGACGGTGCTGGTGGTCGACGACGAGCCGACGATCCTCGACATCGTCGGTCGCTACATGGAGCGGGCGGGGTTCGAGACGCTGCGGGCCGTCGACGGTCCCGAGGCGCTGCACCTGGCCGCCGAGCACCGCCCCGACCTCGTCGTCCTCGACCTGATGCTGCCGGGGATCGACGGGATCGAGGTGATGCGGCGCCTGCACGAGCTGCCCGGCAAGCCGATCGCGGTGATCCTGCTCACCGCCCGCGGCGAGGAGTCCGACCGCATCGTCGGCCTGCGCCGCGGCGCTGACGATTACGTCGTCAAGCCCTTCTCGCCGACCGAGCTGGTGGCCCGGGTCGAAGCCGTCCTGCGCCGCCTCTCGCCGCGCCCAGCATCTGACGAGGCCGCTCCGCCGATCGAGGTCGGCCCGCTGCGGATCGAGCCGGCCAGCCGCCGCGCCTTCCGCGACGGCGAGGAGATCTCGCTGACCCAGCGTGAGTTCGACCTGCTCGCCTACCTCGCCATGCACCCGGGCCAGGTCTTTTCCCGCGACCAACTGATGGAAGCGGTCTGGGACATGCCCTACTTCGAGGACACCAGCACCGTCACGGTCCACGTCCGCCGCCTCCGCGCCAAGCTCGGCGACGACCCGGCGCAGCCCCGCTTCATCGAGACGGTTTGGGGTGTCGGCTACAGGTTGCGGCCATGAGGCGCGTCGGGCTGATCGCGGCCGCGGCATTCCTGGCCGGCGCCGCCGCCGTCGCCGTGCCGAACCTGATGGGGGAGGCCCAGGTGCTGCTCGTCGCCCTCGCGGTCGCCGGTGCCGCCCTCGCCGCCGGCCTGGCGGTGCGGCTAGGGATGGAGGAGCGGATGCGGCGCGACGTCGAGCAGGCGCGCCGCCAGCTCGTCGCCGCCGCCTCCCACGATCTGCGCACGCCGCTGGCCTCGCTGCGGCTGCTGGTCGAGGCGATCGACGACGGCATCGTCGACGGCGCTGAGCGCGAGCGCTACCTGGGCGAGATCCGCACCCACGTCGCCGTCCTCAGCGACCTCATCGACGACCTCTTCGAGCTCTCCCGGATCGAGGCGGGAGATATCGCCTGGACGATGCGCCGGGTCGAGCTGGGTGAGCTGATCGGCGACACGGTGGCGGCGATGCGCGCCCCCGCCGAGCGCAAGGGCGTCCACCTAGCGGCCGAGCTTCCCGCCGACGGCGTCGTCGCTGCCGTCAACGCCGAGAAGGTCCAGCGCGTCCTCTTCAACCTGATCCAGAACGCGATCCGCCATACCCCCGCCGACGGCAGCGTCACCGTCCGCGCCCGCGCCGCCGGCGGCGCGGTCGAGGTCGAGGTCGCCGACGACGGCGAGGGCGTCGCCACCGCCGACCGCGACCGCGTCTTTGAGGCCTTCTACCGCGGCGACGAGTCCCGCGGCGAAGACGGCGCCGGCCTCGGCCTAGCGATCTCCCGCGCGATCGTCGAGGCCCACGGCGGCCGGATCTGGCTTGAAGACGGCGAGCCGGGGACCCGAGTCCGGTTTACGCTGGGTGCCGGCTAGCAGCCCAACTGCCGCGCGATCACCATCTGCTGTACCTCGTCGGTGCCCTCACCGATGGTGAGGATCTTGGCGTCGCGGTAGAAGCGGCAGACGGGGTACTCCTCGATAAAGCCGTAGCCGCCGTGGATCTGGACCGCCTCCTCGGTCGCTTTGACCGCGAGGCGGCCGGTGATCAGCTTCGCCTGGGCGGCGGTGAGGGTGAAGGACTTGCCGGCGTCCTTCTCGAGGGCGGCCCGCCAGGTGAGCAGGCGGGCGGCCTCGATCTGGGCTGAGAGGTCGGCGATCTTGGCCTGGATCGACTGGAACTTGGCGATCGGCTGGCCGAAGGCCTGGCGCTCCTTGGCGTAGGCGATCGCCTCGTCGAGGGCACCCTGGGCGAGACCGACGCCCATCGCGGCGACGCCGATCCGGCCACCGTCGAGGATGTGGAGGAAGTTCTTGAAGCCATCGCCGCGGCGGCCCAGCAGGGCCGACTCGGGTAGGCGGCAGTCCTCGAAGGAGAGCGGCCGGGTGTCGGAGGCGTTCCAGCCCATCTTGCGGTAGGCCTCGCCGACCTCGTAGCCCGGCGTCCCGCTGGGCACGATCAGGTTGGAAATCTCCTTGCGGCCGTTGGCCTCGCCGGTCACCGCCGTGATCGAGACGCAGCCGGAGATCTCGGTGCCGGAGTTGGTGATGAACTGCTTGGCGCCGTTGACGACCCACTCGCCGTCCTCAGGCTTCGCCGTCGTCCGCACATTGCCGGCATCCGACCCGGCCTCCGGCTCGGTTAGCCCGAAGGAGGCAAGCCGCTCGCCGCTGCACAGCCGCGGCAGCCATTCGTCCTTCTGCTCGTCGCTACCCCAGAGGTAGATCGGCATCGTCCCCAGCGAGGTGTGCGCGGCCATCGTGATGCAGACCGAGGAGTCGACCCGGGCCAGCTCTTCCACTGCCAGCACGTAGGACAGCGTGTCGGCGCCGCCACCCCCGTACTCCTGCGGGAAGGGGATTCCCATCAGCCCGAGGCCACCGAGCTTGGCGACGATCTCGTAGGGGAACGACTTTGTCCGATCGAGCTCCCCCGCCACCGGCGCGACCTCCTGCCGCGCGAAGTCGCGGACGGTTTCGCGCAGCAGGCGCTGCTCGTCGGAGAGATCGAAGTTCACGGCGGGGGAGCCTATGCGGCCTAGAGCTGCAGCGACTTCACCTGCAGCAGCTCCTCGATCCCATAGCGCCCGTTCTCACGGCCGTGGCCAGACTGGCCGTAGCCGCCAAACGGGGCCAGCGGATTGAACGCCCCGCCGTTGATCTCGATCTGGCCGGTGCGGATCCGTTTGGCGATGGCGATCGCCCGCTCCTGGTCGGCCGACCAGACGCCGCCGGCGAGGCCGTACTCGGTGTCGTTGGCGATCCGCACCGCCTCGTCCTCGCTGTCGTAGGGCTGGATCGCCAGCACCGGGCCGAAGATCTCCTCCTGGGCGATCGTCATCTCCGGCGTCACCTCGGAGAACACGGTGGGGCGGACGAAGTAGCCGCGCTCGAGGCCCTCCGGCGCCTCGGCGCCGCCGGTCACCAGCTTGGCCCCCTCGGCGATGCCCTTCTCGATGTAGCCACGGACCCGCTGGCGCTGCGTGTCGGAGACCAGCGGGCCGAGCCGGGTCGAGTCCTCGAAGGGGTCACCGGGCGTGAATGCTTCGGCGGTCGCGGCGGCGATTTGCTCCGCCTCGGCCAGTTTCGCGCGCGGCACCAACATCCGGGTCAGAGCGCTGCAGGTCTGGCCCGAGTTGAGGAAGCACTTGGCGACGCCGTCCGGCACCGCCCGCGCCAGGTCAGCGTCGTCGAGGATCACGTTCGGCGACTTGCCGCCGAGCTCCATCGCCACCGGCTTGACCGTCGCCGCGGCCAGCTCGCTGACCCGCTTGCCGGCCCGAGTCGAGCCGGTGAAGGAGACAAGGTCGATGCCGGGGTGGGCGGCGATCGCCTCGCCGACGACCGGCCCGGTGCCGGTGACGAGGTTGAAGACACCGGCCGGCAGCCCGGCGGCCTCGATCACCTCCGCCAGCAGGAAGGCGTTGAGGGGGACGATCTCGCTCGGCTTGAGGACGATCGTGCAGCCGGCAGCAAGCGCCGGCGCCACCTTGGCGACGATCTGGTTGAGCGGGTAGTTCCAGGGGGTGATGGCGCCGAGCACGCCGGCCGCCTCGCGCAGCACCCGCGAGTTGCCGATCTCCTCTTCCCAGGCGATTTCCTCCATCAACTGCGGCATCGAGGCCATCTGGGCGGTCGGCAGTCCGACCTGGACGATCTGGCTCAGCTTCAGCGGCATCCCCAGCTCCTGAGAAATGGTCGCGGCGATCTCCTCGCTGCGCTCGCCCATCCCCGCGGCGATCGCCGAGATGCGCTCGGCCCGCTCCTGGCGCGGCGTCTGCGACCAGGAGTCGAAGGCCTCGCGCGCCGCCGCAACGGCCCTGTCTACGTCCTCCGGCACGCAGGCCGGGATCGTCCCGATGATCTCCTCGGTGGTCGAGTTGATCACCTCCAGTCGCGCCTCGCCCCGCGGCTCCACCCACTCGCCGCCGATGAAGATCTTGTCCCGTGCCTGTACCTCAGCCGCCGTCGCCATCTGCCTCTCCTCCTCTAGAACTGGTCCGCCGACCGCTCAAAGCTAGCGTGGTTAGTCGATCTCGGCACCGACCAGGGCGGTGTCGTGGGCGACTCGGCCGGGGCCGGGGACTTGAATCGCGTCGCGGGCGGTCAACACCTTGCCGCAGCTTTCGCAGAGGCCGCGCTCGCTGACGTGGCCGCCGCAGACCTTGTGGCGAATCAATTTCGGCGGCCCGCCGGGGCTGGGGGAGTAGCGGTCGCCCCAACTGAGCAGGGCGATCAGGGTCGGCCAGAGGTCGAGCCCCTTCTCGGTCAGGAAGTACTCGAAGCGGGGTGGGCTCTCCTGGTACTGGCGCCGCTCGAGGATGTCCTCGTCGACCAGTCGCTGCAGGCGGGCGGCGAGGACGTTGCGCGCGACCCCGAGTGAGGCCTGGATCTCGCCGAAGCGGCGATGGCCGTTGAAGACGTCGCGGACGATCAACAGCGACCAACGCTCGCCGATCACCTCGAGCGACTTGGCGATCGAGCAGAGCTGGTCTGGATAGTCGCGGCGGAGCATCGTGTGATCTTCGCACACTCGGTTGCGTCAAGCAACCGTCTGCGGTAGGGTGGCGCCGCAGCATGAGTTTCTTGAAGAAACCCAGCCTGAAGAGCCGATTGGAGGCCACGAGATGAGGCTGACCAACAAGCAGAGGAACCAACGGCGCCGGGCGCCGCGGATCGAGATCAGCCAGGCGGAGATCACCGCCGACCTGCTTTACCCGGCGAATGTGCGCAGCAGCCGGCCGGTGGCGGCCGCGGCGCGGAGGGCCGGCGGCCGGTGAGCGGCGACGGCGTGGTGCTGGCCGGCGAGACGACCGCGGCCGACGTGGCCGCGGCCTTCGCCGCCTCCAGCCCCGAGACCTCGCGCAGCCGCACCCTGCTCTGGCAGGACCCGGTGCCGACCGCGGCCGCCGGCGCGACGATGACCGGGCTCGAGTACATGAGCGCGATCGTCGCCGGCGAGATGCCGCCACCACCGATCGCGGTGACGATGCGCTTGCGGCCGGTCGAGCTGGAGGAAGGCCGCGTCGTTTTCGAGGGCGAACCGGGGGAGGAGCACTACAACCCGATCGGCGTCGTCCACGGCGGCTATGCGGCAACCCTGCTCGACTCCGCCCTCGGCTGTGCCGTCCACACGACCCTGCCGGCCGGCGTCGGCTACACCTCGCTCGGCCTCGAGGCCAAGTTCGTGCGCCCGATCAGCCGCGACACCGGCCGCGTCCTCTGCGAGGCGAACGTGGTCTACCGCGGCCGCAAACAGGCGACCGCGGAGGCGCGGCTGAGCGCCGCCGAGAGCGGCAAGCTGCTCGCCCACGGCCAGGCGACCTGCATGATCCTCGGCGCCTAGGAGGACGCTTGCCGGGCCAGCTCGACAAGCAACCGCACGCCGTAGCCGCTGGCATCCTTGCCGGTGTAGGCGCGGCCGACGTCCCAGGCGGTGCCGGCGATGTCGACGTGTGCCCAGGGCGTCTCGCCGACGAACTCCTCGAGGAAGGCGGCGGCGGTCGCGGTGCCGGCCTTGCGCTTGGCCGCCAGGTTGGAGAGGTCAGCGACGGTGCCCTTCATCAGCTTCCGGTACTCGTCGTGAATGGGCAGGCGCCAGATCAGCTCGCCGGTCGTCTCGCCGGCGCCTTCGACTGCGGCGGCGAGCTCGTCGTCGTTGCCGAGCACGGCGGCGTAGGTCGACCCCAGTGCGATCACGACCGCGCCGGTCAGCGTCGCCAGGTCGACGACCCGCTCGGCCCCGAGCTCGATCGCGTAGGCGAGCGCGTCGGCGAGGATCAGCCGCCCCTCGGCGTCGGTGTTGTTGACCTCGACGGTCACCCCGTTGTAATGGGTGATGACATCGCCGGGCTTGATCGCCGAGCCCGAGGGCATGTTCTCGGTCGCGGGGACGACGGCGACGACGTCGACGGCGAGGCCCAACTCGGCGATTGCCGCCACCGCCTCCAGTACGGCCGCGCCGCCCGACATGTCGTACTTCATCTCCTCCATCCCGGCGCCGGGCTTGAGCGAGATGCCGCCGGTATCGAAGGTGACGCCCTTGCCGACCAGGCCCAGCGTCGGCCCGGAGCCGCCGCCGGCGTAGCGGAGGACGATCAGCCGCGGTTCCTCGACGCTGCCCTGGCTGACGGCGACGAGGCCACCCATCTTCTTGGCGACGATCTGCTCGCGGTCGAGGACTTCGACGCTGACGGCGTCGCTGCCGGCGGCGATCTCCTCGGCGCGGGCGGCGAGAAAGGCCGGCGTGGCGAAGTTGGCCGGAGTGCTCTGCAGGTCGCGGGCCCGGTTCTGGGCCTCCGCGGCAATGCGTGCGCCCGCGGCCGCGGGCGCGACCTCGGCCGGCGCCAGCAGTCGCAGCGACTCCAGCGCCGGCGCAGCCTCCTCGGAGGAGGCGCTGCCTTTGAAGCGATCGAAGCGGTAGGAGCCGAGCACGGTCCCGGTGACGATTCCCTCGGCCGCAGCCGCGGGATCCGCCGTCTCCGGCAGCACCCAGGCCAGCGAGGATGCCTTCAGCCGCGCCCCCTCCTTGGCGACCAGCGCCGCCGCGACCCGCAGCCGCTCGGCGTCGAGCTCCTCGCGCTTGCCGAGCCCGGCGACGACGAGGCGGGCCGGGGCGCCGGGGTAGATCGTCGTCAGCTTTTCGAAGCCGCCCTGCGCGTCGGCCGCTCCCGGGCTGTCCGCCAGTTCGGCCGGCAGCCCCTCGTCCTCGTAGAGCCCCACCGCGACGACGTCGGCGCTGACCCCGGCAAGACCCTCTTGACCTACATCGACCCTCATCAGGTGGGCGAGTTTAAACTGGCGCCGACCGAACCTAGAACCAGCTACTCGGAGAAAGAAAGGCAGTAGATGCCCAGCTCAGTGATCCTCGGAACCGCCCGCACCCCCTTCGGCAAGATGGGTGGCGGCCTCTCCTCCCTCGACGCGACCGACCTCGGCGGCACCGTGATCGCGGCGGCGCTGGAGCGTTCCGGCGTCGATCCCGAGCAGGTCCAGCAGGTCGTCTTCGGCCAGGTCCTGCAGGCCGGCCAGGGCCAGATTCCCTCGCGCCAGGCCCAGATCAAGGGCGGCGTCCCCAAGGAGGTCCCCTCGGAGACGATCAACAAGGTCTGCGCCTCCGGCATGCGCTCGCTCGGCATCGCCGACATGGCGATCCGCGCCGGTGACGCCGAGGTCGCGGTGACCGGCGGCATGGAGTCGATGAGCGGCGCCCCTTATCTGCTGCCGGGCGCCCGCTTCGGCTTCCGCATGGGCGACGTCCAGGCGCTTGACGCGATGACCCATGACGGCCTCACCAACCCCTTCACCGAAAAGCAGATGATCAACGAGGCGAGTGAGGTCTCCAACGAGCTGGAGATCACCCGCGCCGACATGGACCGCTTCGCCGAGCGCTCGCACCGGCTTGCCAACGAGGCGACCGAGGCCGGCCGCCTTGCCGAGGAGATCGTCGGCGTCACCGTCAAGTCGCGCAAGGGCGAGAGCACGGTTGAGACCGACGAGGCGATCCGTCCCGACACCACGGTCGAGACGCTGGCCAAGCTGAAGGGGATCGGCGGCCCCGACGCCACCCACACCGCCGGCAACGCCCCCGGCGTCAATGACGGCGCCGGTGCGATCGTCGTCGCCTCCGAGGATTGGGCGCAAGCCAACGGCAAGACCCCGCTGGCCCGGATCCTCTCCTACGGCACCGTCGCCGACGACTTCCCCTACCTGGCGAAAACGCCGGCCAACGCCGCTAAGCAGGCGCTGGAGAAGATCGGCAAGACCCCCGAGGAAGTCGACCTCTGGGAGATCAACGAGGCCTTCGCCTCGGTCGCCCTCAACTCGGTGCGGATGCTCGGCATCGACGAGGACAAGGTCAACGTCAACGGCGGCGCGATCGCCCTCGGCCACCCGATCGGCGCCTCCGGCTCCCGCATCGTCGGCGCCCTCGTTCACGAGCTGCAGCGCCGCGGCGGTGGCCTCGGCGTCGCCGCCATCTGCTCCGGCGGTGGCCAGGGCGACGCCATCGTCATCGAGGTCAACGGGTCTTAGCTTTGGGCGGCGGCGCCGCGTTCTTCGATCTCGACAAGACCCTGATGGCGGGGTCCTCCGGGATGCAGTTCGCGCGTGTCGCCACCCGGCAGGGCCTCGTCAGCCGCCGCCAGCTTGCGAGTTGGGCCGTCGAGCATCTGCGCTACCGCTTGCGGGGAACGACCGATGAGCGCACGGCGGACGTGTTGCGGGTCGCCCGCGAGGTGATTCGCGGCGTTCCCGAGCGCACGGTCCAGCGCATGGGCCCGGAGGTGATGGCGGCGATCCTGCCGCGGGTCTACCCGCAGATGCTGGACGAGGTCCACGCCCATCAGGACGCCGGCCGGCCCGCCTTCATCGTCAGCGCCGCCGGCAACGACACGGTCGAGTCGCTGGCCGCGGTGCTGGGGATGGAGGGCGGCATCGGCACTCGCTACGAAGTCGACGCCGAGGGCAGCTACACCGGCCGCTTCGACGGCCCCTTCGTCTACGGCCCCGGCAAGGTCGAGGCGATGGAGGCCTTCGCCGCCCGCCACCAGATCGACCTCGCCGCGTCCTACGCCTACTCCGACTCGCTCTCGGACCTGCCGATGCTGCGCGCTGTCGGTCACCCCGTCGCCGTCAACCCCGACCCGCCGCTGGCCGCGCTCGCCCGCGAGGAGGGCTGGCAGGTGCTGCGCTTCGAGCGCCTCGGCCGCCGCCTCGCCGCCGTCGCCTTCACCGTGCTGGCGACCCTGGCCGGCCTCGGCGCCTCGCGCGTCGCCGCCAGCCGCAAACCGCCGCCACGCCGCTTCCCCGTGCGCCGCTAGCCGCATCTAGACTGGTCGCATGGCGATCGAGCCGAGGGAGACGCGGGAGTTCCAGCAGCGCGAGGCTGAGTTCTCGACCATCTCGGGCAAGGAGATCGAGCCGCTCTACGAGGAGCGGGACCTCGATCCGGGGCTCGAGGAGCGGGTCGGCCGGCCCGGCGAGTTCCCGTTCACGCGCGGGCCCTACCCCTCGATGTACCGGGGGCGGCTCTGGACGATGCGTCAGTTCGCCGGCTTCGGCACCGTCGAGGAGACCAACGAGCGCTTCCACTATCTGCTCGACCACGGCCAGACCGGCCTCTCCACGGCCTTCGACATGCCGACCCTGATGGGCTACGACTCCGATCACGGCCGCAGCCTCGGCGAGGTTGGCCGCGAGGGAGTTGCCGTCGACACCCTCGACGACATGGAGCAGCTCTTCGCCGGGATCCCGCTCGGGGGCGTCACCACCTCGATGACGATCAACGCCCCGGCGGCGATCCTGCTCGCCTTCTACGTGCTGGTCGGCGAGAGCCAGGGCGTGCCGGCGGAGCGGCTGGGGGGGACGATCCAGACCGACATCCTCAAGGAGTACATCGCTCAGAAAGAGTGGTGTTTCCCGATCGAGCCGGCGCTGCGTCTGGTCACCGACATGATCGAGTGGTGCAGCGAGAACATGCCCCGCTGGCACCCGGTCTCGATCTCCGGGTACCACATCCGCGAGGCCGGTTCGACCGCCCAGCAGGAGCTCGCTTTCACGCTCAAGGACGGCTTCACCTACGTCGAGCGGGCGCTCGAGCGCGGTCTCGACGTCGACGCCTTCGCGCCCCGTCTCTCCTTCTTCTTCAACGCCCACGTCGACTTCTTCGAGGAGATCGCCAAGTACAGGGCGGCGCGCCGGATCTGGGCCCGCGAGATGCGCGACACCTACGGCGCCAAGCGCGAGGAGTCGATGCGGCTGCGCTTTCACACCCAGACGGCCGGAGTCTCGCTGACTGCCCAGCAGCCCCTCAACAACATCGTCCGCACCTCGCTGGAGGCGCTGTCGGCGGTGCTCGGCGGGACTCAGTCGCTGCACACCAACTCCTTCGACGAGGCGCTGGCGCTGCCGACTGAGGAGGCGGTGCGGGTGGCGCTGCGCACGCAGCAGATCATCGCCACCGAATCCGGCGTCACCAACAGCGCCGATCCGCTCGGCGGGTCTTGGTTCGTCGAGAAGCTGACCGACGAGATGGAGGCAGCGGCATACGGCTACTTCGCCCGCATCGACGAGCTCGGCGGCATGGTCGAGGCGATCCGCCAGAACTTCCCCCAGCGTGAGATCGCTGACGCCTCCTTCCGCTACCAGCAGGAGCTGAACGAGCGCAAGCGGATCGTCGTCGGCGTCAACGACTTTGTCCAGGAGGAGGAAGAAGAGATGCCGATTCTGCGCATCGACCCCGCCCTCGAAGGCAAGCAGGTAGAGCGCCTGCGGGCGACCCGCGCCCGTCGCGACGCCGCCGCGGTCGAGCGCACCCTGGCCGAGCTGAAGCAGACCGCCGCCGGCGAGGCCAACCTGATGCCGCCGATCATCGCCGCCGCCCGCGCCCGCGCCACCGAGGGCGAGATGATCGCCGCCCTGCAAGAGGTCTTCGGCACCTACACGGAGACCCCGGTCTTCTAGCGAGGCCGCTAGGGTTCCCGCCGCAGATGGAGGCAGCAACCGCCCGCAAGATCCGCGTCGTCGTCGCCAAGCCCGGCCTGGACGGGCACGACCGCGGCGCCAAGATCATCGCCCGCGCCCTGCGCGACGCCGGCATGGAGGTGATCTACACCGGGCTGCACCAGACCCCGGAGCAGATCGCCGAGACGGTGATCCAGGAGGACGCCGACGCGGTCGGCCTCTCGATCCTCTCTGGCGCCCACATGACGCTGGTGCCGAAAGTGGTCGAGCTGCTGAAGGCGCAGGGCGTCGACGACGTGCTCGTCACGGTGGGGGGGACGATCCCCGCCGATGACATCCCCGAGCTGAAGAAGCTCGGGGTCGCCGACGTCTTCACCCCCGGCGCCGGCACCGACGAGATCGTCGACTTCATCCGCGAGGCCGCCAGCGCGCGGCACGAGCGCGGCGAATAGTCCCGGCCCAGAGCCGCTGGGGACTGGTTACACGGATCGGTGCATAGGTGCCGCCGTACGGGGTATAGTCCCTGATTGACTGGTCAGTCAACCGGTCGCCCGCAACCGATAACATGCCCGCCCGCAACGGGCCCGCGAGGCGCCCAGAATCAACTCGCGAAGAGCTGAGAATCATCCCCAAGGAGGCTTCAACTTGAAGATCTGCGTCCTGGTCAAGGAGGTCCCGGACGCCGCGGTTCAGAAGCGCATCGACCCGAACACGATGCGTCTGGATCGCAGCGGCGAGAAAAACCTCAACCCCTTCGACACGCACGCCCTCGAGGCGGCTATGCAGATCAAGGAGGGTGGGGCGATCCCGGTCGAGGAGGTCGTCGCGGTGACGATGGGCCCCGACTCGGCGGTCCGCGCCCTGCACAAGGCGGTCGCGCTCGGCGCCGATCGCTCGGTCCACCTCTCCGACGACGCGCTGGCCGGCTCCGACGTCTGCGCCACCGGCTACTCGCTGGCGAAGGTGCTTGAGTCGGAGAGCCCGGATCTGGTCCTGCTGGGCCAGCAGTCCGATGACGGCGAGTGCTACACGATCGGCGCCGTCGTCGCCGACCACCTGCAGATGCCCTCGCTGACGCAGGTGATCAAGATCGACGTCACCGACGGCAAGCTGCGCTGCGAGCGCCAGGCCGAGTACGGCTACGACACCGTCGAGATCGAGCTGCCGGCCGTGATCAGCGTCGGCGACGCGATCAACGAGCCGCGCTACCCGAGCCTGAAAGCGATCATGGGCGCGAAAAAGAAGCCGCTCGACGCGAAGGCCACCGGCGACGTCGGCATCGACGGCCGGCAAGGTCGGCGAGGCTGGCTCGAAGACGCAGGTCCTCGCCCTGAACCCGCCGCCCGCCAAGGAGGCGGGCGAGATCATCGAGGACGAGGACACCAACGAGACGGTCGAAAAGATCGTCGCCTGGCTCGACGAGAGGAAGCTGATCTAGATGGCAGGCATCCTGGTTTACGCCCTCCACGACGACGAGGGCAACTTCAACAAAAACTCGCTCGGGGCCATCTCCGAGGCCGCCAAGCTGGCCGGTCAGGTCGGTGGCGAGGCCGCCGCGCTGGTCGTCGGCGACGTCGCCGACGACGCTGCCGCCTCGCTCGGCAACTACGGCGCCGCCAAGGTCTACCGGGCCAAGAGCGTCCCGGAGGGCCTGGCCCAGCCGATCATCGACGCGATGGCCAAGGTGATCCAGGACAACGGCATCTCCTACGCCCTGTTCGGCGGCGGTCTGCTCGGCTTCGAGATCGGTGCCGGCCTTACCGCCCGCCTCGGCGCCGGCGTGACCATGGAGGTCACCGCGGTCAAAGTCCAGGACGGCAAGCTCGTCGCCGAGCGGCCGATCCTGCAGGACTCCCAGATCGCCGACGTCGGTTACGTCAGCGAGCCGGGCATCATCATCGGCCGCCTCAACGCCTTCGACGCCAACGAGAGCGGCGGCAGCGCCGAGGTCGTCGACGTCGACGTCGAGCTCTCGGCCTGGTCGACCAAGGCGACGATGGTCCAGCGCGGCGAGCAGCGCGGCGCCGACGTCAACATCGAGGACGCCGACATCCTCGTCGGCGGTGGCCGTGGCCTCGGCGCTGCCGAGGGCTTCAAGCAGTGCGAGGAACTGGCCGAGGCGATGGGCGGCGCGGTCGCCGCGACCCGCGCGGTCGTCGACGCCGGCTGGTACCCCTACGCCGCCCAGATCGGCCAGACCGGCAAGACGGTCGCGCCGAAGCTGTACCTGGCGGCCGGCATCTCCGGCGCGATCCAGCACAAGGTCGGGATGCAGAACTCGGAGAACATCCTGGCGATCAACAAGGACCCGAACGCCCCGATCTTCGAGTTCTCGGACCTCGGCGTGGTCGGCGATCTGCACAAGATCGTCCCCAAGCTGACCGAGGCGATCAAGGCGAAGAAGGGCTGAGTCACTCCGGGGGGCCACGGCCCCCCGGACGCAGTTCCCACGACTAGTAGACCGCGATAGGAGTCGAGATGCCAGCCGTTGCACCCAGCGAGTTCCCGCCCCCGTTCGATTCGGCCGACGTGATCGTCGCCCCGACCGACCCGGTGGACGAGCGCATCGAGGTTGGCGTCGCGATCGTCGGCGGCGGCCCCGCCGGCCTGGCCTGCGCTAACAAACTGATGCAGCTGCTGGAGGACGAGCCGGAGCTGACTCGAGAAGTTGGGCGAAGTCCCGGTCGCGGTGATCGAGAAGGGCAAAGTCGCCGGCGCCCACCTGCTCTCCGGCGCCAACGTCGACCCCTCGGCGCTGGAACGGCTGTTCCCGGACCTGCCGCCGGCCGAGTGGCCGCCGGTCTACCAGGAGGTGACGAAGGACGCGACCTACTTCCTCACCAAGAGCAAAGCCTTCCCGCTGAAGCCGCCGCCGCCCAACTTCCGCAAAGAGGGCACCTACACGCTCTCGGTCTCCAAACTGGGCCGCTTCCTCGCCGAGAAAGCCGAAGAGGCCGGCGTCTACATCCTCACCGAGACCGCGGCGACCCAACTGCTGGTCGAGGACCGGATCGTCAAGGGCGTCCGTTCCGGCGACCGCGGCCGTGGCAAAGAGGGCGAAGAGCTCGGCAACTTCGAGCCCGGCTCCGACGTCGTCGCCAAGGCGACGGTGCTGGCCGAGGGCACGATCGGCCACCTCACCTACGCCGCGATGGACTACTTCGACCTGCGCGAGGGCTCCGACCCGCAGGTCTGGGAGCTCGGGGTGAAGGAGGTCTGGGAGGTCCCGAAGCCGCTCGACCGGGTGATCCACACGCTCGGCTGGCCGCTGCGCTGGGGCCCGCAAATACAAGGAGGCCGGCGGCAGCTTCATCTACCCGATGGGCGAGGACAAGGTCTGCTTCGGGCTCGTCGTCGGGCTCGACACCACCGACGCCACCTTCTCCGTCCACGACGCCCTGCAGGAGTTCAAGACCCACCCCTTCATCAAGAAGATCATCGAGGGCGGCAAACGGGTCGGCTGGGGCGCGAAGACGATCCCCTCGGGCGGCTACTGGGCGCTGCCGAAGCGCTTCTCGGTCCCCGGGATGCTGATGGCCGGCGACGCCGCCGGGATGGTCAACATCGCCGAACTCGCCGGCGTCCACTACGCGATGCACGCCGGGATGTACGCGGCGGAAGCGATCGTCGACTCGCTGAAGAAGGACATCGACTCGGTCAACTTCGAAAGCTACGACAAGGCGATCCGCGACTCGGAGATCGAGAAGGACCTCTATCGCTCGCGCAACATGAAGCAGCCGCTGACCAAGGGGTTGATCTTCGGCGGCGCGATGGGCTCGATGATGGTTGGCACCAAAGGCGCCTTCCCAGGCGGCCACTGGAAGATCGAGGACAACGCCGAGATCCCCGTCTTCGAGGGCAAGGCGGGCGACAAGTACCCGAAGGCCGACAACGAGCTCACCTTCAACAAGCTCGACTCGGTCTTCCTCTCCGGCAACGCCACCCGCGACGACGCCCCCAACCACGTCCGCATCCAGACTCACGTGCCGCGCGAGATCGCCCAGACCTGGGTCTCGATGTGCCCGGCCCAGGTCTACGAGATCCCCGAGGACCAGCTGGAGAGCGGCGCCAGCGAGGTCGACGTCCACGTCACCGCCTCCAACTGCGTCCAGTGCGGCGCGATCACCGCCAAGGGCGGCCGCCTGACGCTGCCCGAGGGCGGCGACGGCCCGCTCTACCAGGAGACGTGAGCATTCGCGACGCTTCGACGCACAGTTGGCGCGTTCAGCGCGCCAACTGTGCGCTGTTCTTCCCTCGGTCGGGCGGTGCTCGTCACCCGCCTCGATCGCCAGCGATTTTGCGGCATTCCTCGGCCTGTCGGCGGGCAATCGCAATCTTTGGATTCCTGGCCCAGGCCTATCCAGCGCTGTCGGGGGCTTCTGATCGCGAGGTGCGGCGACTCGTTGCGATCGGTGGTCTAGTGGGTCTGGCGGTCGGTTCCGTTGTAGTCGTTTTGTCTGCGGTCGCGGGGTAAGGTAGAGCCGATGACCGAAGGAAAGGCAATCGTGCTCATTGGCCTCGCCGGCGTCGTGCTCACTGCCGTTGCCGTGTCGGCCTGCTCGTCCCTTGGCGTCAATAGAAGTGGGGCGAGCCTCGGCATGATCGTCCCGATGGTCTTGCGGAGGCCTTGGAATCGGCTGGGTCGGCGTTCACTACGGCGACGACGACCGACGCACGCTGAGCGACCGCTGACGCCGGATAACCTCGCGCGGTGCTGGCGCTTGGGATAGTCGCGGCGGTTGCGGCCTCGCTGCTCTACAACACCTCGATCGCGCTGCAGGCGCTGGAGGCACGGGAGGTGCCGACGGAGCACTCGCTGCGGCCCTCGCTGATCGGGCAGGCTGGTGCGCAACCGGCGCTGGCTGGGGGCGACCGGGCTGGGGCTGCTGGGCTGGCCGCTGGAGATCGTGGCGCTGCTGCTGGCGCCGCTGACCGTGGTGCAGCCGTGCCTGGCCAGTGGGCTGATTCTGCTGCTCTGGCTGGCGGCGACGCGGCTGGGGGAGAGGCCGGGGCCGCGGGAGTGGGCGCCGTGGGGGCGATCGTCGGCGGGGTCGCTGGCGTGGCGCCTGGGCGGCGCCGGAACGCACGCACCGAACACGCCGGCACCGCGGCGATGGCGCTGGCGCTGGCCCTCGTCGCGATCCCGATGCTGGTGCCCTACGCGCTGCGCTCGCGGGCCTCCTCGCTCTCGATCCTCGCCGTCGTCAGCGCCGGCTGCGGCTACGCCTGGACGGCGATCGCCAGCAAGCTGCTGACCGACGAACTCGCGGCCGGGGCCCTGCTCGCCGCCGTCGCCTGGCTCGCTACGGCCGCCGCCTCGGAGGGCCTGGCCCTGCTGAGCGAGATGAGTGCCCTGCAGCGCCGCGGCGCCACCCACGTGGCGCCGATCATGTTCGCCGTGCAGGTGCTGGTCCCGGTCGTGCTGGCGCCGCTGATCTTCGACGAGTCCTGGGGATCGACCCCGCTCGGCGGCGCCGCCCTGGTCGCCTTTATGCTCCTGGCGGTCGCCGGAACCGTGCTTCTTGCCGGCTCATCTGCCGTTGGGGTGTTCTTGATCGCGCTCACGAGCGGACCTGATCGAGCAGATCAAGGACGCAGGGGAGTGCGTGCTCCGCACGCGAGCGACCGAGGACGCCGATATGCGCCGCATCGGTCCGCTCGGTGGTAGTTTTGCGGGCGCCTTTGGCGTAGCTGTCAAGTCGTCCCGCAGAGGCAAACCCCCAGCCACACCCACCAAGGAGCCACCGTAGGGCCCGCAGAGAAAACCGCGCCCGACGCGACCAAGTTCGCGATCGGGTTCGACCACCGCGACCGTGCGCGACTGTTCGAGCTCTGGACCGAGGTCCTCGACTCCGAGCAGTGGTCGGAGGGCGCCAAGCTGGATGCCTTCGAGCAGCGCTGGGAGCAGTGGAACGGGCTGCCCAGCGTCGGCCTCTCTAGCTGGGCCGGCGGCGCCCTGGCGGCGCTCGAGTTCGCCGGGGTCCAGGGGGAGACGGTGCTGTGCCCCTCCAATACCTTCATGGCCACGCCCGCTGGCGGCGATCGGCGCCGGTGCTGAGGTCGAGTTCGTCGACTGCAACCGCGACGACCTCTGCATGTCCTTCGACGACTTCGAGGCCAAGGCCGAGCGGCACAAGCCGCGCGCCGCGATCCTCGTCCACATCGGCGGCCACATCGCCTTCGACGCCGAGAAGATCGCCGCCTACTGCCGCGACAACGGCATCTTCCTGCTCGAGGACTGCGCCCACGCCCACGGCGCCGACTGGAACGGCAGCCGTCCGGGCGGCTTCGGCGACGCCGGCGTCTACTCGCTCTACGCGACCAAGACCGTCTCCACCGGCGAGGGTGGCGTGCTCGTGTCCGGCAATCCCGAGCTGATCGAGTTCGCCCGCAAGTTCCGCAACTACGGCAAGTTCGAGCACGAGGTCGACGGGCTCAACTTCCGCATGAGCGAGTTCACCGCGGCGCTGGCGCTGGTCCAGGCGGAACGGATGGAGGAGATCGTCGCCTGGAAGAACGAGTACGCCCGCGAGCACCTCGACCCGCTGCACCCGGCTCGCCTGGAGCTGCCGGAGGGGATGACCTCGGGCTTCTACAAGTACATCGTCTTCGAAGAGCTCGAGAAGAGCACCGGCAAGGTCTACGACCAGCCCTGTCATCGGATCATGGGCCGCTCCGACGAACTGCCGAACACCGACTGGGTGGCCGAGAACCACTGGTGCGTGCCGCTCTATTACCGACCCGACAGCCGTGCGGCGGCACTCAACGAGGAGGCGTGATGAGGGTCCTGGTAACCGGCGGCGGGGGCTTCATCGGCTCCCACGTAGTCGACAAGCTGCTCGCGCAGGGGAAGACGCCGCGGATCTTCGACCTCAGCGCCTCGCCCTATCACTCGCCGTTGGAAGTGGAGACCTTCACCGGCAGCATCACCGATCCCGCCAACCTCGACCTGGCGATGCGCGACTGCGACGCCGTCATCCACCTGGCCGCAGTCGCCGACGTCGGCCACGTTCTCGCCGACCCGGTCCTGGCCGAGGAGGTCAACACCCGCGGCACGCTGAACGTGCTCGAGGCCGCCTGCCGGGCCAAAGTCGGCCGCGTCGTCTACGGCTCGACCACCTGGGTCTACAGCGACTGCCCCGAGCAGGAGGTCGACGAGGAAACCGCGATCCCCGCCCCGCGCCACCTCTACACCGCGACCAAGCTCGCCGGCGAGACCTACTGCTCCGGCTACGCCGAGCTATACGACCTCGAGTCGACGGTGCTGCGCTTCGGCATCCCCTACGGCCCGCGCGCCCGCGCCGCCGGCGTCGTCGCCAAATTCACCGACCTCTCCTTCGAAGGCAAAGCGCTGACGATCGCTGGCGACGGCAGCACCACCCGCAGCTTCATCTACGTCGAGGACCTCGCCGACGGGATCGTCGCCGCGCTCGCGCCCGAGGCCGCCGGCCGCACCTACAACCTCTCTGGCGACGAGGTCGTGACGATCCTCGAAATCGCCGAGCGCGTGCAGGAAAACGTCGATACCTGCGAGATCACCCACACGCCGCCGCGCCCCGGCGACTTCCCCGGCAAGTCGATCTCCAACCAGCGCGCGCTCGACGAGCTCGGCTGGGAGGCGAAGACCAACTTCAAAGACGGTGTCCGCAAGTACGTCGAATGGGTCCGCTGCACGACCCGGCCGCCGGACCCCATCCCCGGTAAGAAGCCCTCGCTGAACGGCAACGACCACGCCGCCGGCGCCCTTCTGGCCGGCGCCGCCCGCTTCGAGGAGCGCGAGCCGCGAGTTCTCATCCTCAGCGCCGACATCGGCGAGGGCCATGACCTGCCGGCGCGGATCATCAAGGCCGACCTCGAAGCGGAGGTGCCCAACGCCGAGGTCGAGATCGCCAACGGCCTCGAGGCGATGGGCAAGCTGCTCTCCGCCGTCGCTCCGGGGCGGCTCGCGCTTCACCTTCCGCTGGGCGCCCTGGCTGTTCGACATCCAGTACTGGCTGATCACCAAGTTCGCGCCGACCCGCTGGCTGGCACACCACCTGATGTACCTGCTCGGCGCCCGCGGCCTGACCAAGCTGATCGCCGAGCACCAATCCGATGTTGTGATCTCGACCTACCCCGGCGTCACCGCGGTACTGGGGATGTTGCGCGAGAACCGGCGCCTGGAGATCCCCGTGCAGTCGGCGATCACCGACCTGGCAGGCCTCCGTTACTGGGTCCATCCCGGGGTCGACATGCATTACGTCACCCACCCGGAGTCGATCGAGGAAGTCGAAAGGCTGGCCGGCCCCGGCAGTGTCGAGTGGACGCGGCCGCCGATCTCGCCCGACTTCCTGATGCCGCGGACCCGCCGCGATGCCCGCGAGGCACTCGATGTCCCTGCCCACGCCCGCCTCGTCCTGGTCTCCGGTGGCGGTTGGGGAATCGGCGACCTCGAGGGGGCGATCGAGTCCGCCCTCGCCGACGAGGACACGATGGTCGTCTGCATCACCGGCCGCAACGAGGTCGCCCGCGAGAAGCTCGAGCAGCGCTTCGGCAGCAACGAGAAGGTCCGCATCCTCGGCTTCACCGAGCAGATGAGCGACTGGATGGCCGCCTCCGACGCGATGATCCACGCCACCGCCGGCCTGACCGTGCTGGAGGCGCACATCCGCGGCTGCCCGGTCGTCTCCTTCGGCTTCAACGCCGGCCACCTGCGCGCCAACAATGCCGCCTTCGAGAGCTTCGGCCTGGCCGAAGTGGCCCGCTCCGACCACGAGCTGGAGTCGGTCCTGCGCCACATCACCCGCGAGCGCCGCTCACCGGACTCCTCCTTCGCTTCGTTGCCGTCGATCGCCTCACATGCCCTGACGGTGCGGCCGCGGGTGCGCCCGCAGCCGGTCTGGCGCCTGCGCTTCGAGCGGGTCGCGGTGGCGGTCAGTGCCGTCGCCGTAGCGCTGCTGCTGATGCTGGGCATCGTCCACCGCGAGAGCCCCTGGAAGCCGGTCACCAACCGCATCCACATCGGCACCGACAACGATCCCTCGACCCCGGCGCCGGCACCGGCGGCCCAGACCGCCAGCCAGAAGCAGCCGGCCGCGACCGGCGCTAACGCGGGGCATTGAGCCGCCGCGCCCTCGGCGCGGCGGCGGTGGCGCTGGCTGGGGCGGCCACCGTCCGGCACGCGCTGCCGGCGCTGGGCCCGGTGGTGCCGCCGCTCGGCCGCGCCTACGGGGCGCTGCTGCGCGACGACGGCCTCGACGGGGTGGCGCTGACCTTCGACGACGGCCCGCACCCCGAGGGCACCCCGGCTGTGCTCGAGATCCTGCGCGAGGCCGGTGCTCCGGCCACCTTCTTCCTCGCTGGTGAGCAAGTCGAGCGGCGCCCTGCCCTGGTCGCCGAGATCGTCGCCGCCGGCCACCGGGTCGAGCTGCACTGTCAGCGCCACCGCAACCAACTGCGGCTGACGCCGCGCTCGCTGCTCGACGACGCCGAGCGGGCCAAGGCGGCGATCGAGGACGCCGGCGGCCAGGAGGTGCGCGACTACCGGCCGCCCTACGGGATCTTCAGCGCCTCCGGCTTGCGGGCGGTTTGCCAGCGCGGCTGGCGCCCGGTGCTCTGGTCGCGCTGGGGTAAGGACTGGAAACGCGGGGCGACGCCAAGCTCGATCGCCCGTCGGGCGACCTCCGGCATCGCTGCCGGCGACATCGTCCTATTGCACGACGCCGATTACTACAGCGCCCGCGGCTCCTGGATCGATACGGCCGCCGCCCTGCCGAGCATGCTCGAGACGCTGGGGGAGCGGGGGCTGAGGCCGAGGCTGCTGCGCCGCTGAGTCGGCGGCGCCAGAGTCCACTCCTCGCAGCCGGCGAAAGCTTCGTCGAGCTGCTGGGCCATGGTGCTCCTCGGTCGGTCCTGGTCGAAGATCTGCTTGGGCATGCGCTCTCCGTCCTGTTGGGACCCCGTCTCGCGGGGATGGCGAAGATTCCCCGCTCGGTCGGACGAAAAAGCTGCACTTTGCGGGTTTTGGGAACGTCTGTTCGGTCAGGCGGTCTCCGCGGCGAAATCGGCGATCGCCTCGGCCACTGCGCCGGGCTGATCCAGCGGTACGAAGGTGGCGGCGTCGGCGATGCGGACGATCGAGGCGTTGCCAGCTTCGGAGGCGAGCCGTTCGGCGTAGGAGATCGGGAAGAAGCGGTCGCCCGGTGCCCAGGCCAGCAGGATCGGCAGTTGTGAGCCGCGCAGCGCTTCGGCGGCGGCGAGCGTGAAGCGCTTGTTCATGCCGGCCGTCACCTTCTTGGCATCGCGCATGACGCCGGGGACGCCGGTCGCTGGGGCCATCCAGGAGGCGACGAGCTCGGCCGGGATGCCGGTGCGCGAGAACGGCGCAAAGGCGGCACGAGCGAGCGCGGGGATTCGGAAGGGGGCCGAGAGCAGCGTCATCCCGCCCGGCAGCTTGGCGATCGGCGGCATTGCCTTGAAGACTCCGGGCGGGAAGTTCTCGTGGGTGTCGCAGTTGGTCAGGACCAGGCGGCCGATCCGCTGCGGGTGCCGGGTGACCAGTACCTGCGACATCGCGCCGCCGGAGTCGTTGCCGACGATCGTCACGTCCTTGAGGTCGAGGGCGTCGAGGAAGGAGGAGATGATCGCGGCGACGCCAGGCGGGGAGAGGTCGGCATCGGGGTTCATGGCGATCTGCTGGGCGCCGATCGGCCAGTCCGGGGCGAGGCAGCGGTAGCGGTCGGCGAGCCGATCGACGACGCCGCCCCAGAGCCGGCCATCAACGAGGAAGCCGTGGACGAAGACGATCGGCTTGCCCTCGCCCGCCTCGCGGTAGCGAATCCGTCCGGCCGGCAGGTCGATCTCCTTGCGCTGCGTATCTTCAGTCATCGAAAACCCTTCCCTCGTTGGCTAGCACAGGTAACATACATACCGTATGCATGTAAGTCCAGAATCCGAGCCACAGCCGCCCACGAAGCCGCCGCGCCGCACCCAGGCACAACGCACCGAGGCGACCCGCGCTGCCTTGATCGCTGCCGCCCGCCACCTCTTCACCGAGCGCGGCTACGACGAGGTCGGCACCGAGGAAATCGTCCGTGCCGCCGGGGTCACCCGCGGTGCCCTGTACCACCACTTCGGCGGCAAGCGGGAGCTGCTCGAGGCCGCCTACGAACAGCTCGAGGCGGAGTCGACCGAGCGCGTCGCCCGGGTCGTCCTCGGGTCCGAGCTGGAGAGTCCGCTGGCGGCAATGCGGGCCGGGATCGAGGCCTTCCTCGACGAGTGTGCGGAGCCAGAGCTGCGCCGCATCGCCCTGCACGAGGCGCCAGCCGTGCTGGGCTGGGAGCGCTGGCGCGAGATCGGTGCCGCCAACGGGCTCGGCTTGATCGAAGCCAGTCTCAGCGCCGCGGTCGAGGCGGGTGAGATCCGGCCGGTCCCCGTCGGGCCCACGGCGCACCTGCTGCTCGGGGCGCTTGACGAGGCGGCGATGCTGGTCGCCCGTTCAGAGGATCCCGCCAGCCGGGCCGAGGTCACCTCGGTGCTGCTGATCCTCCTTGACAGTCTCGCCGTCGAAGACTGAGCCGATCTCGGGGTCAAGGGCGGCCCGGCGCGACTCCTTCTGAGCGTACATGCGGACGTCGGCAAGTCGCAGCGCCTCGCCGCTCTCGACCGCCTCGGCGGGCATCGCCGCCGCGCCCCAGGAGGCCGTCACCTCGAAGCCGCGGCCGGAGGCCCTGAGTGCTGCGGCGGCACGGTCACGTACCGCGTCGGCCATCTTGCCGTCGCCCTTGAGCAGGATGCAGAACTCGTCGCCGCCGAGGCGGTAGGCGGTGCCGTCGGCCCCGACCGCCTCGCGCAGAGCGCGGCCGAGGCGGGCGAGGAGGACGTCGCCCTCGGGATGGCCGAAGGTGTCGTTGAAGCGCTTGAAGCCGTCGAGGTCGAAGAGCACGAGCGTGACCGGCGCCCGCTCCGCGCCCAGACGGTCGCCTTCGGCGAAGTCCACCTGCATGGCGCCGCGGTTGCCAAGGCTCGTCAGCGGGTCGGTCCGGACCCGCTCCAGTAGCCGCTTGTTTTCGTAGACGCTGATCGCCAGCCGCATCAGCACCGCCGCCATCGTCGCCACCCAAAGCGCGGTCGAGAGCAAGCTGGCCGAGGTCAGCGCCTGCATCGCGAAGAGGCCGGCGAGGATGGCGGCGAAGATCGCCGGGACCATCAGCTCGCGCCAGCCGTCGAAACGTGCCGCCGCCTGGATCATCGCCGCCCGCGGCTGCCAGGCCTCCGCCCCGAGACAGAGCGCAGCGATGAGGTAGATCGGTTCGATCCAGTCCCCCTGTGGGAAGGAGGCGTCGGCTTCCTGCAGGGTGAAGGCGACGTCGGCGATCACCAGGGCGGCGAGGCCGAGAAGTAGCAGGGCCCAGGTGCGGCCGGGCCGCCAGCGCGTGAGGGCGACGATGCCGACCAGCAGCGAGAGCATCAGCACGTCGCCGAGGGGGTAGGCGAGCGTGGTCGCCTGTTCGAGCCAACTGCCGCTACTGCGGTCGGCGACGAAGTCGAAGATGAAGGCGGTGCCCAGCGCTGCCGTACCCAGGGCAGCGATCAGCCCGTCCATCCAGAGCCGCCAATCGAGTTCCCGCGTCCGCGCCCGCACCAGCAGGTAGAGGCCCAGCGCCGCCAGCGGGTAAAAGGCGAGGTAGCCGATGTCGGCGGGGGAGGGGTAAGGCGTCGAGGGGTCGTGGAAGAGGACCGCGGTCCAGTAGATCTCGGCGGCGCTCCAGGCGAGGATCGAGGCCGCGATCGCGATCCAGGCCCCGCGCTCGCTCGCCGCTTCGCGCGCCCGCAGCAGGCAGGCCAGCCCGGCGGCGACGATGACGACGTCGTAGGCGACCCCGTTGACCGCCAGGTCGAGGCCGGAACCGCCGACACCAAGCCAATCGTGGAGCACGACCGCGGTGGTGCCGACAACCAGCAGGGCGGCGATCAGCGCCCGCAGAGGCGAGCGTCTGGCGGTGGGCGCAGGGACGGTGGCGGCGAGGCTCACACAGGCCGTATCGGCAGGGCTTGCGCAGTTCTCTAGACTGGGTACAGATGAAGGCAGGAATCCACCCCGAGTACACGCTTGCCAACGTGCACTGCTCGTGCGGCAACCAGTTCTACACGCGGTCCACGAAAGCGGACCTGCACGTCGAGCTTTGCTCCGAGTGCCACCCGTTCTACACGGGCAAGCAGAAGCTGGTCGACACCGGTGGCCGCGTCGAGCGCTTCCAGCGCCGCGCCGCCAAGCACCGGGCCGGGAAGTAGCCGGTGAGCCCACCGGCGGGCTCGGCACAGGCAATCTCCATCCCCTCCGAGAAAAACGGAGGGGATCCGCTGCGCATGCCCGACGGGGCCCTCGTCGCCAAGCGCGACGCCCCGGTCGGCGGCCAAGCGGTGCTGGAGGGGGTGATGATGCGCGGCGTCACGGTCTGGGCCGTCGCCGTCCGCACCCCCGAGGGGCAGATCGAGGTCCAGTCCGAGCCGCTGAAGCCGTGGGCGCAGCGGCACCGGCTCTACCGCCTGCCGGTAATCCGCGGCGTCGTCGCCCTCGGCGAGTCGCTGAAGATCGGCTTCCGGGCCTTGGGAATCTCTGCCAACGCCCAGATGGAGGCTGACGAGGAGGGCGAGAAAGAGGAGATCGGCGGCTGGATCTGGGGCCTGACGATCGTGCTCTCGCTGCTGCTCTCGATCGGCCTCTTCTTCGTCGTCCCGGTCGGCCTCACCAGCCTCGTCAAGGATCAGCTCGGATCGCCCTTCCTCTTCTGGCTGGTCGAGGGGATCCTCCGCACCGGCATCTTCATCGGCTACATCTTTGCGATTAGTCGGATGCCGGATATGCGCCGGGTATTCGAGTATCACGGCGCCGAGCACAAGACGATCTCCTGTTACGAGGCCGAAGACGAACTGACCCCGGCCCGGGCCAAGCTCTACTCGCGCCTGCACCCGCGCTGCGGCACCAGCTTCCTGCTGATCGTGATGGTGCTGGCGATCTTCGTCTTCGCCCCGATCGGCCTGCCGGCCTGGTACTGGCTGGTGATCTCGCGCATCCTGGGGATCCCGTTGATTGCCGGTCTCTCCTACGAGGTAATCAAGTGGGCCGGCAAGAACCGCCGCAAAGCCTGGGTGCGGGCGATCATGTGGCCCGGCCTGATGCTGCAGAACCTGACCACCCGCGAGCCCGACGAAGAGCAGCTCGCGGTGGCGATCGCCTCCCTCAACGCCGTCCTCTCCCGGGAGACCCCCGAGGAGGCGGCGAAGCAGCAGCAGATCGAGATCGTCGCGTAGCAACGGCGCTCTAGTCTTCGGCCGATGATCGAGCAACTGGTTGAGCAGATCGAGGCGCGCTTCGGCGAGCTGGAGGGGCAGATGGCGGACCCCGAGGTGATCGGGGACCGCGAGCGCTACGCCGAGGTCGGGCGTGAGTACCGCGAGCTGCAGCCGGCGCGTGAGCTGGCGGCGGAGTGGCGGACCGTGCGCGACGACCTCGAGGGTGCCCGCGAGCTGCTGGCCGAGGGCGAGGACGCCGAGCTGCGCAAGGTGGTCGAAGAGGCTCCGGCGCGGATCGAGGAGTTGGAAGAGGAGATCCGCCTGGCGATGGTCGAGCGCGACCCCAACGACGCCAAGAACGTGATCGTCGAGATCCGCGCCGGCACCGGCGGCGACGAGGCGGCACTCTTCGCCGGCGACCTCTACAAGATGCTCACCCGCTACGCCGAAGAGCGCGGCTTCAGTACCGAGGTGCTCTCGCAGTCGGTGTCGGAGGCGGGCGGCTTCAAGGAGGTCACCTTCGCGGTCAAGGGCGAGGGGGCGTACTCGATCTTCAAGTTCGAGGGCGGCACCCACCGCGTCCAGCGGGTGCCGGAGACCGAGTCCCAGGGCCGGATCCACACCTCGACGGCGACCGTGGCGGTGCTGCCCGAGGTCGAGGAGGTCGAGGTCGAGGTTGACGCCAACGACCTGCAAATCGACGTCTACCGCTCCTCGGGCCCCGGTGGCCAGTCGGTCAACACGACCGACTCGGCGGTGCGGATCACCCACAAACCGACCGGGATAGTCGTCTCGATGCAGGACGAGAAGTCCCAACTGCAGAACAAGGACCGGGCGATGCGGGTGCTGCGGGCGCGGCTGTACGAGCGCGAGCTGGCCGAGCAGCAGGCGAAGATCGCCTCCGAGCGCAAGGCCCAGGTCGGCAGCGGCGAGCGCTCCGAGAAGGTCCGCACCTACAACTTTCCCCAAGGCCGGGTCACCGACCACCGGATCAAGCTGACTTCGCACAACCTCGACGGCGTGCTTGCGGGCAACCTGAGGGAGTTCACGGACGCCCTCTCCGCCGAGGAGAAACGCCAGCGCCTGGAGACCGCGGCGGTCGGGTGACCGTCGCCGGCGCCAGCGGCAGCCGCGAAGCGCTGGACGGCGCCGTCGACGCCCTGCGCGCGGTCGGGGTCGAAGACCCCCGGCTCGACGCCGAAGTGCTGCTGGCGGAGGCGAGCGGGCGCGAGCGGGCGGCGTTGGTGGCGGGGACCGAGATCGAGCCCGCGGCGGCGCGGCGGTTCGGGGAGATGGTGCGGCGGCGGCTGCGGCGCGAGCCAGTCGCCTACATCCTCGGCCGCAAAGGCTTCCGGCGAATTGAGCTCGCGGTCAACCCGCAGGTGCTGGTGCCGCGGCCGGAGACCGAGCTCCTGGTCGAACTGGCGCTGGAGCGGCGGCCGGCGACCTTGCTCGATGTCGGCACCGGTTCCGGCGCGATCGCGCTGGCGGTGGCGGACGAGCTTCCCGAGTGCGAGGTGACCGCGACCGATACCTCGCCCTCGGCCTTGGGCGTCGCCCGAGCCAACGCCGAGCGGCTGGGGCTGGGGGAGCGGGTGCGCTTCCTGCCCGGCACCCTGCCGGACGAGGAGGATTTCGAGCTGATTCTCGCCAACCTGCCTTACGTCGCCGAGGCCGAATGGTCCGACCTGGAGCCCGAGGTGACCCGCTGGGAGCCGCGGCAGGCACTGCTGTCCGGGGCCGACGGCCTCGACGCGATCCGCGAGCTGGTCGCCGAGTGTGGTTGTCGTTTCGACCGCTCTGCGGGCATAGGGACAACCACACTCGCGCTGGAGATCGGAGCGGGCCAGGCGGACGCCGTCGCGGCGCTGATGGAGCAGGCCGGATTTGTGGCGATCGAGCGCCGCCGCGACCTGGCCGGGATCGAGCGCGTCGTGGTCGGCGAGCTGTGAGCGCCGGGGCGCCGGAGCTGGTCTCGATCGAGCGCGATGGCGCCGCTGCCGCCCGCGCGGCGCTGGAGCGGACGATCGCCACCGGCGGCGTCGCGGTCTTCCCGGCCGACGGGCTCTACGGTCTCGCCTGCGACCCGCTCGATGCGGCGGCGATCGCTCGCGTCCACGCGCTCAAGGGGCGCGACGACGGCAAGCCCTCGGCGGTCATGTACTTCTCGCCGCTGGCGATGCGCGAGCTGGTCGCCGGCCTCGGGCCCCGTGCCGCCGCCGCCGTCGCGGCGCTGCTGCCGGGCCCGGTCACGCTGGTGCTCGCCAATCCGGCCCGCCGCTACCCCTTCGCCTGCCGTGAGGACCGCGAACGGCTCGGCGTGCGGCTGATCGAGGGGCCGCTGGCCGGGGCGATGTGTCCGCTCTTTCAGACCTCGGCCAACGTCAGCGGCGAGCCGGCACCGGCGCGCTTCGAGGATGTCCCGGAGCAGATCGTCGCCGGCGCTGACCTGGCGATTGACGGCGGTGAGCTGGGCGGCCTGCCCTCGACTGTGGTCGACATCGCCGCGATCGACGCCGGTGGCGCCTGGACCGTCCTGCGCGAAGGCGCCCTCTCCCGCGGCGACCTCGCCGCCGCCCTCGATCACCTCGCCTGAGCCGGGTCAGCAGCCGTGGCCCGTGTAGGGCAGGCGGATGCGGCGGCGCGAGGTGTTGTCGTGCTCGTTCGACTCGTAAAGCAGGTGCTTGGGGTCGACCGTCATTTCGAAGACGAAACAGCCGTGCAGCCCAGCGACGTCGATGAACTGCTTGTCGTAGTCGGCGGGGTAGATGTCTGACCAGCCGACCGAGGTTCCCAGCGTGACCCGGTCCTGGTAGGGGTTCTGGTTGCAGCCCGGGTAGTGGGGTGACGGCGGCGAACGGCGGCCGGGCCGGGTCCGTTCGAGGTCGCGCAGGCAGTAGTTGAGCTTGGGGCTGGTCCGCAGGACCGGGCCCAAGCCCCCGTCGGGGCGGACCTTGCGCAACTCGAAGCGGGCTAGCTGGTGCACCTTCCAGTAGGAGCCACCGAAGTAGGCGCCGACGTCGGTGAAGCGCAGGGTCGCCCGGCTCGGCACCTCGATGTGGCCGCCGCCGACGCGGTAGATCCGCTGCGTCGTCCGCATCTTCCGCCAGCCGTCGCGACGGCCGCGCACCTCCATTGGGCCGAGGCCGCGGCTGCGCACGTCGCTGGTTGCCCGCAGCAGCACGCGGCCGGAGCCGGCGTCCTGGACGTAGAGATCGCTCGGTGGGCCGATGCGCAGGTTGGGGCAGAGCAACTGCGCGGCTTCGGGGCCGGTGCAGGGGTTCTCGGCGGCGGCGCTGGCGCTTGCCAGCAGCGTCGCGGCGACGGCCAGGGCGGTGGCGAGGGCCGGAATCCGGGAGCGCACTGGCCCAGACTATCCCGAGCCGTTGGTAAGGTCGCACGAGCCGTGAGTGACCTGCCAGACAACTTCCAGACCGCGCCGCTTACCGAGGTGGATCCGGAGATCGCCGCCGTCCTTGATGGCGAGCTGCGCCGCCAGCAGCGCACGCTGGAGATGATCGCCTCGGAGAACTTCGTACCGCAGGCGGTGCTTGACGCCGCCGGCTCGGTTCTCACCAACAAGTACGCCGAGGGCTACCCCGGCCGCCGTTACTACGGCGGCTGCGAGGAGGTAGACGTCGCCGAGGAACTGGCGATCTCGCGGGCCAAGGAGCTGTTCGGCGCCGAACACGCCAACGTCCAGGCGCACGCCGGGGCCCAGGCCAACAACGCCGCCTACATGGCCCTGCTGGAACCAGGCGACACCTTCCTCGGCCTCGCCCTTGACCACGGCGGCCACCTCAGCCACGGGATGAAAATCAACGTCTCCGGCAAGCTCTACAACCCGGTCCCCTACCACGTCCGCCGCGAGGACTTCCTTATCGACATGGACGAGGTGGCAGCGCTGGCGGAGGAGCACAAGCCGAAGCTGATCGTCACCGGCTGGTCCGCCTACCCGCGCCAGCTCGACTTCGCCGCTTTCCGCGAGATCGCCGACTCGGTGGGGGCGAAGCTGATGGTCGACATGGCCCACTTTGCCGGCCTCGTCGCCGCCGGCGAACACCCCAACCCGGTCGAGCACGCCGACGTCGTCACGACGACGATCCACAAGACGCTCTGCGGCCCCCGCAGCGGCATGATTCTCTGCCGCGAGGAGCTGGCGCAGGCGATCGACAAGGCGGTCTTCCCCGGCCAGCAGGGCGGGCCGCTGATGCACACGGTCGCCGCCAAGGCGGTGGCGCTGAAGATCGCCGCCACTGCCCAATTCCGGCTGCGCCAGCGGCAGACGATCGCCAACGCCCAGGCCTTCGCCGCCGGCCTCGAAGCGGGTGGCGTGCCCGTCCTCACTGGCGGCACCGACGTTCACCTGGTCCTCGTCGACCTCACCCCGACCGGGCTCGACGGCCAGACCGCCGAGGACCGGCTGGAGGAAGTCGGGATCACCGTCAACCGCAACGCGATCCCCTTCGACCCGCGGCCGCCGATCAACCCGTCCGGTTTGCGGATCGGCACCCCGGCACTGACCACTCGCGGCCTCGTCGAGGACGACATGCGCGAGATCGCCGAGATCGTCGCCACCGCCCTCACCGGCGACTTCGTCTTCGAGAAGGACGGCCTGCAGGCACGCACTGCCGCCCTGATGGACCGCTACCCGCTCTACCCCCAGCTCGCCGCGCTCGCCGCCTGAGGGTTTCCACTGCGGCTCATCGCAATCTGGAGCCGGCTGCCGATGCGGAATCGACGCTGGCTCGTCCTCAACGCTTTGCTGGCGACGATCGTGATCAACGTCGTCGTCAACGCGGCAATCTCCTGGCTCGGCGTCAGAAGCCAGAGCACGGTGACGATGTGGGGAGTGCCTCTGGTCGAAACGAGCATCTTTTGGAATGTCCTCGGCACGCTCTTCCTGCTACCGCTGATCACCTGCGTGCTGACCACGACTGCGGTGCGTCGCGACGTACGGCGCGACACCCTGGCGCCGCTGGACTGGCTGCGCTCTACGTGTCGCTGGCTGCGGGCGTTGCCGCTGCCACGTGGGCGGCGTGGCCTTGTGCTCGGTGCCCTGGTCACCGTCCTCTTGGCCCCACCCGTGATCGTCATCCTCGTCCTCTCCGGTTTCCCCGATCTGACCCGGGACCAGTTCATCGCCTGCCAGACCGCTTTCGCGGTCGCCCTCGGCATCCTCGTGACCCCGCCGATCGCCCTCGTCGCGATGGCTGATCCGCACCCGGACGCGGTCCCTGGGCTGCGCTGTGATCCGGCGTCGTGAGGATCTGGGTCGACATGACCGCCGCCGCGCACCCGCTGGTGTTGCGGCCACTGATCGAGCGACTCGAAGCGCAGGGGCATGAGGTCTTCGTCACCACCCGCGAGTACGGGCAGACGGTCGGCATCCTTGAGCGGCTGGGGATCCCCTACACCGCCGTCGGCGAGCACGGTGGCGCCTCACGCCTGGGCAAGGTGCGGGCGCTGGGCGGGCGCTCGGCGCGCCTCGCCGGGCTGGTCTGGAGGCGGCGGCCACAGTTGGCGATCGCCCACGGCTCGGTCGACCTCGCGGTCGTCTCCGCCTCCTTCCTGATCCCCTCGGTGCAGATGCAGGACTACGAGTTCGCGCGGTTGCAGCGCAACGTCTCCTTCCGGCTTGCCCGGCGCGTGCTGGCGCCCGACTCGATCCCGGTCGAACGCCTGCGCAAGCTCGGCGCCCGGGAAAAGAAGCTGGTCCGCTACCCGGGCCTGAAGGAGGAGTACTACCTGGCCGACTTCGAGCCCGATGCCGCCGTCCTCGAGGAACTCGGGCTCGACCGCGAGAAGGTCCTGGTGGTCGTGCGGCCGCCGCCCGAGACCTCCGAGTACCACGCTCCCAACGACGTCTACGGGGTGGCCGTGCAGCGGCTGGCCGCGGCCGCTGAGGTCCAGGGGGTGGTGATTCCCCGGACCGAGGAGCAGGGCGCCGCCGTCCGCGCCCTCGGCGCCGCCAACCTGATCGTCCCCGAGCGGGCGATCGACGCCCAGAGCCTGATCGCCTTCGCCGACCTGGTGGTCAGCGCGGGGGGGACGATGAACCGGGAGGCGGTGGCGCTCGGCACGCCCGTCTTCACGACGTTCGCCGGCCGCATGGGAGGCGTTGACGAGGCGCTGATCGCCGAAGGTCGGCTACGGGTGCTCGCCGACCCGGCGGAGCTGGAGCTGCGCAAGCGCGAGACCCCGATCGGCGTCCTGCGCCGCCGCGACCCCGAGCTCCTGGTCGAGGCCGCGCTCGGGGCTGTCGCGTAGCTCGGGTAGCCTGAGCCGGCCCGCTTTCTCGGCTGGGCAAAGCGCATGGGCCCGACGACCACCGACGCCGTCCTCGCCTTCATCGCCGCCGCCGCGGTCGCCTGGCTGCTGGTCCCTTACGCGGAGAAGCTCGCCTTCCGGGTCGGGGCGATCGACCAGCCGAAGGAGCGCGGCCTGCACGACCGGCCGATGCCGCGGCTCTCCGGCTTGGCGATCCTGGCCGGGGTCGAGCTCGCGGGCTGGATCTGGTTGCCGGGCGACAGCGAAAGCCACGCGATCCTGCTCGGCGCGGTGGCGATCGCCGCCGTCGGTGTCGCCGACGACATCTACGGCCTGCCGGCGCTGCCGAAGCTGTTCGGCCAGATCGCCGCCTCGCTGATCCCGGTCCTGGCCGGGGTTCGGGTCGAGAGCTTGACCCTGCCCTTCCTCGGCGGCTTCGAACTGGGCTGGCTCGGTTATCCGTTGACGGTGCTGGGGATTGTCGCCGTCGTCAACGTCATCAACTTCATCGACGGCGTCGACGGCCTTGCCGCCGGCGTCTGCGTGATTGCCGGCGTCACCCTGGCGGCGATCGCGCTCTCGCTCGAACGCAATGCCGCCGGCGCCCTGGCGGCGCTGACCGCCGGCGCCGCGCTCGGCTTCCTCCGCCACGGCTTCCCGCCCGCCTCCAGCTTCATGGGCGACACCGGCTCCAACCTGCTCGGCTACTTGCTGGCGACGGCATCGGTCCAGGGCGCGCTCAAGACCAACGCCGTCATCGCCCTCGCCTTCCCGCTGGTCGTCCTCGCCGTGCCGATCCTCGACTCCGGCTTCGTCGTCGCCAAGCGGCTCAAATACCGGCAGCCGATCTACCAGGCCGACAGTTGGCACTTCCACCACCGGATGGCCAACATCGGCTTCTCGCAGCGGCGCACGATCGCCTACCTGTACGCCTGGACGCTGGTGATGGCGGGCCTGGCCCTGGCTCTGCGCTTCGTCCCCTACAGCGACAACCACGGCCATTTCAACGCCCTCTGGACGACGGTGATGCTGGTCTGCATCTTCGTTGCTCTCGCCTCCAGCGTCTACCTGGTCTACGTGCTGGAGATCCTGAAGCTGCGACGAGGCCGGATAAACCCCGAAACGGGCGAGTTCGAAGCCCTCCAGCTCGACGAGGAGGGTAGTGGCAAGGCTCACTAAGTGGCTTTGCAATGCCGTTTCGCCGCCCTTTCGGATATAGTCGCCAATCCGCCCCGCTCTTTTGAGTCGGGCCTTTTTATGTCTCCTCCCAAGTACGTCGATCTCCTTGTGCTGGCCGCCGCACTCGCAGTGTTCGTGGTGGGCGGGTTCCCCATGCTCGGATTCGCCGCCGGGGCGGTCGTCTGGCTGGTCCAGCGGGGCGTGCAGATGCTCGCCGCCAAGCGGATCAAGGAGGAGCTCGCCGCCGGCCACCGCCAGAAGGCGATGGGCGTGATGGCGGCCACGACCCTCGGCCGCGTCTGGCTGATGGCGACGGTGGTCCTGCTTACCGGCCTGGCTGAGAAGGAAGCCGGCCTTGCCGCCGGCCTCCTACTCCTCGTCCTCTTCACCGTTTCCTTCGCTGCCCAGGGGCTTTCGCACCTGTTTGCAGATCAGCCCGAGGGCCAGGGGGCGGCGTGAGCGACAGCGCAACCCCGGTAGCCGCGCCCGCCGGCGCGGTCGATCAGCACGGCGGCTCGAAGAGCGGCCTCAGCACCAAAGCCAAGGTCTTCATCGGCCTCGGCACCTACCTGGGGATCGCGATCCTGCTGCTGCTGATCTTCGGCAGCAATGGCAAGAACGAAGCCTTCAAGCCGCAGAACGAGTTCAAGCTCGAACCGTGGATCTCTATCCACCTCGGCTCGCTGGACCTCAGCATCAACAAGGCGGTCTTCTACCTGGTCCTGGCCAGCGCCCTGACGATCGCGGCGATGCTCTGGATCGCCAAGCGCATGCAGGAGAAGCCGAACCGGGTCCAGACCGCGGTCGAGGTTGCCTACGACATGACCAAGAACACGATCACGGGCGGCAGCCTCCACGGCGAGATGGCCGCTCGCTGGTTCCCCTTCATCGCCGCGATCTTCTTCTGGATCTGGTTCTCCAACATGCTCGGCTTCCTGCCGCTGCCGACCAACACCGAGCACGAGATCTCGATCTTCGGCCTCGAAATCCCCGCCTTCGCGATCTACGCCGCCACCGCCAACCTCTCGATCCCACTGGTCCTGACCCTCGTGGTTTGGATCTCCTACCACGTCGAAGGCGTGCGGGCCAAGGGCTTCGTCAAGTACCTGGCGAGTTGGCTGCCGCCGGGCCTGGAGGACATGAACCCGGCCGCCAAGGCGTTCATCTTCGTGATCGAGGCGGTCTCGCACTTCGCCCGCCTGATCTCGCTCTCCGTCCGACTCTTCGCCAACATCCTCGCCGGCCACCTGCTGCTGCTCTTCATGGGCGGCGGGCTCGCCGTGCTGCTGGGGATCGCGGCGCTCGGCGCCTTGACCTTCCCGCTCGCGTTCTTCTTCTTCATCCTCGAGGTCGGCTTGATCGCGACGCTGCAGGCGTTCATCTTCGCCACTCTTACTGCCATCTACCTGGGCGGAGCTACCTCCGCCAGTCACTAGAAAAGGAGCACGTTTTCCATGGACCTGTCCCCTGTCGTAGCCGCCGTCTCCGACGAAGGCGTCGAAGCCGCCGGTAAGGCGATCGCCCTCGGCGTCGGCGCCGGCCTGGGCTCGATCGGCGCCGGCATCGGCATCGGCTTCATCTTCGGTAAGGAGATCGAGTCGGTCGCCCGTCAGCCGGAGATGAAAGACGAGCTCCAGAGCATTCGCTGGCTCGGCTTCGCGCTGACCGAGGCCGTGGCGTTCTACACGTTCATCTTCGGCCTCATCGCCTTCTTCCTCTAGGCCGATGGATCTGGTCGGGCTCATATCCGCGCTGCCTCTCGCCGCCGAGTCCGGCAAGGAAGAAGGCGGCAGCTTCCTCGTCTCGCCGGGTCTCGGCTTGATGATCTGGACCCTCGTCCTGTTCCTGATCACGATGTGGGTTCTGAAGCGTTTTGCCTTCCCGAAAATCCAGGAAGCGCTGGACCGGCGGGCGAAGGTGATCGCCGAGTCGATCGATACCGCTGAGCGGCAGCGCCGTGAATCGGACGAACTGCTCGCCGAGTACCGCGGCCGCCTGGCCGAGGCGCGCGAGCAGGCTGACGACATCATGGCCCGCGCCCGCAAAGCGGCCGAAACGGCCGAGTCCGAGGCGACCGCCGCTGGCAAGGAGAAACGCGAGGAGCTGGTCTCCGCCGCCAAACGCGACATCGAAGCGGAGACGCGGCGCTCACTGGAGCAGATCCGCAAGGAGGTCGCCGACCTCACCGTGCTGGCGACCGAGAAGGTCACCCGCAAAAGCCTCACCGCCGAGGACCAGAAGCGTCTCGTCGAGGAGGCGCTCAGCGAGGTCGACTTCTCGGCGCTCTCGGGGTCGGAGAACTAGCCGATGCCCGAGGCCGCCCGCGTATACGCCGAGGCCCTCTTTGAGGCCGGCAAGGACAAAGGCAAGCTGGACTCGCTGCAGTCGCAGTTGGGCCAGTTCGCCGACGCGGTTGACGGCAGCCACGACCTCCAGGTTTTCCTCTTCAGTCCCTACCTCTCTTCCAACGACAAGAAGGAGGGGCTGAAGCGGGCCGTCTCCGGCGCTGAGCCGGAGTTGACCAATTTTCTCGAGCTGCTCGTCGAGAAGCACCGGATGTCGGAAGTTTTCCGCATTCGCCGCCAGTTCGACGAGCTCTGGAAGAAGGAGAACCGCCGCCTCGACGTCACCGTCACCAGCGCCGTCGAGCTCGACGAAACGGTCGTGCGCAAAATCGGCCAGGAGGTCGAACGGCAGACCGGGGAGGAGGTCGACCTCGCCAGCCGGGTCGACCAGGACATCCTCGGCGGCATCGTCCTGCAGGTTGGAAACATGGTCCTCGACGCGAGCATCCGCAGTCGCTTGGAGAAACTTAGAAAGAGCGTCGCCAGCGCGGCGTAAGGAGGAATAGGGCACCCGATGGAGATCAAGCCGGACGAGATCGCAAGCATTCTTCGCGAGCGCATCGAGGGACTGGAGACGGAGAGCGCCGACCTCTCGGAGGTCGGGACCGTTCTCTCGGTCGCCGACGGCATCGCCCGCGTCCACGGCCTCGACAACTGCATGGCGCTGGAGATGCTCGACCTGCCCCACGGGGTGACGGGCCTGGCCCTCAACCTCGAGGCCGACAACGTCGGCGCCGTGCTGTTCGGCGAGTGGGACAAGATCGTCGAGGGCGACACCGTCAAACGCACCGGCCACCTGCTGGAGATCCCCGTCGGCGAGCAACTGCTGGGCCGCATGGTCGACCCGCTGGGCCGCCCGCTCGACAACCGCGGCGACGTCGCCACCACCGAGACCCGCCCGGCCGAGTTCAAAGCCCCCGGTGTGGTCGAGCGGCAGCCGGTGACCGAGCCGGTCCAGACCGGCCTGATGGCGATCGACGGGATGATTCCGATCGGCCGCGGCCAGCGAGAGCTGATCATCGGCGACCGCCAGACCGGTAAGACGGCGATCGCGATCGACACGATCATCAACAACCGCGACAAGGACATGATCTGCGTTTACGTCGCGATCGGGCAGCGGATGTCCACCGTTGTCCAGGTCCGCGAGATCCTCGAGGAGGCCGGGGCGATGGAGAACACCATCATCGTCGCCGCCCCCGCCGACGAGGCCGCCCCGATCAAGTACATCGCCCCCTACGCGGGCTGCGCGATGGCGGAGCACTTCCTCTACAACGGCAAAGCCGCGCTCTGCGTCTACGACGACCTCACCAAACACGCCTACGCCTACCGGCAGATGTCGCTGCTGCTGCGGCGCCCGCCGGGCCGCGAGGCGTACCCGGGCGACGTCTTCTACCTGCACTCGCGGCTGCTGGAGCGGGCGGTCAAACTCAACGACGAGCTCGGCGGCGGCTCGCTGACGGCGCTGCCGATCATCGAGACCCAGGCCTCCGACGTCTCCGCCTACATCCCGACCAACGTGATCTCGATTACCGACGGGCAGATCTTCCTCGAGTCTGATCTGTTCTTCTCCGGCGTGCGGCCGGCGATCAACGTCGGCATCTCGGTCTCCCGGGTCGGCGGCAACGCGCAGACCAAGGCGATGAAGAAGGTCGCCGGCAAGCTCAAGCTTGACCTTTCCCAGTACCGCGACCTCGAGGCCTTCGCCCAGTTCGGCTCCGAGCTCGACGCCGAGACGCAGAAAGCGTTGACCCGCGGCCAGCGCTTGGTAGAGCTGCTCAAACAGAAAGAGCGCGACCCGCTCTCGGTCGCCGATCAGGTCGCCTCGATCTACGCCGGCACCGGCGGCTTCCTCGACCGCATCAAGGTCGACCGCGTCGGCGAGTTCCTCGCCGACCTGCGGGTGCGCCTGCACTCCGAGAAGGCCGACCTGCTGAAGCGGATCGAAGAGACCGGCAAGCTCGAGGACGCCGACGAGGAGGAGCTGGGCGTGGCGATCAAGGACTTCGTCGACGACTTCGGCCCCGACTTCGACGAGCACGGCGACGCGCTTGAGGCGGGCGAGTCCGACCGCGTCAAGTCGAAAGAGGAGCGCGAGGCTCCCGCCCGCACGGCCGAGACTCAGGAGGCGACGGCTGCCTAGTCAGCCCTCGGTTCCCTTATGGCCACGCAGAAGGAAGTCAAGAATCGGATCGCGTCGATCAAGAACATCAACAAGATCACGCGGGCGATGGAGATGGTCGCGGCGGCGCGCCTACGGCGCGCCGAGCAGCGGATCGACGCGATGCGGCCCTACGCGGAGGGGATGCGCAAGCTGACCCGCCGCGCCGCCGAGCAGGCGGGTGGGCTGCCGCGGGTGCCGGTGCTCGACGAACACGAGAGCCTCGCAAACGTCGGCCTGCTGCTGGTCACTGGCGATCGTGGCCTCGCCGGCGCCTTCAACACCAACGTCATCCGCGAGGGCATGCGCAGCCGCGACCGGGTCCGCGAGGAAGGTGCCAAACCGGCCTTCTCCGTGGTCGGCCGCAAGGGCGTCTCGACCCTGACCTTCCGCAAGGAGGACGTGCGCAGCTCTTACGTCGGCTTCACCGACCGGCCCTCGTTCGCCAACGCGCGGGAAATCGGCGAGGAGCTGACCGCGCGCTACGTCGACGGCGAGCTCGACCGCGTGGAGATGGTCTACAACCGCTACGTCTCGCCGCTGACCCAGCATGTCTGGCGGCAGACCCTGCTGCCCCTGCAGCGGGCCGAGGTCGTCGGCGAGGGCGTCGAGGATCAGGGCGAGGATGAGCTGACCGAGGCCGAGCAGGCGCAGAGCAGCTCCCAGTGGGAATACGAGCCCGACCCCGAGGAGCTGCTGGCGAGGCTGATTCCCGAGTACGTGACGATCTCCGTCTACCGGGCGCTGTTGGAGTCCGCCGCCTCCGAGCTGGGGGCGCGGATGACGGCGATGCGCAACGCGGCGGAGAACGCGGAGCAGATGATGGACGACCTCACCCTGGAGATGAACAGGGTCCGCCAGGCGGAGATCACGCAGGAGATCTTGGAGGTCGTCGGCGGTGCTGAGGCGCTGGGATAAGGCGTAAAGACTTCAAACGAGCAAAAGGAAGCGATGGCTGAGAACAACGGAAGCAACGTAGGTCGCGTCGAGCAGGTCACGGGAGTGGTCATCGACGCCGTCTTTCCCGACCAGTTGCCGGGGATCTACTCCGCGGTCAAGATCGAGATGGCGGGAGACGGCGACGGCGAACCCACTGAGCTGGTCTGCGAGGTGCAGCAGCACCTCGGCGACGACCGCGTGCGCGCGGTCGCGATGGACGCCACCGACGGCATCCAGCGCGGCGACAAGGTCGTCGACACCGGCGGCCCGATCACGGTCCCGGTCGGCGATGTGACCCTCGGCCGCATCTTCAACCTGCTCGGCGAGCCGATCGACAACGGCCCCGCGGTCGAGGCCAAAGAGCGCTGGCCGATCCACCGCCCGGCCCCCTCCGCCTCCGACCTGACCCCGACCCAGGAGATGCTCGAGACCGGGATCAAGGTCATCGACCTGCTGGCCCCGTACGCCAAAGGCGGCAAGGTCGGGTTGTTCGGTGGTGCCGGCGTCGGCAAGACCGTGCTGATCCAGGAGCTCATCCGCAACATCGCCGAGGAGCACTCCGGCCTCTCCGCCTTCGTCGGCGTCGGCGAGCGCTCGCGCGAGGGCAACGACCTCTGGCTGGAGATGAAAGAGTCGGGCGTGATCGACAAGACCATGCTGGTCTTCGGTCAGATGAACGAGCCGCCCGGCGCCCGCCTCCGCGTCGCCCTCTCCGGCCTAACGATGGCCGAGTACTACCGCGAGCAGGGTGGCCAGGACGTGCTCCTGTTCATCGACAACATCTTCCGCTTCGTCCAGGCGGGCTCCGAGGTCTCGGCGCTGCTCGGGCGCATGCCTTCGGCGGTCGGCTACCAGCCGACGCTGGAGACCGAGATGGGCGGTCTGCAGGAGCGGATCACCTCGACCGAGCGCGGCTCGGTGACCTCGGTGCAGGCGGTCTACGTCCCCGCTGACGACCTCACCGACCCGGCCCCGGCCTCGGTGTTCGCACACCTCAACGCGACGACGACCCTCTCGCGGGCGATCTCCGAGAAAGGCATCTACCCGGCGGTGGACCCGCTCGACTCGACCTCGACGATCCTCAAGCCGGACGTCGTTGGCGAGGAGCACTACAAGACCGCGACCGACGTCCAGGAGGTGCTGCAGCGCTACAAGGAGCTGCAGGACATCATCGCCATCCTTGGCATCGACGAGCTCTCCGACGAGGACAAACAGACGGTGGCGCGCGCCCGCAAGATCGAGCGCTTCCTCTCGCAGCCGTTCTTCGTCGCCGAGCAGTTCACCGGCCGCACGGGCGAGTATGTCCCGGTAGCGGAGACGGTCCGCGGCTTCCGCGAGATCCTCGACGGTGTCCACGACGACCTGCCCGAGGGCGCCTTCTACATGCAGGGCTCAATCGACCAGGTGCTCGAGAACGCCGGCGCCGGCGCCGCGGCCTAGGAGCGAACCTTGGCTGCGGAGCACATGCTCGACGTCGAGGTCCTCACCCCCGAGGGGGAGGTCTGGGCCGGCGAAGTGCGCCAGGTCTCGACCCGCACCGAGGTGGGCGAGATCGGCATCCTCGCCAACCATGCGCCGCTGCTGGCGGCGCTGCGGCCGACTGAGCTGCGCCTGCGCGTCTCCGACTCGGAGACCAAGCGCTACGCCCAGGCCCACGGCTGGCTGCAGATCTTCGGTAACCGCGCCCGCCTCCTAATCGAGGAGGCGATTGCGCCCGAGGACCTCGATCCCGGCACGCTCAAAGAACAGCTCGCCGACGCCGAGCGGCGCCTCTCCGAGGCCGCCGAGGACAGTGCCGACTTCGCCCGTGCCCAGAAAGACCGGGACCGGGCCGAAGCGTTCCTTTCGATCGCATCAGGATGAGGTGCGGTTGAGCTTTCCCCCGGATAACGAGGGAAAGCTCTGCCGCGCCCCTGGGAGGTGCCCATGACCGACGAACTCGTAGCGCTCGCCAAGCGGCTGATCGGGTTTCAGACGGCGGAGCCGGAAGGGATCGCCGAGGCGGCGGGGTTCGTCAAGGGCTGGCTGGACGCGCGCGGGATCGAGGCGGTTAGCGACGAGGTGCGGGGGCTTCCCGTCCTCAAGGCCGAGGTGGGACCCGAGGGGGCGCCGACGGTGGTGCTGCACGGGCACCTCGACGTGGTCCCAGCGCCGGCGCTGCAGTTCGAGCCGCGGATCGAGGGAGACCGGCTCTACGGGCGGGGTTCCTACGACATGAAGGGCGCGATCGCGGCGATGCTGCTGACCGCGGTGGCGATGCGGGACCAGGACGGCGTGCGGGTGCGGCTGGGGATCGTCGGCGACGAGGAGTCCGAGGAGGAAGCCCAGCGCGGCAGCGACCACCTGGTCGACAGCGGCTTCACCGGCGACTTCGCGATCACCGGCGAGCCGACCGACCTGCACATCGGC
The DNA here is from genome assembly GCA_963708405.1 of uncultured Actinomycetes bacterium. Classification (GTDB taxonomy): domain Bacteria; phylum Actinomycetota; class Thermoleophilia; order Solirubrobacterales; family 70-9; genus VAYN01. The sequence continues at coordinate 249,126 of CAVPSL010000003.1, forward strand.
ATCGAGGCCAAGGGGGTGCTAGCGCTGCGCTTGGCGGTCGAGGGCACTGCCGCCCACGGGGCGACGCCGTGGCTGGGCGACAACGCCGTCCTCAACGCGATTGACGTTTTCCGCAGTATCGAGTCGCTACCGTTCGCCAGACACAGTTCCGAGCTCTTCGATCGCCCCTCGATCAACCTGGGAAGAATCTGGGGTGGCGATGCGCTGAACAAGGTTCCCGACCGATGCGTGATCGACGTCGACATCCGCTACCTGCCCGACCAGGACCCCGCCGCGATCCTCGCCGAAGTCCAGGGGCTGCCCGGGGCCACGGCGGCGCCGCTCTTCACACGGCCGCCGGCGACGGTCGACCGCGAGTCGGCCTTCGTGCGGGCGCTGCGGGCGGCGACGACGGCGCACCACGACGGCGAGCCGATGAGCGTCGGGCGCGACGGTGCCTCCGACGCGGTCTCCTTCCTGCGGGTGGGAGTGCCGGCGGTCGAGTTTGGTCCGGTCGGCGCCGGCCATCACGGTCCCGAGGAGTGGGTCTCCGTCTCCTCGCTGGAGACCTACCGGCAGGCGCTCGACTCGTTCCTGCGGTCGATCCCCGCCCGGCTCGATGAGTGAGCCGCTGGCAGGCGACTGGGGCCCGCGCAAACCGCCGCCGCAGGGTGACCCCGAGCCGCCGCCCAAGCGCAAGCGCTACTGGCTGCGCTTCAGCCTCGCCGCGGTCCTGATCGTCGCCGTCAGCGCCGCCGCCACGGCGACCAGCGTGCTGCTCTACATCGACAGCATCGCCCATGCCCTCTCCCACAACAACGTCTACAGCAACAAGCTCCACCGCTACCTCTCCCAGGTCCAGGGGGGCGCCCCGGAGAACATCCTCATCCTCGGCTCCGACAAGCGGGCCAACCTGAAGGAAGACCCGGGTCGCTCGGACACGACGATGCTGCTGCGGCTGAATCCCGACTCCGACTCGATCTCGGTGATGTCGATCCCGCGCGACCTCAAGGTCGAAATCCCCGGCGTCGGCACCGAAAAGTTCAACGCCGCCTATAGCTACGGCGGCCCGAAACTGACGCTGCAGGTGGTCAAGGAACTGACCGGGCTGCCGATCAACCACGTCGTCAACGTCGACTTCCTCGGCTTCGTGCGGGCCGTTGACGCGATCGGCTGCGTCTACACCGACGTCGACCGTCGCTACTACCACTCCAACGTCGGCGTGCCGCCCTCCGAACAGTATTCGGAAATCAACATCCAGCCCGGCTATCAGTTGCTCTGTGGCAAGAAAGCGCTGCAGTACGTCCGCTATCGCCACACCGACACCGACCTCGTCCGCTCCGCCCGCCAGCAGGACTTCATCAGCGCCGCCCGCCAGCGGGTCTCGCTGCAGGACCTGGTCTTCGACCAGAGCGGGCTGATCGACATCTTCACCAAATACACGACCTCAGACATCAACAACAAGGAAACGATGCTGCAGGTCCTCAAACTCTTCCTCGCCTCGCGCAACGCGACGCTCAAGCAGGTCCACTTCCCGGCCATCCTCGGGCCCAGCTATGTCTACGCCTCGCACAGCGCGATCGAAGGCGCGGTGAAGGAATTCCTCGCCGGTGAAGGCAGCGGTCCGCGGCCCGAAACCGGCGAAGGGAGCAGTGGCAAGAAGGGGGGCGGCAAGAAGGGCAAGAAGAAGGCGAAGCACAAGGCGCCGCCGAAGCGGCACCTGGTGAAGCTGAACCCGCCCGGCAGCGACGGCCTGGTGCCGGCGCGCGAAGCCGGCGAAGCCGAGGGCAAGGCGGTCGCTCGCAAGGTCAGCAGCGGCTTCCCGGTCTTCTACGCGACGCGGCTGCCCTCGGGCGCCTACTACGCCGAAACCAACCCCTACATGCACGTCCAGGACCCGCGCGTCTACCACCTCAAGGACGAGGACGGCAACCGCCACGCCGCCTACCGGATGGTCGGCCAGTTCGGGCCCGAATACGAAATCCACTACTTCGGGATCCAGGGGATCCAGGGCTGGTCGGACCCGCCGATCCTCAGCAACCCCAGCGAAACGCGGACGATCCACGGCCGCGAATACGAAATCTTCGTCGACGGCGACAGCGTCAAGATGATCGCCTGGCACCGGGGCAATAACACCTATTGGGTCTCCAATAGCCTGCTCGGGGACCTGACGAACGATCAGATGGTGGGGATCGCCCGCTCGGCGAAGGTGATCATTCCCAAGAAAACGCCGAGGCAGAAGGGACGAAAAGGATGAGCGAGCGGTTGGAGCCGATTGGCGTTATCGGGGTCGGCTGGGTCGGGTTGGTGACCGCTGCCTGCTTCGCCGAGCTTGGCCACCGGGTGATCGCCCGCGACATCGTCGCCGAGAAGGTCGAGGCGCTCTCGCGCGGCGAGGTAGCTATCCACGAGCCCGGCCTGGAGGACCTGCTGCGCCGCAACGCCGAGCGGCTCACCTTTACCACCGAGATGTCAGAGCTGCTGGAGGCGGCACGGCTGCTGTTTGTCTGCGTCGACACCCCGCCGACCTACTCGGGCGACGCCGACCTCGGCCGCGTCATGTCCGTGGTCGACGAGCTGCGTGGAGATTCGAGCCATGCCCTGGTGATGAAGTCGACGGTGCCGGTGGGGACCGGCGGCAAAGTCCAGCGCGAGCTGAGCGAGACCGGCTACGCGTCCTGCCCCGAGTTCCTCAAGGAGGGATCGGCGATCGACGACTTCATGCGACCCGACCGGGTGGTGATCGGCGCCGATCCGGGCAACGAGTGGGTCGCCGACGCGGTCGAGTCGATCTATAAGCCACTCGGCGGGGAGATGGTCCGCACCGACGTCCCCAGCGCCGAGATGATCAAGCTCGCCTCCAACACCTTCCTCGCCACCAAGATCTCCTTCATCAACGAGATCGCCAACGTCTGTGAGGAGGTCGGCGCCGACGTCAAGGAGGTCGCCCGGGGGATGGGCCTGGACGACCGGATCGGGCCGAAGTTCCTGCAGGCCGGCATCGGCTTCGGCGGTAGCTGCTTCGGCAAGGACGTCTCGGCGCTACGCAAGCTGGCGGCCAACACCGGGTACCACTTCCAACTACTCAATTCGGTCGTCGAGGTGAACGAGCTGCAGAAGCGGCGGGTCGTCCACAAGCTGCGCGAGCACCTGGGTTCGCTGGTCGGCAGGCGCGTTGCCCTTCTCGGCCTCTCCTTCAAGCCCAATACCGATGACATGCGCGATGCTGCCAGCCTCGTCCTCGCCGCCCGCCTGGAAGGCGAGGGCGTCGAGGTTTCGGCCTACGACCCGGTGGCGAGCGAGCGGGCCGCCGAACTGCTGCCGGCCGTCGATATGCGTGCTTCGGCCCTGGAGGCGCTGGCGGACGCCGACGCCGCCGTGCTTGTCACCGAGTGGGGCGAGTTCGGCGAGCTCGACTGGGCCGAGGCGGGCCAGCGGATGGCCCGGCCGTTGGTGATCGACGGCCGCAATTTCCTCGACCCGGCGACGCTGCGGGCGGCTGGCTTCGAATACGAGGGGATCGGCAGGCCGGCGGCAAGCGTTCCCGCCTCGGTCGGCACCGCCTGATGCAAGCCGTTGTTCTCGTTGGCGGTGAGGGCACTCGCCTGCGCCCGCTCACCAACGACGTCCCCAAGCCGGCGCTGACGCTGGTCGACCGGCCCTTCATGGCCTACATGGTCGAGTGGCTGGCGGCGCACGGGGTGGAGGAGGTCGTGCTCGCCTGTGGCTTCCTGCCGGATGTCCTGCGCGAGGCACTCGGTGAGGAGGAGCACGAAGGGACGCGGCTGCGCTACGTGGTCGAGCCCGACCGCCGCGGCACCGCGGGGGCGATCCGCTTCGCCGCCGATGCTCTCGGCGACGAGCTCGGGGACCGGTTTCTCGCCCTTAACGGCGACGTTCTCACCGACCTCGATCTGACGGCGCTGCTGCGCGCGCACGAGCGCGTAGGCGCCCAGGCGACCCTGGCTCTCTACCCGGTCGAGGACTCCGCCGCCTATGGCCTCGTCCGCCGTGACGGCGCCGGCGCCGTCACCGAGTTCCTCGAGAAGACCGGCGAGCCGACGCCGGGCGAGATCAACGCCGGCGCCTACGTGCTCGAGCGCTCGGTGCTCGATCTGATCCCGCCCGAGCGCGAGGTCTCGATCGAGCGCGAGGTCTTCCCGCGTCTGGTCGGAAACGGGCTGCAAGCGCTGCCCCTCGACGGCTACTGGATGGACATCGGCACCCCGGAGCGCTACTTGCAAGCGAGCTGGGACATCCTCGAGCGCCGCGTCGCGACCCGGGTCGAGCCCACGGCCCCGGGGCTGCTGATCGACCCCGCCGCCAGCGTTGATCCCGCTGCCGCCATCGGGCCCCGCGCCGTGCTGGCGCCGGGCTGCCGGATCGCCGCCGGGGCCGAGGTCCGCGACTCGGTCCTGCTCGATGGCTGCGCGGTGGGGGAGGGGGCGCGGGTCAGCGGCTCCGTGCTCGGCCCGGGCGTCGCCGTCGCTGCCGGAGCCACGCTCGCCGACACGGTCGTCGGCAGGGATGAAAGAGTGCCCGCCTAGACGCCGATGATCGACGACGTTCTCGCCATCCCCGACCACCTCCGCGATGCCCTCTGGCGGGTTGAGTCAGCTCGCCTCGAACCGGCCGAAGCCGCCGGCGTGATGGTCTGCGGCATGGGTGGTTCGGCGATCGGTGGCGACCTTGCCGCTGCCGCCCTCGGTGACCGGCTGACGCGGCCGTTGCTGACCGTGCGCGGCTACGAGCTGCCGAGCTGGGCGACTCCGGAGTGGACCGTGCTCTGCTCCAGCTATTCGGGCGGGACCGAGGAGACGCTCGCTTGCTTCGCCGCCGCGGAGGCGCTCGGTGCCCGCCGCCTGGTCGCCAGCACTGGCGGCGAGCTGGTCGACTCCGCTCGCGCCGCCGACGTACCGGTAGTCGGCCTGCCGGGGATCTTCCGGCCCCGTGCCGCCGTCGCCTACATGCTCGTCGTCGCCGCCGAGGTGGCGGCGCTGGCCGGTGTGGCGCCGCGGATCCACACCGAGATCGACGCCGCTGCGGCCTTCCTCGAGAGCGAGCGCGACGCCTTGCGCTTCCGTGCCGAAGAGGTAGCGGCGCTGCTCGCCGACACCGTTCCCGTCGTTCACGGCGCCGACCTGACGGACCCGGTCGCCCGCCGCTGGAAGACCCAGATCAACGAGAACGCCAAGCGTCACTGCTTCTTCTCCGAGCTGCCCGAGGCCGACCACAACGAGATCTGCGGCTGGACCGAGGCGGCGGCCGCCCGCGGCCTCTCGGGGGTCTTCCTCGAGGATCGCGACCAGCACCCGCGCGAGGCTCGCCGTTTCGAGCTGACCGCCGCCGCCGTCGCCGCGGCGGGAGCGACCGCGGTGCGGATCGAGACCGCCGGCGAGACCCGCATCGCCCGCCTGCTCTGGGCGCTGATGTTGGGTGACCTCGTCTCCGTCGCCCTCGCCGATGCCGCCGGCGTCGACCCCGACGGCACCGACGCCCTTGACCGGCTCAAGGAAGCGATGTCCGGTCCATGAGGGCAATGGTCCTGGCGGCCGGCCTGGGCACGCGCCTGCGTCCGATCACCTACGACATGCCGAAGCCGATGGTGCCGGTCTTGAACCGGCCGGTGATGGAGCACATCGTCCGCCTCCTCGCCCGCCACAGCTTCAACGAGACGGTCGCCAACCTGCACTGGTTCCCGGATTTGATCCGCTCCCACTTCGGCGACGGCTCCGCCTTCGGCGTCGAGCTCTCCTACAGCCACGAGGAACAACTGCTCGGCACTTCCGGCGGCGTCCGCAACGTCGCCGATTTCCTCGGCGACTCCTTCCTCGTCATCTCCGGCGACGCCCTCACCGACATCGATCTGACCGCGATGCGCGAGTTCCACGAGTCCCACGACGGCATCGCCACGCTCGCTACCAAGCGGGTCGAGGACACCAGCCAGTTCGGCGTCGCCATCACCGGCTCCGACGGCCGCATCCAGGGCTTCCAGGAGAAGCCCGATCCCGCCGAAGCGCTTTCCGACCTCGCCAACTGCGGCATCTACATGTTCCGCTCCGAGATCTTCGACTTCTTCCCGGCACCGGGCCAGAGCAAGCTCGCGGGTGAGGACGACCCCGCCGGCTTCGCCGACTGGGCGATGGACGTCTTCCCGGCCCTGCTGGAGGGCGACGTGCCCTTCTACTCGCACGAGATCGACGCCTACTGGAACGACATCGGCAACCTCGAGGAGCTGCGCACCGGCACCCTCGACGCCCTCTCCGGCGCGGTCGAGGTCGAGCGCGAGGGGGAGCTGCTGGACGGCTTCCGCAGCGGCGAGCCCGGCGAGGATGAGCCGCCGCTGAGCGGCCCGGTGCTGATCGGTGCCGGCTGCGAGATCGGTGACGACGTTCGCATCGACGGCCCCGCCGTCGTCGGCGACGGCGCCCGCATCGGCGCCGGCAGTCGCCTGCGCGAGGTAATTCTGCTGCCCGGCGCCGAGGTGGCGGAGCGGGCGCTGCTGATCGGCGCCATCGGCGGCCGCCGCGCCTGATCGCGCCTTTCGCGACGAAGCCGTTACAGAGCTCTGACACGGTGCGCACCACGCGTGCGCCGCGAGTGCCGAGGATCGGCCGATGCCGCTCGCTCAGGCCCTGCTCGCCGGGATCGCGCCGCCGCTATGTGCCGCCTGCGGGCGCGCCTGCCGCCCCGAGGCGATCGTCTGCAGCCGCTGCGCCCGGCGCCTGGCAGCGGCCAAGCCGTTGCTTGGCAAGGGCCCGCCGGGGCTCGACCGGGCCTGGTCCTCGGCGCCGTATGAGGGCGTCGCCCGCGATCTGGTGGCGGCGCTGAAGTTCCGCTGCCTGCTGCCCGCCGCCGAGTTGATGGCCGAGCGGATCGCCTGGGAGGCGCCTGCGCACCTGCTCGGCGGCGCCCTCGTGCCGGTGCCCTCGCCCGCGGCGCGGCTGCGGCGTCGCGGCTTCGATCCGGCCGGCGAGCTGGCCGTCGCCCTCGCCGCCCGTCTCGAAGTTCCGCTCCAGCCCTGCCTGCGCCGCCGCGACCGCCACCGCCAGGTCGGCCGCCGGCGCGCCGAGCGCCTCGGTCATCCGCCGCGCGTCTTCGCCCCCGGCCCGGTCCCCCGCAGCGTCCTCCTCGTCGACGACGTCCTCACCACCGGCGCCACCCTCACCGCCTGCGCGCAAGCGCTGCGGGCGGCCGGAGCCGCCCGCGTAGTCGCTCTGACTTTTGCCCGCAGGCTCTAGGGATGGAGTTCCGCGGGCCGGCCGCGCATCTGATCGACGAGGTGGCGCGTCCTGCTGCGCTTGCGGCGCACTTCTCGGTGTTTCTTGACCTGGCGGCGCAGGTCCTCGGAGAGCTCGCGCACGGTGTGCGTCATCTCCGGCGAGCACTCCTTGGCCCGCAGGGTGACGCCTTTGAGCGAGAGCGTCGCCTCGGCCACCTGGTTGTCGCGGATCGACGGGTTGCGCTCCTCGGAGAGGACCACTTCGAGCGTTGCCAGTGGCGATACCTGGCGCCCGAGGCGTTGGAATCTCTTCCTCACCAGCTCACGCAGGTCGTCGTCGATCTCGACGTGCCGGCCCCGAATTTCCATCCGCATGAGTGCCTCCTTTGGTGTGGTGCCTCCGATGGTACGCCCGCCGCGCGGCCCGGGCAACCCCGCACCGCTACCCTTGGGCAATGCCCGCAATGGACCTGGTGACCAAGGCCCTGCGCGCGGGGGAGGGGCGGAAGTTCAAGGCCTACCAGAAGCGCGCGGAGGCGATCAATCGCTACGAGCCGGAGATGGAAGCCCTCTCCGACGCGGAAATCCGCGAAGAGGCCGATTCTCTGCGCGAGCGCGCGCGGAACGGGGAGTCGCTCGACGAGCTGCTGCCGGAGGCCTTCGCGCTGACCCGCGAGGCCTCGCGCCGCTCTACCGGCCAGCGCCATTACGACGTGCAGTTGATCGGCGGCATGGTCCTCCACGACGGCGCCATCGCCGAGATGAAGACCGGCGAGGGCAAGACCCTGACCGCGACCCTGGCCGTCTTCCTCAACACGCTGGGGGGCGACAGCGTCCACGTCGTCACCGTCAACGACTACCTGGCCCGCCGCGACTCGGAATGGATGGCGCCGATCTACGAGGCGCTCGGGGTCAGCGTCTCCGCCGTCCAGGAGGGCGACGACCACGCCACCCGCCAGCGCAAGTACGCCGGCGACGTCGTCTACGGCACCAACTCCGAGTTCGGCTTCGACTACCTGCGCGACAACATGGCCGGCTCGCTCGAGCAGTGCGTTCAGCGCGACCACAAGTTCGCGATCGTGGACGAGGTCGACAACATCCTCATCGACGAGGCGCGGACGCCGCTGATCATCTCCGGCCAGCCCGAACAGGCAGCCCAGACCTACTACACGTTCGCCCGTCTGGCCAAACAACTGAAGGGCGTCCCGGCGAAAGAGAAACTGAAATCGCTCGGCGAGTCCAAGGACACCTCCGAGGTCGACTACGACTACGAGTACGACGAGAAACACAAGACGGTCGCCCCGACCGAGCGGGGCGTCAAGAACACCGAGGAATTCGTCGGTGTCGACAACCTCTACCTCGGCGAGCATGGCAGCCTCGTCAATCACCTCTCGCAGGCGCTGAAGGCGGAGGCGCTCTACAAAAAAGACAAGGACTACGCCGTCATCGACGGCGAGGTGATGATCATCGACGAGTTCACCGGCCGCATCCTCGAGGGCCGGCGCTGGTCGGAGGGCCTACACCAGGCGGTCGAGGCGAAGGAGGGGGTGGCGATCCGCGAGGAGAACCAGACCCTGGCGACGATCACCCTGCAGAACTACTTCCGGCTCTACGACAAGCTCTCCGGCATGACCGGTACCGCCCTCACCGAGGCGACCGAGTTCATGAAGATCTACAAAATCCCGGTTGTCGAGATCCCCACCAACCGGCCGATGGTCCGGGCCGATCACAACGACCAGATCTTCAAGACCAAAGACGGCAAGTGGAAAGCGGTCCTCGACGAGATCGTTGCCCGCCACCAGAAAGGCCAGCCGATCCTCGTCGGCACCGTCTCGGTCGAGGTCTCGGAGATGATCTCGGCGGCGCTGAAACGCGACGGGATTAAACACGCTGTCCTCAATGCCAAGCCCGAGCACGCCGAACGAGAGGGCGAGCTGATCGCCCAGGCGGGCCGCAAGGGCGAGGTGATGATCGCCACCAACATGGCCGGCCGTGGCGTCGACATCAAGCTCGGCGGCGACCCCGAACAGCTAGCCATCACCGAGCTGAAAAAGCAGGGGATCACGCACGAGAGCGAGGACTACGAGGAGGCGCTGGCGGCGAAGACCGAGGAGTTGAAGCCGCAGTGCGAAGCCGAGGCCAAGGAGGTGCGCGAGCTCGGCGGGCTCTTCATCTGTGGCACCGAGCGGCACGAGTCCCGCCGCATCGACAACCAGCTTCGCGGCCGCTCCGGGCGCCAGGGCGACCCCGGTGAGTCGCGCTTCTACCTCTCCGCCGAAGATGACGTGATCCGCCTCTTCGCCGGCGACCGCATCTTCAAAATCCTCGATCGCCTCGGGCCCGTCGATGAGGACGGCTCGGAAATGCCGCTCGAGGCGAAGATGCTGACGAAAACCGTCGAGGGCGCCCAGAAGAAGGTCGAGGAGCAGAACTTCCTGATTCGCAAACGGGTGCTCGAGTACGACGACGTGATGAACGAGCAGCGCCGGGTGATCTACAAATACCGGCGCGAGATCCTCGAAGGCCGCGACATCTCCGAAAACGCCCGTGACGAACTCGAGGGCGTGATCGACCGGCTTGTCGAGGACTACACGCAGAGCGACCTGCTGGAGGAGTGGGACCTCGGCGAGCTGGAGACGCAGTTGCGCCAGATCTGGCCGGTCAGCGTCGAGGTCGGGACGCTGGCGCCGGAGACGGTCGATCGCGAGGGGCTTAAAGACACCCTCGACGAAGACGCGATGGACGCTTACGACGAGCGGGAAGGGAAACTCGGCGGCGAGCTGATGCGTTACCTGGAGCGCTCGATCCTGCTGCAGGTGATCGACAACCGCTGGCGCGAACACCTCTTCGACATGGACTACCTGCGCGAAGGCATCCACCTGCGCGGCTTCGCCCAGATCGACCCGCTGGTCGCCTACAAAAACGAAGGCTACGGGATGTTCGAGCAGCTAATGCACTCGATCTGGGAGGAGTTCAGCCGCCTCGTCTTCCACGCCGAAATCGAAGTCCAGCCCGACCAGGCCGGCGCGGTTGCCGGCAACGGTGATGTCGGCCTCACTGGCCTCGACTACTCCGGCGGCACGATGGCCGGCCAGCCTTCGGCGCTGGAACAGGTCGCCGCGGCGGGACCGGAAGCGGCCGGCGAGATCGCCACCCAGGCCGTCGCCGGCAACGGCGCCGGCGATGTGGTCGAGACCGTGGTCAAAGACGAGCACGAGAAAATCGGCCGCAACGACCCCTGTTGGTGCGGCTCCGGCAAAAAGTACAAGCGCTGTCACGGGGCTTAGGCGCGGCCGCTGCAAACCGGCGCATCTCGGGGTCCTCGGTCGCTCGGATCGGGTCACGCACCTGTAGTGCGCTCCCCTCACCAAGCTCCCTGCGTCCCCCGACCTGCTTGGTTTTCGCGGCCGTTCGTGATTCGGGGTTAGGCCATGGTTGATCCCGTAAGAGAGTTCATTCGGGCCTTCAACGAGCGCGACCTCGATGCGTTCGTCGCTGTGCTCGATTCCGAGGTGGAGCTGCACGCGATGAGGGGGCTGCGCAAGGGGGTCGAGGCGGCGCGGGTCTGGGCGACGCGGGAGCCGGGGGGCGTGCAGCAGACGATCGAGCTGGAGCAGCTCTACGAGGAAGGGCTGGAGGGGGGCGGAGGCACCGCCGTGGCGCTGATTCGGCGGCACTGGCACTGGGACGAAACCGGGGAGAAGGCCGGTGAGGACGAGATGGCCTGGGTCTTCGAGCTGCGCGACCGCCGCGTGCGTAGCTGGCGCCCCTTCGACGACCGCGCCGAGGCGCTCCGCGCCGGCGGATTCGAGCACGGGCCGAGCGGCGGGGCGGAGTCGGCTGCGCCCAGCGACTAGCCTGTCGGGCATGGCTGAGACCGCCTACACCGAGTCCGTACCGGCGCGCCTCTCCCACATCCGGGAGCAGTTGTCCCTGCTCTCGGACTACCTTTGACCCGGCCGGGCTGGAGGCTGAGGCCAACCGCCTTGAGGCGGAGATGGGGAAGCCCGGCTTCTGGGACGACCAGGAGGCGGCTGCGAAGACCTCGGCCGCGCACGCCCGCGCCGAGCGTCGCCTGAAGACCTTCCGCGGGCTCGAGTCCGACGTCGCCGACCTCGACGAGCTGGCCGAGCTGGCCGGCGAGGACGAGGAGATGGCGGCAGAGCTGGAGACGCAGCTGGGCTCGGTCGAACGGCGCCTCGCCGAGCTCGAGGAGGCGCGGCTGTTCAGCGGCGAGTACGACGCTGGCGACGCCGTTGTCACCGTCCACGCTGGCGCCGGCGGCACCGACTCCCAGGACTGGGCCGAGATCCTCCTGCGGATGTACCTGCGTTGGTCTGAACGCCGCGGCTTCGCGGTAGAGATGGTCGAGGCCTCACCGGGGGAGGAGGCCGGCCTCAAGTCGGCGACCTTCATCGCCCGCGGCGAGAACGCCTACGGCCTCTTCGCCGCCGAGCGCGGGGTCCACCGCCTGGTCCGGATCTCGCCCTTCGACTCCTCCGCCCGCCGCCACACCAGCTTCGCCCAGGTCGACGTCGCCCCGGTGGTCGACGATGCCGTCGACGTCGAGATCGACGACACCGACCTGCGCATCGACACCTACCGCGCTTCCGGGGCCGGCGGCCAGCACGTCAACAAGACCGACTCGGCGGTGCGGATCACCCACATCCCCACCGGCGTCGTCGTCCAGTGCCAAAACGAGCGCTCGCAGACGCAGAACAAGGCGGTGGCGATGCAATTGCTGCGCTCGAAGCTGATCGAGCTGGAGGAGCGCAAACGCTCCGAAGAGCTGGCCAGGGCGCGCGGCGAGGTAAAAGACGTCGCCTGGGGCTCGCAGATCCGCAGCTACGTCCTGCACCCCTACACGATGGTCAAGGACCACCGCACCGAGCACGAGGTCGGCGACGTCCAGCGCGTCCTCGACGGCGACCTCGACGAGTTCGTGCGCGACTACCTGAACAAGACCGCCGCCGCCTCGGCCAGCTAGATGGCGGCGCTGGAGCGAATCGAACGGCCGGCCGCGGGAGAGCCGGGCGGCCTGCTCGTCCTCCACCACGGCCGCGGCACCGACGAGCGCGACCTGATCGGGCTCGCCGACGCGCTCGACCCGGACCGACGGCTGCGGGTCGTCTCAGCGCGGGGGCCGCTGCAACTGCCGGGCTCGCCCGGCTACCACTGGTACCTGGTGCCCCGGGTCGGCTACCCGGATCCGGAGACGTTCTTCGCCGCCCGCGCCGCCCTGGCCGAGCTCCACGACGAGCTCTGGGACGAGGGGATCGGGCCGGAGCAGACCGTCCTCGGCGGCTTTTCGATGGGCACGGTGATGAGCTACGCGATGGGCCTCGGCGCCGATCGCCCGGCGGTCGCCGGCATCCTCGCCTTCAGCGGCTTCGTGCCCACGGTCGAGGGCTGGCAGCCCTCGCTGGCCGACCACACCGGTACCCGCGCCTTCGTCGCTCACGGCCGCAATGACCCGGTAATCGGGATCGAGTTCGCGTGCCAGGCGCGTGAGTTGCTGGAGGGCGGCGGCCTCGACGTCGTCTACCGCGAGTCCGAGCTGGGCCACCAGATCGACCCCTCGCAGTTGGCGGAGGCGAGCGCCTGGCTGGGCGAGCTCAGCGGCCGGAGCGAAGGTCCGAGCGGGACTCGCTGAAGGCGGCGCCGCCGTGTCCCTGGCGCTTCACGGTGAGGTGGTGGAAGTCGTAGCGATGACAGGTCCAGGGGACGCCAATCGCCCGCAGCCGGACCGTGAACTCGCTGGCGGAGAGGGCCCGTTCTGTCTCGGAGGGGCTGAGGGCGGCCGTGTCCTGGAAGCTGCCGCTGCGACTGAGGCGGTGCTTCTCGGCGGCGATCGTCAGCCCGCCCTTGCCGCCGCTGGCGCGGAGGCTGACGGCGACCTCGACGGGCGCCTGGACGGTGTAGCGGACACTGAGGCGCAGCCGCTGCTGCGCCTCTGAGATCGTCACCTGCGGCTGGGCGGAGGTGAGCAGGCATTCCGCCGGGGCTTCGCCTTCATCCCCGGCTTCGCCTTCGCATTCTTCGACTTCTTCGTCTTCGTCCCATTCGCATTCTTCGCCGGCGAAGGACTCGAAGCAGTCGGGTTCGTCAGCGGCGCATTCTTCTTCTTCGGCTTCGAAGGGAGGAGCGGCGACGGGGGCTTTTGGGGGCGCCGGCGCGGCGCTGCTGGAGCGGGCGAAGCCGAGTCCGCCGATGAGGGAGAGCGTCAGCAGGAAGCCAAGCCACCAGGCGAGCCTGGTGGCGCGGCGCTGCTCGATCGGGGTGCTCGACCGGCTGAACATGCCCCACTCCATCGGTTGCCGGGGCCAATCCTTGAGCGCCGGAAATCAAGCGTCCAGAACGCCCTCCAGCCGCAGCAGCGACTCCTTCATCGGCAGGCCGCCGCCGTAGCCGCCGAGGCCGCCGCTGCTGCGCAGGACGCGGTGGCAGGGGACGAGGAGCGGCAGCGGGTTGGTGCCGCAGGCGGTGCCGGCGGCGCGGACCGCCTTTTCGTTGCCGGCGCTGGTGGCGATCTGGGTGTAGCTGCGGGTCTGGCCGTAGGGGATGCGGGCGATCGCCCGCAGCGCCCGGCGGCGGAAGTCCTTGCTCAGTTGCCAGTCGAGCGGCAGCTCAAACTCGGTCAGCTCGCCGGCGAAGTAGCGGTCGAGCTCGCGGCGGGTCTCCTCGAAGGGCCGCGCCGTCTCCAGCACCCGCGGCGAGACGCGGGCGGCGAGGTCGGCGAGCAGCTCGTCGCGGTTCTGGTTGGGCAGCCCGAGCCGGACCAGGCCGCGTGGCGTGCTGGCCAGTAGCAGCGGTCCGAAAGGCGAGTCGGTGGTCGTGTAGGAGACGTCGAGCAGGCCCTCCGCGGCGGCGCGGGCGGCGAGGCGGTCGATCGCGGTGTCGATGCTCATGCCAGCTCCTTTCGTAGTCGCTTGATTCCCTCGTGGAGGCTGCGCCGTGCCGCCGCCGTCGAGCAGCCCAGGGCGGCGGCGATCTCGGCGTGGGGGAGATCGCTGGCGTAGCGCAGGGTCACCGCCGCTCGCTGCTTCGGCGGCAACGCCTCCACCCGCTCCCAGACGCCGTCACCGGCAAAGGGGTCAGGGTCGGCGACGGGAGTCTCCGGCAACTCCTCGACCGGCAGCGGCCGCCGCCCGCGGGCGCGGTGGTGGTCGATCGCCTTGCGATGGGCGATCGTCAGCAGCCAGCCGCGCAGGTTGCGGTCGTCCTCGAGCTTGGGATATGCGCGTAGAGCGGCGATGAAGGTCTCCTGGAAGCAGTCTTCGGCGTCGTTGCGGCCGACCGCGCCACGTAGCACCGCCAGCACCTCGGCGGCGTGGGTGTCGATCAGGGCCTGGAACGGCGGCAACTTGGTCACTCGGGGGATTAAACGCTGCGGCTGGGATGGACGTGAGGTGATCTAGGCTGCGGCGCATGACCGAGCAGGCTCTGGCCGATCTGGTTGCGCACGCGCTGGCGGAGGACGTTGGCGGGGGCGACGTTACTTCCGAGGCAACGGTGCCTGCCGAGGCCCGCGCGCGGGCGCGGATCGTGCAGAAACAGCCGGGGGTCGTCTACGGCCTCGGCGTCGTCGCCGAGGCGATGCGTCAGTGCGGGGTCGAGCACGTCGACAACCTCATCGTCGAGGGGCAGTGGCGAGAGGAAGTGCCGGCCGAGGTGCTGCTGGCGAGCGGCAGCGCCCGCTCGCTGCTGGCGGCCGAGCGGGTAGGGCTCAACTTCCTCGGCCACCTCTCCGGGGTGGCGACGCTGACCGCCCGCTTCGTCGAGGCGGTCGCCGGCACCGGCGCCCGGATCCTCGACACGCGCAAGACGACGCCGGGCCTGCGGGAGCTGGAGAAGGCCGCCGTCGCCGCCGGCGGCGGCGTCAACCACCGCATGGGCCTCTACGACGCGATCCTGATTAAGGAGAACCACGTCGCCCTCGCCGGTGGCGTCGCCAAGGCCATCTATGCGGCGCGGACCGCGCAGCCCGAGCTGCCGATCGAGATCGAGTGCCGCGACCCCGAAGAGGTCGCCTACGCGCTCGGCACCGGCGCCGACCGTCTCCTCCTCGACAACATGGACACCGACACTCTGCGCAAGGCGGTGCGCCTGCGCGACGAGCACGCCGGCGGCGAAGACGGACCAACCCTGGAGGCCTCCGGCGGCGTTGATCTCACCAGCGTCCGCCCGATCGCCGAAACCGGCGTCGACTTCATCTCCATCGGCGCCCTCACCCACTCGGCCCCGAGCCTGGACTTCAGCCTGCTACTTGAGCAGGCGTGAGAGCCGCCGGTCTTTCAGCACGCGCCCACCGGTCTGCTCTTTGGGGCAGTAGTTCGTCTGGTACTCGCTGAAGAAGACCGCCTCGATCGTCGTCCCGCAGCGTGGGCAGGGCTCGCCCTCGCGCTTGTGGACCTTGAGCGGCATCGGCACTTTGTCGGGCACCTCGGGGCCGATCGTTTCTTCGTAGTGGTCGATCGCGTCGCCGAGCACGTGGAGCGCCGCGTGCAGGCGCTCCACCTCGTCCTCGCTCAGCTCCGAGCCCTTCTTGAAGGGGGAGAGCAGCGCCTCCCAGAGGATCTCGTCGACCCAGGAGCGGCCGATCCCGGCGATGTCTTTCTGGTGGCGCAGGAGCGGGTGCAAGTGCCGCGGCTGGTCGATCAGCGCCGCGAACGCGGCCAGCGGCGGCGCCGGCCAGGCTTCCGGCCCCAGCGACCGCACCATCTCGTCCTCGGCCACCGCGCCGGCCGGCAGCAGCTTCGCCCAGGCCCGCTGCTTGGTGCCGAACTCGCGCAGCCGCAGCTCGCGCCCGTCGGCGAGACGGACGAGTACGCGCGAGGCGCGGTCCTTGAGCGAGGCACGCTTGTCGAAAACGCGCAACCGGCCGGCCGACATCAGGTGGATCAGCAGTGACAGCTCGCCGCCGTCGCCGCCCGGGGCGGGGCCGAACTCGACCACGGGCATCTTGCCGATCCGCCTCACCCCGGTCAGCTCGCGGCCGACCAGCGCTTCCAGCGGCGGCTCGAAGGTCTTCATCACGTTCATCCCCGGCGCCAGCACCGACTCGACCTCGGCTCCGCGCAGGGCGCTGCCGAGACGGCGGGCGACGATCTCGACCTCGGGCAGCTCGGGCATGGCCCAAGTCTGGCGCCTTGCGGGGGCCGGTGAGCACAGCGGGTAGACTGCAAACACGTTCATTCGACTGGTCTCGACCGCAGGTCTGCCAGCGAACATCAGGAAAGGAAGGGCTCATGCAGGAGCTCCCGACGATCCAACCTACTTTCGCCCCGGAGCTCTCCGCGGAGGAGATCGCCGATCTCAGCGACGAGATCCGCGCCCTCGCGGCCGAGCGCGACGCGGTCATCCTCGCCCACAACTACGAGTTGCCGGAGATCCAGGACGTCGCCAATTACCGCGGCGACTCGCTCGGGCTCTCGCGCCAGGCGGCGGCCACCGAGGCCGAGGCGATCGCCTTCTGCGGCGTCCATTTCATGGCCGAGACGGCCTCGATCCTCTCGCCCGAGAAGAAGGTCCTGATTCCCGATCTCGATGCCGGCTGCTCGCTCGCCGACTCGATCACCGCCGACCAGTTGCGCGCCTGGAAGGCCGAGCACCCGGGCGCCCTGGTCGTCATGTACGTCAACACCTCGGCCGAGGTCAAGGCGGAGACCGACTACTGCTGCACCTCCTCTAACGCGGTCAAGGTCGTCGAGCACATCTGGGCCGAGCACGGTCCCGAGACCGAGGTCCTCTTCGGTCCCGACATGTGGCTTGGCGCCTTCGTCGAGCGCGAGACCGGCCTGCGCGAGGACCCCGAGCGCCGCGCCCGCTTCCATATCTGGGACGGCGAGTGCCACGTCCACGCTGGCATCCGCCCCGACGACATCGCCCAGACCCGGGCCGAACACCCCGAGGCCGAGTTCCTGATCCACCCCGAGTGCGGTTGTGCCACGCAGGCGATGGAGTACGTCGCCGCCGGAGAAATCGACCCCGCCGGCGTCCACATGCTCTCCACCTCGGGGATGCAGAAGCACGTCGAAGAGAACCCCGAAGGCAGCTTCATTGTCGCCACCGAGAACGGCATGCTCTACCCGCTGCAGCAGGCGGCGCCGCGGGCGAGCCTGACCGAGGCCAACCGGATGGCCTTCTGCAAATACATGAAGATGATCACGCTGCCGAAACTGCGCGACTCCCTGCGCGAGATGAAGTTCGAGGTCAGCGTCCCGGTCGAGATCGCCGAGCGGGCCCGGATCCCGATCGAGCGCATGGTCGCGATCGGCTAATCGCTTCCGCTGTGCCTTTCCCGTCTATAGCGCGGGAAAGGCACAGCGGAGCTGATTTGGGCGCGGTCTTGCGTGGCCGAGGGGGCGAAGGAGTCACCCTGTACTCGCAGAACCCACCCTCGGCATGGCTAGATCGAAAAAGCGACAGCAGCGGGACGAGCAGCCCCAACGGCCGCGCGGCAAGCGCGCGCCGATCATCGAGCTGAGCGACGTCACCAAGGTCTACCCGGGCGGCCACATGGCGCTGGACCGGGTCAACCTGGCGATCGGCCGCGGCGAGTTCGTCTTTCTCGTCGGCCCGACCGGCTGCGGCAAGTCGACCCTGATCAAGATGCTGATCCGGGAGCTCACCGCCACCGAGGGCAGCGTCAAGATCGCCGGCCGCGACATCGGCAGGCTGCCGGAGAAGAAAATCCCGCAGCTGCGGCGCAATATCGGCACCGTCTTCCAGGACTTCAAGCTGCTGCCCAACCGCAACGTCTACGACAACGTCGCCTACGCGCTGCAGGTGATCGGCGCCAGCCGCCACGAAATCCGCGAGCAGGTACCGGCGACGCTGCGCCTGGTCGGTCTCTCGACCAAGCTGCACAGCTACCCCGATCAGCTCTCCGGCGGCGAGCAGCAGCGCGTCTCCGTAGCCCGCGCCTTCGTCAACCACCCGCCGCTGCTACTGGCCGACGAGCCCAGCGGCAACCTCGACCCGGTCACCTCGATCGGGATCATGCAGCTGCTCTACCGGATCAACAAGACCGGCACCACCGTCGTCGTTGTCACCCACGACCGCGAGATGGTCGACAACATGCAGCGCCGCGTCGTCGAGCTCTACGAGGGCCGCGTCGTCCGCGACGAGGTCTCGGGTGGCTACACGGAGGAGTCGACGACCGAATTCGGCCTGCGGATGCGGGCCGAGATGGGTGTCGGCCGCGACGGCGAGGGCCAGACCAACGGGCACAGCCACGAGGGCATCGCCTAGATGTCCCGCCTGATCTTCTTCTTCCAGGAGGCGATCCGTGCCCTGCGTCGGAACGCCGCCCCCAGCCTCGCGGCCGTCGTCACCACGGTTGTCACCGTCACCCTGCTCGGCGTCCTGATCCCGATCTTCCAGACCACCCAGGCAAAGAGCGAGCAGGTGCGCGGCGAGCTCAACCTGCAGGTCGAAATCTACGCCGACGCGACCAAGGCGGAAGTGGCCGACCTGCGCGGCAAGCTGGAGGCGCTGCCGCACGTGCAGACCGTCGAGTACGTCAGCAAGCAGCAGGCGCTGGACGAACTGAAGGAAACCCTGGGGGCGAAAAAGAGCGAGGAACTGACCTCGCAACTGAGCACCAACCCGCTGCCCGCCAGCTTCAAGATCACCCCTGACGACGCCAGCAATCTGGAAGGGCTGCGGACCGCGATCGTCCCCACCGGCGCCAACGGCAATTCGCAGCCGATCTCGCCCGTGGTCGGCAAAATCTTCGACCGCCAGCAGTCCTCGCAGAAGATCGAGCAGGTGACGAGCGCTTTGAAGATCGTCCTCACCGTGATCACGGCGCTCTTGATCCTCGCTTCGCTGATGCTGGTCGGCAACACGATCAGGCTTTCGATCTACGCCCGCCGCCGCGAGGTCGAGGTGATGCGGCTGGTCGGCGCCACCCGCTGGTTCATCCGCTGGCCGTTCATGATCGAGGGCGTCGTCGTCGGCTTCTTCGGCGGTGCGGTCGCCATACTCATCCTGTGGCTCGGGAAGATCACGATCGTCGACCCGCTCAGCAGCACCTTCTCCTTCCTGGCGGCCCAGAACAGCAGCACGCTCTCCTTCCCGGCCCTGGTGGCGATCCTCTTCGGCGCCGCGGTGATCGTCTCGGCGCTCGGCTCCGGCCTGACCCTGCGCCGCTTCCTCAAGGTCTGAACGCGTGAGGGCGCGGGGGGCGGTCGCCTTCGCGGCGGCGCTGATCGCCTTCCTCTGTCTCGGGATCTGGCTCGGCGGCCACCCGGCCAAGCTGCCGGAATTCCTCCGCGATGCCTTCGTCAACTCGCAGGGCAGCCTCAGCTCCGAAGCGGCCGAAGTCATCGAAGACAACTACTACCGGCCGGTCGGCCCGACCGAGCTCAAGAACGCCTCGCTGCAGGGCATGGCGCGAGAGCTGCGCAAACGCCACCAGGACCGCTTCACCGAATACTTCTCGCCGGAAAGCCTGGCCAGCTTCAACCAGCAGATCGAAGGGCACTTCTCCGGGATCGGGCTCAGCGTCGTGCCGGTCAAAAAGGGGCTGGGGGTGGCGCAAGTATTCCCCGGCTCGCCGGCTGCCAAGGCCGGGATCAAGCCCGGGGAAACGATCGTTTCCGTCGGCGGGGAATCGATCGCTGGCCAAAGCAGCGCCGAAGCGACGGCGAAGATCAAAGGCCCGGAGGGGACGAAGGTGACCGTCGGCGTCGTCCCGCACAAGGGCGGCAAGCCGCGGCAACTGGAACTCGAACGGGCCGAGGTCTCGCTGCCCAATGTCAGCAGCGAAGTGACCAAGGCCGACGGCAAAAAGCTCGGCTACGTGCGGATGCTTAGCTTCAGCGAAGGCGTCCACGCCCAGCTCGCCGAAGCGATTCAGAAGGTGCAGAAGGAAGGGGCCGAAGGGATCGTCCTCGACCTGCGCGGCAACCCCGGCGGCCTGCTCGAGGAGGCGGTTCTGACCGCCAGCGTCTTCCTGCCCAAGGATGAAGTCGTGGTGCGGACCAGCTCCCGCACCCAGGGCGACAGCGTCCACAAGACGGTCGGCGGCAACCTGCCCTCGCGGCCGCTGGCGGTGCTGATCGACCGCGGCACGGCCTCGGCGGCGGAGATCCTCACCGCCGCCCTGGCCGACGACGCCGGTGCCACCGTGGTTGGCACTCGCTCCTACGGCAAGGGGGTCTTCCAGGAGGAGAAAAGCCTCGCCAACGGTGGCGCCCTGAAGCTGACCGTCGGCGAGTACTTCACTCCCAAGGGGGTGAACCTGGCCGAAAGCCACGGCATCCACCCCGAAGTGAAGGTCAGCGACAACCCGCAGACGAAGACGGACGAGGCGAAGCGGCGGGCGCTGGAAGTGGTCGCCGGCCAGGTCGGTTGATGGAGCGCCGGCGCGGCGGTGGCCCGCGGCGGGGCCGTGGCTCGGCCACCCGTGGCGGCGGGCGCGATACGGCGCCTTCGGCGCGCGAGGCGGTGCTGGCGCTGCTGCGCGAGCAGCTCGGTTACCGCGGCTTCCGGGCGGGGCTGGAGGAGGAGGCGGCACGGGCGGCCGAGGAGGCCGAGCGACACTCGCCGGCGCGCCGCGACCTGACCGAGCTGCGCACCTTCACCGTCGACCCGGCTACCGCCCGCGACTTCGACGACGCCGTCTCCGCCCAGCGCGAGGGCGACGGCGCCCGTGTCTGGGTCCACATCGCCGATGTCGCCGCCCACGTGCGTCCCGGCTCCCCGCTCGACCTTGAGGCGCGGCGGCGCTGCAACAGCACCTACGTCCCCGGCGCGGTCGAGCCGATGCTGCCGCACGCGCTCAGCAGCGACGCCTGTAGCCTGGCACCGGGAGTCGAGCGGCTGGCGGTGACGGCGGAGATCGAGCTGGGGCCGGGGGCGGAGCCGCAGCGCACGCGCTTTTACCGCAGCCGCATCCGCTCCGACGCCCGCCTCGACTACGACCAGCTCGACGCGATCTTCGCCGGACGCGCGACGGCGCCGGCGGCAGTCGCCGAGCCACTGGAAGCCGCCCGCGACGTTGCCGCCGTGCTCGGCGAGCACCGTGGTCCCTCTAGCCTCGACGTCGAATCCTCCGAGCCGGAGTTCGAGTTCGACGCCGGCGGCGATGTGGTGGCGGCCCGCGGGGTTCCGCAGACCGAGGCGCATCGCCTGATCGAGCGGCTGATGATTCTCACCAACGAGCAGGTTGCCCAACTGTTGGAGCGCAAACGCGTGCCGGCGATTTACCGCGTGCACGGCCAGCCCGACCCGGCCCGGATCGAGCGGCTGCTGGAGCAGTTGGCGGCGCTGGGGGTGCCGACGCCGCCGCTCGGCCAGGGCCTCTCACCGCAGCAGGCGGGCGAGGTCGCGGCCGCGGCCAGTCGCCTGGTCCGCCGCGAGGCCGCCCGACGCGGCCACGGCAGGGAGGCGTATACCTCCCTCGTGCTTCGTTCCCTCAAGCAGGCTTCCTACAGCGAGCAAAACAGCGGCCACGCCGGCCTCGGCAGTGCCGCCTACACGCACTTCACCTCGCCGATCCGGCGCTACCCGGACCTCGTCGTCCACCGCGCCCTGCTGGCGGCGCTGGGCGAGGGGGAGGAGGCGCCGGGGCGGGCCGAGGCGCGCGACGTCGCCGCCGAGTGCTCGGCCCAGGAGCGCGAGTCGGCCCGGATCGAGCACGAGGCCGATGACGTCTGTGCCGCCTATCTGCTTGCGCGCGAGCTGCGCGGGCGCGGCGCCGAAACGGTCTTCGAGGGCGAGATCTCGGGCGTGATCCGGGCCGGCGCCTTTGTCTCCTTCGGCGGCGAGCTCGGCGACGTCTACGAGGGGATGCTGCCGGCGCGGACGCTGCCCGGCGGTCGCTACGAGCTGAACCGAGCCGAGGTGGCGCTGGTCGCCCACGGCAGCGGCACGACCCTGCGGCTCGGCGACCCGGTCTCGCTCCGGGTTGCGGGCGCGAATGCACCCCGCGGGCGTGTCGACCTGGAGCTGGTCGCCGGTGGCTAAGAAGGCCAAGAAGCAGCGGCTGCCGGAGTCGGGCGATGTCGCCACCAACCGCCGCGCCCGCCACAAGTTCGAGCTGGTCGAGAAAATGGAGGCTGGGATCGTCTTGAAGGGGTCGGAGGTGAAGGCCCTGCGCGGCGGCAAGGCGCAGATGACCGATGCCTATGCGGTCGTCGACAGGGGCGAGGTCTGGCTGCGCAACCTCCACATCCCTCCCTACGAGTTCGCCGGCAACGACAACCACGAACCGACGCGGCCACGCAAGCTGCTCCTGCACCGGGCGGAAATCGAGCGGCTGCTGGGGAAAACGGCGCAGAAAGGGCTGACGCTGGTCCCGACCCGGATCTATTTCAAGGGGCCGCGGGCAAAGGTCGAGCTGGCCCTGGCGCGGGGCAAGGAGGGCCGCGACCGGCGCCGCGACATCGCCGACCGCGACGTGCGCCGCGAAGTCGAACGCGACTTCAAGAGCCGGATGCGGTAGCAAGTCGGGGCGGCGGCTCGAACGTCGGTCCGGCTGCTGGCTCGACGCGCGGTTGAAACGGCCGCCGCACGTGCAAGGATGCGGGCCATGCGGAGCCGGTTACTGCTCGCACCTGTCGTGGCGCTGTTTGCTGCGTTGGCCCTGGCCGTCCCTGCCCAGGCCTCGGCGGACTCGCTGCCGACCAAGGTCAGCAACTACGTCAGCGACCACACGGCCTACTTTGTCGCCGCCCTGGTGGTGGCGATCCTGCTGCTCCTGCTGGTCGTCAGCGTCACCCGGCGCCGCGAGGAGGAGAAGAAGAAAAAAGCTGCTGCCGCCGGCAGCGCCCCGGCGGCGACTCCTGGTGCGCCGCTTTCCGCTCCCGGGGCCGCGCCCACCGCGGCGGCTGCGGCGGCGATGACGGCGACGACCGAGATGCCGACTATTGCCGGCGTTCCTGGCCCACCGCCAGCGCCCGGTTCGGCCACGCCTCCGGCCGGCGAGAACCCGCGCGATCGCCGGCGTCGCCTGCGCGAGGAGAAGAAGGCGAAACGCGACGAGCAGCGCCAGCGCCGCCGCGAGGAGATCAAACGCCGCAAGGAAGAGCGGGCGGGCGAGCGCGCCCGCCGCCGCGGAGCGCCAGGATCGTCGCCCGCCGCCGCGGCGGCTGCCGGAGCGCCCCCGGCCCCGTCTGTGTCGCCGCCGGTCGCCCCCGAGCCGTCGGCAGCGAGCCCCGCGCCCACGCTTCAGGCTGTGCCGGAGCCGGCACCGCAGCCGCCACTGGCGAGCGTGCCGCCGCCGCCCGTCGGCGAGGCTGTGGCGCCGGCTCCTGGCGAGTACGACACGGTTGCCGCCGAACAGCGCGTCCGCGACAAGGTCGAGGAGGTGCGTCGCGAGGAGCAGCGGATCGGCGCCGAGGCCGACCGGCGGATCGAGGAGGGCTTCGATCTGCGCGGTGCCGAGCAAAAGATCCAGGAAGACCGCGAAGCGCAGGAACGCTCGATCGCCGAGGCCGAGGAGCGGCTGCGGCAGATCGAGGAGCGGACCAAAGCGGCCGAACAGCGGGCCGCCGAGGCGCGCCGTCTGGAGGAGCTGCGCTCCGGCGAGCAGGAGCGCCAGCGCCGGCTCGAGGAGATGCGCCAGAGCCTCGCCGCCGCCGAAGAGCGAGCGCGCGAGGCCGAGCGCCGTGCTGTCGAGGCCGAGCAGGCGGTCGTCCGCTCCGTCCAGGCCGGGCCGGCGCAGATCAACGCCGCCGTGCCGCCGCAGCCGGGCCCGCCTTCACCGCCGCCGCCCAGCCCGCCCGCGTCCGCTCCAGGTCCGCCCTCAGCTCCGAGCCCCACGCCTCCGCCTCCGCCTCCGCCTCCGGCACCAACTCCGCCCGGCCCTGGGCCAGAGCCGGTGCCGCCATCCCCGACGCCTGAGCCCGGTCCGCCACCGCCTCCGACGCCCGATCCCGGACCGCCGCCGATGCCCACGCCTGCGCCGCAGCCGCCGGTCCCCGGACCGCCGCCACCCGGCCCCGGTCCGCAGCCGCCGATGCCGCCGCAGCCACCCGAGCCGGGGCCGGCCCCAACCCCATTCCCGCCAACTCCTCCGGCGCCGGAGCCGCCTCCCGCCGCCGCCAGCGGTGGCCTCGATCTCAACGCGGTCACCTTCGAGCAACTGCGCGCCCGCAACCTCTCAGTTACCCAGGCGACCCGCCTGCTCGCCCACCGCGAGCGGACGGGCGGCTTCAAATCGGTCGACGACCTCGACAACGTCGCTGGCTTCCCGCCGGACCTGCTGGCGGCGCTGAAGTCGCAGTCAACCGTCTGAGCGGCGTTCCCACTCTTCCAGCAGCTTCAGCCAGACCTCGCTGCGGGCGGGGAAGGGTGGGATCGCGTGGCGCAGCCTTGCGAGCGGCACCGCGGCGACGATCGCGACGGTGGCGGCCTGGAGGAAGTCGGCGGTCTCGAAGCCGGTGAAGGTGGCACCGACGATCGTGCCGCGCTCGCGGTCGATCACCAACCGCGAGGTGCCGCCCGTCCCCTTGCCTTGGAAGCTGGCGCCGGCGGTGCTGTCGGTCGGGACGTCGACGGCGATGGCGTCGATTCCCGCCTCGCGTGCCGCGGCCAAGGTCTGGCCGGCAGCCGCCACCTGCGGGTCGGTGAAGGTGACGCGGGGGGAGCCAAGCGCTTCGGCGATGGCCTCGGTCCCGCGGCCGAGCAGGTTCTCGGCGGCGACCCAGGCCTGGTACTTGCCGACGTGGGTCAAGAGGGCGCGGCCGTTGACGTCGCCGATCGCGTAGAGCCACTCGCGGCCGCCGACGCGCAGGTGATCGTCGGTCGCGAGGAAGCCGTGCTCGTCGGTCTCGACGCCGGCCGACTCGAGGCCGATGCCCTCGCTGCGGGGGCGACGGCCAACGGCGACCAGCAGCTCGGTGCCGCGAACCTCCTCGCCCCCGACGAGGGCGACCACGGTCTCGCCTCCGTCGCGCCAGACCCGCTCCGCCTGCGTACCGGTGCGCACCCCGACGCCGAAGCGATCGCCCAGCGCCGCCGCCACTTCCTCGCCGGCGAAGGGCTCCTCGCGCGAGAGCAGGTGCTCGCCGCCCTCGATAAGAGTGACGCGGCTGCCGAGTGAGGCCCAGGCCTGTGACAGCTCGCTGCCGACCGGGCCGCCGCCGAGCACGACCAGGCTTTCCGGCACCCGCTCGGCGTTGGTCGCCTCGCGGTTGTTCCAGGTTGGGACCGAGTCGAGCCCGTCGATCGGCGGCATCGCCGCAGCGCTGCCGGTGGCGACGACCACCCCCCGCCGCGCGGTGAGGACCGCATCGCCGACGGCGAGCCGGCGCTCGCCGTCGAGGCGCGCCTCACCGCGAAAATGCTCGATGCCGCGTTCCTCCAGCCACGGCAACTGCCCGGAGTCGTCGCGATTGTGGATCACCTCGTCGCGGCGGGCCAGCACGGCGCCAGCGTCGAGCCCGCCCGTCACTGCCTGGTTAACGCCGGGTAGGCGGCGTGTCTCGGCGAGCACGTCGGCCGGTCGCAGCAGCGCCTTCGAGGGCATGCAGGCGTAGTAGGAGCACTCACCGCCGATCAGGTGGCTCTCGGCGATCGCCACGCGGAGGCCTCCCTCGGCGAGTCTGCCGGCGCAGACCTCACCCGCCGGGCCCGCCCCGAGCACGATTGCGTCGTACTCCCTCTCGCTCACAGTCGCGCCACCTACCCGGGACCGTACAATGGGAAGCCACATAGCACGGGGGCGACAGGCTTCGACGTGGTCGACTCGTGCGAACGGTTGCAGGTCGAGGTTGCCGGAGGCCTCGTAAAAAACCGGCACCAACCAATACGTGCGGACCATGAGTTCGCCCTCGCCGCTTAGCTAGAAACTAAGCGCTGTGAGAGTCGGTCCTCCCTCGCCCGCAGGGAGGGGAGCCGGCTTCAGAATGCGGGCTCACCCAGGCGGACCGCCCTGACCGCCAGGGGAAATCAAAGGGGCTTTATCTCCCGCAGTGCCCGCCGGCGCGGACCCCGGGAGACGAGAATGAAGCGCCGGCTAAACCTGTAGAAGCCATCGCACCGCGTCCGCGGATCCGAGTTCGAATCTCGGCGCCTCCACTGATCGAGGGCCCTCAGCGATGGGGGCCCTCGTCCGTCCAGTAGTCGACGGCGTCGCTGCGGCGGAAGAAGGCGCGCAGGCCGCCACCGCTGGGAAGGCGCTCGCCGACGCCGATCTTGTCGGCGTCCGGGTAGACGATGACGTCGGGGCGGCCATTGCTGGAGATCGCCAGGAAGGTGGCGGTCTCCTCGCCCGGGTTGAGGATCTGGTGGGCGCCCTCCTCGCCGAGCGGGAAGCGCAGCGCCTCGCCCTCTTCGAGCTCGCGCACGCCGTCGGGAGTGCGCAGGCTGGGGCGGCCGGAGAGCACGATCACCAGCTCCTCGTCGGCGTAGTGAAAGTGGTACGGGTAGGCGGCTTCTCCCGGTGGCAGTTCCCAGAGGCTGACCCCGACCAGCTCGCTGCCGAGTTCGTAGCCGATCCGGGCTCGCCTGGAGCGAAATCCCTCGGGACGCTCCCCATCCTCGAAAATGGGCTTGTAGATGTTGGTCACCGGCCCTCCCTTTCTCGTCGATTCGCGTGCAGAGGCGGAATGTACGCTCGCAACTGTGCGCTTGGAAACCCCGAGGCTGTTGCTGCGCCCGCTGGATCGTCGCGATCTCGATGATTTCGTCGCCCTGCACGCCGACCGGCGGGGCCACGGCATGCTGGCGATCGTCGACCAGGACGGCGACTTCCTCGGCCGCTGTGGGCTGAAGCATTGGCCGCAGTTCGGGGAGACCGAGATGGGCTGGGTGCTGCGGCGCCAGGCGTGGGGGGAGGGCTACGCGACGGAGGCGGCGGAAGCCTGCGTCGAGTGGGCGTTCTCGGCCTTCAAGCTGCCCTACGTGACGGCGATGATCAACCGCGACAACCGGCGCTCGCTGCGCGTTGCCGAGCGGCTCGGGATGAGCTGGCTGCGCGACGACGAGCTGCTCGGCGACCCCGTCGCGGTCTACTGGCTGTCGCGCCCGGCCAGCCAGGCGAGCACGCCGGCGGCGTCGCGGTCGGGCGGGAAGACGGGGTAGAAGGCCTTGACGATCGTGCCGGCTTCGGCGACCAGGGTGAGGCGGCGGTAGAGGGTCATCCCCGCGACGGTGAAGGTGGGCAGGCGCAGGGCCGCCGCCAGCCGCAAATCGGGGTCGCTGAGCAGAGGGAAGGGGATGTGCTCGCGGGCTGCGAACTCGGCCTGTTCGGCGCCGCTCTGGGCGCTGATGCCGACGACGGTGGCGCCGAGCTGTTCGAACTCGGCGAGGGCGTCGCGGTAGGAGCAGCTCTGCGGCGTGCAGCCGCGGGCGCCGGGGATGTCGTCCCAGCCGTCCGGCAGCGGCTCGCCCGGGGTGCCGGTGCGGGGGTAGACGTAGGCGACGAGCAGGCCGGCGGCGAGCTCCGCGAGGTCGATTTCGCCGCCGCTCGTCGCCGGCAGCGCCAGCGCCGGAACCGGTAGCCCCGGCAGGTGGTCGGCGGCCCCGTCGTCCTCGGGCGCCGGCAGGTCGGGAGGCAGCGGGAAGCTGGTCACCGCGACATCGTAGGCTGCGTCGCCGTGGCCACCTACGTCGCCTTCCTGCGGGGGATGAACCTCGGCAACCGTCGCATCAAGAACGACGAACTGCGGGCTGAGTTCGAGCAACTCGGCTTCGACGCCGTCGCCACCTTCCGCGCCAGCGGCAACGTCGTCTTCGAGTCCGCGGAGGAGGACGAGGCGGCCCTGACCGCGACGATCGAGGCCGGCCTTGCGGCGAGCCTCGGCTACGACGTCCCAGTCTTCCTCCGCAGCTCCGCCGAGGTGGCGGCGGCCGCCGCCCACGAGCCCTTCGACCCCGATCTAGTCGCGGCCTCCAAGGGCAAGCTCCAGGTCTCGCTGCTGTTGACCAAGCCGGCCGCGCCCGCACGCAAAAGAGTGCTGGCTCTGGCCACCGACGAGGATCTACTGGCGATCCAGGGCCGTGAGCTCTACTGGCTGCCAAGCGGCGGCGTGCTCGAGTCCGAGCTCGATCAGAAGGCAATCACGGCCGCGCTTGGCAGCACCACCACCCGCACCATGGGCACGATCGAGCAGATCGCCGCCAAGTACTGCGCCGACTGAACTCAGCGCTCGCCGAGTCGGCGCTCAGCCCAGTGGGAGGCGAAGGCACCGATTGCGGCTATGCCGTAGGCAACCGGCACGAGGATCTTCGGCGGTACGCCGAGAAAGAGGATCGCGATTCCTGCGATCGCGGTAACGGTCGTGCTGAAAGCAAACAGGACACGCAAGTCGAGTATGCGGCGCGCCATCAGATCCATAGTTCGAGGATAGCCACGAATGCGGCTACCGGGATCCCGGCGACGAACCCTTCGTCAGTCCCACATTGATCGCGTGGGCCAGGCTGTCACTGTCGCAGTCTTCGTTTCGAGCCCGAGCGGCCTGTATCCGCTCATGATGCCATCGCCCCGCCAAGGAGTGAGACGGCGGTGATGCAGATTGCACAACACCCTGAAATTCCTCAGCCCCGATTCCCACCGTGGCGCTGACGCTACTCGCCGCCGGCGCACGTGTGGCGCGCACGGTGTCAGCGCTTAGCTACGCCTTCGCACCAACATCCGCGCGCGGCAGCGCCGCCAGCTCGATCTCGCGGCTGACAGCGCCGATTTCTTCCGGGAGGCGGGAGAGTTCGGCGGCGGTGACGAACTCCAGGTCTTGGCCGAGGGGGCGGAAGAAGTTGTCGTAGTGGGTGGGGACGACCGCGCGCGGTTCGAGGCGGGTGAGGATTCGCTGCCAGTAGTCGTCGGTGAAGGAGCGGCCGGCGACGCCGGCGAGGAAGACGTCGACGCCGCGCTCGCGGACCTCATCGTCGAGGAGGTTGGCGCTGCCCTGGTGGTATAAGCGGATGCCGGCGACGGCGATCGTGATGCCCCAGACCTGGCCGCAGCGGTAGGCGGCGGGGGAGAGGGAGTCGAGATGCTCGCAGGTGAGTTCGCCGTCGTAGGGAACGGCGAGGCCGAGCAGCAGCTTCGAGTGGACGCTGGGGGTGAACGACACCTCGAACGGGCCCAGCTCGTAGACGCGGTGCGGATCGACCTCGACCGCCCGCTCCGCCATCCCGTGCAGCGCCATCAGGTTGACCAGCGAGGCCGAGCCGTAGGCCTGGCAGTCGCAGCGGCGGGCGATCGCCGGCGCGTCGACCGCGTGGTCGAAGTGGGTGTGGCCGACGAGGACGCCGACGGTCTCGCCCGGCGCGGTTACGAAGCGCTCCAGCGCCGCCGGGTCCGGCAGCGCCCGCCGCCGCAGGACCAGGTCGCGGAAAGGAACGCGCGAGAGGTAGGGGTCGACGAAGAGCGTCTCGCCCTCGTAGCTGAGGCGGTAACCCGAGACGCCGAGCCATTCGACCTCGAGCCCGGCCGGCAGCTCCAGCGGCCGTGCCTCCAGCTCGGCCAGCGCCTGGCCGTCGTCGCGAGCCGCCGTGCGCGCCCGCGCTCGCGCCTTCGCCAGCTCTCCCAGGTGTCGCAGTGGGCCCGCCACCGTTTGCAGGCTACGCTCGGAGGTCGACCATGGCCATCGCGACCGCCATATCCCTCGACGTCCACGTCGGCGGCAAGCTGCTCTTCGAGGACGCCTCCTTCAAGCTCGAGCCGCGCGAGCGGATGACCCTGTCCGGTCGCAACGGCGCCGGCAAGTCGACGCTGCTGCGCGTGCTCGCGGGAGAGCTGGCGCCTGACGCCGGATCGCTCTCGGTCCAGCGCGGCGCCAAGGTCGCCCTCCACGACCAGCGGCCGCCGCGCGAATCGGCGACCAAGCTCTCCGACTACGTCTTCTCCGGCCGCGCCGAGATGCTCGCCGCCGAGGCCGAGCTGACCCGCCTGGAGGCGCAGATGTCGGCCGATGCCGACGAGGCGACGATGAGCGCCTACGCGGCCGCCCAACAGAGGCTCGAAGCCGGTGGCGGCTACCGCTGGCGCGACGAGGTGCTGGCCGTCCTCCGCGGCCTCGGCTTCGACCCCGAGCAGGCCGAGCGGCCGCTCTCGACCTTCTCCGGCGGCGAGCTGACCCGCGCCTCGCTGGCCCGCGTGCTCGCCGCCCGTCCCGACCTGCTGCTGCTCGACGAGCCCACCAACCATCTCGATATCCCCTCGCTGGAGTGGCTCGAGCGCTACCTGGTCGGCCTCGACGCCGCCGTGGTCCTCGTCGCCCACGACCGCTGGTTTCTGGAGGCGGTCGGCACCTCGGTGCTGGAGTTGGAGGCCCAGCGCGCCCGCTTCTTCTCCGGTCCCTGGCACGCCTGGCGCAAGGAGCAGGCGGCGCGCCAGATCGCCCTCGGCAAGGCGATCGAGCGTCAGCAGGCGGAGATCGCGCGGATGGAGCGGTTCGTCGAGCGCTTCCGCTACAAGGCGACCAAGGCGCGCCAGGCGCAGTCACGGGTGAAAGCGATCGAGAAAGCCAAGCGGGGTGGCCCCGCCGCCGAACGCCGCGACACCAGCACCCTGCGCTTCTCTTTCAAGCCGCCGGAGCGGCCCGGGCGGATCGTCCTCAAAGCGGTCAAGGTGAAGATCGAGGTGCCGGGACGGACCCTGCTGGAGAGCGCCGAGCTGGAACTCGAACGCGGCGAACACGTCGTCCTCGTCGGGCCCAACGGCGCCGGCAAGACGAGCCTGATCGAGACCCTCGCCGGCCGTCGCCAGCCCAGCAGCGGCAGCATCCGCACGGGCCACAACGTCAAGCTCGGCTACCTCTCCCAGCACGCCGATACCGCTGCCGGCGACGGCACCGTGCTCGACGCGGCGATTCGCGAGACCGGCCTCACCGGTCCCAAGGCGCGCAACCTCCTCGGTGGCTTCCTATTCTCCGGCAGCGACGTCGAGAAGCAGCTGAGCGACATCTCCGGCGGCGAGCAGCGACGGCTCTCGCTGGCGATCTTGGTTGCCTCCGGCGCCAACGTCCTCGTCCTCGACGAGCCCACCAATCACCTCGACATCGAGAGCCGCGAGGCGCTGGAGGACGCGCTGACCGAGTTCGAGGGCGCCGTCGTCCTCATCTCCCACGATCGCGCCCTGCTGGAGGCCGTCGGCAGCCGCACGCTGGTCTGCGAAGACGGCCGCCTCGAGAGCCACGACTACGGCTGGGCCGAGTACCAGCGCCGTCGCGACGAAGACGAGGAGGAGCCGGCGCTGGCGAAGGCCGAGGGCGAGGCGCCTGGAGCCCGCCGCCAGCGCTCGGTGAAGACATCGCAGAAGGCGGTCCGCAAGGTCGCCCGGCTGGAGGAGCGGATCGCCAAGGCCGAGAAGGAGCTGCGCCAGGTCGAGGACGAACTCGCCGATCCCGATGCTTGGGCTTCACCCGGCCGCTACGAGCGCGCCACCGAGCGCCACGCCGCCGCCAAGCAGGCCGTCGACGAGCTCTACGCGGAGTGGGAGGAAGCCCAGGCGGCGGTCGAGACCGTCTAGAGCCGGTGCTCCAGGACCACGCGGCCACCCCTGGCTGGGGCCAGGGTGATGTTGCGGACCTTGACCTTCTCCGCCTTCGGCTCGGCCGGGCGCAGCTCGGCCCGCTCGACGAACTCGCGCAGGATCGTCCGCATCTCGTATTCGGCGAAGGCGGCGCCGATGCAGCGGCGGACCCCGCCGCCGAAGGGGATCCAGGCGTAGTTGTCGGCCTTGCCGTCGAGGAAACGCTCGGGCCGGAAGCGCTGCGGTTCGGGGAAGAGGTCCTCGCGGTAGTGCAGGGCTGCAATCGCCGGCAGCACGAAGGTCCCCTCACGTAGCTCGTAGCCGCCGATCGTCGCCGGGGCCTTCAGCTTGCGGGCGACGTCGACAATCACCGGCCGCGCCCGCAGCGTCTCTTTGACCGTCGCCGTCAGGTAGTCCTCCTCGCCGGCGGCGAGCGAGGTGCGTAGCCGCGCCAGCACGTCGGGGTTGCGGGTCAGCCGCTCGACCGCCCAGGCCAGCCCGGTTGCGGTCGTCTCGTGGCCGGCGCCGAGCACGGTGACCAGCTCGTCGCGCAGTTCGCGGTCGTTCATCGGCTCGCCCTCCTCGTCGCGGGCGCCGAGCAGCAGCGAGAGCACGTCGTCGCGCTCCTCATGGCCTGGCTCGGCCCGGCGCAGGGCGATCTCCTCATAGATGAAGGCGTCGAGTGCTTCGCGCGAGCGCACGAAGCGGGCCCAGGGGCTGAAGCGCCCGAGACTGCGGCGCAGGAAGGGGAAAGAAGTGATCACCCCGACGCGGCGGGCGAAGTCGTCGATCAGGGCCTCGAAGCGTCGCAGCCGCTGCTCGTCGTAGACGCCGAAGACCGCGCGCATGATCACCGCCAGGGTGATCCGCTGCGTGTGCGGCCGCATCGCGAAGGGCTCGCCCACCGGCCAACTCTCCATCTCGCGGCGGGTGACGTCGATGATCAGCTCGCCGTAGCGCCGCACCCGCTCGCCGTGGAAGGGCGGCAGCAGCAGTTTGCGCTGGCGCATGTGTGGCTCATCGTCGAGGGTGAGGACCGAGTTCGGTCCCAGCGCCGGCTCCAGCACCGTGGCGTTGGCCTCGCCGGCGTGGAAGATCGCCGGGGCGCCGGTGAAGACCGCTTTGACCAGGTCGGGCCGGGCGACATAGACGATCGAGCCGAAGAAGGGGAAGCGGACGGTGAAGATGTCGCCGTGGCGGCGCTGCTGCCGGGAGAGGAACCCGAGCGGGTCGCGCAGATAGTTCATCGCCTGCAGCGGCGCCGGCGTCCGCGATCCCGGCGGCAGCTCGGCGTGGGCGCTCAGCGGCGGATGAGGAACGGTCGCCTGCTCCATCGAGAGGGGACCATAGCGCGGCGACTGGCCAGCCAGCCAAACCCAGGCGCGGTTGTCCTTTCAACCGCTATGCGGTCCAAAGGACAACCGCGGTCTAGAAGACGATCGTGCGGTCGCCGTCGAGGAGGACGCGGTCGTCGAGGTGCGCCATCACCGCCCGCGCCAGCACTACCCGCTCGATGTCGCGGCCGATCCGGACCAGGTCGCCGACCTCGTCGCGGTGGCTGACCCTGGTCACGTTCTGGTCGATGATCGGGCCGGCGTCGAGCTCGGCGGTGACGTAGTGGGCGGTGGCACCGATCAACTTCACCCCGCGCTCGTGGGCGCGGCGGTAGGGGTCGGCGCCAACGAAGGCCGGTAGGAAGCTGTGGTGGATGTTGATCGCCGGCGCTGCCAGCTCGCGCAGGAACCCGTCGGAGAGGATCTGCATGTAGCGGGCGAGGACGAGCAGGTCGGTCTCGCCGCCGAGCAGCTCCAGCACCCGACGCTCAGCCTCCTCCTTGCGCCCGCGCTCGACCGGCACGTGGTGGAACGGCAGGCCGACCGATTCGACCTGGGCGGCGTGGTCGGGGTGATTGGAGACGACCATCACCAGCTCGCCGCCGAGCTCGCCGCTGCGCCAGCGCCAGAGCAGGTCCGAGAGGCAGTGGTCTTCGCGCGAGACCATCACCGCCACCCGCTTGCGCTCGGCCGACTCGGCGAAACGGTGCTCCATCTCCAGTGGCGCCGCCAGCTCCTCGGCGAAGCGGCGCTCGATCGCCTCGCGGTCCGCCGCCGGCACCGCCTCGAAGACCATCCGCATGAAGAACCGGCCCTCCTCGGTCGAGTGCTGGTCGGCGTCGACGATGTTGAGCCCGGCCTCGGCCAGGTAGCCACTGACCGCGGCGATCAGACCCGGCCGGTCGGGGCAGGCGAGGAGGAGCCGCGTCGTCGGTCCCTGGGCCACGCCGGGGATCATGGCGATCTCCCTGGAAACAGGGGGTGCCAAGGGGCTTGTACGCGATGATCCGTGCATGACGGTGGCGTCGCTGTACGAATCGCGGCAGATGCGAATCGCCGTCGTGACGCTGGCCCTGATCCTCGCCGGGGCCCTCTTCCACCTCTTCGGCCTCGACACCGTCGGCGACGCGATTTGGGCGGGGACCGTGGCGGTGATGCTGGTGCCGCTGACCTGGTCGATCGTCCGCACCCTGGCCGCGGGGCGCGTCGGCGTCGACGCGATCGCCCTCGTCGCCATGGCCGGCGCCCTGGCGGTCGGCGAATTCCTCGCCGGCGCCGTGATCGCCCTGATGCTCTCCGGCGGCAACGCCCTCGAGGAGATCGCGCAGCGGCGGGCCAGCCGCGAGCTGACGGCGCTGCTGGCGGCACAGCCGACCATCGCCCACCGCCGCCGCGGCGAGACCTGGGAGGAGGTGCCGGTCGAGGCGCTGGGCGCCGGTGAGCTGGTCCTCGTCCGCGCCGGCGAGCTGGTCCCGGTCGACGGCCGCATCGAGAGCGCCGAGGCGACGATCGACGAAGCGACGCTGACCGGCGAGCCGCTCCCGGTTGAGAAGGCGCGCGGGGCCGAGGTCAAAAGCGGCACCGCCAACGCCGGCGCCGCCTTCGAGCTGCGGGCCAGCCGGCCGGCGGCGGAGAGCGCCTACGCCAGCCTCGTGCGGCTGGTGCGGGCGGCGCAGGAGGAGCGGGCCCCCTTCATCCGGCTCGCCGATCGCTACGCGGCCTTCCTGCTGCCCTTCACGCTGCTGGTCGCCGGCGGCGCCTGGTTGCTCAGCGGCGACCCGGTGCGGGCGGTGGCGGTGCTGGTCGTGGCGACGCCCTGCCCGCTGATCCTGGCGGCGCCGGTGGCGATCGTCTCCGGCGTCTCCCGTGCCGCCCGCGCCGGCGTCATCGTCAAGGGCGGGACCGCGATCGAGCGGCTCGGCGAGGCCCGCAGCGTCCTCCTCGACAAGACCGGCACCCTGACCCTGGGCACGCCCGCGGTGCAAGAGGTGGTCCCGCTTGGCGACCTGTCGGAGGACGAGGTCCTGGCCTTGGCCGCCTCTGTGGACCAGCTTTCGGCCCATGGATTGGCTGAGGCCCTCGTCCACGCCGCCGAGGGCCGCGGCTTGTCCCTGGAGCGGCCGCGCGAACCGCTGGAGGAGCCGGGCAGGGGAGTGGAGGCAACGCTTGACGGTCGCCGTGTCGCCGTCGGCAGCGGTGGCTGGCTGCGAGAGCGTGGCTACGAGCTCAGCGCGGCCGCCGCTGGCATGGCCGACAGCGGCGAGGAGGACGGCCTCGCCCGGGTCCTCGTCGGCGTCGACGGCGTCCCGGCCGGCATCGTCGTCATGGCCGACAGCTTGCGCGAGGACGCCCGCGGCTTGGTGGCCGAACTGCGCCGCCAGGGCATCGCCAAGGTGGCGATGGCTACCGGCGACCATCGTCCGGTTGCCGAGCGGATTGCCGCCGAGGTCGGCCTCGACGAGGTCTACGCCGACCTCGGCCCCGAGGACAAGCTGGCGGTGGTGCGGCGGCTGCGCGAGGACCCTGCGACGGCGCCGGTGGTGATGGTCGGTGACGGCGTCAACGACGCCCCGGCCCTGGCCCTGGCCGACGTCGGCATCGCCATGGCCGGCCCTGGCGCCACCGTCTCCTCGGAGACCGCCGACGCTGTCATCACCGTCGACCGCATCGACCGCGTCGCCACTGCGGTGAGAATCGGCCGCCGCTCGCTGAAGATCGCCCGCCAGAGCGTCGTCGCCGGCATCGGTGCCAGCGTCGTCGCCATGGGCTTTGCCGCCTTCGGCTTGATCCCGCCGGTCGCCGGCGCCTTCCTGCAGGAGGGCATCGACGTCGCCGTGATCGTCAACGCGCTGCGCGCTGTCCACGACTAAACGGGTCATCTGGGCCGTATTAAGACTGCGCGAGCGGGGTGTGGTTCGTGCCTGAGATAGTGACGATCCGCTCCAAGTCCCCTTGCAAAGTGATGGTGCGCACACATAGCGGCCCGGAACCGCTCCAGGGTTCCCCGCTTGCTCACGAAACGCTCACATATTGTCCCTGTCCTGGCCATTTCGCTGGCCCTTCCCGCAACCGCGCTTGCTGCGAGCGGCGACGAAGGCTCTGCTGACGTTGGCGTTGGCAACGCGCGGGCGCTGACGGTGGCGCCGTTGCAGCGGCCGATCGACCGCTTCCAGCGCCTCGTCCACCGGATCGCCCACCGGATCCGCGTCGAAGAACGCGTTGCTGCCCAACGCCAGCGCCGCGAAGCCTTCGCCGCCCTGCCCGGCGGCGTCTCGATGGCGACGCTCGAATCGATCGCGTCCTGCGAGTCCGGCGGCGACCCGACCGCCGTCTCCTCCGATGGCACCTACCGCGGCCTCTACCAGTTCGATTTCGGCACCTGGGAATCGGTCGGCGGCCAGGGAGACCCAGCGGCGGCCTCGGCGGCCGAGCAGAGCTACCGGGCGGCGCTGCTGTACTCGCGCTCGGGCTCCAGCCCCTGGCCGGTCTGCGGCTGATCCCCCCGAGCGCGGTTGTCCTTTCCTCCGGATAGCGGGCGAAAGGACAACCACCCGCCCGGGGCGGTCCCTACGATGGCCGCGATGGCCGAGGACCAGGTTCCGGCGCCGGACCCGCAGGGCCCGCAGCGCAAGCCGCCGAAAGAGGCGATCGCCGAGGCGCGGGTGCGGGCGCCGACCCGGGGCAACCGCAAGCTCGAGAGCTTCCTCGAGGCGGTCAACGCCGACCCGCAGGTGCGGACCTGGTGGTACATGGCCCAGGTCAACGCCGAGCGCCTCGGCATGTCGGACCACTCCTGGGTCCACATGCAGATCGTCCTCAACATCAGCCTGCGGATCCTGCGGCTGTTGGTCAAAGCCGGGGTCGAGCCTTCGGTCGTCAGCGACCACGGGATGTCACCGCGCGACGCCGAGGTGGTTGTCGCCGGCGGCGCCCTCCTGCACGACGTCGGCATGTCGATCCACCGCGCCGACCACGAGGAATACAGCCTTTTCCTCGCCGAGGGGGCGCTGGACCGCCTGCTCGCCGACTCCTACAGCCAGCCGGCTCGCACCGTCATCACCAGCGAGATCCTGCACGCGATCATCGGCCACCGCCGCCGCGGTGAGCCCTACACGGTCGAGGGCGGCGTCGTCCGCGTCGCCGACGCGCTCGACATGGCCCAGGGCCGAAGCCGCATCCCCCTCGAGGCCGGCCAGGAGGGAATCCACTCGATCTCGGCGGCGGCGATCGACAAGGTCCGGATCGAGGCCGGGGAGGAGCGCCCGGTGCGGATCGAGATCGACCTCAACAACTCAGCCGGCATCTTCCAGGTCGACGACCTGCTGGCGACGAAGATCCGCGGCACCCCGCTGGAGGGCAAGGTCGAAGTCGTCGCCCAGATCGAGGGCGAGACCGAGAAACGGCTGCTGAGCGGCTTCCGGCTCTCTTAGGAGAGGCGCGAAAGGTCAGCGGTGCGCTGTTCCTTGCGCTTCTCGAGCCGGCGCTGAATCAGCGAGAGGACGATCGGCAGGATCGCGAAAAAGCCGATCACCCCGAAGCAGAAGAAGGTCACCGTCTTGTCGGTGGTGGGACCGGCGAGGCCGACGCCGTTGTCGGCAAAGGCGGCCGGGGCCACGACCAGCATCAGGGCCCAGATCGAGAGCAGGGCTGCGACGGTGCGCTTCACGGCTGGGCAATCTAGCGCACAGGCCTGAGGCGACGCCCGCTTTGCCGCAATTTCGGCCTCTCCAACCTGTGAAAATGCTGTTAACGCAGGGATTCTGCGCCCCTGGGGCATACAATCGCCGCGTCTTGCCGGTTGAGACGCCATCCACCCACTGCGCCGCAACCCGTTGATGAACGCACAGCAGAACATCCGCCTCGCGGTCATCGACGGAGATACCGGCTTCATCACCGTCCTCGCCAAGCGCGCGGACGCGGCTGGTTGGCAGTTGCGCCAGGTGACCAGCGCGATCCCGCCGGAAGAGCTGGTGGCGATGAAGTTGAACGCGCTGCTCATCGACCCTTCCCTGCTCGGCGACGAAAGCGGCGCCTACTTGGAAAGGGTCTGCGCGTTGCTGCCCGAGCTTGGCGTCGTCATCTGCACCGGCCGCTCCACGGTCGCCCAGCGCGTCCGTGGCCTGCGGCTCGGGGTCGACGACTGGATCACCAAGCCCTGCCACCCCGAGGAGGCGATGGCGCGGATCGAAGCGGTCTGCCGCCGTCACCGGCGCGGCCGCGCCGAGGCCGAGGCGGGGCCACTGGTCGCCGGCGAGCTGGAGATCCGCCCGGACCAGTTCCAGGCCTTCGTCGCCGGCGCTAGCCTCGATCTCACCCGGCGCGAGTTCGAGCTGCTGCAACTGCTGGCCGAGGCCAAGGGCCAGGTACTGGAGCGCGAGGCGATCTACCAGCGGGTCTGGGGTTACGCGATGGCCCACGGAGACCGCTCCGTCGACGTCTTCATCCGCAAGCTGCGCCAGAAGCTCGAGCGCAGCTCGCCGGGCTGGGGCTACATCCACACCCACTTCGGCGTCGGCTACCGCTTCGACCCGGAGCCGCCGGCCGACATCGTGCCCGACGCGCCCCCGGCGGAGATGCCCGCGGTCGACCCGTCGCTGCCCTTCTCCGTTCACAGGTAGTTCACAACAGCTTTACGCCGAGGTAACGGACTGGCCCTGCCCGATCGCCATGATCGGCGATCATGGCGATCGGGAGTGAGCAGCCTTCGGACCAGATGGCGGGTCGTCTGGAGATCCGCCCCGAGGAGCACGCGGCCCTGGTCGACGGGCGGCCGCTGAGCCTGACCATGCGCGAGTTGCAGCTACTGGTCACGCTCTCCTCTCACCCGCAGCGAATCATGACCCGCGAGGAGCTCTTCGCCGAGGTCTGGGGGACCGAGCCGCGCCGCGACGACCGCTCCGTCGACGTCTACGTGAGCAGGTTGCGCGCCAAGCTCGGTGAGGCGCTGCCCGAGGTACAGCTAATCCATACCCATAACGGGATCGGCTACCGCTTCTCGCCCGACGGCTGACGTTGGCGCTCGGCCGCCCCCATCGCCCCTTTTACATCTTTTTCACATCCCCGATACACGCAGGTAACAAGCTGCCCGGGGACCGGCATCAGTGTCCGCCCAGATCTGTCACCAATTCAAGGAGATTTGCGTGTCTAAGAGATTCCTCGGCGTCCTGATCGCGGCGCTGGCTCTGGCAGTAGGGGTGGCCGCCTGTGGCTCGTCTTCCAGCTCCAGCTCGAGCTCGAGCGGCGGCGCCAACTCCCCACTCGTCGGCGCCGGCTCGACCCTGGTCGCCCCACTGATGTCGAAATGGCAGTCCGACTTCGCCTCGAAATCCGAAATCACCGTCACCTACGGGGCGATCGGCAGCGGTGGCGGCATCGAGCAGATCACCTCGCGCACCGTCGACTTCGGCGCCTCCGACGCGCCGCTGACCGAAGAACAGTTCGAAGAAGCCGACGAACAGGGCGAAGTCGAGCAGATCCCCTGGGCGCTGAGCGGCACCGTCCCCGCCTACAACGTTAAGGGCGCCCCCCAAAACCTGAAACTGAACGGCGAAGTCCTGGCCGGCATCTTCCTCGGCGAAATCACCAGCTGGGATGACCCGGCGATCGCCAAGCTCAACCCGGGCGCCAGTCTGCCGAGCACGAAGATCACCCCCGTTTACCGCAGCGATGGCAGCGGCGACACCTACGCCTTTACCAACTACCTCTCGACGGTCAGCCCTGAATTCAAGTCGAAGGTCGGCACCTCGACCCAGGTCAAGTTCCCGACCGGCGTCGGCGCCGAAAAGAACGACGGCGTCTCCGCCGCGATCTCCCAGACCGACGGGGCGATCGGGTATGTCGGCCTCGCCTACGCGCTTTCCAGCGAACTCAGCATGCCGCTGGTCGAAAACTCGGCCGGGGAATTCCCCGAACCGGGCGTGAAGAGCGTCGAAGCCGCCGCCGACGCGGTCACCAAGATCGGCCCCAACAACGAAATCTCGCTGGCCGAACTGCCCTCCTCGGCCAAGGGCGCCTACCCGATCTCGACCTACACCTACGTGATCGTGCCTCTGGAAAGCGAAAAGGCTGAAGAGCTGAAGAAGTTCATCACCTACGCGGTCGGCCCCAGCGGCCAGTCCTACGGCCCCGACCTCGACTTCGCGCCGCTGCCGAAGCAGGTCGTCGCCGCCGCCAAGACGGCGATCGCGAAGATCGGCGGCTAGGTGGAGGCCGGAGCCCTCAGTAACCCGGTTCTGCGGGCCCGGCGCAACCTCACCGACCGCATCGGCGACCCGCTGCTGCGAGGACTCTCGGGCCTCGCGGCGGCGGTCGCCGTCGCGGCTGTCATCGGAATCGTCTACGAGGTCATCGACCTCGCCGGCCCGGCGATCTCCGAATTCGGGATCGGCTTCGTCACCACCAACGACTGGAACCCGGTCACGAAACAGTTCGGCGCCGCCCCGTTCCTCTACGGGACCGCAATCACCTCGTTCATCGCGATCTTCTTCGCAGCGCCGCTCTCGATTGCGATCTCGATTTTCCTCACCGAGCTGGCGCCGCAGCGGATCAGGCGTCCTGTCGCGACCCTGATCGACATGCTGGCGGCGATCCCGACCGTGATCCTCGGCCTCTGGGGCATCCTCGTCCTCGGCCCCTTTATGCGCGACACGATCGAGCCGGCGCTGAACAGCGCCTTCGGCTTCCTGCCGATCTTCAGCGGTGACCCCTCCGCCTTCGGCTACCTGACCGCCGCCGTGATCCTCACGATCATGGCCACGCCGATCATCACCAGCGTCACCCGCGAGGTCTTCGAGACCGTCCCGGCCGACCTCAAGGAGGCGTCCTATGCGCTGGGCGCCACCCGCTGGGAGATGGTGCGGCAGGTCGTGCTCCCGTACTCGCGCCCCGGCATCGTCGGTGGCACCATCCTCGGCCTCGGCCGCGCGATCGGCGAGGCGATCGCGGTCGCCCAGGTGATCGGCGGCGCCTACGTGATCAACGCCTCGCTGTTCCACACCGGCGGCACGCTGGCGGCTCAGATCGCCGCCCAGTTTCAGAACAGCGCCGGCCTGCAGAAGTCCTCGCTTGCCTACCTGGGCCTGATCCTGCTCGTCTTCGCGGTGGTCGTCAACGTGATCGCCCGCATCATCGTCCAGCGCGGCAAGATCAGCGACGTCGTCGACGCCGACATCGACGCGGCAGTAACCGAGGCGCAGGCCCTCTGATGAACGACGATTCGCACGCGCTCCTGCTCGACCGCGGCAGCCTCAAGCGCCGCAAGCGAGTCAACCGCTTGGTCGAGGTCGGCTCCTCGATCGGGGCCCTGCTGGCCGTCGCGGTGCTCGTCATCGTCGTCGGCTCGGTCTTCCTCAAGGGCGTTGACGCCCTCAGCTGGCACTTCCTAACGACGCCTTCGGCGCTCTTCGGCGAATCCGGTGGCGGCATCGCCAACGCGATCGTCGGCAGCGCGATCATCGTCGGCATCGCCGCTCTGATCGCGATCCCCGTCGGCATCCTGGTCGCCATCTACACGACCGAGTTCGCCTCGCCCCGGATCGCCCACCCGGTTCGCTTCGTGCTCGACATCCTCAACGGCGTGCCGACGATCATCACCGGCATCTTCGTCTTCGGCCTGATGGTCGAGGGCAACAAGCAGAGCGGCTTTGCGGCCTCGGTGGCGCTGGCGATCGTGATGCTGCCGATCGTCGCCCGCACCGCCCAGGAGGTGCTGACCCTGGTCCCCGGCACCCTCAAGGAGGCCGCCCACGCGCTCGGCATCGCCCCCTGGCGCTCGACGGTCCGGATCACGATCCCCACCGCGGCCGGCGGCTTGATCACCGGCTCGCTGCTCGCCGTCGCCCGGGTGGCGGGGGAGACGGCGCCGATCATCCTGCTCTCCTCGATCGTCGGCCAGGGCGTGCTCACCGATCCAGGCGAAGCGCTGGCCTCGATCCCGTACTTCATCTTCCAGGCCTCGGAGTCGCCGAAACCCGAGGCGCACACGGAAGCCTGGGCCGCGGCGCTGGTCTTGATCGCCTTCGTGCTCGCGCTCAACATCGTCGCCCGAGCCTTCTACGCCCGTTCCCGCAAGCGCATGGGGACCTGAACCTGCCCGCTGCCCGCCCGCCACACGAGGAGTCCTAGCATGGACCGACCAGACCCGACCGAGGCCCCCACCATGACCGAGCCCAACCCAGAGCAGCAGAGCCGTGAGCAGGCCGCCGCGCCGACGCTGGGCGCGACCGAGGCCGCGCCGGCCGCCGGGCCGCGACGCGATCGTGGCATCGGCGAGGTCGAGCTGCGCGGACTGCGCGCCTTCTACGGCGGCAACGAAGCCGTCAAGGGGATCGACCTCGCCTTCAAGTCCAACGACGTGACCGCGATTATCGGCCCTTCCGGCTGCGGCAAGTCGACGATGGTGCGCTGCATCAACCGCATGCACGAAGAGATCGCCGGCGCTCGTGCCGAGGGCGAGGTGCTGCTCGACGGGCTCGACCTCTACGACTCGCGGATCGACATCGTCGCCGTGCGGCGGGCGGTGGGAATGGTCTTCCAGAAGCCGAACCCGTTCCCGACGATGTCGGTGCTCGACAACGTCACCGCCGGTCTGCGCCTGACCGGCACCGGGCGCGGTGAGATGGAGGACCGGGCGCGCCAGGCACTGGCCGGCGCCGGCCTCTGGGAGGAGGTCAAGGGCCGGCTGAAGGCGCCGGGGGTGGGGCTCTCCGGCGGCCAGCAGCAGCGGCTCTGCATCGCCCGGGCGCTGGCGGTGGAGCCGGAGGTGCTGCTGATGGACGAGCCCTGCTCGGCCCTCGACCCGGTGGCGACGCTGAAAATCGAGGAGTTGATCGCGGAGCTGAAAGAGCGGGTGACGATCGTGATCGTCACCCACAACATGCAGCAGGCGGCGCGGGTCGCCGACACGACCGTGTTCATGCTCGACGGCGAGCTGGTCGAGGTGGGTCCGACCGAGAAGCTCTTCACGACCCCGGACGACGAGCGCACCGAGCGCTACGTGACCGGGAAGTTCGGCTGATGCCGATGGAGACGCGAAGCCAGTACCGAGAGGAGCTGGAGCGGCTCGAGGCCAGCGCCCTGGACGGCCTCAACCTCGTCAACGCGGCGCTGGGCCGGACGCTGGAGGCGATCGAGCACCAGGACATCGAGTTGGCGCAGCTCGTCGTCGCCGACGATGACCGTATCGACGGCCGCTACCTCGAGGTACACCAGAGCCTGATCACGCTGCTCGCCACGCAGTCGCCGGTGGCAACCGACCTGCGGCTGATCTCGGCCCTGCTGCACGTGCTCAAGAACGTCGAGCGGATGGGCGACCAGTGCGTGAACATCTGCAAGATGATCCCGCTCTCGGGCAACGAGCCGCCGGCCGACGAGGAGATGGTGCGGCTGATCCTGACGATGGGCAAGCACACCCGGACGCTGATCATCCAGGCCAAGCGCGCCTTCGCCGAACGTGACGAGGAGATGGCCCGCGACCTGGTCCGCCAGGACGACGCCGTCGACAATCTCAACCGCGAATGCTTCCGGCTGGCGCTCGATATCGGCGACGACGCCGACCGCCGCGAATGGGCGATGACGATGCTGCTGGCGGCGCGGGCGATCGAGCGGATCGGGGACAACGCGGTCGACATCGGCGAGCAGGTCGCCTACGTTGTCACCGGGCTCTTCCGCGAGTTCGAGGACGCCTCGCACCCGACCCCTTGACTTTCCGGCCGGGGTTGAGATCCGACTCACCTGGGAACATCCAAGTGACGGCCTGATGCTCTGCGCAGCCATAGATATCGGCTCCAACACGACGCGCGTGCTCGTAGCGGAGCCGATGGACGGTCAACTGAAAAAGGTGATGGAGCAGCGCGCCTACACGCGGATCGGCAAGTCCGTCGACGCCGCCGGCGTGATTCCGCCCGCGAAGGTCGACGAGGTCTGCGAGGTGGTCGCCACCCAGGTCCGCCTGGCGCGTGAGCTCGGTGCCGAGACAATCCGTGCGGTGGCGACGGCGGCCGTGCGCGAGGCCGCCAACGGCGAGGCGGTGGCGGCGGCGGTCTCCGACGCGGCCGGCGTCCGCGTCGAGATTCTCAGCGACGAGGAGGAGGGGAGACTCTCCTTCATCGGCGCCACCAAGACTCTCGGCCACCCGGTCTCCGGCCGGGTCGGCGTCGTCGACGTCGGCGGCGGCTCGACCGAGGTCATCCTCGGCACCGTGCCCGGCGGCGCCGATGAGGTGCGCTCCTGGCGGGTCGGCTCCGGCGCCCTCGCCGACGAGCTGATCTCCTCTGATCCGCCTTCCGCGGCCGAGATCCGCAAGGTTCGCGACCGCATTGACGACATCTTCGCCGGGGTCGAGATCGAGCACCCTGGGCAGGCCGTGGCGGTTGGCGGCAGCGCCACCTCGCTGCGGCGCCTGGTCGGCGCCGTGCTCGAGTACGAGACG
The DNA here is from genome assembly GCA_963708405.1 of uncultured Actinomycetes bacterium. Lineage (GTDB taxonomy): Bacteria > Actinomycetota > Thermoleophilia > Solirubrobacterales > 70-9 > VAYN01. The sequence goes on from CAVPSL010000003.1 coordinate 293,519, forward strand.
CTGGAGCGGGGGATCCGCGTCCTCTGCGGTGACCCCGCTGCCGAGGTCGCGCGCCGCTTCGAGCTCGACCCGCAGCGGGTCCGCATCCTCACTACCGGCGTCCTGCTGCTGGAGAAGGTTTCCGAGCTGCTGGGCCAGCCGCTACAGATCGGCAAGGGCGGTCTGCGCGAGGGCGTCATCCTCGACCTTCTCAACGGCAACGCCAACGGCTCCTCGCCGGCTCGCCTCGCTGCCTGACGGCGCCGATCCTCGACGCACGTCGAGTTTGACGTCTATAGGACCTACAAGTCGACGCGCGTTAGCCTGGGCACGTGGCGCGGGCGCGTGACGTTCCCGGGTTCGATTGCGGTGAGCCGTTTGGCATCGCCGCGGCGCGGATCGTCTCGGTGCGAGCCGAAGAGGTCTTCGCGCACGCCGATGGCGTCCTCGACCTCGACCAGCCCGAGAACCTGCACGACATGCGTGTCGCCACGCGGCGGCTGCGGGCGGCGCTGGAGATCTGCGAGGCCTGCTTCCCGCCGAAGCGCTTCCGCAAGGCGCTGAAGCGGGTCAAGCTGCTGGCCGACGCGCTCGGCGAGCGCCGCGATCTCGACGTCGAGATCGAGTTCCTCGGGGACTTCGCCGAGACCGCCCCCGAGGCTGACCGCGCCGCCCTGGCAGGTCGGATCGAGTCGCTGCGGGAGCAACAGCGCGAGGTCAACGAGGCGCTGGCCCCGCGCCTGCGCAAGAAGCGCCTGCGCAAGCTGCGGCGGCGGCTGCGCAAGCTGGTGGCGGAGGCGGAGCGGTGAAGGCGCGCGCAGTCGAGGGGCTTGACCCGGCGGCGCCGTTGCGCGCCAACGCCGTCCGCATCGTCGCCGTGCGGCTGGCCGAGGTGCGGGAGCTGGCCGCCCCGGCGCTCGACCCCGCCGCCTCGCGCGCTCAGCACGACCTGCGGATCGCCGCCAAGCGGCTGCGCTACGTGCTGGAGCTGACCGAGCCCTGTTTCGGCCCCGAGGCAGAACCTGTCCGCCACTTCGCCAAGGAACTGCAGACCGTCCTCGGCGATCTGCACGACTGCGACGTGCTGCTGCCCAAAGCGGCCGAAGTCCCATCCCTGCAGACGCTGCTGCGAACCCGCCGCGAGCTGCTCTTCCAGCGCTTCATCGACCTCTGGCAAGGGAAATCACCGGATCTTCACGTCTTTTCCCTGCAAATCGTCGAATCTGGAGGTGACAAGAAGACCACGAAATAGGGAGACACCGATGACTTCCCGAGTCGATATGCACTGCCACTCCACGGCTTCTCAGCTCTCGCGGCTGGGGGTCCAGCGCTCACTTGGCTTACCCGAGTGCGCGACGCCGCCAGAGGAGGTCTACGACCTCGCCAAGCGCCGCGGCATGGACTTCGTGACGATCACCGACCACGACACGATCGACGGCTGCCTGGAGCTGGCGGACCGTCCCGACTGCTTCGTCTCCGAGGAGCTGACCGCCCGCTTCGCCGGCGAGCCCCAGGCGGTTCACGTCCTTTGTTACGGGATCACTCCCGGAGACCATGAGTGGCTGCAGGCACACTCCGGCGACGTCGAGGCCTGCGCCGCATTCCTTCACGAGAACGGCATCGCCTGTGCTCTCGCGCACCCGTTCTTCAACGTCGCGGCGCCGCTGACCCGGCGCCACCGGCGTCGCCTGGCCGAGCTCTTCCCGATCTGGGAGGTCCGCAACGGCTCGCGCGCGCCGGAGCTGAACATGCCCGCCGCCCTCTACGTCGACACCCAGGGCGGCACCGGCATCGGTGGTTCCGACGACCACGCCGGCGTTGACATCGGCCGCACCTACACCGAGGTGCCGGCCGCTGCCACGCCGGAAGAGTTTCTCCGCCACCTGCGCCGCGGCGACGCGGAAGCGGGGGGCGAGCAGGGCAGCGCTGCCAAGTGGACGCACGCGGCGATGGCGCTGGCGACGCGGGCCCTGGGCGAGGGCGGGCCCGCAGCCGCCGCGCCCGACCCGGCGGCGGTGCTGAAGATGGCCGAGCGGGTGCTCCGTGAGGGAGCCGCCCGTGAGGGCAAGGTCGCGACCGACATCGGCCCCGAGGACGCCCGCTGCCTGCTTGAGGCCTGGCTCGCCGGCATGGGCCTCGACCTGCGCGGCCGCGAGCTGATCGCCTACCTGCAGTCCGACGGTTTCTCCCACGCCGAGCTCTACCGGCGCGCCCGCCGCATCCACGACCGGCGCTTGCGGGTGGCGGTCGAGCGCGGCGCCGCCGCGGCTGGGGACGGTGACCTCCAGGGCGCCGTCGGCGGTCTTTTCGAGGCGCTCGTCCCGGCTCTCCCATACGCGCCGGCGACTGCCTTCCTCGGTGCCGAGAAAGCGAAGCTCTCCAGCCGCGAGGGGGAGCCGCGCCGGGTCGCCTTGATCGTCGACGGGATCGGCTCCATGCACGGCGTCACTCACACGATCGAGCAGTTGCGCGAGCGCGGCGTCCCCGGCTTCGAGGTCGAGGTGATTGGCACCGATGCTGGCGTCGACCGCCGCCTACCCGCGGCCGTCGACCTGGAGCTGCCTTTCTACGAGGGCATGCGGCTCGGGGTCCCCGGGCTGCCGAGCCTGGTCGAGACCCTGGCCGAGGGCCGCTACGACCTCGTCCATGTCACCGCCCCCGGCCCGGCCGGGATCGCGGCGACCCTGCTCGGGCGCGTCACCGGCTCCCCGCTGCTAGCCAGCCACCACACCGAGCTGGTCGCTTACGCCGGCCTGCGCAGCGGCGACGAGGGGGTGGAGACGACCGCCCGGGCGGCCCTCGCGGCCTTCTACCACGCCGCCGGCTTCGTGCTCTCGCCAAGCCCGGCCGCCGACCGCTCGCTCGCTTCGCTGGGCGTCGAGGAGGCGCGCATCGGCCGCTGGGAGCGCGGCGTCGACTGCGACCGCTTCGATCCGGCCAAGGCCGACCCCGGCGCCTACCCGGGTGAGATCAAGGTCCTCTACGTGGGCCGGATGACTCGCGAGAAGGGGGTCGATCTGCTGGCCGAGAGCTTCCTCCGCGCCCATGCCGCCGACCCGCGCCTGCACCTGCTGTTGGCCGGCGGCGGCCCCGAGGAGGACGAGCTCCGGGCCCGCCTCGGCGAGCGCGCCACCTTCCTCGGCTGGCTCGGCGGCGAGGATCTGGCGGTCGCCTACGCCAGCGCCGACGCCTTTCTCTTCTGCAGTAGCACCGACACCTACGGTCAGGTGGTGCTCGAGGCGGGGGCCAGCGGCCTACCGGTCGTCGCCGTCGCCGAGGGTGGCCCGGCGGCCCTGGTTGAGAACCGCCACACCGGCATGCTTTGCCGTCCCGACGCCGATCACCTGGCGGGGGCGCTGCTCCAGCTCGCCGCCGACCCGGAGCTGCGACACCGGCTCGGCGGGGCAGCGGTGAGGACGGTGCGGGAGCGCTCCTGGGAGCGTGCCCTGGGTCAACTCGGGGCTGGCTACCGGCGCGCCCTCGATGCCGCCGCGGCGGCCAAGCGGCAGGGCGCCGCCCAGGCCGCCTGAGGGCCCACGGAGCGCCGATGCCGCCGCAGTACGATGGGCCGATCGACGACCCTGCCCTCTACTTCAACCGCGAGCTCTCCTGGCTCGACTTCAACGAGCGGGTCCTCGAACTGACGGAGGACGCGGAGGTGCCCCTGCTCGAGCGCCTGCGCTTCTGCTCGATCTATGCCTCCAACCTCGACGAGTTCTTCATGGTTCGGGTGGCCGGTCTCTTCGACCAGCTCGACGCCGGCATCGACGCCCGCGGGCCCGACGGGCTGGGGCCGAGCGAGCAGATCGACGCGATCCAGGCCCGCGTGCTGGAACTCGACCATCGCCTCCAGGCCTGCTTCGGCGGCACCCTGCGGCCGGCCTTGGAGGACGAAGGCATCCGTATCGTCACCCTGGCGACGGCGAGCGAGGCGGAGCGCCGCGAGATCGACGCACGCTTCCACGAGCAGGTCTTCCCGGCACTGACCCCGCTGGTGATTGGGCTGGGCCGGCCCTTCCCCTACATCTCCAACCTCTCGCTCAGCCTCGGGGTGCTGCTGCGCGACCCCGAGACCGGGGTCGAGATCATCGCCCGCGTCAAGGTGCCGAAGGAGCTGCTGGGCCGCTTCCTGGCCCTGGGCGACGGCGGCCAGTGCTTCGTGCCCTTGGAGGAGATCATTGCCGCCAACCTCGATGTCCTCTTTCCCGGCACCGAGGTGATCGACCACGGCTTCTTCCGGGTCACCCGCGACGCCGACTTCACGGTCAGCGACGAGGCCGACGACCTCCTGCAGGCGGTCCAGGACGAGCTGCGCCGCCGCCGCTTCGGCGAGGTGGTGCGGCTGGAGATCGCGCCGGGGATGAACCCGAAGCTGCGCCAACAGCTAATCAGCGCGCTGCGCCTCGAAGACCGCGAGGTCTACGACGTCGACGGCATGATCGACCTCGCCGACGTCGGCGCGATCGCCGACGTCCCCGGCCACGCCGAGCTGCGCTACCCGCCCTGGTCACCGGTGACGCAGCCGCGGCTGCAGGGCGAGGACGGCGAGCAGGCTGACATCTTCGCGGCGATCCGCCAGGGCGACCTGCTGGTCCACCATCCCTACGACTCCTTCGCCACCTCGGTCGAGCGCTTCGTCGACCAGGCGGTCGCCGACCCCGACGTCTTGGCGATCAAGCAGACCGTCTACCGCACCAGCGACGACTCGCCCCTGGTGCCGTCGCTGATCCGCGCCTCCGAACGCGGCAAGCAGGCGGTCTGCATGGTCGAGCTGAAGGCCCGCTTCGACGAGGAGGCCAACATCCACTGGGCAAAGGCTTTGGAGGAGGCCGGCGTCCACGTCGTCTATGGCATCCCCGGCCTCAAGACCCACGTCAAGGCCATCCTCGTCGCCCGCCGCGAGGGGGACCGGGTGCGCGAGTACGTCCACATCGGCACCGGCAACTACAACCCCAAAACCGCTCGTCTCTACACCGATTTCGGCCTCTTCACCGCCGACCCCGACATCGGCGCCGACGTCGCCGAGATGTTCAACTTCCTCACCGGCTACGGGCGCCCGGCGCAGTACCGCAAGATGCTGGTCTCGCCGACGACGATGCGGGACCGGATCGTGGCCGAGATCGAGCAGACGGTGGCCGCTCACGAAGCCGGCGAAGAGGCGCGGATCGCGATGAAGATGAATTCGCTGGTCGACGCCGGCTGCATCCGTGCCCTCTACGCCGCCTCCCAGGCTGGCGTGCCGATCGACCTCAACGTGCGCGGCATCTGCTGCCTGCGGCCGGGCGTGCCCGGTATCTCCGAGGGCATCCGCGTCGTCTCGATCGTCGGCCGCTTCCTCGAGCACTCGCGCATCTACTCCTTCCAGCGCGGGGAGGAGACGCGGGTGCTGATGGGCTCCGCCGACCTGATGCCGCGCAACCTCGACAGCCGTGTCGAGCTCGTCGCCCCGGTCGAAGACGCGGAGCTGCGGGCGGAGATGCTCGACGTGCTCGAGCGCTGCTTCGCCGACAACGCCAACGCCTGGGACCTCGATCCCGAAGGCAACTGGACTCGCGAGGTTGCCCCCGCGGAGGCCCGCCGCAGCGTCCAGGCCGAGCTGCGCGAGAGTCATGCGCTACGTGCGGCCGAACAGTTGGCGACCGCGACCGGCTGAGGCGCTCGCAGGGACTAGGATTGCCAGGTGGCGCGCCTTTCGCTTTTGCCCCGGGACCGCACCTTCTTCGACCTCTTCATCGAGGCGGGGAAGAACACCGTTCGCACGGCGAAGCTGCTCGACCGGATGATGCATACCTGGCCCGACGAAAAGGGTCTCTCGCAGGAGGTGGTCGCGGCCGAGCACGAGGGCGACCGCATCACCCACGACATCGTTCAGCGCCTCAACACCACCTTCGTTAGCCCGATCGACCGCGAGGACATCTACGGGCTGGCGAGCCAGATCGACGACATCGTCGACTACACCGAGGAGGCCGCCGACTTCCTTGGGCTCTACCAGATCGAGGCGCCGATGGAGCAGGCGCAGGCGCTGACCAAGGTCCTGGTCGCCGCCTGCGAGCAGCTCGCCACCGGCCTCGAGCACCTGCCCGAGTTCAAGGACCTCGACAAATACTGGATCGAGATCCACCGGCTTGAGAACGAAGGCGACCGGATCTCCCGCGATGCCGTCGCCTCGCTCTTCTCCAACGGCATCGACCCGATGGTCGTGATTCGCTGGAAGGACATGTTCGCGGTGCTCGAGGAGGCGATCGATTCCACCGAGAAGGCGGCGCAGATCCTCGAGGGGATCGTCATCAAAAACTCGTGAGTTCCGACGTCATCCTGGTGATCGTCGTCGGTACGGCGCTCGCCTTCGATTTCACTAACGGCTTCCACGACACCGCCAACGTCGTCGCCACCTCGATCTCGACCGGGGCGGCGCGGCCGCAGGTGGCGATCGGGATGGCCTCGCTGCTCAACTTCGCCGGTGCCTTCATCTCGATCTCGGTCGCAGCGACGGTTGCCAACGACGTCGTCAGCTCTGACGCAATCACGCCGACCGTCGTCTTCGCCGGCCTGATCGGGGCGATCGCCTGGAACCTCGTTACCTGGTGGCTCGGCTTGCCCTCTAGTTCGTCGCACGCCCTGATCGGCGGCGTCGTCGGCTCGGCGGTGGCGGCGGTCGGCTTCGACGCGATCATGGCCGAAGGTCTGGTCGGCAAAGTGCTGGTCCCCGCCCTGGTGGCGCCGACCCTCGCCTTCCTCGTCGCCGGCCTCTCGATCGGGCTCGTGTACCGGGTGGTCGGGCGGCAGCGGCCAGGGACGGTGACGCGTGGCTTTCGCTACGGCCAGATCGTCTCCGGCGGCCTGCTGGCACTCGCCCACGGCACCAACGACGCCCAGAAGACGATGGGCATCATCACCCTTGCCTTGATCGCCAATGGCAGCCTCGGTGCTAGTGCTGACCCGCCGCTCTGGGTGATCGTCGCCTCGGCCTCGGCGATCGCCCTCGGCACCTACAGCGGTGGCTGGCGGATCATCAAGACCACCGGCACGCGGATCATCAAGATGGACGCCGCTCAGGGCTTCTCCTCGCAGGGTGCCGGAGCCGCCGTGATCCTCGCCTCGACCCACTTCGGCTTCCCGCTCTCGACCACGCACGTGATCAACGGCGGCGTGATGGGGGCGGGGGCGGCGAAGCGGGTCTCGGCGGTGCGCTGGGGCGTTGCCGGCAACATTGTCGTCGCCTGGGTGCTGACCCTGCCGGCGGCGGCGGCGATCGGCGCCGTTACCTACGGGGTGACGCGGGCCTTCGGTACTGGCGTCCTGGGGCCGCTGGTGGTGACGGCCGCGGCGCTGGCGCTGATCGTGACGGCCTTCGCACGGCGGGCCCAACGGGGGGCGCCGGTAACGGCGGCGAGCGGATGATCGCCACGCTCGTCGAGGGCCAGGAGCTGCTGGAAACGGTGATCGCCTCGACCGTGGCCGGGGTCGGCGTCACCTTCGTCTTCTCGGTCGCGATCTGGGGTGTCGCCCGCTTCGCCGACCTCAACCGGGACGACCGGCATGTGGCCGCTGGTGCGGCCGCGGCGGTCGCGGCGCTGGCCGCGGCGGCGACGGTGGCGGCGGTGGTCTTCGGCATCATCGTCATGACCAGTAAGTAGCTCCTGCGTACACTGGAAACGTGCGTACGGCTCGCAATTTGGCGATCGTGATGCTCCTGGCGCTGGGCGTCGCCTTTGCCCCTGCCGGCGGCAACGTCGTCGACACGGTGTTCACGGCGCTGACGATGGCCTTCCTGGCCGGGATCGCCTGGATGCTCTACACCCTGAGCCGCCAAAACCAGCTCACCCTGGCGACCCTCAGCGATGGCCGCCGGGCGATCTTCTACGCCGCCTTCGGCCTGATCGCGCTCTTGATCGCCGGCACCGACAAGCTTTTCTCTAGCGGCGGCGGCACGCTGCTCTGGATCATCCTGCTGGGCGCCTCGATCGCGGCAATCTGGCGGATCTGGCTCGAGGCCAACACTTACTGAGTAGGCCGGCTGGGCGGGCGCGGCGTGCTCCGCCGCAGTTTCGCGGCTGAAATTTCACAGAGCTCTGACTCGATGCGCGCCACGCGTGCGCGGATGGTTGGCAGGGTCGTTGCATGCCGTCAGCGGACGCCAGGAGCAGGGCTCGCGGGGAGGCCGGGACCGCCTCGGTGGAGGTGGTCGCGGCCGTCCCGTTCCTCCTGCTGGCACTGCTCGTGGCGGCGCAGGCAGTGCTCGCCGGCCAGGCTCTCTGGTCGGCGAGCGTGGCCGCCCGTGCGGGGGCCCGGGCGGCGCTGGTGGGTGGGAACGCGACGGCGGTGGCGCGTAAGGCGCTGCCGCCGTCGCTGCGCAGTGACGCCCGCGTCGAGGAAGGAGACGAGGTCTCGGTGCGAGTACGGGTGCCAGCGCTGCTGCCGGCCCTGCCGGAGTTGACGGTTGGCGCTGGTGCGGGGATGGAGCGGAGCGATGGTTGACGAACGCGGACAGGCCACGGTCGAGCTGGTGGCGGCGCTGCCGGGGCTGTTGCTCGCCGCCGGCGTCGCCCTGCAACTGCTCCTTGCCGGCTACGCGCTGACGCTTGCCGACGGGGCCGCCGAGGCCGGCGCGCTGGCGCTGGCGTCCGGCCGCTCGGCGGGCGAAGCGGCGCGGGCAGCGCTGCCGGGCTGGGCCAGTGGCGATGTCGCGGTTGAGGTCCAGGGCGGCCGGGTGACGGTGCGGCTGCTGCCGCCCTCGCCGCTGACCGCGGTGGCGCGGACGCTGGCGGTCAGCAGCAGCGCCAGCGCGAGGCCGGCGCGATGAGTTTCACGGTCAAGCGGGGCGGGCCGGCGGTACTGGTGACGGCGGTCGGGGCGGCCGAGGGCGCGCGACCTGCGGCCGCCGCTCTGGCCTGCGCGGGAGCCGACGTCGACCGCGCGACGCTGCTCGTCGATCTCGGCGGCCGGCCGCCGCGCCCGACCCTGCTCGCCTCGGCGGCAGCTCAACAGCTTGAGGAGCGGCTGGCCGGCCATCTCCCGGAGGCGCGGGTCGCCGCCCGCGGCCAGGTCTGCCATCTCGCGGTCGAGGAGGGCGGGGAGGGGCTGGAGATCGCCCTGGCGGCGATGACGGTCGCCCGCGATGAGCTGCGAGTCGTCCGCGCCGCGCCGCCCTCGTTGCAGCCGCTGCTCGACGGGCCACTGGCCGCAACCCTCTCAGGTGTGCTGCTCCGTGCCGACCTCCCGGCTGACCGCCCGCTGCTCGCCCTCGCCGTCCACGATCTGATCTGCCGGAGCCTGCGCGTCGCCGTCCTCAAGCACCGCCTGCCTTGGGTCGCCGAGCGCCGCGCCCTCTTCGGCACGCTCCCAGCCGATGCCGCTGGTGGCCTGCCGCAGCAGGTTTCCAGAAAGCTTTTGTCTGCGGCGTGGTACGGTGAGAATCATGAGGCGCGAGGACGTTCATCGTCGGCAGACGACAGCCCGGAGAAAGACCATGTCGGCTCCCCGTCGCGGTGAAGGTGGTGCGGAAAACCGTCCCACGAAAGCCGTCCGCGGATCATTCCCCGCGAGGTCGGGTCAGTTTGTTCCGCGTGCAGCCTTCCTCGCCGCCATGCGGGGTGCTCCCAGGGTCGACTGGAAGGAGCTCCGGGCCGATATCGACGCCTTCGCCGATCAAGATCCGACGCCGCGCGCTTGGAGGGATTGCTGATCGAGGCCTTCTCGACACGTCGGTCGTGATCGGCATCGAGGACGTCAACCCAGGTCTTCTTCCGGCCAACCTCGCGATCTCGACCGTCACCCTCGCCGAGCTGACGGCTGGCCCGCACCTCGTCGCTGACAATTGGAGGAAAGCCGATCGACAGGAACTCGTCCAGCGGGTTGAGGCGGCGATTGAGACCCTCGCATTCGATCCCGAATGCGCGCGGGCATTCGGGAGTATCTGTGCTGCGACCTTGGCGGCTGGTCGGAAGATCCGTGGCGCGCGTACCGTCGACCTGATGATCGCGGCGACCGCATTTTCCTATCGGATGCCGCTCTACACCCTCAACGCCGCTGACCTCAGGGGTCTAGAGGGGTTGATCGAGATCGTCGACCTCGCTTAGCTAGTACGGGTAAGGGTTACCGGGTTCGGGCTGCGGCTGGGGTTCGGCGGGCGACATCGGGCTTGCGGCGAGCGTTGCCGCGTGCCAGGTGCCGACGTCCTTGAAGCCCTCGCCGTTGGTTTGGCCGGGCTTGCTGTCGCCGTCGAAGGCGTAGAGCGGCTTGCCCTTGAAGGTCACCTGGGTCTTGCCTTCGGGGCGCTTGATCGTGCCGAGCTTGACCGGGCCGGTGGGCTTGGTGCCAGCCGGGACCAGTAGTGGATGCCAGGTGGCGAGACAGGAACCGGTGCAGATGAAGCGGCCGTTCGTCTCGGCGCTGAGGCTGTAGAGCGTGTGGCCCTTGAGGTTGGCGAGGACGGTTTTGCCGAGAGTGGCGCTCTGGACTTCCTTAGCGACGAGCTTGTTGGTGCGGGCGGCCGCCGGGGCTGCGACGAGCGCAATAGACATCATCGCCAGCGCTGAGGCGAGCGCCAGTCGGCGGATCGGCAGGGGAAGTGGGTTGGGCACTTGCAGACGGTCCATGACGCTCCCTGTGGTCGTTGTCACTGCCCGATCTACGGGTGCGACCCGCGAAAGGTTCGGTTCCGTTGCAGTTTTGGCTCAAACTTCTTACATCGAGCGCACCACGCGCGCGTCTTTTCTCGGCAGGCTCGGCCGATGCAATCCAGGAGCCGAGAGAACGAGCGCGGCCAGGCTCTGTTGTTGGCCTTGGGAGGCTGCTTCGTCTTGGTGGCTGGTGCCCTAGTTCTGGTGGCGATCGCCGGAGCGGTGACCGGCAAGGGCCGGGTGCAGCGAGCGGCGGACCTGATCGCGGTCTCCGCAGCGCGGTCGATGCGCGACGACCTGCCGCGGCTGCTCTCGCCGCCGCTGCTGTCAAACGGGATGCCCAATCCAGCTCACCTCGACAAGTTGGCCTACCTGGCCCGGGCGCGCGCCGCCGGGCTCGCTGCGGCAGCGGCGAACGGGGTCGCCGTGGACCGGGCGCGCGTCTTCTTTCCAGACCTCGCCTCGTTCGCGCCGCTGCGCGCGAAGGGGTCGGTGCTGGCCGATCTGGAGATCGAGGGCGGGGGCGGGGTGGAGGCAGCCGCCGTCGCTGAAGCGGCGGCCCCTGCCGGCACTGGGGACGCGCCGGCGATGGCGAGCGGCGGCGGCTACTCCGGCCCGCTCATTTACCGCAACGGCGAGGGTATGCGCCCTGATGTCGCCGCCGCCTTCGACCGCATGGCGGCGGCCGCCGCTGCCGGCGGCGTGGCGCTCCTCGTCGTTTCCGGATTTCGCTCCGACGCCGAGCAGGCGGCACTCTTCGTCGCCCACCCCGATCCGACCTGGGTCGCGCCCCCGGGTCACTCCCTGCACCGCTGCGCCACCGAGCTCGACCTCGGTCCCGACGCCGCCTATTTCTGGCTCGCCGCCAATGCCCGTCGCTTTGGCTTCGTGCAGCGCTACGGCTGGGAGCCGTGGCACTACGGGGCGACCTTCGGCCCGGCGCCCTGCTCGGCGGCGGGTGATTCGGTGGGCAGCGGGGGAGACGGGTCGGTCCTGGGTGGTGCCACTCTGCCCACCTTCGTCCCGTCCCGTTTCCGCGAGCCGCTGCTGCAGGCGGCCGCCCGCTGGAACGTCTCGGCGGCGCTGCTTGCCGCTCAGCTGATGGCCGAGTCCAACTTCAACCCGTTTGCGGTCTCGCCAGCCGGCGCCCAGGGGATTGCGCAGTTCATGCCTGCCACGGCGGCCAGCTATGGCCTCCACGATCCCTTCGACCCGCTGGCGGCCATTGAGGCCCAAGCGCACCTGATGGCGGACTTGATCCGCCAGTTGGGCTCCCCGGAACTCGCGCTCGCCGGCTACAACGCCGGTCCTGGCTCGGTTGAAGACTGTCATTGCGTGCCGCCCTACCCGGAGACCCGCGCCTATGTCAGTCGCATCCTCGCCCTGCTCGGCGGTGTCGGGGCTCTGGCCGTGCCGGACTTCGAAGTGAGGTTGGTCGCGTGAGCACCGCGGTCGTTCAGCGTTCCGGCTAACGCCGTTCCAGCCGTATACACCTCAAGGTGTATCCTCGTGCAATGGCACGCACGAACATCGAGATCGATGACGACCTTATGGCGCAGGCAATGCGTCTCTACCGCCTGCGCACCAAGCGGGAAGCCGTCGACCTCGCCCTGCGTCGGCTCGTCGGGGAGCCGATGGGGCGCGAGGAGACGCTGGCGGCCGAGGGCAGTGGCTGGGCGGGTGACCTAGCCGCGATTCGCGCGCGCGACGAGATCCCAGAGCCGTGATCCTGGTCGACACCTCCGCCTGGATCGAGTTCCTACGGGCGACGGGAAGCGACGCGCACCTGCGGCTCCGGTCCGCTCTGGAAGGCGGTGAGAAGCTGGTGGCAACCGACGTCGTCCTGATGGAGTTGCTGGCCGGGGCTCGCGACGATGACGACCGCGATCGCCTGCGTCGGCTTGTCTTCGGCCGCGAGTTCCTCGCCGTCGAGGGGCCGGGGGACTACGAGCAGGCCGCCGAGCTGTATCGGCTCTGCCGTCGAGCGGGGGAGACTCCGCGCAAGCTCAGCGACTGTCTGATCGCAGCCGTCGCGATCCGCAACGGCTGCGATCTCCTCGCCGCTGATGCCGACTTCGAGACGGTCGCCCGCCACACGACCCTGCGCCTGGCGGCATGAGCGCAAGCAACTGCGGGTAGGTTCCGCTGCGAAGCCGCGACCGCGACCCAGGAGAGAGAAATGCGCCTTCCCTTCACCCACAAGAAGCTGACCGACGTCAAGGACTCCGCGCCCGAATTCAAGATGGGGGAGATCCAGGAAGCGCGCTTCGCCAAGGGCGATCTCGACGCCGAGCGCACCGGCGTTAGCCACCACCGGCTCAAGCCGGGCAAACGGACGCCGTTCGGGCACAAACACGAGCAGGCCGAGGAGGTCTACGTGGTTATCGCCGGTTCGGGGCGGATGAAACTCGACGACGAGATCATCGAAGTCGAGAGGCTCGATGCGATTCGCGTCTCGCCCGAGGTCGTGCGCGCCTTCGAGGCCGGTGATGAGGGCCTCGAAGTTCTCGCCGTTGGCGCCCGTCACGATGGTGACGGCGAGGTGATTCCGGGCTGGTGGTCGGACTGAGTCCCTTCGCCTAGACTGCCTCCCGATGGCATCGGTCCAGGTACAGGGCGTCGAGGGGATGCAGGCGCTGGTCGGTCAGGAGATCGGCCCGAGCGAGTGGCGCACGGTCACCCAAGCGGACATCGACAGCTTCGCCGAGCTCTCCGGTGACGACCAGTGGATCCACGTCGACGTCGAGCGGGCGAAGACCGAGAGCCCGTACAAGGCGACGATCGCCCATGGCAACCTGACCCTGTCTTTGGTCGACGGCTTTCGCAAGGATCTGATCGATGCCACCGGCTTCGCCCTCGGCGTCAACTACGGCTGGAACAAGATTCGCTTCCCGGCGCCCGTCCCGGTGGACTCGCGGGTCCGCGCTCGCGCCGAGGTCGTCTCCGTCGACGAGGTCGGCGGCGGCTGGTACCAGGTCGTCACCCGCTTCACGCTCGAGGTCGAGGGCGGCGAGAAGCCCTGCTTCGTCGGCGACTCAGTCACCCGCGTGATGGCCACGGCGTAACGTGATTACCACGGCGTAACTTTGATTACGCCTTCCATGCCCGCCTTGCGCCGGCTGGCCGTGGACGAGTAGAAGATGAATTTTTCTCGCTGGTTCAGCGTCACGGTGATGGCGCCGATGCCGTGGCTGATCGGTTCGGTCTCCACGCGTCCGTGACTCGGAAGGGCTTCGACGGTGATGCCTTCGGGGGTCGACCCGCGGTTCACGAGTTCGATCGTCACGTTCCCTTCTTTCGCCGTCGGTTTCATCGAGGTATACGCAGGCTTGCCACTGGGGTCGACTTCGAACACGAGCGGTGGACTGCCGTACCTCGCGTTACCAGGGTGTTCTTCCGCTTGGGTGCCGCCTTTGACCGGCAGGGGGAACTTGTTGGGTTGAACTGGGGGGGCTGAGGCCTGGGTGGTGCCCGCGGTGCTTTCGGTGCTACCGCAGGCCGCGAGGGCGAGGGCGAGCGCGGCGATCGTGAGGACCGCGATCGTTGGTCGCAGGAACTGGCTCTGGGCGACGGGCATCGACCATAATCCTAAGCCCTCCTGACTGTTTAGGGAAATTCGTCTACTACGCCGAAGCGGGTAGTCGTTCGAGAGCGTCGATCGTGTGGACGCAGGCGCGGGCTGCCTCGACTCCCTTGGTCTTCAGGTGGTCGAAGAAGAAGGCGCGATGGGTCTCGTGCTCGTGGAAGTGGTGCGGGGTGAGGACCGCGGAGATGACCGCGACGTCGGTGTCGAGCTGGACCCGCATCAGGCCGTTGATCACCGCGTCGGCGACAAACTCGTGGCGATAGATGCCGCCGTCGACGACGAGGCCGGCGGCGACGATTGCGTCGTAACGTCCGCTCTCAGCCAGGCGCTTGGCGTGTAGGGGAATCTCGAAGGCGCCGGTCACCTCGAAGAAGTCGAGCTGCGACGCGGCGATGCCAAGTTGCTCTGCCTCCGCCACGAAGGAGGACCTGGTCTGATCGACCAGGTCCTTGTGCCAGCAGGATTGGATGAAGGCGACCCGCCGCTCCTGCCCGTCTCCGTGCTCGCTCATACCCGCCTCCTCACTTGACGGTCAGCGTCCCTTCCATGCCCGCTTCGCGGTGACCCGGGACCGTGCAGTAGAAGGTGTAGGTGCCGGGCTTCAGTTCCGCCGTGGTCGAGTCGGAGCCTTCGGCGATGGTCGAAGTCTGGGCGATCGTCTTGCCACTGGAGTCTTCGATCGCGACGTCGTGCATCAACGGCTGCGGGTTGGTGAAGTCGATCGTCACCTTGCCGGCCTTGGCGGTCGCCTTGTCGGACGTGTAGGCGAGGCCGCCATTGGGGTCGGCTTCGAAGTCGATGGTGCTGGCACTGCCGCTGGACTTGCCTTCGGCTTCACTGGCGCCGCCCCCGGCGTTGCTTTCCGAGGTCGTTTCGGTGGCGGTCGTTTCAGAGCTGCTGGAGCTGCTTCCCCCACAGGCGACGAGACCGAGTGCGGCAAGGACTAGGACGAGCGCGACAACGGCCTTCTTCATGGTGCTCCCTTTCCTGAGAAAACGGATCGCGGCTGACTCTACCCCGGATACGGGTCGGCATTGCCGCCGGTTCAGCGGCCCTCGAAGACCGGCGTGCCGCCGCCGAAGAAGGCCTCGACCCCGTTTTTGAGGTCCTCAGTCGCCATGCTGTCGGCGATTCCGTGGCGCTCGAGCTGCAGATGCTCGGTGAGGCTGTTCTCGATGCTGACGCCGCAGAGCTGCTTTGCCATGCGCACGTAGTGCGGCGCTTTCGTCGCCAGCTTCTCGGCCTTGACGCGGGCCGCGCCCATCAGCTCGTCGGGCGCCACGACCGCGGAGACGAGGCCCTCCTCGAGCGCTTCGGCGGCGCCCAGGTTGGGGTCTTCGAGCAGCAGTTCGAGGGCGCGGCTGGGACCGACTACCCGCGGCAGGAAGTAGGTCATGCCGCCGTCGGGTGAGGCGCCGATGCGGCCGTAGGCGCAGGCCAGGAAGGCGGCCTCGGAGGCGATCCGGAAGTCGCAGGCGAGCGCGAAGGAGAAGCCGGCGCCGGCGGCGGGGCCGTTGACGGCGGCGATCACGGGGTAGGGGATCCGCCGCAGGTCGACGATTGCCATGTGTAGCGCCTCGGCCCCGCGCCGCACCTCGGAGGGGAGATCGATCTCGTCGGACTCGACGCCTTTGCGGAACCAGGTGACGTCGCCGCCGGCGCAGAACGCTTTGCCGGCGCCGGTCACGATCAGGGCCCGGATCGGCGCCCGGTCGGCGAGCCAGGAGAGCGCAATCGGCAACTCGAAGATCATTTCCGGGCTCATCGCGTTGAAGGCCTCGGGGCGGTTGAGGGTGAGGGTGCCGACGTCGCCGTCGATCTCGATCTGCAGGGTCTTCAGCTCGGGCGGGCTCAGGGTCTGGCTGGTCATCTCGCTCTCCGTCTTGACGTCTTTTTGGCCGAGTGGCCAGGAGCCTACCCTTTGACCTGTGGCAGGCAGCGACGACAACGGCGGTCTCTCGCGCGCGGAGCGGATCGCGCAGCAGCGCCGCGCCCTGCCCGATTCGCCCGGCGTCTACCTCTTCTATGACAAGGCCGACGAGCTGCTCTACGTCGGCAAGGCGCGCTCGATCCGCAAACGCGTCGCCTCGCACTTCTCTGGCGGCGAGACGCGGCTGACCTCGCGGGTCGACCGTATCGACACGCTCGTCACCGCGACCGAGGCGGAGGCGCTACTGGCCGAGCAGAGCTTCATCAAGCGCCACCGGCCGCGTTTCAACATCCGCCTACGGGACGACAAGTCCTACCCCTACGTCGCCGTCAGCCTCGACGAGGACTACCCGCGCGTCTACTTCACCCGCGAGAAGCACCGGCCGCACCGCGCCTACTTCGGTCCCTTTTCCAGCGCCAAACGAGTGCGGGAGACGCTTGACTTGCTCGGCAAGCTGTTCCAGTTCCGCACCTGCGAGGGGGCCGAGCCGGGGCGCCGCTCCGGCAGCCCCTGCCTCGACTACTACATCAAGCGCTGCGGGGCGCCCTGCGTCGGCCACGTCAGCCAGGAGGAGTACAGCCGCAACATCGACGCGATCGTCGACTTCCTCTCCGGCCGTTACCGCCAGGTCGAGGCCGAAGAGGAGGTGAAGATGGATTCCGCCGCGGCGGCCCAGGAGTTCGAGCGCGCCGCCATGCACCGTGACCGCCTCAAAGCGATTCGCTCGCTGTTCGAGCGCCAGCGGGTGGCCGGGGGCGCTGTTGGCACCGCCGACTTGATCGGCGTCGCGGTCGAGGGCGAAGACGCCAACGCCCAGGTCTTCCAGGTCCGCGACGGGATCCTCGCCGAGCGCCAGAGCTTCTACCTGGAAAACCAGGGCGAGCGGGAGCCGGCCGAGGTGGCCGAGGAGTTCATCGGCCAGTACTACTCGGCTTCGCCGGCGCTGCCGCCGATGGTCGTCGTCGGGCCCTATCTGCGCGACCGCGTCGAGGTGATCGCCGAGGCGCTGAGCGAGCGCCGCGGGACCCCGGTCGAGGTGCGGGCGGCCGAGCGCGGTGACAAACGCAGGCTGCGCGAGCTGGCCGAGCGCAACGCTCGCCTCGCCCTCGACCAGGACCGGCTGCGGCGCGAGCACCGGCGCGCCCGCCGGGTCGAGTCGCTGACCTCGCTGGCTGAGGCGCTGGGGATGGACGAGCTGCCGGTGCGGATCGAGGGCTTCGACATCTCCAACATCGGCGGCGAGCACACGGTTGCTTCGATGGTCGTCTTCGAGGGCGGGGCGACCAAGAAGTCCGACTACCGACGTTTCAAAGTGCGCGGCGAGATGCGCGCCGACGGCAACGCCGGCCCCGACGACTTCGCCTCGATGGAGGAGGTGCTGCGGCGGCGAATCGCCCGCTACCTGGAGCAAGCCGACCTCTCGCCGCACGACGGTAAGCGCGATGCCAGCTTCGCCTCGCTGCCCTCGCTGGTGATGATCGACGGCGGCAAGGGGCAGCTGACGGCGGGGATGAAGGCGCTGCAGCCGTTCGTCGAACGCGGCGTCACCGTGATCAGCCTCGCCAAGCGCGAGGAGGAGGTCTACGTCCCCGGGCGCTCGGCGCCGCTGGACCTGCCGCGCGACTCCGAGGGCAACAAGCTGTTGCAGCGAGTGCGAGACGAGGCTCACCGCTTCGCGATCGAACACCACCGCGGCCGCCGCGATCGGGCGATGACCGCCTCGGTGCTCGATGAGCTGAAGGGAGTGGGGCCGGCGCGCAAGCGGGCGCTGCTGCGGCATTTCGGCTCGCCGGAGCGGTTCCTGGCGGCGACGCGTGAGGAACTGGAGGCAGTGCCCGGCCTGCCTGGCAAAGTAGGGCGGGAGATCCACGAGCAACTGAACAGGATCGGTTGAGATGCCGGAGGCGGAGCAGGAGCGAATAGCGGCGGAGGAAGGTGGCGGCACGCCTGCGAGGCCGGTGACGCTGGTGTTGATCACTGGCCACTCCGGCGCTGGCAAGTCGGAGGCGATCGCCGCCTTCGAGGACGGCGGCTACTTTTGCGTCGACAACTTGCCGCCGCGGATGATCGAGAGCCTGGGCGAGCTGTTCCGCCATGCGGGCAGCGGGGTCGAGCGCGCGGCGGTCGTCTCCGACGTGCGCGGTGGCGAGTACTTCGAGGACTTCCTGCAGGTGCTCGAGGACCTCGAGACGGCGGGAATGAAGACGGAGCTGCTCTTCCTCGAGGCCGACGAGGAGACCCTGCTCGATCGCTACAAGGAGACGCGCCGCCGCCACCCGCTGGCGCCGGAAGGGCGGATCGTCGACGGCATCCGTGCCGAGCGCGAGCTGCTGGCGCCGCTGCGCGAGCGCGCCGACATCGTCATGGACACCAGCGACCTGACCGGGGCCGAGCTGCGGCGCCGGATCGCCGAGGAGATGCTGGGCGGCGAGGACGGCGGCGAGCTGGCCCTGACCCTGCTCACCTTCGGCTTCAAGAACGGGCCGCCGCGCGACGCCGACCTCACCCTCGACGTCCGCTTTCTGCCCAACCCCCACTACGTCGACGAGCTGCGGCCGATGACCGGCCTCGACGAGCAGGTGCGCGCCTACGTCGAGTCCGGCACGCAGGCGGGCGAGTTCTACGGCCGCCTGCTGCCGCTACTCGAGTTTCTCGTCCCCGCCTACGTGGCGGAGGGCAAGAGCCACCTCACCATCGCCGTCGGCTGCACCGGCGGTCGTCACCGCTCGGTCGCTGTCGCCGACCGCATCCGCCGCGACCTCGCTGCCCGCGAGGACGTGATCGTCCGCATGAAGCACCGGGACGTCGACCTGGATTAGCTGCGCCGGGAGGGCGGGAAGACCGGCTCGGTGCCGGGCAGCTCCGGCGGGGGGCTGTCGGCGGTGAGCGCCGTCGTCAGTTCGGCGACGGATTCACGCGAGCGGGACCAGCCCTTGACGGCGAAGGCGAGCGAGCGCTGGCGAGCCCCAGAGACCTTCGATGCCGCCTTCGGCCGCTTCGCGGCGGCTGGCGCTCCAGCGCCTTCGCAGGCCCAGCGGTCGGTCGGTCCAGCGCCGTTCGGGTGGTTGTCCTTTCCTCCGCATAGCGGGCGAAAGGGCAACCGCACTGGCGGAGAAGCCTAGAATCGCCGGGCTTTGCCCTCCTCGCTGGAACCCGTCATCTCGATCCGCGGCCTGCGGATGAGTTATGGCGAGGTCGAGGCGGTGCGGGGGATCGACCTTGAGGTGATGCCGGGGGAGGTCTTTGCCTTCCTGGGGCCGAACGGGGCGGGGAAGACGACGACGGTCGAGATTCTCGAGGGGTATCGCAAGCGCAGCGGCGGTGAAGTCTCGGTGCTGGGGGAGGACCCGGAGAAGGCCGGGCGCGCCTGGCGTGAGCGGATCGGGATCGTCTTGCAGAGCGGGCGGCTCGATCCGTATCTGACCGTGCGCGAGTCGCTCGACCTCTACGCCGGCTACTTCCGCTCGCCGCGGCCGACCGAGGAGGTGATCGAGCTGGTCGGGCTGGAGGGGAAGGCCGACGAGCGCTCCCGCAAGCTCTCCGGCGGCCAGCAGCGGCGGCTCGACGTCGGCATGGCGCTGGTCGGCGATCCCGAACTGCTTTTCCTCGATGAGCCGACTACGGGCTTCGACCCCTCGGCGCGGCGCCAGGCCTGGGACGTGATCGCCGGCCTGCGCGACCTCGGCAAGACCGTCTTTCTCACCACCCACTACATGGACGAGGCGCAGCGGCTCGCCGACCGGGTGACGATCATCTCCGGCGGCGAGATCGTCGCTCGCGGCACGCCCGAGGACCTCGGCGACCGCGACAACCAGCCGGCGACGATCCGCTACCGCGCCGCCGGCGAGGAGATCGTGGTCGAGACGACGACGCTGGTCGCGACGCTGCACGAGCTGACCGGGGCAGCGCTGGCCAAGGGCGAGGAGCTGGACGGACTGGAAGTGACGCGGCCAACGCTCGAGGACGTCTACCTGGAGCTGACCACGGAGGCGAGCGGGACGGCGGAGACGAACGGGACGGGGGTGCAGGAGTGAGCGCACTGGCCCTCGTCGGGCACCAGTTCCGCTACGACCAGAAGGCGTTCTGGCGCAACCCGGCGGCCGTCTTCTTCACGGTGATGTTCCCGGTCGTTGTCTTCCTCATCCTCGCCGTTGTCTTCGATGGCTCGACGATCAAGGTGCACGGCGGCATCGAAGCCACCACCTACTACGTGCCGGCGATCATGTCGCTGGCGATCATCTCGGCGACGATGCAGACGCTGGCGATGTCGCTGGTGATCGCCCGCGAAGACGGCCGCCTCAAGCGCGGCCGGGGGACGCCGATGCCCCCCTGGGTCTTCATCGCCGGCCGGATCGGCAACTCGATCGTCGTCGCGGTGATGATGATGGCGCTGCTGGCGCTGATCGGCGGCCTCCTCTACTCGGTGCCGTTCCCCTGGGAGCGGGTGCCGGAGCTGCTGGCGGTGCTGGTGATCGGCGCCGCCTCGTTCTGCTGCCTCGGCATCGCCCTCACCGCGGCGATCCCCTCGCAGGACGCAGCGGCGGCGATCGTCAACGCGCTGCTGCTGCCGCTCTACTTCCTCTCCGGCATCTTCATCCCCGAAGACGAGCTGCCGAACGGCGTCATCGACTTCGCCAACCACTTCCCGGTGCGGCCTTTCTTCGAGGCCTTCTTCACCGCCTACGTGCCCGGAAACGGTGGCCCGATGGCTTGGCACGAGCTGGCCGTGGTGGCGATCTGGGGCATCGCCGGGCTGCTCTTGGCGATCCGTTTCTTCCGCTGGACGCCTCGTAACGGGTAGCGGCTCCTATAGCCTCCCCGCCCGCGATGCTGCACCACGTCCTCCTCGAGGTGTCCGATCTGGATCGGAGCGGCGCCTTTTACGATGCGCTTCTGGCGCCGCTCGGTTGGCGGCGTCACTTCGACGAGGACCGCACGATCGGCTGGGGCATCGCCAAACCGGTCTTCTTCGTCTCGTCCCACCACGAGCCCGGGCCCAGTTTCGGCCTGCTCAGCTTCTCCGGTCTCGGCATCGTTGCCGTCAAGGCGGCCTGGGAAGCGGGCGTCAGGGGCGGTGGCGTCAGTCTCGGCGACCCCGGCGAGCGGCGCTCCTACGGCTCCGGCACCTACTCGGCGTTCCTGCGGGACCCCGACGGGTACGAGATCGAGATCACGATCGGCTCGGACTAGCGCAGTTCATAATCGCCATAACGGCTTTCCCAAACGAATCCAGGAGGTAGTGAGTTCATGGCTGTGAAGGTCGGCATCAACGGTTTCGGACGCATCGGCCGCAACGTCTTCCGCGCCGCCCACGCGGCAGGCGCCGACCTCGAGTTCGTCGCCGTCAACGATCTCGTCGACATTCCGACGATGGCCAACCTCCTCAAGTACGACTCGATCCTCGGCCGCTTCCCCGGCGAGGTCGAGGCAGGCGACGGCGGGCTGATGATCGACGGCAAAGAGCTCAAGGTCCTCTCCGAGCGCGACCCCGCCGATCTGCCCTGGGGCGACCTTGGCGTCGACGTCGTGATCGAGTCGACCGGCTTCTTCACCAAGCGCGACGACGCCGCCAAGCACCTCGCCGCCGGCGCCAAGAAGGTGATCATCTCCGCCCCCGCGACCGAACCCGACGTGACCGTCGCCCTCGGCGTCAACTTCGACCGCGAATACGACCCGGGCGCGCACGACATCATCTCCAACGCGTCCTGCACGACCAACTGCCTGGCGCCGCTCGCCAAGGTGCTGCATGAGGCGTTCGGGATCGAGCAGGGGCTGATGACGACGATCCACGCCTACACCGCCGACCAGCGCCTGCAGGACATGCCGCACAAGGACCCGCGCCGCTCGCGCGCGGCGGCGCTCAACCTGATCCCGACGACGACCGGTGCCGCCAAGGCCGTCGGCCTGGTGCTGCCGGAGCTGAACGGGAAGCTCAACGGGTTCTCGATGCGGGCTCCGGTTCCGACCGGCTCCGCCGTCGACCTCGTCTTCACGACGCCGAACCCGCTCGATCCCGACCAGATCAACGCCGCCCTGAAGGCGGCCGCGGAGGGCCCGCTGAAGGGGATCCTTGCCTACACCGAGGACCCGATCGTCTCCACCGACATCGTTGGCGACCCGCACTCCTCGATCGTCGACGCGCAGTCGACGATGGTGATCGGCGACGGCCGCATGGCCAAGGTGATCTCCTGGTACGACAACGAGTGGGGCTACTCGAACCGCTGCGTCGAGCTGGCCGGCAAGGTCCTCGCCTAGCCTCGGCGGGGCGCGCCGCGTGAGCAGCGAGAAGGCAAGCGTCCGCGACGCCGAGGTCGCTGGGCGGCGGGTGCTGGTCCGCGTCGATTTCAACGTGCCGCTCAAGGACGGGGCGGTGGCGGACGACACCCGCATCCGGGCGGCGCTGCCGACGATCGAGCTGCTGCGCGAGCGCGGCGCCGCCCTGGTCCTCTGCTCGCACCTGGGGCGGCCCAAGGGCAAGGTCGTGCCGGAGCTGTCGCTGCGGCCGGTTGCCGAGCGGCTCGGCGAGCTGCTGGGGATTGAGGTGACGCTGGCGCCGGCGGTGGTCGGCGGCGATGTCGACCTGCTGGCGCGCGGGCTCGGCCCCGGCGACGTGCTGCTGCTCGAGAACACCCGCTTCGAGCCGGGGGAGACCGAGAACGATCCGCAGTTGGCTGAAGCCCTGGCCGAGCTCGCCGACCTCTACGTCAACGACGCCTTCGGCGCCGCCCACCGCGCTCACGCCAGTACCGAGGGCGTCGCCCACCACCTGCCGGGTTACGCCGGGCTGCTGCTGGAGCGCGAGCTGAAGGAGCTGAGGGCGGTCGTCGGGTCGCCCAAACGGCCGCTGGTCGTCGTCCTCGGCGGCGCCAAGGTCTCCGACAAGGTCGGCGTCATCGACCGCTTCCTCGAGATCGCCGACGAGATTCTGATCGGCGGCGCCATGTGCTTCAGCTTCTTCCGCGCCCAGGGGATCGCCACCGGTAACTCGCTGGTCGAGGAGGAGGGCGTGAAGCTAGCGGCGGCGGCGCTGGAGCGGGCAAAGCAGAGCGACTGCGAGCTGAAGCTGCCGGTCGACCTCGTGCTCGGCCGCGAGTTCGACGCCGAGACCGAGCGCCGCGAGAGCGACGGGGTCGAGGTCCCGGACGGTTGGATGGGCCTCGACGTCGGCCCGCGCACGGCGGCCGCCTACGCCGAGGAGATTGCCCGCGCCGGTACGGTGCTCTGGAACGGGCCGATGGGCGCCTTCGAGATGGAGCCCTTCGCGGCTGGCACCCGCACGGTTGCCGAGGCGGTGGCGAAAGCAGCGGGGACGACGGTGATCGGCGGCGGCGACTCGGTCGCGGCGCTGGTCCAGTTCGGACTCGAGGACGAGGTGGATTGGCTGTCGACCGGAGGAGGAGCATCCTTGGAGCTGCTGGAGGGAAAGAAGCTGCCCGGAGTCGAGGCGCTGCTCGACAAGAACGCAGTAGAGGAGGCCGGCAATGGCTGAGCGCACCCCCTACATCGCCGCCAACTGGAAGATGCACAAGACGGTCGCCGAGGCGGCCGAGTTCGTCGACGCGCTGCTGCCGCGGATCGCCGCGACCCAGAACGACGTCGTCATCTGCGCGCCCTTCACGGCCCTGACCGCGGTGGTCGAGCGTCGCTATGGGACCGCCGTCAAAGTCGCCGCCCAGAACATGCACGAGGAGGAGTCGGGAGCCTTCACCGGCGAGGTCTCGGCGCCGATGCTGGTCGAGCTCGACGTCGAGGCAGTTGTGCTCGGCCACTCCGAGCGCCGCCAATACTTCAACGAGACCGACGAGGCGCTGGCCCGCAAGGTCCCAGTGGCGCTGGCGGCCGGCCTGGAGCCGATCCTCTGCGTCGGCGAGAGCGAGGAGGCGCGCGACGCGGGGGAGACCGAGGCGGTGCTGGAGCGGCAACTGCAGGCCGACCTGGCGGCGCTGGAGTCGCAGCAGATCGACAGCGTCGTGATCGCCTACGAGCCGATCTGGGCGATCGGCACCGGTCGCACCGCGACCCCCGAGCAGGCCCAGGAGGTCTGCTCCTACATCCGCGACGTGCTGCGCATCCGCGGCGCCGACGACAGCGCCATCCGCATCCTCTACGGCGGCTCGGTGAAGCCGGGCAACGCGGCCGAGCTGCTGGCGCTGCCCGATGTCGACGGCGCTCTGGTCGGCGGTGCCAGCCTCGACGCCGAGGAATTCGCGGCGATCGTGGAAGCGGCGGGATGACGGCGCGACCGGCTCCCGCCCTGGCGCTGGTCATCCTCGACGGCTGGGGCCTCGCCCCGCCCGGCCCCGGCAACGCGATCTCGCTGGCCAGCACGCCGGTCTTCGACGATCTCTGGGCCCGCTATCCGCACACCCAGCTCTCTGCCCAGGGCCGCGACGTTGGTCTCCCCGAGGGGCAGATGGGCAACTCCGAGGTCGGTCACCTCAACCTTGGCGCCGGCGCCATCGTTAAGCAGGACCTGGCCCGGATCGACGACTCGATCGCCGACGGCAGCTTCTTCGACAACGAGGCGCTGCTGGCCGCTTGCGAGCGCGCCCGCAACAGCCCCCGCGGTCGCCTCCACCTGCTTGGCCTCGTCTCCGACGGCGGCGTCCACTCGGGCTGGGAGCACATCGAGGCCTGCATCGAACTGGCCGCCCAGGAGGGCGTGCCGGACCTCGTCTTCCACGCCTTTACCGACGGCCGCGACACGCTGCCGCACGGGGGCCGCGATTACCTGGCGGAGCTGGAGCGTTGGCTGCGCTCGGCCGGGCGGATTGGCACCGTCAGCGGCCGCTATTACGCGATGGACCGCGACACCCGCTGGGAGCGGGTCAAGCTCGCCTACGACGCGATCATCCACGCCGAGGGTCTGCGCGCGACCAGCGCCGGCGAGGCGATCGCGGCCTCCTACGAGCGCGAGGAGACCGACGAGTTCGTCAAGCCGACCGTGATCGGCGACTACGACGGTGCCGCCGAGGGCGACGTCGCCGTCTTCGTCAACTTCCGTCCCGACCGCGCCCGCGAGCTGACCCGGGCCCTGGCCGAACCCGGCTTCGAGGAGTTCTCCCGCGCTGGTGGGCCGTTGCTCGACCTGACGACGATGACCTCGTACCGCAAGGGCTGGCCCTACCCGGTCGCCTTCCCCGAGCAGCGGCCGGAGACGACGCTGGCGGAGACGATCGCCGCCTCCGGCGGCCGCCAACTGCACGTCGCCGAGACCGAGAAGTACGCCCACGTCACCTACTTCTTCAACGGCGGCCGCGAGCAGGAGCTGGGCGGCGAAGAGCACGTCCTGGTCGAATCGCCGCGCGACGTCCCCACCTACGACCACAAGCCGGAGATGAGCGCCCGCGCTGCCGCTGACGCCTTCGTCTCCAGCTGGCGCGAGGCGGGCGACTACCGCTTCGGGATCATCAACTTCGCCAACCCCGACATGGTCGGCCACACCGGCGTGATTCCGGCCGCGGTGAAAGCGGTGGAGGCGGTCGATGCCTGTCTCGGCGAGGTTGTCGCTGCGGTGGAGGAGAGCGGCGGCGTCTGTCTCATTACTGCCGACCACGGCAACTGCGACAACATGCTCGAGCCCGACGGCTCGCCCAACACCGCCCACTCGCTCAACCCGGTCCCCTTCATCGTCACCAGCGAGGGAGTGGCGCTGCGCGACGGCGGCATCCTCGCCGACGTTGCCCCGACCGCCCTCGACCTCCTCGGCATCCCGCAGCCGGCGGCGATGACCGGCCGCTCGCTGGTCGTCGACCGCGCCGCGTGATGCATTAGGCCCGCTATAGGGGGCACTATGCATCGAGCGGCGCGATGAGGACTGATTCGGACAGGCTGCGGTTCGAGATCGGGGCGCGGGACGGCGCCGCCCGGGCCGGGGTGATCCACACTGCGCATGGGCCGATCGAGACGCCGGCCTTCATTCCGCTGGCGACCAAGGGCTCCGTGCGGGGGCTGGACGGCGATGAGGTGGCCGGGCTCGGCTACGAGCTGATCCTTGGCAACACGTACCACCTCTTTGTCTCGCCGGGGCCGGAGCGGATCGCCGCTGCCGGTGGCCTGCACGGCTTCATGAACTGGGACCGGGCCCTGATCACCGATTCCGGCGGCTTTCAGGTCTTCTCGCTCGCCCACGGCGGCGTCGCCAACGAGGTCAAGGGCAGCGGCCGCTCCGGCGACCACGGCGCGGTGGTCGAGATCAGCGAGGAGGGCGCCCGCTTCCGCTCCTACCGCGACGGCTCCGAGCTGTTCCTCTCGCCCGAGGTCTCGATGAGCGTGCAGGCGGCGCTCGGCTCCGACATCGCCCTCGTCTTCGACGAGTGCACGCCGTTCCACGCCGACCGCGAGTACACCGCCCGCTCGACCGAGCGCACCCACCGCTGGCTCGACCGTTGCCTGCGCTGGCACGAGGCCGAAGGGCCGGCGCGGCAGGCGGTTTTCGGGATCGTCCAGGGCGGGGTCCACGAGGATCTGCGGCGCGAATCCGCCGAGGCGATCTCCGCGGCGGCCATCGACGGGATCGCGATCGGCGGCACCCTTGGCCGCGACAAGGAGGAGATGGCGGCGGTGCTTGCCTTCACCGCACCGCTCCTCCCGGAGGAGGCGCCGAAGCACCTACTGGGAATCGGCGAGGTCGACGACCTGCTCGGTGGCATCGCCCTCGGCCTCGACGTCTTCGACTGCGCGGTTCCGACCCGGCTCGCCCGCCATGGCGTCGCCCTGGCGCCGAGCCCGGAGACCCGCTGGCGCCTCGACCTGCGCAAGGCCGGCTGGGCGGGCAACCGTGAGCCGCTGGTCGAGGGCTGCCCCTGCCCGGCCTGCCAGCGCCACGACCGCGACTACATCAGCTACCTCTCGCGGACTGAGGAGCTGACCGCCGTCCGCCTGATCTGCCTCCACAACCTCACCTACATGCACGAGCTGACCACCCACGCCCGTGCCGCGATCGAGGCCGGGAGGTTCGGCGCCTACCGGGCAGCGGTCCTCGACGGCGCCCCGCCCTGGCAGGCATAACGCCGAAGGCGGACTACTTGGTGTTCTTGTTGACCAGTTCCTTCACTTCTTCGACCACCTTGTCGATCGTGTCGCCGGCTACCTTGGAGACCTTGACGCCGGCCGCCTTGTCGGTGGTGACGATCACCGCGGTCGCCACCGCGGCGGCGACGAGGACGAGGGCGACGAGGGCGAGCACGAAGCGGACGAAACGGGAGAAGGCGCCGCGACGCCGCGGTTCGGCGGCGGCCGCGGGCTGGACCGGGGGCGCGGGCGCCACCCGCGGTTCCGGCCTCCGCGTCGGCGAGGGGCGGGCCGGTCGGTACTCGGTCTGGGCGGTGCGGTCGAGGTGGCGGGTCGCCGCCGTCTCGCCGCCGAGGACGCCGGTGGCGGCGGTGCCTCCCTCCAGCGGTAGGGTCACGTCCTCCCCCTGCAGGCCGAGGGTGAGGCCCGTCGCCAGGTCCTCGGCGCTGGCGTAGCGCCGGTTCGGGTCGCCCTCCAGAGCCGCCAGCACGGCGATGCTGAGGCTTTCCGGCACCTCGCTGTTGTAGGTACTGGGCGGCAGCGGCTTCTCGTTTTGCTGGCGTACCGCCAGCTCGGCCAGGGACGAGCCCTCGTAGGGCAGGCGGCCGGTGAGGAACTGGTAGAGGACGACGCCGAGCGCGTAGACGTCGGTGGCCGGCGTTGCCTCCTCGCCGCGCACCTGCTCCGGCGCCAGGTAGGCGGCGGTGCCGACGACCGAGCCGACCTGGGTAATCCGCGTCTGCTCGATCGCCCGCGCGATCCCGAAGTCGGTCAGCTTCATGGTCATCTCGCCGCCGCCGACGGGGCCGCCGGTGATCATCAGGTTCCCCGGCTTGACGTCGCGGTGGATGATCCCGCGCCGGTGCGCGTAGTCGAGGCCGGCGCAAGCCTGGATCCCGATCTCGGCCGCGGTGGCCGCATCGACGGGTCCTTGCCGCTGCAGGATCTGGGCCCCGGAGCGGCCGGCCACGTACTCCATGACGATGTAGTGTCGCCCCTCATCGACGCCGGTGTCGTAGACCTGGACGATGTTGGGATGGATCAGCTTTGCCACCGCCAGCGCCTCGCGGCGGAAGCGGGCGACGAAGCGGTCGTCGTCGGAGAGGTGCTCGGCGAGGATCTTCACCGCGACCGTGCGCTCGAGGATGCGGTCGGTCGCCTTGTAGACGTTGGACATGCCGCCGGAGCCGAGTCGCTCGCTGGTTTCGTAGCGCCCTGAGAGCGTTCCCGCCTCCATCATTCGCCTGCTTCCACGGCGGTGCCGGGACCGACCCCGCCCGAGGGTGGGCCGCCGCTTTCCGGCGTGCCCTGGCCGTTTTCCAGTCCTTTGCCTTTGCCGTTCGAAGCCGGTGGTTCGGCCGAGCTTTCTTCTTCTTCGGGTTCTTCGGTTTCCGGCGCTTCCTTTTCGGCCTTGCCGTGCTTTTCCGGCTTCTCGTGCTTTTCGGCCTTGGTCGCCGGTTCCAGTTCTTCTTCCGGTTCTTCGGCTTCAACTTCTTCTTCGACCGGTTCCGCTTCTTCGCACTTAGTGACGACTTCGTTGAGGCGGTCCGCGCCTTCCTCCAGCGCCTGCTTCAGCTTGCTGTCGACGCCGCCCAGTTCTTCGACCTGCGAGCTGACTGCCTGCGCCGTGTTGGCGGCGCCGACGCATTCGCCTTCGCCCGCCAGCCGGGCGACCGAGTCGAGGTTGGCTTCGATTTCGCTGGCGGTCCTGCCGGGCAGCAGCTCGGCTTCGCTGCCACCGCAGGCGGCGAGGCCCATGGCGGCGGCCAGGGCGAGGGCAAGAGCCAGCAGGGGTGCGCTTAGACGACCCATGGGGCGAGTCTAGACAACGCTTGGGGGACCAGATTTTCCCTGCAATTCTGCATCAGCGGCCGACCGCCAGCCGTTCCGCCAGGCCGTTCGGCAGCCCCGCCGCGAGGATCGCCTCGGCGGCCGCGTCGACGTCGTAGGCGACGCGGTGGTAGCGGGCCGTCAACTGCTCGGTGTCGAGCTCCAGCCAGGCGGCCCGGGGGTCGCCGTCGCGGGGCTGGCCGACGCTGCCGGGGTTGAGCAGCCAGTGACCGCTCTCCAGCCCGAGCAGGGCGCCGTCGCCGGCCTGGGCGCCCTGGGCGTAGGTGCGGCGCCCCTCGGCGCGGGTGAAGAAGAGGGCCACGTGTGAGTGTCCGATCAGGCCGATCCGCTCGGCCTGGGCGTCGAGCGCGTCTTCGGCCTGGTCGGTCGAGAGCACGTATTCCCAGATCGGATCCCGCGGCGAGGCGTGGAAGAGCCCGATCCCGGCTCGGGAGCCGAGGGGAGAGAGGCCGCGGAGGAATTCCAGCGTCTCCGTTGAGGCGGCACCGCGGGTCCACTCGACCGCGGCCGCGGCCTGCTCGGAGAAGGTGCCGACGTCGAGGTCGCCGAGCACGGCGAGGTCGTGGTTGCCGACTAGGCAGACGCTGCAGCGCTCCCCGACCAGGCGCGCGCAGGCGTCTGGCTCAGCCCCGTAGCCGACCACGTCGCCGAGGCACCAGATCTCCTCGACCTCGGCGGCCGCGGCTGCCTCGAGAACGGCTTCGAGGGCAGGCAGGTTGGCGTGGACATCGCTAAGGACCGCGGCGCGCAAACGAGCAGCCTACCCCGCCCCGGCCGCGGTCCATACGATGGGCCGGTGAGTGCCACCGACTCGATTGCCGAGCTGCGGGCCGCCGTCGACGGCGCCGCCAGGGCGCTGCGCGACGGCGAGCGGACCGAGCCGGCGCCCTCTCTCGACCGCCCGCCGAAGCCCGAGATGGGCGACTACAGCTCCAACGCGGCGATGCTGCTGGCGGGGCCGCTGGGCGAGAGTCCGCGCGCCGTCGCCGAGCGACTCGGGGTCGAGCTGGAGCGAGCGCTGGGGCCTGCCGGCAGCCTCGAGCGGGTCGAGGTCGCCGGTCCGGGTTTCGTCAACCTCTTCCTCGCCGACGCCTGGTACCGGCGCGCCGTCGCCTCTCTCCTCGCCGCCGGAGACGGCCTCGGCCCGGCCCCGGTGGCGGCGCCGGAGCGGGTCCTGGTCGAGTTCGTCTCCGCCAACCCGACCGGGCCGCTGCACGTCGGCGGCGGCCGCCACGCCGCCTACGGCGACTCCGTCTCGCGGCTGCTGAGCGCGGTCGGCCACGAGGTCGAGCGCGAGTACTACGTCAACGACGCCGGCGGCCAGATCGAACGCTTCGCCGCCTCGATCGTCGCCGAGATGACCGGTGGCGAGCCGCCCGAGGACGGCTACAAAGGCGCCTACGTCGCCGACCTCGCCGAGCGGATCGCCGCTGAGGGAATCGACCCCGCGGACAGTGCCGCGGTCGGTGCCCGTGGCGTCGAGCTGGTCCTCGCCCAGGTGCGCGGGACGCTCGAGCGCTTCGGCGTCGCCTTCGACAACTGGGCCTCGGAGAAGGAGCTCTACCAGCGCGGCGAGGTCGAGTCGGCTCTGGCCGAGCTCGACCGGCGCGAGCACACCTACCGCCACGAGGAGGCGCTCTGGCTGCGCACGACCGAGTTCGGTGACGACAAGGACCGGGTGCTGATCCGGGCCAACGGCGAACCGACCTACCTGGCGGCCGACGTCGCCTACCACTGGGACAAGCTGCAGCGTGGCTTCAACCGCCTGATCGACGTGCTCGGCGCCGACCACCATGGCTACGTGGCGCGGGTGCGGGCGGCGATCGAGGCGCTGGGCGGCGATGACGGGGCCTTCGAGGCGCTGATCATGAACCTGGTCCACATCGTCGATGGCGGCGAGCGGGCACAGATGTCCAAGCGCAGCGGCGACTTCGTCTCGCTCGACGAACTGCTCGACGACATCGGCGTCGACGCGGCCCGCTGGTTCATGCTCTGGCGCAGCCACGAGACCACGGTCGACCTCGACCTCGAGCTGGCCCGCAGCCAGTCGAGCGAGAACCCCGTCTATTACGTGCAGTACGCGCACGCCCGGATCGCCAGCATCCTCCGCAAAGCCGGCGAGTCGGGCGGGACGGCGGCGGAGTTCGACCCCGAGCAGGCGGGCGCGCCCCTCCAGGCGAGCGAGAAAGCGCTGGTGAAGCGGCTGCTGGAATTCCCCGAAGAGGTGCTGGAGTCGGCCGCGAAGCGCGCACCGCACCGCATCTGTGCCTACTCGACCGCGGTCGCCGCCGACTTCCACGCCTTCTACCGCGACTGCCAGGTGGTCGGGGCGGAGGGGGAGGGGGTGGAAGCGGCGCGACTGGCGCTCTGCCTCTGCGCCAAGCGGACGATTGCCGTCGCGCTGGGCCTGCTGGGGATCTCGGCTCCCGAGCGGATGTAATGCCGCGCCGCGGCAGGCTCCCTGTCCTCGCCGAGCTTGCCGCCCCGGACCGCGGCGAGGGCCGCGCCTGGTCGCTGCGCCGCGACGACCTGGAGGCGCTGGCGCCGGTTTGCGAGAAGCTCGGGGGACGCCGCCTCGTCGCCGTCACCGGCGAGGACGGGCGCGCCGCGGTGGTCGCTCTGGCCCTGGCCGGGGCGGCGAGCGCCGGCGGCCTCCGCACGGCCCTGCTCGAGTGCGACCTGGCGCGGCCACGGCTGGCGGCCGCGCTGGGCTTGGCCAAGGTCCCCGGCCTGCACGAGTACCTGCGCTGGGAGGCGACGGCGGCGGAGCTCCTGCAGCCGCTGGTGCTCGCCGGCCCGGCCGCGCGCGGGGTGCAGGAGCCGCTGGTCTGCATCGCCGCCGGGCAGGCGGCGCCGGCGCCGAAGCTGCTGCTCGAGTCCGAGAGCTTCCGTCATGTCGCCAGCAAGCTCGGCTCCGCCTACGAGCTGACGGTCGTGCTGGCGCCGTCGCCGCAGGAAGAGGAGCTGACGCTGGTCGCCGGGGCGGTCGACGCGGTCATCGTCGCCCTCGACGAGTCGCAGCTTTCGCGACGCTCCCAACGCGCGCTCAAGCGCACGCTAAGTCGCCTCCCGGCGGCGCCCTTCGGCGCCGTGGTTCAGAGGTCGTAACGGGCGAGGTCGGCGTCGAGGCGGGCCTCGTCCTCGGGGCTCGGCCCTTGCGGCTGTGGCCGCGAGTCGCCATCGGGCGGGTCGCTGGCGCGGCGCCAGCGCAGCACTCCCAGGGCCAGGGCCACTAGGGCGATGAGGAAGGCGATCGCCGGCACCAGGTAAGCGGAGAGGTTGAAGCCCTTGCCCTTGGGCAGCGCCAGCACCTCTTCGCCGTACTCGGCGACCAGGGCGTTCTTGATCTGCTGCTTCGTCTTCCCTTCGGCGATCAGCCGCCGCACGAAGGCTTTCTCGCGCAGCGCCTGCGGCGATTCGGCCAACTGCAGCAGGGTGCCGCAGACCGGGCACATCACTTCCGCTTCGATTTCGGTCAGCGAGGCCTTTGGGGCGGCGCCCGCGGCCGGTGCCAGCAGCGCCAGCGTCGCCAGGCCCAGCAGAGCGAGGAGCGCCGGCCGCCTCACGACTTGCCGCCGGGCAGCATCGGCACCACGTAGCGCTGCAGGTATTCGTCGTCGACCGGTCCCCGTAGCAGCCACCGCAACTTGCCTTCGGGGCCGATCAGGAAGTTCTCGGGGACACCGGTGGTGCCGAATTCATGGGCGGTGCCGCCGTCGCCATCGCGCAGCTGCGGGTAGCTGAGGCCGTACTTACGGACGAAGTTCCGCCCGTCGCCCGTGAGGTCGCGGCTGTCGATGCCGAGGACGGTGAAGCGGGGGCTGCCGTAGCGCTTCTGGAAGGCCTCGAGATCCGGCGCCTCCTGCCGGCAGGGCACGCACCAGGAGGCCCAGAAGTTGACCAGCACCCACTGGCCGCGGTAGCTGGCGAGCGATTCGGTGCCGCCGCCTTGCAGCCGCGGCAGCGGCGAGCTCGGCGCCGGCTCGCCCAGGGCCACGCCCGAGGAGCCCTTGCTGAGCAGCCCGAAGGTGAGCAGGCCGACGACGGCCAGCACGGCAAGCACGGCGATGGCAGAGCGAACGCTCACGGGGGAACTGAAGGTTAGATTGCGGCGCCGCCCGGCACCGCCCCGGCCACGGTCCTAGAATCAGCCCTTCGCGCGGCGGTAGCTCAGCTGGTAGAGCGCGAGCTTCCCAAGCTCGAGGTCGCGGGTTCGAGACCCGTCCGCCGCTCTCGAAGGGATTGGCGCAGGCGTCTCGCCTGGCCGGGAGGGGAAGCCGGCCAGGCGAGCGCTCAGTGTGCGGCCGCGGCGGGAAGGCGCGGGTCGGCTTCCTCGGCGGTCGCCTCGATGCCAGGGAGGCGGTAGAAGTGCTCGGTGGCGCCGCGCACCTGGCGCTGTCCGCAGAGCTCGATCAGGCCGCCTTTGGCCAGCTCGGTGACGTGGTAGTTGGTGTTGCTGAGGGGGATCTGGAGCTCCTGGCTGAGGTCGTTGGGAGAGAGGACACGGCCACTGTCGAGGCCGAGGATTTCCAGAATCGAAACGCGCAGGGGGTGTGCGGTCGTCCGGGCCAGGCCCTCCCAATCGACGGGGACCGCGTGCCCGTCGCCGTTGCCATCTACGTGCCCGTTACTGGCCACGTGACCGTTGCCATTGCCTTGGGGTGAGAAGCCGTTCGAGCTTGCCATGGCGGCGAACATACCAAAAATTGTTGATTCATGTCGTTAAAATCGGGTATGAACTCCGCGGGTGCAACCTGCGGAAGGAGACCAGGGATGGACATGACGGCTGCGGATTCGGCTTGGCAGAGGGGATTGAGGATTTCGCTCGCCGCTTTTGCCGGTTTACTCATATATATGTTGAGTACTGGGGCCGCCTTGGGAGCGACCGCGGACATCATCGCCCCGAGCGATCCCCACGCTCCCGACGTCAACTCGGGCTGGCAGGCCGGCACCTGCAAGAAAGAACCGCCGGAAGTCTCAGAAGTCTGCTCGGTGGCCACGTCGGAACTGTTCTTCGAACGCGCCGCTGCCCATCCCAACTGGGGCTTTACGCAGTTCATCGTCAGGAGCGAAACGCCGGGGCAGACGCCGATCGGCGAACTGGAGTCGGTGCGGGTTGATCTGCCGGTCGGGCTCAGCGTCAACCCCGGGGCGACGGGGCGCTGCCCGCTCGCGGTCTTCGAAGCGGGGGCGAGCGGCTGCGAAGCCTACGGCGCCAAGGTCGGCGAAAGCGCGGTGACCGCCTCGGTCCTCGGTGTTCCGGTCGCGCCGACCGCGCCCCTGACCCAGGTCTCCGTCTACAACATCGTGCCGCCGCAGGGGGAACCGGCTCGCTTCGGGCTCGAACTGGCCGGCAACGAAGTCTTCCTCAAGGCCGACCTCGCTTACGACAGCGACTACCACGAGGGCTTCACGATTGCGGTGCCGAAAGCGATCCCGGTCGACCTGGCGCCGCTGGTCGAAGGGGCGATCCTGAAAAACCGTCTCTTCTTCGACGGCCGCGCCGGCGACGGCACCTTCATCACCACCCCCAGCACCTGCCTGGGCGAAGCCTTCACCCAGTCCGGCAACGTCTACTCGACCTACCTGCTGGCTGCCTCCTACCAGGAAGAGGCGCAGCCGGGCTACGCCTTCCCGCCGAGCGCGGCGCCGCCGCTGGAATCGCCGATCCCGCCGAAAACCTCGCCCAAAGAATGCGACACGATTCCCTACCAGCCGGGGCTCGCCGTCAATCCCAACACGGGGGTGACCAACTCGCCCGCCGGCGCCGGGGTGACGGTGACCGTCCCGCATCTCGTCGGCGCCGACAGCCAGGACAGCTCGACCACGCGCCAGGCGCAGGCGGCGCTGCCGACCGGGATGGGCCTCAACCCGTCTGCGGCCAACGTGCTCAAGACCTGCAGCGACGCGCAGTTCGGCAAGGGTACGAAAGCGTCGCCGAGTTGCCCGGCGGAGTCGAAGGTCGGCACGGCCGAGATCTCCTCGGCGGCGCTGCCCGAAGGCAACCTCGCCGGCAACGTCTACGTCGGCGAACAGCTCAGCCGCGACCCCACCTCCGGCAGCGAGTACCGGATCTTCGTCGACGCCGAGTCCGACCGTTATGGGATCAAGGTGAAGCTGGTCGGCAATGTCGCCGCCAATCCGGTCACCGGCCAACTGACGACGACCTTTGCGGAAACCCCGCAGGTGCCGTTCACTTCCTTCGCGCTTCAATTCGACGGTGGTGCCCGGGCGGTGCTGAGCAGTCCGCCGATCTGCGGGCCGAACACCGCGACGACGCAGATGACGCCGTGGTCGGGCAATGCCGCGGCGAGCCCTTCGCAGCCGATCGTGCTCACTTCCCAGCCGGGTGGCGGCGCCTGCGCGAAGTCGATGGGCGAACGCCCCTTCTCCCCGGGCACGGTCCTGAAGCCGGACAGCAACAAGGCGGGCGCGTTCAGTCCGGTGCGCCTGCGCCTGACCCGTGGCGACGGCCAGCAGGAGCTGAAAGGCGCCGACCTGCTGCTGCCGCCGGGGATGGTCGGCAAGCTGGCCGGCATCCCTTACTGCGGCGAGGCGGCGATCGCCGCCGCGGCCGCCAACTCCGGCCGGGGCGAGGCGGCGTCCCCGAGCTGTCCCGCCGCCAGCCAGGTCGGCAGCGCCGGCGTCGTCGCCGGCACCGGCCCGTCGCCGCTGCGGATCGGCGGCAAGGTTTTCCTCGCAGGCCCCTACCACGGGGCCCCTCTCTCCCTGGCAGTCGTCACCCCCGCCACGGCCGGGCCGTTTGATCTCGGCACGGCCGTGGTGAGGGTTGCGCTGTTCCTGGAACCGGAAACGGCGCAGGTCCACGCCGTCTCCGACCCGATTCCCGACGTGTTTGGTGGTGCCCAGCTCAGCCTCCGCGAGGTCGACATCGATCTCGATCGGCCCAGCTTCACCCTCAACCCGACCAACTGCGAACCGCTGGCGAGCACCGGCACGCTGAAGGGGGGCGGGGCGGACCCGGCCAACCCGGCGGCCTTCAGCTCGCTCGGGGTCAACGTCCCCTTCCAGACCAGCGAATGCCAGGCGCTGGGCTTCCGGCCGAAGCTGGCGACTCGCCTCTTCGGCAAGCGCAAGTCGACGCGTCGCTCCCAACACCCGAAATTCCGCGCCGTTCTCACCACCCGCGGCGGCGACGCCAACATCCGCCGCGCGGCGCTGACGCTGCCGCACTCCGAGTTCCTCGAGCAGTCGCACATCCGCACGATCTGCACCCGCGTTCAGCTCGCCGCCGGGAACTGCCCACAGGGATCCATCTACGGCCACGCGCAGGCCAAGACGCCGCTGCTCGACGGCGAACTCGCCGGTCCGGTCTACCTGGTCTCCTCAAGCCACGAACTGCCGGACCTGCTGGCCGACCTGCGGGGCCAGGTGGACGTGCGGGTGCGCGGCGTGATCAGCGCCGTCGCCGGCCGCATCAAGACCGTCTTCAACGCGGTCCCGGACGTGCCGGTGAGCAAGTTCACGATCACTATGAAGGGTGGCAAGAAGGGCCTGCTGGTCAATTCGCGCAACCTCTGCGGGGCGCCGGCCTTCTCGAATCTCAACCTCAAAGCGCAGAACGGCAAGCAGGTGCGGAATAAACGCCTGCGCTTGCGGGTACCGGGCTGTCACGGCAAACACCGCCACCGCCGGCGTTAGGGAGGGAAGGAGAGCCGATGAGGTTCAGGGCAGGGAAGCTGTTGACGATCTGCGCGGTTGCGCTGGGCGGGCTGCTGGCTGTCGCCCCAGCGGCCTTTGCGGTCGACATCATCGAAAGCCAGACGCCTGGCGGCAAAGCGGAAACGGCCGCGGCCGGCTGGCAGGCCGGCACCTGCAAATCGGATCCTTGCTCGGCGGAAACTCCTGACCTCTTCTTCACCCAGGCAGCCGGCCATCCGAAAGCCGGCTTCACCCAGATCATCGTCAAAAACAATCCGGGCCTGTTGCCGGGGACCAAATTCCCGGTCGGCAACCTGAAGACGGTCTTCGTCGATCTGCCCGCCGGTCTCAGCGTCAACCCGCAGGCAACTCCTCAGTGCACGCTCGAAGACGGAAAATTCCCCAGCGGGGGATGTCCGGAAGCGAGCGAGGTGGGCGAAAGCCTCGTGACCGTCTCGGTCGCCGGGGTGCCGGCCGGGCCACTCTCCTTTCCCGTCTACAACATCGTGCCGCGCCCCGGAGAACCCGCTCGCTTCGGCTTCCAACTGAGCCTGGTGAACGTGCTCGGCCTGCCGCCCCTGGTCAACCTCGGCGAAGTCTTCCTCAACGCCGGTGTCGCCTGGGAAGGCGATTACCACGAGTACTTCACGATCCACGTTCCCTCGGTCTCGGGTGTCGAGATCCTCGAGAACCGCCTGGTCTTCGATGGCACCACCGAAACGCAGAGCGGCGGGGGTCAGTTCCTCACCAACCCCAGCACTTGCAACGACCCCGAAGTCGAACCCTTCAAGGGCCAGTACACGACCTATCTACACGCCGACTCCAACGAGGAACAGGCGCCCGACGACGAATACGACGTCGCCGCGCCGGCGCCGCCGAGCGCGGCCTTCCTCGCCGGCTCGCAGGCGGTTGGCTCGCCGCTGCCGAAGGGCGCCAAGCCGGAAGGCTGCGACAAGGTCCCGTTCACGCCGGCGACCTCGGCCGACCCTGGCACCAACCAGACCGATTCACCGACCGGGCCGACCGTGAACGTGAGCGTTCCGTTCGCCCCCGGCGCCGGCGTCTACCAGTCCAACGTTCAGGTCGCCCGGGTAACGCTGCCGCAGGGGATGGGACTGAATCCTTCTTCGGCGCCGGGCCTGCACACCTGCAGCAACGGTCAGTTCGGCAAGGGAACCCGCAACCCGGTCGCCTGCCCGGCCAACTCGAAAATCGGCACTGTCGCGATCAACACGCCGGTGCTGCCCGACGGGACGCTGACCGGCAACGTGTATCTCGGCGAACCGGAAGCGAACGGCCCGGGTGTCAACGAATCCGGCAAGCAGTTCCGCATCTTCCTCGACGCCGAGTCCGCTGCTCGCGGCCTTTCGGTGCGCCTGGTCGGCAACGTCATTGCCAACAGTCAGACCGGGCAGTTGACTGCGGTGGTGAACGAAGCGCCGCAGGTCCCCTTCGATCTCGTCCAGGTGAAGCTCGACGGCGGTCCGACGGCTACCCTGACCAGCCCGCCGACCTGCGGACCGAATCAGACCTCGCACGCGATGACCGCTTGGTCGGGCACGCCGGACAGTGGCCCTGCCGACAAAGGGTTCACTCTGACCAACGCACCGGGCGGCGGCGCCTGCGCCAAGTCGCTCGGCGAACGCCCTTTCTCGCCGTCCTTCAGCGCCAAGCCGAACAGCGACAAGGCGGCGACTTACACGCCGTTCCAGCTCGGGATTCAGCGGGGCGACGGACAGCAGGAGCTGAAAGGCATCGACATCACCCTGCCGCCCGGGGCGACGGCGAAGCTGGCGGGGACGCCTTACTGCTCGCCGGAGGACATCGCCAAGGCAGCCGGCAGCTCCGGTGGGGCCGAGATCGCCCACCCGAGCTGTCCGAGCGGGAGCCAGGTCGGGGTCGCCACGGTCAAGACCGGCAGCGGCCCCTCGCCGCTGCAGATCGAAGGCAAGGCCTACCTCGCCGGCCCCTACAGGGGCGCGCCGCTATCGCTGGTCGTGGTCACGCCGGCCGTCGCCGGACCCTTCGACCTTGGCACCGTCGTCGTCCGCGCCGCCCTCTTCGTCGATTCCGAAACGGCGCAGGTTCATGCCGTCTCTGACGCCATCCCCCATGTCTTCGGCGGCGCCAAGCTCGACCTGCGCTCGGTAGCCGTCAACCTCAACAAGAAGGAATTCACCCTCAACGGCACCAACTGCTCGCAGTTCGCGACCAGCGGCGCCCTGCGCGGTGGCGGCTCGGACCCGGCTAACGAAGCGGCGTTCTCTTCCTTCGGCGTCTCCTCTCCCTTCCAGGCGACCGGCTGCGAAGGGCTCGGTTTCAAACCGAAGCTAGCGCTGCGACTGTTCGGCGCGACCAAGCGCGCCAAGCACCCGCGGTTGCAGGCGACGCTCCATGCCCGCGAAGGCGACGCCAACATCGGCCGCGCTTCGGTCGCCCTCCCACACGCCCTGTTCCTGGATCAGGCCAGCCTCTCGACGATCTGCACGCGGGTGCAGTTTGCCGCCGGCGCCTGTCCGAAACAGTCGGTTTACGGACACGCCACCGCGACCACGCCGCTACTGGGCAAACCACTCTCAGGTCCCGTCTACCTGCGCTCTTCCAACAACAAACTGCCGGACCTCGTCGCCCACCTCGAAGGTCAGGTCGACATCGACCTGGTGGGGCGGATCGACAGCTTCCACGGCGGCATCCGCACCACCTTCGACCACGTCCCCGACGTGCCGGTCTCGACCTTCCAGATGGTCCTGCCCGGCGGCAAGCACGGCCTCCTCGTCAACTCGCGCAATCTCTGCCAGAAGCCGGTCAAGGCGATCGTGCAGTTGAAAGGGCAGAACGGCAAGAAAGCCAACTCGCGACCGCGACTACGCACCCCGTGCCGGGTTAAAAAGGGGAAGCATCACAAAGGGAAGCACCATGGCAAGGCCCAGGGAGGACGGCATGCCAAATGAGCTTCCGCACTTGACTGCTCCGACCGCCCCTGTAATGTCTTTAGTGGGAGAAGTACAGGGCGCCACGCAGGGGCGGCGATTTCATAGCTCGTTGCGTAACAGAGGAGGGATTGATGGTTAGGCGCTTTTTCGGACTGGCATCCGTTGCCTTACTGCTGGCTGCTTTCGGAGCGGCCGCGGCACAGGCCGATACCGGCAACATCATCGAACCGCAGCATTCACCGCCGACGAATGGCGATGGCTGGCAGGCCGGCACCTGCAAAACCGATGAACCGGTGACGGGGGAACCGAAAATTCACTGTGGGCCCCAGACCGGTGGCGCCTTCTTCAAGACTGCTGGCGGGCACCCGCCGATCGGCTTCACCCAGTACACGATCCAGCACGAAGCGATCGAACCGTTGCCAAGCCCTCCGTTCCCCGCGGGATCGGTCAAAGCGCCGCTGAAAGAAACGCTTGAGCAGCACACGATCAAAACCCTTCGGGTTGACCTACCGCCTGGTCTGACGGTCAACCCCAACGCGACGCCTTCAAAGTGCTCGCTGGCTGAATTCCTCAACTCACCCTCCCCCGGAGCCTTCGCGCCGACCTGCGACGTCGAAAAAACCAAGGTCGGCGAAGAGGAAGTGACCTTGGTCACCAACGAAGCAGGCGCCGAAGTCCCAGGGTTCGGTCCGGTCCCGGTCAAAGGATTCGTGATTCCGCCGACCCCGACGGTGACCAAAGTCAATGTCTTCAACCTTCAGCCGAAACCAGGTGAACCAGCGCTCTTCGGATTCGTGATCGCCGGCAAAGAGCCGGTCTTCCTCGAAACCGAAGTGGCTTGGCAGAGCGACTTCCATGAGGCTTTCACGATCCGTCTTCCCGATACCGAAGTCCCGGGTCTCTCGACCTTGATCAGCCGGCTCATCAACTTCGGTGACAAAACCGGCAACGGCACCTACATCAATAACCCAACGACCTGCCTCAACCCGGACGAAAATCCGCACCTCTACTCGACCTGGTTCCGGGCTGAGTCATACGGGGAACCGAATCCGAGCTTCCCGAACGGTTCAACGCCGGTCGAGGCGCAGGTAGCCGAAAACACCGGCACCGGCACCAAACTGGTCCAGCAGGAAGGCTGCGACACGGTTCCATTCCAGCCGGGTTTGAATGTCGATCCGGGCACGGGCAATATCGACTCGCCGGCTCCGGCCACGGTCGACACGACCCTGAAGTACTTCACCGGGGCCGAAAACGCCCAGCAGTCCTCGCACCTGCGCAAGGCGGTTGTGACGATGCCGCAGGGCATGGGCCTCAACCCCTCGGGCTCGAACGGGCTTGTTGCCTGCACCGACGCCCAGTTCAAGAAGGGCCAGCGGAACTACAACAACGAATGCCCGGCCGATTCGAAGGTGGGCTCGGCGACGATCGAATCGCCGCCGTTGGCGGCGCCGCTGACCGGCGACATTTACGTCGGCGAACAGAAGAGCTCGAATCCCGAATCGGGAGAAGAGTTCCGGATCCTCGTCGAAGCGAAGGAACAGAACGAGGGCATTGACGTCCGCCTCGTCGGCAACGTCAGCGCCAACGCGCAGACGGGTCAGCTAACCGCCACGTTCAATGAAAAGGAGATGAGCGAACTGGCCGGGCAGTTGCCGGAAGGCCTGCCCCAGGTTCCGTTCACCTCGGTCAAACTCAAGTTCGATGGCTCGAGGTCGGTGCTGACCAGCCCCCCGACCTGTTCGGAGGCGGAAGCGACCGGCCAGATGGAACCGTGGGCGCGCCCCGGCACCAACACCGCGGTCAGCAGCAAATTCACCCTCTCGAGCATCCCGGGCGGTGGCACCTGCCCCAAGACGCTCGCCGAGCGGCCATTCTCGCCGAGCTACACGGCGAAGACCGACAGCACCAAGGCTGGCGCCTACAGCCCGTTCCACGTCCACATTGGACGACCGGATGGGCAGCAGGAGCTGAAGCTGATCAACGTGACGTTGCCCAAGGGCCTCACCGGCAAGCTGGCCGGCATCCCGTACTGCTCTGAGCAGGCACTGGCTGCGGCGGCGAACAACACCGGCAAGGCCGAGCAGGCTCACCCGAGCTGCTCGAACGAAAGCTCGATCGGGACCTCGAGCACCGAAGCGGGCACCGGGAACAACCCGGTCAAGCTCGGCGGTCAGGTCTACCTGGCCGGCCCGTATAAGGGCGCGCCGTTGTCGCTGGCGATCATCACGCCGGCGGTCTCGGGTCCGTTCGACCTCGGCACCGTTGTTGTCCGGGTGGCGCTCAACGTCAATCCCGAAACGGCTCAGGTCAACGCAGTCTCCGACGCCATCCCCGATGTGTTCGGCGGTGTCAAGCTCGACCTGCGCTCGATCGACGTCGACGTAACTCGCAGCAAGTTCATGCTGAACCCGACCAATTGCACCGCGCAGGCCACGGCTGGGTTCGTCAACGGCGGTGGCGGAAACCCCGCGAGCTCGTCATCGTGGAGCTCGTACACCGTCAGCTCGCCGTTCCAGGCGACCGAATGCAACAAGCTGGCTTTCAAGCCGAAGCTGTTCACGCGGATCTCTGGGCCGACCACGCGGGCCAAGAACCCGCAGATCCGGGCGGTGCTTGAAGCCCAGAATGGCAATGCCAACA
Source organism: uncultured Actinomycetes bacterium (assembly GCA_963708405.1). Classification (GTDB taxonomy): domain Bacteria; phylum Actinomycetota; class Thermoleophilia; order Solirubrobacterales; family 70-9; genus VAYN01. The sequence goes on from CAVPSL010000003.1 coordinate 335,735, forward strand.
TCAGCCGTACGGCGCTGACGCTGCCGCACTCGCTGTTCCTCGACCAGAGCCACATCCGCACCGTCTGCACGAGGCCGCAGCTGGCCTCGCAGAGTTGCCCGTCGGCGGCCCAGTACGGGTATGCCAAGGCCAAGACCCCGCTGCTTAGCAACATGCTGCAGGGCCCGGTCTACCTGGTCTCCTCGAGTCATCAGCTGCCCGACCTGGTGGCGGACCTCCGCGGCCAGGTCAACATCCAGCTGCACGGGGTGATCAGCTCCAAACACGGTGGCCTGAAGACGGTGTTCAACCCGGTGCCGGACGTCCCGGTGAAGAAGTTCATCCTGACGATGCAGAAGGGCAAGAAGAGCCTGATCGTCAACTCGACCAACCTCTGCCAGAAGCAGCAGAAAGCGGTCCTGAACATCGGCGGGCAGAACGGCAAGAAGGTCAAGAACAACAAGTACCGCCTCAACGTCACCGGTTGTAAGGGCAAGAAGAAGAAGTAGCCGCGTAGTAGCTCCGTAGCGTCGCCCGCACCGGCGCGGAAGGCCGAATAGCCTCCGCGCCGGTGCGCCCGACGCTCTCAGTGGTCATCGTCGCCTGGAACAGCCGCGCGGAGCTGGCCCGGACCCTGCCCGCGCTGCTGGCGGAGCTCGACGATGACGACGAGCTGATCGTTGTCGACAACGACTCCACCGACGGCACCGTCGCCGCCGTGATCGAGCTGGCGCCGGAGGCGCGGATCATCCGCACCGGCCGCAACCTCGGCTTCGCCGCCGGCTGCAATGCCGGTGCGGCGGAGGCGAGCGGGGAGCTCCTGGTCGTCCTCAACCCCGATGCGGCGCCGCAGCCCGGCTTCGCCGAGGCGATCCGTCGGCCGCAGGCCGAGGGACGCGACTGGGTCGCCTGGCAGGCCTTGATCGCGAACGGCGACGGCAGCCTGATCAACTCGGCCGGCAACCCTGTCCACTTCACCGGGATCGTCTGGGCGGGTGGGCACGACCGGCCGATCGCCGCCGCGCCGCCAGCCCGCGAGGTGACTGCCCTCTCCGGCGCCTGTCTGGCGATCCCGCGCCGGATCTGGAACGAGCTCGGGGGCTTCCCGCCCGAGTTCTTCCTCTACCACGAGGACGTCGACATCTCGCTGCGGCTGCGGCTGCTGGGGGGAAGGATCGGGATCGAGCCCACGGCCGTCGTCGACCACGACTACGAGTTCGGCGTCAACAAGCACAAGTGGCGCTGGCTCGAGCGCAACCGGCTCGCCTTCCTCGTCCGCGCCTACCCCGGTCCGTTGTTGGCACTGTTGGCGCCGGCGCTGCTTGCCACCGAGGTCGCTTTGCTCGCGGTCGCCGCCGCCGGCGGCTGGGGCCGCCAGAAGCTGCACGCCAACCTCGAATTCCTGCGCTGGCTGCCGCGGCTGCTGCACGAGCGCCGCGAGCTGCAGGAGACACGCGCCGTCAGTGCCGCCGAGTTCGCCTCCTGGCTCACCCCCGACCTCGACTCCCCCTTCATCTCACCGCTGGCCCGCTCGCTCCCCGCTCGCCTACTGCTGCGCGGTTACTGGCGCGCGGTCCGCCTGCTGCTTCGGCGCGCGACGGATTGACCACACCAGGGTGTGCAAAATGCATCAAGCGGCGAGTTCCGGGGCGGTGAAGGTGAACATGCGCTCGGCCTCTATTCGCCAGTAGGCGACGCCGGAGTCGAGGAACTCGGTCTCCCACTCGGGGCCGTAGCGGGGGACGTAGATCTCCAGCAGGGCCGCCCGCAGCTCCGCTCCCTCCGGGGCACCGACGTCGACCGGCAGCGCCCGGCCGTGGACGGTCACCGCCAGCTCCTCACCGGGCAAGTAGGTGGCGCTGACCGAGGGGCGGGCGGCGATGTGGCGGGCCCGGGCCGAGTCCAGGGCCGAGCCGAAGTGGAAGCTGCCGTGGAGGAAGATGCCGTCGACCGGTCCCACCACTGGTCGCCCGGCGGCGCTCACCGTCGCCAGCGCCAGCAGCCGCATCCCGGTCAGCCGCGCCGCCACCGCCTCGGCGTCGAGTCGTCGCTCCGGCGTGTGGATGCGCAGCAGGTGCGGTCCCGCCGCCGCGTAGCTGCGGTCGAGCAACTCCTGCAGGCGAGCCAGGTCGGCAGCGGTCTCGCGCACGTCAGCTCGGCTGGTTCGTCGGGCGGATGAGGATCTCGTTGACGTCGACGTGCGGCGGCTGTTCGAGGGCGAACAGCACCGCCCGGGCGATGTCCTCGTCCTCGAGCGAGCCGGGCCGGGCGCCGTTGTCGAAGAAGGGGGTGTCGACCATGCCGGGCTCGATCAGGGTCACCCGGATCGCCTCGTTGCCGTGCATCTGGCGCAGCTCGGCGCGCAGCGCCTCGCCGATCGCCGTCGCCGCCCACTTCGTCGCCGAGTACAGCGAGCCGGGCAGGACACGGCGGCCGGCGACCGAGCTGGTGATGAGGAAGTGGCCCTGGCCGCGCTCGAGCAGGTGGGGGAGGGTGGCGCGGACCGTCAGCGCCGCCCCGTAGACGTTGGTCAGGACCATCGCCCGCCAGTGCTCGACCGACTCCTCGAGGAAGCCGCGGCTGGCGCCGAAGCCGGCGTTGGCGAAGACCGCGTCGATGCAGCCGAAGCGCTCCAGCGCCGCCGCCGCCATCGCCTGCACCTGGTCCCACTCGGTGACGTCGCAGCGCACCGCCAAGGCGCGCTCCTCGCCACCGAGCTCGGCGACCAGCTCCTCCAGCGGCTGCAGCCGCCGCGCGGCCAGCACCAACCGGTACGAAGCAGCCGCGGCACGGGCCGTGGCGGCGCCAATCCCGCTGCTCGCACCCGTGATCAGCAGGACCGGGTCCGCTCCCTCGCCAGGCGTCATGTATCGATTCTCGCAAACGCCGGGACTAGGCAAGCGGCCAGGATTGCGATAATCCCCGGGCACCGTGGACCCTCAGCGCAAGCGGAAGATCAGGCTGGTCGTCGCCCTCAGCGTCGCCGTCCTCCTTGCCGTGGCGCTGATCTACACCTCGTTCACGGCTTCGACCCAGGCCAAGGAGCCCTCGGAACTGCTCGGCGCGACCCAGGGAACCAGCTACGACATGACCGGCAAAGTCGTGCCCGGATCGATCAGGCACCAGGGCAGCGGCATCGCCTTCCTGGTCAAGGACCGCGACGGCAGCGGCCGCTCCCTGCCCGTCACCTACACCGGCACGATCCCCGACCCGTTCCGCGGTGGCCGCGAGATCGTCCTCACCGGCGCGATGCGGGGGGGCACCTTCGTCGGCGAACCGGAAACGCTCGTCACCAAGTGCCCCTCGAAGTTCACCACCAAGAGCGATGGCTAGCCTCGGCAGCGCCCTGCTGGCGCTGGCCTTCGTCGCAGCCGTAGCCGCCGGCCTCCTTGCCCTCTACGGGCGCAACGGCGAGCGCCGCTGGATCGATCTCTCGCGCCGCACGGTCTACGCCTTCTTCGGCCTGCTCACCGCCTGCGTGGTGATCATCGAGATCGCCTTCGCCAGCAACGACTTCAGCTTCAACATCGTCCAGCAGCATTCCTCGATCGAGACGCCGCCCTTCTACAAGATGGCGGCGATGTGGTCGAGCCAGGAAGGCTCGCTGCTGCTTTGGGCCTGGGTGCTCTCGATCGCCTCCAGCATCGCCCTCTGGGCGACCCGCAACCGGTTGCGCGAGATCGTCCCCTGGGCGACCGCGGTGATGATGGGAATCGCCGCCTTCTTCACCGGGCTGATGCTGTTCGCCCCCGACGTCAACCCCTTCGCGACGCTGAGCCCAGCGCCCGCTGACGGGGTCGGCCTCAACCCGCTGCTGCAGCACCCGAGCATGATGATCCACCCGCCGATGCTCTACTCGGGCTACGTGGCGCTGACGATCCCCTTCGCTTTCGCGATCGGGGCCTTGATCACCCGCCGCCTCGACGCCGAGTGGATCCGCTCCACCCGCCGCTTCGCCCTGGTCGCCTGGGCCTTCCTCGGCTTCGGCCTGTTGCTCGGCGCCCGCTGGTCCTACACCGAGCTCGGCTGGGGCGGCTACTGGGCCTGGGACCCGGTCGAGAACGCGGCGCTGATGCCGTGGCTGGCGATCACCGCCTTCCTGCACTCGATCATGGTTCAGGAGAAGCGGGGGATGCTGAAAGTCTGGAACGCCTGCCTCGTCGTCGGCTCCTTCTCGCTGGCGCTGCTTGGCACCTTCCTGGTCCGCTCCGGCGTCCTGCAATCGATCCACGCCTTCGGCGACAACACCGTCGGCCCCTACATCCTCGCCCTGATCGGGGTCGTCCTGGTCGGCTCGACGCTGTTGATCGTCTCCCGCCTCGACGACCTGCGCTCGCAGAAGCGGATCGACTCGCTGATCTCGCGCGAGTCGGTCTTCCTGGTCAACAACCTGCTCCTGGTCGGGCTCACCGCGGTGATCTTCTGGGGCACCTTCTTCCCGCTGATCTCCGAACTCTTCACCGGCCAGAAGGCCTCGCTGGCGGCGCCCTGGTTCGACCGCTACACGACGCCGCTGGCGATCCTGCTGGTGCTCTTCACCGGGATCGGGCCGCTGCTCGCCTGGCGGCGGGTGAGCTGGGCCTCGGCCAAGCGCGTCTTCGTCGTTCCGGTCATCGCCGCCGCGGTGGCCACGCTGGCCCTGGTGCTCTTCACCGACGCCGCCCGTAAGCCCTGGGCGCTGGCGCTTTTCGGCTTCGCCGCCTTCGCCCTGGTCGGGCTGGGGCAGGAGTTCTGGAGGGGCGCGGCGGCGCGGCGGCGGCTCTCCGGCGGCTCCTTCGCCGGCGCCCTGGTCGCGGTCGTCTCGCGCAACCGGCGCCGCTACGGCGGCTACATCGTCCACGCCGGCGTCGCCGTGGTCCTGATCGGGATCGCCGCTTCCTCGAGCTTCCAGACCAACCGCGACGTGACCCTGCGGCCGGGGCAGAGCACGATGATCGACGGCCACAAGGTGACCTACGTGAAGCCGACCGCCAAGGTCGACGGCCTCGCCTTCACCGCCGGGGCGCTGGTCCGGGTCGAAAAGGACGGCAAGTCCTTCAACCTCACCACCGACCGCCGTTACTACCGGCCGACGGGTGTGGAAACGAGCACCGTCTCCAGCTTCTTCGACGGCGAGGCGGACAGCGACGTCGGTCTCAGGGCCGGCCTGGGGAGCGACTTCTGGACCGCCGTGCAGCCGGACGTGACGGGCGTGCAGCGGCGCGCCCGGGCCGCCGACTTGGGCTTCAAAGCCTGCGTCAGCGGTGCCCCCGGGACGCCCCCTCAGTGCAAAGCCGTGGGGGCGATGATGCGCGCGGCGGCGGCCAACCCCAGCCTGCGCCCGGCGGCGCTGGCACAGATCTCCACCCTGCAGGAAGCGACCGCCAAGCGGATCGCCCAGAGCTACCTCACCGAAGCCGCTCCCGCGACCTTCAAGGTGATCGTCAACCCGCTCGTCACCTGGATGTGGATCGGCGGGCTGATTGCGCTCTGCGGGGCCCTGATCGCGCTCTGGCCGAGCCGCGGCCGGCGCCGCGGCAGCCCGGTGCGAACCGAGGCCGACGCGCTCAAGGAAGCCAAATACCGCGAGATCCGCGACGCCGAACTCGACCACGCTGCCGGCAAGCTCTCCGACGAGGACTACGCGATCCTCGACGCCGAGCTGCGCAAGGAGGCGGTGGCGATCCTCGACCAGGTGGGGGCCGGCGGCGGCAACGGGGCCAATGGTGGCAACGGCAATGGGGCAAGCGCCAACGGCGCCGGCACGCCAGAAAAAGTTGAGCAGGGCTAGACTGGTCGGACCGTGTTCACGATTTTGGGCATATTGCAGGTAATCCTCTCGGTCGTCGTGATCTTCCTGATCCTCCTGCACTCGGGCAAAGACGCCGGCCTCTCTGGTGCATTCGGCATCGGTGGCGGTGGCAGCTCGATCGGCGGTGGCTCGATGGTCGAGCGCAACCTCGATCGCGCCACGGTTGCCTGCGCCGTCCTCTGGGGCATCAACGCTTTCGTGCTCCTCAAGATCTAGCGAGCACCGCGCTCTCACTCCGCGCTGTCGCCTTGCCTCGCCCTCGAGGTCAATTTTGCGTGCGTTGTAACGGCAGTTGACAAATCTCGTATCTGTGTAAACCTTCGGTACTCGGGATAGGAATTTGACAAGGAGGAGCAGGTGGAGGCTCACGCCGAACACGCGCATCACCATCACCACGACCACGAGGATGTCGATCTCAACCCCGCCGCTTGGACGGACGGCAAGCGCTACGCCTGGCTGCTGGGGATCATCGTGCCGCTGGCGCCCTTCATCGCCTGGGGCTTCGTCTCGGTCACCGGTTGGGGCGGCTTCTACTTCTTCGGCCCGCTGCTGGTCTTTGTCGCCTTCCCGATCCTCGACATCGTCATCGGCATGGACTCCAGCAACCCGCCCGACAGCGTCCTCAAGTGGCTTGAGCAGGACCGCTACTACCGCTGGTGCACCTATCTCTTCATCCCGATCCAGTACGCCGGTCTCGTCCTCGCCTGCTGGCTATGGAGCAGCGGCGACCTATCGGTGCTGGAATCGCTCGGCCTGGCGCTGACGATGGGCGTGGTCGGCGGTATCGCCATCAACACCGCCCACGAGCTCGGCCACAAGCGCGACGACATGGAGAAGTGGCTGAGCCGCGTCGCCCTTGCCCAGACTGGTTACGGACACTTCTTCATCGAGCACAACCGCGGCCACCACGTCCGCGTCGCCACCCCCGAGGACCCGGCAAGCTCGCGGCTGGGGGAGAGTTTCTGGGCCTTCCTGCCGCGCACCGTCGCCGGTAGCCTCAGCTCCGCTTGGGAGATCGAGGCCAAGCGCCTCGACCGCCTTGGCAAGTCCCCCTGGAGCATCCACAACGACATTCTCAGCGCCTGGCTGATGACCGTCGCCCTCTTCGCCGTCCTGACGGTCGCCTTCGGCCCGGTTGTCCTCCCGTACCTGCTGATTCAGGCCGTGCTTGGTTTCTCCCTGCTGGAGGTCGTCAACTACCTCGAGCACTACGGGCTGCTGCGGCAGAAGAAGGAGGACGGCCGCTACCAGCGCTGCCTGCCCGAACACAGCTGGAACAGCAACAACGTTGCCTCCAACGTGCTGCTGTACCACCTGCAGCGGCACAGCGACCACCATGCCAACCCGACCCGCCGCTACCAGGCGCTGCGCCACGTCGACGAGGCGCCGCAGTTGCCGACCGGCTACGCGGGGATGATCGTCCTCGCCTGGGTGCCGCCGCTGTGGCGGCGGGTGATGGACCCGATCCTGGTCGAGCACTACGAAGGCGACCTCACCCGCGCCAACATCCAGCCGCGCAAGCGCGAGAAGATCCTCGCCCGCTACGGCACCGGCAGTGGGGCTGCCTCGTGAGCGCCTGGCGCTGTCCTTCCTGCGGCTACGTCTACGACGAGGCCGAGGGGCACCCGCGCGAGGGATTCCCGGCCGGGACGCCGTGGAGCGAGGTTCCCGACGACTGGGCCTGTCCCGACTGCGGCGTCCGCGACAAGGTCGACTTCGAGCCGGTCGGCAAGGCCGAGTGACCGCCAGCACTGGCACGATGGGGCGCGTGGCAGGCGCCCGCACTCCCTACCCCGAGGCTGCCCGCGAGCTGCTGCGGCAGACGCTCTTCGGTGCCGCCCGCGACCAGCTCGAGCAGCGTGCTTGGTCGGAGATCACGATGTCCGACATCGCCGCCACCGCCGGCGTCAGCCGCCAGACCCTCTACAAGGAGTTCGGCAACCGCAACGAGTTCGGGCTGGCCTTCGTCATCCACGAGGGCGAGCGCTTCCTCGACGCGGTCGAGGCCGCCGTGCGCGAACACCTCGACGACCCGCGGGCGGCGGTCGGCGCCGCCCTGGAGCTGTTTCTGCGCACTGCCGGCGAGGACCCGCTGATCCGCATCCTGCTTAGCGACGACGGCACCGGCGGCATGCTGCCCTTCGTCACCACGCAGGGGATGCCGGTCGTGCAGTGGGCGACGGCGCGCCTGGTGGCGACGATCGAAGAGGGCTGGCCACAGGCCCCGGCCGCCGACGTCCACCTGCTTTCCGAATCCCTGGTGCGGCTGGCGATCAGCTACATCACGGCGCCGACCGAGACGCCGGAGACGACCGCCGCCTCCGTCGCCGACCTGCTCGGCCCCTTCATCGATCGGGCGCTCGGCACCGCTTAGACGGCCTGCTCGGCGGCGTCGGCGCGCAGTGGCGTCGCGCCCTTGATTAGGTCGGCAGCGCGCTCGGCGATAGCGATCGTCGGGGCGTTGGTGTTGCCGCGCGGCACCGTCGGCATCACCGAGGCATCGACGACACGCAGCGCCTCGACGCCCTCGACGCGCAGCTCGGTGTCGACGACGGAGCCGATCGCGCAGGTGCCGACCGGGTGGTAGACCGCGAAGGTCGTGCGGGCTAGGTGGGCGCGGATCGCCGCGTCGGAGTCGTCGGCCGGGACCGTGAAGGGCTCGGCGCAGTAGGGCTTCATCGCCGGCTGGGAGCAGATCTCGCGGGCGAGGCGGACGGCGGCGACGGCGCGCTCGAGGTCGGCTTCCTCGGCGTAGAAACCATTGCGGACGATCGGCTTCGCGGTCGGGTCTTTGGAGGCGAGCCGGACCGAGCCGCGACCGCGCGGCGTCAGCACGCAGGGGGAGACCCAGACGCCGTGCGCTTCGGGATCGCCCATGCCCTCTTCGACGATCTGAACCGCGGCGACGTGGAACTGGACGTCGGGGGCGGTGGCGCCGGGCTCGACCCGAGCGAAGCCGCCGGCCTCGGCTAGGTTGGAGGCGAAGGGTCCGGTCTGGGAGGCGGCGAACTCCTCCAGCGCCGCCGGCTCCAGGGCCCGCAGCAGGCTCTCCGGCTCCGGCGTCGTCCAGACTTCGTAGCTGGCCGGGTGGTCGCTGAGGTTCTCGCCGACCGCCGGCTGGTCGAGCAGGACCTCGATCTCCCGCAGGGTCAGGTGTTCGGCCGGACCGATCCCGGAGAGCATCAGCAACTGCGGCGAGTTGTAGGCGCCGCCGCAGAGGATCACCTCGCGCTCGGCCCGCAGCTCCTGCACCTGACCGAGCTGGCTGGCTTCGACGCCGACCGCGCGGCGGCCCTCGAAGAGGAGGCGGTCGACGCGCATGTACGGCATCACGGTCAGGTTGGGGCGCTCCATCGCCGGGTGCAGGTAGGCGACGGCGGCGCTGGCGCGCATGCCGCCGCGTTGGGTCACCTGGTACATCCCGACCCCGTCCTGTTCGGCGCCGTTGAAGTCCTCGTTGCGGGCCAGTCCGGCTTCGACGCCTGCCTCGACGAAGGCGGGTGGGATGCGGAGGCCGGAGCGCTGGTCGGAGACCGGCAGCGGCCCCCCGATGCCGTGCCACTCAGAGGCGCCGCGCTCGTTGTCCTCGGCCCGCAGGAAGTAGGGGAAGAGGTCGTCCCAACCCCAGCCGGAGGCGTTCCATTGCTCGTAGTCGGCACGGTTGCCGCGGATGTAGACCATCGCGTTGACCGAGGAGGAGCCGCCGAGGACCTTGCCGCGGGGGAGGGCGATGCGGCGGTAGTCGCAGTGCGGTTCGGGCGCCGAGGCGTAGTCCCAGTCGACCTCGGTGCGGGCCAGTTGCAGGTAGCCGAGCGGCACGTGGACGTTCTCGTTGACGTCCGGCGGGCCCGCCTCCAGCAGCAGCACGCTCGTGTCCGGGTCCTCGGAGAGTCGCGCTGCCAGTACGCACCCGGCCGAGCCCGCTCCGACGATCACGTAGTCGTACATCCGGACCTCCTCCTCGTTTGCCCCGGCCGATCCCAAGCGGCCGCTCGGGCCAGCGTAGCTGTCTCCTGGCTCGCTGGCCAGTCGCTACGCTGGGCGCGTGGCCGCCGACCACCCCCTGCGCGAGCTCGAAGCCTGGATCGAGGAGGCGCGCCAGGCGGGGGTGCCGCAGCCGGCCTCGGTCGCCTTCGTCACTGCTTCGACCGCGGGGCGGCCTTCGGCGCGCACGGTGACCCTGAAGCGCTTCGAGCCGGAGGCGCTGCTCTTCACCTCGGCGCTGTGGACGCGCAAGGCGCGCGAGGTCGAGGCCAACCCGAGCATGGCGCTGCTCTTCCACTGGCCGGCGTTGGGGCGCCAGGTCCACGTCAGTGGCGAGGCCGAGCTGGCGGAGCGGGCGCTGGCGCGGGAGCTGTTCGATGAGCGCGACCCGCTGCACCGCTTCCAGACCGTGGTCTCGCGGCAGGGAGAGAAGATCGAGAGCCTGGAGCCGCTGCGCGATCGGCTGGCGCACCTCGCCACCGTGCAGGAGACGCCGCCCGCCTGTCCCGAGGACTGGGGCGCGCTGCGGGTGCGGCCGCGGGCGGTCGAGCTCTGGCGCGAAGCCGATGACCGCCTGCACGAGCGCCGCCTCTTCGAGCGCGACGGCGAGGGCTGGTCGCAGACGCTGCTGGCGCCTTAGCGGGCGAGCGCACACAAACACTGGGATCCGCTGCTAGGTTGCGCGGAAAGTCCCTAGTAAGGAGATTTCCATGAGTAAAGGGGAGTACGTGGAAAACGCCGACGAGCGGGTCGACGCCGACTCGAGCCGCCTCGAGGCGGCCCTGGAGGGGGCCGCGTCGGCAACGGATAAGGGCGGCAGCGTCGAAGTCGACCACCGGCCGGGCCGGCAGGTTGCGGTGGCGCTCGCCGGGGAGGCGGGGGCTGAGTCCGCCGCCCGTCGCAAGCCGGGTAAGGGGAGCTGACCATGCTGAAGTTCTCGAACAGCTTTCCCGAGACCGTTTGGGTCTGCATCGATTGGTACCACCCGAACTGCTCCGACGGTGGCGACTGGGAGAAGGCGGGCTGGTGGAAGATCGACCCAGGACAGTCGGCGGTGGTCTCGACCGCCGACGTCAGCGATGTGAACCAGTTCTGGTACTACTTCGCCCACTCTGAGAGTGGCAATGTGTGGGCGGGACCGTTCGCGGAGATGGTGCCTCACAACCGCTTCGACTGGTGTGAGAACACCAGCAGCACCGACGCGCGGCAGGTGGGAATGCGGGAGCTCGACGTCGGCAACGCCGACAACTACATCGTCAACCTGACCGCCTGAGAGGTAGCGCTAAGCCGGGCGCTCGCGGGCGCCCGGCTTTAACCGCCGATCTTGCCGCCGCGGGCAGCAGCAGTCACGGCGCCCTTCAGCGGCTGCGGCAGGTGACGCTCGTCGATCACGATCGGCGCCAGGTCGGTGTGCTCGCCGAGCGGGGTGATCTCGTAGCGGAAGCCATCGGGGTTGGGAGGGCCGTCGGGGCTATGGCCAGCGAGGTCGCGGACCGCGGCCTCGACGCCGGCCGCTTGCTCGGGGGGCAGTTCGCCGGTGTCGAGCTCGCCGCGCATGGCGACGCCGGCAATGCCGCCCGTCCTCTTCACTTGCAGCCTCACCCCGCCAACGCTACAGGGGCACTTCGACCGCATCCCAGCCTGCTTTGACCGCGTGCACCTCGGTGCTGGTGGCGCCGTAGGCGCGTTCGGCCTGGATCAGCGTCCGTTTGGCGAAGTCGGTGAAGGTCGCCGTCGCCGGCAGGCTGGGGTCGCAGAGGGCGGCGTACCAGATCGGTCCGGCCGCGTTCCAGGAGTTGCCGCCGAGCGTCGTCGCCACCACATAGAAGGCGTGGTTGGGAATGCCCGAGTTGTTGTGGACGTCACCGTTCGGCTGGTATTCGGACATTTTCGCCGGCTGTTCGTCGTGGGGGTTGGCTTTGCCCGGCTCCTTCATCGAGCGCAGGGCCGGGGCCAGTTCGGGGCCGACGATGTCGGCGCCGATCAGCCAGTCGGACTGGGACACGTCGAGGCCGAGGGCGCGCTGTTTGACCTGGATCCCGAAGACGTCGGAGATCGACTCGTTGAGGGCACCCGACTGGCCCGAGTAGACGAGGTTGGCCTCGTGCTGGGTGACGCCGTGGGTCAGCTCGTGGCCGATCACGTCGATCCCCTTGGTCGTGTCGGTCAGCAGGCGGCCGTCGCCGTCGCCGAAGAACATGTGGCCGTTGCCGTCCCAGAAGGCGTTGTCGTAGCTGCTGCCGTAGTGGATGAGGCCGAGCATGGGCATGCCCTGGCCGTCGATCGAGTCACGCTGGAAGATCGACCAGTAGTAGTCGTAGGTGTCGCCGAGCCCGTCGTAGGCCTGGTTGACGGCGGCGTCAGCAACCGGCCCCTGGCCCTCTGACCGCACGACTTTGCCCGGAACCTGGGCTTCTTCGTTGCCCTGGTCGTAGATCGTGCGCTGCGGTTTGCCGCCGATGCGGGCGAAAGTGACCGGTTTGTTGGCGCGACCGCCGGTGCGGGCGGCGGCCTCGGCCCGGGCCAGGCGCAGCCGCTGGTCGAGTTCGAGCGTTTCGACCGCTGCCTGCCTCACCTCCCCGGACTCGGCGGTGGCGAGCTTGTGCAACAGGCCGGGGGGCAGGATGCAGTGCAGTGAGCAACGGTGGCTCATGGGCGAGTCCTCTCGGTCGACTGGTAGGCAGCGCGCCGAGAGACTAGTGATTAGTCAGTGAACGCGCGTGTAATTCTCGATGCCCAGCTTGGGTAGGACCTCGCGACCGTAGACCTCGATTGCCGCGTGCGGGTCGGCGCCGGAGTTGTTCATCAGGGCGACGGTAGTGGCGCCGAGGCGCTCGACCTCGCGGACCCGCTCCGCGTGCTCCTCGGGGTCGGCGGAGATGATCATCGCTTCTCGCAGATCGTCGTCGGAGACCCGCTCCTCGCCGTGCCGGTACATCGCCGCCGGGTCATGCCAGTCGTCGCGGTAGAACTCCTGCGGCTGCGCGCCCTTCCAGACCCGGGCGCCGGCCAGCGCCTCGGCGTCATCGCGGGCCCATGAGAAGGCGGCCTGGAGGACGATCTCGCCCGGCTCGCGGCCGGCGTCCTCGGCGGCGCCGCGGTAGGCGTCAAGGATCTCCGGTACCGATTCAGGGTCGGCGAGCGTCCAGATCCCGTCGCCGAGGCGACCGGCGACCCGCGCCGCTTCCGGCCCGAAGGCGGAGACGTAGATCGGTGGCCGCCGCTCCGGAAGCGTGTGCAGCTTGGCGTGGTCGGTGGCGAAGTAGCGGCCGCGTCCGTTCAGTTCCTCGCCTTCGAGCAGGGCGAGAATCATTGTCAGCGCTTCCTCCATGCGCTCGATCTGAGCGCCAACTGGCGGCCACTCGGCCCCCAGCGGCGACTCGTTGAGGGACTCGCCCGAGCCGAAGCCGAGGTAGGGCCGGCCCGGGAACATCTCCTCCAGCGTCGCCCAGGCCTGGGCGATCAGGACCGGGTGATACCGCGGACCCGCCGGCGTCACCCCGGTCCCGAGCGCGACTCGCTGGGTGGCGTTGCCGGCGGCGCCGAGCCAGACCCAGGCATTGCCGGCCTCACCCGGCTCCCACCAGGGCTGCAGATGGTCACTGCAGCCGACCCCGTCAAAGCCCGCCCGCTCCGCCTCGACCGCCTGCCGCAGCAGGTCCGAGGGCGGGAACTGCTCATGGGCGCAGAAGTGGAAGTAACGCATTAGGGGAGGGGCTACCCAAGGCGCTCGGCCCGGAAACGCCGACTGCTGTGTCCCGCGATCCGGACCCTGCTGGACCTCCTGCACCCGAGCAGCGGCAGCGCCCGCATCTTCGGCCTCGACAGCCGCCGTGACAGCGTCGCGATCCGAGCCAGGCTGGGCAACCTGCCTGGGGATTTCGGCTTCGGGCCGAGCGTCAGTGGCCGCGAGGTTGTCGGTCTGCTGGCCCGGCTGCGGGGGGTCGACGGGCTGGGGAGGGCGGAGGCGCTGGCCTTGCGCTTCCGCGCCGATCTCGACCGCCCGATCGGCCAGCTCTCGCGCGGCAACAGGCAGAAGATCGGCTTGATCTCCGCCTGCTTCCACGAACCGGAGCTGCTGGTCCTCGACGAGCCGACCGGCGACCTCGACCCGCTGATGCAGCAGGAGTTCCTGGCCCTCGTCGCCGAGGAGCGCGAACGCGGCGCCACCGTCTTCCTCTCTTCGCATGATCTGAGTGAGGTGCAGCGGGTTTGCGACCGGGTCGGGATCGTCCGCGGCGGCCGCCTGATCGCGATCGAGCGGATCGACGCCCTGCTGGGCAAGGCCCGGCGCCGGGTCACGGTCGAACTGGCCGGGCCTGCCGATCTGCAGGCCGAGCTGAGGGCGCTGCCGGGGGTGGCCGATGTCGAGGGCGACGGCCGCCGCTTCACGCTCATTGTCGGTGGCGACGTCGACGCGCTCCTGAAGGTGCTCGCCGTCCACCACGTCAGCGATCTCGAGGTCGCTGCCCCCAGCCTCGAGGAGGTCTTCCTCAGCTACTACCAGGAGGAGGGCGGGGAAATGAGTGCGCAGTTGGCGGCGCTGGTATCCACCCACTTCTCCGACCGCCGCCGCTCGGTGCTCGCCTGGGGGCTGCCGCTGGGCATGATGTCGGTCTTCATCGTCGCCATCTTTCCCTCGGTCCAGGAGCCGATCGCCAAGGCGGTCCAGAGCTACCCGAGTGGGCTCAAGGAAGCCTTCGGGATTGGTTAGCTAGCCAACGTCGAGCAGTACCTGCACGCTGAGATGCTGAGCCTGATCGTGCCGCTGGCATTGGGCTATCTGGCGATGCGCGCGGTCGCCTCTGGCCTCGCCGGCGCCGCCGAAACCGGCCGCCTCGACGTAGTCCTCTCCGCGCCCGTCTCGCGCTCCCGCGTCGTCGTCTCCGGCTTCCTCGCCAGCGCCATCGAGCTGGCCGCAGTCCTCCTCGTCACCGGCGTCATTACCGGCCTCGGCAGCATCCTCGCCGGCGCCGGCCTCGACGCCGGCGACGCCATCGCCGGTTTCGCCAACGTCTGGCCCCTGGCGCTCCTCTTCGCCGGCCTTGGCATCGTCGTCTGCGGCTTCTCGCTGCGGACCAGCGTCGTCACCGGCTCCGTCGCCGGCGTGCTGGTGGCGATGTACGTGATCGACCTCGTCGGCCGCCTCGACACCAGCCTCTCCGGCCTCCGCTACGCCTCCGTCTTCAAGTACTACGGCAACGCAATCGAGGACGGCATCGAACCGCTCGCCTTCATCGGCGTCACCCTCGCCGCCATCCTCCTCGCCGCCCTCGGCGCCTGGCTCTTCGAGCGCCGCGACCTGGCGGCCTGACGCTCGAAGCCTTGCCTCCGCCATAGAGGTG
Source organism: uncultured Actinomycetes bacterium (assembly GCA_963708405.1). Classification (GTDB taxonomy): domain Bacteria; phylum Actinomycetota; class Thermoleophilia; order Solirubrobacterales; family 70-9; genus VAYN01. Next base: position 350,834 of record CAVPSL010000003.1, read on the forward strand.
GATTCCTTCGAGGTCAGAGGGCCGCGCGGGTTTGACGCGCAAGCTCGATGTCCTCGCGGGCGCTGACGACGAGGGCGGTTGCGGTGGTGCTCGGTGGCGAGAGGAGCGCGTCGTCGTGCGCGGTCTCGTTGGCCTCGGTGTCGAGTCTCAGTCCGAGGAAGCCGAGTCGCTGGCAGCACTCCTCGCGCACCCGCGGTGCGTGCTCGCCGACGCCGCCAGTGAAGACGAGGGCGTCGATTCCGCCCAGCGCTGCTGCCATCGCCGCGACGCCGGCGGCGAGGCGGTGGAGGTAGACGTCGAGGGCGAGGCGGCAGCGCTCGTCGCCGGCCTCGGCGCCGGCGAGGACCTTGCGCATGTCGGACTCGCCGCTGAGACCGAGCAGGCCGGCTTCGCGGTCCAGGGCCTTCTCCATGGTCCCCGCGTCGAGGCCGTGGCGGCGCTGCAGCCAGAGCAGCAGGCCGGGGTCGACGGAGCCCGCCCGGGTCGCCATCACCAGGCCCTCCAGGGGGGTGAAGCCCATCGTCGTGTCGACCGACCGGCCGCCGGCGACGGCAGCCAGGGAGGCGCCGGCACCGAGGTGGGCGGTGACCAGGCGGAGCTCGGTGACGTCGCGCCCCAGCAGTTCCGCCGCGCGCCGGCTCGCGTAGGAATGGGAGAGGCCGTGGAAGCCGTAGCGGCGTAGCGCCGGCGGTCCCGTCCACTCGGCTGGCAGGGCGTAGGTGGCGGCCGCCGCCGGGATCGTCGCGTGGAAGGAAGTGTCGAAGCAGGCGATCGCGGGCAGCTCGGGGCGCAGCCGGCGCAGCGCCCGGATTGCCGCCAGCGCTCGTGGGTTGTGCAGTGGCGCCAGCTCGGACAGTGAGTCGATCGCCGCCTCGACCTCGTCGTCGACGACCGCCGGGCCGGTGAAGACATCGCCGCCGTGGACGACCCGGTGTCCGGTGGCCGCAGGCTCCGGCGCTTCCGCCAGGAACCCCTCGAACGCCGCGGGCAGCTCCTCATCCTCGCCGCCGTAGTCCCGCTCGTCGGCCGCCAGCACCGCGTCGTCCTCGCCGAGGACGCTGAGCTTCAGGCTCGAGGAGCCGACGTTGACGGTGAGGACTGGCCCACCCTGCGCGATGCATTCTGCACACCCTGGTGTGCTCAATCCGTCGCGCGCCGGCATTAGCCCTCCCAAGTCCAGTCGCGGATCTCCGGCATGTCCTCGAGGTGCTCGCGCACGTAGTCGTGGTGGCGGGTCAGCATCTCCTCGCAGTGGCGCTCCAGCTCGGCGGCTCCGGCTGGCGCCCGTCGCGCCCGCCGCAGCGCGTCGATCGCCAGGTGGTAGCGGCTCATCTGGTTGAGCACCACCATGTCGAAGGGCGTGGTCGTCGTCCCCTGCTCGCTGAAGCCGCGGACGTGGAAGCGGCCGGGGCGGGGGCGCCCGTGCAGCAACTGGTGCAGCGCCCGCGCGTAGCCGTGGAAGGCCATGACGACGTCGGTCTCGGTCCCGAACAGCGCAGACGAAGCGCTCCTCGGAGAGCCCGTGCGGGTGGACGTCGGGCGGGAAGAGCGTCATCAGGTCGATCACGTTGACGACCCGCACCCGCAGCTCCGGCACGTGGCGGCGCAGCAGCCGGCCGCCGCCAGCGTCTCCATCGTCGGGATGTCGCCGGCGCAGGCGAGGACCACGTCGGGGTCCTCGCCGTCGGCCGTGCTCGCCCAGTCCCAGCGCGAGGCGCCGGCGCGCGGCGTGGGCGCAGGCCTCCTCGTAGTCCAGGTACTGCAGCTGCGGCTGCTTGTCGATCACGATCAGGTTGACGTAGTCGCGGCTGCGCAGGCAGTGGTCGGCGACGCTCGAGCAGGCAGTTGGCGTCGGGCGGGAAGTAGACGCGGACGACCTCGCCCCGGAGGCTGATCATCGTGTCGATCAGGCCTGGTCCCTGGTGGCTGAAGCCGTTGTGGTCGTTGCGCCAGCAGGTCGAGGTCAGCAGCACGTTGAGCGAGGCGACCGGCGCCCGCCAGTCCAGCCGCCGCATCTCCTCCAGCCACTTCGTGTGCTGGATCGCCATCGAGGCGGAGACCATCGCGAAGGCCTCGTAGGTGGCGAAGAGACCGTGGCGGCCGCTCAGCAGGTAGCCCTCGAGCCAGCCCTGGCAGTTGTGCTCGGAGAGCACCTCCATCACGCGACCGTCGGGGGAGATGTGGTCGTCGCTCGGGGGCGGCGTCCATCAGGCAGCGGTCCTCGACCTCGAAGACGGCGCCGAGCCGGTTGGAGTTGGTCTCGTCCGGGCAGAAGAGGCGGAAGCCGCTGGGGTGGGTGGCGTAGATGTCGCGCATCAGCTCGCCCAGTCGTTTCGTCGATTCCGCCCGCTCGGCCCCCGGCCGCTCGACCGCGATCGCGTAGCGCGAGGCCTCCGGGATCTCCAGCGGCGCCAGCCGCCGGCCGCCGTTGGCATGCGGCGTCGCGCCCATCCGCTAGCTCGCCGCGCGGCGCCAGGGCCGCCAGCTCGGCGACCAGCCGCCCCGCCTCGTCGAAGCGCTCCTCGGGCGAGTAGCTCCGCATCCACTCCTCCAGCATGTGCCAGGTGCTCCGGGTTCTCGCGCACGCCGGGCAGCGGCACCTGGTGGGCCCGGAAGGTGCCCTCGACCGGCACCCCGTCGACCTCCTTCGGCCCGGTCCAGCCCTTCGGCGTGCGCAGGACGATCGCCGGCCAGCGCGGTCGCCGCGCCCCGGCCGGCCCCGCGGCCCGTGCCTCGGCCTGGATCGCGCGGATCTCCGCCCGGGACTCCTCCAGCACCGCGGCGAACTCGCGGTGGACCGGTGCGGGGCTCGGAGCCGGCGACGACCCGCGGCGTCGTATCCGTGCGCCGTCCAGCAGCCCGGTGACGTCGCGGTCGCGGCGCCCGTCCCAGCACCGTCGGCCCGGAGATTTTGTTCTCGTTCAGGTGCAGGATCGGCAGCACCGCGCCGTCGCGGGCCGGGTTGAGGAAGCGGACCCCCTTCCAGGAGCCCTCCAGCGGCCCGGTCTCGGCCTCGCCGTCGCCGACCACGCAGGCGACGAGCAGGTCGGGGTTGTCGAAGGCGGCGCCGAAGGCGTGGACGAGCGCGTAGCCGAGCTCGCCGCCCTCGTGGATCGAGCCCGGCGTCGGCACGCTGACGTGGCTGGGGATCCCGCCCGGGGTCGAGAACTGGCGCACCAGCCGCTGCAGCCCCGCCTCGTCGGACGAGACCTCGGGGTAGATCTCCGAGTAGGTCCCCTCCAGATAGACGTTGGCGACGATCGCCGGCCCGCCGTGCCCGGGTCCGGCGACGTAGAGGACCTCGTCGCCGTGCTCGCGGATCAGCCGGTTGAGCTGGGCGTAGACGAGGTTGAGGCCGGGCGAGGTGCCCCAGTGGCCGAGCAGCCGCGGCTTGATGTGCTCGGGCCGCAGCGGCTCGCGCAGCAGCGGGTTGTCCTGTAGGTAGATCTGGGCGACGGTGAGGTAGTTCGCCGCCTCCCAGTAGGCGACGATCCCGTCCAGCTCCTGTTCGGAGAGCGGGGCCATCGGCTTCTGAGTTAAGCAGGCGGGAGCGGGGCGCCGGCGATCTTTTCGCCCGCCGCGATCAGAGCGGCCAGTAGCGCGCCACCGCGGCGGCGGCGCGCGCCGTGGCCGCGGTTTCGGGAGAGGAGACAGCCTCGCCCTCGCCGCCCAGCGCCGGCGGGTCGTAGCCACCCTCGAGCACGGCACCGAGCGGTGCCCCGACCGCGGCAGCGAGGTCGCGTACCTGGCAGGCCATTCGCGCGAAGGAGGAGGTCTCCAGCAGGCAATCGGCGAGCGGGTCGTCGCGGTGGGCGTCGAAGCCGGCGGAGACGAGGACGAGGTCCGGTGCGAAGGCAGCCGCCACCGGCAGCGCCACCCGCTCCAGCAGCGGCAGCCAGAGCTCCTCGCCGGAGCCGGCCGGGACCGGCAGGTTGATCGTGTAGCCCTCGCCGGCACCGAGGCCGAAGTCCGCGGCGGCGCCGCTGCCGGGGAAGATCCCGGCCTCGTGCAGGCTGACGAAGAGGACGTCGTCGCGCTCGCGGAAGGCGGCGGCGGTGCCGTTGCCGTGGTGGACGTCCCAGTCGAGGATGAAGACCCGTTCGGCCCCGAGCTCCCGCAGCGCCAGCTCGGCGGCGATCGCGACGTTGTTGAAGAGGCAGAAGCCCATCGCCCGCTCCGGCTCGGCGTGATGGCCGGGGGGCCGCAGGGCCGAGAAGCCGAGCTCGGCCTCGCCGCCGAGCAGCGCCCGCACCATCGCCGTGGCGCCGCCCACCGCGTGCAGCGCCGCCCGATAGGAGTCCGGCCCGGCGAAGGTGTCACCGTCGATGGCGCCGCCGCCGCTGAGGCTGAGCTGCCGGACCAACGCTAGGTGCCGCTCGCTGTGCACGAGCTGGATCTCTTCCTCGCTGGCAGCCGCCGCCCGCCGTCGTTCCCACCCGTGCCAGTCGTGGGCGGCCAGCTCCCGCTCGATCGCTTCCAGCCGCACCGGCGCCTCCGGGTGCCCAGGCACCCCCTGGCGCGGGTCGTGCTCGAGGCTGGAGGGGTCGCTGAAGTAGAGCACCGAACCGAATGTAGCCCGCTCCGGCAGTTAGCCTCCCCAACTTGCCGGACCTGGTGATCTTCGACTGCGACGGCGTCCTCGTCGACAGCGACCGCCTATCGCTGCGGATTCAGGCCGAACACACGGCAGCGCTCGGCTTGGCGATGACCTCTGAGGACTGCGCCCGCGAGTTCCTCGGCCTCGGCATGGCGACGACGCTCGAGATCTTGGCCGAGCGCAGCGGCCGGCCGGTCCCGCCCTCCTGGGTCGCGGACCTGGAGGCCGCCGTCGCCGCCGAATTCCACCGCAGCCTTGAGCCCGTCCCCGGCATTGCCACTGCCCTCGACCAGATCGAGATCCCGATCTGCGTCGCCTCCAGCGGCAGCCACGCCAAGATGCGCCTCACCCTCGGTCTCACCAACCTTCGCGACCGCTTTCCCGGCCGCATCTTCTCCGCCGACGAAGTCCCCCGCGGCAAGCCCGCCCCCGACCTTTTCCTCCACGCGGCCGCCCAGATGTCCACCGCACCCGACCGCTGCGTCGTCGTCGAGGACAGCCCCTTTGGCATCGCCGCGGCCCGCGCCGCCGGCATGCGCTCCCTCGGCTTCGCGGCGCTGACCCCGGCGGAGCGCTTGGCTGATGCCGACGTGGTTTTCACCAACATGGAGGAACTGCCAACACTGCTCACGGCGCCGCAACTTTCAAGGCGTTAAGGGAATATCCGGCAACAAAGCCGACGGAGGGGGGACGATGCGAGCAATGGTGCGGGGACGAATGCTGGGACTGGCGACGGCGCTGTGCGCCGTGGCGGCGCTCCTCTCACCGGGTTTGGCGGCAGCCGCAAGCGGCGAAATCCACGGCAAGGTCACCGATCACCTCGGCGACCCGATCGCCGGGATCACCGTCTGCGCCGAAGGGACCACCCCGCTGGTCGGCAGCGAATGCGACTGGAACACCGACGCGGAAGGGAAGTACTCGATCGGGGGTCTTCACTCCGGTAGCTACCGAGTCGGCTTCCATGTCGAAAGCAACCCCTCGCTGAACTACGTCCCGCAGTGGTACGGCGGCAAGGACCACCCTGAAGAAGCGGATTCGTTCTACCTGGCCGAAGGCGAAAGCCGCGAAGTCAACGCTCAGATGCAGGTCGGCGGACAGGTACACGGGATCGTCGCCGACCGCGAAACCGACCTGCCGATCGAAGGCGTCGAGGTCTGCGCCGACCGAGTCGGCTTCTTCCAGACCGGCGAAATCGGCTACTGCGGCCGCAGCAACGCGGCGGGTGAATTCACCGTCAAGAACCTCGGGACCGGTCAGTACCGGCTCGAATTCCGGACCGAAGGACAGGTCAACTACGTGCAAACGACGCTGGGCTCAGTTTCGGTCACGGCCGGTGCCACGATCGAACTCGAAGCGCACCTGGTGCCGGGCATAAAGATCGAAGGCACGCTGACCGAAGCGGGAACCGGCGCGCCCGTGGTCGGCCTGCTGGGGGCCTACTCGACGCCGGCCGTCTGCGCGCTGGATCCGACCACGGAAGCGCGGGTCAAGTGCGCCCCCGTGAATGCGGGCGGGCACTACTCGATCCCCGGTCTGCCGGCCGGTATCTACGCCGTCTCGTTTGCGCTCGACCCGGTCGAAGAAGGTCTCGACCTGCACCCCGACGGCTACGTCCGGCGTTACTGGGATGAAGTCCCCAGCTTCGACGAAGCGGCGCTCATCGGCGGCACCACGGGAATATTCAAAGGGGTCGACGCCGTCCTTGCTCGCGGCGAAGAAGTGTTCCCGAACTGTGAAGCCCGCAGCGCCTGCCCACAGGACCCCTCCTCGGACGAACCCTCGTCAAGCACCAGCGGCATCACTTCGCTGGGGCAGGCGGCACCGGGAGCGCCGCTGCCGATGCCGCCACTGAAGCCGCTCACCTTTCCTACGGCAGCACCTCCCCAATGCAAGAAGCCTCGCCGCCGCGTGACGAAGAACGGCCACACGCAATGCCTCAAAGCCGCGAAGAAAGACCGCCGCAGCCACCGCAAGCCCCGCAGTCGCTGAGCCCGCTGGGCCAAGCGCCGGTCTCGTAGGCTCCATCCTCTAAGAAGGCCGGGCAAAATATAGGGGCGCCTCATGAGAAACGAAGTTGAGCCCAGATCTCTCACCGCTCCTACTGAATCGAGTGAGAAAGAGTCCTTCTAGCGCAGAGCTTAGGATCGAGTGATGCCACGTGCAGGCGGACCCGCCAGCAAGTACGGCCAACGCTACGAGGACCGCTGGACTGCCACCTACGCGCTGAAGGTGCTTGCCGGTGAGGCATCCGCGATTCACCTTGAGGGACCGAACTCTGACATCGGCTTCGAGTTCTCGCTGCAAACCCCCACGCACACCGAGTACCACCAGGTGAAGCGGCAACGGACCGGAGAGGGTCGTTGGTCGCTGGCAGCGCTTGCCGAGGTTCGGGTACTCGACAGCTTTCACGAGCGCCTCCGCTCACCCGACGCCCACTGCGTCTTTGCTTCGAGCTGTTCGGCCCACGATCTAGACGAGCTGGCTGACTCGGCAAGGGCCAGCGCGGACTGGCCTGAGTTCGAGCGAGCTCTGGAACCGCGACTCAAGCAAAAAGGCCGCTTCGAGGAACTCTGCGAGCGCTGGGGCGCCACTGGGGAGTGGAGCTGGGAGGCGCTTCGCCGGGTGCGGGTGGCGACCGTGGGCGAGCGGGAGCTCGTCGATTTCCTCTTGTTGGCGGTCGAGGTGCAGCTCGAAGGGCCGACCAAGCAGGGGCCGGCCGCCCTGATCGAAATCCTCCGTGACCGGGTCGACCAACGCCTCGAGGCGACGGACCTCTGGACGGCGCTGCGGGCCCATGGCTTCTCCCCGAAAGAGACCGGTGCCGCCCAACCCCGCGCAGAAGCGCAGCGGCTGAACGCTCGCTTTCGCCGTACGCGAAAGGCAACGTTGATCGCCGGCAAGCTGATCCCCCGTCCCGAGACGGCAACGCTTGAAGCGGCCTTGGGCGAGCAGCGCGTCGTGTTTCTGCACGGTCGCGCCGGCGCCGGGAAGAGCGATGTGCTGTTGGAGCTCTGCGAGCGATTCGAGGAAGGCGGCGCTACCTACCTGGCGCTGCGTCTCGATAGTCAGGATCCCGCGCGCACCGCTCAGCAGCTCGGCGAGGTCCTCGATCTACGTGGCTCGCCGGCAGCGGTGCTCACCAAGGCAAGCGTTCCGGAGCGCCCCGCCTACCTGATCATCGACCAGCTCGACGCGCTCAGCACCACCTCAGGGCGTAACCCGCGATTCTTCGAGGCGGTCGCGGACACGATCGACCTCGCACTTTCCAAGCCTCATATCCGCGTCATCCTCGCCTGCCGCAGCTTCGACATTGAAAACGACTCGCGCTTCAGACGCCTGGCGAGTGGTACCGAGGATGAGGAGCCGTTGGAAGTCGAGGTGGGCCTGCTCTCAGAGGAGGTTGTGGCCCAGACGCTGAGTGAGCTCGGCATCGGCATCGACGGGCTCGACTGGCAATTGCGAGGGCTCCTGCGGGTGCCGATCCACCTCTCACTGCTCGCCGGGATTGCTGCCAGCGGGGGACTTGACGGTGCGAGGCTGCGCAGCGTGAACGACCTTCACGAGGCTTACTGGGAGGCCAAAGCCGCCGAGGTCGAGGAAGCACTCGGAGGCGAGAGCCACTGGAGCGAGGTGCTGGACGTGCTGGTCGACAAGATGAGCGCCGAGCAGGCACTCGCCACTCCGGCTGCGGTTCTCGACGGCTACCGGCGCGACCGTGAGGCGATGTGTTCGGCGGGCGTCCTGGTTTCAGACGAAGGCCGGCTCACCTTTTTTCACGAGACTTTCTTCGACTACGCCTTCGCTCGACGTTTCATCGGCCGCGGGCAAAGCCTCGAGGAGCTCCTCCGCGTCGACCAGTTTCTCTTCCGGCGCGCCCAGGTACGTCAGATCCTCGACTACTCACGGCGCTCGGCCCCCGAGCTCTACCGGCGCAGCCTGACCTTCCTACTCCAAGAGGACTGGGTGCGCTTCCACATCAAGGACTTGGTCGTGGCTTGGCTGGCCGGAGTCGAGCGCCCCGAAGAGGCCGAGTTGAGCCTGCTCGAGCCGATCCTCGCCGAGTCCGCGCATCCCCTGCACGAGCGAGCCTGGGCTACCGTCTGCTCGCCGAGGTGGTTTTCGCTGCTCGACTCCTCCGGGCGCCTGCAGCGCTGGCTCGAAAACGAGGAGCGTCGTGACCGCGCGTTGAGCGCGCTGACGCGCGCCCCTGGGGGCGCTCCGGAGCGCGTCGCTGCCTTGCTTACCCCATACCTCGATGCCTCCGATGAATGGCGCCAACGGATAGCCGAGCTGCTGGGGCGCATCGGCCTGGCCAGCCGAGAGCTCGTGGAGCTGCAGCTGGCGCTGATCGGCAAAGGCGGCGCCAGAGAAGGGAGCTTCTGGTACACGGCCCGCAACCTGCACAAAACCCACCCCGAGTGGGTGTGCGAGCTGTTTGGCGCCTACCTGAAGTACCGGGTGCGGATTGCCGAAGCTGCCGGTATCGCCGACCCGTTCCGGCCCGGGCTCCTGCCGCGCGACATGCAGGTCGACGAGGATCTCCGCAGCGCGGCAAAACGCGCTCCTTTTGCCTTCTTCGAGCACGTCTGGCCGGTGATCCCGCCGATGCTCGAAAGAGCGGTATTCCGATTTCAAGGAGAGGGGGAGAGACTCGTACGCGACGAGATTTGGCTCATGCAGCGTTCGGGTGGATCGGAGCCCAGCGAAGACTTGCTGACCGCTACCGGGGTGGCGATGGCTGAGCTCGCGAGGCGGGACCCGAGCGTTTCGAGGCTCTACTGGGTGAGAACTCCGGCAGCGAGATGGAAGCTATCTCCTACCTCCTCTTCCAAGGTCTTGCGGGAAATCCATCTGCCTTCGCCGACCTGGCGATCGACTTCTTGCTCGCCGATCAGCGGCGACTCGACGTCGGCGATTCGGACCCCTATGACTCCAATGGGCAGAACTGGGCAACGCGCGAACTTTTGGAAGCGATTACGCCCGAGGCTTCCGAGGCCACTTTCCAACGCCTGGAGGGCGCACTGCTCGACCACTACCCCCCGTGGGAGCTCTCCAAGGAGGGATATCGCCAACGGGGAATGGCTCAGTTCACGCTGCTGGGTGGGATCGAGGAGGGCCGACGATCGGAGGCGGTCAAGAAGCGCTTTGCAGAGTGGCAGCGGAAGTTCAACCTCGAGGACGGGCCGCCGCCTGTCGGGAGGAAGGGTGCCTTTGTCACGCCAATTGACCGGGACGATGCGGAGAAGATGTCCGACCACAATTGGCTGGCGGCGATCGAAACCTATGCCGATGACGACCTCCGGGAGGTGCGCAGAGGCGGTGCCCCGCGGCTGGCAGAAGTGCTCAAATCGGAAGCCAGAGCCGCCCCAATCCGCTTCGCCAGGCTCGCTGAGAAGATCCCTGACGAGGCCAACGCCGCCTACTTCGACGCGATCATGCGGGGGGTCGGGGCGAGCGAGGCCGAGATTCCGCTCGCGGTTGCGGCGGAGCTGGTGCAGCGTTGCCACCGCCTGCCGGGACGCCCGTGCGGTCAATCGATCGCCTTGCCCTTGCGGCGCTACGCCGAAGCCGGATTGCCGGATGAGCTCTTGGAGATCGTCGGTTGGTACGCGGTCGAAGGAAGTGCTGAATCAGACTTTCAGCTCCTCGGCGAGAGCCCCGGCCAATGGGAACGAGAAATGCGCGGCCTCAAATCCGTCCGGGGCGAGAAGGCGAGGGAGATTGCACACCTTGTAGCCGCAAACGGTGAGAACGTCGCGGTGCTGCGTCCGGCTATAGAGAGCCTCCTTGCTGATCCCGATCCGTCGGTCAGACAGATTGCGATGGAGATCCCCGTGTCGGAGCTTCGACACGACGAGCCGCAGGCACTCGAGTGGTTCCTCCGTGGAGTCAGCGACGCGGACGATGTCGTTCTCGATAGCCGAGGTGCTCAGGTGTTTCTGCGATACCGCAGCAGGCGCTACTTCGAGATCCTGAAACCGGTGATCGAAAGGATGGTCGACTCCGCCGATCCCGGGGTGCGGAGCGCCGGCGCGGTACAGGCTGCCTTGGTTGCGCTGGAGGAGACCGAGGCGACTGCTCTGCTGGAGCGATGCCTCGCAGGCGGGAGCCAGCTTCGGCTCGGAATCGCCCGCGTTTTCACCGCGAACATCTCCAGTGCCACTCATCGGGCTCTCTGCGAAGAGCACCTGATCCGACTCTTCGACGACCCGGAGGCAGACGTCAGGACCGCAGCGGCCGAGGCGCTTCGCGAGCTGAGCGGTGGTGACTTCGCGGACGTCGAGTCTCTCGTCCGGGGCTTCCTGGCCTCCCGCGCTTTTGCCGATGACCCGGAGCCGATCTTCGCAATCGTCCGCAGCCTTGTGGTGCCTGTCGAGTTCGCAATGGAGATAGCCGAGGCGCTCATCGCGAAGCTGGAGGGGCCATCCGACGACTCCAGCGATGGCTCATTCATCGCTGGCGCGGTGAACGCCCTATTGATGGGCGTCTATACCGATGCACCGAACTCCGGCCTGAAAAATCGTGCCCTGGACCTCTTGGACGCGGCACTGCGGTCGGACTCCTACGGGGCCGGGTATCAGTTCGCTAGCTTCGACCGTGGCTAGGCGAGTCGGCGTGACCTGGGGGGCCAAGCCGTCCCCTGACGAAGAAGATGGGTCTGAACACGGTTACGGTTGACTTGTCCGGTGGGCTGACGAACTGGTCGCGGGTTGCACGCTCTGGCTGGCGCACGAACGAGGCTCGCGCTTCGCTCGCCCCGCCTAGGAACGCGGAAACCCCGCTGTAGCGGGGTTTCCGTCATGCGGCTGAATGGAGTCGAACCATCACGGGTGTTTCCACCCACAAGGCCCTCAACCTTGCGCGTCTACCAGTTCCGCCACAGCCGCGGGAGGGCGGGGGATTCTAGATGGTCGAAGCGTGGGGGAGCGGGTGGCTTGCGGGTGTCCGGATGCAGCGATAGAGTTTCCGAACAGGTGTTCGAATGTGCCCGGCACTCGGCATGGAGAGGGAATTGAGGAACAGCGATGGTTGATCTTGACCTGACCAAACGGCAGAAGGAGATCTTCGACTTCATCGGCAAGTACGCCGCCAAGACCGGCTACCCGCCCACGGTGCGGGAGATCGGCAAAGCGGTGGGGCTGCACTCGTCCTCGACTGTGCACGCGCACCTCGCCAACCTGGAGAAGATCGGGCTGCTCAGGCGCGATCCCTCCAAGCCGCGGGCGATTGAGCTGCTCTTCGACAAGGCGAAGAAAACGATCCGGCCCGAAAGCGGCCTGCCGCTGGTCGGCCAGGTGGCCGCCGGCGCCCCGATCCTGGCCGAGGAGAACATCGAGGAGTACCTCGAGATCCCGGACGTGATCGGTGGCGAGGAGGGCGACTACATCCTCCAGGTGCGCGGCGAAAGCATGGTCAAGGCCGGCATCCTCGGCGGCGACTACGTCGTCATCCGCCCCGCCGACGACGCCAGCGACGGCGAGATTGTCGTCGCCTTGATCGGCGAGGAGGCGACCGTAAAGCGCTTCTTCCGCGAGAAGGACCACATCCGGCTGCAGCCCGAGAACGACGAAATGGACCCGATCCTCACCGACGAGGCCCGCGTCCTCGGCAAGGTCGTAGGAGTCTTCCGCGCAGTTTGAGCAGGCGCCCCGCGGGCGCCATCACGCCTGTTTCGGTGGCCACTTGCCGCTCTCAATCAGCCGTTTGTAGTGCCGCTGGCGCCGGCGGGCGTCCCACATCACCAGCGGCAGCAGGCGCAGGCCGAGGCGAGGGAAGAGGTCGAAGCCGCGCAGCAGCGGGCCGCGCCAGCGGGGGACCACCAGGACGGGCCGCGGTCGCTCGGTGAGGCGGCCGACCTCACGGGCGACCTGCTCCGGCGTCAGCAACTGGCCGGAGAAGGAGCCGGCGGCGTCGGGGTCCTCGAGCTTGTCCTCCAGCATTGGCGTCCAGATCCCGTCGGGGCAGACGGCGGAGAGCTCGATGCCGCGGTGGCCGGCGCGGCGCAGGTCAAACAACGTCCCCAGCGTGAAGGCCATCGCCGCGTGCTTGCTGGCCGAGTAGGCGACCTCACCGGGAGCGGCGACGATGCCGGCCAGGGAAACGACGTTGATGATGTGGCCACGTCCTGCCGGCAGCATCGGCGCCAGCGCCGCCACGGTGCCGTTCATCGTCCCCGCCGCGTTGATCGTCAGCATCGCCGTCCGCGCCGGCTCCTCCACCTCCCAGGACAGGCCGGTAGCGAGGACGCCAGCGTTGTTGACCCAGAGATCGAGCCCGCCCTCGCCCGCGGCGACCTCATCCGCCAGCGCCCGACAGGCGTCCGCGTCGCGGACGTCGAGTGGGGAGGAGGTGGCGCCGGCACCGAGCTCCGCTGCGACCCGGGCCGCTGCCTCGGCGTCGACGTCGGTGACCCGCACCGCGTAGCCGTGCCGCGCCAGCTCGGCGGCGATCGCGCGGCCGAGGCCGCCGCCGGCCCCGGTAACGACCGCGGTGCGCATGGCCGCCACCATACCCGCCGGCGATTTGGCTTCCCGGTGGCCGCCGCGTACCATCGAGGAGCGGGCCGAGCGGACCGCGGAGGGAGAGAAAACCCTTCGAGGAAAGTCCGGACACCACAGGGCAGGGCGGTGGGTAACGCCCACCCGGGGAAACCCGCGGGAAAGTGCCACAGAAACACACGGCCGATGGCGCAGCCACACGTGAGCTGCGTACAGGCAAAGGTGAAAAGGTGCGGTAAGAGCGCACCGGCGTCGCGGTGACGCGGCGGCCAGGCAAACCCCGCCCGGTGCAAGGCCAAGCAGGACCGTCGACCCGGCTCGGCGAGGTCCAGGTAGGCCGCATAGATAGATGGCCGCTCACGACAGGATCCGGCTTACAGGCCCGCTAACGGAAAAGCCCCTTCACGGGGCTTTTCCCATTCCAGAGCGGATTCCAGCCACGCCCAGGTTTCTGTCTTAGCGTTTGCTAACCTGCCGCCAACTTCCGCTGAATCTTCGCCACATATCGCGAAGAGCGGGGGGCCCAATCAGTTGGGGCGAATCGCCGGCATCTGCCGCGTAGCGCAGCTCTTTCAGCGCGAGCCCGTCAGCTAACCCCGTAAGCGCTTGGAAAGAGACATGAACGCACTTCAGAACCGCCCTGCGCGGAAAACCGCAACCGAGCGAGCGCCCGCGCGCCGACGCTCCCGCCGTCTGCGCCTCGCCCTCTGCCTGGCCTCTTTAGCTCTGCTTGCCCTCTCGGTCGCCCCCGCGCAGGCCACGACCGGCGGCGCCTCGGCCCTCTCCGGGATCGCCGCGGGCACGCCCGAAGGCACGACGCCCGAAGGGGCCGAAATCGCCTTCGGACCGACCCGTTTCGCCGGTGCCAGTTGGTACGGCCCCGGCCTCTACGGGCGCGGCACCGCCTGTGGCGAGACGCTGCGGGCGACCACGATCGGCGTCGCCCACCGCAGCCTTCCCTGCGGCACGCTGGTCAAGTTCGTCTACCACGGGCACGCTGTGATCGCGCCGGTGATCGACCGCGGCCCCTATGTCAAAGGCCGCGCCTGGGATCTCACCAAGGCCGCCAGTGAAGCGCTGGGGCTGGAAGGCGTCGGCAGGGTCCAGTACTCCGTCGCCCTCGCCTACGCCCGGCAGTAGCCGGCGCGCTGAGCGCTCCAAGCAATCGTCCCGGCACTCGCGGCGGTTACTCTCCCCTGCAAAGCAGGGCTTTCAAACGAGAGGAGCATGCATGTCGAGGTCGTCCCGAGGAGTTTTGTCCACCACCGCCGCGGCATGCTTCGCCGCGCTTGCGCTAGGCGCCGGCATCAGCAGCGCCGCTCAGGTGCCGCCGACCACGGTCACCCTCGGCCAGACCTCAAACACGCCCGACCCGTCCTGCCCCGGGACGCCCTGCCAGGCGATCGGCAGCGTCACTGGCTTCCAGGTCAGCAACGGCCAGACCCGCTCGCCCTTCATCGTCCCCCACGACGGCACGATCAAGTCCTGGTCGCTGACGCTGTCGCAGCCGACCAACAAACAGCGCTCCTTCTTCAACGGCTTCTTCGGCACGCCGCCGGAGGCGCGCCTCTCGATCATCCGCCGCGTCCCCAGCACCAACCCGCCGCGCTACACGCTGCGCTCGCAGGGCTCGATCAAGGTCTTGACTCCCTACCTGGGGCAGACGGTCAAATTCGGCGCCTCGCTGCGGGTCGAACAGGGCGACATCGTCGCCATCACGGTCCCCACTTGGGCCCCGGCCTTCGCCCAGAACCAGGCATCGACCAACGTCTGGCGGGCCAGCCGCGAACCCGGCAAATGCACCAACTCGACCGACATCCGCCAGGGGGAACCGCAACAGACGGTGGGGCGGCGGGCAACCTACGGCTGCCGCTACTCCACCGCCCGCCTGCTCTACACGGCGACCCTGGTCGAGGGCCGCTGAGGCCGCCGACCGGATCGCCTGACTAGGCCGCCGAGGGGAGGACTCTCGGCGTCGCCTGGTCTTTCGGGAGCGCTGCGGCCCCCGCGATCAGGCTCTGGAACTCGTTGAGGGCGAGGTGCCCGACCGCCTCGAGGATCTCCTCGTCGGTCCAGCCGCTCTCCCGCGCCTCCTCGTGCAGGTGGAGCGGGGGCGGGCCGTCCGCCACCAGCGCCGCCTTGAGGTAGACGAGCAGCGCCTCCTCCTTGGGGTCGGCCGAGCTAAAGCTGCGGGCCCGGGAGACCTCGTCAAGGCCGAGGCCGGCGCGCCGCGCCGACTTGGCGTGCTGGGCGATGCTGTAGGCGTCCTCGCGGTACTCGGCGACCGCCAGCGCGATCCGCTCCCGGGTCGCCTGCGGCAGGACACCGCCGCGAAGCTCCGAGCGCATGCGCGTGTAGGCGCGGAGAACCGCCGGAGAGCCGGCCAGAACGCCGATGAACTTGGTCACGGCGCCGCCGGTTGCCTGGATCGTCTTGATCAGGGGGGCGCTCTCATCGGGCGCCGTCAGCTCGTCGTGGATATGGAATCTGCTTACTGCGGTTTTGACCGTCACGTCGCTTCTTGCCTCCAGCTCCTGCGGGTGGCAATTCCGCTTTACAGAGCCTTTACGTGGCCTTTACTTTACTTTGAGCCATTAACTTACGAGGAGTAAGTTATACCTGGTTTTCCGCCTCTCCGCAAGCCGGCACGACTGCCTGGCTCTTACCCGGTTTACGGCTCTATGCACCTGTCCGGTTCATTCGCCTATCGTTGCGGCCTTCTCGCGGACCAGCCTAGGAGGCCCGAATGGCAGATCAATCCCGCAGTGCCGCTGACGTCATTGAGGCCGTCAAGGAGCACGACGTCCGCTTCGTCCGGCTCTGGTTCACCGACGTCCTCGGCCAGCTCAAGAGCTTCTCAATCAACGCCGCCGAGCTCGAGGACGCCTTCGACGGCGGCATGGGCTTCGACGGCTCCTCGATCACCGGCTTCAACCCGATCGAGGAGTCGGACATGATCGCCATGCCGGACCCCTCGACCTTCGCGCTGATCCCCTGGCGCCCGGAGGAGGGCAACGCCGTCGCCCGCATGTTCTGTGACGTCCGCGTCCCCGGCGGCGGCCCCTACGAGGGCGACCCGCGCTGGATCCTGCGGCGGGCGCTGAAACGGGCCGAGGAGATGGGCTTCGAGGCCTACAACGTCGGCCCCGAGCTCGAGTTCTTCTACTTCAAATCAGCCAAGCCCGAGGGCGGCGTCCCCGAGGTGCTCGACGAGGGGGGCTACTTCGACCTGACCACGCTTGACGCCGGCTCCGACGTGCGCCGCGAGACGATCCTCGCCCTGGAGAAGATGGGCATCCACGTCGAGTACGCGCATCACGAGGTCGGTCCCTCTCAGCACGAGGTCGACATGCGCTACAAGAACGCGCTCGAAATGGCCGACGACTGCATGACGTACCGGATCGTCGTCAAGGAGTACGCGATGAAGTACGGCTGGCACGCGACCTTCATGCCGAAGCCGCTGTTCGGCGAGAACGGCTCCGGCATGCACGTCCACCAGTCGCTCGCTAAAGACGGCAAGAACGCCTTCTACGACGAGGACGACCCCTACTTCCTCTCGCCGGTGGCGAAGTCGTTCATCGCCGGCCAGCTCAAGCACGCGCGCGAGATCTCGCCCCTCTTCGCCCAGTGGGTCAACTCCTACAAGCGGCTGGTGCCCGGCTACGAGGCGCCCGTCTACCTGGCCTGGTCGCGCCGCAACCGCTCGGCGCTGATCCGGGTGCCGCTCTACCACCCGGGCAAGGAGGGCGCGACCCGGGCCGAGCTGCGCTGTCCGGACCCCGCCGCCAACCCCTACCTGTGCTTCGCGGGGATGCTGCAGGCGGGGCTGGAAGGCGTCGAGAAGGGCTACGAACTGCCCGAGCCGATGGAGCAGAACCTCTACCACCTCGCGCAGGAGGAGCTCTCCCACCAGGGCATCGAGCAATTGCCGGCGACCCTGGGCGAGGCGGTCGAGGTCGCGGCCGAGTCGGAGCTGGTGCTGCGGACTCTTGGCGAGCACACCTTCCGCCGCTTCGTCGAGATTAAGCGGCAGGAATGGGACGACTACCGCGTCCAGGTGACGCCGTACGAGATCGAAAACTTCCTGCCGATCCTCTGAGGTAGGAGGGCGGACGATGGCGACCCTCCACGTCCTCCGGGTTTTCTGCGACGACGCCGGGGGACACGGCAACCCGCTCGGGGTCTTCCTGGCCGGAGCCGAGGTGCCGCCGGAGCGCCGCCAGGCGGTCGCCCACGAGCTCGGCTTCTCGGAGACGGTGTTCGTCGACGACGCCGGGCACGGCCGCTGCAGCATCTTCACCCCGGGCTTGGAGCTGCCCTTCGCCGGCCACCCGATGGTCGGCACCGCCTGGCTCTTAGCTCGGGAGGGTGAGTCGCCGGAGCAGCTGCGTCCGCCCGCCGGCATCGTCGATGTCCGCCGCGAGGGCGAGCTCACCTACGTCGCCGCCAAGGCCGAGTGGTCGCCGCCGTGGGAACTGACCGAGCTCGATGATGCGGCTGTGGTCGCGGCCCTGACCGAGCCGCCGGTCGAGGGCCTGCTGCCCTTCGTCTGGGCCTGGGAGGACGAGGCCGCCGGCCTCGTCCGCGCCCGCTGCTGGTCGCTTGAGGACGGGATCGGCGAGGACGAGGCAACGGGATCGGCGGCGATCATGCTCGCGGCCGCGCTGGAGCGGCCGGTGACGATCCACCAGGGCGCGGGCTCCCGGCTCTACGCGGCGCCGCTGCCGGAAGCGCGGGCCGAGGTCGGTGGCCGCGTCGTCCTAGACGAGGTCCGCGAGTTCGCCCTCTAGGGCGGCCGGGTCGGTCACCGGCAGGCGACAGCCGAAGTTCTCGCAGACGTAGGCGGCCGCAGCGCCGTCGACCTTCGTGCGGCTGGCGAGCAGGGCCGGCATCTCGCTGCCCTCGGGGCCGGCAGCGAGTACCAGGTGTGGCCGGAACCGTGAACGCACGACCGCAGCGAACTCGGTGATGTCCTCGCCCACCAGCGCCACCTCGCGGGTGGGGGAGAGGTGGAAGTCGAGGGCCAGCAGCAGGTGGGCGAAGGCGTCGGGGTGGCGCTCGCCGGCCGCGGCGAAGAGGGCGAAGATGTCTTCCGCCTGGCGCTCGTACTGCCGCTCCCCGCTCAGCGCCGCCAGCCGCAGCAAGCCCATCGCGGCGGCGCTGTTGCCGGAGGGGATCGGGTGGTCGCCGACCTCCTTGCGCCGCACGATTAGCTCCTCGTGGTCGCCGGAGGTCGAGTAGAAGCCGCCGCGCTCGGGGTCGCCGAAGCGCGCGATCGTCTCCTCGGCCAGCCCCTGGGCGCGCTCGAACCAGCGCGGTTCGAAGCTGGCTTCATAGAGGACGAGCAAGGCGTCGAGCAGGTAGGCGTGATCCTCCAGGTAGGCGTTGAGGCGGGCGTCGCCGTCCTTGTAGGTGCGCAGGAGGTGGCCGTCGGGGCCGCGCAGGGAGGAGTCGATGAACTCAGCGCCGGCGCGGGCGGCGTCGAGGTAGTCGGCGCGGCCGAGCACGGCGCCGGCCTCGGCCAGGGCAGCGATCGCCAGCGCGTTCCAGGAGGTGAGGCGCTTGTCGTCGAGGCCGGGGCGGACGCGCTCGCCGCGGGCCGCCAGCAGCGCCTGTCGTGCCGCCGCCAGGCCAGGGGGCTCGGGCGCGGTGGCGCCGCCGGCCAGGTGCAGGACGTTGGCGCCCTCGAAGTTGCCGCCCTCGCTGACGCCGTAGAAGCCGAGGACCGCCTCCGGGTCGGCCGCCTGTCCGTCGCCGGTGGCCCCGGCTGCCGCCAGCGCCGCTCGCACCTGCGCCGGCGT
Source organism: uncultured Actinomycetes bacterium (assembly GCA_963708405.1). Lineage (GTDB taxonomy): Bacteria > Actinomycetota > Thermoleophilia > Solirubrobacterales > 70-9 > VAYN01. The sequence continues at coordinate 369,730 of CAVPSL010000003.1, forward strand.
CCAGACGTAGAAGCGGCCCTCCTCGCCCTCGGAGTCGGCGTCGAGGGCCGAGTAGAAGCCGCCCTCGGGGCCGCGCATCTCGGCCAGCATCCAGTCCAGAGTCTCTTCACAGACGCGGCGGTAGCGCTCGTGGCCCAGCGCCTGCCAGCCGTGCAGGTAGGCCCGGGCCAGCAGGGCGTTGTCGTAGAGCATCTTCTCGAAGTGGGGGATGAGCCAGACGGAGTCGACTGCGTAGCGGGAGAAGCCGCCGCCGAGCTGGTCGTAGATGCCGCCGGCCAGCATCGCGTCGAGCGTGCGCTGGACGTGCTCGCGCTCGCCGCGGGCCAGCAGCAGCTCCAGTGAGGAGGCGGGCGGGAACTTGGGGGCGCCACCGAAGCCTCCGTTCTGGCGGTCCGACGCGGCGAGCAGCCGTCGCGTCGCCTCCTCGAGCAGGGCCGCTTCGGGCTTCTCGGCGCCGGGCTCGACGGCGCCGATCGCCCCGAGGCTGGCGCGCACCCTCGGCGCCCGCTCGCGCAGCTCCTCGCGCTGGCGCTCGAAGGCATCGAGGACGGCTTCCATCACCATGCGGAAGCTGGGCATGCCGCGGCTCTCGTCGGGCGGGAAGTAGGTGCCGCCGTAGAAGGGGACGCCGTCAGGGTCGAGGAAGACGGTCATCGGCCAGCCGCCGTGGCCGCTGATCTGCTGCACGGCCTCCATGTAGATGGCGTCGACGTCGGGACGCTCCTCGCGGTCGACCTTGACGTTGACGAAGTGCTCGTTCATGTAGGCGGCGGTCTCGGGGTCCTCGAAGGACTCGCGCTCCATCACGTGGCACCAGTGGCAGGCCGAATAGCCGACCGAGAGCAGGATCGGCCGGTCCTCCTCGCGCGCCCGCGACAGCGCCTCCTTGCCCCAGGGGTACCAGTCGACCGGGTTGCCGCTGTGCTGGAGCAGGTAGGGGCTGGTCTCCAGGGCGAGCCGGTTGGCCATCGCCGCAGCCTACCCAGAGCCTGGTTATGTACACACGTCCGCTCACTATTGGGTGGCGGGGCTAGCCGAAATTCGAGTCCCCGAGCCGTTTTAGCTAAAGAAACGCTGCGTTTTGCAGTTCCAGCGAATACCTTTCGCCGGTGGACAGAACGCGTGGTGCCGGGCAGCGGGACAAGAACGTGGAGGAAGTGCTCCGCAAGCTTGCCCCCGAGGACCGCGCGGTCGTCCAGGGGGCGCTCGAGCGGGCCGAGAAGACCGAGGCCGAGCTGCGTTACCTGGCCGACCACGACTCGCTGACGGGGCTGCTCAACCGCCGCCGCTTCCGCGCTGAGCTCGACCAGTACGTCTCCTTCAGCGCTCGCTACGGCGGCCAGGGGGCGGCGATGGTGATCGACATCGACGGCCTCAAGGAGGTCAACGATCGGCTCGGTCACCGCGAGGGCGACAACCTGATCCGCCGGGTCGCCGACGCGCTGCGGGCGCGGGTGCGGGCCACCGACATCGTCGCCCGCCTCTCCGGCGACGAGTTCGCGGTGCTGATGCCGCAGACCGACACCGCCGGTGCCCTCCAGCTCGGCGAGGACCTGTGCGCCGAGGTCGCCGAGGGGCTCTCGCCGCTGCCCGAGGCCGCGGCGGCGACGATCAGCGTCGGCATCGCCATGTTCGGCGGCAAGGAGCAGACCGCCGGGGCCGAGGCGATCCTCGTCGCCGCCGACCAGGCGATGTACCGGGCCAAGGCCAACGGGCGCGACCGCATCGCCCTCTTCCACGACCCGGCCGAAGCGCAGCGGCCGCGTCAGCGCCCGCAGACGACCAGCGCCCGCATCCGCGACGCTCTCACCCAGGACCGCCTGCGGCTCGGCGCCCAGCCGATCTTCGGGCTCGCCTCGGGCGGAGTCGAGCGCTACGAGCTGTTGTTGCGGATGACCGGGGAAAACGGCGAGCTGCTGCCGGCCGCCTCCTTCATCGAGGTCGCCGAGCGCTCCGGCATGGCCCAGGAGCTGGACCGCTGGGTCGTCGCCCAGGCCCTGGAGCTGATGGGTCGGCGCCAGCGCGAGGGGGACCCGGTCTCGCTCCACGTCAACCTCTCCGGAGCCTCGCTGAACGACGTCTCGGTGCTCGAATTCATCGAACGCCGCCTCGACGAGGGCGACGCCGACCCGGGCCGCTGCACCTTCGAGATCACGCAGACAGCGCGGGTCGAGGACTACGAGTCGGCGGCGGGTTTCGCCGACCGCTTGACCGAGTTCGGCTGCGAAGTCGCGATCGACGACTATGGCGCCGGTTTCGGGCCCTTCGAGTACCTGAAGCGGGTGCCCTTCGACGTGATCAAGATCGACGGCGCCTTCATCCGCGACATGCCTCGCAACGACGCCGACCAGCTCACGGTCCAGGCGATCGTGCAGATCGCCCGCGGCCTCGGCAAGCGCACGATCGCCGAGTTCGTCCAGGACGACGATACGACCGAGATGCTGCGCGAGTACGGCGTCGACATGGCGCAGGGGTTCCATCTCGGCCGCCCGGTCGACGTGGGCGAGGGCCTGGCAGCGGCCTAATCCTCGTCGGCGACAGCTTTCTTTCGCCGCGTCGGACCTTTGTCGGCCCGGCAGAACCCTTGAGTACCATGACGGCGTGTTCCGTCCTGTGCAGGTGTCTGGCCTGCCGTCCGTAGGTGTACGTCCATGAATCGCCTCCTGCAGGATCTTGCGGGCGATTCTGCCCTGGCGCGGGAGGATGCCCCTGCCGTGGTGATGGGGGACGAGCGCCTCGGCTACGGCGAGCTCGAGCAGCTCAGTGACCGCCTGGCGGCGCAGCTCCTCACTGCCGGCTGCCGTCCCGGCGACCGGGTGGCGCTGCTGATGTCGAAGCGGCCGCTGGCGCTGGTCGCGATCCAGGCCACGCTCAAGGCGGGCTGCGTCTACGTTCCGCTCGACGCCTCCAGCCCGGCCGCCCGCCTGGCGCGGATCCTCGGCTCGGCGCAGCCGGCGCTGCTGCTGGCGGCGCCCGAGACGGCGCCGCTGTTGGACGACCTGGCGGCGGCGGGTGCCTCGTTGCCGCCGGTCTGGTCGATCGAGGCCGAGGCGGTCGAGGGCGAGCGCCTGCGCGGCGAGCGGACGCGGGCCGACTGGGACGTCGACGGCGGCGAGCCGGGCGTCCGCGTCGGCCCCGACGGCCCGGCCTACCTGCTCTTCACCTCGGGCTCGACCGGCCAGCCCAAGGGCGTCGTCATCACCCACCGCAACGTCGTCTCCTTCGCCGAGTGGTTCGTGCGGCAGTTCGGGTCCCGACCCGGCGAACGGGTCTCGGGACACCCGCCGCTGCACTTCGACCTCTCGACTTTCGACGTCTACGGCACGTTCGCGGCCGGCGCCGAGCTGCACCTGGTGCCGCCGGAGCTAAGCTTCTACCCGCGTGGCCTCGCCGCCTGGTCCGCGATAGCGAGCTCACGCAATGGTTCTCGGTTCCGTCGGTGCTCAACCTAGATGGCGAAATTCGAGGCGGTCGGGCAGGACGACTTCCCCGCCCTGCGAGCGGGTGCTCTGGTGCGGCGAGGTGATGCCGACGCCGACCCTGGTCTACTGGATGCGCCGCCTTCCCCACGTCGCCTTCACCAATCTCTACGGCCCGACCGAGGCGACGATCGCCAGCAGCTACTACACGTCCCGGCCTGCCCCTGCCGACGAGAGCGAGCCGATGCCGATCGGCCGCGCGTGCGACGGCGAGGAGCTGCTGGTCCTCGACGAGCAGCTGCGCCCGGCGCCGCCTGGCGAGAGCGGGGACCTTTACATCCGCGGCGTCGGCCTGAGCCCGGGGTACTGGCGCGACGCGGAGAAGACCCGCAGGCCTTCCGTCCCGATCCGCGCGCCCGGCCACGAGGGAGCGCATCTACAGGACCGGCGATCTGGCCGCCGCGACGAGGACGGGCTCTTCTATTTCCTCGGCCGCGCCGACTCGCAGATCAAGAGCCGCGGCTACCGGATCGAGCTGGGCGAGATCGAGAGCGCGCTCGGCGGCATTGAGGGCGTGCACGAGTGTGCCGTCGTCGGCGTCGACGGCGAGGGCTTCGAGGGCGTCGCAATCTGCGCCGCCTACGTCGCCGGGAACGAGCTCGAGCCGCCGCAGCTGCGCCGCGCCCTCGGCGAGCTGCTTCCCTCCTACATGCTGCCCGGGCGCTGGCTGGCGCTGACGGAGCTGCCGAAGAACCTCAACGGCAAGGTCGATCGCCCGGCCCTGCGCGAGCGCTTCCTGGCCCAGGCCCGCGAGCGGGGAAAGGTGCGGTCGTGAGTTCTGGAGCTGAGGGGAACCCGCCCGTGGAGAGGGTCGTGGCGCTGATCCGCGATGCCCTCCAGGTCGAGGTGCCGACCCCGGACACCGACCTGATCGAGGCCGACCTGATCGACTCGCTGGCGCTGATCTCGCTGATCACCGAGATCGAAGCCGAGTTCGGGATCGAGCTGCCGCTCGAGGACTTCGACGTCGAACAGTTCCGCAGCGCCCGCCAGATCGCCGTCTGCGTCGCCGCCGGCGGCGCCATGGAGGCAGCCTCGTGAGCGCGATCAGGCCCCTGCGCGAGGACGACCTCGATCGCGTCGCCTCTCTCTACGCCGAGCTGACCAAGCGCGACCCGGCGCTGCCGGCGCCCGGCTACGTCGACTTCTTCCGCCAGGTCCTGCTGGAGCCACCGCTGGCCGACCCCGAGATCCCCTCGCTCGTCTACGAGGACCGCGAGGACGGCGTCGTCGGTGTGATCGGTTCGCACGTGCGCAGCTTCCGCCACCGGGAGCGGCCGGTGCGGCTGGGTTGCAGCGGGCCGCTGGTCGTTCATCCCGACTACCGTGCCCGCGGGGTCGGGGCGCTGCTGCTGCGCCGCTACGTCAAAGGGCCCCAGGACGCGACCTTCAACGACCGCATGCTCGACCAGGTGCACGAGATGTGGACGATGCTCGGCGGTGTCACCGACTACACGACGACGATGGGCTGGACCCGCATCCTTGGCCCGGTCTCCTCGTCGGCCACGCGGGCCTTCCGCCGCCTTACCGGCCGCCACCGCCTGCCGGGCCGGGCGGCGCTCTCGCGGGTCGACGCGCCGAGTCGCAAGCGGCGTCGGCCGCCGCGCCCGGCTGGCTCGACCGAGACACTCAACGGTGCCTCCCTGATCGAGCTGGTCGAAGGGCTGGGCCGCGAGTTCGAGCTGCGGCCCGACTACGACGAGCGCTTCCTGCGCACGCTGTTCGGCTCGATGGAAGCGGTCAGCCTCGACGGCTGTCTGGTCCGCCACCTGGTCCGCGACGAGGCGGGCGACGTTGTCGGTGCCTACGTGATGTTCGCGGCGCCCCACGGGGTGGCTGAGGTGCTGACGGTGGTCGCCTCGACCGCCAATGCCGGCTTCGTCCTCGACCACCTCCTCTACGAGGCGGCCGTGCGCGAGGCGAGCGAGGTGCGCGGCCGCGTCGAAGCCCACCTCTTCCCGCATCTCGACTCGCGCGGCTGCCGCCTCGGCCGCGACTACTGGACGATCGTGCAGTCCCAGGACCCCGAGCTGGTCAACGCCGTGCTCTCCGGCCGCGCCCTGCTCAACCGCTTCGACGGCGAGTGGTGGATGCGGCCGAATCCAGAGCCGGTCCCGGCGACGCTGGCGGTGGCGCCGGCGCTGGCCCTCTTCGGCAACCTCCTCACCGAGATCACCGTCTGAATCGCCGTCAGGCGCCGCGCAGCTCGCCCCGCTTGATCTTGCCGCTGCTGGTCTTCGGCAGCTCGGTGGTGAACTCGACGATACGGGGGAACTTGTAGGGGGCGGTCTGGCGCTTGCAATGCTCCTGCAGCTCACGGGCCAGCTCCTCGCTGGGCTCGCGGTCGCGGGGGACGACGATGGCGCGGACGACGGCGCCGCGCTCGGGGTCGGGGGCCGCCACGGCCGCTGCCTCGGCTACCGCCGGGTGCGATTGCAGCGCCGACTCGACCTCGAAGGGACCAATCCGGTAGCCGGCGGAGAGGATGATGTCGTCGTTGCGGCCCTCGAAGAAGAGGAAGCCATCCCCGTCCTCGCGCACCAGGTCGCCGGTCGGCCACCACTCGCCCTCGAAGCGCTCGTCATCGAGGTAGCGGGAGAAGAAGGTGGGAGAGGAGGCGGCGCGGAGCTGCAGTTCGCCGGGCTCATCCTCAGCGGCCCCCGGGGGCCGCTCAATCCGCACCTCGATTCCCGGCAGTGGCCGGCCCATCGAGCCCTGTCGCACCGGCTCGCCGGCGAGGTTGGCGGTCACCTGGCCGGTCTCGGTCTGGCCGTAGCCGTCGGCCGGCTCGAGACCGGTCGCGGCGCGGAAGGCGGCGATCGTCTCCGGGTCGAGTGGCTCGCCGGCGGAGACCATCCGCCGCAGGGCGGGGAGATGGCGCAAATGGGTTCGCTTGGCCAACATCCGGTACTCGGTCGGGGCCTGGCAGAGGACGTTGACGCCGAGTGCCTCGGCGAGGTCGAGCCGCTCCTCGGGGTCGAAGCGCCCGTCGTGGATCACCGCCGCTGCGCCGGTCAGCCACGGGGCCAGGAAGACGTTGCGGGCCGACTTCGACCAGCCCGTCGCGGTCGTGCACCAGGCCAGCTCGCCCTTGCGCGAGCCGAACCAGTGCTCGGCCTGCGTCCGCTGCCCGCGCAGGTAGCGGTAACCGTGCACGACCCCGCGCGGCTCGCCAGTCGTCCCCGAAGTGAAGACGATCAGCGCTGGGTCTTCGGGCCCCATCGCCGCCACTGCCGCCGGCGTCTCCTGCGGCCGGTCCTCGTCGAGGACCTCGGCAACTTCAGCCATCGTCATCGCCGGTACCCCGTCCGGCAGCTCCGCCAGCAGACTTTCCTCGCCCACGCAGAGCGCTGGAGACGCCGCCGCGACCCGGTGCTCGAGGTCATGTCGCCGCAGCATCGTGTTGCAGGGCAGCGCCACCGCTCCCATCCGCCAGCAGGCCAGCAACGTCAGCACCCACTCGATCCGGTTCCCCGCCAGCGTCATCACCACGTCCCCGCGCTTTACCCCACGCGCCGCAAACGCCCCCGAGAGCCCCGCAGAGCAGGCAATCAGTTCCCCGAAGTACCAGTCCCGCCGATTCCCCTCGGCGTCAACCGCAACGATCCCCAGTCGCGACGCGGGGGATTGTTCCATCAAGTCCTCGATCAGGTTCACGCGCAGCGCAGTCTATGGCTGGGGCGCAAGCGGCCTTTGGGTGCAGGCTGCGGTCTCACCGCGCGCATCCCCGCGCGCGCCGGGATGCGCGCGCGGAACCTGCTCGGATGGCGCTTGCGGCGGAAACGTCGGTGAACCTGGGCGTTCACAACGTGCGCAGAACCGTGCCTTGATCAAGGTCCACCCAGTCGCTACCGCTAGCCCCGACCGGCCCGTTGACGGCAGCACCGCAGTCAGCGGGCATCAGCTAGCAACAGAGGTGAGGAAATGACTCGAAACTTCAAGACTCTGGGCTTGGCGCTTGTCGCCATGCTCGCAATGGGCTCGGTAACGGCCTCAGGCGCCTTCGCCCTGCGACCGCGTCTGACAGTCGAAAGCTACCCGGCGACGCTGAGCGGCCAGCTATCGGAAGGAGTAAACGAATTCCGCATGGAAGGAGGACGAAGAAGTCAGTGCGAAAACGTCAAATACTCGGGCACTTACACCAAAGCCGAAGCGGAAAGTGAATCTGCGCTGGTGGCTACGCCTGAATTCATCAACTGCACGACGACCATCCTCGGCAACGTCACACAGACGACAATCACAATGAATGGTTGTAGGTTCGGGTTCACGGTCAACACCTACGTGAGCGAAACAGAAGCGACCGGCAATGAACTCCGCATCGAATGCCCCGAAGGTAAAAAAATCGAATCCCACGTCTGGCAGTCGAGCGCGAAGCACTTAGCGAACGAACCCGCCCTCTGCACATACGCCCTCGCTGCGCAGACCGCGAAAGCCACGATCACTTACAAAATCAGTGGTACCACTGAAACACCGCACACATATGTCACAGCGGCGAGCACCGACACCGTTGGGGTCACGAAGACCGGCGGGACGGTTGTGAACTGCGGTGCAGCGTTACAGACTGCCGAAAGCATCGGATCAATCAAAATGGAACTCAAGAACGCCATGGGCGAACTGGAGCACCCGACATGGAAAAATGAGTAGCGAGTCCCATCTGATGTCCGCCGACCTCGGTTTGCCGCGTGCGCGTCCTCGCGCACGCGGCGGGCCGTCGTCCGGGCTCTGCGGCGGAAACGGCCGAGGACGTTGGCCAGTTGCACAGTGAGCGCCTCGAGCCTTGATCTAGACCCAGCCAGTCGTTACCGCTAGCCCCGACCGGTCCGTTGACGCCTACACCGCGCTCAGCGGGCATCAGCTAGCAGCAGAGGTGAAGAGATGACTCGAAACATCAAGATCCTGGGCCTGGCGCTGGTCGCCATGCTCGCGGTGGGCACGGTAATGGCCTCAGGCGCCTCCGCCCTGAAACCGCATCTAACAGTCGAAAGCTACCCGGCGACGCTGACTGGCGAACAGACTGGGGCACACAACGTATTCACTCTCGAAGGAGGCCGAAAAACTACGTGCGAAAGCGTCAAATACTCTGGCACCTACACCGAAACTCAGGCAAAAGGAGAATCGGGGTCGGTGGTTACGCCGGAATACATCAACTGCACGACGACCATCCTTGGCAACCCCACAAAGTCGACAGTCACACTCAATGGCTGCAGATACAACTTCACAGCCAACACGTTTGTGAGCGAAACAGAAGCGACGGGGACCGAAGAGCTCGTCGAATGCCCCGAAGGCAAAAAAGCGGAATCCCACGTCTGGCTGACCAGCGCCAAGCACCTCGCGAACGAAGCAGCGCTTTGTACATATGCCATCGGTTCGCAGACGGTTACCGGGACCTTTACCTACAAAATCACCGGCACTGCCGAAACACCACATACATACGGCGTTTCAACGAGCAAAGCGACCATCTCGGTTTCACGTACCGGCGGGACCATCACCAATTGCGGGGCGGCTACGCAGACCGGCGAAATCGAAGCAGAAGCAAAAGTCGAAGCCAAAAACAACAAAGGCGAACTGGAGCACCCGACATGGAAAAACGAGTAGTGACTCCGGGCTGAAGTTCGCTCGGCCTCGCCCACCATGTGGCGGGCTGCGAAGGGGGCCGGGAATTCTCCCCGGCCCCCTCCTTTCCCTGGCTACCGCAATTCAGACGACGACTTGCCCAGCAGCTGCCGGGCCACGATCAGCAGCTGGATCTGCTGGGTGCCCTCGAAGATGTCGAGGATCTTGGCGTCGCGGGCCCACTTCTCGAGCAGCTCGCTCTCGCCGAGGCCGACGCTGCCGCAGAGCTCGACGCAGCCGAGGGTGACGTCGACGCAGGTGCGCCCCGCCTTCGCCTTGGCCATCGAGGCCTGCAGCGAGTTGGGCTTGCTGTTGTCAGCCATCCAGGCCGCCTGCAGGGTCAACAGCCAGGCCGCCTCGTAGTCGGCCTCCATCTCCAGGAAGCGCGCCGCGGCGGCGTGCTGGGAGAGGGCGGGCTTGTCGTAGTCGACGACGACGCCGGCCTGCTTCAGCCGGTTGCGCGTCTCCTCCAGCGCCGCCCGGGCGACGCCGACGGCCATCGCCGCGACCAGCGGCCGGGTGTTGTCGAACGTTTCCATCACCCCGGCGAAGCCCTTCTCCTTCACCTCCGGGTCACCGAGCAGCGCCTCTTTCGGCACCCGGCAGTCCTGCAGGGTGAAGTTGGCGGTGTCGGAGGCGCGGATCCCGAGCTTGTGCTCGAGCCGGTCCAGCTTCAGGCCGGGGTTGTCGCGCTCGACGATGAACGACTTGATCGCCGCCCGCCCTTTCGAGCGGTCGAGCGAGGCCCAGACGACGATCAGGTCGGCGCGGTCGCCCGAGGTGACGAAGATCTTCTCGCCGTTGAGGACGTACTCGTCGCCGTCGAGCTCGGCGGTAGTGCGAATCGCGGCCGAGTCCGAGCCCGCTTCCGGCTCGGTGATTGCCATCGCCGCCCACTTGCCGCCGTACTGGGCGAGCTGCTCGTCGGTCGCCACCGAGGCGATCGCCGAGTTGCCGAGGCCCTGGCGCGGCATCGAGAGCAGTAGGCCGACGTCGCCCCAGCAGAGCTCGATCACGCCGAGCACGGTGGAGAGGTTGGAGCCGTTGCGGTTCTCACCGTCATCGCTTTTTTCGCGGCGCACACCGGCGGCACCGGCGCCGCCGGTGTCGGAGCCCTCGTTCATGCCGTCGATCAGCGAAGCGAGCATGTCGAGCTCTTTCGGGTACTCGTGCTCGGCGGCGTCGTATTTGCGCGAGATCGGCCGGAAGACCTCTTTCGCGACCTGGTTGGCCTGCGAGGCCAGCGGTTTGAACTTCTTGGGAATCTCGAGATTGATCATGGTTTGCCTTTCGCTCGCGGCCGGGGCCTAGACGAGCAGGGCGCCCTCCATCACGCCCGCAGCTCGGAGGTCTCGGTACCAGCGCTCGACCGGGTGCTCCTTGACGAAGCCATGGCCGCCCAGCAACTGGACGCCGTCGGAGCCGATCTTCATCCCCTTCTGGGCGCAGAGCCGGCGGGCAATGGCCGCCTCGCGGTCGAACTTCTCGCCGCGGTCGGCGCGGCTGGCCGCCCGGTAGGTGGCGAGCCGCATCCCGTCGGACTCGATGCCGATGTCGGAGACCGCGAAGGCGACGCCCTGGCGGTTGGAGATCGGTTCGCCGAAGGCCTGGCGGTCGTTGACGTAGGGCTTGACGTAGTCGAGCACGGCCTGCGCGGTACCGACCGCGAGGCTGGACCAGGCGACGCGCGAGCGGCTGATGCACTCGGCGTACTGCTTGGCGGTGAAGCTGCCCTCGCCGAGCAGGGCGCTCTCCGGCAGTTTCACTTTCTCCAGCAGCAGGCGGCCAGTGGCGGCGGCCCGCAGGCCCATCGCCGGCTCCGCTTCGACCGAGAGGCCTTTGGCGCCGGACTCGATCACGAACAGCGCCGGGCCGATGCCCTCGGCCTCAGCGGCGACGACGAACAGCTCGCACTCGGCGGCGCGGGCCAGCAGTGACTTGACGCCGCTCAGCTCCCACTCACCGCCTTTGCGGCGCGCCTTCGTCTCCAGCTCTAGCGGGTCGAACAGCGGCCGCGGCTCGAGAATCGCTAGCGCCGCCGCCGGCACGTCCTCGCCGGTGAACGGCGGCAGGTACTTCGCCTCCTGCTCGGCGCTCCCGTAGAGGCCGATCGCGGTGGCGACGGCGCCCGGGGCGAGCGCCGCGTAGGCGATGCCGAGGTCGCCGTGGGCGAGGGCCTCGCCGATCAGGACGCTGGTCACCGCCGACTGCTCGTGCATGACGCCGCCGAGCTCCTCGGGGACGCCGAGCATGTTGACGCCGAGCTCCGTCGCTTCCGCCAGCAGCTCCTTCGGCGTCTCGCAGTTGCTGTCGGCGTCGAGCGCCGCCGGGCGGATCTTGTCGGCGGCGAAGGCGCGGCCCGCCTCCTGGAACATCTGCTGCTCGTCGTCGGGGGTGACGTCGAACAGGCCTTTCGATTTGCCTTTCTTCTGCCGCGCCGGTTTGCCCAGCTGCTGCGCGGCCTTGAAGGTGCGTCCGGCGACAGTCGCCGAGCGGAAGCCGTTCTTGGTGCTCTGGAAGAGCGCCCGCTCGACCCCTTTGCGGATACGGATCCGGTCCAGCAGGTCGGAGCCGGCGAGCCAGTTGAGCGCGCGCAGGCCGACGCCCATGCTGCGCTCGGCGACGCTGGCGCTCTTCTCGTCGGTGGTCGTGGTCACTTCGGGTTCCTCCCGGTCTTCTTGGCTTTGGGATTGGGCTCGAGCGGTCGCACGCGGCCGTCGAGGTGAGGTACTTGACGCTTGGCGTCGCGCACGGAGAAGTCGATTACGCCACCGCTGCGAGCGGCACTGCCGAACTCGACTTTGCCCGGCAACAGGATCGGCTTGCGGAAGCGGACGTCGACCGTGAAGGCGTCGGGCAAGCGCCCGTCGAGCGCCGCCAGGGCGCGCGCCTTGCTCCACATGCCGTGCGCGATCGCCGCCGGGAAGCCGAGCGGCTTCGCGGTCAGCGAGTGCATGTGGATCGGGTTGCGGTCTCCGGAGACGGCGGCGTAGCGGCGGCCGAGGTCGCCGCCGAGGCGCCACTCGGCGCTGGCGGCGAACTCCTCCTCGGGGACGCCGAGCGCTTCGCGCTCCCCGCCTGCCTCCTTGTCGCCGCCGCCGCGGCGCAGCATCGTGCTGATGCTCTCCCAGGCCAGCTCCTCGCCGACCCAGGCCTCGGTGACGAGGCTGAAGGTGCGGCCGCTGCGGTGCGGCTGCAGTGGCGTCGGGCGCACCACCAACTCGATCTCCTCGGCGATGCCGATCGGCCGGTGCTGGACGATCTGGTTCTCGAGGTGGACCAGGCCGACGGCGCCGAAGGGGAAGCTGCCGTCGGCCATTACCGCCATGTGCAGCGGGAAGGCCAGCACGTGGGGGTAGGTGACGGGCAGCGTGTCGCGCAGCGGGAAGCCGCAGACCTTGGCGTAGGCGGCAACCGTCTCCGGCTTCGCCGTGACGCCGGGCAGCCGCAGCTCCAGCTCCGGCACCTCCTTGCCGCCGCCAGGGACAAAGGGCAGCAGCGAGGCGCCGGGGATCATTGGCGCCGCCGCCCGCGCGTAGAGCGGCAGGATCTGCGGTGGACTGTCGAGCGTGCGGGTCGGCATCGCTCAGGCCCCCAGCAGGCTCTGCCCGCAGACGCGGACGACGTTGCCGTTGACGCCGGTCGAGGCGGGGCTGGCGAACCAGGCGATCGTCTCGGCGACGTCGACCGGCAGCCCGCCCTGGCTGAGGCTGGAGAGCCGGCGGCCGGCTTCGCGCGGGCCGATCGGCATCGCCGCCGTCATCTTGGTCTCGATGAAGCCGGGGGCGACGGCGTTGATCGTCGCCTCCTGCTTGGCCAGCTCGGGTGCCATCGATTCGACCATCCCGATCACCCCGGCCTTGGAGCTGGCGTAGTTGGTCTGGCCGTTGTTACCGGCGATCCCCGCCATCGAGGAGACGCCGACGATGCGGCCGTTGGGACGCAGCAGCTTGGCGCCGAGCAGGGTGTCGTTGATCCGCTCCTCGCTGGAGAGGTTGATCTCCATTAGCTGCGTCCAGCGCTCTTCCGGCATTTTCGCGATCGTGCGGTCTTTGGTCACACCGGCGTTGTGGACGACGACGTCGACACCGTCGGAGAGCGCCGCGGCGATCTGCTCGGGGGCGTCCTCGGCGGTGATGTCGAGGCCGAGCGGCTCGGCGCCGCCGATCTCGGTGCTGACCTGGCGCAGGTCTTCCATCGCCGGCGGGATGTCGAGGCCGACGACGGTGGCGCCGTCGCGGGCCAGGGTGCGGGCGATCGCGGCGCCGATGCCGCGGGCAGCGCCGGTTACCAGCGCCGTCTTGCCGGCCAGCGGTTGCTCCCAGTCGAGCGCCGGCGTCGGTGCCACGCCGGGGCCGATCCGCACCACCTGGCCGGAGACGTAGGCCGAGCGGGGGGAGAGGAGGAAGCGCAGGGTCGAGTCGAGCTGGTCCTCGCCGCCCTTGGCGACGTAGACGAGCTGGCAGGTTGAGCCGCGGCCGCCGATCTCCTTGGCCAGCGAGCGGGTGAAGCCCTCCAGCGCCCGCTGCGCGGTGTGGGCCCGGGGCGAGCCGGCCTCGGCCGGCGGCGTGCCGAGGACGACGACGCGGCCGCTGCGCTGAAGGCGGCCGATCGCCGGGTAGAAGAAGCGCTGCAACTCGACCAGCTCGGTCGAGTCGGCGATCCCGGTGGCGTCGAAGACGAGCGCCTTGGCCTTGCCCTCGCCGCTGGCCCGTTCGGCCTTGATCGAGTCGAGGAAGGCGCCGACCCGCTTGCCGAGCCGGCCGTCGGGGGCGGCGTCGAAGAGGACCGGTCCGGCGACCACGGGGGCGCCGGCGCGGTAACGGTCGAGCTCGACGGGCTGGGGCAGCCCGAGCTGCTTGGCGACCGTCGAGACGACGGGCGCGTTGACGATCTGGGAGTAACGGTCGCTCATTATTCGGCGCCTCCAGCGCTCTCGAGGATTGCGACGACACCCTGGCCGCCGGCGGCGCAGATGCTGATCACGCCGCGGCCTTTGCCGTCTTCGTGCAGTTGTTTGGCGAGGCCGGCGACGATGCGGCCGCCGGTCGCCGCGAACGGGTGGGCGGCGGCCAGTGAGCCGCCGTTGACGTTGAGCTTCTTGCGGTCGATCGCCCCGAGCGGTTTCTCGCGCCCGAGCTTGTCTTTGCAGAAGCCCTCGTCTTCCCAGGCCTTCAGGGTGCAGAGCACCTGCGCCGCGAAGGCCTCGTGGATCTCGTAGTAGTCGAAGTCCTGCAGCTTCAGGCCGGCCCGGTCGAGCATCGTCGGCATCGCGTAGGCCGGCGCCATCAGCAGGCCTTCGCGCTTGTGGACGTGGTCGACGGCGGCGGTCTGCGCCTCGGCGATGTAGGCGAGGATCGGCAGGCCGCGCTCTTTGGCCCACTCCTCGGAGGCGAGTAGCACCGCTGAGGCGCCGTCGGAGAGCGGCGTCGAGTTGGCGGCGGTCATCGTCCCCTCGGGGCCACCGAAGACCGGCTTCAGCTTCGCCAGCTTCTCGAGGCTGGAGTCCGGCCGCAGGTTCTGGTCGCGGTCGAGGCCGAGGTAGGGGGTGATCAGGTCATCGAGGAAGCCGCGCTCATAAGCGGCGGCGAGGTGCTCGTGGCTGGCGACCGTGAGCTCGTCCTGCTCCTCACGGCCGATTTCCCATTCGGTCGCCATGATCGCGCAGTGCTCGCCCATCGAGAGGCCGGTGCGCGGCTCCTCGTTGCGGGGGATCGCGGGGACGATGTGGCCCGGCCGGACGCCGGTCAGGGCGCGCAGTTTGCCCATCGTCGAGCGCTGCCGGTTGGCCTCCAGCAGCGTCTCGCGTAGCTGCTCGTTGAGGGCGATCGGGGCGTCGGAGGTGGTGTCGGCGCCGCAGGCGATGCCGGAGTCGATCTGGCCCAGAGCGATCTTGTTGGCGACCAGGATCGTCGTCTCCAGGCCGGTGCCGCAGGCCTGCTGGACGTCGTAGGCGGGGGTCTCGGCGGCGAGGCGGGTGCTGAGCACGCTCTCGCGGGCTAAGTCGCGGTCGCGCGAGTGCTTCAGCACGGCGCCGCCAGCGACCTCGCCGAGCGTCTCGCCCTGCAGGTTGAAGCGATCGACGAGGCCGTCGAGCGCGGCGGTGAGCATGTCCTGGTTGGAAGCGTGCGAGTAGACGCTGTTGGAGCGCGCGAAGGGGATCCGGTTGCCGCCGACGACGGCGACTTTGCGGGTTTTGGCGTTCATTCGGTGCTGGTTCCTTTTTCGGTTGGCTGGGAAGTCTGGGTTGGTGCCGAGCGGGCGCGGAGGCCCGGCTCGACGGTCTCGATCAGCAGGTCGGCGGCGGCCTCGGCATCGATCGCGCCGCTGGCGAGCCACCAACGCGCCAGCGCCTCGGCGGCGCCGAGCAGGGCGGTGGAGAGGGCCTCGACCTCGAGCCGGGCGGCGTCGCGGCGACGGGCGGGGAACTGCGCCAGCAGGGTGCCCGAGACCATCTCCAGGATCCGGCCGCGGTATTCGGCGACGCGGTCGGCGACGTCGCCGCTTTGCGGCAGCGTCTCGTCGAAGAGGACGGCCCAGGCGGCGCGGTCGGAGTCGATGAAGGCGAAGAAGCCGCGGACGCCGGCGGCGAGCGCCTCGCTGGGATTGCTGGTGCCGCCGATCGCCTCGCCGATCGTCGCCGTCAGGGCGTCACCGGAGCGCTCCATGCAGGCGATGTAGAGCTGCTCCTTGTTGCCGAAGTAGTTGTAGAGCAGCGGCTTGGTGACCCCGACCGCCGCGGCGATCTCGTCCATCTTCACCGCCGCGTAGCCCCGCTCGGCGAAAAGCCCGTGCGCGGCGGCAAGCGTCTGCTCCATCCGGTCCTCGCGGGGAAGCCGTGACCGTGGCGATATTGCAGCCATCGGTGTAGAGGTTACCCAGATATAAATTTATATGCAAGTAAGGTGATCGACCTCACACTCCACCCCCATTTGCTGAATGGCCGAGCACGGCGGGGCCGCAGCTCAGGCGAGCGCTACTCGCGGGCGCGTGATGGTTGCGCCCCCTGCCGGTGATCCCGCAGTCTCGGCAAATCCTGCGGAGAGCGGGGGACTCGAACCCCATCCGAAGCGCTAACCCCGAACTCCCGGTTATCAGCCGTTCACGGCGCCTTGCCGCATCACTCTCCTGCAGACAAAATACCTCACGATGAAGCCAGAAGGTTTCTGCCGCCAGCGTCCCGCGATGCTACGCTCGCCTTGGTTATCAGCCGTTCGGGGGTAGCACCCCCTCACAAGCGACCCGCTCCTGCGGGTCGTCGTGGTTCTGGATGCCGAGCGCGGCCCGGGAACGCGCCTGGCGGCGCGCCCGGGCCGTTGGCCTTGCTTTGGGAGAAGTCAGGCCTCGGAGAAGCCGAAGCGGATCTGGAGGCGGCGCAGGGGCGCCGGCGCCCACCAGTTCCAGTCGCCGAGCAGTCGCATCAGGGAGGGGACGAGGAGGGCGCGGACGACGGTCGCGTCGAGGAGGACGCCGACCGCCATCCCGACAGCGATCTCCTTCATGAAGAAGACCGAGCTGACGCCGAAGGCGAGGAAGACGACGGCGATCATCAGCGCCGCGGCAGTGATCACGCGGCCGGTGCGGGCGATGCCGATCGCGACCGCGTCCTCGTTGCTCTTGCCGAGATCGTGCTGCTCTTTGATCCGCGCCATGACCAGCACCGCGTAGTCGGTGGCGAGGCCGAAGATGACGGCGAAGAGGAAGACGAGGCTGGTCACCTCAACCGCCGCCGGGCCGGTGTAGGAGAAGAGGCCGTCGAGCCAGCCGTCCTGGAAGGCGAGGACGAGGATGCCGAGCGTCGCCCCCAGCGTCATCGCGTTCATCAGCAGCGTCTTCAGCGGCAGGATCACCGAGCCGGTCAGCAGGAAGAGCAGGACCAGCGTGGTGGTGGCGATGATCGCCACCAGCAGCGGCAGGTGTTCGACCAGGCTCTGCTTCTGATCGATGAAGCCGGCGGTGTTGCCGGAGACCAGCGCCGTCGTCGCCACCGGCGTGGGGAGGTCGCGGATCGCCCGCACGGCGTCCTGGGAGCCGCTCGTCAGCGCTTTTTCGGCGAGCGCGAAGTTGGCGTAGGCGAGGCCGGCGGAGGCGCGCGCGAAGGGGGTGCCACGGACGACGCCCGGGACGGCGAGGATGCGGCGCTCAAAGGCGGCCAGCTGGGCCGGGGCCGCCTTGCCATCGAGCGTGACCGTGACCGCCTCGGTGAGGTCGCGCGGGTAGTGCGCTTCGACGTAACTGTTGGCTTCGTAGGAGGGCTTGCCGGGCGGCACCGCCTGGGCGCTGGGCCCCGTCAGCGTCGTCCAGAGCAGCGGCGCCGCTGCGGCCAGCATCAGGCCGGAGCTGGCGAGGGCGACGGCGACGGGGCGGCGCATGACGCCGCGCGCCAGCCGGTACCAGCCGTCCGATTCGTCGGAGACGGCGGGGCCGCGGCGGATCGAGAGGGCGTCGATGCGAGTGCCGAGCAGCGCCAGCATCGATGGCACGACGAGCACCGCCAGGATCGCGGAGAGGAATCCCGACCGAGGCGCCGGCGACGGCGATCGAGTACAGGAAGCGCTGCGGCAGGATCACCAGCGCCGCCATCGCCGCGGCGACGGTGAAGCCGGAGAAGAGCGCCGTGCGGCCGGCCGTTCGCACCGTGTTGCGGTGCGCCTCGCGGGTCGCGCCGCCGCTGGCGATCTCCTCGCGGTAGCGTGAGACCATCAAGCAGCGCGTAGTCGACAGCGAGGCCGAGGCTTAAGCCGGTGGCGATGTTGAGGGCGAAGACGGAGGTGTCGACGAGGTCGGCCATGATCCGCAGGACTCAGCAGCGTGCCGACGATCGAGATGCCGCCGATCAGCAGCGGAATCGCCGCCGCGACGACACCACGGAAGACGATCAGGAGCAGCAGCGCCAGCAGTGGAAAGGCGATCAGCTCGGCCTTGGTCAGGTCGGTTTTGGTCTGGTCGTTGACTTCGTTGAAGCTGGGCGCGTAGCCGCCCATCGAGACGTCGAGGGGGCTGTGGTTCGACCGCCGGCTGCACCTGTTCGGCGGCCATGCCGCCGGCGTTCTCGCGGTCGGCGGTGGAGAGGTAGCCGAGCACGATCAGCGAGCGCCCGTCGGCGGCGATCAGTTCATGGGCCGGCGCGCGGGTCGCGCAGCGGGTCGACGACGCGGCCGACGTATTCCGCCTTAGCGACTTCAGCGCTGAGCCGGGCGACGTCGCGCCGTACGGTGGGGCTGGCGGGTGTCGAGCCGGCCGCCGCCGGGGGCACGGACGACGAGGACGATGCCCGGGGTTGGGCGTCGTAGCCGAGGGCACCGGCGAGCTGGTTGGTCGCCCGCTCGCTCTCCGAGGCGGGGTCGGTGAACCCGGCCGCCTTCAGGTGGTGCTCGACGTCGTGGCCGAAGGCGACGGCTAGAAGGGCGAAGGCGGCGACCGCGGCGAGGACGAGCTTGGGCCGGTTCCAGGTGAGGTCGGCGACGCGATTCACGGCGGCGGGGACTGACCAGAAATCAAAGTAACAACTTTGTAAAACAAACCGGTTGCTACGATTGACCTATGGGACGCCGTGAATACGGCCAGGAGT